>CAWIQQ010000003.1:0-2034535 GCA_963838355.1 uncultured cyanobacterium | reverse complement strand
ACACTTTGTACTTCCTGCACTGCATTATCAATATCACCACCCCATTCAAACTGTACGGAAACTAAAGACATATCCTGTTGGGAACTAGAACGGATAAACCGCACCCCATCTAAAACGGTTAACCGCTGTTCGATGGGTTTGCTGATATAGGTTTCCACTTCCGCAGGTGAGGAACCAGGAGCCATTGTCACAATTGCCACCAAAGGGCTTTGGACATAAGGCATCATCCTTACCGGGAGTAGGAACAGCGTAAGGGTTGCGAGGACGAGAATACCGATGTATAAAGCAGCAAGTACTACTGGATTTTTGATTGACCAGCGAGTGAAGAAGTATTTCATAAGCAAGGGAGTGAGGAGAGGGGGTAGAGGGGGAGACAATTAATAATTCGTAATTCGTAATTATTAATTCTTTAATCCAAAATCTAAAATCTAAAATCTAAAATTCTATGCCCTATTCCCAACTTGATTTATTTAACGTCAAATGTATAATTCGCTTGACCTTGAAGTTTGGGGTCTTTGACTTGTGTAACGACGTTCCATTTACCCTGCATTCCAAAATTAGTTTTGATTTTATATCTTCCGGGTTGTGCGTCTGGTTCGACTTTTGCCATTGAGGTCATATCTTCTTCCCCTTCCATTGGCATGGAAACGTTTACGTCTAAGGTTTCTACAGCAACGGGTTTCTGGGTTTGGGGGTCGATTACTTCTACAACTAGTGTGTTATCGCCCATTTTTACGGCTTCTTGAGAATTGGGGCTGACTAGATTAATTTTGGCGTTTTCTATTTGTTGTTGGGATGCGGTGGTTGATGTTGTTTCTGTTTGTGCTTCTTCTGGAGTGGAGCAAGCGATTGTGAAGAAACTGAGTGTTAGTAGTAGAGGGAGTAGTTTAATCATTGTTTTAGCCTATATTCGTTTAAATTTTTTACCAAACACGAAACTGTTGTAGAGACGTAGCACTGCTACGTCTCAAGCAATATGAAATCATCACGATTAACTAATGCCATTTTTTTGTTTATAAGGTGAATAATTGGATTTAATAAACCGCAGAGGACGCAGAGGACGCTGAGAAAGAGATGGGGAGAGGGGGTAGAGTGGGGAGAGAGAGACACTACCAATTGCCAATTCCCAATGCCCCATGCCCCATTCCCAAATTATTCAACATTAAAATCAAAGTCCGCTTTCCCTTGATGTTTGGGGTCTTTTACTTTAACTACGACATCCCATTTCCCTTTCATGCCAAAGTGGGTTTCGACTTTGAAACGTCCGGGTTGGGAATCGGGTTGAATATCTACCATTGATGTCATTGGAGCCATATTTTTCATTGGCATAGTTACTTTTACGTCTAGGTTTTCTACTGGTAAGGGTTTATTGGTTTTCTTATCTAAAATTTCTAAAATTAATTGAGCGCTACCTTTTTTAACTGAGTTTTTATTTTGAGGACTGATTAATTTGATTTGTGCGTTTCCTTGAGATGTGTTATTCCCTAGCGCTAGGGTTTCTCCGGATTCGTCTACTACAGATACGGTTTGATTTTCAATTAGTCTGGAATGTCCGGAGGTAATTACCATGTCCCCAGGGTTTAAACCGTTGGTAATTTCGACTTGTTCGCCGCTGACTAAACCTGTGGTAACTATTTTGCGTAAAGCCGTTTCTCCATCAACTACCCAAACTGCTGTTTTATCTTTAAATTGAGTTAATGCAGATTGCGGTACTGTTAAAGCGTTGGGTTGACGCTCGGTAATAATTTGCATTTCCAAAAATTGCCCGGATAGCAACTGATTTCCAGGATTGTTAACAACGGCTTCGATGGTGACGGTGCGGGTATCGTTGTTAGTTTGAGGAAATATGCTGGTAACTCTACCCGTAATTTCTTTAACGTTGCTACCGGGAACTTTGGCGATGATGGGAGTCCCAACACGAATTTTTGCTGCATCTCGCTGGGAAACGTTAGCACGCAGACGTACCCGTTGATAATTCCCTATTTTGAGAATTCCCATACTCGGCTGCACTACTACACCTGGATCTACCATTCTTTCTTGAATGATACCGGCGATGGGTGACTGGATTTTGGTGTAGCCTTTCATAACTGAAGCGGTAGCGCTTTTGGCTCTAGCTTGTTTAACGTTACTGCGAGCGCTGCGAACCTGAGCTTCTAATCTTCTTAATTTTACTTGTGCTGTTTTTAACGCAGCTTGGGCGGTTTGGGTTTTGGTGTCTTCGATATCGTATTGGTCTTGAGAAATTGCTCCTTCTTTAACTAATAAAGCATAGCGATCGCGTTTCTTTTGTTGATATTCGAGTTCAGCTTTTAATCGCGCAATCTCTTGTCGTTGCTCGTTTACTTCGATTTGCGATGCTTCTAATTCAGTTTCCATCGAATCGGCTTGGGCGGCGGCTTCGGCTACTTGAGTTATCTTTTCAGCTGCGTCGAGGGTTGCTAAAGCTTGTCCGGAAGAAACCTTGTCTCCAGGGTACACTGAGTAATTAGTAAGCTGTCCGGCTATCCGGGGATACACGGTAACTTCTTGGTAGGGATGAATTGAACCAGTATATTGAACGCTAGCCGAAAGTAAACTCGGTTTGACCGTTTTAATAGTTACCGGAGTCGGATTGAATGAGCCGTTAACCTGCATCATATCGTCGTGGGACATACCGGACATATCGTGTCCTTCCATCCCAGCCATTGAGGAAGCAGGTTTTAACTGGTTGGTAACTGTGACAATACCACCTGCAAGCAACACGAAGATACCAATACCTAAAAGCGTTTTGCCCGGACGTAGCGAAGATTCCACGGTTTTTTTATCCTCCTTGCGAGAGCGTTTGAATAAGGATTTACCAAGAATCACTAATAAGCCAACAAGAAATATTCCCCCACCCAATAAAGCTGTATGAGTAAGCAAATTGTTATCAGGTACAGCACCATGATTCATTCCCTCGTGAGTATCCGACGGCTTCATTTGGGACAGAATTACAGGTTTCGCGGTGAAAGGCATGATTAAGGAGGGCGATAGCGGTTTCGATTATAGGGCTACATTTGTTGATCGTGCCAGGTAATTATGAAATTAGGATGAAATTTGTTTTAGGGCGATCGCTCAAATAAATATTTGTTTGACTCAAGCAGTATTTAAGACGCTATAAGATAGACGAGAATCTTGGAAGGCATATAGCTTCAATAAATTCGCTGACTTGAAATAACTGCTCGATATGAAATACTCCACAAGGAATAGAACAATAAGATGAGAGCGAATCAGCTACTTCTGCCGTCTCTGGTTAAAGACTACAAAGATATTTCTTTTTTTCAGCCTTAAATTTCAATTTATCCTTGACTTTATACTAGGGTATAAGGTTTATCATGAACAAAGTTAATTTGAAATGAACTATCAAAAGAAGATGTTACGAGTTGGAGAAGTCTCTCAGAAGTTGGGGGTAAATCCACAAACTCTATATTTTTACGAACGGATTGAGTTAATTCCACCACCGCAGAGAACACCATCGGGATATCGACTCTTTAGCGAACGAGATATTGAAAGGTTAGCATTTATTACTCAGACTAAGGCTTTAGGATTAAGCCTCGATGAAATCAAAGAAATTTTGATGTTTAAAGATGGTCAAATGCTGACTTGCCATGATTTTTACGAAAGATTAGCTGAAAAAGTGCAGCAAATAGAGGAAAACATTCAACAGCTTGTTAGTTTACGCGACCAACTTCTACCTTTGATGAAGCTTTGTCGTATTAATCTCAATAGTTCTTCAACCAATGAATGTCCTGCATTAAAAACGTTAGCCGACAAATCTCAAAGCAGCCTTTGAGTTAGCAATACTAGATAAATACAAATCTCATGAACGACAAAACTCACTTTGACCTAGTAATTCTAGGTTCTGGTTCTACTGCCTTTGCTGCTGCCCTAAGAGCGAAAGAGCTAGGAAAAACCGCAGTAATGACCGAGGAACGAACAACTGGGGGGACTTGCGTTAATCGTGGTTGTCTCCCTTCTAAAAACCTTATTGAAGCTGCAAAACTGCTTTACGATGCTAAAAATCCTCGTTATCCAGGTATTACTCCTGCTAGCTTAGAGCTAGATTTTTCAGCACTGATTAAACAGAAAGATGAAGTCATTGCTGGTTATCGCAACAAGAAATACGAGAGTTTAGTCGGTTCGGGATTTTATATAGAATCAGGACACGCCGAATTTCTCGATCCCCATACTATTAAGGTTGGAGATAAACAGCTATCGGGTGAAAATATTTTAATTGCTACGGGTTCACGCCCCACGTTGCCTTCAATTGAAGGACTAGAAAGCGTGCCATATTTAACCAGTGACTTACTCACTAGCAACGAATCAATGGAGTTAACCGAATGTCCTCAATCCCTCCTGATTGTCGGCGGTGGTTATATTGCTTTGGAATTGGGACAAATGTTTCATCGCTTTGGCGCTAAAGTCACTATTTTAGAACGCAGCGAGCAGGTGTTAGCTCATGGGTACGAACCAGAAACAGGTCAAACAATCGGTAAGATTTTTCAGTCTGAGGGGATTGAGATTGTTACTAATGCAGCTATAAACTCAGTTCGGCAAGAAGCAAATACAGTTATAGCCACAGTTTCAAGAGGTAGTTCTACACGAGAATTTCAAGCCGAAAAGCTGCTGGTTGCGACTGGTCGCCGTTTCAATACAGATAACATTAAAATTGAAAAAGCAGGGGTACTTCTGGGCGAAAAAGGTCAGGTACAAGTAGATGAATATTTAAAAACTAATGTTGCTCATATCTTTGCTGCTGGGGATGTCATTGGTAGTGAAGTCAGTAGCCAGATGGCAACACCCGTAGGCAGTCAAGATGGCGGGATTGTTGCTCTTAATGCACTTTCAGATAACGAACCGCGTGCCGTAAATCATCGAGTTATTCCCCGCGCCATCTTTACCGACCCTCAAATTGGTATTGTGGGCATGACAGAGAAAGAAGCTATTGGTGCGGGACATCGTTGCTGGTGTCGTACTGTCCCCATGTCATTAGTTCCTCGTGCGGGAGCAATTAGAGACCCTAAAGGCATAATTAAGATGGTTGCTGATGCTGAAACTGATGAGGTGGTAGGGGTAACGATAGTCGGAAATAGCGCAGCCGAAGTCGTTCATGAGGCAGCGATGGGAATGCGTTTTCGTGCCAAACTACATGATTTTATCGACTTGATTCATATCTACCCAACTATGGCTGAAGCACTAAAAATTGCTGCTATTTCTCGTTATAAAGACCCTGCGAAATTATCCTGTTGTGCCGAATAAACCGCAGCGTTCAATTATATTGGCAAGGAGGGAAATATTTTTATCATGAGTTCATCAAAATCGAGGTTTTGGCAGCGATACGCAGATAAAGTGCAGATAAAGTGGGCATTGGCGGTTCAATCTTTACTGCTCTTTGCTGTCTGGGGTTTCCCGCATTGCTATCAATCTTGTCGGCTATCGGCTTAGGATTTCTGATTAATGATGCGATTTTGCTACCGCTACTGGCAATTTTTCTAGTTGTTACTTTATTTGGTTTATATGCTCGAATGCGCCATCATGGTCAACCCTGGGCATTTGTTTTAGGTCTAATAAGTACCATAATTACGTTTGTATTTATTTTTATCAACACCGTTGTTGCCTATTTCGGTTTAGCTAGCTTGATTGTGTCTGGCGTTCTCAATATTTGGTTGCGATCGCAACAGCTTCAAGAAAAGTAAAAGTCCACCAAAGATTTTGGTGGAGCTTTTGGAGTAGCTAGAAAAACAAATAAAGTAAATTCGGAACTTGCTGGAGCTTTAAACAATATTAGTTTCATCCACGTTGGGTACGGAAAAGAATACGATAAAAAAACATTTTAAGAATTAATGCTTGATTTATTCTCCTTCTTGAAACAACTGCTCGATATGAAATACTCCTGAAGGAAGAGATGATTGAAAAAGACGTTTGGCAACTTCAGCAGCTACAAGAAATCGTCTTGGCTTTACAAAACTTGCCTCTTAACAAACCAACTATTATCAAAGGTAAAATTACCCATTGAAGAATCGGCGTTAAACCCGTACCTAATACCGGAAGCGTCGGCATGATATTGGCGTATTCCCATTTGTTGAGAACTCCAGTAGCTAGCGCTTCAAAAATAATTTTAATTATAAAACTTACTAAAACAAGATTATAAAATAGGATAAGTAAAATTTACTTACCCTCGACAATGAATCTAATTTTCAGTTTGATTTATTTTTTAAACTGCTCAATAATAGCTTGAGTTTGTTGATAATTTTGATTATCTCCCTGTTGACGAAAAATATTTGCTGCTTTTTGTAAATCCGCTACAGCGCTACGCTTATTTCCTAAAGCATATTCCGCTAAACCTCTATTACCATAAGCTTCGGCTAAGTTCGGATTTAATTTTAATGCTTTATTCAAGTTTGTAATAGCTTGTTTATGATGTCCTTGTCTATAATTTGTAAGTCCTAAACTATAGTAAGCATCAGTAAATTTTGGATCTATTTTTATCGTTTTCTTAAAATCAGCAATAGCTGAAGGGTTATTCCCCAATATCGCATAGACATTTCCTCGACTATGATAAGCATCTGCATGGTTAGGATTGAGGCGTATTGCTTGATTAAAATCTGTTACTGCTGCTCGATAATTGCCTAATTGGGATTTAGCAAGACCCCTTAGACAGAAACCTTCATAAAATCGAGGATTAGTTTGTACTACGTTATCAAAATCTTCTATTGCTTCTTGAAAGTTACCTTGTTTGAGTTGTTGTACTCCTTGGTTAAATTGTTGCTGCAAATTAATTTGTTTGGGAAACGTGCGCGGTGCTTGGGCATTAACTGCAACAGGCATTCCGTTAAGTATACCTGTTAATCCGACAATGGCGAACCCTATGCGGATATAGTTCATGTTACCTGCTCCATTTTCTTGCTCTATATTCCATTGTAAGGCGGCAATAAAGTAACAGGTATACCAATAAAAAGTAATTCTAAATTTAAGTATTTAAACTTAGAAATTAAAATTAAAGTATTTTTATTTTATCTACTAGATGAAAAACATTATTTAAAAAAATCGTAGTTTATCTTTTTTCAATCAGATTGCTAATAACAAAATACTGATTAATTAATAGCTTTATGAAATCTGCCTCTTAACAAACCAAACAATTACCAAAGGTAAAATTATCCACTGAAGAATCGGAGTTAAACCCGTACCTAATACCGGAAGCGTCGGCATAATATCAGCATATTCCCACATATTAAACACTCCGGTAGCTAGCTTTTCAAAAATAATTGTAATTACAAGACTGACTAAAATGAAAATACTTAACTGCCACCATTTCGATTGACGAAACCAATAACGTGATTTAGCAAAAAATGCAACAGTCCAAAATCCAGTTAATGCAATTAAAACGTCGCCAAAAGTTGCTATAGTACAGTTTATTGTTCTTTGATTGCAAGATAAATCGGAAAGCTCAAAAAATGGCATTTGCTGAACTTCCCAAAGGAAATTGAGTAGAAACGCAAAAATAGCAATATTTAACTCTGGTAAATCTAGCCAACTACGACGTTGATTTATATTTTGATAATTCGACATACTACTAGCTTACAATCTCTAAATTCGCCATCATCCCTAAATCTTCATGGTCGAGAATATGACAGTGATAAACAGTTTTACCTGTATAATCCCGGAAAGGAATCCGGATGCGAACGGTTTCCCCTTCAGGAACTAAAACTGTATCTCTCCAAGCACGATAAGGTTCTGGCTTACCGTTACGGCTAATAACTTGAAAGTGATTGACATGGAGGTGAAAAGGATGATCCATTGTCCCCGTATTTACAATTTCCCAATCTTCGACTGTATTTAACTTGACTTGCGTATCAATGCGATCGCGCTCATAAGATTTACCGTTAATTAGAAACGCCATTCCTACACCCGGACGCATTCCGTGATTAAATGTAAACCGTCGTACTTGTTGGGGTTCGGGTAAAGCTGGTACTGATAAAAGTTTAGTTGGTAAAGCAATTGTTTCTACAGCAGAATCATAGTTAACAGTTGCTAATACTGGTGAGGTTTCATTATTATTTCCACCCATCATGCCACCACCGCCCATCATGCCACCACCACCCATCATTCCCATTCCACCCCGATCGTAGGGTAAATTGAGTAAGCGATATTGTCCGGGTTCTTTATCTCCTTTTATCAATACTTCTACTCTTTGTCCTGGAGTTAATAATAATTCGTTCGTTTCTACAGGTTCGGCTAATGCGTTTCCATCGGTGGCAATTAGATAAAAAGGATGATTTTCTAAAGAAAGATTATAAAATCGGGAAGGAGAAGCATTAACAATTCTCAAACGTAATAAACCATTTTGAGGAATTGAAAAACTGGGGTTGGTTTTACCGTTAACTGTAATTAAATCACCTTCTCTTCCCGACATCAACGACATATGAGCATCTGAATCAATTAACTTTCCTTCGCTGTCAAGAGCAAAATCTTGTAATACTAAAAATTCTTCTTTAGCTGCTTTTATTTCTGGAATTTCATCAAAATCACCCCGCACTACAAATAAACCTGCCAAACCCCCAAACAATTGGTCTGCAACTAAACCGTGACGATGAGGATGATACCAGAAAGTACCAGCGGGATGATTTTGGGGAATGGTAAATTCGTAGTTAAATGTTTCTCCAGGTTTGATATTGAGAAAAACATTATCGGCATTACCAGTAAAAGGAATATGCAATCCGTGCTGATGTAAATTTGTTGGATTTGAAAGGTTATTAGTAAAACGAATCTTAACTTTATCCCCTGGGTTTGCTTCCAAACGTGGTGCGGGTACTTGTCCGTTATAAGCTAATAAATATGCTTGTTTGTCTCCCAATCTTACAGGACGATAACTAGCTTCTAAATCGACGGATAATAAACCATTACTACTTTTGTGTAATTTGGGTAAATCAATTGCTCCTTTTAATGAGGCTTGAGAAGAATTACCTCTTTCCCATAACCGACTAACAAGAAAAGCACCAACAGCACCAGCACCAGCCAAGGTAATAAATTGACGGCGATTAATTTTTTTCATTCTTTCTAATTACTCTTGAATTTAACTCCTCATACCATTTCATTAAATTCTCAATGCTAATCGTGTGGATATGGAGACGTAGCAGTGCTACGTCTCTACAACTCCTCGCTTTTTTAGTAAGTCTGATATTCTTTGAAAATCTTGATTTCGCCATCTTTATTGAAAGACGCGATCGCAAACGGTTGTTTTTTACTTCCTGCTTCCATTCCTGGGGTACCTAATGGCATTGCGGGTACTGCTAATCCTGCTTGTTTGGGCTTGGCAGCGACAAAACGCTTGATATCATCAGCAGGGATATGTCCTTCCATCACGTAACCGTCAATAACTGAGGTGTGACAAGATGCTAAGTTTTGAGGTACGTTATATTTCTGTTTTATCGCTTCCATATCGTCGGTTTTAATGTCTGTAATTTTAAAACCGTGTTTTTGCATATGTTTCACCCATTCACCACAGCAACCACAATTCGGACTGCGATAAACGGTAACTTCTTTAACTCCTGAGTAATTTGGTTCGGTTTCCTTATCCCATACACTTGTCATCGCCATTGCTTGAGAATTGCTACCAATGGTTTGAGTATTGTTTCCCATCCCACCAAACCAGAATGTTCCAGCTACTCCTGCAACAGCAACACCCGCGATTAAAGAAAGCAACAATTTAGAATTAGATTTAAACACTAATAAAACCTCACAATAATTTTTTTCTTAAGATTAAAACTTAACTTAATTTTAAACTCTCTAGTTAGCTAGAGAGTCAATTACCGATAAAATCAACAGGACATAGATGTAAAAAATTCTTTGTAGTTTTTTAAAATAAAATTGAATTAATCTTGAAAAACTACAAATGGCAGCAGGTGTTTTTATGCTCCATTTATGAGTGTTACATCTAAAAATGAAATTAGGATGAAATTACAACCGCTTCTCTATCTGTGGTATCAACGAAAAAGCAACAGTATCTCTCTATAATTTCATCATGAGAATAAATGCTAATAGGAGGTTCCATGCCACAGATTCCTCACGATAAAAGTCTTGATAGTACGCTCGCACTGCTGTCGGATGGCTACAGTTTCATTTCAAAACGCTGCCAACGCTATAACTCCGATATCTTTATTACTAGGCTTCTATTACAGGAGAATATCTGTATGCAAGGAGAAGAAGCAGCCAAGATTTTTTACGATACCAATCGCTTTCTACGCAAGGGTGCTACGCCTAAAAGGGCGCAGAAAACTTTGTTTGGTGAAGGTGGTGTACAGGGATTAGATGGCGATGAACATAGACAGCGCAAGCAGATGTTGATGTCGCTGATGACTCCCCAAAGAATTAACCAGTTAGCGAATATAACAGCCGATGTGTGGCGCGGTTATATCAAGAAATGGGAAAACATGGACAAGGTTGTGCTTTTCCCCGAAGTGCGAGAAATCTTGTCTCGTGCCGTCTGTAACTGGGCTGGTGTTCCGCTTACTGAATCGGAAGTTGAGCAAAGAACTTCAGATTTTGGGGCAATGATTGATAGCCCAGCCGCTATCGGATTACAACACTGGCGGGGAAGATTGGCACGCGACAGAGCAGAACTATGGTTGGGAAATATCATCGAAAATGTACGCAAAAAGAAGATTGAAGTAGATAAAGAAGCTGCGCTTTACGTCATCGCCTTTCACCGCAATCTTCAGGGAGAATTGCTAGATAAGCGCATAGCAGCAGTAGATTTGCTCAATGTTTTGCGTCCGACGGTGGCGATCGCCCGCTACATTATTTTCGCCGCTTTAGCACTGCACGAACATCCCGAATGTCGCCAGCAGATTCAAATAGACGAAGATAATTATATTGAGTTGTTTGTACAAGAAGTTCGCCGCTTTTATCCTTTTTTCCCTTTTGTCGCGGCTCGTGTCAAACAAGAATTTGATTGGAAAGGCTACCGCTTCCCCCAAGGAATGCGAGTAATTCTCGATCTTTATGGTACTAACCACGATGCACGTTTGTGGAAGCAACCGGAAGAGTTTCAGCCAGAAAGATTCCGTCATTGGGATGGTAGCTCTTTTAATTTTATTCCCCAGGGAGGAGGCGATTACTATCAAAATCATCGTTGCGCTGGCGAATGGATTACAATCGCAATTATGAAAGAGGCGCTAAAGTTGCTGACTACAAATATGCGCTATGATGTGCCAGAACAGGATTTACAGATTAACCTCTCAACAATGCCAGCTATCCCGAAAAGTCAGTTTTTAATTAGTAATGTCAGGCAAATTGATTAAACAATTGTTTATGTAAAGAAATATTGCCAGTACTTGACTCTATAGCTAACTAGAGAATTTAACATTATTCTAGTTATATAAAATTTATCAATGACGGCAGTTTATTTAAGCAGCGTTTTTCAATATCACGAAGCAATTAAAAATATTTTGTCCGATTTATATCTATCTATACTATGAATCACCCAGAAACCAGAATTTCCGCAGAATTGGCACCAGAAGTCTTTGAGAAGGCATCTCGTCTGTATGCTCAACACCAGAATGAGACTTATTCCTTATCAGAATTGATAGAAGCTGGAACAGAGGCAAAAATTCCACCGGAGTTTATCCATAAGGCTGTTGAGCAAGTTCAAGCCGAACATATTCAGGCTCGGCAAAGTGTAGAAGCTCTAAAAGATGTTGCATTCATGAGTTTAATCATCACGACTTTATTCGGATGGATGGCTTTCGCAAGTCCCTGTCATGCGACTATAAGCCAGATAAATAACCAAACGACTCAAGTCAAATAGGACAAGGATAAAGTCAGTTATAGCTCGGATAAAGTTAGAGTGGGCAATGCTCACTCTAGCTTACGCATTATGTTGTTACAGCTATGCTATCCAAAATAATTCGATAATTTTTATGAAACGATTGCTTACAAAACATTCAGTACTCCAAACAGCATGATGCCAAGATAAACCAAATAAACAGCGTCAAGAGCTAATACCTGCCAAAGTTTAAAACCGTGTTCTCTACTTCCCCAGTGAATGAAAGCAGCGTATAAAGCTGGCATCAGAGCGACAAAAGCAAGGTTAACAGAGTAAAGCTGAAGATTGTTAACGGGTGCGGTTGCTAATGCCAAGGGAACAAAAGCGATAGTCATAGTTACAGCATGGTCGCCAATAACGCTAGTGGTAGCAGCAGTTACCTGTCCGCTACGGGTAACGCTCCAGGTGGCAAATAATTCTGGTAACATTGCCATTGGTGCGGTAATAAATAATCCCCCGATAATTTCGGAAATTCCTATAGCACCAACGATATTTTCTGTCGCCGTTACCGTGAAATAGGCACCGATAGCTAAAACCACAACTCCAGCGATGGCAAAGAAAATTTCTTTTTTAGTCCATTGCACCTCTCTACCTTGCTGACGACCACGAAAAACTGCTTGTCCTAGATAGGCTAAATAAACAATCGCCATTACCAAACCATCAATAGGCTGAAGTCCCCGTACCGATTTAGGAAGAGTTAGGACAGCGACTATAGCCACAATTGCTAAATAGGGAATAGCTTGAACGCTAACGGCTGCTTTTTCCACCCGCAACAGTCTTTGCTGTCGGTGACGAGCATGATTCTCGAAATCTTCTCCTGATTCTGCATCGTCTTCATCTCCTAATCGCTCTCGACGAGAAGCCCAGTAAGCAGTCGTAACCACAATGGGAATAGCAACAATATTTGACCCCAGCATTGTTCCCAAACCAATATCTGAAACCCCTGTAATTGCGCTTGCTGTATTGATGCCAATTTCCGGACTAGCAGCCGCCAACCCGACAAAAGCCGCTCCAGCGACTTGTGTTAATCCCCACTGTCGTCGCAACTTTTTCAGCGGTTCATCTAATTGTTCTGCTCCCCAATGCGCCGCCCAGACAGCAGCAAGAAGAACTACAACCCATATCCAAATGTTCATGAAAATAGTCTCCGATATTTTGCAAGGTTTTCCACTGTCTCCTACATAAGCGCCAAAATTAATCAAAAGTTTGCAGGCTATCTT
This sequence comes from uncultured cyanobacterium, assembly GCA_963838355.1. Taxonomy (GTDB): domain Bacteria; phylum Cyanobacteriota; class Cyanobacteriia; order Cyanobacteriales; family Nostocaceae; genus Rivularia. The sequence continues at coordinate 2,021,473 of CAWIQQ010000003.1, read as the reverse complement.
TAAGTAAGGAAAATGCGCTAATCAACATGAGGACAACAACGAGTAAACTGGCTGCTGTATCTGCCCAGAGCCAATTTAGGTAGAAAACAGCTAATGCGGCTACGAGTAAACTAAACGAAGCTCCCACATCGGCGATCGCATGAAAAAATACGCCCCGCACGTTCAAATTATGGTGACTATCTCTATAGAGCAAACTGGCATTTATCCCTTTAACTATAAGTCCTAAAGCTGCTATGGCTAACATCGGTAAACCAGCGAATGGTGCAGGAGTTTGATAGTTTTGGAGGACACCCCAACCAATTACTACCGCCATTCCTATTAAGATTAAGCTATTAATCAAAGCTGCTCGGGCTTCTATCTGCTGAGGTAAGAGCGAGGTTTTACTCTTAGAAGAACTTTCAGCTAACCAAGCGGCAAATATGGCGACGGCGATCGCTATAATATCAACTAGCATATGTCCAGATACGGCAAGCAGGGACAAACTGTGTACCCATAGTCCGGCAATTAGTTCGGTCAAAAATAAACCACTCCGCAAACTCAAGACAATCGATAGAAGTTTTAATGAGTGTGTTTTGCGATCGCCATGAAAAACTGATATAAACTTTGTCCCCATTTCTTCAATTAACTCTCAAAACCCTACCTGCATTCAAAATAGCCAACAACGCTACACCGACATCTGCAAACACTGCTTCCCATAAGGTTGCAACACCAAAGATTCCCAAGACAATAAATAAACCCTTAACTGCCATAGCCAAAATGATATTCTGCCAGACAATTTTATGAGTTTTTTTACCAACTTGAATTGCTTCAGCTACCTTGGAAGGAGCATCTGTCATCAGCACTACATCGGCTGTTTCAATTGCTGCATCCGAACCCAACGCTCCCATTGCCATACCTACATCAGCCCTAGCAATTACAGGTGCGTCGTTTATTCCATCACCAACAAACACAACTTTCTTGTTTTTAGCAGCTTTACCTAAATATCTTTCAATTGCCTCTACTTTATCTTCAGGTAGTAACTCTGCTTCAAAATCATCTAAATTTAACTGCTGGGCAATACTTTGGGCAACGGCTTGATTATCCCCCGTGAGCATGACAATTTGCCCAACACCAACACTCTTCAAATTCCGAATCGCTTCAACTGCATCATCTTTGAGTTCATCAGCAATAATAATTCTTCCAGCGTAAACCCCATCTACTGCCAAATGAACCACCGTTCCCTCAACCGAGCATACATCATGTTCGATATTCTCGCGATGCAGCAAACGAGAGTTACCTGCGATCGCGATTTTATTCCCTACTCTAGCTTGAATACCATGACCGGGAATTTCCCGATAATCTTCTACATCTGAAGTATCAACTGATTTATCAAATGCTGATAAAATTGACTTTGCTACTGGATGGTTAGATTGAGATTCAACTTTTGCTGCTAACGTTAATAATTCTGCTTCACTAAAGCCGTTTTTAGGAACTATTTGAGTAACCTTAAAAACTCCTTGAGTCAAAGTTCCAGTTTTATCAAACACGACGGTTTCAACTTCTGTCAAAGTATCGAGAAACGTCGAACCTTTAACTAAAATACCTCTTTTCGCCGCACCTCCAACACCGCCGAAATAACCCAGGGGAATGCTAATTACTAAACCGCAAGGACAAGAAATTACTAATAAAACTAAAGCACGATAAACCCATTGTGCCGATGTTGCACCCGGTATAAATAATGGTGGTAATATTGCTACAGCCAAGGATAAGAAAACAACTACAGGGGTGTAGTATCGAGCAAAGCGGGTAATAAATTTTTCGGTAGCAGCTTTTTTACTGCTAGCGTTTTCTACTAAATGAAGAATTTTGGCAATCGAAGACTCTTCAAATAACTTGGTAACTCGAACGGTTAAAACGCCCGATTTATTTATCATTCCCGCTAAAACAGTTTCTCCAGGTTTTACTGTTCGCGGTACGGATTCTCCAGTTAATGCAGAAGTATCTACTTGCGAAGCACCTTCAGTAATTTCACCGTCTAAAGGAATTTTCTCACCCGGTTTGACAACAATTACATCTCCAACTTGCACGCTTTCGGGGGAAACCTGTTTTATTTCACCATTAACTTTAAGATTAGCTGAATTTGGACGTACTTCTAATAACGATTTTATAGACCTGCGAGAGCGACTTACTGAAAAATCTTGGAATAGCTCCCCAACTTGGAAAAACAGCATCACCGCTACAGCTTCGGGAATTTCGTGAATGGCGATCGCCCCTAATGTGGCTATTGTCATCAAGAAGTTTTCATCAAATATTTTACCCCGCAAAATATTACGTCCGGCTGTAGTCAAAACGCTCCAACCACTTATCAAATAAGCCGGAATGAAAACCAAGTATTCACCTACAGAAAAAGGAGTGTTGTGCAAAGGTTCATAGAAAATCAAACCCATGACAAACAAAATTATCGACACCGCAACAGGTATAATTTCCCGCTTAAGGCTGAATTCTTCACCATGACTATGCCCGTGGTCATGTCCACAACAACCTGAATCCGCTGACTTTGATGCCATTATTTACCGCTCCGATATATGAACGTTTTTACATCTGAATAGTTGTTCATATATTATCAAAAGTTAGGTTATTTATACAAGGTTTAATGATTAATTTAATTTAAATTTCTGTTTCGTCGATGTGGTTCGCAACATCACGGTAGATATTTGTGACATGGCTATCTTTCAAACTGTAATAAACATTGCGTCCTTCGCGGCGGTATTTAACTAACCGCATAGTACGCAAGATTCGCAGTTGGTGAGAGACTGCGGATTCACTCATCTTGACAGATGCGGCTAAATCGCAAACGCATAGCTCCTGTTTCGCTAAAGCCGAAAGCAAACGCAAGCGATGCGGATCTGCGAGGGTTCCGAAGAAATCAGCCATCTGCTGTGCCTTTTCTGTGGGTATAATTTCTGGCTTTACTTGACGGACACTATCAAGATGAATTTCACTCGAATCACAAGTAGGTGAATCAAGTTTTGATAGTTGCTGTTTTGGTTTTGATTTAGTCATGGGAGTTGCATCTACAACAGACAGAGCATATTTCTTTAATATTTTGGAAGACGAGTTTAAGTAATTAAAGGAAGCAAACAAAAACTAAGCTATCCAAACAAAAACGAAACCGTCAAATCTTGACAATTGCCATGTTTCACTTAATTCAACTTAAAATGAGCTAATTAAAATTAATCAGCTTAATTGACGAAATCAGAAATACTTATACAGAAAATCATCTCATTATTATTGTAGTTGATATTTGAACAGTTGTTCATTTGTGGGTAAATCTCTCTTAAGAAGGATACGTGAAAGTCGCTTTAGTTAAGAGTTAGCTGAACCTTTGTATGCTTTTTTACTTTGTTTTGCTGAAGTCAATGTTGGCGATAGCCGCATCCCGTTGCTCCCGTATTTGCATAAGTTTACATTTTATATCACTATATTATTAACTACTGATATAATATAGTTGTCATCAAAGATTAAATGTTTTAGTTGGTAACTAGGTTTTGTAGAAAGATGCAAAACTGCTTCTCTAAAATAAAACAAGGAAATACAAATCATGGCTCAACTTAGATTAGGGGATACAGTTCCCAATTTCACGCAAGCTTCTAATGTAGGAGAGATATCTTTCTATGAATGGGCGAAAGATAGCTGGGTAGTTCTCTTCTCTCACCCTGCTGACTATACACCCGTTTGCACCACTGAATTGGGTGAGGTTTCCAAACTAAAATCAGAATTTGACAAGCGTAATGTTAAGGTAATTGCCCTCAGCGTCGATGATACGGATTCCCACAAAGGCTGGATTGGTGACATCAACGAAACTCAAAGCACTACTGTTGACTATCCCATTTTGGCAGATGTCGATAAAAAGGTATCCGACCTTTACGATATGATTCATCCCAATGCCAATGCTAAGGTGACAGTACGTACTGTCTTTGTGATCGATCACAACAAAAAATTACGCCTCACTATTACCTATCCCCCCAGTACTGGACGTAATTTTGAAGAAATTTTACGAGTAATTGACTCTTTACAACTTACCGACAACTATCAAGTTGCTACTCCCGTTAACTGGAAAGATGGCGAAGATGTGGTTGTTGCACCATCTATTCCCACCGAAGAAGCGAAAAAGAAATTCCCTAAAGGTGTTGAAGAAATCAAGCCCTATCTTAGAATGACACCCCAGCCCAATAAATAAGGGTGTTGGAGCGTTAAGTGCTGGTAAAAATTAACGGAGAGACTATCTTATTGTTTTTCCTCAGAATTAAAACTTCGCCAAGGAATGCAACATCCAAATACATAATGCTTTTTGAAGAGGATTGATAGAGATAAAACAAAATTCTTTAAAATCCCAAACAACTAAGTAGGGTGGGTTTTTCCTGCCCTCTTTTATTACCCAGGTAATTGCTAAATTAATCATCTAAATAGACGTTTTATACCTTATAAGAGCAGCAAGGTATAAAACGTCTATTTTTACTGTTAGCGTCTAGCGCCAGCGTAACGTAGGTATTGCTTGTCCGGAGGATATGCTTTAAACTCAGCAACTTTTGTTTTAATTAATACTTCTTACCTCCTGCCTTTTTTGTAATAAGAAGTTAAAAAACTAAGATTCAGGAGCTAATTCCTAACAACTTTCCCTCAAAAGCTTGACCTTTGAGCATCCGATTCCAATATATATAGGGAAAGCCATATTTTTTTAGCAGCCACATAACGTACCGCTCTTTAGTTGGATCGATTGGAAATGTGGGGCAAAGCTCGTTGTCATAACCAAATTCGGCAAGTACGACTTTGCCGTATCCTGTAGTTATTGGACAGCAAGTATAACCGTTGTATTCTTGAGCGAGATTTTTTGAGTTGATTAAAGCCAGCAAGTTATGAACAACAACTGGCGCTTGTTTTCTTACAGCAGCAGCAGTTTTTGATGTGGGGAGACTCGCCGCGTCACCCAAGCTAAAAACGTTGGGGTAAACATTGTGCTGTAGCGTGTATTTGTTTACATCAACCCATCCTTGTGTGGCTCCCTCAACTACGGCTAATTTGCTTTGTTTGATAAAGTCAGGTGCGCTCATAGGTGGCGTAACATGAATTAAGTCGTATTGGATAGCTATCTCAGAAACACCTGAGTCTGTTGATACATCAAAAATCGCTGTTTTGGTATCAGCTTGAATTTCTTTGAGATTGTGTTTATATGCCACATCTATCTGTTTGCGCTCTACTACACAAAGCAGTGTTTCCGCGAACTCCTTTACACTAAAAATAGCTCCCTTCGCCGTACAAAACATGACTTTTGACTGATTGCGAACTCTTTGGTTTCTAAAGGCATCATCAGCCAAATACATAATCTTTAGTGGTGCCCCTCCACATTTAACCGGAGTGCTAGGGTAAGTGAATACAGCGTTACCGCCTTTGAAATTCTTAATAGCTTCCCAAGTATAAGGCGCGTATTCGTAAGCATAATTACTGCAAACGCCATTTTGCCCAATTGCTTCTTTCAGACCTTTAATTAAATGCCAGTCAATTTGAATACCCGGAGCTAAAATCAGATATTCATAGCAAATACGTTTTCCCTCTTTAGTAATAACTGTATTGTTGTCTGGGTCTAAATGAGCTACAGAGTACTTAAGCCAAGTAGCACCATCAGGGATGTAGTCTTTTTCGTCTTTAACTGTATCCTCAGCTTTGTAAACGCCACCACCAACTAATGTCCAAGCGGGTTGGTAGTAATGTTTCTCTCTGGGTTCAATAATAGCAACATCAAGCTGCTTGTTTGTTTTCAGTAGTTGTGCGGCGACTGTAATACCTGCGGCTCCACCTCCGACAACTACAACTTGGTGCTGTACCCTAGTTGTATCAGTTGAAATAGCTGATTCGCTATCTACGGGCTTAACTTGTGTAGACATGATATCTTCTCACCCTTGAAGCTATAAATGAAATATTGAGCCGAACATTTAACTAGAGGAAGCGAGGTTTCCACAACGCCGGTTAGCGGGAACAGCTTCCATAATCTTTTCAGGCTGCGGTAAATCTAGATTGTCCATCAACTCAATAAAACCTGCACGGTCACGTAGACAGGAAATGTCTTCCGTAGCAGGCTCAGGAGATTCATCTACAAATCGGGGGTTCCATTGCTTCTCTTCTCCAATTGTAGACACTGTACGACCTTGATAATCATGAGCGGGATACACCTGAGTGCTATCTGGTAAACTAAATAGCCGTTGTGTTACCGAGTCATACAAAGTTCCTGCATCACCATCTTGAAAGTCTGTTCGTCCACAACCTCGAATGAATAAAGCATCTCCCGTAAGAACCTTAAGCTGTTTTCGGGAAGTCTCATCGCTAACACCATGAACTAAGTAAGCCATATGGCTACCAGTGTGACCTGGTGTGGCGATCGCCTCGATAGAAATACTTCCTATATGCAGCATTTCTCCATCTTGAATAAATTGATTAGCGCAATCTGTCGGAGTCTTTTCTGGTAGCACTCCCCGACAACCAGTCAACTCCCGCAGTTTTGCAGTTCCTGTAATATGGTCTGCGTGGATATGGGTTTCCAGACAATATCGCAGTGTAAAGCCAAGTTCTTTGAGAAGATTGCGATCGCGTTCTACTTGTTCCAAAACTGGATCGACCAGAATTGCTTCTTTTGTATCCGGATCGGCAATTAAGTATGTATATGTACAGGATTCGCGGTCAAACAACTGTCGAAAAAACATCTTTTGCTCTCCTAACTAAAATTATTTTCTTTGGATCTGCGCTTCATTTATTCTTGGATTCAAATCTTGAAACAGTGGTGTACTCAAATACCTCTCTCCAAAACTTGGTTGTACCATCACAATTAAATTTCCTTTGTTTTCTGGGCGTTGGGCTACGCGAATCGCAGCACATAAAGCCGCTCCGCTAGATATACCGGATAGTAACCCTTCTTGTCTTACTAACAACCTGCCATAATGAATTGCTTCTTCATCGGTAACAGTGATTACTTCATCGATTAATTTTACATTTAAGACTTGAGGAATAAACCCCGCACCAATTCCTTGTATTTTATGCGAGCCAGGACTACCACCTGACAATATCTTACTGCTGGCTGGCTCAACTGCAATCGCTTGAAAACTGGGTTTACGGGCTTTTATCACTTCCGCTATACCTGTAATTGTTCCGCCAGTTCCTACACCTGCGACAATTGCATCCACTTTTCCATCTGTATCCTGCCAGATTTCTTCGGCAGTTGTTTCCCTGTGTATTTTTGGGTTTGCTGGGTTACGAAACTGTTGCAGCATAAATGCGTTAGCTGTTGTATCTACTATTTGTTGCGCCCGTTGAATTGCTCCAGTCATCCCTTTTATTCCCGGTGTCAATTCGAGTTTGGCTCCATAGGCTTTCAACATTGCCTTTCTTTCGGCACTCATGGTTTCTGGCATGGTTAAAATTAATTCATATCCCCTCGCTGCTGCGACCATTGCTAAAGCAATACCAGTATTTCCAGATGTAGGTTCTACCAGTACTGTTTTACCAGGAGAAATCAAACCTTCAGCTTCAGCAGCGTTAATCATACTCGCACCAATACGGTCTTTAACTGATGCTGCTGGATTCATGCTTTCTAATTTCACGACAATATTCGCCACGCATCCTTCTGCTTGCGGAACGCGGTTTAGTTGTACTAAGGGAGTACGACCAATTAATTCTGTAATATTAGGAGCAATATGCATTTTTCTGGTGACTTCCTCTACTTGTGTGACTAAATGGTTACAGGAGAATTATGCGCTAATAGGATTTAAGACAGACCAATCTTTGAAAGATACGCTAAGTAATATTTATTCCTTTGATAGATATATTTAGCGTGTATTTACCACCATCTCCTTCTGCCACCTCCCATCCCAGGTTTGCCTCCTTCTACAAAGCCACTAACCTCGCGGCTGTGTTCGCGAAGAACGGGTACTAGATTAGGGTCATCGGAGGTTTTGGTGACAACTATCCCTTTCGGAGTAAGTTCAAATTTGCGCTCGTAGCGATTGGCATTGCGAAACATAATCGGTAAAGTGCGGCTCATCATCGCAAACCGTCGTCCTTCATCTACTCTTCGGTGCATACTTTTAACATGGGCTTGAATCAAAGCCGTAACTTGCGGAATATCCGACTCTGTGACAGTGCGAACTCCACCTGGGATTTCCTTAACGGTGCGGCGGATCAGGCTATGGTTAGCAAATAGCTGATGAACAATTCCCATATCTTGCCTATTGCCACCCATCATGCCACCATTCATCATGCATCCTTGGCAGGCAATTCTTGGAGTTGCTTGAGTAATTTGTCCTGCTGTGAAAGCCAGACCGAATGTCAGTAGGAATAAAATTATCCCAAGTCGTAATTGTCGATTCATCTTAAACTCCTTAATTTAAGAAGTTATTAATTGAACTATCACCATACTTAGTTATGGCATCATACATATTAATGGTTGATGAATTTAGTATATCAGCCATTAATGATATAGTGATATTGAAATATGTTAATTTATGCAAACACCTACCTCGTCTCAAATAATTGCTCTAAAAGCCAAGCTTTTTAGGGGTTTTGCTGATTCTTCTCGTCTGTCTATTTTGAATGCTTTACGTAAAGGTTCTCTTACGGTAGGTGAAATTGTTAAAGTGACTGGTCTGAGTCAGTCGAATGCTTCTAACCATTTAGGCTGTCTCAGAGATTGTGGTTTAGTAACTCGTTCGCAAAAAGGCAATTTCGTTTATTACCAACTTAGCGACGAACGGGTAGCTACGTTACTGAGTTTGGCTGATGAATTGCTGGCTGATGCGGCAAAGGGGGTTTATGAATGCACTCGCTATGAAGCTTCTGAAACACAAGAGTAGGCTTTGGGTTTTTGTTCCAAAACTACTTTTTGTGTATCGGGGTCGGCAATCAGGTAAGTATAAGTACAGGATTCGCGGTCAAACAACTGTCGAAAAAACATCTTTCGCTCTCCTAATTAAAATTATTCAAATAAATGCGTGAGCTTGTTCCATATCGTCGTAAAAAACTAAAAGCTTGTCGCTGTAGCAGTAGCACTCTATCTTGACAAATACCTGTTCGCTGACTAATTTGTTTTAGCGTAAGTTCTTCTTCCCCCGTTAAACCGAATCGCAAGGTCAATATTTCTTGCTGTTGAGGAGACAGTTTAGATAATAAATCTTGAATAGTTTGCTTGAAGGATTCTTTTACAACATAGTCGAATGGAGAAGAACTCTCCGAAGCCAATAAATCTTGCAATTGTGTATTTTGTTCTGTTCCTACTTGTACATCTAAAGACATCGGTTTACGAGCTAACCTCAAGTATTCTCTGACTTGGCTTGGCTTGAAATCCAGCACCTCAGCAATTTCCGTAACAGTTGGATTGCGACCGAGTTTCTGAGATAATTCTCGCTGAACTCGTTTAATTTTATTTAACTTCTCTGTAATATGAATGGGTAAGCGAATTGTGCGAGATTGTTGGGATATGGCTCGCGTAATTCCCTGACGAATCCACCAGTAAGCGTAAGTAGAAAATTTGTATCCTAATGCTGGTTTAAATTTATCAACTGCTCGCTCCAATCCTAAAGTTCCTTCTTGAATTAAGTCGGGAAAATCCAGATTGCGCTTTTGATATTTTTTCGCGATTGCCACTACCAAACGTAGATTAGCTGCAATCATTTTTTGTTTAGCAAGTTGTCCATTATTTATCTGTTCGAGTAGCTCCGAATCATTCAATTGAGCTTTATCTGCCCATTCTTGTAGAGTTGGTTGATGCTGTAATTTTTCAGATAATTCTTCTTTTAATGCTAGCAAAGAAATTCTTTGCTGAACTTGTTTAGCCAGAAAAATTTCTTCCTCAGAAGTTAATAGCGGTATGCGGACAATATCTTGAAAATAACTACCGACAGTATCTTTTGAATATTTACGATTTTTGTTACTGTCATTATTTGGTTGAGAGTTAAAGTTAGACATGATTAGGTTAGTCTCAGAAGTAACGCACGCTGGTTAATGTTGAAGCAAATTTTACTTAAATATCAAGCATGAAAATACGAAATATTTTTTGCGATAAACCCCGTTAGTAATTTATTACTTTTGATAATAGTAATCAAAAAAAAGGTTGTACTCTTAACGTAGAGTAACGCCAAGTACAACCGAGTGGTGTGTGTGGAAGTTTTGAATAATATAGCTATTTATGTTTACTTAATTAGTTTGGCATCTTGAAATGAAATTAGGATGAAATTTCTCAACGCTGGGAGAATTATCTTCAGATATTTGATGGGGGAATAACTTTCAAAGGTAGACGAACGCTAAAAGTACTACCTTTATCCAATTGACTTTTTACCAGTATTTTACCTCCATGCGCTTGAGCGATTACTTGGGCGATCGCCAATCCCAAACCCGAGCCACCACTACGACGAGAGCGAGAACTATTAACGCGATAGAAGCGGTCAAAAATTACTTGTTGTTCTTGAGGTGAAATGCCAATACCTGTATCAATTACTTCTATAACTGCATCGCCGTTGTTTTTTTTCAAAATAAGATTTATATTGCCACCAGCAGGAGTATATTGAATGGCATTGGCAATTAAATTAGAAAGTAGGCGCAATAGTTGGTCTTCATCTCCCATAACGTATAAGGGTTGATGAGATAAAATCGAGTATTCTAATTGCAAAGAAGATGCATTTGCTAAAGCTGAAAATTCTTCGATTAAATCCTCAATCAGAATATCAAGACAGCAAGGTTGCTTTGTAGGTATTAGAGTTTGCTGTTCCAGTCGTGAAAGTAATAGCAAATCTTGTACTAATTCAGCCAAGCGCAGATTTTGACGTTTTACCGATGTTAGAACATCTCGCGCTTGTTGTTCGGACAGTTCAGAACTATCGAGTACAGTTTCCACTTTGGCATTAACTGCTGCTAGGGGAGTCCGCAATTCATGAGAGACATCGGAAGTAAACTGCTGCATTTGTTTGTAGGAGTGATTAATCGGTTGTATTGCCAAACCAGCCAGCCACCAACTCGAACCGCCAACTAATAGTATTGTAATTGGTAATCCAAATCCCAAAATCAATTTAAAAGCCGCCAAACGATTATCCAATTCTTTGAGACTGCGCCCTACTTGTATGTAGCCCCAAAGTTGATTATTTTGGGTATGCAGCTGTAAAGATTTTTGACTGTAACGAATTCCTCTGGTGTCTTTGAGTGTTTGCCATCCTTGTGTTTGTACCTTCTGAGGTAATTCATTTGGAGGAAAGCCAGCTACAGCAATCAAATTTTTAGAATTATCAATAAAACGGACGTAATATATTTTATCTTGATAAAAGGTGCTAAAAATGCCGTGTTGAGAATGAACTAGTTGAATGTGGGTAGGAATTTTATTAATTGAACAATCGGAGTCAAGTAAGCATAGATTGGGTAAAACCACCTGAAAAATCGGCTCCAAGCGTTTGGGTTGCTGCAAAGTCGGTTCGATAACGCTGTGTAAAGTACCCGTGACAGCTTCTAATTCCCTATCAATGGAAAGTAGGTAAGCACGAATCATAACCTGGTAAATAGCAACACCGCAAAGGCTCAAAAATAAACCCATAGCTGCCCCATACCAGGCTGCTAGTCGCCACCGAGTTTTATTAAATACTCTAATCTGCATTGGCAGCATTAAACCGATAACCCATACAGGGGATAGTTTCGATACAACTATCCCAACCATATTTAGATAATTTGCGTCGCAGAAGCCGCATTTGAGCAGCTATTACATTACTCACCCGCTCGGTATCAAATGTATATAAATGATTTAAAATTTGGTCGCGGGTAACAATTACATCGGGATGTTTCATCAAGTATTCTAATAAGTGAAACTCTTTTTTGGTTAAAGTAATTACCTTTGTCTCGCCATTCGCATACTGACAAGTAACAGCAAAATTACCATAGTCTAAAGTTAGATTACCTACTTCCAAATGCTGGGGCTGAAACTGCGGTACGCGCCTTTGCAAAGCCCGCAACCGTGCTAGTAATTCTTCCATTCCAAACGGTTTTACCAAGTAATCATCCGCACCAGCATCCAAGCCAGTAACTTTGTCTTCCATGCTATCTCTAGCCGTTAAGATCAGTACGGGTAATGGATTGTTCCGCAGCCGTAAATGCTTGCATAATTCCAAACCCGATAATCCCGGTAACAACCAGTCGAAGATTGCCAACGTATATTTATTCGAGTTATTTTGCAAATAACTCCAAGCTTCATCCCCATCCAAAACCCAGTCAACAATATATCTTTCTTTGCTCAACTTCTGCTGAATTGATGCACCCAAATCTGGTTCGTCTTCTACCAGTAAAACTTTCATAACTAGCGTTGCCTTTTTAAATCAGTCAAACTCTTAACTAACGCGCAATCGGGCTATACCTACAGGAACTACTTGATTAGAACCGACAAAATTTGCAAATACTTTGTAGAGCATTTCACCTCTAGTGGCACCTCGTTTTCTGACTTTGTTCATTTCTATAGTAAGCTTAGTTCCCGGAGCAACGGGTTCGGAAAATGTTAATGTTGCTTTTTTCTTATCATCGATAGCAATTTCAGCATTAATCTTTTCTCCCGATTGGTTCGAGATATCAATATTATCATCTAGTTTTATGTTATCTGGAGCTTCAATAATAATTTGTGACACAGCATTACTTCGTTCAGAAATGGCGATTTTGAAGGTGTGTCTAGGAGTACTCCAATAGCGAATGCGTTGAGGAAATTCTGAAAAGTTAGTAATACGAGCAAAATTACTAGCTGTTGTTGGTTGTGCGATGGCAGTACCAGTTGATACAGCTAAAGTAAGGATAGCGGCGGTAGAAAATAATATTCTTTTCATTTCATTTTTCTCAGTGATAGAGTAAGTTAATTCACTTTTACAATTGCATTAGTGAATTACAGGGTATACTTAATAGTTTTACAAACTGAAATGAAAATTCGATGAAATTTTCATACAGATAAGAAAGCAACACGATTTGATGAATTTATGACTCAATTTGTTTGGAATTATAGTATTTCACTTTTTCGCGTTGCTCTCCTACATTTTGATTAACTAAAGCGAATCAAAATGTAGGAATAATTTAGCCACTGTAAGTGTTAATTCTTGCCAAACCAAGTGGAATTTCTTCTTTCATCCCTACTTTTTTGGCTGATACAGAATAATGCCAAGTATTGGCATAACCTGGAGTCCGAACTCCCTGCATTTGAATTGATAGTGAAGTTCCTGGGTTGACAGCTTCTGAAAATGTAATGGTGGCTTCTTTGCCATTAATAGAAACTGTGGCAGGAATTTTTTCACCTGATTTATTGTTCACTTCAATTCCTTCAGTAATTTTCACATCTTCTGGTGACTCAATCATCAATTCAGAAACAGCTTTACCTTGAACGTGAACATCAAACTTATGGGTAGCACCATAAGCTTGAGCGTTGTCAGGTAGGGCTGCACTATTTCCTAAATGAGTAAATTTTGCGTCACTTGGACTTTTGGCAAATACTGGAATTGTAAATGAAATAGCGAAGGTAAATGCAGCCGCATAGATTAATTTTTTCACTTGTCTTCTCCTAATCAGTTAATAATTTTTTTGATTTTTCTCTATATATTTATTGTGAAATATGTGGATGAAAATAAGATGAAAAAATCATAGATATTTCAAAACTGCTTGATTTTATTAAAGTTAGATTAGATATATTTTACGTAAACAAATTAATCGATAATAAAACTCACCTTTAATTTTCAATAGAAAAGGTGAGAAAATGGTTGAATTATTGTTAATTAATAGTCTTTATTATCTGTTATGCTAAAAACTAATATAAAATAGCGTAATCTTTACGGGATAAAATAGATAGCTTTTAATTTTTACTTTTAAGCCTTTGAGAGGATGTTTGGAAAGTATTAAACAATTTAATTAAGACGAGAAGGGTACTTGGTTTACGAAATAATAGCAAAATTTAGCCAATTTAAAAAAAATCACCCAAATTCCATCTGAACCTGATTTAAAGTTTGCCTAATAGGAGATTCTATTCGGCAAACTTTAGGCTTTTAAAATTTTTAAACCTGTTTAACCTATAAATTATCTTTTAAAGCTAAAGCGACCGTTAACTTTTTCACCATCAACTTCAGAAAGAATAGCTACTTTGTATTCTCCTGCTGTTTTTTCTGGAAGTATGGCGTGATAATGTTTTTCGTCAGCTTCGTATTCAAGGGGGATTGATTTTTGCTCCCCATTAGGTAACTGAACTTGAGCCGTTACTTGAGCATTGCTGACCTTTTCGTGTTTTTCACCTTTTTCTAAATAAAAATCCATATGAGTTCCATCATCACCTGGTTCTGCGACAAGTTCTAAATGATATTGACCGGATTCTATAACTTGACCACCGTGAGAATGTTCCCCTTCTTTTTCATCTTCGGAATGGTCGTGACCGTCATTCTCTGAGTGACCTTTTTGTGCTACGGTTTCGGTTTTGCTAGCCGCTGAATCTTCTGAATTTGCAGTTTGATTGCTACAAGCACCTACAAAAATTAATCCTATACTACCTAAAATAATCGCACTTAGTTTTAGAGATTTCATTTTTTTGACTCCTTGATGTTTCAGAATATAATTTATTAACGCAAAGGAACGCTGAGGGATTCGCAGAGAAGCGCAAACAAGTAATTTAAATATTAGTTTTTTAGTTTTTTATTCATCTCCTCTTACTATTATTGAGAATAGTTAAATCTTGATTCGCAGTAATTTCTGAAGCGGTTTCCATCTGAACTACGGCTGAATTTTGCTTGGTTATTAAATACTTGCCGAATTTACTATACAAAGCCGGAAGTACCAATAAAGTTAATGCTGTAGAAGTAAACAAACCACCCAATACAACTATCGCTAAAGGCTGCAAAATTTCTTTACCCGCACCAGTTCCAATTACCAAAGGAACCATACCCAATGCAGATGTTAAAGCTGTCATCAAAATAGCAACAAGTCTTTCCATTGAACCTTGAGAAATTACTTCCCGTAAAGGCATTCCCATTGCAAATTTGCTGTTATAGTTTTCTACTAAAAGCAAACCGTTACGGGTAGCGACACCGAATAAAGTAATAAATCCCACCATTGATGCTACCGAAAGAATACCACCACCCAAAGCCACGGAAAAAACTCCACCAGCTAATGCTAAAGGTAGATTACTCATAATCATCAAAGTTGCTGGTATTGATTTAACGGCGAAGTACATCAAAACAGCAATTACAATCATTGATAAACCGCCAAATATCAGGAAATTTTGGGAAGCCCGTTGTTCCGATTCAAACTGACCGCCATACTGAATAAAATAACCAGATGGTACCTGTACTTGCTGTTTGACTTTGGCGCGAATTTCATCCACAGCAGAACCCAAGTCTCTACCGGAAACGTTTGTAGAAACAACTATTAAGCGGGAAACGTTTTCTCGGTTAATGGTATTGGGACCAGTTCCGTAATCAATTTTTGCTACTGCTCCTAAGGGTATCTTCTGTCCGTTGGGAGTATCGACAAGTAAATTACTAATAGCGTCCAAGTTGTTGCGTGCTTCTGGTTTTAACCACACTAATAAATCAAAAAGCTGCTGTTTTTCTAATACCTGGGATACTACCCGACCATTTAATGCAGTTTCGGTTATTTCTGATAAATCTCCTACAGAAAGACCGTAACGAGCCGCAGCATCGCGGTCAAACTTGATTTGTAACTGTTTTATCGGTACTTGCGGTTCTAGCTGCAAGTCTACCAAACCAGGAATATCTTGCATTACTCCTTCCACTTCTTTCCCCAAAGCGCGTAACTCTTCAAGTTCGGGACCGAATATTTTCACGGCGATCGCACTTCTGACACCGGACAAAATTTCATCCATGCGGTGGGAAATAAAACCTCCTATAACCCCTACCGAACCAGGTATTTTGGCGAATTCCTCCCTAACTTTTTCTACCGTTGCTTCCCTATCTTTCATTCCGACATCGCTAATCTCAATATCGAGGTGCGATAAGTTGACGGGTGCTGCATCCGCATCTCCAGGAGCGCGTCCGGAACGCATTTGTACTGATGTAATCCGAGGGTCATCTTTGAGTGCTGCTTCAATTGCGTTTCCAGCTTGGTTGGTAACTTCTAAGGATGTACCGGGATAAAGCAGCATAGAGTTGACTAAAGTACTTTCCTGGAATTCTGGTAAAAATACTCGTCCCAAGGTTGTAAAAATCAACATTGATGCCACAAAAGCTGCAACAGCAGTTAAAATCACCACGTTGCAACGTTTGATAGAAAAATTCAACAGGGGACGGTATAGCTTTTGCGACCAGCGAGTTAACCAGGTTTCATCATCCCGCAGTCTCTTTTTGGTTAGCAGTATGGCGCACAACGCTGGAGATAAAGTCATTGCTACCAAGGTAGAAGATAAAATTGACACCAAATAAGCCCAACCCATCGGTGCAAAAATTCGACCTTCTACTCCAGTTAAGGTAAAAATTGGTGCGAAAACTACGGCTATAATTACTGTCGAAAAAATAACGCTGGTTCTTACCTGTACTGAAGTGTCAAACACTACTTTGAAAGGATGAACGGGATTTTCTGCTTGCTGGTTTTCCCGCAATCCCCGGTAGGCATTCTCCATATCAACAATAGAATCATCCACCACCGAACCGATAGCTACTACCAAACCTCCCAAAGTCATAGTATTAATACCTTGACCAAAGAAACTGAGAATCATCATCCCAATTAACACCGACAAAGGAATAGCGCTAAGGGTGATAATTGCAGTTCGCCAGTTCATCAAAAACATCAGCAAAATAATTGAAACAATTATCGTGCCATCCCTTAGAGAGCTGGTAACATTTTTTATAGCATCATCAATAAAATTTTGCTGGCGAAAAGTAACTGTATACTTAACATTAGCTGGTAAGCTAGGCTCAAGTTCTGCCATTGCCGCTTCTACAGCCCGACTTATCGTAGGAGTATCAGCTTGGGGTTGTTTGTTAACCATCACCACAACCGCAGGTTGGGTATTAAAACTAGCGTCACCCCGCTTTAATGCTGCACCAATTTGGACATCGGCGATATCTCTTAATAATACAGGGGTACCATCACGAGCGGTAACTACTGACTTCTGTAAATCCTCAATTTGAGTAATTCTTCCGATACCGCGAATTAATAGCTCCTTATCTGGGTCAATTAAAAATCCACCAGCCGCATTATTATTAGCTTTTCTTGCAGCTGCGGTAACTTGTTCTAAAGAGACATTAAAAGCCTTTAGTTTAGCAGGGTCAACTAAAACTTGATATTGGCGGGTATCTCCCCCATAAGAAATTAATTGCGAAACACCCGGAACAGCGAGCAGACGGTTTGTCACAACCAAATCAACAAATCGTCTCACCTCCATCATGTCAGTTGTGGTTTTCCCTTCCTCCGAATCGATAGTAAAAGCGTAGGAAAGTACTGTTCCGATGGGGGAACTAATCGGGGAAATCTGTGGTGATTCAATATTATCTGGCAGTTTTTGCGACGCTTGCTGCAATCTTTCGGTGACTAACTGTCGAGCTTGATAAATATCGGTTCCCCAATTAAAAATAACTTTGACAACAGAAATACCAACCCCAGAAGAAGAGCGCACGGTTTCTACACCAGGAGTACCATTTACAGCACTTTCAATCGGTAAACTAATTAAAGATTCGACTTCTTCGGGAGCTAACCCCGGTGCTTCGGTTTGAATTTCTACTTGGGGTGGAGCAAAGTTAGGAAAAACATCCAAAGGCATTTGAGTTAGGTTGTAAACTCCTAACATTGTGATAATAACTGCCCCAATAACCACCAGCCACCGCTGTACAATCGACCATTTCAGAATGTTATCAATCATGATGGAGTTTATGAGTCAGAATTATTTTTCGAGGTGGATTCTAGCTGACCAATTTGAGTTGTTGGTTCGTGATGATTATTTTTTATTTCTTCTTCTAACTCCGGTAGTGTAATAGATTCATTACTTAACCCTCCTGCATAAGCTGCAACCATGCGGCTTTGACTGCGACGACCAGACATGGTTCCTGCTGCAAAAGCACCACCAGCAACTACCGTTCCTCCCAAGGTTGCAATTAACCATAAAGGTAAGGGAAAGTTACTAGTATTAGTCTCTTCCGAAAGGACATCCTCTTCTTCCGAGTGGTCATCTTCTTTATTACCACCACCCCGTAAAGACTGAGCATAAAGTTGCGTAGCACGTTGAGTAACTACTGCATCACCTTCAAATAAATCCCTGGTAACTTCAATTAAATTCCCAGAAGTTTGACCAAATTCAGGTTCAACAGATTGAAAAGCATTACCATTTTTGATATAGATTAATTTTTTACCATTGGCATCCACCACAGCAGAAGTAGGAATTGCCAAAACTGGCGTATCTGTTTTATCCGTAACCACTTCCAACTCAGCAAACATTCCCGGTTTTAATTGACCGTTAGCATTACTAATTTCAGCTTGTACTGGTAATACTTGCGTTTCTCCTTGTACCACCGAGCCAATTCGCTTGATTCTACCCGTAAAAATTTGATTGGGTACGCTAGCAACCTTTACATTCACTGGTTGACCAACTTTTACCTTACCCAAATCTTTTTCATAAATACTTGCTGTCGCAAAAACCTCGCGGTCATTAACAATGGTCATCAACTGACTACCAGCTTCTTCAAAGGATTGACCGATGCTTACTTGTCTGTCAGCAACTTGACCGGAAATAGGAGCCGTCACCGTTATCAACCCCTTTTTATTAGCAATAGCTCCTAGTTGAGCCAGTCGAGTTTGATAAGTAGTATTACTAAGATTAATGCGTTCTTTCGCTACCTTGACAGCCGCTTGGGCACGTTGAAGTTGATTTTCTGCTTCAATAACATCTCCGCGACGATTGGCTCTAGCGAGTTCCGCTTGAGCTTGCGCTAATTGAGTTTGAGACTCTAAAGCCGTGCGACGTGGTAAAGCACCATTAACCGCTAACGAGTTGTCTTTGTTATACTTTTCTTGAGCAAATGCTACTTGACTTCGCGCTTGAGCTATTTCTGCTTTAGCGATATTTTGATAGCGATTGTAATTTTGTTGAGCCAACTTTAAATCCGCTAAAGCTTGTTGTAAATCTGCTTGACCTTGTGCTAATTTTTCCTGGGATTCAACCCGCAAATTTACGAAGTCAGGGCTAGTTAAAACAGCGACAGGTTGACCTTTTCTCACCCTTGCACCAGGTTCTACCAACAACTCAGCCACCTTTGCTCCAGGAATCGGAGTTGTTACCTCGGCTCTTTGACTGGGTAAAGTTTCAATTTTACCCGTCGTTTTAATCCCAACGTCTAAACGCTGACGCTTCACAGATTCAACTTTAATCCCCAACCGTTTCGCAGTTTGCTCGTCCACTTCCACCTGTCCGCTCGGTTCGCTTCCACCTTGAAACGCACCACTTCCGTGGTCGTGACCCGCACCTGCTAACACAGATGTCGGAGCATTTATCAAAATTAAACTCAGGGCTAAGGTCGAAACAAAATTAAGAACTGGTGTAGAACCTTGAAAACGGTTGGAAATTCGCATAAACATTATCTTCCTCTAGGATGCTGGCATTTTGAAAGAAAGAGTATTAAATCTCTTGCTTTAAGGGGCTTTGATTGAGATGCTCCTATGAGTGCAACAAGCCAGTATTAATTTCTTTTCCAATTCTTTCATACCGAAATGAAAAATCGGTGAAATTTTTAGATGATTTTTTCAAAAGCAAAGAGACGTTGCAATACGCCCCGTCTCGACAAAATCTCTTCAATATTTACTAAGAAACTAAATTTTTAATAGTTGAACGGGCTTACCTCTGCTACCGTCTTGAAGACAAATTCGTGGGCAAGTAGTATTAGTTTTGTCAGGTTCTTGGTTATGATGACAAGTTTCATTTATTAATATTAGCTTTTTCAATTCAACTAATTATTTAAATAAATACGTGATTTATTTCCATATCGTCGCAGAAAAGCCAGAGCTTGTCGCTGTAGCTGTAGTACTCTTTGACGAGAAATACCCATTCGCTGACTAACTTGATTTAATGTCAATTCTTTTCCATCCACCAAACCGTAACGCAAGGTTAATATTTCTTGCTGCTGAGGAGAAAGTTTAGATAACAAGTCTTTAACAGTTTGGTTGAGGGATTCTTCTAAAACGTAGTCTTCTGGAGAAAAACTATTGTCTTCTAACAAATCTTGTAAATCTGTATTTTGTTCTTCTCCCACTCGTACATCTAAAGACATCGGTTTACGAGCCAAACTTAAGTAATCTCGGATTTGACTTGGTTTCACTTCCATTACCTCAGCAATTTCAGTCACAGATGGATTGCGACCAAATTTTTGGGATAATTCTCGCTGAACCTTTTTAATTTTGTTTAATTTTTCCGTGATGTGAATCGGTAAACGAATCGTGCGAGATTGTTGGGATATAGCTCGCGTAATTCCCTGACGAATCCACCAGTAAGCGTAAGTTGAAAACTTGTATCCCAATGCTGGTTGAAATTTATCAACTGCTCGCTCTAATCCTAAAGTTCCTTCTTGAATTAAGTCGAGAAAATCCAGATTACGCTTCTGGTATTTTTTAGCAATTGTGACTACTAAACGCAGATTAGCCGCAATCATTTTTTGTTTAGCTTGTTGCCCCCGATCTATTTGTTCGAGTAATTCAGAATTACTTAATTGAGTTTGATCTGACCATTCTTCCAAAGTTGGTTGACGCTGTAATTTCTTAGATAATTCTTCTTTAATCGCTAACAAAGACATCCGTTGCTGAACTTTTTTAGCCAAATGAATTTCTTCTTCAGCAGTTAACAGCGGTATGCGAATTATATCTTGAAAATAACTACCAACAATATCTTTGGAGGATTTCCGATTTTTTTTACTGTCCTTATTTGGTTGAGAAATAGAGTTAGACATAAGATAATTAGCTTCTACTGAACGCACGCTGGTTAATCTTGAAAAAAAAATCGCTGAAGTATCAAGCTTGAAAATAAGAAGTATTTTTGATGATAAACCCTTTGTAATTTATTATGTTTAATAAATTTATATAAATCAAAGAATCAAAAGAAAGAGGTTGTACTTTGAAAGCAGAGTTTCGTTAAGTACAACCAAGTGGTGTGTGTGTGAGGAGTGATTTATTTGAAATCACAATGTAAACGTAAACAATATAAATATTCACGTTCGCTTACTAGTGTGTCATCTAAAAATGAAATTAAGATGAAATTGATCAACTTTAGGAGAATAATTTAAAAACTTAACTGGCGCTAAAATCTGGTTCGTCTTCTTCGAGTAAAACTTTCATAACTAGCGATCGCCTTTTTATGCAAGCCCTAACTAACACGCAGTCGGGCTATGCCTACAGGTACTGTTTGTTTTGAATCAACAAAATTAACAAACACTTTGTACAGCATTTCGCCCCTGGTAGCACGTAATTTTCTAACTTTGTTCATCTCTATAGTAAGCTTTGTTCCAGGAGGAACGGGTTCGGAAAATGTTAATACTGCTTTCTTCTCATCGATAGCAACAGAGGCGTTAATCTTTTCTCTCGATTGATTAGAGACATCAATATTATCCCTTAGCACTATATTATTTGGGGCTTCAATAATAATTTTTGACACAGCATTACTTTGTTCAGAAATGGCAATGTTTAAGGTATGTCTAAGAATGCTCCAATGGCGAATACCTTTAGGAAATTCTGAAAAATTTGTAATACGAGCAAAATTGGTAGCTGCTGTTGTTGGTTGTGCTATAGCAGTACCAATTGATACGGCTAATGTGAAAGTAGCGGCAGTATAAAATCATATTTTTTTCATTCTGAGAGGGTTTTAAAAGTAATTTTTAGATTACATTAATACTATTTCTTCAAATATTTTCAGAGAGTAAAATGCTACAACAATAATAATAATGTAATCATTTAATATTCATCCACTAACTTGAGATATTAGATGTCTTAGACTTAGTATTACGTCGGCGTGTTTGGAACCACATAATAATTCCTGTAACGGCAAGCATCAGCAAACCAAAAGCATTTAAGAATGGATAAATCATTTGTAAGCGACCACAGGGTGGTCGCAAATTTGAATAGAACGAAACCCTTGTGTTAAATGGATTTATAAGAGAAATTGATTGGGAGGTAGGTTTATAGAGTAAAGGAAAATAAACCTGTATTACTTTAAATAATTAAGCAGCATTTTTTACTTGTTGAGAATTAACAGGAACTTGAGGAATTAATGTTGGAGTTGATTTACCTTGGCGGGCAGCATTAATAGATGCACTCACAAATTCCAAAACATTTCGACGCTGGGATTTGAGGCTAGTCACAACGGTTAACATTCGAGCCACAAAATTACTACCAGCCTGTGTTTGAGAACCAAAGCTTGTACGTCGCCATATCACCGCAGGACGTATAGCTCTCTCGGCAGCATTATTAGTCGGTTCGACACCATCCCTTTCTACAAACAACCATAGAGCTGGTTCAACTTTTAGAAGTTGGCGACAAGTGCGGACAGTTTTTGCTAGTGGAGTTTTCTATGCATGTTCCAATTTCGTAATTTGCAGCTTCTTGTAAAGAACATTTGATTGAATTACGAATAGATTGAACTAGTAATTGGAACTCGCAACGTGCTAAAGTTCCATCCCTAACCCGATTCCACAGTTCAAATAATTTTTCTTGTTGTTTAAGCAAATTGTTTCCAATGTTTGTGGAAACTCCTCGACGCTCAGATATTTTAATGAATTCTCGCCTCAAGTGAGCCCAGCATAATTGTCGCTTCTCCAAGTCAACCCAATTGTATGCTGCATATCGGTCACAGTTTAAAATACCCCCAAAATTTTCACCCAGTAGATTCTTGGCTGTATCCGTAGAACGAGAAAGCGCAATCTGAAAAAATGTCACTAGGGGAGTTACTGCAACCCAGAGCCAAGCTTTACTTTTTCTAGAATTACATCCATCAACGTTTCCTTGAGTAAAGCTTGTTTCATCCGCTCCGACTACGGGAGAATTCTGTACATATGTTTTTGCTTCACATACTGCATTTTCTAATGCACTACTTGCTTCAAGCCTCAGTTTATTAACTGTGCCCAGGGACATCGATATTCCGAATATGTCTTGCATGGCACTTTGTACCATTCGTTGGCTATGACGATACAGTCCGCTCAACACCGTAACAAGAGCCACTACCCTTACACCATAGCCACTTGGATGCACATCTACGGGTAATTTTGCACGGGTTAAAGTTCCACAATACTGGCATTGAAGTTGATGCAAGCGATGTTCTACGATTATTGGGGTAATAGGAGGAATTTCTACTATCTGATGACGATAAGGACTCGCATCTACTCCCAATAATTTCTCTGCACAACAACTACAGGTTTCTGGATGATGCTCTAAAACGCTGTCACATTCGGATACATCGTACAAATGACGACTATGACCTTTATGTCCTGGTTGTCCTCCTCGTTTTTTCCCGCTCTTGTTCTTCTTTTCTGAGCGTTTTTCGGCATTAAGTGGATCTAACGACGGAGGTGATGAAGAATTTTTTGACGTTCTGTTGATTTTTTCGAGCAGTTCCTGCTGTTTTGCTTCTAAGTCTGCAAGCCTTTCTTCTGATTCTTTTATATGCTGCCCCATTTTCTCAACCAATTGTTTGACATTGGCTGGAGTCTTTTCCCAATCTGAGTTGGAAATTTTAATTCCGTAGGTAAGGCAGATTTCACTCATACTTCCTAATTTACCATTTGTCTGTACCTAAATTTTTTGGTAACGGTTTAAAACCTGTGAACGGCTACAATCATTTCTAGATTAATACGACCAAATTTACCCCTATGCCATTCCAGAAGCCAGAGAAACTCCTCAGTTTTACCACTAATTACTGCTATGTGAAACAAAGAACCCGTAATCAAACTTAGTATTGCAGGCAACAACATGATTGGGGCAAACAACGAGTGCAGTTGACGGATGCGAGCTTTATTTAATGCCATAGTTAGCAGTTTTACTTCAATAATATATATTTAGACTTCAAAAAAATCGCATCAATATAAATCAAAAAGACTTTATTGATACATTCGTCGCTTAGTATAATAAAGTAAAAAAGTTCCTAATAAAAGTAGTGAAAAAACCATTTCTCCTGGCTGTGGAATCAGGCTTGAATTGTTTATTGTAGATGAATTTACTGAATTAATGCTTTTCTTTTCCGCGTGCATTTTCATTGGAGTAGAAGAAGGCTTTACAGATGTTTCCGGATTTTTCATATTCAACATCTGGGATGAATTGGAAGATTCTGGCTGTGTTTTTGCCTCTGGGGTTACTATTACTTCTGTTTTTGGTTCGCTTGTTTTTTTGACTCCGTGGAACTTTTTCTCATGTGCTTTGAGGGGTGAAGCTTGCACTAATGTAGTTGCAACTAGTGTTGAACCGATAAAAATAATTTTACGAATTTGTGATTTCATTTTTTTTAGGTAAGGGTGCTGAAGCGTTCATGCTTACATTCCTAAGTATGATGGATACTTATGAAATCAGGATGAAATAATAAGCTCTTTTTTCAAAAAGTATGACAATTTATTCTAATTTAATAAAGAATATGACAACAAGAATATTTCATGCTGATTTCATAACTCCTTGTCAAAATAGTAATCAGCAGAAACACCGCTCAATTTTGTTTTAAAAAAAACTACCGAAGTATGGTAAATCAACTAATTCAAAAAGTAACTATCGTATTATCTGCTGTAAACGCTATAACTTCTGCTACGCCGTTAATAGCGGATTTTTGTAGCACATCCCGGAATACCTAACGACTGATTATTTTTGAAGGGATAAGTACAGCTAGGTAAAGTTATCGCTCAAATAATTATACTATCTATCGAAATTTAGCAATGCTGTATTTAGTTATATCTAAACACGTTATTAACAGGTAATTATTGTGAATTATAAGACTAATGCACTTACCAGACGCAACTTTTTACGTTTCACAACCGGAATCGGCATAGCAGTAGGGCTGGATAGTCTTGTACCTGCATATGCCAGACAAGTAGTTGCGAATGAAACCGGAAAAGGACGTAATTACCCCAATGTCATCGATCTAAAAGTTCAGGAAACAGCAGTTAAAATCGGAAACAAGCAAGCCAAAGCCCTAACAGTTAACGGCTCAGTTCCTGGTGCTTTAATCCGTCTGCGTGAAGGACAAAACGTCACGATTAATGTAACCAATGAACTCAAAAAAGATACTTCAATCCACTGGCATGGTATCCTTCTTCGCCCGAATATGGATGGTGTACCTGGAGTGAGTTTTGCAGGGATTAAACCGGGACAAACCTTTACTTATCGGTTTCCTGTGGCTCAAAATGGCACGTACTGGTATCACAGTCACAGCGGATTACAAGAACAACGGGGTCATTATGGTGCGCTTATTATTGACCCGATTGAACCCGAACCTTTCGAGTATGACCAAGATTATGTCGTTATGCTCTCCGATTGGACGTTTGATAATCCCCACGATATTCTCGCCAATCTCAAAAAAATGCCTGCTTACTACAATTATCAGCGACGAACCATCGCCGACTTGTCTAAAGATTTGGCATGGAGACGTATGCGGATGGACCCAGCAGATATCGCTGATGTGACTGGGGCAACCTACACCTACTTAATGAATGGTTTAGTCCCAGACTCAAACTGGACTGGACTTTTTCAACCTGGTAATAAAGTACGACTTCGGTTTATTAATGGTTCGGCAATGACTTTCTTTGATGTTCGCATACCTGGACTCAAAATGACCGTAGTGCAAGCAGACGGTCAAAATGTACAACCAGTAAGCGTGGATGAATTCCGTATTGGCGTTGCAGAAACTTATGATGTGATTGTAGAACCTCAAGATGAGCAAGCCTACACGATTTTTGCAGAAACAATGGATCGTAGTGGTTATGCTCGTGGCACATTAGCAGTTCGTGAGGGACTTAGCGCACCCCTTCCCCAACGTCGCGAACGTCCTTTACGTACTATGGCAGACATGGGGATGGCTCACGATATGTCAAGCATGAATGGTAATTCTTCCATGAAAGATATGCCCGGTATGAATGGTAATGCTCCCATGAACCTGGATATGTCAAGCATGAATGGTGATTCCTCCATGAAAGATATGCCCCGAATGAATGATAATTCTTCCATGAACCTGGATATGTCAAGCATGAATGGTGATTCCTCCATGAAGGATATGCCCGGAATGAATCATGATATGTCCAAGAATGATGCAGGAGTTCCCCACGGTCCTGACGATCATGGTTTAGGAAATGCAACAGTACCAATGATGGTAAAAAGCCGGTTAAATGAACCTGGTATTGGTTTAGAAAATACGGGGCATCGCGTCCTAGTTTATACTGATTTGCGTAGTTTAAAGCCAGGTTATGACAAAAGAAAGCCAGAACGAGAACTGGAGTTACATCTTACCGGAAATATGGAACGATATATGTGGTCATTTAATGGTAAGAAATATTCCGAAGACAAAGAAATCACTTTCTACAATGGGGAACGACTGCGCCTAATTTTTGTGAATGACACAATGATGGAACATCCAATGCATTTACACGGAATGTGGATGGAATTAGATAATGGCGCAGGGGAATATAAACCCCGTAAACATACAATTATTGTTAAACCAGCTGAAAGACTACCTGTAGAGATTAATGTAGATGCCCCCGGTAAATGGGCATTTCATTGTCATCTGCTCTATCACATGGAAGTAGGGATGTTCCGTACAGTAGCTGTTGTTAATCGGGGGGTAAGCTAAGTGCAAATTCACAAAACAAATTACCGTTTTACTATTGCCGGATTGCTAGGTCTAATCGGCATTTTGGTTTATGCTCCAGAAATACGGGCGGACGAAAGGCAACAGTTAAAAACGGAACTCAACATTGAAACTATTGACTTTAATGAGGTAAATACTGACAGATCGCAAAAGGATAAGAAGACAAAATTTAGACAAAGCATTCTTACAGATGAATCCGTTATCCCTACTGTTGAAATTGCCAATCAAGAACAATTGCGATTCTCACAGAGCCAAAATAACGTTGCTCAAATCAATGAAAAATTGCCCAAATCCATAGATGATAGTCAAAAGTTAAAAACTGAACTTAATATCGAAACTATTGACTTTAAGAAGGAAAATACTGGTAAACCACAAGAGGAGAAGAAGACAAAATTTAGACAAAGCATTCTTACCGATGAATCTATTCTGCCTACTGTTGAAATTGCCAACCAAAAACAATGGCGATTATCACAGAAGCAAAATAACATTTCTCAAGTCACTAATGAAGAAGACTGGCCCGAACCTGTAGATGATAATCAAATATTTTGGTTGCTATTAATTGATCAATTAGAGTTTCGGGACAATGATGGGGAAGCTACCTTCAACTGGGATGCTCAAGGCTGGATTGGAGGTGACTATAAACGACTTTGGATTAAAACTGAAGGAGATATTGGTTTAGAAACTGCTGATGGCGAAGCAGAGCTACAACTCCTTTATGGTAAATTAATCGCTCCTTTCTGGGATTTACAGGTTGGTTTACGCTATGACCAATTATATAGTTCTGACGGCGGACCGGGACGAGCTTTTGGTGTTATTGGCGTTCAAGGTTTAGCTCCTTACTTATTTGAAGTAGATGCTGCTCTTTTTGTCAGTCAAGATGGCGATGTTTCTGCACGACTTCAAGCTGAATACCAGTTACTTCTTTCTCAGCGGTTAATCTTACAGCCCGAATTCGAGACGAATATTGCTATTCAACAAGTGGAAGATTTTGGTGTTGGTTCGGGGATCAACGATATTGAGTTGGGATTACGATTGCGTTACGAGATTAGTAGAAAATTTGCTCCCTATGTAGGAGCTTCTTGGACGCGCAAACTTGGCAATACTGCTGACTTAGCACGAGAAGAAGGGGAAAGTGTTGATAACTTCACTCTTTTAGGTGGTGTGCGACTGTTGTTCTAACTATTGAAAACAGGCTTTACATGACTGGCACGGTTGTACCGTGCCATTAATGATCGGATTATATTGCAAATGGGTCTAATCTCAGTAACGTAATAACAAACTTTAAATTTTGTCTCAACAGCCAGTCTAGAAGCTAGGGCTAGAACCATAAAGGAAAACACAATTATGAATAATATGGAAACCGAATACAAATCTGGAAGCTTATCCCTATTCGGTGCGATCGCTATGGGTACAGGAGTTATGATTGGTGCAGGCATTTTTGCACTAACAGGGCAAGTGGCAGAATTAGCAGGAGCCTTGTTCCCCTTAGCTTTCTTAGCTGCGGCAATCATTAGCGGGTTTAGTGCCTACTCTTACATCAAAATGTCCAATGCTTACCCATCAGCAGGGGGCATTGCTATGTATCTAAAAAAAGCCTACGGTCGTAGCACGATGACAGGAGCCTGCGCTCTATTGATGGCTTTCTCGATGATAATTAATGAAAGCCTGGTAGGACGAACTTTTGGCACTTACACTCTTCAGCTTTTTAATGTTGGTGAAGATAGCTACTGGGTACCCGTACTGGCACTAGGATTAATAGCGGTGGCTTTTTTAATAAATATTTCAGGTAATAAAATAGTTGGGTCACTTTCTCAAGTCACCGCATTTTTGAAAATTGGTGGCATTATCCTCTTTGCTGCCATAACTCTTTGGGCTGCTGGCTTTTCATTTAAGCCCGATATTGGAGAAAGCTCTAGCGAAATGCTTCCAGGAAGCGGGTTTCTAGCAGGTGTTGCAATAGCTATTTTAGCTTATAAAGGCTTTACAACGATTACCAACAGTGGCGATGAAGTAAAGATCCTGAAAAA
Organism: uncultured cyanobacterium; assembly: GCA_963838355.1. Taxonomy (GTDB): domain Bacteria; phylum Cyanobacteriota; class Cyanobacteriia; order Cyanobacteriales; family Nostocaceae; genus Rivularia. The sequence continues at coordinate 1,992,613 of CAWIQQ010000003.1, read as the reverse complement.
AATGTAGGTCGGGCAATTATTGCTTCGCTGGTAATCTGCGTAGTGGTATATATGCTTGTGGCTTTTGCTGTCGCTTCTAGTCTGCCATTAGATGGGATCGTTGAGGCTAAGAATTTTGCTTTGGCAGAAGCTGCTAGACCCGCATTAGGTCAGTATGGCGTTTGGTTTACCGTAGCGATTGCTATAATTGCCACTGCTTCAGGCATCATTGCCAGCGTCTTTGCTGTTTCGCGAATGCTAGCAATGTTAAGTGAAATGGAAATTATTCCCCATCGACATTTTGGTATGCCCGGTGGTATTCAGAAGCATACCCTCGTTTATACCGTCGTTCTGGCAGCAACTCTAGCTGCTTTTTTCGATCTGACACGAATTGCATCATTAGGAGCTATTTTCTACCTATTTACGGATATTGCTATACATTGGGGTGTCTTTCGCAACCTAAAAGAAGATATTAATGCCAATGGTGCTATCGTTTTTACTGCTGCTGTTCTTGACATAATCGTTCTTGGCGCTATCCTCATTCTGAAAGGAACTTCTGACCCTATGCTGCTATTGATCGCAGGCTTAGGGTTGCTCCTGACCTTTTTAGGTGAGCGGTTCTTTCTTAAATATCATCAAATGGCTCAGGAATAACACTACATCTTGTCTATAGTTCTACCTGAGTATAAACTTTATATCTAAATATCTAAATATCTAAATATCTAACTATAAGGTCAAGAAATAGAAAACAGATATTAGTATCATAACAATTAGTAACTGGCATAAATAATACAAAAAGTATTTTCAAAGAATTTAAAGAATTTCATTCTAATTTCATTCATGAATGAAAAAATGAAATTAGTGAAGAGAAAGTATTCCCAAGATACTTTTCACAAAAGTAAGTTGACTCTATAGTCAGCTAGAAATTTTAAACTGACCCTAGATACTTCAAAAAAGGAACCAATAAAATGAATTTACGTAATAAAACTCTTGCCCGTATAGCTTTTGCAGGTTTAGCGTTAATTGGATTGAGTGCAGCACCGTCCCAAGCTCAAACAACTGGGGGAAAACCAACAAAGCAACAGCAAATGCATCAGAACCATCAAATGATGAAAAAGATGACTCCCGAACAAATGCGTCAACACCAACAACAAATGATGAAAAAGATGACTCCAGAACAAATGCGTCAACACCAACAAATGATGAAGAAAAACTCTAACCCCCAAAAGCCACAGCAAATGAAGCACAAAATGTAAATTTTGACGGGAGTAGCCTGCGGGTTTAAATACCTGTCAGACTGTAAGTCTGGGGGTAATTAAAGACGACGACAGTAAACAGTCGTGTTACGCCGAGCGAGGCGTTTAGTTCCGCTAATCGCACTCAAAAAAAACAAAGTGGAATACCTAACTAGACTCTCTAGTTAACTAGAGACTGTAACCTTAATAGAGATACTTCAACAGAGGAATAAAGAAAATGAATCTACGCAATAAAACTCTTGCTGGTGCAGCTTTTGCAGGTTTAACAGTAGTTGGATTAAGTACGATAATCCCATCGTTTGCTCAAACAACTCAAGAGAAACCAACTGTTCTCGCTCAAAAAACAGAAATGAACTCACAGCAGATGCATCAGAACCATCGAGAAATGATGGGAGAAATGGGAAAAATGCAGGAGCATATGGGACAAATGCAGCAGAGAATGGCGCAAATGACTCCCGAACAAATGCAGCAAATGATGAAAAATATGACTCCCGAACAGATGCGTCAGCATCATCAAAAAATGATGGGAAATATGAAACAAATGAATCAAATGATGGAACAGATGAACCAACGTATGGGAGAAGGTGGTGGGATGAAAGGAAATTCCGATTGCCAAAAATAATCACAAATGAATCACAAAATGTAGAGAATGGGAGGTTTATATGGAAAATACCAAAAAAATTAACGACGATATCACAGTAACCGGACAAGTAACACCAGAACAGTTACAGCAAGCAGCAAATTCGGGTTTCAAGTCTGTATTAAATTTACGCGCACCTGACGAAAAGGGTTTTTTAAAAGATGAACAACAACAAGCTGAAACTGCTGGTCTAAATTACGCTAATATTCCTCTCAAAGTAGATACGGTAGATGATGAGCTTATCGGCGAAATACTAGAACAAATAGACAAATTGCCTAAACCCGTACTTGTTCACTGTGCTAGCGGAATGCGAGCCGGAGCAATGTCATTAATGAATGTAGCCATAGATAAAGGAATGACACCAAAAGAAGCTTTTGAAACTGCCGAGAAGCTAGGGTTTGATTGCAGTAGCTCCCCCAAATTGAAACAAGTATTTGAGGAATACGTTGCCAAACATTCACCACCTACTTATGGTGATTCTGATATTAAATGCATTCCGAAGTGAAGAAATTTTAACTCAGACAAGGTATTCCTTTGGTCATTAGATTAAATAATCCAATGGAATACCAATATTTTTTCTACGTATGAATGCGGAGCAAAAACAATGCTTGTTTTAAATATTAATTTATTTAAACATAAACAACATCCTGAAGATGATGAAATCGCTGTATAACCTATAAAAGCGTAAGAGCATACAAATATGAAATCAGGATGAAATCGCTGTCTTCCTTCTGATATACATTTTATTTAACTCTAATGATAGACGCAGAAGAAAGGAACAATTACTTATTAATGTGTAAGCGTTCACGTTAAGACAGGAAATAAATTTATGCTTTTAGTTCACGAAGAATATCAGTCTAGCTTCGATGTTGCAATGCGTTGTGTAGTGGAATGCGAACACTGTGCTGAAGCTTGCATGGGTATGTCAGAGATGGTGCAATGCGCTCGTAGCTGTCTAGATTGTGCAGAAATCTGTCGTACTGCTGCAACATATATGGTAAGAGGTTCGCGATACATTTCTCAATTAGCTCGTGCTTGTGCAGAGATTTGTGAAGCCTGTGCTACTGAATGCGAAAAGCATGATGCAGAACATTGTAAAAAGTGTGCAAAAGCTTGTCGTGACAGTGTAGAAGAATACAAGAAAATTGCCGCTGTCGCAGCTCGATAAATTTGATTCAGTTTAACTGTAAGGCTTTTCAGTTATCAGTTACTAGTTAAATAAATAGTAACTGTTAGCTCTTCACTACTAACTGATAACTGATTTAATTTAACAAGGAGAAATCTAAAATGGAATCTAAGTCTAAAAACAATTCTTATATCAGTCTACTTATTGCACTGATAATTTCTTATGTTGTAATGCTAGTCCTGATGCTTTCTCGGGTTAACGAGTTTGGTAATTTCTTTATCAGCCTCAACCAAGTGTATATGTCAGGACTGATGGTATCGACAATGCTGCTAATCATGCTATTCGCAATGGGTTCCATGTACAAGAACAAGAAATTAAACATTGCACTTCTCATTGGTGGAACAGCAGCAATATTATTGTTCTGGACTCTGGTACGAACCCAAGCAGCAGTAGGAAATCAACAATTTTTACGCTCAATGATTCCACATCACGCTGCTGCTATTTTGGTATGTCAACAAGCATCGCTGACAGATGCGCGTATTCAGGAGCTATGCACGGAGATTATCAAGGCGCAGAAAGAGGAAATAAGAATCATGAAAGAACTTATGAAATAGTCCGAATATTACCAAGTAATTGAAATATTTCTTCTTTGTTTTTTTTTAAAGAAATTCAGCATATTCATTATTTTTGTAGTCGTGTTCGAGGTAAAAATAGAAGTTAATGGCAAAGCAACCTCACTCAAGAAATAATCAAGCAGTTCGAGAACGTGAAGAACACCAAAATCATAACCAACAAGCCGGACATCTCGAACATGGTGGACACGCTGGACACGGTAAACACGCTGGACACACCCCGGAAATATTCAAGCGTCGCTTCTTTATTTGTTTAGTTCTTACCCTACCGATTCTCTATTTTTCTACTCAATTACAAACCTGGTTAAACTATCAAGCAATTACTTTTCCTGGTTCTGAGTGGATTAACCCAATTTTAGGAATCATTATCTATTTTTACGGTGGTTGGGTATTTTTAAAAGGTGCTTGGAACGAACTACACAGCAAAATCGGAATGATGACTCTGATTGCGCTAGCGATTACGGTAGCCTTTGTTTACAGTCTTGCGGTTTCTTTCGGTTTGCAGGGAAAGCCTTTCTACTGGGAATTAGCAACCTTAGTAGATATCATGCTGTTGGGACACTGGGTAGAAATGGCTTCGGTACAGGGTGCTAGCCGTGCGTTAGAAAATCTCGCTCAATTAGTACCTTCAACGGCGCATCGTTTAACAAACGGTAGAGTCGAAGATGTTCCGATAAGCGAAATTCAAGCCGAAGATGTTATCTTGATTCGTCCTGGGGAACAGGTTCCCAATGATGGAATTGTGATTGAAGGAAACACTAATATCAATGAATCTTTTTTAACAGGTGAATCTCGTCCAGTTTCTAAACATGAAGGTGATGAAGTAGTTGCTGGTTCTGTAAACGGTGAGGGTTCGGTAAAAGTCGAAGTTTCCCGTATCGGAGGAGACACCACAATCAGTCAGATTATGCGCTTGGTAGAAGAAGCGCAAGGCTCTAGAAGTCGATATCAGGCTTTAGCGGATAAAACTGCTTATTGGTTGACTATAGTTGCAATTACTGTTGGTAGCATCACATTCTTCGTCTGGTTGGGTTTGAGTGATTTGGTATTCGCGGTCAATCGCACTGTAACTGTGTTAGTAATTACCTGTCCTCACGCGCTTGGTTTAGCTATTCCTTTGGTAATTGCCAATTCTACAGCTTTGGCGGCAAAAAACGGAATTTTGGTCAGAAATCGCGATTCTCTCGAACGTGCGAAAGATATTAAAAATATGGCGTTTGACAAAACCGGAACGCTAACAGAAGGTAAATTTGGCGTGCAGAGAATGTATACGGAAGGTTTGGATGATAACGAAGCTTTGGCGATCGCAGCCGCTTTAGAAACTTCCTCGGAACATCCTTTAGCTAAAGCAGTTGTCGAAGCTGCCGAACGTCGCGAACTAGATTTACCTCAAATGACCAATTTTAATACTGTAACTGGTCATGGTGTTGAAGGTAAAGTTAACGGTAAAAAGTATCGCATCGGACGACCTGAATGGGTGGAAGAAGACAATCTCACCTTTCCTTCGTCTTTACGTCAGGGGCTACAAACAGTTAATGAGCGCGGAGAAAGTCCGGTAGTATTGATGACCGAGGAAAGCGCCGTAGCTGTGATTTCAATGGCAGACCAAGTAAGAGAACGAGCGCGAGAAACAGTTAATCAACTGCAAGCAAAAGGCATTCAAGTAGTAATGATTACTGGCGATGCAGAAGCTGTAGCTCAGGCAGTTGCTGATGATTTGGGTATTAAACGCTACTACGCCCGCGTATTGCCTGAAGACAAGGTAAGCATTATCAAACAATTAAAGCAGGAAGGTCCCACTGCTTTTGTAGGTGATGGAATTAACGATGCAGCGGCATTGTTGGAAGCTAATATGGGAATTGCTATTGGTGCGGGTACTAATGTTGCGATTGAGTCGGCTGATTTGGTTTTGATTGAAGATGACCCTTTAGACGCTGTGAAAGCGCTGAATTTGGCACAGAAAACCTACAGCAAAATGATTCAAAATCTGTTTTGGGCTACGGGTTACAACGTAATTGCGATTCCTTTAGCGGCTGGTGTACTTTATGCTTGGGGATTTTTGCTTTCTCCGGCGATTGGTGCATTATTGATGAGTTTATCGACGGTGATTGTGGCAATTAATGCCGTGATGTTGCGACGGGCAAAGTTGGCTTAAGGAATTTTGGATTTTAGATTTTAGATTTTAGATTTTGGATTGTTAGTTGTTAACTACTAGCCTCCAAAAGTAACCCTTCACCTCAAATCATAAACTTTAAACTTCGGAGAAATAAAATGGCACTAGTTTTAGAACAAATTAATGCACCAGGACTTGCTCAGTTATCTTACTTGATTGGTGATGATAAGGCTGGTGTGGTGGCTGTAGTTGACCCGCAGCGCGATGCGGATGTATATCTACAAATGGCGAGAGAGCGGGGTTTGAGAATCACTCATATTATTGAAACCCATATTCACGCTGATTTTGTTTCTGGTTCTCACGAACTCAAAGCTAGAACGGGGGCTTCGATTTACGGTGGTAAAAGCGATGATTACCAGTTTGATTTACATCAATTGAGTGAAGGTAATGAGTTAGAGCTTGGTAAAATTACTCTGCGCGTTTTGCAAACACCCGGACATACCCCAGAACACATTTGTTTGCAGATATTTGATGCTCAGCAAGGTGAAGAACCATTTGGTTTATTTACTGGCGATACTCTGTTTAATTTAGACGTAGGAAGACCGGATTTACTCGGTACGGGTACGGAGAAAAAACAAGCCGCACAACTTTATCATTCGGTGTTTGATAAGCTGTTACCTTTGGGAGATAGAATCGAAATTTATCCCTGTCACGGTGCGGGTTCGGCTTGCGGACGTTCCATAGGAGACAGAAAACAAAGCACTATCGGTAACGAACGAATTTTTAGTCAAGCTTTTGAAGAAAGAACAGAATCGGAGTTTGTCGAGTGGATTTTGAGCGGAATGCCAGAACCACCTACTTACTATTCTTATCTCAAAAAGGTTAATGCTAAAGGTGCCAAAGTGTTGGGATGCATACCGACTTTACAACCTTTATCGGTTGAGGAATTCCAACAGCAGACGCAGGATGAGAACGCGATAGTTATTGATACTCGCTCGATTTTGGCTTTTGGCGGGGGACATATTCCCGGTGTAATCAATATTGCTTTGACTTCATCGTTTCCAGCTTGGATTGGCTGGATGATTAACCCGGATAAAACTATTTTGCTAGTGGTAGAAAGCGAGCGAGATATATCTTTGGTAGTAGAACATCTCTTCCGTATTGGTTATGACAACATTGCTGGTTATTTACATGATGGAATGACAAATTGGCAAAATGCTGGATTACCTTTGCAACGTCTAGGGGAGTGGACTGTAAAAGAGTTAAATCAACATAAAGAAGATGCAAATTTAACAGTGTTGGATGTTCGTAGCGAGGGTGAATATCAAAATGGTTATGTACCGGGAGCCAAACATATTTATGTACCGCATCTGGAAGAAAATTTAGATAAGTTGGATAAAAATAAAACGGTTGCTACTTATTGCGGTAGTGGTTATCGAGCTTCAATCGCTGCAAGTATTTTGCAAAAAAATGGTTTTGAAAACGTTATTAATATACCAGGTTCGTGGATTGCTTGGAAAAGTGAAAATTTACCAGTAGAAAAACCAGCGTAATTTACAAGGATTCAATTAATTGTAGTGATTTCAATAAATTATTCTTGCTAAGGGGAACCCGGATGAATGCCTATGAGAATTTCAATCAACTGAGATTAAGCGAGACTGTTTCACCGCAAAATTCTGTAATTGAAGCACCTAAAAATGAAAAAACTCCAACTGATAGCGGTGCATTAGCTGGCATGGGTTTTTTGTTATTTTTAACTTTGATGATAGCTCTAATAAAGTGGTGCGACATTCGTAAATCGTCAGAAGAAGGTTTTTCTAAGATTCGTATTAATCATAAAACTCCTTGTTTAAAATGCCGCTACTTTAACAACAATTCCTATCTAAAGTGTGCCGTACAACCAGAAAAAGTGATGACCAAAAAAGCAAAGGATTGTCAGGATTACTGTCCTCAAAATAAATGCCCATGATTTCTCAATCAAATAAATCAAATCAAACGCTTCAATTAAAAGATGGTCGTCAGATGGGATATGCCGAATTCGGTGACATGAATGGAAAACCCGTGTTCTTTTTCCACGGTACACCAGGAGCGAGGTTGTTTCGTCATCCTGACGAATCTATTGCGACTGCTTTAACAGCTCGAATTATTACTATTGAGCGTCCGGGATATGGTTTGTCAGACTTTAACCCAGATAACACGCTGGTGAGTTGGACTAAAGATGTAGTTCAACTTGCCGATTTTTTGAACATCGAACAATTTGTTGTTGCAGGTGTGTCTGGAGGTGGACCTTATGTTCTTGCTTGTGCATCCGAAATCCCCGAAAGGATTATACGGGTTGGTGTTATTAGCAGTCTGTCTCCCCTCGATGAATCCCAAGTCACCAAAGGAATGAACGCGATTAACCGAATTTTATTTAGGGTAGCACAACATTCGCCTTTTCTTCTCAAACCTTTGTCGAGTCCAATTGCACTAATAGCACGCAAAAACCCGCAAAAGCTATTTGATTATGTGTTGAAAAATTATTTTCCCGTACACGACCAAAAGGTTTTATTTCAACCTGGGGTGCGAGATATGTTTTTAGAATACTTACCTCAAGCTTTTCATCAGGGAACTCGTGGATTTGCTTTAGATATGAAAATTTTTGCTGAATCTTGGGACTTTCAACTAAAAAATATATCCGGAAAAGTATACCTTTGGCATGGCGAGAAAGATGAAAATGTTCCTTTGAGTGCTGGTGAATATCTGGCAAATACAATTCCTAACTGTGAAGCTCGTTTTTATCCCGATGAAGGTCATTTGCTGATATTTAACCATTGGCAAGAAATACTTACCACTTTAGTTAGTTAACTTAATTGTTTTCTGCTCTATTACAGATTAATTAATGTCAAATGAATGCTAGGGATAATAGATGCATTCTTAATCTTATCTAGTCAATTTAAACCAACATATTTAGGAATAAACAAACCATGAATAATTGTACTGAAACTCTTCAAGGATACGTTGTTGATATTATCTGCATTCGGAAATATCCGCAAAATGAAATGGTAGAACGCGCACGCGCTCACACCCGTGATTGTGCTTTAGCCGGACATTGTGCTGAAAGTGGCTTCGGTTTGATAGATGAAGAAGGAAGAGTCGTATTGTTAGACCCAAAAGCCACACTACAGGTGGTTAAAGAAATACGCAATAGCCAGCGAAATCGGGGGATTAAATTACAGGTGAAGCGCGAAATGCAGACTGGTGGAGAAATGGGGACGATTGAAGTTAAAGAGGTTCAACAATATTAAACTAATTCAATCTTTAACCATTTCTCAATCAAATAATTCATATTCTGTTAATGTAATATTCCAATAATTGGAAATTTTGCTCCAAATAACATAGTCAAGAACCATGACATTTAACTGGGCACACGTACATTTACTTTTGAATCATTTTCCGATTGTAGGAGCAATATTTGGTCTACTATTATTAGTTTACGCAATGGCAAAAGACAGCAAAGAATTAAATCTTGCTGCTTACTGGCTGTTTATAATCATTGCTTTACTAACAATACCTACATATTTTTCTGGAAAACAAGCTGCCGGTATTGTTCTTGACCTCAATAATGTTTCGGAAGCTTTTGTTCACGAACATCGAAATATTGCTGAATGGGCTTTTATTACTTTAGAAATTACTGGAGCCTTCGCTTTAATGGGTTTATTAATTTCTAAAAAACCGAGAAAAACTCCTAATTGGCTTACAACTATATTCGTAATATTTGTAATAATTTCTACAGGTTTAGTATCTTGGGCTGGTTTACAAGGAGGAATTATTAGACATACAGAAGTTAGAGGAGATTTACCGTTTTTAATGCCAGATGGAGTAGAACTTAATAACAACAATAACGACAATAATTCTAATACTAATCAAGGTTCTCCAACTGAAACAGGGGCAGGACAATCTGAAGACTCTGGGCATACTCATTGATTTGTTATTATCCTTTGGGTCAATACTATCTTTCTTAAGATGATTCAAACATCTAAAAATTTCAAGTACTGTTCATTAAGCAATCAATAAAAGGAGTTTATTATGTCTAAAGTAGGTTTATTCTTCGGTACTCAAACAGGCAATACACAAACAGAAGCCGAAATTATTCAGAAAGAGTTTGGAGGTGAATCTGTGGTGGATTTAGAAGAAATTTATCAAGCTGAACCAAGCGATTTTGATGAATACGAAAATATTGTTATTGGCTGTCCGACTTGGAATATTGGGGAATTGCAGAGCGACTGGGAAGAGTTTTACGAGCAACTAGATAATATTGATTTCAGTGGTAAAAAAGTTGCTTATTACGGTGCTGGAGATCAAGTTGGTTATCCCGACACTTTTCAGGATGCAATGGGGATGTTAGAAGAAAAAATTTCCGAACGTGGAGGTAAAACGGTAGGATATTGGTCTACTGAAGGTTACGATTTTAGTGAATCAAAAGCGCTGCGTGACGGTAAATTTGTTGGTTTGGCTCTTGACGAAGATAACCAGTCTGATTTAACCGACGAACGAATCAAAGCTTGGGTGGCTCAGGTGAAAAAAGAATTTGGTTTGTAAGATAATTGTAATTGTTTTGATTAACTACTGAAGCCAAAACAATAGTATACATTTAGAGTAGTTATGGTTATTAAAATTAAAAATATCAAAACGTTTAATAACTAACTTCTCTTTATATCTATGAATAATTAATCAAATTTATTATGAAGATTGTAGTTAAATATTAACTAGAAAAACTTAAATATTTGTAAACAAGTATAAAATGAGTTGGATTTGGCAAACAGTAGGCGCAGTATTGATATTCATCTGTTTAATAGATTTGTATTTGACTGTATTGTATCCTCGTAGCGGTAAAAGCTTACTGAGTATGCAAATAAGTAAGCTGCTTTGGAAATTATTTTGTTTAACTTCGCGCATTCTTTCTAAAACAAAACAGCGCAGTTTGCTTTCATATTGCGGTCCCACAGTTTTGGTTGTAGTTGCTGCATTTTGGATAACTCTACTTCTAATTGGGTTTGCTCTAATTTTTTTACCCGCATTAGGAACAGGAATCAAAGCAAGTAATGGAGCTACTCCTACAAATTTTGTTACAGCACTTTACTATAGTGGTTATTGCTTGACTACCCTTGGTATGGGTGGCTTGGTACCTCAAACAAGCGTTTATCGACTGTTGACAATTTTAGAAGCAGCACTTGGTTTTTCTATTTTTACCTTAACACTTACCTATTTTTTATCTGTATATAGTTCTTTAACTAGCCGTAATACCTTTGCTTTAAGTTTACAACACCGCACTGCAAGTAAAGGTAACGGTGTAGAAATGGTTGCTCGTTTGGGGGCTGACGGAAACTTTAGCGGTGCGCGTCAGGAAGTTGAGCAAATAGCTAGAGATTTATTACAATTACTTGAATCTCATCATTCATATCCAGTTTTACACTATTTCCGCTTCCAAAAACCTTACTACTCACTGGCACGGATTGCTTTCATAACTATGGATACTGCGAGTTTACTTAAAAGTGCGCTTAATCAACAGAACTATCGTTTTTTAATTAATTCCACAGCTGTAACTGAGTTAGAAGAAGGTGGTTTGCATATGCTAGGAGAGTTATCCAATTATTTTCTTCCCAAGCAACCATCTCCAAGTCAGAATCAGATAGAAAAAGAATGGCGAGAATGGTATTACTATGCCGTGCAACGGCTTGAGGATGAAGGAATTGAAATTACGTCCGATTTAGAAGCTGGTGCAGATTGTTACGTTGCTTTACGTCACCGTTGGAACCATTATGTAGTTGCGTTTGCTGACTATATGATGTATAGATGGAGCGAAATAGAATCAGTGCCAGAAAACTTTAATCACCTATAACGCTCTTAAAAAAAAGCAATTAAAAAAATTAAGTACCACTAGGCAGAGTTATTTTCAAACAAATTCAATCAAAATATTACCAAAGTAAATTCTGTACTCTATCTTTATCTAATGAACTCTAATAGCAATAACTACACAATAATTCTCGGTGGTGGCTTTGTGGGACTATTTACCGTCCTCCATTTGCGACAACAAAATTATTCCAAACCGATTATTCTAATTGACCAAAATAAGCGCTTTACTTTTAAACCTTTACTTTATGATTTACTAAGTCAGGAATTAGATGAGTCACAAGTTTCTCCCCGCTACACGGATTTACTTAAAGATAGCGGTGTAAAGTTTGTACCAGCACCAGTACAAGAAATTGATTTGCATTCTCGAAAAGTAAAGATTGATTCTAATCAAGAATATAATTACGAAAATTTAGTTTTAGCTTTAGGTAGTCCTACGGGTTACTTTGGGGTGGAAGGAGCGAAAGAAAATACCTTTGATTTTAGGGATTACGAAGATGTTATTCTTCTACAAAAACACTTAATAAACTGCTTACAGCAAGCAATTCAAACCACGGATGCCAAAAAACGTCGTCATCTTTTAACGGTAGCAATTGTGGGAGCCGGACCGACTGGGGTAGAGCTAGCAGCAACTTTGGCTGATGTTGTTCCAAATTGGTATATGGATATGGGAGGAATGAAAGAAGAAGTTCGGATTGTTCTAATTAATCGCGGTGACTCTATTCTTTCTGGTGATACTAATGAAGGTTTAAAGGAAGCAGCAGAAACAGCATTACAAAATCGCAAAATTCCTGTGGAATTACAGATGAATGCTTCCGTAACCAAGGTAAAATCACAAGCTTTAGAATTCAAACGCAACGAACATCACGAATCCCTCGAAGCTGCAACTATTGTTTGGACAACAGGAACAACTACCCATCCGTTAATTGAATCTCTACCAATATCATCAGAAAAACCAAGTAAAAAAGGTCGATTGCAGGTTTTGCCAACATTACAACTACCTGAATTTCCTTATGTGTTTGCTGGGGGAGATTGTGCAACACCAACAGCAAATTCCCAACCACCTTTAGCTCAAGTAGCTTATCAACAAGGAGCAACAATCGCGAATAATCTCAAAGCTTTATCTATGGGAAACTCTCCGAAAGACAGCAGTGTTAGTATAAGAGGCTCGCTGATGAAATTTGGAATAGGTGAAGCAGGAGCAAACCTATTTAACAAAGCGATTATTACAGGAGAATCCGCTCACTTTATTCGTCAAACCAGGTATTTAACAACTTTACCTACTCCAGTTCATAATTTTCAAGCCGTAACAGAATGGTTAACTGACGAGATTTTTTCTAATTAAATTTTGAAAGTAAATCTTTATGGTGGCGGCGGAAATCAAGATATCATCGAGCGCATACTTTATTGGCTAGCGATGGTTTCTTATGTTTGGTTGGCTGGTGGAGTAATTGTTTCGTTTGTCTCTTGACTCTCTAGCTAACTAGAGGGTTTAACATACTATCAAAGACGTAAATCAATTGTTTTCAATTCCAACTAAGACTATGACTATCCAACTAAAAGTTCCAGGTATTGCTTGTTCAGCTTGTGTAAATACTGTATCTAAAGCAATCAAATCTGTTGACGCTAATGCCACTGTAGAAGCTGACACAAAAACTAAAATAGTTAAGGTTCAATCTCAGCAGTCAGAAGAGAAAATCAAAGAAACTATAGCTAAAGCTGGCTACCCGGCTGCTTAATTTGAAGTACCTGCCCTACTTTGATTTTTGATATACAAAAAGCGAGGAAACTCGTTTTATTAACCCAATTCCGATTATGGATACTACTACCCTTAAACTACGAGGTATGAGTTGTGCCTCCTGCGCTAACAGCATTGAAGAAACTATTAATTCTGTTCCCGGAGTTAGCGAATGTAATGTTAACTTCGGTGCCGAACAAGCTACTGTAAAATATAATCCCCAAAAAACTGATATCAAGCAGATTCAAGACGCGGTTGATGCTGCTGGATACAGTGCAACTCCCCTGCAAGAGCAAGAAATGATTACCGGGGAAGATGATGAAGATAAAGCCGCTCGTAAAGCCGAATCTCGCGATTTAATTCGTAAGGTAGTTGTAGGAGGTGTAATTAGTATTATCCTCATCTTTGGTTCGTTGCCAATGATGACGGGCTTGGAATTACCCTTTATTCCTGCATGGTTGCATAATGCTTGGTTGCAGTTAGCACTAACCGCACCCGTACAGTTTTGGTGTGGTTATGGCTTTTATACTGGGGCTTGGAAAGCTTTTAAACGGCACGGGGCAACAATGGATACCTTGATTGCCTTGGGTACTTCGGCGGCGTTTTTCTATTCCTTGTTTGCAACTATCTTTCCCGATTTCTTTCTCAATCAAGGGTTGATGCCGGAGGTATATTACGAAACTGCTGCGGTTGTAATTACTTTGATTCTTTTGGGACAATTGTTTGAGAATCGCGCTAAAGGACAAACTAGTGAAGCAATCCGCAAGTTGATTGGTTTGCAAGCTAGGGATGCGCGGGTGATTCGTAACGGAAGGGAAGTAGATGTTCCCATTCAAGAAGTTGAGCTTGATGACATAATTCTGGTGCGCCCTGGTGAGAAAATTCCCGTAGATGGAGAAGTCGTAGAAGGTAGTTCTAGTATAGATGAAGCGATGGTGACAGGGGAAAGCTTACCCGTGAAAAAGCAACCTGGTGATGAAGTAATCGGCGCGACGATTAATAAAACTGGTAGTTTTAAGTTTAAAGCGACAAGAGTAGGAAAAGATACTGTACTATCGCAAATTGTACAGTTAGTTAGACAAGCCCAAGGAAGTAAAGCTCCTATTCAAAGATTAGCAGACCAGGTGACAGGATGGTTTGTCCCGGTAGTGATAGCCATTGCAATTTCTACTTTCATGATCTGGTTTAATTTTATGGGTAATATCAGCCTCGCTTTAATTACCACCGTCGGGGTTTTGATTATCGCTTGTCCCTGTGCTTTGGGTTTAGCAACTCCGACATCGGTAATGGTTGGTACGGGTAAAGGTGCTGAAAATGGTATTTTGATTAAAGGCGCGGAAAGTTTAGAACTCGCTCATAAAATCAAAACCATTGTTTTGGATAAAACCGGGACGTTAACGGAAGGAAAACCTACAGTTACCAATTTCGTGACGGTGCGCGGTACTGCTAATCAAAACGAGTTTAAACTTATTAAGTTAGCGGCTGCATTAGAGCGTAATTCAGAACATCCCTTAGCAGAATCCGTAGTTAGATATGCTGAATCTCAAGGTGTAGAATTGATAGATGCTCGCGACTTTGAAGCGGTTGCTGGAAGCGGCGTTGAAGGATATGTTGCAGATAGATTTGTGCAAATTGGGACTAAGCGCTGGTTATCGGAAATTGGAATTAATGCCAATTTATTTGCAGAGCAAAAAGACGCTTGGGAAGCTGAAGGAAAAACCGTAATTTGGATTGCTGTAGATGGGAAAGTTGAAGGTTTGATGGGAATCGCCGATACTCTCAAAGCTACCTCCACCGAAGCAGTGAAAGTAATGCGTAAGATGGGTTTAGAAGTAGTAATGTTGACCGGAGATAACCGTCCGACAGCTGAAGCAATTGCTTCGGAAGTTGGAATTGACCGCGTGTTTGCAGAAGTCAGACCAGACCAGAAAGCGGCTGTTATCAAGTCTTTGCAGGCTGAAGGAATAAAGAGAAAGGGTAAAAATAAAACTCAAAATAAAATTGTGGCTATGGTAGGAGATGGTATAAACGATGCCCCAGCTTTAGCACAAGCCGATGTGGGAATGGCAATTGGTACCGGAACAGATGTGGCGATTGCCGCAAGTGATATCACATTAATTTCTGGTGATTTGCGTTCAATTGTGACGGCAATCAAGCTTTCTAAGGCTACGATAAATAATATTCGCCAGAATTTATTCTTTGCATTTTTCTACAACGTTTTAGGTATTCCCATCGCTGCGGGAATTTTATTTCCGATATTTGGCTGGTTGCTAAATCCGATTATTGCTGGTGGTGCGATGGCTTTTAGTTCGGTTTCGGTTGTTACTAATGCTCTACGATTGCGTAATTTTCAGTTGAAGGGTGAGGGATAACTATTTATGTGGAATAAAAAAAATATCATAGCAAGTCTTGCTGGAATAGGATTCTTTCTTGCTATTGCTTCCCCCAAAGCGATGGCTCAAATGCCTGTAGAAATGCCAGTATCTAAAGAGGAAAACGTGCAGTTTCGACGCATCGAGCAACCTTTAGGATTAAAAGCTGCCGTAACTTTAGGTGGTATCGGTTTAATTGGGTTAGAGCTATGGTGGTTTCTTTTTAGTAAACCTAAAGCCGTACAAGCTGATAAAAATGAATAAACACAATAGAGATTTTACAAAAAAATACCCTTTAAAAGGGCATTTAATTTATTCAAAATTACTTTATTCCACGGTTATTGAACGAATCAACACGCTCATCACTTCTCCTGGATTGGAAGTTGCTACTAATGGAGTCCAATCGCGTACATTTGCATAACCGAGTTGCTGTAAAACTTGAATTGTTTCTATAACTGCTTTACTTGAACCAATCAATGTATGTCTGATTTTCTCCGGTTCCGTAATTTGAGAAATAATTGATTGAGGATGAGGTACAGCATAATCTTGGTTATTAGGTTCAGCAATAAAACTTTGATGCTTTGATATCATTATTTACTCTACCTTTTACAGATAGTTAATTTCATTGCTTGCTCCCCGTGAGGGGTTTTATTAACTGTAAATATTCAGTTTCTAAAGAATTAATTGTTCTGAAATAAAGTCGAAACGAGCCGTCTGGGTATTGCTTTAAATCTTGTTCATCGTAGATTATCTCTTGTCTTTGAAGCCATTGCACAATACTTTCGCGATAATCAATCAAGAATAGCGCAGGAAAGTAAATTCTTCCGGATTTTACTCCTGTTTTTATATGAGTAAATATTTGAAATTGTGGTTCGCTTAAAACTTCTGCCATTAGGATTACCTTGCGAAAAATGTTTTCAATAATTTTGAAAGCTTGTGATAAATAAGTTGAAGTACCATTACACAAGCTTTCATTTGAATTAATCAGATAGAGAATTGGAATATTTCACGAAATTCGATACTTTCCATTTCAAACCATGCACTCTGTCAGCGATATTTGGCTTGTTAGATTTACCATCACAAAGCATACAAGCTTCACACTGGGTTGCATTATCTTTTGTATGACGACAGAGGATTTCATTTTCACTCAAAGGTGCGTCGGGAGTGATAATTCTGAAGGTTCTCCAACCGAGATTTTGAGCTATACGGGCTTTTGATTCACTCTGTACAGAAGCCATTAAATACTTTTTCCAACGGGAGTCACATTCATTGCTATCCCATCTGTGTGTGTAGCCAGTATGCCCCCCTGATGCAGATATTATCGGTTCCCAGACATCAAATGGTACTGCTGTAGGGTCGCCATATGAACCAATTCTGATAGGATATCGATATCGTTTGATAACTTCGATTTCATTCGCACTGAATTTTGGATAACTACCTGCAAAGTATTTCCGGTAAATGTTATTAACGGGAAGTAGATTGACGAAACAGGCTCCTGTTTGACTCAATTTCAATGGGCAGCTTCCACAAATTCCTTTCTCCAATCCTTTCTTTGCAGCCTCCGTGGGGACAAAATTTTGTTGGATAACCCATGATTGTATAAGTTTTCCGGTTTTACGGTTTAACGTGTGATTAACGAATCCCGTTAAGATAAGAACTATAGGTGAACCGTCAATCAAAGATGCCCCTTCCCAAACAACGTAACTATTTTTTAACATAATAATAGCGGAAAATGATTTTGATTTTTATGAAGCGAAAATTGTTTGAAGTGATGATGCGTTTGAAATAATTTGTGACAGCAATAAAGGGGAATAAAATCTGCTTTATCCCCCTTAAATTCTGGTTTATTAATCTAGTATTAATTCTCGGCTTTCATTTGAGGATTAACGCTTGCATTCACTCGTGCAGCATATTCTCTTCTGCGCTGCCAAGATAATTCGTTGAGTACGACTAAATCTTATGAAGGTTTTACCAAATTTACGGAATGCGAACTCAAGTAATTGTTCCAGAGAATAGCGTTTTTCTTCAACCTTTCCAAAATCCGATGCGAAGCGCTCTTTGAATACATCCCAGTTGAAATCTTGGAAACTATTTTTAGCAAGAAGTCCACATAAAGAGCGTATGGAATAGTAGACTTTTGAGTAAAGTCTTTCCGAGTAATCACTAACTGAGTACTCGCCTAAAACTCTATCATCGATTGCTTGAAATTTGGGTGTGTTATATTTACGTTTAGTCATGAGGTAGATATCTCTTAATTACTTCATTTTTCTCTGAGCGTAAGCTCTATGGCTGTTACAGTATTTCAGAAGCTTAAGTAATAGAATTACCACCATTCAGAATCGTGATAATCTGCCATTAAATCCTTCATTTCACAGTTGTGCTGATAATCAACTTCTAACTGTCGCAAGTCTGTATCTAAAACTAGATTTTTCAGTTCTTGCATCATTTCTCTCAGATGATTTTCGTCGCTAACACCTGAGTAGTAGATTTTGATGAATTTGTCAGCTTTCGTCATGAATTGTTCTAAATTTGTGACGAATACCTGTTCTGAATCGATTGCTTGAATCATGATTTTTTCCCGATAATTACAATGTGTGATGCGCGTTAGTATTCGTTTGGAAGCATGAGAACTTTTTCAACCAAATAAACTTTTATATGGCTCAATGGAAAATCTGTATATTCGATTTCTTGCCGTAAAACTTCTTGGTTGGTGTCCCACTCGCATATCAAAATGCCGGAATTCTCTTGAACTCGTAAATGCCAAATTTGAAATTCTCGTAATCGTGCATTAGACAAGAATTGCTTTGTTTGATGTGAAGCGATTGCATCTAACAACCAGTAGCAATTAGCTTCTTGTGCTAGGTATTGAATACCTTCGGTATATTTCAAGCCGAGCCAGTGTTTGTAGAGAGTAGCTGAACCATAAAATTGGTTTAGCTCGTTGGCTATTTCTTGCGGAGTTTTCATTTTTTCAAATTCCTGATTTTACGGACTTCACTCTTCCATCGGCGTGAGCCGTAAAACGAAAACTGCTGATAATAAATACCAGCAGTTAGAAAATTTTTATAGTTGTTTAGTGATAAATAAAAAAGATTTTTTCCTAAACAGTGACTTACGCTTCGTAACAATAGAATTTTCTTTAGGTAACTCGATTGCGATGCACCATCCCAATATCAGTTTTACCCATCTCACGTTACTACACCTGATAAACCTTTAATATTTCATCACCATAGTGATTAATCACCTTAACCGCAATCTTTCCAGGTTTACCGTTTTTACTTTGGGGTGAGTCAAAAGGACGGCTGGTATCAGAGTAAAGGTCTAACCATGCATCTTCATCAATTTCTGCTTTTAGAGTTTTCTTAAGTTTTTCATAGGGTTTATTTGCTCCAGTAAAGTAAGCATGACGTACAAAAAAGCTTTCACCGTTATAGTTAGTGTCGATGAACCAGCAAGCAATATCTTTTACTGAACTACTGCGAATTTCGCCGGTGGTGGGGTCATAAATATCTAAACCCTTAAGTTCTACGGTAATTTTGCCATTATCAAGATGTTGGACTTCAATATCCGGTTCTCCAAAAACCATGAACAAGTTACCCGAACCAGTTTTTTTAAGTACTTCATCACCCAAAAGTAAGTCGGGATTCATTTTGGTAACTAATACTTGTAACTTACCGTAGCGTTTAGATTCTTCAGATACACCGGGGTCAAATGCAAATCCACAGACAATCAACAAGTCGTAGCTGATTCCTTGTACTGCTTCTTTGGCTGCTTCTTTGATTTGGTCGGAGCCAACTGTACCGTATTCCGGACCAATGGAAACTGCAACTCGTTTTAATTTACCATCTTTATCTGTATATTCACCTTCTGCTTGTATCCATTCACCAGCTAATGGTTCAAGGGAATCAAATTTCAGTCGTTCATTCTTTTTAGTATTTTGAACTCCTGCTTTCCTTAAGTTTTCAATAATCCTAAATTCAAACTGGTCAGATGCTTGCTGTGTTGCTTCTGCTTCAGAAGCTGGTTGTTCTGAGTTAGTAGCAAGAACGCGGTGTGGTGATAAACTTTCTACAGTAAACGGACCCGTTACCCGCAACCGCTTTTTATCTTCATAGGGTTGGTCATAAAGGATTTCGCTGTCCGAGTTAAGAGCGATAGATTCATCAATTTTTTTCTGACGCTGTTGTTTTAACTTCCACCACTGCTGCAATAAATCTTTGGCTTCCTGCGACCATTTATCTTCAGGTTCGCGGGGTATTTCCCATTCTTCCCACTTTTTCTTGAGCAGTTTATTTAGCTGGGTACGGATGGGTTCTAGTTTTTGTTGATACTTTTCGTGAATCGTATCGATTTCTGGATTGTTGGCGATCGCTCCTAATGTGATGTGTGGAACGCGCTCATAGACAAAGCCTTTCTTTATGTCGCCTTCAGTTTTAGGATTAGTTAGTGGTAATTTTCCGGCAATTTCGGCTTCTTTATTGATGCCTTCTGGGGAGTCAGTAAGTAAATAGTAGGGATATTGGGCTGACATGAGGCGAGTTCTTGCTAGCGCTAAAGCAACACGGCTAGTATCGATGGTAATCCAGCGTCTTCCCCATTGTTCGGCGACGTAGGCTGTAGTTGCACCACCCATTGTAGGGTCTAAGACTAAATCGCCAGGATCGGTGGTCATTAAAAGACAGCGTTGTATAACACTTGGACTTGATTGAACAACGTAAACTTTTGTTTGTCCTGCGACAGTATCATCCCAAGAATTGTTTAAAGTCATACAAGGAAAGTCTTTGTGATAAAGCTTGTAATAAAGTCTCTTTCCTAAAACAAAAATTCGATTTGCTTTGATTAAACGCTCAATTCCTTCTCTATTTGTCCGCCAACTCTTTCCACTAGATTGTTTATATATTTCACCACAAAAATTAATTGGAAAAGTACAGCTTGAAGTATAGCCAGACGAAGATAAATCCGAACGTTTAAAAATTTTCCCAAGTGCTGATAAATCTTCTATTTCTTCTTCTTCTTCTTCTGTTATTCTTCTGTAAAAGGGGAAAAATTCTTGAACTGTAAACTTAAATTCTGAATTACCTTTAAGATGTTTTGAAATCCAAATGTTACGATACTTAATTACTGATTTATCTTTGGCATACCAAATGATATAGTCATATACTGATTCAAGTTGACCAGAAGAAAGTGGTGTTCTTGACTTGAAATTAATCATAGCAACAAAATTTTCACTTCCGAAAATCTCATCCATTAAACATCTAACTAAATGAACATTCTCATCACCAATCTGTACAAAAACACTACCAGTTTCTGTTAATAACTCCCTCGCAACAACTAACCTATCTCTTAAATAACTCAAGTAAGAATGTATCCCTAATTCCCAAGTATCTCGAAAAGCTTTTACTTGTTCTGGTTGTCGAGTTGCTTCTTCAGCTTTACCATCTTTAACGTCTCGCTTACGAGTAGATACCTGCCAGTTTGAGCCAAACTTAATCCCATAAGGGGGGTCCATGTAGATAGTTTGCACCTTACCTTTTAACCCTTCCTTCTCAGCTAAAGAAGCCATCACCGACAATGAGTCACCCAGAATCATGCGGTTAGTCCAACTAACCCCTTCTTTGTGTTGATAAAAATCAATTAATTTCTCAAATGCTAAACCATTAAAATCACCAAACAAACTTAATTGCTCTGTTTTTTCTTGTTTCGCTTGAGTACGAAAGTCTTCAATTAATGCTTGAGGATGAATCTTTTCTTGAATATAAATTGGAACTGCGGAAACTTCTAAATCTTCTTTATCCTGTTCGTCTTTCGTATTCCAAACTAACTGAGGGTCTAAAGATATATCGCGAGAATATAGTAAATTTGTAGGCTTTTTCTCTTCCTCTGATAAAAAATCGCGCAGTTCTTCTGTAGGAATATTTGCTCTTTTCTCTTTATGCTTAACAGTATTAATTTGAGTTTTTTTAGACATAGTTCATTACTCTACTTATTAATAAAAAAATTGGATAAAGAAGTTTTTAGTAATCAGCATTAAGCCGCTTGAAGATTGCCGACAGTAGACTGTTTACTATAATCAGCGCTAATAAAAGTCCGAACAGTATTTTCTGCATCCCAAGGGTCGGTAATTTCAATAAAATTCCATCGACCGAAACCACCGTGCCGATTAATTGCTGGTATCCAAAGATTACTAGTAGTTGCAACCTTAATTGCTTTGTCTCTTCTTGCTTCTCCAGATACTTCTACAATTAAATTCAACAAGTCACCTTGGGAGTCATCAACTTTCACAATGAAATCAGGCATATAGTTCTTTTGCTGACCTTTCAAGGTATAGGGAATTAAGAAACCAAGTCCTTGATTCTTGACATAACAAACTACTTCTTCCATGTCTTCTAATACCTGTGCCATCTTCTGTTCCCAACTATTAGTGTCAGCAACTACATGAGAAATATGGCATTTGTGAAGGTCGGTAAGATAAGTTGGACGAGCGGTACTAAAGTCTACGTAACGTGTAGACCCCATTGGGTCATAGGGACGTAAAATCGGTTTTAAAGATTTTTCTTTTTCTCCAGCAACTATAGCTTGATAAATACAATCTGAAGCATCATGGGCAAATTCATTTAACAGTAATAATTGGGAATATGTTGCAGACTTGTAGGTGACGCATTCTTTTATCCACTGCTTGGCTATCTGTAATACTTGAGGGAATAACCAAACTTGTACCTCAGAATCATCAAGAGAATAATTTTCTAGCTTTTCCTGCTTTTGAGTACCGTCTTGACGAAAATATTTCTCTAAAGTTAACTTCGCTAATAAAAAAGCTACTTCTTGCTCCCTGCGTGCTTTCAAGTCATCAAGAGTATGAATACTTGATTTACCAATAATTGGAGCATTTTCGGTTTTGGTGGGTAAATTGTCTGTAGACAAAGAATATTTACAACCAGGTTTATTAAAATCTGGTGTCAGTTTTTGGCTCTTTATTTCGTAACGGTAGCCCAACAAACGAGGGAAAGTTATCTCACAATCAGTTCGTTCTGGAATTGCGCGGACGCGGGTAGGTAATACTCCTCGTTTTGGTTGTTTATTAGAACCCGCACAAGGGATAAAGGCAAAGGGAACACCGTAAACTTCCGCATACTCTGGGGTAAAAGACTCAATTTCAATACTCTTACCATTGACGTTAATTTGATTGGCAGTAGGAGTATAACTAATGCGTCTTAAACCTCTTCCTACAACTTGTTCGCATAAAAGCTGAGTACCAAATGCTCTCACCCCTAAAATGTGGGTAACTGTATTAGCATCCCAACCTTCGGTCAGCATCGAAACTGAAACAACACAACGAATATGTTCGCCTAATTTACCGGATTTACCAACAGTGTTTAACACCTCACGTAACAAGTCTTCATTGGTAATTTTATCCGGGTCTTGACCTGGGTATCTTACCTGATAATCAGCTTTAAACTCTTCTATCTCCCGCGCAGCTAATTTCTTAAATTCATCGCTCATGGCTTCCCCAGACTCTAACTGCTTGCTATCTACCAAAATAGTGTTAGGTCTAGCTGTCCAATTCCCATCTTTGACATTGTTAAATAAGGTTAATTGCCCAGGAGCTAAAACAGGTCTATTATCTGGGTAAACTTTACCAGTGTCCCAACCAGAGATATAGTCATAAACCATTTTGGAAACACTGGTATTGTTGCAAACTAAGATAAACACCGGGGGTGTTAATCCCTTACTCTGTGCATCTGTATTTTCCAACCACTGATGATACTGTTTTTCATAGTTACCATACAGCGTCCTTAATGCTCCTTCTAATTCTTTGGGTAACTTCGGTTCTGGTGTAGATGGCTCGCTTTCTTTCTTACTTCTCCCCTTTTTGGGTAAATGGTCGCGAATCAAATTCCAAATATTGCGATAAGTAGGCAATTCACCGTTCATACTATCGTCGGAGACTGGTACGCGGGGAATTTTGACAATACCAGATTCAATAGCATCAATTAAAGAAAAATCAGATACTACCCAAGGAAATAACGTTCCTTCCTTGTAACCAGAACCCTTCAAGAAAAATGGAGTCGCAGAAAGGTCATAAACTACCTTTACCCCCAACTTCTGTTGTATTGCTTCTAACCCAGAAATCCAGATTCTAGCTTCCTCTTCATTCTTCTTAGCTTCTTTTAAATCATCACCTTTATATTTTTCTTCATCACCACCAACACGACGACGGTAACAGTGGTGTGCTTCATCATTAATAACAATAATATTTTTCTTTTTTCCCAGTCCACGACATACCCTATTAACCATCTGGGATGGAGTTTCTGTAAATGGACTTTCCTTGTCTTGAATTAAAATACTTTTAGTTAATTTACCAACATTAGTATGTTCTCTTAATTGAAAAGCATGATAGTTAGTGATAATAATCTTGGCTTTCTCTAAATCTGGCAATAAATCAGCAGGAACTAAATCTAACTTCTTATAATAATTTTCTGGGTCATTAGGCTGAATTACACGCAGGCGATCGCGAATTGTAATACCTGGTGCTACAACTAAAAAAGTATCGCTAAACTCTCGACGTTGGGGATTGGCAATCTTATTCAGCGAATGCCAAGCAATTAGCATCGACATTACAACTGTTTTACCAGTACCAGTTGCCATCTTCAACGCTTGACGAAATAGCAACGGATTAGCATCATCTTTAAATTTGTTCAGATTATTTTCAATCCAGGTATCCCCAGACTTTTTTGCAACTTCATTTATGTAAATAACTGTTTCTAAAGCCTCAATCTGACAAAAGAATAACCGCCTTTCTCGTTCTGGATTTGTCCAATGCTCTAATAATCGCCGCGTTATTGGTGTGATATTCGTATGACCGCGATAACCACCACGCCGCCACGATGAAACGAGAATGCGAATATCATTAATAAATTTATTTTCCTCTATTCGGTCTTGCGTCCATGAACCAAAGTCAAGCTCTAGCTGCTTATCTTTTTTCTTAGGCTGGGCAATAGGAATAAAATATTGGCTTTTACGCCTTTCTTCAAGAATATCGTTAGTAATACCATCATCACCAAAGCGAAAATGCCGTTGAGGTTCAATAAATGGCGAATTAATAATTGGGTTTTCAATAATGACCTGTTCCACCGACCTATACCTTAAAAACAGCACATCAAAGCTGCGATTAATAGGTAAAATAAGGCGCAAAAATACGGCTAAATTTTATCAGTAATCGCAATATTATATCTGCGTAAGAAAAACTTACTTAGAAGTATATCTATCCAGTAACTTTTAAATATCCTTACCCAATTCGCAAAATTTTTTTAAATGAGCTTGATGGGTTTGGCTAGTCACATTGTAAACGCTATAGTATCCGGAATTTTTTATACTGTCATGCTGTTGATTATACAGATAGAGGCTAAATTTATGAAATTATAGGTATTGCAGAAGATATTTTTGTAAAAAATTTATAAAGCAGTCTTAAGTCAAGAATAATTTGCCAAAAAAGGCATTGCAAAAAATCAGTATATCTAAAGTTGTTCTTAAAAATTAAATCTAATAATAAATATATTAATTATATAGCTTTTGCACTCCGTAAGTTCCTCAGTATTCTTAAGTGCTATCCCCTAAAATTTAAAACAGTTTTAGTTTTAATTAAATTTAATCGTCGAAATCAAGATTTTGGAGTTGTGTAAATAATTTGTATTAGTACAGTTACACTAATAAGGGTTATTTTCAACCCTCGTGTAATAGCGAACCGGAAGATTTAAAGTAAATTATTCATATATCCACCAACGTCAGAAATTTTAGAGCTATTCTCCAGTCAATAATGTAGAACTACAAAATATTGTCAATGAGTGTTGGTGAATTACAACTTTGGAAATTGTACTAACAATAAGAATATTTAGGCATTTTTGATGAGTGAGTAAAGGTAGAGTACTCGCTCCCAAACAATTTGAGCGAGCCGCACATCTAAACAATTCCCAAGTGCTGCTCGGCGAGCGCGATTAACTCCGTTGCCGCTTGGTGTTCCTGCGGGGATGTCCAACCGATTGGCAGCCCGAACTGTAGTTCTAGCCACTCTGGATTGAATACTTGCTTCTTGCCAATTAACCTCAATTTCTTGGCTTTGGCTTCTGACTTGGTATTCCCAGGAGGTCGTCCTTTTCCACTCCAACGATGCGGCTCCTGGACGCGGCAACGAGTAAGAGTCTTTCTCCCGACCATCTAGTTCCAAACCTCGATGTTCCGACAACAATCCCCGAACCGAATCATACCCACATTCATAAAGCTGCTGGAGCATCTGTTGAAAATATGATCCGGGTTTGTCTCCTGGGTATTGGGGAGCCGACAATAATCCGGGTACATTTTCGAGACAGAAGAATTTGGGTTGGATTCTAGCAACAAGTCGCAAAACTGCGGGAATACAGTCTCGTTCATCGGCTCCTCCCAAGCGTTTTCCTTCAATGCTAAACGGTTGACATGGTGGTGATGCGGTAATTGTGTCGATTTCTGCCTTTTGAATTCGGAGGTCGCGCACCGAGTTGTAGATTGGCACATCGGGGAACCGTTTTTGCAAGATTTCTTTACAAAATGAGTCGATTTCACAGAGTCCGCATAGTTGGACTTTTCCTGTGATAATTCCCGAGAGGGGGAAACCGGCTCCAACTCCGCTGCACAAGTCAAGCACTCGGAGTTTTCTTGTTCCCATTTCTCCCATGCCTCCTCGTATTCAGCTAAGGTGTCATAATCATCCGGTTCTGGTGGTTCAATACTGTCATCCCAAAAAATTAAAGGATTTCCATCAGAGTCAAGTTGACGCGGCATTTCCCCAAAATGCGCCGGATTCCAACGGTCAGAATCAGAAATTTCTTTCATTGCCGTTCTCAATTCTGTATTGGTTATGAAACTTTTGCACCCATTTAAACTTGTTTAGTTAGCCGAGCAAGATATATTTTCTCGCCATTTACGAAGCTGGTGATATATTTCAATCTCGTGGAAGGCTCGGTTTTCCCATATTAACGTACCTGGAAGTTTTATCTTATACACTCCTGAAGCTATCTCCTTATATTCCTCTATAACACCCTCTTTCTTAGCTTTATTTAATACCTTAATACTCTCCGGAGTAATATCAATCACCCTCCGCTTTTGCTCTTTAGAAATCGCATCCCAAGCCTGTTCCTTAACTTCGGGGTATTGCTTAAATATGTTTCTTATATCTTCCCAATCTCCCTGTATCAAAGCATCAATTCCCTTATCAAGCGGGGTCGGTTCCAACTCTAAATCTGACTCTTGTGGTTCCTCTAAATATTCTTCTTGTGATTGTTCAACACTTGTATAAAACTTAGACCTAGCTGAATATTTAATTACTTCCAACTCAGTCCAATGAAAATAATGATTGAAGCCATCAACCTTGACCAAAATGGGAGTGATATTCTCCCCATTTAATCCGATTACCTTACCTTGTTTATATGATCGATTCCCTGTCTTGACTTCTACCGTAGCTGGTATATCAAAGCCCATAGATACCAGAGCATCGTTACGAACATCGGTGTCTACCCATGCCAACTCTTGCTCGAAGCTATGATAAGAAGCAAGATTAGCTCCCCAAGTTTCTCTCCACTGTGGATTATGGTTATAAGCGTAATTAGAAAGATGCTTGAGCGATATCGTATCGTGCCGAAGTATATTCGATATCGCATCCCACCTTTTATCTTGAGGAACTGCTGCTTCCCAACGTTGGCAACACTCGACTATTAATTGACCTGAAGAATCGCTGATTCTACCGATATTATTTACATCCGTTGTTAGTTGCTGTGCTAATTCTTCCCATTTCTGCTCGACAGTTTGAGTTGTGCCGGTTGGTGAAGTTACTTGGCTATGATTAACGTTAACTTCTTGAGTAGTACTTTCGCTCGCATCATTTAAATTACAGTTATCATCTTCAGCTTCATATGGTTGTTCTTCCTCTGTAATTTTTTGATATAAGTCGGCGATCGCACTTCTAAGGATGTCTTGAGGTATTAACCCGAAATTATCCATTAATTTCTGAGTTAGTAAACCCGTTTGTTCGTCAAACTCATACATAGGAGGAAATTGTGCGTAACGTTCACCCCTACAATTTCTACGCCATATAGAAGGCTTACCTGGTAGCGCTGATTCTTTTTCCTTTCTAAGTTGGGCTTGTCTCTCTTTTATCAAATCATCTACGTAAGCACAGGTTAAATCTTCTTCGACTTCAGATAGCTGCTCAATTATTGGCTGGTATTTTTCCGAACACAATCTTAGTAGCTTTGTGACAGGAATTTGAAAAAGAGCATGGGGACGGTATGCGAAATCTTGGAAATTTTCTGCTAACTTGAGCGCTCGTTTCTCTTCTGTGCTGCCTTTATCCCAACCAAATTTATTGAGTAGTTCTCGATATTCCCCTTTGCTATAAGCCCTCTTGTATTCCCAAAGCAAGAAACTAGCGTGAATATATTCTGCGGTACTTGTTTCTAGGTGTTTTACAGGGTTCGCATCAACGTTGTGAACCTGGTGATAAGTTGATTGAGTGAGTGATTGCATGATATTATATTGATTCGTTTTTATATTGTTTTGGTCTTCATTCAAGACCAATTTTTATTCATCCGACTAGATCAAATATTAAGCAGCGATATTCTGCTGCTGTTTCTTGCGGTAAGCTGCAAGCGCATATGCCAAAGTATGTTGATGGTATTTGGGCATCGAAGGTAGTTCTATGTCTGTACCCCAAAGATATATAGTGCGCTTGGATATTTTTAGAGTATCCGATAGTAACGTAAGGTATTGCCCGCGAAACTTAGTAGAACTTACTTTTGTTAATCTTTCACTATGCGACAATCCGTTTAAAAGTGTTTCCTCTACGAACTGCATTGCGCTTAATCTCGGCGCTGTATAATCACGGGAAGCAATTCTCTTTAATGCTTGAGGAGATAGGGCTATCTGCGCGTAGCTGCAAGTTTTTCTCGCGTGTTGTGGCATTCCTTCAAAGTTTGGATTGTCACCCCACTCTCGCACCGTCTTTTTTTGCATACCTAGTAATTTTGAAATTAGGTTGATGCATCTTGTACTGTATCCGAACCTAATTTCCTCATATATGATTGCTTCGGGTGTCAGTCTATCTATGCCGAAACAATAACGTAGAAATTCTCTAGGTTCTATGCTCTCGGTTGATAGGTATTGGAAAATTTTGTAGTTATGCATTTTTTCTACTCATTACAGTTTTACGAATAATTTGCAATTAATTAGATATTAATACTCTTTGTAGAATTTATCAATACTAATTGTCGTGAATAAAGACTAACTTTTGTAAAAGAATTTGATACGTGTGTGATATTTTTGAAAAAAACGTAAATTAGTTTATGCCAAGTGGTGATGATGAACGCAAGCAGCGACTTGCTATTTTATGCAAGCGACTTCGTGGTGAGGAGTCGTTGCGTTCCTTTACCAAAAAACGTAGTAAGGAGCTTGGAGGAATTACTTTTACCACTTGGGGTGCTTGGGAAATTGGGAAAGCAGGTTTAAGCCCAGGTTCTGTAGCCCGGTTAGTAAACTTTATTGGTTGCTCCCATCAACTTCTTTATAGATACTTGGATGGCATTATTACTTTGGAGGAGTTACTTCAACCAACTTCAAATTCGGATGCCTTGGTAAATGAGCAATTAGATTTTTCTCCTGATGCAGCGGCTGTATGGATAAACTCACTAGCTCCTGAAGAAAAGTTATTTATTGCGTCACAAAGTTTTCAATCATTTCAAGAACAAATTGATGATCTTGTTGAACAAAGAGCTGAGAAATTAGTTGAGCAAGAAGCTAAAGAACTTACTGAGCAAAAAGTTAAACTGCTGATAAATTTGTTGTCTGGTGATAATTATCCTCGTAAATCTGAAATTGCTAAAGTCGCAGATAAATTAAACTTAAAAACCGAGGACTTGATAGAATTGTGCAGTCGTATTTACTCAAACAGTAAGTAATACTGAAGTATTACTTTATTTGATTGGGACATATTGATATGCGTATTAATTTTCCGATAGACGATTGCTTAAAGTGCAAAAGTGCCGTCTTTCTAAGCAAAAACTTAAAAATCCCCCTTTTTATTGTATTTAGCAAGAAAAATGTCCGGAAAATTCGTATTTTGGCATTTTTATCAACAGTCGGTTTTGTGGTTAATTTGCGATTAGTTAGATATTAATACTCTATTTCATAAAAGTCCATACAGTTTGGAAAATAAATTCCGATTTGAGATTCGTAAACTCTTGAAATGCTTATGGTATCTTTAAACTAAAAGTAGATTAATTTATGTCAAGTGGTGATAACGAACGCAGAAAACGGCTTTCCGTTCTATGTAAGCGACTCCGTGGCAACGAGTCGCTGCGTTCGTTTACCAAAACTCGCTCTCAAGAGCTTAAAGGCATTAGCCACGCTTCTTGGAGTGCTTGGGAAGGCGAGAGAGCAGGACTTAGTGCGGACTCTTTGGATAGGTTGGCAAGTTTTATTGGTTGTTCCCATCAATCTCTTTTCGCTTATTTAGATGGTTCCATAACTTTGGAAGAATTGCTTCAGCCAAATCCAACCAATGATATTAGAGTACAAGATGACTTAGATTTTTCTCATGATACAGCCGCTGCATGGATAAAGTCACTTAATCCCGAAGAGCAGCTATTTATTGTTTCTCAAGGCTTTCAAGCATTTCAAGAAAGACTGAACGACCTTGTTGAGCAAAAAGCTAAGGAATTAGTTGAGCAGGAAGCTCAAGAACTTATCAAGAAAAGAGCTAAAGAGCTAGATGAAAAAGAACGATTAGAACCAGTTAAGCAAAAAGTTAAATTACTGATAAATTTGCTATCTGGTGATGATTATCCTCGTAAATCTGAGATTGCCAAAGTCGCAAATAAGTTAAATTTAAAAATTGAGGACTTGATTGAATTATGCAATCGCATTTACTCAAACAGCAAGTGATACCGGCGTATTACTTTACGTGTTTGAAAGATAGTTGATTAGATATTAATACTTTTTGGTTTGGAATACAACACAAAACGTGATGTATTTTCACATTTGTAGTTGGAAACTCTTGAAACGCTTGTGGTATCTTGGAAAAAAATCTAAATTCGTTTATGCCAAGCGGTGATGATGAACGCAAGCTACGCCTTTCTATTTTGTGTAAGCGACTTCGTGGTGAAGAGTCGCTGCGTGCGTTCACCCAAAAGCGGAGTCAAGAATTGGGAGGTATAAGCTATGCTGCTTGGGGTGTTTGGGAGAGAGCGCAAGGAGATTTGAGTAGCGCTTCTTTAGCTAGATTAGTGAATTTCCTCGGTTGTTCTTACCAATCTTTTTATAGATACTTAGATGGCTTAATCACTTTAGAGGAGTTACTTCAACCAACTTCAACATCAGCTGTTGACTCGAATGAACAATTAGATTATTCCCCTGATGCTGCTGCTGTGTGGATAAAATCGTTAGCTCCCGAAGAACAGCTATTTATCCTATCTCAAGGTTTTCAGGCGTTTAAAGAACAATTTAACAACCTTGTTGAGCAAGAAGCTAAAGAGCTTACTGAGCAAAAAATTAAATTACTGATAAATTTGCTGTCTGGTGATAATTATCCTCCCTTATCTGAGATTGCCAAAGTCGCAGATAAATTAAATTTAAAAATCGAGGACTTAATAGAATTATGCAGTCGTATTTACAAGGGATAGCAAGAAATACGAGTATGGCAATTGGTATTCCTCTGCGGGATGATATCCGGCACAGAATCTCCTATAAATACGTTTGTTTTAGACGCGAAAGTGCGATTCTGTAAGCAATAACATAAATGCTTTGGCATTTTTAAGCTTTCGTCTGTGGTGGGTGTCGCGAAACCCCATATTTTTGCATTTTTATCAAGGGTCGATTTTTGCGGTTAATTTGCAATAAATCAGATATTCGATTTTCAGTATAGCTAATCGGTTGATAACTTATCAATCAATTAGCCATATCAACTGGTTATATATATTCTGTCAAATATAAGCGTATATAATTGATTGACAATACTAATCGGTTAAACATTAAAGAGCGGTAATGCCAGTATTAAACAAAATCAAAAAATTTTTAGATAGCAAAGGAATTACTCCTTACCGTTTTCGGGAAGATACTGGCATTGCAAACCGCACGGCTTACGACTTATATAACAATCCAAATCAAGTACCCCATACAACGGTATTGAGCAAAATTTGCGATCGCTATGAAATTCAGCCAGGAGAAATACTTGAATGGGTTCCGCCAACAAATAAGTCGTAACTTTTATGCTGCGTCAACTCGTGGTGCATAGTAAACCCAAACAGTGAACTTTGGAATTCCTGCCTTCAAAGAAGTAAGGTAGGGAGGATGTCAATCATCTCAAGTTTTATTGTACTTAATCAGTTAGAAGAAACTCTTCAAAATTTTATAGAGACATTTTTATATCAATAAAATAGCTGCCCTACGTATCTTTCTTCAAGCTCTTCAATTAGTTTCAAAGAACGGCAAGCTCATAATTTTCAGTTTTCATACATAATTACCGTCATCCATTCTTTACTTCATAAATTATTCTTTATAATTCAATCCGTAATATTCCTATTAACCTAAAACTAGAAACTTTTAGCTTATTTCCAATTTAACTTGTAACGATTTTTATTTTATGTGTATATAGATAACGTAGTGCAACTGCAATTCAATTGTATCTAAGTGTAAATTGCATCTAACTAATAGTTGAAAAACAATAGGAATAAACTTGTGTGAAAAATATTCAGCTTCTTTATACCCAAAGTACATTAGCTAAACGGTGTAAAGTTAGCCTTCAAACAGTTAAGAACTGGTGTTTGTGGGCGGGGCTTACACCGCCAAAGAAAGCAACTTATTTCAGTTGTGATGAGTTGGAAGCTCTCGCTGATTTTTATATCGCCTACAAATTTTTGCGCGTTCAGCAAGATGCTTATATAGATTGTGTTTTAGGAATGGGTGGTTTGAGAAAGTATATTGCTTCAGTACGTCGCATGAGCTTGCGTCAGTTTGTCACAGAATTCTTAACAGCAGAAGAAAAAGCTCACTTTTTAGTTCAGATTTTAGTTGATAAATTAGAAGAGGAGATTGAAGATGATGAATTTAACGTTGGTAGCACAGCAGCTTGAGATTCCACTAGAGCAACTTAAATTAATCTGCGAAGTATTAAAAATTGAAATTGTTAAAAATGCAGTTACGCCAAACGATAAACACAAAATTCAAGAGTTTATCAAAGCGTGTAATGAGAAAAATATAAGCATAGAGCAAGGGTTAGAAGAATTACATAAATTACAACAAGAAGCACAAGCCCAACAACAAGTTTTAGGGGAAAGATTCAATTTAGAAGAGTTTTTCAAACAACGTATCGGCACCTCACCCGAACAATTAAATACTGGTAGCTACCATTACGACTTATACCAGTTGCTTTTGAAATCACAATCTATTTCTCAGGTTGGTTATGCATTGTTTAGAGAAGCTTTTTTACGTCAAACACAGGATTTAATTATGCATGGGGCAGAAGAATCATCTATCAATCAAAATCAAACGGTTGCTGGTTTTGATAAAGCTTTTATGAGTATTGAAAATCAATTTGAGCAAAATTTTTTGGGAAATTCAATCAACTGGGAGGAAGAGCAACATCCGATGTTGAGAGCATCTCAAAAAACAGCGCTGCCTTCAACGCAGAAAATCAATACACTAACATTCCCGTCGTCGAAGAAGTAATTGAGGTAGTCCCAAAGCTGGCAACCGCAACTGTAAAAGCAATCGCACCAACAGTTAATAAAGCTGTAGCTACCGACCGTCGAACCATAGCGAACTTTATGACTGAAGCGGGATTTGTTGCAACAACTGCGGCAGTCACAACAACAACTACCGTTGCAACAATTGCTGTTTGTGTTACCTCTCCACCAAAACCAATTTTCCTCAAAATTATGTTTGGTGGGATTGGTGGAACGATTTTAGGAGGACTTATTGCAGCACTTATCTTAAGGCACTATAGAAAGGAGGTTTTGAGCAACGATGCTTTCTTCAGATCAACATCCGAATCATCAAAACAATCAACTTTCAGAAGATGACTTTGACTCTGTATGGGTGCCAAATCCTCATGGACAAGTACAAAATAGTGCTGCAACAACTGGGTTAATTAATAGTATTAAATCCGGAAGCTTAGATTCCTTGCTGACCAATCCTTGGCTAATGTCGATTTTCGTTGCAACAGTAATTTTGGTTGTGATTGCTGCAATTGCAACAATACTCTCCGGTCAACGTTCTACAGAAATTAATCCATCCCAAGAAGCTTATTCCGAACTTTTGCAAAAGTCTCAGAAAATGAATGCAGCACAGGGCAACTTCCGAGAATTCTTGACTCGTAATGATTACAGTTCTGGTTTAGTAAGCAATCCTGGTTTATTACAAGCAGTGGTGTTGGAAGCGAGTGCAAGATATAGCAACTCCGTTATTGCAAGTCAAAACAATCCCCAAAATCCAGCTTATAACCAACACGAGGAAGTAATTAATCACGGTTCTGAAATTGAAGCATTAAAACGCATCAATCTCGGAGCATCTGGGAAAAAAGCGGAGCTTAGATATGTTGACCCTAGCACAGGCTCTTGGGTCACTATTCCAATAGATTCTGCCGAGTTAGCTGCAAGTGGTTTGGTCAAATTAAATATTATCTCTAATAGCAGAAGGGAGACAACACAGCGATTTAATTTGGTGACAATTGCTCAAAATACGCGACTTCGCTTATCAGAGGTAAAAGCCGCTATGTTGGAAGCCTTGCGTGTCAAAGGGTTAAGTCCGGTTGCATCGGAACTTGAGAAGACTGATTGGTTCGGGAATAAAGCCAGCCCATCCGATGCCCAGATATCTGATTATCAGCCCTACCAAGCAGAACCGACTCCCGCAACTCCATTAAATAAACAAGAATCATCTGATGAAAATAAACCCTCACCAAAACCAATAGGGGGCAAAAATGCCCAGTAAACTAATATTCGCACCCATAACTCTGCTAATAGGAGGTTGGATGTTTACCAGTAGTTTTGGCACTAACACAATTCAACAATCAGCAACACCATATTCCACCCAGCAGCAAGTTGTAGAAGTGGAAATGCCTGAACCAGCAAAATCTTTTCTTCGATTTGGTGGTAGTGCGATCGCAGTATTGGGGACATCAAGTTTAGTGTTTTGGGAATTAGCGAGTAAAAAACATCGCTCCTCAAAACCTCAACTTTTATTAGCTGCGGGTCAAAACTTTGTCCCAAACACAGTTCAATTGGTCAATCATCCTCAAGGAATTTCATCGGTGCAAAATCATCAAGAGCCACCAGCAAGTACTAAAATTCCTAAGCAGATTCAAAAACCAAGTGTCTCTCCTGAAGTTGAAGAGTTTCCACCACAAGAAGTTGCAAATTTCTACCAAAAAGGTGGATTACCCGACTCGCTATCAAATGATTACGATACACTAAGCAACTTGAAACCACAAAGCAGTTCTGAGGATAAATATGCCGAAGTTAAATCATTAGTTTACGAAAACACGGTAGGTATCGTTGGCAAGGAAAAAGGCAGCGGTAAAACCTCAAAATTAGGTTATTTAATTGCCGAACATATTAAGCTTGGTCATTTGGTTTGGATGATAAACCCCTTCGCCAAAGGTCAGCAGTGGAAAGGTATTAAGGTTTTTGGACGCGGTTATAAATTTGTTGAAGCAACTAATGCCATACGCGAATTTACTCGTATTGCATTTTGGAGAATCGCAGAAGCTGGCGATGAAACCAAAGAGTATGAGCCATTTGAAG
Source organism: uncultured cyanobacterium (assembly GCA_963838355.1). Classification (GTDB taxonomy): domain Bacteria; phylum Cyanobacteriota; class Cyanobacteriia; order Cyanobacteriales; family Nostocaceae; genus Rivularia. The sequence continues at coordinate 1,957,045 of CAWIQQ010000003.1, read as the reverse complement.
ATTATCACCTGCATCTATCACTTGATGAAATGTCCAACTACTCCAGCGAAATCGATGCGATTGATTCTACTGTGATGCCTAAATTTTGGGAAGCGGTAGTGCAATTTTTACGACAAGCAAATATGTCTGTTTCTTTTGCAAGTCATGGTGATACTCAAGCTATGTTAGGTGGAGCTAAGGCTCTAACTGGTAAATCGCAAACTATCAAAGATGCCATAGTTTGGCTTTATGCTCAAGCTATTACCGATACTAACGTAGAAGGTAATAAACGTTGTGCGGGTTGGGCTTATTTAATTCGTCCAGATGGAGGTGAAAGAGAGAAGACGAGAATTGAAATTCCTTCTTGGATGCAAGGACCACCTGCAACTCGAATTGATGGAAAGGATAAGTATAACTACATTCAACTTGTTCAAAAATACTGCCCCCAGTATCTGTATCTTCCAGAGAAGGCGAAAAAACCACCACCAGAAGAAACTTCATCTATACCCATAGATACCGAACAGTTTCGTCAAAAACTAATGGAGCAAGAAGATATATGGGGTTCCGATGGAGATAAAACATGAACCGTTAACGAGAAAGAGAATAATACAATTCCAATACTTTAATTCATTAATTAGGAGTAACAATGACTAGAAAACAAGTGTACCGAAGAGATTTACCACAATTGGCTTCAAGCCATCAATTAGATACCAACGTGGTAGATACACGTTATGAAGAATTTGATGACGACCAATATTCTCGTAACAATCAGTGGCATAATCGTGCCTATAATGCCGGACGCTACGCTAAGGGTGCTTACAATTGGGGTCAAAAATGCAGCCGTGGCGTAACCCCAGCAATGGAAAATGGAGCGGGCGCTGCGATTGGAACTCTAGGCACTGTTGCTAATCATACAAATCCTTTCAAACCCTGGCGTTCATTTGCCTTTTGGAGCATGAGTATCGGTACTTTAGTTGTTGGCTCCTGGGTGGCACAATTCTTTTTAGGTGGACTAATTGCAACTCGCAATCCTCGGCAATTACCGCAGAATACTTCAACCCCAGTCCGTTTCGGTCACGGCGTGATTAATGCTGGTAAGCCTGTCGCGAATGGTGTCTGGAATGGATTTGGTCAAGTTGCCACAGGTGCAGGAGATAGTTTAGATAGGGCTGTACGACTACAGACTGTTGAATCTAGTAATTGGCAGCAATCACCTGTCGATATAAAACAGCAAAAACAGACAACTACCTTACCTTTGACTACTTGGACTGGGGATGGGCAATATCAATCAACAGGGAGAAATTAAAGTATGAGTTGGGTGAGGGTTCCTGCGTCGAGTTTTCTAATTACCAGTACTATTTTTGTTGTATTTGTTTTAGATATGGCGAGTTCTGGGTACGGTTCATTCGCTTTAATTCCAGATTTACGCCCCCAGATTACAACACTTACTACCGATATTCGTTCGGATTTATACAACTTGACGCGATCTGAATCCTCACCCCCACTTAACGTTCAGAAATTAGATGAGTCATCGAATTGTCAAACACTATTAGATGCTTACAATAAAAATGCTAAATGTCATTTCAATCCGAAGAATTATTAAAATATCTCCCAGCAGAGATTCAGTATAAAGAAATTAAGGCATCGGAAGAAGCCGAACGCCAATTTAGATTGTCTCAAGTAAGGGGACGTATCTTTTGTTTTGGTGTGTCTTTGGTTATGGCGATCGCCATTCTAGATCCTTCAATAAATCAATGGTTTGAGACTAAACTTCAATTAAACCGTATTGCTGTTATTAGTTTTTCAAAAACCCTCAATAAATCAAAACAAGCTGATAAGATAGCTGCTGCGCTTGTAAATTATGCACATAGCCAAAACTGGGAAGTACGGACTGGTGAACGACGTTACAACATCTTCTACGTGCAAGGTATGTTTCCATCAGGCATAAAAAATGATAACAAACCGAACCAGTTCAATGATTCCCGGTTTTTAGTAGAAGTAAATCCCACTCCCCGACTGATTGGTGTTTGGGAAGCGTCCATTGAACCTGGAAATCATTATACTGTGCGACTCGTTGGTTAGAAATTATGAGTTGAAATACTTATAAGGGATTAGCCGCTTGGGAAAGGAAAAGAACTTAAGTTCTTGCCAGAACCTGGACAACTTAACAACCATGAGGGTGAGTTATTCAACAAGTCCCTCCCTGTAGGTACAACAGTGACGACACACAGCGCCCTTTATAAAGGGAGTTTCCCTACCCCGGAGATTAGCCATCAATGGAGGTAAAGCGGGAGTGAAAGCGATAAGTAACTGGAAATCCGATTTGGTTACATCGCAAGTCAGAGCTTATGGGTAGTAATCGTCAAAAAGGACGACATATCGAATGGTGCGTTTGAATCATCGTCAGATTGAACCAGCAAAACCGGATTGATTAGCTGGGAGAGACAAAATGTCCAAGGATAGAGGGTTAGCAGCTAGTGTACTGGCTAACAAGTACCCCCACTAAACCCGGTGAATGAGTACCAGCCCTAAAAGTTCAAAGAAAGGTTTAACCAAATACGTTAAATGAATGGTTGTTAGGAACGAAGTAACCCATCTCTTGGTTCTCATATGGTCGATTATGAGTAGGTGCTAACTACAAACCGGAAATGGGAAGGATTGAATCAGAAGCAAATGTCTGGAGTAATGTCCAGGATAGGCTGACAGATTCACGATTAGGTAGAAAGTAAAGTTGTAAGTAGTAATAAATATGTCTAATACACAGGGAAACTTGATGGTGGAATGGAAGAACATCAATTGGCGTAAAGTCGAAAGAAGTGTCTTCAAGTTACAAAAGCGAATTTACAGAGCTTCTAAACGTGGCGATGTTAAAACTGTCCGCAAATTGCAAAAAACTTTGATGAAGTCTTGGTATGCAAAGCTACTATCCGTCAGAAGGGTAACTCAGGATAACAAAGGACGAAAGACTGCTGGAATTGATGGGAAAAAATCTTACACACCAGCACAACGACTCCTACTTGTTAATGAACTGAGATTAAGCTCTAAGGCAAAACCGACAAGAAGGGTGTGGATACCCAAACCTGGAAAATCGGAAAAAAGACCTTTAGGCATACCTACTATGGAAGAAAGAGCATTGCAAAGTTTAGTGAAAATGGCTTTAGAACCAGAATGGGAATCCAAGTTTGAACCTAACAGCTATGGTTTTCGTCCCGGTCAATCATGTCACGATGCCATCGAAGCAATTTATATTGCTATCAATCAAAAATCAAAATATGTTCTTGATGCTGATATAGCAGGTTGTTTTGATAACATCAATCATGAAGCGCTAATTAGGAAAGTAAACACTTTTCCAAGTTTAAGACGACAAATCAAAGCATGGTTAAAAGCTGGAATCATAGATTGGAGTGGATACGCCAACCGTCCTAAAGGATACAGTGAAACAAACAAAGGCACCCCACAAGGTGGTACTTTAAGCCCGTTACTTGCGAATATTGCCTTACATGGAATGGAAAACCGAGTCAAACAATTTGCTGAGACTTTACCAACCAGGAATGGTTTTGGTAAAAGAGACAACACAAAGAGTTTAACTTTAGTTAGGTATGCTGATGACGTGCGCCATTTAACCAGGTGCTAGACTCCTCTCACAGAGAGGAGAGGTTAGGAAAAGATGACCTCTGGGTCAACAACTTACCTAATGGTGAAAACCAAAGGGGACAGTAGCATGTTGATAAAGCGGGAGAAGTTAGAAGACGCTTATAATTTTGTCCCGCAAGACCCGTGTGATATGGTGAGAGCCGAATTGCTCAAACCTCAGTTTCCAGTGATGGAAGCATACATCCCCCGATTACAGCGTATCAACTGCGGGGTCACTGTGATAGGGTGGCTAAGTCGTCGTCACCTGAACTTTCCTCACGGTGAACGGTAAGGAACGACCTTACTTAAGGAAACGGACGAGGCACCTAAGTTACACTCGATACATCTAGCGCTTAGGGAAAGTGGGATTACCCGCCGTGTCGAGAGGCACAGGGTAACGGAGTCACCATAGTACTCAGAGGACGGGAAAGCCGTCTACAGGGGGAAGGGTGACAGGTGTTACGAAACTCAATCAGAGAGGTACGCGAGATGCGAAAAGCCGAAACTGTGTTGGGAATTATACATGAACGTGGAAAGCGGGGACTGCCACTGGAAGACGTTTATCGACAATTATTTAACCCCGATTTATTTCTACTTGCTTACGGTAGAATCTACCGCAACTCAGGTTCGTTGACACCGGGTGTAACGGACGAAACCGTAGATGGAATGTCTAAAGAAAAAATTGATACCATTATCCATGACCTACGTTATGAAAGGTATCGATGGATGCCTGCGCGTCGCGTACATATTAAGAAGAAAAATTCTTCAAAAAAGCGTCCGCTTGGCATACCTCGTTGGTCAGATAAACTGTTGCAAGAAGTTATTCGCCTAATATTAGAGGCATACTACGAACCACAGTTTAGTCCAACTTCTCACGGCTTCCGTACTGGACGCGGATGTCACACAGCTTTGAGTGAAATATATAGCAAATGGGTAGGAACAAAGTGGTTTATCGAAGGTGATATTGCTCAATGCTTTGATTCACTTGACCATGTAATTCTCCTTAATATACTAAGGGAGAAAATACACGATAACCGCTTTTTAAGGTTAATAGAAAACCTGCTTAAAGTCGGATATTTGGAAGAATGGCGATATAATGCAACCTTAAGTGGAAGCCCACAAGGTGCGATACTAAGCCCAATTCTTGCGAATATCTACTTAGACAAGCTTGATAAATTTGTCGTTGAAGAACTAATTCCAAAATATAACCGTGGTAAAGCACGCCAACCCAATCCGGAATGGCAACGATTACAAGGGCTGGCTCAACGTTTGAGAAAGAAAGGTCTATTAGTTAAAGCGCGTATTGCTCGCAGACTAATGCAGCAAGTACCATCTTTAGACCCACAAGACCCAAACTACCGCCGCCTGCGATATGTTCGTTATGCCGATGATTGGCTAATTGGCTTTAGTGGTCCACGGCATGAAGCACAAGAGATTAAGCACTTAATCGGCAATTTCTTGAGAGAAAATCTCAAGCTGGAATTGTCCGAAACCAAGACGCTAATTTCCCACCCACGAACCGAAGCTGCTCGTTTTCTTGGTTACGACATTGCAGTACTTAATAACAACCAAAAGCTTGATAGGCGCGGACACCGTAGCATCAACGGGCAAATTGGTTTAAAAGTACCACCTGATGTAGTCAAAAGCAAATGTGCCCGCTTCCTACTTCACGGTAAACCAATACACCGTGCAGAATTGATTCACGATTCTGTTTTTAGTATCGTGGCTCATTATCAGCAGGAATTTCGGGGAATCGTGGAATATTATCGATTGGCTTACAACTTACACCAACTAAATCGTTTGAAGTGGATAATGGAACGGTCATTAACTCAAACGCTCGCGCATAAACTGCGTATCAGCGTATCGACGATATACCGTCGCTATCAAACCACTCTTCAAACTCGCAATGGTCCATATATTGGATTGCAAGTAAAGGTTGAACGTGGAGAAGGACAAAAGCCATTGATAGCTAACTGGGGAGGAATCTCTTTGAAGCGAAATATGAAAGCAGTCTTAAATGATTCCCCTTTAAAAATTGTAGCTCCAAGAACAGAACTCGAACGCCGACTCTTGGCTAATACCTGTGAACTTTGTGGTTCACAAGAAAATATCCAGGTTCATCATGTTCGGGCACTTAAGGACTTACAAAAGAAAGGAAGAACTTTACCGCCTTATTGGGTTCAAATTATGGCATCACGACAACGTAAAACCTTGATTGTGTGTCAACAATGTCACATGGATATCCATGCAGGACGTGCAACCCAAAGGACTAACACTGACATGTAAACACTGGAAAGCCGGGTACTCCGAAAGGCGTAAGCCCGGTTTGGGGAGGGGCGGACAGAAAAGTGCTTGAACGTAACTCGCTGGTCGCCTACTCTACTTTGTAATTTTCTGTGAAACCTTTGAAGATGCGGAACAAGCACAATCTGCAATAGATAAATGGTTGAACTTGAGAGGTTTAGAACTATCAAAAGAAAAAACCAGAATAGTTCATCTAAAAGAGGGTTTCGATTTCCTTGGTTTTAATATAAGACAGTACCAGGTCACTAATACTAAAACTGAGTGGAAGTTACTAATAAAACCTAGCAAAGAATCCATTTTAAATATCCGGAGAAAGCTGCGTCAACAGTGGCTAAATCTAAAAGGTCATAGCGTTAAGGCTGTAATTGGAAAACTTAATTCAATTATCCGAGGAGAAGCTAATTACTTTCGTATTGGTGTTGCTTCGGAGGCATTTAGCGCACTTGATGACTGGATGTTCAAACGGGAATGTAAATATGTAAATCGTACACACCCGAACAAAAATAAGAAATGGCGTAAAGATAGATATTGGGGAAAATTAAACTTAGAAAAAAATGATAAATGGGTATTCGGTGATAAAAGTACCGGAAAGCATATATTAAAATTTTCTTGGTTTAAGATTAAACGACATAAACTTGTAGTAGGCAGGTCATCTCCTGATGACCCAACATTGAAAGAATACTGGGAGAAAAGGGAAAAGAATAAAGTTTCTAATCACTCCAAAAGTATTCAGAAAATTGCTGAAAAACAAGGTCATATTTGTCAAGTTTGTGGACAAAGCCTATATGACGGGGAAGAAATCCACAAACATCATAAAATCCCAAAATCTAAAGGTGGTAAAGATACTTATTCCAATTTGGAGTTAGTTCATTTTTATTGTCATCAACAAATCCATTCTGAGACATAGCTTTTTGATTTGCTTGAGCCGTAAACTTGGAAATTTGTACATACGGTTCTTAGGGGGGAAAGGAGTAGCAATACTCCCGACCTACCCGACTCAATTGGTAGGTCTTATTGCAAATTTGAGTCCTACCTTTTTCTACCATAAAATGCTGCAAAGTCTATATAGCAAGCATTTTAGGTTGTATCGTCACCCCTTCAGACGCAATACCTACGGTACGCTATGTCCTTGCGGACACGCTGCGCTAACGCCCTTCCGCTAGAAATATTCAAAACGGATTCCTATGGTTAAAATAATGAGTAACTATGAGAAAATAAGGTAAATATTTAAATGAAGAGTTCAACAGTCAGATTACCTAGTGGTAAATTAATAAATCTATCTCGTTTTGTTGCTTTATTTGATGATAATAATTCAAAAAATAGCTATAGATTAAGTTTAGATGGATTGAATCAAGCTCTTAATATTGATGCCAAAGATGCTGAGTTTATTATTCAAAAGCTTGAATTAGAATCCGAAAAAAATAATTCTATTGTCGAACAAAATTGGGATGAAGCAGAACAACTACGTAAAAATCAACCTTTAATGGAATTGATTCAAAAATGGCAAGAAGAAAAACAAGATAAAATTGCGGCTGAAGAGGAAATACAGGAATATCACAATATTCAAGAATCTTTAAAAAGAAAATACTAAATCGTCGGGAGCATCGAATAAAGCATGATTGTTTTTTTAGATTCAGGTGTGCTTCATACTCTAATTAGTAATAGTAAAGTTCAAGAGGTCACTAATTGTCAAGACTGGTTTTATTATTTGCTTTCTAGAAGTGCATTAGTCGTTACTTCAGCTATTTGTAGTTATGAAGTAAAACGAGAATTAATTAGAAGAAAAAACTTTAAAGAAATCAATAATTTAAATCAACTAAAAAACTTAATAGACTTTCTTCCTATTGATGAACCAACCTTGGAGTTAGCAGCCGAGTTGTGGGCAGAAGCAAGAAATAAAGGATTACCAACTGCTGATAATCTTAGTTTAGATGCCGATGTGATTATCTGCGCTCAGTACAAACTATTAGTTAAGACCTATCCGGGGAGATATGTTGTTATAGCCACTACCAATGTAAATCACCTAAGCCGCTTTGCCGAAGCTAAAGAATGGCAGGGTATAAAATTTTGATAACATAATTCCAAATTAATTAAGCGGCAAAGCAGCTCAAAAGCTGTATACTAAATTTAACTAAAAGGTGTTGCTCTGAGCGTTCCGGTTCTCCTGTACCGACAACATAATCTAATAAAGTTTCTCCAGCCAAGCGATTACCGAGGTTTTTACTACCAACAAATCCAGGTGCATTGACAGGAATAATTGGAATACCTACTTTCTTAGAGGCAGCTTTACAAACTGCATCTATATCTTCACCAGTTAGAGCAGTCACGCAGGTGGAGTAAACAAATATGGCTTCAGGGTTGTGATTTTGCTGTACGTGTTGGATTGCCTTGTAAAGCTTTTTCTCGCTACCGAAGATAATATCATTTTCGGTTAAGTCGGTAGTAAAGCCTGTTTTATAAAGCATTGGGCCAGAGGAAAGACTGCCGCGACTACCCCAAGAATTACCAGCACAAGCAATAGGTCCGTGTACCAAATGAGCAGCATCGGTGATTGGAACCAGAGCAATCATTGCTCCATCAAAAGAACAACCTCCTTGTGCAGCTCCGGGTTGCGCTTGTTGCTTACAGGCTTTATTCTTCTTCTCTCCATTTTTTTGGTGATTGTGTTCGCACCCTGGTTCGGTTAACAGTTCGTTGATTTTACTTTGGGTGATTTTCATTTTTTAAGTCTATGAAGTATGGATGATTAATTTAAAAAGATCGCAAGGAATTGGGTATTGGAAAAAGGTTCTATTTGAGCTAAAGTATCAAATAATTATGAATTGCTAATTGGTGGGGATTCAATGACAGATAATCTAATAAAATGCAATCCCATATTTTATTTACAGGATTGGTTTGCATTTATTGGGGAATATTTCAAATACATCTAAAAGACCGATCTTACTAACATTATTTAATAGCTTGATTTTTTTATGACTTACGCAGTAAAACGAAAAATCAAATTTTTAACCTATAGGGAACAGGCAACAGGGAATAGGGAATTTTTAACTACAGCGATTTTAAATATCTGAGTGCGTAAGTCCTATTTCTATTCCCAATGCCCAATGCTCAATGCCCAATGCCCAATGCCTTTTAAAAAAAAGAAAAGGTAAAAAAGGAAGTCAGAAGTATAAAGGATGAAGGATGAAAAATACTATTACTTCATACTTGAGCCTTTATACCTCATCCTTAATTACCATTACCTTTTTCTCAAAAGGCAAGCGACATTAGCGGGTGAACTCAATTTCTAACGAATTAAGTCGAAGGAAATATCTGTCTTAGAAGGAATATTTGTGTTGCGATCAATATCTTCAAAGATAGCGTTTACAACCCAAGTAATCAAGTTGATTGTACCTTCGTAACCAATGGTAGAGTAGCGGTGTAGATTGTGACGATCCATGATAGGATAACCAACTCTGATTAAAGGAGTCTTGGTATCGCGCTCCAAGTACTTACCGTAGGAGTTACCAATCATGAAGTCTACAGGCTCGGTGAATAGTAAAGAACTAATATGCTAACTATCATGTAGAATAAAAACTTAAGACAAAATATTGCTGTAAGGTTTGCTGTATGGACGTTTGGGGATATGCTCGCGTTAGCACGGATGAGCAAGCAGACGATGAAGGAGCGTTGATCAAACAAATGCGCCGTTTGCGGAGTGCCGGAGCGACGACATTATATTATGATGTTGAAAGTCGTACTAGTGACAAACGTAAAGGACTTTTACGGTTAATTGAAGATATTAATGCATTAGGGAAAGGCAAAGTTTCCAAGCTATTATTTATTAGAATCGATCGTTTAACTTCATCATCAATGACTTTTTATCGGTTGATGGATGCTTTGAAAAAAAAAGGCATAGAGCCAACTGCAATTGATGAACCTTTTGATATTTCAAGTATTGGTGGAGAATTGACAATTGATGTCAGATTGGCAGCAAGTAAATATGAAGTAAAAATGTTAGGAATGCGAGTCAAAAAAGAACGAGATACTCGCAAAGCAAATAAAAAAGCTCACTGGAATGCTCCTTTAGGATATACAGTTGAAAATGATAAATATAAAAGAGACGATCGCCCTTGTGTTTGTATTATTGAAGGGCAAATTGAATTAACGCGATCGCAATTAATGAGATTGGTGTTTGACAGCTTTTTTACGGTGGGTACGGTATCTCAAACTGTGAAAAAACTGCACGAGATTTTGGGAATTCAAGCAAATGTTGTTCCTAAATCCTTCAACGATAAAGTAAATATTTTAGGGGAAGAAGACGAAATTATATTGACAAATATCAACAAGTCTCGTAAAAGCGGGTTAAATCTGCGCTATCCTCACACGGGTTTAAAATGGTCGGTTTCTGGTTTGCGTTCTATTCTTGTTAATCCGATATATGCAGGAGGAACTCTGTATAATACCGTGGTTAGTTCCAAAGGATATCGCAAACCCTTCGACGAATGGGAAGTTACATGGGGAACCCACGAGGATGAAGCAATTATTTCTTATGAAGAACACGAACGAATTAAAACCATGATTCGCTCGAATCGCAATAACCGATGGGCTAGCGAACAAAAATATACTAACCCCTTCGCCAACTTAGTTAAATGTCAGCGTTGCGGTGCAGCTTACAGTCGTCAGTGCAAAAAATTGGTTAAGAAAAAGAACTATTACAGGCATCATTACCAATGTAGTTTTTATCGCACGGGTGCTTGTGATAACAAAAAAATGATTTCTTCCGATAACTTAGAACAACAAGTCATCGAACATTTAGTTAAAGAAGCGGAAAGGTTAGCGGGATTAGTAGAGCAAGAAACCAAAGTGATACAAGAGCCAGCATCCGTTAAAACGCTTAGAGCATCATTAAATACTCTTGAAGCTTTACCATCAAATCCAGCAATCGAGAAAGCCAAAGAGGATATGAGAATGCAGATAGCTGATGCCTTAGCCACTGCAAGTAACGATTCGGTGCAATATTTGATTGCTAAAGAGCGAATTATCCGAGCATTTTCTAATCCAAAATTTTGGCAAGAATTGCAGGTAGAAGATAAAAAAGCTTTATTGCAAGGATGCATTCAGAAAATAATCGTAGATGGCAATCAAGTGATAAAAATTGAATTGATGCATCTTTCGTCTTAAATATTTTGCATCATTCAAACACAAAGGAACCGGGTTTCTCAAAACTAAAAGCATCATTATTTGATTAAGTGATTTGCCTTCCCGGTTTCTCGTCAAGGTGCAAGAGATAAAAATATGTCCAATATTTTGCAAAAGGAGAATAGTACCCTTTTGTGTACCCAAAGCTTTTCGTAAATCTGTAATAAAGATTTGATGAATTCATTAGTAAACAAATCCAGGGTAAATATTATAGATTCACCAGACAATTCCACACCTAAGATACTCGCTTACTGCATAAGCTGATTTTCTTATTTTCTATTACACAATAGAAAGAATTGATGTTAAACATTATTCCAATAACTGCATAAGTCAATTCTTTCAAATTCTATAACCGATCAACAAACAATTAATTACCAATAAGGAGTCCTTTCAAATGTCTTACTCTCAAAATCATACCAACCAAAACTACTGCGAATGTGAATTTACCATTCCGATCAAATTAAATGTTCCTATCACCATTGATACTCCAGTTTATATCAATCCAGTTCCTATTTTCAAGCAAAAATTGCCTGTTGTAATTGAACCAGATTTAATGTTGGAACCGGAAGTTAGAGCAAAAGCACCTCAATGCTATCCTCAACAGCAACTACCTTGTCCACCTCAAGAAATGTTGTCAGCTTCTAATTAAACAACAGAAAGAATTGATATTAAACATTATTCCAATAACTGCATAAGTCAATTCTTTCAAATTCTATAACCGATCAACAAACAATTAATTACCAATAAGGAGTCCTTTCAAATGTCTTACTCTCAAAATCATACCAACCAAAACTACTGCGAATGTGAATTTACCATTCCGATCAAATTAAATGTTCCTATCACCATCGATTTTCCAGTTTACATAAATCCAGTTCCTATTACCAAGCAAAAATTGCCTGTTGTAATTGAACCAGATTTAATGTTGGAACCAGAAGTTAGAGCAAAAGCACCTCAATGCTATCCTCAGCAACAACTACCTTGTCCACCCCAAGAAATTTTGTCAGCTTCTAATTAAACAATAGAAAGAATTGATGTTAAACATTATTCCAATAACTGCATAAGTCAATTCTTTCAAATTCTATAACCGATCAACAAACAATTAATTACCAATAAGGAGTCCTTTCAAATGTCTTACTCTCAAAATCATACCAACCAAAACTACTGCGAATGTGAATTTACCATTCCGATCAAATTAAATGTTCCTATCACCATCGATACTCCAGTTTATATCAATCCAGTTCCTATTTTCAAGCAAAAATTGCCTGTTGTAATTGAACCAGATTTAATGTTGGAACCAGAAGTTAGAGCAAAAGCACCTCAATGCTATCCTCAACCAAATTGTTACGAAAATAAGTATTTACAGAATGAAGATGTGATGCAATCAGCGGAAATAAAATAGTCGATCATTTCTTTGTGGATTGTGCTTAACTGAATATTCACATCATCAATTAGCTCGGATGATGTGAATTCTGACTACCAAATAAACAATATTGATAAATAAAACCCTAGTAATCATCATTATGTCTACCACACCAAAATCAAATTATAAATTAGAAGGCAATAAAATAGTAGTTTCTTTAACTTTAAACGTTCCTTTAGAATTTGAAGTGGAGTTAAACGGAACCCAATATCCAAAATTAAATCAATTCAATTATCAAAAAAGTTTGGAATCTGCTATAAGCGAAAATTCAAATATAATTATTAACGAAATAAAGAAAAATCAACTGGATGAAAAAATAGAAGTTGCATCTAGAGAATTAGCACCTGAAATACTGGATAACTACAATAGCGAAGAAAAGTTAAATACTGTAATTACTCAAGATATTTTAAATACATCATTAGATAATACTAATGAACCACAAAGTAATTTACAAGTCACATCTACTACGAAAAAAAGAAAAGTACGTTTTGCAGAATCAGTCAACGATGGTTTAACTCTAGCAGTGAATATTGTCGGGAATGTACTCTTTTTGGGCAAATTAGCTAATTATAGCTGGGAATAATATCTGATTATCCTATTTAAGAGCTAACCAAAGTAATGCTTCAAATTATTAAATAAATTATTTCGTTATTGTATATTTATATCTTGCATAATCCCTAGGTGTTAACATCCATATACATAATAAGACTGTTAAAAAAAATATTTGTGTTATGGGTGGCATAGTGATTATGAATACTTATTCAAGATATTGGAAGATTTGGCGAATTAATCCTGCTGCGGAAAAATTAGGTTACAAACAGATTTCAGTAACAGTTGCTCAAGAGTTTGCGAATAGTAAAGTTTTTGATACAGAAGATAAATGTAACCAACAAAATATTCTACTATCGTGTTTTAACGGTGAAAATGATGGAGAAGATATTATCGATCGCGCTCGGGCTGGTCTTTGTCTTCGATGCTATGTTTCCGAGCCAATTCTAAAGGAATGTAAAAAACTTGACTCTCTGTTTAGTGGTGAAAAGCAATTTACTTATCGGGACTTATTGCCGTTTGTTCTTAATGATGATGGAGAAAAATTAATTGTTTTAGATCGAGATAGTAAAACACAACTAATGGTAGATGACAGTTATAAAACTCGCACTTCAAGATTTAATTTCTTTTCTGTCAAGGTTTTACAAACATTCAATCCCGATATACAATCTCGAATGAGTTTGGACAATTGGGCATATTTGCAAACAAAGCAAAATCCCGAATTGAAGAAGTTTTTGTCCGAGTTCGGTTTTCAGCATTTGAGTGATTGGGCACTGTTAAATAGAACTAGAAAAAAACAACTAGAGCGTTTATCTGTGCAAGAGCGCTATATCGTTGAAGCTTTTCATGCTGTTTATCGTCGAGATAGACAGCAACAACAAATTAGAGGCAACAAGAAATGTCCCGATCCAACTACTGCTCAATTGCAGGAAATGTTAGTTTATTTACACAAGCAGCAAATTAAGATTAATACTGCCGTTCAGTTGATTAAAGAACTCAAGCAAATTGCGCTACAGTTAAGAAAATACGATGTTTGGAGTTCTAGAGAATCTTTAGATATATATGACGATCGAAGCGGTAACTATGTCGCCAGACGAGATTTACCAAGTTCATCCCTTGATCAAGCAGATGTAGAAGAGCAAGAGTTTTTACAGTTTTTGCATCAGCTTCTTTATACAACTTTGTCTCAAACAATTAAGCAAGAAGTCGAAGCTAATATCCAAAAATTACAAAAAAGTAAAAAATATGGGCCTTTTGCTGCAAAATACATTCAAGGATTGGATTTATATTACTCTAAGATGATCTCTTTGAAAGAAATTGCTCCTGATTTGGGAATGACAAGTTGGGATCAAGCAAGACGAATATTGAATCCCGGAGAACTTTTATCAAAAGTACGTGCTAAAACGGTTGAGCAGATGTTGGCAAGTATTTTGAAAAAAGCCGCAGAAAAAGGTTTAACGAAAATTCCACCGGAAGCGAATTATCTTCTGACTTTAACCGAGCAAATTGAATCCTATGTTGATGGAGAAATATTTCAACAAGCTGCCGAAGAAATTAGAGCAGGAAAAAATCGGACAATGAGTAGCGGATATGCCAAAGCTATTTGTGGCTATATTCAAGAATGTACATAAAATTGTATCTAATCTAATCGAATTGATTTGGGATTTAAGGATATTTTTTAATTATTCTTTTTCTTCCTTATATCTTCTCGATTATATTTTTGTGTAAACTCAAAGAACAAGATTTTGGAAAATAAACTTACCTAACGGTTTCGATTGGGCTACAGGGGATGATATTGTGAAAAATATAGACGAAACTTTTAACCTTGATTGCAAACTGCTCTATGCAAGTTGCAGCTTTGTACATTCCTCTATAACAAACTCTCTATTTGTGCCGACTTGCTTATTAAAAATTAATAATTGATAATTTCGATATAGTGCATAAGTTTTGTTTACCTACATCTATTTACCTTCACAAGAAAGGTAAAAATCATGCGTAATTCAAATTATTCTCAAGATTTAAGATTATTGTTGCCAGAAACCGCTTGGTTAGAAGCGGAACATTTTTTATTAGCAAAGCAAACAAGCTGTTGCGAGTTGACTAATTATAATCATTCTTGGCAAATCTATCTTAATACCTTAGCTCTACTTGGCTTTGAGGTATGGCTGCGCGATCGCTTAACCGATAAACCAATTTCTAGGGATATTAGCTCCACTAAAACTCACGGTAATCTTAAAGTTGGTGAGTTCAAATTTTGCGCGATCGCAACGGAGCATTTACTTGGGGAGATTGTGAATATACCGCAAGAGTTAATCAAAAATCCAGAATATAAAGCCCATTTTTACGTGTTAGTTGAGGTATTGGAAGAAGCGGAAGAAGTTGTAATTCGAGGCTTTTTAGCTTATAACCAACTAGTAGAGATTAAAAATAATTTGGATTTACCCATAAATGACGGTTGTTATCAGATACCACTGTATTTATTTGATGCCGAGCCAAATCATTTATTATTCTATCAACGTTACGTGCAATCATCCGAATTTGCTGTACCCGTTACGGATAGTCAAGTTAATCAAGCTACTCAAATAAGCGAAAATTTATCTACACTTGTCGGTACAACTACCACTAAATTAAGTCAATGGTTGCAAGGAGTAGTTGATGAAACTTGGCAAGCAATAGATTCTTTTTCTAGTCCAGAATTAAGTTTAGCTTTTAGTACCAGAAATTTTGGGATAGGTATCAAAAGAGCAAAAATTATTGATTTAGGAATAGATTTAGATAATCAAAAAGTAGCGCTGCTAGTCAATATTTCTCCTGAAAAATCTGCTAATAGTCAAGCCCCACAAAGCGGTGAAGAAAAAATTAGTGTTGTAGCTCAGCTATATCCAATAGGTGGAGAAAAATTTTTACCGCAGAATATTAAATTACTTTTGATTTCTAAAGCTGGTAAAACTCTTCAAGAAGTTACTTCTAGAATTCAAGATAATTACATTCAAATGAAACCTTTCAAAGGTCAAGCTGGTAAGAAGTTCAGCATTCAACTAAGTTTTGGAGATATGATTATTAAAGAAAATTTTGAATTGTAAAATGATGCTTGCAAATTAGGTATTTGATTGCAGCAGATATTTCTAACACCTTTTTTCGACCGGGAGATGCGTTAATAAAATGTAAATCAATTTAACCCTTAATAATCAATATTTAATATATCTTAAAGCTTATTTGTAAAGACGTTGCGATGCAGCGTCTTTATATATATTTATTGCTGTTAAAAATTCCGTGAAATGCGACCGGAGGTATAAAATTGCATAAGTTCCTTCAACTAGTACCCATAAATAAGTAAGAGTTGATACTTGTGTAAAAAAACTAGAATTATATCTGTATTGCTATGAAAAAAATATTAATATTATCGGCAAATCCTAAGAATACCAATCAGTTACGCTTGGGTGAAGAGGTGCGAGAAATTAAAGCAGCGCTGAGACTGAGCAGAAATCGCGAACAGTTGGAAATTGTTACTGAGTCAGCCTTACAGGTGAATGATTTACGGCGATCGCTCTTAGATAATTTACCCCATATCGTTCATTTTAGCGGGCATGGTGCGGGAAGCGATGGTTTAGCGCTGGAAAACAAGTTAGGAGAAATGCACCTAGTTAGTAGTGAAGCTTTGGGAGATTTATTTGAGTTATTTGAGGATCGAGTTGAGTGTGTTGTGCTAAATGCTTGTTACAGCGAAGTGCAGGCTGAGGCAATTTTCCAACATATTGATTGTGTAATTGGCATGAATCGGGCAATTGGTGATGCTGCTGCAATTGAGTTTGCGACGGGATTTTATGATGCATTGGCGGCTGGGAGAAGTTATCGGGATGCGTTTGAATTCGGTTGCGGAGCTATTGATTTGCAAGGAATTCCGGAGTCAAAAACACCACAAATAAAAGTGAGAAAAAATGCATTTGCTGTTACACAAAAGATAATAGAAGAATCTACAACAATGCCAGAAAAGCCTAAATATGCTGAATCCGATCGGGGTATTTCTCAAGCCGTCAGCGGTGGCACAATGTACGGCGGAATGATAGCTTCACAAGGAAGTAACAACCAGCAAACAATGACTAATGCTCAAAGTATAAATACGCCAGAGCAACAGCAAAAACTTGTAGAAACTGCCAATGAAATTAAAAAACTTTTACAACGGTTAGAGCGAGATAATTCTAATCAAACTAATTCCCAAAAAATGATAATTGTTGCTCAAGCTGTGGAGGAAATTGAAACTAATCCCATATTTAAAGCCCGCGTTATTGGTGCATTAAAAGCAGGTGGGGTGGAAGCTTTTAAGGAGTTAATTAATCATCCTTTAGTAAATATTTTTATGGTTGCTATTGATGGTTGGCAGATTTGATCCTTCGTTTACCCACAAATTGGTTTGTAGAGACGCGATATATCGCGTCTCTACATTTACCGGAATCACTAAACATCTATGCTTTTGAAAAATAAATCATGAATCAGCCAACAGATAATTCCGGAATCGAACAACAATTAGAAAACTCCCATGTACATGGAGGAATCCAAGCTACTCAAGGTGAAAAAAACGTCCAGGTACAAGGTGAAGGAAATATTCTAACTTTTAACCAAACCGAGATTTTACAAATCACTGAGAGAGAAATTACCACCCGCGAATTAATTACCACTTCTCCCTATAAAGGTTTAAAAACATTTGAATCTAGAGATAAAGAATTATTTTTCGGACGCGATAATTTTATTACGACTTTAGTTAATGAATTAGAGCAAACCAATTTAACTTTACTTTTAGGTGCTAGCGGTAGCGGTAAATCTTCCGTGGTGCGAGCGGGTTTAATTCCTTGGTTGGAAAGGAAATATGGAACGGGATTTATTAATTTGATATTTACCCCAGATGCTGACCCATTTGATTCTTTGTATGCTAGTTTACTCGATAATTATTCGCAAAAAGAAGCCAAAATTGCCCGCGAGATAAATTCGGAAACTTTAGTTAAAGTAGCTAACAATCTCAAGCAACCGGAGGAATTTTGGTTTATTTTTATTGACCAATTTGAAGAATTGTTTACTACCAGCGATGAAAATAAACGTCGCGAATTTATTGATGGTTTAATGAAATTGAGTCGAGCTAAATTGTCTAATGTGAAAATCATGGGGACGATGCGGGCTGATTTTTTAGAAAGATTAAGCGATTTCCCTCAACTTGTGGAAGCCACACAAAAACATCGTCCGATGATTGTGGAAATGCAGTCAAACGAGTTGCGTTTAGCGATCGAACAACCTGCTGCACATCATGGTATGGTTTTTGAAGCTGGATTAGTAGATAAAATTATTGCTGCTGTTCAAGGACAAGCGGGTTGTTTACCTTTGTTGCAGTACACTTTAAACTTACTGTGGGACTCGGAAGTCAAAACTGGTAGTATTAACGATCGGGTTTTGAACATTGTTACATATCAAGATTTAGGTGGTGTGAGGGGTGCGCTGCAACAACACGTAAATTCGATTTATAAACAGTTTTCACCATCACAAAAGCAAGCTACACAAAGAATTTTTCTCAAATTGGTTGGTATTGGGGAAAATGCCGCAGAAGGGATTGAGTGGAAACCCGTTCGTAGAAGAGCTATGTTATCTGAGTTTGGCAATGATGAGCGGGATGTGTTGTTAAAGTTGGTGGATGAGAATTTGTTGGTGAGTGATGCTGATTTATCGGCTAATTATTCTAAAAAAGCAAGAAAGTCAGGAAAATCAAACTCTACAATCGAAATTGCTCATGAAATTCTCCTGAGTTGTTGGGATAAGTTACATAATTGGATTGAGAAAAATCGTCAAGGTATTGCTGTACGTAACCGTCTTTATGAAGATGTTAAACGGTGGCAAATTAAGAAACCAGAAGATGAACTTTGGACTGGTTCTAAGTTAGAGCAGGTTTTGGAATTGAGGAAGGATGATAATTTTAATCGTGTTTTGGGTGGGTTTAATGATGATGCAAATCAGTTTATTGATGCTAGTTTGGGAGTGCGCGATCGCCAATTAAGAAGAGCGAGAATTATTGCTGGGGTTGGTTTTGCCTTGGCAGGTTTGGCGAGTGTAGCCGGTGGGTTTGCCTTTGTTCAACAGCAGGAAGCCCAAAGCCAAATTATCCTTAACATGACTAAAACAAGTGAGTCTCGCTTTCTAGAAAGCAAAAAAATTGATGCTATGAAGCAAGCAATCAAAGCCAAGAAACAATCCAATAACCTGTGGATAAAAGATGCCAATACTCGCACTCAAGTAGAACTAGCATTATTAAATACAGTTCACAGCCTTGCCGCACCTAATACCTTGGGAGGACATGCACAAACAGTTACAGATGTCAGCTTTGGCTCTGCTAACAGCCTTGACGGCAAGATGCTCGCTTCTGGAAGTGCTGACAACACGGTAAAACTGTGGAACACTCAAACTGGTGAAGTTATTAAAACTTTTACCGGACACACGGGAAGGATTTATGGGGTTAGTTTCGATGGCAACAGCAAGATGCTCGCTTCTGGAAGTGCTGACAACACGGTAAAACTCTGGGACACTCAAACTGGTGAAGTTAAAACCCTAAACGGGCATATAGGTCAAGTTTATGGGGTCAGCTTTAGCCCCAATGGTGAGATAATCGCCTCTGGAAGTGGTGATAACACGGTTAAACTATGGGATGCCAAAACCGGCAGAGAAATTCAAACCCTCGAAGGACATACATTGGATGTTAATGAGGTAAGCTTTAGTCCTGATGGTAAGATGCTCGCTTCTGCAAGTGTTGACAAGACGATAAAACTGTGGGATGTCCAAACCGGCAAACAAATTGCAACCCTCCAAGGACATACAGGCTCGATTTCTTGGGTTAGCTTTAGCCCCGACAGTAAGATACTTGCTTCTGCTTCTGCTGACAATACAGTGAAACTATGGGATACCCAAACCCGCGAGGAAATTGCAACCCTCGAAGAACATAAAGGAGATGTTAAGAAAATCAGCTTTAGCCCCGACGGTAAGATATTCGCTTCTGCTTCTGCTGACAACACAGTGAAACTATGGGATATCCAAACCCGCGAGGAAATTAAAACCTTTCAACTTAAAAGCCAAAAATTTAGCTTTAACTATGACGGCAAGATAATTGCTTTTGCAATTGGTAAGACGGTGAAACTGTTAGACACCCAAACAGGTAAAGAGATTCAAACCCTTAGCGGACATACACATGACGGTTTCGGAGTCAGCTTTAGCCCCAACGGTAAGATGCTCGCTTCGGCTTCTGGTGACAAGACGATAAAACTCTGGGATACCCAAACCGGCAAAGAAATTCAAACCTTCAACGGACATACAGACTGGGTTCAGGGAGTTAGTTTTAATCCTAATGGTAAGATGCTCGCTTCTGCAAGTCGTGACAATACGGTGAAACTGTGGAGTACCCAAACCGGCAAAGAAATTCAAACTTTTAAGGGACATACAGCCTGGGTTAATGGAGTCAGTTTCAGCCGCGACGGCAAAATGCTCGCTTCGGCTTCTGATGACGAGACGATAAAACTGTGGGATACCCAAACCGGCAAAGAAATTCAAACTCTTAAGGGACATACAAGCAAGGTTCAGGGAGTCAGTTTTAGCCCCAAGGATAAGATACTCGCTTCGGCTTCTGGTGACAATAAGGTGAAACTTTGGAATCCCAAAACTGGCAAAGAAATTCAAACCCTCAGCGGACATACAAACCCAGTTATGGGAGTCAGTTTTAGTCCTAATGGCAAAATACTTGCTTCGGCTTCTGGTGACAATACGGTGAAACTTTGGAATCCCAAAACCGGCGAAGAAATTCAAACCCTCAACGGACATACAGGCTGGGTTAATGGAGTTAGTTTTAGTCCTGATGGTAAGATGCTCGCTTCTGCAAGTCGTGACAATACGGTGAAACTGTGGGATACCAAAACCCGCGAATCAATTCAAACCGTCAGGGGACATACAGACTGGGTTTATGGAGTTAGCTTTAGCCCTGACAGTAATATGCTTGCTTCTGCAAGTGAGGACAATACAGTGAAACTGTGGAATTTGGATACCGATTATTTACTTAAGCAAGGGTGTAATTTTATGCAGCAGTATTGGGAATATAATCCTCCTGAAGAGAGCGAGAAGAGGATGTGTGATGGGGTGAGCAAAGGTTAAAGGTTGGGTTGAAGAATGAAACCTAACAGAAATAAACCATAGCCAACAACTTTTGGCAGAAGTATCAAATTGTAATATTGTACATTTGTCATTGCGCTAATGAAGGTATACCCATTTATATCAAATCCGGTTACATTGGAATGATTTAAATAACCTTTCTAGAACACGAAGAGCGCGGAGGAAGAAGAAGAGAGAGAAAACCTAAATAATTCCGATACAAACGGAAAAGATATTACTAGGTAGAATACCTCAGCACTTTAAAACCAGAAAAATTAGTTGGATATTTTGCAGGACAAAATAGTTTTTGAAGGTAAAAACTTTTTATCCTGCATAAGAATCCCTAATAGTTCACCCAGTCAACTTTGCAGGGTGTATCGTAAAAATAGAAAGTTTTTTCTCCCCCCTCTCCCGGCAATCTTAGCTTGGTAAAGTACTAGCGATGGATATCTCACTAATAGTGAAATCCATTTTATTTAACCGTAAGGTGTCATCTGGTTACAGTAAACATTTTCCTCTGCACTTACTCCCAACATTCCGCAAAATCGCTTGTAAAAGCTTACCCTGCTCTCAACTTTGTTATTGGTGGGTATGCCACATTCCAAACCACCGTTAATGATATTGATAGTCATACCAAAACCGGGCGTGCGTCCTTTGTTTACATCATCAGAATTAGGAGTCCAAGCGCCGCTCATGACTGCATGACAAGAAGGTTTTGGTGCTTGGGGAGTCATCCAGAACCACAAGGCTGTAGAAAAGGCGATCGCACCATCCGTCTTAACTAGATCCGGGTTGGAAAGTAAATCCACACCCAAAGCTTGACCTGCTGCACCGTAGTTATAATTCCATGATAGCTGCATCGGGCCGCGACCGTGATAGCTGCGACCGGGTACGCATGCATAGGTCGTGTTGTTGCGATCGCAGTATGTATCTTCACAACCGCCATTTTGACAGGCTATTTCTTCGGTATATACAAGAGCGCTAGTTTCGTGGGCAATATTAGCTAAAAATGCAGCGGCTTCACGTCTGCGCTGTACGTTAGTTCCCCGATTGCAAAAGTTTGGGTATTTGCTCGCTGCACTTACCAAACCTTCGTAGGAGTACAAACCGTTACGGTTTGGGAACATAGATTCATAGATTTGCCGCGAAACAATATCCGCAAAACTACCGCCTGCTGGAGGTGAGGGTGGGGTAGGTGTCGAGCCATCAGGAAGACAGACTTCATCACCCGGCTGCAATCTTCTAGCCTCGTCGTCTGTAAAAGGAGTGCAATTTGGTTTGGTTATTTCCCTCCAACGACTACCATTTCCTAACTGTGCCTCAGCAATTAAAGCTAATGTATCTCCGGACTTAACAATGTACGATTTTCCACATGCACAAGTCATAAATAATCTCCAAAAAACTACAAAATTATCTTCACGGGCTTTCTACCGAGTTCTATTGCTTCTGCAATAGTATCGACAAGGATATCAATCCTATTTCCTATAATTGCCGTACCTACATCCAAAGCTTGGGCTGGGACTCGTTTTCCATCCCAAACCAAAGTAAAATTTGTTAACCGGGGAATAACATTTGGATCTGTCGCGCACTGTATGCGTGCAACATTTTCACCCACACCTGGGCACCTTGGCTCAAATCGACCTGCAAGTGCTGCATTTAATGTTATTCCAAATACGCCAGTGGCTGGGAAACTACAACCAACATTTTCGCTGGCGTAAAATGTGGCTTCTAAATTTATTTCTTCACCAATGGGAGGTAAAGGTGGAGGAGTAGGAGTAGAACCATTAGGAAGACAGACTTCATCACCGGGCTGCAATCTTCTAGCCTCGTCTTCTGTAAAAGGAGTGCAATTTGGTTTGGTGATTTCCTGCCAACGACTACCATCTCCCAACTGTCCTTCAGCAATTAAAGCCAGTGTATCTCCGGACTTAACAACGTATGATTTTCCACAGACACAAGACATAAACAACCTCCAAATATTTAAGAAGTTAAATTACGAAATTGATTTTCGAGGATAGAGAGAGTAGGGCTATAATTTGCGGAAATCATAACCCTACTTTTGCTTTCAATTAGACTCCTATCAGCCCTTATGCGCCAAAGGTTTGAGTCCAATAATGACCATATCGACCTCCGCGAGCATATCCAACGCCGATATCACGAAATTTACCATTAAGAATGTTCTTACGATGACCGGAACTATTCATCCAAGAACGCATTGCATCTTGAGGTGAGGATTGCCCTGCTGCGACATTTTCTGCGGCTGTCCGATAATTGTAACCATATCGCTTCATGCGATCGAATGGCGATGAACCATCAGAGCCAGTGTGGCTCATAAAGTTATTTTTTGCCATATCGTTAGAATGTACTTGAGCAGCCCCATTTAGTCGCGAGTGGATTCTGAGTGGTTTTAATCCGGCTTTGCGTCTTTCTTGATTAACAAGATTGGCAACTTGCTGAATTACAGATGAGCCTCTGCTGTCCGAATCTACTTCAGATTCATCCTCAACATCAGCAGATAAAGGCATATCCGCAAGAGCAGGATTTTCAAGTTCAACGGCGATGGGTTCGTCAATAGCAGTCTCAGATGTTGTTGGTTCAAAATTGGAATCAGGTGTTGTAGTCATGATTTTTTCCTTGAATAAATTGAGTTGTATGGTGTAGTCAGCTTTTTGGGTTTACCGTTGCTGTCTGTATAGATATAGTTGTCGCTGGTTTTAACTTATGCAGTTTGAAGATGAAAAAATCAGATAATCTTTTATACGGATTAATTAAGGTAGTAAGGGAGTAGAGGAAAACAGTTCCCAGAGCTAGTTAAGTAAATCGGCAGAAATAAACTAATATTTTATTTTCAGCATTAACAAAGACAATCAAAAACCAAAGAAAACGAATACACAAGAGCATAAATCTGATGATTCTTTCCGTTCTCCCGGAGTAGACAAAGGCTTAAACAATGGGGAAAACATCCCTAAAAAGAAGAATACAGAGGAGCCGAATCAAAACTAATGTAGAGACGTAGCAGTGCTACGTCTCAAACAATGTGAAATCATCACTTAATATTTCATATTTTTTTCAAAGTGGTAAAACCTAACTAAACAACCGGAACAATTCGAGCCACAATACTAGAAATACTTTGCATACTACTAATAATATTTACTGTATTATTTACGCTTTGCATTGAACTATCTAAAGAATTGATAGCCCCTTTTAGTTCTACTTCTATAGGCTTCATTTTCGCCAAGACAGTTCTAAAATCCTGCATCTCTAATTGATAAACAGCTTTTCGATAATAATCTCGCTGCTTAACAAAAGCTTGTTTCTTTGATACATCTGGCTCTTGCTCGAATATAAGTTGAAGCTCGTTAAGTTTTGATACCTGTTTTCTCATTTGAGAAAGTAAATTATTAGTTGGTTGCATTGTTTTGAATCTCCTCTTGATTTTCTTGTTTGTTTTCTAGTAGTGCTAAAAACGAATCGATATCTTTTAAAGCATTGTTAAGACGTACACCAGTAATTTTTCCTTCTACAGAATCTTCAAAAACAGTCTTGAATTCTCCTAAAGCAACACTGGCATTTTCTATTTCTTCGACTCGGCTATCTATTGCAAAAATTTCATTTCTTTTTTCAATCCAACTCTCCTCATCTGTTACTGGGTTTCGATCTATTAAAGGACGAATAACAAGGCGTTGTTCTTGGGCTAATCGTTTATTTTCAACTTTATCCTTCATAAAGCTACCAAGATTTTTGAGCAATTCTTGTTGTATTGTTAACTCTTGAAGAATTGTGCGATCGCGCTTTTCTAATTCTGTTCTTAAGGCACCATTAATTTTAGAATGAATTACTAAATTTCCGATCCCTTTTAATATGCCTGGTTTTGGGAACAAACTACTTTTTTTTAAATTAGAACTAATTGTTTGTAAATTAGTAGCAATTCCATCTATTTCTTTTTGAGTATCTTCTGGTGCCTTTGATTGGGCAAGTTCATTTAACTTAGAAAAGTATTTTTGTAATAGTTGATTATGACTGCGAATATCATTAATTACTTGTAGCATCTCCTTATCTTCATTGGACTTTTCTCGATATTTTGACGGTGTTTGATTTAATAATCTGTCATCGGATAATATATTTTCCGAAGTTGATTCTACTTGCAGTTCACCAGCTTTTATTAGCAATTCATCAACAGCAGTTGTATATTTACTACTAGCTTCGGTGAGTTGTTGATATTGTTTACTGTACTTGCAACCAGTTGATAAACTTGCAACCACAGCCACTAAAATAAATGTTTTACGAAAGTTATTCAGCATAATTCTTAAATATTAATGTTTATTGTTCCTGTTTCTACTGCGTGTTATAGATGTCGTTTGATTCAACTTATGCAGTAAGTTTTTTGCTTCTGCTTGATTACATTAGGTAATAGTTGCAACTTGAATTAACTTATGCAGATAAAAAGCGATACGTTTTATGGGGAGAAAATTTGACGAATAGTTGCAACAGCGTTAGAAACTTTTACATAAGATAAGAGCAACTACTTTTTTACATTAGACATCTCCGGAAATTAAGTTTTGCTTAAATTCTTTCTTCTCTACATACCATAATCCAACTATTCCTTCTTCGCTAACAGTTGCCAAAGTTTTACCATCTGGACTAAATTTGGCAGTAATTATGTTGTGTGGAATTTCTGATATTAGATTAATACTTCCATCATTTATGTCTTTTATATAGACTTTACCATTTTGACTAACAACCGCTAGTTTTCTTGCATTTGCATCTAAACTAAGGCTGAAAATATTAGAAGTCTGGCTGGTATTTAACCCACATTCCGCACCCTAATCTGTAATACTCGGTTATCACGGGTAATACATTAAACAAAAAAGAATCAAATTACACAAATATCTTTTTTTTTAGTTTAGTAAATCGCGATCTGCTTGCAGCAGCGCTTCGCTATCGCCATACAAAACTAATGTCAATAAGAATCAATAAGGAGAGTCTTA
Organism: uncultured cyanobacterium; assembly: GCA_963838355.1. Classification (GTDB taxonomy): domain Bacteria; phylum Cyanobacteriota; class Cyanobacteriia; order Cyanobacteriales; family Nostocaceae; genus Rivularia. The sequence continues at coordinate 1,930,822 of CAWIQQ010000003.1, read as the reverse complement.
TATTTGAAGAAGTATTTATACTTGATAGATAATAAAATATTATATATAATTTATATTATTCCAGATAAATCTAATGTCTAGAATAATAAAGTAGAAAAAATAGTATTAAAACTAAGAGGTAAAAGAAATAAAGCTTCTAACTCTAATAATAAATAATTTGATAAATAATTATGTTAACTATTGAAGCTAATATTGATAGTATCGATAGCATTCAATTGGTAGAAAATTTAGAATGTATTTCCTATCTTCAGTAAGATTAGATATTTGTTTATCATTGTTCAAAAATACAAGGTTAATAGATTGAAAACATTGGAATATCCATCTCAATGTTGGGCGTTCTGTAGGTTTACCCAATTGATTTTTAATAGTAGATTTAGATGATGAAAGAGCAGCACGAATTTGTCTTTGTGCAAGAGTATAAACTAATAAACATAACGCCATTATCATTCCAAGAGCTTCTATTCTTTTTGGAGTTTTAAGAAAAACACTGTCTGCAAAAAATAAAGGGTTACAATTTCCGCAAAAATAATGGGCAGGCTTCATAAACCAATTAACTCGTTAACCAACCGGCATCTTTCACAAAAAGCCTGCCCATTATTTTAAGGTTCCATCTCGGGTCTTTAAGAAAACCAAAACCCCTCTCGCAAGATTGTTGAGCTTTATATTCAGAAATCATTTCTGAATTACTAAGTATATTTTCATCTAAAACATTTGTAGCAAGAACAAAACGTCCAGCACTTTGAATACTATTACTTATAGCAGGTTCATTTTTTGATAATGATGCTTCTATTTGGTAAAAAAGCTTTTGATTTTCAGTTTTATCAGATAAAGTTTTTTTATGAATATGAATATTATCTAAATTATGATATTTGAATTTTTTAGATAACTTTGATACTGCTTTCATTGCATCTTCATAACAATTAAAATGTTCTCTTTGTAATTTTTTTAATTGCGAAGTTGCGCTAATTTCGGATTTTTGAATTCTTTTTTCTAATTGTCGTAGGTCAGATTTCTTTCTGGCTTCACTTTGAACTACTAACCATCTTTGTTGAATATCAGCATAGCTACTTTCTTTTACAACATATGAGTAACCATTTATTTGACTTTTGACTAATTCAGAATCATCTATAGTTGAAACCAATCTTTTAGCTTCAGCTAGTGATAATGGTACGCGAGATAACCATTTAATCTCAGATAATAATTTTAAATTTGTAGCAGTATATAAAGCACCCGAACGCGACCATCAAACTATCAACTTCTATTTGCTTCTTAAAATCAACTAATATTTTACCAAAACTGGCAGAATCTACTTCATTTCCAGATGCAGTTTTGAAAAAAATTGGTATATCTCCGTCTCCAGAACATATTAAATCAATAATAAATTGTTTTAAATCTGGTCTATGGTCACGAGAATAACCATATGTTATTTTAATTTCTTCTGGCTCTGTACTTTCTATTTCCGATTTGTTTGCTTCCAAACCTTTTTTGTTATATTCACCATGTAGATGAAAAGACGAAGAATCTAGATGTTCAAATAATAATGATACATCAAATATCTTAACTGCATTTAATGAAATTGCTAAGAAAACATTACTTAATCCTTGATTAAATAATTTATCCATTGTTCTACCCAACTTATCATCATTAAGATATTCAGGTTTTACTCCTTCTCCAATTAAATGTTCACAAGCTCGATTCTCAAAGAATTTTGAAAACATATACAGTGGTGCAGAAGCAAAGCCTAAACCATTTAAAATCATTGCTTTTACAACATGACCAGAACTAATTTTTTCGGAAATATCTTCTCCAACTAAGCTATTAACTATTTCTACTAACCCAATTGAATCAATAATTCCGGCAACTATTCCTAAATGGTCAATATTTTTAATTTCAATTTCAGATAGAGTAGACATAGCACCTATAAAATGTGAAAAACACCTTGCTCGTATTTTCACACTTTATGTACTTAAAAACTTATAAAAATCTGTTATTTCCTATCAGCAAAATTCTTATCTCAACTAAAATCTACAATACTGGCTACTCAATACATAATTACTAGTATTAACAGTAATCTTTCTCATTTGGTTTCAATAATTATAATTGCTTGATAGTTTTTATGTACTATTAATGACTGTCAACTTATTTTGGAAGTTGTGGGGTGCGGAATGTGGGATTTAATTCAATATCTTTCCATAGGTTACTTTCATTCTCCTGAGCGTTAGTTTTGTCTTCTACATTCCAAATACGGACATTACTATTATCAGAAGCAGTAAATAATTTTTTGCCATCTGGACTTAATGATATAGAAACATCACCTGTTTCTAAAGGTACTGAATAAAGTTTACTTAAAAAATTTTCATCTGGTGTGTCCGATTCAGATTCCAGGTAATTCCATGTTTTTCGGTAACAATATTCATATGGATGACTCTCGCTGTAATGTAATTTTCTTGGACTAACAATTTTTAGATTTACTTCTGATTTAAATCCAAATTGTCATAATTACTTTAGGATTTACGCAAAAATAACGTAGTTGCGTCATTACGAGCGATAGCGAAGTATATGTCCTATCGGACACGCTCCGCTAACGCCAAAATCCTGGGATTGCTTCGCTACACTGCGTTTCGCTCGCAATGACAAATACGGTTTGCGTAAGTCCTATACTTGTTTTTATTCGTCACATTGTTATAGATGTTGAGGTATTGAACTCATGCAGTTTGATTTTTTGATCTTAGTTTTTAGAAGTTAGTTTTCTGCTAAACGTAGGGAGACGTTATATATATCAATCTCTACAACCCGTCGTAATGTAGAAATGTAAAATTTTACGTCTCCCAACATTTCATAAAAAAATCTGGCGTTGCTGAATCCGGGTATGAATTTAAATGTAGAGACGCGATATATCGCGTCTCTACAAGCGTTTCGGTTTTCCAATCAACCCGTTTCATACATCAAATCAGCAACGCCAAAAATCTTAATGTACGTACAACAAAAACCTCAGAAAGAATATTGAATTCACCTTAAGTTCCGATCAATGCTGTAGCAATTGCCTTTAATCCTTCTGCATCGCTGAAGTAACTCATATGATTTGAACCAGTTCGATAAATTTTTGGTTGGGGATTGCGGCTACTATTAACACTAGTAATACTACTTACGCTTACAGAATCATCATTGGGTTGATTGAAGAAAATTGCGTTTCTTGATTTGATTTTTAGTTTTTGAAGAATTTGCTGCAATTTCTCATTATCTTTATTTTCTGAAGCTATTGAGTTATCCCCAGCAATTATTGAGTAAGGAATACCTGGATCTGCACCAGCAGCTAAGGTTTTAAGAAAATTTGACTTTGGTACCATTTGATCTAAGGTAACATCAATGTTTTCAATAGCAACCAGCAAATTAACTAAGAAAAAAACGGGAGGAGCTACTGTAGACAAGCCATTTAACGAAAGTGTTAGTAAGCTAATAGCCCAATCTTCGACTGTAGCTAAAGGTGAACCCGCATTTGGCGTACCTGGCATAATCAAATGATTTACAATTTTATTGCCACCTTCGCGTTCGATAAACCAACGAGATACCAAACCACCCATTGAGTGACCGATTATTTGCAGATTTTTAGCGTGATTTGCACCTAAACCGACTGCTTCTAATCGTTGTTTTAATAATCTTGCGGTTTCCTCGATGGAAGTATGCAGGTTTTCGTAGTCAAAAGCCAGAATCAAATCAAAACTTTCTTTTAACGATTTTTGTTGTCCTTCTACTGCAATTTTGGCTCGCTGCATACAGGGTAATAAAGTTTCGGTTTCACCTGTAATACCGTGAACAAATAATACTATGTTATTTGCTTGTTGAACTCGCTGCTTAACTTTTTCAATGTCTAATTCATAAGCAACGCTTTCATCAGCAGCAATATTTGCTATTGCTAAACGGGGATAAGTATACTCTGTACCGAATTTTTCATGGGCAACTTTTTGGAAGTAAATTTGAAAAGCAAGTTTTATATCTCGTTCTCCCGATTTTACAGGTTCGGGGAGACGTTCTAATCTAATTTCGGTTCTACCATTTTTTGAATATCCAACTCCCAAAGGAAGATAATATTCGCCGTCATAAGCAATCGGTAAAACTTTTTCTCCGGGTGCTAAAGAATTATCAACTATTAATTTTAAAGGATTTTCGCGGGTAACTGTAGCGATAGTTTCAACATTTACATCTCTTAATTCTAAAGCGTTGGCAGCAGGTTCGATGGAACGGCTGTTAGTTAATGGGAAAAACCCGAATTCCTGTGACAATGGTGGTAAATGATTGTTTGAACTTCTACTGGATGAAGAAACATTTGTTAAACGAGCTTGGGCTTGTAATTGTGGATGAGCTTGTAGTACTACCCCTGCACCTAATGACACTCCATTTCCCGTATTGGGTACGGTTGTAGTTTCTAAAGGTCTATGAATTTTAATTACTACTTGAGAAGTTACCCAATCGTCGCTTTCTTCTACTTTACTCCGTTTTAAATCGCGGGATTGTACGCGGTTCATTAAACGATTGAGAGTACCACCACGCATATCTCCTCGATGGTTGATAGTATCTTTTTTGCGCGGTAAATCAAGTTCGCCTTGCTCTAAAAGCCTTGCATCAAATTCTGAGGTGCAAACAATTAATTTGAAAATATCTTGATATTCGGTAATTCCTCTTTCCCATAGTTCTTGAGGTACGCTAGCATCAATTGTATCTCCACCAAAAACCCAAGTTTCTTCACCCGGATTAAGTTTAATACAACCGGCTTCAAAAAAGCCTGCATCAATAGAAAATTGTTCTGTTAAATCGAGTAAAGCACTATAAAGTGTTTTTGAGCTAGTGTTTTTCAGCTTTACTTTAAATTTAGGTTTCTTCCATTTACCGCTACCGTCTTGAGAATAATTAAAATGAACTTCACCATCCGATAAAATTTCTGAGTTGTGATGAATTTCAAGTTTGATATCATCAGGATTAATTTGACTATTGGCAGGACTAGAAAGTTCGCTCAGATTCGTCCACCGGCTAATATGTTCGAGTCTTTGAATGATTTTAACGGCGTTTTCTTTGGTATATTCTTGAATTGGAGCAACTATTTGTACACCGTCGGCAGGTCTAGTAATGATATATTCATTCCTTAGAGCTAATACTTTAAATTCTGCTGTTTGTTCTTTACCAATTTCTCGCACGTATAGCGATGGTTGATTACCATCTTCGATAGTTTGTATTGCTTGTTGTAATAGTTTTACACCTTCAGCATCACCATCAAAGCTTACAGTTTTGGGGGGTAAAGGTAAACTGGTAATTACAGCTTTGAAAGTTTGTTGTTGGTTAAAATCTGTTACACCAATAATTTCAAGTTTACTTAATTGCGGTAAAACTTCGGTCACTTTGGCTTCTGCGATTTTATTTGATAATTTGCGTAAATCTTGTCCTTGGGTTTCGATAGGGAAAATAGCCAAATGCATGGTTTCGTTACCATCCCGACGAGGTACACCATGTACAGCTCCTCCATCAATTACCCAACCATGCTTTTTATCGTGATACACCGTGTAGTAAGGATGGCGTTCGCAAATTGCACCTCCTAAAAATAATTGTTCTAAATCTTTACTATCGATTGCCTCTAGTTGCGGAGATTGATTATTATATTTACTGCGTACTGATGCATTGGTTTGCTTGAATAAATCCCGGTAAGTCAGATTTCCTTTAGCTTTCTTGAGAGTTTCGGTGAGAAAATAAGAAAATGCTCCTCTCTTTTCATCATCTGCAACAAATTCTTTAGCTTTCTCGGTATTTTGACAAGATGCAAATAAAACGTGTTTTCCTTTAGGTAAATTCCAACCAGAAGCTTTTTTACCTGCAATTAAATTGTCGATTTCTTCTTTGGACAAAATAAAACTATCTAAAGGACGGAAACGTTCGTCTTTTGCATTTTCCCGCACAGCGGTTTCCTGAAACGGATCTCTACTTCCAGATCCAGAATGACAGCAATCTAAAATCAAGGCAATTTGGGGATTTTTTTCTGCTACTTCCGAAATCAACTTAGCTAATTCTTTATCAGCTAAATCCCAACTTCCTTTTTGACGACTGTCATAACAAACCAAGGTTTCATTCAACTTATCGGGTTCAATATCCCAAAATTCTGGTGGTGCGTTTTCTTGAGAACCATGACCGCTGTAATGAAATAATGCTACATCATCACTACCAGCTTGACACAAATGTTCGCGAAAACCATCAATAATACCTTGACGGGTTGCTTGTTCATCTTGAAGAATGTTTAAGTTTAATTGCCATCCTTCTGCTTGCACCCGCGTTTCTAAATATTGTGCGATCGCGTTTACGTCGTTAACACAACCTTCGAGGGGGGAAACCGGAGAAGCGTAGTTATCGATACCTACTAATAATGCGTAAATGTTGCGAGTCATAATTATGTATATCTTAAGTTACATAGTTATAGGATTTATGAATTTGAACTTATGCAGTAAAATCGTGATTCTTGGTTGGATAAGAACATACTCATTATTCCTCTCTTTAGTAAGGATAGGGGAAGGGGTGAGGTTTCCAAAGTCTACTCAACCTAAAATAGCTATAATCTCTTCCCACACTTGTTACAGAACTTGTTATTAGTCGGGTTTTCTTGACCGCAATTGCTACAGGTAAGATAATTTTGTACGGGGATGGCAGTCTGAGCAATGGGTTGCGGCTTTGCCTGGGCGAAGTGTTCCATCAACATTCGGTGGTAAAATATATAGCCACCTCCTACTTTTTTCATTAAAAGGCGTTGTGAAGCGTAGTCGAGAAAGCGAGCATAGTTCCAAGGAATGCGACCTTTTTGGCAAAGTATCAAGCGCAAACTAAAATGTTGCATACAGGCGGCTCCACCGAACTTCCTCCCTGTAATCATTCCAAAAAACATTCCAATAATCAGTAATGCAATCACTGTTGACGCTTGTAATCTTATAATCGCTGCAATCAGTCCAAAAATTACCCCGCAAATCAGTACAAAGATGGTAAAATTTTTAGCCGAACTCTTAATACCTTGATTGGGAATTGTTCTCTGCTTTACTTCAATAGTATCTAACCCACTAGTTAAACCTCCAATCAGCGCTCCCATCACTCCAAAAAACAGCCCAGAAACCACTACACCAAGCAACCCATATCCCAGCGCATTAATCGGATCGTTAAAAAAAGAAATCAGCGTTACAATCAACCCTACAATCAGCGCTGGAATCAGCCCTTTAACCATTCCAAGCCGCAGTTCTTGCATTAGCGTGGACTTAGCTCTTTGCCACGACCAACTCACTTTCTCAAATAATGGAATTTCTTTTGAAAAATCAACATTGAGCAACGCCAAAAAATTTATGATTTTATAAGCTATTCTCTCACTTCGCCTCTTTAACCAAGTTGGCTGCATTTTTTCAATCAAAAAAACCGTTTGCGATTCCTCTACCATTCGCGTTGCTAACCAACCGAGCCACCGTTTCACCTTATCTTTGGGATATTTTGCAGAATTTCCCCGTCGTCGCAACATTGTTTCAATATAAGCATCAAACAAATTTTGATAGCGGTTTTCCGGTGAGCGAAACTCTTGCAACAATTCCTCTGCCGACCACCTTTGATAGGTTACACTCATGATGTTCAAAATCAGTGGTGTTCGAGCAAATTTTTCGAGTTCGGTATCTTGTTTTAACAACGTTTTTAGCCCAGCAAGTGAATCGCCTACATCCTCTAAAAACTCGTATACTTGCTTTGGTGATATGGGTTGAATGCAAATTGCACTACTGAGTTGCAAGCGTTCGTTGAGAGCTTCATAATCTTTGACACGACAACAAACTACTATCTCCGTCATTTCATGGGTGGCAATAAATTGATTTAAAGCGCAAACGCAATTATTGCGATGCTTTGCTTGGACTTCATCTAAACCATCTAGTAGTAAAACAAGTTCTCCCTGTTGCATCCAAGGTTGACTCAATTTTTTCGGAACTTGATATTTTTCGTTCAATTCTTCAATTAACCATTCTTCAATTCTTTGGCGCTTTTTTGCCCAGGAAGATAAGTTAAACACTACTGGAATTGGCTGGCTTAAATCTTGTTCAGTCCGTTCAATCAAACGTTGTGCTAACTGCAAAAGGGCGATAGTTTTACCAGAACCTGGTTCTCCTAAAATTAACAGCGTTTTACCATATCCTATTTGGTCATAGATATCTGTTTGCTGTAGTTCTTCAAAGGATTCATCAAGTTCTACTGGTAATACTTCGATTTCGGTAAAGGAACGAAGTAAGGCATCGGGACGCTTCTTGAGTTCGAGGTTGATCGCAGCATCGGCGTAAAGAGACGGTTTGAGAAAGCCTTCAATCCAGAAATCTTTGACCTTATTGAGTAAAATCTTTCTTTGACGATATTCCTGTTTAGTTGGGGGTTGTAATCTTTTACTGGGTAAAGCCTGCCCAAATCGATTCCAAATATCTCTCAAGACATCTTTATATTTCTTACGCTCCACTTCCTCGGCGATCGCCTTAACAAAATCGGGTGGAACATTTGGCTTTGTTGATGATTCCGAATTAGGTTTTGGAATAAAAGATGGGATGTCTTTCTTCCGCAGAATCGGCTTGTGGTGTTCTAGATTTACATTCGGTTGGTTCGGATCGATCGCTTCAAATTTACGAACTGTTCTAAAACTTTGGGTTCTAGAAGTTTTTGTATTCAAGTGTTCCAGTTGTACGTGAATGGCAACGCAACCAAATTCATAAGCTCGCTCAATAGATTCTCCATCTGCTATAGCTTTATAAAATCCTATAGCAAAAATGTATGCTGCTCGGTCGAGAATTTCTTCGCTCATCCCGATGGCATAATCAATATGTTTAACTACAGCTTCTGCTTGTATATAGCTAGTACAAGCATTGAAAACCGAACATTCAATGTCTTGAGCAAAATACTTAAACGTATGGACTAATGCTTCGGTGCTGACGAGCTGCTCTCGTCCTCGATCGTCTTGTAATAATAATCCCTGCTCTCCAGCACCATGCCCGCAAAAGTGTACAATTCGCGGTTTATGTTCCCGCAATAAATCTAATAGATCCCCTGGTCGAACGGCGCTCCTAGAAACAACTTTATATGTTTGATGTTCTTGCTGTTCGATTCTTCTTTCTATTGCTTGGGTCAAATCATCAATCTCTCGACCTAATTGGAGGTCTTTTCTAGGATTAGATCCTAAAACTAGAATTTTATTCATAATAATTTTAATAATAGGTTATACATAATCAAAGGCAATCTTCGATCCTCAATTCGCATTTTTAATTTTTATTGCTTTAATCGGTTACACTGACTTGTATTTGCTGAGTCATCCACTCTGCACCCGGATCTGGTTCGTAAACTAAAGTACGAGTTTTATTCGGAGGATTATCTATATCGGCACCAATTTGGCTCAAGAGATTATTCAAAGGATTGATGGCTGGAGCGTTTCCTCTTGTTCTTAATTCTGCGGCTTTTTCTTCAAGTTGTGTATTAAGATTTCCTTTAGTTTTCAGCCCACAATCTAGAGAAGGTAATGTTAACCATTGAAAGTTTGCTAACCCTTTAGTAACAAATATTTTTAGCGTTTCCTTGGCTTGTTGATACACATCACCGGGTAGTTGCAAGCGCAATTTAGTATATGTTTCTTGGTTTGGTTGTAATGCAAAGAAAGCTGAATTATCTCCGAGTATGGGAACTTGAGAAATTCCCCAAGTTGGTTCTAAATCGAGTACGGCAATATTGAATGGTTGAGAATAAGTATTTTTAACTCGTAAATAAGATATTTCCCCTGGTTTTAAAGTAATATTATCGGCATTGGGGAAAGGTTGTTTATTTTGATCGCATAGCTCAAATTCTATATATTCACTCAATTCGGAAGCAGGATTATCTAATGCTTGCACCAACTGATATTTTACTAAATGAACCAAACGCTCAACTACTTTTTTAGGAGCTTCAGAATCTTCTATACTTAATGGTGGACGCAGGTTTTGAACTGGCATTCCAATGCTAATTTCATATTCCCCATTTTTACCAACCGCAACTTGATAGTGTGCTTCTTCCCCTTCTTTGACTTCCACTACCCAGCCATTTCCTGCTATAGCTTGACGTACTTTTTCTAAAGCTTCGATTTGCTTGTTAACTAAATCTGCTGGTAATTCGTTTTCTTTATCTCCTGCTTGCTTCTGTGCAAAAAAGCGCACTTTGCGGATTAAATCTACAGGTGCAGCTAACATCACAGCAGTTGCACCAGGTTCAATTTTACTTTTAACTGCGATTCCTGCTGCTGCATCCAAAATTTTAGCTGTGGATTTATCTGCTTGAATTTCGTTTGTAATTTCAGCAATCGCAATAAGTTGTGTTTTGTCAGCATTTTTTGCATTCAAAGGGTAAATTGCAAAACGAGTTCCTTGGCTTAAACCCTGGGCTAATCCGGCTTCTAAGGTAATTTCTTGTTGACTTTCCGAGACTTTGATAACATTTACAGCATATGGTAAAAACTCTTTCTTATTGCCAAAAACTAGGCGATCGCTATTTCCCGTTAGCATGGGTAACTGTTGGGGGAATTTACTTTGAACCATTCCCTTAACGCGATTGTAAAGCAACCTGTAAGTTAATTCTGAAGTACTGCTATTAAGAGTATCAATCATCCAGTAGGTTAATGCACCATTTCTTTTTCCACCGTTGACTGCATATTCATAAGCATATTCCGAAGGGCGACAAGCAGCTAAAAATACATAATCTTCGGTTTTCGGCAGCCATCCCGTTGATATTTCGGGGTCAGTTTGAGTTAAAATCCGCCAGTTATTTAATAATTCCTCGCGGGAAGCAACTAAACTATCTTGGCTTCTAGGAGCGTCATCAATGCCATCATTTTGGCTACCCCGAATCGCACAATCTCCCCTTGTCGCACCCCCCGAATGACAGCTATCAAAAATAACCGTGACAATACAGCCTTTATCAGTCAAGCGTTTAACCAAGGTAGCAATTTCAACATCCCGCAAATAACGATTTCCCGAACTACCTACATCAACTGGGACAATGCTTTCATCATCTAATCCCTCACCCTTCAGTTCCGGGTAAACGGTAAGAGCGCGTCCCCCATGTCCAGAATAATGAATATATACTTGTTCTCCCGATCCTGCGGTTGCGGTGATTTCCTTAAAAGCATTAACAATATTTTCGTAGCTTGGCTTTAGTTCCTTTCGTGCCGATCTAATTTCCGATAGTTTAGTAGTTTCTTCAAAAGGAGAAGTTAATTTCCAAATATTTTTCCCAGGAACTTGCAAAGTCTTTAGGAGATAATCTGCAACTAAATCGATATCTCCAACACATCCTCGCAAATTTTTATATAAATTATTTGGCTCATAGCGATCGATACCAATAAGTAAAGCGTAAAAATTTGTCACCTCAGTCATAACAATGTATCTCCTAAAGTTACATTTTTATAGGAATTGCGGAGTGTAACTTATGCAGTATAGAAAGATAATAGAACCGAAGTAGGAGTATGCTTCGATTCCATAACGACATGAACCTTAAATATGATTTTTGCTTTTATTATGAACTTATACTTACAACATTTTTTCGCTTACCGCAAAATGATTTACGTCCACGAGCAAACAACAAATTATTAAAGAATAAAACGCTCAGACTTATATTTTAAAGCATAGATATTCAAAATATCAGAACCTTTAAAAATCGATTCCTGCTCGATTCAAACTTGATTGAACTCACGTTGTTTCAGTAAATCTGGAGTTATTTTCACTCTACCTTATAAATTGTTTACTTCAACAACTTGTTTAATATTTGATCGATCCTCTTTTTTTATCTATATAATTTCCGATTCTTCGTTCAAATAAAATATTTCCATCCCATTAGCAAGGGTAATTTCAGAAGTTAAATTTGACATAAATTTGTAATCTTTTTTAGAAAATAATTGTCAATTTCATGATAATTATTAAATTATTTAAGTTAAGGACGTAATCAAATAAATCCTAATTAATGTTTCATGCACGAGACAAAACGGACTTACCAGCAGATACTGCTTCTTCAATAATATCGGCAGCTTTAATAACTCCTCCCGATTCCTTAATCGCCTCTTGCAACCTCAAAGCATTTTTTTTGTAAGAATCTTCGGTTAACACCCGTTCAACAGCCTTACGCAACCTTTCTACGCTCAATTTAGCCAAGGGTATAACCTCTCCCGTACCCGTCCAAGCAATGCGTGCTGCAATTCCTGGCTGATCGTTAGCTATTGGAATCGCAACCATCGGCACTCCATTAGTTAATGATTCTAAGGTGGTATTCATTCCGGCATGGGTTATGGTAAGAGCGGCTTTTTGTAACAGTTCTAATTGCGGCGCATATCCTACTACCAGAGGATTCCCCGGCAAATTAGGTAATGATTCTGGAGTCGCGGAACCTCCTAGAGAAATTACTAATTGAGCGTCTAATTTTTCACAAGCCACAGCAATTTTCTCAAACACTGGTAAAAGACGATTTTGCAACGTTCCCATTGAAGCGTAAATCAAAGGTTGCCCGGTTAGTTTCTCCCAAGGAAAAGCAACTGGTTCCCGACTAGCTGTAGTATGGTAAGGTCCGGTAAAGTGAAAAGATTTAGGCAGTTTTTGTCTGGGGAATTCAAATTCAGCCGGTTGTTGGCTAAGTTGAGCTAGTGGAGAGTAGCCACCATTGGGGTGGGAGTGCCGAGGTAAATTCCACTCTTGCCGATACTGCGCGATCGCATTTCCAATTGGTTTAGCAACGCGACTAAGTATCTGATAAGTCAGTTGATTGCGTAAACGTGCCCACCAAGTAGGGCTATATTGCCACAGGGTAAAATGAGGAGGAATGTTTGCGTCTTGATATAGCATTACAGCGCTGCATACGGTAATGAAAGGGATATCGAGGTATTCTGCTACAGTTTTACCTTCTGGTGTGACTTGATCTATTAATAAAGCTTCTATTCCGGCTTTTTTTATCGCTTCTGGAAGGTATTGCAGGTTACGAGTTGCTCCATGTGCAAGCAGTTTTATCGTATATTGCAATGCAGCTAAACCACTTAATTCGCCCAAGAGTGCAAATGCTTCTGCTCTCGAACCTATTGGGCATTCATCTTCTGCTATGGGTTGAAATTCTAATCCTGCTGCCATAGTTTTCTGTTTAGCATCTAAAATTGCCAGTACTGTTACCCGATGACCGCGTTTTTTTAGTTCAGATCCTAATGGCAGTATAGTATTGAGATGACCGGAAGAAATAGGACAAATGATGCCGAAATGAGTCATGCTGGTTTTCCCCACAAATAATTGATTGCGAATATTTACTACTCCTTTCCCGGTAGAAGATTACCGATAAAAAAAACCCTTCTAGGGCGCACAGAAAAGAGATAACAATCGGGAGCGCTTTTATGTTAGATTTTGCTACAAACTCTACAAAGTAGACTTAATTTTTACTAAATTGCCTACTTTAACTAAAATAACTACAATTTTCTGTAAATACTCTTACTTTGCATAACCTAAAGTATCGGGCACGATAAAATCTGATGTTTTAATTGTTGGATGTTTTTTCAATAAATTATCGATTTTTTCCCGAATTTCTAAACTATCCGATGGTTCAACTTGATTTTTACGAGTATTTTCTCTTGATAAGCTCGAACCCTCTTGAGAATCTCTGTTAAATGCTTCACACCCATTCTTTACTTGGGCGATCGCTAAACCACATTGTTGAAATAAGTCAGAAAGAATCTGCTCCGGTTGTGCTACCAAATCTTCATAGCGCAGGGCACAAGTAGTAATTCCTTGTTTGTGTAATGATAAATAGCTTTGCATTGTTGATAGCCACAAAGTTGTATATAAATCTACAGCTTGAGGATCTGTAAAATCTATATCGTCTGCATAATCTTTGAGTAAAGGAATAAATCTACTATACAAATTAATATTTTCTTTGATTGTCGGCAGCATCTTACTTAGAATGCCAAAAGAGCGTATCGATGATTTGATCGTGTCTTCTGCGTTACGATACAGAAAAATGCTTTTGGCATCGGGAAAAGCTCGATAAATTAAATCTGCCAGTTCGATCGCAAAGCTGCGAAACTTAATTGCACAGCATGAGGTTTTTTTATCCCCTGTAGGTTTGGCTAGTAGATAAATACAAGCTTTTAAAATTCCTGTAATCTGTTCGTCGTTACTTTTGTCAGGATTTCGCAAGCCAACAATTTGAGAAAAAATATCTGGTTCTGATAAGCTTTGAATACCAACTCGATCGAATACTTTACTTAATAAAGTGGAGCCGCAGCGACCAACAGAGTAAATTAAAATTAGCTCAATTGGATTTTTAGTGGGGTTTATGCGATCGACTAATAGAGGCAATTCTTTATACGGTACTGCAATTAATCTTTGTGCATATTCATACTGAGCTAAGTAGAAAAAAGCAGATTGAAAAAGGTCGGCATCCCTAGGAGTTTCAACAAAAATTGCTCGTTGATTTTGAAAATCGAGACAATATAAAGTAATATTAGGATTTTCAACGATAGTTATAGGATCAATATTTTCTCCTTCTGTATAGTCAAAATCTTCTAGTTTAACTAACGTCGGATCTGGGGTGCGATTTTTATTTTGAATGTGAAGAATTGTGGCAGTCATTGTGGATTTCTCCAAAAAAAAACGTTAATCAAGACTCGATCTATTTCCAACCCGTGGGACTAAATCTATGAATATCCTGGAAAAGGGATGATTGAAATTCGTATCCGAGTAATTGTTTGAGTTTGGGGCTAGCGTTGTCCAAAACTTCTTGTGGCATATCACGGGAAATGTCTAACATCGGACGCACAAATTTAGGAGTATAATTAGCTAATATCGACACCCTTGGCTTATCGGCAGAATTAGCAGAAGTATCGTGCCAACAAAGCCCGTGAGAAAGAATTGCCGAGCCTGCCTTCCCCGTGAGTTTTTTGGCTATTTGGGAAAAGTGCGACGATTTGGGTAGACTACCAAGTGTTTGGCTACCTGGTGCAAAAACTGGCGCACCATTTTTCTCTGTAAAACCTTCAACCATCCAAATGACTTGAACGTTCATTATTGGATGAGGTGAAAATGGTGGCTTCATGGCGAAATAAGGATAATCTACGTGTATTCCCATGCTTGTAGCACCGGGATTGAGAATGTGAGCGCTATGGCCACTCATCGTCATGTCTTCCCCCAACATAGTTTCGATAATTTCGATTATTTTCGGATGCTGTACCAGCATCTCAAAGATTTTATCTTTGTAAATTAAGCCAAAAAGCCGTTCCCTTTTTCCATCAATCAATAACTTCCCTTGTTGTTTTTCTGCCTCGGCAAGCTGGAGAATAGTATCCCTAGCTGCTTGTGTTTCCGATGCACTCAATACTTCGGGAAGTATCACAAATCCCTGCCCTGTTAAAATTTCGTTGCTAATACTTGCAATATCATTCATTTTTGAAAGTACAATTAATGAAACGTAACATTAGAAGCAGTCTGGACTTGCCTATGAGTTCGTTTACTTGCAACCATCCGCACTTGACTTGGTGACATCAAAAGTCCTCGGCGTACTGGCTTCACGGGTTTATTATCTGCTAGTTCTAACTGCCAATTAGATAGTATAGTCGTCAGAACCAGTTTCATTTCAAACAAAGCAAAAGCGTAGCCAATGCAGCGACGGCTACCACCACCAAAGGGTAAATACTCGTAGGGAGAAAATTGTCTTTCTAAAAATCGCTCTGGCTTGAACTGCTTTGAGTCAGGATACAAATCTTCTCGATGATGGGTTAAATATATACAGGCAGAAACTATAGTACCGGGTTCTAACTGATATCCCATAATTTCTATCGGCGATGTAACCACTCGCGGCAGGGCAAGGTTTACTACGGGATAAATCCGCAGTGTTTCTTGGCAAACCGCATTTAAATAAGGTAATTTCATCATCTCGTTCGGATCGGGATATTTACCCAAGCTATCTAATTCTTGTAGCAGTTTTTCCCGCACCTCCGGCAGGTGGTGAATCCAGTAAAACGCCCAAGCTAAAGAAGATGCCGTGGTTTCATGTCCTGCAATTAACAGGGTTATCAACTCATCCCGTAGTTCTAAATCACTCATCGGCTCGCCATCCTCATCGCGGGCTGCCATCATCAAAGAGAGGATATCAGTGCGAGATGGATCTGGCTGCGATCGCCGTTCGTTAATTTCAGCATAGATAACTCGGTCGATTTGCCGCTCATTTTCTTTCAAACGCCCCCAAGGACTTAACGGATCCCAATCCTGCTGCAAAATGGGCAAAAGCAGCACCATTGCTCTAAAAATAGATTTACCTCCTTCTAGCCTTTGAGTCAGCAGTTGAGTTAGTAGTTGGTAACGCACGCCATCTTCTAAACCAAACACGGCTTTTAAAATAACCTGGAAGGAAATAGCTTGCATAGACGAACGGATACAGAAAGTGCCATCCCATCGGCTCGTTACTTGTTCTGTAAGCTCCCTAATTATCTCCCCATAAGCTCGCATCCGTTCTCCGTGGAAAGGCGGCATCAACAGCTTTCGTTCTCGCTTGTGGCGTTCTCCTGAAAGAGCAAGTAGCGATCGCTCTCCGGCAAGGAATGGTTTTACCCCCGCTGCTTTACCAGAATCCAATTGTTTTAAATTAGCTGTGAAAATCTTCTCAATACCTTGGGGATTACTAATTACAATTTGAGCGTTATTGCTTGAACCCGATGGGGGCAGAGTAAATATATCGCCATAAAGTTGTGCTTGTTTTTCAAAAAACTCCAAGGGGTTAGTAATCCGTTGCAGTTTTTCTAACAAGGATATATTCTGAGAACCTTTGGGCAATTTTAGTGTAGACATTTATGTTTGTCTCCTGATGAATCCGATGCTATTTATATTAGCGTAAATATAAAAGTTAGGATTATTAAAAAAAATATTATGGCGAGACAATAGATATTTCTGGTTCGTGAATGATGTTTAATATTATTCACGATTCAAATTTATTTGTTGAACTGTATGAAGACAAATTTCTTTTAAAAACTGATGGCTCGCTTTAGCTAATAACAGCATGGCAAAACACCAAATACATATTACGAACGTAGAGATAAAAACGGATTTAGCTGTAGAGTTAGATTTATCTTTTAGACTAGTTAAGGGAACATATTTTCTAAATTCCGGTTTTAGCGGACAAACGTTGTTATTTATTTTTTTGATTTTTTTTTGAGAATTTCGTACCCGGAATTTTTCGCTATATTCCATCAAATAGATTATACTTTTGTCTGATGCAATTTTGGATTCATCTAATTTTTTCATTGTGCTTCTCTAAAAGAAAATACAGCGGTTTGCAAGTCTAGGAGGTACATTCTTCTACTCCCTACTCTTTACTTCCCGATCCTCAATCCCGATATCTCCTGCAACTATTTTATGCAGTAAATCGACTTTATTCATTGACTAATAGTAGTTGATGCTTGTGGTATGGCATTATAAATTAATTGTTGTTTAGTTCTATTTCTAATCAAAATATTACCTCCGATACTGATGAACATAATAGTTATAATCGTACATATTGCAAATATTTCGTTACCGGAACATTGATATGTTATATTTGCTTGGTTTGTTTTATTTTCGTTCTTAAAACTGTCTATATATTCTTGCCAAGTATTATAAAAAGATTCTTGGTTACTGTCATAATACATATTAGCTTCTTCTTTGCTGTTAATTCTTTTATCATTGGTATTTTGCATCATAAACCTCTACTTCTATTTTTTGGCAAATATTAAAAAAAATTAAAACTGTGCTAACAGTTTTTCATTAGATTTTTTGACTTTTGATACCCATCCTCTGTAAAACTCCAAAATTTCTGCATATCTGATGTTAGGTTGAGATAAGCTTTCAAATAATCCAGGAAAGAAATATCGAGGAAATAATTTGTAAAGAAATTTTTGAATATTTTGTTTAATATCAAATTTGATAAACAATCTTGATGACATTGGAGTTGCGTAACTACTCAGTTCGACTACAGCATCTGCATCAGCTTTACGACGAATAGTAAACTGTTCGATAGCTTCTGACCAATTATCGCTATACTCATCCAAAAGATTATTTAATATAAATACATCTTCTAAACCACTATTGCAGCCTTGTCCCAATGCAGGGGATAGTGCATGAGCCGCATCTCCGATTAATAAGCAATTTTCACCTAGATGATAGCGATTGCGATGGTTTTTACCATCAGGAGGAATAAAAATCGATTTGTAAGCAGTGGGAATATATTCTTGGGAATACTCGAAGGAGTCTGATAAATTTGCAAATATTTCTCTTACTATAGAACGCGCTCCATCTGCACCAATTAACAAATCGCAATCAATATTAATATTAGTTTCAGTTTTAAGGTTATGAAATTTAATCGTTTTTTTAGCCAAATCCCAGGAATTTTCTTTCGGGGGAGCAACTAAACCATCACATTTGTAATTAAAGTTAATAGAAAGTTTTGGAGTGCTGTATTTACTAATTGCTTGTTTGAGGAGTACTTTTACTAAATCATTACGGTGAATAACCATGCTTGTGGCTTTTACAGCTTCTTCAGGCTCCGGAATTTGGCTTAAAGCCTTATATCCCCTTTCACTAATAACTATAGGAAATGTTCTGGAGTCACCATAAGATGCAAGGCGCGGATCTCGACGACGTTCGTAGATTTTAACTTGATATTGGTTGCCACGATTTAACAAATAATCAGCTAAAAGTAGTCCGCATGAGCCAGCACCAATGATTACAGCTTTTTTAAGCATTAGATAGAAGATTAACTCGCTATGGTTTGCTTTGTCCTATTTACTATATGGGAAAGCTTTTACTAACTTATGCAGTTGAGATCAAATTATTTCTTTAATTTGTGTAACGCACCATTGTTGAAGAAATGTAAATCGTTTCAAACGAACTTTAATTGTTTTTAGTAATTGCTCTTCGGTACAAAACTTAGTAATACAGTCATCAGCCCCCATTTCCATCACTTTGCGGATGTCAGCTTGATTGTCTTTATCAATGACAACAATTAAAGGGGTAATAGCTGTGTAGGGTTGTTCGCGCAGAGCTAATAGATAATTTTGGTTACAATCTTCAGATTCTGAGACGATCAAATCGCTGATGATTAGATCGGGTAATTCGGATTGTACTTTACTCAAACCAATAGCGCTATTTTCTGCCACTATCACATCAAACCCTTGTGTCTCCAAGCATTTGAGAAAAATTTTGCAAATTTGTAATTGCGATTCAATCAATAAAATTTTTGTCATTCTCTGCGATCGCTTATTAGAGACATAATTTTTTTTTAACCTATGCGCTAGTTATTATATGGGTCAACTTTTGATAACTTATGCAGTTGATTTGGGTTGTAAGTGCATAAGTTGATTCGGCTCTCACCCATATATAAGAGTAGTAAAAATTTGGGGATTGTGAATTAGTGAAAACAATCTTAATTTTGACGGCAAATCCTCAAGGCACAAGTCAGTTACGTTTTAATGAGGATTACGACAGAAAAAGATTTGACCATCTATCAAAAGTTAGAAAATTATGAGGACTAAATCATGAATCAAGATTCTTTATCTGAAAAGAAGATAAATAAAACACTCTTCATTAAATATTTGCAAAATCCTTTCTCCATCACATGGTCAAAATTAGCTGCTTTGATTAAACTAATTTATATTGATGACGAATTAGAACAAGACATTCAATCTACAGAAGAACCCGACGATAGATTTATAGATGAAAATGAATATATTCATTTAACCGATTGGGTTGAACCATCGATTTACTTTACTATCTTTTGTCCTCACAAACGTTAAGCTATGTTAAACCATATTTAAGACATTGTAGTAAACGAGTAACTTTATGAAAACCCCAAATCTTCTGACAACTCCAGTCTTGCAACAACGATACGAATGGATTGCCAAGCCGCTACATTTCATGGAAAGATCCGTGAAGCAGTATCCCGATATCTTTACTTCTCGGATAGTGGGTAGCGAAAAACCGATTATATTTGCCAATCATCCCCAAGCAATTCAAGAAATATTGACTAACGATCGCAAAAAACTCACAGCCCCCGGAGAGGCAAATAAAACTCTACAGCCATTAGTTGGGAACTATTCTTTATTTTTACTTGATGGAAGTCGCCACAAACGCGATCGCAAATTGTTAATGCCGCAATTTCACGGTGAGAGAATGCAAACCTACGGTAAACTAATTTGCTCTCTTACCGAAAAAGTATTTAGTCAATTACCACAAGATAAAATTTTTACTGCTCGTGATGTCACCTCAGAAATTTCTCTGAGTGTGATGTTGCAGGCTGTGTTTGGTTTGTACGAAGGAGAGCGCTATCAACAAATTAAGTCCCTAATCATTGCAATGATGGATTTATTCCGTTCTCCCTTGGCTTTTGGCTTTTTATTGTTTCCCATTTTACAACAAGATTTGGGTAAATTTAGTCCTTGGGGTCATTACTTACGGCAAAGGGAGCAACTCGATAAATTGCTATATGCTGAGATTAACGAAAGACGTTCTGAGCTAGATAATACAAATCGTATTGATATACTTTCCTTATTGATGTCTGCAACAGATGAAGATGGCAACTCAATGACGGATCGAGAATTGCGCGATGAGTTGATGACATTACTGCTTGCTGGATACGAAACTACTGCTACAGCTATGGCTTGGGGATTATATTGGATTTATCAAAAGCCAGAAGTACGGGAAAAGTTATTGCAAGAATTAGATAGTCTGGGAGAAAAGCCCGACCCTATAAGTATATTTAGGCTTCCGTATCTCAGTGCTGTCTGTAACGAAACTTTGCGGATTTATCCCGTTGCATTAGCGACATTTGTTAGAGAAGTGCAAGAACCTGTGGAGTTGTTAGGTTATGAGATAGAACCGGGAACCGATATTTGGGGCTGCATTTATCTGTTGCATCATCGAGAAGATTTATACCCAGACTCTAAGCAATTTAAACCAGAAAGATTTATCGAAAGACAATTTTCTCCCTATGAATTTATGCCTTTTGGTGCTGGAGCAAGACGCTGTATTGGTTATGCTTTAGCGGAATTTGAAATGAAGCTGGTATTAGCAACAGTAGTATCTGGTTATAAGTTGGCTTTGGCAGATAATAAACCTGAAAAACCCCAGCGTCGGGGAGTGACTTTGGCTCCTGCAAAAGGGGTGAGGATGAAGATGGAAGGGATTCGCTCGGCACAGAAGTCAGCAGTTGCGGCGGTAAGTAAATAAATTCTATTCGGGTATCGGGGAAGGTTTGAGGATGGAACTAAGTCATGCAGAATAGACATCTCCGAAAAAGATGTAGAGACGCGTTAGCGCCTAGCGGAGCGTACCGTAGGTATTGCGTGACCGCAAGGTCATAATATCGCGTCTCTACAAGGTTTATGGGTGACGCGTATTTAATTCCCGGAGATGTCTAATTAGTATAAGGTAAAATATGTAGCTACAAAAAAGCCAAAAGATGGGATATCAAAAATGGCTCTCTAAAATAAGTTTATTTGCTTTAGCAGCTATATTTACTTTCATTTGGGCTTTGCTTCCGAAAGCTGATGCTCAAGATATTTACCAAGATATTTATCAGGATATTTATACTTCTGCAAAAATTACTCAAAATCAGATAGATCCACAAAGCTTGCTGAAAAAAGCTAAAATATTTTACGATGCACAAAGATTTTCAGAAGCGATATCAATTTTAAAGCAAGCAGCGCAAATTTTTCAAAGCCAAAATAATCCACTTAAGCAGGCGATCGCACTTAGCAATATTTCCAACGCTTACAAACAAATTGGAGAATATCAGCAAGCTTTGAACTACATCATGCAAAGCCGTCAATTATTAGAAAATCAATCAAATATCAATGATGACAAGGAAGTATTAAAAGTATTTGCTCAAGTTTTAGATATTCAAGCTAACCTACAGCTAACTTTAGGAAAACCCTTACTAGCCTTAGAAAACTGGAAAAAAGCTACTGCTATCTACGAACGAGCTAATTTTGATCGTGCAAGAAATCGTAGTTTAATCAATCAAAGCCTCGCATTACAAGCTTTAGGACGTTACCAGCTAGCTGGTACAATTTTAGCAGATGTGCTTCGGGAATTAAACAAACAACCAGCTTCTATTCTTAAAGTAACAGCATTACGGAGTTTGGGTGACGTTCAACTACATTTAGGGGAAATTGAAGCTTCCTTAACAACTTTACAGCAAAGCTATCAAATTGCCGAACAAATTAAATCTACCCCTCAAATAGCTCAAACTCTACTGAGTTTAGGTAATGCTCAACGTGCAAAAGCAAATAAAGGGCGATCGCCTTTACTAAATGCAACAATATTTGAAAAAACTTCACCGTTAGCTTATGTTCGTAAACCCATATCTAAAGCCACAGAAGAGACAAGAAAACTATATCAGCAAGCACTACAAAGCTACGATAAAACCGTCTTCATATCGACATCACCCGCAATCAAAGTTAAAGCGAAATTAAATGAATTTAGTGTATTAATAGAACTTGAAGAATTTTCAAAAGCTGGCAAATTATTCTCTCAAATACAATCAAAAATCAATAAATTACCCGTATCTAACACATCACTTAAGGCTCGGATTAATTTAGCACAAAATCTATTATCATTAAAACAAGTTAGTCCCAGCAATGCACCAGAGTGGGAAAACATAGCCAAAATTTTAGCTTTCTCGATTAAACAAGCGGAAATTTTAGGAGATACAAGATTGCAATCTTATGGAATAGGTACTCTTGGTAGCGTATACTTACAAACCCAAAATTTAGATGATGCTGAGAAACTAACTAAAAAAGCTGTTGACTTAGCCTTGAGAATAGAAGCGAAAGATATTGCTTATCTGTGGCAATGGCAATTAGGATATATATTCAAACTTCAAGAAAATATCACCCAAGCCATAGATTATTACGATCGAGCAGTAGATAACTTAAATGATTTGCGTGGTGATTTGCTCGTACTCAATTCAGATATCCAATATTCATTTCGAGATAATGTAGAACCAGTTTATAGACAACTAGTTGATTTACTTTTACACTCACCATTATCTCAGAATATAAGTCAAAATATAAGTCAAAAAAACTTGAAAAAAGCCCGCGATGTCATTGAAGCTCTACAATTAAGAGAAATAGAAAATTACTTTCAGGAAGTTTGTTTGCAGGCTAAACCTGAAATTATTGATACAGTAGTCGATCGAACAGATACTACAGCAGCAGTTATTTATCCGATTATTTTACAAAACCGTCTGGAAATAATTCTCAAGCTTCCCAATCAAAAGAAATTTAATCGTTACACCACATTTATTCAAGCAAATGAACTTGAAAACACCTTAGAAAAATTACAATATAGCCTCAGACAACCAGAGCAGATTAACCAGATAAATAAAATATCCGCAAAGATATATAGTTGGTTAATTCAACCATTAGAAGCCGATTTACAAAAGTTGGACATAGAAACATTGGTATTTGTATTGGATGGAAATTTAAGAAATATTCCAATGGCGGTACTCTACGATAGTCAAGCGCAAGAAAAACAGCAAAAATACCTGATCGAAAAATATGCCATTGTTTTAACTCCAGGCTTGCAAATGTTAGAGCCAAAACCGTTACAAAGAAAAGAATTAAATATTCTCATGGCTGGAGTCACCGAAAAGCGACTGATTGATAATAAAGAATTTTTACCTCTGAGTAACGTGCAGCTTGAGTTAAACACAATTGACTTACAAATACCTAATAGTAAAAAATTGTTAAATAAAACCTTCACCCATATCAACTTAAGAAACCAAATTGATTCAGGCAAATATACGATAGTTCATATTGCCACCCACGGTAATTTTAGTTCAAATTTTGAAGAAACCTATATATTGACGTGGAACAAACTACTCAAAATTGAAGAGTTTGATAAATTATTTCAGATTAATACAAATCCAGATGCTCAAGCAATTGAACTATTAGTTCTTAGTGCTTGCGAAACCGCTAGTGGAGATAAAAGAGCAAGTTTAGGGCTTTCTGGAATTGCCGTGCGTGGAGGTGCAAGAAGTACTTTAGCCAGCTTATGGGCTGTTGAAGATGAATCTACGGCTCAATTGATGAGTCAATTTTACCAAGAATTACAGCAGAACAAATTGAACAAAGCCAAAGCTTTACAGCAAGCTCAAATTAAACTTTTAAAAAATAGCCAACCACCATTAATTTGGGCACCTTATGTATTAGTGGGAAATTGGCTTTGACAGTTAGCAGTTATCAGTTAAATAAGTCTAAAAAATAAACCTGGGCTATGTAATAGAATATTTTTTGGATTGAAAACCTTGTTTTTACTAATTAAGATTTTTAAAGCGAGGATTGGTAATAGGTAATAGGTAAGTAGTAGTTCACCACATAAGTTCTGATGGGTCGAGGTAGTGCGAGCATCTTGCTCGCTGGTTGTAACGAGGGAGCGAGACGCTCCCACTACGAGCGCGTTACCCCTCATAACTTATGTGGTGAACTACTAGTACTCCACCACATAAGTTTTGCTAGGTTGAGAGATTGATTCGTAGGTTGGGTTAAGCGAAGCGCAACCCAACGCGGATGTTGGGTTTCACTCCGTTCAACCCAACCTACAAATACCATTATGCTACCCCTCAGAATTAATGTGGTGAAGTACTAGTACTCGACCACATTAATTCTGATGGGTTTGCGTAGTGCGAGCATCTTGCTCGCTCGATAGCGCCAGCGAGCAAGATGCTCGCACTACGAATGTGCTACCCCTCATAACTTATGTGGTGAACCAGTAGTATTCCGCCACATTAATTCTGATGGGTTAAGATACCTCTTCGTAGGTTGGGTTAAGCGGAGCGCAACCCAACTCGGGTGTTGGGTTTCACTTCGTTCAACCCAACCTACAATTATAAATGTCATACCCCGCAAAATTAATGTGGTGGACTAGTAGTATTCCGCCACATTAATTCTGATGGGTAAAACATTCGTAGTGCGTTAACCGCACCTCCGGTGAACGCGTAGCGTGTCCTCTTAGGACAGCGTCTCGCTCGCTCGCGATCAATAGTGAGCTTTCCGGCTCGCACTACTCAAACCCATGAAATTTTGAACGTAGTAATAAGGTTTTGAGTGTCACGCACCAACCTGGTCCACTAGACAATTGGGGCCATTCCTGTTAATGAAATGAACTAGTAGGTAATAAAAAAATGTTTACTTCCCACATTCTCTACTAAGTATGCGTCGTCCATTTGCCAAACGATAAATACCAGATGGCTCTACAATGGGTTGACCTATTTTCCATCTCGGATTCGGTTTAGTTGATGAAGTATTATTTGGTACGGGCTGCACTTCAACCGCAGAATATACAGAGGATACTGGATTCCCCGGACTATAGGATAAACCACCTTTACCTGTAATAATAAAGCTGCCGTTTCTTTCATTACTTCTAACCACGCAAGTACTGGCAACTAAAGTTTCGCTATCAATTGGGTTTTCTGCTAATTCTATTAAGCTGTTCTGGATACCGTTATTGTCTGGAGTGATGACATTGATATTTCCCGGAACACCTAATTCCGAACTGGCTGTAATATCGCTTTGCAGAGTTTGCTCGGAGCGGGATTCTATACCAAAGATACCTTGTGAATTGATTGCAATATTACCACCAGCACCAGTGAAAGCATTCGCGGTTATATCACTGTTTTCTTTGGGCACGCCAACGATAAAACCCGACGGGGTATTGATAAAAATATTACCACCATTGCCGGGAGCTTGAGCAGTACCCGCAGAAGTAGAAATCTGACTTCCACGACGCAAGAACAACGATTCATTAAGATTTAAGGTAATATTGCCCGCGTCAGCATTGGCTTGGGATTCACTTTTAAGTTCGCCTTGATTACTCAATTCAATTCTATCGGCATTGACTTCTAAGTTACCTCCTACACCAGTACCTTCGCTGCTCACCGTAATCGTACTATTAACAATATCCTCACCGAGAATGTTATTTGCTGAACCTGAAACTTCTACAGAATTCTTAGCGTTAACCGTTAAATTACCACCTGGGCCTGTATTAAAAGTGCCAGCTTGAACCAACCCTCCATCACGAATTAGCAAATTATCAACATTCAAGGTTAAATTTCCTGGCTGTTGTCCAGTACTTCTGTTATTTGCTGAGATTTTACCGCCATTTTCCACCGTTAGCAGTTTGGTTTTGATATCTAAACTTCCGGGGTTGCCGGTAGCTCCTTCACCTTCGGCAGTAGCAAAAATTCCACTACTACCACTCCGTAATGTTGCAGTGGGTGAACTTCCGGTGAGTGTAAGAGAATCTGAGGCATTTATATTTACATTTCCCCCATTGCCATTTTTACGCCCCGCACTAGATATTTGCGCTCCTGCTTCTATAATGAGTTGTCTAGTTTCAATATTGAGAGTTCCTGCATTACCTGTATTTCCGCTTGCTCCTTCTGCCACTTGAGCAAAAATTCCACTGGGATTGTTAAAATCTGGTGTTCTTCCTACAAGTTTGATGCTATCGGCTTCAACAACTTCTACGTTCCCTGCATTACCTCTACCAAATGTAGAAGCATCGATAATGGCTCCACCTTTAATACTTAGTTGCCTAGTTTTTATCTGTATATCACCACCATTACCCGTACTTTCTTGGAGAACCTGAGCAATGATACTAGTAGGAGTAGTAGGAGAGTTATTTTCCGAAGATATTCCCTCAAGCTCTATGGAATCTGAAGCTTCCACTATCACATCTCCTGCTTCGCCATCATTTTGAGTGAAAGTTCCGATATTTGCCCCTCCACTTAATGTCAAAGAGGAAGTTTGTAATCTCACGTCTCCTCCTCTTCCTTGAGCTTGGGTAGTAGCTAAGATTCGTGAGCCTCCACTTAATGTCAAAGATTCAGAGGCATTGATAACTAAGTTTTTTCCTGGAATTGAGCCTGTTACGCCAGAAAAGATGAGTGAACCTTCGAGAAGATTTATATTTTTTCCCCGTACTTGGATCGCGTTGCCACCTTCACCACTGTTAACAACAATAGCTGTTTTTAGTGTAATATCTCCAAAATTTTCTACACCTGTATACCCAAGTTCGTAATCGGTTTCTGTTTCATTTTCATTGATATCGACAAAACTATTAGCCCCAACGCTACCTAAGTCAATTCTTCCTTCTGTGAGTATTAAATTACTACCTTCTAAAGAAAGGTTGCCCCCTACCAATGCTAGAGTTTTACCATTTGAAACTTGGAATGAACCATTGGAACTTACTTGAGAGCGATTAACAATTTCTCCCGGATTTGAACCAAATTGTAGCCCTAAAGGAACACTGACAGTTAATAAAGCTGAGTTTTGAGCGTCAGCAACGCTAAATTTCGTTCCATCAGCAAAGTTAATGCTATCTGCCGTACTGCCAATAAATGAGCCACCGATATCTAAACTGGCATTTTCTCCGAAGATGATGCCATTGGGATTAATAATAAAAAGATTCGCACTACCTGGATCTGTACTTCCATTGATACGTGTTTGAATAGTACCGTTAATATTAGAAGCGGCTCCTCTTACCCGTGTAATAATATTGTCAATGTTTGGATTATGTTCAAAACGGGCAGTATTACCAGATTCAATCGAAAATTCTTGAAAGCTGTGAAACAGGTTGGTATTTTCCTCGTTAACGGTACCTTCTTTAATTACAGTAATGTTGTTTTCTTCTGTAACTACAGAATTGCTGGGAAGTGTGTTATCAGGAGTTATTTGCGCCCCAACCCGAATAGAAGCAAGCACGAAGGATAATGCAATACTTCCGTTAATAAGCCCAAATTGTAAAGTAGAAGCTTTCATTAAACCTCCTGCTAAGTTGGCAACGAGTACCTCTGGAGACTTTTCCCACAGCTAATAGCAGGATATATCGATATAGGGTTGGGTGTTGATTAAACTTTGTAAAGCTGCTGCTGATTTTATATTTTGTACTCACAAGTAGTCCACCACATAAGTTATTAGGGGTTCGTAGATTAGCGCTACTACGAACCTTGAATATAAAGAAATCTGGTTTCTTACTGCTTGCTGCTTTTTAATTTTCGATCTTCGCTCTTTGTTTGTTCATACGTTGATTCCGCTTGAGTATGAATAACCCACCAAAAGCACCTGCAATCAATAAACTACTTCCTGTAGTTGGTTCTGAAACTGTTGCTGGAGTTGTTACTGAAAATGGTCTGCTGGCTGGGAAATCAACACCTACACCAAATAAATCTACGGTACGCCCATTTCTAACTTGCTCTAGATTGTCTAAATTTTCTCTAGAGTCACGAATGAATACTCCCGGAACTGTTTCTGTTCCGACATATCTTACAACTTCTGCCGTAGACTGAGCTAAACGATTTAAAGCACCTTCCTCCGGAAACGTTGCCAATGCATTGTCATAAAACAATATTAATTTTCCCTCTTCGTTCGAGTTTAAATCATTAAGATCCACTACATAACTAGCAATAGATTCTTCCCCATTTGGAATCTGAGCAAATACGTCATCTCTGGTAATTCCAAAATCGTTCAATCCCACATTTGCCAAAAATTCTTCCACTTCATTTTCACTCTCAAGTAAATCTGCTTCTATGCTCCCGATCGCAGATGTGAAAAGCGTCTCACCATTGGTTGGGTTTGTTAAGGAAAAGTTATTAAAAGCTCGATCGAAAGGTCGGTCTGTCAATATATCAAATGAAGCTTCCAACTGTATTTGATCCTGCTTAAAATCGGAATCTCCGGAATGCTGTGCAATTGGGATATTAAGATTAAGACCGGGAATATTCGGGAATGTCTGAGCTTTAGCAGACTCTGCAAAAAACCCCACCGTACTCGCCACAACCGCAGCTGCTACCACCATTTTTTTTAAATTTAAACTCATAGAATTCCCTGCTTTATTACTTACTACTTGCGAATTAATTTTTTGACTTAAAATCTTTGAAGCCGAATTTGATTGGGCAATGTTGAATAATAATTATTAGACCTCTGCGAAAATTAAATCATATAAACAGTGTTTATACTTGGGCTTTACAGTATCTTTATTAGAAGTTATCACTTTCGGCATAAAAAATGTATTGCGGTACGCATTTATGCTGTCATAACTGCCGTTAGATGAAGACTAGGTAAGGTAAACAGTCAAATAAATAAAGAAAATATATACTGTT
Organism: uncultured cyanobacterium; assembly: GCA_963838355.1. GTDB lineage: Bacteria > Cyanobacteriota > Cyanobacteriia > Cyanobacteriales > Nostocaceae > Rivularia. Next base: position 1,901,614 of record CAWIQQ010000003.1, on the reverse strand, counting down.
TTTGCTTCCTATATATGTTGTTCTTATACGCAATATCCTTAGATTAAAAGGGTTGATAGCGTAGCGTAAAATACAGTCCATTTTCTTGCAATGAATCGCCTTCGTCTTCAACTGCTATTAAGGGAATACCGTAATCTATTTGTAAAAATAAGTCGCGTCGAGGCTGCCAGTTTAACCCCATTCCTAAACCTGCAACTGTTTGTGGGTTGGGATTTTCTGCTCGGTTATTCCAAACTGTACCGATGTCAAAAAATGGTCTGAGTTGTAACGAGTTATTTGAAGTTAGGGGAAGCCGCAATTCTACCGAACCAATAATACCATTATCGGTGACAAGTTGGTTTTGACGATATCCCCGCACGGTATCAACTCCACCGAGACTGATTTTTTCTAAAGGTAGTAAAGCATCCGGTGTAAGTTGAGCGTTGATTTTGGCCAACATTAACGTTTTGGGTGACACTTGCTGTACCCATTGGAATTGTCCCAGCCAAGCCAAAAAACGTCCATCGGTACCGCTGTCGTTGGTGGTTGCGTCGAATGCACCGATACCTAAACTAAATTGCGATCGCGCAGCAATTACTTGTTTTGCATTTCGTTGCAGCCAGTCTTGGGAAAAGCGGATTACGGATACTCTAGATTTACCATCTTCTGGCCCTTGGGAGAAGGAGTAGGGGATATCATCAAGTAAGAATGTTTGGGAACTTCGGATGTCTAAGGCTAAACCCAAAGCAAATTCTGTATCGGGTTTTTTGACTAAAGGTTGTCGCAATCCTAGCGATAAAGTTTCTGAGTTGCTGTTAATACCCAAGTCATCAAATTTGTTTTCAACTATCTGACTATCGTTGTTACTGTAGCGGATATTAAATGTTCCGTCTAAGGCATTAAATGGTATTTGATAAGTTAAACTAAATAAATTTAAACCTTCTGTTAAACCGTATTCAGCACTGAATCGATCGCCAAAGCCCAGTACATTATTATAACTAGCGAATGCAATTCCTTGAAAGGAACCGATAGTAGGAGATTGATTGTTATTAATTACAATTCCTGCGTTAAATGCAGGGGCTTCTTGTAATTCGATTTGCAAGATATTTCTACCGGAAGTACTACCCGCGACTAATTCAGCGTTAACTTGTTTTAATAAAGGGTTTAGCTGTAGTAATTGTAATGCTTCTTCTAAACGTTTGCGGTTTAAAGGAGGTTTGGTTGCTAATGCCAAACGACTGCGGACATAATTTTTTTGCAGTCTATTTAATCCGTTGATTTCAATTTGTTCTAATTCACCTTCAACTACTTGAATTTCTACAATACCAGTTTCTAGAAATTGGTTATTTAAAATAAATGCACCGGAAGTAATATAACCATTATCGATATATAATTTTGTGATGTCAGAGCGTAATTTAACTAAGTTTTCAAAGGAGATGGAACAATTTTTCCGATCGCAATTGTTATATTCTTCGATCAGTTGATTAATCTCGTCTTTAAGAACTGTATTACCTAAAACTCTGATTTGTTTAATATTAATTAGCTCGTCTGTGGAAGATGCGGGTGGTTTCGGTGTATCGCTATCTGGTACCTGTAAAGCTGGAGGTAAAATCGGTTCTGGTTTGGTAGGTAGAGGTGTTTCTGTGGGTTTGGGAATAGTTTCTTCAATTCTTTGCGGCGTATTTGGAGGAATTGTGACTCCATCGGGGGGAGTTGATTGTGCGCGAACTAATTGTTTTAATGGTATGAGAGTGGTAAGGATGAAGCTAGAAATCAAGAACGTTATTATTCTTATACTTTTTGGATGCATATATATGTTTATCTTACTAATAGTTCTGCCAATTAACAGTATTTAGCAAGATTGTACGCTATTACGAAATTTTAGATTGAATAAATGATATTAATTTTTCTTGACTTTATAGTATAAAAAAAGATTTAGTTCTGAATTGAGAAACTTTTTGTCACAATAAATAAAAATTTGGTCGAAATATGTCCCAGCAATGCTCAAAATTAAAAAAACGTCGTATCTTAGCAGCTTTTTTTGCTGTCAGTTTTATTGTTACCTTATGCTTGAGTAATGTAGAATTAGCCACTAAAAATTTATCGTTTGGTACGGTTGTTTTAGCACAAAATCGCAATGCAAGTCAATTAGTGAATACAGGTATTAAATATTACGATAGAGGTGAATTTAAACAAGCAGTTAAAGATTGGGAAACAGCTTTAAAGATATACCAAAATAACAAGCAAAAACCGCAACAAGCGATTGTACAAGGTAATTTAGCACGAGCATATCAAAAGCTTGGGGATTTAGAGCAGACAGTTAAAAAATGGCAGCAAGTGGTATTCCTGCACCAGCAATTACAAAACCCCGGCGAAACTGGGAGAGCGCTGACTGAATTAGCCCAAGCATACAGCAGTTTGGGACAACCAAAAAAAGCGATAGAACTTTTATGTGGTTTGAAAGAGAAGACTGACGAGAAGTTTAATTTTAATTGTTTTTCCCAGACTGCTTTAGGAATTGCTAACTCCGAGCAAGATGCACGAGGAAAAGTTGTAGCATTAGGAAGTCTTGGAGAAGCTTATCGTCAATTAACTAATTATGAACTGGCAATTAAATATTTACAAGAAGCCAAAAAAATTAGCGGTGTCGATGGGAATTCTTTAATATTTAATAGTTTAGGTAATGTTTATTTAAGCCAAGCATTTCTTTGGAGTCTACGTGCAGAATCCGCTCAAAAAAGTCGTCCTGATAAATATAATGAATTTACAAATCAAGCCAAATCTACTTATAAACTGGCTGAAAAAAGCTTTCGAGATAGTTTACAAATTGCAGAAAATCAAAAAGATACATCCACTCAAATGAAAACTGCTCTTAATTTGATTCAACTATATTCTCGCAGCAGACAGTTAAATTTAGTGTACGAAAATAAAAGCGACCAAATTGTACAAAAAGCATTAACTCTATTAGATAAATTACCAGATTCCGCGCAAAAAGTATATGCAGCAATAGACTTAGCCAATTTACCCGGTGAAAATATTACAACTTTACCGCTAACTCAATGTGCTGCGAATCAAAAACCTTCGAGAAAATTAGCATTAACTGAAGTTGATAAACTACTAAATCAAGCTGTAAAGATAGCCGATAATATACAAGATTTTCGTGCTAAATCTTTTGCCTTAGGTGCCAGAGGACATTTTTATGAATGTCAGGGAAATTATAATCAAGCTTTGGATTTAACCAGACAAGCATTAATAATTGCCGATCAAAATTTAAAATCAAAAGATAGTCTTTATTTGTGGGAATGGCAAACAGGAAGGCTTTTGCTCAAAAAAGGTGATGAATCAAAAGCTATAGATGCTTACGAACGAGCATTTCAAACATTAGAAAAAATTCGTACCGATATTCTCACCGCAAATAAAGATTTTCAATTAGACTTTCGAGATATTATTCAACCAATATATCGCAAATTAGCCGAATTAAAACTTGCACAAACTAACCAAAATTTTATTTCAGGGCAATTCCAGCAAAAGGCTAATAAACAAGATAATATTAGTAATGAATTAAATGATGCTCGCGATATCATTGATTCTCTAAGACTGGCAGAACTACAAAATTACTTTGGCAACGAATGTATTTTAGCTGCTATTAAACAGCAACAAGTCGATCAACTATTAGGAGATAATACGGCTGTATTTAGCTCGGTAATTTTAGAAAATCGAGCAGCAATATTCCTGAATTTACCTGGAGGAAAATCATATGTTCAATGGATTAAACAAGAAAACGGTAAAAGTTTTAGCATTCAACAGCTTAACAAATTAATTAGAGATTTTCGCCAAGGGTTGGTGAATGCACCATTAGATTTTGAATACGATATCCAGCAGGCTGCAAATTTGTATCAGTTGTTAATTAAACCTTTCGAGGAGTATATAAACCCCGAAATAATCAAAACCTTTGTTTTTGTTCAAGATGGATTTTTCCGTAGTATTCCAATGGCTGCACTTTATGACAGTAACAACAAAAAATATTTAATCGAAAAATTTGCGATCGCCAACACACCTTCTTTGCGTCTAACAGCCCCGAAAAAGCTCGATATTAGAACTAGCCGCGCTTTGATAACGGCTGTTAATCAAGCAGCCAATATTGATGGACAAAAATACCGGGCTTTATCTAATGTAGACAAAGAAATCAAAAGCGTGCAAAAAATATTTCCCAAAACTGAAACGCTTTACAACGAAAACTTTACCTTAGATAACATAAAAGAAAAACTTGACGAAACTGTTTATCCAATTATTCACATTGCCACTCACGCCCAGTTTGGTATTATTCCAGAAGATACATATTTAGTTGCCGGGAATAATCAGAAATTAACCATAAGTGAATTAGAGAAAGTATTAAGACAATTCAGTGGTGGTGTTGATTCAATTGAATTACTATCATTAACTGCTTGTCAAACTGCCGTAGGAGACGAACGTGCTACTCTAGGTTTAGCAGGTATTGCATTACAAGTCGGAGTTAGAAGTGCATTAGCTTCTTTGTGGTCATTACCAGACGAATCCACTTCAATATTAGTAGAAGAATTTTATCAAAATTTACTCACGGGAAAAACTAAAGCCGAAGCTTTGCAACAAGCTCAAATAAAATTACTTCAAGCCAAGAAGTTAGATAACGTGAATAACCAATACGACAATCCCGGATATTGGGCACCTTTTATCATGATTGGCAATTGGTTGTAAGGAGTTAGTAGTTAGTTGTTAGTCGTTAGTTGTTAGTTGTTAGATACCGAAATAAATTATGTTTGTAATTAAAATATTTGTTCCTAAAGTGTCGTAACCCAACAGCGTGATTGTAGATAAATAAAATTATGATTCATGGAAAATCAATTATTATTCGGATGTTGGGTTACGGGGCATAGATTAATTTTAAAATTGATAACTATTTTTTTGGTGCCCCTAACCCAACCTACTTTTCTACTTTTCAGCAATCTTTTCTAAATAACTTTTACGTTGTTGAATTTCTTGCTGCAAAACTTTAAGTTTATCTGCTGTAGTTTGCTCTGGAATATAACTATCGGATTCCGCAAGATTTTTGACAATTTGGGAACCGAGTTGTCCTAATTTCCCTTGAGGTGCAGTTTTAAAAGCTTCTTCCATTGCTTCATACCATAAATCCTGCTCGGCGTAAATATATGCTTTCTCAGAGCTATTAGTTGCTTTTGATAGCTTATTATTAAGAACTGAAGGTTTTTGCACTACGCTAAATTCTGCCCTCTGCATAAAAGGACTATCGGGACAATCAATTGATACCTGCCAAATATATGTTTTACCTACAGTTAATGGCGATCGCTCTTTTGGAAGGGATAATTTGTTAATTCCGGATTTACTCTGTAATTTAATCGGAGTACCGACTCTTTTAGGTGATTTACCTTCAGTTAATTCAAATAAACGGAATTGTGTCTCTTTAGGCTTGGATACAAACCAGGTAAATGTTGGACGTAGCGAAGTAGTTTTTCCGACAAATGTATTCGGTGCAAGTACGGTTAAAGGTACGGATTCTCCGGGACAACCTCTTGAACCTCCAGCCCTAGAATAATCGCTAGGTGGTTTTCTACGCTTTTTGGATTGTTTTGCTTCGGATAATTCTACAGAAGGTTTCTCAGTTTGAGATAAACTATTTGCTACAGCGACTGTTGGTATAGATAGTAATATAAGAAATAAGCCGCTTAACAATTTACGATCGATCTTTTGAAATAAAATTCGATAAATCATCATATTATTTTCCTATTCCCCTTGAATATTCTTAATTACCAACTACCAATTACCAACTACCAATTCCCAATCCCCAATCCCCTATTTTTTCACCCAACTTAAAAATTGAGACTGTATTTTTTGAAATAAATTTTTTCTATCTACTAAAGGCCAAGTAAGTTCGCATAAACAACCTTTAGGAGAAATAGATTCGCGTTTAAAATTACCACCCAACTTTAAGGCTAAGTCTTTGCATTGTTTTGTACCTTTACTTTCGGTAAATGATTTCAAACCATAGCCGTTATCTTTCACGCTCAAATTATACCATCCATCATGAGTTTTTCCAGTTACTTGAATGCGTTTAGCCCCTTGAGCGTGTTTTCCGATATTACATAAACATTCTTCGATAAATTGGCATAAACCCCGCTTATCTTCAAGACTTAAAAAAGTATCATCAATAGGTTCAAAAGAGCGAGTTTTTGCTTTGATATCGTTTAAATAGTTTAAATCGTTTCTTTGAACGGTACTAGTATATACTTCATAAAAAAGTTCGTTTGCGGGTTTTTTTAAATCTAAAACCAAACCACTTCCTAAGCGTAAAGCTTCATTATTATTCAAAGTTTCTTGTTTGAGAAAATCGCCGATATCTCTAATTTCGGTGTTAAGCTTTTCTAGTTTCATAATCAGTTTATCCTGTGGTAATTCTTGAGTACGTAGATTACTTAAAGTATTAGCTAAAGTTTGTAAAGGTCCGTTATGAATAACTGTAAATGTATATTCGATACTACTTCTTCGTTCGTTGATTTGAGATTTCAAGGCTTTATCGTGTTGATAAAAAGCAAAAGCACTTAATCCAACACCATTAATAACTAAAATTAATAAACCGGGTGCCACAGGAATCCACAAACCCCACCACATTAAACATAAATAACCTCCTGCAATTAATAAAATACTGCTAGTAGCAACAGCAAATAAATTCTTCCATACCGATTGTGTCAATCTACCAATAACAATAGGAACAAAACCCCAAATTATTATCCATAAATATTCCCGACTTTCCGACCAACTTGTTAACAATGCTCGTTGATTTATCACTGCATTGATAATTTGGCTGGTAACATGAGCATGATATTCTACTCCATAAATTTGACCGTTAAGTTTTAAGCCAGAAATTGCAGAAGTACTAAAAAAATCTGAACTAGTAGCAGCAACCATGCCAATTATGACTATTTTATTCTCTAGCAAATTTTGCTGAATTTGATTATTTTTTATATCGTGAAGTGAAACAACTGTAAATCGATTTTTCCCATTATAAAAATTAACTAATATCTGGATTCCACCATCATCTGTATTTACATATCCTCCAGTATTTGAATTGAAAATAGGAAGCTTACTAGAACCATTACCAATACTATTGTAATTAATTGTAAATTCTTCAGATAAATTAAAACCGATATTTTTTGCAGATAAATAAGCTGTTGCCAAACGTAGAGAAAAAGAAAACTTATCTTCTTCTAGATTTTCGGGGTTAGGAGTCCATAGTAAAGAACGTCTAAATTTACCATCTTTATCTGGAATAATATCTACAAAACCAACTTGTTCTGTAGATAAATCTTGGGGTGGAGAAATTGTATTTGGCTGTAAAACTTTTTCAATCCCAATGATGTTTTTATTTTCTTGGAATACTCGACCTAATTCTTTACTACCAGGCTCTACTGGTACATTTTTAAAGATATCCAGACCAATAGCTCTTGGTTTGTAATCCTGTATTTTATTAATTAAACCAGCAATTTCTTTATCCGGTATTGGATAGCGACCTATCTTTTGAATATCATCTTCATTGATACCCACAATTACAACTTGTTCATTTACAGGTTCATCGGGACGCATCCTTAAAAAAGTATCAAGTAACATCCATTCCAAGAATTGTAACGAACCACTCAAACGAGCAAAAATAACAACCAGAATTAGTATAATTCCTGGAATTGCTGCTATCCGCCAAATCGGTATTTCATTTTTTATAGTTCGCTTAATTCTTTGCAACATCAAGTGGAACCTTATTTTTAAATATGAGATTTACTCATCAAATACCCAACCACATAGTTATTTTGGATTTAATCTTACCAATTACCAATTACCAATCCCCAATTACCAAATTAATCAATCAACCCTTCTTCCCTAGCTCTAATTTCAGTTTGAATTCGCATATTTTTGCCTCCCTGCTTGCAGTCTTCGGGATAAATATTCAAAGCATCTTGAATTTTCGTCCAATATGCACGCACGGTGCGTTCGTGTAGATGCATTTTTTCTGCAATTACTTTATCTTGCAATCCTTCATCAAATGCTAAACTCAAAACTTCTAGCCATTCCGGTTTCAATTCTAATCCAGTTTTGATATCTTTTGTATGAGTTCCTCCCTGTATTGCCAAGTTTACACGACTCAATATATCTTGTTCTGCGATTCCTTTATCAGCTATCACAAAACCTGCTTGATGTTCGTCAATTTCATATTTAATTCTTACAAGTGCCTTAGCATAACTACTTTGCACCATGACATTTAAATTAGGATATTTATTTAATAAGTTTTTGATTAATTGAATACCTGTATCGATATTGGCAATCGTCCCAGTTTTTTCGGGAATAGATAAATCGCATATAATCAGGTCAAATAATGCATTTCCTTGTTGAATTTTATCTATTTCATAAAGAGCATCTTCTGCGGTTTTAGCAATAAAAACTTCCATATCTGGATATTGATGCACCAGCATATTAAGGGTTCCAGATATAATTAAATGATGGTCATCTACTACAAGAACTTTTGGCATGGTGTTTGATAATCTGATTTTATTTTGTTAAAAAACGGGAATAGGCAATGGGGAACATTAAAAGGAAGTAATATCGATTGATATTAAATTATTCTACTAGACTATATTTACCGATACATACACAAAAGTGTACGTTTTTAGCGATTTCGGTTGTTCGGTACGATCGAGGTTTGTAGTAAAGTTTTAACTGTTGTGCCGAGTATTCAAATCCTAACTAAAATACCTCATAATTAATCTGACGAATACTGCTCACCGATCGCTAATTTCACCAATAATCGGTTTATGTGATAATTCTTTTAAGCCAATATCATTTAATAGCTGTAACCAATCTCTAGCAAGACTCTTACTCTGGGGACTTGCTCGACGAAGCTTGGCTAATTCTGTTAACGCTGAATACCAAATACCATTTTGAGCATAAAAAGCAACTCGCTCGCGGGGAGTAACGTCACTTAATTGCTTTTGCTGCCGTGGTTCGAGAGCTACCCTCTGCACCCAACCACGCACGTAAATAGGAGTAGTTGATTTGGAATCATTGCAATACAGTTTAAAATACCACTGATAGGTTTTATTAATTTCTAAAGATTTTTCCGAAGCAAGACTAACACTAACAATACCTTCACCTCGATTTATCGGGAAATCAGTACTGTACACATTATTATGAGCTTCATCTTGCAAGACAAATTCTCCTTTGGGTATCTTGCTCGATTTATAAGGAATAAATAACCAAAATGTTGGATTAAATTCTACTACTTTACCAACTTGGTTTTCTGGAATTAAAGCAGTCAACTCCATATTTGTAGCAGGGCAATCACTACGGCTTCCCATCCCTTTTCTTCTAGTAGGTCTTCCTCTTCCATCCCCGGCTTGCTGCTTTTTATTTAACTCTATTTGGATTTTAGGAGCGTTTTTACTAATTTGTCTTTGTGATGAACCTCCGGCTTGACGCTTTACGTATTGCGCCATTACTGGTTGATGCCAGTTTGCGATCGCCATCGATGTTAATAATGCGATCGAGCTATATCTAATTTTATTAAAATTTTTCTTCTGCATCACAAATGATTCTCCTTTTCACGGGCATGATACTTATCTTCAGCTAAAAATTCAGCATAAAGTCAGTTAATTATTAATTCAACTATTTTAGATAGTTTACCAAAGTCTCTATCTAATTTATTGTAAAAAAAATATTAATCTTATCCGTTTCCGTTTAAATAAAGTTTTCTAATTTGATTCAGTAGCTGCAAAAACTGCATAAGTCTATTTCAATGGCATCTAGTTAAAAATGTCAGGATGAAACCGACAATCGAACGATAACCGTCTCTTAATATCTCTTAGTTTATTCTAGATGATTTAAGAAATACATAGCGGTTGAACGAGAACGATCTTACTCAATGCTTTTGCTGCAAAATTAAGTCCACAAATATCACAAATATCAAGGAGAAACAATCATGACTAACGCAAACCGACAAGATAATAGAACATTAGAAAACCTTCAACAGGAAATTAATTTAGGAATCAGCGAAGCTCTAAATGATTCTAAACTAATGGATTTTCTTGAAAGTCACAATTTAGTAGATCCATTAACAAAGACTCAGTTTGTAATAGATACCAAAAAAATCAAATCTAACACAAAACTAGATATAGATTTGCTTAAGGATGATTCGGAAGAAATTACTACAAATGAGAGGGGCGATTTTATTTGTATGGTCGATGGTGTATATAGATTATGCTGCGCTCATGGAAGGCTGTTGTTTTTGATGTAAGTAGGTGGGTGGGAAAGTTCATAAGTGCGTCATTGCGAGTGGAACAAAGTGAAACGAAGCAATCGCAATTGTTTCGAGTATTTAACATTCCGTTACATAGTTCGGTTTGTTTGTACCCACCTACTTAATTGTAGAAAAAAATTAACTTTTATTGACATCTTTCATTATTCTCAATAAGCCTCTAAAAACCAGGTTTAACCAAACCGAAAACATCACTTTTCGCCGTGCAATTAATAAGAAATCTGGTTTTTGATAGAGATGTAAGAAGTGAAATCATTAAGACACAATATTATATCCTTAACTTAGAAGCAGTTGGGGATATTTTTTGATGTTTTTACCGTTTGTGCGCCTTATGTTGCCGAGCAAATGGTATTTTATTTAGAGGTGCAATATGGGAAAAAAGTTATGATTCCAAGGCATTGTCAAAAGTTAGCCGTTGCAATTTTTACCACCGTAATATTTTACGGTAACAGCCTTAATGCCCAAATCGTTCCAGATGCAACTTTACGGAACAATTCCAGCGTCGAAACACAAGACAATATCAAAATTATTCAAGGTGGAACTCAAGCAGGAAGCAATCTATTCCATAGTTTGGAGCAGTTTTCAGTACCTACAAATACGACGGCATATTTTAACAACAATACAAATATTCAAAATATTATTACCCGCATTACAGGTAAATCTATTTCTAATATTGACGGTACAATTCGCGCCAATGGGATAGCAAATTTATTTTTAATTAATCCTTCGGGAATTCTTTTTGGAGACAATGCTGCTTTAGATATTGGTGGCTCGTTTTTAGCAACTACTGCAAATAGTATTAACTTTGCTGACGGTACTTTATTTAGCGCCACACAACCTCAAACAAAACCACTTTTAACTGTAAGCGTTCCCATTGGGTTACAATTTGGTGCAACAGCGGCACCGATCCGCAATCAATCTCAAGCTTCTCAAAATGATGGAAATAGTATTAGGAATCCAGCTGTTGGTTTACAAGTAGCTACAGGTAAAACTTTAGCTTTGATTGGTGGTGATGTAATATTAGCAGGTGGCAATTTAAGCGTAGATTCAGGAAGAATAGAGTTAGCTGCTGTTGGTAATAATAGTTTTGTAAGCCTTAATTCAATTGATAGTTGGGCTTTGGGATATGAAGGTGTAGAAAATTTCCGGAATATTCAATTAACTCAACGCAGTGTTGATGGTTCTGAAATTTCATCTTATATAAATGTTTTTAATCAAGTTGACAGTGGTAATATTCAGATCCGAGGTTATTTAATTGAATTAATTGGCAATAATGCTGTAAACCTAATTAATAATATAGATCGGGATGTTGTAGATAGTGGAAGTTTAAATATTACTGCTGAGAAATTAGTTATTCGAGATGGAACGCAAATAAATAGTTTTGCTTTAGGTAAAAGTGCAGCGGCCAATTTAACAGTTAATGCCTTTGATTCTTTAGAAATTATTGGTGCCTTTGACAATGGAAACGCTATTTTTTTTAAAAGTGCCTTGAGTAGTAATACTGCCGCGATTGGAAAAGCAGGTAATATTCTTATTAACACTCGCAGATTATTAGTCAAAGATGGAGCCGCTATATCTGCTGATTCTAGTGGTATAAGTCAAAATGCTCAACTTTTAACAGCCACAGGAGAAGCAGGCAATTTAACAATAAATGCAACTGAATCGGTAGAATTAATTGGAAGCTTTGCAGGTTCACCAAGTCGTTTAAGAGCAACTACATTAGGTTCTGCAAATGCCGGAAATTTAACCATTAACACCAAGCAATTAGTTGTTAGAGATTGATCTGAAATTACTGTCAGCAACCAACTTCCTAAAATTCCAGCAAATGTAATTTTTGACGGCAATATAAATGATTTAGGAAATGCAGGGGAACTTAATATTACCGCCGATTCTATACTTTTAGATAACCAAGGCAAACTTACATCTCAAACCCAATCGGCAAATGGAGGTAATATCAACCTCCAGCTAAAAGATTTACTATTAATCCGTCGCAACAGTCAAATTTCAACTAACGCCGGAATTGCTCAACTTGAAGGCAATGGCGGTAATATAAACATTAATATTCCCAACGGTTTTATAGTTGCCGTACCCGACGAAAACAGCGATATTACCGCAAATGCTTTTACTGGTAGTGGTGGCAGAGTTGACATTAATGCTACTGGTATTTTTGGCATTCAACCCCGCAGTCGAGATGAATTAACAGAACTTTTAGCTACCGATAACCCCAGCGAATTAAATCCCCAAGAACTTTTAACCAGCGATATTACCGCAATTTCTCAACAAAACCCAAATTTAAACGGTATCTTGAGCATTAATGCTACCGATGTAGAACCTACAAAAGAAGTAGTGGAATTACCAGAGATACCAGTTGATACAAAAGTCTCTCAAGTTTGCAGATTTCGTAGAGGTAATCAAAGTGAATTTGTTTATACCAGACGTGGTGGTTTACCTGCTTTACCGAGTCAAGCGCTGAGGGGGGATTCTGCTTTGAGTACTGGTTGGGTGGAGGGGGAGACAAGGAGACAAGGGGATAAGAAAACAAGGGGAAGGGTTTTAATCAAAAATCCAATTGTTGAAGCTACTGGTTGGGTGAAAGATAAAAATGGTGATATCTTTTTTGTTGCCGAGCAACCAAATCAAAATATGATTAATTTTGAAGGAGTAAGTTGTTAGCTATATGAAAATTAACGATTAAAGGTTCGTAGCTGCGGATTTTAATCTATAAGTTGCAATGCTACCGCTACCAGCTATCAAGGCAAACACGGAAGGAATGAAGGGTATCCAACCACCTTTAATTAATATGCTATAGCAAAGAAAATATAATACAAGTTGAGCTAATCCCATAGTTAATGTTAATTGTAATGATGATTTACTTTTCCAAGCTATAATTCCTCCAACTATAGCCCAACAGTAAATCCAAAGTGCTTCACTCCATTTTGACCATACCCATAATAATGGTCTATTATCAAGAGCGGCGCTAATAATTTGACTCACCATATGTGCGTGTACAACTACCCCTGGAGTTTTATTGTATGGCGATGTGCCTGAGCTATAGGGTGTTAACCAATAATTATTAAAACTTTGGGCGGTTGTACCAATAATCACAATTTTATCTTTAATTAAATCGGGTTTAATTTTACCGTTAAGCACCTGTTGAAGGGTTACTTTGATCGCAATTTCGGGTGTAGAACGCCAATTTAACATTACTTGATAGCCCAGACTATCAATATTACTGTAACTACCGCTGTTATTTTCTAAATATGAAAGATTAATATTATTACCCAATTCAGATTTTTCTTGGGGATTAAGTTGGAGATCGATGTTTTTTTGAGCTAAATAACGCTGTGCTAATTGAAAGCTAAAGGATTTGTCGGTATTACAAGGTTCTGCTGGTGCCATCGCCAATAAATGACGACGCAGGATACTATCGGAATCTTCTACAATATCAGTAAATCCCAAGCTTCGCGGGGATACTTCCAAAGGTGGTGGTACTCCGGGGTTTTGATCTCCTTCGCTGACTTGACAAACTCCGATAAATTTGGAACTTGTTTTCATCCACTCAGCTAATTTTGCATATTTGGGTTTGACGGGATTATCTCGATAAATATTTAAACCGATGATGCGGGGATTATGTTTTTCTAAGTTGTCGATCAATTTTGCCAGAGCGCTATCGGATATTGATGCAGCACCTCTTTCACTGGCATTCTGTGCCTGTACGTCAGCTTCAGTAATCCCGACGAGCAAAATCCGCTTGTCTTTTCCTTCATCGGGACGCGATCGCATCATACTATCAAAGGCTCGCAATTCCCATTTTTCCAATAATCCGAAGCTTCGCACTGCCGTAATTGCTGTGGCGATCGCTAAACTAGCGGTAAAAACTAGAGGTATAATCTGACGCAAACCTAATTGAGAAGATTTGGCTACTATGGGGTTTTGAGATGGATTTGACCAAACTAAAGGTGCTTCGGTAGGATTTTGACAGATGACTGGCAACCAACTTGCACAGGGAAATTCCGCTTCTAAACCTTGCAATTTCTCCCCAGCTTCCCGCACTGCTCCATAAAATGATTTTGATTGGGAAAAGGCTGATAAGAAAAACTGTAAAAATCTTTGTGCAACTAAATCCGGTACGGGTTCGCGCATTACAATCATTTGCGGTATATGCAATGAAGTTAATTGCGTTGCTAATCCCAAACCATCGCAAGAATTAAAGATTGCTAACCGTAAACCCCGCGATATAGCCGCTCTCAAACCATTTTTTAATTGTTCGATTGTTAAACTATCATTGGGATTAATATAAATACGTCCGCTTTCTCCATTTCCTTGACTCGAACTATGTCCGGCAAAAAATAATATATCCCATCCGGATTCATCCCAAAGCATCAAATCTAATTCTTGACGCTGAGCTTCTACCAAAAAAGTTGTTTGGGCACCAGGTAAATTTTCTAAAATTATTCTATCTTCTAAAATATTAATATTTTCGCTATGACCTAATATTGCTAATATTCTAATTTGATTTTTTAATGGTTTATAATTATTTTCTAACCGCTCAAAATCAGGTTTACTCAAACAGAAAACAGCATTTGGGTAATCATCAAAAAAGTCCCATAAGTTCCAAGGTAATCGCCGTACTTCATCTAAATCTGTTTGAATGATTACCTGAATTTCTTCAGTTGAGCTTAATTTTGTGCGTAATTTTTGTTCTAAATTAACAAAGCTGGGACAGTTAAGCCAAGCATTAAATTTCTTTTTTAAATCTTCACATAAATTGTTAAATTCAACCGATGAAATATTAGTTACATCTTCTGAATCAATCTCAATTTCATCATCCAACTCGTATTCCTGTCGCCAAGTTAAATCGGGAATAAAAGATTCATTTAGCAAATTGTAGAGAATTTGCCAACGTCTATAAAGTTCGGTAAGCTCTGGTGCGGCAGGTAAACTTCCAGTAAACTGAATCGGAAAATGGCTTGCGTCACCATCACCCTGATAAATTTGAGCGATCGCACCATCAAATCCTTCTTGTAAGCTACCTTTTCCCAGATTTAATACGACTAGTTTACTCATATTGGAGAGCAGGTAAACCCTTCGAGATAAAGTTCTCTTTTATTTTGACATCTTTGAAAACTAAGGCAAGGGGCAATAGGAAAATAAGCGGCAGGGAGCAGAGGAGAAATTGCAGCAAGATTTATATTTATTTATCATATTATTTATCTTTTAATCTTAGTTTAAAATTATCAAGTAAAGTATTGTCCGGTAAAACTTTGCCAGCAAATGCTGAAATTCTATGACAAAAAAATGTGACCCAAATTACTAGCCGAATAGCCGATTCCCAATATTGCCGGTTGAAAAACAAGCAGATTATATTACTTCTAGTTACGCTACCTCATCTATCTGTAGAGTGATTTTTTTTTTACAGATTGCATAAACAGTATATTTACATATCACAAATACCACTCGATTAAAATTCGTAGATAATACTGCAAACAGCTTTGTTACTCATATTTTTCAGCAAGCCCTTCTAGTACAAAGTTCTCTTTAATTTTGATATCTTTGCGAGCAACTTGAATACTGAAATATTTGCCAAGGGGCAGCTTGAATCGTTTCAATTGAATGTAGTTGTCGTAACTTCTTGATTCGACAGACTGTAAAGCATTCCCAGATTCGGAAAGCAAAGTTAATTGCACGTTGTCTGGTAAATAACTTTCTCCAGAAGCTGGATAAAGCTGCACTCGGATACCGACTTTATTGTCAATTTGCGGTGATAAACCAATTAATAAAGCCAAAGATTGACTTTCCAACTGCATTCCCAAGTCAATAAGTTTAGCTCCTTTAACACAAACTTCATTCAAAACGGAATCGCTTCTGAATTGAAAAGTTTTCGTATCTGTAAAGCTAAATAAATCATCAACAGAGCGCCAACCTTCATTAAAAACATCTTCAAACCACGAACTTAAATTTTGTACGGGTTTTTGGGTGTTTTCCACTAATTTAACTTGTGAATCTTTTAACAAGCGGTTATACAAAATAGCACGATAGTTTTGCGATGCTAAGATTGCTCCCCATTCTGCAAAACTAAGATGTAAACGAGGCGAAAAAACAGTCGGCTGACTTAATTTTTCTATAATTTGTAAAGCTCTCGACTCCGATAAACTTGGTAAACTTTGTACTTGTGGTTGTTCGATAGTGCAAAGCTCCTGAGCAACCCACATAATATCAATATTCGTAATTAAATCGCGGTTACTTACATGATAAGTTTCATCAATTGGATCGTATTGTGCTTTTTCGCGAATCTGCTGATGGCTAATAAAACCCCATACTCTTAACCAACCCTCCTCAATATTTAACTGTACCGAAACATAATAATTAGCAGCCCAATTAGGAATATCAACCCATTCTTGCGGAATACGAAATTCAGTGGGATAGCTTTGTTCGCAGGGAACTAAAACCAATCGAGAACGATTGAAATTTAAATCAATTCCATTCACAAATTCCCATTTACTATACAAATCTTCACATAGCTCGGGGTTATGGAATTTTCCAAGTAAATCCGGTTGTTCTTCCAACCATTTTACAAAGGTATTTAAACACAACCAATTTATAAACACCCGATGGCGATCGCCATCATTTTGGTAATTCTTTTTTGCAGCTTGTTGCCATGCTATTTCTCGATCTTCATCTGAAAATTGTACCCACAAATATTCGGGGTGAATTTCTAGCAAATCATTAAATTTCAACGTCATAGTATTGTTCATTCTTGAAAATTATCCTTGTTTTAGCTGTATCCATTCATCTACTACATCAACTATCTTAGTATTTACCATAGATAAGGAATTTCTTTCTAAACACATAGTCGTTTCCACATACTGTCTGAAAGATTCTAAAAATCTAAACTTTACTGCTGCCGATTCATCTAATTCTTGTAACTGATTATCGCAAACTGGAACAACAAATTTATTTTGAGACTTAATGCTACTAAATATGTCTATTTGTTCTTCATGGCTAAACTGTTGAATAATTTGATTCAATATCGAATAAATCAATTTTTGGCAATATAGCTGCAAGCATTTATCCAAAGCATATTTTATTCTCTCAATATCAAATTCATTCTTCAGATAGATTTCTGGGTTAGATTTATTCCATTGTGAGGCAAACTCCTTAAGAATGGTTCTATTATATTTTTTTAAATGACGAGCTACTTGATACTGCTTTTGTAAATCGGAATATTTATATTTAAGAAGAGCCGCTATTTCAGCTTGAGTTAAATTTAATCCCTGCCATAATTTGAAAATAGTTTGACATAGTTCTGGCATATTAGTAAACAAGTTGTCAAGAATAATTTCTATATTTTGAAAATCTTCCTGCTGTATTAATGCATCCCATATAGAAGGTTTAGCATCGGATATACCGTAATAATCTTCCTCAAAATATAAATATTGTTTGCTGCGGTAATTTTTAGCTGCTTTTATACAAACTGAAAGCATTTCTAAAATTGCTATATCTGTTGCAGGTGCAGAGCTAATATTTAATTGATTGCATCGTTGATTATAATAACTAGCAATTTTCATCAATTCATCCCGTGAAGGTTTTCGCGACGAACCCACACGATTAAGTTTCGTGTGAAAAAAATCATTAAAGCATTGCCAAGCTAACCGATGCGAAAAAATTTGCTCTGACTGCAAATTATGTGCTAGTAAAGCATCATTTAATTCTCCAGCACTTAAATCTTTCAATAAGCCGTAATTGGAAAACCTTGTTCTCCTCGCTTCTAAATCTTGTCGATAGATTTGATTGCGAATAAATCTTTTAAAAGTAGTGATGGCGTATGCTTCTACATTAATTTGATTGCGTTCAAAATTAAAGTTTTTAAAAAATTTACCCGGTGAATTTGCGGCAATATTTGCTATTTGAAAAAATTCTTCCAGGGAATATTTATATTGAATATACTTAAATTCATAGTGCATATCCTTTGCTGCTTTAAAACAGGCTTCTTGCAAATAAGCGGAGAAATGTTTTTTAGCGTTACAGCAAGAGCAATCTGGATTAAATTGACGTAATTTTTTATTTTCAGGCTGCTCTTGAGTTAGTAAAATTTTTAAAAAATATTGTGCCCAAAAACTTTCTTTAGCTTCTGGATCTGCTTCTAGTTTTGATTTCATGTTTTTTTCAAGCCGTGCATCGTGCTTCCAACTCAATTGGATTTGAGCATTGTTGGTTGTAAAACAAATAAAGCTAGAAAACTTATCAACTAAATTATTACGTTTCTTTACAAGCATAGATTTTTCCAAAAATATGAAACATCACCATAGAATAATGTAAGTTCTCCTATATTTATTGATATCCAGAGCAGCTAAATTAACATTTAATTCATAGAAGTTAACAATTACTTGGTTTACTTTGTACCTTCGCCCTTGCTATATATATGTTTATGGGTACCCAGATAAATCGGTTATGCAGTTTTTAAGAAAGTTTTATCCGAAGTAAAAAAAATATATTGCCCAAATTCTACAACCATTGCATTCAAGGCAAATCCCGATACAAATTTCGTATCCCTTCGCTTAAGTAAAACTGTATCGATCGTGACTATAGGCTGTACTTGAAGAACATAATTGGTGATTATAAATCGGTCATAATACTCTTACTCAGGAATAAATGTAGGCAAAATACTCTTACTCAGGAATAAATGTAGGCAAACTGCGTAATTGATGCTTGAAAAAAATAACTTAAATAAATTTTGTGTTTTTTTGTGAAGTAAGTAGTATAAAAAGGCACTATTTGTATTAATAGCGACTAGCATATCTTTTAATTTCTGATAACCTGATAATGTCAAAAGAAAAAAACACCTAAGCTTAAATTAGTAGTCTGGCAAGTCAATTTACTGGGTGTATCGTAAAAGCCTAAAGTTTTTTTCTCCTTCCGACACCGAAGCTTCCTCTGTTTGCCCTTACCAGGGAATGTTGGTTTGTTTGAGTACTAGTACGGAGCCACATTAATTTTGCTGGGTAACGCGCTCGTAGTGGGAGCGTCTCGCTCCCTCGTTACAACCAGCGAGCGGGACGCTGACCTAAGAGGACACGCTACGCGTTCACCGTGCGGTTAACGCACTACCTCGACCCCTCAGAACTTATGTGGTGGACTACTAGTACGGAGCCACATTAATTTTGATGGTAACGCGCTCGTAGTGGGAGCGTCTCGCTCCCTCGTTACAACCAGCGACCAAGATGGTCGCACTACCTCGACCCCTCAGAACTTATGTGGTGGACTACTAGTACTCCGCCACATTAATTTTGATGGGTTTGCGTAGTGCGAGCATCTTGCTCGCTGGCGCTATCGAGCGAGCAAGATGCTCGCACTACGAATGTGCTACCCCTCATAACTTATGTGGTGGACTACTAGTAGTCTGTCAGCCTAACTTTGCAGGGTGCATTGTAAAAATAGAATTCTTCCCCCTCTCCCCCTGCTTTAGCTTGGTGGAGTACTAGGATAATTCTCATCAAAGCCTTCTACCTTCCGAACAAGTCGCTTTACAAAAGTATTCATTCAAATTATTTATACTTATTAATTTAATTCCGATGAACAGTCAAAATATCGCCTCGAAGCAAAAATTAGTTATTGAAGCGGGACGTACTGAAAAAGAGTATTGGAAAGATATCTGGCGTTATCGGGAGCTATTCTATTTTCTTGCTTGGCGAGATATTTTAGTCCGCTATAAGCAAACGGTAATTGGCATTGGTTGGGCGCTGATTCGTCCTTTTTTAACAATGGTGGTGTTTACAGTCGTGTTTGGTAATTTAGCAAAGTTACCTTCAGAGGGTGCGCCTTACCCTATCCTAGTTTTTTCGGCAATGTTGCCTTGGCAGTTTTTTTCTAATTCTCTTAGCGAGTGCAGTAACAGTTTAATTTCCAACGCTAATTTAATCTCAAAGATATATTTTCCCCGTTTGGTAGTACCCACAAGTGCTGTTGTAGTCAGCTTTGTGGATTTTATGTTTTCGGGGATGATTTTGTTGGGGTTAATGGCTTGGTATAACTTCGTGCCTAGTTGGCGGATTCTGACGCTACCGTTGTTTATTGTTATTGCTTTTGCAGCTTCCATAGGTGCGGGGTTGTGGTTGTGTTCTTTAAACGTTAAATACCGAGATTTTCGCTATATAGTTCCGTTTATCGTCCAGTTTGGTTTGTATATCTCGCCAGTAGGCTTCAGCAGTACTATTGTACCGGAGAAATGGCGATTGCTTTACTCTCTAAATCCAATGGTAGGGGTAATTGATGGCTTCCGCTGGGCGATTTTGGGGGGTGAATCGAAGTTATATTTACCAGGATTTGCATTGTCTTTAGTTTTAGTGGTTTTGCTGTTTTTTAGCGGCATTTGGTATTTTCGCAAGACGGAACGGACTTTTGCAGATATGATTTAAAACTAATTCAAGTAGTTAAGTAGTCGGATTATAGGCAATTAACTCAGTAATAATACCAGCAACGTATCATTACCTTCAATAAAAGAAAAACTCCTAACTCACAACAATAAAAATGTCAGATACAGTTATCCGCGTTGAAAACCTGGGTAAAAAATACATTATTGCTCACCAGAAACAGGAAAAGTACACCGCATTAAGAGATGTAATTGTCAATAAAGCTAAATCCCTTGGTAGCTCAATCCAAAAGCCGTTTTCAAAATCTAAAATCCAAAATTCGCAGGAAGATTTTTGGGCGCTTAAAGATGTGTCTTTTGAAATTAAACAGGGCGATCGCGTTGGGGTGATTGGGCGTAATGGTGCGGGAAAATCCACACTATTAAAAGTTCTTAGCCGAATTACAGAACCGACTAAGGGAAAAATTGAAATTAATGGTAGAGTTGCGAGCCTTTTGGAAGTAGGTACGGGCTTTCATCCAGAATTAACAGGTAGGGAGAATATTTATCTTAATGGTGCAATTCTAGGGATGGGAAAAATCGAAATTAAACGTAAGTTTGATGAGATTGTAGCTTTTGCAGAGATAGAGAAGTTTTTAGATACTCCTGTAAAAAGATATTCATCCGGAATGTATGTACGTCTAGCATTTGCTGTTGCTGCTCATTTAGAGCCAGAAATTTTGATTGTTGATGAAGTCTTGGCTGTAGGAGATGCCCAGTTTCAGGATAAATGCTTAGGAAAAATGCAGGATGTATCCGAAAGCGGGCGTACTGTTTTATTTGTCAGTCACAATATGGCAGCAATACGTCAGTTGTGTTCCTCAGCTATTTTGATGCATAAAGGTAGTGTTAATTTTGCAGGCTCAGCCGAAGAGGGTATACGTCATTATCTTAATGCTGCTCAAAATAGCGATAAATCAACTAAAGTGATTTCCAACGGCATTGAGCTTGAGCGCGTAAGTTTGCGAGATAAACAAACGGGTGAGATGGGGAGCGCCATCGTATTTAACTCTAATTACAGTTTAGATGTTTTATTTAATGCTCACGAAAAACTTTCTAACGTCGGCATTGTAGTACGTATTTTCGACCAAGTAGGTACTTTAGTTTCTAGCATTTGCACCTTAGAGGAAGGTGTTGCACCTTTTATGCTGAAAAATAAAATGCAGCTTTCTTTTGATTTACCACACTTACAATTAATGCCGGGAAAATATTACATTAACGTGCTTGTCTATCGTAGTAACGATCCGAAGTGTTATTTAGAAGCAGAAGATGCTTTGTGTTTTGAAGTGCATCCGGCAATTATTCAAGATGCTATGTGGGCTTACCGTCACGATCACGGTATTGTCAGAATTAGTAATGGCTGTCAAATCAGTCAAGTTGGAAATTTTAGTTCTTAGTGAAGCTTATATCTAGCAACTGCAAATTATATTTAATGTATGAAGCTATTATTTATTATTCCAGAATATCCCCCACATTTTGGTGGTGGTATTGCAACTTTCTATTCCAATTTAATTCCAGAATTGGCTAAAAGGGGGCATCAAGTACATATTCTAGTTGGTAGTGCTTTCTCTGGAGCTTTTGCAAGTCATGAAACTCAAAACATAAAAGTAGAATTTTTAGATCCCCAAGCAGTTGATACAAATTTACATCGATTTAACCGCTACAGAGCCGTTCCTCAACTACAGCGACATTTAGCAGCAGCTTGGACGGCTTGGGAACAAGTTAATGGTGGTGAAGGATACGATGTTGTAGAAACAACTGATTGGGGAATGTTATTTGCTCCTTGGGTTGTATCCCCAAATAGTCCTCCTACTGTTGTCCAGCTTCATGCCAGTATTGGTCAAATTGATTACTACGATCCTCAAGCAAATCTTCAATTAGAAGGCAGTTTTACACGTTTAATAGAAACAACATTGCTTGGTGCGGCAGATAATCTGCAAACATATAGTAATTCTAATGCTCAAGCTTGGGAAAAAATTACAGGTCGAGAAGTTACTTATATTCCACCTGCTTTATCTCCTATTACTATCTTAGAACCATTAGAAAAATCCGCAAACGGTCTTGTAGTTGGAAGAATTCAGTACTGGAAAGGACCAACCACTTTATGCGAAGCTCTGAAACTACTCGATCGCAAAGTTCCAACCATTGACTGGGTAGGTCGCGATACAGTTTTTGGGGAATCTGGAACATCTATGTCGGCTTATCTTACAAAAGCTTATCCCGATATTTGGGGCAATAAAATTCGTTCAATAGGGACTTTCCTATCCCAAGAAACTCGAAGACTTCAGCAAATAGCACAATTTACGATCGTACCTTCGATTTGGGATGTATTCAATTACACTTGTGCTGAGGCGATGGCTCAAGCTC
The DNA here is from genome assembly GCA_963838355.1 of uncultured cyanobacterium. Classification (GTDB taxonomy): domain Bacteria; phylum Cyanobacteriota; class Cyanobacteriia; order Cyanobacteriales; family Nostocaceae; genus Rivularia. The sequence continues at coordinate 1,878,509 of CAWIQQ010000003.1, read as the reverse complement.
AAACAGTTATCTGTTCTCAAGGAGCAGGAGCATCAGATTTAATTAAAAATGGAGACAACGGTTTTACTTTTGAAGTTGATAATGCTGATGGATTAGCAGAGAGCTTGAATAGTTTACTATCTCTAAGTCAAGTTGAACGAGCAGAAATTGGAAAAGCCGCTCAACAAACAATATTAAGGGAACTATCACCGATTAAAGTCGCTCAACAGCGAATAGAAAGATATGAAAAGCTGATTAAACAGGGTAAATCTTCATCTGCTCATGAATGGCTGTTAAATGCTGTTTCACCTAGTAAACCTGTGGATAAGCCATTAGCATCTCTTGATTATTTACCTTTAAAAGAATTAAGTACTTACATTTTCCAACGAGCTATTAAAAAAATTAATTGATTTATTTATTTGTATATTTATGCATAAAAACTCTTTAGCACTTTGCATTCCCGCTTATAACGCAGCAGCTTATTTACCCAGACTATTAGAATCTGCTGTTAGTCAAACAGTTTTATTTGATGAAATCTGGGTATACGACGATTGCAGTACCGACAATACAGGTGAAGTTGCAACAAAATTTGGAGCTAAAGTAGTTCGAGGTGATGTAAACCGGGGTTGTTCCCACGGTAAAAATACACTTGCACTACACACCAATTGCGAATGGATTCACTTTCATGATTCTGATGATGCGCTTTATCCAAATTTTGTAGAAACCGCTCAAAAATGGATTAATAGCCAAAATCCACCAGATGTAGTGTTATTTGATTATGAATGTCGATTGCATGAAACTGAAGAAATAATTGGCTTTCGTAAATTCGATCGCACTCAGTTACAACAAGATGCGATTTCCTACGCTATTCGAGAGCAGATTAATCCATTTTGTGGAGTCTATCATAAAAAAGCATATTTGCAAGCCGGTGGTTATGATACCGATCCGTTAGTACTTTATAACGAAGATGTCGCTTTTCACTGCCGATTAGCCATAGCAGGTTTAAAATTTACTGCCGAATCTACCGTGACAATTATCAATTACTGTCGCAGTAACTCTATGTCGGGAGCGAATCAAGTCAAATGTTGTCAAGCCCAATTTCACGTAATGCGAAAGGTTGCTGAAGTAGTGGGAGACAAATATTCAGATGAAATTACCAGCAGACTATGGGAAATTGCAGCAGTAAGCGCTGCTTATTCAGATTGGAAAAACGTCGATCATTGTATTGATTTAGCGAAATCGATTAATAACAAAATTCCTCAAGAATTAAATTCTATTTTTAAAATTTTATGTCAGTGGAATCCGAAAGCTGCCATTCGTCTGCGCGAAAAATTAATTAGAGCTTTTAAACCCCAACTTCGCAAACAATTTGTTACACAAGCCCAAACAAATTCATGAAACCTTTAGTTTCCGTTCTTATTCCTTGTTTTAATGCAGAAAAGTGGCTAACACAGACTATTGAATCTGTTTTAAACCAGACGTGGAAGAACATTGAAATCATTATTGTAGATGATGGCTCCTCAGATAACAGTTTCACCATCGCAAAAAGTTTTGAGTCAGATAAAATTAAAGTTATCTCTCAAGTAAATAGTGGAGCTAGTGCTGCTAGGAATCGGGCTTTTCAAGAATCTCAAGGAGATTTCATTCAATATTTAGATGCTGATGATTTACTCGCACCAGACAAAATTGAGCGTCAGGTGAATTTACTATCTGATAGTAACTTTGATTGTATTGCATCAGGTGAGTGGGCTAGATTTTATACAAATTATTCGGAAGCAGAATTTAAACCGGATTTGCTTTGGAGAGATTTAGCTCCGATTGAGTGGTTAATATGTGCTTGGGAAAATCATTTGATGATGCATCCTGCGGCTTGGTTAGTCCCTCGTAAGATATGTCAACAAGCCGGAAATTGGAATGAGAGTCTTTCTCTCAACGATGATGGTGAGTATTTTTGCCGAGTAGTGTTAGCAAGCCTTGAAGTTAAATTTTGTCGAGGTGCAAAAAGTTATTATCGGTCTGGAATTTCAGGTAGTTTAAGTAATATACTCTCACCATTAGCTCTAAATTCTGCATTTTATTCTTTAGAACTGTGTACTCATCATTTGCTTGAAAGAGAAAATATTCCAAGAAGCCGATATGCCTGTGCAACGTTATATCAACGATTTATTTATGATATTTATCCAAGATGCAAAGTTTTAGAACAGAAGGCTCAAGCAAAAGTTAAACAATTAGGTGGTACGGATTCTAAACCTACTGGAAGTCCAAAATTTAAACTATTTTCTCAAGTTTTTGGTTGGAAAATAGCAAAGCGAATGCAGGATATATTCTATTCAATTAATTATTCTTAGTAGAGAAGTATAAAAGTGGCTTTAAACAACAGAAAAATAGGGTAGTGTTATCTATAAATTGAAAACTTTATCGAAGTCATTTTTATACTTTTTCAAATAAATGCGTAAAAAAACACTAAATGTTTGGGTAAATAATGGCAAAAATACTTATTTTAATCGGCGCTCATTTATGTACTGCGCCTCGACCGCAAAAAGAAGCGGAGACTCTAGCGAATGTCGGTCATGATGTTACAGTAGCTGGCTTTTGGTTCGATCCAGAACTGGTGAAGCGCGATCGCCTTTTGATAGCTAATAAAAAATGGCGATTTCAACCTATTATTGATTTTCAACCCCATCATCATCTAATTAATTTGGGTGTTCGTTTACAAGCACGATTTGCAAAGGAAATATTTCAGCGTGGGGGTATTTTTTCTCCTACTTTGCTTGGGTATGGTGCTAAAGCGATGCTGAGGTTCGCAAAACAACAATTACCCGATCTGACAATCGTGCATTCTGAAGCTGGGCTTTGGGTAGGGAATCAACTTTTAGATGCAGGTTATCGAGTTGGAGTAGACTTTGAAGACTGGTTTTCTGAGGATCTTTTACCTTCTGCTCGTGCTACACGACCAATTAAGCAACTCAAGAATTTGGAAAGTAGTCTTCTACACAAATGCACTTATAGCATAACCACTTCTTATTCTCTGGCTAAAGCTTTAGCAGAAGCTTATCAAGCACGTGAACCCACAGTTATTTACAATACATTTCCGATTGGCGAGAGAGAACAAATAGACAATCAATTGCGCGATCGCCAAAAATTAGATCGTTCACAAGCAATCTCGCTGCATTGGTTTTCTCAAACTATTGGTCCGGGAAGGGGTTTAGAGACTTTATTCCAAGCTTTACCTTATCTAAATACACCAGTATCCATCCATTTAAGAGGAAATTATCCTCCTAGTTCTCGCAAATGGTTAGAGCCTCTAATTCCGGATAGATGGCGAGAACGAGTGTATATTCATACAACAGTTCCGAATGCTGAACTTTTATCCCGTATTGCCGAACATGATATTGGTTTGGCATTAGAAATTCCTTACTGCTTGAACAGACAATATACAATTACCAATAAGCTATTTCAGTACTTGCAAGCAGGTTTAGCTGTAATTGCAACAGATACACCCGGACAAAGCGAGATATTCAGCCAGTATCCTGAAATTGGTAGTTTAATTCCTTCCCAAAATCCACGAGCATTAGCTGTAGCTATCGAAGATTTGCTGGCAAATCCTCAAAAGTTAATTCAAGCGAAAATAGCCGCGATGGAAGCTGCTCGCAACAACCTCTGTTGGGAAACTCAAGAAGGAAAATTGCGATCGTTAGTTAAAAAATTTTCTTAAATGTAAATTTTAGTATAAAAGTACTATAGGCTATTCCAAATTTCGCTCTATCATCTTTTTCATTTGCAATATTTTTTAATTGGTACAACTTATGTCTATTCGTGAACACATTCGCAATTATCTTTCTCGTAAGCTTGGAGTTCCTGAAATTCCAACAGCCCTAGAACGTTTAAATGAGATTGGATTTATACCTAATCAAATTTTTGATGTTGGTGCATATCAAGGTGATTTTGCTAATTTATGTCTGAATATTTGGTCAGAAACTAAAGTAGCTTGTTTTGAAGCATTAGAGCCTAAAGTAGAACAACTTAATCTATTAGCTTCTCAAAACCAATCTATAACAGTCTTTCCTACTCTATTAGGTGCTAAGTCCCAAAACAATGTTCCTTTAAATTTAGCGGAAACAGCTTCTTCAGTTTTGAACGAACAAGTAGAGCAAAGTTTTTCCGTACAGATTTGTCAGATGAGGACAATAGATGAAGTTGTTGCAGAAGATTTTTATGGAGTTGCACCAGATTTTCTTAAAATAGATGTTCAGGGTTATGAGTTAGAAGTACTCAAAGGTGCAGAAAAAACTCTCCCTCAAATACAAGTAATTCTTGCAGAAATTAATTTTCTTGATATTCACCAAAATGTACCCTTGCTTGCAGATATTGTCACATGGCTCAACGAACGTAATTGGGTTGCTTACGATATATGTGCTTTAACTCGTCGTCCTTTAGATAAAGCTTTATGGCAAGCGGATTTTATATTCGTACCAGAAAATAGTCCCTTGAGAAACAATAAACGTTGGAATTCTTAATTAACTGAAGAGTTACAAACAGGTACCTTAGTGCTTCACCAAGATAATTTTAAGGGGTGTAATCTTAACATCAAACTTTAGTGTAACTATTACAACTCTCAAACAGATGAAAACATGGAATCCGCAATATAAAACATTGGATCATTGGCGCGGCTTTGCAGCTCTTTGGGTATTAGCTTTTCATGGCTTTGCTGCTTATGGCACATCTTTTCATCCTTTGACGGAAATATTTGTACAGAAATTTGCGACATACGGAAGCTTAGGAGTTCATCTATTTTTCGTAATTAGTGGTTACTGTATTGCTGCTAGCGCTTATAAACTTGTTGCTCGCAAAAGTACAGTCAAAGAATTTATCGAAAATAGATTGTGGCGCGTATTTCCTACATATTGGGCTGCACTTATAGTCGCTATAGTTATCAATTTAATAGCTTCTAGGTTTAATGGCACAACTATTGGGGATAATCTTCCAACTTCTTGGCAGTTTTGGGTTGGACATATATTTTTAGCACAACCTTATCTGGGAGTAGAAAACTATGTGGGAGTTTATTGGACTTTAACCGTAGAGATTGCTTTTTACTTAATTGTTGCTTTTCTATTAATAATTTACAAAAATATAGATCGTAGATTAGCAATATTTAGTGGTTTAGCTTTAGGTGTTTGCTCTATATTTGTGGTACCAGGCTTTAGAATAACATTCCTAAACTACTGGTGTGAATTTGTTTGCGGATGTTTATTATTTAGCGCTCTATGGTCAAAAAATGAACAAAAAATATCGCGACGTAATTTGTCTCTTATCCTAATAGTAGTTTTAGGAATTTTGGGGATATGGGTTAATTTTAGTTTCCATTCTACCGATCTTTGGTTTAGTGCTATATTTGCTATTTGTCTTTATCCACTTTACAGCTTTGATACACAAATTGATGCGATTAAGCCTCTAAATTGGTTAAAATATATTGGCATTTTTTCTTATTCTTTATATTTGATTCACGTTCCTTTCCAAGAAAATATTATCAATCTCGGTCTTAGATATATTCAACTCGACAGCATATGGTTTTTACTGCTACAGATACCTGGATGGATTATACCAATTACTGCAAGTTATATATTTTTTCGTCTTATAGAAAAACCGATGATTCAATGGCGACATCATCAAAGAAATCTGAAAAAAGCTAAAGCACAACTATGAGAATATTATTAACATCCGATCCGGAATTACCCGTACCACCAAAACTTTACGGTGGGATTGAAAGAATCGTCGATCTATTAGTCACAAGATTAAAAGAAAGAGGACATACTGTTGGCTTAGTTGCTCATCCAGAATCAACGTCTCCCGCAAATAAACATTTTGCTTGGCGGGGTTTAGAGTCTCAAAATAAGTTAGATACTGCAAAGAATATTACTACTTTGCATTCAGCAGTACGGCAGTTTCAGCCAGAAGTACTGCATAGTTTTTCTCGGATATTTTATCTATTACCACTGCTGGGTTCTTCATTGCCTAAAATCATGTCTTACCAGCGTCGTCCTAGTTTAAGAACCACAGGATGGGGAGTTAAATTAGCTAAAGGTTCTCTTAGTTTTACAGGTTGTAGCGAGGACATTTGTTCTAAAGGAAGACCAGCAGGAGGAAATTGGTATCCGATTCACAATTGCGTCGAAATTGAAAAATACACCTTTCAACCCCAAGTTGCTGATGATGCTCCTTTAGTTTTCCTCAGTCGAATAGATAAAATAAAAGGTGCCCATACAGCGATTGCTGCCGCTCGCAAAGCAGGTCGTCGGTTACTAATTGCTGGCAATCAAGTCAACTCTGAAGAAGGAAAAAACTACTGGCAGCAAGAAATCGCTCCCCATATCGGCAAAGACGGTATTGAGTATGTAGGTACTGTTGACGATACCCAAAAGAATTTGTTACTGGGGCAAGCTGCTGCAATGATTGTTCCTATTGAATGGGATGAACCATTTGGAATCGTATTTGCCGAAGCATTAGCCTGTGGTACACCTGTAATTTCTTGCCCTCGCGGATCTTTACCAGAAATAGTGCGTCAGGGAGTAGATGGCTATCTTGTTAAAGGTGTTGACGAAGCAGTAAGTGCAATTAATAATTTACCAAAAATTAATCGTCAAGATTGCCGACAACGTGCCCAAAATTGCTTCTCAGCTTCAGTAATTGTAGATAAATACGAAGAACTTTATCATACTCTTTGCTCAAAAATTCAAAAAAAGTAATTAATCAAAATTCTTAGCCAATAAAATTCTGAATAAAAAAGGTATTAAGTTTTGAAGCGTAAAGTTCTCATTATCAGTCCTCACTTTCCTCCAATCAACGCCCCAGATCATCAGCGAGTTAGGATGTCCTTACCTTACTTTGCTGCCTTTGGTTGGCAACCCCACGTGCTTGCTGTTAGATCGGAATGTATTGAAGGAGGCATTCGAGATCCTCTTTTAACAAAAACTTTTCCTGATAACATTCCCATCACTTATACAGAAGCATTGCCTTTCGTGCATACTCGACGCATTGGTTTAGGAAGTCTGGGAATAAGAAGTTTTCCTTACATATTGAAAGAAGGCGATCGCCTGCTTGCTCAACAAAAATTTGACCTGGTTTATTTTTCGACAACAGTATTTATATCGATGGCTCTTGGCTCTCGATGGTATCGGCGTTTTGGGGTTCCATATATTTTGGATTTTCAAGATCCCTGGCTGAGCGATTATTATAATCTACCCCAATCACCAACTCCTCCTGGTGGAAGAATTAAGTATAAGTTTTCTCAACTACAGGCTAAACTTCTTGAACCCAAAGCTCTAAAACACGCTAGCCACATTATCAGTGTCTCCCCCGGTTATCCGAAAACCCTACAACAACGTTATCCATATTTAAAACCAGAGCAGTTTACTGTCTTACCATTTGGGGCACCGGAAGCAGATTTTGAGCAACTACCTACATTTAATGTCCAACAAAATATCTTCAATCCCAAAGATGGTAAGCGACATTGGGTTTACGTAGGTAGAGGCGGAGATGATATGGCATTGGCGCTGCGGACTTTGTTTCTAGGTATTCAATCTCACCGTCGTCAAAATCCCGAAGCTTGGCAATTTATTCAGATGCACTTTGTAGGTACAAGCTATGCTCCCAAAGAATTAGCTATCAAAACCGTAGAACCCATCGCTGAAGAGTTCGGAATTGCAGATTTAGTTAAAGAGCATACAAATCGCGTTCCTTACTTCCAGGCACTACAGATTCTGACTGATAGCGATGCTATATTAATGATTGGCTCCAACGATTCTAGCTACACTGCTTCCAAACTTTATCCATGTGTTCTAGCACGCAAGCCCATCTTTGCAATTTTCCACCGTCAAAGTTCTGTAGTTGATATCCTTACTGATACGAACGCAGGTAAAGCCGTTACTTTCACCTCAGACAGTCAACCAGAGGATTTACTCACAGAAGTAACATCTGGACTTAATTGGTTAATGTCTATACCAAAGGAATTTAAACCAAAAACTAATTGGTCAGCATTTGAACCTTATACCGCCCGAGAAATGACTCGGCAGCAATGCAACATTTTTGACAAATGTATAGCCTATTACTGATAGAAACCATTTGCTATGAATCAATTTTCTCAAACTTTTAACCAGTCATTATCCTTCCTACCAATAGTACGTCAACAAAGACGACAACTGCTCAAGGTATTTTGGTTAATTGCTTTAGGACTATTTATATTTGAACTTTTCTGGACACGGACAGATTCGTTGATTACAAACTTTGGAGCTATCCTAATTACGGGTGCGGCTCTATTGCCTAGTTATCTTTGGTGTTCCGGGCGTGCATTGGGAATGCCTATTTTTCCTTTGTTTGCCTTGACATATATTTGGACTTATGGTTTACCTTTGGTAACTGAACATCCCCGAGTTTTAACTTATTCTCCTGAAAGTCAATTATTCGCTAGCATCACTGTTGCCGGATTTTTAGGCTTAGGAACGATCGTTTGGTTCGGGTTTGTCAAATCTCCTCCTCCTTTACTCAAATCCTATCGTGCTTTAAGCGCTAAAGGAGGCGATGCATTTTTCTTATTTGTACTTGGAATTGGTGTTTTATTTGATCTTGCAAATAATGGAGGCTGGGTAGTTTCATTTTTAGAAGGAGGTTTCTATACTGCTTTTCGTGCTGCAATTATAGGACTTACAGCTTTAGCCAGCTTCGTACTTGCATATAAATTAGGTAATCGAGAATTGTCACAAAACAAATCTCGATTATTTTTAATTTTGTTAGTAGCTTACATGGTAACAAATGCAGCTAGTTTAATATTAATAGGTGCTGCTTCTACTTTTCTAACTGCTACGACTGGATTTATTTTTGGACGACAAAAGATACCGACCTTGCCGATTATAATTGCGATCGTTTGTCTTTCTTTTTTACACTATGGAAAGTCAGATATGCGGAATAAATACTGGTTTAAAGAACAGCCCAATCTTGTTCAACCTTGGCAATATCCTGCTTGGTATGGTGAATGGGTAGGATATAGCTGGGATTATCTTGACAAAAAAGATGATGTATATTTACCGCCATCGCAAGAAAAAGAATCTTTTTTCGAGCGTTCTAGTATTATTCATATGCTGCTTCTTGCTCAAAAGCAAACACCTACCTTAAAACCTTATTTATATGGTAAAACTTACGCTATATTACCAGAGTTACTAATTCCTCGTATATTTAATTCTAATAAAATTCGCAGTCACGAAGGAACCTATATTTTAAGTATTTATTACGGATTGCAGACACTTGAAGCAACTTTTACCACTACTATTTCCTGGGGATTACTAGCTGAATCTTACGCTAATTTTGGTGAATTTGGCTGTGCTGGGCTAGCAATAATTTTAGGACTAATTTACGGAAAAGTTACTCGTTGGAGCATTAATGCACCAATTCTATCTGCACAGTCTTTGTTTGCGGTGCTTATATTAACACTTTCTTTTCAGACTGAATGGACTGCTGGGGTATATGTTGCTGCTTTGTCTCAATCTGGCATTGTACTTGGTGGAATCGTAGTATTTTTTATGAAAACTTTCTGCTTACCAAAATTCCAAACTTATAAAGTATAAAACTAAAATTTTATGAAAAAATTAGCAATTATTACTTCTCATCCCATTCAATACTACGCGCCTTGGTTTCGATACTTGGCTAATACTAAAGACTTGTCTATTAAAGTTTTTTATTTGTGGGACTTTGGTGTTACAAAGCAGATCGATCGCGATTTTAAGCAGGTGGTAAAATGGGATATTCCCTTATTAAATGGATATGATTATGAATTTGTTCCGAATCTTAGTTCCGATCCAGGAACTCATCATTTATGGGGTTTACAAAATCCATCTTTAGTGTCAAGAGTGAGGGAATACAATCCCAATGCGGTGCTGTTGATGAATTACAATTTTGCGAGCCTTTACCGTTTTATCTGGACATGGAATACTCAAAAAGTACCCTTACTATTTCGGGGGGATTCCCATAACCTGATATCATCAACAGGAATAAAAACATGGGCAAAGCGGCAATTCATCAGCCAAATTTATCGCCGTTTTGCAGGCTGTTTTTATGTCGGTAAAGCCAACTATGAATACTTTCGATATCATAAAGTAAAATCGGAAAATTTGTTCTTCACGCCTCATGCTGTAGATAATAATCGTTTTTTAACCCAAGCAGAAGCTGCGAAGCAACAAGCTATTACATGGAAACAAGAATTGGGGATTCCCCAACATCATCCAGTAATTTTATTTGCAGGTAAATTTGAAAATAAAAAACGTCCTACAGATTTATTAAAGGCATTTTTACAAGCAAAACTTTCTCAAGTTTCCTTATTATTTGTAGGGAATGGTTCTTTAGAAAATGAATTAAAATCGCAAGCATTAAATCATCCTAATATTTACTTTGCACCTTTCCAAAATCAAAGTTTTATGCCGCGAACTTATGCTGCTGCCGATTTAGTAGTTTTACCTAGCTACGGTACCCATGAAACTTGGGGATTGGTAATTAATGAAGCGATGTGTTTAGGGCGTGCGGCGATCGTTAGTTCTCATGTGGGTTGCGCTCAAGATTTAGTACATCCGGGTAAAAATGGGTTAATTTTTTCTGCTGGCGATATAACTGCATTAACCCAAAGTTTGAAGTCAGCATTATCCGATAAAAAACGCTTGCAAGAATGGGGAGAAGAAAGTCTAAAAATTATATCGAATTATAGCTATTCTCAAGCGACAGATGGATTATTACTTGCACTAAAACATATTTGAATTGTAATCATATGAAATTTCACATATGGGTTCCTAATTTATTTAATTTTCAAGGTGGTATCCAAGTATATTCAAGATTTTTACTACAAGCAATACAGAAAATTTATCCTCAAAGCCAGTATGATGTTTTTATCAAACACGATGTAAATACTTCATCTGATATTCCTTATTTACCGGATACTCGCTTCCATTTTGCTGGAGATTATTCGTTAAATATTCGCACGCCTGCTTTTGCTGCTCAAATTATTACTCAAGGTTTTCTACAACGGCCGGATCTAATAATTACAAGCCACTTAAATTTTACAGTTGCGGCTTACTGGTTAAAATGTATGACTGGTATTCCTTACTGGACGGTAGCTCATGGAATAGATGCTTGGAATATTCAAAATCGGGCTTTGAAAAATGCATTACATCATGCAGATTTAATTTTAGCTGTTAGCAGTTACACAAGAGAGCGTTTGATTAAAGAGCAAAATCTCAACCCTAACAAGGTCGTTATTTTACACAATACATTTAATGCCGATCGCTTTATACCCAGACTAAAACCCGATTATTTACTAAAGCAATATCAACTAAAACCAGAGCAACCAGTAATATTAACAGTTGCAAGACTTGTCGAATTTGAACGTTACAAAGGGTACGATCAAATTCTCAGAGCAATTCCTCAAATCCGTCAAATGATTCCCGATGTTCACTACATAATTGTTGGCAAAGGGAATCATAGAAAAAGAATTGAGCAGACAATTCTAGAACTACAACTAGAAAATTGTGTTACCTTAGCAGGATTTGTACCAGATGAGCAGTTGTGCGACTACTATAATTTGTGCGATGTGTTTGCTATGCCTAGCAAACGAGAAGGGTTTGGGATTGTTTACTTAGAAGCATTAGCCTGCGGTAAACCTGTATTGGCAGGCGATCGAGATGGGGCAGTTGATGCGCTTTGTCAAGGAGAATTAGGAGCGTTGATCGATCCAGATGATTCAGAAGCGATCGCTCAAACTTTAATTCAAATCTTAAAAAATCAGTACCCGAATCCTCTACTATATCAACCTCTTAGACTACGACAACAAGTTATTGAGCGATTTGGTTCTGAATCTTTTGAAAAAACCTTGGCTAATTACTTGAAAGATCGTACAGCACGAGGATGAGATTGATGCAGAAATTGCCACAACCGATCGCAAGCCGGTCGAAACTTAGATGTTGTTCAAACACTTATAAAATGAGAAAAAATTTTTAACTTATTAGAACTTACCTATTGACTATTTCTGGCTATGTGAATTCAAGCCCACAGTCTGTTCTAAATGTTCTAATATGAAGTTACTATCGCTACTTAAAGAGACAAGTTTACGAAAGTATTTATACTAGTTTTCAATTAACTGTAATTATATGAAATTTCACACATGGGTTCCCAATTTATTTGGTTGTCAAGGCGGTATTCAAGTATATTCAGGATTTTTACTACAAGCAATACAGAAAATTTATCCTCAAAGCCGGTATGATATTTTTGTCAAACACGATCTAAAAACTTCATCTGATTTTCCTTATTTGCCTGATACTCGCTTCCACTTTGCTGGAGATTATTCCTTAAAGATTCGCACGCCTGCTTTTGCTTCTCAAATTATTACCCAAGGTTTTCTACAACGACCAGATATAATAATTTCAAGCCACTTAAATTTTACAGTTGCGGCTTACTGGTTAAAATGTATGACTGGTATTCCTTACTGGACAGTAGCTCATGGAATAGATGCTTGGAATATTCAAAATCGGGCTTTGAAAAATGCATTACATCATGCAGATTTAATTTTAGCTGTTAGCAGTTACACAAGAGAGCGTTTGATTAAAGAGCAAAAACTTAATCCCGATAAAGTATCTATTTTACCCAACACATTTGATGCTAATCGTTTCAACATAGCGCCCAAACCTGAAAAACTACTGCAAAAATATAACTTAAAACCAGATCAGCCAACAATTCTTACCGTCGCTCGGCTTTCTAATTCGGAGCAGTACAAAGGTTACGACAAAATCTTGAGTGCCTTACCTAAAATTCGCCAACAGATTCCTAATGTTCGCTATATTTTAGTTGGTAAAGGTAATGACAAACCCCGAATCGAAAAATTAATTTCTCAATATCAGATCCAAGAGTGCGTAACACTAACCGGCTATATTCCTGACGAAGAATTAAGCGAACATTACAATCTTTGTGATGTCTTCGCTATGCCTAGCAAAGCTGAAGGATTTGGTATTGTATATTTAGAAGCATTAGCGAGTGGCAAACCCGTTTTAGCCGGAAATCAAGATGGAGCAGTCGATCCTCTTTGTCAAGGAGAATTAGGAGCGTTGATAGATCCAGATGATTCAGAAGCGATCGCCCAAACTCTAATTCAAATTTTACGAAGTCAATACCCGAATCCCCTGCTATATCAACCTCTTAAACTACGGCAACAAGTAATCGAACGATTTGGTTCTGAATCCTTTGGAAAAACCCTTGGTAATTACTTAAAATATCACACAGCACTCAATAAAAAAGCACTGCACGAGGATGGAATTGATGCAGAAATTGCCGCAACTCATCACAATAGGTCGAAACTAGATGTTTCTCGAACACGGCTAAAATAAGAAAAAAGTTTTTAACTTATGAGAACTTACGCATTGACATAAATTTGGCTATGTGCGTTCAATCCGATTGTCTGTTGTAAATTTTCTAATCCGAACTCACTAACTACTTGAAAAGACAAATTTATCAAGGTGTTGATGCCAGTTCTTACTTAACTGCAATAAACATGAAACTTCACACATGGGTTCCTAATTTATTTAGTTCTCAAGGCGGTATCCAAGTATATTCAGGATTTTTACTACGAGCAATACAGAAAATTTATCCTCAAAGCCAGTATGATATTTTTGTCAAACATGATGTAAGTACTTCATCTGATTTTCCTTATTTGCCTGATACTCGCTTCCACTTTGCTGGAGATTATTCCTTAAAGATTCGCACGCCTATTTTTGTTTCTCAAATTATTACTCAAGGTTTGCTACAAAAACCCAATCTGATAATTTCAGCCCACATAAATTTTACAGTTGCAGCTTACTGGTTAAAATGTATGACTGGTATTCCTTACTGGACGGTAGGTCATGGAATAGATGCTTGGAATATTCAAAATCGGGCTTTGCAAAACGCTTTACACCATGCAGATTTAATTCTAACTGGTGGAAATTACACAAGAGAGCGTTTGATTAAAGAGCAAAAACTTAATCCCGATAAAGTATCAATTTTACCCAATACATTTGATGCCGATCGTTTCAAAATAGCGCCCAAACCTGAAAAACTACTGCAAAAATATAGCTTAAAACCAGATCAGCCAACAATTCTTACCGTTGCTCGGCTTTCTGAGTCGGAGCAGTACAAAGGTTACGATAAAATCCTGAGTGCCTTACCTAAAATTCGCCAACAGATTCCCAACGTTCATTATATTTTAGTTGGTAAAGGTAATGACAAACCCCGAATCGAAAAATTAATTTCACAATATCAGATCCAAAATAGCGTAACACTAACCGGCTATATTCCCGAAGAAGAATTAAGCGAACATTATAATCTTTGTGATGTCTTCGCTATGCCTAGCAAAGCTGAAGGATTTGGTATTGTATATTTGGAAGCATTAGCTAGTGGCAAACCTGTATTGGCGGGGAATAAAGATGGGGCAGTCGATCCTCTTTGTCAAGGAGAATTAGGAGCGCTGATCGATCCAGATGATTCAGAAGCGATCGCCCAAACTCTAATTCAAATTTTACGAAATCAGTACCCGAATCCTCTGCTATATCAACCTCTTGAACTGCGGCAACAAGTAATTGAGCGATTTGGTTTTGAATCCTTTGAGGAAGCTATCGGTAATTACTTAAAAGCTCAACTTCACAGTAGTTAAATATAGTACAGCAAAATTGATCTGATTCAAATACAATCGGATGGGCAGCGATGCCTATCCAATATCTCTAAGGTTGCAAAGTTCTATAAGTATGACATTCTTGTCTGAGTGAAAAATTACCTACAAACTTTGCATATCTATCCTTTACGATTTTTGTTTAATCGGTAATTTTAATGTAAATAGGAGTAATTATTTAAAAAAAACACTTTATTTAACTAAATATAATACGCTGCAAGAACTATAAAAAAATAAGACTGGAATAATCTTAAATCCAAATAAGGAAAATTAATTAAATGTGCGGTATTGCAGGCATACTCAAAACTGAGTCCTACAAAGACAATTTAGAATCATCGATACGCTTGATGCAAAAAGCTTTGCACCACAGAGGTCCCGACGACAGAGGTATTTATATTTCCGAAGATCGTCAAGCTGTTCTCGCCCATACTCGTCTAGCAATTCTTGATTTGAGTTCTGCCGGTCATCAACCGATGTCCACTTCTGATGGACGATACTATATAACTTTTAACGGTGAAATTTATAATTTTCAAGAATTGCGACAGAATTTAATTTCCCAAGGCGAGCAGTTCCATTCGGGGACAGATACAGAAGTGATCCTCAAACTATATCAAAAATTAGGCGCTGATTGCGTCGGGCATTTTCGGGGGATGTTTGCCTTTGCAATTTGGGATAACTATGAAAAAACCTGTTTTTTAGCACGAGATCCTTTAGGTATAAAGCCTCTGTACTACTGGCAATCCGGCTCAACTTTGGTTTTTGCATCTGAACTAAAAGCGGTTTTGGCATCTGGACTACCAGAAACTTGTCTGAGTCAAGAAGGGCTGTATGGCTATTTGGTCAGTGGTTCTGTTCCCGAACCCTACACGCTGATTGAGGGGATTCAATGTCTAGAAGCAGGACATTCGCTGCATTGGCAAGCTGGAAATCTTCGTAAATCCCAATACTGGCAGATTAGCTTTGCACCAGAACCGATTTCTGTTTCAGATGCAGTAGCAAAAGTGCGAGAAGCATTGATTGATTCGGTTACACATCATTTTGTTAGCGATGTACCAGTCGGGGTTTTTCTTAGTGGAGGTATTGATTCTAGTGCGCTTGTTGCTCTTTCCCGACAGATTCAATCGGGTTCGCTAAACACCTTTTCAATCGTTTTTGATGAACAAGAGTGGAACGAAGGGGATTTGGCTCAAAAAGTCGCAGAAAAATTTGGGGCTTCTCATACTGAATATAAAATTACGGCTTCTGTAGGAAAATCGCTTTTACCTAAATTTCTTGACGCAATCGACCAGCCAAGCATCGATGGTTTTAATACATTTTGTGTATCGCAGATTGCCCATGAATCCGGGATGAAAGTAGTATTATCCGGTTTGGGTGGTGATGAATTCTTTGGAGGATACAAATCATTTCAAAAGATACCACAAATGATCCGCTTAGGTCAGCAATTGCAGCCAATAAAACCTTTACTTACAGGTATCGGCATAGGCATGGAACGCTGGGGAAGCTCAACACAGGTACGACGATTCGGAGATTTTTTACAGCAAGTTCCCAATCTGGCTAATGCTTATCGTAGTTTCCGAGGAATTTTTTCACATTGGGAAGCCTGTCAAATTGTCAAGTCTTATTTTCCAGAGCGGATTTCATCTCGAAATACTCATGTAGAAAATATCAACCAGTTTTCTTTAAAAGATGAAATCAGTAGATTAGAAATTAGCAACTATATGCGGAATCAGTTGCTTAAAGATAGCGATGTCATGAGTATGTCTTGGGGGTTAGAGTTGCGAGTTCCCCTCGTAGATCATACATTATTCCAAACCATTGCTACAATCCCTAGCGAATTACGTTTAGCACCTGGTAAACAACTTTTAGTTCAAGCCGTTCCCGAACTGCCAGATTGGATTATCAATCGCCCGAAGCGAGGATTTTCTTTCCCCTACGAGCGGTGGATGCACTCAGAATGGCAAGACTACTTTCAAGGAATTAACTGTCCTCCTAATGTTCTGTTAAAAAGCTGGTATCGTCGCTGGAGTCTAGCAATTTTGCAGCATTGGTATAAAAATATTTCACAATGAAAATTCTTCATATAATTCCCTCTGTTGGAGCAGTGCGAGGAGGTCCAAGCCATGCTGTTATTGCAATGGTTGAGGCGTTAAGAGAACATGGCATTAGTGCAGAAATTGCAGCAACTAATGATAACGGATCTGATTTATTAGATGTTCCGCTTCAACAATGCATTAAATATCCTTTAGATGTTGCTTCAAATGCATCTGTTCCTACATGGTTCTTTCCTCGCTTTTCGCCTAATGTTCATGCAGTACGCGAGTTTGCTTTTTCTGGCTCATTCACAACTTGGCTGTGGGAATCGATTCAAGACTACGATTTACTACACATTCACGCTATTTTCTCTTATACTTCCACCGCAGCAATGGCGATCGCTCGCTTGAAAAAAGTACCTTATATAGTTCGTCCTTTAGGACAATTGTGTGAATGGTCGTTGCAACAAAGCGCTCGCAAAAAACAGATTTACCTTAGTTTAATAGAACGCGGTAACCTCAAGCATTCTCAAGCACTTCACCTCACCTCTTTACAAGAACAGCAAGAACTGTCGGGTTTAAATCTAAATACTTCAAGCTTTGTACTTCCCCACGGAATTTCTACTCCCCGAACTATCCCAGATGCTCCTTCCCGATTGCGGGAACATCTTAAATTAAATACAGATGAACCGATAATTTTATTTTTATCTCGTCTGCATCATAAAAAAGGGTTAGATTATCTGATTCCGGCTTTAAGCAAACTTACCGACTATCGCTTTACTTTCGTTTTAGCAGGTAGTGGTTCTCCTGAATACTTTCGTGAAATTGAGTCGCTATTAGAAACAAATAACCTTCGTAACCGTACTCATATTGCTGGATTTGTTCAAGGAGAAATTAAGGATTTATTAATTCAAGGTTCAGACTTATTTACTCTTACTTCTCACTCTGAAAACTTTGGTGTTGTAATATTAGAGGCATTAGCTGTAGGTTTACCCGTTCTCGTTACACCTGGAGTTGCTTTAGCTTCTGTTGTGCAACAACACCAACTAGGTTACGTCGCTTCCCTTGATGTATCTGCAATTACATCTGCGATCGAGAAGCATTTAACCAATCCTCAACAAGCGAACGAAATGGGTACCCGCGCTCGTCAGTTGATTACTGAGCAATATACTTGGGACTTTGTTGCTACAAAACTAATTAATATTTACAGAGGTATTATTCAAAATCAAACTATTTCTACTGTTGATTGATATTTGAGCTTCAATCAACGTCAAGCTATTTTTTAGCCTCCAGTAATTGTCTTATTATTAGCAAAATAGACAAAAACAAATTTTAATTTGGGAAGTAAATATCCTTGTCTTAAACATTCATTTTTCTTTGAATAAACCTAATTAATCTATCAAAAATGCTAGAAAAAATTACCCCACTTATTCTTACCTACAACGAAGCACCTAATATCGAACGAACTCTTCAACGTCTTACCTGGGCAAAGGAAATTATTGTAATTGATAGTTACAGTACGGATGATACATTAGAAATTTTACATTCATTTCCTCAAGTACAAGTCTTTCAAAGAAAATTCGATTCCTTTGCAGTTCAGTGTAACTATGGACTGGGAAAAATAGCAACTGAATGGGTACTATCACTAGATGCTGATTATGTTTTAACTTCGGAGCTAATTAGTGAAATCAAAAGTTTACAAATACAATCCGATCTAAACAGCTATAGTGTTAAATTCAAATATTGTGTATTTGGAAAACCTTTGCATGGTACTTTATTACCACCAAGAAAAATACTTTATAACAGAGAAAAAGCAATTTATCAAGATGATGGTCATGCACATCGAGTTTGTGTTGAGGGAAATTCAGCAACTCTTTCTTCCTATATTCATCACGACGATCGCAAACCTTTAAGTAGGTGGCTGTGGGCGCAAGATCGTTACATGATAATTGAAGCCAAAAAACTTACACAAACCCCGGATACTAAAATTAGTAATGGCGATCGAATTCGTAAACAAAAAATCCTTGCTCCCTTTATTATTTTCTTCTATTGTCTAATTTTAAAAGGTGGGATTCTCGATGGTTGGCATGGTTGGTATTACGCATTTCAACGAATGTTTGCAGAAACTCTTTTATCTATTCACTTGATTGAATTAGAAAAGTTACACAAGCACAAAATTTAAACTTTTGACAAAGCTAAATATAGGAATAGCAATAGACAAAGTTACTATATAGCCTTATGAAAAATTTCCTTCAAAAATATAAAATCAAGCTATTTGTGTGTTTAATTATCTCTAGTATTCTGATAATTCCCTTAATTACTATCCCCATCCGCTTGGCGATCGCCTCTTACAAAGCACCGCAACCCGAAGCTATTTTGACTCTGGGAGGCGGTTCGGAACGAGAAAAATTTACAGTTTCCTTTGCTCGATCTCATCCGTCTCTAGATATTTGGGTTTCTACAGGAATTCCACCCAAACAAGCCAATGAGATTTTCCGTAATGCTGGTATAAATTTAGAACGAGTTCATTTAGATTACCGTGCTGCTGACACTGTAACTAACTTTACTTCTTTAGTCCAAGACTTCAAAAACCGCAAAATTCATCACCTCTACCTAATTACCTCCGAATTTCATATGCGGCGAGCAAAAGCAATAGCTACAGTTGTTCTTGGTATTCAAGATATAACCTATACACCCGTTCCTATACCCTCAAATCAACCGAAAGAAACTACTTTTCATGTAATGCGCGATATAAGTCGTTCATTGATTTGGGTTTTTACAGGTCGTACAGGAGCAAGCCTTAACCCTCAACTTAAGAGTCAATATAATGCGTTTAGATAACTATACTCTCGGAAGTTATACCATTGGCGCACCCTACTGGAAACAACTTTTATGGTATTTCCTGGGATTCCCTTTAGTTAAAAGTTATTGGATTCCATTTTCAGCAATCAAAGTTAGGATACTCCGCAGCTTTGGCGCAAAAATTGCGACTGGCGTTCGGATAAAGCCGGGAGTGCGGGTAAAATTTCCTTGGCGTTTGGTTATAGGCGATTATACTTGGATCGGAGAAAATGCCTGGATAGACAATGTTGCTTTAGTAACAATTGAAAGCCATGTTTGCATATCTCAAGGCGTTTACCTCTGTACGGGTAATCATGATTGGAATCATCCCGATTTTAAATTAATACCTGCACCTATTCAGATCAAAAAAAGTAGTTGGATTGCTGCAAAATCAATAATTGGTCCGGGAGTAATAGTTGGTGAAGGAGCAGTATTAGCTCTAGGTGGAGTTACAGGGCGTTCTTTAGAAGCAATGACAATTTATTCGGGAAATCCAGCCCAACCTTTAAAAAAAAGACGGTAAAAGCTTGCCGTTGCTGAATCGTGCAGATGAATTGGAAATATCATGTTATGTGAGACGTAGCAGTGCGGATATCTTTACACAAATTTCGCATTTACTACAAAAAAAATGCACTCCCACGTTAGTGGTGAGTGCATAGTTGTTCCTAGATCAAATTATCTAAGAATGATAATAGTTGTTACTCTTATCTCCGTTGGCGACAACACCCAAAACATTAGTTCGAGTTGTTTTCAGGCTATCTAGAGCTTGTTGAATTATTGGGCGTTCTGTTCTATCCATCCTTACAACAAGTATAATGCCATCAGTATGAGGTGCAAGCAAAGTAGCATCCGCCAATCCAATTAATGGTGGAGAGTCGTAAATTACTAAATCGAAATTCTGGCGAAATTCTTTCATTAATTGTTTCATTTTTGCTGAAGAAAGCAAGCTTATAGCATCAGGTGGTATTGCCCCAGAAGTAATTACCGAACATCCGAAGATATCTGGTAATTCTTGAATCACCTCTTCGGTTTGTATATTTTCTGATATTAAGTTACTTAATCCCAGCAAATTAGATAAATCTGGATCGCCATAAAAGTTGGGATTGCGTAGATCAGTATCTACAAGCAATACTTTTTGCCCCATTGATGCTGCTACTTTAGCTAAGTTATATGCAACAGTGGATTTCCCATCTCCAGATAAAGGCGAGCTTACAACTACAGAACGAATTTGGCGATCGCTATTAACTAATTGTAGATTTGTATGAATTACCCGCAGAGCTTCTACAAATTGTGGGGATTTTTGGAAGTAGCTGCTTGAATTTGGTTCGGGATGCAATATCGGAGTAAATTCGGCAATTGTGTCTACTTGTGTATCTTGAGAAGATTTAGCTTTTAAATTACGCTTTGGATTTTTCTGCAAACCACGATCGAAAGGGAGAACGCCAAGTAGTGGTAATACTAGGTCAACTTTGAGTGTATCAATATTATGGTAAGTTTTATCCAATTTTTCTCTGAGTAAAGCAGCACCTACACCCATAAGAACGCTGGCAATACCTCCCAAAATCAGGTTACGTTGAATATTGGAAGGGAGTGGATTTTCCGGCTTGTTTGGCGCTTTAATCATCTCCCAAGGAAGCTCTGTTTGGGCTGCTTCTATTTGTAAATTTTGGCGGGTTGTCAGGAAACGATTTAAACTCTCGTTAGCTATTTGTAAATTCTGCTGTAATTCGGCGTATCTACGTGCTAAAGCTGGAAATTGTTTAATTTGTTGGTTGAGATTTTGTTCTGCTGTTTTAAGCTGCTGACTCTGTACTTCTAATGCCTGAACTTGGTTTTGGGCTTCTGAAAGGTTAAGATTTAAAATTCTTTGTCCTTCTTGCTGTAGCAAAGGCATCAACTTTTGTCGCTTCTCCCTTAATCTTTGCATCATAGGAGCATCGTCTTGAAAGCGAGTTGATTCTTCCGCAATTTTAACTTCTAATTCTCGTAGTTGAATGACTAAGTTCTGATATACTTGTGCATCTTTTAAAACAGCCAAAGCTCCCTGCTCCTGTTGGAGAATGGCAAAATCAGCCTTGGCTTTTGCTAACTGCCGATCGATTGCCTGTCGTTGTTCTGCTAATAGTTGTAGTTGCTCGCTAACCTGTTCGGATTGAGTTTTGGTATCAATAAAATTGTATTGTTGACGGAAATTCTGTAATTCTTCCTGTAGTCTATCAACTTCTGCTTTGATTGGCGGTAATTCCTTCTCAACAAAGCTAATCCCTTGATTTAACTGAGTTTGCCGCTTTTCTAAACTATATTTTAAATAGTTTCTAGCGACTGTATCTAACACTTCTTTTACTTGAGTTGGATTATCATTTTGATAGCTAACTTCTATAATTTTTGTGTCACCCAAGCGAATAATATTTAAATTATCGTTTTGAATAAGATTTTCATAGGTTATATTCGGATACTTCTGTTGTAGTTCCCGAACAATATTGTTCATAAGTTCGGGACTTTTGAGAACCTCAATCTGAGTATCGTAATCTAAACTAGAATTTCTCATATCTGAGTCTACAGTAGAAGTAAGCTTTGATAAATTGCTTTCGGCATTTTCCTTTACAGGCTCTACCAACAGACGAAAACTGCTTTCGTATTGTGGTACTTGAGTTAGCGTTTTGTAAGTAACACCAGCCATCACTATAGTTGCAACACCTGTAATGATTAGCGCTCGTCGCTTGAGAAGTCCAAATATACCAGCCAAATTCCAATCATTCTCTTTCATTTCCCATGAGAAAGGTTGATTAGAAACAAGTTGAGACGAAGAATGTGCGTTCTGATTATTATTTATGGATTGAGAAGAAGTATTCTGCATCATTTGCTTAAATATAGTATAGTCACTAACGAATTTATTATTTTCGGACGAATTTATTTCCCCATAACGGGTACCGGGAATAATAAGATTATTTTTTAGATATTTTCATAGTATTTCTTATTTACTCTCAAATTTTAGCTATTTAAAAAAAACTAGCCAATGATAATTATTACATTTGTTCAAACTAACTATTTTTTTTCTATAGGGGTATGTTGCTTTACATATAATTAATCATGTATTTTCCCCTAAGTAAAAATAGTGTTTTTAGCTAATCTATTTTATCTTAAGTAAGAAATTTGAATGAGAGTAAGAAATACTTGTTAAAAATTAATATGTTATTCTTGCCGTTCGTCAAGATAATTATTCTTATTTAGATAAGACTCTTTTTAAGCTATTTTTTATCTATTTGTATTTACGCCTTTTAATACAGTTTTATACATTGTTTTCCTTATTATATCGCTCAAAAAACATTTTAGTTTTATATTAAGTCTTGATGAATTAATTTTTATCTAATTGTTTTCCATTTAGATTGCAATATAAATTTTATCATTTATACTTATTTTTAAATCATCACAATACTTATTGTAGATGGAAACATACTTATTATTTTAGTTATAAATTAAGACAATGTGTAGTGGATAAACTCAGACGTTCCTAAGTATATTTATTAATCTATCTACTATATATAGAACCTTAATTGATTTTTGTTGGCGTAGCCTGCGCTTGCGCTAACAAAAATCAGTATACTCAACTATTTGCTGTTTCCTGGTTCTCTACCAAGTCAAAGAATGCAGGGTGTATTGTACAGAAAGTTTTCTCTTCCCCCTCTCCCCCTGCTTCTACCGGACAATTTTTGCTTAGTCGAATACTAGTTCCTACGAGTGATATGGCCGATCCGCACTTCCGGCGATTGCCACGGTTGCGTTAGCAAAAATCAAACCGAATTTCTATATACATAAAGGTTAAAAATCAATATGTATTAGTTAATCATAGTATTTATAAAGCACTCGATAATTAAAGACAGCATTTCGGTATTTTCTCACAACATTCGAGTTACGACTTCAAAAGTATATAGCTTATATACAAGACAAATGTCTGTTCCAAAATGTTTGAAAACTTACAAGGATATTGTGTAGATGACACTCAGTAAACGAAACAAAAAGACCTCTGAAAAAAAATCTGATTTTGTCAAAAATGAGCAATTAATAAAGTTATTTTTAATAACTCAATTTTTTTCACCCGATTATGCTGCGACGGGACAATTACTTGAAGAACTTGTAAGACATCTAGGACATTCCGAAGTCGAAATTAAAGTATTTACAGGTCAACCAAGTTACGCCTTTGAAACAAAAAATGCTCCAGCACTAGAACAATTTTCTAAAGTAACAATCAAACGCACTCGTGCAACTAATATTTGGTCTAAAAGAATTCGCGGCAAAGCTTTCAATGGTGTTTTGTTTACTCTACGTGCTACATTTCACCTGATTAGACACGCCCGCGAACATGATGTTTTATTGATAACAACAGCGCCTCCTTTTTTACCCGTTTTAGGATATCTGGCTCATAAATTATTTAAACTTCCCTACATTTGTCTACTTTATGACCTTTATCCAGACATCGCTATAGCTTTGAATGTAATCCCAGAAAAGAACTTGTTAGTGCGATTTTGGCAAATGGTGAATCGTAAAGTTTGGCAAGAAGCTTCTCAAATTATTGTTCTTAGCTCGGGTATGAAACAACGAGTAGCGGATAATTGTCCGCAAGTTACCGAAAAAATATCTGTAATTCATAGTTGGGGAGATGCAAAGAAAATTATCCCTATGCCCAAACTGAACAACTGGTTTGCACATCAATATAATACTGTTGATAAATTTACTGTTCTTTATTCAGGGAATATGGGGCGGTGTCACGATATTGACACCATTTTAGAAGCTGCCAAATTACTTAAAGATGAGCCGATTCAGTTTTTGTGTATTGGTGGTGGGGCTAAGCAAAAACTATTAGTAGAACAAATCAAAGAATTGAATTTGGATAATTTCGGTTTTCTTCCCTATCAAAAAAAATCCAATTTACCCTATTCTCTCACTGCTTGTGACCTATCTTTAGTAAGTGTGGATAAAGGTTTTGAAAATTTAGTCGCTCCCAGCAAACTTTATCCTGCTTTAGCTTCTGGTCTCCCCATAGCTGTAATTTGCCCCCAAAATTCATATCTTAAACCGCTAATTTTAGAGGCTGCTTGCGGTCAAACTTTTGAGAATGGAGATAGTCAAGGTTTGGCTAAATTTATTTATATGTTGAGTCAAAATCCTCACTTAGCTTCTAGTATGGGTAAGGCGGCTCGAATGTATATGCAATCACATTTTACACCTGAAATGATTGCATTGGAGTATCTGAAAGTGTTGCATCGAATTAAGCTTCCCTAGTCTGAACATATGGTGATTTCCAAAGAGTCCATAAAAAAGCTTTCAAATGCTTGATGTATTAAACGAGAGTGAATTTGTCGCCAAATCCATAGGCAATTTTCAGCTTCATTTTCGCAGCTAAGGCTTTAGCAAACAGATTTTGAACATACTACACCGCAAGCAAGAAATCATCCACACAGCTGGTGTATCTGTATGCGACAAAAATTCGGATCATTGGGGTCATGAGAATTAACTGTGCTTATTGGTTCAGGTTCCCAGGCTTTTGGCTTCCTGGTTATACCCCGTATGGACTGGAGTGGCGGGAACTATCAAATAACAGCAGTAGAATTTAAAGTACGATCAATTTCAAAGTTCGCGATTAACAGAAATTTGCAAGAGGAGCTGATTATTATGGTTATTGATAACCGTTTCAACCAGCATGCAACAAGAAACTTTAGCTCAATTAATTTGTCGTACTGTGTTAGAATTTGAACAACGACAAGTGACACATTTACAACAAGGTAAGGTTTTAGAAAGAACTTTAAACTCCTCAAATATCAACGCATCTAGCCAACCTACATCTAATGAATCTAAATCAAAACGACCCAACTGTAAAAAGAAAACAGCATGATTGTAGTTTGTTTGATTAATACACTTAATATTTTGATTTAACAAAATGTTTTAAAAGTATTCTTCTCGGTAGCAAAACATTCTATAACTCCCTAAGCTTCGCTAATTTGGGAGGCTTTGCGTAACTCCTAATAACTAATAATATCTACCATTTTATATATAGAAATATCTAAATACTTAGGATAATTAACAAACCTGTTTTGAATTAAACCGGGTTTTTTTATCTTCATTTTGGTTTGATAGTCTGCACGTTAGAGAACGCATATGCCACAAGTCTTTACCAGGCCAGAAGGTTGCACCTTTACCATATTCGTTGCTAGAACACAACTCTTCAATTTCAGTCTTAAACTTTTCGTTGGAGTTGTGAACCAAAACGTGAACGGGTTCAGCACCTAATTCCATTAAGAAGCTAGTCATGCCGTATACTAAATCGGGGTCGCCGTAGATAGCAAAGCGCTTACCATGCAACCAAGCGTGAGAGTCAGTCATAGCGTCAACTGCACGACCGCGCTCTTCTTCCAATTCTTGAGGAATGGGCTTACCAGTTAATTCGCTGAGTTTCATTAAGAACTCATCAGTTCCGCGAATACCCCAGGGGCGAACAACTGCTGTCTTTTGCTTCCACTCTTTCTCGATATATTCGCGAGTCTTAGGAGTAGAATGTGCTTGCAAGCAGATTGTAGCTTCAGCATTGCAAGAATCAGCAGCATCTTCCAATTTTGTACCCTTGGGATACATATTAAATTTACCATCGTTGGGTGCATCAACGTAATCGGAGTTGTCAGCCAACAAGGTATAGTCGATGTCCATCAACTTAGCAATACGCTTAACTTCGCGCAAGTTACCAACGTAAGTGTCAAAACCAGCAATAATATTGATTTTGCCATTGGTTTTATCTTTCTTCTTACCTTCGGTAAGATTCATCAGAATACCCTTCATCATATTATCGTAGCCGGTAATATGAGAACCTACGAAGCTAGGGGTATGAGCAAAAGGTACGGGTAAATCTTCAGGAATGCCACCTTCATTTTTAGCATTACCGATAAATGAACCCAAGTCATCACCGATTACTTCTGCCATGCAGGTAGTGGAAACGGCAATCATTTTAGGATTGTATAGCTTGTAAGCATTAGTCAAGCCATCAATCATGTTCTTCAAACCACCGAATACCGCAGCATCTTCAGTCATAGAAGAAGAAACAGCAGAGAAAGGCTCTTTAAAGTGACGGGTTAAGTGGGTGCGGAAGTAAGCAACACAACCTTGGCTGCCTTGGAACTATGGTTTATTTAAAGTCTTAAAAAGCTTATAATGTTTGCTACAAACATACTTTAATAAGTATTAGTTCAAGTAGAACATTCTGTTTTTTTAAGCAATATTTAACCAAAATAGTGAAAGACATACAGGATAAAGTTTTCAGCGATTTTGAAGTTCCTAGCACTTCTGATGGAACCTATAGAGGTATGAAGAATATCTCAGACAAGACAAAGAAACATTTTGAGATGAAATTTGAAGAAGAATTGTTCAAAGTCAATCAGAGACTAAAGGCTAGTAAAACTAAAGTTACTTTGACTGTTACAGGAGGAGCAATACAATTAGTCGCTACACTTCCACTCAAACCTGATGATACTCACAAGCAAGGTAAAGACAAGAAGCAATATAAAATAAGCTTGGGGATACCGGCTAGTTTTGACGGGCTAAAAACAGCGGAAGAAGAAGCTTGTGAGTTAGGTAAATTAATTGCTCGTCACATTTTTCAGTGGACTGATAAATATTTAGGACAGCAAGCTGTAAAAAATAAAAACATTACTTATGATGAATTTTACAATCAATTAGAAGATAGATACTTTAGTAAAAGAAAAAAAACTTTAAAAAGCGAGCATACTTTCCATAGTTTAAGATACTCATTTCATAAAGCTTTGATGGGTGATGAAATGATAAATGTTTATACTTTAAAGACAAGAATATTATCTACACAAGAACCATATACCCGTAATAAAACAATTAGAGCCGTTGATTATATTTGTCAGGAATTACAAATTGAAGCTCGTTTTAATGATTTAAAATTAAAGCAAAAACCAAAACAAAGAGATATACCAAGCGACAGTCTGATAGCAAAATCAATCTCATTGTTTGATGAAAGAATAAAAATAATATCTAGATATGGTAGTAAGACGATTCCCAAAAATCTAGCTATGAAGTTTATCTATAAATTATTAGCTATTTATGGTTTACGTCCTAGAGAAATAGTTAATCATCCAGATTTAGGCTGGTTGATGTCATCCGAGAATAATTACAACACCTTTAAAGTACATGAATCAAATAAAACTGGATACAGAGAAGTTTTTCCGTTTGTACCGGAGTGGATTGAACTTTTCGATTTAAAAAATGATTTTGAAGGTATAGATGCATTAAAGTCATTTTCTATCTGGAATTCGGAGAGACAACTTACCGACAAAGTAAGCGCTATATCCAAATATTTTTCATCAACTAAAATACCTTTCGTACCTTACGATTTACGCCATGCTTGCGCTATCCGGGCACAATTACAAGGAGTTCCCATAAAAGCTGCTGCTGATAATTTAGGTCATACAGTCGAAGAACATACTAAGACTTATCAGCGATGGTTTAGTTTAGAAAATAGACGTACAGCATTTAATCAAACCTTTGAAAATATTTATGAAATTGATAAATTAAAAGATGAAATCGCAGCTTTACGTAAAACTAACCTGGAATTAGAATTAGAATTAACCAGACTACGTTTAAGTATACAGATGAAGTAATTTAAGCGTCATATTGTTATTATTAACAGGTTATTAAACCTGTTTTTTTATTTCTAGCCTAAATTTGAGTTGAATATTTATACATACACTCATAATTGTTTCCAATAAACACGATATAAATTGTGTTTAGTTGTAACAGTTACAAATTCAATTAAGCAAACTTTAAGCAATTTAATTTATTTTTTTTATATAATTAAATTAGCATTTTCATTAATTATTCTATTAAAAAAGTAGTTAGTTAAGAAGCAAGATTAAAGCAATTGCTATCTTGATTGATGTTAAAGCTTTTCTGATTATAAGTATTTTCATATTATATATTTAATGCCTTGGACGAAAGGTAGAGTACCTTCAAAACCAGCAGCAGCGTAAATCGCTCCTAAAGGCTGGCAACCTTTAGCGGGGTTAACCGTCAAAGCTTCGCGAGCAAAGTTCTTTTCGCGATATTCCCAAGATTTAGTCCATTCTGCGATTTCTTTAACTTTTTCAGCAGGATGTCCACCTTCAAACTGTTTCTTGCCTTCAAAAAGTTCTTGATATTCCGGTTGGTGGAATAGCTCTACGTGATCTTGAATTTTATCTGGATTCTGTGGCATTATGTGTTCTCCAAACCTGCGGAGTAAATTAGCAGTACGTAAATAAAAGTTTTTTGTTCGATTAGGGGATAGGGAAGAGGGGGATGTTCCCCCGTTTTATTAATCCCTAAGCAGCAGCTTTAGCTTTAGCAGCTTGAGTAGTAGCAGCAGCTTCTTCTTTTTTCCAAGGAGTTCCAATCAATTTCCAGGAAGGATTGTTGATTGCTAAATCCATGTCACGAGCGAAGATAGCGAAGCCATCATAACCGTGATAAGGACCGGAGTAATCCTTTTTGTCGTTGTACCCATAATATTGCCGAATTGGAAACATAAGCTTGCCAATTGACAAGGGCAAATTTATACTTCAGATGTCTGGAATGCTTGTATAGTCTAGATTTTAAACGATGAGTTCAAAAAATATTAACCTAAAATCAAAGGCTTGAAGCACCTTATTTTGGCAAGTTTATCGTTCCATTTTTGGTTGACAGCAAAATTATGGTTCCAATCCTTCAAAGAAGGATGCGATCGCTTAACGTAAGAATCAGTATTACAGCCTCGGTTGCGGCAACATTATGGTTCCAGTTTTGGCAGTATTATCGTTCCACCGACACTTTTTATGGTTAAAAAAAAATCATCTTTTAATGTTTTTTATTAACAGTGCCAGAATTGAACATTGTTTTTTAATTACATATTTATTTTTCGCTTTAGTTTAGTCTAAAAAAATCGATGCATTTCCAGGGTTGAGATTTTAAGTATTACTCTTGATTTGTTCGTAGTCAGAGCTTTAGCTTTTCTTCAAAGAACTTAAGTCCTTACTACAAACTTGATAAATTGCAAAGCGAAAATAGTACATGAAACAAAAACTACTTATAGAATTAGAAAAAGTAAATCAGCGTTTAAAATCAGCGAAGACAAAAGTTTCAATTAGAGAATCCAATGGAAGCTTACAATTACGAGCTACATTACCGATTAAACCGGGAGACAAAGATAAAAAAGGAAATGGAAGAAAGCAATACAATCTCAGCTTAAATATTCCTGGAAATTTAGATGGTTTGAAAACAGCGGAAGAAGAGGCTTATGAGTTAGGAAAGTTAATTGCTCGAAAAACTTTTAAATGGAAAGATCGATATTTAGGAAATGAAGCAATTAGAAAAGATTTTAAAACCATTGGAGAATTACTAAAAAAATTTGAAGAGGAATATTTTAAAACCCATAAACGCACTACTAAAAGCGAACATACTTTTTACTATTACTTTACTCGAACTAAACGATATACTAATTCTCAAGATATGGCGATCGCCGAAAATTTGATCGGTGCAATTGAAAAAATCGATAAAGAATGGGCAAGATACAATGCAGCCAGAGCAATATCGGCATTTTGTGCAACGTTCAAAATCGAGATTGATTTATCAAAATATTCCAAAATGCCGGAACATAATTCTCGTAAGATACCCACCGATGCAGAAATATCTACAGGATTTATCAAATTTGCAGATTACCTCAACACTAGAAACAAACAAGTTAATCAAAATGTTAAAGATAGCTGGCAACTATGGCGCTGGATATATGGGATGCTTGCGGTGTACGGTTTGCGACCGCGAGAGTTGTTTATCAATCCCAACGTTGACTGGTGGTTGAGTGAAGAGAATGCAGATATGACGTGGAAGGTAGATCGAGATTGTAAAACGGGGGAAAGAGAAGCACTACCTTTATATAAGCAGTGGATTGCAGACTTTGATTTAAGAAATCCTAAATATTCAGAAATGCTCATAGATGCAATCGATAAAAAAGATCAAAAAAATCATGCACAGATAACCGCATTAACGCAACGAGTTAGCTGGTGGTTTCGTAAGATTGGATTAGACTTTAAACCCTACGATCTACGTCATGCTTGGGCAATTCGAGCGCATATATTAGGAATTCCTATCAAAGCAGCAGCAGATAATTTAGGGCACAGCGTACAGGTGCATACTCAAACTTATCAGCGTTGGTTTTCCTTGGATATGCGAAAGTTAGCGATTGATACGGCTTTGAATAAGAAGAGTGAGGTTGAGATGGTTAAGCAAGAAAATCAAAGATTAAAGTTGGAGGTTGAGAAGTTGAAGATGGAGAGAGTTTATAGATATTAGAAATAAGCTGATGTGCAGCTAAATTGTATAAAACAAAATTTTGGAATTATTGTAGTGCGGGCATCTTGCCCGCTAGTACTATACAAATAAAGTGCGTAACAGCTTATTCGCAACACAATTAACTGTAGGGTTACGGCGCAATTCAAGATTATTAATTTTACATCAAAGTTAAAAATGCGCCTAACCCAACCTACAATATTTGCTTAATCAAAGCTTTTACTCCATTTTTCAACCAATATTTTATATTCTATACTTTGCATATCAGGACAATGCATAACAGCTTCAATAAATACTGCTGGAGGTAAGTAATGATGCTCATTTATGTAATGTAAAATCATTTCTGGTGCTACGTAAATGACATCATTAAATGGAATAAATAAATTATTTGTTCCCTTACAAGTCCTTTCATAGTTTTTAAATTGGCAAAGCTCGCAAACATGAAAGCCTCTGAATAGAAAAGGTTGCCAAGGATTTTTAGTTAACTCACATAGCTTACTAAAAAAATCCCACGAAACTTCACCTCTAGGAAAAACAAAATCTTTGCTTAACCATCCTACGGAGCGTAGTGGGACATCACTAGTTACTCTAAAATAATCAATTGGTTCAAGGTCTTGGTAATATGTCATTAATTATCTTACTACAGTATTCGTTTAAGGATTTTTTCATGATTCATTCAGTGCGATCGCCGCAGCCTTTCGACTGATGGCACTATTCAACAACACATGACATATAACTATTTTATATATATTGACGGCAGGTACCATCGATGGGTAAATGAACTCTTGTAATAGCTAATCTCTAAACAGGAGTTAAATTATGGAACTCGTTCAACAATTGGTAAGCAATTTAGGGGTACAAGAAAACCAAGCTAAAGGTGGGGCTGGTTTAATTTTGAAGCTTGCTCAGGATAAACTTGGTGGTGGAGAATTCGCGAAGGTTGCATCGGCTATTCCAGGTTCTGATATGCTCTTAGGCTCTGCACCTACCGAAGAATCCGGCGGTGGAATGATGGGCGCTTTGGGTGGCATGGCTGCTGGTATGATGGGCGGCGGACAAGGTGCTAATATCGGAAGTCTAATGAGTTTGGCTGGTGGTTTCTCTAAGTTGGGAATGGATGGCAATATGGTAACTAAGTTCTTCCCTGTGATTCTCAATTTTGTACAGCAGAAAGGTGGTGCTGATGTAGCAGGTATTTTATCGAAAGCTTTGCAGTAAGGGTTTAGCAATAACACCAATAATAGGTTGTCTAACAATACCAGCTACTCGTTAGATAACCTATTAACAATTATCAATTATCAATTATCAATAAAAATTAGAAACCAAATAAATGAGGAATATGGAAATTAGTACTAATTACGTTCAAATTCCCAATCAGGATTTATTCATTGATGCTTATTTAGCGCAACCAGAAGGTGAAGGTCATTTTGGTGCAGTTATTGTGTTTCAAGAAATTTTTGGGGTTAATAACAATATTCGAGACATTACCGAATTAATAGCTGAACAAGGATATATAGCAATTGCACCTGCGATGTTTCAACGCATTGCTCCCGGTTTTGAATTTGGTTTTAGTGAGGAAGATGCTGGGTTTAGTCAAGAAGCTTACCGCTTAGGGATGGAATATTATCAACAGGTAAAATATCAAGAAATATTCAGCGATATTAAAGCGACGATTGCTTATTTGAAGAATTTACCTAATCTGAAAACCGATTCCATTGGCTGCATTGGTTTTTGTTTTGGTGGACATGTCGCTTATATGGCTGCTACTTTACCAGATATTAAAGCAACAGCTTCTTTTTACGGTGGTGGAATTACTCAACCTAGTTATGGGGAAGAAACTCCAACTGTTAATCGTACTTCTGAAATTAAAGGTACTATTTATACGTTTTTTGGTACAAAAGATTCTTTAATCTCTCAAGAAGATACCGAGAAAATGGAAGCGGAATTAAATAAACATAAAATTAATCATCGGGTATTTAGATATGATGCTGGGCATGGATTCTTTGGTGGTTTTTTTGTAGATAAATATCCTTTTTTAGCAAATAATCCAAGTATAAATAGAGAAGCTGCTATTGATGCTTGGAATCATGTTTTAGAATTGTTTGCCAATAATTTGTAAATTTTTTTGTGATTTTATCAAATATCTTTTAATAATTGCGGAGTTAGCTTTTATGATTTCATTCTCTCGGTTATGTCTGATATTAGGTGGAATTAATTTTACTTTCTTAGCTTCTTTTTCTGTAGTTACTGTTTCGGTAAAATCGGAAGCTTATCAATTGATATCAAACCGCAGAGACAAGCCACTGCGTTGTGGAGGTTCCCTCCATTGTAGCAAGTGGCGTGCGGAGAACGCAGAGGAAAGAGATAGAGAGAGAACGTCTAATATTAAAGAAAATTTTCAATTATCTAAGTCAAATGTTAATTTTGTCAAGATTTTTCAAGAGTTTGGTGTTAATGGCTCTATTATAATTTACGACGCAAGTAAAAATAAAGTTTACGAACATAATTCTTCTCGCAATTCCCAAGCTTTTTTACCTGCTTCCACTTTTAAGATTTTAAATACATTAATAGCATTAGAAACCGGGGTTATAAAAGATGACGTAGATATTTTAACTTGGGATGGTGTGAAACGGGATTTTGACGTATGGAATCAAGATACAAACCTTCGTCAAGCTTTTAAAAATTCAACGGTTTGGTTTTATCAAGTTTTAGCTCGTAAAATTGGCAGCGAGCGGATGCAAAATTTTATTAGTCAAATTGGTTATGGCAATCAACGAATTGGTACGGTAGAAAACATCGATCAATTTTGGTTAGAAGGGGATTTACGAATTACACCCAAACAACAAATTGAGTTTTTACAAAAAGTTTATGCTGGAAAATTACCTTTCTCAGAACGCAATTTAGATTTACTCAAAGATATTATGATTGTTGAACAAACACCCAATTATATCTTGCGAGGAAAGACGGGTTGGGTAGATAAAACAGGTTGGTTTGTCGGATATTTAGAGCAGAATAACAAGATATATTATTTCGCTACTAATATTGATATGCCAGATATTAAACTTGCTCCTGCTCGCATTAAAATTACTCGTCGCTGTCTGGAAAAGTTGGGATTATTTTGAAATTAATAAGGTGCGTTGCGATCGCGACAACACACCCTACAATTAAACTTAAAAGTTAAACAAACTTCTTCGCTGCTTCAAATCTTGTATTAACCTCATCCCAATTAATCGTATTCCACCAAGCTTCTAAATAATCCTTACGACGGTTTTGGTAATTAAGGTAATATGCATGCTCCCAAACATCGTTACCCATGATGGGATATTTACCTTCACTAAAAGGACTATCTTGGTTAGCGGTACTCATAACTTCTAATTTGCCATCTTTATTAAATACCAACCAAGCCCAACCACTACCAAAACGTTTTGCTCCAGCTTCGTTAAACTGGTTTTTCATGTCATTGAAACTGCCAAAATTATCCTTGATAGCATTGGCGATCGCCCCAGTAGCTTCCCCTCCACCATTGGGTTTCATGATTTCCCAAAACATCGAGTGGTTAACATGTCCACCGCCATTATTCCGTACAGCAGTACGAATATCCTCCGGTACGCTGTCAAGATTACCCAGCAATTCTTCTACACTTTTTTGCTTTAATTGTGGATGTTTCCCTAAAGCTGTATTTAAATTTTTCACGTAACCAGCATGGTGCTTATCGTGATGAAACGTCATAGTTTTAGCATCTATATGAGGTTCCAAAGCATTATAATCGTAAGGTAAAGGAGGTAATTTGATATCACCAGAGCCACCTTGAGCAACTTTCGAGTTATCTGCTAAAGCACAACCTTCCAAAGCAAACGTACTTGCACCAACTCCGAGTAAATATAAGAAATGCCGACGTTTTAAAGTCATAATATTGATATTGACCGTAAGTATTTAATTCTTATTTTCTTCGATTTTGGGTCAAAATTGTTATAAATCTCTCCAACCATTTTCAATCATCCAAACTAAAATCCCCAGAATTTCATCTACTGGTGGAAGGGGATAATCCATCAAATCAATAGTGACTAGATTTCCTTCTAATTTCAAAAATCGCCATTGGGTACCGCTAGTAATCGAACCATAGATTACGGAAACCGGACGATTTTTTGCAGCGTTAAATCTTTGTGCTGCAACCATTTCTGCCATACATTGTCCCTCCGGGTTCGCCACTTCAACGGGACAGAAACTGACACCGCTGAGTGGCTCACCAAATCCAGTTCTTAAGTCGGCTTTTTTGGCTTCTACAATTACAATTGCTGGAGCTTCAATTTCAAGCACCTCCGGGGAACGACTTAAAAGGAAATCGCATTTTCCATTTAATCCAATTGATTCATCAATCGTAAAATCTTCCCCCGAAAATAAACTGATTTCTCTATTTAAAATCCGTCTAACTTCTAATAATACTGGGTAAATAATTCCTTCCGAGCGTGCTTTTTCACCCTCCGGGTTCGCCACTTCGACGGGACAGAAACTGACACCGCCGAGTGATCTCACTTGCAGATGCAGCGAGGGGAAGACTTTCTTCGAGATAAGCTGTTAATGTAGCTGATGGTTCGATGGGTTGAGTTGAAGGAATAAAACGTCCACCTTCCTTTGTTTTCAACCCGAAAGCTTCTTTGGCTTTACTAATATTTGTAAACTGACTATAAGGCATAATCGCTCTATTCCCGCGCAAGTCTATATTTATGCTAGAGCAGCAGAACGATTAATTTACCTAAATTTTGGGAATTTGGTACTATGAGCGAAGTGGACGAGTGCAGCATATAAAATTATGGCTAAGCGTAAGAAAAGCAATCTGAAGTGGATTAAGGAAACGCTTGAATTAAAGCCCGATCATCATTGGGAATCGCCACCAGAGCATAAGATATTTGTCGCGGGTAGGGGGGCTGTTCGCTTCAATGTTCCTCACGATTGGCATTTTGAACCCAAGGAAAATTCATTTCGGTTTTGCGATAAGAAACCACCAGATGATGATTGTGGTTTGGAAGTATCTTACAATCATTTACCCGATCGAGATTGGAGTTTGTTTCCCCTCAAGCGTACTTTAAGACAGATTATTGAAGATGACAGTCGCAATCCCTTTGAAGTCGGTGAAGTTGTAACTGTAAAGCGTCAAACTGCCAGAATAGTTTGGGTTGAGATGAAATTTATTGACACTCAAGAAGAGCCACGAGAAGCTTTTTCGCGAACCTGTATTGCCATCGGTTCAAATATTCAGTGTTTAATTACCTATGAATTTTGGGCAGATCAAGCAGAACAATTAACACCCGTATGGGATGAAGTTATCCGCAGTCTTACTTTAGGATTATACATCCGCGACCCCAGAACGGGTTTGGCTTTTCCGGATTAAGCAATTATCAATTATCAATTATCAATTATCAATGAATAAAATCAGATATGCGAAAAGTTAAATATTATGTTGCTTGTAGCGTTGATGGATTTATTGCGAGGAAAGATGGTTCGTTTAATGATTTTGTCTTTGAAGGGGAAGTCGTAAATGATTATATCGAGTCTTTTAAGTTGTTTGATATCGTTTTGATGGGACGGAAAACTTATGAAGTGGGATTGAAAGAAGGTAAAACAAATCCTTATCCGATGATGAAAAGTTATGTTTTTTCTCGTTCCATGAAATCAAGTCCGGATGAGAATGTAGAACTTGTTTCGGAGAATGGAATTGAATTGGTAAGAGGTTTAAAAAATGAAGCAGGAAAAGATATTTATCTTTGTGGTGGTGCGAATTTAGCTACAACATTGTTTACTGAAAATTTGATTGATCAAATAATTTTAAAAATAAATCCGTTTATTATGGGTTCGGGAATTCCGCTTTTTGGTGAGGTTATTAAACCAGCTGCTCTAAAACTTACCAATAGCAAGATTTATGAAAGTGGTGTCGTATTAGTTAATTATCAAGTGAAGCATTGATATCATGATTATTTTTAATGTTTAACTGGTTCCTAGTCTCCGACTGGGAACCCATCGCTTGAGGCTCTGCCTCTCGATATCATAAAAGGCAGAGCCTTCAGAAATGCATTACAAGGTAGAACCTTGTAACGAGAAACCATACAAAAATTCTTCTATCGTTTAACTAGATTCCACATTAATATACATAAATCCACATTGCTTAACCCATTCCATCATCCGTTTATTGTAGAGCAGGGTACGTTGGAGAAATTTTTCAATTAAATATTTTTCATCTTTACCAACATTATCGAAATTACTTTCTTTATAGATTCTATTTCGGAAAAGTTGCTCGCTAGCTGTTAACCAAATTGCTTTAACACCATTTTTGTTAACTAAATTCTTTACCAACCCCGGATATAAAGCAGAACCTTCCAAAATAAGATTTTCTTCTGAATAAACAATATTCTCAACTTGCG
This sequence comes from uncultured cyanobacterium, assembly GCA_963838355.1. Taxonomy (GTDB): domain Bacteria; phylum Cyanobacteriota; class Cyanobacteriia; order Cyanobacteriales; family Nostocaceae; genus Rivularia. The sequence continues at coordinate 1,841,151 of CAWIQQ010000003.1, read as the reverse complement.
GTAAAACGTTTTTTTCGTAATGGGATATTACATCTAAAAAAAGTTCTTCTGGAGAAAGATTTTTATAATGTTCTACAACGTGTTCGGGAATAAACTTTTTATTAGGTTGTATCCAAGGTTTTCCGGGATGACGAGCAAGTTTATCCGTTGAAAGATAATTCCAATTAAGTTTTGCAGCTAAATTCTGAGCGAGAGTTGATTTTCCCGCGTGAGACGAGCCACCGATGAGAATAGTTCTTGTTTGATTGATTGGTTGATTCATAGGGAAGGAATAGAGGAAAAGTTTTGTTTATCTACCGACGCAATGTAGAGACGTTATATATAACGTCTCCCAACAATTTCCGTAAAAACCCGATCGCTAAGAATTCATGAAATACATTACTAATAGTTGATTGCATTAAATTTGACTGGTTTTAATAGCAGCCCCGTCAGATTTGTGATTAACTGAAGATTGCAAACAATAAACTATCGAGCCGCAATTAATAAAAGCGCTTGAGAACGCAATTTTTTATCTACCCACTCCAACTCTTCAGGATTATCCAAGGCTGCATCTGCGAGCAATTGAGGCAAATCAAAAAACCATTCTGAATGCTCTTCCCCCGAATACCCAACTACTATCATCAAAGCTTTACTATTCCTACAAGTAATTTCAGCCAAAGTATTCCATTGTTCGGAAACAGGTTGAGAGTTACAAAAATTAATAATTGATGCTATTAATTCGGCTTCTTTACCTTGTGTTCTACCAAAATTGTTAAGATTTTCTACAGCGACAAATAATTGCTCGCTCAAAAATTCTACCAAGCTTCCTTCTTTGGTTGCTTGTAGTAGCGCAACGGCTTCTGCAAGTATTTGTTGAGCGCTTTTACCTAGAAAGAAGCCATAGACAGAAAAAGATAATTCGGTTTGTCTGCAAGCCGGAAGAATTGAACGCTGTATTGATAAGGAAAGCCGCTAAAAGATTGCTCGATGCAATTGCAAAACGCGAAGCAGAATATCAAGGACAGAAAGTAAAAGAAAAAGACCTTCGTACTTTGATTATAGAGTTGCAAGCAGAAATAGCAATTTTGAGTGATAAAGTGGATGATTTGGTAGCTCGACGAGAAAAAGAGAATATAGTAGTCAATGACCAAGAATATACTTATACTAATAAAGCTTCGTAATTAAATAGAAAATAATTTAAACTTCTCTGATTTTTAACAGATATTATTTCTACCAATTACCAATTACCCAAACAAAAAAAATTCCCGACTGACTATATGTAATGTCAATCGGGATTTTGTTTAACTAAAAACTGAAAACTAAAAAATCAAATCAATGCGGATAATTTACTTTTTCGCAGCTTCGCGTTCTTTAACTTCCTTAATCACTTCATCAGCTACGTTTCTAGGACATGGTGCGTAGTGGTCAAATTCCATTGAGAACTGACCTCTACCGGATGTCATGGTACGTAAATCGCCGATGTAACCAAACATTTCGCTTAGGGGAACTTCTGCTTTGATGCGAACCCCTGTAGCACCTGGATCTTGGGATTTAATCATGCCACGACGACGGTTTAAGTCACCAATTACGTCACCAACGTGGTCGTCTGGTGTAAATACGTCTACGTTCATGATTGGCTCAAGCAACTGAGGCCCAGCTTTTGGTAAAGATTGACGATAACCAGATTTCGCTGCAATTTCAAAGGCGATCGCACTGGAGTCAACTGGGTGGAAAGCACCGTCGGTTAAGGTGAATTTCACGTCTACCAAGGGGAATCCAGCTAAAACACCTTTGTCAATACTGCTTTCAAAACCCTTTTGTACCGCAGGCCAAAATTCTCTGGGGACGTTACCACCAGTTACTTTGGACTGGAACTCGAAACCAGTACCGGGTTCTCCGGGTTCGATTGTATAGTCAATTCTACCGAATTGACCGGAACCACCGGATTGCTTCTTGTGAGTGTAGCTGTCGCTAATTGGTTTGGTGATAGATTCGCGGTAAGCTACCTGGGGCTTACCAACTTCTACTTCCACACCGTGAGTCCGCTTGAGAATGTCAACCTTAATGTCAAGGTGTAATTCTCCCATTCCCTTGATAATCATTTCACCGCTTTCTTGGTCGGTTTCAACTTGGAATGAAGGATCTTCCTGAACCATTTTGCTCAAAGCCATGCCCAATTTCTCGGAACTACCTTTTTTGGTTGGTGTTACCGAGATAGAAATTACGGGGTCTGGGAACACCATTGGTTCTAGGGTTGCGGGGTCTTTGGGGTCGCATAAGGTATGTCCGGTTTGGACGTTTTTCATACCTACAATAGCGATGATGTCACCAGCTTGTGCTGTATCCCTTTCTTCGCGAGAATTGGCGTGCATTTCCACAAGACGGCTAACACGCTCGGTTTTACCAGTATAGGTATTGAGGATGGTGTCACCTTTTGACAAAGTACCGGAATATATCCGAGTAAAGGTCAAAGCACCAAAACGGTCATCCATGATTTTGAATGCTAAAGCCCGTAATGGTTCGTTTGCGTCAACTACAGCAAATTCGCCGGTTTCATTGCCTTCGAGGTCAACTTCTGGCTGAGGTTTAACTTCTTTAGGGTTAGGCAAATAGTCAACAACTGCATCGAGTACTAACTGTACGCCTTTGTTTTTAAAGGAAGAACCGCAGTAGGTAGGGAAAAATGCTAAGTCGATGGTGCCCTTACGGATACAGCGCTTCAACTCCTCTACAGATACCTCTTCACCTTCAAGGTACTTTTCCATCAAAGCATCATCTTGTTCCACAGCCATTTCAACAAGCTGCTCGCGCCAAGTTTCCACATCATCCTTCATGTTCTCGGGAACATCCTTAACCTCGTAATTCATTGGATCGCCGGATTCATCCCACACCCAAGCTTTACGAGTTAACAAGTCAACAACACCAACGAACTCGCTTTCAGTACCGATGGGCAATACCATAACCAACGGCTTAGCAGCAAGAACATTTTCCACTTGTTTGACAACGCGGAAGAAATCTGCTCCTATCCGGTCAAGCTTGTTAACGTAAATAATTCGCGCAACTTCCGAATCGTTAGCATAGCGCCAGTTAGTTTCCGACTGAGGTTCCACACCACCAGAGCCACAAAATACGCCGATTCCGCCATCGAGAACCTTGAGAGAACGATATACCTCAATAGTGAAATCAACGTGCCCAGGGGTATCGATGATATTCAATTGATGTTCGTTCCAGAAGCAGCTTGTAGCAGCCGATTGAATCGTAATACCGCGCTCCTGCTCCTGATCCATGAAGTCCGTTGTCGCCGCACCTTCATGAACCTCACCGATTTTGTGGATTTTACCAGTAAGCTTCAGAATTCTTTCAGTTGTGGTTGTTTTTCCTGCATCAACGTGAGCGAAGATGCCGATATTTCGATAACGAGTGAGGTCTTTCATATTTGACTATATAACTAGGTGCTAGAACGGTCGGTGACTACACTTAAGTATTACTCAAGGGGAATCGGCATTGGTTTAAAAGTCAGCACGGGCTGGAACTATACCATCTGGGACATTTTATGTCCTTTTCCTGCTGATGGCGACTATACCATTTGTTAAGTAATTATAAATTATTTAGATGACATGGTGAAACAGTTCTAAGTAGTGGTAGCCGACTTTTCCACCGAGGAAACACGACTCGGTTCATCATTTGTACTGTTGTTCGTCATTTATGTTTCAAACGAACGTAATTTTTATGAGTATTTGTACTTGTTTTTTTAGTTCAGGTTACATAAATAAATTTACTTATTACCTCGGTGGTTGAGATAAAAGCGATTATTTGACATACTCACCGACCTAAAGGCGCGGTGATTCTTGACACTTCATCGGATGACGCTACGGTCGTAGTCTTACTCTTCCTCTACGTCCATTTAGAGTCGTGGCAATGCCCTATCCCGACTTTATTTATATAATTTACTTAAACGTTACAAAGTAGGGGAATGCGAACAGGTTTGGCAAGAATTGAAAAATCTGGGTGAAATTAGCGAGCAATCCTTAAAAAATGAACGATTGTGGTGTTGCGCGAGAAATGATGAAACGAGTTAAATACAATTTTCATGTTATCGCAAATAACTTGATAAAACTTGGATTCGAGTTTGAGCGATCGCCACAAGTTTTGGTGCCAGCTTCTTCAAACGCTTCTGACTATATATACACTGGCTTTCCACCAGAATATGAATAAATGACGATGAGCTAATAAAAGGGGTAATATTTTTTTAGTTTACTTGATATGTAGGAACTTGATTTACATTACTTATAATTTGATGAATTAATTAGGACTGCTACCACGAAACTTATTATATGTATATTAATAAATTGTCACTATAAATTTAATTATGATCGACTATTTACGAGTTAAAGGCATTATAAAAAAAGGTTATGGTGTAGCATCGGGAAAAGGTGGAGATAAACGCTTCCCCAATGGCACTATTGAAATGCAAAAGCCTTTCTTTCGTGAGTTAGGACTTGATTTACAACCATATTTTCCAGGAACTTTGAATATTTCAATTTCTCCCCATCAATATAAAGTTAAACAAGCCAAATATACTTTTAAAAATCTTAAATGGGCAGAAAACGAACCAGCGGAAGACTTTTCTTTTTTTGATTGTAGAATTCAACTCAAAAATGGTGAATTACAAGAAGGATTAATTTATTATCCTCATCCCGATACAAAACCAGAACATTTTCAAGCTGCGGATATTCTGGAGATTATCACTTTTAAAATTGATGATTTGAAATATGATGACGAAGTGATTTTAGAAGTTGATAGTCAGCAGATTGAAATTATTTGAATTTGTAGGGGAGGTAAATTGTGGTGTAGATTTTCTTCCCACAATATTGCCGTTGTGTTACGGTTGCGATATTTTATATTCAAAATTACAAATTTAGTCATACCGTAACGCACCATAGTTGTAGGTTGGGTTAGACGCACGAAAATATTTAATTATTCATGCATAAATTAATTTGCGTCGTAACCCAACACGCTTCTCTGTTATTTTTGAAGATGTTATTTGTGGAAGTAAAATAATGATTTTGAAGATGACTCCAGAGGAATTGGTGGGTCGTTATATTCAAGGGGAGCGCGACTTTCGAGGTATAATCGTCATTCAATCTCCATTAGATGTCAAAGGAAGCGAGATCGATTTTCGAGGACTTTGTTTGCAAAACATTAATTTGAGTGGAGCTTGTTTGAAGAAGGCTGATTTTACCGGAGCCGATTTGAGCGGAGCTAATTTATTCGGATCTGTTTTGGAACAAGCTTGCTTGAAACGTGCCATTGTTAGAGATGCTAATTTGTATTCCGCTAATTTGCGTTGGTGTGATTTGAGCGAAGCAGATTTAAAAGGAAGCGTTCTCGATCATATCAATGCTACTTGCGCTTACTTTGATAGAGCTATTAATATTGGGGCGCTCGAATATGCTATTTTGGCTGATGCTAGCTTCCAAGATGCTCATATTTCCGACCAACTTATCTGTCGCGGCGGAAATTTGATTTGGAGAACTATTATGCCCGATGGTACTGTTATGCTTGGTCCCCAGTACGGAGATGGAGAAGGTAGATAGTGCGATCGCCCTACGTTGTATGTTGCTATCATTAGGGTGCTGTTAGCGCACCATTCCAAGCTAATTAAAATTGCCTAAACTAACGATTATATTAGTTGCATTTGATTTTATATAAAACATTAAAATGTTGGGTTACGACGCTAATAAAATTTATTCGTGAATAATTAAATATCTTTGTGTGTCTAACCAAACCTAAAAATACTACAAGCACTTAACTTGTAACTTTTCTCAATTTACGATGCTGCGTTACGGCATGATTAGATTGATAACTTCTATTTTCAGATATTTGTGCCGTAACACACCCTACAAAGAACAAAAAATTGCAGTTATCAGTTGTTTGAAAAATATTACAATTACCGAAATCCGAAATTTAACTTACCATTCTCCAACTTTGATAAATAATCTCTTGTCAAAACAACATACTTACCTTCCACAAGAATAAAATGCGGATATTTATCAATTTGTTTAAATCCCTGTTTCTGTAATTGGGATTTGAGAATTTTCATTGTAGAAGCAGGGGCAACGCATCTTAAATTAAGCTAGGTGCGGCGTAGCCGCACCAGCGCGAGGGAGCAATAATAAAAACTAGTCCATAACTCATAATTTAATCCAAATCTAAATACAAGTATATAACCCACATTCCGCACCTCAACTGTCACAGAAGTGTTTTTACTGATATTTTCTTCAATGTAAAGAATAAAAACAGACTTGAGGTATTCGAGTAGTCGTATTATTGACCGAGCTTACATAGAATTTATATTCTCAATAAGAAGCAATAAGCTTTGATATTGAATTCATAGATAAAAACTTATTGTTCCTAGCTGAATATCTCCATAATACTTATGCTTCATAAATAAAAAGTTATTATAATTTGTGACTATTGATTAAATGAATAGTCTTGATTACAAATAAATTATTGTGGATTTGCTTCAGCATTTATAATAGTAACGACATCTCTCTGGTAAAAATTTCAAAATATATTCTCTTTCTGAAGTCCAATTTGAGATTGATATTTCCGAGTTAAATTTAACTAAATGTATAGATTGGAAACGTTGAAATATCAACCGCATAGTCGGATTATTTATAGCTTTACCAAGCTGATTTTTAATCGTAGATTTAGATGCTGATAAAGCTTTTCTTATTTCTCTTTGAGCCAACGTATATACTAATAGACACAAACCCATTATCATAGCCATAGCTTGAATTCTTTCCGGAGATTTCAGAAAAATACTATCAGCAAAAAATAAAGGGTCTTTAATAAATCCAAATCCTCTCTCACAACTTTGCTGCGCTTTATATTCGGAAAGCATTTCATCATTACTAAGAGATTCTTCCTCTAAAATATTTGTTGCTAATATAAAACGTCCGGCACTGTTATAAGCCATTTTAATAGCATTTATATTTTCACAGATTGATGCGTTTACTTGATAAAAAGTTTTCTGTTCTGTTTTATTTTTTGATTTTGTTATCTTGTATTCAATATTATCGATTTGATGATATTTCAGCTTTTTATTGAAATTGTTCACTGATTGAATTGCTTCTTGCTCAGACTTAAATTCTGAATTCAGTAGTTTTTTTAAATTATTTGATGCGTTAATTTTAGATTTAGATATTCTCTTTTCTAATTTCCGTAAATCAGAATTTTTACGTTCAGAGCTTTCTACAACTAACCATCGTTGTTCAATTCCGCCATAATTTACAATTCTTTTACAATAATGATATTCTGGCAATGAACTAACAATAAAATCAGTTGATAGTAATGTTGATACTAATTCTTTTGCTATTCCTATAGTCAAAGGTACTCTGCATAACCATCTCATTCCAGATAATAAATTTACATTTTTAGCACTATATAAAGCTGCGTCTGCAACCATTAAACTATCATTATCTTTGATTTTATTTTTATATTCTAAAAATATTTTAGGAAAATTAGAAGAATCTGATTGATTCCCAGATGCAGTTTCAAAAAATATTGGTATGTCTCCATCCCCTGACGATACTAATTCTATAATAAATTGTTTTAAATCAGGTCTGTGGTCACGAGAATAACCATGAGTAATTTCGATAGCTTCTGGCGATTTTATCTCACATTGTGCATCATTATTAATGATTACCGAAGGTAAACTCGTATTATATTCTCCGTGTAAATGTAGTGAAGTTGAATCTAAATGTGACGATTTTAAACTAATATTAAATTGTTTATTTACATTTAAACTAACAGCTAAAAATATCTCCGTCAAACCTTTTAAAAATAACTTATCCAATACTCTACCTAGCTTATCATCATTTAAATACTCAGCTTTTACTCCTTGTCCTATTAAATATTCACACGGTTTATCTTTAAAAAACTCTGAAAATAAATATAAAGGACTACTTACAAAGCCCAGTCCATTTAATATCATCGCCTTTACTACATGTCCGGAGCTTATTTTTTCTTCTGGCTCTTTTCCACAGTATTCGTTAATAATTTCTACTAAACCTATAGAATCAACAATTCCTGCAACTATGCCCAAGTGATCTATATTTTTAATTTCAATTTCTTCGATATTAGGCATGACAGCAGACCGGAATAACATCTGCTAAAATTTTCGCATTTTTTCTACTATAAAACTTATTTACAGCAAGAATATTCTTAGAGTACATCGCACTCTAATTATTCGTATACATTATTTATTAATGAAATAGATTCTTATTTAACTTAAAAATTAGGCTTCATTTACTAGTACTTATAGACTATTAATCTGATTTTTCTTTAGTACCCATGAACTTGTGACAGTTAAGGTGCGGAATGTGGGCTTTAACTGTATTTCTGCGCGGGATAATTTTGAGGACATTTTCTGTTCGTGGTACTTTTTACGCTTGATATCCTTCCAATCATTAATCCACTTTAACTGTGCCAGACTTACTAACTTAGCGTGAGCTTCATTGGGATAAAGCTGTTGTAGTAGCGAAATAGTTGTCACTTCTTCCATTCCTCCCGGTACATCCTTTAAAAGTCCGCTGGAAACTCCTAAAAATCCGGTAATATTTAATTTCGATAAATTCCACAAAGCCAAAGTATTCCAAGGAGAAGTCATTCCATCTATAGGTTTAACTCCAGCATCTCCTCCATGACTTAAAATCATTTTTGCTCCAACTACTAACGTATCTGCGGTTAGATGCAAATCTAATAGCTTTACGTCGGTTGATTTAACGTAAACTTCCGGACTTTGCAGTAGAAGTTTGCTGCCACCCAATGAAGTTGCTTCATAGACGATTGCATTTAAAGGATGAGCGAATCCTTTCCAAGGGTTAACCAAAAGGGAATGTACTCGCTCTCCGAAGCAAGAAATAGCCTGAGTAATTTGGTTGAAAAGGTGTTCGTCAGTCGCTATCACAACGTAATCCGCGTACTTCAATACTTGATTGCACCATTTTTTCAATCGAGAAAAGTTAGGTGTATGGGTACCACAAGCACTATGAATCCTGGTTCCAATAATCAAAGACATGGATTTGAGTGGTATTAAGTTATGTAAATGAATCATTACTTAATATTATAAGTTGTATTGTGTTAAATAAACACTTCTACTTATAAACAAATCCTTACTATTCGCCCTTTAGTTTTTACCACAACTCTCTTTAGTCTTAGAAAAAGATAACAGCATCAACCATAAGTCAGATAGTATTGATTACTTTGTTATTTCTTTTTGTTTGCTGTACTTACCATTTTTTTGCTTGTCTTTCTACCTAATTAAAATAAAATATACTTACTTTTAATACTTCAGGCTATTGTCAAGATTTGATTTATTCGTTATAATTTATCATTTTAATGTTGACGCAGAGTTCATTGAAGTTTCATTCGTTGTTGGTAGGTTTGGTTAGACGCACGATGAAATTTGATTATTGACCGATATATATTGCGTCGTAACCCAACATCTTTTTATCTAAATATCGTGCTATTCCAAAATTAGTCTAAAAATATCGCAATCAAAAAAGGTTTTAACTTACAGTTTCAATCTCAAGCGGTTTTAATTAAAGCAAATAAGTTATAATATCAGCTTTATATCTGGTTGATAAGAAAAATTATTTAGTTGTGATTAACTTTGATTTTTAATATTTAGTCTAAAGATAGCCTAGTTAATTTTTCAATCTCTAAAAACCCTAGCTTAACTAACCTAAGATACCATTACGAAGCTCGGAGTAATCCCAAGAGTGCATCTGGCGGAAAGGAAGTCCCATTTTCTGGAAAACATACTTTTCTTTAATACCAGCACCAACGATATCGGGCTTGAGTCCTTTTACAAACTGCTCGAATTCGTAACCAGTTACGTCATCGTAAACGATGGTTCCGTTTTCAATGTAGTTGGTAGTACGTTTGTAGTCATCGCTGTGAGCGAATTCATAACCAGTACTTACAAGTTCCATTCCCAAGTCTTTGAATGCAGGTACTACGTGACGAGGACGTAAACCACCAACCATCAAAGCAACAGTCTTGCCTTTTAGGCGAGCGCCGTACTTTTCAAGGATTGCATCAGCTGTAGGCTGGTACTTAGCAATAACCTTCTCAGCATTTTCTTGGATTTTCTCATCGAACTTAGCGGCGATCGCTCTTAAAGATTCAGCAATCTTGGTAGGTCCGAAGAAGTTGTATTCCATCCAGGGAATACCATAAGCTTCTTCCATATGACGAGAGATGTAGTTCATAGAACGGTAGCAATGAATCAAGTTCATTTTTACCTTGGGAGTCAACATCATTTCGTTTAATGTTCCGTCACCAGACCATTGAGCAACCACACGTAAGCCGATTTCTTCTAAGAGGATACGGCTACTCCATGCATCACCACCAATGTTATAGTCACCAATGATTGCTACATCATAAGGACCTGGTTCGTAATCTAGAGTATTTTCCTTAGCAGCTTTATCAGCAGCTGGGAATACCCAGTCACGAATAGCATCGTTAGCAATGTGGTGTCCTAAAGACTGAGACACACCACGGAAACCTTCACAGCGAGCGGGGATAACTGGCTTACCAATGTCTTTAGATGCTTTCTTGGCAACAGCTTCGATGTCATCACCGATTAAACCGATGGGACACTCAGATTGAACTGATACACCTCTGTTGAGGGGGAAGAGTTCTTCGATTTCATTAATCATTTTGGCAAGCTTCTTATCTCCACCAAAAACGATGTCTCTTTCTTGGAAGTCAGAAGTAAAGTGCATTGTACCGAAGGAGTCAACACCTGTGGTACCAATGTAGTAGTTACGACGACCAGACCAAGACCAGTAACCACAACCTACAGGACCGTGGCTGATGTGGATCATGTCCTTAATCGTGATATTCTACCGCTGCTAAAAAATTCATATAACAATACGGGAGCAAACCTCCGCAGCTCTATTAACCTGAATTTACCCTAATTTATGAAAAAGGAAATCCTTATAAAATGAAAAAGTAAATTGAATTAATAATTGTTGCTCCGGTTTGATGAATCCTAAATCTACCCTAATCGAAGAATTTTTCGTAAATTGTCAAGCAGAGATAGAAAACCGTTATAAAAAATGAGGGTTGAGGGTATCTAATTTTCTTATGGAATGCTCATTCCTGACCTTTTTAACTTGTTAGAATAAGATGCAATCTGCTGTAATTTATCTAATTTTTGTTTAAGCTGTTGGTTTTCTGCTACTAGCCTGATATTTTCAGCTTCTAACTCTTGATGCGATTTCTTGTTAATTGCAGATTTCATAACTTTCTTACGATTTTCCAAAGAGAACCACCGCTGATAAACTTTAGTATGCATTTCTACAGAATGTCCTAAATTGTCTGCTGATGCTTTGATTGGTAAACCTTGGATATGCGCTCTAATCGCACAAGCATGTCTTAGATCGTAAGGTTCAAACGGTAAATCTAGAATACGTCTAAACCATCGAGCATTAGTTTGAACTAAGTGTGATAATTCATGAAAACTCGTTATTTGCTGTATTTTTTGACTCAATAAATAAATAACTTCTTGATTTTTCAATTCAAATAATTCTACCCATTCTGGTACAAAAGGTAAAACTTCTCTATAACCTGTCTTATTTGACTTATGAACTTTCCACGTACAATCGATATTTTCATCGCTTAAAAACCACTCTAAATCGGGTTGATTGAACACCTCGCGAGGTCTTAAACCATATGTAGCGATTAACCCAAAGACTAATCTATGCAGCTTCCAAGAGTTTCGATAGTCTTTTCTTACTTTTGTATTATTGCCTTTGATCTTATATTTATCAAAAGCTTCTATAATTTCAATATCTGAAGGTATATACCTATCATTAGGGACTACAGGCAATTTTAAATTTTTGAAATCTACTTCTATTTGATGAATTTTAGAAAATACCCTAGCAACTCTGATTGCTTGATCGCGGGATGTAGGGGAAACAATATTTCTAATAATTTTGATGATATTCTCGCTGGTAACTGGTAAATCTGATTCAAAGTATTGCTTATATCGTTTATATAAATGCCAAAAACTATGCTCGCTTTTAATAGTTCTTTTTCTAGTACTAAAATATTCATACTCTAAAGTTTCTAATACTTGTTTAAAAGTGCTTTCCTGTTTATTGTTGCTATTTTGCCCTAAGTACTTATCATTCCATTCAAAACATTTTCTTGCTATCAGCGTACCTAATTCACAAGCTTCTTCTTCAGCAGTTTTTAAACCATCTAAATTTGCGGGAATACCCAAAGAAATAAAATATTGCTTTTTGCTTCTTCCCGATTTATTTGTATCGCCAGGTTTTAACGGAAGAGTAGCTCTTAACTGTAGAGTATTTCCAACTTTTTTAATACTTACCTTGGTTTGACTAGCCTTGAGTCTCGCATTTATATTTGTAAGCTTCTCCTCAATCTTTTTATCCATATATTCTTGCGTTGCTTTCACCTGAGCTTGTGTACCCATGTAGCTTCCATCGGTGCTTGCCGGAACTTCAAAATCTTCAAATAAACCAAATAAATCATCTAAATCCTCTTGATGCACCTGTTTCATCCTAAATATGCCCTTAAAAAAAACTGCTTTGTGCGAACATTAAATTAGACCGAAAATGTTCTCTACAAGCAGTTTAAGGTATTTTGTTTTAAAGTTAAAACATATTTTTAATCGGACCCCAAACCACACCCTTGGAACCTGCATATGCACAACCACGAGCGGTCATTACACCAGGAAGAGATTTGACATTAGACTTTACGCCACAATCACTCTTACCTTCTTCGTGAACGTTGAGGTGCTTAGCACGTCTTTTCTTAGCTTTTTCAGGATAAGCGTCTAAAACTTCGTTAACAAGCTGCTTTCTTTCTTCGACGGTGTTTTTCTTATCTACGGGTGACATATTTCTCTGCCTTTTTTACTACTGGTAACTACTTGGGATTTGAGGAATAGTAAGAGTTGATTGAAGCATTTGATAGAAGGTAGAGGGTAAAAGGTATAACGTGTAGTTTTACCTTTACCTTTACCTTTTGTCGCTAAGACATCACGCCGCTACTAGGTAGCAGGAACTTCTTCAGCTTTTTTACCAATAATCTCTGCGTGCTTGGTATCATCATCCAAGATACCGAACTCAACGAGGAGTGCTTCTAACTCGTCCATTTCAAGAGGTGTAGGAATGGTGAGGTTTTTGTTGTTGATGATTTTTTCAGCTAAGGTAGCATACTCTTTAGCTTGCTTGCTGTCAGGTGCGTACTCGTTAACAGTCATACGACGCAATTCAGCGTGCTGTACAATGTTGTCGCGAGGTACGAAGTGAATCATTTGGGTGTTCAAACGTGCAGCCAAAGTTTCGATAAGATCAACTTCTCTGTCAACGTTACGGCTGTTACAAATCAAGCCGCCCAAACGTACACCACCGGAGTGAGCATACTTAAGAACACCACGAGCGATGTTGTTAGCTGCATACATCGCCATCATTTCACCAGATGTAACGATGTAGATTTCTTGTGCTTTTCCTTCGCGGATAGGCATAGCAAATCCACCGCTTTCTGCTAAAAGCCACCTAATAAAATAAATTTAATTCAAACCCTTAATTCATAAGCATTACAGCGCTACTTAGTATGTTCATAGAAGCAAAAAACAATTATTGGAGTTAAAAATTCTTCAAGCTGGGAATAAAGGTTTTGCAGACTGATTGCCCGCTCCCTCAAACCCTTTATATGTAAACCATGTAACATTTCATGATAGAAAAAGGTAGGCTCCTTATTTGCAACAAGACCTACCAATTGAGTCGGGTAGGTCGGGAGTATTGCTACTCCTTTCCCCCCTAAGAACCGTATGTACAAATTTCCAAGTTTACGGCTCAAGCAAATCAAAAAGCTATGTCTCAGAATGGATTTGTTGATGACAATAAAAATGAACTAACTCCAAATTGGAATAAGTATCTTTACCACCTTTAGATTTTGGGATTTTATGATGTTTGTGGATTTCTTCCCCGTCATATAGGCTTTGTCCACAAACTTGACAAATATGACCTTGTTTTTCAGCAATTTTCTGAATACTTTTGGAGTGATTAGAAACTTTATTCTTTTCCCTTTTCTCCCAGTATTCTTTCAATGTTGGGTCATCAGGAGATGACCTGCCTACTACAAGTTTATGTCGTTTAATCTTAAACCAAGAAAATTTTAATATATGCTTTCCGGTACTTTTATCACCGAATACCCATTTATCGTTTTTTTCTAAGTTTAATTTTCCCCAATATCTATCTTTACGCCATTTCTTATTTTTGTTCGGGTGTGTACGATTTACATATTTACATTCCCGTTTGAACATCCAGTCATCAAGTGCGCTAAATGCCTCCGAAGCAACACCAATACGAAAGTAATTAGCTTCTCCTCGGATAATTGAATTAAGTTTTCCAATTACAGCCTTAACGCTATGACCTTTTAGATTTAGCCACTGTTGACGCAGCTTTCTCCGGATATTTAAAATGGATTCTTTGCTAGGTTTTATTAGTAACTTCCACTCAGTTTTAGTATTAGTGACCTGGTACTGTCTTATATTAAAACCAAGGAAATCGAAACCCTCTTTTAGATGAACTATTCTGGTTTTTTCTTTTGATAGTTCTAAACCTCTCAAGTTCAACCATTTATCTATTGCAGATTGTGCTTGTTCCGCATCTTCAAAGGTTTCACAGAAAATTACAAAATCATCTGCATATTTTACCAATACCCGATGACCTATTATTTCTGAGCGATTGTTATACTTTATCCCTAATGCTTCTTCCATCCCATGAAGGGCAATATTCGCAAGCAATGGCGAGATTATATTGCCTTGTGGTGTTCCGGATTTGGTATCGAAGTATTTCCCATGTTCTATATATCCTGATTTCAACCATTGGTATACTAATTTTCTCGCGGGAAAATTACCAATTGTTTTCATCAGAAGGTCATGAGAAATATTATCAAAACATCCCTTTATATCGGCATCTACTACCCATTTTTTCCTTCGATGAGGACAAGCAATTAGGTATATTTTTCCAATTGCATCATGGGCGCTTCTACCAGGGCGAAAACCATAACTGCTGATTTCAAATTTGGATTCCCAATAAGGTTCCAATGCATTCTTAACGATTGCCTGTATACAGCGGTCTATTATGGTTGATATCCCTAAAGGACGTTTTTTACCATTTGTTTTGGGAATATAAACCCGTTTTGTTGGAAGTGGTTTCCAGGGAATAAATGAAGATAATGCATCTGCTAAAATCCCCCTAGCTTTTGGTGTTTTTACTACCAGCTTATCCACTCCTGGCGTATTTTTTCCACGATTTATTTGCGTAACCTTTCTAACAGCCAAGATAATGTTTGAATAACATTTCATCATTAACTTTTGAAGGCGACGTACTTTTCGTAGGTTTCCTTTCTGAGCAGCCTTGAATATTCTCTGTCTTAGGTTTCTGACTATCCGATTAGCTTTACGCCAATTGGTGTTCCGCCAATCAGTAGTTCTTTTGGTTACATTTACATTCCTTATGGTCTGCATCAAACTTTTCCCGAAAAGTTCGATTCCTTTACTTCAAATTTCAAGAGATTCACCAACCCCACGTCAGCACCCTTTCAAGTCAGTCAATAGACCTATCCACCAAGTTATTTATTCCTTTTACCTTTCGGTTGGTGGCATTAGCTTCTTGGGGCTTCCTGCTCCCACTGAGGGATTCCGAATACCTTACGGTCATTCCTACTAACAACATCGACCAACATTGCTAGACCTCATTGGGGTTTTCCCGTTCTACACGAAAAGAGATATGACCAACTTAGGATTCTGCTTTACTCCGGAAGCGTGGTATCCCCAAAATCGTAACATTTGGACGATTTTCTTACTCCACACTGTCGTATCAGTCACTTTCGGCAGCCTGTCAGATATCGGAGCCTCAACACAGATTCATGTACTTATCCATATTGGTCTTACCCTAGCCCTCCCTTTCATCCGTGACTATTACTTGGGGTTAGACATTACCCGCTAGCTGTGAGACATCGTAGTTACCCGCAATGCCCCTTTGGGTGGGTACAGGCTTTGGATACTAGCCTGAGAATTTTCTAAGAATCCCACTCTTTTCGAGCGACTTTGGGTCGCACTAATGTTACCAAAATTTTACCAAAATCACATTTAATTTACGGGAATTGTGAGGATTACTTATAAATTGTTAGGAAAATAAATTTCCCTCTCTAATTCAAAAATTGTCTATATCTTGCAATTTAAGAATTTCTAATCGACAATTCATAGGTAGAAAAAGCTGGTTTTTGCTGTTCGATAATCTTTCGTATTAAAGTTTCATCAATGTGTAATGATTCAGTTGCACGTAATCGCACAATAAAATGATATGGACGACCACCCCCTATCATTGAATCTTGACCAATAAAAGTTTTACCTAGTACAAAACCATTATTAAAAACTTCTTTAATACTAATATGTTTATCTACTTCTGGTAAATCTTCATCCAATGGTAAACCTGTATAAAGATGTAAATACAAACGTAAGCCATAGCGCGTACCGTGCCAACGATAAATAGTAATCGCATTCCGAATTAATTGTCTTTGTTTATCAATATCCCAGCGACTATCAATATCCCAAGCTACCCAATGTGCTAAAAAGTTTTGTAATGCAGTAGGTGCTGTCAAAGGGTCGAGATATGCCCATAAAGTATCTATTGTTTGGACTGCGGGGTCAAAAGCTTGTTCAAAAATGCCTATTAATCGTCCCACGAAATCTACTTCTTGATAAATAGTAGGTAAAAAATCTAAGTAAGAAATATTAGGACGCACCAACAAGTTTAAAACTTGATATTTTACTAGTTGGGTTTGATTATAGGTTTCATTTACGGTTTGCTTCATGAAAATTGAAATCTGCATTTGATAATCAATCTGCAAACACGGTTGGTTTTCATTTATATTTGATGAGTCTTCAAAATAGTTTTCTGGAACTATTAAAAATATCGGAAATTCTCGCTTTTCTCTAGGTAAAATTTCCTCAAAGTTTGTTTGATTATGCTTGCACCAATCATTGGGAAAGTCTCCTTCAATTTCAGGTTTCCATTGCAATGATTTATCTGTAGGATTTGATACGGTAACTAAAAATTCTCCCGGTTCTCCAGGATACAGCAGCAATTTATTACTAAGTTGTTGAGGTTGGGTAGGGTTAATTTGTACGGCTAATACCATAAATTTGTTAGTTGTTAGTGGTTAGTTGTTGGTTGTTTATTGATAATTGATAATTTATATAGGAATACTACTTGATTTGTCTATTCTTTGTTCCCTATAATTGAAAACTTTATTCTCTAAATTCTATAGTGTGACCTGAATTCAATTGTAAATTTTGGTCATCCCAAGAACATATTAATCCTAAAGAACCTGGGTCAATTTCTGCTTCTGAAAAATCTTCGCGCAACCATTCAGAATTAAATTGGCTTAACCGAAACAATTCTACTTTTCCTAAATACCTAACACCTGGGATTTTTTGGCAAACTGCAACGATATCTGAACTATACACCGAACGTCCTAAATCCCAACCTTTTCCTTCAAAACCTCCCACCAAAGGATTTAAAAAGCGATATATTGCTATAAGTACATTGTCACGAATTTTTTCTTTATCCCGTGGATTATTGTATTGTGGTTCTAGTATTATCTCGGCTCTAACGCTAACGCCAGTATATTCCGGTTCTTCTAAGTTGATATCTACGCCTAATGGTTTGCGATCCCTCATGTAATTCTTAATCTCTTCTTTCAACTCCCGAGAAAGCGCAAATTCAGCATCTGGATTCATTCCCCGTCTAAAATCAAAGTTATCTAGATTCACCATTTGGGGTACAATCAGTAAACGGACAATCCCGGCTGTGGTGTGTTCTGGTTTGGTTAAACAATGAGCGCGAGCCACTAATTTAGAGGCTGTTCTTGCTATCCTTTCAAAATCCTCTGGGGTTACTCCACATTCACGAGTACGTAGCAACTCCGGGACTCGAATCGCTGCTTCATCTAAGGATTCTGGATCGGTTCCACCATAAGCATCTTTATAGTTAATAACGCTTTTCACATAAGGAATAGAATTCTTTATTACCGTAATTTTACCCTGTTTAACATTCCCAATAGTACCGCCACCAGTGCGATATGCCATCATATATATCTCCGAACCGGGAGGGGGAACTTTACCATATTGTCTTTCTAATGCTACATTCCCAGCATTGCTAACAGAAGGAGGAGTGTAAGTTGCCAAATTATCTGCTCTGTGGTTGTCTCCTCTAACGATTCTTCCTACTGGTTGCACTTTTCCGCGTTGATATATCTGCTGTCTTAATTGGAATGGTTCTCGTACCAGCGGTCCAAATTGGACTTCACCAGTTTGAGAATCGATGGTATAGTGGCAATCTTCCGCAGTGGATACGGCAAAATCTAGGACTTCTTGCCATTGTTCCCAATCTAAGGGGTTTTCGCTTGTTTCTCCTGGTAGTTTAATCCGAATATGTTCCCCAACAGAAGGCTCTCGCTTTAAAACTGGTTTTGTTTGTAGTTCAAACGTTTGACCTGCTTTACCATTGCTTATACCTAATAATTCTTGTTCTACGCGGATACACTGAGTCGCATTTATAGCACCACCGATAGACCGAACAGCCAAACCGACAATGCTAGGAGAAGAACTGTAAGGTTGTTGCATCTCTTGAGGATAGACATAAGTACAGCGTATCCAGTGTCCCTTATAACTAGTATCAACAAAACTAACAACAGGCAAATCCAGAGGTAAATGTAAAATAACATCGGCTCCTTCGAGGGGTTGAGCTACACCATTAAAACTGAAACCTTTGGTTTTATCATCACCTCTTACCCGCAGCACATTAACCCACTTTTGACCATCCCAAGCTTGCCATCGTAAAGGCGGATTATTGGGGTCAATACCCGTGGTTCTGGCTGCTTCACCTTTAAAAGTAATGGCGATCGCATTTCCTGCAATGGAATTTTCTGATTCTGACAATACCAGATAGAAACAGTTACCGGGCATTGATGGCTCGTTAAATAGTAAGGTTTCTTCTAAATCTTGCCATCGACGGTTATAAGGATTAAGGTTTCTCAAATCTTGGTTGGGGATAGTTTCTGCTGCTGTATCCGCACCGAACAAATATTTGATTTGAGGATTGCCGATGACAAGTTCTTTATCGATGGTAAAAATAACCGCTTCCTCCGTTTCCGTTCGTACCGTCGCGACTTCTGTAAACTGGGGAATGCGTACTTCCTGAGTTTGGGCAGCCGAAAGGTAAAAAGTAAGTTCGCAAGTAGCCGGAGATGGAGGATTGAGGCGAATTCCTAACAACTCCAAAAAAGCCACATAATTGCGCCGAGGAACTTGATTAAAGCGCAGTAACATTTGGTCAGTTAACCACGCAAACATTTCAATTAAAGTTATACCGGGGTCGCTAGGATTATGATTCGTCCACTCCGGACAATAGCGCGGAATGCGGAGAATGCACTCCTCAACTAAATCTTTGAAAGTGCGATCGTCAAGATTTGATTTCGGTAGCTTGGGTAAAAATTCAAAATCCATATATTAGTTGTTAGTTGTTAGTTGTTAGTTGTTAGTTGTTAGTGGTTAGTGGTTAGTTGTTAATTGTTAGTTGTTAGTTGTTAGTTGTTAGTTATTAGTTGTAAAAAAAATAGGAATTTAACTCCTAACTCCTAACTCCTAACTCTCCCCCATCTCACTCCCTCGGTGCTAGATAAAACGGATATACTAAACTGCGAATATCGTGCCTGTCTTTGGCTTGGTATTCAATAACGATGTTTACTTTTCCTCTGATGGGGTCGGGTTCGGTGCGTACTGCGACAAGATTTATACGCGGTTCCCACATTTCTAATGCTTCTTCGACGTAAAGCCTTATCAACAACAATGTTTGAGTATTCAACGGTTCAAACACTAACTCAGATAAACGGGAACCAAAATTTGGTCGGTAAACCCGTTCCCCCAAATCCGTGCGAAGAATAATCATTATTGACTCTTCTATATTTGGCTCGTCTGCGCTGAGTTGGATTCCTCCCTGGACATTTATTCTTAGCGGGAAACCTAACCCAGCACCTATGTAGCCCGGTTCTTGCAGGTAATCAATTTCGTCTGACATGGCAGTTTATTTACTGCGAGCGTTGTTAATGTTACCAAAACTTGTTCAAAATTGCGATGTATTTTTGTGACGTGTTTTTATTTATGAAATTAAGAAAAAATAATAAAAAATAAAATTGATCAGAAATATGAGAGATAAAAATTATTTATCGAATATTTTTTCAAGAGTACTTGTTTGACAGTTTCGTAGTATAGATAGGTTTTAAGACTACTCTTTACCAAAAGAATAAGTCTTAACCTTCAATTTGCAAAATCGCTTCCTTCACCTCTACCTCTGCTTCAATCACAGCCATAATTCCCGGTAAATATTCATCCATCATCATCACGTTGGCGTAAACCATCTGTTTGATTAATGCAAAACTAAGATTGTCACCTTCAACGTCAATGCTGGTTTTGTAGCGGATTTCTCCAGTCATGAAATCGAATTCAAAATTACCCATAATCATGCCATAGTTGGCGCGGGTGATGAATTCTATGATGGGTAAGCGCTTGTTTTCTGGGGCATTAATTGGGGAAACTGAATAAAAAGCGAATTGTTGCTGTTGTTCTCTGGCTTTAGCATAGCAAGTCCATTGTCCGTTTTCACCCCGGAATAAAAGACGCAAGGTTGAGGCTTCTGGTATGTTGACAAATTGCCACTCGTCTGATTCAAAAAAGTTAGTTATTGCGGTAAAAATTGATTGATTTGTGGTGGTATTTTCTTCCGTTTCGGAGAAAGTTTCATCAACTAGTTCTTTGAAAACGCTGCTAATTCCTTCAAGTAATTCAGAAGTTGCATTTTGGGTTGTTTCAGCTAAATTGGCTTGCGTCCATTCTTTGAAAAAGTTAACAATTCCTGCGGAAAGTTCTTCGCTAGTAGCTTCTGGGTGGTTAATGGTAGAAGGATTAAGGTAATTCCAAAAGGTGTTGTAACCGACTTCACCGTTTGATTGTTGCTGTTTGACGGATAAGCATAGCCAGCTTTCGGTGTTGAGTAGTTTGTTTGTTAAGGGGTTTTCTGGTTGTTGGCTGAGGTGAAGCAAGTATTTAGTAATTTCTTCTGGGGTGGAAGCGTTTTCTAATAGTTGTGGGAGTAAATCCGGTTGGAGAGTGGTTTCAATTTGGATGTCACCACTGGGGAGGAATTCACCACTTGTGGGTGCTTTGACTTCTGGTTTGAGATTGAATAGTTTTTCGGTGTCGATGCGGTGGTAAAGTTCGGGGGTTACGTGGAAAGTAAGACGACATTCGATGATTTGATTGTTTTGTTTGGTGAGGGATAGGGAAGTTGGAAGTATGGTTATGGGATTGGAGGAGTTGTTTAAGGTTAATTCTTTTGAGAAAGGGAAGTTTTCAATATGATTGTTCATTTTTTGATAAATAAAAAAACTGAAATTTGAATTACCTTATAATATATGTACATAATCCTGTACATAAACTGATGTTTGATTACGAAATAACATCTCCCACGGATGCTAGAAATAACTTCTTTAAGTTGTTAGACCTAGTTACACAAAATAATCAGGTATACATCATTAATCGTCGTGATGGTGAGAATGTTGCTTTGATTACAGAATCGGATTTGAGAAGTTTGGTTGAGACGGTTTATTTGTTAAGAACTCCTGCAAATGCAAGTCGTTTACTGGATGCAATTGAGGAGTCTAAGACTGGAAAAATTAAACCTCAAACTATTGAAGAACTGCATATTGAGTTGGGAACCCCGCAAGAAGAAAAAGAAGAAGGCTGAATCCCCCGATGAAGTAAAGCCAGTGGTTGTTAATCGCAGTCCTGGTTTTAGTTCTAGGTTTAAGGAAGATTTGGCTTGGTGGTTTAAGCACGATTTTAAAGTCGCGTCTAAAATCTTGGATTTGGTTACTGCTGTAATGGACAATCCATTTGAGGGAATTGGTAAACCGGAGCCATTAAAGTATATGGATGAAAATATTTGGTCGCGACGCATTAATTTGGAGCATCGGCTAGTTTATCGCGTTGGTAATACTCAAATTGATTTTCTGGCTTGTCGGTATCATTATGAGTAGTGGTTTTGTTGGGTTTTATTCCTTAAGCCAACTATCGGAATAATAACTTGATAATCAGCTAGACTCCCACTCACTAAAAGTCCAGTCAGTTAATAAATCATCTATATTAGTTCTTGCAGTTGGAGAAACTTCATCTCCATGTTTATCTGCTAGAACAAGAAAGTCTTCCCATTTAGCCATTCCTGTTCTTCTAGTTAAACAAACTGGTAGTTGTTTCCAAGCATCAGCAATTGCTAAACATTCATACTTATCTTGGGGATTGTCAGGATGATTTCTAATGCCCAATAATACAGGAGAACCACAGAATTGCTCGGCAGCATCATTATTATTAATAGATGCTAAAATAGCCCCACTTTTTAGCAGGACAAATCCATGAACTTGCCATAGACTTTTCAGGGCAGACGGTATTTTACCATAGATTTTTTCAAAAGCGCAAATTTTGTCAGCAGGGGTTGGTAGACCTGCTAACATAAAACCATCTTCATACTCACCAATTTCGGTTTCTTCCCAATTTTTTATATGATAAATCAAGACAAAACCAATAGAACCTTCGGCGATGGTTAAACTTAAGGTTGATTCCTTTAAATACTCTACGAATCTAGGTAAATTTTCGTGGGCATTATTCCAAAGTTCTGTAATACCTTCAGAAGGCGGAACACTTAGTATTTGTAGCCAATGTGAAGGAACACGAATAGACTTTTGTTGAAGCTGTTCTGCTGTATACACAAAATTTATCCAACCACCCCATTCGTTGAGAATACGATTTTGAATAATGCTTTGTTTTTTATGATTTTCTTCTATCATCATCAACAATGTAATTTTTAGGAAGGATAAGCAGATGGAGAGGCTTTGGCTGCATTTAAAGCATCAGTACGAATTTTATCTAGAAATGCATCTTTTTTTGACGCATCGTTAGTTATTTGCGAATGTAAAACATGACCTGTGGGAAGACGGTTGAGAACTTGAATGATTTTATCAATTACTCTGTCAACAATATCTTCAGTAAATTGTTCTAGCTGTGCTGAGTTAGCATTTTGAAACTGCAAACCAGTAAACAGATCGCCACCGCTAACCCCAGTTACTGAAGGGTGAGAAATACTTGTTGCATGACCAGCTCTGTGTCCTGCTCTGCGTTGAAGAAGAGAATACGGACCGGGAACTTTATCTTGATTATCTTCACATTTACGGCATTGCTTATCTTCAGTAGTAGCAGGTCCTTTAGTACTGGTTCCTGTAGCCAATATTTGAGCGATAAATTTATCACTTAAGTTGATTGGTACACTGTAATGTCCTAGAGCATTCTTAATCACTTTCTTCCACGTTGAAGCTGGAATAACATTATGTGGTCTTGTAACTCCTGGTTCAGTATTACAGGCAGGGCATATATTATCTGAAACAGATACTATTTCCGCTGTAAATTGTTCTCCGCTAGCTGCCTCAAAAGTAACTTCTGTATACTCACGATAGGGTTTTTCTGATTTATCAAATTTTTTTTCAAACTTAATTTTAGCTCTATGCCGGTTAGCTGCTTCCCGACAAATAGACATGAAAAATTCCTTTGAAGGATTAATGTTTCCTTCGGATGTTTTAATTTCTTGAATTAATGCTTCTAAAGATGTAGGAACACCTTCATATGTTGCTAGAGCTGCAATTGTTGGATTAATTTTTCCACTAAGGCTCCATCCAGTTTGATTTTTCTCAAGAATAATTTGAGTCAATCCAGTTTGTTGAGCTACAGCAGCACCAAGCTCATTTAAGCTTCCTGCTGCTTCAAGAGGAGCATCTTTGATGGAGGGCAGAGCTAATGTACCAGTATTTTTATTCAACTTGGCATTTGAGTGTTCTTTAAGAAGTTTTTTGGTTGCGGCTTTTGGTTCCCGAATACTTGCTTGATAAATAACTTTTCCTGACTGAGCCTTTGCTATTTCCTGCAACAAACTCTCTTTGGGGTTATCTATTTTGGCTGAGTTAGAAATTGAGATTGCTTTGGGAACTTCTATTTCTTTTTCTTCTTTATTCCCCTTACCCTTCTTCCCTTTAAACAACTTCTTAGCCTTCAACAAAATCTTATCAATCGCTTTATCAATCCGCTGACGAATCCTACCAATAATCTTCTCAACCTTCTTCGCCAAACCACCCACACCTAACAACGAAGCCATAAACCCAATCACCACAGGTAAAGCTCTCGACAAAGCATTCTCAACCAACTTCGCTGCACCACCAACAGCACCAGAAGCAATTGCAGCCACAGCATCGACAATTGAATTTACCAATTCCAGCACCTGAGAACCGCGATTGACGAAGAACATAATGATGTCGTAAATTGCCATTGCGGCTTTGACAAAGGCTGATGCTGGATTTAACAAGCCGATTATCCACTTCACCCCGGCGGTTATCACCTGGGTAACTACCATATTCTTGATTTCGCCGATGACTGTTTCTTTCAAGTCGCTGAACTGTTCTTGAACCTGTTCCCACAATCCCATTGCACCGCGATCGCGCAATACTTGAAATACTTCGACGCTTTGTTCCATCCCAGCTACTACTGGTTCGCCAAATCTTTTGACTGCTTTTCCACGAATATGATTAAATGTCAAGCCCAATACTTGTGCTGTTAAGCTGAATATTCCCGGTAAGCTGAAGATGTCGTCGGGTAGTTGAATACCCATTGGTCCGAGGGTTCCAGTTAACCAGCCGATTAAACCGGATTGTAGGTGGTTGGTGATGTTACCTGCAAAGTTCTCGAAGCCTTGTTTAATACCGCTAATTAAGTTACCCAGGAAGCCGATGGGGTCTTGAATAATATTACCAATGACACCAGCAGCTTTACTCAACACACTCAACAGCATTTCTTTGAGTTTGTTGATGGTGTTGATTACTCCAGTCATTGCATTGGTTGCTTTACTAACTAAACCTTGGTTAGCAGCTTTTAGTTCCTCAATGCGGGAATCAACTGTTTGCAGCTTTTCGTTATATTTCTGCGCTAGGTTATTAATTAGTTGATTCTTGTTTGCTGTCAACGTTTTGTTCTAATTCGTCAAATTGACTTTGAATATCTGTAGCGGCTTGTTGACCTATATTTTTGAGATTTTGCGGTAGTTTTGTTACGTATTGTTGAATTCTCTTTCTACCGTTGGCGATTTC
This sequence comes from uncultured cyanobacterium, assembly GCA_963838355.1. Taxonomy (GTDB): domain Bacteria; phylum Cyanobacteriota; class Cyanobacteriia; order Cyanobacteriales; family Nostocaceae; genus Rivularia. The sequence continues at coordinate 1,815,816 of CAWIQQ010000003.1, read as the reverse complement.
TGCTTTGGCATTGGTTAAGGCTGTACCAATAATGTTGACTACTTTATCGAGGACAACATCCATTTGTTTGAGGTAAAGTTGTCGTCCCTGTTCGTAAAAAACATTCACCTCGGAAGGTAAATCTAGGAATAAATCTTTAACCCAACGTCCTTTACCATCTAAGCCACTATAGCGCTCGTCTTTATAAGCTTCCATCCGCTTATCAACGTAATCCTCGAAGGCTTTCTGAGCTTGGGCTGCACCATTATCAAAGGCAAGAGCAACTTTGGAATCTAAGCCATTAAGAGTTGTTTCAACTTTAGTTTTGGTTTGTTGGTAAATATTTTGAATATCCCCAGCAATCTTGACTCGCTCTTGCTCATCGCTACCCTTAGCGACCACTTGTTGATTTGTAACCTGAGATAATAATTGAGCGCGATCGCCATGCATTTCTTGCAATTGTTGCTGAGCGGTTACTGAAGCTTCTCCTTTGGCTTGGGTTAACTGATTTTGCTCGAATTGACGATATTGTTGGGGTGCTTGGTTTGCATTTGTTTTAGTTTCCTGCTTCGCTGCTAAAGCAGTTTGGAATTCTGGTTCGTTGGATTTTGCTAACTGTTCCTCTGTGATACTAGCTCCAGCCATTTGTTGGTCAAGTTTTTGGCTGCTTTGTTGTAGCGGTGTTTCGACTTCACCTTGTCCCTTGGCTTTAGGAATAGCTTTTTGAGCGCCAATATTTTGTGTTGCTGCTCCTGCTTCGTTGGGAGGTAGAGGAGTTACCGATTTGGGTTCGATACCGCTAGTATCTGGCGCTTGTTTGGCTTTCTCTTCTAACGGTGTTTGAGATGCGGTTTGTTCTTGCTTAACCTTGTCTTGCATCTCGCTCTTAACAGAACCGAGTTTGTTATTATCTTTAAAATTATCTGCTTCATCAAGGTTTTTCGGAGCCGCTTCCTTGATACGCTCCATTAATTTAGCTTTGAAAGCAGCAGCATTAAAAGCGGGAGTGGGAGCTTGTTCCATTTCACCCACTTGATTACCTTGTGCTTTGCTTTCTATTTCCGATGCAGGGCTTTGGGCTGCATTTTGGGCTTCTTGGGATTTCTTATTCGCTGGTTCGTGTTTTTTCTCCTTACTTGCAACTCCCTTAGCTTTACCAACTACTGCTTGAAAATCTGGATCGGATTCTGGGGAAGCAGGAGCAGTTTTTTCGGATGTTGTTTCTGGAGTTGTTGCTTGCTGATTTTTTTGGGGATTGTCTCCAGAATTAGCACTGGCTGCATTTGTTTCTTGCTTAGGGGATTTTTCTGCTTTGTCTTCAGTAGTTTGTTGAGGAGATGTTGGATTTTCACCAGTTACAGCAGCATTTTGTAGAGATGTTTTACTATCTTTATTTTGAGAAGAAGTTGATTTTTTTTGTTCTTTTCCATCATTTACAGCACTCCCAATTTGCTGCTTTTTTTGCGGATTTTCTACGGAATCGGGAGATACTTGTTCGACTTCTCCTTCAACTGGAACTTGTTCCATTTGTACGGGGAAAACAGCCGATGTGTGGACTTTATTTTCCTTGTTTATTTTTTGATTGATAAATTTTGGCTGAAGCTTTCCCCCAGTCTGCTGAATCGTATGGGTCAATTCATGGGCCGTCAACTCATTATTACCAGGAGATTTACCCGCACCATAGTAAATATCATTACCATGAGCAAAGGCTTGCGCTCCCAACTCCTTATTCATCTGCACGGCGCTGGAGTCATTATGCACTCGCACGCTGCTAAAATCTGCCCCAAACCGTGGCTCCATAAAACCACGTACATCACCTGGCAAAGGGCTACCTCCACCCTTCGAGCTTCCCAAACGACTTTCTATAGAACTCGCTTTAGTGTTATTACCTTTTCCTTTGGTTTGTATTTCTTCTGGTTCTTCTTTCTCGGTTATCGGAGCAGTGTTAAGAGTAGGGACTTGCTGGGTTTGGATATCTTCAGTTTCTTCCTGACTTTGATGTTGCAAAGTTTCATCGGACATCCCCATAACTTTGGCTGCTGTAGCGTCAGCTTCCTGTTCGTATTTATCCCCTGGTTTACTAACAGTTAATTTAGTTTGAATTGATTCATTATCTAAATCTTCTTTCTTATCTTCATCTTCTGGCTGCGGTAGCTTGAGAGCAGCAGGTTTTAAATTGATATTCTCTTGTTTATTTTCATCATCATCACCAGACACATCGGACTTAAGATTCACATCCGTTTGTTGTTCCGTTTCCTTCTCTTGTGAATTTTCTTCATCACGTTGAATTACAGGTTGAGGAATACCATAACCCATTTTCGCAGTAATAAAATTCGGTGGAGGAATATCCTTTGGTAATTCTTTCTTGCTGATTGTATCGTCCTCGCGAGTGGGTTCGGAGAAAGGACGTGAAGTGAATAAGGAAGGTTTTGTATCGGATTTCTTTCCCCATACAGAAGATTTTCGCGTTACAAACTCGCTACCCATACCTTCCCTCCCGCAAGGCTAATTACTGTTCTAATATATACTCGTTTTATCACTATCTAATGTTAATTTCTTTACAAAAAAGTGTAACTTTTATGACAATAATTTAGTCGTTGGAATTTTGGATTTATAGATTTCATCTCGCACTCTTGATGGTGTGTGTGGGAAGGTTAGCAATATTGGATGTTGTGTTACGGCTTTATTTGAATAACAGCTTTGAAAAAATTTATTCATGCCGTAACACACTTTACACTAGAATGGCACTTACTTAAGCGAGCGGTAATCAGTACATTATGCAGGGAGTAGCATTGGTATCAATCCATTGATTTTAACTAAACCATTCATAAAAATTGCCGACGCATTTAATGTGATTGTAGGTGCATTTATTGTTACCATGCCAGTAGCAGTCATACTGATACTAACTCCTGCTGTCATTCCTAAAGACCCACCAGTATTTAAATCAGTTTTTAAACCCGAATTCATATTGAGATTAAGAGTAGCTGTAGTATCTATACAATTAGCCTTTGATTCGATATTAGCTGTTGCAAAATTATTTATTTTGTTATTAGCTTTGATATTTACACTGCCATCAATGTCATTTATAAATATTTTCTGTCCTCCTGCTGTTTCAATTTCGATACATTTATCGGTGTCGTTAAACCGCAGCCAGTGACCTGAACCAGTTCCCGTTTGGATGTAATAACCGCGCTTTTCTCCAGCTTTATCTTCATCGACAAACCAGGCTTTGTGACCGAAACGAGTTGTAGAACCACGCAAACGCACTTTTTCACCAGCTACTATATCACCGATTTCTCTGGGTGTGGGGTCTGTACCATTCCATACTCCACCTATGATATAAGGACGATGCATATCTCCGTGTTCAAAGGCAACTAATACTTCATCGTTTATCTCTGGAAACCAGTAAATTCCCCTATTTGCTCCAGCACCGGGAGCTACTATTCTTGCCCAGTTACTGGCATGGTCTTCGGTGATGGTGGGGAATTTAACTTTGACTCTTCCCCAGCCTTCCGGGTCTTCGTTATCGGTAACAATTCCAACTAAAAATGAATTTCCCGGTTGCGGTTTACTCCCAGATGCTAATGCGGTTAATAAGTTACCTCCACGGGAACCACGAATGCTGAATTCTGTGCTGTAAACTCTTTCTGAATAGATATGACGGGTTTCGGTAACGTAATATTTACCGCTGTGCTGTCCCATGTCTTCGAGGTTCACCACTGTTCCCGGACGAATTTTGGTGTTACCTTCTGCTTTTGCGTCAGCGTTGATAAATTGTCCACCCAATTCATCAAATAATGATTGTGCGATCGCGTCTGCTTCTTTAGGATTAAATACTGGTTGATCGACAACTATCATTTTAGATGTAGGAAGTTTACCGTTAAATTTATTACTAGTTTCGCTACCTACACCATTCTGAGTATCTGTAATTACGTTTGCAGATTTAGCGGTGGATACAATTGGTCTTTTTTGACTGTAATCCCAACCACGTACTTCAACTTCTTTAACTTGCTCTGCACTTGTAACCCGAATGCGGAAACTATGCAAATTTGTTAACCATTTAAGTTTTAATTCTTTGCTGTCAGCTTTGGGTTTACGAAAGTTAAGTTTACCATCTTGAATAAACAATTCAAAACCAATTCTTGCAGCCCTTTCCCGCAAGAATTCCATGTTAGTCTGATTGGATTGAAAAATATATTCATGGACTACACCGCTTGCGTCAAGTTTACCAATTTTTATACCTGCTTCTTCAGCAATTTTCTTAACAATATCGCTATCGGTCATATTTTGGAAAGAACAGTTATGTTTTCCACGATGTAAGCGATGGGAAACATCATAACCTCTAACTATTACAGGTGCTTGAGATTTGCCAGTAAAATTAGTATCAATTGCCGTAATTTCTCCTTCTAAAATATAATTTGGATGCTCATCTTCAAAATCCGGAGATTCAGTAGTACTAGCAATAAAACCAATTTTAACTGTTTTACCTATTTGTAATAAATCTTTATAACGCCAAATTTCATCCTGATTTCTACCAGGAAAATAATCATTTTGAATAATTAAAGTAAACATTCCCGGACGATGTAAACTTTCTTCTACAGAAATTTGGAGAATATCCTCCATAAATTTTTCTTCAACAGGTTCACCATCTATTTGTAATTTTGGTAAGGAGCGATAATTAGCCATATAGGTAATTGGTAATTGGTAATTGGTAACTCTTAACTCTTAACTCCTAATTCCTAACTCCTAAGTCTTCACTACTAACTACTAACTTTTCATTATATTCTGCGGTTATTTTCTATTTTTACTTTTACTTTTCATATTGTCTGTTTGACGAGATTTATCACTAGGAGTAGGAGTTGCTACAGATTGATTTGGTTTGGGTTCGTCAGCTTCTTTGAGAGTAAGGCTATCAATTACGGCACGAACGGGGGTACCATTAGGAAGAAACATGGTTAATTTATAGTTTAGTTTTTCTATAAAACAGCATCTCAAGTACATCCTATCGCCCCAAATAAATCTATAAACCGGAGGTCGTTGTTTCCCTGGGGAAAATTCTACGGCTTTTTTCCATTTATCAATATATTTTTTAACGACATCATCTCCTTCTTCATAGGTATCAAATAAAATATTGTTAATAGTAATTTTATAAGCCTTAATATTAGAAAAACTTACTTTTGGTTTACCTTGTTTTTGAGTACGCACTCCTGGATTTTCTGATGTTTCTACTACTCCTTCAAAAGCTAACTGGCTGGGATTAAACATAAATTTGATATCGCTTCCGCCATCAATACACTTTAGTTCTGCTTTTACTAGTTCCATTTATTCACCTTTTCTCTATAATTAATAAAAGTAACTTTCAATTTCAATTCGCTGTTGCAACATCAGATAAATTTCTTGTGCTAAAGTTTGTAATTGATTATCGAATAGTGGAGTCATATTATAATTGTTTCGGGTATTGGTTAATTCACTAAAGTGACCTTGAAATATTCCAGCTTTTTTACCTTGTCTTTCACAATCTGTTTCTAAGCGTTGTTGTAAAATACTATATATTTGTTGAGCCATAATTTCTAACTGTTGTTCGTCGATGAAATCATTTTTATTAGTAGAGTTTTGGGTAATTTTTTCAGAAGTGACATTACTATCATTTAACGTCGGATTGGAGGAAGTAGAGGAAAAAGGAGACAATAGTTCTATTGAGTAAGTTTCGGATTCAACAGATGTAGAAACAAGATTACTTTCCGGTAGCGATTTATCATTCTCACCGATTAATTGAGAAATATTAGACCATTCATCGGGATTTTTTTCGATTGTATCTTGAGGTAATAAGTTAATCGATTCTTGCTTAAAGTTATCAATTTGTGGTTGCTGTAGAGATGATTCGGATTCTGAATAAAAATTTCTCGATAATAAATTATTTTTAGAAGTAAGAGGTTGAGAAGTTGCGGATAATAGTTCAGAAATATTTGACCATTGTTCGGGAGTTTCTTCAGAAGATTTTGGCTGATTAGATTGTTCGTAAAAATTGTTTGCTTTTGCTTGTGGGTCATTTTCTGTTAATCTAATATTTGAAGTATTTGAATCCGATGTCAAAGGTGTTTCGTCGGGAAATTCAGTTACTAGCTTAGAAATAATAAGATCAGACTCTTGAGCCAAAGGTGATGATTTAGTTAATGGTTCTGAAATTGGTAAGCTTTGATTATCCAAGCGTGCTTGAATATCTATTGAATTACTTTGTATAATTTCGGGTAGTTCGGAATTAGTATCGTCTAATTTATCATCAGGTATAGTAGTAAGTTTTAAATTATTCGCTTTTTGTTCTAATAAAGTAGAATCATTTTGCGATTGTAATTTTGGTTGAATATTTTGGATAGGTTGTTTTAATTGAGGTTGTACAATAGCTGAGTCTATATTGGTTTGTGCATTTGGATTTGAGATAAAATCCTGTTGAAGTTGAGTTGTTTCATTAACATCACTTTCAACGACTGAATCGTTTTCTGTTAGATGATGGCTTGATTGAGATTCAACAGGTTGTAATTGAGTAATATCTTGATTAGAAATCGGTTGTTGAACGAGATTTGGTTGAATATTTTCTGAGATTGCTGAAGTGGGAGTCTCGACGGGTAAGGATTCTACTTGTTGTGATTCTGGTAAACTTTGTTGAGGAGTTGTAATTGATTGGGATTCTACAACTTGATTGTGATTTTCACTAACTATAGAATCATTTTCTACGGGATTCTCGTTTGATTGAGATTCAACAGGTTGTAATTGAGTAATATCTTGATTAGAAATCGGTTGTTGAACGAGATTTGGTTGAATATTTTCTGAGATTGGTGAAGTGGGAGTCTCCTCGATGGGTAAGGATTCTACTTGTTGTGATTCTGGTAAACTTTGTTGAGGAGTTGTAATTGATTGGGATTCTACAACTTGATTGTGATTTTCACTAACTATAGAATCATTTTCTAAGGGATTATGGTTTGATTGAGATTCAACAGGTTGTAATTGAGTAATATCTCGATTAGAAATCGGTTGTTGAACAAGATTTGGTTGAATATTTTCTGAGATTGCTGAAGTGAAAGTCTCCTCGATGGGTAAGGATTCTACTTGTTGTGATTCTGGTAAACTTTGTTGAGGAGTTGTAATTGATTGGGATTCTACAACTTGATTGTGATTTTCACTAACTATAGAATCATTTTCTAAGGGATTATGGTTTGATTGAGATTCAACAGGTTGTAATTGAGTAATATCTCGATTAGAAATCGGTTGTTGAACAAGATTTGGTTGAATATCTTCTGAGATTGCTGAAGTGAAAGTCTCCTCGATGGGTAAGGATTCTACTTGTTGTGATTCTGGTAAACTTTGTTGAGGAGTTGTAATTGATTGGGATTCTACAGAATTACTGTTTGATTGAGATTCAACAGGTTGTGATTGAATAATATCTTGGTTAGAAATTGGTTGTTGAACGAGATTGAGTTGAACATTCTCCTCAACGGGTAAGAATTCTACTTGTTGTGATTCTGGTAAACTTTGTTTTGGAAGTTGTGATTGATTATCTAGTTGAGGTTGAATAGCTGTTGAAGAGTCATCGATATCAACATTATCAGCAGTTGTAGATTCAAATTGCGGTTGTTGAGGAGTTGTAATTGATTGAGATTCTACAGAATTACTGTTTGATTGAGATTCAACAGGTTGTGATTGAATAATATCTTGGTTAGAAATTGGTTGTTGAACGAGATTGGGTTGGACATTCTCCTCAACGGATAAGGATTCTACTAATTGTGATTCGGGTAAGCTTTGTTGGGGAAGTTGTTTTTGATTATTTAAAGAATTATCGTTTGATTGAGATCCAAAATTTTCATCAGTCGGATTTATTAAATTAGATTTATTTGAAATTGGAGTTGGTTCGGATTTTGCTTGAGAAAGAACAGGGTTTATCGAATCAGTCAAATCCGTACCCACCGACTCATCAAGATTATCGAAATTAGTTAATTGTGATACATTTTTTGAGTCACGCTGTACTTCTGATGATAAAAATTCTTGTATTAAACTAAATGTTGCAAAATTAGACTCTTGTACTAAGGGTAAAGATTGTCCCAAGGGTTTACGAAGTACTATACTTTCTGTAACTGCTTCTGAACTTGTGGTTGAAAAATTAGTATTTATATCTTCACTCGTCACCTCGCTGCTTATTTTTTTGTTGACAATATTTTGAGAATTATTTTGAATTTGTGGTAAGTCTACCTCTTGACTGTTCCCGCTGTTTAGTTCTGAAAAAGGCTGTGCTTCCTTATCAAAAGAAAATGATAAAATTTCTCCTGTATTCAAATTTTCCCCCAAGGGTGTTTGAAAGTAACCCAAAGGAGGAGGTGGAAGTAAAGTCTTTTTGAATCCAAGAGAGTCCATTATCAATTATCAAATACCAACTAACAACTAACAACTAACAACTTTCACCCGAAGGGTGTGGCTCATCAAATATCACAATCAATTAATAAAATACCCTGATGAATGTCTTCCGGAATTAAGATTTACAGCACCACCACCTTGAGATTTTTGTGTAATTTGCATTCCTTCGTATGCTAAAGTTAATTCTTCAATGGCTACAGAATTTGCAGAAGCTTGTAATGAAGGTGCTTTCCAACCAATAGGAACAGCAGCAATTAATGTCCAACACTGCATTGTTTCTCCGGCTTGATTAAAAACTACAATATTAACGTTACGACGCTGCTTTTTACCATTACCTACTGTTTTACTTAACCATTCCCAAAAGACTAAATCATCTGTGATACCACGTTTTAAGGTAACATCAGAATATTCTGGTTGACCTAATATTATCCTTTGTTGATCGTTAACACCTCCTTCTAAGTAAGTTTCCTTTTTTATCTCAACTCCCAAACCAGAACATTCACTAAACGATGCAGTAATAGTGCTTTCCATCTCTACATAAAAGCGATTAGCTGTAACGTAGTTAAGCTGATAATTATTACTGTTTTTTTGTGTCATATAATTACCTTTTATAGATTCCCAGAATTTCGCGTTGTTTTCGTAAATCTTCTAACATTATTTCGTAAACCTTGTCTGTCAACTTTTGCATTAATATTGGATTTTGTAAAACTTTTTCTACTGAAGATGATTTGAATTTTTTTGTCATCATTAATTAGTCATTTTAGTTATCATTGAGTTTTCGTATTGGAACTAGTCCAGCTTCTTTGAGTAAAGTTTGTCCTTCATCCGTCGTTAGTATTTCTACAAATTTTTCACCTGCGAGAGATTTTTCTTCATCTTCAGGATAAACTACAGAAATTGGAAACTTCAAAGGATATCCATCTTCTTTTTTATTCATAACTTTTGGATTGGGATGATAACCTCCTTTTTTACACAAATTGGTATCTGGTTGAATATCTTTACTATCTTTACCGTTATTTTGTATTAAAACTTGTACTTCTTTACCTTTTTCTCCAATACTCAAGGGATAAACCCCACATTGATTGTAAACTTTACTCAAAAGTCCAAAGCCGATTCCAATTCCGCTTTTATCTTTATTTTCAAACTCATTAAATATATTACTTAAGGTTTTTTGAGTATTTTCCTTTTTAATTTTGCCCTCTTCAATTAAATTCTCAAAACGCTGTTTTCCATCTTCATTGTCTTTAAATATCAATTGTTTAAATTTGTTTATAACTACTGTATCCTTTGGTACGTATAGTTTGACTGGTAAATCTGGTAATTTTGCATTAAAATCCTTCCATGTAGTCTTTTCTCCATTATAAAGCTGTTGTAAATCATCGAAACTAATTTTTCCATTTAATGCTTTGGGAAAACTGTTGTCTCTTTTAGAATCGCTAAAGGCTACAAATACTACTATTCCTTCATAAGCAACTGTTGTAGATTTCAACTGATTTGCATTTGGGATATTCTTTAACTCTTCATCTGAATATTGAGTAATAAAAAATTGTGTCTCATTGTTTTTTACTTTAGCTATAGCATCAGGAATTGTTTTTACGGATTTATCATATTTCAATTGCAAAGATTGAACGCGATTGTTAAGTACTTCTGGAAATGTTTTACTCGCAGAGACTAAATTTGGTGTATTCATTAAATATCCCAACGTCGTTTCGGAGGTTGGAACATTGTAGGTAATTGACTGCTTCAATGCTTCGGTTCCTTTGACTTTTTCAATGCAACAAATAGACTCTTCTTCGTTAGACGTTTCTGGAAGTTTTACTTTTAATTTCCCGTTTGATTTTAAGTAACTAAATACCCCAATAGATCCTAATAATAAACTAGCAATAATGACTACAAATAGTATAGGTAATTTTTTTGAATCGTCCTTTAGTTCCGATTCATCATCTTCTGCTTCAACTTTTACTTCTTCTATAGTATTTGGTGATTGAGGTTGTGGTTTTAAAAGAAAAATTCGTGCTTCTTCAGCATTCTCAAATGGTGTATCCAAACCCAACAAACGTCTGATAAAATTATTTAAACTAACGTCATTGATATTTACCCAATGTTTTTCATTTTTTGGGTCAAGAAAATTACCGAAAACTGGGTCTTTATCTCTTCCATGTAAAAGATAAAATGCAATAGTTCCTAAATCTTGTAAATCTTTTTGTACAGAAGGATGATTTAATTTTAAATTGGGTTGTTTAAACAAGTTTTCCCAAATAGCAAAATCACTTAAATAGATAAAAAACTGCTCGCTTTCCGTGTTATCATCTAATTTATCTGTAGAAATTAATAAACTATCAAGACTCAAATTTCCATGAGGTCTTTGATTTTTGGGTAAATAAATTTTTGAATCCTCATGCAAATATTTAAGAGATACCAGCACTAATTCTAAGACTTTGCGTACTTGCTTAGAAGTCATAGGAATCTGCGTCTTCTCTAAATATTCTCTCAGAGTACATCTGTAATCTACTAATTCAGTAATTAAATAGCACCGTCTTTCATCACCAGCTGTAACAATCGCATCCCACGGAGTAATCAAGCGAAAATCTTTTCCTTCCTCACCTTTAAAATTAAAGGTGGCTAATTCCTCAAACTCATCTTTTGTTTTTCTAGCTTCTTGCTGATTAAAATCGGACTCAGGTAACAGATATTCTTTTATCCAAACTTGATTATTACTAACAAAGTGAAGACCTCGATACAAACGTACACTTTTTAATTCCTTATCTAAAATAATGTTCTCAACTTGATACCTACCTCTACGACCTCGAATTTCGGTATTTGGTTTTAAAGGTGCAGGCTGTTTTATTGATTGTCTGGGTAATGTCTGAACAACAGTTTGATTAAATCCATTATGATATTCAGCAGGATGCTTGCCATTACCATTCCCATTAGAAATATATCCGTTATATTTTTCTGTATGTTCTATTTTTTCAGGAAATCTTGTTGTAGATTCACTTCCATCCGAAGACTTTTCTTGTTGACGATTCCCCGGACCTTCGGCGTTTTCATAAATATTTTGACCCAAACTTATTAATATTCGAGAGATATTTTCTTTGGGATAACGAGCAAAGTTGGAAACCTCGTTAAACTTACGATTAAATGAATTAAATAAATCCGAAAGCTTCATTCTTATCCCTACCTCTAAAAACTATTGCTCGCTAGTTGCTAAAACAGAACCATTCACACTTTTATCAACTTGTTTTAATTCATTATTTTTATCTTCTAATTCATTAACTTGAAGATAAAATTGATGTAAATAATTTAAATCGCAAGCAAAAAGATTTTCTATAACTGCGGGAGTAACTTCATCAAGCGCTCCCAATCGAGAAATTACGCGAGAAAGGATAATAACCGTTGCATAAGCGGGATTTGACTTAACACGGGGGTCGCGTAAAGGTACAATTTCGTCCACCGCTTTTGCTAAGCGCATGATTCCAATACGGTGTAAATTACCATCCGCATCCAAATAACCTTTCGGTAATGTAAATTCAAATTCTGTTTGTAACATATAAAAATCGCTATGATTAATACAACTTTTTTCTAATCTCTATTCTCTAATCTCTACCCCTAATAAATCATTTTTCACGAATAAAACTTTCTACAGCAATTTCCATTTCTTCAATTTCCACATCATTACTACTAGAATCTAAATCTCCAGCAACGTAACTTACGGGAAAAGCACCTTTAAATTGAAAAATTGCTTGCTGAGTTCCAGCTTGATCGTAAATACTTAAAGAACCATTACGAAGTTGTTTTGCCCAATTTCCTTCTTGAACTGCTTCAAACCATTTCCACAAAGTTATAGATTTAGTCATGCCTCGGCGCAAAGTAATATTATTAGTCTTGACATTACCGGGAATTTTTGTACGGATTGCTTGACCAGTTTTAGCAGCCCCCCAACGACGTGGTGTCACTTCGCAAATATCAACAACTTCTTGACTTATTTTAAATCCCTTACACTCCATAAAATAGCCATCAACAGGTTCGGAGCTTCCATCAAGTTTTAATTCAATATAAAAGCGAGAATTCGTTAAGACTTCCGGAAAGTTGTTAATTAAATTTGGCATAAACAATTTTAGATTTTAGATTTTAGATTTTGGATTGGGAATTGGGGATTGGGGATTGATAAACAACCAGGAAGCAAGATGCTCTTACTAAAATTGCTTCTCTTCTCCCTATCCCCTTGTTCCCTTGCCTCCCCATCTCTTACTGGACTCGTTTAATACCTTCGTGAGTCAAGGTAATGGTTTCATTAGCCACATCGTTTGAACCTGCTTCTAGCTTTGGTCCTTCGTATTTAGTGGGATATGAATTGAGCAATTCCCAACGAGCTTTCATGTCTCCAGCTTGGTCATAAACGCTAACTGAAGAAGCTTTACGACTTGCTGACCAGTTAGATTTACCACCTTCGTTTTTATTACAGTCTTCGTACCATTTATAAAGGTCTTTATTCGTGGTTGCGACAACTTTGACAACAACAGGAGTAAATTTAGCACGAGTGGGTGCTGCTTGACGTAAGTTAACAGCATTTTTACTCGAACCCAGTACTTTATCACCCCCAGCTGCGGGTGTTTCCGAACTCAAACCAGAAACTTCTAAAATTTGCTTGTCCGTCAAACCATCAGCTTCAAAATAAAACCTACAACTAACTAACAATTCTTCCTGTTCGGCCATTATTTAATTCCCTGTAATTTACAAAGGTTAAAGGTCAAAGGTTAGAGGTCAAACAACTCCTAACTCCTAACTGTTATTCTTCATCCTGTCCAGTCCACTGACTGACTCGGAAAACTACGAATTCTGCTGGACGTACCGGACAAACGCCAACTTCTACATATAAGCGTCCTAAAATCATTGTGTCTGGAGTGTTAAGAGTATCATCACATTTGACATAGTAAGCTTGTTCTGGCGATGCTCCAAATAACGCACCTTCGCGCCAAAGTCTTTCTAAAAAGTTGCTGACTGTACGTCTTACCCTTGCCCATAAATCTTGGTCGTTTGGCTCAAATACTACCCACTGAGTACCTAATTCTATTGATTTCTCTATATAGCTCATCAGACGACGAACGCTGATATAGCGCCACTCTGTCTTGTCTGGCTCGACTAAAGTTCTTGCACCCCAAATTTTTATACCTCTACCGGGGAAAGTACGGATACAGTTAATTCCTTGAGGGTTTAAAAGTTCTTGTTCGCGGAAGTTGCAATCGTAATCTAAACCGATTACACCACGAGGGGTTTCATTTGCGGGTGCTTTGTATACACCTCTAGTTTCATCGGTGCGCGACCATACACCCATCATATGACCTGAAGGAGGTACAAGTATGGGTTTGCCATTTTTGCGGGGATTCGGTACTTTTATCCAAGGGTAATATAAAGCCGCAAACATAGAGCGACGGTTGAATTCTTGTGTCAACCAATTACTTACTGCTTGTGGCTTCACTTTATCATACGGTGTATCTAAAACTACCATCCGATTGGGTGGGTTGGGAGAAGCATTTTCGCATAAACTAATCATCAACTCCATAATCCCGTGAACTTGGTCTATATCGAGCAAACCTACTTGGTGAGCCTTCATCAAGTCCGGACAGGTTATCATCGTGACTTCATCTATCTCGAACAACCCTTGGATACCGCTACGGTCGTCGCGCATTCCCTGGACGTACTGCTGTAAATTCTCTGGAGTCGGTAAGACTGGAGGAGGACTTACTTCGTATCGACCGTTTATCGGACGTAGAGCTAAAGGTAGCCCCTGTTGTGCTTTTATTTCTACGCTGACATACTGCGATTCTTGTAGCGCGGTTTGAACGTAGGTACCAACTTCTTCACTGACGTTGGTATCCATTGTCAAATGTTCGTGTCTTTCGAGTTCTTCTCCATCGGTATCGGTAATCTTGATCTGAAAAAACTCTGCTGGAATCGGTGCTGGAGAATTTTCGTCACTTGGAGTAGTTGTTTTTGGTTCGTCGGGAATAATCTCCACTTTTACCGAACCCTTATCCATTTGTTGCTCTTTAAGGATGAACTGTAAAGAATCCCGTTTCGCTGCTGTTTTCACAGTTAATGCAGTTGATTCCGGATCTGGTTGTTCTTGTCCTGCTGTGGGTATGCGAGTACCGATACTAACTACCCAACAGCGAGCGCCTCCATTCAAAAACCAACCGTTAACGCTGAAAGGTAGGTAAGCGTCAAAATCTGTGAAACCGTCGGAATTCTCTTTAGCAAAGTACTCCAGATATTGATTCCAATTGGTTATCATCATTGGCTTGCCGATTTCTGCGCCGTTACGTATCGCTTCGGTGAAACCTATAAAAGCTCCAATATTGGTTTGCACTCCATCTATCGGACGACTACCACGATCAACTTCTTCGACGTATACACCAGGAGCAAAGTAATCCAGTCTCGCCATATTATAGTTTTCCTCAATTCCACAAAAAGCTTTAATGATGTTTGAGAACGCTTTATAAATCCTTATATTCTGAGTAGCAAAAAAATGAACGTTAAATTATTTACACTCTTAAGCTAACTACTCATGATTAAAAGCGCTCAAACATATTTGCAATATTCACTTCAAGCTTGCGTATTATTTTTATTATTCAGTAAATACGCAAATTGCTACAACAGAAAATGTAAACATTACTGATAATATTTGAAACATTGACTGTAATGGCTATTATCACCTTATATAAAAACCTGTTGTACAGCATTGCACAAAAAATAGCAATCCTTTTTTTGCAATGTTGATTCGGGTTAATCAACCTCAGACTAATAAATCAATTAAAAAATCTTGATATGCTATTAGTCCCTCGGAGTCAAATAGGCTTCTATGTACCAACAATAAAATACCTTGAATCTACTTACAAACTTAAGTTTATTTTAAGTATATAAATTGTCTGTACAGTTACAATCAAGCTGTATTGTATCAAACTTATCTTCCTTTAAGTTAAATATTTATCTTTTTTTACTAATTGGGTTGAAAGTTGATGGAGATGGATACACTAACCTAACCAACAGTCTTTCTATCAAAGGGTTTTAACTGAATGCTGCCTGCTTCAAAACAAAATATTTTGATGTTATATACATCAAAAATATCTGTTAATAGTATATGTAAAACTCTTTACTGACAAGACTTTGAATGCAAAAATTACTTAAAAAATATTATTATTTTGTACTTAACATTTTGAAATAATTAAAGGTAATCTAAAACACATATTATTTTTTCTTTTAAATCCTAAAGTAATTTTTAGAAATATACTTTATTTTTTGCCAACAATATACCGAGTTAAATTAATTAATACTGGTAATAAATGATATGAGTAATTTTTTAGCGATCGCCACGGTAACGGCGACTTTACAAAGAATATTGCAGGCTGTAGTACAGCTAGATGTACCTGGAGCCAGAGTTACCACGGTGCGTCCCGATGCCAGCGGTAGCGGTACCCCAGAGGTAGGAGTCAATATTTACCTTTATCAAGCAACTCCTAATCCGGCTTGGCGAAACTACGATTTACGCAATCGTCGTCCTAAAGGAGAATTAATCAAACAGGCTCAAGCAGGATTAGATTTATACTACATAATGACTTTTTACGGTAACGAAGTAGAATTAGAACCGCAAAGGCTTTTAGGAAGCGCCGTGCGTACCATTGTTGACTACCCGATTCTCACCCCCGAAATGATTCGGGAAACAGCAAGCAATCCTACCTTCAGCTTTTTGGCAAATTCTACTTTAGATAAACAGGTGGAACGAGTCACCATTGTTCCTACCAACATGAATACAGAAGAACTGTCGAAAATATGGTCAGTATTTTTCCAGAGTCCTTACGTATTATCTTTTGCTTGCCAAGGTGGTGCAGTATTGATTGAAGGTCAAAGACAGAGCGGCAGACCTCTACCGATAAGAAGAAGAGAATTTTATACAACACCCAGTCAACCAAGTATTTTCCAAATAGTTTCAGAAGCAGGTGTGAATCAACCTGTTGTCGCCAGCAGTAGTTTAACAATTCGCGGACAATCTTTGAATCCTCAAATTAGCGATGAGCAATTACAAGAACTAGAAAGCAATAAGCCACTTGTAAGAAGCAAGCCCCAGGTAAAAATTGGTGAAACGCGAGTGACTCCCGATAATGTCAGAGAAAACGAGATTAGTTTAGAATTATCATCACTCTCAGCAGAAGAAAAGAATTCCTTACGAGCCGGGATACAAAGCTTGCAAATAGTTTATTCGATAGCACCAAAGCGTGTAGAATCAGAACCGGAACGCATCGTCGGCTCCAACGTCATGCCATTTGTATTATGTCCTACAATTGCAGAGGTAGAAGTAGAAGATTTAGAAGACAACGGAGATGAAACTTATTCGGCAAAAGTGAAAGCGCGGATAGATTTAACGGTCGGTGGAGAACAAAGAGTATTAATATTTTTAAATGAGCGCTCCACCTCCAACCCCGCAGCATATATTTTTGAAGCAAATTCTAGAACAAATAATAGTACATTAGTTACATTTCCCATCCGTGATGTCAAGGAGGGAGATTATTTAGTGCGCCTGCAAATAGATGGTGCGGAAAGTCCGTTAAATGTCGATGTTAATTCTGAAAGCGAGACATACGAGCAATTTGTAAGTCCTGCCGTGACCATTGGATTTTAGAATAGCCAACCGGAGAAAAACAATATGCCTCAACAAGTATGTATGGGTGCGTCTTTACAATGCGTACCTTTCGGAGCCGCCCCCAGTTCCTTGATTGTCATTCCTAAAGGTTCCCCAGTCATGGTTACTGGGAAGTTGGCAGCTACAATAATGGATTTTGCTCCCATTATCAACATTCCATCTTTTGGGATGTGTACCTCCATTGCCAACCCAGCGGTAGCAACTGCTACAGCCGCAGCATTTGGAGTCTTAACACCAATGCCTTGTATTCCAGTTATACTAAGTCCTTGGAAACCGGGAGCGTCGAAAGTCCAAATAAATAATTTTCCTGCATTACCAGATACAGCAGTTTGTAACTGTGCCTGGGGTGGTGTAATTAAAATTACTAATCCAGGACAGATGAAAGTGAGTATTATTTAAAAATGAAGTGATTGAAATGGCGATCGCCATCGACTCAGGAAATTTGAACGCGATTATTTATAAATATTTGTAAATAAAAAAAACTGGGATATTTGAGTCCTGGTTTTAACTATTTCTGCAACACTTTATTATGACTTGAAGCTAAGAATAGGTTTTATTATTTAAGCCAGCTTACTGACAGATGAAATATTATCTTCACTATTAGAAGATTGTTGTTGATTAACAAGGTTTTTCCTAAATTCGTCAAATAAATCAAAAAACTGATTCAACGCATCTTTTTCATCTTCGGAATAAAGGATAATTATCTGATCCCGGAGAATAACATAATATTATGTAATGTTTGTTGGATTGAAGCATGAAACCCAACCTACCAACTTTAGCCAATAACTTTAGCCAATGGTAAATAGGGTAGCACAATAGAAAAGAGATAATATCTGTAGTAAAGAGATTGAAATCAAAAATGAGTCGAGAATTTAATGTGATTATCGAGCGGGATGCTGATGGCTATTTTGTTGCTTTTCCACTCTTAAAGGATGTCATACCCAAGCAAAATCTTTAGATGAATTGATGGAGCGGATTCGAGAAGCAATCGTCCTTTGTTTGGAATTTGAAGAAAATTCAGAAGATTCCCTTGACTTTGTTGGTGTACAGCGAGTTGCAGTGGAAGTATGAGTCAATTCCGATAGGTCTTATTTTTTAAGCCAACTTACTGACAGATGAAATATTTTCTTCACTATCGGAATATTCTTGTTGATTAACGAAATTTTTCCGAAATTCTTCAAATAAATCAAAAAACTGATTCAAAGCATCTTTTTCATCTTCAGAATAAAAGATAATAATGTTATCCCATGATTGAGAAGAAGTAATATTAAATTTATTTTGTATCCACTCTTGGAAATTTCCAAATTTTATTTCTTGTTCAGTTTCGGGAATATTCATTGCACGACGAGAAAAATTGTAGCCAGCTAAAAAAGCATGAAGATTACTAATAGACGGTTTACCCAAGTACATAGAAGGTCTTTTTTTGATTTTTTCGATAAGTTCATAAATATCTATCATTTGTTACTTTCCTTAATTTAAAATTATTTTCTTATCATTTTATTTATTTTACTTAAAAATCTAATTCTGTGACCTCAAAGTCCCCGCCAAAATCTTTGTTAACACAATAAAGATTATTCATCCAAATTTTTCTAGAAACTCCCTGATATTCAATATTATCAAATACTAGTTCTTGACCTTGTATTTCAATAGCGATTCCCTGATGACGACCATTTGTGGCAATATTTTTTTGGATAATTTCATGATAAATATTGCCATATGGTTCTTTTTCACTACCAGTATAAAGTTTGATGTGTTTTCCTCGAATACCTTTTTCTATCAAAAACTGTTTAATAGCTGATGCACATTCTTCACACTCAAATATTTTGAAATTACTTGCTAAATTAGCAATTTGTTTGCGGAATTCTTCATTAGAAGCTCCTGTTTCCATTTTGTTTTAAATTGAGTTTAAGCGTTACTTTAACGAGTATAAAGTAAGGCGAACATCAGAAAAACAACAGTGGTTGGTTTACTTAGTAGGTTGGTTAAAGCGACAGCGTTCGCGTAGCGTGCCGAAGGCATAATCCAATATTTCTCGGAGGAACCTCAGATCAATATCGTAATGCTAATTCACAGGGATGTTGGGTTTCGTTCCTCAACCCAACCTACGAACTGGTTTGAGTAATTAAATAAAGTACTCAAATTGATTTTATTATTTTTTGGTATGTTTATGGACAGTAGTTTTGTTGGGTTGTGCCGTTCAGCTTTGCTGCGGCTCAGGCAAACCTAGCTGTAAACGTTCCTCCCCAATCTACGAGCTAGCGAGTCTCAGCTACTCCTCCCCCCTGTGTCACTTGTTGTTCTGAAGCAACAAGATTGTAAGCTGTACTTGCTACTTGATATCCTCGGGGGACGACATAAGCAATAATTTGGGATGTATTATAAGCTCTTACCTGTACTTGATTTCCTTGGTTGCCCCCGAGAATTAGAAGTTTATTTCCTTGGTGCCCAACTACAAAACCAATGTGACCACGACCACCGCCATAGGAAAATACGGCAATACTACCATAGGCTGGACGTTCTAGTTGTCTTCCATAGCTACGAAATGATAAAGCTCTAGCACTACCTGTACCTTCTTGTCCTGCTTGTTGTAGTACCCAATTAACAAACGAGGCACACCAAGGTGTTTCATCATCAGAAAAACCTCCTGTAGCGGAGTGATACTCAATGATGCGTGGGTGATGACGTTTTCCACTAATTTCTCTTACACCAATTTCTGCTTGAGCAATCGTAATCCAAGGTGGTGTGGTGGGTTCGCCTTCTGTAATTTGTTGTTGATTTGCAGCTAAATCAGCCTTAAGTTGATGCCAGGTCTTAGAATCAAGAATACCGTCATTCTTTAGTCTTGGATTCCTTTGTTGATATTGCCTGACTGCATAGGCGAATGTTCGGCTATTTGGTGTTTGTAGAGGCGGCAAAAAACCTAAATATTGAAAATGGGTAACTATTTTGTCAACCTGAGATTCCCACTTTAGTTTAGAACCCAAAATATAATTACGTTCGATAGCACGCTCAATCAAAAATTGCGATCTAATATTTGGTTGCCGTTGAATTTGTTTAACTCCACCCCCCTGCTGCACCACATGAGTCAACTCATGGGCCAACAATTCCTGCCCCTGCTTACTCCCCGGATTATACTCTCCCTGCTTAAAAAAGATATCCTGTCCAGTAGCAAAAGCCCGCGAATTCAAAGAACGATTTAATACATCTGCTTGCCCACCAGTATGCACCTTTACCCCGCTAAAATCAGCCCCAAATGCTTGTTCCATAGGCTGCCGAACATTATCAGCTAACCTTTGTCCGCCACCCCGCGCTTGTTGGATATTTTGCTCTACATCACGGTTAACTGTTCCTTTTCCAGCACCACCTTGACGCATTAAAGTTGGTTGTACAACTGGTTCAACTTTACCTTGTACTGGTTGCGGGGATTTCGGTGAGTTAATCTGTTCCACTACCTTTGCTGCTACGGTATCGGCTTCTTGTTCGTATTTATCCCCCGGTTCACCAACGGTTAATTTAGTTTGAATTGATTGGTTATCTAAATCTTCTTGTTTATTTTCATCTTCTAAAGATGGTGAAACTATATCTTCTTGTTTCTGTTCCTCATCCGCAACAGTTTTTAAATCAAGCTTTTCTTCCTTATTTTTATCTTCTAGCTTGGGTGAAATTGTTTCTTCTTTCTCTCCCTCATCCGCAACAGGTGACGCATCAGACTTACTTATTAAATCTGGTTCTTGTTCCTTATCCGAGTTGTCTTCCTGACGCTGCACTGTGGGTTGGGAAGCGTTTAAACCCATTTTGTCAGTAATATAATTTGCTGAAGGAATTTCTTTTGGTAATTCTTTCTTATTTACTGTATTCTGCTCGCGAGTTTGCACGGAAAAAGGACGTGAAGCAAATAAAGAAGGTTTAGTATCGGATTTTTTCGTCCATACAGAAGACTTTCGCGCTACAAACTCCCTACCCATAATTTCCCTCCCATGAGGTTAATAACTGTACTACTATATACTCGGCTATCTGCGAATAAATGTAAAATAGCTTACAACCAAGTATAAGTTTTATGACAACATTTTATAAAGTTAATTGGCAAGAAGCTAACGAAAATTATTTAACCACAGCTTTAGCCGAATTGCGTCAAATTTTACTAAATTACATTAAGGGAGAAGAAAGGCGATCGCCAATTGAAGATATTTCCACACCATCGAATTTACAACGACTTTGCGACTTATTTGGACTTGATAAATTTGAGCGGGATGTGCTGCTGTTATGCGCGGGGATGGAAATCGATACTAGTTGGGCTGGTTTATGTGCTAAAGCTAATGGGGATGCCAATCAAGGTTATCCTACTTTTGCTTTGGCTTTAGCAATCTCAAATCATTCTAACTGGAGTGCTATGACTCCGGTTGCACCTCTACGCAAATGGCGATTAATTGAAGTTGGTGCAAGTAATACTTTGGTTAACGCACCTTTAAGAATTGATGAACAGATATTGCATTATTTGATGGGTTCTCCTCATCTGGATGAAAGTCTCATCAGTATATTTGAATTATTAGAGACAGAAGATATTCCGATAATGGTGGATTCTCATCGACAACTCGCACAAGAAATAATAGCGACTTGGCAGCATACACCGGAAGTTTTACCAATTATTCAGTTATGCGGTAGTAATGTTGTCAGCAAGAAAGCCATTGCACAAACAATTTGCGCTCAACTGGGATTTAAGTTGTATCTCGTATCCGCTCGCAATCTACCAAATAATCACAATGAACTTTATCAACTGCTGCAACGATGGCAAAGACAAATACTTTTGAATCAATCAGTGGTGTTGTTGGAATGCGATATCAATACCAGCGATACAGCCCAATCGAATAAAGTTGAATATTTTATTCATACAGTTACCAGCCCTTTAATAATTGCCAGCAGCGATAGATTATCAGCTAAACAGCGAACGATGGTGACACACGATGTCGAAAAACCCACCACCCCCGAACAGCGAATTATCTGGAAGCAAGTGTTGGGAGAGAAAGCTATAGGTAACGGCATAGTAGATACTCTCGTATCCCAATTCAACCTCACCGCACCGGAAATTCATAGTGCTTATATTAAGGCTGTGGGGATGGGGGAAGGGGAAAAGGGGACAAGGGGACAAGGGGACAAGGAAAATATTGAAATTACCTCTTCCCCCTCCCATTCTTTTTCAAACCTTTTATGGCATAGCTGCCGAACTCAAGCGCAACCGCAGTTAGATGAATTAGCTCAACGAATTGATGCTAATGCTACTTGGGATGATTTGGTTTTGGGTGAGGTGCAGATGCAAACTCTGCAAAGTATAGCTGCTCATATTCGCCAACGGATTCAAGTTTATGAGACGTGGGGATTTGCTGGTAAAGGAAAGCGCGGTTTGGGGATTAGTGCTTTGTTTGCTGGTGTCAGCGGTACTGGTAAAACGATGTCGGCGGAGGTTTTAGCCCATGAGTTGCAGTTGGATATATACCGTATTGATTTAAGTGCTGTTGTTAGTAAATACATCGGTGAAACGGAAAAGAATTTGCGGCGAATTTTCGATGCAGCAGAAGGTGGAGGAGCAATATTATTATTCGATGAAGCGGACGCTTTATTTGGTAAACGTTCCGACGTTAAAGACGCACGCGATCGCTATGCGAATATGGAGGTCAGCTACTTATTGCAGCGTATGGAAGAATACCAAGGTTTAGCTATTCTCACGACTAATTTAAAAGACTCGATTGATACCGCATTTCTGCGCCGCATCCGTTTTATTGTCAAATATTCCTTTCCCGATGCTAAACAGCGTGACAGAATATGGCGGCGAATTTTTCCTAAAAATACCCCTACTGAATCACTTGATTATCCCAAATTAGCGCGGTTAAACGTCGCGGGTGGAAATATTCGCAACATTGCTTTAAATGCAGCTTTTATTGCAGCAGATTCGGGAGAAGCCGTGATGATGAAACATATAAAATTAGCGGCTCAGAATGAATATGTGAAATTAGAAAGAACCCTTACCGATGCAGAAGTTAAGGGTTGGGTGTAACTAATTGGTAATTGGTAGTTGGTAATTGCGAATTGGTTTAACTTGTTTTTTAGTCCTATTTATAGGTCTTTCGCTATTAAACCGGGCGGGAATTGTATTCCCGGTCGGGTTACTTAAAAACCAGCAAATATTGTGGATTTCGATAAATATTACTCCGCTGTTGGTGGTAACTCAATCGGCGATAAGCTATCTGAATTGGTAGGTGTTGAAGGTGTTGCTGAATCCGTAGCAGGGGTACTTCTTTGGAAACTAGCAGGAGTATTAGCACCAGAATTATTGTTATCGCTATTAGTATTACCAGTAGTAGAAGATTGATTTCCCCCTGGTGGAATTGATTCTACAGTTTGAATTACCACCGTTTGAATTTTTTCTTCACCATCTTTATTAGTAACTTTTAATGTAATAGTTTCGTTACCGGGGGAACTATTAAGAGGATATTCGATAAAACCTTGATTTTTGACTACTCCTGGTGCGGGAAGTAATTCAACTTTGATATCTTCTCCTTTTTCTACTTGCCATGAAAGAGCAATACTAGCATCAGTACGTTGTTTATTAATCGCAAAAGTTTGTTTTGGATTGTTGCTCGCTTCTTGTCCATTAACTTTAAAAGATACAATTTTGATGGGTGTAGCTGGTTTGGGAGGTTTGGCAAATTTGGGTTGAATTTTTATGGCTTCTGTCGCTTTAATTATTTCAGTATTATTTTCTCCTTCTTTGAGTAGCGCTACGATTTTAAATGTATATGAGCCTGGTTTAATAGCCTTAGTTTCAACCATTGAACAATTAAGAATTGGTTGATATTTGAGCTTTTCACATTTTTTTTCTAATCCATAAGGTAAACCCTGAAACATTCTATAACGCTGGTATTCGCTCAACGAGCCATCATTAGTACCAATAATTTGTAACTCTTTGATTTTGCTGGGGTTAGTAATCTGCCAATTTAAGCGGATAGGTGGAAAACCAGGACGAGAATCCGTTGCAGTTTCTATATTGTTTGCAGTGCCAGGTTCTTGATAAGTGGGATTTGCTGGTAAGAAACTAAGTATTTGTGGTGTATCTATCGGTTGAACTTTAATTAATGGTGTTTGTTTGGTAATTGCATTTTCTTCGTTACCTCCTTTGGGTATAACAGTCATTTTGAAAGTGTAATCGCCCGTTTTTTCGGCATCTCTGACAATAAAATTATTACAGACTAATTTTTGTGGCGATTTACCTTTTTGTTCTGGCTGCAATTCACAACCTTCTTTTTTTAGAATATCTGGTAGAGGTTTATCTTTTAATTCAAAAGTTCTAGGCTTACTATTAATTGAACCATCGGGGGCTAAACCAACAATTTCTAATTTTTCAACATTGCTAGGATTACTGATTTCCCAATTAAGAATAATAGGTGATACTGTTGCATCGTTGTCTAGATTATTTTGTAAAGATAAATCTGGATTTTTCTGTACGTAGGCTGGTTTTGTTGATTCAAATTTATCAATTTTTGGTATAGGTAAAGGTGTAGCGGGTGGTATTGTAACAGTATCAGTGATTTGAGATGATACTGGTTTCTCTGGGTTTGCTTGAGAAAATACTTCTATTTTAAAAGTGTAATTACCGGGTTTTGCTGCTATTGTGTTTACATTTGCACAGCGTAAATCTTCTAGAACTTTAGTTTTATTTGGTGGTTGATCATTATTGATTATTGGTAAACCAAAGAAATTACTTTTTCTCTTGTTTTCTATAATTGGTGGTTTTTGACATTTATTTGTTAATTCATCAGGAATTTGATCTTTAAATATATAATTTTTTCGATTTGTTTCTTTGTTATCTTCCATTTGGATAACAGTAACTTTTGCTACCTGCTTACGATTCGATATACTCCAAGCTAGAGTAATATTCTTTTCTTGATTATTTAGATTATTAAATTCTGTATTTTTTTCATCTGTTTTATATATAGCTTCAAACTTCTCAACTTGTGGAGTTGGTATTTCTCTTCCAAAAAAATTCCACCAAATAGCTAATGCTATCGCTCCAATACCTAATATACCCAACAAAATCAACAGCCATAATAGCCACCAAGCACGAGATTGCCAAATTAATTTTCCTTGGGGTAGTTGTTGAGGTAATTGAGTAAACTGCGTGTTTAAATCTGTATTTTCAAGTTCAATATAGAAGGGAATTGCTAAGGGTTTACCTTTCCAGCCACGAACCCACCATTTTTTTGGGTTTGCTTTTAATTCGACTGTTTTCGTTTCTCCAGGTAAAATTTTGACGATAGCAGGTTCCAAAGGATAACTAAAAATTTCTTCTTCATCTTTAGCTGTAATTTTCAGTTTCCGCGTAATATTCCCTAAATTTATTAAATCAATTTCAAATTTTCCCGACTCCTGTGGTATTTTCTGTTCTTGGGGATGCATCCGCACATCTAAACTTTGTTCGGGAAGAATATGCAGATAGATAATGTCGAGCAGTACTAATTCTTCTCTTTTACTAGAGATTAAACGGATAGTAGGACAGTAATTTCCCGCTGGGGTATACCTTGGAGGATTTAAGATTAACTTGATTTCACCCGAACAACCTGGATTAAGTTGTAATCCATCAGTTTCTTTAACTAACCCAGGAATATCTAAATCACTTTCTGGATATTTTACGGTGTACCATTCGGAAGTAAATTCTGGTGTGAATTCAGGACAAAGATAAAAACGGTCAACCCATCGGGAACGATTTTCAACAGCCACTTTTATTTCTACTTGCTTTCCAGCTTCTAGAATTAAAGGATTAGTAGAACTTGAAATTGGCTGTATGCTAAATCTAGGTTCGTTGCTTTTTGAGATTGTATCTTTATCTGAAGGTAAAACCCTAAGCTGTTGGGGACGACGCGATATTAAACCAGAATACTCACCCCCTGCTTCAACTCTAATTTCATAAGTATATAAATCTGGTATAGCAGATGCAGGTATTTGAAACTTTAATATTACCTCTTTTACTTCGTTAGCATTTAGTTTAAGAGGACTTTGTTCGCTGAAATTACACCAGCGTAATAATGCTTCCGATTTGGTATCGGTAACATCAATCCAAAAATCGATTTCTATATTTTGATTGCTACGGTTTCTAATTAAAATAGGACGTGTTAAAGTTGAACCGCGTCGAGTTTGGTTATTAGTTCCAGGACGCTCTTCTATAGAAATTAGGTTACTATTGACAACTTGCATTGTTATCTATTCCTTCACTTATTTTTTTAATGCGAACTTGATAATTATCATCACCGCTAGTTATGAGAACATATTCTCCGTTGTCGTCTTTTAATGCTTTGATATCAACAGTGTTGAATTTTGTATTAGAATCATTAAAAGCAGCTTCTCCTTCCCGCGAATTTTCTTTTCGCTTGCCTTTTGATAGCGACCAAAGCATTACTTTTCCATCATCACCCGCACTTGCTAAATAACAACCACTTTTAGTCAAAGCAACCGAACGAACTGGTTGTTTATCATGACCATCGCGCCATTGTTCTGTAATTGCCTCATTGCAAAATACTGATTTATTATTGTTATTATTGTTATCTTCTTTCTCTCCATTTTCTGCATTTTTTTCGTCTGTAGATGCATCAATACAGTTACGAATTTTATTTATATCCCATAAGGTAATATATCCCTTATTATCGGCACTTGCTAAAATATTCTTAAAGCTTGTTAAACTAGTTATATAATGTTGTTGTCCCATTACTGGGTCAAAAACTTTTGTTTCATTTATGATTCTTATTGATTTATTATAATTATATGGAAGCGGGTTTATTCTGTTTTTTTCAGGTTGCCAAACTTCAATTTTATTATAGCGACCTGCAATTATAACCAAAGGATTATTGGGAATATTTTCATTAATTGCTAAAGCATAAACTGCGAAATTTACTTTTTTAGATTTATTCCTTTTTTCATCTTGATTATTAAGTTTATTTACGGAATTATTAGTATCTGATTCAATATTCTCTTCATTATCAAGTTCACTATTTTCTTTACTATCAGTTTCAAGATTCCACTGTTTAACAGTACGATTAGCATGACCGCTATACAAATAACGTCCATTCCTACTGAAAACAAGGTCAAATACACGGCTTAAGTTATCATATGTAAAATCAGTTTCTTTTTCTTTATTTAAAGAAGCAATATCCCATAGCTTAATCTCTCCATTCTCAAGTCCAACTGCTATTACATCATCATCTTTCGGACTTTGACGAATAACGCGCACGGCTTTGTTTAATTCTGCAACTATGCCTTTGTCTTCAACTTCAGCGCTTGTAAATATTCCACCACTATCTTCAACTTGCCAGCGTCGAATTGTTTGGTCGCTAGAACCACTAAATACTAAACTGCCATTTCCAAAGAATTTGACCGAATTTACCGAACCTTGATGATAAACTGGTTTCTGCGAATACATCCACCCTAATAACAACAGCAACGGAATTAAAATTGCTCCACCAAGTTGAAGTAAAAAAGGAATTATAGGTAAAATCGTCAATTCCAAAATTACAGTATTGGGTTTAGGAGAAATTTCCTTACAGGGTTCTCCAGAAGCAGGATTGCTTAAAACAGCAGAAACAGCAAACTTGCGGATTTTTCTTTTTCCTATCCGATGTCTTTTAGCCTCTGCTAACAAATGCATTGTTCCTGTTTCTTTAGGTGCAATGTTTATACCTTCAGGAATGATTATTTCACATCGTTTTTTGTCTTTTTCTGGAGCAATAATATCAACGTGTTGGGGTAAATTGCTATCATTCCAAAAGACTAACTCGTAATCAGCTTTTTGAGATTTATTTCTTTTTTTTTCTGGAATAATTTTATTTTTTTCAGTACAACTAAACTCTACATTTCCATTTGGAAGTACTTCTAAAATTCCTTGTTCGCGGGGACTATAATGACTAATGTTAGATTTAGCTTCTATAGAAAACTCGTATTCTTTACTAGCAGTACCTTTTGGCGGTTGACATAAAAAATTTATGTTTTGTGAGTCTCCTGGTTCTAATTGTAATCTTGTTTGAGTTTCCTTCATCCATTCGGGATTTAATTGCAAACAAGTAAGAGTAATTTCCGAAAATTTTGGACTTAAGTTATATACTAAAACCGGAATTTCAATACTATAATCCGGTTCGACTCTGAATCTTTTTACAGGCATTTCTACCTGTAAAGATTTTAAAGGTCTGTTAATTCTTAACTTCAGATTTTTCTTAGTTTTTAACTTTTCATCTTCTACAGAAAAAACATCTAGTTCCAGGTCAATATTAGTATCATAAGCAGGAATTGGTGCTTTTGTAATTGCTATTTGAAATTTTGTTTCACTACCTGGTGGCGTTTTAGCACAAATTTCTGGTTCTACGCAATACCATTTAATATGAGAATTTTCATCTACACCAAGAGCAGAAAGCTCTAATTGGAAGCTGGCAAATTTATCACTATCGTTGACAACAGTAACATCAAATAAATTTTCACCATCAGAACTTGATTCTGAAGATTCTAACGGATTGTTTGGCGTAAATTCTAACGATTTCTTAGAAAGAATTGCTGTAACACCTGACATAAGTAAGTACCTTTGTAACTAATTAAGAAACGAGGAAAAGGGGAAACAAGGGGACAAGGGGACAAGGAGACTTTTGAGACTTTTGAGATAGAATTTTAACCTTTAAGATGCTGACTTTTGACCGTTAATTACTCCTAACTCCTAACTTTTTAACAATTAAGTTCGGTCATTTTCCGTCTTTGTCGAGCGAACTCAAGAATATTAATACCTAATTCATGAGCGGTGCGAATGTCATTTCTTTCTAAGGCTTTGTCTTGATTTAATCCTCCCCAAGCATCAGATAAATTACCCTCTACCAGAATTATCCCTTTCGCGTTCCATAGTTGAATAATCTTGCTATCTATTTGAGGAAGTTTTGTAAATAAAAAAGGTGTAGTTCGTAATGGATGATTTCGACTTAGTTCAGAGAAAGATTGGATTTTTGTTTTAAAACTTGTTTGAATCAATTGTTCTATACCTTCTCGTAAAATATCATAATTAATATCATCATCTTTGTGAGAAATTTCGATAAAAACAACACCACCTGTTTGCAAATAATTTTCCAGAGTTTCTAGTTCTTTTGCATCAATATTGAGTACTTGTAAAGCAGGCAAATAAACTAGCTCGCATTCAGGTAGCTTTTCATAGTTTACTTGTTTAATTTCAGTATCTCCCTCCAAAGCTGGATACAAACCTGCAATAGATTGCATTAAGTAAGAAAGGTTATCGTAAGCTGCATTCACAGTGGTGGCGACTCTGACAACAGCTTTAGTAGGTCTGGCTTTAGCTTGGTGACGGTAACGAAAATCTAATTCGTTAGGATTGGGAAACAATACGTCAACTGGGTTTTGAAGTTCTACAGTACCGGGTTCCAACTTAATACGACATAGTTCCACTTCATGCTCTGCGGGTGGGCTTGTTTTCTCATCCAAGCGGAACCACTCCCGAATCGTGTCGGTTTTTGCTGCTTTTTCTGAGTTTTGCGGTTCCACATAGCTTCCCACCAAGTACACCGTCACACTTCCAGTTATGGGAGATGAAGTTGCAATTCTGAAAGTACGGTCAGTTTTGGGATCTACAATTATCGGATTCCCCTCCACATCAATTGCAATTCCAGGAGCAATTTCTAACCAACGCTTATCCCGAAATCTTGCAGCTGCTTCGATTGGTGGTTCAATAACTCGCACTCCCAAACCGCAAACTATTCCCGGTTCGTTGAGAGATTGGTAGTGCAAGTTATGACGCTGACGATGGTAGCTATGAGCTACTTTCCAGCGTTGAGCGCTCATCATCAAGCTGTCATATACGTTAAGTCGTTCTAGTGGTATGGGTGATGGAAAAGAATAAAATGAATTAACCATTATTAGTTAGTTGCTAATAGACATTTATATGTACATCTAGCTTGAGATAGATTTTTCACGAAAAAATATACAGAAATACAGTTAATGTTTTAAATAGAATACAATCCAAGCAAACCAGGTTTGCAATTACCATAGAGACTAAAAGCTAAAACAAAATTAAAAACTAAAGCCAATCAAACTTTATCAGATATATGTATTTTTTAATACTATGATTTTGCTAATAATTAATAATAGGACTTACGCAATTGTCACAATTAACAGGTGGTGCGTGACACCACAACCCTTATTACTGCCTTAAAAATGTAATTAAGTGTCACAGCAACGGCAATAAAGCCTGAAAAGAATCTACACCGCTTTTTGCCTCCCCCCTGCCTTTTTTACCCCCACAATTTTAGCTTGGTCGAGTACTAGGCTCTTGCCTAACATTCATTTCGGGTACCATTAGGCATAATTGTGTCACATAAAGAAGCATCTTTGAAGTTAGCTCCACTCAATTTAGCTCCTTTGAGGTTGGCTCCATCCAGCTTCACTTGGTTAAGATTTGCTCCATTTAAATTTACATTGCTGAGGTTGGCATTTCTGAGATTCACTTTTCGGAAAGAAGCATTACTTAAATTTGCATTTTCTAAGTTTGCGCTGCTTAGGTTGCTTTTTTCAAAATTTGTACCATTGGCGATCGCGCTGCTCAAGTTTGCACCATTCAAGTCGATTTTTTCAAATTTGGCGTTTGTTAAATTAGTCTTTTGTAAGTTAACTCCAACTAAATTCGTCAATCTTATATTTGCTTCTGTAAATTTACTGGCACTAAAGTTGGTATTAAATAATTTTGCTTTTTCAAGTTTGGCGTAACTAAGATCGGAGAAACGCAAATCGGCATTTTTCATATTTGTACCTACCAAACTAGCGCCAGCCAAGTTACTGTTGTGGAGAATAGCTAGACTCAGGTTAGCATTTTTTAGATTAGCGTTACTTAGATCGCAACTACGTAAATCAGCATTATTTAGATTTGCTTCTCTTAGATTGGCACTTGAAAGGTTGGCATTCCTTAAATCTGTAATAAACAAGTCGGCTTGACGCAAATTTGTTTGACTCAAATTGCTTCCACGCAAATCGCTCTTACTTAAGTCTGCTTTTTCTAAATTGACTTTTTCTAAATTCAGTTTTTGTAGATTAGCGTTGCTTAGGTTTGCTTCTTGTAATGAAACTTTACTAAAATCTTTATTCTTGTCAGGTTTATTCACTAAATCCCAAACTAACGACCATTTTTCATCTAACATCGGTTTACTCTCGACTCGACTGTTTTTCAAATTGCTTCCTCTGATGTTTGCACCCCTTAAATCGGCACCATCGAGCTTTGCATTTCGCAGGTTTGCTTTGTTTAAATTTGCATTCTGCAAATATGCTCCCGTCAAGTTTGCTTCTTGAAGATTGGCATCTGTAAGATTGGCATCCCGAAGATTAGCTGCTTCTAAATATGCTTTTTGCAGGTTTGTACCGCGAAGGTTGCACTTTGCACAATCTCTAGTCTGTAAAAGCTGTTTCATATCCGAGGTTTTTTCAGCTACTACTTTACCGGCAAACCATATAGAAGTTATCGATATTAAGTAAATTAAATAGGTAAACTTTCTTGCTGATGGTACTTTCAAGCTGTTCGTGCTGTTGAATATTTTCATGATACTTGAGATAGTAAAGCGATTAATCTAAATTGTGTACTATCGGCAGCAAAGTAAAATATGTCATAAGCAAATTTAATTATACTTCGTTGCAATTCTAAGTCATTTATGTCAAAGTACTACTGCTGTTACTAAAGCTGTTATAAAAATTGTTAACGCAAGCAGTGTTTCCATTGTTTAATTAATACAAGGTTACAGAGAATATGGTCAAGAGCATTTATCGATTGGTTGTCATTACCTGTAGTGCTTTTAGCCTGTTGATGCAATACACGACTGGTGGTGTCAGAGCAAATGAGACTAAATCAGAATTTGATTACAATAATTTTGAATTCTGGTCAGAACAATGTCGTTTATTTGACAATTTACAAAAATATACTGAAGCTCTTGAAGCTTGTGAAAAGGCGATCGCCCTTGAGCCGAAGAAAAAGAATGTTTTGCTTTGGAATACTCGCAGCAATGCGCTATTAAAGTTAGGAAAGTATGCTGAAGCTATAACTTCCTACAATCAAGTTTTACAAACAGAACCGAATAATTCATTTGCATTAACCCAAAAATGTCAAGCTTTGTCGCAAGTGGGAAATAACGAAGATGCTATATTATCTTGCGAACAAGCGTTGCGAATTAATGGTAACTGGGGAAATATTACCCCTGCGAAAGCTTGGTACAACAGGGGTTTAGCATTAAGGAAATCAGCACAAAATCAAGAAGCTATTACTTCTTTTGAACGTGCAATATTGATAAACCAAGATTATTCTTTAGCATTTGCCCAAAAATGTCGAACGCTAACTGATTTAAAGCTTTACGAAGATGCGATTACAACTTGTGATAATGCAATTGAAAATAAAAACAATGGAGACTGGGGAGAATCAAATCCAGCGATAGCTTTTATATATAAAGCTCAAGCACTAACAAAATCAGGAAAGTTATCTGAGTCAATAGAAGCTTATAAAAAAGCATTAGAAATTAATCCTAATGATGCAATTATCTGGTATGAAAAAGGAAAACTTCAGCAAAGATTGGCGCAGTATAACGAAGCTTTGGCATCATACAGTATGGCGGTTCAAATTAAGCCAAAATTTTCTCAAGCTTTAGCACGACAAGCCGAGATGCTCAATGAATTGAAAAATTATCAACAAGCCCTTGAAAGCAGCGACAAAGCATTTGCTGGTGATGGAATTTGGAGCGATACAACATTAGCTTACCTTTGGGTTCAACGCAGCACAGCATTAGTTAACTTAAAGAAATACGAAGAATCTATTGCAGATGCACAAAATGCAATTGCACTTAATCAAAGCTATGCAGAAGCTTGGAATAACAAAGCTGTTAGCCTTTGGCATTTAGGTAAACATGAAGAAGCAGAAAAAGCATCACAAGAAGCCGTTAAATCGGGTAATAACAATGCTCAAACTTGGTTTAATCGAGGTCGAATACTAAGTTCATTTAAAAAGTCAGATACTTGCTTAGAAATAGTGACTCAAAAGTCAATAAATTGCTTAAAAGCAGCAGATAAAGCTTACGAGCAAGCTCTCAAAGGTGAGAAAGCCAAAAATAATAATGCTACTTGTGCAATGATTTTGACTAATAAAGGAGCGGTACTTTGGCGTTTAGGAAATTATAAGTCGGCGCGTCAATTTACAAAAGAAGCTGTTATATACAATCGCAACTCTTTTGAAGCTAAGTATAATCGGGGAGTAATTTTTCTCAAATTAAAACAATATCAAGAAGCACTATCGGCTTATCGTAGAGCTGATAGTATTAGTCCGAATAATCCTTTTGTATTGACTGGAATTGCTATGGCATATGCAGGAAAAGGTAATTATCAAGAAGCTTTAAAAGCAGTAGATAAAGCTTTAAATATCAATCCGGATTACACTGTTGCTCAACAACAAAGAGAAATGTTCATTGCTAAAATAAAAGCAAATTTAAAAGATGAAAGTATAGAAAACAATCAAATCAAAGACAACAATTAAGCTTAAATATTTAATCTTTAACTTTTTGTATAAAAGCGAAATCTAATGATAACAGAATTTAATTTTATTTTACCGAAAGGATTAGTAGACGCACAAGGAAAAGTTCATTGCCAAGGAGCGATGCGCTTAGCAACTGCAAAAGATGAAATTTACGTTCAAAAAGACCGTCGCATTCAACAAGACCCCTATCATAAAGTTTTTCTGATGCTGTCGAGAGTAATTGTCCGTTTAGGTGATTTGACTACACTTACTCCCGAACATCTAGAAAATCTGTTTATCAACGACTTAGCTTATTTGCGAGAATTTTACAATCGAATTAATCAACAAGGCAGTGCAGATATACCAGTTAAATGTCCGCAATGTGGAAATAACTTCAAACAGGAGCTTGTTTTATCGGGGGAGTAGCAAGCTACCCCTCAGAACAAATGCATGAGGAGGTAGCTTGTATAGCTTTTTATTTCCATTGGTCTTTGGAAGAAATTCTGAATTTAGAACATAATAGTCGCCGTAATTGGGTCACACAAATAGATAGAATTAAGCCTTAGAATGACCTTCAGGATTACCGAAGCGGAAAGATTGATAGTGCAGCAATACTATGAACTGACTGACCGTAATCAA
The DNA here is from genome assembly GCA_963838355.1 of uncultured cyanobacterium. Taxonomy (GTDB): domain Bacteria; phylum Cyanobacteriota; class Cyanobacteriia; order Cyanobacteriales; family Nostocaceae; genus Rivularia. The sequence goes on along the minus strand of CAWIQQ010000003.1, from coordinate 1,781,536 downwards.
ACGGATGTGTTCAGGGAATTTGTTCGTGAACTCGCACAGAGATTGTCTTTGAAGGGGACATCGAATCCCCTCCTTTGACCGGCTATCCAGTAACACCACTAAGAGGGATGGGAAATTCCGCCATCTTGTTAAAGAATATTTCCGACGAAGCTCTAATTTCTGGAGGTCGGGTGTACGGAGGTGGTTTGCACAAATTAGAACCGAAGGAATTGGGAAATGTGCTTGTTGACTTATCGTCCATTGACAATAAGCTAGTTTATTAGGTCAACTATTAAGTTTTTTCGGATGAAATAAATCCCAATCAAAATGCCGAGGCTTTTCACTCACTAATCGCCGATATTTCTACGTGTTTAACTAATTTTTTGAGTTACATCACTTAATTCGTAAAACTTGAGATATCCCGGTTGGAGAATATCTAGGGCTTGCTGAATAAAATTATTAGCTTTACCACATAAGGGTTTTAAGGCTTTTTCTCTGTTTAAAGTGCAAGCTTATGATACCTGCTGGCTAACAGTTTTGCACTTTTAGTCAACTTGGTCAGAAATACAGTCTTGTTTTTCCCCCTGCTCCCTGCTCCCTGCCCCCTGCCCTTGTCAAAAAAAACTTTTTCAGCAAACCCTAATTATTCTTGCTCTTCAAAAATAGATGGTAAATCTCGACGAGCATTAACTACTCGGAGAATTTCAATACCCGAGTCGAAAACTCTGTAAAAAATAATATATCCATCCAACAGTAGGCCGCGTAAATTAGGACGGATTTCTGCATAGCTTCTACCCATGTTAGGAAAATTTATTAATTGTTCACAACGATGATCGAATTTATTAAAAAATTGCTCTCCAGCTTCAACATTATTAGTCGCAAAATAGCTAGCAATTCCTTTTAAGTCTTCCGTTGCAAGAACGTTAATAAAATATCTAGAATTCATTCTTGCCTTTCGCGCACTTGCTGTAAATCTTTCAAAATTTGACCTACAAACGCCTTTCCATCAATAGGTGGAGTTTGTTCGCTAATTGCGATCGCAGCGTCTATTTTTTCTCTCACGGAATTTATCCAGTCAGTATCTGCTTGCTCGTATTCATCAAGGAGCTTAAAAGCAAGTTCTAATACTTCTTGTGCATTGCGATATTTACCTGTTTGCAGTTTGCTTTGAATAAATTGTTCTTGTTGGGGGCTAAGTATCATGCTCATGGCGTTTGATTTCACCGTTTGCTTTATATTTTAGCAAGACGATTCTTCAGTTATTGAACCACATCTTGAAGCGGTATATCTACATAAAGCACATAAGTCAACTAATCATTTTCGCTAAACCTTATCCGAGATATTAGTTTTGTAAGACGTGTTAGCTCTACACCAAACCGACTAGCAATCAAAACCTGCTCTTCTTCAGTTGGCATTTTATCCAGTGTCAATAAGTATTCCAAAAACGGCTGCGAATTTACTTCATGCAAATTATCTTCTGTTGACTGCAATTCTGCTCTAGGGTTCGCTTCCGATACACTACCTTTTTCAAGCTGCGCGTGTTGTCCTATCTTTGAAAGCAGCCATTCCTCTATTTTACCTTTCTGTGGCGGTTGTAAGCCAAGCGTTTGACAAGTCGCAAAGAATTCTTGTCCAATAATAGTTTCTTTATGTAAATTTTTCAAAAACAAGGCGAATTCATCTTCAGACAATAAAGTAAGCTGTTGTTGATAAAGCTCGCGAATTTGACGACTTAAGCGAAATACACGAAATGCTTGAGAATCTTTGTCATGTTGAATTCCTTCAATATCATCAAATCCGGTATAAAGATTATCTACAAACCAAATACCTACACGACCTACTTCTGGAACAGATAAGCCCAAAGACTCGCACGCAAATACTAATTCCATCCCTAAAGAAGTGTAAGTAGAAAACATCCGATCCAAACTACCTACTTGAGGAATTGAATTTCCGTTTTTTTGAGCTAGTTCAAATACTTCTAAGCCCAAATCAATTAAGTATCTTAATGTTTTTGACAAAGAGCTTCCTAATATTGGCAACAATTTGTCTACCCGTTGTCGCACACCTGGTGCGAGAGTAAAAGATACTCGATTTGTATCCCCTTGAGGAAAGCGTTCGCGCTTATTTGTCACAGGTTTTTTGGGCTTAGTTTTTATCAAGTTACTTCAGTTTACATAAACAACTAAATATTTAGTTCGCTCTATTAAGTTTTATGTCAAAACCAAGTTAGAAAACCTATTTTATGCATTTTTCATAAAGTCTTATGAATATAAAGCTGTAAAAATGAAAAAGAATGATGCATTATTTATGAAGTTTTGTAATTTTTGTGCATCACAAACTAGATGAATCGATAGAATATTGTCATTCGGTACAAGTTAATAACTTGACCGCAATCAATCAAATCATCTTAACAAAAGTGTTATTTCGGGTAAATTACTATTTATTCCGTTTTAATGCCTTCACGTTAATAATATCGGTAGAATCAGTCCAAGTTGTGGTCAATTAATAGTCGAGTGTTGCCAACGTTGGGAAGCAACAGTTCCTCAAGATAAAAGATGGGACGCGATAACCAATATACTTCGGCACGATACAATATTGCTCAAACATCTTTCTAATTACGCTTATAACCATAATCCACAGTGGAGAGAAACTTGGGGAGCTAATCTTGCAAATTATCATAGCTTCGAGCAAGAGTTGGCATGGGTAGACACTGATGTTCGTAACGATGCTCTGGTATCTATGGGCTTTGATATACCCGCTACGGTAGAAGTCAAGAGAGGGAATCTTCAAAATAAACAAGGTAAGGTAATCGGATTAAATGGGGAGAATATTAATCCCATTTTGGTCAAGGTTGATGGCTTCAATCATTATTTCCATTGGACGGAGTTGGAAGTCATTAAAGAAACAGCTAGGTCTAAATTTTATACAACCGTCGAAGAACTACAAGAAGAATATTTAGAGGAACCAGAAGAATCCGATTTAGAGTTGGAACCGACACCACTCGATAAAGGAATCGAAGTTTTAATACAAGGAGATTGGGAAGATATAAGAAACATATTTAAGCAATACCCGGAAGTTAAAGAACAGGCTTGGAATGCGCTTTCTAAGGAGCAAAAGCGGAGGGTGATTGATATTACTCCGGATAGTATCAGGGTATTAAATAAGGCTAAGAAAGAGGGTGTTATCGAGGAATATAAGGAGATAGCGAACGGGGTGTATGAAATAAAACTTCCAGGCACGTTGATATGGGAAAACCGAGCCTTTCACGAGATTGAAATATATCACCAGTTGCGTCGATGGCGAGAAAATATTTCTTACTCGGCTAAATAACTATCACCAATAATCAATGATATCAAAATCGCTTTCTATGGAAAATTCTTCTGTGGCTGGTTCTGAGCTATCAGAGTGAGAACAAAAATAGCATGATGGTGTTTCTAAGTACTTAGTATTTGTTTGATGCCAAGTTGAGTTAGGAAATTCGTAAATCCAATCAATTCCAGCACTAATATCCAAAAAACCGCTCACCATTCCATGAATTACACCAACTCCGGTGCTAGCACAAATACTATTTAACCAAAATACTGCTGGGTCATTAACTCCATCTATATAACCAGCTTTGGCAACCATTTGATTGATTTGCATTGGTGCGGATTCTACAGCGGCTTTTTGCAAACTAATAATATTCCCGCACATCAAACACCAGCCACCACCTAAAGGAGGTACGGTGATGCGACAAAACATACGTGGTTTATTATCTACTGGGTTAATGTCTATGTGAGTACCAAGACAAACCAAGGGACGCATGTATTCTAATGCTAATTCCTGGGCTATCTTCCGAGAAAGATGATTATCTGTGGCTACTACTATTAAATCTGATGTTGCTATTTCTGAAGCGGCATTTTCACAATCAATTTGTGTTGGTATAGCATGTACGCAAGAACCTGTCTGATAAATCTTTTTAATTAAATGTTTTACATAATCAACTTTATTCCATCGTTGCTCAACCATTTTTTGTGTAGCTCCTACCATTCGATTCAGGTTGACTGTTTCTAATTTATCAGGGTCAATTAATACCCAATTTTTTACGCCCAATCGACCTAATAATTCGGCAAATATTGAACCGATACCACCACAACCAATTAGACTTACTTTGAGTTGATTGAGTTGTTTTTGGCAAGTTTCACCAAATATTTTCTGTCTGGCAAACATTTGATTTTGACTGTCTAATTTAGCTTGCATTGGATTTGTGATTTCATAATGCTGAATTATTGGTGTGTCGTGATGTTCTGTAAAAGTTTCAGCATCAATATCAATCATTTCTAGATATGAATTGGAAAATACCACATCATCAAAGTTATTACCTTTTCTATTCCATATACGAAATTTATATTTTTGTAATGACTGATTAAATACTCCAGAAATTAAACGGGGTTTTTTCTGAAAATTCTGGGCAAGAAAGCGAGAATATTCTGACTCATAATAATCATCAACCGAAGAAAATTCTGGTGCGATATCACCAACATGAGTATGGATATGAACTACGTGCAATCCTTGTTTTACGTACTTTTTTAATAAATAAGAATGAAACTGCTGGGTTAACACTAATCCGCTGTGAGATTGCATTTCGTAACAATCTGGAAAAGGAACAATCCAAGCTTTAGGAATATAGCGAATTTTGTTTTTCGAGACTTGATGACGCTTGCAGAAGAAAAAACCAATAACTTCTTCGTTAATATCCCGACAATCTAACATATTTTGGCGGAATTCTTGCCACATTTTTGGTGGAATGTGTAAGCGATATTCTATTAATTGATTATCATATATCATTTTGATTTTACCTTTTGTTGACTATTTTTGAAGCACAGTAAATTTGTAGGTTGGGTTGAACGGAGTGAAACCCAACACCTAATGGGACAGACTACTAATTGCGTAAGTTCTAGATATTAATCATCACTATTAATTGCATGACGTGCGGTTACAAATAGTGTGGCTAAATTATGTCCTTGATTTACCTGATGGCTCGGCTTCCATGAATTTAACCACACCTCTCGATTAAATCCTCCTCCCAAACCGACACAGTACCAATACCATCCTTCGTCACTTAAAAAAGGCGCTCCGTAGTAGCTCTGTCTGGTAAAATGATGGTCTCCTTCTCCGGTGGTGTTCCAAGGATAATTGAGATAACAACCGATGGGTGGTAGTTGGGGATAATCTGGAGGTAATAAAAACAAAACATCGGTATTAGATACCCAGGGTAAGCGCATCTTAAAATGTATCTGGAAATACAGATTTTTTAGCAAAAAGATGGGTGGAATAACAGATTTGAGTATGAAACTTGTGAAGTAGTACGCTGATAATCAAAGTCTTAATTTTTTATCAGGGATAATCTCGTGGTATCTGGTTTTAAATCTCCACAAAAAAAGACTAAAAGCTCCAAGGCTTTGAGTATAGCGTCGGCGACCTTGTTAACAGAAAAAATAGGAGAAATTTTTAGTGAAGTGGAAGACCCTCGTGTTGAAAGAACACGTGTCCACTTGCTAACAGATATTTTAATTATCGCAATACTATCAGTAATTGCTGGAGCCAAGGGCTGGGAAGATATGGAAAATTATGGATCAAGTAAATATGAATGGCTCTCTCAATTTCTAGTTTTACCTTACGGTATCCCAAGTGCAGACACTTTCCGTCGAGTATTTGAGCGTATCAATCCAAAAGTATTTGAGCGATGTTTTAGATGTTGGGTCGAATCAATAGTTGAAAAAACAGGAGCGCAGGTAATCCCTATTGATGGTAAAACCATCAAAGGTTCTTATGATAGAGTATTGGGAAAAACAGCTTTACACTTAGTCAGTGCATGGTCAAGTCAGCATCGTCTTGTTTTGGGGCAAGTCAAAGTGGCTGATAAATCGAACGAAATTACTGCAATTCCGGCATTACTAGAATTATTAGATATTGCAGGATGCATTATTACCATCGATGCAATGGGAACACAAACCGCAATTGCATCTCAAATCAAAAATGCCAAAGCTGATTATATTTTAGCTCGTTGTTGGAAAGGCGCGTTTCCAAATAACCGTCTGGGACTGCAAGTCCCAGTCTAATAGCAAAAGTCCTATAAATAGGACTAATTAATAGTCGTCTTTAGACGACTTAAGCTATTAGACGGAGAGCAGCGCGTTGCGGTGAGTTAGTGTGGTCTTGGGGGTTTCCCCCATGAACAACTAACGAACCCGTAGGGGGGTTCCCCCCGTTGTAGCGACTGCGGAGGGTTTTCAACCCCCGGATTGTGTGTAATTTCAACTTTGGAAAAGCCTGTTTCCGCGTGGATGATAAATTGCAGAATAAATCTTGACTTTTAACTAAATAACAATCATTTATCCACAGGAGGTGCAGCGATGAAATTAAAAAATACTAAAGGGAATTTACTTGTAATTGCGATTATGGGTTTATTTTGTTTGGGTGTTTTTCTTTATGGTTTATTTACTAGCTTTTATGGATTAATGATTATTCAAGAAAGCGCATTTTATTTTATTATTGGTTTGTTTTTCTTAATTTGTATTGGTTTACCGAGCCTTTACTGGGCTATATCCACAGATCACAGATTTGTTTCTGCTGTTCCTACCTGCATTAAGCAAAGAAATATACGGGTAATCAATCCACTTCTTCTTGATGAAGAGGAACTATATTCCAATACAGAAAAATGGTTGTGTACCGTAATGCGAGATATTGCGATCGCCAAAAAAATTTCCAAAACTCCTGTAGTCGGAGTTGAACTATCTGATAATATTCCCAACGCTTATTCTGTAGGTGCAACCCGCTCAAACTCAATGGTAGTAGTAACTAAGGGTTTAATCAAACACTTAAATCACGAGCAGATTGCAGCAGTCATAGCTCATGAAATTGGTCACATTACCAACTTGGATACCATCGCAAAAACTTTACTCTCCGCTTCCTGGGATGGAGTAATGATGATACTGTTTACACCTTTGCTGTTCGTGGTGTGGTATTTAGGAAAATTTGTAGCTTTATTAATGTTGGTTGCGGGTTTAATCTACGGTTTTTTGGGAAATTGGGAATATGCAACTGGGTATTTTACTGGTGTAACAATTTGGGTTTTGCTGCTGCTGTTACCATCAGTTACTCAATTCCTAGTTATATCATTAACCTTTTTTCATAGCCGCAAAGGCGAATATCATGCGGATGCAGTTGCTGCGAGATTAACCAGCGTTGACGCAATTGTATCAGCACTCGCGACACTTGACCGTCTTCCCTTTCAATCACGCAAAAAGAACCGCGAACAGATGTCATCATTATGGATGCGAGTAACAAGCAAAGACGACACGGGGGCTTTTCATTGGTTGAAACAGAGTCACCCACCGATTCACAAAAGGATAGAAGCTTTGAGAAGAGGACTTTATTTGAAGTAATAAAGCGTTAACCTCATCCCCTTCCCCTCTTCAGCATCTCAGCTACGGTCTAGACGGAAGTTGTTAAAACCATTACCCACCAGGGACTGCAAGTCCCTGGCTAATAGCAAAAGTCCTATAAATAGGACTAAATTAATAATTATCATGTTTTGTTTTAGGTAATTTTTTAGTCGTCTTTAGACGACTTGGGTTATTAGACGGGGGTTTGCAACCCCCGGCGGACTGATAAAATTGATATGTCTGCCGAATACTTCTAGCAATTCGTTCTCGTAATTCCATTAGACATCTCCGAAAACAACCAAAGTCTTACTATCACTACGTTTAAAATTGCGATCGCCAAATCGTAAAGGTAGTTAGTTTGTACGCAAAAATAAGGCTTTGAGATGCTTACTATTAATAACTAGCTAAAAAGTAGTATATGTTGAAATCAATATACTATTGGAATATTTCGTTATTTATAGTCATAAAATAAATGTGCCTATTCGTAATCTAACAAGTCCACAAATTGTCATAATTATCTGTTCATATTTACTCGATTTTAATCTAAATCTTTCTTGGGCTACTCGAAATATTTTTACCAAACGAATTAGATGTTCAACAAAAATGCGTTCCGAAGCTAACTCTTTATTTCTTTCTTTTTGCTCTAGAGTTAATTCTTTTTTCTTCGGTTTTTTATGAGGAGTTTTAATTGACTCTTCTCCTTCATAAGCCTTATCTCCATTAAATTTTTGATTTGGGTCAAACCCTTTTCGGGATTCACGAAACAATTTCACATCATTTTTAGGTCCTGGTTTACCTGCTACAACATCAACAATATCTTTACCGTCTGGTAAAACGATTAATTGATTTTTTCGAGTGTGGTTTTTCTTTTTACCTGAGTAATATTTTTTTTGTTCTTGATATTCTCCAGGTCTCTCTATAGGCTGCTCACAGCTATCGACTATTAACTCATACTCTGTTAAAAGTTCTTGAACAATTTCGTAATCATTTGAGTTTTTTTTACCTGTTCAAGCAGACTTGGTGGTAGCAGTTTACCTAAAATTGGAACCCAGTAATTAAACGTATCATTAGAATAGTGTTTCACTCACACCAAATTGAATCCCAAGTAATTGAAATGTTGTAAATTGTCGTAAGTATATCAGAGTCAATAATATTTGTTCTTCAAAGGATAACTTAGTCTTGCGATCACCCCCTTTTTTTATAATTCTTGTTTTTCTTAATTCTACTTCTGATTGGGTTTGAGTATGTAGGTTAATCGCTTGCTTTATTAGTTGCTTTAACTGGTCGTAATTTAGACCCACTAATCTTTGTGCTTCTTGGGGATGCTTTTCGATGTACCCTAACATTGAATTCATATTCTTAACCTTTGTAAAGGCTGATTGAATATTATTTTACCAGATTTAATTTATATTCCGGAGATGTCTATTGGTAATAAAACCTCCACATTCGCACCCCAAGCCAGTAAGCGCATAACTATGTTATTGTCATTATCGCGATACCTCACGGTGTAATATGCATCGTCGGGATATTTATCCAAAATTTTGTTTAAAAATATTTCTTCTTGGGGGTTATTCGCATATTGGCAAATAACTTGTGCAACCTGTTCTGGTGATTTTATCGGCTTAAATGTATCGTGACGAAAGGTATCTTGAATATAACGTTTATCATAATCTTGATTAAACCTGAGTAGCATTAAACGAGAAGGTTTATTGATTTCAAATCCCCAAGCGCTGGTAATTTCTTGCTGTACATCTTCAGGTTGAGGAAGTTGATTTTTCAGATATTTATCCAAGAGTTCTAAAGGTATTCTCTCATCCGACCAATCGAGAAAAAATAATGAGTTAATCCGTTCCAAACGATAATTATACCAATCCACTTCACCATTAGGATTCATACCATAAGCACAAAGATATTTTGCTCGCTGTAGATAATAAATACATACCGGATAAACCAAGCATTGTTTATCACCTAAGCGAGCGCTTGTATAATCAAAAAATATTGGTTTAATCTCCCGATTCCGCCAATTTCCTTGTAATTTATCTTGTAAATTGTCAACATTAATCTGAATCTCTTCCGGTAAAATATAATCAACAGATAAAAATACTCGCCGAGTTCCGTATGCTTTTGAAGAAATCTTATCGGCAATAGGAGCTAATTTTGGGTCGAGGAAATTTAGCATATTTAATGCTTTAGCTAAATCAGCGAGTTCGGTAAAATTCAATTCTGTAAAAATTGCAACGCTATTTTCTGGTTGTGTTGATACTCTTGTAAATATCCAATCGGGTAACTTTTCAACTCGATAGATTAAGTTTTGCTTTTTATATAAAGAAGTTTTACATTCAAGACATTCTTTTGCTGTCAGAAAATTAATATCACCCTGCAAAGTTTTCCTAACTTTAGCGAATAATCTATCATTAATCACTTTAACGATAGTTTGTTTGGATATATAAATATTCTCACGTAAATTTTCTAGCCAATCATCAACATTGACGCTATAAAACCTTAACCAATCTTTAGCTGTTTTGTAACAGGGACATAAACGATGATGGGACTTGAATATTTCATTATTCTTTTCCAGCAAACGACCTAACGGATGTTTAGATTGGAATGATTGTTGCAATTGAATTGAATATTGATTAAAGAAGCATTCACTCCATTGTTTAAACGTTAATCCGCTACCTTGATTGCATTCTATATTATTATTTTCTTCTCCATAAAACCAATTGATTAAAACCCATCTTCGTAGAGCAGTAATTAAATTATGGCTTTGGTTAAGAGAACCATCAACTAATCTTTGCAGAATTAGAAAGTGAGGAAATAATTCAATTTTATGCATTGGAGAGTCCCTGTGTTTTTTGTATTCAGTTTATGAGGGGTTGAAGAGTTTCTAATTGATTGGCTTCCACTTGGTTAGTGGAAGCTCACGGTTTGAACCTTTGAGCTTATCAATATCAAGTTTCCATTAATGCGCTTCCACAATGTTAGTGGAAGCAGTACTTGGATAGGTACTTTGCGGCACCTTTCTTGTTTCCATTAATGCGCTCCCACATGGGTAGTGGAAGCAAAAACTACCTAATTTTTTTAACGACACTACTAAAATGTTTCCATTAATGCGCTCCCACATGGGTAGTGGAAGCAAAGTTAAAGGCGATTTACCTAAAGGCTTAGAAAGTTTCCATTAATGCGCTCCCACATGGGTAGTGGAAGCAAGGGTTACCAATTCTAACCGCTGTCTACACCGTGTTTCCATTAATGCGCTCCCACATGGGTAGTGGAAGCTACTTCTAATTCTGCAAATACTTCTTTAGCTGCATGTTTCCATTAATGCGCTCCCACATGGGTAGTGGAAGCGGGGAGTACTCACCACCTTACGAATGGTTAAAAGAAGTTTCCATTAATGCGCTCCCACATGGGTAGTGGAAGCTATTTCATACCAGTGGCGACAGTGAGTATAAGAGGTTTCCATTAATGCGCTCCCACATGGGTAGTGGAAGCCTGAAATATTCTCACCATTTTGTCTTTTGTAGTTTCCATTAATGCGCTCCCACATGGGTAGTGGAAGCTCTAGATACAATACCAAAGCTTTGCCAACTCGCGGTTTCCATTAATGCGCTCCCACATGGGTAGTGGAAGCCTCAGCAAAGAATAGAGTTAGTCAAAAGCGATTTGTTTCCATTAATGCGCTCCCACATGGGTAGTGGAAGCTGATTAACTCATTTAAAGATTTACCCTTTATTGGTGAGTTTCCATTAATGCGCTCCCACATGGGTAGTGGAAGCCTCTCAGATTCAACAGTTAATGCGATTTAATCGTAGTTTCCATTAATGCGCTCCCACATGGGTAGTGGAAGCTAACTCGCTCATGGTACTCATTAGCAGCTATTTGTTTCCATTAATGCGCTCCCACATGGGTAGTGGAAGCGCAAGATACGAGCGATCGCTTGAGTTAGCTCCTGTTTCCATTAATGCGCTCCCACATGGGTAGTGGAAGCATTTGCCGGAAAGGATTTTACCAATACTTGGAGTTTCCATTAATGCGCTCCCACATGGGTAGTGGAAGCCCTTTCATACGTGGGACAATAATGCACTGGCAGCGCGTTTCCATTAATGCGCTCCCACATGGGTAGTGGAAGCAGCATGGCTAGCAAAGCAAAAATAGGCTTAATCAAAAGTTTCCATTAATGCGCTCCCACATGGGTAGTGGAAGCCCAAAACTGTGGGCAAAATCGTTAAGTATTTTTTAGGTTTCCATTAATGCGCTCCCACATGGGTAGTGGAAGCTAATTCTTATTATCAAATAAATTTAAATAATTACCGTTTCCATTAATGCGCTCCCACATGGGTAGTGGAAGCGTAATTACTAGTACAAAAAGTAGTACAGAAATTACTTGTTTCCATTAATGCGCTCCCACATGGGTAGTGGAAGCATTGTTTAACCCACCTGCTTTTATTGATCCGGAAGTTTCCATTAATGCGCTCCCACATGGGTAGTGGAAGCAAAAGCTAGTATCAATTCGGTTAAAAGAATTTTTTAGTTTCCATTAATGCGCTCCCACATGGGTAGTGGAAGCCGGTCAAGTTCCAATGGAACTTCAAGTTCCATTGGGTTTCCATTAATGCGCTCCCACATGGGTAGTGGAAGCTATAATATTTTAGGTTTAGAAGCTAGGTACCCTCGTTTCCATTAATGCGCTCCCACATGGGTAGTGGAAGCTGCTGGGTTCTAGAAGGCTTGCAATACAAGACTTTCAAGGCCCAGTTTCGCGGATGAATTTAAAATAGCCGTTTCAACCATCGGGTGTCAATATGCTAATACCAAAAAAATCGTGCAAATTATTTCATAGCAAGGGTTTCGGCGTTTTCACGAATCTCTTTGTCAACTAAAGCAGTCCAAAGCTATATCTGGCAAGACTTTCACCGTTATATAATAAGCATTTGAAAAATACACCCCCATACCCGCGAAATTTGAGTAGTTAAGTAATATCGTTGGCGATCGCCTTAAGTTCATAATCAATCAACGCTTGTTTTAAGTCTTGATGTACCTGATACATAAGACTAGCTTTTGGTAAAGAGGTAAAGCTCTGATTGGTAACAAAATTTAAACAATCTAAAACCTTTTTTTTCCAGGTATCTTTGTTTTTAGTATCCCAAGCATCAAAAACATCTTTTTCCTGTAAACCTAGCAATCTGTGAAATAAAGGATTTCGAGATTTTCTAGCTTTACCCCAAATTATACTCATAAGATGATTAGGTTTTTGACATTCTGGCTTTGCTGTTTGAAGTAATTGATAAAGTGCTTCGCTATAAAGACCTATTTTCCTATACTTTTTAAAATCATGTTGCAAAGTTGAATAAAGCCGATTTATATAATTTGGAAGCTCTTTTAATACACTATCTTTAATTTGCGGGGAATCATCTTCATTTGATTTAGGTACAATATGATTTTTATACTCATGTTCAGCCCATTTACAAATTAATCCTTCTGCGGCTCGGAAACTATGAAATAAAGCTTCGACGGTGTTTCCTTGTTCCAAACGTACAACAGCTAAATAAGCTGCTTCATAACCAGTCCACCACCAAGTATTTAAACGTTCTTTCGCTGTTTCTCCCAATCCTTGAGAAAATTCCTCAAAATTAGCAAAGTTCCATTGAATGGCTATTTTTAATAATTGTCTGAGTTTTTCTTCTTCTGGATTTGGGTTATCTAGCCAATAGGCATTTAATAGACTTTCTACTCCTGAATAATCAAAACGTTTTAGTAAACTTTTTGCTTCTTGTAGTTGAATACCGCGTAAATAACTAGAGCTTTCAATCAATCTAGTTTTATCTGGTTCATATTCGTTTGATACTATAAATTTAACTCTTTTTCCAAATTGTGCCAGACTGACAAATTGAATTGCAGATGAAATTGCTGGTGTTCCTGCTTGATGACTAACATATATATTATCTTCGGGTTTAAATTCTAAGGTTGATAATTGTTGCTGGACTAAAGTTAAGGATTTATCCCAATTATCTAAACCTTCAGCATTAGATTTAGGAGTCAGTTCTAAATATTCAATTTCTATCTTTTCATTGCTATTGTTCTTAGGAAACTTACCAAAATACTTATCAAATATTGGCTTAAGAGTACAAGTATCTTTCCAATAAGGACATTTTTTTTCGGGATTTGGATAAGCTGCTTCTTGGTTAGTAAGAATTACAATTATTCTATCTGGTTGATTTTTACCTTTTAGCTGCTGAGAAAAAGCATCTAAAAGAGGAAAGCACAAGTCTTGATAAATTTCATCATCTAATTGACTACCATAAATCAGCCCCATAACTCTTGGTAGAATAGTAAATCTTGATTCTCCCTCTTGTTTAACAGGTTGAAAATTGCAATCTTTAATTAATTGTCTTCTCCCATCACGATACAAATCTTGCCAGTTAGTTTTATTCTTGAGTTGAACGTCACTATTTCCTGTAGTTATAATCCAAATATTCATGATTGTCAGATTTTAATTTATAAATTCAAGACTTACGCGATTGTCGCAATATTAATTTGGTGCGTGACGGTAAATTCAAATTATTTAGTAATACTCAATAAATTACTTTAACTGTCACACAACGGCAATAATGGGGTAAGAAAATCTACACCCCCGGACCGCCTCTCCTACAATTATTTTGTAGTCTAATTCCCTCCCCAAAGCCGTATAAAATCATTACTATCACTATCTAAAAAATTCAAAAAATCTCTTGCTAATGGTAATCTATCGGGGGTAAAGATAGTCAATAATTCAACATACTTGAATTTTCCAGCTTTGTTCTTTTTATGCATCAATTTACCATCTCTAATAACATAAAGAGGATACATTCGATGCCAAATTCTACTTACTTGAGTGGGATTATTTCTGTTTCCTATTCTTCCAGTTAATTCTGTTCTTTTAATTTTTAGTTTGCCAATGTCTTTGTCATGAAACCATCCGACAGCTTGACTATCATTTTTATCTTCAGCAATTCTTCCCCAAACTTGTACTCTTTGAGGATGCCAAACTTCGCGCCAATTATTTACAACAGTATTATTGGATGATAAATCAAAACAATTTCTAACAGTATCGGGAATGCTTGATAGAAAGTTAGTGATATTTGTCAATTCTCCATTAGGTGCTGTAATGCAATATTTTCGTGATTTTGATAGTTTAGAAAAAAACCAATGACAGCCAATCATGGGTTTATCGTTATTATCAAAATAGGATTTATAAAATAAATCATGATGAACTCTGCGCCATGATTTACCAAAACCTCCTAGCAGTAACGAAAATTTAATCAGAAGTTGTAAAAACTCCCTTTCTTGTTGTGAAACTTGTTTGACTGATAGAATATCTAGTTTTCCAGATTTTAAATGATAGGTTGGCATCGATGTTTTTCTATCTCTCGGAACATATTCATGCTTTATCAGTTTTAAATCTTCTGCTTCAAAATCAATTCCGAATTTACCAACAACCGAACCATTACCTTGATTACCTTGCAGAAATCCACCCCACAATTCTTTTGTTAATCTTTGTGTTGTTGCTTCATCTGTTACCCCTGCTAATAAACGTAAAGTATGTCCTCGTAATGCAGCTTTAAACATATTCGGACGGAATTCTGCCATTCCATTTAATAATTTAGGAGTTAATCCCTGTCCGTTAAGATTAACTGATAAAATTACTTTGTTATTGTCTTCAATTTCTACAAATCGACCGTAACCAGCACTAGTTCTAGAACCAATTCCTTCTGATAATGCTCTTTCCCAAATTTCCCGAACTTGTTCCCAATCAACTTTAATATTACTGTTAGTTTTGGTACGAGAAATACCAAATTTGAATTTGGTTTTGTAAAGCGATATTTGTACGTTAGCACCCGTACTAACATTATCCATTACTTGACGCTTTTCTTGATTATGAACAATATCAAGTAAGCGTTTTGTATTTCCCCAAGACATATCGACGGGATAACCACCGTGAAAGCGTAAAACTCCTGGTTTGATTCTTTTCTGTTTCTTCCCTGCAACTACTTCTTCGACTTCTCCACCACAATAGTCAATCACTTTATCGGGAGCGATTTGCTGACAAGCACGCAAAAATGCACCTTTCATACTCGTACCTGGATAAAAAGGTATACCTTTAGCACCAATAACGGGACGAATTACACCTTCATCTTGTCCGGAATTTGTAACCAAACGCCAATTTTGAGTATATTCCCAAGTATGAACTTTAGCACCAAATTGGGGCATTTTGACTGGGGTTTTAGTTTTTCTTTGTTTCCATTTAGGAAGATTTTCGTCCGGTGTTTCGGGAACTGGGGGACATCCTTTCAACCATTGGTTGAGCCATTTATCAGCAGATTTTTCTTCTTCTCTTCTTTTATTATCTCCAGCATATTGAATTTTTCCCCTGTCTTCGATTTGTGCCCGGTACATCAAAGGAACTAAATCACTATCGCTCATTTTCTATTACTCCTATATCACCATTAATATCAAGTTCGGATACTTATAAAAAAGCTCGTAGTTGCGCTCAAGCGCTCAACACAATGAGAATAGTGCTAAAGCGCAACTACAAACATATTTTTATTTATAAGTAATTAAGCTAACCAGATATGATTTCATCATTACGAGCGGGTTTATATCTTTGCGTCCACCACACCATACAGTCGCATAGTTGCGTTAAAACAGCTAAAGCAACCTTGCGATATTTTGGGTCAAATTTTTTAGAATCCCACAGGTTTTGGGAATTGTTGGGGACGGTAATATCGGCTTGTGCCATGATTAATACAAGTTTATTCCAAGTTTCTCGCCAATAATCGGATTTTCTTCCTTCTAAACGTAACTGTTCTCCCCAAAAGCGTTCCAATCCATAAGCAACTGTAGTCCGCATTTTATGGACTTGATTAACAGTTTCTTTCTCGTCATTGCGGTAACTATAAACTAAATCGTGTGCAATTTTATCTAAACTAAAATCTTCCCAAGCCATATTTGATTCCCTTTAATTATTAATGGTTCAATATTAAGACAAAACCCAATTTAAGCTTCCTCCGGCTTCCCTCTCATTAATAAGGAGAGGGAGTGAGGGTGAGGTTTTATCTTTGAGATTATTCATTTACTCATAATTTATATGAATATTAAAAAATGACATTTCACAGTGACCAAAACCCACGGATTCCAATCCTCCCAAATAAATATCATCTTTAGTTTTATCTTCGGGAAGAGGTTTCCATTGTTCTTTGTCTTTATCTTTTTTAATACCCACAGGAAAAGCTAAAATAGTCTCTTCCGGTAATGCTTCTACAGCAAAAAAAGCTTTTTCAGCGTTGCGTTTTTGGTCTTTTTCTAAAGCAACGCGACTTTGACGGTATAATGCCATATCGTGAATCATCGAAATTTCATCGTTACCAACTACCACTGCTGGTAACTCTTGATTATCTGGGAACCAACGGGATGAAATGGTATTTTCTTCGGTATTTTCTTCGATAGTTAAAAAGCCAAAATTGAAAAATAGCTTATTATTTGGCAGCGGTACTAAAGATTGCGATCGCGTATATTTTTCAGGAATTTTTACATCATTGAGTTTGGCAATTCTTTGATAGCGTTGGAGCAAACGAGGACAACTCACCCAAACTATAGGTTGTCCGGGACAAAACACTGGTAGCCAAACAATCGAAGCATATTCAAACTTAATTAATGATTCGGTTGTTCGGTCAGAAAGAGTGCTGTCTGATGCATCATTTCCGTACCATTTATTTACTTGCTCTTCGTTTCCGTCATGATTTTGACGCATTTCCGCACGCAATCTACCGCGAATTGAACTACCAGGAATAATCCCAGTTTGAGTAAATTGGTCGCGAAAAATTAAATTTAAGTTACCTCTTTCTTCCCCTGCGGTTGCTCCCACATGAAGCGGAGCCAAAGTTTTAATAGTTCCGTAAGCTTTGTGATACATGAAATTAATTCTCCTTTATGATTCCTAATAATTTTTATTGATTACTTTCCGCACGTTTTAAGATTACCTATAAATGACTTTTCCTTCGCTCGTTTATTTCGGTAATCTTCTACAGAATAGGAGTTAATGACAAAATCCAAAATTGATTAATCAACTCCTTCAATAGCAAGCGGTAAACACAAACCACATCCTAATTGTTTGAGACTAAATCCTTCATTGGGAAACCATTCTTGCGGAAATCCCGGTTTTTCTGGTTTTTCTGATTTTTTTTCTTCATCTTCATCTTTTTCTTCCCACCAATATTTATTTAAAGGTTCATCAAATACGTAAACCGTACCAGCAGGAATAGCATAACGTCCTCTTCCTAAACGTCCCCCTCCTTTGTTATCTCCCACACGGTAACGATAAGGAGATGGTCTATCAGTTAAAATATGACTGGGTTTCGGAAATGTTGGATGCTGTGGATAGCGATAGGAATAACGAGTTGAACCCCATACTCCTGGAGTAATTAAAGCAAAACTACGTCCAATTTTTTGGTTTAATAACTCTAGTATCGGACTGTCATCTGGAAGTTCCATACTATTAACTTCAACCAAATGATTCTCACCACCAAAACAATACCAACCTTCAGGTATTTCGTGAGTTGATAAATAAACTAAACAAGTCTCATGGAATTCTTCATCGCGTTTATGATAACCCATTTCTACAGAATTTTCGAGAAATAATCCGTCTTTTTCTTCAACACAACGCTGATGTTTATTTAACTTTGGATGCAGCATCGACACATATTTCCAAGGGTCTTTTGCCGCACTGTTATTACTATAAATTACATCTGCTGTATCACCCCAGGAATTAACAGTTTGCCAGCGACAATCTGGTTCGATATCATTTGTTTCCTCAGAACGATACCATCTACCTTCTTGCATTACCCATTCATCAGTTTGTTGGTCTTCTAAATTAATAACTTTAGTCCAAGGAATCGGTAAATAAAAATATTCGGGATTATCCAACTCTGCCCAAAATGGTCCAGCGACATGAAGTTTCTTTAATTCCTTATGCTCTGTAAAAGGTTCGGTTTTATTAACAGCAAAAAACAAACCTGATAAAGTCGCTGCATCCGGAGGAAACTTAGCTCCAGAACGTCCTACTAAATTTTCTGGTGATAGAAAAGCTCCCGCACTACCATACATCAAACCCAAAGGTTTAATTATAATTAAATATCTGTACATAATTGCCAACCCACATTAATTAAATCATTAATCCAGCAGATGATTTCTAAATAAGAATCTCGACTACCAACAAGATGCGAGCTATTTTTAATTAAATAATCTTGGTCATCAAAATAAATATTAAATAAAGCTAGCGCTAGAGTATCATCAACATTCTTTTTTCCCGGATTTAAATCAATACCGTGACGGGCTTTTAATTGAGCTAAATCGCTATAAATATGATTCCAATTCGGTTTATATTTTTCATCCCGACCATGACTTTCCCATTTCTCGTAGGTATTACCATTTCTATCTCTATACCTTTTTAGGATATGCAAATAATCCCAAGGACAAGTCCATTGCACATATTGACCGCTATTAAACAAAACTCGAATTGTTACCCGATTTCTTCCCAGAGATTTTGCTAACCTTTCCGCTTCCCGACAATGTTGTAATACATCCCGTTGGGGAACACTACCAGCAACCCAAACAAACCCCACACTCAAAGTTATCGGTTGTTGGTGTTGTTTCCATCTATCATCCAAAGTCATCAACCATTCATAACCAGTAAAAGCAGGAATTGGGTTTTGTGGTTCACGACTGTAAATTACACCGAGAAAATCGTCACCACCAGCATAAATAACTCGTCCTCTTATCCCTTCTACATTATTGTAGAAATTATCAGCAAAATTATCTCCCCAACTTCGCATTGATTCGCTAAAATCTTTTAAACCATCATCACCCTTAGTGATAGCAATACTTTGCAAATGATTCCCAACCTTATCCCCATCACCCATAAACCAACCAGTCCATTGTCCTGGTGTATTATTACTTCGCTCTGGTTTACGCTGAATTTCTTGAAAACCTTTAGTTAAAGATGACATTCCAAAGCGTTTTGCAATATCGGGTAAAGTCACCAAACGCTTTGTAAGTTCGGGGATACTGAGTTTTTCACTAGGATCAATAAATTTACCTTCAACTTCCGGTGTTGTGGTGCTTTCAGTTATACTTGCAAGAGCAGTATAAAACTCTTCAATCTTATTCTTTTCTTGCTTATAACTAATATTCATAGGATTGCGTTCAATTCCACCCAACCCCGGAAACGCAATTCCATCAGCACCAGTCATACTCGAACTTTCACCAATCCAATTGATTCCCACCCAATTGCGACCGAGTTTATTATTTTCTAATTCTCTCATTGCACAAGTCGGAGAAATTCCCTGTGCCCAAAATATTTCCCAACTGTGATTAGTCCAGTGATTCCATTTATTCTCCCAATAGAAAGGACCTAAATGTCGTAAATTATTATCAATCCATTCTCTGCAATGTTCCATTACCTCCTTCCAAGCGGATAAAAGTGTTTCTCTAGCTTGTTCCTCTGGAAAATTTCCTTTGAGTAGAATCCGGTTTGGTGTTCCCCGTTCAATACTCGGTAATCCAGGAGAAATAACCTCTACACCAGACTCGGTTGCAGCATCAATTATTTTTTTACTTAAATAAGAAAGAATTTCCGAAGCTCCGTACAAGTCCCTAAGCTTTCGCGATTTCTCGATAAAACCTTGCACTGGACCAAAAGTTACCGCTGTATATACTCCTTCGTCAGCCATGCTTTTATTCCATAAATAAACAATCTGGATTTATATCGGACACGGAATCACTCCGAAACACTGCTTTTGTTAGACTATGTATTATTACATAGACAATAAAAACACGTAAGTAATTTATAGAACTTCTTAACGTTGTTTTTCAACCAATCGCTTACAGTATTTATTTTTACACGGCTTATTTGAACTGGAAGGGCGATTCGTGCGAATGACGAAATATGTGTTGTATATAGCAATAGAGACGTGATATATCACGTCTCTACATTTGTGTATGAAAATTTAAACCCGCTGAAATCTCTGTATATGCTGCTATTCAAACCTAGACAAGAAACAAACTGGCTGACACTTGAAAACGTTCGCTCAATGCTTTTGCTTGTGCTTTATTAATTGCTCGCTTACCACTAACAATCTCAGAGACTACATCACTTGAACCAATAATTCCTACTAAATCAATTTGACTGGTTCCACTCGCTTCCATAATATGTTGAAGAACTTCATGGGGTGCAGATTCCTCCATCGGATAACTTTCTGTTTCATAAGCTTCTACTAAGATTACAAGCAACTTATGTAAAGCTTTCTCTTCAGTAGTGCGATTCTTCTTAAAAGTTAATTCTTCTACTACTTTTAGAACGCGCTCGTATTCCTCTTCTGTCTCAATTGCGACAGGAATCACTTCTGTGAGAAGATTCCGATAAGCATTTTTGTCAAAAGTAAGGGTCATTTTTCCACTTATTTTTATCGTATTGTGCGTACCATTCCAACTCTAACTTTTCTTGATAGGTCTATTAACGTCAAAATATGAATCCGTTTGATTAATAAAAAATCCCCAATTATTTAATAAATCGGGGACTTTTGTTGTGAATTTCAACTATTCCGAATTAACCCAATCGGTGGGGAGTTCACTTACACAATTTTTTTGACTTATGTTGAAATTGTTTCCAATTATTCCGAATTAACCCAATCGGTGGGGAAAACAATGAAGTTACTTACTTCTCTATTTCTCGTTTCCAATTATTCCGAATTAACCCAATCGGTGGGGATGAATTAGAAGTTTTACTTGAAAAGGTTGATCATCTTCGTTTCCAATTATTCCGAATTAACCCAATCGGTGGGGCAAAAAAAATGGCGAAAATAGTGAATTGACGACTTGTGTTTCCAATTATTCCGAATTAACCCAATCGGTGGGGAACCCCCAACCCCTCCCAAGGGGTACGCCTATGCAGTTTCCAATTATTCCGAATTAACCCAATCGGTGGGGTTTTTTAACAGTGACACAAAAGTTAGATTACACTCAATGTTTCCAATTATTCCGAATTAACCCAATCGGTGGGGAAACAATACAATATACAATATTGTTATGGAACATTAAATTGTTTCCAATTATTCCGAATTAACCCAATCGGTGGGGAAAATTAAAATCTGTTCGTTCTTCGTTTAGAGTGTTTTTGTTTCCAATTATTCCGAATTAACCCAATCGGTGGGGCGGAAGAAGATTGGCTGTGGAAAGAAGATGCACCAAAGTTTCCAATTATTCCGAATTAACCCAATCGGTGGGGTATAAACTCATCTAGTAGCTGTCAATTTTACGTAAAAAGGTTTCCAATTATTCCGAATTAACCCAATCGGTGGGGTCATTTAGAAGCAAACTTGAGTGACTTGTACTTAATAGTTTCCAATTATTCCGAATTAACCCAATCGGTGGGGGAATCTATCAAGAAATTGGACAACGCAAAAAGCGTTGAAGAGTTTCCAATTATTCCGAATTAACCCAATCGGTGGGGTATCGTTTGTTCAGGATTCTTTATCAGATATTCGTAAGTGTTTCCAATTATTCCGAATTAACCCAATCGGTGGGGATGGACTTTCGAAATTTCTGTTGGTCTCTTTACTACGTTTCCAATTATTCCGAATTAACCCAATCGGTGGGGGCAAGATCAAGAAATTGATTTTGAAGAAATTCAAGAAGTTTCCAATTATTCCGAATTAACCCAATCGGTGGGGATTGCTGGTGTTTGCTTTGCTAGTCTTGGAGTTGTTGGGTTTCCAATTATTCCGAATTAACCCAATCGGTGGGGCAAAAATCTTGGGAAGAAGCAGACAAAGCGGAAGAAAAGCGTTTCCAATTATTCCGAATTAACCCAATCGGTGGGGTACTGCGAGGTTTATTATGGCTAAAGTCGTTATCAAAACGTTTCCAATTATTCCGAATTAACCCAATCGGTGGGGTCAAGAAAAACAATCACAAAACCGCAAGGTTTTAGCGATTGTGTTTCCAATTATTCCGAATTAACCCAATCGGTGGGGTATATAGCTTTTAATTCATCATGAAGAAATATTTACTGGTTTCCAATTATTCCGAATTAACCCAATCGGTGGGGTGTTTAGATTTAAATTGAGGTTTTCTCATGTTTAATCGCAGTTTCCAATTATTCCGAATTAACCCAATCGGTGGGGTAGAAAGCTTGAACTCCGCTAAAGAAAATCTTGAAAAGTTTCCAATTATTCCGAATTAACCCAATCGGTGGGGGATTTGAGACAAATCTGGACTCTTGATGACGTGTTTATCAAGTTTCCAATTATTCCGAATTAACCCAATCGGTGGGGAAGGGATTTTACAATGTCTAACTTCAAAACTTTGGTTTCCAATTATTCCGAATTAACCCAATCGGTGGGGACTACGAGGTTTATTTTGTTATGGCTAAAGTCATTATCGTTTCCAATTATTCCGAATTAACCCAATCGGTGGGGAAAAACAAAGCAAATGGGAATAGGAACTTATATGTGGTTTCCAATTATTCCGAATTAACCCAATCGGTGGGGCAGAAGAGCATCTGCAGAATTGTTTTATCAATTATAGTTTCCAATTATTCCGAATTAACCCAATCGGTGGGGTGTTTCTTTCAATGATGCTAAAAACCAAATTGAAGAAAGTTTCCAATTATTCCGAATTAACCCAATCGGTGGGGGGCACCTTGCTTATCTGGTTTGCATGCCCCAAACGAAGTTTCCAATTATTCCGAATTAACCCAATCGGTGGGGATGATAGTCCTCCTTATCATCTAAAAGGGTCCGCAGAGAAAGTTTCCAATTATTCCGAATTAACCCAATCGGTGGGGTAAACTTACATTCGGACGTTTTTTTATGTCTACCAGATTATTGTTTCCAATTATTCCGAATTAACCCAATCGGTGGGGTTTATTTTTCTTATTCAGTGGCAAAAACTACTTTATTCCACGTTTCCAATTATTCCGAATTAACCCAATCGGTGGGGATAAGCTTTTGAGTGGCAAATTCCTTCAACATTAACTGTTTCCAATTATTCCGAATTAACCCAATCGGTGGGGGACGGAAAAGCCGCAATTGGACCTGTTGTATTTAAGTTTCCAATTATTCCGAATTAACCCAATCGGTGGGGAGTTCTTCTACCAGCCCTTACTGGGTAAGGATTTCAGAGCGCAAATCGACACACCTCTGAAAAACATGATAAATTTTGCTCCAAATCGGGAAAAACACATACCTCAAACCCTTACACAGCAAGCAATCGACACACCTCAACGGAAAATATAGGGTTTCGGCGATTTGCCGAGGTGTGTAGATGAGCATTCAACAAAAACCTCTCCAATCGCTTCAAAGATAGACAAATCAAGGCTTTTAAACAAAACCAGAAAATTTATATCTAAAACCTTAGTCAAACCCACTTAAGTATTATGATATATTTTTACCTCAGATAGAAGTGATTCTACATACTTCTTAGTAAAATTTTTGTTCGTTATAATTTACCGTTGGTGCGTGACGGTAAATTCAAACGATTTGGTTATGCTTGATAAATGGTTTTAACCGTTACACACCCTACAATCTAAAATCCTTATCCAGTCCTATTTATAGGACTTGTGTTATTAGCTTGGGGTTTGCAACCCTAAGCGGTGTTGATAATGGTGCAATATGTAGCGTTGTAGCCTACTGTTGGTGCGTGACGGTAAATTCAAATGATTTGGTTATGCTTGATAAATTGTTTTAACCGTCACACACCCTACAATCTATTACCAATTACCAATTACCAGCCTTTACAGATATGATAAGTCTTTAACCGAACATAATATTATTCCTCATTCGCACGAACAACTGACAAATATCGCAATTAGCCGACTACGATTATATACATGAACGAAGAGAGCGATGGTTAAAAAAGTTATGCTTCAACTTACACCTAACAAATTGCAGCAAAAAGAATACCCCATCGCTCATTTTCTTATTGGTATACCCGGTAGTGGTAAGTCAACTTTTGCTAAATTACTATCCCAACTAGGGAATTATCAAATTATTTCCACGGATGATATTCGTACCGAGTTATACGGTGATGCGAGTATCCAGGGAGACTGGAAGCAAATCAAAATTGAAGCGATTCAACGAATTTATACTAGCTTACAAACGGGTAAAAGCATAATATATGATGCCACCAATTTTAAACGTGCGCTGCGTTTGGAATTCTTGCAAAAAGTGAAACAAAAATTAGGAGAAACCCATTCTCCAGTTTGGATTGGATGGTATTTGAATACACCTTTAGAAACAAGTATCGCATGGAATCAAAATCGCGATCGCCAAGTTCCGGAGTCTGTTATTCACCGAATGTATGAGATTCTGCAAAACTTTCCACCAGTTACCGCAGAAGGTTTGACGCTGATAAATACTGTTGATGTAACATCGTCGAAATTTTCAGTATCAGAAATTGAAAAGTTAATCAAAAAACTCCCTCGTAGTATAATTAACTCTCAAAATCGTAAAGCTAATATCACGCTCCATCAATACAGCAATTTTCTTGATTTTGAAAGGTTACTGCATTTAATATCGGTGATTATCAAATATCCTGGTATCGGTAATTTACAAAATAGTAATCCCGAATTACTTGAAAAAATCCTGGACTATAAAGCAGAATTCAACAGCGATATACAAGAAATCACCGCAATAATTGCCAAAGAGCGCGGAAATATTTACGCTTGCGAAAACGCGATAAATGATGATTTAAAATACTTAGCTGAAGTTGGTATTTTACCCAAATTAACCCCCTCCTTTATAAGGAGAGGGGATGGGGGTGAGGTTGATTTACCTTTAACAACGAGAGGGTATGGGGGTGAGGTTAATTTACCTTTAACAAGGAGAGGGGAAAGTGAAGAAGTTAATTTACATTCCTATTCAGAAGCAACAGTATTTAACAGATTAATTGGCACAATCCGCTTGATAGTTAACAATCCATATTTAAATAATATTCATGGAGGTAGCTTACCAACTCTAGCCAAAGCTCTTGAAGAAGCAGGAACTATTTATAATGCCAAAAGCGAACTAGCAACTATTCGTAAAGATATCGAGAAAGTTCTCAAACCATATCAAATATTACCATCATTTCCCATGCGACAAGGTTATTTTGCTGGAACTGGAATTCTATCTCAACAAGAACTGATTAGAGTATTTGAAATACTACAATCCCAAGCAAACAGTTTAGATGACCCCCTCGCACTAGATTTATACAGTACATTCAAACAAAGAATGTTACAGTCAAAATTTATTAACCCTAATGAAAATATCTACCCAGTCAGGTCAATCACAAATAATTGCATTATAGATGAAAAATACTTACACGAAACATCACTTTTCAAAAAACTACCGTATCTAGAAGACGCAATAATTAACGGTAAATTAATTGAATTTAGTCGTTTTAACAGTAGTGCGAAATATCAAGGAGACGCAAGAAGTTTCATTCAAGTTTATCCGCTACAAATCATATTTCATAATTTAGCTTGGTATTTAGGATATGAATGCGTCAAAGGAGAAGAAGAACCAGGTTTACTTAGATTTGAACGTTTAGATAGATTATTTTTAGGTAATCCTCAAAATCAATCTCGTTCTCGTCAACAACAAGAAAAAGCACTCGAAAATTTACATAAACTTGTCCAAGGAGGTGCTGGAATATTTTTAGGAAATAGCGTTAGCAATCAACGAAAATATCTTAGTTCCGATAAAAAAACTCGTTCGGAAGCTTGCGTTACAGTTGAACTATGGTTTAACGATAAAATCTATCATTTTATTACCGAAGGACCCAAAAGATTTAGTAAAATCAAAATGGCTCGTCCCAAATCTAGCTCAAAAGTTAATTTACCCAAATCAATATTTTTCTGGGATGAACCAACAGATAATCAAGATTTTCCCAATCGTTTTCAAACTATTTTAACAAAATGGTCATTACAAGACTTTGACCTTTGGAGATGGATAATAGGTTTTGGTGAAAATGTTAAAGTTATCAAACCACCGGAATTAGTTGAAAAAATCAAAAAAATTGGTCGGGGAATTGCTGATAATTATTGATAATAATCTGCCTGTATTAGTTAAGAATCAATCTATAATAAGTTTTCTTTTTTATCAATTATTTATTAATTTAAAATCAGATATAAGATACAGGGTTTAACAAAGCATCTCGATTGTTCGCAATTTCGCAATGATTAACCTGTAAATTTTCATTCATTCTTTTCACCATGAATAAAACATTCTCCAAGATTGCGCTTGTAACCATTCTACTTGCACAAATAAATCCAGTGTTTGCAGTTACCAGCATAGAAGCATCGAAATCAGAGCTAGACTATCAACCAAAATCCGAAGAGATTGTTGTCGCAGGATTGTTCCGTCGTTTCAAAAGCATTATTAATGATGCTGATAGCATACATTACAGAATAGACCGGATGAGAAGACGTGAGGAAAGACGACGAAGACGCAGAGAAATCAGAAGAAGAAGAAAGGAGTTACGAAAAGAAATGAGAAGAAGAAGAAAGCAACTTGAAGCCGCTCGTAAAGCAGCTACAGAAAGACAAATCCAGGAAGCACAAAGAAGAAGAAGGTATTTTGATAGTCTATCTCCAGAACAAAAACAGGCTTACATCAAACAGCAGCAGCAACTCAGACAGAGACAAACCGCAGCACAGTTATTTATGTTGGGTTTGTTCACAAACTTTCTGGTCAATGGTAATGGAAGTAGTTCCAGACAGCAGACATCTCAAACTGTCTATAAACTAGAGTATCAAGCTCCTAGACAGAATAATCACATTCATATATATAAAAAGTGATGTTTTGTAATACTCTCCCTACCGTCAATCAATTTTGGATTTGCTGCCTTCAAAGCTATTTAGATTGTTTCCATAGTTGAAACTAGAAGCTTGAAACCGTTTATAATCCAAAATCCGTCTTGGAAAGTTTAGGGTGTCGGTTTCCGTCCCGTTCACGCGGAGCGTGCGGCTCAGTTTGACGGGAAGAACATCTCCCCCTTCGGGTTCTATAGTTTGATGGGACGGAAACCGACCCTCCGAAGTTTGACGGGAAGAACATCTCCCCGTCAACTTCTCTTCCCCAAACTTTCCGCAAAATCTAAAAACTAGCAATAGGAGTAATTCCAATGTCAAAATTCAAAGAACGCTTTCTCGTAAAAATGCAAGAATGGCAAGAAAACGATAAAAATAGCACAAAGCTTTTTACTAGCGAATACGATAGGATGCTTGCTTATTTATGGGCTAATAACAAAGCTAGAACATCTGACGAAAAAATTACCGAAATAAAAGAATTTGGAAGCGCAAATCACAAAGCTATTGGTGATTATGACCAACTACTTCGCACGCGAGAATATTGCTGTTGTTGTGGAGAAACATATAGATTAGAAAACTTATCAATTTGTGTAGATTGCAATAATCTATTTTGCTATCGCTGTAATGAAAATATATGTGGTTGTAATGGAGAAGTTGTCGGATAAAGTTAATTATAATTACTGGAAATTAATTTAGCTGTAGTCGATGAAAATAAGCATGAAATTAATGGTTTTAATGCTATAAAAACTGCTTCTATCTGATTAATTACTAATAAAAACCTCCTAGCTGCTGGTATCTATTATCAGCAGTTTTCGTTTTACGGCTCGTGCCGATGAATAAATATTAAAACTTATACTTATTGCCAACCTTTAAAGAAGTATAATCGCCATAAAGACAATTCAACTTGATAATTCACGCAGTTTCTCTCTTATATTCTTCCCATGAGATTGTTCCATTTCTCTTCGCATCTGCTAATTGGGCACGAGCATCTCTAATGTCTTCTTCATCTTCTAATAGTTCTAAAACTTTTTCTAAAGTACTTTCGGGTGCTATATCCAAATGCGCGGATATTAATTGAATTAAATCTAGACGTTTTGTTTTAGTTTCCATAGCTATTTATGTTTATTCCCTAAAGGTTATTATAGACTCATTAATAGCAAGATATTGTACGTTACTTATTTTACCCAATCTAAATCTATGTTTGGTTGAAAAGGAATTAATGCTTATAAACAAGTGTTGATTTCAACAAGCAACCATAATAATTGGGAAAAAATAATGATTCAAGCAATCGATTCAGAACAGATATTCGTTTCAAACTTAGAACAATTCATCAGTAAAGCTGACAAATTTATCAAAACATATTATTCAGGTGTTAGCGATGAAAATCACGTTCAAGAAATAGTGGAAGAATTGAAAAATTTAGTATTAGATACCGATTTGAAACAATTGGAACTTGATTACCAGGATTATTGTGAAATTAAAGACTTGATGGTGGTGGTTTATTTATTCTTCTACTGCACCTAATGCTTTGAGCGTGGTAATTTCAGCTTCGGTTAAGCCTTTGACACCTGTGATGTTCATGCGTTCGTAAGGGCGATCGCTTTTTAGGGTTTTTAGACATTCGCCGGTTTTGATGTCCCAGATTTTGATGGTTTCATCATTGCTACCACTTGCAAGAGTTACCCCATCTGGACTAAAGGTGACATAATTGACCCAACTGGAGTGCCCCTGCAAGGTATAGAGACATTCACCATTGCTGATATTCCATAGTCGCACCGTTGTGTCTATACTGCCACTAGCAAGAGTATTCCCATCTGGACTAAAGGCAATGGAACGAACGCTACCAGTGTGTCCTTGAAGAGTTTGAAGGAATTCACCACTGCTGAGATTCCACAGTTGCACTATTATGTTTTTAATACCACTAATAATTATGTTCCCTTGAGGGCTAAAGGTAGCAGCCCGTACCGCACAATTATTCCCTTTTAAAGTTTGGAGACATTCACCGCTTCTGATGTTCCAAAGCTTCACAGTTTGGTCTTCAGCACCACTAATAAGCGTTACTCTATCTGAGTTAAAGGTAACGGAACGAACCCTATCAGTATGCCCCTGCAATATTTGAAGACATTCACCACTTCTTACATTCCACAGCCGTACTGTTCGGTCTTCACTACCACTCGCAAGGGTCGTTCCATCTGGGCTAAAGGTAACAGAATGAATACCACAGGTGTGACCTTGCAATGTTTGGAAGCATTTGCCACTGCTAATACCCCAAATAATAGTACACAATTACTAAATTCTTGACAATAATTACTTCCGAAATCGTAAAGATTTAGTATAATATTTGCGCCATCTTCCAAAGCTTTATTACAAAATCAAGATAATACACATTGCTAGATATAGAAAATATTCTAGAAGTACCTATTTAAAATCAATATGGAATTTGCTGTTGCAGGGGTGAAAAGTTAATGAGAATAAAACAATGGAAAGCAACATAGAAGTTTATCGTTCAACAACCATTAAATTACTAGACAATACTTACTTAAATACCTTTATTCTGTCTGGTTTTGTTGAACTTGTTATTTGTTATGCTGACAATGAAAAATTGACCATAGAATTTCATCCCAACCAGATACCTATTTTAGAAAAGTTGTTGAACAATCTTCGCAGCGTTACGGAACAACAAATTAATCATAAAATAGAAACTTTGCAATGGGAACTAGAAGAAATGAAAAATTGTAGTTGTCAAATCCAAGCATCAGAACTTTTGCAAAACGGTAACGGTCTTAAATGATAACTAATCGCTAATTTTTAATACCTGGGGCAAGTATAAAAACTGCCCTTTCACTTCATTAAACAAAAATCTTTGACAATGAATATAATATTTGATTCAGAACTAGATGCTGTATCTGTAGCAGAACAGCTTTACAATGTTGAACGTTTGGATAATATTTTATTTATTCAAAATATTGATTTAAGAGCTTTAAATTTAGCTATTGCTTTAGCTCAGGTAGAAGTTGTTAAAAGAAATGCTAGTTTAAGATGTATGTTGCCATTTCCTAGTGAAGAAAGGGAATGTACAGATGATATTCACCCAAAATTTATGTAGCCTGTCTCAGTGCTTATAATGCTGGGTATTTACATGGCTTGTGGATTGATGGCACTCAAGAACCAGAAGATATCGAAGATGATATTAAATGGATGCTTTCATGGTCGCCAGTTGCAGATACAGAATCTTGCGACGAATGGGCAATACATGCGGGCCGAATGTTGGCAAGGAATACAGCTTAGTGAATACGAAGATATAGAAAGAGTTTCAGAATTAGCACAACTCCTAGAAGAACATGGTAAAGCTTACGCAGTTTACTTCCAGCACTATGGTAATAATTATGCTACAGAAGAAGATTTTAAAGACCGTTATTTAGGTGAATACGAAGACGAAAAAGATTTTGTTTACCAGATGTGGGAAGAATGCGGAAAAATTCAACAGCTTGAAGAATTAAATATTCCCTCATTTTATATTGATTGGAAAGCAATTGTACAAGATTGGTTTATTGACTCCTATTTCTCAATTGAAGTCGAGCTAAGAGAAACTTACGTTTTTAGTCGTTAGAAAATCCCATCAAAGCTAATTTAAAAAATTGAAAAATCAACCCGCTTCGTAATGTGCTTCGCACTAAAAAGGGTGAATAAATAACTCTTTAATTTAACTATTAAAGGGTGCAGACAATCTTGAATACTATATCACTTCAATCATGCTTAACATCAAAAAGAATCGCCAATTAGGTCAACAAACATCTGCTCGCAAAGAAACCATTCAATACTACTATCGCGTTGCAGCCTTGTGGTATGAAACTAAATCCCAAGCTATAAATCTACTTGACTGGAAGCAGCTATGGTCAGAAGCTAAAGAAGAAGGAGAACTGCAACAATTTCTGATTGCTCCTGGATACCGCAACGAATATCAAAATCCTTATGCTGATAACGAAAGTTTGCGCCAAGGTTATACACCACCAGAATACGATATGAAAGCCTACTATGGTTGGCAGCATCAGCGTTTAACCGAAATATTTGCATCTGGTGTCGGTGATATCTCCATGATTGATAAACAAAATCCCGATGAGAAGCAACTTCAGGATATTCATAAGAATCTTCGGAATTACATAGTCGAGCAATTCCACATCAGCAAAAGCTCCCGATTTTAACTTACTCACATCAATTGAATTGCCTTTTGGTGTAGTAATAATCACCCCTGTACTTGCTTCACTGGTTATCGTAGCTTTGGCGTTAAGCGAAGCTCTACCGAAGGTAATCGCATTTATTGGAAGTTGAGCATTGGAAGGTGAAAGCATTCCTAATTTCTTACCTTCTGTAATTAACCAGCGTCCCTGGGATGATGAATCAACATAGCTAGGAGCTAGTTCAATTTGTATTGGAACTGTCTCCCCTTTCCAAACTTTTCCTTTGTGTTCGGAAGCATCTCTATGAGTTCCTACAACCGTAAGTTCGGTAAACTGAAGTTGATTAAGCTGCTCTTTTATTTCTTCTCCAAAAATAGCAAAAACAGCACCAGCACGTTTATTAATATCGTATTCTTCTTTTACTCGTTTGGTTGATAGATTCCACATCGCTGCTGAATAAGCTAATCTTTCTTTTTCTGGTATATTTTCTCTAGTTTTGGCAGCATATTCATAAGCTAGTTTAAAAGCAGCTTTTTCGTGAGAAGAATTAAGAGCAGGGTTAATATCAATATCAAGTTTACCAAGTTCAATCCAATTACTTTTGTTCTTTTGATGCAGCGTTTGAAAAGTATCTTGATTTTCAAGTACAGAAGCTTCCGTTAACAATCCCAACTGCTTTTTTGCTGGTACAACCTGCCCACGTTTGTTTATGGTAGTTTCTCCCGGTACTACAGCAAAGGCTTTATACTGATTATTATCTTTAAGTAGAGAAATTTGCATTTTTTCTAATGAATAAACTTGAGGATGTTTGGTATCTTTTTTATTCAATTTAATGTCTATTTGATTCCCCTTCTTAGATTTGGCTACCATTCTTAAATTCGGTTGATGTCGATTTATTTCTACTTGTTGCTTAATATCGTGCGCTGCTCTAATTAATCCCTCATATTCTTGCTTGTAAGTTGCTGCAATCTCAAGCTGTGAAGAATAAAAATCAATACCTCTAAATAAATCTTTGAATTGAGATAGCGGACGAGGGCTAAGAGCATTACTTTCAAAATGCTGATTAGTTTCTTGCACTAATAAATCAAGTGCGGTATGTAAATTACTTCTAATCGGTTTATCTAAATAAGCCCATTTTTCATTACGGTCTTCAAGAGCGTAAATTTGAGGATAAGCACATAATTCTGTACATAATTTTATTATTGCTGGGTCACTACGCAGCGCACTTTTACCGCTTTGTCCTTCAATCTTCAATTGTTGGTCAATTACACCAGATAAATGATGAAATAACTGCCGTGCTTTTGCTAATCCTTCGTTAAGTTCTTCACCGTTTAAGGTATTATTTAACTCTGACTCTTGTATTGGAACTAAGTAATCTTGAAAAGAATTATTTGAACTTCTATTTTCAAAGTTTAGACGACGATTATATTCGCTAAAGTTATTTAATAACTCTCGTAAATGTTCTGCTTCTTTAGGTAAATCATAAGAAGCGCATCGAGCAAGGTTAGCTGATAAATTTGCTAAAAATGTTCTTTGTTCGTTGGCAGGAATTTGACTACACTCGGATTCAATTGCTATTGCTTTCATCGCTAAGTTAGCTACAATCCCAATGTTGTCATGAGCAGCTTCTAAAGCTATTTTCTCAAAACTTCCACAGTAAGCTGCTTTTTGAGGTAAAACACTTTCTGGATAGCGATTTTCCGGTTGAGTCTTGAATTGAATTTCCTGCGCGGTACTGGGAAAATCTTGAGCCAATGCAGTTAAAGGTTTATCACCGTCGCAGTCACTATTAAGAGCCGTTGCTGTGCGACGATTGAGTTTAATACTACCGGGATGGATTTCTTCCCCTTCCAACAGCCGATTTGTTAGAACAGCCATAACGTTTGTATTACCGACTGGGGGACGGTGATATAAAACTTTCGCTCCTTCGGGTTTAGTGCGATCGCAAATCTCCCAATCTTTCAAACGGTTGCAGGTCATCAGCATTGAAGACTGAAATTTGATAACTCTTCCGGTAGCGCAATCTCTATATTGTTCTTGAAGATGCTCTGAGAGAAAGTTGATAACCTTTGGTGTTTCAATAATTTGCAAATGTCCTTCTAAATCAGCTTTTAGAAGTTGATACATTAATTCAGTATCGTTATCTCCAAAAGCTTCGTTAATCACATCTCCAAAATCATCCAAATCAAAATCATGTATTAGCTTACTTCCGGTTTCTCTTTTAAAATCACCTTCTAGCCTTCTTTCCACCGTTTGAATATAATCTAGTGCAACCTTGCGCGGATCATTCGCAATACTATCTAATTGTGCCAAACGCTGCTGTACTCTAGGTAAAGCATCATGTTTAGCACCTTCAGGCAATCCTACCCAATACTGAGCGCCAGTTGCAGCTTCTACGGTGCGGGCATTTTCGCGATTACCAATACCGATTGTAAGAGTGTATTCTCCCGGTTCCACTTCTGTTTGTCTATTAATTCTTATCCCAATTTTTTCGTTATAAAGTTTATTTTTGCGTCCCTTACCCAATTGAGATTTAGAAAGCACTAAATCATAACCGCTTCCGATATTAGAAAGATTAATTGGTGCTAAAGTGCCTTTAATTGCTTGATTTGCGTTGATTCCCTGCTGGGACTTAATAATTCCTCTTACCTGGAACTGAGTAAAAGGAATATTACCCAATTGTTCGTGTAATTTATGGTCAATTCGTCCATCCCCATCTCCCACAAGTAACAAAGCCTGTTCCTTTGGTAAAGCTCTACCACACTCCCCAGTTTCATCATCTACAACTAACACTTTAATATCTTCGACTTCAGAAAAATACTCGCATTCTCCAAATAGCAAAGAACCATATGCAGCACCAAAATGTGGTTCGTCAAAAATTTGCGATCGCAATCCTGGTTTATCAGAAAAATACAGTCGGTCTTTTTTGGAAAACTGAAGATATTTATCTTGATGCTTAGTCAAATCATCCTCAGTAGAAATTCCAGGATAAACGATACCAATGCTCCACTTAACATCATTACCATAAAGATATTCAGCAGCAGTATTTTCTAAAGTCTCAATTAAAGGTTTACCATCAACTTCTATTGGTTTACCTGTTTTAGTACAGAAATATTCTAGAGCAATTGACATTAGCTCAACCTCTGCGTGCTTCTGCTTTTCCTTACATCCCTACGGTTCTTGTAGCTCAAAACCAGAAGAGTTTTTACTAAAAAACGGTTAATAAGTCTCAAAAGTTATAGTTCAAGATTCTTTCTCCAAATCAAATCCCGATTCCTATATGTGACAGTTAGTTTATGACTTTACGACCTAGTTTACGAGTTTACGTCTTAGTAATAAACTTTATTGTTTGGGTTCAGTTCTACAAATTTACGCTTTGTCGGCGGAGTAGCCCAAACAACACAATGTCCTGACTTTGCTTTGCGTCCGTACTGAGATAAAATGACACCCAATCTCTGAGCATCTTTGACACATTCTCCGTTGTCCAAATAACCCCTGTTCCAATCAATCAAATTTCTGGCGAATTTTCCTTCCCTAGACATCGCCCATTTCATCGCTTCCAACTCATTCCAGGTTAAAGTACTCGATTGCACCTTTGTATACCCACCACTTATCATCCCCGCAATCCAGGGAGGCGTTAAAATTCCGAAAATTGCTCCAACTCCCAGGGTGAAAAATAATAATAAACCTGCCGGAAGTACAGAAGTTAAAAGTTTTCGGCTTTCTGTAAACTGTGCTTTGCGAATCAGAGCGTGAGCAGCTCTATCAATAGCAACTTTCTGACGTAATACCGCAACTTTTTCCACTTCTTGTAAGTTGCGAGCCAAATCTTGATTCCAAGTTTCAAATAACAGTTGCAAAACGGACGGCGCATTTGTCAACATTGCTTCTAATTGTCCGGTAGCTACCAAAATTAGAAACAAAGGGTCATCCTGAGATAAACCACAGCTTACAGCAAAACTCAATACCTGCTTTTTAAACTCTTCGCTTTTACCATTTAGAGCTTCAGCCAAAAACTTATTAACTTGGTCATTTTCTTCCTGACTTGAATTTTTATCACTGGGAGCAACTTCCTGTGTCATTTAACCAATCCCGTTTCGGAGAACGCTGTATAGACTTCTGCAAGAAAATTCTTGACTCGTTGTCTTGATATCACCCTTATTTCAGGATGAGAAAGCGCACTATTAAAAGTAATTCCTAACCTATCAATCACATTGCGTTCCCAGAATGGAAACTTGGGAAAATTCATCTCTTTAAATTTATGATTCTCTTTAGCAGTGAGAAAATCTGGCATTTCATCTACATAATCCCACTCATCGCATAATCCCAAATTTTTCACAAATACATGAGTTACTCTATCTCCCAAATCATTCAGAGATTTGATAAAGAAATCAACAGAATCTACACCTCCCGTACATACAATATATTTTGAGGTTGAATTGAGCATGATTCTGCTGCGATTAAATAAGCAAATTATCTAACTCTGCTTGCTGCGCTCCAAACATATTTCAGCCTGTTGATAAGTTCATTTGTAAACACACTACACAATTTTTTTATTTGCGGCTTGAATAATTATTGCGTTGAAATTAAACCCCAGTTTTCGTTCAATAAATTTCTTTCAAGCGTCTTACTATAATCCGTATTAACAAGACTTATCATTCTAAATAAGCAATCAAACAAAATTGATTCGTATTTAGTAATTTTAATTTTCATCAATCTTAATTCTCGATAACTTTAACAATCTTTCTATTTAGTAACGAATGAGGAGTAGAAGCGGCAATCTAGCAATAGGAAGATTCTTTTTTCTCGAATTTACAGCAAAAACTCACCGTATTAAAAATTATTTTTGGTTTAAATAGAAGAAATATTTGATAAAAGACTGTAGCTATTGCTATGACTAAATATTAAGCATATAAAGACAGAAAATATGGCTGTGTATAATTACATTAATTTAAAATAGTAAATGCTAAAAATAGTACATAAGCTTTGCTGTAAAATCAGATTAATTAGAAGGAAATACATAGAGTATATGTAACTTATAAATGTAGTCTTAAATTCATACGTAAGGTGAAAAGCTTGTTTTAAGGTTAAAATTTAGTTGCATCTACTGCGTAAATTCAAAAACTTTACTTCCGAATAGCAAATTAAATTCATAAGAAGATAAAAACTAACGAAAAGCGATGATACCGCTAGCCGTCTGTAAAATCCAGAAAATCAAAAGCTGGGGAATGCTCAAGGGTAATGAAGCTCATACCGCACGAGAAAGAGATACCCCCAATGCAAACCCAGAAGTAAGCAATATACGAATTATTGGTGATTCTTCCAATTTAGATTTAGCAACTTTAGTAAGACATGCAATCGGTTCGCAGAAAATCCGCTCAAATGCTGTTCTTGCAGTAGAAATGTTGCTCAGTGCAAGTGCTTCCTATTTCCGTCCCGATGCACCTCAAGAAGCAGGAACTTATGACAAACAACGCTTAGATAACTTCGTGGAAGCAACAGTTAATTGGTTGTATTCTTCTTGGAAAGAACGAGTAGTTAGAGCAGAGTTACATCTGGATGAAATTACACCTCATATTCACGCTTATATCGTGCCGTTGGACGAGAGAGGTAAACTCAACTGTCGTGCAATGTTTGGTGGAAGAATTAAATTATCAGAACTGCAAGATAGTTTCGGAAGGGCTGTCGAACATCTTGGAATCTCTCGCGGAATTAAAGGTAGTAGAGCGACTTACACCACGCTAAAAAAATACTATGCTGCCGTAAATCAAGATTCACAACTTATAAATTTAGAACGCTTTCTTCCGAAAACTAGGATGTCTGAATCTAGCGAGGAATACCGACAGCGAATAATTCAAATTTTGAATCCTGAGTTTGAAATAATTAACTACCAACTCAATCAACGTTCTTGCTTGCTCAAACAATTCGCCGAATTGAAGCAAACTGCAACACAGAACGAAAAACTACGCCAAGAATTAGAGTCAGAATTAAGAATACTCAAAACAGAACGTAAAGAATTGCCTTTAGGCTTGGTTGCTTACGAATTAGGGATAAATCTAGATAACCAATGGTTGTCCAAAACTAACGCTATTGACTTAGTGATGCGAGTTAATCAGTGTAAATTTGATGATGCACTTATTTGGTTACGGGATAAATTCGGAGAAGAACAAATGCTAGCTGCGGTGACTAATCAAGTAGCTAGTAGAGCTTTAAATATTTCACATCAATATCCAACAAAAGTATTCGTACCACCATCACCCAACAAAAGTCTTTGGAAAGAAGTTGAGAAATATTTCCAAAGCTATTATTGTATTCCCCACAAATTGACACAGACACTAAATCAACGTGGTTTGCTATATGCAGATAGCAATAATAATGCAGTGTTCCTAGCACGAAACCTTTCTTTTGAAACTACCGGAGCTTATCTACACTCATTGAAAACTACCGCGAATACTTTTAGTTTATATCCTGGAAGTAAACGTTCTGGTGGCTGGTTTCATCTGAGTATGGGAAGAAGCTCTGATAATCCTATAACAGCAGCAATGTTAACTGCTTCGCCAATTGAATCATTATCTCTAGCGATATTAAATGCTCCTCATACAGACAGAACTCTTTATTTATCCATTGATGGTATTCACCCTATAACCGAGCTTTACCCTCCTATACCTATAGAATTTCTCAGAACTATACCGAATGTGGCGATCGCAATGTCGCCTTATAGGGCGATCGCCATTCAAAAGCTTTTACCTCATTCAATTCAGTTACAGCCAAAAACCACCTGGAATAAAGAATTACAACATCGTCAAGGAGTCAAAAACTATGCCACGTTGGAATAGAGAACGCAATGAAATGACAATATTGTCATTTTTAATGACCAATAATCCCTTGTCCTACATATTAGGATTTGCTTTGTTAGGAATGATAATAGGTGTTGACCTTTGGTTCAAATCGGTAACGGAGAATTTTCAAAAACCCGAGAATAAGAAGCAACCCGAAACAGCACAGGAATATGTTGAACGAGGTTACGAACTGATGAATGAAATATCACCATTTCAACAAAATCAAAATTCACAGCATCAAGCTAATTGCAAGAACGCACAAAAATCATTTAAAAAAGCAATTTCTCTTGATTCCAAAATCGCTTTAGGCTATGAAGGACAAGGCATGAGTCTAATTTGTCAGAAAAATATTGCGGAAGGCAAGAAATCCCTTCGCTATGCTAAAACCCTTTATTTACAGCAAGGTAAAAAACAAGAAGCTAAAAATATAGATTTAATTTTGAAATACACTAAGAATTAAGCTTTTACTATATTAACGGTCGATAGCTATTGAAGGGATTAATAGTTATTGACCGTTGTTTTGTCTTTTATCACATCAAATTTGTGTCAAAATAGGTCAAAAAATATTTATTTTGAAAGTAAAATTATAAACAAGAAATCGAAATGTAATCTTTAAATATTTATGTAGTATTGGTTGATTCATATTAACTTAAGCTACAGTTAAGTCAGTGTTTAATAGCATATCAAAAGCTAATTATTTCTGATTCGTGTTGCTGACAACGATAAAAATAAAATCAACAAAATTTGAAATAATATAAACGGGTGTATCTACTAAGAAAACAGTAAGAGAAGATAACAGTCTAGTTATTATACGAGATTGTTAAAACGGTTAGATGGAAGAACGCTAAAAGTATTTTTTCTAAATTCATTATCACAAATCATGAATCTATCTAATACTCTGAAACCAGTAGAAAGTAGCCGTTCAAAAAGAATTGTTTATCCAAATCGTAATTTAAAAATACCAAACACGACTTTATCTAGGTGGCGATGGAGACATCATTATTGGACGACTTATCGACTTCCAGACGGTACGAAAGTAATGAGCGCTCGTCAAACCGCACGATTAGTAGGACAATCGAAAGCGGATGTTATAGATTTTGTGCAATCCAATAATTTAGAAACAATCGATGTCAGAATTCCTTCTAAAGTTGTCATTAATGCAGTAACTTTACCTGCAATCGCAACTTATTTACAGCATCTTCTCGAAGAAGGTAAATTAAAGCATCATCGATTATCTTTATGTCGTGAAGAATGGGAAGATTTTATAGAGGGATTAAATTTTAAATCGCAGAAAGATTTTGTTTTACCAAATCCCTGTTTTTTTAAAAGTAGTTCTTTAGTAAAAAGAGCAAATCCAATTCAAATTCAACTTAACGATGAGATTAATTTGGAAGTTTTGGTATTAGCAACTGGAGAATATCGGATTTCATATGCACAGGGATTGCAGTGTATTGAAATGAATTATGATTGGTTGATGGATAATTCACCTAAAAAAGCTAGAATGCTTTCTAAAATGGGGATATCTCACCAAGCTATCGAATGTCGATTTATTACTGAACTTGGAGTAGTACAAGTGCATACTTTTAGTTGTAATGATTGGCTCAGAATATGGGAGTATTTCGCGAAGAAGAGCAATAAAACTGCTATCAAGGTTTTGAAAGCTTGTGCAGAAGAGAATATTTCGACGAGGGTTGAGAAGGTTCTGTCTAGTGGTTTTTAGTGATTTGTAAATTATTGATAGAAAAGTAGCATGGTATTTTTGAAGAGCTTAAAGATTAAAAATGACGTGCTTGAAGTAGCTATTATTAGTTAATAGCATTATTCAACATTTTTCAAAGTTATATTAGATGGATTTTTTAACATAAAAACATCATTCTCTTTAATCAAATCACCTTGACAAGTGATTGTTAAGCGTTCTTGATAAGCCTTAATTGCTAAAATATAATCGTGTTTTTTTAATTCAGCTTTTATTTTTCTTAGCTTATCAACTACTACACCCATCAAGGTTACTTCACCATCCAAATGTTCCAACAATGGTTCGTCAATTTGTATCACAATACCTTGAACGGTAACGTTATGAATAATAGTAATAAGTTCGCCTAATATATCAAGCTGAGAACGATTCTCTACTTTTTCTAAAATTTCCATAACTTCATACATACGGCGCGGGTAATCATCAAAACTAGGGTTTAATGGTAAATAAATTTTGAATTTGTCCTCGGAGAAAGTATCTCTAGTCCATCCCGATACTTCATTAGGTACGCGAGTCCTTTCATGCCAACCTTTAGACTTTAGATAACTTTCAACTTGACATGGTTCTAAAGAGTTAAGTATTTCAACATCATTGACGATTGCTTTCATAATTGATCCCTTGCTTCAACCTGCTCCATAAGATTTTTTACGGCATTCACTGTAAATATTTGTTGGCGCGGTAAATAAACCGTAACGCTTTCAACGTTTCGCGTTTGTGGTTTTCCTTTTAATGATAACCAATATCCACATTTACGTAAGCACAACTCAGCTTCTGAATGATTAACCCACTCTTGTGGGTTCTCAGGAAGCAAAATAACAATCAAAATTTTAGGAACGGCCATTTTTTGATTTTCTCAGTTCGTTATAGTTTTTAAGCTTAAGCGGGTATCTAACAAACTCATTATCTATTACAGAAGTAGAAGTAGACTTGACTTGAATTTCTAAGCGCGGTGGATACAAAGAATATTCCTTTTCTTGACCTGAAATAACGATATCTATTCCACCTATATCCATAGGTCTAGATGCTATCTGACATGAATACCCCGCTGCCGATACAACAGCATATATATATGCATAACTGAATTCTTCTTTTCGGATATTAATGTCCATTAATTGGTTTGATGAACTTGTAATTATAATTTATGCTAAAAAGAACAATAAATATTATCTCATGACTGAATTATTTTAGATATTAAATATATAAAATATGATTTATGCTTGAGTATTTTGTTTAATTTATATCAATAAAACTTAAACTAGTATATGTTTTTACGAATTATGAATTATACTTACACCCCAATACCATCTGTAGCAGTAGCAGCGGGAGCAAAATAATTTAATATTTTAACAACTACAGGTTTATTCCCAACAACTGTAATATTCCCCTTATTGGTGCTTTTTGTGCCTCCAACATCTGCACCTGGGATAATAACCTTTTTGGAATATAAGTACTTTTAGAAATTGTTTTTTAACCACTTTTTAGCTGCCAGTCGTACCACGGTTGCTGATACTGTTTACCGTTCTTCTTGGTAATAATCCTCCAGTGTATTCTACCCGTGCCTTCGCCGTAACTTCTTCGAGTAGTACCACCGGTTCCAACAGGTAGTACCGATGTCGAGTGTTCCTTTAGCAGAGTTCTACCGGTTCGCTCAACAGGTAGTACTGGTGGTAAGTGTTCCTTTAGCAGAGTACTACTGGTTCCAACAGGTAGTACTGATGATGAGTGTTCCTTTCGCTGAGTACTACCGGTTCGCTCAACAGGTAGTACTGGTGGTAAGTGTTCCTTTAGCAGAGTACTACCGGTTCCAACAGGTAGTACTGATGATGAGTGTTGCTCTAGCTGAGTACTACCGGTTCGCTCAACAGGTACTACTGGTGATGAGTGTTCCTCCAACTGAGTACTACCGGTTCCAACAGGTAGTACTGATGGTGAGTTTTCCTCCGAGCGAGTACTACCGGTTCCAACAGGTAGTACCGATGGTGAGTTTTCCTCTAACTGAGTACTACCGGTTCGCTCAACAGGTAGTACCGATGATGAGTTTTCCTCTAACTGAGTACTACCGGTTCCAACAGGTAGTACTGATGGTGAGTTTTCCTCCGAGCGAGTACTACCGGTTCCAACAGGTAGTACTGGTGGTGAGTTTTTCTCCAACTGAGTACTACCGGTTCCAACAGGTAGTACCGATGGTGAGCGTTCCTCCGACTGAGTACTACCGGTTCGCTCAACAGGTAGTACCGATGGTGAGCGTTCCTCCGACTGAGTACTACCGGTTCGCTCAACAGGTAGTACCGATGATGAGTATTCCTCTAAGTGAGTACTACCGGTTCCAACAGGTAGTACTGATGGTGAGTTTTCCTCTAACTGAGTACTACCGGTTCGCTCAACAGGTAGTACTAATGATGAGTGTTCCTCCGATTGAGTACTACCGGTTCCAACAGGTAGTACTGATGATGAGTGTTCCTCTAAGTGAGTACTACCGGTTCGTTCAACAGGTAGTGCTGTATCCTGCGTAGAAACATTTTTGTTAACCCACATAGATGCTGGTGGATAAACCACACCATAAGGGTCAAACACTTCCTTAAACTTTTCCCAGTTTTCACCCCAGTAAACCAGACAGTGCGATTGCCGAGCTGATAATTTTGGCTTGTAACTCGTATCAAGGAACTTGATTCGACCAGTCCAAAAACAAACGGGTTGAGATTTCAATATTGGAGTTAACCATTTAGTGTCCGTAGCAGCAGGAACTAGTGCGATAGCTTCCGTTACACGTCCCGATTCAAATTCAGCTTGCAACTTTTTTATCCACACACTTGGCGCAGAGTATGGAGGATTCATAAATACGCACCCTTCCCACTCTTTAATTAATCCATCATCCATCGCGGTGTAATGCATTGCTGCGGGTATATGCTTCTCTTCATCCGCGCAGGGGTCAAGGCTAATTTGTCCAAGTACCTGAGTAACAAGCTCAGATATATGAGGTGGAGTGTACCATTCGTCTGATGATAATGATTTATTGCTAAGAGATCCCTGTCCCCTACTCCCTGCATTAGATTTTAAATAATCTTCTGATGGAATAGGAGTGGTTGATTCCTTAGCCTCTATTAATTCTGCTATTTCAGGATTAGATGGAAGAGTATCAATAGAGATATTGAATAATCCTTGCTTACCCTTAACAGCAAACGGTTCTGTTATCGGTTGAATATTTTCTAATTTCCATGCATAACGTCCAACTTCCCAATCCCCACTAGTTATTTCTGTCTCTGACTGTTCTTTGATAAATGAAGGTGTTATCGGGATGCAATCTACTAAATCGCAAACGGCGATCGCCTTCCCACACGGAAAATTAATTTCGCTCCAAACTGGTAATTCGAGGCTACTACAAATCTTCAAATACTCTTGATATTGCTTTTTAGTAAGCTTGGCTGTAGAACAAATTAACAGTTTACCTCTATAGTTGGTTTTCCAGCTTCTAGTCTCATACTGTTTTATACCCAAAGCAATCAATGAGCAATAAGGCTGCCACAAGCTGATTGCTTTCAAAGAATGATTAGATAATAATCGGTCAGATTCTTGCTCCCGTTGAATCGAACTTTGAGGAGTTGGGGTTAATTCTTCTGTATCCGCCGATTTGACCGTTATAGATTCAGATAGTCCTGACAAACATTTGTTCTCAGGGGATAAATTCTCCTCTTCCTCTCCCAAAACTTTGTTTTGCTCGATTTTGGTAAGACCGTTTGGTTCGTCCCAAGCAGGGTCATAAAAAACTTTATCCCAGTCGCGTTGAGTACCTTGTTTTTCAAAGTCCTGATATAATTCAATGTCAAAAAGAGTTGTC
The DNA here is from genome assembly GCA_963838355.1 of uncultured cyanobacterium. Classification (GTDB taxonomy): domain Bacteria; phylum Cyanobacteriota; class Cyanobacteriia; order Cyanobacteriales; family Nostocaceae; genus Rivularia. The sequence continues at coordinate 1,737,640 of CAWIQQ010000003.1, read as the reverse complement.
ATTTTTACATCTTCCTTACGAATGAATCCTCTACGAGCCGAAAGCAAACACACTTAACCCTTAAATAGAAGCAAGAAAAAGAATATTGTTATATGGCTATCAACGGCTTGAGCTGGTATTGTAAAGGTTTGAGAGTTTCACAGTAAATTTATTGGTAGAGGCAGAACATTAAGTCGCAACCGGATTAATCTGGTAGCATTAAATTATCCGCCTTCTATCTAGGCTTTTGTGCTTATAGATTAATAATACAATTTAATTAGCATAAATTGTACTTTTATATATAAAAATGCATTATAGAGAAGCTTTTAACCAGACATTAAAAAAATTCGGTATTCAGGCAAAAGTCCTAGCTCAGAAAAGTGGGGTGCAGGAGCGTCAGATTAGCCAGTTTCGGAACGGTAAAGATTTGATGGCTGAAACTCTTTTCAACTTGATAGCTGCACTACCAAGTGATGCAAAGATTTATTATTTTTCTCTTTTAAATGGGGAGTCAATGCTAGACACGGTTGATTTGCGATCGCTAATTGGTTCGATGTCGATTGAGCGCAAGTCTGAGGTATTGAATTTAATCGCTAATTCCCTAGTAGAAAACCAAACGAAAACTGAATCTGCTTCACTAGTACAAGCGGTATAGGTTATTAGAGTTAGCTATTATTTATAGTTATAATCTTATACCGCATCACCCCAAAAGGAAGTAATAGCAGGAGCAAACACCGATGTATCTTCACTGCTAGCAGGTTGTGAAAAATACTTAGCACGGTTAGCGATACCTTCGGTGAGCTTCGCTTAACGCCAAAATTCTATCAGTGTCTCTGACATACAACGGCACCATCGAGTCCCGTTGTTCCAATAATTCATTCAAACCAATATTCATTTTAAGCCCCTGGTGAAACAATTTGCGAGCAGCCTTCTCTACCATCCGAGCTAATTCCGCACCAGTACAGTTAACAGTATTATTGAGAATAATCCGCCACTCCTTCTGTGAAAGCACATCACTATCCTTATAGCGCTTATCAAATCTTGCTAAATGCATCATCAAAATTTCCTTACGCTCGTAAGCTTGAGGGAATCCCACATAAAATATTTCATCAAATCTTCCCATCCTGGTTAACTCAGGTGGTAACACATCAATTCTATTGAGAGTAGCAACCACAAATACCGCAGTTTTTTTATCCTGCAACCAAGTAAGTAAAGTTCCTAAAATCTGTGTAGAATTAGTATCTTCCCCACCTGTATCTGACGTAGAAAACAATTTATCCAACTCATCAAAATAAAGCACTACAGGAGCGCAAGCTTCCACCCGTTTCAAGGTACGCTTCAAATACGTAGCACCACCGCTTACAAAGGCTGCGGTATCTATACTGACAAGAGGAAAACCCAGAACAGAAGCACAGACATTTGCAGCAAGAGTTTTACCAGTTCCAGGTGGTCCACTAACAAACATCCCTTGGGAAGAGGAATATTTGCTTTCCTAGCTTCCGTCGAAAAATCCAGCTTGGCTTGTTCTATAAATTTTTTGAACAAATCCAAACCGCCAAAATCAGGTACGCTTGGATTTGAAACAAAATTCAAATTCAAAGAACGAAAGCGATTAATCTTGTAAGCTAAAAGTTGCTTTAATAAATCATGAATATTTGTTGTCTCTTCAGGACGAATAGCAATTTTTAACCCCAAGCGAATTTCTTCAATAGTCAGACCAGAAGCAGCACTTACTAGGCTCGACATATTAGTTTTCTGTGTCAAACATGGTAATTCTTTTTTGAGGTAATCAGCGATATCATTCTCAGAAGGTAATGGATTATATAAAGTTGGAATTAAAATTGAATCTCCATTTCTCCCAGGTAATCGCTGAACAACTTCGCTGATTCCGTATCTTGGGGATTAAATATGAACTTAGTCGCAGTTCCCCCAAAGATTGCTCTTGTCAATTCTTTTCCGTAAACTTTCTCCAACTGAGCAATATTTTGATATCCTAAAATCCCTACAAATCCATCTTCCCTATTTTCGTTAAGCCAATTTACTAACGCTGGTAGATACAAAGTTGGTAATTCGTCCAAAGCCACAATCAAAGGGTTGGAACGCGGTACGGTTCGCGATACATTGCGAGTGACAATCATATGTAAGATAGCCGCAAGTAAGGGACCAACAATATCTCGGTTATTTCTATCCAATCCAAATACAATCAACTGCTTTCCATCTAAATCCAGCGGTAGCGTTGTTTTACCGCAAAAAGCGCCTACAAAATCACGTTTAAGAAAACGCTGAAACATTCTTTGTGCGGTACCAATAATCGACACTGCTGTTTTCTCAGAATCTTTAACGCTGATAAGTTGAGAAAGCGGACGAGAAGTCCATACCTTGAGTTTATCTTTGGAAGCAGCTTCCATACGTGCTGCCAAATTTGGTAAAGATAGAACAGCTTGAGTAAAAGGTGTAATTTGTGCAGTACCATAACTTCCTAATTGATTAACAGCTAACCATTGCTGTGTCGAGTCAATTTCGGATGCTTTTTCATTTGTAGGTGGAGGTGATATTCTTCTTACAGGAGATTCATTAGCAAAGCTGACAAATGGATCAAAATATATTACTCAGGTGTCAGTGATGAAAATCAAGTTCAAGAAATAGTACAATCATTGAAAAATTTAATATTAGATACCGACTTGAAACAATTGGAAATTGATTACCAGCATTATTGTGAAATTAAAGACTTGATGCAGGATTACAACGATTCAGCTTGATTTTAACTGGGTTAGTAGTCAGAATTTTCTATGAATAAATAAAAATTTTGATTCAGAAGATAAGCTATGAATCGTAGTTGCAGCTATAAGAATTGTGGTGTTATATTGGCTTGGATAATATAGGATAAACAAAATAATTATACTTAAATGCTAATACATTTAAATACAAATAAATAATTTATCCTTAGAGAATAGCTAAACATTCTTAATTTCAAGCCCCTATCTTTCTGCATAGGGTTTACATTAGTTTGACTGAAATTAATTTTATATTTGATTATGAACAGAGCTAAACAAATTGCCAATATTATTGAAAAACGCCAACCTTTGGCAAGTAAAATTGAGCAGGTAACAGAAAATTTAAACAATCTTACCTCTGCACTTAACTATCTTGAAAATTATCGTCAACAGCTACTAGAAAAAGTTGACGAGCCAAGCCTAAATGGGCGCTTGCAGGAAATAGATGTCTCCAAAGCTCAGCAGGATATTCTATCTGAGTTACAAGCCCTTGCTAAACTTAAAACTCGCTATATAGATAAATATCGTCAGCTTTTACAAACACAGTCTCCATGCAAAATCCAGAAAGCAGAAATTCGTGAATATGTAGCCCAAGATAATCTTCAAGGAGAGCGAATTTATTTCAACTATTTGGCAGTGAAAGAAGTCAAAATTATCTGTAACTTCTCCAAAGATGACATTGGAAGAATTGCTTTTCGTCTCCAATACCTGGTTTGGGAGATACAGGTATTGGAGACGAAAAGCGAATGATACAAACCATCGGTGAAGACATTGATGCAGTGCTTTTTGTACGAATGCCCAAGAGTACTGGAGATTTTTGGGGTGATGTTGATGTGCAACTCTATGACACAGCGAATGGAGCATTGAATGATTTGCCACTTCCACTATGGTCTTTTATGGTTCTCAATAAATTGGGTGATGGGAGTAATTTAAAAAATTGCGAAGGATTACAAAAGGATATTGCAAATAAACACATCAATGTAGCTGATTGTATAGTAGCTAACTGTGCTGAGCCTGAAGAAGCCAATAATCTAGTTTTAGATCCAATCCTTAACTACTTAGCCGATAATATCAATTCTCTAGATAAAAAATATGCTTCTGCTTGTCAGGAGCGTCTCATACAGCTTCAAGGTTTGGTTAGCTCTGAGATAGACAAAGCCCAAAAAGCTTTAGGACAAGCAAAACAGTCACTAGAAACTGGAAAATTTGAGGTCTTATTTGAGAAACTTTGGAAAGACTTAACCAGTGGTCTTGAGGAAGTACTACGACAATTGAGAAAACAAATTAATAAGCATGACCAAGACTTCAAAAAATCTGTAGATAAAGCTATTCAAGCTTGTTATAAAGATACAGGTATTCCGTCTTCTTTAGAAGAAATAGACAAGAGACGTGATAGTGAGGGGAGTTATGACAATGCTTATAATAGCTATCTCAATGAAGTTCGCGCTCGTTTATCACAACATTTCTTGTCTTTAGATGATGGTTTAAAAATTTCCTTAAACCGAGTTAAATCTCAGGTAGCGGAAGTGTTAATTAAAAATGGAGGTTTAGGAGGAATAACAGAAGCAGAAGGGTCTGATTTTCTGAAGGCGATCGCTGACTTAGTTGATGAAGAAATTATAGAAGGGGAAGCCAGTAGACTAAAATTTGGATTTAAAATGCTATCTGAATTTGAGCTTTCTTATCGGGGTACAATTCAGCATCGAATTCGTAAATGTCTCGATGGATTAACTCCTGATATGAAGAAGTTAGAACTATCTAAACCTCCTAGTGCTGAACAAATCAAGCAGAATCTAGAAGTACTTCACGGCGAAGCTATATATCAATGCGAGAATGCTCTGGAACAATTTCTTTACGAGCCTTCCCAAGCTGCTTTTGCCATAGTCGAGGAATTTCTCGACCGCTTACTTCGCGCTGAAAAAGTCAAGATAGAATGGCGAATTTTTCTTAACCAGGAGCGCTCTTTTATATGGGCTTCAGAATTTGAGTTATTAGGTGAGCGCTCCAGACTTCGTCAAGGATGGCTGGAAGGGGTTGACAAGGTAACAAAGTTCAATCAACAAGACTCACTTCAATTTCTTAACTAATACAGCAAGGAGAATTAAATGACTAAACAACTTAAAGTCACAATGCTAGGACATAGAGGTGTAGGCAAGACAAGTCTTTTAACTGCTATGTACGAGCAATTCGATAATACTATTGGCGAAGCTGGTTTACAACTTACACCCGATGCGGAAAGTTCGGCACTTTTACAAAAACGGTTAGGAGAGCTAAAAGCTTTACTGGATGATTTTGAGGCAACAGGAGGATTGGAAGGGACGCAAGATTCTCAATCTTTTAAGTTTTGTCTTGGAAAACCAGGTGATAAAGCATCCTTAGAAGTAGTTTTTGAGGATTTTCCCGGTGGTTATCTTGATGGTAAAAATGAGGAATTTGTCAAAAAGATGATGCATGAGTCAGTTGCTGTTCTAATTGCAATTGATGCTCCAGCACTTATGGAAGTAAATGGTAAATGGAATGATTTAGTAAATAAACCCAAGCAAATACTTAATGTTTTTCAAAGAAATTATGCAGATTTACAAGAGCCTCGACTGGTTATTCTTGCCCCCATGCGCTGTGAGAAATATTTGCAGAATGAACAAGATGCTAATGATTTATTACACAAAATTAAGGATAAATATGAAAATTTATTGAAATTCTTCAGCAGTGAAAATCTGTTCACCAAGGTTGCTTGCGTAGTTACACCCGTGCAGACAGTGGGAACAGTATTATTCTCTAGAGTTAAAGATATTGATGGCACACCACATTTTTATTTTCGTAAAATGAGCCATGATGCCCAATATACCCCTAAAGATAGCGACCAACCCTTAAGGTATATTTTGAGTTTTGTCCTCAAACTTCATTTAGATACAAAATGGGGGTTTTTTAATTGGCTTAATCATTGGTTAGGTTGGGATGATTACCTTAAAGAAGCAGCGCGTAAGTCTGCTCTCCAATGTAAATCGAGTAACGGATTCTGCATTCTACAAGGTAAAAACAGACTTGAGATGAAAAAAGGGAGCAACGCGATTTTGTGAAATCAACCAGTTTTATCGCGATCGTTAACAACAAATATCAGTAATATTAATACAAATAATACAGAGTATGGAAGTAATAATACTGTCTAAGAAAAGAGATGTGTGCCGCTTTGCGGCACACATCTCTTAGTTATAGATATAAAGTCAGCAAAAAATACCCCAGCGGAAGGGTGCTAATAATTACATAATAAAGAAGAAAAAGAATGATTGGTATAATTTATGCAATCTGTATCGGCTTAACAAGTGCAGTTAAAATAGAGTCACAGAAGTTGTTCCAACAACCTGCAATCCATTGACAACGAAGGTGTAACATAATTTCAGCATTCTCTTTTAACCAAAATTTACTATTTCCTTTCAAACGTAAATTAACAACTTGTCTGATTAAACTTTCTACAGCACCGCTGCCAATAGGTAGTTTAAGAGATGAAATTTTATGGTAATTGAAACGTCTTTCTTTATTCCCTTTGATAAAATAATTGATTTCTCTATCTACATTTTTGCGGCGCTCACCAGTAAATTCTAAGGTGAGTTTATTCATTTCTTGAATAATGGAATTTATCTTACCTTTTTTCAATGCAGAACGAGTTTGTTTAAACCATTTTTTTCGCTCTGTTTCTTTAGAAAAAGCATTATCTGCAAATACTTGTAAGTGTTCTGTAGCGTGATAAAAGTCTAATAATTGATAAGTTTCTGTTGGGCAATTTAATTTTTCAAGAAGTGGAGGAATATGTTTCCATATCCATTCGGCTCCATCGGCAATTAATAGCACTTGTCTAGCTTGATTTATTCCCAGACTAACAAGGTACATTTCTAGTATTTTAAGAAATCCGCGGTAATCTTCATAAGTTCCGTCATTTATAATAGGGATTTCACCATTTTTATTTTTTTTACCTTTCTCATCTACGGTGTAGATAGTCAAAACTTTTGGCTCAATCCATTCTCCAGTAAAACCATGCCTGTTTGTTTTAGAGTTTTTGCGACCTTTTTTATCAATACGAATCCTAGTCCTTCCGCCGTCGGCAGCTATCACTACCCGTTGGTTTTTTAATGTATTACCTGGTATTAAATTACCAATTTTAAGATTAAATATTTTTGATTCACGTAAGCTCAATCCTATTTTACCAAAACAATAAGTCAATCGTTCTATACGTTTTAAACTAATATTAATACCCCAGTCTATTAATGTTTTACGAGCAGCTTCAAAAGACGAGCTTATTGCACCATACTTTGCAATGTTTGACCAGACCAATGGGGTAACTCCTTCTTCCATGCCTAACCATCTTAGAAAAGGACAAAACCCTTGATTTAAAGTTTTATTTTTTTTATTATTACGTTCTACAACATAAGGCAATGTAAGATTTAATTCTACATTTCCTATAGTTAGTATTTGACGATTTTTATATCCATGATTTTTCGTTCTTGTACGCCACCATGATTGTGTTTTCTTATTTGCTGTATTGATAGCAGTTGTATTATGAGAAAGATTATATAATAGTATTGCGGTACATTGCCCTGCTAAAATCAAAGCAATATTCCTTATTTCTTCTTCTTTATTTTTTATTTTTATTCCATCCCAATTTTCAACATCAGTCAATTCTAAAATTTTCATAACATTCTCTTTAAATTCTTTCACAGATTTGTTTAAATCTAAAGTTGCATATATTTTATTCATCTTGGTAAGCACTCCGCTCTCGGAGGGTTTTGCTTTTCAAAACCCCTGACAATAAGGAATCTTACCTTTTTTTGTTATTAAAGAATAAGGAGTTGCAGCTTCGCTGCAACTCCTTATTTCTATTTATTGCGTATTTATACATATAATATGTGTACTTTTTGTGTTGCACTATTTAAGTGTAGGTATGGCGATCGCACTGGTTTTCACAAAATCGCGTTGCTCCCTGAAAAAATAGGAGTTAGTAGTGAAAATTTATATTCTCAGCGCTGGTATTTCACAACAGCAGGACTACATCTGGCAGGAGATTACAGAGACTGGAGAAAAACCCGTAGATGAACCAATTTGGGTAAGTAAGTTTAAACAATTACTTGATACTCAAGCACATTCAATTTTTATAGGACGCAAGAGTAATGAAAATAAATTAATATTACTCGTGACAGGAATGAAAGCAAGCGAACGAAAAGACTATAAAAATCGTACTATCCGCAACTCTATAGCTTTGATTGCTGAAGATAATCAAAAAAACGAGCAAAAAATACGAGGAATTGCTGTACTTGCATTAAAGGAAGAGCTAGACCGTGAAATCGACTGTGCTGTAAAAAAAGGAGGGGAATTGGGATTTGAAGTCGATTATGCAGGAATAAAGAATATTATTGACAAAGCATCACTTCACACTGATAGTACGTCTGCTGGAACCGAGCATTTAATGATAGGAAAAAACTCACCAGATAATATCGAAAAAATCATTAATGAACTTGAAAAGTGCCGTCTACCACAAAACAAAGATTCAGAAATATTAGTAGTTGTCACTGAAATTAAAGCAGAAGATGTTCTCAAACAAGCAGAAGTTTGGCGGGGATTATCAAATCTTGTGGAGAAAGAAGAACTTACAAAGTATGAGCCACCTAATTCAAATCAAAATTTTTTATCAAATGGAGAAGCTAATGCTGAATTCATGCAGAGGTTAATACTCATTATTGGAGTTATTGGAATTACTGGACTGATAATATACATTTTTAGTCAATTTTTTTTTAAAGTCGATGCAAATAAACCAAAACAGTTTACTGTAGCAGCAGTTAGCCCTGGTGGTAATTATATTGCTAGTGCTAGTCCTGATGCTCAAATCATCGTACAGAATACTCAAAACAAACAAGAGTATTCCATTAATAATAATGCTCCAATCGAATCAGTTGCAATTAGCTCAGATGGAAATTATGTAGTTACTGGGAATAAGAAGGGAAATGTAGAATTATGGGATGTAACTAGTAAAAAAAAAATTGAAATAAATAGCAATAATAATTTGAAACATGAAAAAGCGGTTTTGTCAGTCGATATCAATCCGCTTCAGAATAGTAAGATAAAAATAGTTAGTGGTGGTGCTGATGGTAAAGTATTGTTGTGGACGGTAAGAGTCAATAATGGTAATGGAAAAGCAACAATCGAAGAATTGGTAAAGTAAATAAATAATCAAAACAGAACTAAATTATTGAAGCTGAATTTATATTCATAATTATTCTGCTTTCAATCCAAATTCTATTTATCGGATGTCAAATATTGTGAAAGGAATCTTATTCCATCAGTAACGCAATAGCCCCATAAGATTTGTCAAATAGAACAGTGGCTGTTCCAGTTTCTCCATGTCTTGCTTTAGCTACAATCAGTTCTAATATTTTTTGGTCTGAAGTATTCGGGTTATAGTACTCGTCCCTATATGCGAGGATAATGTTATCGGCAACCATCTCTAAAATCCCCGATTGACTGAGGTCACTCATTGTTGGACGTTTAACTGGTCTACTTTCGACAGCCCGATTAATTTGGGAAAGTGCTAATACGGGAACATCTAAATCACCTGCCATTTTATAAATTTCCCTTGCTACTTCTCCTAACTCATAACTACGATTACCGCTCAAGTCGGAAGCCATCATCTGTAGGTAATCAATTACAATCAATCCTATTTTTCCTTTCTTACTTTTGATTTGACGGCATTCATGAGCAATGTCAGAAACTTTAATCCCCCTAATGTCACTAATGTAGAGCGGTAAAGTTGATGCAATATTGACAATCTTGTTGATATTGTTTAATTCCCAATCAGCCAAGGTTTCACTCAAAGCTCGGTGTCTGCGGATGCGGTCGCTCGGTATCGGAACAAGGTCACAATTTTTATAATCGGAAGCAATGCTGATTAAACTCCATAAACGATATTCCAACTGCTCTTTAGTCATTTCCAATGAAAAAAATATCACTGGAAGAGAATGACGTAATATCATCCTCAGTGCCAGGTTTAAAGAGATAGCGCTTTTCCCCATTGACGGTCTGCCTGCAACCAAAGTTAAAGTACCAGGTTCAAACCCTACTATCAACTTATCTAGTTGCTCAAATCCTGTGGAATAAATAGGATTGACATTTTCTATTTCTTTGTAAGCAGTAAAGGCTATTGTGCTGTTATGTTCGGTATTTGAGCAAGTTCTTTGATTAGAAATTTGAAAGATTTTCTGTTCGGAGCTATTTAATATCTGTGGTAGTTCAACTTCTGTCTGGTAGCCGAGTTGAACGATTTCATTACCTGCTCTTATCAATTGCCTCCTTCTATACTTTTCCATAATTAAATCGGCAAGAAAATCAATATTTACGGCTGATACAGTGCGGTCTACAAGTGTTGCTAATTTATTCCTACCACCTATATTTTTAAGTAAATCGTGGTCATTAAGCCAACTGATAATAGTTAGTAAATCTGTTGGTTTACCTTGATTATCAAGTTGCAGTGCTGCACTATAAATATCGGAATGACCTTTGATATAAAAAGCTTCTGGAATTAAGTTAGAGCGTACTCTAACAATGGCTTGGGGGTCTAGAAGTATTCCACCAAGTACCGCTTCTTCGACTTCTATATTTGCAGGGGGCATCTGATGAATCATGTTATTCATGCTTATCGTTCTCTTCGTGCAACGACTCTTTACAAGCGACAGTAGCAGTAACGGTTTGTTCTTCTAATTTACGCTTCCACTGTTTCACTTGCTCTCTTGCTTGTATTCGAGAAAGTTCTTCTTGATGTCTGGAACTTCGAGAAGCTTTATAAAAACGGTACTAGACATCTCCGGAATATAAATTAAATCTGGTAAAATAATATTCAATCAGCCTTTACAAAGGTTAAGAATATGAATTCAATGTTAGGGTACATCGAAAAGCATCCCCAAGAAGCACAAAGATTAGTGGGTCTAAATTACGACCAGTTAAAGCAACTAATAAAGCAAGCGATTAACCTACATACTCAAACCCAATCAGAAGTAGAATTAAGAAAAACAAGAATTATAAAAAAAGGGGGTGGTCGCAAGACTAAGTTATCCTTTGAAGAACAAATATTATTGACTCTGATATACTTACGACAATTTACAACATTTCAATTACTTGGGATTCAATTTGGTGTGAGTGAAACACTATTCTAATGATACGTTTAATTACTGGGTTCCAATTTTAGGTAAACTGCTACCACCAAGTCTGCTTGAACAGGTAAAAAAAACTCAAATGATTACGAAATTGTTCAAGAACTTTTAACAGAGTATGAGTTAATAGTCGATAGCTGTGAGCAGCCTATAGAGAGACCTGGAGAATATCAAGAACAAAAAAAATATTACTCAGGTAAAAAGAAAAACCACACTCGAAAAAATCAATTAATCGTTTTACCAGACGGTAAAGATATTGTTGATGTTGTAGCAGGTAAACCAGGACCTAAAAATGATGTGAAATTGTTTCGTGAATCCCGAAAAGGGTTTGACCCAAATCAAAAATTTAATGGAGATAAGGCTTATGAAGGAGAAGAGTCAATTAAAACTCCTCATAAAAAACCGAAGAAAAAAGAATTAACTCTAGAGCAAAAAGAAAGAAATAAAGAGTTAGCTTCGGAACGCATTTTTGTTGAACATCTAATTCGTTTGGTAAAAATATTTCGAGTAGCCCAAGAAAGATTTAGATTAAAATCGAGTAAATATGAACAGATAATTATGACAATTTGTGGACTTGTTAGATTACGAATAGGCACATTTATTTTATGACTATAAATAACGAAATATTCCAATAGTATATTGATTTCAACATATACTACTTTTTAGCTAGTTATTAATAGTAAGCATCTCAAAGCCTTATTTTTGCGTACAAACTAACTACCTTTACGATTTGGCGATCGCAATTTTAAACGTAGTGATAGTAAGACTTTGGTTGTTTTCGGAGATGTCTACTGAACTTCCCAACGATTTTCTCCAGCTTTAGTTTTACTTGCTAACCATGCTTCTAAATCAATCACCTCCTGACTAAGACTTTTCGCTTTTTCTTGACAAAAATTCAAAAAACTCGCTCGCTCCTGTTCTGAGAGAGTCTTTATAAAGTCTGAATAAGTCTTAATAGTCTGAGGGGTTCTCAAATCACCATATGACAAAGGTTCTGGCTGCTGTTCGTTTCCTATAGGAAACTCAGTATCTTTGTATTGGTCAGTAGTGATTTTGATTTTTACTCTCGATATTTGTGCCTCAATCAAACCAATTTGGTCTAATTTCTTAACTGCTTTTGATGCTGCTCCTTTGGAGATATTTAATTCTTTAGCCATTTCCGTAATACTGTATTCGAGATTGCGATCGCCAAAGGGGTCGAGCGAGCGTAAGTAGTACAGCACCTTGATTTCGGCTCCAGTTAAGTTTTTCACAGTTTCAACCCATTCGTTATGAGTTAGTCGATAAAAAAGAGGTGTTTTTTGCTTGTGTTCGTCAGAATTCAACTCGCTTTTTACGCAGCAATTGTTTTTAGTCATATATTTTTAGAAAGCTTGAAACATTTAAGCCGATTATTGGTCTATTAATTGGACGCTTCAAAATCACTACCTCACGCTCGGTTGTTGGTGCTATGATATGGGTACTCAAAGCCGCCTCACTTATGCGTGAGTCGTCTTCCTTGAAAAGTAAGCATTGCTGAAATAGCAATCACAAAAATATAATATTGCTAATTCAGCAATCAACAAGTAAAGAAATGTTGCGATGAGCCAGCACAGAGAAATTTTCAATCAATTATTGTTGGCTTTTGATTATTCAGCCAAACAAGTTAGCGCTTGGACTGGAGTTCATCAAAGTCGTCTCAGTCGATTTCGCACGGGAAAACTTGATTTAGAAGCAGGAGAATTTTTCAGCTTGCTTGGTTGTATGCCAAAAGAATTTCAGGATAGTTTTTGGTTGAGGATTCGTACAGAAGAAATGGATTGGCGCGTCAAAATACTATCTGCAAGTGATAATGACATTGAAGAAATCCTTAGAGGACTAGCAGATAGATGGGCAAGCGTTGTAGATAAAGCAAAAATTGCTTCCTAATTTATTTTTTGATGATGAGGGAATTTACTTAGCATTATGCTACTAGACTCAAATTCTCCCAGAGCAGAGAATGATTATCCTGCTGTATATGTAGCAGAAAGTTCTCGAACTATTGAGAAAAACGAAAATTGAAATAATTAGCTTCCGTTATTCCTTTCGGAATTTAACTATCAGGAGAGTAGTCGATACTATTTTTCAACGAAGCAACTAAACGCATTTTCAGCTTACGCAATCGCTGCACTAGACGTAAGCCATGCTGTGTTATTAGAATACGAACCGCAAATGCGCGAAATTTTTTAGTCATAACTGTAAACTCCAGTGCGAGTGAATAGGGAATCAATTATCGCTTGGTAAATATCCGCAGGTTATAAAATTATACGGGTATTAAAATCCATCAACAAATTTTCTGGTGGTTTTGCTGTAGCCGAAAACACTGGCTGAAAAAATGATGACTAAATTACCAGGAAAACAAATCTATCAAAAGTGATATTTGTTTTGCTATTTGTAGTTTTAAAAATTATTTTTTGTGCTTAATAAAAAAGTTTTTATACAAATATATAGTTGAACATTCTATGTAATTACATAGCTAATTTGAAAATTAATTCTATTAAATTTAGAATCTAAAAAAAATCAAAGACTAATGTAAGCTGGGTTACAAAAATTAGATGCGTAAAAAAGATAACATCTTAAGCAAAAAAATAAAACTTTAATTCGCAAAAATTTCTTTTTAATTATTTTTTACTAATACCTAAAATGCAGAGATAACAGGCAAAACAACGAAAATGAATCAAATTTTGTTGAAATTTAGCTGAATATCAGTATTCGGTTATCCCTGTGTTTCATTAACACTACAATTTATAACATGTATGTGATTAATATTATTGCTAAGGCTTATTGAGAGGCAATTTGAAGCAGTATCGACTTTTATTTATTTACGTAGATAAATACTTTATTTTCATCTTTTATTATACAGCTTGATATTAAGCTGTAGTTATCTATCGGGTGAAAAAATTGTCAAAATACAAATAAATGTGTATAAATAGTTCATAGAGCTTCTTTTTGGTCTAAAACAGGTCTATTTGTAATAATTCAGCGCAAGATTGTATGGTAAACAACATTTTTCTGCATTTGCATAGTGGGGGCTTGCAATCAGAAAAAAGTTTGTTTCTTAAAGCGGTGTTCTTGAATAATTTGGCGAAATTTATCAAAGCTAAATGAGATTGATTTAGCGCCTGTTAAATCAACTGTAAAATATCTGATAACAAGCGGAGCATATGTCATACAAAGATGCTGTGCTAATTTAAGATATTATGCCAACACAGAATGATGAAAGTGGTTGAACTAGCTTCTCTTGTAGGAAGTAAGACTTGCTGCTTTCTGAAATTTAAAGATGTGCAAAGAAGGGAGCATATCGTCTGGCTTTTATGAAATTAATTTCCACAACCAATAGATACCGTATTCAAGTATTCAACCAATCACCTAACAGAAAAAATAGACCTAAGTTTTTCACGAACAGAAATTTTCAACTAACTCATTAACCTAGAAGCAATTAACTCTACATAGAATCATGCCAATTTCTAAAAAAGTAGCAGATATCCTCTGGAAAGCAGCAGAACGATACTTAGCTTCACTACCAGAGGAGGAACGCAATCAAATTTTGAGTACCGCAACAAATGACTGCGACCGACCCGATACTGAACAAACTACTTCTTCTACTAATTCGTGAAAAATAGCTCTTAGTTCTTCTCTAGCAACAGATTCCCAAAATCCCTCAGCCTTAGTGATGCTGCGTAATATTCGAGTTCTGCTAGCATCTGCAACAAGATTAAGCTCTGAGGTTTTAATTAAACTTTCTAGCTTTTGCTCTTTAATTCTTATCGTACTCTCAAAATCAGGGTCGTTAAGCTGCTTTAATTTTAGAATCTGTTGCTGGAGTTCTAATATCTCTGGTGGTACTTCTTCTGTATTCTCAACTGGCATATTTTCGACTATTTTCTCTGACCTATTTTTTAAAGCCTCAATAGTAGCATCAACAGCATCTCCTAATCGAAAATAAGTTCTCACGTTACATTTTTTAGGCTGACGTGGTTTCGGATATGCACCGGGACACTTTAAATGTTCGTAAACTTTACCATTATATTTATTAGAACGCTTTTCCATCGTTGAGCCGCATTCAGCACATTTACATAAACCTACTAAAGGGTTTGTAACGCTTCTACGTCTACCACAGGGATGAGTAGCTAGAATTTTATTTATCTGTTGGTGTTGCTCAATACTAATAATTCCTTCGTGTTCTGATTGAAGAATCACTTGCTTTTCTGAATCATCCGGATAATAACGAACCATTCCGCATAGTTGAGGATTAACTAACCATCTGCGAAACGCTGAAACATCTCTGGGGAAGTCTTCAAACTTAAATCTTCCTATTCGCTCTAATCCATATTTATCAACTAATTTTCTAATAGTTCCTGACAACTCACCCGATTCAATAAATAGCTCAACAGATTTTCTGGCTATTTCAACATAAGTTTTATTTGTATTTCTGTATTGCTTAGTATTTGGAATAACTGAATCACCGGATTTTATAAAACCAAATATTGCTTGATATATCTTTCTTTTCTCTTGAAAATATCTATGTCCTTGGATAGCATTGTATCTATTTTTGTCTCGAACCTGAGCCGACATTGCAGCTAATATTCTGCTAGTAAATAAACCTTCAGGAGTTTCTAAATCTAAACTTCCACCGTCAAGAAATATTAACTCTACCCCAAACTTTTGCAACTCTTCTCTTGCTACTTCCCAACCCAGTGCAGAACGAGTAAACCTGTCAAAACATGGGACAATTATCTTATCAACTTTGTGTGACCGCACTAATTGCAGAACTCGATTATATCCTTTTCGCTTGTCACTAGCACCCGATTCTATATCCCAATGAATTTGCTCTTCACTTAAACCATATTCCTTTAATTTTTCAATATAACGCTCTAACCCGTGACCTTCGGAGTGCTGTCTCTGGGTAGAAACCCGACAATAACCTAATGCTCTTGATAAATCGCGCATAACAACTGCATTTGAAACGATTTACCACATCATATCATTTTAGGTGGTAGTTGGCAGATATCCCGCATACAACGTCACCAAGTACGTCATAAGATACGAAATCTAAATCCTGGTAAGCGCCATTTTCTTCCAAGAAGTTAATGGAGGTGATAATACCACGACCTGCACAACCTACACCAGGCTCAGGACCACCGGATTCTACGCAGCGAACGCCACGGAATCCTTCGAGCATTACTTCTTCAAGTTCTAAATCTTCTACTGCACCGCGCTCAGCAGCCAATGAAAGTACGGTTGTTTGTGCTTTGGAGTGGAGCATCAAACGAGTGGAATCTGCCTTTGGATCGCAACCTACGATCATAATTCTTTTACCCATCTCAGCCATTGCTGCAAGAGTATTCTGAGATGTAGTGGACTTACCAATACCACCTTTTCCGTAAAATGCTATCTGTCTGATGTTTTCGTCAGTCATTTATTTTCTCCTGCAATTAATTGGTTTATCGAGTGGGTGCAGTGGTTGCTAATTGTCACTCCGCGCGAAGTGAGTGACTTTTTATAGAACGTCGCAGGTGGCGCACGTTCTACACCAGATACTAATATTAGATTCATCATGAGTTATTGACGAGCTTTTTGACTAATTGTTAATTTCTTCAACTGTAATGTTAGGAGAAATGCGTTCGCGTAATTTAGCTTCGATGGCATTTTTAAGAGTTGCCAAGCTGCTAGAACAAGAACCGCAAGCTCCTTGAAGTGCTACTCTGACGGTATCGCCATCTACGTCGTAAAGTTCTACATCTCCCCCATCGGCGATCAGAATGGGTCTTATTTCTTCATCTAATGTTTTTTGTATTAGTGCTATTTTTTGCACTGGTGTTAGCGGTTTTTCGCTAATACCGTTTGTGCTACCGTTCTTGGATATTGTAGTCGCGGTATAAGTAGAATTTCTTTGGTTTTCGATGATGATGTCATCAATGGTTGCCAAACAGGTTCCACATCCCCCACCAGCTTTAATAAAGTTTGTAACTTCTTCTGCGGTTGTAAGCTTGTTTTCTTTTACAATGCGTTTAATTTTAGGCTCGGTGATGCCGAAGCAGGTACAGATTATCGCTCCTTCGTCATCTTCATCATGAGCCGCAATTGGAATACCTTTATAGTTAGAGATTGCTGCTTCTAAGGCTTCTTGCCCCATTACAGAGCAATGCATTTTTTCTTGAGGCAATCCGCCCAGGTAATCGGCAATCTCTTTGTTAGAAATATTGAGGGCTTCATCTATTGTCTTGCCCTTTACTAATTCTACCAGAGCTTCGGAAGATGCGATCGCACTTGTGCAACCAAATGTCTGAAATCGAGCATCAATAATTTTGTTTGTATCTTCGTCTACTTTGATATGGAGTCGTAAAGCGTCGCCGCAAGCAATGCTACCAACTTCCCCAACAGCAACTTTAACTCCTGTCTCGCCGTTATCTTCTAAAGTACCCTGATTTTTTGGATTGTAAAAGAATTCTAATACTTTGTCTGTGTAGTCCCACATAGCCTTTATTTAGTGATGAGTAGTAAGTGATGAGTAATAAATTATGAATAATAAATCGGTATGGGAGGGAGTCAGTATAAGAGTAGGAGAATAGTAAATTATTTAACTCCTCACTCTTAACTTCTAACTCCTCACTTTTAGTGTTGAGCCAATGCTTGTTCTTGATCTTTGAGCCAAGCCGCATCATCGTTTTTGAAGGGTGATAGTTCGCGCAGACGGCGCACGATGGCGGGTAATACTGCTAAAACTGCATCAATATCGGCATCTGTATTGTAACGAGAAAGACTAAAGCGAATGGAACCGTGCAAAATTGTGTAAGGTATTCCCATCGATCGCAAGATGTGAGAAGGTTCTAAGGAGCCGGAACTGCAAGCAGAACCGCTAGATGCACAAATCCCGTGCTGATTAAGTAATAGTAAAATTGCTTCGCCTTCAATATATTTGAAACCAATATTTGTTGTGTTGGGCAATCTCTGCGTTGCGCCACCATTGATTTCACATTCACCAACTGATTCTATTATAGCCTTTTCTAAGCGATCGCGTAAACTTTTTTGTCTTTTTCCAGATCCATCTAAATGTAGCAGTTCGAGTTCGGCAGCTTTACCTAAAGCTACGATTCCTGGGACGTTTTCGGTTCCCGCACGTCTGCCGCGTTCTTGTCCTCCACCAATTACCAAAGGACGGAATCTGACTCCTTTTCGCACGTATAATGCGCCAATCCCTTTGGGTGAATGCATTTTGTGGCCTGAGAGCGTCAGCATATCAATGGTGCTGTCTTTCATATTAAGGGGAATTTTCCCTACAGCCTGGACTCCATCAACATGAAACAGTGCGCCATATTTTTTAGCTAGTTTGCCAACTTCCTCTACCGGGAATATCACGCCAGTTTCGTTATTAGCATACATAACGCTTACCAAAGCGGTTTCGTGAGTTAGTGCTTCTTCCAATTCATGTAAATCTAGCTGTCCCTGACGATTCACCGAAAGATAAGTAACTCTGTAGCCTTGCTTTTGCAGTTGTTTGCAAAGGTTAAGTACTGCGGGATGTTCTACCTGGGTGGTAATAATATGTTTTTTGTCAGGCTGTGCTTGGGTAGCTGCTCGAATAGCAGCGTTATCTCCTTCAGTTCCACCACTGTTAAAGACAATTTCAGAGGATTCTGCACCAAGCAAAGCTGCAATATTTTCTCTAGCTTGCTTTACTGCTTTACCGACTCCTCCTCCAAAGGTATGCATACTCGAAGGATTGCCGTAATTTTCACTCAAGTAGGGCAACATAGCCTCTACAACTTCCGGATCTACTTTAGTAGTAGCGTTATTATCTAAGTAAATACACTCTTTTTGCATAATTTTGATATCTCTAATAATACTGAGCCAATTAACGGTTTTCTCTTTTACTGTTTTTTTAATAACTAGGTAATAGGAGAGATTAGAAGAAAATAATTATTAATCGACTCCTTACTGGTTACTGCTCGCTGCTCACTGGTAACTGTTCGGAATATTTTTGGGAATAAAGATTAAACCAGTTTTCCCAATAATCTGTTTTATTAGTAACTTGTGATATTACATTTTTGTAATTTTCAAACCAGTTTTTCCAATAATCGGATGTTATTTCTACGCAGCCGTCAAATGTGGGACAACCTGCTTTACATTGAGGTACTGAATAAATACTATCAACGCAGTTTGTACAAAGTTCAGGGTCAATCCACGGACGTTCATCAACTATCTTGATGGCGTTTTTGGGACATATAGTTTTACACAAATCGCAGGAAATACACTTGTTAGTAATTTTGTAAGCCATTTTTTGTAACTTTATTTAAGTTTTTGAATTGAGGTAATGGCACTGGGTAATGAATGATTTTGGATTTTGAATTTTAGATTTTGGATTTATAGTTGTTCCAATTAATTTGCGGTAGTGGGAACCCGAGACGCTCCCTGCTAGCTAAATATAATCTAAAATCCAAAATCTCAAATTATTAATTATCAGAAGGATTATTGATTGCTTCCTTGTAAAAATCTAAAGCAACTTTATCAATTATGTCGTAAGCTTCAACAGCTTTTATTCCTGCTTTTTGGAGTTCATCTTTGGGACAATCCCCTATTTTGGAAACCAATACTGCTCGACAATCAGCAAGTGTTTTAATGATATTTTCTAAAGTTGCTTCTTCACCGTATCCATCTTGGCAGAAATGATCTACCTTACGATGACCGATGAATTGTACGTTTTTACCATCAACTTCGTAAATTTGAAACTCTTTGGCATGTCCAAAGTGTTGGTTAACTATACCACCGCCTTTGGTTGCTACTGCTAGCAGCATTTTTTCGCCGGTAAGTTCTAAATCGAAGGTTTCAAGTCCTTTTTTAGCTGCTTCGAGTTCTTGTATATTTTTCTCGATGCCTTGATGAACTTCTTGACGCTGCTCCAGATTATATTCTGGAGTCATTTCCATGAATTTGTCTTTGCTAAATTCTTGGCTGCGGTCTTCTCCTAATAATCCTACTGCGTCTGCACGGCACTGACGGCAATGGCGCATCATTTTCATGTTACCAGAACATTTGTCCTGTACTTCTTTTAATTCCTTGGAAGTAGGACCGCGTTGTCCGTTCAATCCAAAGTGAGTACCGTGTTCTGGAGCGCTAATCAAGGGCATAATATTGTGAATAAATGCGCCTCGTTCGCGGACAGCTTTGTTTACCTCGGGAAGATGATGGTCGTTAACTCCTGGAATCAATACAGAGTTAATTTTACAGAGAATATCTGCTTCGCGAAGGAGTTCTAAACCTTCCATCTGTCTTTCGTGCAGAATTCTTGCTCCTTCAATTCCTCTGTAGCGTTTGCGCTTGTAGTGAACCCAGGGGTAGATTTTTGCTCCGATTTCAGGATCGACCATGTTGATTGTAATAGTTACGTGGTCAACATTTAATTCCTTAATCCGGTCTACATAATCCGGTAGCATCAAACCGTTAGTTGATAGACACAATTTAATGTCTGGTGCTTGAGCATGAATCTGCTCAAAGGTGCTGAAAGTCTTATCTGGATTTGCTAATGGATCTCCAGGACCAGCGATTCCTAACACTGTCATTTGAGGAATCTTACCTGCAACTACCAGAACTTTTTGTGCTGCTTCTTCTGGTGAGAGTAATTCGCTAACTACTCCGGGACGACTTTCGTTAGCACAGTCGTACTTTCGGTTGCAGTAGTTACATTGAATGTTGCAGGCAGGAGCAACGGCAACGTGCATTCTTGCATAGTGGACATTCTTATTTCAAAACTTATAAATCGGTGCTTTTGCCTTCATTAATTAATTATGTCATCTAAATGTTTACTATTTTTAATGCTTACAATACTGTAAATCTTACTCAAACTTTAAATCAGCTTTATAAATTGGTTTGCTAATAGTTCGCTAATTTCATATAAGTCATTAAATACTGTAAATATCTGTACAAAATAAAGGAAAAAAAGGAAATAGATAGAATAAAAAAGCAGCTATTAACTGCGTCGATTACCCGATTTAAAAAGTTTGTATCATACCTTGCAAATTGTATCTAACAAGTTTATTTTCTAGTTCAGCTATCCGTTTTTTTAGTCGAGTATTTTCGTTTTTCAAAGCATCTATTTCGTGAACTTCTTCAAAAGTTTGTTCAAAAGCTTTACGTGTATTTTCCAAGCTAAACCATTGCTGATAAACTTTAGTATGCATTTGTATGCTATGACCTAAATTATTCGCAGCAGCCTTAATAGGAACTCTTTGCAAGTGCGCTCTAATAGCACAAGCGTGTCTTAAATCATATGGCGTAAAGGTCACTTTAGCATATCTGAAATTATTGGCTATTGTAGCGACTCTATCTTTCAACTGATTAGCTGTATTCCAAGAACTAGAAAAAACTCGAAGTTTTTCAATATTCTCCCGATTTTTTAAATCGAAAAGTTCAATCCACTCAGGCACGAAGGGAAAAACTTCTCTAGATCCAGTTTTATTTGATTCATGAACTTTAAAAGTGTTGTGCTTATTTTCAGATGACATTAACCAATCTAAATCTGGATTGTTAATTACTTCTCTAGGTCGCAATCCATATATTGCTAATAAAGCATATATTGTTTGATATATTCTCCAATTTTCTCTATAGCTAGGACTCATTTTAGAGATGCTAAGATAATGATTTTTAAATAATGATATAGAATTTGATATCTGCTTATCGCTCGGGATATTTCTTTTCTTCGGCTTATAAGATATTTTTAAATCGGAGAAATTAGCTTCCATGTTTAGCATTTTGCATAAAATATTCGCTAAAGTTATGGCAGACATCCGATTGACAGAAGAATCTATTACTTTGATTTTTTCTCTCAAGGTAGAGATTGTTATAACCTCTTTGCCCCCAAAATAATACCTTAAGTTCCTAAGCTGAGTATTAAAGGTATTTTCGCTTTTTATCGTTCGTTTCCTTGTTTCAAAGTATCTTTTTTCAAACTGTTTGTAAAACTCGTCAAAAGTAATATTGTTCTTTTTTTGGGCTTGCTGTCCTAAATATTTATCAGTCCAAACAAAAGTTTGACGAGCAATTAATTTTCCCAACTCATGCGCTTCCTCTTGGGCAGTTTTCAACCCGTCAAAGCTAGCTGGAATACCGAGACTTATTGTGTATTGCTTTTTATCTCTACCCTGTTTATGAGTATCATCTGGTTTAAGTGGAAGTGTAGCTCTAAGTTGTATACCCCCTTTTTTAGCTTGCAAACTAACTTTAGTTTTGCTAGATTTCAGTCTTTGATTAACCTTGAGTAATTCTTGTTCAAACTTCATGTCGTAATGCTTTTGAGTCTCTTTTACATGATGCATTACCCCCTGGTGACTTCCATCAGTAGTGCATGGTGGTTCAAAGTCACTAAAAATTTTATTCTGTAAATCTTCCATTAGTTCCCTAAAAATTCCCTAAAAATTCCCTAAAAAATGTTTTAGTTAAACAATTAATTAAGCTAAAACGTTTATAGAGAACATTCTATGGAAATATAGGAGTCTTAGTCAATCATCAATCTTGCATAGTGGTGATGAGCTTCTTCGCTATAACAAGGATGTTTTGCAATCCGCTCTTTTGTTCTTTCATCGATTTCGATGCTGGGGCTGCTATTATCGTCGCAGCCAGTTCCACAACCACCTTTTTTAGCTTTCGCTGGTGTAGCTGTAGATTCGCGCTCAGTTGGGGTGAAGATTCCTGTTGGAGTAGACGGTGATGTCATGAAGGTTTCGCGTTCAGTCACTGGACAAATTGCCTAGTGGGAGATGCTATCGCTGCTGCTTGAACCCAGGAATCGAAGTTGCGGCGGATTTTAGCTTTACCCGAAAAACTGGCTATCGTTTTGGAGCGTCAGTTTTTCGAGAGGTAAAATCCCGGTTTCTCGGCTGGTGTGTGTCAACGCGCTTAGATAACCGAATTACCTTTTTCAAGCTTTAACCGCCGCGACTTCTATTTACAGGGCATGGTGCTATCTCGTCATCCCTCCACTCACCAAGCGTGTCGTATTTGTATTTGACTCGTTTGGTGTTTGGCGATGTCTAAGTTATATCAGGCGCTTTTTCATAACCTCTAAAGTCCAGTCGGCTTGGGTTTATTAGTTTTATTAATTTTGTACTCAGATCCTAGAACCTTTGCTACAAAAGGGTTATGAAGTTTTAATTTTTTTTTCCGGGTGGGGGTACTGGTATTATTCCACTGGGGGACTAGTATTGATGTAACGAGGTACTAGTATTGCTGCACTCGGTTCAAAACAAGTAATAGGAAGAGTTTGGGCTATTTTCGGCAATATAAGCATCGTCCACTTCACTGTACTCGAAACCGTTTTAATTACTTCTTGAAACGCTTCTATATATATAAAGAACTCTTTGCTGAAAAATCTAGGCTTTGGCGAAACTCTATTATGTAACTAACATATCACTTTTTTTTGAGCAGAAGACGCAAATAACATTTTCTTAACTTTTGCTTCACAATGAAAGATGAATCGGCTGAAAGTCAGATTAAACAATGGCTGGAGGCAAATTCTTATTTTGTTGTTAGTGCGAATTATTTGCTATAAGTTAGGATTACTTCTTATATTCCCATAGTCTGCTTGCGATCGCAATCGCTGCTCGGTAATAAAAAATGTCAAACTAAATTTAGAGAAATATAGCTCGGGGTGGAGGAAGAATTATGAAAGCAGTAGTCATCCGAGAATACGGTAGTGCGGATGTCTTGCGGTATGAAGAAGTAGAAGCACCAACAATTAAACCTGATGAGTTGTTAGTGAAAGTTCATGCTGCGGCAGTGAATCCAGTTGATTGGAAGATTCGCAAGGGAATGCTCAAAATCATCAGTGGTAATAAATTTCCCATGATTCTGGGTTTTGATTTAGCCGGAAAAGTTTTAGAAGTGGGTTCCCAAGTCACTGGTTTTCAAGTAGGAGATGAAATTTACGGCTCCCTTGGTGTACCTGGAGGTGCTTATGCAGAAATCGCAGCAGTGCCGCAAAAAGTTGCTGCCGTAAAAGCAACAAATATCAGCTTTGAAGAAGCAGCGGCTTTACCCGTCGCAGCCCTTACGGCTTTGCAATCGCTACGAGACAAAGCCAATATTCAACCATCGCAAAGCGTACTTATTAATGGAGCTTCTGGTGGAGTAGGTATTTTTGCAGTTCAAATTGCGAAAGCTTTGGGAGCAGAAGTTACCGCAGTTTGCAGCAGCAAAAACCTTGATTTTGTAAAGTCGCTGGGAGCGGATTCTCTCATCGACTACACCCAGCAAGATTTTACTAAAAATCAGGTGCAGTACGATATTGTTTTTGATGCAGTTGGTAAGCAGACTTTTGATAACTGTAAAAAAGTTCTCAAACCTAACGGCATTTACGTTACAACTCTGCCGAATCTGCAAAATATGGTGGCGATAGCCCTAACAAGTGTATTTGGTAGTCAAAAAGCTAAATTTATTCTTGCTCAACCCAACACTGCCGATTTGCTTTATCTCAACGAGTTAATTGAAGCGGGTAAACTGCGAGTGGTTATTGACTGTACCTATCCTTTGCAAGAATTAGCAGCCGCTCATATATATAGTGAAAGCGAAAGAGCAAAAGGTAAGATTGCGATTCGTGTTGGGGAGTAGTTAGTAGTTAGTAGCTGGTAGTTAGTAGGTTGGGTTAAAGACGCGCTTATTATCCCGGAGGAAAATAATAATCCATCGAAGCGTCTTTAACCCAAAATTGTGAATATTGCCGAAAACAATAATCCTGCAACGGCATTTATAAAAAAGCAAACTATATCAGTTAATTCGATCGAAACCAAAACGTTGATATTGAGTTAAAGGCTTTTAGAAACCTTTTACTTTCCATATATTAGTTGTACGCCTTTAACCCAACCTACGATCTCACTCTATTTTTGACAAAGGTATTGTTAAAGACAAACAAAATATAAAAATAATCTAAATAACTGGTAAGTCTTATATTCTTCGCAATACAATAATTAGTAACTGTATATACAAAACGTGCAATATTTCGCTTGATAATTCATATTTTTGAGTACTTTTTCATCGCTGCTTTTTAGTTAAATATTTTTAATAGAAACCGCTTCAAACTATTGCTGCGTAAAGTTATTGCTATGAGTGCATAATAATTAAGCCCTTACTTAATAAATACTAGAACCCATTACCTATAAATACTTGTACCTATACCCCTTAAAAAGTATTAAAGCCTAGTCATAGCTAAGGTTAAAGGCAGGCGAGTACAAATTTAATAAAATTCAATAAATTTAACCGAGAGTACAAAAGCTGGGGTTAACAATGTCATCTGATATAAGCAGAAAATAGCACATCGCTTAAATAATTTAGACATTACCGATGCCACAATCGGATAAACAGATCGGCAATTCTCAATTTGCAAAAAACGCAGATGGTGTAAACATCTTGAAGAGCGAAAATCAATCCGGCGCAAATTTTTTGAAGCTTCTACGCCATGATTTTCGCATTATTTTCGAGCGAGATCCAGCTGCACGTAACTGGTTAGAAGTTTTATTCTGCTATCCAGGATTTCACGCTTTATGTTTGCATCGTCTAGCCCATTGGTTATACCGTCGCAAAATTGATTTGATTCCCCGGTTGATTTCTCATATCGGACGATTTCTCAGTGGAATTGAAATTCACCCCGGCGCACAAATTGGCAAAGGTGTATTTATAGATCACGGTATGGGAGTAGTCATCGGTGAAACCGCTATTGTCGGAGACTACACGCTGATTTATCAAGGTGTTACTCTCGGCGGTACTGGTAAGGAATCGGGGAAACGCCATCCGACTATCGGTAAAAACGTTGTCATCGGTGCTGGTGCTTCGGTTTTAGGCAATATTCAAATCGGCGATCGCGTTCGTGTTGGTGCGGGTTCGGTTGTGTTGCGAGATATTTCTTCAGGTTGCACGGTTGTAGGAATACCAGGGCATCCAATTTCAAGAAAGCAGGATGTTAATCTTTCACCTTTGGAACATGGAAAGCTTCCAGATATAGAGGCTACCGTAATTTGCTCGTTGGTGCAACGGGTAGAACAACTAGAGGAGCAGTTGCAAAACTTAAACCAAAACCAGAGCATTAATGCACCATTAAAAGAACTTTCTCTCAAGGAAGGTTAATAATGTTACCGCCTGATGGTTTTAATGTTCTGCATCAAAAAGTTCAGATTCCCTATCATCAACGCTGGCAAATTTACCATCGCTTGCAAGAGTTAGATATTCCCTGTTGTTGTAAGTCAGATGGTTCTTTGCAAGTACAAATAGATAACTCGATTGCGGCAGTTCTGCTTTATTCTACCGTGATTCAATTTACAGCATCGCGTAGGTCATTAATCAATTGGCTGGAAAGATGTTGGCATTTTTAATTACTTTTACCTACCTGGTTTATACTATGACGAAAAATATAAATAATCCAGGATAAGCCAAATTTAAGGATGAAGGTTTCCTCAGATATAAAAGGTAGGTAACAAGGTTTCCATTTACGATGAAAATAGTCAGTTAAACTAAGCCGTGAATATATTAAATATAGAGGTTGGTTGTTCTATGATGCTAACACCTCACAGCGATACCAAATTTATAAATTTTTTAAAAAAGGAGCTTTTACTAACCAATTGTGATATTGCTGTGGCAGTGCGTAAAAGCAGGTTAGATAAAGGGCCATTACCAATGTTGCTTTGGAAGTATGGTTTAGTTGATATAGAGCAGCTAGAAAAAATTTTTGATTGGTTAGATTCTCAATGAGGAAATATTCACAACTTTATTGAATAGTGTATTTACTGTAAATCAAAAATAACTAAAAAATTATTTATATTTTTAAGTAATTACATATTTTTTTTTTAGTTATTTATATTTATCTGCAATTTTACTCAGAAATGTAAATATTTTGTGGCTCATCAGTACTTGATATCCTAATTTATTAATCGTTTTAAGGCAGATGGCAGAAGGCATAAGGGAAAAAATAACTTTAAAAAGGATAAATATAGTAAATAACCAACTAATGTTTCTCAAGAAGAACCATAAATGTTTACTTTTTATTAATTTTGATGGGTAATTAAGGTATGTCCTAATATCAAGCACGGACACGCTCGAAGACCGTAGTAGCGCTGTCTTCGCATCATATTGTGGAATCCGGAGGGACTAAAGTCCAACTACAAACCCCAAAAAATTAATGGGATAAAGCATTAGTAGTAAGCGCATCTTGCTTCTCGATCGCTAAGGATTGAGATAATCCCACCATATACCATATAGCTTTTTACCCGTTCCTAATTCTTAATTCTCTGCTTACTAAAATGATGTTTTCGACCTTAATTACTGAAATTAGTGTATTAATATTCTCGACATTTGCTACAAATGAGATGAACATTATATTGCTCAAAAAACTTCAAAATTTTCCGGGTGAAGAAAAATTTTAGTTTATACCAAATTCTGGTTCCTTCTCATACAGAAATACTCATTTTATTCAGTAAGAATAATAAGCGGATGAATGTGGGATACCGTAAAATTGTGATAAATAAAATCATAATTTCTCATAATTCATAATTTATCAAAATGATTCGTTCCTTACCATTGCCGTTTACTAATTTTAATTTTAAGTTAAAACCACAATCGTTCAGGGGAGTTCCAAAAGTCCCATAGAGGTATTTTTCACAGATGAATCAACCAGCTGTCTTAATTAATGACACAACACTACGCGATGGCGAACAAGCTGCGGGTGTTGCTTTCAATTTGCAAGAAAAAGTTGCGATCGCCAAGTTTCTCGATGCTGTTGGAGTACATGAAATAGAAGTCGGTATTCCAGCGATGGGTGAAGAAGAAGCGCGGGCTATTAGAGCAATTGGTGAGTTGAATTTGCGAGCAAAACTCTTAGCTTGGAATCGTGCTGTAATCTCAGATATACAGGCTTCTATGGCTTGTGGATTGAAGCGGGTACATATTTGCATTCCTGTTTCTGGAGTTCAAATTAGCACTAAGTTTCAAGGGCAATGGCGCATTACTCTACAACAGCTTAGAGACAGCGTTAACTTCGCCTTAGATAATGGACTTTGGGTTTCAGTCGGTGGAGAAGATGCTTCAAGGGCGGATCAAAGTTTCCTCTTGGATGTAGCTTTATTTGCTCAGGAGTTAGGCGCTTCTAGGTTCCGCTTCTGCGATACAGTAGGTATTCTCGATCCTTTCGCTACCTATCATCGGGTAAAAAAGCTGGTAGAATCACTATCTATTCCCGTGGAAATCCACACTCATAATGATTTTGGTTTAGCGACAGCTAACGCTCTTGCAGGTATCGAAGCAGGGTGTTTAACGGCGAATACAACAGTAAATGGTTTGGGAGAAAGGGCTGGAAATGCAGCTTTAGAAGAAGTCGTCATGGCTTTAAAACGTATTTACGGCTTAGATGTAGGTATCAATACTCCAAAATTGCTTGATTTATCCCGACTGGTAGCAGATGCATCTCGCTGTAATGTACCACCTTGGAAAGCAATCGTCGGTGAAAATACTTTTGCACACGAATCTGGTATTCATGCTCATAGCGTATTGCAAAACCCAATGACTTATGAGCCATTCAGCCCTGAAGAAGTTGGTTGGGAAAGACGTGTAGTAGTAGGTAAGCATTCTGGCAGACATGCGGTAACTCAAGTTTTAGTTGAGCATGGCATCAAGCTTAACTCAGAGGAAACCAAAAATGTTTTAGAGGCACTACGTCAAGAGTCGGTACTAAAAAAACGCAGTCTTACTACTCAAGAGGTATTGGATTTAGTACAACAGGGTAGATATTCTCATGCCATCAGATGAATTAGAACTTGATTTACCACCAATTTACGAGCTTGGCGATAAAGTCAGAATTACCAGCCTAATTAAAAACGATGGTACTTATCCGGATGCAAAATTAGGAGAAGTTTTGATAGATGTCGGAGAAGTTGGTTATGTCATAGAGATAGGTACTTATTTACAGAGAGCCTATGTTTATGCAATCCGCTTCATGGACAAAGATATTGTCATAGGTTGTCGAAAAGAAGAATTAGAACTTATAGAAAGAGGGGATCAACATGAAAGTAATGTTACGTAAAAACGGTGCGGGTACTTTAGTAGTATATGTTCCGAAGAAAGACTTGGAAGAAGAGGTTGTCAAACAAGAAGATGGGGAATCTGGTAAAATTTTGACTTTAGCTAATGGTTGGGAATTGGAATTTCCAGATATGCCAGATATGCAAGACTTACCTAAAACTTGTGAGGCTAAAAAACTTCCAGATTAATTTTATTCAAGCATAAGGAGAACGGGGAAATCGGAGTTTATAATATTAACTCTTATATTAACTCTTTATTCCCGCACTCCTAAGAGGGATATTCTTTTAAAGACTTACTTATTTTTTGCCTTATTGCTGTAAATCCTAACTAATTAAAATACACAATGCAAAATCTAAAATCGAAATGGTTGATAATTACCGGACTTTATCCGAATTTAATTTGAAAGGTGAATTCATTGGTTTTGATGGAGATAATCTTAAAAAGCCTAAATATTTAGAATTAATAACTCAGGATGGAGAAATTAAGCTCAAACTTCCGAAAATATTACGGGAATCTGCGGCTTCATTTTTACAACCTGGAAAACAAATCAATGTTTTCGGAGTAAATAAGTTAAATTTGCGTACAGGAAAAACTAAATTAAAAGTATATGGGATAAAGCCAATAGAAACTTGTCCTAAACAAAATATGGAAACTAAAAGTAAACCGAAGATATTAGTCTGTAAAAAATCGGGTTGTCGTAAAAGAAACAATCAAAACGTATTGCCAGAATTAGAAAAAATTCTACGTGAAAAAGGACTTTATGACAAAGTTGCCATCGAGCATACTGGCTGTTTGAAATGTTGTAGTTCCTCTAATTGCGTATTAAAATTAGGTAAAAAAGAATATAGAAAAATTCAACCAGAAGTGATTGCTCAGATGCTAGAGAATCATTTGGGTTAGTTTAATCTAGAATTTTCTGCAAAAATAAATAGCTCATGTAGAGACGTAGCACTGCTACGTCTTTATCAGTTTTTACCAAGTTTTTTTAGTTTGAGGTTTGGGAATTCTGACCTATATCTATGACATACAGTAATTTGTAGAGTCTGTTAAGGCGCGAGTAATTTTGATTATAGATTGTTAGTAAAATGATGCCTTAACGCACCATCTGCTTGTAGGATAAATTACAAATAAGTTAATAAAGGTAAAGATTGACATACAGCAGATCAATCAAAATCCATTACTCGATCAAAGGTAGCAATGACTATTTTCGCGTCACGCATCAACAAACAATCCTAACAATATCGTAAGTCTTATGAATATTATTAGCTACTAAAAAATGTATGGCATAAGACTATATTTTCTTTAGTTATAAAAATGAGTAATTTGACTATGAAACAGTTTTTTTATACAGTCATTATTGGTGTATTTTGTTTCGTACTAGCTCAACCTAGTTCTGCTCAAGAAAATCTCACAGAGAAACAAATTAATCTCGATAAAAAAGAAAGTTTGGTTTCTAGAAGTACTGAAAAATTAAGTTTCAATACTTCTCAATTAGATCGTAATATTCAAGCAGCACTAACAGAAATATTTGCAAACAGCGATAGTTATTTATTAAACTTAGATTCAATTTCCTCTTCAGACATCGAACCTACAGTTACGGCACAAAAACTACCTCCAGAGCAGGATTTACCCTTAAATTCAACCGCGATCGCCGATGAGGAAATCAAAGGGTTTCTGATTAACTATCTTGAAGATATCGCCAAAAAAATCGCTAAATATAATTATTCCCCAAAATATGAACGTGGTAATGAGTTAAGTAACTACGTTGTAATGCAGGGATTGACTAATCCTAAGTTTCTTTTTGCTCAAGACAGAGTAGCTTTTTATGTCGATGATATTCCGGTTGACTATAATAACTTCTTGATTCTCTCTTCTACTGAATTGGACAGAATACAAGTATCAAGAATACCTCAAAGTAGTCTAGTTGGTAAAAATAGTTCTGGGGGTGTGGTTAACGCTATTCCTCGTCAGGCAACTTCAGATCCAGAAGTCCTATTTGGCGCAAGTTATGGTAATTATAATAGTCGCGAGCTGCAATTTTCTCTGAATGATGCTCTGGTTAAAGATAAACTAGCGTTGCGAATTGCTGGAGTATACTTTGGGCAAGATGGATTTATTGAAAATATCGCTACAGATGAAAAAATAGGCGAAAGATCCAGATTTGCAGCAAGAGCACAACTTTTATGGACACCTACATCAAATTGGAAAATATCTTTTAATAGCTACAACACCTTTATAGACGATGGCAATCCCCCTTACAACAAACTCGATGCTTCCGAACCTTTTGAGGTTGATATAAATAAAGAAGGTCACAATAAATACGATACAAATACCCAAGCTTTAAAAGTTGGTTATAAGGGTAAAGGTTTTCGAGCAACATCAATTACAGCCCGTCGTTTTAGTCAGCAAGCATTTCTGTTTCCTGATACTACGGGAGCGACACAAACTATTGATGATTTGACGTTAAAATCATGGACGCAGGAATTACGCTTCCAATCCCCCGAAAGTGCTAAGAATTTTCAATGGTTATTAGGTGCTTATTACGAATCTCAAAATTATATTGTCGATGATGCTCGAGTTGATATTCCCCGATTGCCAAAAGTGCGACGTTTCGGAGACGATTCTCGTCGAACCCATGCGGTATTTGGACAGTTAGATTATAAACCTAGCGAGCCATTAACTGTGTCTGCTGGCTTGAGGTATGAATCTAGCAATGCATCTTTAGATAGTACTTACAATTTAGTAAATCCTGACGGTAGTTTAAGTCCAATTCGTCCGGATGTTGAAGATGCAAAAGTCAGCAATAATGAACTGATTCCCAACTTCGGTTTAAAATATCAATTCAGTCCTAACTTAATCGGATACGCAAATATTGCTAAAGGCTATAAACCGGGTGGATTAAATTACGGTGCCGATACTGAAGATAGCTTAGAATTTGAAGAAGAAAAAAGCTGGAATTACGTAGTAGGTTTACAATCAGTTTGGCTGAATGGTTATTTGCTTGCTGGGCTGTCGTTCTTCCATAAAGATATCAACGACTATCAAGTATTGCAGTTTGATGAAAATGGAATATTAGGTGATATAAACAATATCGGTTTAAAAGCTACTGGAGTTCAATTTGAACTGAAAGCCAAACCAACACCAGGACTTGATTTAATTGCATCAATTGGTTACGCAAACAGTAAATACGAAAACTATATAAATAGTGAAACTGGTATAGATTTGAGCAATAACCAAGTTCCTTTTCTACCGCAATTTAACTATAATTTAGCCGCTCAATATCGTACTCCGGGAGGCTTATACGCACGTGCAGAATTGCGCGGTTACGGGCTTACCTATTTTGATGATGATAATACAATCAAGCAAGAACCATACGCTCTGGTAAATGCTCGAATCGGCTATGAAGCTGAAAAATATGGCATTTATCTTTATGCAAATAACTTGTTTGATACTCGCTACCTGACTTCCGGATATATATTCCCCGTTCCAGATGGAACCGCAGAATTTGGGAATCCCTCGATGTATGGTATACAGTTTAAAGCGAGCTTCTAGTTTTATCTATTTGGGAGCATCCCGATGCAGGCAAAAATACAATTTGGTAGTGCGAGCATCTTGCTCGCTATGTATATCAAGCGAGCAAGATGCTCGCACTACAAAAATAAATTTACATATTTGGGATGCTCCCATCTATTTGATGTTTCCCGCTGCTAAAACTTGCTCTACAGTTAAATCTAATTCGGGAAAAGTACGAGAAACAATTTTTTGATTACCTGTAAATTCCGTATCTTCATATAAACCTTCTTCCCACAGCAAAACCGTAACTTTTAACTCAATTGGATCGACAATCCAATATTCAGCTATTTCTAAAGCAGCATATTCAGAACGTTTATAGCGATAGTCACGCTTTACTGATTCCGGGCTAACTACTTCACTTCTACAACTAATAAAGGTGGAGACTGACATACAGCAGATTCATCCAAAAATTCCATTACTTGTTCTGATGTCACAACATAAACATCAGATAAACGCGATTTTCTCCAACCAGTTCTAATTCCCGCTTCTCTAAAACACATCCAAGGTAACTTTTTATTCTTAATTTGTTCATCAAAGTTTTGTTCGATAAATTTTGATGTTAGTAGATGTCTAAAAGTTGATGGATTCATTAACTCAAGTTTTCCATCAATCAATTCGTAGCGATTATCAGTACCGTCATCGTAGGTAAGATATTCTTCAAATGAATATACAGTTTTTGTTGTAGTTTGACTCATGATTTTACAATTATTTATTTGATAATTAGTATTCGTAGGGTGCGTTATGGCTGAAGCCATAACGCACCGAAAGACCTAAAAAACGCGACAAAATTCTTTTTTTCTCCTAATTCACACAGTTGAATATCTGTAAATTGAAAACCGGGTATATTTTCTGATAATTCCTGGGCTAATTCCCTACGTTGTACTGGTGAAATTTGATTCCAATCAGGTAGATTGAGAAATTGATATTTCATCTATCAAGTATAAAATTACTCATCAAAAGTAAAAGATTTATAAACATCAAGCTAAAAGGGTGTCATCCATAATTCGATGTACTACCATATGTAAATTGGCTGACATTTTTCAAAGCAAAACTTATCTAAATACCTGATCAATATATGCGTTTACCATATTGGCTTCCGAATTTTCGTTCCTGGTTTAATGCTGTAGCCTTAATTTTACTAATGATTGGTATAGGCTACTTAATGGATTACGCTGCGGATATTGTAAGCATCTTGGTGGATAAAGCACCTTGGTTAATAGGAGCATTCTTGTTTTCATTATTTGCATTCCCAATAGTTACAATCGCATTTTTACACCATTGGTTGCACACCTTCCTAGATGTGTTTTTCCCAGCAAGTAGATTTCCCGAAGATGAATTGCATGCAGGGTGGTTTCCCAGTATATTTAGCTGGTGGGAAGCAGTTTTTGGTTGGGGAAGCTATGTATTAGCTTCAGTTTTCGTGTTGTTTTTCTTAGGAATCTTTACTACATACTCTAATTTGTTCCAATTATTATATATTTGGGGTCAAAACTTATCTACATCTGGTTTTTCTCTACCTTCTGCTCGCTTTACACTTTTGCAAATTATTGTTGCAGCTTATTTGTATCAGCTTGAGTTTTTAGTTAGGCAGCGGTTAATTGCAACAAGTAGGCAGTAGTTTGGAATATTTGATTAGATTGATTAAGGGAACCCAGCATTTTTGATGTTGGGTTTTTTGTTTATTGATTTTATCTAATTTTTTGCACCATCCTCAAGAAGCTCGAAGAAACCGGGTTTATAGTCGGGTAAGTAAATATCTCGTTATGAAATTTAGAATAAACCGGGCTTTTGTAACTGGTGTAAGATGTTAGTTTTATCTAAGTTTCTACCTCTAGAAGAATGACGTTTTTTATCAATTTATTTAAAAGTTTTTATTAAATCAGGCTGATTTTTCCATACACCAAATAGTTTATTTAATTTTGCTAATCTTTCCTCATCAGTTAAAGCTTGTTTTGTTTGAGATTCTATATTTGAATCAAGTTCTAGTTTGAATATAATTTCTGTACCATCAGGAATACTATTAACTGATTCTGATAGCTCTATAGTTTTACCACGCTTTATTCCTTTAATTTTCATTTTTTATTTTTACCTTCTTTTTCCAAAGCAAGCATTTAACTTAGTTGATTATCGCAATTGTCATTCCTAACACTACCGTCAGGCATAATTGTTTCACAGAAAATAGCATCATCTAAATATGCTTTTTCAATACCTACAGCACCCCTCAAGTCAGCATAAGAAAGATTTGCATTACTAAATTCTGTTTCTTCGACAAAAGCTCCTCTGAAATAACAGTAGCTTAAATCGGCACCTCTAAACTTGGTTTTACATAAACTAGCACCACTGAAATCAGCACCTGAAAGATTAGCTCCTCGAAAATTAGATTGAGAAAGTTGACTACCTCTAAAATAAGAATCTCTTAAATCAGCATGATGCCAATTCACGTATAAGTCTGTACCACTTAAATCAATACCTTTAAGATCAATTCCATCTGGCTGATTTTCATTCCAGGAAATTTTACCATCATCACAAAAAATGCCACCAAAATGTCTTTCTCCATTGCCGTATGCTTCGATTATTTTTTCAACACGGATACTTTTGTTTGTAGAAACTCGTATATTTTGTGCCATTATTAACGTCATATCTTGCAGCATTCTTAATATTATCCACAACCGCCTTGGAATAAATTCCCAGGCTCAAATTCAAAGTCTGATAAATCAGACTGAAAAAATATTTTAGTGCGTTTTAACGTACTTTGTATATTAGCCTTGAAATTGATTTCAAGGCGATGATTTTAATTTAACGAGGCATTTATCGCAATCTAACCTAACATCCGATGGTGCGTTACGGCATCATTTAATTAGTAGTTACAAATCAAAATTCCTCGCGCCGTAACACACCCTACAACTAACTCCTAACCACTAACAATTAACTCACTTCCCTACAAGCTCGATACAAATCTTTCCATTCATCCCTTTCTTTCACCACAGTTTCTAAATACTCTCGCCACACAACTTTATCCTGCACTGGATCTTTTATCACTGCTCCAATTATTCCGGAAGCAACATCTGAAGCGCTTAAGCTACCATCTCCGAAATGTGCTGCTAATGCCATTCCACTATTAACTACCGATATTGCTTCAGCGGTACTCAATGTACTTGTGGGAGATTTAATTTTAATTTTCCCGTCTTCTGTTACACCACTTCTTAATTCCCGAAATACCGTAACAATGCGTCTTATCTCTTCTAATGCTGGTGGCTCTGCTGGTAATTCTAATGCCCTTACTAAACTTTCTACGCGCCTTTGTACAATATCGATTTCTTCTTCTACTGTCTTTGGTAATGGCAAAACTACTGTGTTAAAACGTCTTTTCAAAGCACTTGATAAATCATTAACTCCTTTATCGCGATCGTTAGCGGTTGCTATAACGCTAAAACCTTTATTTGCCTGCACTTCTTCTCCTAATTCGGGGATTGGCAGTGTTTTCTCGGAGAGAATGGTAATTAATGTATCTTGTACGTCCGCCGGAATTCGAGTTAATTCTTCTACTCGTGCCACCTTCCCGTCTTCCATTGCTCGCATCAACGGGCTTGCTACCAAAGCTCCCATTGAGGGACCATCTGCTAGTAATTTCGCGTAATTCCAACCGTAACGAATCGATTCTTCACTAGTTCCCGCTGTACCTTGAATTAATAGCTTAGAATCTCCCGAAATCGCTGCGGCTAAATGCTCCGAAACCCATGATTTTGCAGTACCTGGAACACCAATCAACAACAAACCTCTGTCAGTTGTCAAAGTGGCGATCGCAATCTCTATAACTCTCTTATCGCCAATATACTTCGGCGACACCTCAAACCCGCTATCCAACTTCCCACCCATCAAATAAGTCATCACAGCCCAAGGTGACAGCTTCCAATTTGGCGGGCGTTGACGCTTATCCACCTTCCCTAATTCTTCCAATTCTTGGGCAAACTGCTGCTCTGCGTGTTCCCTGAGTAAACTTGTATTGCTAACCTTTTTCTTACTCTGCGTACTCTGCGCCTCTGCGGTTTTATTTTTTTCAGCCATATTTTCCCTACCAGCATGAATATCTAAATTTACTTGTTTTGTAACCGAAATATTGGAGACGTAAAATTTTACGTCTCTACATTAGTAATGCTTGTTTCATATCATATCTAAACTGTAATTTGGCCAGAAATTTCTCAATAGCTTCTGTTACAGTTTGATGGATATTTTCAGATTCTTCAAATATTAAATTCTCGGCGGCTTCATGATATATAGAAGGAGCAATTTTTACAGAAAAACGTCCTAAAGCCGAGCTAAGTTGCCAATTATTAATTTGATTATTGTTTTCAATACAGCTTTTTATTCTTAATATTATAGCCCGACTAATTTCTTCATTCCAGGTATGTGGAGTATGAATTAATAATGGAAAAGCTGGACTTGAAGAATTAAAAGGCGGTGTATTAGAGGATTTTTCTAAAGCATCTAAAATTAAAGTTTCAACCTGAGAACAAGGTAAAATTCTGATAAAATTTATCATCGAATTATCGATATGATTTAAATTTTGATATAACCTCACAGATGATTTGAGTAAAGCT
The DNA here is from genome assembly GCA_963838355.1 of uncultured cyanobacterium. GTDB lineage: Bacteria > Cyanobacteriota > Cyanobacteriia > Cyanobacteriales > Nostocaceae > Rivularia. Next base: position 1,700,455 of record CAWIQQ010000003.1, on the reverse strand, counting down.
TCAGCCCAAGCTATATCTTTACTTTTAACTGTAGCTGTTGCCCAAGCTTCTAAAAATAATTTTTCCCATTTACTATTTTCTATAATTGTTATTAATTCAATAGGAGTCTTTCTCCAATCATTGCTCCACGTACTCGGTGGTATGCAAGCAAGCATTTGTAATAGTAAACTCGCTTTCTCTCCCAGAGAAGGTATATATTTTGATTCATCAATACCGTCTTGAGTCATTTCCAAGGTACAATTTTTTGGTAATATAACCTCTATACCGTTGCTATCTAAATTAAGTAAAGGGCGGACTCTTTCTATCATTCTTTGAACAAGCTTTGACTCTGGAATTTGGGCGAGCAATCGTGCTGCAACATCTCGCACTAGCTTGCTTCTATCTTCAAGGGCATCCTCTAAAAACGGCTCATCGTCAATGCTTAAATTCACTTCCAGCGCTTCTAACATAATTGCTCTTTCTTGCGCTCTTTCCTTACTCAAAATCTTTTGTAACTGCGATCGCCCGCAACGCTGGTGCGTTGAATGCCCTTTTTCTGCTTCGGATTGACGCAATTCCTTCAACAAGTTTTTTTTAGCTTCTAAACTACCATTTTTCCAAATTTTATCTGCATCTTCACCGCTTACATAATTCCAATCTGGATTTTGCGTTGCTAACCAAATTCCTCGTTTACCTAAAACAGGTAAGATGTCTTTGCGTAAATCATTCTGTCTTTTTCCTAAGGTTAATAATTCAGGTAAATACTTTGGCGAAACAACTTTTTTAGTTTCAGCTAATAACTTTAAGTATTCAGGTAAAATTGCGCTATATTCACCACTCAACATAATTCCCAAATGGTATTCTGATTTGCTGCAAAATGGTAAATCATCTAAATCGCAAATTTCTACAGTTTTTTTACTATCAATTGCAGTTAACTGCCCAGCTTTTTGATAAAGAGAAATTGTCCCAGCAGCACTTAGCAAACAACCTTCTTTATCATTAGTATCGAGACTATTTAAAACCTCACCTAGTTGATTATCTTGTTTAACAATTTTTAATTGTTGTCTTTGAGTACCGATAACTGCCGTTTTTACTAAATCTTGCCAAATATTCATTTTTAGAAATAGGGAATAGTGGGGTTAGAGGGGGAAGAGGGGGAAGAGGGGGGAGAAATTAAAATTCTTAACTCCTAAATTCTAACTCCTAACTCATAACTAACAACTAACAACTAACAACTAACAACTAACAACTAACAACTGATAAACCGATTTTCCACCCATACGCTCAAAGGTAAAAAGTATTCTCCATCCCATTCACCAAATATATCTAGGGAATATCCGCCGCTGAGTGCTAATAACTGCCAATTATTTTTAAATCTTGATTTTATCGGAAGTAAACGTTTATCTTCATCCCGTATAAACCAATTATCGTTTTGTTTAATTGGAATTACTCCACGTATTAGGGCAGGAAATTGTTCTATCCAAGGATTTTTAGCTAAGGCTTGAGAATATTCCTCTACCATAGTTGAGATATTACTATATCCCGGCATGATATCAACTTGACTTACTGCATCTTGACGAGTTTTAACTATTGCTCTTAAAGGATAAGCACTCTCGAAAAATACTAATTCTGCATTTATACAACTTCCCGGCACAAGACTAGTATCTAATGGCTGACTACCGTGAGCAAAGTTAAGAATTAATGCTTTTTGTTGCGTTTGTTTACCCCAAAGCCAAGTGCGCTGTATTTTTAAACGGTCTTCTTCTGTTAAACTTTGCCCTAAAATTAACCAAGAATCCTCTACTCCTTGTTGCGTTGATAATTCTTGTTGATTTTGGGAAAAACCAATTTGAGTACGAATATCTGCTTGCACCCGAATCGGTAAATCCAAACGCTTGAAAGCTTCAATCAAAAGATATACTCGCCCTAATTGTGATAATAATCTTTCTTGCCACCCCGCACCCGAATGAGAAATACTTGCCATTTCCTTTACCAAACGAGCTACTCCGGGCGCTTGTGCATCTACTAACCGGGCTGCTGCATCATCCCAAAAGCTGTATGGTTTTTCCTGGGCTGCTGCCAACCCGTTGCTTACCAAATCCCGCAGCCATACTTCTAAATCCTGCATTCCCGCAGTAACTTTATCTAAACGCTTAGCTGCACGTTTTGCTTGTGCGTCTGGGTTTGCTTCTTTCTTGATTTCTTGTGTTTTTACTTTTTCTTCCTTCTTGACTTGTCTTTGGCTGCGAGCTTCAAGCCACTGACTTACCCACTCCGGGGGAGAATTTTGAGTAAATAATTGTTTTTCGTTTACAAACAAAAGAAACAGACCAATACCGTGCTTACACGGAAACTTTCGACTTGGACAACTGCACTTAAAAGCAGGTTCAGTCAAATCTATTTCCGTTAAATAAGGTTTTTTCCCACTTCCCTGACACTCACCCCAAATAGCTTTTTCGTTACAACCCAATGAAGACCACTTACGGGAAGTCGCCAAGCCTTTACCATTTTTGGCAGAACTTGCATCTGGTGCTAGCGCCAAAATTTGTTCCTGCGTCCAAGTTGCAGACATTAAAAAAACCGCAATTAACACAAATTAGATGGGAATTTAGATCCCAAACAATTGTACATAGGGAAGAGGGAATAGGGAACAGGCAATATGCAATAAAGAAACGGATAACAGGGAACAGAAAACAGTTATATAATCCAGGAGCGATCGGTACGTTTCTAATTGTTGAGTTCCCTACTCCCTACTCCCTGCTCCCTATATTTCGTCATAACATTTCTCTCTTCATAAAAACGGCAGCCATTGCAAGGGCCACTCGGATTAACAGCACATCTGATATAACCCGAACGAGCATTGTATTCACAGGTAATGTCACCGACAAGATAACCCACCCCTTCCAAATAGTAGCGTTCGTCTTCGCTGCGGTTTTCGCCTCTGCCAAGCTGAGCGGGATTATCTATTCTATGGTTATAATTTTGGCTTCTTGACTGCCTTGAATAAGTTGTAATCGCAGCTCGTCGCAGAAGCGCCCGCGTCTTAGCCTGTTTTCTACGCATTAACCACAGGGAGAATAGAGACGGTAAAAAACCAATGGAAATTACCAAAAGTGTCTTTAACACGTTACCTTTTACCTCCGAATATGTGAATAAGGCGTTAAAAGCGGTTTTGACTCTCCGCAGAGCGGATAATTGACGTAAAGCTCGCCGAGGTAAGCTTCCCCCAGCAGACTTTATTTGCAAAGCAATTATCTAATAATTACCTATATGTAAAATAGGATAGCTTCAATAACCAGTTCGCGTAAATTTTACTTCAAATTTTATAATGATTTTTTGTATAAACTGCTTAATTGTCTCAAATTTTGCTTAATGCAGCCAATTAATATTATCCTAACCAGACAATAAGCACGATTGATAGAGCTTTTGTACTAAAAATAGCCAATTCCAATTTTGCAATATTAATGGAATATTAATTAGGTGTGGTTAAATTTTTTTTGCCAATTCTCCATTCTTCCAAATCCCCGATCGAAACTGATTTAGTAGTCACATTTACATTATTTCCACGCCAGTCTATTTCGGGATCTGTGGTAAACACACCGCATTCCAACTCTTCCATTTGAATATTCCAATATTGACCAAACCGATTTTTTAAAGTTATCACCTGCTCAAAAACTTTATTTCGATGCTTATTTCTTCTTTTTCTTTCCGTTGCTCCAGATGCTGTCGTATCAATAAATTTAGTCTCAATCAAAAACAGCTTTCTTTCCGAAGTTAAATAGACAAAATCACACTTACCTAAATCGGTATAATCAGCAATTGGAGACTTTTCAAACAATAGCAACTCCGAACAAGTCGGAAATAATCTTTTAATATTTAAATACAAATAAGCTTGTAATAGAAGTTCCTTATCGTAAGGAAATCCTATCACACCCTCGAAAAACCTTTTTATGTCTTCTGGACTTTGAGGTTGAATCCTTTTGCAGTATGAAACAAACTGATCTAAACCCTCAAGCGTCATTAAATTTTTACTCCTCACCCTGCTTGCCGCTATAAAGAACATGGCATCAAAAGATACCACTATTCCAAGCCACACATCATCAGCAAAAGCAACCAAAAAGCCATGAACCCTTTGCAGCCATAGAGTGATTTACTGTTGACGATTTGAATAAGCCGAAGTAAAACGGTTAGACTGCGAGGTCTGTATTGATACTGAGAGGGGAGATGGGGAGAGGAGCCAGTGCGTTGCGGGGGTTCCCCCTGTTGTAGCAACTGGCGTGGGGTAGAGGGGGTAGAGGGGGGAGTATGGGGACAATCAACTAACAACTAACTCCTAACTCATAACTCATAACTCCTAACTCATAACTGCTCACTGCTCACTGCTCACTGTCAAAGCTTGAATGCGAGCATTAAATCTACCATTGTGCAAAGCTATAATTGCATTTCTGGAATCTTGTATCCAATATTGCCTTCCAAAACGAACTAGTTGGCGGGAGTTTTCAGCTTTAATAATTCCAATAACGGGTATTTTCCTTTTTTCTTTTTCACTCGATTGTTCTTTTAAATCTTTTAAAATTGTTCTTAGACGATGGTGTTCTTCGATGGTTGTTGCTTGTTGGGGAGTCATTTCTATGACGATTAATTCGATATTTTCTACTGGTTCTGCATCGTCAACTAATAATTGAGCTTGATCGTCTTTCTTATCAACTTTTCCCCAAACAATCAATTTAGCATCTACTTGCAAAATTTCGTTAATTCGTTCGTAAGTTTTAGGAAAAACTACAGCTTCTCCCGTTGTTGTTAAATCTTCTATTTGTAATATTGCCATCGGATCGCCTTTTTTGGTTATCACCTTTTTCACGTTATTAAGCATGACAACCACGCAAACCTTTGCTTCCTCTCGCTGAAATTTCAACTGAGTCATGTTTATAGGGGAAAGAATTTGCATAGATTTACGTATCGATTTAAGCGGATGATCCGATACATAAAAACCTAAAAGCTCTTTCTCCATTCGTAGCTTTTCGTGAGGAGGGAAATCTGGAACATCTTTGGCTTTGGGAGGACTTAATATTGCATTTCCAGACATATTATTGGCATTTGTATCCCCGCTCCAAGCACCACCCAATAGATCAAATAAATTTCCTTGTCCGCTTGCTCTATCCCTAGCACGGGATTGCGCCCAATCGTATACCAACTCTAAATCCTGAGTTAACTGATTGCGATTGGGATTAATTTTGTCAAAAGCTCCACAATATATCAACGACTGTAAACATCGACGATTTACCGTACCCAAATCAACGCGATCGCAAAAATCAGCAAGTGACTTAAATTTCCCTCCTTCTTCTCTTGTTTCTAAAATACAGTTTCTCGCGTTTTCTCCGACATTACGTATTGCCGACAAGCCAAATAAAATTTTCCCGTTTGCAGGAGTAAAATCAACTTCAGAAGAATTTATATCGGGTGATTCTATTTGAATACCCATATTCATACAGGTTGCAATATATTTTTGCACCTTATCTTTATCCCCGCTATTGGCAGTCAGCAACGCTGCCATATACTCCAAAGGATAATTAGCTTTTAAATAAGCAGTTTGATAAGTTACATACCCGTAAGCTGTAGAGTGAGACTTATTAAAACAGTTAGAAGCAATCAAACCATCTTTAATCACAAAATTATGGTCGCCTTCCAACCCAATATCATATACATTTTGAGTATTTAGAGCTTTTCGAGATACGATTTTAACCATAATTTCCACCCCACTCTTGTTAGCTTCCGCAAGTTTAATCCATATAGTTTGATTTACTGCAAATGATTTTTACATAAATTGACGAATGGGTAATGGGTAATGGGTAATTGGGAAGAGGGAGAGGGGGGAGAGGGGGGAGAGGGGGTAGAAAAATTACTAAATTAACTACTCACTAGTTACTACTCGCTACTCTCCAATTCCCAATGCCCCATGCCCCATGCCCAATTCCCAATCCCCAATCCCCAATTCCCAATTACCAATATTAATCAAGATGTACTAAAATCAAACATTTGAGTGAGTTAGTAAATAGGGAGCAGTGATGCATGGCATCCATACGGGAATTGCACAATCAGTTAGTTAATAAAGAACGCTCTGCGGTTGAAATTGCTCAAGAAGCTTTGAATCGCATCGAAAAATTGGAGCCGCAAGTTCACAGTTTCTTGCACGTAACTCAAGAAAAAGCTTTGGAGCAAGCGCGACAAGTGGATGCCAAAATCGCCGCAGGGGAAGAAATTGGCTTGCTCGCAGGAATTCCTATTGGTATCAAAGATAATATGTGTACCAAAGGAATTCGCACTACCTGTGCCTCTAAGTTTTTGGAAAATTTTATACCACCTTACGAATCAACCGTTACCCAAAAACTCGCCGATGCTGGCGCTGTCATGGTGGGTAAAACTAACTTAGATGAATTCGCGATGGGGAGTTCCTGCGAAACTTCTGCCTATCACAATACAGCTAACCCTTGGGATTTATCTAGGGTTCCCGGTGGTTCTTCTGGTGGTTCTGCGGCGGCTGTCGCGGCTCAAGAATGCACTGTTTCCCTTGGTTCCGATACCGGAGGTTCAATTCGTTTGCCCGCATCTTTCTGCGGTGTAGTAGGAATGAAACCAACTTACGGACTAGTTTCCCGTTACGGTTTAGTAGCCTTTGCTTCTTCCTTAGATCAAATCGGACCATTCTCTCGCACTGTAGAAGATGCAGCGATACTTCTAGGTGAAATTGCAGGATACGATCCCAAAGATTCTACTAGTTTAAAAGTTGACATACCTAAATATACCGAAAGTTTAAAACCCGATTTAAAGCCCAGAGGCAAACTGCGAATCGGTATTATTAAGGAGACATTTGGTGAAGGTTTAGACTCGCAAGTAGAACAAGCAGTTACTAAAGCCATAGATATCTTACAAGAATTAGGCGCAGAAATTCACATTGTTTCCTGTCCTCGGTTCCGCTATGGTTTACCTAGTTACTACATAATCGCTCCATCCGAAGCATCAGCAAACTTAGCTCGTTACGATGGTGTTAAATATGGTTATCGCGCCGAAGAAGCCGACGATCTTTTATCGATGTATACTCGCACCCGCTCCACAGGTTTTGGTGCAGAAGTAAAACGCCGGATTATGATTGGTACTTATGCCTTGAGTGCGGGTTATTATGACGCTTATTATTTAAAAGCTCAAAAAGTTCGGACATTAATCAAGCAAGACTTTGACAATGCATTCAAACAAGTAGACATATTAGCTTCTCCTACCGCACCAATAGCAGCATTTAAAACAGGGGAAAAAACTTCAGATCCCCTGAACATGTACTTAACCGATTTAATGACAATTCCTGTAAACTTAGCTGGTTTACCAGGTATCAGCATTCCCTGCGGTTTCAACGATGAAGGAATACCAATCGGACTGCAATTAATTGGTAAAGTACTTCGAGAAGATCAGCTATTTCAAGTCGCCTATGCATACGAACAAGCTACAGACTGGCATTTACGGACACCGAGTATAATCAGTTAACAGTTAGGAGTTAGGAATTGGGGATGGGGGATGGGGGATGGGGAATTGGTAATTGGTAATTGGTAATTGGTAATTGGTAATTGGTAATTGGTAATTGATAATTGGGCATAGGGCATAACTTGTAGTGGGAGCGTCTCGCTCCCCATCTCCCCATCTCCCCATATTCCAATCTCCCCATCTTCCAATCTCCCCATCTCCCCATCTCCCCATCTCCCCCCTCTCCCTTACTCAGTCTCGGGAGTATAAGTAACAGTCTTCGGATTATTCGGATCGCCCAAAGGAACTGGTTCGTTTTGATTCACGGAAACAAGTACTGCACCGGCATTACCGGAACGTATTTCTAATTTTTCTTTGGCATTAAAGCTTTTTTTGTCTCCTTTTTGCAGTGTTCCTTCAAATACTTTTTTACCATCAGTTATTACTCTTACCCAGGATTCATCTTTTACGTCTAAACTAACTTTTACACCTTCAATGGGTTTTGGTGTTGGCTTTGGTGTTGGTGTTGGTTTTGGTGTTGGTTTTGGTACTGCCTCTGTTGTAGAAGTTTTTGGTTTTGGCTGGTTTTCTTGTTCCGAAGCGTTGGATGAAAATTGATTTTGACTAACAGTTTGTTCTGCTGGTTTGGGACCTAATACGTAAAATAACCCCAAAGAAGCAGCAATTATTAATAAAACGTAAGGTACTGCTAAAGGTACGTATAAATTTGCTTTATTGCTTACATCATTATTGTCTTGGGGTATCGGTGGAGGACAAGCAATAGCCCCAAATTCCTGACTTACAGCCGTACCATCAATTCCGATAGCGTCTCCATAGCGACGGATGAATCCTTGGATGTAGACTGCTTCGGGTAATTCCTCGAATCTCCCTTCCTCTAAAGCATTTAAAAAAACAGGTCGGACAAGTATTTTGGCTGCTATTTGCTCTATATCTATCCCTTTTTGTTCTCTTAATTGCTTTAATTTTTTGGTTATCTCCTTAAGTTTCTCCCCTTGTTCTTCGTTTAACAGATTCACTGTCATCTCCCAGTAGTCTTTAATGTCTTACATTCAACAGAGAAATTACCCAAAAAGGTGTATATAACACAACTTTTAACTTTAAATTATCAACAATTATTTTTCAATAATACATTTTGATTGCAACGCTGAGCTACCCAAAAGCCACTCAGCGATCGCCGCACCTTAATTTTGTATACCAAGATTTCGCTTGTTTAGCTTTTATGTCTTATTAATTAAAAGAAGTGGCTAAACTTGGAACTAAAATACACCAATATGGCGATCAAAGCGTTTTAATCATTTTTCATCTTCTTCAAATGGAGAATAAACCAAAATTATTTACACTTGTTGCTGTTCGTTAAGAGATTATAGATAGTTTCATAACTAAAATCTAATGCATTTCTTAACAAAGATAATCAAAAGATAATGATTTTATTAATACTAATGATAGATGTCATTATAGCTTCTATCGGCTAGGTTTTAAAATTAATTATCTTAGCAATAGAAATAATAGATTTTTTTAAGATTTGAGAATAAAAATGTTAGTTAAATGATGTGGCTAACAATATAAACCAGATTACATTCTAAGAAAAAATGTCATCCCTCTGAGGTAATAGTTGTATTTAATATAAAACAAATTTATTGAATAAACAATTATAATTACAATTTTATCTAACTGCTTAGCATAATTTAACGATCGATACTATTCGTAAATAATTTCTAGGTTGGCTAAGTATAAGTATAGAAACAAAATATACCTGACTTGTATAAATAAAGTAGATTAGTGATTCTTGCAATCTTAGTAATAGCAAGCATCATGTAGAAATTGGGAACAAAAAAATACTTATGAAATCTAGATTACTAATTACGGATGATAGCAAAAAGCTTCTGCTCTAGACGCTATTATTTTTTTCTGAAAAGGATATAGGGTTTATACGCAACAATCCGGAAATGTCAAGAAAAGTAAGAATAAATTACACAGGTAAAATTACGTTCTTGCTTAAGCACCCTTCATTTACTCTTGTAATTATGGTCATGACATCTATGTATTCTCTATCAGTTCCCGGACAACCCTCAATTGAAATTTCTCAAGATGAATTACGCTCGCTATTAGGTGAAATAGAAACAGAGTTACATAACAGCAAAGTTTATCGTCGTGCGATCGCCACAGTACAAAAGTTGCTTGGGCCATCATCCGAGCAAGCAAAGCTTTTGTTTAAAGCAATCGGAAGAGAAGCGATTGGTGTTGCTTTTCGTCAGCTTTCGTTACATTCTCAGGCAGCTGCGAATACTACTCCTCTTGTTGAAGAAGATATTGAAATAGAAATAACGAAAGCGGAAGCAAACAACGAATTATCTAAATGTTTGACAACCGTTCAACCTCCAACTACCGATATCGTCAAGCAAGACTCAGCGAAAGAAACTGCAATAACAAGCACAGCAGCAGCGAATCCTCAAGATAGCTCAAAAAAAGCTAATCCTTTAAAATGGCTTAATTCTGGAAAACCTTCTAAAGCAGAAATCGCTAAGCAAGCTAGAACCGAACAACGCTTAGAAAAATTTCGCGAAATCGGTCAACAGTTAAAACAAGGTAGAGAAGCCAGAGGTCTTTGTATGAGCGACCTGCAAATGTATACTCATATTCCGGTGCGTCAGATGGAAGCAGTCGAAAGAGGCGACATGGAATCCTTACCAGCAGAGGTATACGTTCGCGGTTTTATTCGGGTTATGGGTAATGCTTTAGGATTTAACGGTACAGCAATAGCAGCATCTTTACCATCATCGGAAACACAAGAATCCCTGGTTCCTTCATTGTTTCAGTCTAATGATAAGACACCAAAAATGGGACTAGATATCAGCCCGATGCATTTGTACGTCGGTTATACAGCACTTGTAGCTGGTGCGGTTGGAGGATTATCTCTAGTACAACAAACCAAGGCTGAAAAAGCAGTAGACAATCAAGTAACTCCTGCTTCCCAAGTCTCCGAATCATCCAAGCATCAAGAAATCAGTGCAAAACCAGGTATTAAATCTAGCAATGCGGGCATAACCATTGGTTCTGATATTGCGCCACCAGAAGCACTTTAATACTTGAAAATTAATGGTGATTAATCAAAAAATGATTGCGTGTACTAATAGATTTAAAACCATTACCGCTCTATAATGCACGCAATCAAAAATTATAAGTAGGTGGTTGAAAAAATTTATAACTACGTCATTGCGAACGAAACGAAGTGGAGTGAAGCATTCACCTGAAAGGTGTGGATCATCGCAAGGTGTTCGGCGTTTTTACTTTTCGTTACATAGTTCGGTTTATTTGTGTCTACCTACTTAACTACTTGCTTACTGAGTAATAGAGCCATATCTCAATATTGACATTTTATATTCATTAATCTTATTAAAAATATCTTCCTGAATGTAGAGACGTTGCAGTGCAACGTCTCCACTCTGGGGTGATAAAATTTCTTGAGCAATGTTTAATAATAACGCAGGTTTATCAAGAACAATGCTCATGCAACAAGCACCACCAGATAGAAATACAACCGAAGAAGAACGTTTTCAAGATGACTATTATTCATATCTAGAGTCACCTGAGAATACACCCAGATACAAACCAACCGTTTGTTTTTTAAATGACGCTTTTCTCGAAGAATCCTTCTCTTTATTAGATTTGGGATGTGGAAACGCAGCTTTATGTAAATATCTACCAGAACGCTGCGATTATCTCGGTATAGATCATAGCGATCTAGCAATTGAACGTTGTTTAAAGCTTTTCCCTCAAAATAAGTTTGTAGCTGGGGATTTATCGGTAATAATGCCTCAAATGGTTAAAGATAACCAGAAATTTGATGCAATTGTTCTTGCTGGTTTATTATTTCACAGCACCGATAAGAATACTTTAGAAAAAAAAGACGACCAAGAAATCATTCAATTTTGTTTGCAAAACTTAGTCAGCGATCGAGGCTACTTAGTTATTATCGTGCCTTTCGCTTACGGCAATCATCCTTCTCATACCTTGTTTGCTCGCGCCGAATTGTTGCAAAATTCGGTCAACTCAATGGTAAAAAAGGCTGGGGGAAACATGGTTTATGGAAATATTTCGTTGCTTACCGGCTTAGATGAAAGGGTTAAAGGGCAGCAAACTACACCCGATTGGTTTGTAGCAGATAGCAATGCTGACTATGCTAATTTATATGCTGGAACATATATGGCAGCTTGGACATTAATCGCTTCGCTTCAACCTGGAGTAAGCCCTTATTCCTAGAATCGTAAACGGGATTTTGCAGCAAAAGGGGAATGATTTAAGATGCATAGCAGTACTACGCTTCCAATTACTGACATAAAAACGAAAGCAGCGATTAACTACGATCAAACGGAAAAAGAGTTCGTCGAACTACTCAAGCAAGAAGATTTAGATAATCGTTTAGATGAACTGCATTCAGTAGTAAATAATGTCGAAAAAACGATCGACTTTGCTATAAAAGCAGCTTATCAAACAGCATCGGGAGATAATGCCGCACATTTATTTTTGCAAAGAATACTTTATCGTATCAATAGGTTGAAGCTATTTTGGTACGACGATTTGCAAAACTACGTCAACGAAGATTCTTTTTACCTGCAAAAGCTGCGGAATCAAATAGAATCTGTTTGGCAACAATGGGAAATAGCCCAACTCAATTTAAAATCCTTTAAAGGAATTGATGTCAAAAAGGCATTACGCGAAAAAGTTGCAGTCGATATTGAACCACCTTTATCATCCGATAATCTATATTACCAAGACCAATTGACTATGGCTGGCTACCGTTGTTTGGTAGCAATTGGTTCTCTCGATGGATTAGTGGAAGCGAGTCAACTTTCTCGGACTTTGGGTGGTGTAGGTAACGAAATTCATTCGGTACTAACGCGGTTGTTAGTAGAAGAATATGGCGGTGGCCGTCTTAATCGCAAGCATTCTTCTCACTTTACAACAATGCTAGAAAAATTAGGAATGGAAACCCAACCGGAAGCATATTTTGATTTAGTTCCTTGGCAATTATTGGCAATAATCAATCATAGCTTTGTACTTACCGAACGAAAGCGTTATTTTCTGCGCTACATCGGTGGACTTTTGTACGGAGAACTTTCCGTTCCATCGGGTTTTCGCCCTTATCAAGCAGCGGGAAAGCGACTCGGATTATCAACAGAAGAGATGAGTTACTGGGATATCCATATCAAAGTAGATGAATTACACGGAAAATGGATGTTAGATGATGTGGCATTACCCCTTGTGGATAAGTATCCTGCGGATGCTTGGGAAATGTTGCTCGGCTACGAACAGCAAAAGTTGTTAAGTTCTCGTGCTGGTGAAGCTGTAACTCAAGTAGTGAAAGAAGCGGATAAAGTTGGTTTATTATCAAATTAAAAATTAATCTTTCTTAAGCCCCCCTTAATAAGAAAGGGGGGTTGGGGGGATCTTATTTTTGACGACAAACCGGGTTTCTTAATACCGTATAATTCTCACAAACAAGTCATTACCTGAATTAATTCCGAAGACAAATCAACTGTCATCCGATCGCGAGTAAATAAAACTCCAGCCAAAAGATAGATGTTTTCCGAATAAAAAGCTAGACCTTTTTTTTGCATTTCCAAAATCATCCTTTTTACTTTTGGTTCGGAGCTATAATAGCCGAAGTTTAAGGGCGAGATCATAAAATTCCCAGTAGAATAACCCTGTGAAATTGCATATTTAACCAAGTTTTGTGGATTAGAATAGCTAGACACCATCAACAATACATTTTCATAGTTTAAAGACAGAAGCTTTCTAGCAATATCCGATCCATCGGTACCACCATGCAATAATGGTTGATAAATATCATTATCTATTGCAGGAAGATATGGTGGGTTTGATATCAGATATTCAGCATCTCGATCGAAAGAACTAAAAAAGCTTTTATTTGTGATTATGTATCTACTGTCTAGTTCGTGTTTGCGAATATTGGATTTTGCCACTTCATAAGCAGAATCATTTAATTCAAATCCATAAATCTTACCTTTGAATTCAGTTTTTAGTAAAGTATTAATCACCGGAGTTCCATCGCCAGAACCAAATTCAGCGATAATTTCAGATTTATTACATTGTTTCAATACTAATTGGTTGATGCACTGAGAGTAGAAATCAGATTCTTCCGGGCAGAAAAAGACATCTTTTAAACTTTGTTGGGTAAGCATTAGAGCTATTAAAAAGCTACAAAAAACAATTTAGTATTTAATGAGTTACACTCACATCTACCTCAAGTAAGTTGTAGATATACATATTGTGAATAAAATTGACCGATCGAGCGAATATTTTTTTAGATTTATTCAATCATACTGTTGCTAAATTGCACGAAATAGTTTATTAGATTTAATTTATTGATTAACAATGAAATGTAATATCCAAACTTAATATTCAAATTATAAAAATTTTGTTCGCTTCGGTTTTCCTAATTTCAATTAGAAAATATTCTTTTCCTCCTGCTCTCTATTCCCTGTTCCCTATTCCCTGTTCCCTATTCCCTATTCCCTGTTCCCTATTCCCTATTCCCTCTCTTGGAAAGTTGCTCCACTTGGGGAGATCCCAAGACTGCACTTTCCGCTATTCCTTGTCCCCTTTTTTCAAATCAACACCAAATTATCTCGATGTACCACAGTTTCCGCACCTTGATAACCCAAAACTTGGGGGATTTCACTCGAACGTAATCCGCGTATTTTTTCCAGTTCGCTGCTACTGTAATTAACTAAGCCTCGTGCGATTTCTTTACCATCGCGATCGCATAACTGTATGGCTTCGTCTCGATCGAATTCTCCTTCTACTGCTGTAATTCCCGCAGCTAACAGCGATTTTCCCCCACCAGAAATTGCAACTTCTGCACCTGTATCCAAATATAATTTTCCTTCTGGAACTAAGCCGTATGCTATCCACCTTTTGCGGGCTGAAGTCGGTTCCGGCTGCGGTTCAAACTGCGTACCGATGGATTCGCCATGTATGATTTTTTGAATATTAAAGGGTTGTTTACCTTCGGTAATTACCGTTCTAACTCCAGCAGCAGTGGCAATTCTGGCGGCAGAAATCTTGGTTGCCATGCCGCCAGTACCCCATTGAGAACCAGATGAACCCGTATTTACCTGTAATTTAGTCAATTCTTCAATGCTGCTTACCAAAGTTATCGGTTTAGCATCTGGTACCCTTCTTGGATCGGCTGAATAAAGTTTATCTACATCTGTAAGTAAAAATAACCAATCAGCATGAACTAAACTAGCAACCAAAGCTGAAAGAGTATCATTATCGCCAAATTTTAGTTCTTCTACAGCTACAGTATCGTTTTCATTAACTATTGGAATAACGTCTAGTTTTAATAATTCCTGAAAGGTATTGTAAACATTGAGATAGCGACTGCGCTGTACTAAATCGGTACGGGTAAGCAAAACTTGAGCTATAGGTTGTTGCAAACTGGTAAATAAATCATCATAAACCCGCATTAATCTTCCTTGCCCAACTGCTGCAACCGCTTGTTTAACACTAATAAGTTTGGGACGTTCGCTTAAACCCAGTCTCGCACAGCCTACACCCACAGCACCAGAAGAAACCAAAATTACTTTATGATTATTTCGTCTTAAATTACAAAGAGTTTCAGCCAAACTCGCAATTGTAGAAAGTGCTAATTGTCCGGTTTCAGGACGAGTTAAGCTAGAAGTGCCAATTTTAACAACAATTATTTGATTCATTTTTTATTTGTTATTTGTTAGTTGTTAGTAGCCATCGCGATCGACTGTTTCCAAACAACAACGAAAAAGACTTTACCACTATCTTTGCAACAAATAACCGAAATAGTAAAGCGCCAATCCCTCTAAAAAAGTGAAGGTTGACGCTTTACTAATATGTGTCTTCTTATTATGGTCAGAGTCTTTATATGGCTGACTCCGTTTTATCTATATATATAATTACACCTATCGAAAAGTTACATTTTATTTTTTATTATTTTTTTAGATTTTAATCCTCAAGTTTTATCAACATTTGTAACTCTACGCTTTTTAGGAGTAATAGAGGCTCCCAAAATTTCGGATATCAAGACTTCAGCATTGCGGATAGGGTGAATACGTATAGCGGTATCCGGATGAATAATTGGTTCAACCAAGATGGAAAACATATCCAAACGATTCCCGACAACGACATCAGTAAAAAGGCGATCGCCAACCATTGCAACTTGATGTGCGGGTAAGTTCATTTGTTGAAGTGCTTGTCTAATCTTGCGTCGGGAGGGTTTAGCGGCTCCAAGATAATAAGGTAAATCCAGGGAACGAGCAATGGAACCGATCCGGTTTTCACTGATATTGTTGCTTACCAGCCAAATTTTGACCAAAGGACGTATTTGATTTACCCATTCTTGTAACTCACCAGAAGCAAAAGCCACAGTAATGGGAACCAGAGTTTCATCAACATCCAACACTAACCCTTTGAGTTCATACTGCTGAATTATTTCTGGTGTCAGGTTTAATATAGAACCTTCCAAAATCAAGTCGGGCTGCAAAAGTTTATTCCAATTCATAGCCAATATTTAAGATGTTAATGGCAATTATAGGGAATAAGTCATTATAAATGATGAATTACAAATACGAAAAAACTTAATACTAATTATTCGCTGCTCACTGTTGAGTGTTAACTGTTCACTCTTCCACAGGTAAACCCAACACCAATAGAAAATCTTCATCGTATATTGCCTTATCCCAATTAGCGGCTGATTTAACTTGTTCCTCGGTTAAATTTTGAGCGCTAGTCAAATTAGTGCCGCTAAGATTAGCATTTTTAATATTTACACCATCAAGGTTCGCATTGCTGAGGTTTGCGTTTCTCAAGTCGGAACTATTAAGTTTTGCGTTGGTTAAATCCGCATTACTTAGGTCTGCATCTCTAAGATTTGCGTATCTAAGATTAGCATCCTTGAGGTCAGTATTAGGAGCAATTAAATAAGTTTTGAAACCAGTCATAGAGAAATTTTGAGGAAACTTAGTTTTCTCATCGTACAAACAACCTTTAATGTATGCTCCTCTAAGGTCAGCGCGAATCAAATTTGTCCCTCTGAGATTAGCACTAGTTAGATTAGCACCTCTAAGGTCAGCATCGCTAAGGTTGGAACCTCGCAGGTTTGCCCTCAGTAAGTTAGTATCTCTAAGGTTGGCGATCGTTAAATGGGCACCGCTTAGATGAGCATTAGCTAGATCGGCATCCTGAAGATTCGCATTAGGAGAAATCAGGTACATCTGATGATTTCCAGGCGTAAAATTCTGCGAAAACTTAGTTTTTTCGTTATATAAACAACCTTTTAATATGGCACCAGCAAGTTTAGCATCTCTGAGGTCTGCACCCCTAATATTAGCACCAGCAAGTTTAGCATCTCTAAGGTCTGCACCTCTAAGGTCTGCCTTTCTCAGGTCTGCATTAGTTAAATCAGCACCTCTAAGATTTGCATCACTAAGATTGGTATCCCTAAGATTGGCATCCCTAAGATTGGCATCGGCAGAAATCCGATACATATTATAATCATCGGGATTAAAATTTTCGGGAAACTTCGTGTTTTCGTTATATAAGCTGCCTTTAAGGTCGGCATCTTTGAAAATAGCATTTTCTAAACTAGCACCTCTAAGACTAGTACTTCTCAGGTTGGCACCGCTAAAGTTAGCACCTCTAAGGTCTGTATCATTCAAATTTGCACCTTCAAGGTTAGCATTGTTGAATTTAGCACCCTTAAAAACTGCATTAGTCAAATCGGCATCGCTAAGATCGGCATGACTTAAGTTAGTACCTCTAAACTTAGCTTCTCTAAGGTCAGCACAAGATAGATTGGCACTTTTCAAATTAACTTGACCCAGATTTATTTGTTGTAAATCTGTCTTTTCAAGATTTAATCTTTCTAAAGAAATACCATAATCTTTTAAAAATTCTAGCGCTCTAATTCTTGCATAGCTGGTTGAAACCTTTGCTGCTGCCGCATTATCAATAACTTGCCATGCTTCGTATATTCTTGTTCTTATCCGCTCTGGACTTTCCAAAACATATAAAAACGCTGCGGATAATATACTAAAACCTTGGACGTATTTTACTTGAACTACCGAAAATACTTGAGAGCAAACTGATTCTGGATTGTCGCAATTAACTGATGACCAGTTTTCAAATCGGTAAACTAATAAAATTACTGCAAAAGCAATAGTAAGAGCAAGTAATACGCGCACGCAAACAGCTATAATTCTTCTTCCCCAAGAAAAAGATATTCCATCCATCCCTTAAAACTTCCCTACATTTCTACCCAGGCACTAAATAAAGGTAATATATTTTTTTATGTAATGTATGTTGATTGACCTACAAATTCTATTAGCATTTACAGGTTTATACTTGTGGCAGTGTAAAGGTCAAAGGTTAAAGGTCAAAAAGACAATAATAGTTAGATTCTGATTCGTTTTTGTGTACGGCGATACCTTAATCAGTTATCAGTCATTCATAAATGAAATATAAAAGCTTAGTTTTGTTTCCATAAAATTACAAAAAAATATAATATTTTACCAATTACCAATTACCTATTACCTTTAACCTTTAACCTTTAACCTCTTACCTATTCCCAAGCTTTTCCCGGAAATGTGGTTCTAAAAGGTTAGAAATATCGGGGCCAGAAGGAATTATACCTCCGGGATTGAGCGGAAACAAATTTCCGTAATAATCATGCTTGACGCTTTCTAAATCGCAAGTTTCGGCAATTCCGGGAAGCTGATATAAATCGCGTAGATAAGCTCCTAAATTTGCATAATCTACAATTCTACGGCGGTTACACTTAAATAAACCGTAATATACTACATCAAAACGAAATAAGGTAGTAAATAAACGCACGTCAGCCAAAGTTAATTTTTCGCCACACAAATATCTTTTATTTTGTAGCGCTCGATCAATTTGATCTAAAACGGTAAATAATTCATCGCAACATTTATTGTAAGCTTCCTGAGTTTGAGCAAAACCGCAGCGATAAACGCCATTATTTACAGCATGATATATTTTTTCGTTCCACTGTTCTATTTCTTCTTTTAATTCTTCTGGGTAAAGATTAACTTGTGAATTATTAGCAAACTGATTCAATTGAGAATTCAGGATGATGATAATTTCCGCACTTTCATTATTAACTATCGTATTTGTCTGCTTATCCCATAATACTGGAACCGTACAGCGTCCTTGATAACCCGGTTGTGCAACTTGATATAGTTCCGGAACAGTTCGACAATTTTCAGAAGGATTATTCAAAACCCAGATTCCTTCATTGCTCGAAGGATACACAATCGATACTTCTACAGCATCTTCAAGTCCTTTCAAAACTCTAACTACTAAAGTTCGATGTGCCCAAGGACATCCTAAACCCACATATAAGCGATAACGTCCCGTAGAAGGCTGATAAATATTATTTTCTGAGCCTCCTATGGAATTCCGAAACTGACTTGAAGGGCGGATATATTCTCCTTTATTATTACTAGGTGCAAGCTTGGACATCATTATTTGCCACATAGAAGTCCAGATAAATTTTCCCAGCTTAATAATCAACCCCGAAGGCAGTGATTTACCTTTTTTTTTAACTTTATTAGTAGAGTCTTGAGGGTTTTTTAGATTTACATCTTCTTTTGGGGAAGTTATGGGTGCTGACATCGCAATATACCCTTAGTTAGATTTTTTATTTTAATAATTTTGGCGAAGCTTAAACGTAAAAATTATATAGAAAAACGATAAAACTATAATTTTTAATTTTAATTCACAGAACTGGTATGAATAATTCTTTCTACAGGCATAGAAACAAATCTTATCTGCGATGGAGCTTAAAAGGGCTTGTTATGTAGTTAGTATTAGATATTGACTGCTCAAAAATTGAGTTCATTAATCCAGCAATTGTAATTAGATCGGCTAAAAAATTCAATGTTCAATTTCAAAATGCCAAAGCAAATAAGAGCAGCACTTCTAAGCAGCTTACTAGTAATTACCGTTTGGTTGGGAACCGTAACTTCAGCCCAAGCTGCTGCTACCGGAAATCCAGCAGTACCTACTATGGACAATAGCAAAAGAATTCAGGCGATCGCCAGTTGTTTACCCAAAGAATTAACCATTCAAAACAAAGATGCAGGCAATCGTTTTGCCCGTGCCTTGTCTGAAATGAAAAACGATCAATTAGAAAGAATATTTGACGTTACAGATACCCCCAAATTAAGCAACGCAGAAATTGAATTCAAAGCTTGCTTGAAAAGTAAAGGTTTTACACCCCAAGCGCAACTTCAAGATCGTTCTTTTTATTAAAAGACATGGGGAGATGGGGGAGATAGGCGGATCTTTAAGAGAGGGGGAAGAGGGGGGAAGAGTGGGTAGAAAATAAATTCCTAACTCCTAACTCCCAACTCCTAACTCCTAACTCCCAACTCCCAACTCCTAACTCCTAACTCCCAACTCCCAACTCCTAACTCCTAACTCCTAACTCCTAACTCCTAACTCCTAACTCCCAACTCCTAACTCCTAACTCCTAACTCCTAACTATTCATTTGCATCGCTTATCGCTACAATTTTTTGTTGTGATGCAAAAATAAAAGGTTGGCTTCTGTTGCAGCAATTAACGAGACGGCATTTTAAAACAAAGTGGAGTCCAAAAGAAAATCTAGCTGGATATCTTTTCCTGGCACCAACTATTTTGGTTTTGGGAATTTTTGTGGTGCTACCCATACTTTATGCTGTATTTCTCTCTCTACAAAAAGTGCAGCTTCTTGGGGGTATTAAATATGAGTTTGTTGGCTTTCGTAATTTCAGTCAGTTAGTAGAAGATGAACGGCTGTGGATTGCCTTAAAGAATACAGCAGAATACGTGGCAATTGTTGTACCTTCGCAAACTATTCTGGCTTTATTGTTAGCAGTTACGCTTAATTCCGGCATTCGCGGTAAAAGTTGGTGGCGAGTTCTTTTCTTTCTACCTACAGTCACATCTTCTGCGGTGTTGACGCTAATATTTATGTGGATTTACAACACCAACGGATTGCTGAATGATTTTTTAAGTACTATTGGATTTCCTACATATAACTGGCTGGGGAACCCGCAGTTGCCCTCAAAGCCATTATGATTATGAATATCTGGTCAACAGCACCGTTTTTCATGGTTATTTATTTAGCCGGTTTACAAGACATACCTAAATATCTTTACGAAGCAGCAGAATTAGACGGTGCAAATGGATGGTATAAGTTTATTAATATCACTATTCCCATGCTTAAGCCAGTTACCTTTTTTGTGGTAGCAATGGGGATAATCGGTACTTTTCAATTATTTGACCAATCTTACATATTTTCTAAAGGAACTGGTGGCCCAAACAATGCCACTTTAACCGTAGTTTTACTAATATATCAAGCCGTATTTCGTAATTTGCAAATGGGATATGCAGCGGCTATAGCTTTTCTTTTAGCAATAGTAATCATAGCCATCACCTTGATTGGGCGACGACTCTTTGGAGGCGGAAATTGAATAGAAACTGGAACGGTTTTTGGTTAAAGATACTACTTTACTCAGTATTGGTTCTGTATGCAATTATTACTTTAATTCCTTTTTTGTGGGCGCTTTCAGCATCGTTTAAACCGTTAACAGAAATAGTCGCAGGAGAACCAAATTTCTTACCAAATAACTTTACCCTTGATAATTACAAGCAAATATTTATAGAGGAACCATTATTTTTACGTTGGTTTTTCAACAGCGTCATAATTGCCATTACCGTTACGATATTAAACTTACTATTCAACTCAATGGCAGGCTACGCCTTAGCAAGATTGAGATTTCAGGGCAGACGCTTTTGGTTTTTTTTGATTTTGGCAGTATTAGCCGTACCAATACAAGTTACGCTCATTCCCACATTTTTAATTTTAAAAACATTTGGCTGGTTGAACTCCTATCAAGGGATGATTATTCCCAACATGGTAAACGCCACATTTATTTTTATGATGCGGCAATTTTTCATTAACTTTCCCAAAGAATTAGAAGAAGCCGCAGCCTTAGATGGTTTGAATACCTTGGGAATTTTTCGTCATATCGTGCTTCCCCTAGCCAAACCAGCACTAGCAGCCCAAGCAGTATTTATCTTCATGAGTAGTTGGAATAACTTCTTGCTTCCCGTAGTTATTTTATTCGATCCAGAAATGTTTACCCTACCCCTCGGGCTAAACAGCTTCAAAGGTCAATATATCAGCTACTGGAACTATATAATGGCAGCTTCAATGGTATTCACCTTACCAGCCCTGCTCATTTACGCCTTCTTCAACCGCTACTTTATTCAAAGCGTTTCCTTTACAGGCACGAAACAGTGAGCAGTGAGCAGTGAGCAGTTAGGAGGCGCGGAGTTAGGAGTTGGTAAAAATTATCTACCCCCTCTACTTTTCCCCTTGTCTCCCCATCTCCCCATCTCCCCCTCTGCCCATCCCCTGCTTGCAACTTCAAAAAGTAGTTAGGGGAACAAATTGCACGCTTAGAGTGATAATTGTATTAAAGCAGCGATTATCTTATTGTCTGAGTTAACAACCATTATGGGTTTTACGAGCCTATCAATCGCGGAAATAACAGTCTATTACAGCTTCAAAAGGCTGAAGCAGGCTTTCTTTATACGTCTGGGTAAGAATAATTTACAAATATTAATAAATTTCTTCACTGTGACGTTTGAGAATACCGCAATTTATTTATTTCCTAATTTTTGTCTGAAACAACCGTTTTCCCAAGGTGACTAGTTTTGAATTAAACCGAAGTTACCTAAAGTCAGCGGGTTAATAGCAAAAAAACTTTTTGTGTTGTCTCTTAACAATAAGAAATTAAGTATCGCTTTTATTGCTGTGTTGAGCATTTGAATCTTTGAGGGGAAACATGATAACGAGATTGATTAGCGTTTTTATTGCTGGTGCGTTCCTGAGTTTTCAGTTGTTTGTCGGTAACGCTTGGGCAGTAGAACTTGATGAAGCTACTCGCACGGTACCATTAAATGAACAAGGCGATAACTATGTACTGAGCTTAAAAGAAGTTCAAAAAGGTAAACGCTTATTCAATGACACTTGTGCCCAGTGTCACGCTGGTGGTGTAACCAAGACAAACCAAAACGTAGGATTAGATCCTGAAACTTTGGCATTGGCAACCCCACCCCGCGATAACATCGAGGGTTTAGTGGACTATATGAAAAATCCCACTACCTATGATGGAGAAATCGAAATTTCTGAATTGCATCCTAGCTTAAAGAGTGCGGATATTTACAAAGAAATGCGTAATTTAACCGACGAAGATTTAGAGGCGATCGCCGGTCATATTCTGTTACAACCTAAGATTGTGGGTCAAAAGTGGGGTGGTGGTAAGATTTACTACTAAAGAACCGATAATTTTGTAGTCAATAAAGTTTAATCATTGGTCTGTAGTTGGTAAATCAAAACTAATGATTTGCTGACTATGGATTGATGATTATTCCATTTTTGCTTCCATTAACGATGCTGTATCAATTTATAACTCGTTTTTTCTTGGTTTCGACTGCTCTAATACTTATGGTTACAGGTAGTTGTTTACCCGCGCAAGCTGGTGGAATTGAGCCTTATATATCTCGCTATTAATTTTGATCGGTTATGAACGGATAAAAAAAACCTTACTAGTAGTTGACCACATAAGTTATCAGGGGTAGAAGTAGTGCGAGCATCTTGCTCGCTCGTTACCACCAGGGAGCGAGACGCTCCCACTACAAATGTCACCCATCAAAATTAATATGGTGAAGTACAATCTATCTTTTAAAGGTTTTCCAAACTGTTTCCCATTCCCTACTTCCTTCTTCAGCCATAAAGTTGACAGCCAAATTGCGTCCTTATATTTACAAAAAATTTTATCTATGACATATTGTCGTATTTGGTGGCAATTTTATTTAAAATAGAAGAAAGAACGTAAAAACTGTTGTTAGGAGAAATTAATGAAATTGATTGCATCCACTTTACGCCGTTTCGGTTTAGCTGCATTGACTATGCTGTTAGTTGTCAGCAGCTTCGTGGCTTTTGCCCCTAGTGCTGCGGCCGAAACATATACTGTAAAGTTAGGTAGCGATAAAGGTATGCTGGCGTTTGAACCAGCGAAGTTATCAGTTAAACCGGGCGACACCATTAAATGGGTGAACAACAAAGTTCCTCCCCACAACGTTGTATTTGATGCTGCTCAGAACCCTGCAAAGAGCGCTGATTTAGCTAAAGAACTTTCTCACAAGCAGTTGGTAATGAGTCCCGGACAAGAATTTACAAGCACCATTCCAGCAGATGCGCCTGCTGGTGAATATACTTTCTACTGCGAACCTCACCGTGGTGCTGGTATGGTTGGTAAAGTAATTGTTGAATAGAATTGAGCGTATTGCTCGCTGAGAATTTTAATTTAGGTGACGATAAAATTACAGCTTTAATAAAGGTGTAAGGGATAAATAAATTGTTCGTCACCTATTTTAATCAATTTTGGCAATAAAAAAATGTAGAGACGTAGCACTGCTACGTCTCTATTTTTTGTGTATGCTTTATTTGTCTGACTTTTCCTTAATTGGAATTTTCTCTACGCTCTTGAATTTTACGTAGCCGCTCAATTAACTTTTTGGATTCAGAAGTTTTTTTAGAATCATCTGAAGATTCTTCTTTAATATCTCTGAGCCTATTTGCAATTGATGGTTTAGAAGTAGCTTGCGGTGCTGGTTCCTTGACATTAACTCGCGCCTGGGGCTTAGGTCCTGCTGGCACTTTAGGCACTTCCTGACTGTTTCTCAAACGCACTTCTAAAGGTTGTTTATCGTTGTTTTGCGATCCAGATACTGGCTTCTTGGTTCTAATCTCAACTTGTGGCTTAATTTTTGCTGGGGCTGTCTGAGTGGGAACAACTACCGCACCCGGAGAAGGCTGCACATCAATTTTTACCGGAGCCGAACTTCTAGATAAATTTTCAGGTTTCTTCTGCGTTGGCTCATCTTTAGCATCACGCAAGCGATCGACTAATTTCTCTTGAGGCTTGGAAAATTCAACAGTATTAACCGCATCTGATCTAAAATCAAGAGTAAATGCGTATACTTTCGCTTTACCGTTTTTACGGATGGGATTTTTCTTGAAATAATCTCTGAAATAATTTCTAGCTTCTTTTTTTAGTTTTGATGAAACTGAGCGATCAACAAACTTTAAATAATCAGCTTTGCCGTCAGAATCAATTACTAAAGTCCCTTCAACTTTACCTTCTCTTCCTGGTTTTGTTTTTATTACGTCGGAAATAGGTTCTTTAGTTTCCAAGTCAGAATACTTTTGCTTAACTTCGTCAAACTGTTTGGCAAGAGCTAAAGTTGTTGAATTCTTGGGTGATATTTGGTTGTTTTGGGGGGCTGTAGTTGTAGTTGCATTTTCTGATGGCTGCTTTGGTAGCACAATTCTTCTGTTACCAGATGACTGCTGTCCCCATTGTTGTACATTTTGTCCTGCGAAGGTAAGTTTATCGCCGGGTTTAGGAATATTTCTGTTGGTAGGAGCAATAAAATCTTCGGGACGAACTCTCCTGGGTTGATTTACAGTACCGTTATTAATGCTTGAGTTAATTTGTGGATTGATAGCCACGCTATTACCCGCACCGATACCCGGATTTGTCATCGGAGGAAGAGGTGGTGGCGCTGGAATATTCGCAAATTCTGGTACTGGTGCTGACTGTATCGGAGGTATGTTACGAGGAGCCGGCGGGATTCTCGACGGCGTGCTTCTTTTAGAAACCAATGGCGCTGGGTTTCCTAAGTTAATTTTCTGGCTGTAACGACGATAGGAACCGCCAGATTTTGCTTTAGCGTTAAATGAAGAGTTGAAATTTGGTTGAGGAAGTATCGGTAAAGAACCACTTTTAGGTATAGGTGAAATACTCGGATTTGCCCCAGACTGAGGTAAAGGTGGTAATATCACCTTTGTAGAGTCAGGACTCGGCGGCAGTTTATCTAACGGAGTTGGTTGAGTTGCAAAGCCGGGTAAAGTAATTCCAGGCTGTAAGGGAACCTTAGGTAAAGCTGAAATTTGAGGACGGTTTGTTTGAGGTAATCTATTTTGTTCTGCCTGAGATAACTCGACTATTCCGACACTTGCCGTCTCTGCTGTTTGCTTTGGTTCGGAATCAACAGGCATCAAAGGCAGGATGAAAGCAATAGCTCCATGTATGCCCACGGATGCTATGGCTGCTATTCCAGCTGGTTGGCTTAGGAATTCGGGTATGTTTTTCAGTACTGAGACGTAAGACATGGCTGTTATCGCTTACAAAGACGAAGGTTGCGGTTGACTAGCAATTTAATATATCAGGCAGTAATTTCAGGCAATAATTATTTGATTGCGGCAAGCCCTTTGGGATGCGTCCCTTTAGAAATAATAGCTTTTTGTGGCAAGACTAATAATAGCAATATTGCCAGTTGCACGAACGGTTGATTGATGCAATCTATGAAAGTGTATAAAAAAAATGCGAACTTATTTCTTTAAAGGAGTAATGTTTACTTTATTAAAGGATCGAGAAAAATTATCGTTTTGCAAACTAAACTAATTGGTGCTTAAAAAAAATCTAGTCATATATACGTCCTTAATTTAAATTACATATATCTTTTGTTACAAAGTATTTACCAGGCTCCGGAAGTTTTGTGTTTAGTTTGTGCTTATTTTTTATGGTCGATTGTCCCTAGCTATTATCTGTCAAACAAAATAAATAATCTAACAGACACTTTTCTTGCTGATTGATAGCCAAAACTGCACAATTTAATATCTTAAAACATCTTTCAAGTAGTAAGGCTTAGACAATCATCAATTATAGGCGATCCTCAACCACTAGCAATGTTCGCATAATACTAATTTCTGTATCTACTTACGTATAAGTTATACATTTAGTCTTTTTTTGGCAAGTATTAAGTCTTAAATTCTAACGATCGAAGTATCACTATGCCTTTACCTACAGTTATTTTACCCGGATTTCTTGAAAGCGCTGAAGCTTACTATAAATTAGAAAAATCATTACAAAATTTAGGTTTTCCTACAGTTACGGTACCGCTACAACGACGCGATTGGATAGCTACTTTAGGAGGAAGGGCTGTATCTCCTATTTTGAAACAGTTGGATTGTACGGTAGAGCATACCTTACAGCAAAAAGGTGTTTCTCAAATTAATTTAATTGGTCACTCCGCAGGAGGTTGGATATCGCGTATTTATCTGGGAGATGTACCTTATGGCAAAGACAACCTCAATTTATTGACGTGGAAAGCTCATCCAAAAGTTGCCACTCTTGTAACTTTAGGCACGCCTCATACCAGCTTGGAACGTTGGACTCATTGGAATTTGGATTTTGTTAATAATAATTACCCTGGTGCATTTCATCAAAATGTTGATTACATCTGTGTTGCAGGAAAAACAATTTTTGGTCAAAGAAAATTTGGCAACTGGCTGGCTTACAGCAGCTATAAATTAACTTGTGGCAACGGTAACACTTGGGGAGATGGAATTACGCCTATCGAAGCCGCTCATCTAGAAGGAGCAAGGAATTTAGTTATTGGAAATGTGATGCATTCTCCTAGAAGTTCGTCATGTTGGTATGGTTCGCAACAATCTTTATCAATTTGGGCGCAATACTTAGCATAAATGTATCCCACATTCCGCACCTCAACTGTCACAGAAGTGTTTTTACTGATATTTTCTTCAATGTAAAGAATAAAAACAGACTTGAGGTATTCGAGTAGTCGTATTATTGACCGAGCTTACATAGAATTTATATTCTCAATAAGAAGCAATAAGCTTTGATATTGAATTCATAGATAAAAACTTATTGTTCCTAGCTGAATATCTCCATAATACTTATGCTTCATAAATAAAAAGTTATTATAATTTGTGACTATTGATTAAATGAATAGTCTTGATTACAAATAAATTATTGTGGATTTGCTTCAGCATTTATAATAGTAACGACATCTCTCTGGTAAAAATTTCAAAATATATTCTCTTTCTGAAGTCCAATTTGAGATTGATATTTCCGAGTTAAATTTAACTAAATGTATAGATTGGAAACGTTGAAATATCAACCGCATAGTCGGATTATTTATAGCTTTACCAAGCTGATTTTTAATCGTAGATTTAGATGCTGATAAAGCTTTTCTTATTTCTCTTTGAGCCAACGTATATACTAATAGACACAAACCCATTATCATAGCCATAGCTTGAATTCTTTCCGGAGATTTCAGAAAAATACTATCAGCAAAAAATAAAGGGTCTTTAATAAATCCAAATCCTCTCTCACAACTTTGCTGCGCTTTATATTCGGAAAGCATTTCATCATTACTAAGAGATTCTTCCTCTAAAATATTTGTTGCTAATATAAAACGTCCGGCACTGTTATAAGCCATTTTAATAGCATTTATATTTTCACAGATTGATGCGTTTACTTGATAAAAAGTTTTCTGTTCTGTTTTATTTTTTGATTTTGTTATCTTGTATTCAATATTATCGATTTGATGATATTTCAGCTTTTTATTGAAATTGTTCACTGATTGAATTGCTTCTTGCTCAGACTTAAATTCTGAATTCAGTAGTTTTTTTAAATTATTTGATGCGTTAATTTTAGATTTAGATATTCTCTTTTCTAATTTCCGTAAATCAGAATTTTTACGTTCAGAGCTTTCTACAACTAACCATCGTTGTTCAATTCCGCCATAATTTACAATTCTTTTACAATAATGATATTCTGGCAATGAACTAACAATAAAATCAGTTGATAGTAATGTTGATACTAATTCTTTTGCTATTCCTATAGTCAAAGGTACTCTGCATAACCATCTCATTCCAGATAATAAATTTACATTTTTAGCACTATATAAAGCTGCGTCTGCAACCATTAAACTATCATTATCTTTGATTTTATTTTTATATTCTAAAAATATTTTAGGAAAATTAGAAGAATCTGATTGATTCCCAGATGCAGTTTCAAAAAATATTGGTATGTCTCCATCCCCTGACGATACTAATTCTATAATAAATTGTTTTAAATCAGGTCTGTGGTCACGAGAATAACCATGAGTAATTTCGATAGCTTCTGGCGATTTTATCTCACATTGTGCATCATTATTAATGATTACCGAAGGTAAACTCGTATTATATTCTCCGTGTAAATGTAGTGAAGTTGAATCTAAATGTGACGATTTTAAACTAATATTAAATTGTTTATTTACATTTAAACTAACAGCTAAAAATATCTCCGTCAAACCTTTTAAAAATAACTTATCCAATACTCTACCTAGCTTATCATCATTTAAATACTCAGCTTTTACTCCTTGTCCTATTAAATATTCACACGGTTTATCTTTAAAAAACTCTGAAAATAAATATAAAGGACTACTTACAAAGCCCAGTCCATTTAATATCATCGCCTTTACTACATGTCCGGAGCTTATTTTTTCTTCTGGCTCTTTTCCACAGTATTCGTTAATAATTTCTACTAAACCTATAGAATCAACAATTCCTGCAACTATGCCCAAGTGATCTATATTTTTAATTTCAATTTCTTCGATATTAGGCATGACAGCAGACCGGAATAACATCTGCTAAAATTTTCGCATTTTTTCTACTATAAAACTTATTTACAGCAAGAATATTCTTAGAGTACATCGCACTCTAATTATTCGTATACATTATTTATTAATGAAATAGATTCTTATTTAACTTAAAAATTAGGCTTCATTTACTAGTACTTATAGACTATTAATCTGATTTTTCTTTAGTACCCATGAACTTGTGACAGTTAAGGTGCGGAATGTGGGATGTATACTTTATTTTGAATATTTTAATATTTCTTAGTTAAGATCGTAATAAATGTAAATGTTTATTAAAAAAGGAAGATTGTATGGTTACTCAAGAAAGTCGATTTGATACGGTTATGCGGCGGACGGCGACAATTTTATCGGTAGTAATTATTACTTTTAGTTTGATTGCTGCTAGTACGGGAATTCTGCTTTCCATTTATTACGAACCAGCTTCTGGTAGAGCTTTTCAGTCATTAAAGATGATAACTGAAGAAATTCAATACGGTTGGTTATTCCGTAAAGCTCACCATATTGCTGGTAATGGAATAATTGTTGCTGCCTTGATTCAGATTGTGGTGATGTTTTTAGGCAGAAAATTTACTAAAAGCTGGTATACGGCGTGGGTTAGTGGAATATTCTTAACTTTAACCGTAATTGGCTTAAGCTGGACATCAATGATTTTAGGCTGGGATCAAGTTGGATTTTGGCGCTTTAATATCGAATTGGGCACCATTGAAGCAATTCCTTTTATCGGTCGGCAGTTAAGAGAAATTCTTACTGGTGGTAGTGGTGTTAGTACCTTGACAGTTCAGCGTCTGTATACCATACACAGCTATATTCTCTCTATTGCTGCGATCATTTTGTCCGCTACGCATTTAGTCAGCGTATTATGGGTTGAAAAACGAGTCAGCCAACCCCAAGAGCTAGTTCAAGGTGTTGGCGCATCTGTAGCAGAAAGTTGAGATAATTTTCCAATGGGAATTTCTTCTATTTCTGGTAAATTTTCCAAAGAAAGACGAGTCGATTGATTAGCACCAGACAAACGTTTAAGCAGATCCGGTCTGGGATCGTGCAACAAGTAAATTAGGCGATCGCCAACTTGCCAAGTTTCACCACCGGCAATCAAATTGATTTTATCGTCTCTTTCTACAAATAATGGCAGTAAGTCCCCAGTCCGGATTAATGCTTGTAACTGAATTTTTTGCAGAGAAAAACCAGGATCTTTCAAAGTCATAGTTCCTAGTTTGACTTGTTCCTCCGCCAGATGTTGATTCCAAATTTTTAGTTTGAAATCGGGAAGAAAGGCTTGAAGAACTTTACTATTATTTTTGGTGCGGGCTTGAGGATCGCGAGGATAGACTGCTAAAACACGAGGTGGGTCAAATTCTTCAGCAGCTCGTTGGGCTAAAACAAAATTAACTTCACCGTTATTAGTCATAGCCAGAAAAGTACCCACGGAATCAAGTCCAGCTTCTTCTAAAACATTGGCATCTAAAGCACTACTAGTCAAAACTCTTAAATTTTGTGCTTGTGCCTGCTCGGAAGCTTCTGGATCGGTATCAATCATGACTACAGTTTCTCCGCGTTCTTGAAAGAAGCGAGCAATCAAAATACTTAAAGGATTGCAACCGACAATTACCGCTCCAGTTGCTTGTTTTAAAGTAATCTGTAGCAATTTTGCAACCCAGCCTGCTGTAAGTCCTTGACAAAATACTGTCATTAAAATTGTCAAAAACACCAAAGCTTTAATTGCGTCACCACCATTAATACCGCGCTGCGTTAGCAAGATACCGAATAATGAAGCAACCGATGCCGAAACAATACCCCTCGGTGCAACCCAACTTAAAAATACCTTTTGTCTCCAGTTAAGGTCGCTGTTCCAGGTACATAAGAGAATATTAATTGGTCGCACTACGAACATTAGCGCCAACACGGTAAATAAACTACCCCAGCCCAAAGCGAATACGCTGGCGATAGATAAATCGGCTGCTAGCAAGACAAATAATACCGAGATACACAGAATCGTTAGCTGACCTTTAAAGTGCCGCAACAAACGTTCTTCGGGTACCGATGAATTCGCAAAAACAGCTCCTGCCATTACCGTCGTCATTAGTCCCGATTCACTGCGAATCATCTGGGCCAAAGTAAACAAGCCCCATACGGAAGCAAGTACTACCAGATTTTTGAGTTCAAACGACAAAATATTGGCTCGTTTGAAAAATAACGCTAACAGCCAACCGCCGACTCCACCGATTAACGCCCCAATACCCAAACGCACGAACAAACCTGTAATGGCGTTTAAAGGATCTGCGTCGCCGTTCAAAATAGTATCGAGAACAACGACCGCAAGAATTGCTCCTACCGGATCGATTAGAATCCCTTCACCTTCTAAAAGCGTCGAGACTTGCCGGTCTACTTTTATTTGTTTGAGCAGTGGAGTAACTACTGTAGGACCTGTTACCACCACAATTGAAGCGTATAGAAATGCAATTGGCCAAGGAAACTCTCCCAGCCAATGAGCCGCCATGCTTCCACCCACTAATGTAATCAAGGTTCCTAACGTTACGAGCAATTGCAGGCTAGTAGAAACCTTACCTAATTCTCGCAATTCTAAGTCTAGTCCGCCCTCAAATAGAATTATTGCCGTTGCTAGAGCAACAATTACTTCTAATCCAATGCCTAACAAATGGGGATGTAATAATCCAATGCCATCCGACCCAAAAAAGATACCAAACAGTAGTAAAAAAACAATGCTAGGCACTTTAATGTAGGCAGCCAGCACTTGGGCGCTGATGCCTGCAACGACAGCAATCACCATTTGCAGGGTGATGTCAAAAGATGCTTCCATATTGGAGATTTTGAGCCGTGTATTTCAAAATCTGTTCTTAAGAATAGTAAATATTAAATTTGATTGGTGAAAGGTTCGTGCCCCTCAAAAGTTGTTGAATTAATAGTTTTTTCCTAGATTGGTTATATTACAGCATTTTCCTCGTATTTGTACAATGGTCGCAAAATGCATAGGCATTTATGCAAGAAGAACAACGGGAATTGTTGCCGAATTGTTGAAAAATAATTGAAAAAATAGCCTATTACCTATGTTACTTTCCACCACTTTAACCTGCCGCTCGCAACATCGGGGATTTCTAAGCGCGTTAATATTTTTTTGAAGGCGGGTATTGACAAATTTAGGGAAAGTCGCTAAATTTATAAAAGTTAAGAACGCAGGCCCCCATCGTCTAGAGGCCTAGGACACCTCCCTTTCACGGAGGCGACAGGGATTCGAATTCCCTTGGGGGTATTAACCTTTTAGATATTTGTAATAAAAAGGGTAGCCTTATTAAGTGTAAGTGCTACCCTTTTTAATTTTCTGTCAACTCTTCCACACGTTCGCGAACGGCTAAAAGATTTGACTGCATATCTTGAGAAAGACGAGGTTCGATAATTCTAATTGGCATAGTTAGTTTAGGCCAAACTTTTACCGTGTAACAAAGTAAAGTACCCGTTTTATCGTCTAAGATGCAGTTATTTAAACGCCAGCTACCCGAGAAATCTTTAAAATCTCCCTCCACCATTTGGAAGCTAATCAGATCGGGAAAAGATTCTTCTAAATCCAGAACTACTCGTGCCGAAAAATTCAGCCGCAGCAAGCGTTGCGAACCGATTTGTTCCAAGCGAATACCTCCACTGGGATGTTCTAATTTCTTAGAAGAGGCTAGGCTGGGAACAAAATCAGATAAAGCTTGATAATCGGTTAGCACCTGCCAAACTTTTTCTACTGGATGAGGAATTTCAATTTTAGCCGTAATTTGTCGTTGACGTTCCGTTATTTTTTCGACTTCAACAGTTACGGCTTTTAAATTGGGATTTTTGCTGTTATTCCCCGTCGAATTTAAATCTTCTTGGGGGTTGTGTTGTTTAATCATCAAGGCTCCGAAGCTTCGCTATCATCAGAAAATTGTGGGAAAGTTAAAGTGAATTTTATGAGGCTTAACTCAGAATCTTCAATAGAAGTACTTTCTACCCTTATTTCTCCATTCAGATGCTGTATTAAAGACTTAACCAAAGCTAATCCCAAGCCAGTACCTGGAGTCCATCTACCTTTACCTCGACGGAATTTGTCAAATATAAAGGTCGCTTCTTCTTCAGATATACCACGCCCAACGTTGATAACTTGAATTTGTAACTGGTTAGTTTTATTGTCTGTTTGGCAAATCTGGGAAACTCGCAACTCTACAGAACTTTCATGCTCGGAATACTTACAGGTATTTGTAAGCAATTCTTGGAGGATACGATCGAAACTTTCAACTTCAGTTTGCAGTTTGAGTGGTTCCGATGGTAACTCTAACGAAATACTCAATCCTTTTTCTGCTAATTTTTTATCAAAAGCTGCTGCTGTATCTTGAATTTTACTATTTAAATCAATTGTTTCAAACTGGGGACGTTCTTGATGAGTTTCTAACTTTTGCAGTGTAAGCAAGTCATTAATCAAATTAATTTCCTTAGTACATTCCTGCTCCAGAATATCCATATACCTTGCTTGGCGATCTGCATCTATTTGGGGATGGCGTAAATTACGCAGCGCCATACGCATATTTGTCAAAGGATAACGCAGGCGATCGCTCATGTTGCTCAAAAACTCGTCTTTGAGTTCGTTGAGTTCGCGCAACTGCTCGACGTATTGTCGCGTTCTTTCGTATAACTTAGCTTGAACTTCTAAACTGCGCTGTAGTTGAGCGGTGCGTTCATCTACAAGAGTTTGTACTTGCTTGAGAGTTTGCGTCTGAATAATCGCATTGCTGATTTGAGCGCAAACCATTTCTACAATATTTAATTCAGCTTGCTGCCAATTACGGCGTTGTTTCTGCTGTAATACCAAAAATCCTAAGACTTTACCTTGGCTTTCTAAAGGCATTAGCAGCGCTGCTGGTAATTTATCTAAAACAAACACCGGAGCAATCGTAGAAGTATCTTTACGTCTATCAGAATTGTCATTTATGGTTACGGGCTTAGACGCTTTAAAAGCACGCTGAGATATACCGCAATCTCCAAGCCAGTAAGACTCTTCTAACGACTGTAATTCCTTACAAAGCCCAGAATCTTCTCTACACCATTCACTAACAACAGTAGCTTTCGCTTTGGGGATTTGCGTTTTGGCACGAATCCTAAATAAAGGGTCTGAGTATTTTAATAAAATTAATAAACCACGGTCTGCCCCTAAAGCTTCTGCTGTAGAGGAAACCACCAACTGGAGCATTTGATTAAACTCTAAGTTGCTGCGATTGAGTATAGTTAATTGCTGAATCAAGCTTTGGTGCTGTTCGCTTTTTCGCACCTGCTGTTTTTGTGAAAAAATTGTTTGTGCTTGTGCGACTTGAGCAAAAGCAATGGCGCAGCAAGATTCCACAGCCCTTAAAAGTTGTTTCTCTGTATCACTCCACTCATAAGGCTCGCATTTGATCAGACTAATTACGCCGTTATTTTCACCACCAAAGCGAGTCGGAATAGCTAATACAGCTTTTATTGGTAAAGGAAAATTTTGACATCCTATTACTAAACTTTCTTGAATTGTGGAAATATCCTCAATAGTAAATGGCTCGGCAGCGCATTCTACTACTGGCAATTCTAATTGTTCTATTGAGAATGCTTCCTGATGGTTGGATAAACCCAAATAATCTTTTTGGGCACCCCAACTAGCACTCAGAACCTCTCCTTGATTGCGATCGGTTACTAAACAGCAGTAATCTACCTCGAAAGCACTTCCCATTAGCCGAGCAATTTCTTGCAGCATACGATCGGGAGGCGTGCAAGAGGAAGCAATTATTTGATTGATTTCGTATACCAATCGATGGGCAGGTGTAACAGGATGCTGCATCAGCTTAAATTGGTACTGTTCTAGGTCTTCTTGTTCATCCGGGCGCTGCGGTTGCGATGTTATTATACGCTTTTTCATTTGTGGCACACTCTTGGATAATGACCTCATTGTCGTTTTACCCAACCTCCTGGTACTTTATTTACCTTATTCTTTGTAACTGCACCCTGATGAACCTCAAATGGGTTCTACAAATAAATTCTTTCACCTGTTATAGCCCCTTTCTCTTAAAATGACTTTCGTCACTGGTATATAAAAATCTTTTGGCGAGCAAAGAAATATTAATTAGTATACTGAATTGCTTCTAACACTCTAGTAAGTCGCCTCACGATGCCAGTCAGTATTTTTTGCTTTTCTCAGACCCAGAATATCCTCATCTACAACTTCAGACAAACCGTATTTTCTCTAGAGTAGAATCAAATAGTTGGTGAATATTATCCGCATTACCACTTAGCTTCAAAACTATAATCGTACTATTTATTTCTGCCCAAAGAAGTTCTGTAAGAGTAATTTTCTATTCTTTGTCAGATAATTAAATTTTGGCTGGGGACAGGCATAAAAAGAAATTTGTGGGTGAGGGAATGTTTGATTAATTTTGACTCCTATTCTTATCGGTCACTTACTTATTAGGCTCAAGGTTTGCATGTGTCAAGTACTGCCATACCCCCTATCTATGAAATAATGCTGCTCCCAATGGCTTTATGAGCTACATATGCCTCTTAAATAGGAAAATTCCATACAAAATATTTAATATATCGCGATTGCTTGTTATATTAAATGTTTTGATAAATATTATGATAACTATAAGGCAGCCCAATGATTGCTAAAAATGGAATCATTGGGCTGTGCTGCTTAAAGAAGGGATTAGCCAGCTAAACTCTCTACACTTAGAGGAACCATATCCCCAGTTTTCGTGAGTCCTAGTAGCATTGGTTGTTGGGCTTGAATTACGATGCCAGTCAGTACGCAGCGTTCTTCTTGCTCGGATGTAGCGGCTATACTTGCTCGAATATCAGCACGCGAAAATCGCGGCTTCCACTCACCTGATTTTTGCTGGACATAATTCCATAATATATCTCGAATTAACGCTTGATATCCTTGATTTCCTGATAGTTCTTTTAGCTTGTCTTTTAGCTCCCGTTCTAAGCGGATGCTAGTTACTTCCATCTCGGTGGTAGGTGTGCGAGCAATTGTATGCATGAAAATTCTCCTTAAAACTATAGACAGGATAGTAATACAAGTGTAGTATGTTTAAAGAAATGTTCAACAGGTGAAATTTTCCGTGATATTAATTCATCCCACCAACTCCACTTCCCCATCTATTTCCAACTACCGAACAAGTTGGGAATCAGCATCGGCGGAAGTGGAGTATTTATTTATGGGCGGATGTAATTTAGATCGCGGGCATTTCAGACAAAGTAATCAAAATAGTGAATATACCAAAATAATTTATTTACTCAAACAGCTAAAACCAGATAAAACAAGCGGGAGGTACTGGCACCATAAATGCCATGCCACACATTAAATAAAAGACTTCAAGTCAACATTTAACCCCCGCCTCCTTGAACAAAGAAGCGGGGGTTTTTCATGAGGAGTAAAGCTGCGATGAGCATAACGCAAGTACTAGAAAAATCCGTGGTCGTGTTTTCACAAAATTACTTACCGCTGTGTCGAGTGAATATTAAGAGGGCGGTAGTGCTTTTAGTAACACAGAAAGCAGAACCATTGGATATTACCACAGAAAGTGGATGGCATATCAATTCGCCCAACTTGATAGTCTACGTACCCAAGCATATCCGTTTAATAATTTCTTCCCGGGAACGGATGTGGAAAGTACCACCCGTCAATCGTCGTGGAATTTTACGTCGAGATCGCAATAGTTGCCAATACTGCGGTAGCAACAAAAATTTAACCTTAGATCATGTGATTCCCCGTTCTCGTAATGGCCGTCACACTTGGGAGAACGTTGTAGCAGCTTGCTCCGAGTGTAATTGTCGCAAAAGTAACCGCACCCCCAAGGAAGCTGGGATGCCACTTCGTACAAAACCAAAATCACCCGTCCATCCGACTGTTTCCTTTGCAGAGCAGTTTTGGAAAGGTGTTGTGCAAGCAAACCTGGAATAACAGGAGAGCATGAATAATGCTGAAATTAACTTATACAGAAAACAGTTTTTACCTAGAGCTTTTAACTGAGTCCGTAGAAGAATGGATACAAGCCCGAGTAATACTAACTTTGCGAATCGGTCAAAGTTTGTGCGTCGAACCCAGCACGGCAACATTTTTACTTCCTGTTGATTTACCGGGGCTAGGACAATTACACACTGAAGCAGAACAACTAGAAAACCGCGAAGTAATAGAGCTGTATGCTTGCGATACAGAATTTCTAGAAGTTTCTTTGCGGGGTTATTGGCTATCTGTCAACGCACAAAGTATCAACGGTGGTTTTGTTACGAATATGAGTCATAACACTGAATCCTTCCTCCACAATCTCTGGTTGGAAGCCCGTAAAAGCGCTTCTTTTGCAATCGAATAAGCGTTTAAATATGGGAATAATTAGGCAATCTGGATGAGACAAAATTAATTTATTCTTGTCTAGTTTGTCTTTCTATTTTGGATTTTAGATTTTAGATTCTAGATTAATAAATTGATCGCAAAACTTTTTTCGTAAAACCTCTTGACTAATTTGTAGTACGAGTGTAGTATTCAATTAAAGCGAGATATAAAATATAGAACTCAGCGAGTTTCCGTTTTACTAAGTCAAACAAACAATTAATTCCGTATTCCTATAGATAAAGCATTTAAACAACGTGTAGGAAGTAGTCTGCTGTATTGGCTGAAGATGGAAGTGTAAGTACCTGTGCAAAATTAATTTAACATTTTGTTTGGATAGGGTTGGGGGGAAAAGGGAACTCTTAACAGCTATATAACTGACTAGTAAATATACAATTAATGCAGGCTTACCTACTTATTATGTCCGTTCAAGTTTTAGAAATTGTAGAACAATTAAAATCATTAAGTTTAGTAGAAACTGTTGAATTAGTAAAAGAGATAGAAAATACATTTAACGTTGATGCTTCTCGTTCCCAAATTAGTTTACCTGTTTTGATAAACTGGATTCCAGATAAACAAATCGAAACCCAACAAACAGAATTTGATGTTGTTTTAGAGGAGGTTCTAAATAATAAAAAGATTGCGATTCTGAAATTAATCCGAGAAATGATAGGTTTAGGGTTGAAAGAAGCAAAGGACTTTGTTGACTCTGTACCTCAAACAGTTAAAACTGGAATTGCGATTGCAGAAGCTGAAGATATTAAGCAACAATTGGAAACAGCAGGAGCAAAAGTTTCTTTAAAGTAATTAATAATGAGTAATGAAATTAAGAATTACAAAACAGAAGCTGATATCAAGAGTTTAATTGCTAAGTTTGAAAATTGTACCTTACCGCGTTCTGAGTGGAATCATACAGCACATTTAACCGTTGCTCTATGGTATCTGAATCGCTATGACGAACAAGAAGCTGTAAATTACGTTCGCCAAGGTATTCAACGTTATAACGCGGCTATAGGTATTAAAACAACACCGGATGGTGGTTATCACGAAACTCTAACTCTGTTTTGGCTTCGGATGGTAAGTCACTATTTATCAGCCACTCCAAATAAAAATTCTATTTTGGAAACGGCGATCGCTATTTATAAAACTTACAGTGACAAGTATTTACCGTTTCAATACTACAGCCGGGATTTACTGATGTCTTGGGAAGCACGTACTAATTGGGTAGAACCCGATTTAAAGCCTTTTAAAATTATTCTTTCTTCTCTCGTTATGTCTTGTCTGAGCGCTTTCTGCGTTTAGTAAGGTTTTTTTCCTAGTAATATTCAGAGAAAAAGAATTTGTTTCTAATAGTCGATTGCATAATATAGGAGTTGTTCGTTTTTCCCGCAATTGTGAGGAGACGTAAAATTTTACGTCTCTACAATTACAAAATAAATCTAAAATCCAAAATCTAAAATCCAAAATCTAAAATCAAATGGTTGACATAACTGCAACAATTGTCCAACAACTACGCCAAAAAACTGGTGTAGGAATAATGGACTGTAAAAAAGCGCTGCAAGCAACTAATGGTGATGTTGAAGCAGCTATTACATGGTTACGAAAAAAATCAATTGGTGTTTTTGTTCAAAATGAAAGAATTACAGCAGAAGGAATAATTTCAAGCTACATTCATACGGGTGATAAAGTCGGGGTTTTGTTAGAGGTAAACTGCGAAACTGATTTTGTGGCTAAAACTGAAGCTTTTCAAGTGTTGGTAAAAGATATTGCGATGCAAATTGCAGCTTATTCCAATATTAAATTTGTGAATGTAAAAGATATTCCTAAAGAGATAGTTGATAAAGAAAAAGCTATCGAAATGCAGCGCGATGATTTGGTAAATAAGCCAGATAATATCAAGGAAAAAATCGTTAAAGGACGTATTGAAAAGCGTCTGAAGGAAATTACTTTGATGAATCAGCCTTTTATTCGCAATCCTAAGTTGTCTGTAGAGGAGCAGATTAAACAGATAATTTCTGTTGTTGGTGAAAATATTCGAGTTCGTAGGTTTGCGAGGTTTTTTTTGGGAGAAAAGGTTGATTAACCTCACCCCAACCCTCTCCTTATAAAGGAGAGGGAGATTTAGAAGATTTTCGTTTAACTTATCTTTATTAAGCAAAGGGAATTTTTTGAAAGATTTACCCAGACTTAATATAAAACGATTGACACTATTATTAGTATCTCTTACATTTGTAGTATAAAATAATAGTTCTTTTTCAACACAGAACTTAAGATTTACAAATTACCTATAAATAGATTTATTTATAGCCTCGCGACTTTCCAAGAGAGGTGAAACATGAGCATATTTAAAGTTGAAGTTGTTGAAATTAATCGCGTCGAATCGCATCCCAATGCCGATAGATTAGATATTATTTCCATGAGCGGAATGGGATATCAAGTTATTTCAGCTAAAGGAAATTTTCAAGTAGGCGATAAGGCTTTTTATTTTCCTATAGATAGCGTTATTCCCGAAAACTATGTCGAAGAATTTGGCATAGGTTCTTACTATAGAAAAAGACTGCGTGCTGCAAAACTACGCGGAATATTTTCAGAAGGTTTACTAATTCCTGTTGGCGAAAATTTTACTGGAAATATTGGAGACGATTACACAGAACATTTCGGAATTACTAAATATGAATATCCTATTCCCAAAACAATGAACGGGGATATGGAAAATCATATCGGACACTATAAATTTCCTGCTCCTCAGCATCTAAAGCGCTATCCAGATATGTTTGCTGATGGAGAAGAAATAGTAATTACCGAGAAAATACATGGAACTAACTTTACTGTTTTAGTAGATGAAAATTATACAGTAAAAGTTGGTAGCCACAACTATTT
Organism: uncultured cyanobacterium; assembly: GCA_963838355.1. Taxonomy (GTDB): domain Bacteria; phylum Cyanobacteriota; class Cyanobacteriia; order Cyanobacteriales; family Nostocaceae; genus Rivularia. Next base: position 1,660,034 of record CAWIQQ010000003.1, on the reverse strand, counting down.
TTGGAAAGATAACGAAACCAACAAAAATCTAGTTTATATCCGCGCTTATCACGAAAACGAAGCTTTACAGAAACTTCCAGCAGATACTCAGGTTTTTGGAGAAATTTACGGCGTACAAGATATTAAATACGGTTTAAAAAACGGTAAAATTGGTGTTGCTTTATTTGCTGTACGTTGCGGTAAAAATTTCCTCAACTATCAGGATTTCGCTGCATTTTGCCAAGAATTCAATTTACCAACAGCACCTTTACTTTACTCTGGTGCTTACAGTAGGGAAATAATTTCTAAATTCAACAATAAAGATAGCGCACTTTCCCCCGATTGCATGATGGAAGGTGTAGTTATTCAACCCGCGATAGAAAGAACTCATCCACTTTTTGGCAGAGTAACTTTGAAATTAATTAGTGATAGATATTTGCTTCGTAAAGGTGGAAGTGAGTTGCATTAAAATTATCAATTCATTGATTTTCCTTATTCCTCTTCTCTCTCTTTCCTCCTCTGTGCAAACCTTTGCGAAAAACTTTGCGTTAATTTGGGTTTAAAAGATGAATAATAAACCAATACTTTTTAGCTTTCTAGAACATATATCCCTTCAAAATCAACCTTTTGTATTACGTTATAACGGTAAACCACCGGAATGGGATGATGAAGCTTTGCATCAACAAGCATACAATTATAATCCCGAATTATATGCGCTTTTTAGCGTTATAGAAACAGTTACACCACAACAGCGTTTACGCATCCTTTTTCAACTTTTAAAAGCTTCTCGGAAAGGATTTTCTCACAATGTTCGTTTGACTTTAGAAAGCGTGACAAACTTTCTGTTAACTATTCTTCATCCAGATGAAATAATAACCGTATTTCTAAGTTTAAAAAGGATTCGAGCAAATCATAAACATACAACCAGAGCCATTCTTAAATATATCTTCGAGCATCCACAATCTTTAGATATGGCTACCTGTCGTCGCCCTGCGGTTGTGGATTGTTTGGAACACGCTTTGGGTAAAAATGTCGCTCGTGCTTGTGCAAAAATTGTCTCTTTGGGTGGAGATGAAACATATTTAACCAAAAATTTATTGCGGTTTGTGAATGAAAGGCAACAGGTAAAACTTATCTTGCAACTGCTTTACCGTCATGAAGCATTACAAAACAACAGTGGCGAGTATGTAAAAGTACATCAAAAATACACCGCAATTTTAGATAGTCAACAAGAAAAACCTAAAACCGTTACAGCAACAAATCGCGGTGATATTGCAGCAACACTGGTTCATCTTTATCGTGGTGGTAAATCCGAGCAACTTATGGAAGCTACGGAGAATTATGTTAAAGAAGCAGCAGCTAAACTACCTCGTTTTGATGGAACTTTAGCCTTGGTATTTGACGCTTCAGCCTCTACTAAAAGTTATGGCGATCGCCAATTTTGCTGTTTGGCTCAATCGGTAGCTTTGAAGTTGGTATTAGAGCAATGCTGCAATAAAGTAAAAGTTTATCAATTTGGCGGTACGGTTGATGAATTACCGATGCCAGAAGGATACAGCGATATTGCGACATCCTTATTAGATGCTCTAAAAGGTGAACCAGATTTAATTGCAATCGTTTCTGACGGTTACGAAAACCTTTACCCCGGTGATTTGAGTCGAGTTGTAGCAACATTACCTCAAATAGGCATCGAAACACTGATAGTATTTTGCCACAGTAAGTTTACCAAACAAGACGATTTAGAATTACGTCGTCCTTGCAAAAACCTTCCTCAATTGGAATTTTGGCATCAAGAAGATTTTACAAACTTACTATTATTTATGTTGTCAATGGTTGCCGAAAAAAGTGAAGCTACTTTGCGAGATTTCCTATCAGGAAAGCTTGTGCAATTTGAGCAAGAATTTATTGTATCCCAGAGCGATTTAGATAAATCAAAATTAAAAGCTTTTGTATCTAATTCTCAAGAAGCTGTTGCCAAATAAAAGAATTGTAATTTTAATCACAAACCGTAGTACAAAATCTTAGTGAGAGCATCTTGCTCCCTATTTCCTTTACTAATTACCTATTCCCAATCATGAATTATCATCAATTAGTACCGCAGGCATTTGATTTGTCTGCTTACCGTTTTGGGATTCCTCAAAAGTCGGGAATCATGACAGTTGTGCCTATTTTTGGCAGTAATTCAGAAAATAAACACAAATTCGCTCCTCCACTCTCAGGACTGAAATTAACCCAAATACGCGGTTACGGGAATATGGAAATTACCAATCATTCCCAAGGTATCGCGATTGTTCCGTTACATATGGGTTACATTCAAGACAAAGCTCAAAATCACGCTTTATGTCGTAGCGCTTTTATCGCTGAAGGGCAAAAGCTGATGTTTGAAGATGCTTGTTGCGTTCAATCCGGGCAAGGTGGATTCTTAAAAGAACGAGAACAGTGGTTTTTTATTTTACCGTTATTTCTACGTGAAGAAGCACTCAAATTACAAGGTCAAAAAAGCTATAGCAAACTCTGGAAAGCTATTAGCAAACTAAACCAACGCTTCGGTTTACCAAATCGCGGTCATTTAGAACAAATTCTCAGCCGCAAACGAGCATTTTTGACGCAATATCAAAGTCGTTTTGAACTACTTCGGGGACAAACGGGAGCATTATTTATTTTGGGTGATAAGTTAGCTGGTATCGAAATTGCTCCAAATACAGTTTATTTTCAAGAAGTTTGGATGTCTTTGGTATGCTTCTGCTATGGTGTTGCAGCAATGCATCTTGAAACACGCGAAATTCCACAGCAAATAGTTCCGTTTTATGCGAAAAATTTGGCTGAATTACGCCAACGACTCGTGGAAAGCCGCCAGCAAATGTACGCGGAAGTTCAAAGTAATTTGGCAAATACTCCATCAGAACAGTTTGAAGTTACCAAAGTAGAAAAGTTTTTGAGCTTGCAATTGAAAACTATAAACGGTAACAACTTTGCTGGCGAGTTTGTGGAAGAAGAAGGAAAGCTGGTTTATGCTTCGATGTTCGCTAAATTGGAATATAGTTTGAGTGCTTAGAATTCTCGGTATCAATTAAAATACATGCAGACGTTACACTGTAACGTCTATACACTATCAATATGTTTTTTATTGAATTCAGAACATTCTAAAAACTTGTTGACAAAATAAAACAAAACATACTACAATGTAATACACAAGGAACTGAGTTAGGTAAAGTATTCAGCCCCCCTGATTCCAAATTCGGGAAAAACTGCACATAGCGGTCATATGAATGCTATTGCGCTAACCACCCGTCCTTTTTTATTTATATTTTATCTTATGTAATACAGTAGGAACTAAGTCGGATGTAGTATTTCATGCTCCCAGATTCCAAATCCGGTTACTGCATTAAAGCAGTTTATAAGAGATACTTCGTGCTGACTACCCATCCTATTTAATTTAGTAATCACAAATTTTTAAGCAAGAAAATTAAATAAGCCACGCAAGTGGCTTGACAGTCAAGAGTTTACTAGATAGAACAGGCGAGAAGCGAGAAAGGCGCTAACAGCTTGGGAAATGGGCTTTAAAGTAGCTATCCTTTAAAAATCGTGTAACAACTCACAAGAAATGAGTTTCTTTTGAGCGATCGCCGCTTTGTTCTAACGACTTGCACGCAATTGGTTTATTTTGTGGCAATTTTTGTAATATCCAATATTTTAAATATTATTAACCAAACTTTTAAAGGTATAATTTATAAATTATAATTATCTATCCTTTTATTTTTAGTTTAAAATCTGAAATAAACTAAACGCATCCGTTATAAAAATCTAAAATTCTAAAATGGTATAAGCTTCCTGAAAGCTGAAAACGTCTCTAAACCGGAAAATATGGAATTTGACTATTTCGGGCAAGAAAACTCTCGCGGTAACAATAATCGCCAAACTTTGCTTGCTAGCGGTTGGCGACCTTTTTATAGAGAATTAAATTGGGAATATTTATGGCAATTATTATCTAATGATTCTCAGGAATTAACTCAAAAAACATTAAATTTAACTAGCAGCTTAACTGAGACGTTAGGGCGAAACCATTATGCTTGGTGGGCAAATATAATGAGTCTTACTTCTGAAGATACTCGCTACGAACTTGAGAAGTATTGGAATTATGTAACTCCCGACCCGCTTACACCAGACCATCGATATAAAGACGTTTTAAGTACGGAAACGCCCATAGTTCAATTCGTTAGCCGCAGCAGTATTCCAATTGATTATCTTTTAAATAGGCTTCAAGAAATTGCAGTTTTTAGAGTTCTTAATTTATTAGATGCTCCCGATTTGATTACTCAATATTATCAGGAAAGAGATTTTTATTTACCTATCGAAAAATTTCACAGTTGGGAACGTTTAGAAGTTATCAACACGGTTTATGCTTACTGGTCTAAATACGATGTTTGGCTGCAAATTGAACCTTATGAGAGAGGAAGAAGACAATATAGTTTAATGGCAAAAAACTTAACGCCATTAATTAATAAATCTATTTACGATTTAGCGGTAATGTTAAGTGGATACCAAAGTCGTGTAGGGAAAGTTAATGCCCAGTTTTCTGTAAACAGTTTTCCTGCCGATATTCAAAATTTTACCGATGACGTACAGCAAGCGGTTTTAAATCAAACTCAATTAGCAGTATTAGTGCATGGGGAACCGGGAACTGGTAAAACCGTGTGGACTCAAGCAGTTGCAAAAGAGATTCTTGTACCTCTGGGATACGTGATTTTTATTTTGGATCGCGATGCGGTTTCCAACTTTGTTCCACCAAGCTATTTAGAACGGATTTGCATCATAATTAACGAAGCTGATAACTTAGCCCAAGATCGAGCTAGTGAAGTAGCACAATACAGTAATAAAACCGAACATATTCTAAGTTTGTTGGATGGAACCTTATATCAAAGCGTGATTGATGACTCTAGGTTTCAAATTCAGCAGCGACTAGTTATATTAATGACTTGCAATACAACAGAAAGATTAGATCCGGCTATGTTGCGTAAAGGTAGAGTCGATTTGATGTATAAATTTAAGCATAAGTATGTTTAAGAAAGGGAACGGGGAAGAAAAACATTAATTAAGAACTTTTTGAACTCCCAATGTAATTTATTTTTGTAATTCATGCGAAAAACAAAATCTTGTGGCGTTATGGTAATGAGAAAGCAGCCTCAGACAAGCTTTCTTTTAATGCTTAAAAATCCTAAGTCCAAAAAAATTTACGATATCCCAAAAGGTCATATTGAGTTTGGGGAAGATGAAGTTAGTTGTGCTTTAAGAGAATTATCAGAAGAAACTGGTATTACATTTAAGGATATTGATTTAGATATCAATTTTAGATATACCGATAAATATCACACTTCTTATAAACGATTTAAAGGTGAAAAAGTCGAAAAAACAGTAGTCATTTTTTTGGGATGGCTGAAGTACGAAGTTGATTTAAAACTTACAGAACATAGCGGTTATCAATGGGTAGATTGGAATCCACCACATATAATTCAAGAAAAAACAATTAACCCTCTTTTGGTGCAGTTGGATAAGTATTTGTTTATTTAGTTATTTGATTTCATTAATAAGCCCCAAATTCGCCTTGAAATTGTTTGATTCCAAGGCTGATATATAAACTATGTTGAAAACTGACTCAAAACCCTGTTCAGTATGATTTATCAGATTTTGTTTTTCAGTCTGTAAATTCCCAACCAAGGTGGTTATGAAAGCTAATTAAGATTAGCGCAAGATGTAAATTTACATGCAATGAAAAAAATCAAAGTTTAGTATCATTTCAAAGAATTTTATGTATCAATAATTTTTTCTAAGATGCAAAATATTAATTATGAAACTTCATCGCTTTGAAAATTTCAATCAGTTTTATCCGAAAGTAAAAGATTATTTATTAAAAGACGAAGTATTGAATAACTTGCAATTAGGAATTTGCAATAATTTAACTAACAATCCAGCAATATATAAAATAAAACCCTATTTAGCAGTATTAGAACAACATGGAAATATTATTGCTGTGGCAATGATGACGCTTCCTTACAACTTGTTGCTCTCACAAATTAAAGATTCTAGAGCAATAGATATTATCGCTGAAGATTTGCAACAAAAATATGAATCATTAACAAATGTGAATGCACCTCTTATTGAGTCAAAAGCTTTTGCCGAGAAATGGTGTTTATTAACAAAATCGTCCTACAATTTAAAACTGCCACTGCGTATTTTCAAGTTAGAAAAAGTAAAGTTAGTTTCGCAAGCAAAAGGTAATTTGAGATTAGCGACAGCAAATGACAAAGAACTTTTACAATTATGGCATGACGCTTTTAATTTAGAAGCATTGGGAAGTATTGAATCAGATAGCAAAAGCTGGGTTGAAAGAGTATTGCAAAAAAAGACGGCTTATTTATGGCAAGATGAAATTCCAGTTTCAATTGCTTGCAGTACTCGTTCTACTCCTAACGGAATTGGAATAAATATGGTTTATACTCCACCCGAACACCGGAAGAAAGGTTATGCAAGTGCTTGTGTTGCTGCTTTAAGTCAGAAGTTGCTTGATAAAGGTTATAAATTCTGCTTTCTATTTACTGATTTATCTAATCCTACTTCTAATAAGATATATCAGCAAATTGGTTATAAACCTGTAGCTGATTGGAATAATTATTCTTTCAATTGAAGATTTTAATAAGAGTGAATTTTGATTTTGAGTTACGGCATTTTTAAAATTTTTGATATACCGTGAATGGTGCGTTACGGCATTTTCAATATGGTAATTTATAATCCAATGTATTAGAGCCGTAACACACCCTACAAGAAATAATTTACTGCGGTTCTTGAGGTATATTCAAGCGTCTTCCAAATCTGTCATAAACCAAAACATCCCACTGTCCGTTAAAAGTATACTCAAACGCAATCCTGTTACCATCAGCACTAATTGTGGGATTGCGGACTTCCGCTTGCAAATTACCCGTCAAATTGCGCGACTGACGAGTTTCCTTATCGTACAAAAATATATTACTTCTTCCCTCACGAGAAGCAGCAAACACGATATATCTAGCATCTTGAGAAACCGAAGGATGACTGGCGATCGCATCAAATGAATTCAACCCAGGCAAGTTAATCAAATTGCGCGTTACCCTATCGAACATATAAACATCTTGGCTTCCCCGGCGATCGCTCGTATAAACAATATATCTATTAGAAATATGTGGATTTAACTCCGCAGCACCAGAATTTAAACCCCTACCACTATTATCGAAAGGGTAACTTAATATACGCGGAGAGCTACAAGCACCCAGCAAACCTAAACTCGCAAATAAGCAAATTGAAATTAATTTGGGCATTGGGCATTGGGCATGGGGCATTGGTAATTGATAATTGGTAATTGATAATTGGTAATTGATAATTGGTAATTGGAAGTAGCAATTATTTCTCCCTCTCTTTCCCTCTCCCCCTCTCCCCCTCTCCCCCTCTCCCCATCTCCTCATCCCTCCTAACGAGGTGGCGCACTCACTGGCGCACCGTTGGGAATATCTAACTCTATATTCGCTCCTCGATCGAGTACTTCAATATCCCACTGACCGCGAATGGTTGTTTCAAATACAACGTATCTGCCATCGGGGCTGATGCTGGGGTTTCTTACCCAACCGTTGTAAGTTGGGGTAAGGACTTGTGACTGTCCGACGGCCCGGTCGTAAAGCCCAACTACTGGTCTTCCTCGGTCGCTGGTACTGTAAACTATGTAACGTCCGCTGTAGCTGACACTGGGACTTTGTGCGATCGCATTACGTCGATTTAAACGCGGTGTCGGAATTAACTTTTGCTGCTCTAAATCGTACAATAATAATTGCTGAGTACTGCTACGATTTGATACAAAGGCTAAAAAGCGACCGTTTCCGCTTAAAGCTGGTTGTTCTTCTGTGTTACGAGTATTTAGAGAATTAGAACCAATGGGAACGTCATTGTAACTACAAGATACAAGCAAACTAACCAAACTAAGACAAAGACTCCAACGAAATTGTAATTGGAGCCGAAATAAATGGATAAATTTTTTCACCTGATAATATTATCTGCTGCCAATACCTATTTTTAGCTATTCGTCATCCAATTTTACTTCTGGTAGTTCGTCTTTCTCGTCTTCTAAACGAACAATTGGGTTGTAATCTTCATAATCAGTGGGTATTACTTCATCCATTCCACCGCGTTCTCGTCTGGGATCTGAATCTCTCCTGGGACGACGTTTCTTTGCAGTTCTTGGTTGGATAATATCTTCATCGCTTCTTCGACGGGTAGGAGGCCTATCATTACTGCGACGAGGTGTTCTTCTTTCCTCTGTACGAGAATTATCCCAATCATCTACTGGTGGAGGAGTTGAACCCCAATCGCTTTCTTCAAGTCTCGGCGTGCTACGGGTAGTAGTGCGTCTGCTAGAACTGGAACTGCGACGACGAGGTGGTCTGTCGTCTTCAATTTTTTCTATCTCGTTACGACGTTCCGAACGACGGGGGGCTGGATCGTCGTAGTATTCGGTTCGAGATGGACGACTGTCCCTACTTCCCCGAATTTGAGGACGCGACGGCGGAATCGGACGTTCTTCTTCATAATACGGGTCGTAAGGTAAAGGTCCCGGTCATAATCTTCTACCTCAGCACCATACTTACCGCGATCGTCATAATCGTAGCGGTCGCTGACATCTCGCTCGCGGTCTACAATTGGAGTACTGCGCTTGGCTTGCTGAGTAGCTATACCGCGCAAACGAATACTTTCATAAGCGAAATATACGGTCGTTCCCACTAAAAGCAACTGACCGAATTGCAAAATTGGGTCTAATCGCCAACCTTGAAAAATAAAAATAAAACCACACAATAAACCGACAGCGGCAAAAAATATATCTTGGTCCCGTGAAAGTTCCGGACGTACAGTACGAAGAAAATATAGTCCCGCTCCAGCAACAGCTAGAAAAATTCCTAAAATACTAGCCGGGTTAGTTCCTATATTTACCTGAGCCAGAACGCTGGCTGAGTTCAGCCCATAAGTTAGCATTGTTCTTTATCCTGATATCAAATCTATGTTAGCGATTCGCAATTAAAATCTCTATAGCCTTCCAAACACAAATATAAAGACGCGAATTGTCTGACTCCAACCGGAGCTATTCAATACCGCGTCTTTACATTGTTGCTTAAAGTTCACAAGACTGGGCGTTTGTGTTAAGTATAACTTGTCCTCTGTGAGAGGAATGATTAAAACCCACTCAAGTGAACGATTGCTAGATAAATTGTTTTTATCTTTAAGAAACGTAGTCTCCTACGCCTCCAAACGAATTCTAGAAACGTTGGATTTTATCTCTTTGACTAATGAAAACTAATGCCACTGTTGCAGGGATTACAAAAATCGCAGCACCCCAGGCTAAGCTCCAAAGAAAATTTGCTAAAGAGGGAGTCATAGTTACAACCTTTTTTTTTTAGATTCTTCCTTACTTAATTTTAATACCATGAAACGAATCGCAATAAGTCTTAATCTTAAATTGGATGTTTATGATTTTTTATCATTTGACAATTAAGTAGTTTTTCAGCATGGGGAGAAGGGAGAGTGGGAAGAGGGGGGGAGAAGGCCGAACAAAGACTTCACTACATAATCAAGATAAATATTGAACTACACAAATCAAGTAGAATCCTATAAATCTTCATTTTAGACGGGAAATAAGACAATACTGTCAACTTAGCATCCGATAAAATAGGATAAAGATTTTACAAATCTTAAAATCTTGCTTTAACTCAATAATTTTTGTTCAGATAAACAGCAAATTTCAATCATGAGTACCCTTAACGTTACCAATTTGATTCTCAGTCTTGTGTTAGGGCTGATGACGTTTTTATTTATTTTCCGAATTATTTTAACTTGGTATCCCCAAGCCAAACTGAATCGTTTCCCTTTCAATGTCATCGCTTTACCCACCGAACCATTTTTGGTAGTACTGCGAAAACTGGTACCCCCTATCGGTGGTGTGGACATTACGCCGATTATTTGGGTAGGAATATTCAGTTTGGCACGGGAAATCCTCTTAGGTCAGCAGGGATTGCTGACCATGCTGGCTCGCACCAGCTAAAGTAAATTTTTTGTGTCCTTTATTTCCTGGATAAAATTAGTGTAGACATTACCTTCTAGGAACTGCGGAATATCCATTACTTTTTGATGAAAGCCAACCGTGGTAGTTAATCCGGTAATGGCACATTCCCTGAGAGCGCGTTTCATCCGCTTGATTGCGGTAGGACGGTCGGGTGCCCAAACAATTAATTTTGCGATTAACGAGTCGTAGTATGGAGGAATCTGGTAATCGGTGTAAATGTGGGAATCGATACGAACACCAGGACCTCCAGGGGGAAGATAGCCGCTGATACGTCCGGGACAAGGGCGAAAATCGTGGTCGGGGTCTTCTGCATTGATGCGACATTCGATGGCATGACCCCGCAAAACAACTTCGTCTTGGGTATGGCTGAGTTTTTCTCCCATCGCAATGCGGATTTGTTCGGCAACCAAATCAATCCCGGTAATCATTTCCGTGACGGGATGCTCGACCTGAATTCTGGTGTTCATTTCCATAAAGTAGAAATCGCCCTTATCATCGAGCAAAAATTCCACCGTACCCGCACCAGTATAATTAATAAACTTAGCGGCTTTTACCGCAGCTTCTCCCATCTTAGAGCGTAATTCTTCATTAAGCGCCGGAGAAGGAGCTTCTTCTAAAAGCTTTTGATTGCGTCGCTGAATCGAACAATCGCGCTCGCCCAAATGAATTACATTGCCGTAATTATCAGCTAAAATTTGAATCTCGATATGACGGGGACGTTCGATAAATTTTTCTAGATAAACCCCTCCATTGCCGAATGCAGCTTCCGCTTCCCCTTGAGCGGCTCGATAAGATTTAGTGAATTCCTCGGGCGATCGCACTAATCGCATACCTCTTCCACCACCGCCAGCCGTAGCTTTAATCATCACTGGATAGCCGATTTCCGCAGCTTTTTTTAATCCTTCTTCCTCGTGAGCGAGCAAACCATCGCTACCCGGTACCGTAGGCACACCTGCTTTTTGCATGGTTTCCTTAGCTGTGGATTTATCCCCCATCCTACGAATTGCTTCGGGTGAGGCACCAATAAAAGCAATATGATGGTCGGCACAAATTTCAGCAAAACGGGCGTTTTCGGCCAAAAAACCGTAACCTGGATGAATCGCGCTAGCATTACGCGTTAACGCAGCCGCAATAATATTAGGGATATTTAAATACGATTTACTACTTGCAGCATCACCGATACAAACCGCTTCATCAGCAAGCTGTACGTGAAGAGCATTACGGTCAATATTTGAATGTACTGCAACAGTCGCAATTCCCATTTCCTCACAAGCACGGAGAACGCGAAGTGCTATCTCCCCTCGATTAGCAATTAATATTTTGTCAAAATTCATCTTGGTAATTTGTATATCGTTGCTTTAGATTGACATTTCCTCCTACCAAACTTGGAAACATACTTTCGCAATGTTTCAACATTTGACAAGAGACTTATACGTTTTGTATGTAGAACCCCCGCTCCAGAAACCTAAAATTCAAAGGCAGGCTTAATATAGAGAGATGCCGGATACACCACGTCAAATAAGGTTTTTAAAGAAAACCCATTTTTTAAGGGAATTCTAACCTCTCGACCATAATCAACTACTCATAAGGCATTTTAAATATATTGTTTGCCTAAGTTGACGCAAGCAGTATTAAGAAATAACTCAGCCGGTTAACAATTATACGCATCAATTCTAAATGCGAGACATTTCAACTAAGAATCAATTACAACTTTAACCATCGTTGTTATAGTCGCAACCGTTTTTAATATGACTTGTGTTCCATTAAATTTCTGTCTGCCAGTTATCCCAATCAGGTAATTATATGCAACCAAGACGATGATTTTTATCTAATGCAGGCAACTTCTTATCCTCTAGGTGCGCCATTTGCTTTAAGCAAGGGAATCTCACCGGATATGGCTTACTATATTTTTGTTGTTATGTTATACTTCATGTCTAGATAAATAAAATAATCATGCGGATGTGGCGGAATTGGTATACGCGCACGCTTGAGGGGCGTGTGGCCTTGGCCTTGCGAGTTCGAGTCTCGCCATCCGCATTTTTTAATGAATGGGTAAGCAGTAATCAGTGAGCAGTGAGCAATTAAAATTCTCCTTGTCCCTTTGTCTCCCTCTGCCCCTCTTCCCACTCCCTACATTTTTTAAAAGTAAAATAGCGGCTCATTAACCTAGGTTTTGTGCTTTTATAGAAGTAAGTGAAGTATTGTTAAGAGCAGTAGAGCATTGACTGCAACTTTTTCAGAGAAAGAAGATTTAACTTTACCTGGCTCGTGGCATAGATTAAATGCCCAATGGCAAGGTGGAGAAGAGGTAGTACATCTTGGCTTGCCTCATACTCAACTAGCACCGGCTTGGCAGTTGTTGCTGTTAGGTGATGGTTCTCCTACGCGACACTTGAAATTGCTGACAGGTGAAGCAACGGAAGTAGATGTGATCGATATGTCATTAATTGGCATGAATTCTGATGAGGCTCCCGATTTGATGCAGGTAGTACCGGGGCCAAGACTACGGAGACAGGTTTGGTTACGTACTGCTAGCGGTCAAATTTTGGCCTATGCAACTTCATGGTGGGAAGCGTCTCATGTGGATGAATATTTGCAAAATCGTTCCTTGCCGATTTGGGCAAGTTTAGCGCGTCTGCGTACTGAGCTGTATCGGGATGTTCAAGGAATTTACTACGGTGATTCTGCGGCTTTAGAATTAGGATTTAATCAAAAAGGTCCTTTCTGGGGACGACACTATTTATTTTGGCATCACGGACAGCCGTTGACGTTGATTTACGAGGTTTTTTCACCTTATCTAACTAAGTATTTGGGAAGTACGAAAGTTTAACGGTTTGCTTTGGTTGCAATAGAGATAATCTTTGCCCAGCCTGCGGCATGGGAATTTACTCCAAGGCAGTTGTTGAGAATGTTGCAAGATATAATGCACCGCTAAATTTGAAGCAATACTAATTATTTGTTTTAACTTCAGCTAAAATCGGACTTTAATAAGGGGTGTAGCCCCCGATAAAATAGTTGTGGCTCGCCAATAATTTGGCGATCGCCAGTGTAAAGACAGCATGATTTTTTTCCTCAAAGCTAGGTTATAGCTGTAAAGCAAGAGGAACTAAAAAACATTTCGAGCAAGCCCTAAGTACCTAAGCAAAATTAATTGTATATTGTCATTGCGTTAACGTTCACGAAGTATGCCCGAAGGGCTTAGTGTTCCCTCTTAGAAAATGGAACGTTAGCGCAAGCGCGGAGCGTACCGTAGGTATTGCGTCTCCCTCCGGGAGATAGCAATCCCAGCGTTTTGAAGATTTTAGAATGTTAAATTAATTTTGCACAACTACTTAATTATTCCAGATGTTAAAATGCCTGCAACCCTACTTTTTTTGCGGAAGCTTGTATAATTCCTGAGATAGATAGAGAAGGTATGAAAATACTGGGAGAATTATAAACTGCATCTAGCAAAGCAGTGTTTTCTGTAATTAACTGTATATTATCCAAAGTCGTGCAAAGCAAAAACCTAGCATTGGAGTCTTTCACTTAATTTAAAGACTTCGATTTAAAAATTATTTTTGATATTACCGAAAACCTTATTTTCTGGGCATTATAAACTGTAGTTCGGCATCAAAATAAATCATAAACCAATTGACCAGGTGAATCCATATGGTAAGTAATTTTATCTGAGATTTTTTCAATAATGGTAGTGTTTGGTTTTATAGATAGTGTTAAACTTGCTCCGGAGGTCGATTTAAAGCGTGGAATTACCACAGTTAAGGGAAACAATCGAGATTTGTAGTTGTGACTACATTTTTTGTAGTTGAATACAGATAAAGCCTGCAAACTGGCAATGATGGTTTGATTGTAAAAGTATTAACTGCTCGACGTGAGAAAAATTATCTTAGTGTAATCGGCAACCCTAGATATAAAGAATAATTTTTGGTTAGCTGTATCAATAAAGTAATTGAAAAGTTCGGTTTTATGAGGTATTGGTTTCAATGACACTGCCTGTCGTGTCTATTTCTGATAAGAAAAAAAAGAAACCGTCTTTAGTTTTGACGCTTTCTGGAGCGGCTTTACTAATTGGTGGTGGGATAGCGGCTTACTGGCTTTTAACTCAAGGAAAACCCTTGTCAAGAGATTTGCCTGTAGGCGCTAATATTATTCCCCAAGATGCCCTATTTACGGTTTCTTTGAGTACGGATTCTAGTCAATGGGAAAAACTACGTTCTTTTGGAACTAAACAAAGCCAAGCCGCATTAGATAAAAATCTAATTCAGTGGCGCGATCGCTTTCTTGCAAAAGATGGTTTTGACTTTAAAAAAGATGTAAGCCCTTGGGTTGGAGATCAAGTAACTATTGCAATTTTAGCCCCCAAGGTTCCAATAACTGCGTCTAAACCAGTAGCTAGCGATGGAGAATTAGCCACCGTCGAACAGTCGCTGGTAATGGTTTTTCCGATCAAAGATCGAAGCAAAATTGAAACAGCCTTTGCACAACCTAAAGCCGTGAAAGGAAAGTGGGTTGAGCGTAAGTATGAAGGTATTACGATTAAAGAAGCACAAACAAGTTCGGGGGAAAAGTTATCTACAGCCGTTATAGAAGAACGTTATTTAGTTATTGCAGATAATCCTAAAGCTACAGAAAGAACTATTAAAGCTTATCAAGGTAAAGCAACTCTGGCTAACAGTAACGGTTTTGCCAAACATTTACCTAAAATAGCCACTTACCAACCTCTTGCTCAATTTTACGTTAATGTTCCTTCCGCGTCTCAAATAGCAAGTACAACTTCTGCAAAACGTCGCTTACCAGCACAAGTTTTAGCGCAATTGAAGAACAATCAGGGTTTAGCGGGAACTATCAGTGTAGAATCTGAAGGATTGCGTTTAAAAGGAGTATCTTGGTTAAAACCTAGCAGCCGACGGGTTTTAGCGGTAGAAAATAAAGCTACTACCATGACAACTCGTTTACCGGCATCCACTTTAATGATGCTTTCTGGTGGAAACCTCCGAAGATCCTGGGCTGATTACGTTTTAACTGCTCAGAAAAATCCCCTTTCTCCAGTCAAACCAGAACAACTAAGAAGTGGATTTAAAAACCTTAGTGGTCTTGATTTAGATCGGGATTTACTTAGCTGGATGGGAGGTGAATTTGCAGTCTCTGTTGTTCCCCAAATTCCAAACCAACAATTTCCTCAAGACGTTCGCGCCGCTTTAGTATTTATGGTACAGGCTAGCGATCGCCGCAAAGCGGAAGCATCTTTAAAGCAGTTAGATGAAGCGATGAGAACTCAGTACCAGTTCAAAATTAAAGACGATAAAGTCGGTGAAATACCCGTTACAAGGTGGGTTGGTCCTTCAGGAACATTAACTGCTACTCACGGTTGGTTAGATGGAGATATTGCCTTTTTAACCTTGGGTGCCCCTATAACCGATAAAATTATTCCCAAACCAAAAAATATTTTAGCTAATGCTGCTTCATTTCAGAAAGCAGTACCATCAGAACTCGATCCTACAAATACTCAGTTTTTCTTAGATATGGAAGGTGCGGCAAAAAGTTTGTCTTTACCCGCTTTATTTCCAGATCAACAAAGTTTGCTTAACGGCTTAAATTCAATCGGGGTAACAAGTGCCGTTACTGATAGTCGCACTACTCGCTATGATATTTTGCTGAAGTTAAAGAAAGGCGAGACACCTGTTCCACTTCCCACTTCTCAAGAAAAGAACGAATAGGGAAGTAGGAGACGAATTAAAGATAAGCAATCGAAGAGGCGGAAATCTTAAAGGATTACTGCCTCTTTTAGATAGGACTTTGAAAAACAGTAAGATTAAAAATTATAGTAATTTTAATTGGGAGAACACTTTTATGGATTTAGTTGTACTCCAAAATTGGCTTGATAATGCCTCTTTCCTCGTTTTATTCCTGACAATGTTGATTTATTGGGTAGGAGCAGCCTTTCCTAATTTACCAATGTTGGCTGGTTTGGGAACTGCTGGAATGGCGATCGCTAATTTGTGTATGGCAGCTTTACTTGGTGCAAGATGGTTGGAAGGTGGATATTTCCCTCTCAGCAATTTATATGAATCTTTGTTTTTCTTGGCTTGGGGAATCACCACGGTTCATTTAATTGCTGAATACAGCAGCCGCAGCCGTTTGGTAGGAGTTGCCACTGCTCCCGTAGCAATGGGAATCAGCGCTTTTGCGGCTTTGACGCTTCCTTCTGAAATGCAGGTTTCTGAACCATTAGTACCAGCACTCAAATCAAACTGGTTGATGATGCACGTCAGTGTGATGATGTTGAGTTATTCTGCTTTGATGGTAGGTTCTTTAATAGCCGTAGCATTTCTGATAGTTACAAAAGGGCAACCAGTGCAGCTACAAGGTAGTTCCGTTGGTAACGGTGGCTATCGCACCAACGGTTATCGCTTGCACAAAGCCGGTGAATTAGTTACCGAGCCTAATGCATTTGCTTTTGAAAACAACGGTTTTTCTCCCGTTCAGACTAATAGTAACGGTAACGGTAAAAGTGCGACAGCAGTTGCAGCGCGTATAGATTCGCCATCAACTATCGATTCTGGGGAAACCCTTTCTCCTCAACGGTTAAGTCTTGCAGAAACCTTAGATAACATCAGCTACCGGATAATTGGGTTGGGTTTTCCCCTCTTGACAATTGGTATTATTGCTGGTGCAGTTTGGGCTAATGAAGCATGGGGTTCTTATTGGAGTTGGGACCCTAAAGAAACCTGGGCATTGATTTGCTGGTTAGTATTTGCTGCTTATCTACACGCTCGGATTACTAAGGGTTGGCAAGGTCGTCGTCCGGCTATTTTAGCGGCTACGGGGTTTGTGGCTGTTTGGGTTTGTTATTTGGGTGTGAATTTGCTGGGTAAGGGTTTGCATTCTTATGGGTGGTTTTTTTAGATTATCCAACAGTTGATTAATCTGGCGGTTGAAACCGCGTCTACACAGGCAAAACCCGTCTTCACGGGTTTCATATAGATAATTTTTTAATGCTCTTTTCCACAGGTTGGGAAGGAGTTTTTTATAGAACTTACAAAAAGCCCCCCAACTCAGCGGGGGGTTGGGGGGATCTCAATGTCTGGAACATTAGAAATTTATGTTTACTTTCTTTCCCGCAGAAGATTACCGATAAAAAAACCGCAGAGACGCAGAGGGCACAGAGGTAAGAAATAAAGAGAAATAGTTCGTAGGTTAGCTTCACGGCGCACGAAGAATAATAATGCTCAACAAGAAATTATATTAGCGCTGTAACCCAACAAATTCTTTGCGGGGTATTCTTTAATATCTCAATTGTTCGCAATCCTAGTAATGTTGGGTTACGACACGATAATTATAAAGCAGGCGTTATAAACGAAAGACGGTAAATCGTGTCTAACCCAACCTACAAGCTAAGATAGGACTTGCTAGAAGCTCATCCCACAATAAATTAGAAAATATGCGAAGTAAATAATGGTCTGGGAAATTACTGCTGAGAAGTTGTTGGAGCGCTATGCTGATGGGGAACGAAACTTCGCTGGAATTGAGTTAATTCAATCCGAGGGTGTTTCTCTGGATAATGTGATTGATCTTGAAGGGGCTGTTCTGAGGGATATCAACTTGCGTGGAGCCTATTTGAGACAAGCTTGTTTGATTGAAGCTGATTTGACTGGAGCCGATTTGTTCGGTGCTTACTTGGAACTCGCTGAGTTGGATCGTGCCATTATAAGGGATGCTAATTTGTTTTCTGCTAACTTAAGTTGGTGTCATTTGACTCAAGCCGACTTGAGAGGAACCGATTTGAATCGCATGAACGCTAACAAAGCTCTCTTCCGTGGTGCTAATATTGTTGGTGGTTTTGAATATGCCATCCTTATTAATACTGATTTCCGAGACGCTTACATCGCTCCAAACGTGATTTGGAGTTATGGAAATTTTGTTTACGATACTGTTATGCCCGATGGTAGCACCATAAGGGGTCCTCTTATTGGACAATTTTAGTTCGTAGGTTAGCTTCACGGCGCACGAAGAATAATAATGCTCAACAAGAAATTATATTAGCGCTGTAACCCAACAAATTCTTTGCGGGGTATTCTTAAATATCTCAATTATTCGCAATCCTAGTAATGTTGGGTTACGACACGATAATTATAAAGCAGGCGTTATAAATGAAAGACGGTAAATCGTGTCTAACCCAACCTACAAGCTTACCCATTACCTTCCAAAATCATCTCCTTCACCATTTCAGCTGTAGCAGGAGCCAACAAAACCCCATTTCGATAATGAGCGCTAGCCAATATCACATTTTCATATCCCGGTAGCTTCTCGATAACTGGTGCCGGACGACCTTCCGGACGAGGGCGCAAACCCGACCAGGTGCGGATTACTTCGGCTTTGGCTAACTCCGGACAAGTTGCGATCGCGCTTTTGAATGTATTATCCAAAAGTTCTTTATCAGCGGATACTTCTCTACCATCTTCAGAAAATTCCACCGTCGCACCAACCCAATAATCTGTAGTTGGATAAACGCCCGCGCCGCAAGGAACTATATAGGTATCGTTATTAGTTATGGCGGGCTGAAATTCGGATTTTGCTAAAGGATGTCCCAAACGTAAATGAATTGCTTGTCCCAATACCGGACGAATATCAACTTTTTGATTTAACTGTTCCGTAAGAAGTGATGAACCCAATCCCGCAGAAATTATAAATTTGTCTGCTGCAATGACACCATCTGTTGTTTCTAATTCTTTAGCACTATTTTCTTGATTTGATATTGACTTCATCCCCAATGCACTAACACCAAATCTGAAGCTGACACCATTGTGTTTTGCAGCTTCTACTAAGGCTAATGTAAATGCTGTTGGATTGAGTTGCCTGTCTTGAGGAGAATGAATTGCTCCGATATATTCTTGCGATTTAACATCTACCTGGGGACATATCTTTTCAAGTTGAGCCTTATTTAAAATGTCTAATTGCCAACCTTGATTTTGACGAGTTTCTCGAAGTTTTTCCCAAAAGGCTAAATCATCAGTTGTTACTTGAGGAGATGGTAACAACATTAAAATTCCCTGACGGTTAAAAGGAATTTTTCGATTTGTAATTGCTTCTAATTCAGGAATCAAAGTTTCATAACGTTGGATGCTTGTTTGTCGCATCCGCCAAGCTTTACCCTTTACTTTATGACTGATAATGCCCATTAAAACGCCCAAAGCTGCACCCGTAGCGGCTTGTGCGGGAGGCTGCTTATCGATAACTGTAATTTTTAACCCTTCAATTAAACTAAGTTCGTAAGCTAACGTTGCTCCAATAATACCGCAACCGACGATGACTATATGATTCATAGATTCGTGGAAACATATAAATAATGTAGAGACGTTGCAGCGCAACGTCTCAAAACATCAACTTATTCAAACGTGCAAAGTCAGATTTTAACTGCTAAATCTTAACTAAATTGTTTACCGATGACTGGAAAAGCGCTAATCCCCTCATCAGATACAGTCTTCGCTGGGATTAAATTCAAAAACTGGTCAATATCAGCAAAAGCCGCATTATAAGCATTTAAAGCTAATTGAGAATTACCTTGTTTAGCAGCTTGGTCAATTTTCACAAGATTATTAAACATATCTCGGACAATTTTGCGTGCTTGTTTTTGTTGCTCTGGCAAAAGGTTAGAAACAATAAAGTTCATATTTAACCTTGCTTCTGCCATCGGACCATGTATAAAAGTGTCAACATCTCCCCAATCATTGGTTTGAATAAATTTTTGCAATTCAGAACCGCGTTCTTGTACTGCTACGATATCAGGAACGTATTCCTGAATTTTCTCTATTTGTGATGGAGTATAGGTTGGAGGTGCTACAGCGACATTAGGGCCGCCGCAACTGATAAGTAATGTTGCTAAAGATACTAGTATTAACGAAAAAACGGGGCGTAGACGCGACATATCGAACTTATTTATCTGGCAATTAACACAGTAATTTTAGCTTGTTGAGGTAGTTTATCATTACCAATTGCCGAGAGTTTTTGATAAATTTTTCTACTGTAACCTGTTCTTCGATTTAAAAAAAATTCAGTTTTCCTAATTTTATAAGTATAATTACCACTATATAATTTTCTTTATTTATTGAATTAATCTTAACTCCTAACTCCTAACTCCTAACTTTGAACTATCTAATAAAAAGTAAGATTTTACCGTTGCTTTAATCAAAAAAGGCTTGATAAGCTGAACCACTAATAAGGTCAGCCTTTTGAAGTTTAAAAATAATCGTAATCTTCTTAACATTAGCCTCTAGATTACAAGGGGAGTATATTCGTGAACGCATCTGAAATGGCAACAAATCTGGAATTTGCTAGTAAAATTGCTGCGGTGGTTAATTTATTCAAGTTTGAATTTCCCGATGCAAAATCAGACCTTAAGCCTTGGAGAAGTGACGAACAAACGATGGAATTAGTAGATCCAGATTCTATCGATATCGGGTTCCACTTTCCTGGTGTCAGTAGATCTTGGCAAAGTCGCAGTATTTTGACTCAAATTCGTTTTTATCAAGATCCTGTTAACGGTTTACGTCGTGCAATTGGTGTGGAAGTTGCAGGATTTGACCATCGGGGGGAACAATGGCGACTTTCTACGGTAGAAAACTGGAATATTGTCGGTAAGCTTGAGCCTTCTGAAGAAAAACGAGACAAATTAAAAGATTTTTGTCGTCAAGTTTTGGAAGTCTTTAACAACAATTCCGAAAAGGAAAATAACTAATGCACAAATCAGTTTTGAAGGATTGTAGAGACGTAAAATTTTACGTCTCCCGACGGTAGTGAGAAAAACAAACCATATCATCAACGGCAATTGCCATCATTACAGTAAGAAGATTTATATGTACTGTCGCGCTTGCCAAAAATTGTGTAGCGGTTGTCGCGGATTTGTTCGTAGAATCTATCACCAGCCCATTTGAGTCCCGGTAGAGCGCGGTAAGCATCCACAAATACACTACCAGCAGGTAATAACCGTCCAATTTCTTCTGCTGCATCGCTACCTTGCCAACGTCTTTGTGGATTATCTGCATCAATCAAAATCATCCCTAATTCGCAATCATCTGATGTAACGTTCCATTTTTGGAGTTTTTGTTCATCCTGCATGGGGATGTAGCTAAATATTTTACCTTTATCCAAATTTTCTAAAATTTGTACTAAAGTAACGCAAAGATTGCAGTTGCCATCGTAGATAACTTGGTAGGTCATAGAATTAAATTAATACTAAACAATACGTAAATCAATATTAAATCCTGTTTATATTTTAGGACCTGTTCTGTAACAATATATTCGTGCATATAGCCTTTATAAAATTTCGTTCCCTCTATCAATAGAAAGTTTTGTTTATTAAATAACTAAGTCGATAGAAAGTTTTAAAACGAAATATACAATTGTAAACTAAAATCATACCGTTTCTAAGAGAGATGCATTATCATGGGCGACACAAACGGAAAACTCGCTTCACGTCTTTATCCGTCTCATATTGATATTCCTGCTAACGTGCGAACCCAGGTTGTTACACTCCTCAACCAAAGCTTGGCTGCAACAGCAGATTTGAAAAGCCAAGTTAAACAAGCACACTGGAATGTAAAGGGAACTGATTTCTACCAGCTTCACGAGATGTTTGACGAAATAGCAGCTGAAATAGAAGAATACATTGATATGGTAGCCGAGCGCGTTACCGCTTTAGCTGGCTATGCTTGCGGTACTGTTCGTATGGCTGCGGAAAATTCCATTTTGCCTGAATATCCTACCGATATTTTGAGCGGAATGGAACACGTAACTGCTTTAGTTGAGCGTTTCGCAGCATATGGCAAGCATTTAAGAGAAGCTATTGACAAAACTGACGAACTCAACGATCAAGACACGAACGACCTTTACGTTGAAATTTCTCGTACCATTGATAAGCGACTTTGGTTCTTAGAAGCTCATATCCAGGTTTCTGAAGTCAAAGCAGAGGGTGGAGTAAAAGAGAAAGCAAGTGTTAACTAAGTAAGTCGGTACAAATAAACCGAATCATGTAACAGAATGTAAATAGCCCTCAATCCTTTGGGATTGCGTCGCTCCATTTCATTGCGCTCGCAATGACATACCTTGGTTTTTTAACGCCAACTTACTTAGCTTTAACTAAATTTTCGTAGCTGCTGAAATTATTTTTGATAAATAAAAAACCCGGTTTTCAAAAAAACCGGGTTTTTCAATATCTGAAAAAATTAGATGATATTAAGATCGTAACTTTTAGGTAAGTACCCCACTTTTAAGTACGTACTTTTCATTTTATAGATACATACATTACTATGAAATAGAAGCAAATTAAAAGAGAAACTTGAATCAAGTCTATTAGAAAGAATAGGGAAATGGGCTAGATAAATTTCAACTTTTACCTCGTGATTTATCATTCCTAACTTGAGAGCATACTAATTGCTGAAAAATATTTGGTAGTGCGAGCATCTTGCTCGCTCGATAAATCAAGCGAGCAAGATGCTCGCACTACAAAATTAAAAATTTGGGATGCTCCCGCTAACTTTGAGATTGAAATCTAAAATCCAAAATCTAAAATCTAAAATCTAAAATCCAAAATCAAAATGACTCAAGCTACTAAAACTCATCTTATTCATGACAGAAATGCTCGCGGCAGAACTCAAATGGGTTGGCTCGATAGTTATCATAGCTTTTCTTTCGGTGGTTTTTACGATCCAAATCGTTTGGGATTTCGCTCTTTAAGAGTGATAAACGATGACAGAGTTATCGGTGGGGCTGGCTTTCCTACTCACGGGCATCGAGATATGGAAATCCTTACTTATGTTCTAGAAGGAGCGTTGGAACATAAAGATAGCTTGGGAACTGGCTCGGTAATTCGTCCCGGTGAAGCACAAATTATGAGTGCTGGTACTGGACTTATGCACAGCGAGTTTAATCATTCTCAATCGGAACCCGTTCACTTTCTCCAAATTTGGATTATTCCCGAACAGAAAAACTTAAAGCCTCGATACGAACAAAAAGCTTTTACGGTTGAAGAAAGAACGGGACAATTACGTTTGATTGCCGCACATGATGCTAGAGATGGTGCTGTAAAAGTATACCAAGATATGGATTTGTACACTTCAATTTTACAGCCCGGAGACAATATTAATTATCAAGCCCAACCCAATCGCTATACCTGGTTGCAAATAGCCAAAGGTGTTGTAAATCTAAACGGCGAAGAATTAAGAGCGGGTGATGGAGTTGAAATGAATGGCGAAACACAATTGGAAATGACTACCGAGGTAGGAGGAGAAATCTTACTTTTTGACTTAGCTTAATTCGCCTTTTACTATTGTCAACAACTGACCTTATTGTCAATATATCCATCTATTAAAATACCTTGGTGCGTTAACATTAGTTACGCACTATTTTTTTTTATTACTAGGACTTACGCAAGCCCCCCAACTCAGCGGGGGGTTGGGGGATCTGGAATTTCTGGAACACTATATTTTTCGTTATCGCTGCGTAAGTCCTAATTACAACAAATATTGTTTTAATATCATAGAATGGCTTTTGTTACAACTTTCTTAAGATTAGATTTATCCATAGTAATTTTCTATGGCAATATTATTTTAAGCTTAAGCAAGCAATAAAGATTTTTCGTCAGAACTGAAAAGACTTTTATAAGAATGTATTATAATCTATTAGTACTACTTGTCTTTAGGTAGACTCAGCGTTTGATATTAAGGGTGTATATTGGGTTGAACTATATCAAAATACGAATAAATGCTGAACTGAATTTTAATATAGGTGATTTATAGTATTTAAGTGGGTTAAATAGTAAATCAGATTAATTTGTTTTTGATTTGAGTAAGTTTGCTAATTGGGGAAGGTAAAAACAATCTGTGAAGCAGTAAATATTTTTTTGTTGCCAAATATTAGTAAAGAGTGTAACTATAACCGGGGTGATTAAAGCTTCATTTACGGATTGTTTTTCTTTTATGTAATTCCGTAGTTAATCATGACATCTCTACCACCAGAATCTCTACCGCCAAAATCTTTACAGCCAGAATCTCTACCACCAGAAACTGCAATTGTAGAGAACGAAAACGAACCAGAAAAAACTCCCGAACCACCTCGTAAAAAACGATGGTGGTTTTGGTTATTGCTTGCCTTACTGCTACTCGGTGGTGGTGGTTTTTTCGCGATGCAAATGATGTCTGGAGGAGAGCAAAAACCTGCCGGACAAAATCCTCAAAATCAAAAAGTACCAGTCAAATTAGCCTCGGTACAATCTGGGATAATCGAAGATAGAGATGAATATATTGCGAGATTAGAATCGCGACGCTCGGTAACTCTTCAACCTCAAATACAAGGAAGAATTACAAAAATCTTCGTTAATTCTGGGGATGAGGTGCAAACAGGTAATGCGATAATGCAGATTGATTCTAGAGAGCAACAAGCCGCTGTAAGTAGTGTTGATGCAGCAGCACAAGCGGCTCGTTCTCAATTACAAAATGCGATCGCCACCCTTAAGTCTTTGCAGGCTGAAAGATTATCTAATGTTGCTGATGTAAATTTGAATCAGCAGGAATACGAAAGATATTCTAGTTTGGCAGCACAAGGAGCGGTATCCGAACAAACTAAGCAGCAATATGTTAATAGACTTGCGACAGCAAAAGCGAGATTAAATGCAATTGATGCTCAAATTCAAGCGCAGCAAGCTTCAATTAATCAAGCTGAAAAATCATTACAGCAAGCTCAAGCAAATACTAGACAGCAACAAGTCCAGCTTCAATACTATACGGTGTCCGCTCCGATTCCGGGACAAGTTGGAGACTTGCTAGTTAAATTAGGCGATGTTGTTAATACATCTTCGCAACTAACTACAATTACTCAAAATAATCCCTTACAAGTTGAGATTTCAGTACCTCAAGAGCGTGCGGCAGAATTGCGTAAAGGAATGCCTGTAGAGTTAGTTGACAATCAAGGGAAAATTTTGGGCAGGAGTCAAGTATTTTTCATCTCTCCGAGCGTCAACCAAAATACTCAATCAATACTGATTAAAGCACTTTTTAATAACCCTAATAATCAATTAAGAGCAGACGAATACGTTCGCGCTAGAGTAATTTGGGAGCGTCGCCCTGGCGTTTTAATTCCAGCAACTGCAGTAGTACGTTTAGCTGGAGAAACTTTTGTATATGTTGCCAAAAAACCAGATGATTCCCAAGCAAATCCAGAACTTATCGCCAAACAAAAGCGCGTCAAACTGGGCAATATTCGCGGCAATAACTATCAAGTTTTAGAAGGATTAAGACAAGGAGAAAAAATTATAGTTTCCGGCATACTTAGTTTAAGAGATGGAGCAACCATAATGCCAGATTCAAAGTGAAAATAGGGCATTGGGCATGGGGCATGGGGCATGGAATATTGGAAGTCATTAGTTATAAATTTTTCATTTGTTTTTTAATATTGCATCATTTTTAGAACCGCTGGGGAATGCAATTAAGAGTCTAATAGCAAAACTCTTATAAATAGGACTGTATAAAATTTCTATTGCTTTTTATATTTTATTAATTACTACTAATTTCTAAACTACTAATTCTTATTTATGACGGGAGCATCCCAATTTAACAAAACATATCGTAGTGCGAGCGTCTCGCTCGCTTGATAGCTATAAGCTGATGTGCAGCTAAATTATATAAAGCTAAAACCTTAAAGTATTGTAGTGCTGCCTTCGGAGCGTGTCTGAAAGACATGCATCTTGCTCGCTAGCTTTATACAAATTAAATGCGTAACAACTTAGCGAGCGAGACGCTCGCACTACAAACTGAAAAATTGAGGATGCTCCCTTTTTCACTACTAATTAAAAACTTTTAACTATATCCAATTCCCAATGCCCGATGCCCAATCCCCAATTCCCTATTACTAACAACTAACAATTTCTATGTTTGCTGACTTTTTTATTAAGCGACCTGTTTTTACTAGTGTCTGCGCGATTATTGTTCTGTTAATCGGAGCAATCAGTATTCCCACGCTACCTACAGCAAGATATCCGGAGATTAGTCCGATTCAAATTAATGTTACTGCTAACTATGTTGGTGCTAATGCTGAAGTTGTGGAAAAAACTGTTACCACTGTTTTGGAGCAGCAGTTGAATGGTGTGGAAGGCTTGAAATATATGTCTTCTAGCAGTAGTAACAGCGGTACCAGTCAAATTACAGTTACTTTCGATTCATCTCGTAATAAAGATATTGCAGCAGTTGACGTACAAAATCGAGTTTCTCTTGCCGAACCGCAGCTACCGGAAGCCGTACAGCGAACGGGGGTTGTTGTTAGTAAGGAATCGAGCAATATTCTCTTGGCAATGGGGCTTTATAGCCAGAACCAAGAGTATGACAATGTATTTATGAGTAATTATGCTGACCTTTATATCAGAGATAATTTACAAAAAATTACAGGTGTAAGTAGAGCGCAAATTTTTGGCGAACGTCGTTATGCAATGCGTTTGTGGCTCGATCCCAATCGTCTTGCAAGTCGGAATTTAACTGCTCAAGATGTAATTAATGCCCTTAACGAACAGAACGTACAGGTGGGTGCGGGACAACTCGGACAGCAACCGACACCGCCAAATCAAATGTATCAAATTGATTTACGCGCTGTAAGTAGACTGCAAAATGTTTCGGAGTTCAACGATATTATTGTTAAAGCTGGGGAAAATGGCGTTCTAATTAAGTTGAAAGATGTCGGCAGGGCTGAGTTAGGAGCAGAAAATTACAATTCGTTTTTAAGATTTAAGGGAAATGAAGGGGTAGGAGTGGGAATTTTCCCCACTCCTGGAAGTAATGCTTTAGAAGTTGCTGCTGCCGTGAAAGCGGAAATGGCTAACTTAGCTAAAGATTTTCCACCGGGAATGCAATATCAGGTTGCGTTTGACACTACTGCTTTTGTGGAAGAATCGCTTTCGGAAGTGATAAAAACGCTATTGTTATCTATTGGTTTGGTTGTTTTAGTAATCTTTATTTTCTTACAAGATTGGCGGACAACAGTAGTACCAGTTATCACAATTCCTTTAACCTTAATTGGTACTTTCGGTTTTGTGAAAATTTTTGGATTTTCAATTAATACTCTAACTTTATTCGGTTTAACTCTAGCGACGGGGATGGTTGTTGATGATGCGATTGTAGTTGTTGAAGATATTTCTCGCTTGATTAATCAAAAGGAAATGTCGCCGAAAGAAGCTGCTTCTGCTGCAATGCGAGAACTGACTGGAGCGGTAATTGCTACTTCTTTAGTATTGATGGCAGTGTTTATTCCGGTAGCATTTTTCCCCGGTTCTACTGGTAAGATTTACCGTCAATTTGCGCTGACAATTGCCTTTGCTGTGGCGATTTCCACATTTTTAGCATTAACTTTAACTCCTGCTTTATCCGGATTATTGTTTAGAAGAAAAACTAGTAGTGGCGGTTTTCTGAATAAAATTTTTGATGCTGTTAACTGGTTCTTAGATTCGTTGCGGGATGGATATGAATGGTCGTTGCAACGTTTGACGCACCTTAAATTTATAGTTTTAGCGATTTTTGCTGCGTTATTACTAACTACGGGTTGGCTCTATACTATAGTTCCTCAAGCATTTTTACCAGAAGAAGATCAAGGTTATTTTATTACGATTATTCAAGGACCGGAAGGGGTTTCGCTTAACTACACTAGTCAGGTGATGCAACAGGTAGAACAGCAAATCTTAGAATTACCCGAAGTAGTAGGAACTTTTGCGATCGGTGGTTTTGGTTTTAGCGGTAGTACTGCTAATAATGGCGTAATTTTTACAACCTTGAAACCTTGGGGAGAAAGAACGGGAGAAGGACAATCTTCTTTAGAAATTATTGGTAAATTAATGCAAAGGTTTGGCGGTATTACCGATGCAAGAGTTTTAGCAGTTAATCCTCCATCAATTCAGGGATTGGGTAGTTTTAGTGGATTTCAATTTCAGTTGCAGGATAGAAGGGGAAATAGTGGCTTACCTAGAATGCTGCAAGAAATGGGAAAATTATTAGGAGCAGCTAATCAAAGAGAAGAAATAGCAGCCGCTTTTAGTACTTTTTCGGCGAATATGCCGCAATTATTAATTGAAGTTAATCGCAATCGAGCTAAAGCGTTACAGGTAAATATTGACGATATTTTTAGCACTTTACAAACTTATATTGGTTCAAGATACGTCAACGATTTTAATTTAGAACAGCGTACTTATCGAGTTTACGTGCAAGCAGACGCTGAATATCGTTCCAACCCAGAAGATATCGGTAAACTCTATGTTCGTTCGCAAAATAATCAAATGATTCCCATGAGTAACTTAGTAACAGTTACTCCAACCACCGGAGCGCAAACTATTAACCATTACAACCTGTATCGTTCTATTGAAATTAACGGACAAACTGCACCCGGTTTCAGTTCTGGACAGGCTTTAGACGCAATGGAGGAAGTTGCTGCACAAGTTTTACCGAGAACTTTTGGTTATGAATGGGCTGGGATTTCAGCCGAAGAAAAGGAATCTGGGGGACAAGCACCGTTAATTTTTGGTTTGGGACTTGTTTTTGTCTTTTTAGTTTTAGCAGCGCAATATGAGAACTATATAGATCCTTTGATTATTATGCTTTCGGTTCCCTTAGCTATTTTGGGAGCTTTATCAGCACAGTATTTAAGGGGTTTAGAAAATGATATTTTCTGTCAGGTTGGTTTAGTAATGTTGATTGGTTTGGCTTCTAAAAACGCTATTTTGATTGTAGAATTTGCCAATCAATTAAGAGAAGAAGGACTTTCGATTAGTAAAGCAGCAGTCAGAGCAGCACAAGAGCGTTTACGACCAATTTTGATGACAGCACTATCTACTTTGTTAGGGATTTTTCCTTTATTAATAGCAACGGGTGCGGGTGCTGGTAGCCGTCAATCTTTAGGTACGGCTGTTTTTGGAGGAATGCTGGTTGCGACGTTTTTAAGTTTGTTTGTGGTACCTGTTTTATATATTGTAATTGTGTCTTTAAGAAAGCAAATATTGCCTTCTAAAAGAGAAGATGAAGAAATAGAATCTGTAGAGAAAAATGGTAAGGTTCCGGTGAATCGTTAATACGATCGGGCATGGGGGATTGGGCATTGGGCATGGGAAAATGATGAGTTAGCAACGGTTTACCATTTTCAACTCGTCATAATTTCCATATATTTTTGCTCAAATTCTCTAATTTTCCTTTTGTAACTGCGTTTGTAACTCCTGTACTCGCTCCACAGTTAAGCCAGTAAGTTGTACTGTTACATCCACCGTCATTCCCATTCGTAAAGCGTTAATTGCTATTTTTTCAGCAGCTTCCCGTTCCCAACTGGTAACAATTTCCATATATTTCTCCTGCTCATCATCAGTTAATCCCATTTTATCTACGGTAGTTTTGAACCTTTGATTTTCTTGTTCGTTCAAATTCAAGTACACGTCGAAAAATCCGGAAATCAGTTGCATCCGCGCTGGGTCTAGTTTTAAAGTAAGTAATAATCGCAAGCACTCGGCTTTAACCTGCGGACGCTCTTCAACAGCAAGAGTAAAATATTCTAAATCATTTACTTAGTCAGAAATTGATTAAAAGAAATATTGTATTAATAACATTTAGAAGCATACACGTATTATTAAGCAATTTAAACTTTTATCACAAAATAGCTGATTAACAGCGTAATTAATCAAAATATCTGCTGTAGCAGGCAAAACTAGTACTTGTCTGTATTCAAATTCCGGTTGCATTAATCGGAAAACTTCTTCTATTCGATTTATGTCACATTTTGTTACGAGTGTGTAAGTTCTACAAACAAGTGTTTACCGCTTTAGGCTTTAATGACAATAATGGTTTTGTGGAATGTAAAACCGCTTTAGCTCCCAACCGGACATAGAAATTAATTAATGGAGAAATACCCAGCAAAACTGAACAATCATCACCATTCTTCAGAGGAATCGATTTCTATACGCTCTTTAATGGCGATTGGTATTGCTGGAGGGATTGCACCATGTCTATCAGCGCAAAAACAAGTACCCTCATGCATCAAACGTTTGGAATGCTTCCGAGCGCTTGCTTGTGGTTTGGGAGTTTTAGCAATTTACGTCTATTTATCGATGGCTCAAAAGTTTTACTTTAGTTGAAAGACTGCAAAAAAAACTTAGGGCGATCGCCTATGTCCTAAGTCCCTTCGGGACGACTTCCGGTAAGGACACGCTTTAGACGCACTTAGCAGTGAACGCGTGTTCAGCTTGCTGACTCGTCAGAGTAACGCTAACGGTAGAGCTAACGCTTAACGCCGCAATTTTAATTTATCGCAATTAGTATTTTACTAACTGCATCTGCTGTTTCTTGAGGTTTAATTAATGAAAAGAACATTTTTTATTGTTGTACTAGCTATCTTCTTCACTTTTGATATCTTTTTCGCTATATCAAGTGCTGTAGCGGAAAATCTTAAAAGTTCGTCAGATGTAGAAATTGTACATCAGAGCCAAGGTATGCCAGCAATTTTTCAAGATATTACTCATCATAATAGTCAAACTGAAGCAGGAACTTTGATGGATTAATAGCCTTGCAAACAGGGATAATTCATCATAATTCCCGATTTAAAGAAATTGATATTGTGTTTCTCGCAAAAGCATTAATTAGTTGATTAGTTAATTAATTTGTGAAGCAAACGGGAGCATCCCAATATTGCAAAAATAAAATTTGGTAGTGCGAGCATCTTGCTCGCTTGATATACATAGCGAGCAAGATGCTCGCACTACAAAAAAATAAAATCACACATTTGGGATGCTCCCAAGCAAACACCGTTCTTAACTAGCAATCATAAAAGTTAAAAATACTACTATCGGTTTGGTTAATAAGGTTTTCGATTACAAACTCGAACCTATTTGCCAAACCGATATTATTTATGGTCTTATTATAAATTACAGATAAATGTCAGAAAAAAACTATCCAACTATTGAAGAATTTATTACTTTTCCGAAAATTATAAGCGTATGTATCAGTAATGATGGTCGGGAAATAGCCTACGTTCAACGCTTAACTAATTGGGATGACAACACTTTTGAATATAATGTTTGGCTCTATGAAAAGCTTATTTAAGTTTGCCAAAAGATTTACGCGAAAAACAAGATAATTCAGATATCAGAAGACTTTAGCGATTTTTATTTAATCAGCGACTAATTTAGAAGAGGGAGACAAGGAGATCGGGAGAAATTAACTGCTCACTGCTCACTGCTCACTGCTCATTGCTCACTGCTCACTGCTCACTGCTCACTGCTCACTGCTCACTGCTCATTGCTCACTGCTCACTGCTCACTGCTCACTGCTCACTACTAACTGCTCACTGCTAACTGCTCACTGCTCACTGATAACTATTCACTGTTCGCCGCATTATGGTAGTTTAAATCCATATAATAAATATTTCTTATCCTTATGGCTGGAGCGAAATCTTGGGTGTAGAACTACGCAGTTTTGTATATCTTGATAATTTGCAACCTCAACATGCGGCGTATATGGGAACGGTAGCCCAAGGTTTTTTACCACTACCTGGAGACACTTCTTTGTGGGTTGAAATCTCCCCCGGTATTGAAATTAATCGAATTACCGATGTAGCTCTGAAATCCGCTTCGGTTCGTCCTGGGGTACAAATGGTAGAAAGGCTGTATGGTCTGCTGGAAGTGCATTCTAGCTCCCAAGGAGAAACTCGTACTGCGGGACAGGCTATTTTAGCGGCTTTAGGAGTTAGGAGGGATGAAGGGCTTAAACCAAGGGTAGTTTCGAGTCAAATTATCCGCAATGTTGACGCTTATCAAACACAACTTATCAATCGAACTCGACGGGGACAGATGTTACTAGCGGGACAAACTTTATATGTATTGGAAGTTGAACCTGCTGCTTATGCTGCACTCGCTGCAAATGAAGCCGAGAAGGCTGCTGCGATAAATATCCTGGCTGTTAACGCTGTAGGTAGTTTTGGTCGGCTTTATTTGGGGGGACAAGAACAAGATATACTTGCAGGTGCAGATGGAGCGTTAGCGGCGATTGAAAATGTAGCTGGCAGGGTAAATTCCCAAAGTAAGCGTCAGTAGTAAACAATAATTATGGCAAATTTAGAGCATCTGACTTTACTTAGAACTGGTACTTTTAAAGGGGATGAATGGAGAAAGAAAAATCCCCAAGTTGAATTAGATTTAAGTTCGGCAAATTTATATGGATACAATCTTACAGACGCAAATCTCCAAGGCGTTAATTTGAGCCATGTAAATTTAGAAAATGCTTTTTTAGCACGAGCAAATCTAACTAATGCCGACTTAAATAGCGCAAATCTTAGCAATACAAATTTTCAAGAAGCTAATTTAGTCAAAGCTAATTTCAGTTTGGCCAAACTAAGTGGTGCGAATCTGACAAAAGCTAATTTGAGTGAGGCTAATTTGATTGGGGTTGATTTAACTTCGGCGAATTTGCAAGATGCTTTTATGAGTGAAGCAAACTTGATTGGCACTAATTTAAAAGACGCTAATCTCAAAGGTGTAGATTTGGGTGGAGCCAAGCTAAACCGCGCCAATTGTTGGAGAGCAAAGTTACATAATGCTAACTTAATTGGTGCTGAATTGATAAATGCCAATTTGTACGAAGTGGAAGCAATGGGCGCTTATTTTTATCAAGCGAATCTGAATAAGGCAAATTTAACCAAAGCTCATCTTAGTGGTGCATATTTATTGCAAGCTGATATGAGCGAAGCTGATTTGAGAGGTGCCGATTTAAGATGGGCAAACCTTAAAGGCGCTAACTTTGCAGGTGCAAACCTTACAAATGCAAAACTTCAAGGTGCGAATTGGTTTGGGGCTAATTTCGACCGAGCAATAGTTGATAATATTTTTTCATAATTGAAACTAGGGGCTTGAAACCATTGACGTGAAGAACATCTCCGCGTCAAGTTTCCCCAAAATCTAAAATCTAAAAATTATAACTTTTTTCACCCACCTACTTAATCTTTTACAGTTATTAAATTCATACATATTATACAAAATATATTGATTTATTCATAAAATCCGTACTAATACTATCAGTAAATATCACATAGCTTTAATAAAATAAAGCATATTTTTTTACTATTGTCTGTAGAATCTTCACTAACTATTAATCGTTTTATGTTTAAAATAGTAGTGTAATATTTTCATCATGCAACTCAAACAAAGGGATAAATTAAACTTTTTTTTAAATGTGAAGCTTTAAAATCCCTTAACAATACATTTTTTTATAAACACAAAATTAGTTGAGAATTGAATCATAACGCCATTCCATTCTCTATTTATCGGAATTTTCTTTTTAAAATGAAATTTAGATAGAAATTCTGGGAATACTAACTTTACCAATCATTATTCACAGGGAGCAAGCGGTCGATGCAAAAAAATAAATGGAATTCAAGTTTAAAAAATACACTTCCCTTAAATATACCCACAGAATTTATTAAAACCGATCGAGAAGACAGCGATAGCGCTATCCAAGAAGTTGATGAAGCTCTACAAGCAGAGTTTCCACTTAAGGATGAAGAAGAGTCATTTGAAGCATCCCAATTATTACAGCAGGGAATTCAACAGCAACAAGCCGGAGACTTCAATGCTGCCATCAAGGCTTTACAGCACTCGGGCGCTCTATTTCAAGCCTATGGAAATTTTTCAAAACAGGCTCAAGTGCTTTCTTATTTAGCGCTAGTAGCTTATTGCTCTGGCGATTATAAAAGCGTGATATCCTACGCTCAACAATGCTTGTCTTTGGCTAAAGAAGCTCAAGAAGAGCGTTTGCAGATTCAAGCACTTTCACATTTAGGTAACGCTTATCGTCATTTAAAACAGCATTCTGAAGCTATTGAGTTTTTGCAACAATGTTTGGAAAAAGCTCAAGAAACACAAGATACTCGTTCTCAGATCGCAGCACTTAACAATTTAGGATTAGTTTATAAAGCTTTAAATAATCTTTCTCAAGCTATCGAGTATCAGGAAAAAAGTTTAAATTTAGTACGCGAACTTCAGGATAACTGGGGAGAAGAGCAAATATTAAAAAATTTAGGTAATGCTTGGTATGCTTTGATGAATTACCCGAAAGCGATTAATTACTACGAAGATTGTATCGTTGTATCTCGCTTGCTAAAAAATAGTCGTACTAGCATTCAAGTATTAAAAAATCTTGGTAATGCTTATTATGCTTTGGGTGAGTATAAAAAAACGATTATTTACTATGAAGAACGCCTTCAATTAGCTTCATATACTGAAGATACACGTGCCCAAGAACAATCTTTAGGTAGTTTGGGAGTTGCTTGTGAAGCTTTAGGGGATTACCAAGGTGCGATGTCTTATTATGAAGAACGTTTGCGAATAGCTAAAGAGATCAAAGATTGTCGCAGCCAAGACCAAGCTCGTGCTAGTCTAAAAACTGCTTGTTATGCTATTGGCGACTACGCTAGAGCAATGAAATACGATTGATAAGGGAATAGGGAATAGGGAATAGCGAAAACTAGTAGTAGATTTCATTAATTCCTATGGGTTGTAGAGACGGGGCGCAGTGCTACGTCTCCCGACGTTTCCCGCATTCCCCGAACCCGTCAAAACAAATGTGGCGGAGTAGTAGTAGTTGATTGCATAAATTGAGAGCGGGTTCGTTTTTCCCGTAACCTTCGGGAGACGTTATGTATAACGTCTCTACAACCCCGTTCCCCGTTCCCTCTTAGCTATTAATAGATTGCTCCTGAAGATATTTCAAAGCTTGTTGGGTTTCGATTTGAGGAAATTCTACATAGAAATTACTTACGCTTAAAAACGATTCTGGTGCTGCTAAGGCAATAACTTGTTCGCCCCATTTATGCAACCAAGGGATTAGATTTTGAGGTACAACCGGAGTACACAGCCAAATTTGTGCGGGATTTAATTTTCTTAGAGCGGTTGCTGCTGCTGCTATAGTCATACCCGTGGCAATACCATCATCTACTAAAATAATAGTTGCTCCCTCAACCGTTACTTGAGAACAAGCAGGATTTAACTGTTTTTCTAGAGATTTGGCACATTCTATTGCTGCATTTAAACTCACCTGCCGTTTTTCTCGCGAATAAAATCTGAAGCGAAATATCCTATTATCTGACCAAATAACACTTCCTGAAGCAGTCACTGCACCAATGGCTAATTCCTCATTTTGCGGATGACTAATTTTTTTTGCGACTTCTATTTTCAAAGGACAATTAAGCAAACGCGCTACTGGTAAAGCAACTGGTAATCCCCCTCTAGGTAAAGCATAAACAATTGGTATTGGTTTTAATCCAGATTCAACCTGCTGTTTATCCAACTGAGTACGAATTGCTTGCGCTAACTTTTCACCAGCAGCTTCGCGATTTTGAAAAAGTGGGTTGTATAACATAATTTACTAAACACTTTACAACGGCATTGGCTTGAGTCAAGAGTGTCGTCTACTCGAAATAGCTGATATAATAAAGGGTTTATAGATACAAGTATTACGCAAAAAAAGCGTACCCGAACCAATATTTCTAAAGATTCTTTTGCCAAACGCAAGTTTAATTTCAAATGAGCAGCGAAAATCAGTTAAGTCTTTTCGAGGACTCAACTCTTAATCAAAAAGAAAATATTCCCAAAGATGCCAAAGTTGCTATTCCTCCGGGCACTTATCCTACCATGATGGAGTTGGCACAACATTGCAATAATTGTCATCGTTGCGAGCTAGGAAAAACTCGCCAAAACGCCGTGGTTGGAAGAGGAAATCTTCAAGCGCATATTATGATTATTGGAGAAGCACCCGGTCAAAATGAAGATGAAACCGGGCTACCTTTTGTGGGAAGAGCGGGACAACTTCTGGAAAAAATTTTGGCTTCTGTAAAACTTGATAGCGAGAAAGATGTATATATAGCCAACATTAATAAATGTCGTCCTCCTGACAATCGCAATCCAACTGCTGAAGAAATCAAGGCTTGTAAACCATACCTTTTAGAACAAATTCGCCTAGTCGATCCAAAAATTATCCTTTTGACAGGTGCGACAGACTCTCAAGGGTTTACTGGCAGAAAAACGCGGAATTACTAAAATTCGCGGACAGTGGATAGATTGGGAAGGACGTTTATGTATGCCTATTTTCCATCCTTCCTATTTACTACGTAATTCTTCCCGCGAAGTCGGCAGTCCCAAATGGTTGATGTGGCAGGATATTCAAGCTGTTAGGGCTAAATTTGACGAAATAGAGAAGAATTAATTTTGCGTAGTGTTTTCTGAAATTGGGGAGACGTAGCAGTGCTACGTCTCTACATCTAAATACACACTAAAAATCCAAAATCCAAAATCTAAAATCTAAAATCTAAACCTTTGTGCGATCGGTTAAAATCTCATATCCAGTTTCTGTAACTAATACAGTATGCTCAAACTGTGCGGAATAAGAATTATCTACAGTTACCGCCGTCCAACGATCGGATAAAGTTTTACAAAATTTGGAGCCAGCATTTAAAATTGGTTCAATAGCTAAGGTCATTCCCTTACGCAATTTTACATTGGGCATTTCACGGGTGCGGAAATTAAAAACGGAAGGTTCTTCGTGCAGGTTTCTGCCAACACCGTGTCCCGTAAAGTCTTC
Source organism: uncultured cyanobacterium (assembly GCA_963838355.1). Taxonomy (GTDB): domain Bacteria; phylum Cyanobacteriota; class Cyanobacteriia; order Cyanobacteriales; family Nostocaceae; genus Rivularia. The sequence continues at coordinate 1,623,290 of CAWIQQ010000003.1, read as the reverse complement.
AACTACGCTAAAACCATTAGCTTTTACATGGTCTTCAATCGCACCAGCAATATCCATTAAATAGTTACCAGCTTTGACCTGCTCAATACCTTTATAAAGTGCTTCTTCGGCAACACGAATTAATTTAGCGTCCTTAGAACTTACTTCTTCAACGGCGATTGTAATACATGAATCACCGTGAAATCCCTGATAAAAAGCGCCAGTATCAACTTTTAAAACATCTCCCGAACGAATCACTTTCTTAGGGCTGGGAATACCATGTACTACTTCATTGTTGATGCTAGAACAAATAGAACCTGGAAACCCGTGATATCCCTTAAAGCTCGGTGTTGCACCCATTTCACGAATGCGTTTTTCAGCATAGGCATCCAAATCTGCTGTAGTCATTCCCGGCTTTACCAACTCAGAAATTTCTTTTAATACAGTAGCAACAATTTTCGCCGATTCACGCATAATTTCAATTTCACGCGCTGATTTGATTTCAATTCCCCGATGCTGTTTTTTAGGGCGACTTTCCGATCGTGGTTGAGAAAGCAGGTTACTTAAGATGTTCATAAGATGATAATTAATTGCGTGTTGCCGCTTAAATGTGAATTGATTGAAAGGGCGATTATTGAAGAACGATACTATATTTTAAGTTAACTTATTTTGTACCAATTGCCCCGTCGGGGAGAGGGAGTTAAGAGTTAGGAGTTAAGAGTTAAGAGTTAAGAGTTAAGAGTTAAGAGTTAGGAGTTATTAATTGATAATTGATAATTGATAACTGTTCACTGTTCACTGTTCACTGTTCACTGTTCACTGATAACTGTTTTTGGTTGGCTAATACTGGAGGACCTGCGGTAACAACTACAATTTTGTCTGGATGAAGTAACTCGCGTGCTGCTTGATTTACTTGTTCGGGGGTAATTTTTTGAATTTTTTCAGTATAACTGCGTAACTCTTCTGGTTTTAAACCTAACACGTTATTTCTGATGATTCTATAGGTTAGTTCATCGGGGGAAGCGAGGGAAACATTATAATTACCCGTTAAATTACGCTTGGCTGTCTCAACTTCCGCAGCCGTTACGCCTTTTTTATGTAGGTCTTCTAGTAATTGACGCGTGCTGGCGATCGCCTTTGTGGTGTCTTCTGGACTGGTTTGCATTTCAATCAAAAATGTTCCAGAGTTTTTACCGGCGAGGAAGTTACTATAAATACCATATGTTAAACCCAAACGATCGCGTACTTGAGAACCAAGTCTGCTCGATAACGTATCGCCACCTAAGATATGATTTAAAACTTTTGCTGCATAATATCTAGGATCTTGACGATTAATCGCTTTATTACCCATAAAGGTGATTGCCTGAGCTTTACCGGGAACTACCGGGTTAACGCGGACAATTGATTTGGGTAAATCTACGGGTGGATATTCGGCTTTGGGCGTTTCACCTGAAACTTGCCAGTCTCCAAATTCTTTTTCTATCAGCTTCTTAACTCGATCCGGTTGAAAATCACCAACTAATGCTAATACTGTGGTATCGGGACGGTAATGTTTTTTCTGAAAGTTAATTACGTCTTTGCGAGTAATTCGCTGCAAACTTTCCTGTGAAGGAAAACTATAATCCGGATGTGTTTTGGGAAAAACCGCTTGTAAAAAAGTTTTTTGAGCTACTTCTTCTGGATCGTCTAGATCCTGCTTGAGGGCAGTTAAAGCTTGTTGACGTGTTAGCTGCAATTGGTTGCGGGGAAAAGTCGGATTTTTAATTACATCTCCTAAAGTTTTTACTAACACTGATAAATCGTCCGACAAGCTGTTACCTTCAAAGTAAACGCCTTCGCGGTAAGTTTTAATATCTAAACTTGCACCGCAATCTTCTAAAGTTTTAGCAATACCTAAAACATCTTTATCTTTGGTTCCGTTCATTAAATTGTCTGCAACCAAGGATGCTAAACCTGCTTTATCGTTTGGATCGAATTCCGTACCAGCTTTGATATAGCCACCCAGACTTACTGTAGAAGTGCTTTTATCCGGCAAAAGCAGAATTTCCAAACCGTTAGGTAAAGTAAATTTTTCTGGTAAAATCCGACTTGTTGAAGCGATAGTCGAATCTACAGATGGTAGGTACTTAATTACGTCAGCATTTCTCAGAGTAGTTTTAGAAAAATGCTCGCTGTTTTCTACTAAAATTTCTTTACTATCGGTTTTTTCTTTAACTTTTGTATCAGTTGGTTTAAAAAAGCCTACTGTTTGGCTTTGCTGTTTTAAATATTTTTGAGCTACCTGCTGCACATCTTCAATTGTAATTTTCTGTATGGCAGCTAAATAACGGTCTGTATAAGTATAATCGCCTGTGGTTGCTTCATCATTACCTAACTGCATTGCTAAAGAGGTAATATCGCGATTACTTAAAATAACTGAAGCTTCCAACTGAGCTTTTGCTCTACTTAATTCTTCTGCTGTAATTTCTTTGGAAGCTAAATTACTAATTTCGCGATTAATTATCGATTTAATCTGAGATAAATCGGAAGCAGAATTTGCCGTGACTAATAATTCGTACCAACCTGCATCTTGCAAGCTAATAACACTTGCCGACACATCGCTAGCTTTTCCTGAATTTACTAAAGCTTGATAAAGACGCGAATTTCGTCCTTCTGCCAAAATATAATCCATTACATCCAAAGCTGGTATATCTTTATGTTTTGCTGAAGGTAGGGGATATACAGCTTGAAATAATGGTGCAGATCCGGATTGCTTTAATACAATCGGTTCGGAAATATTGGAAACGTCTTTGTGAATATTATTCTCGAGCTTTTCGACAACTCGATCTTTTAATCTTGTATTTTTATTGGCTGGTATTTTCCCAAATATTTCTTTTACAGCCTCAAGAGTTTTGTTAGTTTCAATGTCACCTACAATCACTAACACTGCATTATCAGGACTGTAAAAATTCTTGTAATACTGCTTTACCTGTTCTAAGGTAAACTTCTCTACATCTTGTTCTGTTCCGCCAACGGGTAGTCCATAAGGATGATTAGGAAAAGCAGCCCGCATAACTGCCCGATTCAAACGATACTCTGGACTGTTTTCGTAACCCTTTAATTCAGAAATTACAACCCGCTTTTCACTATTTAACTGCTTAGTGTCAATCACAGCATTCTGCATTCTGTCTGCTTCTAAAGTCAGAAGCGCCTTTAACTTATTGCGTTCGGCAGTACCGTAATATACTGTTTGATCGTGACTGGTGAAAGCATTTGAATCGCTACCCAAAGCACTAAAAAGTTTTCCAAACTGCACGGGACGGCTTTTTGTGCCCTTGAACATCATATGTTCCAACTGGTGAGCAATACCATTTACACCCAGTTTCTCATTACGGGTTCCGACTTTGTACCACACCTGTACGCTTACTACTGGTGCGGTATGTACTTCCTTTGTGATGACACTCAGACCATTTTCTAACGTGGTTTTACGAACGTTTTCTGCTACCGTCAGTACCGTATTTTCTTTTGTCACTAATTCTTGGCGATTATTTACGCATTTTGAAGCAGCTAATAATTTACTGCCATCCGATTCAACACCAAAAAATAGAACTAGGATCGGTACTAGCCCTAAAAGTAAAGACGGAAAACGACAAATACGCAAAAACGTAAAATATACAGGCATTTATTTGCTTAATTTATCTGTAAGCTTAACTACAGATTTTTCTTATGAATATAGTCTAATCTGCTCCATGAATCTGTCGCCTCGGCAACACTACAGAGAGTGTTTATTCTACAGATAAAAGTAATTAATTACAACTATTTTCTCAATTTACTTAATTGTTAAATTGCGAATAAATTCTAACGGTAAATTATCTGTGTCGGCGATGAAAGCAACTTCATAGATACAATCGCCGATTTGCTGCTGAGTTGGTTCTAAAAGTACTTTTAATGGCTGTATTATTTTCGGTTGCTTGCGGGATGCTTCAGCAAAATTTTCTTTTATCTTACTTAACCAACTGGGTAAATCGGGTGCAGCTTCGGTGATATCAAAGGATAGGTGGTAGTATCCTACATAATGTTCGTCAGCAAATGCATCCGCAGCAGGTTTCGGTTCGGGAATTTGAATCAACTCAATTCTTCCTCCCAATCCTTCCATCCAACAAGCCAGAGTATAACCCGTTGTGAACCGCTCGCATACCGTAAAACCCAATTGTTCGTAGAAGGCGATCGCTCTATGAATATCTGCTGTACGAATAGAAGCGTGGTGCATATTTTAATTTTTCTCAATATTTCTAAATATTTCTAATACTTCCAATATTCGTGCATATCATTGAAATGCTGGGAAACAAAGGTTAGGAGTTATAACATAGAAGACTCCTAACAAAATTAATCATAGTTACAACTATTCAAACAACCTAAAGTAAGGGTAGCGTACCGGAACGCCGGGTTCTTTTTCTAAATCAAAATTTATTACCTCCCAGCAAGCATCGTTATTAGTTTCGGGACTAAAATCTACTGGTAAGCCATACAATCGTGCAGAAGTAACTTCTGAATTTTGTCCCCCGCGCCACGGCGAACTACGTTCCAAATAACCACCCATTAATTCCCGATAGCGGCTAGCAATAATCACTTTAGTAGCGCGATAGCCTTGAGTGTATAGCTTATCGAGCGCCTCGTGAATTTCAAACCTAATTCCATCAGGATGAGTATGCTGACGATACCATTCATCCTTCCACCTCCGCCAATGTCTCCCAGATTGGAGGTGAATTAATTCGTTTGTTTTTGGATTAGCTTCAAAAGCTCCGTGGCGGGGGCACAAATAAGTATCAGTTAATGTCAGTGCCGGAATAGTTTGACGGCAATGAGGACATTGAATTTCTGGCCCAAATATAGGGTACTGCAAGCTTAGATTCATCATGAAGTGTATATAAACATCTTTATTTTGAACGAGATATATTTGTTTAATTTTACACTTTCAATACAACTCATCTAAGTAGACGAACGCGCAAAATTTTAAATTATCAGACTTATAAATTGGTTTTACTTAAGAAGTATATTCATTAGTAGAACATAAGTGACATAAATAAATCAGTTTTTTTTGGACATAAAAAGGGCGATTGATATTTCAGTTTTTATATACCAATGACCGTTTAAATGTTGAAAAATCACCTCATGATATTCTAGTCATACTCTGGGCTTCATTGTGTCGGAGCAAGTTCTTCGTTCAAGATTTCTCACATTAATATTCTATCGTGTCTAGCACTTCCTACTGGTCTTCTCCCGATATTTCAGCAGCAGCTTTCGTTGCAGCGAACGCCGTGGTAATGGGTTCGGTTCGCGTTGCAACAGGAGCAAGCATTTGGTATGGCGCGGTCATCAGAGGTGACGTAGAGCGCATTGAGATTGGTGAATATACCAACATACAAGACGGAGCAATTCTCCACGGCGACCCCGGTAAGCCTACTATTTTAGAAGATCACGTTACCATTGGACACAGAGCTGTAGTGCATTCGGCATACATCGAACGCGGAAGTTTAATCGGTATTGGCGCAATAATACTTGATGGAGTCCGTGTTGGTTGCGGGAGCATTATTGGTGCCGGTGCGGTAGTAACTAAACACGTACCTCCTTCATCTTTAGTAGTTGGAGTTCCTGGTAAAGTAATACGCCAAAATTCTCCCCAAGAAGTAGCTTCCCTAATCGAACACGCCAAACGCTACGAGAAATTAGCTTTAGTTCATGCTGGGAAAGGCACGGATTTAGGGTTTGGTGAAGAGTGAGGGGATGGGGAGATGGGGAGATGGGGAGATGGGGAGATGGGAAGATGGTAAGCCACTGCGTTGCGCGGGAACAAGCGCGTTGTAGCAAGTGGCGCAACCCGGAGGGGGAGACAAGGGGACAAGGGGAAATTGAAATTCACAATTTTATTGTTATTAGGGAGCGAGACGCTCCCACTACATTATTACTAATTTCTCACTGCTAACTGCTAACTCCTAACTGCTAACTGTTCACTGCTCACTGCTCACTGCTCACTGAGAAAGTAAACATTCTTTACATATAGGGGTAGAAAAATTTGCCAATTCAGCTAAAAATAAAAATGAGAGTAGTTGATAAAACTTAAAATTTTACCTAAAAGAGGAGTTCTAGATATGGGCATTGATACTCGTATATTGATTGTTGTAGCACCTTTAGCTATTGCCGCTGGTTGGGCGTTATTTAATATCGGCGCTGCTGCAATACGACAGTTGCAAACTTTTTTAAATAGAGAAGCGTAAATTTTTTATAATTATCGCCTTAGAAACCGGCTGTTTTACTTTACAGAACAGTCGGTTTGATTAATTTTGTCATTGGGGATTGGGTATGGGGAATTGGGCATGGGGCATTGGAAAGAGAGGGAAGAGGGGCTGATGGGGGTGATGGGGAGGACAAGGAGATAATTAATAACTACTCACTAATGATTCTTCACTCCTAATTCCCAACTCCTAACCTTTGACCTTTAACCTTTAACCTTTAACCTTATAAAAATGGATATAGATTCTTTACTACAGTCTCGCAAGCGTTTTGGCGTTCATTTGGGGTTGGAACGCATTGAGAAGCTTTTGGCGAATCTTGGTAATCCACATCGTCAAGTTCTGATTATTCACGTTGCTGGTACGAATGGGAAGGGTTCTGTTTGTGCTTACTTATCTTCGGTTTTAACGCAGGCTGGGTATCGCACGGGACGCTACACTTCACCTCATTTGATTGATTGGACGGAACGAATTTGTTTGAACGAACGGCAAATTTCTTCCGAGGAACTTGGTAATTTATTGGTTGAGGTACAAGAGGCTATTAATCCTCAAGAAGAATCACCGACTCAGTTTGAAGTATTTACTGCCGCAGCTTGGCTGTATTTTGCTCGTCAGAAAGTTGATGTGGCTGTGGTGGAAGTTGGATTGGGAGGGCGTTTGGATGCTACCAATGTTTGTGCAAAACCCATCGTAACTATTATTACTTCTATTAGCCGCGACCATCTGCAACAATTAGGTTCTACTATTAGGGCGATCGCCAAAGAAAAAGCGGGTATTCTCAAGCCTGAATGTCCTGTAGTTATTGGACAATTACCATCAGAAGCAGAACAAGTAGTACGCGAATATGCCTCACAATTGCAATGTCCCGTGATTAAACCCGAACCGGCAAGAGAAGTTGGTGATGGCTGGGCTTACGTGTCGATAGAGAAAGAAGAGAAAACTAATTCCCAACCAATTTCCAAATCGATAAAATATCCTTTACCGCTCAGAGGAGAAATACAGCTAGTTAATTCTGCTTTAGCTATAGCTGCACTAAAAATTCTTCAGCAGCAAGGTTGGCAAATATCCGAGATTGCTATTGCTGAAGGCATAGCAAAAACCCAGTGGTTCGGAAGAATGCAGTGGACTACTTGGAAAGGCCATAAATTACTGCTTGATGGCGCTCATAACCCAGCCGCAGCAGAAGCATTACGAAATTATGTTGATACGCTAGTTGCTGTGGAGGATCGATCTCAGGTTGGGGTGACTTGGGTGATGGGAATGCTTTCAACTAAAGAACACGATCGAGTTTTCCAAAGTTTATTACGGGCAAACGATCGATTACATTTAGTACCCGTACCAGAACATAGTTCGGCTGATAAGCAGGAATTAGCGCAATTAGCGAAGAATATTTGTCCGGGATTAAGCTTGTGCGATACCTATTCTGACTTATCAACAGCGCTTTCAACAGCTTTTAGTTCAAATAATAATTTGGTTGTTTTATGTGGTTCGCTTTATTTAGTGGGGCATTTTTTGCAGAATCAACGCTTGGAAATGTAGTTGAAAGCTTACGTAAACTTATCCCATCGAAAGGCACCTTCTACTTAGTAAAGCTACCAGGTACACATATCTAGTCAGGACTTACGCAACAGCAACGAAATTAAGCGTGTTCCAGACATTTAAGATCCCCCCAACCCCCCTTGGTAAGGGGGGCTTGCGTAAGTCCTACTAGTATTCGATTGCATTAATTTTGACAGATAATAAAGGTTCGTAGTTGCGCTACTCTACGAGAACGCTCCGCGTACAGCGCCTCCGGATTTAAACCCCTGGTATCCGGTAGTGCGAGCCGGAAAGCGAGCTGGTTGTAACCAGGGAGCGAGACGCTCCCACTACGAATAATTTACCCTGCAAATTTAATGTGGTTGAATACTAGTTAGATCCACCATTATCTCCTTCTCAATTGGGGGACTTTAACTCAAATTCCCCCCTTAAAAAAGGGGGGCTAGGGGGGATTGAAACCTTAGCAAACTTGTGCGTACACCTTCTCCTTAATAATAAGCAGACCAGAACAAGGTAAGGCTTTATTTATATTAATAACCTACTAGAAAATACGTAGATAATCAAAATATATTTTATGTAATTAGTAAAATTACTTATTCTGCGATGAACTGATAACAAATTGAAAATAAGTTGCTTAATTATTTTTATTTTATTTAATTACTAAATAATTGTTAAAGCTTAATGATTAATCGTAACTCCGAGAAATTACTAACATATTTACAATATCTAAATTAAATCTTCACGATTTTAAAATTCAATAGTCAAACATACTGACTTGATTATCGCTTCAAACTTTGCTGTATATTTATTAATCCAGTGTTAGCACTGAGTACATTTATGATACATAATTGTTTTAATTAATCGGTGTTATAACTAATTAACTGCATCATGAAATATTGGGATATGCCATATTTATCGCTGAAAAAAGCATAATGTTCTTTACGTCTTTTATAAGAGTAAGGATTGCTTGACTTGAGATTAAATGTTCTTGAAGTAAGCATTTTGCCCGATTGGAGAAAGATTTATTTTTATGATGATGTTCGTAACTGATAGTGGCTTTTAGATGAAAGTATCTGTTAATATTTTGTTCTCAGTTAGATTCAATATGAAAGTTCGTGAAGTTTTCTTTATAATCTTCAAATTGCCTATTCAGTCACTATTAGACTTAAAAATTAGGCGTTAAATTAAGATTAAATTGATATACGACTACCAGTCAGTTACTTTCGCAACCCTTAGTTAAGTAATAATCCGGTTGTAAAAAAGCGACATTAGCGACCAAAAACTAGCTGTTATACAAGCAAAAGCTATTAGTTTGCTCTGTTGAATTTGAACAACTGAATTTGCACAACCATAGAAAACAATCTTTATCAAAAATCGAGGTGAGAAACGCTATGCGATATTTTTAAAGCAATTAAAGCAATTAAAAGAATTAACAACTCAATTTATCACCTGATATCAAGAGCAGTTTTTAGTCACATTTGGATTTTGATTTTTTAGTATATCTACGAGCAAAACAGTGGTGAAAGGCTTAAGTAGTCTGTTTGGTAAATCCAAAGGCGGGGTTGGCATCGAGCTTGCACCACAACGAGTGAATGTAGCTCAGTTACGCAAGCAGCGCCAAGGTTTAAAATTGGATGTTTTAACATCAGTGCCGGTTCCAGAGGGTGTTTTTGTTGATGGTTTAATCGCAGATCCGCCAACAATGGCGCAAATCATCCAAGAGGCGCTTTTGGAAAGCAAAATAAAAGCGAATCGTGTTGTAACTGCGGTACCCGGACGAGGCTCTATTGTGCGTCTCATCCCGGTACCGGCAGAATTAGACGATAAAGAATTACGGGAAATGGTACTAAACCATGAAGCAGGTTTATATTTACCTTATCCCCGTGAAGAAGCGGATGTGGATTATCAAAAGTTAGGATACTTTGTAGATGAAGACGGCATCGAAAAGGTACAAGTCCTTTTAGTCGCAACTCGCAAAGACATTACAGATACTTACATAAGTACTTTTGAACAGGCAGGATTGCAGGTTGATGTTTTAGAGATTAGTAGTTTTTCTCTAATTAGGACAATCCGCGACCAACTACGCCAGTTTGGTCCGCAAGAGGCGGTAGTGCTGGTAAATATTGAATACGACAGTACCGAGATTGCCATCGTTGTTAACGGAGTTCCGCAGTTTTCTCGTACAGTTCCCATTGGCACAGAGCAAATGCAAGCTGCCCTATCTAGAGCAATGAATTTACCTACATCTAGAGACATGGAACTATTGGAAGGAATGACTATTCCAGCCTCGACTATGGAAGGTGGAAAAACAGGTGTTACAGAGGTTAATCCCGGTATGGCTGCGATGTTAAGAGTGTTAGGAGAACTTACCGATGAATTGCGTCGTTCGGTAGATTTCTATTTGAATCAGGCTGAAAATTTGGAGATAGCGCAGATATTGCTTGCAGGTTCCGGAGGTGGACTTATACAGCTAGATGAGTTTTTTACACAGCGTCTGAGTTTACCTACTACTCAAATAGATCCCGTACAAGCTTTATCGCTGCAAGTAGATTCGGATGATTATCCCTTTGTACAACGTCCTGGTTTGGGTACGGTACTTGGTTTAGGAATGAGGGCTTAAGCAAAATGTATAGCTTAGATATCAACTTTCTTAAAGACCGTCCGGGTGGCCCAGGGCAAGGCAAGCAAGGCGAAACCAAGAGAAAATTGGCAATTCCTGCGGTCGGTATGACACCGATTTATATCGGTGCTGCCGTAGCTATTATTCTTCCTGCTTTGTTAGGAGCGGGTTTGTTGTACGTGCAAGGTCAGAATGCCAGTATTGACGAGGAAATTGCGACACTAGAAGGTAAGAATCAAGAATTAGAAGCTAAATTGGGCAATATCAAGCAAAAAGAGGCAGAAATTGCAGCAATTAAAACCGAAACTCAAGCCTTAGTTAGCGTTTTTGACCAAATTAGACCTTGGTCGGCAATGTTGCAAGTTTTGCGCGATCGCATTCCTTCCAGAGTGCGAATTGAAAATATCAAACAAACCTTACCTCAAGGAAGGGATGGAGAGAAGCCAAGTTCTGCTGGTGGTATAGAAATCAGCGGTTATGCTCGCTCTTTCAACGATGTCAACGACTTTTTACTTTCCTTGCAACAGTCTCCCTTTTTCAAATCCTCAACTGGAAAAATAGTTACGGCTCAATTAGTTAATGGTCCATTACCTCAAAACATTCCAGATGGAGTAACAATTGAGCCTCCACAAATAGTCAAATATACTATTGTTTCTCAATTAAGCGATGTTCCAGCTTCTGAATTAATCCGAGAATTGGAACAAAAAGGCACGGATGGATTAGTAGCTAGAATTCGTAGTCTGCGAAGAACGGGAGTCTTTGAAAAATGACCTTTAGTGATGAGATGAATTTTGAAGGCTCGGAGTTTGAAGAAGAATCTTCTTCAGCTTATCCGGTAGTCTTCGGTATCACTTTTACCCCTACAATCAGCGGTATCCTGATTGGGGTATTAGGAATTGCAGGAGCTGCCTATATGCTGATGAACTTGGTAATGCCAGCTTGGGAATCCTTTACACAAAAACAAGGTACCAAGCAGCAACTTGAAACAGAGATTCAAGGAAAACAAGCTAGGCTGCAAAGCATCGACCAACTTAATGCAAAATTAGCGCAATCCAAAAGACAGCAATCCCAAGTGTGGGCTGTATTTGCTAACGAAAAAACCTTAGATACATTGTTAATAGATTTAAATCGCCTAGTTGAAGCAGGAAACGCTCAATTAAGTAGCAATGCAGTCAAAGCAAAACTACAGAAATATACTCCAGATTCTCAAGGGGTACAACCAGTAACTGATGGTTCTTTAGGTGCAGAAGTTAACGGAAAACTTAAACGTAGCACCACCGAAATTACAATTCGCGGTACCTACGAACAAACTCAATCTATTTTGCGAAACATAGAACGTTTGCAGCCTTTATTGTTAGTTAAAGATTATCAATCAACATTGATATCGGAAAACATCGAAGAAGGCAAACCCGCCAGAGTCGGACCAACACCAATAACTACATCATTTAAGTTAGAAGCGTTAGTCCCCATGAATCCCCAAGAAGTTGCTGCTGCTGAAAAAAAAGAAGCTTCTGAGTAGTTAGGAGTTAGGAGTGAGAAGTGAGGAGTTTTGAATTGTTGGTAGTGCGTTAGCGCAGCGTGTCCACCAGGACATGCATCTTGCTCGCTGGATAATAGCGAGCAAGATGCTCGCACTATAACAACCAACAACCAACAACCAACAACTAACAACTAACAACTAACAACCATCAACTATCAACTAATAACTAATAAATATTTAAAGTGAGGAATGGACTGTGAAACTTCACGGTAGTAGTTTTATATTTGGAACCGCTGTTTCTGTATTGTTGGTATCTCAGCCAGTGTGGGCGCAATCAACAACGAAAATTACAGAAGTAAAACTAGATCAAGCTGACGGTGGAGTAAATCTTGTTTTAAAAACTTCTGATGGCTCTCGTCCCCAAGTTTTTACTACTAAAAGAGGTAATGCTTTAGTCGCAGATATTATTAATACTCAGTTACGTTTACCACAAGGAAGTAGTTTCCGTCAGGATAATCCCACAGATGGAATTGATTCGGTTTCCATCGGTCAACTTGATGCAAATAGCGTCCGGGTAGTGATAACCGGGACGGGCAATGCTCCTGAAAGCAAACCCGTAGAGCGAAAGCAAAATGGACTTACCTTTGCTTTGATGCCTTCAATGGGAGGCAGTGCAGATACTGCTGCGACACCGCAACCGATTCAAGATAATCAAATAGCTCAATCTGCTCCCGCACCCAACCCCGACGTTAACCTTGAAGGAACCCCCGCACCACCCGCTGGCCCGGGACAATCCATGAATCAAGCTCCCCCTTTCTTACCCAGAGCAGTGGCTCCCCCGGTGGGAGATATGGCAGTTTCTAATACCGATGCTTCACCGAGCGTTATCGATCTAGGAACTCAACAGCGCGTCCCCCGCTTGGTTTTAAGAGATGCACCAGTACGCGAAGTTTTGTCACTTTTGGCACGGGCAGCTAATTTAAACTTGGCTTATACCGCAGGTGGTGGAACTGGAGAAGGTGCCGCTCCTGCTGCTGGTGGTGGAGCCGATGGCCCAACAATTTCTTTAGATATTGAAAACGAGCCGGTACAAGATGTATTTAATTACGTTTTGCGTTTGAGTGGTTTAGAAGCGAACCGCAGCGGCAGAACTATTTTTGTTGGGACTAAATTACCGAATTCTACCCGCGATACGGTAATGCGGAGCTTACGACTTAATCAGGTTGATGTCGGTGTGGCTCTCAACTTTTTGGTTGGTTTGGGTGCGGAAACTGCCGTCAGTCGCGAACGCCAAGTTACCAACGTTAGTGCCGTACCTGTAGGTCAAGGAGCCACTCCTATTACCCAGACTCAAACTACTACAGAAACCAGAGTCGAAACTCAACGAATTGATTTTACAGACTCTGCACCTTTACTCAGAGGTTTACAAGCATTAGGAGACGAGCGGACTAATTCTGTTACCTTGATAGGAGATCCAAGAACAATAGAGATAGCGATGGCTCAGCTAACTCAGCTTGATATTCGCCGTCGTCAAGTTGCAGTTAACGTCAAGATTGTTGATGTAAATCTGTTAAAAACAAAAGACTTTAAAACAAGCTTTTCTTTTGGAGTTGCGGATAACTTCTTTAGCGTTGATGGTGGTTCGGGTGCTGCTAACTTTGGTGGTGTAAATCCACCTTCGGCTTCACAGACGGCTAATAGCGTAACTACTCCAACAGTTATCCCCAATCCTTATAGCGGAACACCTTTTGTTGGAGATGGTTTAATTAATGGCGGCGGCGGACCATTAGCTACTCCTCCTTTAGATCCAGGTGGTAATCCTTTGAATCCAGGTATTACAAGCTTTACTCCAGGAGAAAGCAGTACTGAAATTGTACCTACTGAGTTTAATCCTCTTACAGGTGAACCTACTAGATTTACACCTATCACGACAAGTACTCCAGATACATATACATTCGGTCTTCCTTCTTTGTTCCAATATCCAAAACGCTTCCTAGCTTCTTTACAAACTCAAGTCACCAACGGTAACGCTAAAATTCTGACCGATCCAACTTTAATTGTTCAAGAAGGTCAAACTGCTAACGTTAACCTAACTCAGGAAGTAGTAGGAAACTTTAATAGAGAAATAACTCGCGGTGATGGAGCCTCTACAGAAACTATTACTGTTGATAAAGAAAATGTCGGTTTAACTCTAGCTGTAAAAGTTGAGCGAATAGACGATAACGGTTTTGTTTCTTTATCTGCGGCTCCTACTGTCAGAGCGCCCCAAGCACCAGCCAGTATTAATTTGGGCAACGGCAGCAACCAACAAATTTTCTTGGTATCCGAGCGATCGCTCAACTCTGGTTTAATCCGCTTGCGTGATGGTCAAACATTAGTTCTCAGCGGTATTATTCAGGAGACTGACCGAGTAAATGTTTCAAAGGTACCCATCTTAGGTGATATTCCTATTCTTGGTTCGCTATTTAGAAGCACAAACAAGAACAACCAGCGTAATGAGGTAATCGTGTTATTGACACCTCAAGTTATGGATGATTCGCAAGGTTCTTCTTACGGTTACAACTACAAACCAAGTCCTGAAGTACGCAGAATGTTGCAGAATCGCGGGTTGAAGTTGCCTCAAAGATAATAAACCGGGATTTCTCACAATTAACTTTCACCCTTGTAGAGACGTAGCAGTGCTACGTCTCTATCCGTTTGCGAACAAATCGGACTTTGTGTATTTACGGCGCTACGCAAAGGTTAAAGTCAGAATAAATGAAATGGAATATTAGTAGTTGATTGCGTAAATTCTGACTGGTTCGGTTTTCTCCGTAGCGTTGAGAGACGTAGCACTGCTACGTCTCTACATCATTGATTATTCTCCGAGCAAAAAAATGTTATCTAAATTAAAAATTTGCGGCTCAATATCCACCGCAGAATATTAAATGAACTTAAAACTTTACAAAACTTATAACTAAATCTTTAGTTTTTTCATTAATTAGATAAAGAATTTAAAACCTTTGTTAAACAGTTATCAAAGGAAAACGCTAAATATTTTTCTGGATCGAAAAATCATTGTATCAAGGTTATTCACAAAGCATTTATTGTCTCTATTGGCTCTAAAATCTTCTTTTTCGCTATTTATCCTACCTTCTTTTATCCCCCCATTACTTGTTGATATTTTTTGGACTGTTACCCTTGTGACAAGGCAACTACAAATAAGTATTTTTCTTTCGAGAAGAGTGTTTTTGGTGCAAAAATTCGACTTTGGATATGAAAAAACCTGAAAACTATATAAAATAATCGTTTCATGTATCCACTTATGGCTACAACACCTTAGAATGATTCATTGAAAAGTCTAGCTGATGGTAGTTACAGCAGTTTTAAGCATAAATGCTCATAAAGCGGGACTTTTGCAAATCTCATGCACTTTGGTTGCAAGTAAGGATACATCAGGGTTCTCTGCACCCAACAAACAGTAAACCGATAGGGAGTTTGATATGAATAAAGGTGAATTAGTTGATGCTGTGTCTGAAAAGGCTAGCGTAACCAAGAAGCAAGCCGATGCAGTTTTAAGCGCTGCTTTAGAAACCATCATTGAAGCGGTTTCTTCTGGTGATAAAGTAACGTTGGTAGGATTCGGTTCTTTTGAATCTCGCGAACGTAAAGCACGCGAAGGGCGCAACCCCAAAACCAATGAAAAAATGGAGATTCCAGCTACTAAGGTTCCTGCTTTCTCCGCAGGGAAACTCTTTAGAGAAAGAGTTGCTCCCCCAAAAGAGTAAGCTTTTTTGAATTACCAGTTTTTTCGATGCGGCAACCGAGACACGGGGGAAACTTAGCTTGGGCAGCAGCAATAGCTGGTTGTCCCCCCAGTGCTATTTTGGATTTTTCTGCCAGCATTAACCCTTTGGGGCCTCCTGATAGTAGTTTAGCGGCTATCAATTCTCAATTGGGTAATATAAGGCACTATCCCGACCCAAATTATGGCGAACTAAAACAAGCTTTAGGTCGCTTTCACAAACTGCCATCTGACTGGATTATGCCGGGTAACGGCTCGGCAGAATTACTGACTTGGGCAGGAAGGGAATTAGCACAAGTTGCCGCGACAGTTCTTACGACTCCAACCTTTGGCGATTACTACCGAGCCTTGGGGGCATTCAACGCGAAAGTGTTGGAGTTTCCTGTGTCGTTAATCAATTCAATTAATCTAGATTTATCAGCGATTGTTGACAAGGGATTTACGACAAAGGATAAAGGACTATTGTTGAACAATCCCCATAACCCTACGGGAAAATTATTCACGCGGGATGCAATATTACCTTACCTAAAACAATTTGCTTTGGTGGTAGTAGATGAAGCTTTTATGGACTTCCTGCACCCTTGTGAGGAACAAAGCCTAATTGATTTAGTACCTGAATTTCCTAATTTAGTAATATTGCGTTCCTTAACCAAGTTTTACAGTATGCCCGGATTGCGCTTTGGGTATGCCATTACTCATCCAGAGCGCTTACAGAAATGGCAATTGTGGCGAGATCCTTGGGCGGTAAACTCCCTCGCCGCAGCCGCTGCGATTGCTGCTGTGGAGGACAAAAAATTTCAGCAGCAAACCCTTGATTGGCTACCAAAAGCCAGAAATGAGTTGTTTGCTGGTTTAGCTGAAATTCCAAGTTTACAACCACTCAAGGGCGCTGCTAATTTCTTACTAGTAGAATCAAAGTATTCCACTTCCGACTTACAGCAGAAATTGCTTCAACATCATCAAATTCTGATCCGCGACTGTCTTAGCTTCCCCCAACTAGGCGATCGCTATTTTCGTATAGGCGTGCGGTTGGAGTCGGATAATCGGCGTTTGGTGGAAGCGATTGAGGAGGTGGGGGAGAGGGGGGAGATGGGGAGATGGGGAGATGGGGAGATGGGGAGATGGGGAGATGGGGAGACAAGGGGACAAAGAAACAGAAGTTAGTAGTGCGAGCATCTTGCTCGCTATCTATATGACCATATGACCAGCAAGCAAGATGTATGTCCTGGCGGACACGCTGCGCTAACGCACTACTCCCAATTCCTAATTACCAATTACCAATTACCAATTACCAATTACCAATTACCAATTACCAATTACCAATTATCAATTCACAATGCCCCATGCCCCATGCCCAATTACCAATTATCAATTCACAATGCGCCATGCCCCATGCCCAATTACCAATTACCAACTACCAACTATCAACTAACCACTACCAACTAACAACTAACAACTAACAACTAACAACTTATGTCAGTTGATTACGATATCGTAATTATCGGTGGCAGTCTTGCTGCGAGAGATGCTGCTTTGAAAGCTGTTCAACAAAGGGCTAAGGTGGCTTTGGTTGAACCGCTATTTCGTGACGATTTGATTCCACTTCAGGGGATAGGGGAAGTTGCTAAGGTTGTTGGGAAGGTTAACGATTTGGTTGAGTTTGGTATTTGTAATTCTGGTAGTGAGGCAGAAAAACTTCAAATTTCTTTAGAAAAAACGCTGTTGTGGGGTTCTGCTGTTGCAGCAAATATCAACGAACAGCTTTCACCTGCTTTTTTAGCGGCGCAAGGTGTTGATGTAATTGTAGGCAAGGGCTGTTTTCAAGCTTCGCCATTGAGCTTTATTGTTAATAATCGTAAGTTACTCGCACGTAATTTTTTACTTGCTACGGGTTCAATTCCAGTAATTCCAAATATTGAGGGATTGCAGAAAACGGGGTTTTTAACTTTATCGAATATTGTAAAGGTTCTAAAAAGTTCTCAGCCACCGAAAAGCTGGGTAATTCTTGGTGGTACGCCGCAAAGTGTGGAAATCGCTCAAGTTTTAACGAGGTTGGGTTATAGCGTTACGTTTATAGTTAATAGCCCTTACCTTATTTCACCTGTTGACTGGGAAATTGCTCGGTTGTTGCAAGCGCAGTTAGAAGTCGAAGGAATACGTGTTTTTACGCAATTAGCTGTAACTCAGATTCGATCGATTGAAGGTAAAAAGTGGCTGCAAGCGGGAAATATCGCGATTGAAACTGATGAAATATTAGTCGCTGTAGCCGAACAACCTTTTATAGAATCGTTGAATTTAGCTGCTGTGGGGGTAAAGTATCATCCCCGTGGTTTATTAGTAAATAAAAAACTCCAAACAACCAATCATCGGATTTACGCTTGTGGGGATGTAATTGGCGGTTACAATTTACCAAATATTGCTAATTATGAAGCGAAAATTGCCATCAAAAACGCTTTGTTTTTACGTAAAAATAAAATTAATTATCGGGCTATTCCTTGGGGAATTTTGACTCAACCAACATTAGCGCAAGTTGGTTTAACAGAAAGACAAGCCAAAAATCAATATGACAAAAATGATATTTTAGTTTTACGCCAGTATTTTAAAACAGTCGCATCTGCTCAAATTAGAGACGAAACTACAGGTATTTGTAAAATAATAGTTCGTCGTAATGGTGAAATATTAGGAGCTTCTTTATTAGGAATAGAAGCCAGAGAATTAATTAATATAGTCGCTTTAGCTATTGCACGGAAAGTCAAAATTAATAAATTGGCTAATCTATCGCCAGTTTATTCCAGCTTTTCAGAGATAGTCGAACAAACAGCATGGGAATGGAACAAACAAAGATTTGAAAATAGACGTTTGCAAGATTTTTGGGATGGGGTGTTTTATTTTTTGCGAAGTCGGGGGTAGGGAATTGGGGATTGGGGATTCTGTGGTTTACCACTAATACACCGCATTAATTCCGACGGTTTGTAGAGACGTAGCAGTGCTACGTCTCCCGACGTTTGAAAGAAAACAAACCCTTCAATATTAATGTGGTTGACTACTAGTAGTTCATTTCATTAGTTTTGATGGTGTTTTATATTTTGTAGTGCGAGCGTCTCGCTCGCTAGTAAATGAATTAACCCATCATATTTAATGCAATAGACTACTAGTAGTTCACCACATAAGTTTTGCGGGGTTTGCGTAGTGCGAGCATCTTGCTCGCTGGTTGTAATTCGCTGGGCAAGATGCTCGCACTACGAATGTCTAACCCCTCATAATTAGTGTGGTGAAGTACTAATAGTTGATTGCATTAATTTTGACAGGTTTGTTTTCTCGGTAAACTTTGGGAGACGTTATGTATAACGTCTCTACATTACGTTGGTAGACAAACAAAACTTGAATTTATAACTCTTAACTCCTAACTCTTAACTCCTCACTCCCTACCTCCTCTCTTCCTTTCGGGTAAGGAGGCGCTACCGATTCCTTGAAGTACACCACGAACGATTAATCCAACTCCTCTACCAACTATTCGGGTAAGGACAAAAACTACGCCGTTTCCTAGAAAGGATACTAATGACTGTATGCGGGGTGTGGCTGCATCGCGAAATTCTAATAGTAATGTAACTACTAACGGTATTCCTCCAAGTTGGGATAATTCATCGTTACGGGATGCGTATACAAAGACTTTGGCTATGCCGCGAGGGGCAAGTACTAATAGTTCGTGACGACTCTCAAATATTTCTTGGGCTGCTCCTACATAATTATGCCAGCGATATTTCCACGATAAATTGTTTCTGAAGCGTTCGATTTCTCTAGTAGAAATAAGTTGCCGATTGTAATAGTCTTTTTTTATAACTTCAACATTTGCTAATCTATTTAACAATGGCTGCATGACAGCGTTGGCGAGACTAATTAACATATTTTCTAAAATCATCCCAGCGTGTTCGTTGGCTTCGTAGCTAGCTGCTGCATAGGATGTATTATCTATATATAAATCTGTTTGATATATTAAGTAAGATAATAATTCGGTTGTTAAAACAATTTTATTAATAATTTCTGTCTTTACTATTTCTGCATCTTGCAATAATATTTCTACAATTTCTACTTCAATATCTCCTGTCTTAATTCGGGAAAACTTACCGAAGAATTCTTTGGTTGCTGCTTCCCAAACATCTGCTAATAGTATATTATTTATTTGATTTAAAGAGTTTAATTCTACTTCCGAAGTACGTAATTCATCGAGAGAATCTGCAAATTTTTGTAGTAATAAATAAAGCAGTTCTCGCTTTTTATCTTCTCGTAAAATATCTATCTCTAAAGGAATATCTGTGACATTTTGTAAGCCAAATTGAAGTTTATTAATACAAGTTGCAAATAATGTTGCTTGTAAAGCTCTCGGGCTGAGTAAAGGTGGAGAAAGAGGGTTTGTTGTCGGTTTTGTTATAGTAAGAGTGCTATTTTCTGATTTGGGTAATGGCAATTCTGGGAAATATTCCTCATGATTAGAATTTGTTTGTTGTTCTTCTGGTAGTATATCGGCTAAATTATCAAGCAACCATTGTGCGGCAATTAGTTCGCGTCGTCTTCCTGCTAAAATAGCTTTGTTTAAAACTGTTAATCCGGGGATTTGCAGTTGTTTGGTAACTTCTGTCAAGCTAGGTTGGATATAACGACTTCCCGATGCACGCAAATTACTGCGTAACTTATTAATTAGTGATTTCTGATTGCGTTTTAATAGTGATGGCTCACCTATTATTTCACCAACGTATTCTTTTAATTGTAAGGTTTGGTGAACCCAATAAAAATTTCCTGCCGCAATTTGTTGCATGGCAATAATTAATTCGGAAACGGGAGTACCCTTGGGACAGTAACCATTTACTCCTTCAGCTTTTAAAGCTGCAAGCATTCCCGGTTGAAGAATGTGGCACAGCAGTAAAATAGGTAAATTTGGGTACTGCTTTTTCAATTGTCTAATTATTTGTAAACCAAATTCTTGACGATTTGCAGAACGATTATTGTCAGGTTCTAAAACTACCAAGTTGACTAAATTAGGATCTTGCTGCGCCAATTCTGCTAAAATTTGCAACGCACTAGTGTAAGTGTCGGCTTCTGCTACAACTTGCAACTCCGGAAATTCCTCCAGAGTTTGACGCAATCCCAATCTAAAAATGGGATCGGAATCAATTAACAATAATTTTAGAGGGCGATCGCTCATAGTTAATTCACGCTGGGAACGTTGTTAGATGCACCTTTTGATGGGAGATTGGTAATTTACTTGATGGTTGATAGTTGCTAGTTGATGGTTGATGATCCACACCCTCCGGGTAAAAGTTGATGGTTGCTACTCCTAACTGCTAACTGCTAACTGCTAACTGCTAACAACTAACCACTAACCACTAACCACTAATTTAAAATGAATAAAAATTACCGTATACAGCCATTACTTAATATTTAAATGAATTTGAGCATTCGGCATTGGTTGGTAGAAAATTATATCGAAATAAGTCACATAAAAGAGTGTTCGCAGGGACAAATGACAGGTGTTGCCTTGCGAATCATTCGTGATATGGAAGTTAAAAGCCCCTTACCTTTTAATATATGTACTTTAGCAGAAGTTCTGGAACTTCCTTTAAGGTTTGTTTGGGATGAAGTTGGTGTATTTGCTCGATTAACTGAAAGTATTTTAGGTTTGTTAGGACGAAATAAGCCTTTTAATCGCAATGAAGCTACTTGGTTAGCTTTTCAAGTTGCTTATTTACAAGCTTTAGAAGAAGTTTTGATTGAGGAGCAACGTCTCTCGCGAGTTTGGCTGGAAAGATTGGTGTATCCAGCAGATAAGGGGAAACAAGGGGAATCAAGCTTATTTGGGAATACTTTAGCGAAACCTTTGCAGGATGAACGTTTACAAGCTTTGATAAACATTCTTCGAGAGGAAAAACTTAGTGATGTGCAAGCGGAAGAAGCGCTGTTAACGGTTGTTGATTCTTATGCAGTAGAACGAATTAATCGTATTGCTGTAGCTTGGTTGGTTGCTAATAGCGTTTTGGAAACTGAAGCTGAGTTAATTATTCAACGGTTAAAAAATAAACTTTTGGGACATTTGATTGTGGTTGTAAGTAAAAATGCAGCCACTTTGGTTCAGTTACAAAAATATTTTAGATTGGGGAATTATCTAGAATTTAAAACTAGCGATGATATTAATTTTTATAGAGAAAAATATCGGGCAAGCTTAATTACAAAAGTTGGGCAACCGCTGTTTATAGAAACTTTTTCTCTCAAGGATATATATATTCCACTGGCGGGTTTACCTTTAAAAGGAAGTCATCAACCAGTTGATTTAATGAAATGGGTGGTTTCTCAGTTGGATGATTTAGAAACCATTACTGTAATTGAGTCGGAATCCGGCTACGGAAAAACCAGCTTTTGTCAAATGTTAGCTGCACGGATAGCGCATAAATTATATCCAGAATGGATGCCTGTAAATATTTGTCTTAGTGAAGTAAAGTGCGGCGATAATTTTATAGAAACCCTGGAATCCGCTTTTGTAGATAATTCCGAGTTAGTTGAATTCAAATTATCTGGTTGGCTCGAAGAATCCCAAACTAAATACTTACTAATATTTGATGGATTAAACGAACTACCTAATTCCGCCGAAAACAAAAAGGCGATCGCGATATTTTTCCGACAATTACTTAAATTCCAATCGCGATTTAACCATAAAATTATTTTAACCAGTCAAAGCTGGGCTTTAGAAGATATCGTCAGCAAAGCACGATCACAATTACGTCGAATTAAAATTCAACCTTGGGGACAAGATGAGTGGAAACTGTGGTTTGCAAATTGGGCAAAAGTTCAATCTGTAACGGTTTCTCAAAACTTCTTTACATTCCTGAAGACAAATAAAGCTTTTTCTCGAAAATCTCACTTTTTACTATCAGATTTAGTTCGTCAACCTTTGATGCTGTATTTACTAGCAATATTGCATCGCGACGAACTAATTGACGATGAAATATTAGAATCTGCTACCAATCCTCAAATCACAAATACCGCTGTTGTATTGTGGAAAATTTACGAGCGTCTCAATCAATGGTTATTAAATTATCCAGTTCGTAGCGTTAGCCAAAAAATATTAGCATCATCCGCTTGTACGCATATTCACCGCACTCCAGAAGCCGTTAATTTACTATTAAAAAATCGCCATCCCCAAGCATTAATTAACTCAAATCTTGCAGCCGCAATGCAAATTTTAGCTGCGGGAAACAAAAAAATAGATTTAAAAATAGATTTAAAAAGCGATTTTAACCAACTACCAGCATTTTATTTTAAGAATATACCAATTAATCGCGAGTATTTTACTTTCTCTAGGAAACAAGATGCGAACACTACAAAGATAAATTCTACCCCCTCTCCCTCTAAAATAAAATTCTCTCATGCAAAATTTGGCGAATATCTTTGTGCTGCATCGATTGTAAATCAACTAAAAGCTTTAACCGAATGCACTCGCAATGCTTATGGAGAAATGATTTTTGCCTACGATTCTCCATCAAAGATTGCCGATTGTCTTTATCATTTACTTGGTTACGGCATTCTGACGCGAGAAATTGAAGAACTTATTATCCAAGGATTGCGACATTCGCCCCATCAGCATAAATTCTCCTTTCAACTATTGTGCGATCGCCTGCAACCTTTTTGGTACGCTTACTGTGGTGGACGTTGGTTAGATGAAGGAATAGCACATAAAGCTTGGTCTTATTTTAAACAACTGCAAAACCCTCTAAACGTCGAAAAGGTGAATGCAGCAGTCGGAATAAATGTATTTTTATTACTCAGTGCTTGCTACAAACAAACAAAACGAACTTTCTTACCCTGCGGAAATCTATCTTTATTAACGGAATCCTATCCTCAAGCACTAACAAAATTGATTGCTAAAACAGCAGTTTTTCACCCAGACATTACCAGACAAAGAGTTGGTGAAAAATCTTTTACATTCCTCAATTTAGTCAAAGCCGATTTAACCCAAGCGATGTTAGCTGGAATCAACTTTGCCAGTACAGATTTATCAAATGCCCAGTTGAAAGACGCTTGTTTAGTAGGAGCAAATCTTGCAGATGTAAACTTAACAGGTGCTGACTTAACGGGTGCTAGTTTGACAAACGCAAATCTAACAAACGCCAAACTAACAGGAGCTAATCTTACAGGTGCTAACCTTTTAGGAGTAAATCTCGATTTAGTCAATCTTTCCAACGCTTGTTTATTTCAAGCTATGATTGCCGAAGCTCAAAAAGAAACTGCGATCGCAAATGGTGCCGTATTTTCTTTAGATAAATTTGAGGAACTTAAACGTTTGCTGTCGTATCAATCACAAGCAGATGATACAGATAAAGGAGAGATAACCCAGATTGCATTTGGGGAAAATCCCTCGATAGGAGAAATTGAAAGTGCAGAAGGCGAACCAATTATGTCTTTAGACTTAGATGATGATACTGAAGACGAAACCGTTTTGGGAACTACGGATTTTTAAACAGTTAGGAGTTAGGAGTTAGGAGTTAGGAGTTAGGAGTTAGGAGTTAGGAGTTATGAGTTAAGAATTATAATTAATTTCCGTAGTGGGAGCATCCCAAATTTTTGATTTTATAGTGCGAGCAATCTTGGCAGCGAAGGAGCGTCAGCGAGCAAGATGCTCGCACTACCAGATATTTTCAACAATTGGGATGCTCCCGCGTCTCCCTTCCTAGTGAATAAAGGCAATAATATTCTTCATTTCAAGCATTCGAGCCCTCATTGAGAACTAAAATTAGAACCAATATTTATGTATTTTCAACTACTAACAACTATCAACTAACAACTAACAACTTTAAATAAAATGATCCGACTTTATCATGTATTAATAGGTTTCATATTAATTCCTATCGGAGTTACAACAGCAGCATCTTATTTTTCTGCGAATAAAAACTCACAAGCAACGTCCGTGAAAACACCAAATCAAACTGTAGTTGGGGCAAAATCTAACCAAGATAATATTTGGAACAATTTATTAGAAGATACTCCGCTTCCACCTGGTTGGAAAATTAATCCTTGTCAGGATAAAGATTATTTATTGTGTGTTTCTGCGAATGGAGAACTTGTAGGTACGGTAGAAATGGGAATTTTACCTTTAAAAACCCAGCCTAATTTTCAAAGAATGCTGGTGAATGCTGGTATTCCCATCGATAAAAATATAAATTATCAAAGTCCTAAATATATTACACAGGTAAGTGCTGCACTTAATACTTGGGTAAAAGATCGGTATGGTGTATTAGCTAAAAGCCGTCAATATGTTTATGACGACAATTTAAAAACAGCTAAAACAGCGGATGGGGTATTATTTTCTGCTTATCCACCACAAAATGCACGAGTTGGTAAACTTCAAGGAATACGTTACGGTTATGCTGGACTTAAACAAAAAGGTGATGTACGCGAGCAGCATACAAGCTATGTCGCTTTTGATGGCAAAGCACTTTATTTAATTAATACTGCTTTCGATCCAGCTTTATCAACTGGTAAATTTGAAAAATTGGAAAATTTATCAGTATTTCAACCTTATCTAAATGCTGTTGTGGCGAATTTGAAATTGCCTGATTAGGAGAGAGGGGAGAGGGGGTAGAGGGGGTAGAGGGGGTAGAGGGGGTAGAGGGAGAGAGGGGGAGACAAGGGGACAAGGGGACAGGGGCTTAATAGTGCGAGCATCTTGCTCGCTATTTATGTGACTAGCGAGCAAGATGCTCGCACTACTTTATACTCCCGATGCCCAATCCCCAATCCCCGATACCCAATCCCCAATTCCCAATCCCCGATACCCAATCCCCAATTCCCGATACCCAATCCCCGATACCCAATCCCCAATTCCCAATCCCCGATACCCAATCCCCAATTCCCGATACCCAATCCCCAATCCCCGATACCCAATCCCCAATCCCCGATGCCCAATCCCCAATGCCCAATCCCCAATGCCCAATCCCCTATTGATAACTAACTTGATTCATAAAACCTGCCATTAAGTTAATTTCGGTGTGTACGCTGGAAAATTTATCTGCTAGTTCCTCGAAGGTGATTTCTTCGTTACCTTGAGTTCCTATTAATACTGCTTCATCACCCCATTCTACTGGCTCTGGAATGTCTGTAATATCTACCGTGGTGATATTTAATGAAACTCTTCCGACTACGGGACAGCGATGACCTTTAATAAGAACAATACCTTTATTAAATAATGAACGGGGATAACCTTCTCCAAAACCTACTGGTAAGGATGCAATTAAACTATCTCGTTGGGTAGTGAATAAGCTGCCGTAACCGATGGTTTTTCCTTGAGGTATTTTTCTAACTTGGGCTACCCTGGTTTTTACTGACATTACTGGCTTTAGTTCGGGAGGATTTTCAAAATCCTGGGAGGTTCGCACGCCGTAACAAGCTGCTCCTACTCTTACTAAGCGGTTGTGTTCGTTTGTTACACGCACCGTCGCCGCGCTGTTGTGAGTGTGGGTTAGTACTTTATGATCTACGTAATCTCTGAGGACTTCACGTGCTTTGTAAAAGTCTTCTATTTGCTGATGAGTAAACCTTAAATCTTTGCCATCGGAACTCGCAAAGTGAGTCATTATACCGACAATATTAATACCGGGTAGTCCGCAAACCTGTTTGAGTTCTTCTATTTGATTGGAATAAAAACCGCTTCTACCCATTCCCGTATCGATGTTAATATGCACGGGAATCTTTTTCGCTTGTTTTATTCCCGCTTCGGAAAGATATTTCGCTGCTTCGATAGTTCCTATTTGTTCTTCGATGTTGAGACTCTCGATAGATTCCTGCAATTCTTCAGGTAAAGCCATCCGCAAACGCAACAGTTTTACGTTTAAATCTAAATCGCGAATAATTGTTGCTTCTGGGTTAGTACAAATACCTATATAGTCTGCACCTGCTGCAACTGCTGTGGGGGCTAATTGCTTCAAACCATGCCCGTAAGCGTTGGCTTTCATGACTACGCACAGTTGAGAAGGCTTTACTCTATTACGAATGTAGCTGATATTATTTTTGAACTGTGAGGCTGAAACGTTTACTTCGATATGATGCTGATTCATTAGGGCGAATTAAATTCTCTCCTACCGATGCTGAATCAAATAATCATATCTATTAACTGCTACATTTTTAGAGCAGAAATCAAACAAATACCAGGTTATTTAATGCTTATTTTTTACTTTTTAAAAAGAATTTTATTTGTATTGAGAATTGGCTTTTAATTGAAGGTAATCGGTAATAAGAACTATTACCAACTACCCGAAAAATGGAACTATTAAATTTCTGCTTCAGCCCGCTCGATTAAGCGTTTTGTAAGGGTTTGGGTACCTGTATGCTCAAAATAGTTGGTGCTGAGGTCGAGGAAAGCGGCGAGATAATCTAATTTATCGTCAGCGAAATCAACAAAACCACTCAACTTACTTGTGACTTTTTGAGGAGTTAGATCGTTCTTCGATACGGTGTTGCTCATCCAGCCTTTCACTGAATCAAAGCTAGAACCGATAAAGTTTAGTTTACCTTCAGAACTATTGCCGGGGATTGCATCATTCATCTGCTTGAATGTAGAGTTTTCTTCTAACTCTTTAGGATTCATTCCGTTAAGTGCAGATTGAGCTTGTTGAATAAAATCGGGACCTAGAGGAACCAAACCATCAAGGCAGATTAATCCCACCATACGGATATAGGATTCACCGCTATATTCACCCAAAGAAGCGACAAAATCGCCAATGCTATCTCCAGGAATACCGTTGATGCTGCAAAAAGCTAGCAATTCGGCGATTAGTTTCAAAGATAAATCAATAGTTTGTGCTTTATCAGCTTTAGGAGTGAACCTATTTATTAAACCTCCAAACAAAGGAATTTTGCCACTTACTTTATTAGCCAAAGCCGCCGCACCCAAAGCTTTATCAGTGCTGTCAACAGTTTGGTAAAGCCACAAACCTTTCTGGTATCCTTGAGAACGGTCATTATAAAGATAAATTGCCCGTTCCCCAATGGCTTGAACCATATCTTCATCGTCTTCGCCAGTTACCTCTTTGATGGTATTGACAAAACCGACTGTATTTTTCCAATGCCCTGGGGTTATACTATCTAGCGCATTTAGCACCGAAACGGTAATACCACTAGTTGGTAGCTCATCAACCAATTCAAAAACTGGTTTACTCATGGTAGTAGGCTCCTTAATTATTTACTTTTTGCTGGGAAGATTGATTTGAATTAAAAATTGTAGAGACGTAGCACTGCTACGTCTGTACGACAGTTAGGAGTTAGGAGTAGGTTAAAGGTTAAAGGTTAAAGGTGTTTATTAAACATCTCCTTGTTCCGTATTCCCCCCAACCCTATGTTTCTGAGAATTGAAAAGTTAGGGTTATCAACTAACAACTAACCACTAACCACTAACCACTAACCACTAACCACTAACAATTACTAAGCTTTCACACGCGATAAACCATTTAGGTCAAATTTCTTCAGCCACGCTTCTCGATCGGCTGCTGTAAATGAATCAGGATCGCTCGAAATTATTTTTACTTGATAGCGATTGTCCACTAACACCGCTGTTTGCTTTCCTAGCTCTACTGCTGGATAACCGGAGATTTGTTTGGGGCTATTAGCAAATTTAGATGCTGCCGAAGGATTGCTAGTGGTATCGTTGATGGAAATCTTAGCTACTTCTTTACCGTCTTTTTTCAGCTTAGCTTGAGCAAAGCCTTTTTTCTCTTGAGTAAAGACTCGCTGATAACCATCTGAAGCTGCGGGGAAAAACTTATTAAACTCGCTACCTTGAGTAGCATCTTTAGCAACTGCTTGCCCTCTCTTCTGCTGCGTGCTTTCCTGCTGTACTTGATCGAAACGTCCGGCTGTTTTTTGAGCGCAGGCTGTAGTGAATAGCAATATCGAAAGTACTAAGGCAGCTAATATACTGCGGGTACGAGAAAAATTCATCTTTGACTCCTAATTTAAGTTTGACCGAATAAAGTATAAAGGATTAACAATTTATACTTTATGACTCATCCTTTATACTTCATCTGTCAATCAACAAAAATCTTTTTTGATAACGTTTGAGTATGTTTACCAACAGTTAAACTTCTTAACTTTCAAGGCAAAGGAATCAATATTCAAAGTTTTTTCGACCTTTGACCTTTGACCTTTAACCTTTAACCTTTAACCTTTTTTATTAACTGTTAATTTCGATGAGCTATAACAGCATAAAATGGGTCGCCACCTCCCGCACCTAACCACTGGAGTAAATTTGGTGCTGTTGATTGATTTTTGATTACTTCTGGAGGAGTAAATCCGGGAATCGAATGAAAATAACTTTTAACTAATTCGACTCTACCGGCTTCTGAGCGATCGCGCCATGCTTGAATTGCTTTTTGGGAAAACATTCTGTTAGAAAAGCTGAAAATTGCTATACCACCAGGTTTGAGGATGCGATGAATTTCAGTGAATATTGCTTCCGGATACTGCAAATACTGTACTGAAACACAATTGAGAACGGCATCAAAATCTTGGTCTTTCAGCGGCAATTTAGGATTTTCGTTAAGATTTTGGATAAAATAGTTGTCAAATTGTGGGTTGCGTGCTAATTCTTCTTGATTAAGTCCATGTCCTTCAACATGACTAAACTGCATTTCTTTGGGTAAATGAGAAACCCAACTACTCATCATGTCAAAAATGCGCGTATTGGGTTTGAGACGTTGTTGATATAAATCCGTAAGTTGTTGAATAAACCCATCGTCAACATGAGTAACAAAACGAGGAAGCCCGTAAAACAACTTATCATCCGTATCATCTAACTTCGTGCGTTGATCTGGTCGAAGCACCATAAAATTCCTCCTATATCAGTTATCAGTAAGCAGTGAGCAGTTATCAGTGAGCAGTGAGCAGTAACCAGTAATTAGTAATTAGTGATTAGTAGTCCACTACATAAGTTATGACGGGTTTGCGTAGTGCGAGCATCTTGCTCGCTGGTCGTAAAAAGATCGCAAGATGCATGTCCTTCAGACACGCTGAGCCGCACGCTCCGCGTGAACGCTAACACTGGTCACTGCTCACTGCTCACTGTATATGGTACATTTTGTATACCAATTTACAACTTTGAAAGCGAGATTTAACAATTAATTAGTTAAATCTGTTATTTGCAATTTTTATGACTCAAATGCTATCCGAACTAAAGTTTTCTGTTATTAAACGAAATTTTATAACCTGGAAAGGTTTCCCTTATTTAAGTTTATTAGTTTGGATGCTTCCACTGTTGATATTGGGTATAGGAAATAGCAGCCTGATGGCACACGATGAGGGACTTTACGCTTGGCGATCGCGCTTTATGTACGATTCGGGAGACTGGATCAATCCTTGGGAAAGTCCCCATCATAAAACGCCGGGTTTCTATTGGTTAATTGTCGTTTCTTATAGTTTGTTTGGCATTAGTGAAATTAGCGTTCGCTTACCAAATATGATTTTAGGAATTTTGAGCGTATTACTAGTTTATGAAATTGGCAAAATATTATTAAACAGAAAAGTTGCTTGGCTTGCCGCTGCTATTTTAAGTGTGGAGTTTCTTTGGCTGCAATATTCTCGTTTGGGGACTCCAGATGTACCAATGGTTTTTCTGGTACTTTTAGGAATTTTGTCTTTATTAAAAGCAGAATTAAACCCCCGGCACCGCTATATTTGGGGTTTGATTGCTGGCTGTAGTTTTTCTTTTGGTTTCTTAATCAGAAGCTTTATGATTTTTCTACCGATAGTAGCTTTGTCGCCTTATTTAATATTACAGCATCGCCGCCACAATCATTTAGCAAACCCAATGTTATATTTGGGTTTTTTATTGGGGTTAGCACCCACTATAATTTGGTTAAGACTTAGCTCTTTACGCTTTGGTGACGATAGTTTTGCAGAGTTAATTAATTTTGTTACCAAGCTTAGTTCAAAGGAGCGTCGTAATAATAACTGGATTTATTATTTTTGGAATGTTCCTATTTTAGCTTTTCCTTGGTCCTTATTTAGTTTTTTAGGTGCGGGTTTATTAATTGATAATTTTATATCTAAATATAATTTTAAACAAAAAGAAGAGGCTCATACTTATAATTATCAAATTGTGCAATATATTAGCAAAAATAGTGATAAATATGGCAATCAAAACAGTGATAAATATATTAGTAAAAATAGCGATAAATATGGCAATCTAAATAGCGAGCAAGATATTAGTAAAAATAGCGATAAATATGGCAATCAAAATAGTGATAAATATATTAGTAAAAATAGCGAGCAAGATGCTCCCACTACAAAAAGAGATGTTTCAATATTAATAGGTTTCCCGCTGATTCTATTTATTGAACTTAGTATTTTTTCAACTCGTTTATCTCATTATAGTCTTTGTTTATATCCTTTTATCGCTTTACTTGCGGCAGTAGGTTTAAGTTGGTTGGAAAAAATTTGGAATAAACAAACGCAAGAATTCAAAATACAAAGTATTCCTTTATTCTCTAAATTTTATCTTCGTCCTTTATATTTATCATCAACTCGTATTCTACAAACTTTAAGCTATGTTTTCGGTAGTTTGGGGATTCTACTTTTGTTGACGGGGACGATTGTTTTCTTTATCAGCGATAGCGATGGAGAAATCCGTAGTTATGCAATTATAGGTTTAGTATTGGGTTTCGGGTGGTTGACTTTACCTTTAATTTGGATTGCTCGCTGTCGCTTTGGCAAAAATATAATTACTGCGCGTTATTGGATAGGTGCTTGGTTCATTTCCTCTTGGTTAAGTTTGGCGGTAACTGGTAGTTTGGGTTTATTAAGTAATTACAATCCTGATTTCCAAGCATTTTTACAACAGCCAGAAATCAGTCAAACTTTGAAAAATCATCCGATTAATTTGGTTGGCGTTGGTGGTAAAACTGGAGTTTTGATCAATTTTTATACTCCAAAACATGGGAAACGAATAAATATAAATGAACTTTCCCAATTTCCTATTTCTAGTTATCTTTGGGTACATGAAAAACAAGCTGCTCAGATATCGCAACCCCATCGTGTTATTGGTAAAGTACAAAAATATCAGTTGATTTATTTGCAATGAGGGAATTGGGGAATGGGAATTGAGATCCCCCCAACCCCCCTTAGAAAAGGGGGCTTTCTTGCCTTTAAAAAAAACCCAACTTTGATTATAAAAATCGGGGCTTTATCCCCTCCTTCTCAAGGAGGGTTAGGGAGGATCTTAATATAGGGTATATCGAGTTTTGATCATTCAAACCTTTCTTTAAAGGCATTAATAACGCTTTCATCCTTCGTATTATCTAAAACCGCAAACACAACTTTTTCAAAAAAACCGTTAAACTTGGGATTTTCTAGTAGATGATGATGAAAATACCTCGCGACATCATCTGGATTATTTTTAAATACACCGCAGCCCCAAGCACCTAAAACCAAAACTTTGTAATTATTAATTGCTGCAACCGACAATAACTTTTCTGTACGTTGCAACATCGTACTTTCAATTTTATTTATTTCTTGTTTTTTACCATCTTTTCTTACAGCACCAGCATTAACGGCAGGTACTGTCAAAATCGAAATTAAAAAAGGTTTATCTAAAAATTCATCATTATCATCTCTAATAACCGGCACTTGTGGCGAATAAATCATATCATCTAGATAAAGAGATGAGCCGTGATACCTGTTTTCCTGATACATTTTCGTCATTTGAGAAATACAAGGATAAAGCCCAGTTGCTCTAGCTAAACTTTCTTCCTGTGCTTGACTACCATTGAGAAATCCACCACCGGGATTTTTAGCGGAAGCGAAATTTAAACATAATACTTTGTCAAAGCCTTGTTGATTTACTAATCTACTTGCAGCATATAGAGTAGTTTCATTAGTTACTTCAAACTGAATTTGATTTTGATTATTTTGAACTTGCTTTTTTTTTAATTGAGAAAAAACTCTTGAAAAATCGTTTTCGGAATAATGAATTGAATTTGCGATTGCAGCCTGTAGATATTCTTGAATATTAATAGTTTCTTGTTGCTGATTTTGGTAAAAACTTTGATTTAGAATATCAACAGTTTCTTGAGCGATTGCCGCACGTTGGTTTCTGTTTTTGTTCATGTTAATAGATTGTTTACATAAAGTAGGCGGGCAAAGATGCCCACCCCACAAAAATAAAATCTTGATAAATCAAATATTCAATTAAGCAATCCCTTCAAAGCCTCAACCAAAACTCTATTCTCCTCATCGGTACCCACAGCAATCCGCAACTTATCTGACAAACCTTCCTGGTTAAAATATCGAATCAAAATCCCTTGCTCTTTCAACTTCAAATACAGATATTCAGCATTACCTTGAGGTGGCTGAACTAATAAAAAATTAGTTTGAGAATCCCAAACTTTAAAACCTAATTTTTCTAAATCTTCCGACAGCTTTCCTCGCGATATTTTAACCTTGTTTGCACAACTATTTTTATAAACTTGGTCGCGCATTGCAGCAGCACCAATAGCACAAGCTATCGCGTCAATATTATAGCTATCTTTAATTTTATATAAGCCAGCTAATAACTTTGGATTGGCAATTCCAAACCCCAATCTTATTCCAGCAAGCGAATATCCCTTCGATAAAGTACGAATAGATATAACATTTTCAAACTCTTTGACAACAGATAGCGCATCCCCGGTGGCAAAATCACAATAAGCTTCATCAATAACCAAAACGCCAGATAATCTCGCTGCTAATTCCCGTAAATCTTCTACTGGTACAATATGCCCCGATGGGCTATTAGGAGTAGCAATAAATGTTACAGCACCATCAACTTTTACTAATTCTTCTATCGGCAATTTATAGTCTTGGGGATAATCAATTTCTACAGTCTGGGCTGGCTGCATTTCTACCAAGGTGCGGTAAAGCACGTAAGTAGGCATGGGATAAACAACTTTTCTACTAGCATCAGTACAAGCCCGAATTACTAAATTCAAAACTTCATCGCTACCGTTTCCCACAATTATCCAGTCAGCAGGAATATTTAAAACTTCACTAACGGCTTTGCGAAAATCGGTAGCAGAAGAATCTGGATATCGTCTTAACCATTCCCAGTCAAAGTTTTGTAAAACATCTTTTACTTTGGGGGAAGGAGGATAAGGATTTTCATTACTGTTAAGTTTAATAATTTTACTATCCGATTTTGGCTGTTCCCCAGGAATATAGCCAGTCATTGCATCAACTTCAGCGCGGAATAAGCTAGTCATTTCAGTTATCAATTATCAATTATCAGTTATCATTAAAATGAAAATTGCCGATAAGTAAATTATGCATGAATACAGTCCCCAATGGGTTGCTAATTTCTTTGATGATTACAGCGAAAAAGAGTGGGAACGTTTAGTTAAAACTCCAACTGAAGAAGTAAAGCTGTTTATTCACACTCATTATTTAAAAGAATATATCCGCAGTGGCGACTACATTTTAGAAATTGGCGCTGGTGCGGGGAGATTTACGCAAATTTTAGTAAAGTTGGGTGCAAAAGTTGTGGTTGCTGATATTTCTAAGCAGCAATTGATTCTAAATAAAAAATATGCAGAAGAGTTTAATTTTAAACATGGTATAGAAGACTGGCTGCAATTAGATATGTGTAACATGAAGCAGTTAAAAAATAATCAATTTGACGCTGTAGTTTGTTACGGTGGCCCTTTGAGTTATGTTTTTGACAAAAGAGATATTGCTTTACAGGAAATATTACGAGTACTTAAGCCTAAAAGAAAAGTTTTAATTAGCGTTATGAGTTTATGGGGTAGCATTCATGAATTTCTACCTGGTACCCTAAAAGTTCCGCCAGAAAATAATATCAAAATTACTGAAACAGGTGATTTATCTCCGGAAATCGACCAGACTGCAAGACAGCGTTGCCACTTATTTCGCGCTCAAGAGTTAATTGAATTTTTAAAAAGAAATCAAACAAGAATTCTGACAATATCAGCTTCAAACTGTTTATCTGCTGCTTGGGGAGAAAGACTTGTAGAGATAAGACAAGATGCTGCAAAATGGCAAGAATTATTAAGAATGGAATTAGAAGCCAGTCGAGAAAAAGGTTGTTTAGATATGGGTACACATTTAATTGCAATTATAGAGAAATTACTAAACTAAGGTTACTGATTAAATTTGTTTTTTCTAACTCTTCCCTGTTTCCTATTCCCTATTCCCTCCTATAAACAAATATTCCCGAACAAATTCAGCTACACCTTCACCTTCTTCTTTATTCGCTATCCAATCAGCTTTTACTTTCACTGCATCTTCAGCATTACTCACCGCGACTTTAAGCCCACAATAATCTAAAAAATCTAAGTCGTTTTCTGCATCGCCAACTGCAATCACTTGATTATTCGTAATATCAAAATGTAATAAAGCTTTTTCTAATCCCTTTGCTTTATTTATCCCTAAAGGTAAAATCAAACCATAATCTTTATGACAAATTATATGTAGAGGAAATTGAAATTCGTCAATTAAAGCATTAACTTTTTCTATAAATTTACGACGAACTGTAGCCATAATTCGATTTTGATAAAAGGGTATACTATGCTCCATCAACTGTGCAATAAATTCTATCGGTGGCTTGTTAGCTAAATGTTCTAATTTATCTTGAAATGGAAAGTATAATATTGCTCCGTTTTCTGCAACTATTAAATCAAATATTTTAATCTGCGGACATATACGTAATAAATCATCGAATCCCCTTCCCGTAACGATACCGATTAAATAACCATTCTCTTTGACTTGTAATAATGCTTTTTCCACATTGCCAGCGATTTTACCCTTCGTTGCGATTGTCCCATCATAATCCATCGCTAACATTTTAAATGGAGAATTTAGCATTAGTAAATCTTTATATAGTCACAATCAAAAGATATCATCTTCTGAAGTTACTTGAAAGATATAAATTTTATTTGTAGGGGAGGCAAATTGCGGTGTAGATTTTCTTCGAGCAATTAAGCTTAAAAGTATTTTTTTTCTGTTGCCTGTTCCCTACTCCCTATTCCCTTTTTCAATTTGTCATCCGATTAAAAACTAATTTTGAAATTTGAGGAAATAAATCCCAATCATTTGCATAAGCTTTATCTTCTGCAAAAACTACTAGAATATAAGCCGCTTTTCCATCAGGTGTGGCGATAATTCCAGCATCGTTACGAGAAGTTGAAGTCCAACCTGCTTTTCCCATAAACTGAACATTATCTGGTAAAGATGCGCTTAAAAATCCTCTTACGGGATTAAATTCATTCGGATTTTTATCGTCTCTTTTAATATTTCTAGTTTGAGAATCTATTGTTAACAATTGTGCCATTTTTTCGCTGTAAATTGACGATACAGATTGATTATCGTAAATTTCATACAATAGTCTGGCAACCTGTTGAGTTGAGATTTGATTACGAATCGGATTTTGGGGATTATCTCGCAATTTTAATTCAGAACCTTCTGGTTTAGAAAGTTTTAAAGATGGAATTGGAAATGTTTTTTGACTGATATTGATGTCATCGTAGCCTGCTTGTTGAAAATACCGATTAACCTGCAATCTTTTATTTTTCCAATTCGTATATTCTTCTCCGTTAATATTTTGTTTATATTCAGTGTTAGAAATTCTATCAACAATATAGCTAGCAGCCTCATTGTCAGATTTTTTGATAGTTGAATCTAAATATTCAGGAAATTCTACTTCCGATAAAATACCTTTTTCTATTTGAGCATAAAGATAAACCATCCAAAATAATTTAACCACGCTTGCCGGATATTTAAGCTTTTCTTGCTGATATCCAGCAATTTTGCCAGTTTTTATGTCAATTAATGTAATTGATAGTGGCTGAGTTGGAAATTTTTGATCTTTAGTCAAATCAACAATTTCATTAACAATGTTTTGTAGCTCTTTACTTTGAGTAAATTGAGGAGAAGTTGTGATGTTATAAGCTAATTTTGCAGCATCTATACTAAGAGGTAATTTAATAGGTGAAGCTGATGCTGTGGGTGACAATCGTAAAGGAGTAGCTTGATTTACTTTTTCTGTTTTCGCGACTTGTTCTGTATTACCGCTCAATATTTGTTTATATAAAACTAAACCAATTGAACTAACTGTCAGCGCAACTCCAGTCACTATACTTGCAAATTGTAGCCTAAATAATTTACTGGAGCGTTTTTTTTCGCTTAATCTCATTTTTTATACATTGATACTAAATGTTATCTTTTGATTTGCATTGATTTACAATTAGTTTTAAAAAATAATTTCAATAGTTAACGAGTACTAATAACATCAATAGTTTCGTAATCAGAAATTTTTAGCTTTCCATTTTCCAATTGCAAAGAATACCTCACTAAGCTAGTATCAAAAGTAGTATTTTGTCCGCTAATTATTTTTCCATTTCTATAAAACTTTCGGTCTTCAGTAATTATAATTTCAATTGTTGCTCTATCATTGCTAGCAACAAAATTTTCTACAGAGTCGATACTTTGTACGCCATATCGATAATAAGAATTATTGTCTGCTAGCCACTCTAAGGAACTACCAGAACCAATATTTTTTCTATATGCTTCACCTGTAGTTAATTCTGCTCCCAGACTGCGATTAAAAGGAGGTGCAAATAATTCTCGCTTTGCTTCTTGCCATTTATTAATAACGGATATCGCGGCTTCTCTTGTTATTGATGATGCAATAGGTGACGGTTTATTTTGACTAGGAGTCTGCGAAACAGGATTATTTGCAGGTTTGTTTGAAACTGTGGAATTAGCTGCTTGACTTGCAACTGTTGTAGATGGTTGTTTGTTAATTATTGAAATACCACCAATCATAAACATTCCAATTACACTGCCTATAATCGTCGCTTTTTGCCAATCTTTCATTCCCCGATTGGCTGCAATTGTTGGTGCTTGTGGCTGAGTTGCTACTTGTGGTGTTGTAATTACTGTGGGAGTTTCCACGCTTTTTTTATCGGATGGTGTATGGAGGTAAGGTATTGTGGGTGGGATTACGTTGGGTGGAAAAGGAACCGTTTCAACCTGCAATGCTTGTAACATTTCTGTCGCAGTTGCAAAGCGATCGCGCGGGTGAGACTGAATCACTC
Organism: uncultured cyanobacterium; assembly: GCA_963838355.1. Classification (GTDB taxonomy): domain Bacteria; phylum Cyanobacteriota; class Cyanobacteriia; order Cyanobacteriales; family Nostocaceae; genus Rivularia. Next base: position 1,585,501 of record CAWIQQ010000003.1, on the reverse strand, counting down.
GATCTAAAATTGCGGCAAAGCTAGAAGTAATGTTTGGCGCATACTCTTGCCAGATAATTTCACCTGTAGACGGGTTATTCGGAAACTCTTGAGGTATTTTGCCCGTAAGTAAGTATATCGCAGTTAGTCCCAAACTATACAAGTCACTAGAATATACTGGTCTTCCTGCCGATTGTTCGCTGGGCATAAACCCTGGTGTTCCAATAACAATCGATCTCGTAGAATTTTCGGAAACAGCCACTACCGTTTGCATGGTTTCTTTGACTGCACCAAAGTCAATTAAAACAGGTTGACTGTCTGATGAGCGGATAATAATATTATCGGGTTTAATATCTCTGTGAACGATGCGTTTACTGTGAATATATTCTAAGACTGGTAAAATATTAATTAAAATTTCTTTGACCGAACTTTCACTTAAGATTCCCTCTTTTCTTAGCTTTTTTCCGAGGGTTTCTCCTTCGATATATTCTTGAATTAAGTAAAATTGCTCATCGTTAGTAAAATAAGCATACAGTTGAGGAATTTGATTTTTACCGTCACTTAGTTCTTCTAAAAGCGCAGCTTCTCGCTGAAATCTTTCTTGTACTAATTGATATATTTGCGGATTATGTTCTAAAGGTTTAAGTTGTTTTATTACACATTTACGTTTTGAAGGCATTTGGGTATCTTCAGCCAAAAAGGTTTCGCCAAATCCCCCCGAAGCCAGAACTTTAATTACTTTATAGCGATGGTTTAATAGTGTTGGTGTCATCATAGGCTCACACCCAATATTTATTAAACTATAGCCACAAAAAAAACAAGTATCCTCTATATATTTACTTAATTAGAATTGAGAATATTTTTATCAAAGCTTTAATTTAGCTTACTAGAGTCATCAAAGTTCCAATTTTGCTGCGTAGCATTCCATACTAGTTTGAAGCGTTGAGCATCATCAATGATTCTCCCCGTTTTCAGATAGTATTTCATTCGTGCTTCCACTGTGGCGGTATTAGAAGCAGTTGATACAGTTTTTGCTTGCTCAATTTCTACCCTTTGAACTTTGTTCCACCAGTCTATATATTCAGAATAATTACTATTAGATTTATTTCTTTGAAAATTTTGAGAAAGTTGATTCCAACTATTTGTATAATTCCGATTATTAATAGTTTGATAATAATTTATTACTGCTTGGCTTGGTGATGGTTTAGCATCTGTTCTAGGAGTTTCTATTTGAGAACCATAGAAATAATTTGGAGATGCATTTGCATTCTCACTCGCTAAGGCACAATATGCATTTTGATTGCGACGAACATAATTTTTTAGTGACTCAATACAGCTGCTCCGACTGCTAAATTTTGCAGCGTAAACTTGATGGTACGGATTGTTAGATAAATTAGGATAATCCCGCAACCAAAATTTTCCAGCTTGGTTATAGCCAGCATTTTTTAATTCTGTAATTTGATTGTTAGCATTATTGATTTCTTGAAATGCCGAATCTGCCAGGAAATAAAACGAAACCGGCTGTTGGGGTGGAGGAGTTTCAAGTTTGATTGGTGGTGTTGAAGCTGTAGGTGTTGTAGGGGTAGGTTTTACATCAGTAACTTGTGGCGATCGCTGTCTTTCTTGAACGAATATAAAAGCTAACAGCACGCAGCCACCGATTAAACTACCCAATAACGCCGACGTAAACCATCCTGTCTTAGTGGGTTTTGCAACTGGTGTAGATGGCATCATTTGCACTGTTGGCTGTGTCGGCTGCGGTTGTAGCGCGTCAAGCATTTGTTTCGCAGAAGAAAAACGTTCTCTGACATGAGAGCGAATTGCTTTATTTAAAACTGCTGCAAAATTAGGACTTATACCGTTTTTCTGCCAAATAATTTCACCGCTATCAGTATCTGTTTCTAACTCCTGCGGTAACTTCGCCGTCAACAAATAAATACCTACCAATCCCAAGCTATACAAATCGCTGGCAAAAACAGCCCTACCCGCAGCTTGTTCGATTGGCATAAATCCCGGCGTACCAATCACAATTGAACTAGTAACGTTTCCACGAGAATTAACTTGTGCAGCCATTGTTTCTCGCACCGCACCAAAATCAATTAAAACTGGCTGATTATCCGAGGAGCGGAGAATAATATTTTCTGGTTTGATGTCGCGGTGAACAATGCCTTTACTATGAACGTAATCGAGTACATTTAACAAACCGACTAATATTTCCCGTACCCTAGACTCACTCAAACGCCCGTGATTTAGAATAATTTCGCTCAAAGTCTGCCCTTGAATATACTCTTGAGCTAAATAAAATTGTTGCCCTTCGTTAAAATACGCATACAATCTAGGAATCTGAGAGTTACCGTCACCTAATTCTTCTAAAATCGCCGCTTCTCGCGCAAACCTCTGCCGCACGAGTTCGTAAGTTTGAGGATTATCTTGAATTACTCTTAATTGTTTGATTACACATCGTCGAGTCGAAGGTATCTGGGTATCTTCAGCTAAAAAAGTTTCTCCAAATCCACCGCTTCCTAAAGTTTGAATTATCCGATAGCGGTTGTTGAGCAGCATTTATATAAATTAAGTAGGCTAATAAACTATAAGAAATACTGTCATATATTTTACTGTTAAATACTGGATAAATAACCCATATAGCAATACATATAGGACTTTTCGGTTGGGTGTAATAGTGAATCTTAGCGCCTTGCCCTCTTCTTGCACCATGAGCAACTTGCCCCAAACCCACCTTGTAAGCCGGAGGCTTTCTAGCCCGCACGCAATACCTACGGTAGCGACCCTAGCCGCGTGAACGCAGAGAAATCAATTGATGCGGTTGATATACAAACTACGTTGAAAACTTACTAAAAGCTTTGCCTAGTCTACTTAAGTAGACTTTGTGTTTAAGCCTGGGAATTTATTCCAAGGCGATTATTACAACTGATGCAAGATGTGAATTTTAACGCACCGGAAATCTGGTGATGCGTTACGCCTGCGCCATAACCCTACAAACTTTTCTCAGAATTAATTATCTTAGTAGTCTATTGCATAAATTTTGACTGGTTCATTTTCTCGTTTATATTTGGGAGACGTTATGTATAACGTCTCTACAACCCATTAAAACTAATGAAATGAACTATTAGTACTCCACCACATTAATTTTGCTGGGTAACGCGCTCGTAGTGGGAGCGTCTCGCTCCCTCGTTACAACCAGCGACCTGTCCGGCGGGTCGCACTACCTCGACCCCTCATAATTAATGAAATGAACTATTAGCTTCCCAATTTACCCATCAACTCACTTAACTCGGAAAAACTTTGTTTTAAACACTCAAGATATTCTTGTGTTTGCTGATACTTACTGGTAACGCTGACGGTAATACTATCGGGCTTAATAATATAGCCAATACCATAGCCATTATCTACCACTTGACCAAAACAAAATAATTCCATACCCATTCCTGCTGCTAAACTACTCGTACAAATAGTTGAATCACCAAGAACTTTATAGGCTTTATCCTGATAGATTTTCGGCATCATTCCTTGGGCGCGAGCTAACCGTAAAAGTGCTGATAAATGACGGTCTACACCGTATCCTTGCTGACAATCTTTTTGACGAGAAACATGAGCGGCAACAGCTTTGTTGAGAGCCGCATATTTTTCCCGATCCGAATATTTTTCCGTAAAAGTGCGAATCAACTCTACTGACTCTGGAGTAACAGAACGCATTGCTTCTGTACGCCCGTAGGCAAATCTTCTAGTGTGTACTGATTCATATACGCAATCAATGCGATCGCGTAACTTCACATAAGCAAGTTGAATTGCTAATTGAACTACAGCATCAGGACTCAAACGGTAGTTCTTAATCAAATTTCGCCCAAATTCTTGGTAGTCTAAAACCTTTGTTTCATGTTCGGATATAAAATTTTCAACTTCTAATTCTGCTTGCTTAATTTCCGCTAAGATTTCTTGACTGAATTTCCACTGCAATTTTGTGGGTGGTTCAAACTCTACAGATGTATTTGTATTTTGCTCAATTTCTTGGTTTTGCTGCTGTCGTTCTTTATTGACTTCATACAGGTAACGCATAATCACAAAACCATCAATTCCGACATGCTCGACATTAACACCAGAGCAGCCATTTGATGTAAAAATTAATTGTAATGGCTTATCAAACCAACGATTTTTTCCATCTCCATGCAGTACAGTTGCGGCAGCAGTTTCTAAATTTGCTGGTGCTGTTTGATCCAAGCAAACTACAAATAAAGCACTATCTAATAAATCTAAACAACGAACATTTCCTGGATCTAAAGCTGCTGTACCTTGACGAACTACAGCCCAAGCAGCCCTTTTCATCGCTGTTAATGCTCCTAAAGCTGGTTCATTTGAAGAAGTATTTTCTAAAATCCAACTTATTTGCCGTTCGATTTCTGCTGCCGATGCAATTTTTTCATCTTTGAGCGGTTGTAGCGAATAAAATGCATTGCGGTAAATAACTACAACGTTTTCTTGTTCTGGACTATGACGCATTCGATCGCGTTTAATACCGGGAATCCGATTCCAGCCAAATAAATTATCGTACTGAACCATGCACATCGGCTGATTTCCACTACGAGGTGAATCTCTATCTGGTTCAAGTTCGCGTCGTTTTATCTTCAGATAAAATTTCAACGTATCGACAATCCAAGTTGCAGCAAGCTTTGCTTGGGGTAATTCTGGCTGGGAAATTGGTGCGAGTATTCCCCCAAAGTTTTTATTGATAGCTAAAGCCCCGCGATATTCCGAGAAACTTTCTTCCCGGTAATCGTGAACGTAACTAGTTTTGGTTGCGCGATCAATCATTTCTAATTGCTGCTGTAGTTTTTTACCGCTTTTCTGTTGAAATTCCTCAACAGCAGCTTGAGTTTGTTCTATTTCTTGTTGGCTTAATAACGGTGTAACTATCTCAAGATATAGCTTGCAAGTTTGTTCTAATGAAGGTATTGGTAGCTTGGGAAGAGAACTTTGGAATTGGTACGTCATTGGTTATTTAATTAATACTTTTATGAATTAGCAATATGATGCTCTGAAATTATAATTAGATGCCGTTCTACATATATCATTTATACTACTTGTGGGCATTAGCTAAGCATCGCTTTATGGCACAATTTCTCTTAATCTTGAATATAAAGTTATCTAGACTACATTTTGTGCGAATTTATTCCTGTCTGCTACGATCTTCGCTGTTTTAGAAGTTATTAGACCGTATTGTACACAATTAACTCAAGTAATATAGCAGGTTTGTAATGGTTAGCAAACAACTGACAAAAGTACCCTTGAAAATAGAACATATTATCAATTTTCACCAATATCCTATTGCAAACCCATATATAAAACAATATGCCGATTTAATTGCTAATTGTCGGCAACAATTACAGCAACAAGGATGCTGTGTATTAAAAAACTTTTTAACTAATAAGGCAATTTCCCTAGCTCAACAAGAATCTTTATCCTTAGAAAATAAAGCTTACTATGCAACAAGAAAAACCAATATATTTAAAACAGATGATGACCCAACATTACCACCCGAGCATCCCGCACGATTTTTCATGGAACGAACTAACGCTTTTGTTCCAAAAAATGAGTTTTATCCGCAATCGCTTTTTCTAACTCTTTATAGCGCAACGATATTTCGGAATTTTATTGCAGCTTGTTTGGATGAGATTATATATGAATATAGTGACCCTTTAGCCGGATTGGTATTAAATATTTTACGACCGGGAACACAACATCCGTGGCATTACGATCGAAATGATTTTAGTATTGTTTTGATGATTCAAGCTGCCACAGAAGGGGGAAAATTTGAATATGTTTCTAATATTAGAACACCATCAAATGAAAACTTTGAATTAGTTAGTAAAGTTCTACATGGAGATCGTGAAAAAGTGCAACAACAAAATTTACAACCGGGAGATTTACAGATTTTTCAAGGTAAATTATCATTGCACCGGGTTACAAAAGTAGCAGGAAATCAAAAACGCCATACAGCTATATTTTCTTACACTAAAAAGCAGAATGTTATTGAAAAAGTTAAAGATAACGAGTTGTTGTTTGGACTAACAGCCTCTTAACCTGTTAAGCAAACAAAACTTTAACTTGTCACACCACTCTGAAATGGCTATTGCCAACATCCTCCAAGAGAGATAGCGCCTAAAAGCTTTTTAATCCCAAGTAAGTCGGCACAAATAAACCTGCACTATGTAACAGATTGTTTTTTGGGTTGATTACTCTTACTCCCCATTCCCTACTCCCTTGCATTGCGAGCAACAACTGGTGATAGTTTAATTAAATTCTCCGGTTCCGCCATGACAACGGCGAGCGTAATTATTATTTTTGCAAAAAAATATGAAATCAAATATACAAGCTGAAATTGAACCAAATTGTTCGCTTTAGTACGCGGTTCCAAAACGTTGTCATGGGGGCTATTTTTCTTCACTTACCACAAAAAAAAATTTTTCCGATATTTTTTTTGTAGCATCTTCATATTGACAAATTGAATGCTATATTAGTAAGGCTATTAGTGTGCGTACATATATAGATAGTTTTCTTAAAACCTGTGGCAAATTCTAGATCGGCTCTCAAACGTGTTTTAGTTGCTGAACGCAACAGACAACGCAATAAATCCTATAAATCGGCATTAAGAACGTTGATGAAGAAATACTTCACCACGTTAGATCAATATCAAGCCGAACCTTCGGAAGAATTAAAGAAAGAAGTATTAGATAGTATGTCTGCTGCTTATCAGAAGATAGATAAAGCAGTCAAACGGGGTGTTCTGCATCGCAATAATGGAGCCAGACAAAAATCTCGTTTAGCGAAAAAACTAAACGCTGTAACTCAAGCAGCAAGTTAGTTGGATTCATAAAGTCAGTAATAATTACGACTAACAGCTGGCTTTTAAAAAAGGATCGTCTTAATGCAGTTGATTGACACCCACGTTCATCTTAACTTTGACCAATTCCAGCCCGATTTGGAAGCAGTGCGCTCTCGATGGCAAGAAGCTGGTGTAGTGCGTCTGGTGCATTCATGTGTTGAACCATCGGAATTTTCGGGAATCCAGGCATTAGCCGATAGATTTCCTGAAATTAGCTTTGCCGTAGGTTTACATCCCTTAGATGCTCAGAAGTGGACATCCCAAACAGCGAACCAAATAGAATCCTTGGCTAACACCGGGGATAAAATCGTCGCGATTGGGGAAATGGGGCTGGATTTTTATAAAGCTGATAATAGCGAGCAACAAATTTTAGTATTGGAAAAGCAGTTGGAAATAGCAGCAAGGCTCGATTTGCCAGTAATTATCCACTGTAGAAATGCGGCATTGGAGATGAAGCAAGTGCTATGTCGTTTCAAAGAGCGGTATGGAGAAAAGGTGCGGGGAGTAATGCACTGCTGGGGTGGAACTCCTGAAGAAACCCAATGGTTTTTGGACTTAGGGTTTTATATCAGCTTCAGCGGAACCGTTACTTTTAAGAATGCCCATGCAATTAAAGAGTCAGCCCTTATGGTGAGAGGCGATCGCCTTTTAATTGAAACTGACTGTCCTTTTTTAGCCCCGGTTCCAAAACGAGGGCAAAAACGAAACGAGCCATCCTACGTTCGTTTCGTTGCCGAGCAAGTAGCTAGCTTGCGCGGAGTTTCCTTAGAGTCAATTGCTAAAACTACTACAAAGAATGCCTGCGATTTATTTGGCTTAAAGCTATAAAGATCATTTGGGTGTAGATATATTTCAAGCTAATCCAAAGTTCCTACTTTAGAAGGAGGGGAAATATGATATAATTCTTTCCTCCGATTATGTTTGCTTAGGTCATAATAGTTGAATGGCACTGGCAATATAATTTAGCTAAATTATTAAAAACGCTCACTCAAATGAAAGCTGTTTCATTGTTTCATGTATTTTTTGCTTGGGATATCCACGGTGGATAATTACGGTTTGAGTAAAGCAATGCATGTAGCTCTAACTAGCTTACCTATTACGATCGAATATTTCATTTATAGAAAATTATTTAAGGTTCTGAAGCTCGGAATAAGAAGAATCTACCTTAAAAACAAAGCCACTCGTCGAAAAGCTATCAACAAGGCAACTTGCATTAATTCCTTTAGTAATAGGATATCATCCGAAGCGACGGTATTATTGGCTGTTGGAATAGCGTTGATAAAACACGAAGACAGTATTGCTCGTTTGAATAAAAGCATCTAAAGGGAGGGGGAATGAGTAAAGTAAAACAGTTTCTTCTAGATCGGCAAGCCAGCGAAAGCGCGAGTAAACCCAGGCGAATCATTAAGATGCCTTTCAATTTTACCTATCTTTAAGGAGAGGATTTATTTTTTGATCGAAGATGCCATGTATCGGCTGCTATCCTCCTGAATATCCATAAAATTGCTTTCACTACGACAGCAATGCGATCGGAATTTCCTCAAAGCAAGACAAATTTAACCCCTTTATAGATTTGAATATGGGCATGAATTACGACTCAATGACAGAACCGGGCTTCATGTTGCCCGACTTGATTGAAATTCAACGTTCTAGCTTCCGCTGGTTTTTAGAAGAAGGGTTAATAGAAGAGCTTGATTCCTTCAGTCCCATCACAGATTATACCGGCAAACTAGAACTGCACTTTTTAGGACAAAACTACAAACTTAAAGAGCCTAAATATGGTGTAGATGAATCGAAGCGACGCGACAGCACCTATGCGGTGCAAATGTACGTACCTACACGTTTGATAAACAAAGAGACTGGGGAAATTAAAGAGCAAGAAGTATTTATTGGTGACTTGCCTTTGATGACCGAACGCGGCACCTTTATTATTAACGGTGCAGAGCGAGTAATTGTCAACCAGATAGTTAGATCCCCTGGGGTTTATTACAAATCCGAAATCGATAAAAACGGTCGCCGTACTTATTCTGCTAGTTTAATTCCCAACCGGGGAGCATGGCTGAAGTTTGAAACAGACCGTAACGATCTAGTTTGGGTCAGAATTGATAAAACCCGCAAACTGTCAGCTCAAGTGTTGCTGAAAGCCTTGGGGCTTACCAACAACGAAATTTTCGACGCTATGCGTCACCCGGAATACTTCCAGAAAACCATTGAAAAAGAAGGGGAGTTTTCTGAAGAAGAAGCCTTAATGGAATTGTACCGCAAGCTGCGTCCCGGCGAACCACCAACAGTTTTGGGCGGACAACAGCTTTTAGATTCGCGCTTTTTTGATGCGAAACGGTACGACTTAGGTCGCGTCGGACGCTACAAGCTGAATAAAAAATTGCGCTTGCAAATTCCAGATACAGTTAGGGTGTTAACGGCTCCAGATATTTTGGCAGCAGTTGATTACCTAATTAACTTAGAATTCGATATTGGTAACATAGATGACATTGACCATCTGGGTAATCGCCGAGTTAGAAGTGTAGGCGAACTGTTGCAAAACCAGGTAAGGGTAGGTTTGAACCGTTTGGAGCGGATTATCCGCGAACGTATGACCGTATCCGATTCCGAGTCTTTAACTCCCGCATCCTTGGTTAACCCCAAACCGTTGGTAGCAGCCATCAAAGAATTCTTTGGTTCCTCACAGCTATCTCAGTTCATGGATCAAACCAATCCTTTGGCAGAACTTACACACAAACGGAGATTGTCAGCACTTGGTCCTGGTGGTTTAACTAGAGAACGTGCCGGTTTTGCAGTAAGAGATATTCATCCGAGTCACTACGGACGTATATGCCCAATTGAAACGCCAGAAGGTCCAAACGCTGGACTAATTGGTTCTTTGGCGACTCACGCTAAAGTAAATTCCTATGGCTTTTTAGAAACTCCTTTCCGTCCGGTGGAAAACGGCAAAGTCATGTTTGAGAAGCAAGCTCTTTACATGACTGCTGATGAAGAAGATGATTTGCGGGTTGCTCCTGGTGACACACCTCTTGATGAAAATGGCTATATTATTGGTACTCAAGTACCAGTGCGCTACCGTCAAGATTGGGCAACTACAACACCAGAGCAGGTGGATTATGTTGCGGTTTCTCCCGTGCAAATTGTTTCAGTAGCAACGAGTTTGATTCCATTCTTGGAACATGACGATGCTAACCGGGCATTGATGGGGTCAAATATGCAACGGCAAGCAGTACCATTGCTCAAACCAGAGCGTCCTTTGGTGGGAACTGGTTTAGAAGCCCAAGCTGCGAGAGACTCCGGGATGGTGATAGTATCTCGTACCGACGGTGACGTTACCTTTGTAGACGCTACAGAAATTCGCGTTCGTCCCGCACCCGATGCAACGGAGGAAAAATACGAAATTTCTAAATACCAGCGTTCCAACCAAGATACCTGTTTGAACCAAAGACCTTTGGTAAGGATAGGAGAAAGAGTTGTTGCAGGGCAAGTACTTGCTGATGGTTCCTCTACCGAAGGTGGGGAATTAGCATTGGGACAAAACATCGTAGTAGCCTATATGCCTTGGGAAGGTTACAACTACGAGGATGCGATTCTCATTAGCGAACGCTTGGTACAAGATGATGTTTATACTTCAATTCACATTGAAAAATACGAAATTGAGGCAAGGCAAACCAAGTTAGGACCAGAAGAAATCACCAGAGAAATTCCCAACGTTGGTGAAGACGCGCTGCGGAATTTAGACGAACAAGGAATTATTCGCGTTGGTGCTTGGGTAGAAGCTGGAGACATCTTAGTAGGTAAAGTTACACCTAAAGGTGAATCCGACCAGCCACCAGAAGAGAAATTATTACGAGCAATCTTTGGTGAGAAAGCCAGAGACGTAAGGGATAATTCCTTAAGAGTGCCTAACGGCGAGAAAGGAAGAGTAGTAGATGTCCGCATATTTACCCGCGAGCAAGGTGACGAACTTCCACCCGGAGCAAACATGGTGGTACGAGTTTACGTAGCTCAAAAGCGGAAAATTCAAGTCGGCGACAAAATGGCGGGAAGGCACGGTAATAAAGGAATTATTTCCAAAATATTGCCTTTAGAAGATATGCCTTACTTGCCAGATGGTTCTTGCGTGGATATCGTACTCAATCCTTTGGGCGTACCGAGCCGAATGAACGTAGGACAAGTATTCGAGTGCTTGTTAGGTTGGGCAGGTCATACCTTGGGAGTAAGATTTAAGATTACGCCTTTCGACGAAATGTATGGCGAAGAATCATCCCGGCAAATCGTTCATGGCAAGCTGCAAGAAGCAAGAGACGAAACCGGCAAAGACTGGGTATATAATCCCAACGATTCCGGAAAAATTCAAGTTTATGACGGTCGTACTGGCGAACCTTTCGACCGAGCAGTGACTATTGGCGTAGCTTATATGCTCAAATTAGTTCACTTAGTAGACGATAAAATCCACGCTCGTTCCACAGGCCCTTACTCTCTGGTAACACAACAGCCATTGGGTGGTAAAGCACAACAAGGCGGTCAGCGTTTCGGAGAAATGGAAGTATGGGCCCTCGAAGCATTCGGTGCTGCTTATACATTGCAGGAATTGCTTACCGTTAAATCCGACGATATGCAAGGACGTAACGAAGCCCTTAACGCCATTGTTAAAGGTAAAGCAATACCTCGTCCGGGAACACCAGAATCATTCAAAGTATTGATGCGAGAGCTACAGTCATTGGGACTTGATATAGCTGTTCACAAAGTAGAAACTCAAAACGACGGTAGTTCCTTGGATGTAGAAGTTGACCTCATGGCAGATCAGAACTCTCGTCGTACACCACCCCGTCCGACTTACGAATCACTTACCCGCGAGTCAATAGAAGAAGAACAATAAAGGTTAAAGGTTAGAGGTCAAAGGTCAAAGGTAATAAGAGGTAATAGGTACGGGAAATATAGGTAATAACGAACGCAAAAACTATGCTTCCGCAATTAATACCTTCTACCTTTAACCTTATCTAACCTTTAATCTTTAACCTTTGACCTTTAACCTTTGACCTCTAACCTTTGACCTTTGACCTTTAACCTTTGACCTTTGACCTTTAAAGATGAGAAATTCTCAAAATAATCAGTTTGATTACGTCAAAATTGGCTTAGCTTCACCCGAACGTATTCGTCAATGGGGAGAAAGAACTTTACCCAATTCTCAGGTAGTTGGAGAAGTAACTAAGCCGGAGACGATTAACTACCGGACTTTGAAGCCCGAGATGGATGGGCTTTTCTGCGAACGCATTTTTGGCCCTGCTAAAGACTGGGAATGTCATTGCGGTAAATACAAGCGAGTCCGCCACAGAGGTATTGTTTGCGAGCGCTGCGGTGTGGAAGTCACCGAATCGAGAGTGCGCCGTCACCGTATGGGCTATATCAAACTAGCAGCACCAGTCGCTCACGTTTGGTATCTCAAAGGTATTCCCAGCTATATTTCTATTCTCTTAGATATGCCTTTAAGAGATGTAGAGCAAATAGTTTATTTCAATTCCTATGTAGTTCTGGCTCAAGGGAATGCGGATTTAAGTTACAAACAACTGCTGACGGAAGATCAGTGGCTGGAAATTGAAGACCAGATTTACAGCGAAGACTCTACCTTAGAAGGTGTGGAAGTTGGTATTGGTGCAGAAGCTCTGCTACGATTGCTAGCCGATATAAACTTAGAGCCAGAAGCTGAAAAATTACGTGAGGACATTACTAACGCTAAAGGTCAAAAACGAGCCAAGTTAATTAAGCGCTTAAGGGTGATAGATAACTTTATCGCTACTGGTTCCAAACCCGAATGGATGGTAATGACGGTGATTCCGGTGATTCCTCCAGATTTGCGCCCGATGGTACAACTTGATGGTGGTCGTTTTGCTACTAGTGACTTGAACGACCTTTATCGTCGGGTGATTAACCGTAATAATCGTTTGGCGAGATTGCAGGAAATTCTGGCACCAGAGATTATCGTCCGTAACGAAAAACGGATGTTGCAAGAAGCAGTAGATGCTCTTATTGATAACGGGCGGCGCGGACGTACTGTTGTCGGTGCCAACAATCGTCCGTTGAAGTCCTTATCCGACATTATTGAAGGTAAACAAGGACGTTTCCGGCAAAACTTGTTGGGTAAACGGGTAGACTATTCCGGAAGAAGCGTCATCGTAGTTGGTCCCAAACTTCATATTCACCAGTGCGGTTTGCCCAGAGAAATGGCGATCGAACTATTCCAGCCTTTTGTAATTAATCGATTAATTAGAGGCGGTATGGTGAACAATATCAAAGCCGCGAAGAAATTAATCGCTCGGTCAGATCCCCAAGTTTGGGATGTTCTCGAAGAAGTTATTGAAGGACACCCAGTCATGCTCAACCGTGCGCCAACCTTGCACCGTTTGGGTATTCAAGCATTTGAGCCAATTTTGGTAGAAGGTAGAGCAATCCAACTACATCCGTTGGTATGTCCGGCATTTAACGCCGACTTCGACGGCGACCAAATGGCGGTACACGTACCTTTATCTTTAGAATCGCAATCAGAAGCAAGATTGTTGATGCTCGCTTCTAATAATATACTTTCTCCTGCTACAGGTAAGCCGATTATTACACCCAGCCAAGATATGGTACTTGGAGCATATTATTTAACCGCAGAAAATCCTGACGCTACCAAAGGGGCAGGCGGCTATTATTCTTCTTTAGATGACGTAGTAATGGCTTACGAACAACAACAAGTACACCTGCACGCTTACGTTTACGTCCGTTACGACGGCGAAGTAGAACAAGATGTAGAAGATAAAAAGCCTGTAGAAGTCATAGACAACGAAGATGGTACTCGTACTTTGCGCTACAAATTCCGTCGCGTTAGAGAAGATGCAGCAGGAAATTTACTTTCTCAGTATATATATACAACACCCGGTCGGGTTATTTACAACATGGCAATTCAGGAAGCGTTAGCAAGTTAGGTAATGGGTAATGGATTAAAAATTTTACTTTGTTACTAATTCCCAATTCCCAATTCCTAGCAACTAACTACTAACAACTAACTACTAACAACTAATGAACGAAAACATGATTTTCCGCAACCGCGTAGTTGATAAAAAACAATTGAGAAAGTTGATTGCGTGGGGTTTTACAAATTACGGTACCGCACGGACGGCGGTAATGGCGGACAAGTTAAAGGATTTGGGTTTCCGTTATGCAACAAAGGCTGGAGTTTCTATTAGTGTTGATGACCTAATGGTTCCACCTTCAAAGCGATCGCTGCTTGAAGCTGCTGAGGAAGAAATTCGCGCTACTGAGAAACGTTACCAGCGCGGGGAAATTACTGAGGTAGAACGGTTTCAGAAGGTAATTGATACTTGGAACGGTACTTCCGAAGCTCTTAAAGATGAAGTGGTAAGTCACTTTAAGAGTAACAATCCCCTGAACTCGGTTTATATGATGGCGTTTAGTGGTGCTAGGGGTAATATTTCCCAGGTACGTCAGTTGGTGGGTATGCGGGGACTGATGGCAGATCCGCAAGGAGAAATCATTGACTTACCAATTAAAACCAATTTCCGCGAAGGACTTACCGTTACTGAATACATTATTTCTTCTTACGGTGCCCGTAAAGGATTGGTGGATACGGCGTTAAGAACCGCCGATAGTGGTTATTTAACCAGACGTTTGGTAGACGTATCCCAAGACGTAATTATTCGCGAAACCGACTGCGGCACATCTCGTGGTATTCCCGTTGTGGCGATGATGGAGGGAAATAAAACTTTGATTCCTCTTTCTAGTCGCCTTTTAGGAAGAGCCGTTAACGTAGATGTGGTGCATCCGCAAACTGGTGAAATACTGGCAACTCGTAATACTCCGATTACCGAAGAGCTTGCAGACGAAATTGAAGCGGCAGGTATCAAATCGGTAGAAGTTCGTTCTCCTTTGACTTGCGAAGCCGCACGTAGCGTTTGTCAGCATTGTTACGGATGGAGTTTGGCACATGCCAAAATGGTAGATTTGGGTGAAGCTGTAGGTATTATTGCCGCTCAAAGTATTGGCGAACCCGGTACTCAGTTGACCATGCGTACCTTCCACACCGGGGGTGTATTTACCGGGGAAGTCGCGCAACAGGTAAGAGCTAAAGCCGATGGTACGGTTCGCTTCAAGGGTAAATTCCGCACCAGACCTCACCGTACTCGTCACGGTGAAGATGCTTTATTTGTAGAGGCAAACGGTACGTTAACTTTGGAACCAAGCGGTAGCCCCAAATCCGCTGGGATGGAAATTGCCGTAACCAAAGGTTCAACTTTATACGTTAATAATGGCTCCAAAATTAAACAGGGTCAATTGTTGGCTGAGGTTGCTTTGGGTGCGAGAACTACCCGAATTAATACAGAAAAAGCTGTAAAAGATGTAGCTTCTGATATTGCCGGACAAGTCAGGTTTGCCGATGTGGTTGCAGAGCAAAAAACTGACCGTCAAGGTAATACCACTACTACAGCAGTTAGGGGTGGTTTGATTTGGATTTTATCGGGAGAGGTATATAATTTACCCCCTGGAGCCGAATTAGTGGTTGAAAACGGGGATAGTATCGAAAGCAATGGCGTAATTGCCGAAACTAAGTTGACTTCTCAACATGGTGGTGGTGTACGTTTACCCGAAGCAACTCCCGGTAAAAGCACTCGGGAGATTGAGATTATGACTGCTTCGATAGTTTTAGATAGAGCGGAAGTTACCGTTCAAAGCTCTCAAGGCCGCAACAACTATTTGATTACCACTGCAAACAATCAAGTATTTAACTTGAGAGCAACTCCGGGCACAAAAGTGCAAAACTCTCAAGTAGTAGCAGAATTAATTGACGATCGCTATCGTACTGAAACTGGAGGATTGTTGAAATTCTCTGGGGTAGAGGTGCAGAAAAAAGGTAAGGCAAAACAAGGTTATGAAGTTGTTCAGGGGGGGACTTTACTATGGATACCTGAAGAAACCCATGAAGTTAACAAAGACATTTCTTTATTAATTGTCGAAGACGGACAATTGGTAAATGCTGGGGATGAAGTGGTTAAAGATATCTTCAGCCAAAGTACTGGGGTTGTAGAAGTCACCCAGAAAAACGACATTTTGCGAGAAGTTGTAATTAAACCGGGCGAACTGTTGATGGTTGACGATCCAGAAGCAGTAATGAGCAAAGACGGTACTTTTGTTCAAGCTGGTGAAGAGTTTTTGGGTACAACTTTTACAGAACTACGCTATATCGAATACGTAGAAACTCCAGAAGGTCCGGCAGTATTGAGTCGTCCCGTAGTAGAGTTTCCCATACCAACGAATCCTGACGTACCATCCACTACTTCAGGTACCGACGAAAATGGGCGTTCCATCCAACTAAAAGCAGTCCAAAAAATATCTTATAAAGACTCCGAGCGGATCAAGTCTGTAGAAGGTGTTGAACTGTTGCGAACTCAGTTGGTGTTGGAGATTGGGCAAGACGGTGAAGAACATAGCACTTCTCCTCTTGCAGCAGATATCGAATTAGTCACCGATGAAAACGATCCGGAAATTCAGCGCTTGCAACTGGTAATTTTAGAATCTTTGGTAATTCGCCGCGATATTGCAGCCGATGCGACTCAAGGTAGTACTAGTACTAATTTGGAAGTAGAAGATGGACAAACTATAGAACCTGGTGCTGTAGTAGCTCGTACCCAAATCTTGTGTAAAGAAGGAGGTACCATCCAAGGCGTGAAAGTAAGCACCGATGCACCTCGTCGCTGTTTGATATTACGAACTGGCGATACCTTTACCATTAATCTTAATGATGCTCCTACCTGTAAAGCTGGTGACTTGTTAGTAGAAGGTGCGGAAATTGCTCCTGGAATATTAGCAGAGCAATCCGGACAAGTAGTTAAGGTGGGGAGTAGGGAACAGGCAACGGGGAACGGTGAACAGGAAGGTATAGTACCAAGCGATGCAGAAGGGACTCACTTCGTAACTTTGCGAATGGGTCGTCCCTATCGAGTCAGCCCTGGAGCTATACTGCAAGTTGACGATACCGATTTGGTACAGCGCGGCGATAACTTAGTACTATTGGTATTTGAACGCGCTAAAACTGGGGATATTATTCAAGGTTTACCGAGAATTGAAGAACTGCTAGAAGCTCGTAAACCAAAAGAAGGCTGTATATTAGCTCGTAGAGCCGGGGAAATTAAACCAGTTTACGGCGATGGTGACGAGGCGATCGCACTTAAGATTCTTGAAGCTGGAGGTGTAGTTACCGATTACGCTCTTGGCCCCGGACAAAATATGGTAGTTTCGGAAGGGCAAACGGTAGAAACCGGACAGCCACTGACGGATGGGCCATCCAATCCCCATGAAATTTTGGAAGTATTCTTTAACCAAGGTTCGGATGAAGGAGTTTATGCTTGTGCCAGCCATGCCTTGCAAAAAGTCCAAAGCTTCTTGGTGAATGAAGTGCAGTCGGTATATCAATCTCAAGGTATTGATATTTCTGACAAACACATTGAAGTAATTGTGCGTCAGATGACATCTAAAGTACGGATAGATGATGGCGGCGATACGACAATGCTTCCTGGGGAGTTGATTGAATTGCGTCAAGTGGAGCAGGTGAACGAAGCAATGTCTATTACTGGTGGTGCGAAAGCCCAATATACTCCAGTGTTGCTGGGTATTACCAAGGCATCATTGAATACAGACAGCTTTATCTCTGCCGCATCCTTCCAAGAAACTACTCGCGTCTTAACCGAAGCAGCGATTGAAGGTAAGTCCGACTGGTTGCGTGGTTTGAAAGAAAACGTAATTATCGGACGATTGATTCCTGCGGGTACGGGATTCAATGCTTTTGAAGAGATGGGTATAGTTGATGACTATGCTGGCGACATGAGCAACAGCGTACTCGATGAAGTTGATGACCCCTTGGATATGGTTTTAGATGACCGTACAGCCCGTACTTATAATTTGGATTCGCCAACCATGACTCCAGATTTTGGTAACAGAACTTCTTCACCATCAATATTAGATGAGCCATCAGAATTGATTGCTGATAACGAAGCTATCAAAGATTTAAGCCCAGTTCAAGATAATAACGATCTGGATGCAGATGAGAACGATAGTGTTTTACAGGATTTGCAAGAATTTGGACTCGACCCCAATTTCTCAGACGATCGGGAATAGGTTTACACTAACATCATCTTGATTTGATCAAAAAAAACCCAGGTATTACCTGGGTTTTTTTTGGTTATTTGTTCTTTTGCTAATCCCTACTTCCCACTTCCTGCTTTCTGTTCGCTGTTCCCCATTCCCCGTTCCCAATTAACTTGTAATTTAACTTGTTGAGGAGAATAATCGGAACCAAGCTTTTCACTACAAAATCCTACATCCCTTACTTGCTTGGGCTGTATAATTTTACCCCAATCAAAAGGAGTAACGGTGTATATCCCTTTTTGTTGTTTAAAATCGGCATTCCAAGAATTTTTTATCTTAGCTTGGTTCATATTGAATTGAAGTTGCCAATTTCTAACTGTTTCGTTGCTATGATTTGTAATCTTAAAACTGGTACAAAATCCCGTTTGCCAATCTGAATAAATTTCAGTGGTTACTTTTAATTTTGTATCGCTCGATAGGTTCGTTGTCAACGGAGTTTGACGCTGGTTTTGCGGTTTTAATAGTTCTCTAACTGCTGGTTGTTGCATGGGGGTAAATTTAACTGGAAGTAGTTGAGAAATTAATTGTTGTTTTGGTAAATCCACATTTTTCCAATCATCCAAGAGAATACCTCCTGTATCTTCACTATTAGGATTCCAACTCCAAAAAGCGAAACTGAGATTTTTCTGTTGGATGTATTTAAGAAACTCCCGCATCCAAATAATTTCCCTATTGTCATCTAAACGTCCCCCGAATTCTCCTACAAAAATAGGAGCGCGATTTTGGCTAGAAATATAGTGAAAGCCTATTTGCCAGCGATCCAGGAGATTTTGGGGAAAATTCTTGTCCGAAAAATAAGGCTGATCGTATACCCCTGACCGTATTCGTGGGGAGAATAAACTAATTTATTCCTTTTCGATAAACGTACCGGATAGTGCAATACACCTTCTAAATTACCTCCTTGCCAATGGTTGGCTAACTTTTGTCCCGGAACATTGTTTTCCACTCCCTCTACAACAATTAACCAATCGGGATTAACTTTTGCGATCGCGTTGCCAGCACGCTCTGCTGCTAATCGCCAATCCGTAGCTAAATCGTCAGTACCCCAGCTAGCTTTACCGTGGGGTTCGTTTTTCAAATCTGCACCAATAATGTTAGGTTGATTTTTATATCTTTGAGCTAACTGCAACCAGGTGTTAATCCAATCAGCTTCCGAATAACCATCTCCATACCACAATTCGGGAATTCGTTTATCGTTGAGACGATGGGAATCTAACAAAATCAATAAGCCTTGACGCTGTGCTTCCTCAACGATTGCGTCCATTATTTCTATTGGGGTTTTATTTTCTAGCTCTCGATTAGTACCAATGCTGAAATCAATACCGCTAACGTTTTCGGAGCGTAATGCTTCTACGGAATATGGCAAGCGAATCAAGTTGTAGCCAAGATTTTTGATTTGCAGCAGCATATCTTTATAGTCGCGCTTCCACAAACCGTGGGGAGCGTGAGTTTCGGTTTCCATACCAAACCAGTTGACACCTTGGAGTAATACTCGATCTCCTTTGGCATCAACGATTTTCGCGCCACGGGTTGAAAGTGGTAACTGCATGGTGGTTGTTGCTCGGGCAAAATTACCTTGTTTGCTCTGGGAGTTTGTAAAATTGCCATTCAAGCAAAGCATCAAGGTGATGGTGAATATCAATATATTCTTATACAATTTAATTTTTTGATATTTCCAATCTTGACCTTTATAAGGGTATTTCTTACTCGAATCGAATCTGCGATCGAACATCAAAAGTAAATTAAATGAAGATTTTTTAAAGAGATTAACTAAGGATAAAAAGAAATAATGGATACGCATAATTACTGATTTCTATTTTAAGTCTTTTGTTGTATACCTTTGATACCTAACTAGTTTACTGACATATAGTTTTGCATCCCCATAGCACAAACATATTAATAGTTATCTATTCAGTAAGGATAAAACTTGAATATAAAGGTATGTAATAAAGATGGTGAATAAAATAAACAAATTAACACTTTAGATATAGATTCGCCATATACAACTTACTACTTAAGTATGAGATAATTGGCTATTTTTTTTATTTTAAAATGCTCAAACATAGGATTAGCAAGCCTAAAGCAGCTTTTGTAGAACAAAGCAAAGAAAATTATTTTATAGAAAATTTATTAAATAAGCCGATTTCTTTATCTTTAAACCCTTGTGGTCTAGGTATTTAACGAATAAATTGGAAACTAATAGAAGAAAAAATTTAATTACTGCTTTAACTGCTGTAAAGCATTCATTCTAAACGTAGTAATTAAAGCATCTGCCGTTCTACTCAAATAACTAAACTTTTTAATATGTCTCTATCTGCATTAGCCAAATTTATTCTACCTCCAGTGTTAGCTTCTGCGGCTGTTTTTTCAGCCATGACAGTACCGCTTGCTGCAATCGGAGATAAACAAATTAATATCAAATTCCAAGAAGAAACACTTTTCTTTGGTAAGCTCAGAGATGTTGCTTTACCTTACGTAGTAGTTGCCACTGGACTTAGTTTAGGAGCCGGAATTTCTGCGATCGCGATATCTGGATGGCGCAATTCGTCTCGTAAATCCACTGAAATTGGACAACAAGTATCACAATTAGAACTGCAATTACAGCAAAAAGAAGAGTTACTTAAGGAATTTAAACTTTCAGAAACTCGATTGCAAGTTTCTGGGCTAAATAGTTTTCTGGAGGAACAAGCATCATCTCCAGCCAGCAAGGGTTATCCGACTTTAAACCCCATCGTATCTCAACCAGTTGCAAAGCAAGCTCCACCACAGCAAGCTCAAGTAAAAACCCAGGAGATAGCTTCAGCGAATGCAGCCTCGGCGGCATTTGCTTCCGCTCAAAACTTTCTCGGATACACTCAATCAAAAAACGATATCAAGGAAGAAATTGCTAACATATCTCAAGCAAATCAAACCAGCATAACAGCAGCAGAGTTCGAGCAATTACGAACACAACTTAGAAATATGATGCTGCAAATGCAGGCAATGGAAAATAATCTTACATCAACACCTCAACCTACAAATACTGCTCCAACACAATCAGAAACGATTAGTATTTATTACGATACTTACAAGCCTCAAGAGGTACAGTTTGGTTAAAAAAATTAGGATTTAAGTACTAACTGTTGTCATAAGAAGAAAGTTTTTTAACTCTTATAAGTTTATGAAAAGTATGTAAATCCTAGAATCATAAAATATTTTTTTGTAGCAGTAGTTCATGAATTACTGCTACTTTTTATGTTACTAGATCGGGTTTAGATAAATAGTTTTATAAAGTTCGTAGTTGCGCTTCAGCGCCTCTTATCGGAGGCGCTGAAGCGCAACTACAAACTTTTTTTTTATCGTGTTAGGTAGTATAAAATTACCCTCTATTACTCCTATCTCCTATTCCTATAAATAATTTTGCCCGCTACCATAGCGGGCTTTGTAACTATTTCCTCAAATCGGTAATCGCATGAATGGCAAAAAAGTAATTACCGTAGAAACTCTGAACTAAGCACAGGAGAATTAGTTTGGCGGGATTTCGCTAGGGGAGGTAGAGTAGCTGTAGAATCTTGCGCCATATCCGCTTTGAGTTGATATCGATTTCCCCAACCATCATTAAAACTTTGCGGTTGTCGAGGTGGTGTTGTTTTACCTACAGGTAAACCTATAGAGCGGTACTGGCTTACTTGTACGTATTTTTCACCTTCATTGGTAAAGCGTAGGGATTTACCTTCGAGTTGGTATTGCAAGCTAGATTGTTGAGTATTTTGGCTATCTGAAGCTGGTAATTGACCTATAGGATTGAAAGTAGCAATAAAAGTTACTTCACTTTCAGGAGTTAAATTTGTGTAATCTTGATTTAACTGCCATACTTCCTCATAATTCCCATTGGATGCTACTTGCCAAAGATTTAAGTCTGCTTCCCATTTTCCCTGTTTGACTTCTACGATTTGGCGAGCCAAAATTGAACGGTTTATATTTTCATTATCATCGCCGACTATTTCTTCCCCATTAACTGTGCCCGATCGCAAATAGCGAACTGCTGTAACGGCAATACGGCTAGATTCGGGTAAATTTGTCGTGCCTGCAACTTTGTATAAACCTTTGGTATCTTCTCGCTGTATGCCCTGTATTTCAAGAATTACTTTATTTTGCGATCTATTTACGCAGCCAGAGCTTAATAATAAAAGCATGCTAGAAGCTATAACGGCACGTGCAGCTACAGGTATTTTGGTTCTAAAGTTGGTTAAAAATCTAAAATGTTGCTGTTTCATAAAATAGGTGTTAATAAAAGCGGATTAAATCTGTAATCACTGCATTTTGATCTATTTTGCCCAAATTTATCTACAAATTGAGTATCTTTACGAATTCTTATTGTAATTTTACTGGCTTGACTAAATACGTATTATCCCCTCGATGATATGGTTTTTTTTTGTTAAAGTGGCGACATTATATGACGCAAATATTTACTTATACGTTAATTGGGTAATGAAGTCTAAAATACTACAGCGTGACAAATATATTTTGATAAAAGAATGGAATAAACACAAACCTTGTGCCCTGTTTTGTGCTGCTTCTATTTCAATCTTATCGACTTTGAGTGTAAGCAATAGTTCGCAAGCTCAAACAATATCCCCGCAGCAACAAGCAAATAAAACTTCGCGTTCCCTAAATTTGCTGCAAGTACCGCAATCGTCAATACCCAGGGGTAGAACAAAGCTAAAACTACAAGTAGTTCCACCACCACCAAATTCTAATATTGGTGCTACTTTACCCAGTCAAAAAGTAGAACAGTATTTACCCCTAGACAATATCAAGCAATTAGAGAACAGTTTCATTCAGGAACAGATAACTGGTAAATCTAAACGCGCAATAGAGCAATCGATAGCAGTACGAAGGAATACGAAACCTATAGGTGGTCCTCAAACAGGGATTTATGAAGCAAGTCAATTGAGCGCTCAGGCTGTTCCATTGCCAGCACCTCCCGGCAGCAGTTTGGAATTTACTTCTCCCGATTTTAATTCTCAAACAACTGTTGCTCCTTTGCCACCACTTCCAGGTACTACTGTGCAACAGCAATCGAATACAGCCAATGCACCAACATTCAATCAATTACTTAATTCTAGAACTAGCAATTCATCTCAATACCCCGTGAGTGCTAGTGCTTCAAATGCGCCGACATTTGAACAAATGCTTGATGCTTATCGCTTGAAGCAACCTTCAGTTTCTGTAACTTCAACACCTACTTTTAATACGCTACTCAATTCACAAGGAGGGATACGTCCATCTGTTCCGGTGAATCGTGCCCCCTCTGGGCGATCGCCGCTCATTCGTTCGCAGGCTCCATTAGTTCCACAAAACAATGAGTTAAACCCTTTAAGAAGCAGTGCAGCATTAAAGCAATCTTCTTTAAGAGTTGAAGGTGTTTATGTAACTCAAGGAGATGATACTTCAGCACGAGCTAGACTTTCCGGAACTTATCCGCTCACTCCTCAAGTATTGTTTGGTGCAACTTTAGATTTGACGAGTGAGGGTACATCATTTGATGATTCCCGACGGGAAGGTTTGAATATCAACGAACTTTATCTCGCAACATCTCTGACGGGTTTACCGAATTTACGATTTGCTGTTGGCCAGTTGGATTTGACATCTTATTTCGATCGCAATAGCTTTGCTAAAGATGGAGCCAGCCAGTTTTTTAATCCGGTATTTCAAACGAATCCAGCTTTAGCATCGACAGGTATAAGTTCAAAGCCTGGACTTTTAGTTAACTGGAGCGTGACGGATAATATTGACGCTAAAGCTGCTGTTTTTTCGTCATCTGATGCTTTGAGCGAATTTAGCTTGGATGGATTTGCTGGTGAAGTTGGCGTTCGTTACGGTAATGCTATTATTCGCGGTACTTACAGCACTGCAAGAGATGGCGGAAATCGCGATTCTTTTCCCCAAAGCTTTCAAATCGATCGCGGAAATAATCAGTTTGGAGTTTTGGAAGATGATAGAGAAGAAGCATACGGTTTGAACGCTGAAGTCTTTATTCCTGAAATGAAACTAGGACTATTTGGACGCTACGGCCGTTACGAGAATAGAGATTTAGGAGAAGGTGCAGATACATATGTTTTCGGTGCTAGTTTCTTAGATTTATTTACCCCCGATGACAGATTGGGATTAGCTTACGGACGCGCTTTATCTAACGAAGATGAGCGTGAAGGCAAGCAACTTGATGTATTAGAGCTTTATTACGATTTTCAGTTTCTTGACAATTTACGATTAGGCTTTTCCGTGCAAGGAAGAGACGACTTTAACGAAACAGTTCTCGGTGTAAGGATTAAATCAGAGTTTGATGTAATTCCAAGGGGGAGAATGCGGAAATGAATCACAAATTAAACTTGAACCTATTCTACAAAGCTAATTTATGGCAACAAAAACGAAAAATACAAAGTAAAACTATTGTGGGAATTACTTTGCTACCTTTTCACTTATTTGTTTTTACTTGCCCAATTGTACTGGCAACTTTAAACAATATAGAACCCGTACAGGCTCAATCATCTGGAGCCACGCAGAAGGGTTACAATTTGCTTAAAAAAGGATGGGTAGATGATGCAATTAAAGCCTTTCAACAAGCTTTGAGAAGCAATCCTCAATCTTTACAAGCCAAGCTAGGTTTAGCTATTGCTTACAACCGTGCCGGACAAATTGAAGATGCGTTCCAAGCTTATCAGGAAGTTTTAACGCAAGATCCCAGCAATCAAGCAGCTTTAAAAATTGTGGGGATGATGGGAACTTATCGTCCCGAATGGAACAAACCCGGTATCAAAGCTCTCAATACTTTGCTCGAATTAAATCCCGATGATGTGCAAAGCCGCTATTACCGTGCTTTACTTTTTTCCTATCAAGGACGATTTAGCGAATCTGTTGCCGATTTTGAAATAGTGTTGGCAAATAATCCTACACCAGAAGCAATTATTGGAGCCGCTCAAACTTATAGTTACAGTGGCGATTATCAAAAAGCGAAAGAATTGTTCAACCGCTATAAAGCCAGTGGAAAAGAAATAACCGATTATGCTGCGGTTGCTTACGCTCTTACCTTACGTAAAACAGGCAATCCTCAACAAGCGATCGCAATATTAGAAAGCCAGCTAGAGCGTTCTGAAACTTTAGATCAGTTAGCTATACTTGCTCGCGCACAACTGTCTCAAGCATATATTACGAATAAGCAAGAAGCCGAAGCTTTAGCGGTATTAGATCCCTTGGAAGGCGTAGAAGAAGCGATTTTACCTTTAGCTAGAGCGCTGAATGAAATTCGTAAAAACACGGATAATGCTTCCTTGGCGCAACGAGTTGCCAATCTCTACCGTCAAGCTCTGGCTAACAATCCCAATCCTTCCACGAGTCTGCTGAGGGAAATTGCCAATGTCTTTACTGGCTTGCCCCAAGGTGAGGAAACAGCATTACAAATTTATAGACGTTTAGCTTCCACTTTACCCAACGATAAAAGTTTAATGGTGCGTCAGCTAGGTTTGGAATATAAATTGGGAATGGTTTCCAAGAGCGATTTAAACCAGCGTTTGGCAACAACATTGCAAAACTTACCTACACAATCCGTACAACTGCAAGAGTTAGCTTTAGCATTAGCCGATATAGATGCTCCCTCACCTCAACTTCTATCCGTATATCAAAATATTTTGCAAACGGGGGTTAACGTGCCGTTTTTGAATTTTCGGGTAGCTCAAATCTATCTGGAACTCGAAAATACAATTCAAGCCAGACAGTCATTAGCAGCTTATACGGCAACATCTGTAGGTTCCCAAGACATGGCAACACAGTTGCTTGCAGCGGAAATTGAAAGACGAGAAGGTAACTTAGAAGCTAGCGCTCAACGCTACTTTGCCATACTCAACGAAAACCCCAAAGAAGAAATTACTGATGGTGCTTTGCGCGGATTGGTAGGGGTAAGAGTACAGCAAAAGCGTTTTGACGAAGCTTTGGTAGTGTACGAGCAAGTTATAAAACGCAATCCTCAAGATATAACTGCTCGGTTAGGTTTTACTAGTGTTGCGTATCAAGCCAAACGTATTTCCAAACCGGAAGCAGAAGCCGTTTTAGATAATTGGTTAGCAACTCAAAAAGCAACCAATACCCCACCAGAGCTATATAGCTTGGTAACGCAGCTACCTACCGACCCCAATCGAGAAGCTCTGTATAATTACTTAGTTGAAGTAGATCCTAATAGCATTAGATTGCAGCAGCATTTGCTAGAAACCATAGCTCAACGAAACCCAGCTGAAGCACGCTTGCGAATGAAGCAGTTGATTGCCAATGCTCCTAATAACGCTAATTCACAACAGAGAGTAGCCTTATTAGCTAAAGCAGTTGGCGATTTAAAAATGGCTGGTGAAGCTTATGAAAATATCCTCAAAGAAGAACCAGACGATATAGACGCTTTAGCCGCCTTGGGTGGAATTCGTTTCGAGCAAAGACGATTTGAATCCGCAGAGCAAATTTATTCCACAGTCTTGGAACAAAATCCTCAAGATACAGAAGCACGTCGCGCTCTTGCCGGATTGAATGCGATTTTTGACAAGCCAATAGCCGCGATGAAAGCCTTAGAGCAACTGCAAATTGAGCAAATTGCCAGCGGTGAAAAAGACCCAGAAATTTCCAACCAGATGCAGCAGATACAAGAGGACTTTCTGCAACGACGTGGCTTTCAACCACCTTGGGAAAGTTACGAACGTCGGGGTAAAAATTAATCTTCAAACAAATTTTTGATGAAGAAAAATTTCTTAGTTAATTACACCCATCCTTGAAGGGAATAGTAATACAATTCGTTTCTCAAATATAGGTTTGAGGAATTTTGTTAGTAACAATTAATGCAAGCGGTTCTTAAGATGAACTATCTGACAAAAGTAGTAGCTATATGTGCGATTATTACTTTATGTGGCTGTAAAGGAAGTTATTCGGCAACTAATATCGAAAAACCCAGCATAAAATCTTCGGAATCATCACCTAAGCCATCAGCTATCGATGATAATAGCGTTCAATTTTTGTCATCCCTTCCTCCATCGACTCCCAATAGAGAGTTATTAGTGGAAAGCTGGGATAGCTATCGTCGTCGGTTTATCCAGAGAGATGGAAGAGTAATTGATTACGAAGCTAGCGATCGTTCGACTAGTGAAGGTCAAGCCTATGCGATGTTGCGAGCAGTGCTGATCGATGACTCTGCAACTTTTGCTCTAACTTTAAATTGGGGAGAAAATAATTTACGCAGGCTCGAAGACGGTAAGCCTGTAGATAGTTTATGGGCTTGGAAGTGGGGACGCGATGAAGATGGTAATTGGGGTGCTGTAGATAAGAACTTTGCTAGTGATGGGGATATAGATGCTATTACTGCCTTAATATTTGCATCAAGACGCTGGAATCGTCCGGAATACCTAAAATTAGCAAAAACTAAATTAGAAGATTTGTGGAAGTATTCAACTGTAGTTGGACAAAACAAACGCTATCTACTTCCAGGTCCGAAAGCTGCATTTGTAAAGGATTCATCGATTATTCTCAATCCTTCCTACTTCGCTCCCTACGCTTTTCGCTTATTTGCTCAAGTCGATTCCGAACGAGATTGGTTGAGTTTGGTAGATACCAGCTATGAAGTATTAGAAGATTCCAGACAAATCAGCGCTGTAAATTTACCTAGTGATTGGGTTGCCCTGGATGCAAAAACAGCAAAATACCAGCCCTTGCCTGCTGATAGTCCAATAAAAAGCGTATATAGCTTTGATGCATATCGCGTTTGGTGGCGAATCGCATTAGATGCAAGCTGGTTTAATTCATCTCGGGCACGAAGCTATCTTCAAACATCGATTCAGCATCCGCTCAAATTGTGGCGGGAACAGTCAAGCATACCAGCACGGATAAACCTGGAAGGTAAAGCTTTGGTAAATTACGAAGCCACATCTCAATATGCCATGCTCTATGCAGCAACTAAGCTGATACAGCCAGAATTAGCTCAAGAATTGCTGGAGAAAAAATTGCTACCCCAATACCAGCAAGAAGTTTGGGATGATAACGAAGCTTATTACACTCAGAATCTAGCTTGGTTGGGCTTGCTATCTCCATCAGCAATTCCTCCAGAACTTTTGCAAAGTAATTAAGAAGTTATGGCGGTTTTCTCTGGAAAGCGAATAAAATGTTGGCAGCAATACTTAAGTAATAAGATTGATTACTTAGTTCAACTATTACCCGCAATCAATAAACATTTTTAAACCAAAAACATACCCATTTTACCTAATAATTTTAAAACTGTGTTATGAAGCATCTATTTAACTTTAAAACGTTTAATAAAGCATTTATTATATCTTTTTGTTTGTTATCAGCTTTGCCAACTGCTCAAGCCGTTACCAAAAATCAATTAGCAAAATCTGAAGGTGTTTTATTAGCACAAGCAAGTAGAAAATCAAAAAACTCCTCTACTAAATACGACGAAAAATACATTTTAGAATTCAACCGCAGTCCGATAGTTGGCAACCGGATGCGTTTGCGAGGAGTCTATTCTGAAGGTCGTTTGGGTTTTACTCGTCCTCGTGGCTGGGATGTAGGTACTGTTAAAGCCGAGATTCGCTTTCAACATTCGCCAGCACTGTACGCGAATCGCTCTAATTTAACAGTATTGGTCAACGATACGGCTGTAGGTAGCATTCCCCTTAATCGCAAGCAATCCCAAGTCGGTCGAGTACTAATAAACATTCCTCCAAAGCTACTGCAAGAGTATAACGAACTTAAGATTGTAGCCCAGCAGAACAATACAGAGGGATGTAGCGATCCGGGCGATCCAACTCTATGGACGGAGATTCTACCAGACTCAAAATTAATTTTTGACTACAACCCTAAAGCAATTCCGCTCAACTTCAGTAACTATCCTTATCCCTTCTTCGATAACCTCAATTTAGACACTAACCGCATCGTTTACTTAAAGCCTCAAAACACCAGTCAATCTTGGCTCGAAGGAGCAGCCCGTTTACAAGCTTCACTGGGTAGACAAGCAGATTTTCGTCCAATAGAGACAGATTTAATTTCCGATATCGCTGATGTATCAACGAATCAAAGATTAGTCATCATCGGTACTCCTGCCGAACAAGCAGCCCTAGCCGATCTAGATTTACCTCGCAATATTGTAAATTCTCAAATTTTAGATTCCAACCAGCAGGCAATACCAGAGGACACTGGAGTCTTAATCCTAACCACTACTAAAAAAGGTAAAGTTCCCGTTTTAGTTGCCACTGGAAATGGTGCAGCAGGAGTAGCTAAGGCAGCACGGTTATTAGCACAGCCTTCTTCTCAGAAAATAGGCACTGGACAAGTTGTTTTAGTTAATAAATTAGAAGAATCGACCACACCAGGAAAAAGAGAATGGCCGCGTTATTTACCAGAATCGAGCAACTTTCAACTAAGCGATATTAAAACTCAAGTTAACGGTGATGCTTTTAGAGATGTTAGCGTCCGTGGTTCTGCTGCCCCGCCAATTGAAATTGATTTCCGTGCATTACCGGATGACAGATTTGTGCGCGGTAGTTCGATGAACTTAGTTTACAGCTACGGACCGCAGATGAATCCCAGAACATCTGCTGTAGAAGTATTGTTAGATGGGGTTTTCATTGGTGGAGCGCGTCTCGATTCGGACGAGGGAGAAACACGTAAAAACCTCAAAGTTGATTTACCGGCAAAATTAGTTAAGCCTGATTCCAAACTTCAGGTATTTTTCCGGATGAATCCCAAAGAACCCTTTGATAAAGCAAACTGCATCAGCCCACCAGACCAACAACTTACAGGTACCGTTCATTCCGATACCAGCTTCGATTTAAAACGAGAAAATTCCGTAGAGCTACCGAACCTCAAATTAATGCAGTATGGATTCCCCTTTGCTGCACCCCAAGATTTATCTGAAACAGCAATCGTACTTCCACAAGAGCCGAGCAGTACAGATATATTGACAATGCTTGCCTTTAGCGAACGTTTAGGAAGATTGAGTCGCGCGGATGCAGTCAAGCTAGATGTCTATACTTCAAATACACTGCCTCCAGAAGTACGTAAAAACGAACACTTAGTAGGAATCGGCACGCGAGATGAATTTCCTTTACCTGACGTATTCAAATCTCCAGGATTTAACTTAGGTAGATCGTTCGGACGTGGTTCAGCCCAAGCAAGCGTTACAGTTCCTCAAGATAAGCAAGGAATGATTAAGCAAATACTCTCTCCTTGGAATGGCGATCGCGTTGTGTTGGCTTTGACTGCTCAGACGGATACTGGGTTAGAAAGAGTACAACAAGTATTAGGTAAAGACCCTTGGTTCTTCCAACTCAAGAAGGACACAGTATTAATTAGCAGCGATCAGAAAAACCCAGCTGCTTACGATCCAGATGGTTATCAGCTAGCATTTTTTGATAACGCTCCTTCCAGTCGTCGCATCGAAGATACTAATCCCCTGAGTAAAATGACGCGGATGCTACAGGAAAACTGGCTGTTAGTACCTGCGGGTATTGTCGGCTTATCTCTAATACTTTACGGAATTGTTCAGCTGTATCTAAAGCGCATTGCTGCCGCACAGAGGAAGTAAGAATAATTGAAAATTGGTAATTGGTAATGGGTAATTGAGGGGACAACAAAAAACTGTTCCCCGTTCCCTATTCCCCCTTGCCTTTCTAATAACCGATTAATCGCATCACCTTTAATAAAAAAATTTAAAAAGCCATGCCCTCTTTAGTCAAAAAATCTTCCAAAAAACACCAGCGCTTTAACTTAAGCAGATGGTTGATTGACCTCACACCTAGCTTTTTTGATAGCACCTTAGAAAAAGTAGGAATAAAACATTTTAAGTGGTTAATTTTACTGCTGCTAGTATTTTCTGTTCCGCTGATTGTGACACCGCTAGAAGTTTGGCAGCAAGGAGCGATCGCTCTGTTTCTCGTATTACTAGGTCAGTTAGTATTAGGAGCAGAAGAACAAGAATCTTCTACAGAAGTTAGCCAATACTATCACTTATTCATGGTGTGGCTGAGTTTGGTAACAACAATGCGATATTTATATTACCGTCTTAGCTACACGCTTAATTTTGACGGATGGATAAATAGTATTGCTTGTTTAACTCTGTTAGGAGCCGAGTTATACGCGATTTTCACGTTAGTATTAGCTTACTTTCAAACCTTAAAAATTAAAGAACGAAAACCCATTGATATTTCTACCATTCCCCAAGATGAATGGTTTGATGTTGATATTTATATTCCTACCTACAACGAAGAAGTTGAGATTGTTCGTAAAACAGCATTAGCAGCTTTGAGTTGCGATTACGCTCCCGGTAAAAAGAAGGTTTATGTTCTCGATGATGGTCGTCCTGAAAAGTATAAAGAAGGCGACCCAAAAAGAGAAACTTTCCGCATCAGACGAGAAGAGTTGCAGCAAATGTGCGAAGAACTCGGTTGCATCCATATGGGGCGAGATAACAACGACCATGCTAAAGCTGGTAACATCAACACTGCTTTTTATAAAACTTCGGGCGATTTAGTTTTAATTTTAGACTGCGACCACGTTCCTTCTCGTCAATTTCTCTTACACACAGTAGGTTTCTTTTACGACCCCAAAGTCTCCTTCGTACAAACTCCACACTGGTTTTATAATCCAGATCCCTTCGAGCGCAACTTACTTACCGACGGAAAAATCCCTGTAGGTAACGAACTATTCTACAAAGTACTGCAAAAGGGTAACGATTTTTGGAACGCATCATTTTTCTGCGGTTCTGCTGCGGTTATTCGTAAAACCCACGCTTTAGAAGTCGGAGGAATTGCGGTTGAAACGGTAACGGAAGATTGTCATACAGCATTACGTTTACACTCTAAAGGTTATAAATCCGTTTACTATGACAAAATCATGGTAGCGGGGTTAGCACCAGATACCTTTTCAGCTTATGTAGGTCAACAAGTACGCTGGGCTAGGGGAATGGCTCAAATTCTCAGAATTGAAAATCCATTATTTAATCCCAAGTTAAATCTAAATTTTGCTCAAAGAATTTGTTACTTGAGTGCAACTTCCCACTTCTTATATGGTTTCCCCCGACTGATATACGCAATCATTCCCACCTTATTCTTATTATTCGGGATTAATCCCATCCAAGGTTTGGGTTTAGAAACTTTAGCATATGCCTTACCACATATTCTTCTTTCCCTCGCTACCAACCACATTATTTACAAACACGTCCGATTTTCCTTCTGGAACGAAATCTTTGAATTCGTAATGTCTTTCCAAGCAGGTTGGGTAACGTTATTAGCGCTGATTAATCCCAAAATGGGTTCCTTTAACGTTACCGATAAAGGGATAAACGTTACCAAACGTACTTTTGATTGGGCATCGATGCGGGGGTTGATAATAGTAACCTTATTAGTAGTAAGTTCATTACTTGCAGTTCCTTATTGGCTATTACTACGACCAGAAGATACAGAAGCAGTACTAGTTAACACCTTATGGTCTGGCTTTAACTTAATTCTGTTATCAGCAGCTTTACTCGTAGGATTTGAACAACCACAAATTCGTACCGCTCACCGCTTGCAAAGACAACTTCCGGTGGTAATTTCTAGCGACGAGCAAACCATCATGGGAGAAACGATTAATATTTCCGAAACTGGCGCTTTAATATCCTTGGAATCATGGTCAAATTTACCAGATGAAGTACAAATTGAGGTAATGGGAGACTTTGATGCTCGCGTTATTGTAACTGCAAGAGTTGTCCGAGTTACTCCTGTAAATGAAACAGAAACTCATTTGGGAGTAGATTTTGTTAATATGACTCGCCAACAGATGGATGATTTATCCTTAGTTATGTATTCCGATGTTAAAGAATGGTATTCGCAAAACCGAGAAAACGCCGATAAACCAATAGCTTCTCTAGGTTTCTTAGCCACCAGCATCACTCGTTCTTTGCGCGAACTCAAGCCAACTACAAGCAAAAAAATACGTAGGCAGGTAAATACCAACGCTCAACTCTATTGGGATGGTCATTTCTTCAGTGGAGTTGCTACCGAATTAGGAATAACAGGTTTGCGGTTAGAATTGGATAGTAAAAAAGCGATATCAAACGACAATAGATTGCTCGGAAAACAAGATTTAGATAAAATGCAAACTATGAAACCGTTAGTTGGTTTACTGTTGAGTCAAAAAGGCGAAAACACTTCACCCACCAGATTTGTTGCTGAAATCAATGTTGTTGAAGAAGAACGCGGTAAAGTTGCTATAGAGCTTAATTTCCCTGAAAAATTCCGTAACAGACAATCTCCAAAAATTAAGCAACTTTTGCGGGATAATTCAGGCGATAGTTTTGGTAGGAATAATATTGCAGCTTAAATATTCGATTACAACCTCAATTTAGTTGCAATTATTTTAGATGTTAAGAAACCCGGTTTTTTCAATAAACCGGGTTTGTTAATTTAACAAACCTTACTAGACGCAAAGAGGGCGGAGGAAAGAGATTAAAGAGAAATATTAGATTATTATCGTCACTAAAGTGAAAATTGCAATTTAATCCAAAATCAACTAGAGTTTGACTGCTGTATTTTCCAAAAGTAGCTAGAGACTACATTAGTTACCACATGAGCAACTATCGGAATTAATAAATTACCGCTCAGGAAAGCACTATATCCTAAAATGACTCCAATAATAGTTGCCCAAACCACATAAGCCCATTGCCCAGGGGCGCTAAGATGTAAAACGCCAAAGCAAATACTTGATACAATGACGGCTAAATGATTAAAACCTAAAGCTGGAAGCATAACTCCCCGAAACAGTAATTCTTCACTCAAGCCAGGTAGCAGCCCCAGCCAAATTAAATCGGGTATTGCTAAAGGTTTGAGTACGATTTGTAAATAATAGTCGGCGCTTTTACGGTATAAAGGGAAAAATCGATAAGCCAAACTACTCAAGCTGGTAATAGTTAAACCTAAAGCAACTCCGATCAATAATTCCTGTTGATGCCAACGCCAAGACATTAAGGAAAAGTCACCAAACTGTAACCAAAGTTTGGCAATTATCCATAAAATAATAGCTGTCACTCCCATTGCCATCAGCACTTGGGTACGTGTCAGGTATGGGATTTCTGGCTCATGCTTTTGCTGTCGCGTCATTCAATTTTGGATTTTGAATTTTAGATTTTAACAACGGATGCGTTTAGTTTTTTTTGGATTTTGGAATGTCTAAGCGCGGCTTCACAAATAACAATTAACATCTAAACTAACGACTGTAAAGAAAATATTGTAGAACTTAAAGCAGATGGGTTAACTCCTGCTTTATGAGCCGCCAATATTCCTATAGCTTCCAAGTAAGAGCTTGCCGATATTGTTTTTATTCCCAAGGCTTGAGGAGGTACCTGCATTTGAGTTTGATTTTCCTCTACAGTAATTATCTGACAGTTTGTTTGACTTAAACTCAGTAAAGCACTACTACCACAAGCATTCGCTGGTACTACTACTGCGTCAATTTGATTCACCCATATATGGCTATTATTGGAAAATTTATTAGATTCCTTAGAAATAAACTGAGGTGCGCGACTCAACCCTACAAGTACACTTGGCAAAAAAGTATAACCTAATTCTTCCGCAGCAGAGCGCGGTGATAAATTTGCATCTAAAGATGGTGGAGAAAATATTGGAGAATGAGCGCAGGGAATCTGAAATTCTCGCACTATTAAATGGCTGATTACCGCTTCCGCACCCGCGATTGGATCTACTCCCTTGCCTTCACGGTAATTTTGCTCAGTCTCTTCATCAAGGTTATCGGGGAAACGCGCCACAACTGCGATCGCCTCCGCACCTGCTTTATTTATCAATACTTCCGCAGCCCTTAACAAACTATCTGGATTGCCTATAGTACCCCAACTTGCACCGGATGCAGCAGAGCGCAATTCTACATTTAAGCAAGCGTCGGTAACTACATAATCTGTTAAATTTAATCCTAGCGTTGCTCTAGCTGCGTCTGCTGCTTGAATATTTCTTAAACGTAAATCCGGTTCAATTCCTTTGTCAAAAATCAAACCAATTTTATTTTGATGTACTGGCTGTAAACCCCAACATCCTTGAGCAAATTTGTCAATACCGAAACCTTCGACGTATAAAGCATTAGGTAGATTCCAGTACAACATTGCACCGTTTAGAACGTTAGGATGAGTTATCAAAACATCACAAACCTCAGCCATAGCTCTAGCGACGGGTAATGCATCTCCTGCATAACCTCCGATGGCTGCTGCAACACCCGTGGGAATAATTAAGATAGCAGTATATAGACGCATTAAATCAGTGAGCAGTGAACAGTGAACAGTTATCAGTTATCAATTATCAATTATCTAATAATTTGTCTTATTACTTTCTTACCGCTCTATAATTACCTATATCTCTTTTCTCTGCGCTCTGTGCGTCTAGTAAGGTTTTTTATCTTATTCATATCTGATATAAAATTCCTAATATCTTAGCAAGTTCCTTAATATAGTAATTATTCAAATCAATAAACAAATTGCTATCTTCTAATTTAATAAACTTCCAAATATCTCCTGTTGTAACTGCTCCATAAATAGTTTGAATATCATTATTCTGCTGCTGGTTAAATATTTGTGCCGCTAACATTGCACCAGCACATTGTCCCAATCCATTTTTAATATTTTCGTTTTTAGCTTCAATAATAATTATTACAGGTGCATTAATCGGGAGCATCCCAAATGTTTAAATTTATTTTTTGTAGTGCGAGCATCTTGCTCGCTATGTATATCAAGCGAGCAAGATGCTCGCACTACTAAATTGTATTTTTGCAAAATCGGGATGCTCCCCATTAATCAGTAGTTGTTCTTTAGAACGACTAATAATAAAATCACAATAGCCATTTAACCCTTTCTCTAAATCGACATCAAAATTTGTACCTGAAAACAAACTTATTTGATAATTACTTCTACGCCTAATCTCTAGCAAAATAGGCAGAATAATCATTTCTGAACGTGCTTTCTCTGTATTTATAGCTAAAGCTAGTTCGGCTGTTTCTTTTAAATCGCTTTTTAATTTATCGCTGGCTTCTAAAGGTTCAACATTTGCAAATAAATCGGCAATTTCGTGTATATGAATATCGAAATTATTTTTAAACTTACTAAACGTTAAATCCCTGTAAACCATTTCCCAATGATTCTTGACTAAGTTGAATTATTTCATTTTTTCAATCCGTTCTAAAACAGCTTGATTAATTTCTTCTGGTGTCATTTGTGCGGGATACTTAGTTGAAGAAGGATTTGCTGTTAATAAGTCAGTTAATGCGTAGAAAGCTTCTTTATCGTCTGGATGTGCAATTACATATGCGCGTAATTCTGCCTTATTCATTGCTGAAAAATTAGGTTCACTCATAAATATTCCCATTCTCCATCACGACTAATTAAAATTTCGATATCATCACCAGCAAGGATAAATAGTTTTCCAGTGCGTTCATCCAAACGTACCATGTAGATGACTTGATAGGTTGTAGTTAATGATTGACATAGGTAGACGCACTTTAAGGCTTGTTCTACAGTTGGAAGAATATCGACTCCTTATATATTATCTTAATTTTCAAAATATACGATTGGATAAAACTGTTTAACTGAAGATGATGTGAATATCACCTTTCTTCTATCGTCACAACCGCTTCTAAAGTCACTTTTTCTTTCTCATAATCCACAGCAGTAATAGCCCAACGTAAAGGTTTACCATATTTTTTTAATTCAAATTCTACAAACTTTTGTAACTCAGCTATATCTTTTTGTAAATCAATTTCTAAGCTAATAAAATCAGTAATCATTATTTATTATTTTTCCCTCCTAACTGTTTCCTGTTCCCTTTTTTATCAAAACTATTAACAATCGACTGTCATTCAATAACAGTCGATCGTTAAGCTAAAATTATCTACTAACCCTTACCAAACTGATTTTGATAAACAGTATCTTCCTGCTCGGTTTCAATCTTCAAATCGGAACGAGGATAGGAAACACAAAGCAGCGCAAAACCTTGATTCTGTAACTCTGGACTAACTCCCATGCCCTCGCTTTGATCTACTGTGCCTCCATTAACGATTTTTCCGGCACAGGTAGTACAAACACCAGCATTACATGAAGAAGGCAATTCCAAACCTGCTTCTTCAGCGACAGATAGAATAGTTTTGTCTTCGGGTACCTGTAAAGTGTGTGTTTTACCTTGATGGATGAATTCAACGTTATAAGTTGTAGTCATATACAATATATGGTATACGTCCGTATAATACTGAATATTTTATATTACCAATAACGATAAAATTCAATTGGCAAGCAATATATAATAATTATTTTCAATAAGATAAATTTGCCACCATTGGCTGTAAAGTGATAATAAGAATCCTCAAACTGTTCTATAAGTCTACTTATAATGCTAATTATCAGAATATCATAAAATTATTTATAAAAAAGAAAAGTGACTATCTACACACGAAGTTTTTTGCTGAGATTTACTAACCAAGTAGTGCTTTTGATTAGTAGTTCTGACTATTTACTAACTGTCTACTAAAAACACAATTCAAAAATTATTTACAATCGGTGATTTGTATCTTATTAAACTGTCAAAGCACTACAAGTACTGACAATTATATCTGTAGGTGAATCGAATAATTTTCAATAAAAGTTACTCTAAATAGAGTAAACAATAAACATTCAATTATAAGTTTTAGATTGTATTTATGGAGATGAAGATGCTTGAATCATATCGCGATCGCGCTCAAGAAAGAACTGCATTAGGGATTCCGCCTTTACCGTTGGATGCAAAACAAACATCCGAACTGTGTGAATTACTGAAAAATCCACCAGAAGGGGAAGAGGACTTTTTACTGCATTTATTACGAGATAGAGTTTCCCCTGGAGTCGATCCGGCAGCTTATGTAAAGGCTGGATTCCTCACCGGGATTGCTAAAGAAGAAATAGAGTGCCCTTTGATTTCACCTATCGAAGCAGTACAATTATTAGGTACTATGGTCGGTGGTTACAACGTTCAGTCTTTGATCGAATTGTTACAAACCCCGACTGTATCGGTATCGGACTCTTCAGAAACACCTTTGGTAATGGGTGGTGAAGGAAAAGAACCTATTGCAGCCCATGCAGCAACGGCTTTGAGTAAAACGCTGTTGGTTTACGATGCCTTCCATGATGTTTTAGAATTAGCAGAAAATAATCCCTTTGCAAAAAGGGTAGTTGATTCTTGGGCAGAAGCGGAATGGTTTACAATTCGTCCGGAAGTACCCGCAGAAATTACCGTTACTGTTTTCAAGGTTCCCGGTGAAACCAATACAGACGACTTATCACCCGCAACCCATGCTACCACGCGCCCGGATATTCCCCTCCACGCTTTGGCAATGTTGGAAAATGCCATGCCCGACGGGTTGGAAACTATTGCTAAATTGAAAGAAAAAGGGCATCCAGTAGCTTATATTGGGGATGTAGTCGGAACTGGCTCATCTCGTAAATCGGCGATTAATTCGGTATTGTGGCATTTAGGAGCAGATATTCCTTATGTGCCTAACAAGCGTGCGGGAGGATATATTTTAGGTAGCAGTATCGCGCCAATATTCTTCAACACCGCTGAAGATGCGGGTGCTTTACCCATCGAGTGCGATGTCAGCAAGATGGAAACGGGTATGGTAATTACGATTCATCCTTACAAAGGAGAAATTACCAACGAAAACGGCGAAGTTATTTCCACATTTAAGCTCAAACCCGAAACTATTTTTGATGAAGTACGCGCTGGTGGCAGAATTCCGTTACTTATCGGACGTGCGCTTACTGATAAAATCCGCGAAGCATTAAATTTAGAACCCAGTACATTATTTATTCGTCCCCAAGCACCAGAAGATAGCGGTAAAGGTTTTAGTTTAGCTCAGAAAATGGTCGGGAAAGCCTGCGGATTACCAGGAGTACTCCCCGGTATGTCTTGCGAGCCGCTGATGACTACCGTTGGTTCCCAAGATACCACAGGGCCAATGACTCGCGATGAATTAAAAGAGTTGGCTTGTCTGGGTTTCTCCGCTGACTTGGTAATGCAAAGCTTCTGTCATACCGCAGCTTATCCCAAACCCGTTGACGTAGAAACTCACAAAGAATTACCAGACTTTTTTGCTCAACGCGGTGGTGTCGCTTTACGTCCCGGTGATGGTATTATTCACTCGTGGTTAAATAGAATGCTGTTGCCAGATACTGTAGGTACTGGTGGCGATTCCCATACTCGTTTTCCTTTGGGAATTTCATTTCCAGCAGGTTCGGGATTAGTTGCATTTGCAGCAGCTTTGGGTGTAATGCCGTTGGATATGCCGGAATCGGTGTTAGTAAAATTTAAAGGTGAATTGCAACCTGGTGTTACTTTACGAGACGTTGTTAACGCAATTCCCTACGTCGCAATTCAAAAAGGTTTGCTAACGGTAGAGAAGCAGAATAAGAAAAACGTCTTTGCTGGAAGAATCATGGAAATCGAAGGCTTACCAGACTTGAAAGTAGAGCAAGCCTTTGAATTAACCGACGCTAGCGCCGAACGCTCCTGTGCTGGCTGTACGATTAAATTAAGCGAAGCAACAGTTGCCGAATATCTGCGTTCTAACGTTGCTTTATTAAAGAATATGGCAGCCAGAGGTTACAAAGATGCTCGTACCATCATGCGTCGAGTAGCCAAAATGGAACAATGGCTGGCAAATCCCGAATTAATGTCAGGTGATGAAAACGCCGAATATGCAGAAATTGTCGAAATTGATTTAAACGAAATCAAAGAGCCAATAGTTGCCGCACCCAATGACCCTGATAACGTAAAATTATTATCGGAAGTAGTCGGCAATAAAGTTGACGAAGTATTTATTGGTTCCTGTATGACCAATATCGGACACTACAGAGCAGCTTCCAAAGTATTAGAAAATGCCGGAAAAGTTACTACTCAACTGTGGATTTGTCCTCCTACCCGCATGGATGAAAAGCAATTGAAAGAAGAAGGTATTTACGAAGTATTTGAAGAAGCAAATGCTCGTACAGAAATGCCCGGTTGTAGCTTATGTATGGGTAATCAAGCAAGAGTAGAAGATGGCGCGACGGTGTTTTCTACATCTACTAGAAACTTCAACAATCGTATGGGTAAAGGCGCACAAGTTTACCTTGGTTCGGCGGAGTTAGCAGCAGTTTGTGGATTGTTAGGAAAACTGCCATCGGTAGAGGAATATATGGATATTGTGGCGAAGAAAATTCATCCCTTTGCTGATGATTTGTATAAGTATTTGAATTTTGACCAAATTGCTGGTTTTGAAGATGAAGGTAGGGTGATTCCGTTGGAAGATATGCCGAGGATTGAGGATATTTTAGGGATGCCAAGTGGGGCTAAGTAATTAGTTTTTGATGGATATGTTTGTTATCTGAGTAAAGCCCGCTGTTATGGCGGGTTTTTTGTACTTATGTTTAGTGATATAAGCATTGCCGTTTATATAGCTAGAAGTGAAGATACGGGAAACTACCCTTAGATTATTGAAATTAGATTTGTTGAAAAAGTCATATTGATAAAAAAAGATAATGCTCAAAACAAAATACTGAAAAGTAAACCTTCAGATTATTATTTGAGGAATATTAGCCGTAGATGGAACATAGAGGTTAAAAAAGCAACAGGTAAAGTTATTATCGTCTCACCCTACTTAACATCTAAAACCGCAGAATTAATAGTAGACGACTCAGATAATAGACAGTATGAAGTTTATACTGTTTTCTCCGTACAGAACTTTGCATCTGGTGCATCTTCATTACAAACTTTGAAAATATTATCAGATAGAGGTTGTCAACTTTATCATTTATGTAGACTTCATGCAAAAATGCTTTTAATTCCAGGTAATTTTGCTAGTATAGGAAGTCAGAATTTAACAAGAAACGGTACTAAAAACAAGGAAGCGAGTATAGCAATTTTCAATCCTAAAGAAGTTGCCAAAATTGAAACAAAAAAGTAAAAAACAAAGCTTTGCGGTTTATCTTAAAAATTTATTTATATGCTTTTTAAGCAAAATTGGAACCCGGTTTTTTAGATTAACCAGATTCCTTAAAATTGACATATTTCCTGTTCCCTCTGTTGAAAAGTTACTCCACTTAGGGAAACCCCAAGATCACACTTTCCGCTATTCCCTGTTACAAAATGTGAAATTAGGATAAACAGCACTATTTTAATCAAAAACTATAAAGCACAATGACTAATTAATGCTGCAAGTTCCATGAGATAATCCCAAGTTTGAGAACCAATGACTCCATCTACAACCAGTTTTTTATCATTTTGAAAAGACTTAACTGCTGAAGAGGTTTGATATCCAAATACACCATCAATCTTTCCAAAGTAGTACCCATCAAAGCCTAAAGTTTCTTGAATGAAGGGAGAAAATTTCAGAACGCTTTGGATTTTAGCAACATCATCGCAGTGGCTACCAGGGTATAACAAAGGTAAATCGGGACGTTGACCTATGTAAAGTGCTTCCCAAGTTACAACCCCAACAATGCCATCCTGCTTTAAGAAGGTGCGATACTGAAAGACTTCTACTGCCAATAAAGTTATTTCCCCAAATTCACCATCAATTACCAGACTTGGAACGTCAGGAACTCTTTTTATTAAGAAATTTTGCAATTGTTTTACATAATCCCCAGAAGCACCAAATTTTAAGCTAGGTTGTTTGATTTGAACGGGATTTGGAATCATGAATCTCTCCTTGAATTCTTTTCTGTCATAGAACATCAAGTTGATGCTTGGGGATTCCGCAGATTGACAGGGTACACTAACGGGTACTTTGTTTAATTGTAGGTATTGATACTTTTGATGATGTTTAATAGTAAAAAAAGGCAACGAGGAACAGGGAACGGGGAACAGAAGAAACGCAGATTCTTGTTATTTACGATAATACTGATAATTAGTATTATTTTTGGCGATTATTATCCTATCTTAGCTTCGTCAGTTGGTAAGGAAACCCTGACGATGATTACTTCCCCCGATTATCCTCCTTACGAATTTTACGAAACGGAAGATGGGGAACGTAAAATAGTTGGTTTTGATATTGATATTGCTAATTATATTGGGAAAGAATTAGGCTTTAAGCTCAAGATTGCCCAATCGGATTTTAATGGTTTGATTCCCGCTCTGCAAGCGAATCGCGCTGATTTTGTTATGGCTGGAATGACTCCAACTCCACAACGTCGCGAAAATGTGGATTTTTCGATAATTTATTACGAAGCTAAGGATACTATTGTCGCTTCTAAAAGTAGTAATTTAACCAAGCCAGAAGATTTGTCAGGTAAAATTGTCGGCGTACAGTTGGGGACAATTCAAGAACAAAATGCTAAACAAATTGCCGAAAAAGTACCGAATATTAAATTAAAACAACTGAATAAAGTACCGGAAATAGTCCAGGAAATAAAAGCTGGAAGAATCGATGCAGCAATTGTTGAAGATGCTGTTGCTTTGGGATTTATACAAGCTAATCCAGATTTAGAATTTAATATTATTCCTTCTCTTGAAGATGCATCGGGTTCGGCTATTGCTTTTCCTAAAGGTTCGCAGTTAGTTAAACCTTTTAACGATGTACTGCGAAAAATGAAGAATAATGGTGAATTGGAAAGGTTGAGTAAAAAGTGGTTTTCTGCAAATCCAACCCAAGAGGCTTTATCTACTAATTCACCTGCGGCTTCCAAGGGATTAAATCTAGATTTTAGGCGAATTATTCCGGATATACCGTTTATTCTCAAAGGTATTCCTTTAACTTTATCATTTACTTTATCGTCGGTATTTCTCGGTTTATTTTGGGGAACTGCATTATCTTTCTTCAAGATTTCAGGTATAAAACCACTTGCCTGGTTTGCAAATGCCTACACTTCTATTTTCCGAGGTACACCATTACTTTTACAGCTATCTTTGGTTTATTTTGCCACACCTCAATTAACGGGATACGATATTTCAGCTTTTCAAGCAGGAGTATTTACCTTTACCTTAAACTCCGGTGCTTATATGTCGGAAACGATTCGCGGTGGAATTCAAGCTGTAGATAAAGGACAGTTTGAAGCAGCAATGTCTATGGGTGTTTCTTATCCGATGATGATGTGGGATATTATATTACCCCAAGCTTTGAAAAATATTTTGCCTGCATTAGTAAATGAAACTATCGGATTATTAAAAGATTCTTCTTTGGTAGCAACAATTGGTGTAGTTGAGATATTACGTAGCGCTCAAATTGTAGGTGCAAATAAATATATTTATTTTGAACCGTTATTGTTTGCTGGATTAATTTATTACGTTTTGGTAATGGGCTTATCCTTCGCGGCTTCTGCCTTAGAAAAGAAATTGAGAAGGAGCGATTAAGACAGTTATCAGTTATAGCGTTTCCCAATCTATTGAGGTATACCTCAAAACCTCACCCCCAACCCCTCTCCTTAACAAGGAGAGGGGAGATAAAGCACAGCTTTATCGGGGGTGAGGTAATCGCTGTACCTCAGTTGCTTAATAAACGCTATAACAGTTATCAAATATATAACGTAACGCACCGAAATCAAGGGTAAATGGTGCGTTGCACTGCGTGACAACACACCCTACTAACTACTAACAACTATCAACTAACCACTAACATGAACAAATCAATTATTCGTACAGAATCGTTGTGTAAATCATTTGGCAGTCTTGATGTACTTAAAGATATTTCTACGGAAATTTATCAAGGCGAAGTGGTTGCTATTTTAGGCCCTTCTGGTTCGGGAAAGTCTACGTTTCTGCGATGCATCAATTTATTAGAAATTCCTACTTTAGGAAAGATTTA
This sequence comes from uncultured cyanobacterium, assembly GCA_963838355.1. Classification (GTDB taxonomy): domain Bacteria; phylum Cyanobacteriota; class Cyanobacteriia; order Cyanobacteriales; family Nostocaceae; genus Rivularia. The sequence goes on along the minus strand of CAWIQQ010000003.1, from coordinate 1,541,574 downwards.
TTTCCACGATAATGAAATTACTCAGCAAAAAACCAATATAGCTAAAATTCGCCAGCGTTTGGTAATGGTGTTTCAACATTTTAATTTATTTCCCCATATGACGGTGCTACAAAACGTTACTTATGCACCGATAAAGGTAAAAAGCTTGGATAAGAAACAAGCTCAGATCAAAGCTTTAGAATTACTTGAAAAAGTAGGTTTAGCAGAAAAAGCTGATGTTTATCCTGCAAGACTTTCGGGAGGGCAAAAGCAGCGTGTGGCTATAGCCCGTGCTTTAGCTATGGAACCCGAAATGATTTTGTTTGATGAACCTACTTCTGCTTTAGATCCAGAAATGGTGAAGGATGTGCTGGAAGTAATGAGGAGTTTGGCAAATACCGGAATCACGATGGCGATAGTTACTCACGAAATGGGTTTTGCCAGAGAAGTCGCAAGTCGAATCATGTTCCTCGATAACGGATGTTTGGCAGAAGACGCTCCACCACAGGATTTCTTCAATAATCCAAAGTGCGATCGCGCTAAACAATTCCTAGAAAAAATGCTTTAAGTTTATTTTTCTCCCATCAGAGTTAATCCACATACAAATTTTATACTTTGGTAATATATACTTCATACTTAATAAGTATAATTAGTTATAGACAGCATACAACAACATTCCTCACACCACACACTATAAGCTCTCTTTCCCAAATAAGGGTTAGAGAGTTTTTATTACACATGGCTATAGAAGCTACTTGCTTTCGTGGACTTTTTTACGTGTTAAAGATTTGCTTTTTACATTTTCATCTTCTACTCCCTCTTAAGGATTGCAATACATACATTGAGCAGGATTGGCAAACTGTTTACCGTCGGGGAATGATTTCTGTTTCCTAAAACCACATTTTTGACATTTATATATAATAGAGCTTGTTAAAGTCGTTGGAGAATGACACAATTCACAGGGTAATCCCGGAATTCGTTGAATAATATCAAAACCGGGTGTGGAGCATTTTGGGCAAAGACAGTTAATTTTTTCTATCAGGTTGTAAGTCGCTTTTTCTATATTTTTCATCCGTGTTGGATTGTACATGGCTCGCATATCAGTTTCGAGATGTACCGTACCATTCACCGAATTTTTCAAACTATCATTTATTGCTTTAATTAATGCTTCTTCTGTATTAATTCCTTTGATTATCTCCGAGCTATTTTTAGGATATTCGTTCAACATCACAATTAAACCGTGTTCGGGAAAACCGACTTTTTCGGCAAACTTAATAGCTTGCTGTATATTACTAACTTTTAAATGACTGTGATTTGTATCTGTGGATAATTCTTCTCCAATTATTTCTAAATCATTTTCTCTATCTATAAAAATCACAACTTCTCGATTGCAGGAAATTAATGGTAAATAAGGGTGAGGAGCAAAACTTCCTTCGCTAGCAATTCCCAAACTTTCATTAGTTAATAAAAGCACTTTTTGTGCTTTCAATCTTGCAGCTTCTATTTGACTACCAGAGCGATCTATTTCTCTTGTAAAAGTGCCAAATTTATCGGTATTAAATTGGGGTACTGTAACTTTAATACCTAATTCTTTTTCAAATAGGGGAGCGATAACTCTCTCCTTTTTATGCATGGTAGCGAGTACGGCAACTGTGTTTTTAAAGAATGTCTGACTATCCATAACCAGTTTATTTAGTCAATAAATAATCGATATGGTGCGTTCCAGCCATAGTACAGCATTCCCGTAGCTACAGATAAAACAATTACTCTCCATAAGGGACGAGGTTTTCCCAGATTTTCCTTAGACATATAAAAAGATCGAATATCAATTTTAACTTGTTAACATTACTTAATGTCTCATTAATTGCTAACTTTTGACTAGTTCTTTATAAGTTCATCCGATAAGCATAAATAATATCAAATCCGGTTATGCTGGAACGATCGAAAACCCCAGAGGACACTGAGTAAGGATTACACAGAGAAAATTTATATTATTCCGATACAAATGGAAAAGAAATAACTTCTCGCAAGCAAGTGAGATTAAATACATAGAATTTCTCACTCTGTATAGTTTTTCAAGTTTATAATTTTTAATTTAATTTTCAAATTACTTCAGTAGAATCTCTTAACTATTTTTACAGAAGACAAAGATAGTCTTCTGAAATTACACTCATCTTAGATAATAAAAAACTTTTGCCAACGAATAATGTCAGAAATATCACAAACTGATAACTTTAAGTATAGGAATTTAAATTTATGGGATTTTTAATTTTTGTGGGTGCTGTAATTGCCACTGTTCTTTTAATTATCATTAATAGCTATAACGATTTAGTTAAGTATTGCAACCGCTACAAAAACGCTTATGCTCAAATTGATGTTCAATTGCAGCGTCGTTACGATTTAATTCCCAATTTGGTAGAAACTGCCAAAGGGTATATGAAACACGAAAAGGAAACTTTAGAAGCAGTAATTGCGGCAAGAAATTCTGCAATTACTGCTAGCAGTCGTGCGGCGCGAAATCCAGGTAACCCACAAGCTATGGGACAATTAGGTAATGCAGAAGCAGCTTTAGATAGTGCATTAAGTAATTTGATGCTAATCTCCGAATCATACCCCGAATTAAAAGCAGATCGATCCATGAGTAAGCTGATGGAAGAGTTATCTTCAACTGAAAATCGGATTGCTTTTGCACGTCAAGCTTTTAATGATGCGGTAACGCTTTACAACACCAAACGCGAAGTTTTCCCTAGTAATTTAGTAGCTGATAGCTTTAATTTTACTTCTGCCGATTTGTTAGAAGAAGTCGCACCCGAAGTCAGAAATGTGCCTCGCGTTTCTTTCTAATCTAGAACTTACACGAGCCTCGCTTTTCCAAGGGAGTTAGAAATAAAACTTATGTAGAGGCGTAACAGTGTTACGTCTCCGACGATGTGAAATTATAATTTCATTTTACGTTCGGCAACACCAAGATATCAAATATAAATCGAATTTTTACAAATCATAAGAGGTGAGAAACTTCTTTCTATATTTTTCTACAATGAAAGTTTTTCAAAATCATTTTTCAAAAATATTTAATAAAAAAGTGTATTCATGAATTTCTTTGAAAATCAGGATAAAGCACGGCAAAACACGCAACAATTGCTCGGGTTGTTTGCAATAGCTATATCTATAATGATTGTGGCCATTTATATTGTCGTGCTGCTGTTACTCTATATATTAACTTTCTCAGTTGACGCAATATTTATTATTTGGTGGCAACCTAGTTTATTCTTTTGGGTATCGGTAGTGACAATATCGCTAATCTCCCTGGCGAGCTTTTACAAAATTCTTTGTCTGCGCCAAGGAGGTTGTGTTATTGCTGAAGAATTGGGGGGAAGGTTAATAATTACTGAAACTGCTAGCGAACAAGAACAACAGCTATTAAATATTGTAGAGGAAATGGCGATCGCCTCGGGTATTCCTATCCCAAAAGTCTATTTACTCGATCGCGAACCAAGTATAAATGCTTTTGCGGCAGGGTTTTCACTTAACGATGCTGTAATTGGTGTTACTCGTGGTTGCGTAGAACAATTTAACCGCGATGAATTACAAGGCGTTATTGCCCACGAATTCAGTCATATTCTTAATGGTGATATGCGACTGAATTTACGATTAATGGGCTTGCTTCACGGTATTTTGTTCATTTTTCTGATCGGAAGAGAAATGTTACGCATTCGCGATGAAGGTAATGATGGTTTTCGGTTATGGGGATTAGCTTTGGCTTTGATGGCAATTGGAGGTATCGGATTACTCTGCGGGCGTTTGATCAAAGCTGCTGTTTCTCGTCAACGAGAATTTCTTGCCGATGCTTCTGCGGTGCAATTTACTCGCAACCCAGATGGCATTTCTGGAGCATTGCACAAATTAGAGCAAATGGATTCGCGGTTGCTGACACCAAAAGCCGAAGCCGCCAGCCATATGTTCTTTGGTAACGCCGTCAAAATTCACTTTTTGTCAGAAAAATTTGCCACTCATCCACCACTTGCACTCAGGATTCGTCGCGTTAGTAGAGTTAAAGTAAAAAATATTTCAAATTCATCTCGTAATATAGTAAATTCTTCATCAAATAACTCATATAACTCATCAGTAATGGGCTTTGCTGGCAGTAATTCCCCAACTTTAACCCCAGAAAAAGTAGTTGCTCAAGTTGGTAAAGTTACACCCAAGCAGTTTGATTTAACCCAAGAATTACTAGCAGAATTACCCGAATCTTTACGTTTAGGAATTCGAGAAACACAAACAGCACAAGCGATTTTATTTGCTTTAGTTTTAGAAGAACAAAATTCTCCCTTACAAGAAAAACAGCTTACCTGGCTCAACCAAGTTCAAACAGAAGAATTAGTCAATTCATCTGTAAAATTTAACGAAGAAATCGCTAAATTAGATACCGATATTCATTTACCGCTTGTTGACTTAACAATACCCGCATTACGCCAACTTTCCGTCAAAGAATGCCAAAGAGTTTGTAAATGCACTCAAGGTTTAATCGCAGCAAAAGAACAAACATCAGTACGAGATTTTGTATTGCGCTTAATACTTTGGCATCGCTTACAGCCTGTAATTCAACCAGATTGCAACATTGCGGTTAAATTCAACTCTATCGAAGAAATTTGGTCTGATTGTTTAATAGTATTATCGGCGCTAGCGCAAATTGGTGATTCGAGTGCAGATTCAGCAGCTTATGCATTTAGTTGCGGTATTTTCCAACTTCCAGGTGCAACGCAACAAGAAAAACCAAAAGCACCACTTAAATGTAATTTTTCACAGCTAAAGAAAAGTATTGAAAATCTCCGTCAAGCCACACCAAAACTCAAACAAGCAGTAGTTCAAGCCTGCGCTCATACCATATTAGTTGATAATAAAATCAGTCATCAAGAAAAGGATTTATTGAGGGCGATCGCCATGACATTAGATTGTCCCATACCGCCGTTTTTAAACTCAAAGCGAAGTAATTTAAGATTATCCTGAAAATTTTAGAGACGCGATATATCGCGTCTCTACAGCCTTCATTACCATCCAAAACATGGTAACAAAAAGCCACCTTTAACCTTTAACCTTGAGAAACCTGTGCTGACAACTTTTCTTTATCTTGACGGCGTTTTTTAGCGTAAAGCTGAATAGTTGCAGCCATCGCAATAACTAACCCAAAAATTCCCCAAGCTGTAATATCGGTGGGAAGATTATTTTTGAATACTGCTAACAACACAATTACTACCAACATTACAGTAGGTGCTTCATTCAAAGCGCGTAATTGCTGGCTACCCCATTTACATTCACCTGCTGCTAGCTGCTTCATTAATCGCTTGCAGTAATGGTGATAGCCAATTAACAACACCACGAAAGCCAGTTTTACGTGTAACCAAGGTTGTTTAAGAACTTCCGGTTCCGTTGATAGCAAACCAATCGCCATCGCGATCGTTACCAGCATTCCTGGGGTGGTAATAATGCTATAGAGACGTTTCTCCATAATTTGATATTGATTTTTCAATATCGTGCGTGCGGGTTCGGATTCTTGCTCGGCTTCTACGTGGTATATGAACAAACGTACTAGGTAAAACAACCCAGCAAACCAAACTACAATACCAACAAGATGAAATGCTTTAAACCAGGAATAAGCCATAAATCGTAGCCTTTATAAACTTCATTTAAAGGGGCGATATAAATATCAGGTTACGATAAAAAGCCTTCAGACAACTGCCGATAGATGCAAGTTCGGTGAAGAAATGCGAACTTTTATGTTGTCTGGATTAACTTTGGGATAATGTGTTTTTTTGTATAGATATCTAATTTTACCGCTTCTACCCTACTGGCTTTGTCTAAAATGCAATCTGAATTCAACTTTTTTCAGCATTGGTATCCAGTTTCTCCCGTCGAAGATATCAACCCTCAAAAACCAACTCCAGTAACTGTTTTAGGGATTCGCTTAGTCATATGGAAGCCGAAATCATCCGATTACCGAGTGTTTTTAGATAAATGTCCCCATCGTCTCGCACCTCTGAGCGAGGGAAGGGTTGATGAAAAAACAGGTAATTTGATGTGCAGCTATCACGGTTGGCAATTTGATGCCCAAGGAATTTGTACCCGCATTCCCCAAGCTGAGAATCCCCAACTTGCTAGCAAAAATCAAAAAAATCTTTGTGCTGTTACATTACCAGTAAGGCAAGAAAACGATTTATTATGGGTTTGGCTCGATGCAAATTCACCACAATTAGCCATAGATACCCCATTACCTCTTTCACCTCAAGTTGATGCGAGCAAAGGTTTTGTTTGGTCTTCTTACGTCCGCGATTTAGAATATGATTGGCAAACTCTTGTAGAAAATGTCGCAGATCCAAGTCATGTTCCTTTTACCCATCATGGAGTACAGGGGAATCGAGAACAAGCTTTACCGATACAGTTAGAAATAATTAAATCAACAGCAAATTTAATTGAAGCGAATTCTGAAGGAAAATTTAATACTACTATTACTTTTGAACCACCTTGTCGTTTAGAATATACAATCCGTGTAGGTAACGAAGGTAAGCAACTCGGGCTTGTCACCTACTGCATACCAACTTATCCAGGTAAATCAAGAATTGTCGCTCAATTTACCCGTAACTTTGCTGCAAATCTTAATCGTATAATTCCGCGTTGGTGGAGTCATATCAAAATTAGGAATCAAGTCCTCGACGGTGATATGGTGATTCTGCATCAGCAAGAGCATTTTCTCCAAGAAAGACAATCCCAAGAAAGTTGGAAAACAGTTTATAAATTACCTACAAGTGCAGATCGTTTAATTATTGAATTTCGTAACTGGTTTGATAAATATTCTCAAGGAAAATTACCCTGGGATAAAGTGGGAATCCAAGTTCCACAAAGTTCTACATTAACAATAAATGAAAACCGTCAAGAATTACTCGACCGTTACAAACAACATACTCAAAATTGTAGTAGCTGTAGAAAAGCATTGAAAAATTCACAACGCTTGCAAGTTATATTAGTTGCATATTTTGCCATTATTATTTCAGTTGTAGCCACTCTTCCCGATGCATTTAGAATTAAACTTGGTTTACCTTTAATATTAACGGGATTATTAAGTTTATTCTTTTTTGCTTGGCTTAAGTTCTGGCTAATTCCTCAATTTTATTTCCAAGATTACCTGCATCCTGAAAAAGATTAAATTGAAATAATTCCTTGAACTGTGTTACAGTTCCAAAAAGCTAGTATAGTAAATATTATTCACCATATTTTTGTCTTTCTCATCTCTGGGGAACAGAAGAAAAAGATGATAAAGCGTTAACAATATAAATTAATTACAGTAGAAGAACCATTATATACACCTTATATACAAATTCCAAGAATAACTACATAGAATGAGACTCATGCTTACTTTTTAGATGCTTGTTAAGACTACTATAACTTATGTGCGGTATCTAACTAAGCATAAATGCTCAAAAGACAGTTTTATTATAGTTGCCATAAATTTTTTTACTTTTATTCCCAGAGTAATTATGGTTATATGAAACAATAGAAATAAAACATATCTTAAAATGCTGACATATTGAATTAAAACTTGAATTACAGACGTATACTGGGAAAAATGAATATATTTCTTGCCATATTTATCTTTTAGCGTATTTTTTATTCAAGAATATTAGATAATATTAATATTTATTAACAAAAAATTCATACTGACGATTTAATATTTTTTTCATAAATTCAGTCTTGAGGAAAGTGACCTTTAGATAATGCTGTCATAGTATGAAATATAAGAGTACTGGATGGGAGGTAATTTATATCGATAGTACTCATTTAAGTCAAGAACTGAAGTTAAAAAGTTTTAGGGGTGTAAGGTCTATGCCCTTCAAAGTCCTAGTAGTGGATGATGATTTAGGTACTCGTCTCTCGATCGGCGATTATTTAGAATTATCGGGCTACGAAGTAATCACAGCTAACGATGGTCAACAAGGTTTGGTTATGGTGAACAAGCACCATCCCGATTTAATTGTTACCGATATTATTATGCCGCAAATGAATGGGTACGAACTGGTGCGTCAGGTACGTCAACAAGTTAATTTTCGCTTGTTACCCGTCATTTTATTAACAGCGAGAACCCAGACACAAGAAAGAATTTTAGGTTATCAATCTGGGTGTGATTTGTATTTGCCCAAGCCGTTTGAGCTAGAAGAATTAGCAGCTGCTATCAGTAATCTTTTAGAACGAAGTCAGATTATTCAAACTGAATATAAATTATCGTTACAAGAAAATCTAAAAAAAGCGGATTCTATTAGTCAAACAGATTGGAACGATGAGAAAACAACTAAATTACATGAATTTTTGACTGTTAGAGAACAGGAAGTTTTAGAAATTTTGACTCATGGACTTTCTAATGCTGAAATTGGCGATCGCCTTTATTTGAGTCCACGAACTGTAGAAAAATACGTCAGTAGCTTGTTAAGAAAAACTAATACCAGTAACCGAGCAGAATTAGTACGTTTTGCAATGGAACATAATTTAGTAAAGTAGCGAATTTTTAAATACGATCGTGATGTAGAGACGTAAAATTTTACGTCTCCAATTTTACGTCTCCAATTTTACGTTTGTAATTTTACGTCTCCGATAAAGGTATATTCAATTTTACGTATCTACAATTTTTCTAGTTATTAAACGTTTCTCTTGCTAATAAAGAGTTGGTTGAGGAGAAGAATTTACTGAGTTTGTTTGAGTTTTAGGTAATGGTTTCCAGTAGCTAGCAACTAAACCAACCATCAACCACCATAAGGTATTTACTTGGGGACGATACCATACAGTATCAACTAAACCATGACCGAGCATACCTGCTAAAGCTACAATTCCTGCAATTAACCATAATCCTTCTGCATTTCGTTGCTGTCTCAAACGTCGTAACTGCACTAAAGCAGAATTAAACGTGACAAGCAGCAGCCAAATAAAACAAGCAAAACCAATTAAACCTGTTTCAACTGCGATTTCGAGAAAAACCGAATAAGCACTCAAAGCTGTGAAATTAGGACGTTGATAAAGAGGGTAAATCTTATTAAATGCGCTATTACCCGGCCCAATACCAATTACGGGACGATCTTTAATCATTTCGATCGCAGCCATCCAAACATTAATTCGGAAGTTATTACTGCTATCACCTCTACCGGCAAAAATACTTAAAACCCTTTCGCGCACGGGTGGAACAAATAATACTGCTAAAACAGATAATGTTCCTAAGCTTACTAAAAGAATTGGCAGCGACCAAGTGCGCCAAAAAGCAGGCATATCAATACTCCACCAATACAGTAATAATACTAAAAGTACTAAAAGTGATACTACTAAACCAATCCAACCACCGCGACTAAATGTAAGTACTAAACAAGCACTATTAACAATAAACATGGTCAATGCTAAAGCTTTTTTGGGCAGGCTACGCCATGCGAAAATAGCCACAAAACTTAAAATCACGGCAGGAAGAATATAGCCAGCAAGTAAATTTGGATTACCTAAATAACTGTATATCCTTGTGGTTTTAGATAAAGAAGATTCTGGATCTACCCAAGTAGCTAGTGCTTTTGCACCAAAAAACCATTGTCGCAATCCGTTGACGCTAACAATTAAAGATATATGTAGGTAAACCGCAATCAGCCAAGAACGAATCCGAGGAGATTTAAGTAATCTTGCACAAAGAGCAAACAGCAATAAATATAAAGTTAGTTTTGTCCAACCTGCAAATGCTGCTTTTTTAACTGGTGATAGTGCCGTTGCAATAGTCGCGATTCCCCAGTAAAGGAAAATCAGTAAATGTATTGGTGTAATTCCTGTAGCATTAGAATTAGCTGGTTCATCTGAAATAGTCAGTAGCAGCCAGAATCCGACGCAGGCTGCAAGTAGTAAACCAATTAATCCATTGGAAACGAAAGGAGCCAAAATATATACAATGCTTAATAATGCAACCGCAATTGCATCTCCCCAGCGAAGTAAAATGCTAGTCTGCCGCCAAGAGCTTAAAAACCCAACTAGAAGGCGGTGTAGGTAGCTAGAAGTAATATACTGCTTCAGGGGAACAGAAGATAAAGTTAACTGTTGCCAAAAGAAATCCATACAATTCGGGCCTTAGTCAGTTAGCATCGAGCGAAAATCATGGACTAATAATAATGTGCTTAGTCCGAAAAAAGTAATAATGTAGACTGCATTTAGGAAATTATTAATCAAATTATTAATCAAATTTCCGGCTTTGCTAGCCGTGGTAATAGTTTTGTCTTTAACTATTACCACTTACCCATCAATCATTACAACGTACCTATTATCAATCCGAAAATTTTCTTTCGATGCTAAGACGGAGATTGTTGGGACAACAAATAAACCGTTTGGGGATTCTGCAATATCTAACCTTGTGCATCTGCGACAGCTTCAGTATTACCTTGTAAAGGTAAAGAAAGTACATAGCGATATCCTGATTCTTGGGAACCTTGAATGGTGATGTCTCCTCCATGTAGCTCTGCTAACTGACAACTGAGCAATAAACCCAAGGTTTCGCGTGAAACGCCACCAGATTGCGATTTACTTTCATTGTTGGATGAATCAACAGCAATTCCACCAGAAGAAATATTCTCACTTATTGGAATATCGCTCCTTGAAGCCATACCATTTCGTGTTTCTCTGCTTTCGGGATGAGTATTAAAGGCTGAATTGATATCGGATGCAAGTTCCATCGACGATATTTGAGAAAGGCGGAAATAGGGATCTACTTCGGTTATTCCTTCTCCCAACCAAGGATGAGAAACCCAAATGGTAAGTAAGAGTGCATCTGGTTTGTAAGAAACATGAATCCTCACAACGCTACCCGTTGCAGAAAGCTGAATCACGCTGAAAATCAGGTGATACAAAATTTGCCGTACTTTATCTTTATCTAATGGCAAAATACGATTTCGTCCGGGTTCTATAGATAGACGAATGTCTTGCTCGCGACGGGCTGCTGCTTCTTCTAATGTATTGATAGCTTGCTGGCAAAGCATTTCAATATCTACGGGAGCCAGATTCAGTTCGGTATTCGTATCATCCATTGCTCCTAATTCAGAAATCTCATTGACTAAGGAAAGCAAATATCTGCCGCTATGCTGAATAATTTCGAGATATTCTCTTTGCTTGGTTGTCAAAGGGCCATAAATTTCTCGCCCTAAAACACTAGCCATACCTAGAACCGATGTTAAGGGAGTACGTAACTCCTGAGTCAACTGTCCTAAAAGCTGCAATTTCAACTGACTGGTGAAAATCGAGTCTTGAAAAGCTGGCGCACTGATTTTGATTTCCGAAGTAGCAGCTTCTTCAAAGTTATTAGTTTTCTTAGAAGAAATACTTTTTGCCGTTCCTTCTTGCAGCAATCGGTTGCGTTCAAATTCACTCATGCTCCAGCGAGCAATGATTTGTAAAAACTCTATATCTCTAGTGGAGAAATTGCGCGGCATTAAGTCCATTACCGCTAATGCGCCCAAACAATACCCTTGAGCATCAATAAGTGGCACTCCTACATAGGCACGAATCCCATAATCTTTAATTAGCTTACCTGTAACCAGTTCCGCTTTATCTAACTTATGAGTATCGTTAATTACTACCACTTGCATACTTTCTACTACCTGAGTACAGAAAGATTCTTGCTTTGATAGTTGACGAGTTTGTGCTAGCTGATTCATTAGTCCTAAACGGGACAAACCTACTGCTGACTTAAACCAGTGGCGCTCGTTATCTACAAACCCCAGAATCGAAATAGGTGCTTCGAGGAAGTGAGCCGCAGTTTGAGTGGCTTCTTCAAAAACCGGAATTGTTTCTGGCTGCCGCAATCCTAACCCCAATATAGCTTGAAGCCGTTGCTGCTCTTTGTTTTCAGGCGTTGCCCAACCATCTCTGTGGGCAAACATTTTGTTTTCAGGCTCTACCATTACCACTGCTACCTTAATATTTCTTGGAAACTATATTTCATTTACTTATCTATCTATGGTCTTTACTATTCTTAAGCATTCCCCAAATTCACCTCAGACAAACAGTTTGCTCGATTTTTTTTTCCGAATGGGGAATTTATGTTACCTGCAAGCATCCGAAAAGGTAGTTTAAAGGTTAATTAGTCAATGCTGTAAGTAACAGTTATATCTGTCTTGTCTTATGTTTGATAGATAAAATAATTACCATCAAACAAAAGCGGAAAGATTGTTTATTAGCATTTCAAATTATGCCCGTGGGTCTACGGAACTTTGTATAGCTCTTATTTTTTTATCGTAAATACACTGTTGTCATCAGAAGTAGAAAAACTATCAATGGTAATTAGAGAAGCAATCGAATAAAGTCAATTTTATTCATAGATACTGGAAATGTTTTGGGTATTTTCATCTAGTTTCTTATAGAAATTAGCTATTAAATAAAGAAACAGTCGCAAATCCGATCAAATTGCTACTTATTGTATAATAGATTGCATATTTCAATATCAATTTCATTGATTGAATAAAACTTCTATTTCTATAAAATTGCAATATGGAAAAGTGCAATTGATTAACTACTAGAAAAAAATCAGATAATTGTCATAAAGATAAGACAAAATCAGATAAAGAATAGCAAAAAGTTCGCAAATTAATGAAGGTTGCTCAAGTTAAAATAAAATAAAAGGAAATTAATATAAAATTTACAGAACCTTCATAATATTTGTTTGCTGATTTCTAAGTAGTTAGTCATAAATAGATAAGGCGCGTATAAAAAACATGATATTTACTGGAAGAGGCTGCGGATTATATGAGTGATGTAAGTGTGAAAATTCCCTTTGTAGACCTAAGTTTGCAGCATCAACCAATTCAGAAAGAAATGCGGCAGGCAATTGAAGATGTATTGGAACGGGGAGATTTTATTTTAGGTAAAGCGCTGAGTGATTTTGAAACAGAATTTGCATCTGCTTGCGGTGCAGAATATGGCATTGGAGTCGCTAGTGGAACCGATGCGATCGCGCTAGGTTTGCAAGCTTGTAATATAGATGCTGACTCGGAGGTTATTCTCCCTGCAAATACATTTGTAGCAACATTGATTGGAGTTTTGCGTGCGGGTGCCAAACCAATTTTTGTCGATTGTGACCCGAACACCGCTTTAATAGATTTAGCAGCAGCAGAAAATGCGATTACACCGAAAACTAAAGCTATTATTCCAGTACATTTATACGGTCAAGTCGTGTCTCCGAAAGAATTAATAGATTTTGCTCAAAGACACGAGCTAATGATTTTTGAGGATGCAGCACAAGCACACTTAGCCCACAGAGATGGATATAAGGCTGGTTCTATAGGAATCGCAGCAGCTTATAGTTTTTATCCTAGTAAGAATTTGGGTGCATTTGGTGATGGTGGAATATTAGTTACTTCAGATAAGGAAGTAGCACAGAAAATGGTACGCTTGCGGAATTATGGTGCATCGAGAAAGTATTACCATGTCGAGATGGGTACTAATAGCCGTTTGGACACTTTGCAAGCAGCAGTACTGCATCAAAAGTTGCCCCATTTACCCCAATGGAATGCCAGCCGTCTAAAAATAGCCCAACAGTACGATAGCGAACTAGCTCCTTTGAAGTCATTGGGAATTAATCCCATGCAAAATCAAAGCGGTGAGGGACACGTGTATCACCTTTATGTAATTAAAATAGATCAATCCTGTCCTTTACAAAGAGAAGAAATTCAAGAAAAACTTGCTGAAGCAGGAATTCAAACTGGAATTCACTATCCGATTCCCTGCCATCTCCAGCCTGCTTTTAAGGATTTAGGCTATGAAATGGGAGACTTCCCTGATTCTGAAAAGTTAGCAAAACAAATATTATCCTTGCCCATGTATCCCGGTTTAACTAGCAATCAAGTCAAAGAGGTGGTAACAGCAATTGCATCAGTAGTTAGCGAACGCCAATATAAATTGCTTCATGTTTAAGAATTTTGAAATTATCGGCTATTCCTTAGCAGAAAGCAAATAATGGTTAATTTTTGATTACAGTTTCAACTGTTTCAGTTTTATATTTTATTAAAAAAAAAGCTTCAATCAGTATGATTTTGGTTTAATTTGTTTATGATTTTTTGTATCATCATTAATCTTAGAGATTAATCCATAACCATAAGTTTAATTTAAAATATAAAACCTAAAATAGATTAGCTGCTACAAGGATTTTTTGAGTTTTTTTTAACAAATACAAGATGAATTAACTAAAATTATGTTAACTCAACATCAAGTAAGACGTTCGATTCCACCACAAATATTCAATTATGCAATCTTAGGTATATTAGTTTTACTGTATGCTCCCTTAGTACTTTTTTGGTACGATGGCTGGATAAACAAAAATATTAGTATCGAACACGAATATTTTAGTTACGGTATTATTGGTTTTCCATTCGCGGCTTATCTAGCTTGGATGAATCGCAAACAATGGGTGAGATTACCAGATAGCACTAATATCTTGGGTGGCATATTGTTAGCAATAGGAGGAGTTTTTTATCTTAGCGGTGTCGGTGAATGGGTAAACCTATCTTTTCCGGTAATATTAACTGGATTATGTTTGTGGATAAAGGGAATTAAAGGTTTAAAATTACAAAGTTTTCCTTTATTATTAATTTTACTGGCAACTCCTAATTCTGTACCTTATTTAATAGCACCTTTTACTTTGCCTTTGCAAAGCTTTATTGCTGGAACTGCTGGCTTTATTGTTAATCAGTCTGGTATACCTGTAGTTGTAGATGGAATAAATATATACGTAAATCAGCGGATTGTAGAAGTTGCACCTTACTGTGCGGGTTTAAAAATGCTGTTTACTACTATCTATGTTGGTTTAATTCTGCTTTATTGGACGGATACTTTATCTTCTAGACGTAAAAGCATTTGGTTTTTATCAATAGCAGTAATTCTCAGCGTTACCGCAAATGTAATTCGCAATACTTTACTTACCTTTTTTCATGGAACCGGACAAGATGGTGCTTTTTATTGGTTGCATGATAGTTGGGGTGGAGATCTCTATTCCGCTTGTATGTTACTACTATTAATACCAACGATTAATTGGATTGATAGTTATTTTTCAGAAGACTCGGTTGAGAATTTAGAGGATCAAAATCAGTAAATTGTCTGTTGCCAATACTGCACAATTGGTAAAGCACTGTTGAAATTACTGAACTCATAATGCCAGTATAAAAAGTACAATTTTGTCTTTTGTAGTTAATAGTTCATTAAATGATTTCCCTTTCCCGATTTTTTAAGGAACGTCAGTTTTTGCAGATAGCAGCACTTGTAATATTAGTGCTGCTACTGGCGATAGGGGCACTACCAGGGTACTTTCGAGGTAATTGGCAATGGAAAGAACCACCACCCATCATCAACCTGGGAGAGATAAAGCAACTGCGTAAAACAGGTTTAAAATTACCTGGTTGGACAATTACTCAACAACAGGAGCAAAAACTGGGTTCTGGTAAATGGTCTTTGCAACTTATGCAAAAAGAGGATTCTGGTGCAACAGCGATATTACTGTTGTTACCTCAAAATGGCCCTAAAAGCCAACCCCAGGTTGAATGGACAGAAATTGATAGTTGGGGAAGAATGCAGTGGGGAGAGTGGCAGGTTGCTCAATATAGAGAAACCGAATTTGTGGTTGAACAGCCGGAAGCCAAACAAAAAAATGAGATAAAAGCGAGATTTTTCCGTGCATCTAGCCAAAAACAAACTTTCGCTGTTTTGCAATGGTACGCAATGCCAAACGGCGGACATTTTTCGCCTTTAAACTGGTTCTGGGCTGACCAGTTAGCACAGTGGCATAAGCAGCGAGTTCCGTGGGTTGCTGTTAGTTTATTTATTCCAATGGAGCCTTTTGGGGAAGTAGAAACAACCTGGGAACAAATAAAGTCTATTGGTCAAAAGGTGCAAACTAGATTATTTAATTTCAGTTCTTGATAGAGACTTAGGTATTTTTTTGTCAGAACAGTATTTTCGCGCATTTTGGGGGTAAACAGTACATAAAAATATACATATACAATCAATCAATATTTTAACTGTTTTCTAGAAATAGGCGTTTTGCCGTTTTTATGCTTTAGATCAGTTTATGCACAGATGTTTAGAACTCGATTATGTCATATGCGTAAATTCAACGCCTTTTGTGTTGCGAGTCTTCAAATAAGTGTTTTTTTTGCAACAGCTTCCCAACCTATTTTTGCTCAAACACCTCAACAACCGCCTTTACAACAAAATCCTGTGGGACCGCTTCCTGCACCTCCACCTGATACGGAGTTCTTAGCTCCGCTTCCCTCGAACGACGATGGAGAGATATCACCTCAATTTACTAGATATCTTTTAGGCACCGATGATGTAATCGGCATATTTGTAGAAGCACCTGAAGGTCGTTATCGTTTGGGAGCGGGAGATGGAATTACTGTAATAGTGCAGCGTTTCCCCGATTTGAGCTTCCAAGCATCGATAAATCGAGAGGGTAATGTTGTAGTGCCTTTAGCCGGAACTGTATCTCTCCAGGGTTTAACCTTAGAACAAGCCCAAACAAAAATTCGTGCTGTCTTGAATCGTTTTGTAGTCGAACCAAGCGTTACAGTAGCATTAGCCGCGCAACGTCCTCCTCTGAATTTTCAGACGAGGGTAGATGTAGAAGGTAATATCGCAGTACCCCGACTGGGAAAAATTTCGGTCAAAGGTTTGACTCTTGAAGAAGCCCAAGAAAAAATTCGATTGGGTTTACAGCGCGTTCAAGTAGAGCCTGTTGTCACGATTTCCTTATTATCACCGCGACCGATTCAAGTAAATGTTGCCGGAGAAATATTTAGACCTGGGGTTTATCCCGTGAATCCGGCATTACCCCTTATTCTAGATGTCCTGCGGACGGCTGGAGGATCGACTCAAACGGCGGATTTACGGCAAATCCAAGTACGTCGCAAACTAATAGATGGTTCGGTAGTCACGCAAAATATTGACTTGTATACTCCCTTATTAAATGGCGGTACTTTCCCGTCTTTACGGTTACAAGATGGCGATTCACTAATTATTCCCCGCCGTGAAGTTGCTATGGATGATGGTTATGACACAAATGTAGTTGCGCGTTCATCTTTAGCACAGCCTGCAATTAGAGTACGTGTATTAAATTACGCTTCGGGAGGAATAATTACTCAAACTTTACCTAATGGCAGTAATTTTATTGATGCTTTAGGAAGTGTAAGCATTCCTCGCTCCGACTTGAAAGATGTTGCCTTAGTACGCTTTGATTCAGAACAAGGTAAAGCAGTTACCCAAAGACTAAATGCCAGAAGTGCCCTTAGAGGAGATGCATCTCAAAACGTACCGTTGCAAGACAACGATGTTATTGTTGTTGGTCGAAATCTGATTGGTAAAATTACCAACGTTCTTTCAAATGTTACTAGACCTTTTCTTGATATTCAGTCTTTTGTTCGCTTTTTTGAAGCTTTCACTTTTTAGGTATCAATTTAGATATCAATATAAATTTACTGATATTATCTATGTTCGTCGCCAACTCTGTTTGTATTTACTGCCATGACTCCACCAATTGTTAAGCGCTATTTAATTGCTTTTGATAAATACAAATGGATAGGATTAGCTAGTTTTGGTTTAGTTGTTGCCGGGTCAACTTTACTAGCCGTACAACCAGAACCACCTGCTAAATTTAATGCTATTGGAGCCTTAGAATATACCCGTCCACCAGTTAGTTTCTCAGCAACTGGTAGTGAAATCCAGCAAAGAGGTTTTGCATTATCAAAAGGTCGTTTATTACAAGATAAGATAATTGAAGCTGTAGCAGAAAAAGTCAATGTACAACCAAAAAAAGTAGGGAACAAGCTTGACGTTAGCGTACCTGAAATAGGCGAAGATGGTCAGTTAAGTGCTGGCATTATTACTATTAAATACCAAGATACCGATAACGAAAGAGCAAAACAAACAGTGTTTGCTTTAATGCAAGAAATGGTAAAGTTGAGCGAAGAAATAAATACCGGGCGATTACAAGAGATAATTGACAAAATTGAGGAAAGACTGCCGAAGGTAACTGCTGAATTAGAAGAAGCTGAAAAGAAACTAGAACAATACGACAAGATAGAACGACCGGCAATTCTAGCTGCTGAAAATGGTAGTTTGCTCAACACCATTACGGGTAGCCAAAATCAGCAAAGGCAAATTAAACTGACCGTTTCTGGCATTGATGCTCAGATTCGCAGTTTGCAACAAAGATTGGGATTGAGCGCTCAACAAGCATATACTTCTTCGGCTTTAAGTGCCGATCCGATTATTGGTAATTTACGCAACCAAATTTATCAAGTTGAATCCCAGATGGAAGTATTTAGAAAAGATTTGCGTCCGAATCATCCAAATATGGTTCAGTTGCAACGTCAAAAAGATGCTTACGAAAAACTGTTGCAACAACGCGCAGCTGAAGTAGTTGGTGGAGTCGGTAATACTGCTCCTCTTCCTAACGTTTCCGGTGTTCGCGCTCAAAGTAATTTAGATCCCGCACGACAGCAGCTAGCAAATCAGTTAGTCGCTTTACAAACTCAACGGGAAACTTTGCAAAGACAGTTGCTTGATTTGGTGCAAGAACAAAAAAGATTACAGCGAGATTACGCTCTAATCCCTAACAAACAATTAGAACGATCGCGCTTAGTACAGCAGGTAGGTTTAAAAAAAGCTGTTTACGACCAAATGCAGGCAAAATTAGTCGATGCTAGAACCGCAGAAGCAGAAACAGTAAGTACTTTAAGGATTGCTCAACCGCCTGTAGCTAGACAACAAGAATCATCCGCTCAAAGCGTACCTGTAACTTTAGGTATCGGTGGTTTCTTAGGGTTATTAATTGGTAGTGGTGTAATTTTCTTACTAGGTTCTCTCGAAGGTACTTTCAAAACCAAAGAAGATATTCGCAACGCACTCAAACAGCGAGAAGTATTGCTGCTTGCTGAATTGCCTATAATGGCGGTTGAAGATACCGATCGAGAGCTTGTTCCAGTCGTACTTTCTGCCGAGTCTCCCTACATGGAGATTTTAGAAAAATTCCGTTCTAATGTACGTCGATCTGGTGGTAAAAAAGTCAAAGTTGTACTTGTTACTAGTACGGGTAGTTCAGAAGGTAAAACCACAAGCGCTTACAACTTAGCAATTGCTTCCGCACGTGCCGGAAAACGAACAATAATAATCGAAACAGACTTGCGATCGCCATCTCGTTGTGAATCGCTGAATGTAAATATCGACTCAAATGCCAACATTGAACCCCTGCGCTACTACGGCAGTAGCGAATGCATCCACCTTGTACCAGATGTAGAAAACTTATACATCGTACCTAGTCCCGGTCCTTTACGGCAATCAGCCGCAATTCTGGAATCTAGCGAATTACGGCGATTAATGGAAGATGCCAGAGAAAGGTTTGATATGGTAATTTTAGACACAAATCCTTTAGGTTTGTCAAACGATGCTTTACTAATTCATCCTTACAGCGACGGTATAGTTATGGTAGCTCGACCAAATTACACCCAAGAAAATATATTTGGTGAAGCCATCGATGAATTAGTTGAATCTGAAATGGGATTATTAGGAGTAGTTATTAATGGTGCCGATGTAACTATGACTGTTGAAGAACCAGTATCATACATTGAAGAAGATTCAGAAATTATACATCCGGAGGAGTATACGGCAGGAGTTCATCGGAATTGAAGAATGGGAGGGGGATGGGGAGATGGGGACACAAGGGGCTAACTCCTAACTCTTAACTCCTAACTCCTAACTCCTAATTATTTAATTCAAAATCTGAAATCTAAAATCCAAAATTAAATAACTCCTAACTCTTATTAGTAATCATCTTTAAATAAACCAAGCAAGGGACCTAAAGCTAATCCAAATGCAAACCCGCCAATGTGCGCCCAATAAGCAACTCCACCTGTTTCCATAGTCATATTAGCGGCTCTTTGCAAATCGGCAACACCAGATATAACATTTTGGACAATGTAAACTCCTATTAGTATCCATGCTGGTACTCTGGGGGTAATTATAAAAAAACCTAGAAGAATAAAAGTTCTAACTAAAGCATGAGGGAAGCGGATCAGGTAAGCACCTAAAATTCCAGAAATTGCACCACTAGCACCCAATGAAGGGATAGTAGAATCCATACCAATAAACCACTGACATAAAGCAGCTAAAGCGCCGCAAGCCAAGTAAAAAAATATATATTTAAAATGACCCAAACGGTCTTCAATATTGTTACCGAAAACCCAAAGAAACACCATATTAGAAATTAGGTGCCACCAACCGCCGTGTAAGAATTGTGAGGAAAACAAAGTTACCCATTCTGGTACCGACTGATTGATTGCTCCACCAGCAAAGCTAGCAGTTAACTGTTGCGGTACGACTGCATACAGCTGGAAAAATTGATTTAATTGTGCTTCTGGCAAAGATAATTGGTGAAGAAACACTAAAACATTCATGCCAATCAAACCGTAGGTAACAAAAGGAGTGATTCGCGTTGGGTTTTCGTCGTATAGAGGAAACACTGGTGTTTTTGTTTTTTTTTGTTGAGTAACAACTGCACTATAACGCGTAGGGCTTGCAGTTGCGAAGTATAGGGGATTTCAACTATGTAAATTTAGGGGGTAGGAAAAGGGGAATGGGAGGATAAGAGGAAATTTTTTAACTGCTAACTCCTAACTCTTAACTCCTAACTCCCAAATCTTCTTTACCAAGATTCGTCGGCAGATTTATCGCTAAACAAACCTAATATCGGAGCGAGGATTGCTCCAAAAACAAAACCGCCAGCGTGTGCCCAATAGGCAATTCCACCACTTTCCATACCAATATTAGTAGGCATTCCTAAACTGGAAACACCATAAAAAGCTTGTTGAATAAACCAGAATCCCAAAAAGAAGTAAGCGGGAACTCGGAAGGTAGGGAAAAAGATGCCCAAAGGTACGACACCGAGAACTTCTGCTTTGGGAAAACGGATGATATATGCTCCCATCACACCGGCGATCGCACCACTAGCACCTAAAGAAGGAATTGCGGAACCTTGGGAAAAATACCATTGAGCCAAGGATGCTAATACACCGCAAGCTAAGTAAAAAATCAAATATTTTACATAACCTAATTTTTCTTCAACATTGTTACCAAAAATCCACAAAAATAACATATTACCTCCCAGGTGCAACAAACCACCGTGTAAAAACTGGGAAGTAATCAAAGTCAACCATTCGGGAACGGGTTGATTTACGGCAATTCCGGCAAAACTAGAGCTTAATTCTCGCGGTACTACAGCAAATAAATGAAGAAACCCGTCTAGAAACTGGGGAGGCAAACTCGATTCGTACAGAAAAGCTAAGACATTGACGGCAATCAGTCCATAAGTAACATAAGGTGTAATGGAAATCGGATTATTGTCTCTAATTGGAACCACGGCAGTTTACCCGGATTTTAAAGTTGTTTGTGATTACATTACCGAATTTTGCCATTTACCGCTTCTAACTTGCGATTGACATATTTATAGAGATTTATAGAGAATTTTCGTAATTAGGTCAGATGTTTTACTGCTTTTCTTCAATTACATGAGTATTGTTATCAAGTTGATGTTTAAAATTCTATTTTTTCAACATTACACAATCCCCAGTATCACAAAGACATTCAGAATTTTCACCTCATGGAAGCTATAACTCTTGAGAGGGAAACGGGGAATAGGCAATAAGCAACAGAAAATGTTTTTTTAAAGATTTGAAGAAGTTTCTCCTAGTTGTTCCCTTTCCCCTATGCCCTGTTCCCCCTTTAAAATATGAAAACAATTCAAATTGATATCCGTCGAACTGAACTTATAAATGCGATTATTCAACAACGACAAAGATTTGCTAGTAAAATCGAACGCGATAAAGCAAATTTAGAAGCTTGTAAGTTAGCACTAGCTAATTTAAAACAGTACCAATCTGAGTTTCAAGATCCGAGTGTTGACGCTACATCTGTTAAACGTTTGAGAGAAATTGATTTTGGAGTAATTAATCAAATCGATAATCTTTCAAATTCACTGGAAAAACTGCGCTCTCGGTGTAGTCGCAGCACAATAAATATTGCAGTTGTTGGTTATGCTCGACAAGGTAAAAGTCGCTTGTTACAAAGTTTGACAGGACTCAGCAACCAAGTAATTCCTGATGGTGCCCAGGGATACTGTACGGGTACATTAAGCAAAATTGTTCATCAACCAAGATTACAAAAAGCAGTAGCTAAGGTACATTTTTATTCAACTGCGGAATTCCAAAACCAAGTACTTGCTCCTTATTACGAAACTTTGGGTTTGGGCAAAAAACCTGTAACAGTCGAAGAATTTGCTCGTACTCCTCCACCTGCTTTACCTTTAGAAAAAAAAGATAGCGAATTTGACAAAGCTAGATACGGACATCTGCGTAAGGATTATTATTCCAACATTGCCAAATATCGCCATTTACTTGATTCTCCGACCGTAGAAATTGCTGAATCAGAAATTCCACAATATGTTACTCAAGATGCAAAAAATGAAAACGGCGATAAAATCGTTAATTATTTAGCAGTTAAAGACTGTGTGATATCTTGTTCTTTTCCTTACAAAGATATTGGTCAGATTTCCTTATTAGATTTACCTGGTTTGGGAGATACAAATTTAATCGAAGCAGAAAGATTAATTAAAATTCTATCCGAAGAAGCCGATTTTATTTTATTCGTTCGTAGGCCAGAAGCTAATGCTGTTTGGGGAGAGGCACATTTAAAACTATATCAAATCGCTCGCAATGCTTTATCGAATTTTCCTCTTTCCAAATGTTCTTTTATGATTCTCAACCGCACCAAACATGGTGTAGAAGGTGGCGATAACGGCTACCGTTGCCAAAGATTGCAAGCTGAAATCAAAGAAACGCCAATTCGAGTTGCAAAATGTATTATTGCCGATTGTTCCGATTCTCAAGAGGCTTTTACTGAAGTTTTAGAACCGATTCTCGACTATTTAGTTGAGAACGTGGAGTCAATTGAAAGAGAATATAGGCGGGAGTACGAACAACAGTTAGATATACTTCATCAAAATATCGGTATTGAGTTAAACAAAGCTAATTTGGCTTTAACTAGGTACGGTGACGGAGACTTATTATTTGAACAACTTTTTGAACAGTTTTGGCGTAAACTAACGAACGATTTAGAAAAATTATTAGCAGAATTAAAAGAGAATCGGAATAGCTTAGATAGCGAATTTGAAGAAAGAGTAAAAAATGCAATTCAACAATGTAGAACGGATGTGGGAATTCCTACAACTAGGGAAGAAATTGCAGAACGTCGTCATCTGTTTGGCTCTTACAACACTGCTTATAACGAGTATTTACATGAAATACGTACTAATTTTTTAGAACATTTTATTTCTTTGGATAAAGCGATGCAGCTTTCATTAGAAAGCCGAAAATATTTAGTTATAAAAATCCTTAAATCTTATCTAGGAGAACTTGTAGATTCTCAGGAAATAGATTTTCTACAAATTATATATAATCTTCTTCCCCATAATGCCAGCAATCTCAAACTAGGTTTTCAAAAGCTGTATGAATTTGATGTTTCTAATGCCGGAAGAATAATCCGTCTTATTAGACTTAATATTGATAAACTTAAGCCAGATAATAACCAATTTGCTTTTTTAGAAACAATCAATCAAATTGAAGCAGCTATTCCGGAATCTCACATTGAAGAACAAATATTACATACTCTACAGAAACAACATCAAGAAGCTACCGATACATCCGAACAAGCTTTAAATAAAATACTTTGCGAACCTTCTACAGATGCTTATTTTATGGTTGAAGAATTTGTAGATCGAGCGATTCGCGCTAGAAACGTAAAGTTGGAATGGCGAATCTTTCTGCGTAAAGAATCATTAAAAGTTTGGTCGGAATTTGGACAAATAGAACAGCGCGTTCAACAGCAACAAATTTGGAGAGCATTGGTTGAACGTGCCAAAGAAGTTAATGGTTTGTTGATTTAGAGAATGGGTAATGGGGAGAAGAATAAGTTAGGAGTTAGGAGTTAGGAGTGAACAGTTATCAATTAACAATTACCAATGCCCAATGCCCAATGCCTCATTCCCTAAAAACTAAAAAGTTAAGAGTTATCAATTATAACTCTTAACTATGAATTGAGAATTAATTTTGAATTCCTACAAATTTACTTGAGCAGTGCGTTAACGTTACCGTTCGCGTTCACCGTCAGGTGCCGCTTAGTGTATCCGGAGGACTAACTAATATCTTCTAAAAGACCTCCACAAGCATCAATAAGCAAATTTACAACTTGATTGAAGCCTTCCGTTCCACCATAATAGGGATCTGGCACTTCTTTAAGAGAGTGAGTGCGACAATAGTCACACATCAAGCGCACTTTTTCTTGATATTCCCCGCTCGAATCCATAGAAAGAATATCGCGATAATTCTGCCTATCCATTGCCAAAATCAAATCGAAATTTTCAAAATCCGATGATTCAAAGGCTCGTGCATTTCCGCGAAGTTTGAATCCTAAAAGATTATTCGCAGCAGCACTCATGCGAGAATCTGGGGGACTACCGATGTGATAACTTGATGTTCCGGCAGAATCACACATAATAGAATCACTTAAACCAGCTTTTTCTACCAGGTGATTCATCACATTTTCTGCGGTTGGCGAACGACAAATGTTACCCAAGCAGACAAATAGCAGCTTATAAGCCATAATCAGCGCGATTATTCCCGTTCAAATTGCAGTTTCTGACATTTTAGAATGCCGATGCAAACTTTAACTTTCATATTGAAAATTAAAAATTAAAATCCGGGAAGTTCCAATCCGCTGGTCAAATCTTCCATGCGATCGCGCATGGTAGCAGTGGATTTGTTATAAGCATCTGTCATTGCAGCAGTCACCAAATCGGAAAGAACTTCTGCTCCTTCATTCATTGCATCAGGAGAAATTTCTACTCGCTTGGGTTCTTGGTTCCCACTAAGAATCACTTTTACCATTCCACCACCAGATTCTCCCTGGATTTCCATTTGCTCCAATTCTTCTTGGAGTTGTTTGGCTCCTTCTTGAACTTGCTGGGCTTTTTTGAAGGCTTCAGCGAGTTCCTTCATTTTTCCTAAGCCAAAGCCAAACCCTTGTCCTTTTTCTGCCATAATAAATAGTAAGCGTGTGCTTTCAATAACAAATCAAATTCAATTATAGATGCGTCGTGTTATTTGACAGTTTTTTTATCTTGATGTAATGCACCCCAAGTGTGGTGGAAATCAGATATTGAGCATTTTTTGACTCAATTTTAAATCAATAATCCATATTTTTCCAATTCTTTACGAGCAATTGATTAAACTAAGCAGCTTGAAACTCTCCCAACATTTTAACTTCTGGGTGCAACCCAATTGACCAGCGATCTTGTACTTGCTGCTGAACGTGACGAATCAGATTGAAAACATCGTTGGCAGTAGCTCCACCACAATTAACAATAAAATTAGCATGAAGTTGCGCTACCTGCGCTTGACCGATTTTAAAGCCTTTAAGACCGGCTTCTTCGATTAATTTACCTGCGGAATGAGGTTTAGGATTGCGGAATACGCTGCCACAACTAGGTAAATGATAAGGCTGGGTAGCTAGCCGATGTTTTTTGTGTTGCTTTGTTCTTGCGGTAACTTCTGCTGGATCTGCACCGGGCTGAAGCTGCAAGGTTGCTTGAGTAACTATTAAATTGCTTCCTTGCAGTACGGAAGTACGGTAGCTGTAGTTTAATTCTTCGCGAGTTAGAGTTTTTAAAGCACCGTCTGGAGTTAGTACCTCAGCGCTGACTAAGATATCTGCAATACAGCTATTATGCGCTCCAGCATTCATGACTACGGCACCACCGATGGTTCCTGGAATGCCAACCGCCCATTCAAAACCTTCCCAACCACGTTCTGCGACTGCCGATGCTAAAGCAGGAATTGATTCTCCGGCAGCAAATGTTACCCTACCAGTTTCGGATTCAAAATTGCTATAGCGCATATGACGAGTAGCGATAACTAAACCCGGTATGCCTTTATCGCTAACTAATAAGTTAGAACCAGCACCAAGTACCGTAATTGATAGCTCGTGTTCTTTTGCATATTCCACGCTAGCTTGCAAAGATTCTAACGAACGGGGGGCAACATACCATTCTGCCGGGCCCCCAACTCTATAGGATGTGTAAGAAGATAAAGAAACTTCGGGCTTAATAATGCAGTCATTACCATTTAAAGCAATTTCTTTTTTCTTACCTTCCACTTTTATTTCTCTTCGATCGGTAGTATCATTAGAAACTTTACGAACATTCGCAGCCGCCTGGGAAATGGTCATATTTGCCAGTATTGAATAGATTTTAATGCGGGAATACCGTAATCATACGGTTTTAGATTGAGCAATTAAGGGCTTGTCCGACACAGAGTATATTTAAGGTAAGAAACCCGATGTCGGCTAGTCTTTGTTGTTAGGATGTGGCTTGTACTACTTGCCGAAGAGAATCTATAACTAGGGGAATTGTCTGGTTCAAGTTTCCAGCACCGAGGAATAGTGCTAAATCTCCCGGACGTAAGTTTTTCTCCAAGTACTCGCGAACATCAGCTAAAGTTGGCTGATACTCTACATAAGAGTGATTTTTCGCAACTTCTGCGGTTAGTTTTTCGCCATTAATTAAACCAGTATCTGGTTCTCCGGCGCTGTAGATATCGGTTAAGACGACTACATCCGCATGGCTGAAAGATGTTGCAAATTCGGTTAAAAATGTGTGCGTGCGACTATAACGGTGAGGTTGGAATATTGCAACTACTCGTTGCCCCGGTTTTGCTTGCAATCTTGCAGCAGCTAATGTGGCGCTGAGTTCGCTGGGGTGATGCGCGTAATCATCTATAAAAGTAATTCCGTCAACTTCTCCTCGAAACTCGAAGCGTCGTCTGGCACCTTCAAAAGTAGCTAAACCTCTAGCAATTTCGCCAAACTCTAAACCTAGCTTTCTACCTACGGCTACTGCTGCTAAAGCGTTACTCAAGTTGTGATGACCTAATACACTTAAGTTCAACACTCCAAGGGCGACACCTTGTTCCCAAACTAAAGCTGTAGTACCGTCGGCACGATAATCGATATTTGTTGCATAGTAATCGGCACCGCTATCTGGTAAGAGGCTGTAGCTAATATGAGGGGCGAAGCGATCGCGCACTGTTTCGCAATCAATACAAGCTACTAAAGTTTTGCATTGGCTAGTAAATGTTTTGAAAATATCTACTACTTCATCCAATGTATCGTAGTGGTCTGGATGATCTAATTCTATATTGGTAATAATCCCAATCTCTGGGGAATGCTTAACCAAAGAACCATCCGATTCATCCGCTTCTGCTACTAAATAAGGGCTTTGTCCCAAACGAGCATTACCCTCCCAAGCCTTTACTTCACCACCGACAATAATTGTTGGATCGACATCTGCTTGCAGCAGCATATAACCAATCATGCTGCTAGTGGTTGTCTTACCATGAGTTCCCGCAACAGCAATACTATTGTACTGGGATATTAATGCTGCCAATATATCAGAACGATGAAAAATAGGACAGCCATTTTCTAATGCTGCTTTATATTCTGAATTGTTCGCATTAATCGCGGTAGAACAAACTACTTGGGGTGTCGTATATTTGTCCCCGCTTGTTAATTCTGCCCCTATTGATTCTCTGTTAAAAAATTCCAGATTAGCTGGTTCTTGTTGACCAAAAAAATTAACTCCAATCGATTCGAGCTTGTGAGTAATATGATTTGGACGAACATCTGAACCACTAACAAGAAAACCTTTTTGAGCGAGTATATATGCCAAAGCTGACATACCTATACCGCCTACACCAATGAAATGAAATGGTCTACCGTTAAAATCTACTGCATTTACCATCTTATTTTCCTCTGACACCACACCACACCATTAACACTTTTAACACGCGGAACGTACCGATAATTGTACTTGTACTGACAATAACCCTGTATATTTTATTTCATATTTAAATATTAGATTTGTTGCATTCATTTTAGTTGTTCCGCAAAGATTTTAACCCCCGATGGCATTTTTTTCTCTTTCCAAACTATTATTATGTTTCTTCTGAGAATAGAAGCGCAATCTGGAAATAAACAATTGTAATTCACAATACATCTTTGTCAATTTAAAAAGGTAATTGTTTACAATACTACCCGAAGCAGTGAAAGTAGATTTGCATCTAGATAAAATCCATATGTATGAATTTGAGTCTCATTGGCTTTAACGAAAATACGAATCAAAGACATTGCCTTTATGTAGTCGAAACAACTTTGTTTTAGTCTACAAAGCAAAAAGGAGATTTAGGTGCCCGAATCCCGATTAACTTATAACTTGCGATATAGTTAAGCGAAAATTCGTATATGGATTTTGGTTCTTATAAGCCCATAAATCATAGTGCCTTTCTTGTCCAAAGTTACTGATAGCAAACAATTAATTTAAGAATAAAGCTGCCACTATCATGCCAAGCCAACAAATAGTTCTTTGTATCTAAATACAACTATCATCAAACTGCTGGTTCGGATATATTTGTAACCTTCCTTTATGATATTTAGGCGCTCGTAATTAACACAATTGTGCAATTTGCTAAGTGCGGTTCTATTCTCAAGTGGTGTGAATATAACTCAATCCGACTCAATCTGCAAGCAACTAGAGCAACAACTGAGCAATAAGAGCGCTTATCATGTGCTGGCAATTAATACATACCTCTTTAGGAAGAGTTACGTCAAGTAATATTCGTAACTTACGTTTAATTTACTAGTTTTTTTTAGGCTTAGTTACAAAATTTGTCAAAACCCATATCGCTAATCTCGGCGATCGCAGCATCTAATCGGGATAATTTATCAACTTTTTTAGGAATCTAACGCTCTATAGTTATTAATACTCCCCCCTTTGCGATATGATCGAGGTCATAAATAAGCACTGTTTAGACATAAATACAGAGGGCAAGACCTGTGGTTAGAGTTGCAATTAATGGTTTCGGTCGCATCGGACGTAACTTTATGCGCTGTTGGATGACGAGAGAAAATAGTAACCTTGAAGTTGTTGCTATTAACGATACCTCAGACCCCAGAACGAATGCTCATTTGCTGACGTATGACACGATGCTAGGCAATTTAAAAAATGCTGAAATTTCAGCTGATGATAACTCCATTACAATAAAAGGTAAGACAATAAAATGTGTATCTGACCGTAATCCAGAGAATTTACCTTGGAAAGAATGGGATATTGACTTGGTTATCGAGTCAACTGGGGTATTTGTTACTGAAGAAGGGGCGAGAAAGCACATTAAAGCGGGCGCTAAAAAAGTTTTAATTACGGCTCCTGGAAAGGGCGGTAATGTAGGTACTTTCGTAATGGGAGTAAATCATCAAGATTACGATCCTTCCAAGTATGACGTGGTTAGTAATGCTAGCTGTACCACCAACTGCTTGGCTCCTGTAGCTAAAGTGTTAGATGAAAAATTTGGTATCATCAAAGGTACCATGACCACTACTCACAGCTACACGGGCGACCAACGTTTACTTGATGCTTCTCACCGAGACGTGCGACGCGCAAGAGCGGCAGCAATGAATATTGTACCTACATCTACTGGTGCAGCAAAAGCAGTAGCATTAGTGTTACCAGCGCTTAAAGGGAAACTGAATGGTGTAGCATTACGAGTGCCTACTCCTAACGTTTCGATGGTAGATTTTGTAGTCCAAGTTGAGAAGCCTACCATTGCTGAAGAAATTAACCAAGCTTTTAAAAATGCTGCTGAAGGCGAATTGAAAGGGTTTTTAGGTTACAGCGATTTACCTTTGGTGTCATCGGATTATAAAGGTAGCGATACCTCTTCGATTGTAGATGCTAGCCTCACAATGGTTATGGGTGGCGATATGGTTAAGGTTATGGCTTGGTACGACAACGAATGGGGTTACTCTCAGCGCGTTGTTGATTTAGCTGAATTAGTTGCTCAGAAGTGGAATAACTAAAAATTAGGAGTTATGAGTTAAGAGTTAGGAGCTTTAAATATAAAACTTTGTATCTCTAGCTCCCCACCTTCTAAGTTGTGAAGTGTTGAAATCCCCGACTTAAGTTTAAAACTTGGTCGGGAATTTTCTCGTGTCTATCGTGCAGTAACACTTTATCGCTATTAGTAATAGTTCCAATTACTGCTGCACTATTACCAAGTTTTTGTACTAATTCACTTGCCGCTGGTTGGGGTAAGCAAAGTAGTAACTCAAAATCTTCGCCACCATAGAGAGCATATTGTAAAGCAAGTTCAGGTGTTAGCCAATTTTTAAAAGCTTTATGTAAAGGAATCTGAGATGCTTCAATAACTGCACCAACTTGAGAGGATTGGCAAACTTGTAGAATTGCATCTGCTAAACCGTCGCTACTATCCATTCCACAGACATCTACGAGATTAAAGGAATCAAATATTTCCCAAAGAATTGGTAAAACATCTAAGCGCGGTTTTGGTCGTTGATGTGCTTTAATTAAAGCCTCTCGATCGTATGCACTCAAACTTGTTTTTAAATCGGGATTTAGCAGTAATTCTAAACCTCCACGAGAAGCCCCATGACAGCCCGTAACGACAATCGCATCTCCTACTTTGGCTTGATTGCGACGAATAGTAAGCTTATCCGAAACTTGTCCGAAAGCCGTAATCGCTACACTTATAACCGGCGATCGCACTATGTCACCGCCAACAATCGGGGTATTATATTCTTGTAAACATTGGGTCATTCCTTGGTATAAGTTTTCCACCCAATTTACGGCAGTATCTCCGGGAAGTCCCAAGCCAACGGTAATACCTAACGGTGAAGCTCCCATCGCGGCTAGATCGGAAAGATTTGCAGCCGCCGCCCGCCAACCAACATCTGACGCAGAAGTAGTAGTTTCGCTGAAGTGAACTTTATCAATTAATACATCTGTAGTTACTACCAAAGATTTTTCAGCAACGGTTGGCAATACTGCTCCATCATCTCCGACAATATCTGGAGGACAGAAACGCTGCAATATTTTCAAAAGTCCTTGTTCGCCAATTTCTTTAACTTGCATAAAATCAGTTATCAGTGAGCAGTTATCAGTGAACAGTGAGCAGTGAAGGAGAGGGGGGAGATGGGGAGATAGGGAGACAAGGGGTATATAATTTTTATGTTCTAACTCCTAATTCCTAATTACTAACTCCTAATTCCTAATTCCTAATTCCTAACTTCTAACTTCTAACTCAAATGGTAAAACTGGTTTTAATGATAATTTTGCTGGTGTTATTGACAGCTTGTAGTTTTGGTACGCCATCACCGAATAAACAATTAGTCAAAAAGGCGATCGCTCTCTCGATGCAGGAAACACAACAGCAACTGAGTGAAAACTTAAATTTGGATTTTCGCGAACTTGAAATTAATCATTTATCAATTAAGCAACGGAAACTGATGACGGTTGAGCATTTACCAGCTTTCCGAATCCAGGGAATTTACGATTTGAATTTGAAGTTGCCAAAACGAAGTATAGAACAACCACAAAAAACTTTTGACATTTACCTACAACTCCAAAGAGAAGGCAAAACCTGGAGATTACTGCTTCCTCCCGGAAGAAATGAAGATAAATCAATTTGGCATAGTTATTTAGTGGAATAGCTCGATCGATTTTGGATTTTAGATTTTGGATTTTAGATTAAAACTTAAAAGCCCCTAACCAACAAGCTGGGATATTTTCTGCATTATGAAATTATCCCCATTACCCATTACCCATTCCCTACTCCCTACCTTAATAATTTTTCATTGCACGCTGCATTTCTCGCTGATCTTGACGTTTCTTAATGGTTTCCCGCTTGTCGTGGATTTTCTTACCTTTACCAAGAGCTATACTAATTTTTACCCAACCATTTTTTAAGTACATTTTTAAAGGTACTAAAGTCAAACCTTGCTGTTCGGTTTTTCCAATCAGCTTGCGAATTTCGTCGCGATGAAGTAAAAGTTTGCGACTTCGACGGGGTTCGTGATTAAAGTATTGTCCGCTAGCGTTGTAGGGTGCAATATGTACGTTTAGCAGCCACGCTTCGTTGTCGCGAATTAGTGCGTAGCCATCTTGAAGGTTGGTTTTACCAGCCCGAATAGATTTGACTTCGGTTCCCGTTAGCTGAATTCCAGCTTCATAAGTTTCTAGAATTTCGTATAAATAACGGGCTTGACGGTTGTCAGCAATTACTTTGTAACCTTGACTATTTTTATCTTTGCTCATTGATGATTTTCCAGGACTCCAATGTGTTGAAATAGTTTTTAGACAAATATCAATTTTATGTGGTATTTAATATCCGTTATCAGATTTTATCCAAATATATACATCCATTTTATTTTATTAATTTAGACATTCCGATACCATTTTCGCTTCCTCTGCTTCCTCTGCTATGGGAAGATTGTTGGTAGGTTACGACCAAATAAACAAAAAAATTGATGTTACATTGTTAAATTCCATGCTCAAATTATTAAAATCTTCTTTGAAGAATAGTCTAATTACGTTGCTACTGGTAGCGGTATTTATAGGAATAAGTACAACTGGATGGACTTCTTCGAGTATTGCTGCTTTACCAGCAGGAAATGCGATTACCGATGGAAAAGCTTTATTACGGTATGCACTTCCAATAGATAACGAACCAGTGCGGAGATTGCAGAAAAGTTTGGAAGATATTGCTACCCAATTAAGAGCTAACCGACGCTGGGGAGCTATTAAGAATGACTTGAAAACTGCTTCGCGCATTCTTAGCAAACCAGAGAAGATATTAGCAAGCGTTCCCGAAGAAAATCTTATTCAGGCTTCCGTTTGGATTAACGAACTTAAAACTGGTGTAGAAAAGCTCCAAGAAGTAGCAAACACAAAAGATAAAGAAGAAACTTGGATCGAAAGAGCCAAGCTTTTGGATTTGGTAAGCCAGCTTGAAGAATCGATGGTGACGGGTTTTCCTTTTGAGGTACCCGCAGAATACAGTAACTTACCTCAATTAAAAGGACGAGCCACGGTAGAAGTCAAAACTAGTCAAGGAGACGTGGAAGTTGTTTTAGATGGTTACAGCGCTCCTGTCACTGCTGGAAACTTTGTGGATTTGGTTCAACGAGGTTTTTACGATGGCTTAGAATTCTTACGTGCTGAAGATTTTTATGTACTGCAAGCTGGAGATCCACCGGGTAAAGATGCAGGTTTTATCGATCCAAAAACAGGCGAGTATCGCGCTATTCCATTAGAAGTGCTTGTAGAAGGCGATAAAGAGCCAATGTATGGTATCACTCTTGAAGAAGCTGGACTTTACACCGAAATGCCAGTTCTACCTTTCTCTTCTTACGGTGCAGTAGCAATGGCTCGTCCCGAAACTGAAGTTAACGGAGGTTCTTCCCAATTTTTCTTCTTTCTGTTTGAACCCGAACTTACTCCAGCTGGACGCAACTTGTTAGATGGGCGTTATTCCGTGTTTGGTTATGTCACTGAAGGTAAAGAAATTTTGGAAAAAATTAAAGAAGGGGACAAAATCGAATCAGCTAAAGTTATTCGAGGAATTGAGAATTTAGTAGAACCTGCTAATGCATAGATAATTAGTTTTACAAGCCTCGTTACAGTTTTTGTAACTGGACAACTTTTGACCGCAACCATGATGCAAACGATAATTCGCGCAATGGTTGCGGTTTTTCGAATCGAATTTCTACTTTTGCTGATATTTTGGCTCCCTAGGCTACCTACGTCAACAAAAATCTGCTGAATAGCCCTATATTTCAGTATTTATACCCCAGTTATTATTACCTTTGAGAGACAAAAATATGAAGAGGGATTTTACTAAAACCACTCTCCGAAAGAACTATTGTCAGAACTATTTTCTTATAAATTTATGCAAACTGCCTTGCCAGCTTCTTCTTTACTACCTTTAGAAAACTTAATTGATTACACTCCACCAACTGTAGGAGTAGAAGCAACTATTTGGGATGCCATTACATTGATGAATCAATATCAACCACTGGCAGAATATATCTTGGTAGTTGAAAGGTGGCGGATTGTAGGTTCGTTTTCATCGGAAGATGTTTTGCAGGTTGTGAAGTCGCAAATTGACTTAAAAAATACTAAAATTACTCAAGTCATGAGAACTCCAGCAATATTAATTAAGTATTCTCAACTCCAAGATACTAAATCAATATTGCAACTTTTTGCTGATTTAAAAGAACCAATATTAATTGAAGATGAAAAAGAGCAATTAGTAGGTTATATTACACCTGAAAAAATAGCTTACTGGTTACTCAAAGATTACCAGTCCAGAATAACGCAAGCGGAGCAAGTAAGTAACAAAAAGCAAAAAATTATCAAATCGAAAAATATAGATATAGATATAGATATAGAAAAAAAGCCCGACTTTCAGCTAGCTATAGAAAGTAGTAAAGAAGGTATTATTATTACAGATGTAGCAGATAACATAATTTGTTTAAATTCAAGCTTTACTAAAATATTTAACTATACCAGTGAGACATTAAACGCATTAGGAGGAATGTCATTTTTGTGGAAAGATACGGGACAATACCAAGAATTATTAGCAACGATAGAGAAAGGTGAATCGTGCCGTAGCGAATTAGAATTTACTAATTATAAAGGTGATGTACTCTACATTGATGTACGAACAGATGCAATAAAAAATGCTGCGGATAAAACTATTGGCATGATAAGTATTTATACGAATATTACTGAAGAAGTAAAAACACAACAAACTTTACAGTTAAAAAATACAGCATTTGATGTTAGTAACAATGGCATAGCAATTTTTGATGTTCGACTAGCTTCTAAACCAATTGTTTATGCTAATTCTGAATTTAAACGCATCTGCGATGATAGTATATTGCATGGCTGTGAATCTAAAAATTATTTCCTTGAAAATTTAAATTTAGAAATCAATAAACTATTGAAGTTACAACATAACTCTTCTTCAAAGCACTACAATCTAACCTTAAATAATTACTGTCGAGATGGTAGAGAATTTTGGTATCAGTTAAGTATTTCTCCAATCTTTAACAAGGGTAAGAGGATAACTCATTATATCTGTATGCAAACTGATGTTACGAAGCGTAAGCAAATCGAAATGTCGCTTTTTATAACACGAAAAAAATTGCAGTATATGCTCTTTTCCAGTACGGGAGTGATATATAGTTCAGAAATTCATCAAAACTACTCAGTTACTTTTATAACTGATAATGTCGTTAATATAACGGGTTTTGAAGCAGAAGATATTCTCTGCGATTCTAATTTTTGGATCAATCATATTCATCCAGAAGATATACAGCTATTTATTGCAGGGACAGCAAATATCTTTACTCATGAAAAAATTAATCTTGAATATCGCTTTTTGCATAAAGATAATTATTATATTTGGATATACGATCAATTTAAATTAGTCAAAGATGACGCAGACAATCCTTTAGAAATTATTGGTTATCGTATTGATATTAGCGAGCGTAAAAAGCTCGAAGAAGATTTAAAACTCGCTTTAGACAAAGAGAAGGAAGTAAATGAACTTAAAAGTAGTTTTGTTTCTATGACTTCCCATGAATTTCGTACTCCTTTAAGTACTATTCTTTCTTCATCAGAATTATTAGAAAATTACCGTAATAAATGGGACGAAGAAAAGCAGTTAAAGCATTTCAATAGGATTAAAAAAGCAGTTGAACACATGATTAATTTATTAAATGATGTGCTATTTTTCGACAAAGCTAAAGCAGGAAAACTTGATTGTAATCCAGAAGAATTAGACTTAGTTGAATATAGTCGCAAATTAACAGAAGATATGCAAATTAATCAGGATACAAACAAAATAAATAAATCTAATATAAATATCCAGTTTATAACCAACAAAACTAAGCTTATGGGATACTTAGATGAAAAAATATTAGCACATATTTTAAATAATTTACTTTCTAATGCAATAAAATATTCTAAACCAGAAACTACTGTAAAGTTTTATCTTAATTCTCAAGAATCGCAAGTATTATTTGAAATTCAAGATGAAGGTATAGGAATTCCTTCAGAAGATTTACCATCTTTATTCGATTCCTTTCATAGATGTAAAAATGTAGGTAATATTCAGGGGACGGGATTAGGCTTATCAATCGTTAAAAAGTGTGTTGATATACTTCAAGGTGATATTAAAGTTACAAGCGAAGTTGGAGTAGGCACAAAGTTTATAATTTCAATTCCGTTAAAAAATTGCTGTTAAGATATATAGATCGAAACATAACCAAATTAGATATTTTTCTAAATATTCTTTACGAATAAGAATGATATATTTCTTAATTTATTAGTTTATTTATTTTTCAGTATAAATACTATGGCAACTTAAAAAAAAAATGAAATATAAATACAGATAAACCAATATAAAAATATAATTGCCAAATAGAATATCGTGCCATAATGTACGTTCATATTTATTTACCCTGAATATAAAAATTGCTTTGGAAAGCTATAACTTAAAAAATATCAGTAATAAAATAATCCAAAATTAATTAAAATTGAGTTTGACTGCTATGACTAAAATATTGGTAATTGAAGACGAAGAGTCAGTACGCGAGAATATTTTGGATTTATTAGAAGCCGAAAGTTTTGAAACTCTAGCTGCTGCTAACGGAAAAATTGGATTAGATTTAGCAGTTTCTGAAGTTCCAGATTTGATTTTATGCGACTTGATGATGCCAAATATTGATGGCTATGAAGTTCTAAAAAAGCTAAATTTACAAGCTACTACAGCAACTATTCCATTTATTTTTCTTACAGCTAGAACTGCTAAAGCTGATGTACGTCAAGGTATGGAGTTGGGTGCTGATGATTATCTTACTAAACCATTTACCCGCTCCGAATTGTTAAATGCAATCACGAGTCGATTGGAAAAGCAAACTGAGGATATAAAATATATCGCTAAAAGCAATAAAAGTTCTGCTAGATTTTTACCGGAGCTTCAGATTCTTAAAAGCAGTCTACTTAGGACTTTAGCAAAGAGAAAATTAAGAGAATTTCAAGTCCATTATCAACCAATTATTGAAACTAAATTTGGTTCAATAGTTGCTGCTGAAAGTTTAGTCCGTTGGCAAAGTTCGGAATTAGGTTTAATCTCTCCTGCTGAATTAATTCCTTTAGCCGAATCGACAGGTTTAATTATTCCAATTGGAGAATGGTTAATTCATAATGTCTGTAACCAAACCAAAATATGGCAAGATGCTGGTTATAAAAATTTCTATTCTACAATCAATATCTCAATCAATCAATTAATTCAGCCAGATTTTGTTTCAAAATTACTTAAATCTTTGGCAGAAAATGATTTACATCCGTCTTCCCTAGAACTAGAAATTACAGAAGGAATGATTGAACATGATGTGAATACAGCAATCAGTAGAATGCAGGAATTGCGATCGCACGGTTTAAAACTTTCTATTGATGATTTTGGTACTGGGCAATCGTCTCTTATTTATTTAAAGCAACTGCCAATAGATACTTTAAAAATAGACCATTACTTTGTCCATAATATCGATAAAGATAGACAAAAATCAGCAATAACTAAGGGGATTATTGAAATGGCTCATAATCTTAACCTACAAGTAGTTGCTGAAGGTGTAGAAACTAAAGCAGAATTAAATATTGTAAAAGCACTTAAATGTGATAAGACACAAGGTTATCTGTTAAGTCATCCTTTACCAGTAGCGGAGTTTGAAGAATTACTGCTTACTAATATACGTTTAATAGCGTAAATATTTGTAAATCCAGAATAAATCCAGAACAGATTTATTTTAAATTTGATTGTTGTTCTAAAATTTGAGTTGCATAAAAGCTAGTTGCCGAAATTTTATTCCTGCCTCTTAAAAGTTCAAAATATTGAGAAAGAAGGCATAAAAATTACAAAAACAGCGATATGTGAAGTTAATAGGTTTAATCTATCCAACATTGCATAAAATATCAAATTTTAATGAAGAAGTATCAAATATTTCCCGATTTGACTTGACATATCTCCATAATATAGTTCAATCAAAGCTTCAAAATTTTATTAACTTCTGAAGCTTTTCTATGTTGGTAGAAAAACTTGGTTGTCATGTCAAAATGCATACTATTGTAGTATACTATTTCAGGCTAAAGAACTGGACAAAAGTTAACAAAAATCATGTAGTCGAAGCAATATAAAGCCAGTGTTAAGTAATCTCACTCAAAAGTAAATTTTTTGCAAATTCTAAGCTTTATTGAGTTTATGATTCAAAAAATATGTAATTGTATATTTGATTTGACGAAAATATTTTATACACATATAGCCTTGGATAATTGTTAACTTTTGCGTTAGTTCTATGCCGTATTTCTGAGTAAAATATGTATAAAAGAATTGTCTACAAGATTCGGAACGAAGTATCTTTAAATACTCGTCAACTTCCGTTTTTCTGTA
The DNA here is from genome assembly GCA_963838355.1 of uncultured cyanobacterium. Lineage (GTDB taxonomy): Bacteria > Cyanobacteriota > Cyanobacteriia > Cyanobacteriales > Nostocaceae > Rivularia. The sequence goes on along the minus strand of CAWIQQ010000003.1, from coordinate 1,503,088 downwards.
CTCAACGTGAGCTTAACTATCAAATAGCACGGAAAAGGCATTTTGAGAATCTACCAGTTATTTCGGATTACGAGCAAAATTTGATCGATACATTAAGAACTGAAGGAGTTGCGATGACTTCATTACAAGCTCTGTCTATTCCTTCTACCGAATTAATGCTTCAAGCAGCTAAAAACTTAATACCGAAGATACCCCAAAGCATTTCTCAAAATAAAAATGAGTTTGTAGTTCATGCAACTCCACAACAAATTTTAGAACATAAAGAAATTTTTCTTTGGGGCTTAGAACAACGCTTAATCAATATAATTGAAAATTATATTGGCTTGCCAGTGGCTTATCATGGAGCATACTTTCGGAGAGATAATATCAACCCAATTCAAGTAAAGTCAAGGCTATGGCATATAGATCCCGAAGATAGAAAAGTATTGAAAGTAGTGGTTTATTTGAATGATGTAGACGAAAATAATGGGACTTTTGAATATATTCCTCTACCCTTAAACTCAGAAATAATTTCTTCTTTAAGATACACGCATGGTTACGTTCAAGATAAAACAATGGAGAAATTAATATCTCCATCACATTTCAAATCCTGTACGGGAACTGCTGGAACAGTTATTTTAGCTGCAACTGGTGGCATATTTCATAGAGGCAAAATACCAGTATCTTCAGATAGATACGCAGTTTTTTTTGATTACACTTCTAGAAAACCAATAGTACACAATCATTACGGTGCTTCTTTCCTTAGTGATGAACAATTGCAATTGTTAGCAAAAAATCTTACCCCTAAACAAAAAGAGTGTGTTTTTTGGAAAGATAATTTTTGGTAAATGTTTAGATGAGAAAAGAGGCAATAGGGAAGATGTGCTTTTGATCAAAAACATACGTCTTCTGTTGTGAAAAAGCTTCTGATTTTTTTACCCACTTGCTTATTAAAGGTAAAACAGTAGTGCGATTCCAGCAATCGATACAAAAACACCCAAAATCGCTCGAATACTAACTTTTTCTCCCATCCAAATTGCAAAGGGTATGACGAAAATCGGGCTAGTTTGCAAAAGAGTAGAAGCAATTCCTACAGATGTGAATTTAATTGCCGTTTGTTGCAGCCAAATCCCTAAGTAAGTACCGCAAAAAGCTGCGAAAAGTATTGCCAAAATTACTCTCCAATTCCGCAAATTACTTAATCGAAAGCTAATTTGTTGCCTAGACGATGCCCATACCAGCAGAATTAATGTCCCAGCACTTAACCTTAATAAAGCAGCCCATAAAGGACTAATTTGAGTATCGGCGATCGCACTTCGGGCAAGCACCGCAGCAACTGCACCAGCTATTGCCGTTAACAAGCCAAAACCTATACCGCGTCGGAATTCTGCTGTAGAAATATACTTTACATCCGTAGTGCGCTCGGTAACAACCCAAGCTACACCTAATATCGTTACAAAAATACCGCAGTAAGCTAAAATATTTAACTCTTCTTGTAGAAAAATCAGCCCAAAAATTGCTGACATTGGCGAAGTCAGGGTTTGCATCAATAATGCTCGACGCGCCCCCAAACTATTTATAGTAATAAAGAATGCCGTATCACCTAAACTAATACCAATGACACCGCTTAGTAGTATCAGACACATTGGTAAAGTGGCAATAGAAGGAAATATTTCGCCAGTAACAAGAATCGTGAAGACAAAAAGCGCGATCGCAATTATTCCTTTAATTAGATTTAATTGTAATGGGGGAATACGCGCACCCAAACGAGCATAAAATATAGACGCTACAGCCCATAAACAAGCAGCAGCCAAAGCAGCTGTTTCTCCTAGAAAATCTGTCATTACAAATATTAAGAAATATTAAAAAGAGTAACTTACCCTTTTCAATTAGTGAAAATCTTTAATATTTTAATATAAATAGCGTTATAAATATTAGCACTGTATGAAGCTATCTGCTAATTTCCCGCCAGACAAATATTAGCACTCTCGATTATTAACTGCTAACTTTGTAGCAGAATAATTTTAGCACTTTATCTTATTTATTGCTAGTTTTTTTTTTACAAAAACATTCATAATCTAGATTGTATTTTATAATTTGTCTCTAAAAAAGTGCTAGAACATATCTTTAAAAATCAAAAGTTTTTTACAACCTGGAGGAATCCGATGAAATATACTTTCGATATTGTAGGTGTATCTCCAATATTGCAATTTTTTAACCATCAGCAACAGAATGAGGAAAATCAGCAAAGTAAAGGTGTGGAGTACTTGGGAACCCACAAATGTACTTTAGATGCATTCTTAGAAACAGTCGAACCAGTGCCCTCAAAATGGGGCTGGAATATGGATGAAGTAGTAGATACCGTAATTAAGTTTTGGATGAACAATTCCGAGAGTATTGGTTATTGGAAATCCCGTTTAACTGATGCGGGTAGCGATAATTTACTAGTTGCGAGAGTAGCAGATATGAAAGCGTTGAAATCGGAATTTAATTCTTTGTTGGGGGAAGGTTGATATCTAAGAAAGCCTTCAGATTGAAATCTGGGGCTATACAAACAAAGCCCACCGTAAGGTGGGCTGATAAATTAAGATTTAATAAGGAAGAGTAGTTGCTTTAGATCCAGGTATTAGAACTTTTCAAACTTTCTTTTCTGAAAATAGTTTTGGTGAAATTGGTAATGGTGCTAATTTAAAAGTACAAAAATTATATTTTAAATTAGATGCGCTAGTATCAAAAATTAGTCAAGCTAAATGTAAACAAAAAAGAAGATTAAAAAAAGCTGCGAATAGATTTCGTTGCAAAATAAAGTCCATTGTTGATGAATTACATAAAAAGACCGCTAAATTTTTGGTAGATAATTTCGACTTCATCTTACTTCCGACATTTGAAACATCACAAATGTCTAAAAAAGCTAAGCGCAGAATTCGTTCTAAATCTGTTCGGCAAATGCTAACTTTGAGCCATTACAAATTCAAACAATTTTTAAAACATAAAGCATTTGAATATGGTAAAAAAGTTTTTGATGAAAATGTACGCATACACATCAAAAACCGTAAGTTGGACAGGTGAGATTCTACAAAAACTTGGTGGTTCTAAAGTTGTAACTTCTAAAATAGATGGACGTTCTATGCCTAGAGATTTAAATGGTGCGCGAGGAATTTTTCTTCGTGCATTGGTTGATACGCCATCTCTTAGAGATTGTATTTGTTAACGAATGTTAGCAAAAAAGTATCGGCGTACTAGTTTTGGCCCTCAAACGAGCGCTGGTAGTACTTTTGTTGTTCGGATGCTAACTATTGTCACTTCTCTTAAGTTTCAACATCGGAACATCTTGGAGTTTATGACTTTAGCTGTTCGTGCTGCACGTCATGGTACCCCTACTCGTTCCTTATTACCAGAAGTGAAAGTAGCACAAGAGCAATTGATAAATACTGCTTAGTATCAATATGGCAATATCCGTCTATTTCGCCCGGTATATAATAACTTTTCAGTCAGAATTTTTTTCAAAGCTTGTTCTGCTGTTGAAATGCATCGCATTTCCATCAATCACCAACCCCTGAACGGTTACGAAATTTAGCTTTCAACATGGGTTAAATTGAGCAATATAATCTAAATAATCCAAAATCTAAAATCCAAAATCTAAAATTCCATGTCCTTTCCCGAACTTCCTGACTCCTGGAAAACTGTGCTTGCAGAAGAATTTGATAAACCATATTTTAAAGAACTTGAAAATTTCATAGCACAAGAGCGAAAATCTAAAACTATTTATCCTCCATCAGAAGATGTATTTTCAGCTTTTGAACTCACACCATTTGAACAAGTAAACGTTTTAATACTTGGGCAAGATCCCTATCACGGTGAAAATCAAGCACATGGATTGTGCTTTTCGGTAAAACCAGGTGTTAAAACTCCGCCGTCACTAGTTAATATTTATAAGGAACTCAAAGACGATTTGGGGTTTGATATTCCCAGTCATGGATATCTTGTACCGTGGGCAAAACAAGGTATTTTGATGATTAATGCCGTACTAACAGTAGAAGCACATACACCAAATTCTCATAAAAACAAAGGTTGGGAAACTTTCACCGATGCAGTGATTAGCAAAGTTAACCGAAAACAGGAACCCGTAATTTTTGTGCTTTGGGGTGGTTATGCAAAAAAGAAACTGAAACTAATAGACACCGATCGCCATACCGTAATTCAATCAGCACACCCTTCCCCACTATCTGCCCGCAATGGCTTTTTTGGTAGCAAACCTTTCTCAAAAATTAATTCTGCATTGCGACAAGCTGGTAAACCGGAAATCGATTTTCAGTTAGCAGTTAACAGTAGGACTTACGCAATCGCAACGGTATATTAGGCATTTCAGACGTTTAGATCCCCCAACCTCCCGCTAATTTGGGGGGCTTTGCGTAAGTTCTGAACAGTAAACCGTTGTCAATTGTAATTTTCTCCTTTATAACTCTTACTCCTTTCTTGCTCTATAATTATTTATCTCTCTTTATCTCTTTCCTCTGCGCTCTCTGCGTCTCTGCGGTTTTTTTTAATCGGTAATCGTAGAGCCAGAAAGGGAGTAGCTCCTAACTCATAACTCCTAACTTCCAATTCATAACTATTCAAATGGCGTGGACTTCCTTACATGCAAATATACATCGTACTATTCGTTTACGTGACCTTTTAGAGCGCAATCAAAGATTGTTAATTGCAGTTTCTGGGGGACAAGATTCTCTGTGTTTAACTCAATTAATGTTAGATTTGCAACCGAAGTGGGGTTGGCATCTTGGTATTGCTCATTGCGACCATTGTTGGCGGGATGACTCGCGAGCAAATGCTAGTTATGTGGAACAGCTTGCAAAAAAATGGGGTATACCTTTTTACTTAGAAACAGCTTCTCAATCGCTTAAAAGTGAAGCCGCAGCACGAAATTGGCGCTATCAAGTTTTACAGCAAATTGCCAATAAAAATAATTATCAATGCATTTTAACGGGACATACCGCAACCGATCGAGCGGAAACTTTAGTTTATAATTTGATGCGCGGTAGCGGTGCGGATGGTTTGCAGGCTCTAACTTGGCAGCGTCTGCTCAACGATCGGATTATGCTGGTACGTCCGCTTTTAGAAGTTACTCGCAGCCAAACAGGTCAATTTTGTCAAGATTTTCAGTTGCACGTTTGGGAGGATTCCACAAATCAAGATTTGAAATATGCTCGTAATCGTATTCGTCAGGAATTAATACCATATTTACAAGAAAAATTTAACCCAAAAGTAGAGTCAAATTTAGCTAGAACAGCAGAACTTTTACAAGCGGAAGTTGAATATTTGGAGCAAGCTGCTCAAGAATTGCGGGAAAAGGCTGAAGTTATAGATTATGTTGAAAATTCGTTAACGCTGTTACGTTTGAATCGTCAAATATTACAAAAAGCTCCCTTAGCATTGCAGCGTCGTGCTATACGCCAAGTGTTACAAAAAATAATGCCAAATGCTCCTAATTTCGAGCATATTGAAAAATGTGTGGGTTTAATTGAGGCACCGAACCGCTCGCAAACCGATCCATTTCCTGGAGGCACTGTAGCTTTCGTTTCGGATGAATATATTTGTTTGAAAGAAAAAATGAAGGATAAAGGATAAAACCATAGTTCACCCTTGATGCTTCATTATTTTATTGAGCAATCAAGCTTTCGATAGAAGAACGCATATCTGTAATCGCTTGCAGTTGATAATCGCCGGTTTCCTGTATTTGCGTTAAAGCGTCACTAGTACCTTGCAGTTTGTGTCGCACGCTTTCCAAAGAATCCTGCATTGGCTGAAGCGTTTCTTCATAAAGGTTGACTCTAGCCCAAAGTTGAGAAGTAGCAGTTTGCAGCGAGGATAAATTTTCTTGTATCACTTGCAATGCTTCGCGTTTATTAACAACTTCTTCAGTTTGAACTGCGATCGCCTGCTGCGCTTGCTCAATTAGATCGCGCAATTGCTCGATTTGAGCTTGTAAGTTTTCCAATTGTTCGGAATACTTTTGTCGTCTTTGTTCAACCTGCTCTACTATCGGACTTAAATCAACTTTATTTTGTGAAGCAGCCTGTTTTTTTCGCTTAGACAAAACAGTTTTATGTTGTTCGAGCGATTCCTGACGTTCTACCAAACTACGACGCTGCCCAACTAAAGTTTCGTTGAGCATCTGGTAGCTGTCTCTTTCATCTGTAAGTTCTTCTTCTAATGCGCTACGCTCTTCTTCGGCAGCCGAACTTATCTTTTCTTGCAGTTCATCTATCGTTCGTTGCTTATAGTTAAGTTCTTGTTCTTGTTCCTCAACAAAGCCCGAATCGATTTTTAACTTTTGCTGCAAGTCTTCAACTGTTTTTTCCAGTTCTTCTGTAGAAACAGATTTTAAAGCTTCCTCATCAAAGTCTAAAGTAAATTCTTCTTCAGTAGAACTAGAAGTTTTATTAAATGAATTTACCTGCTCTTGTAACACTTGTTGATACTGCAACTGTTCTTGCAGCATCTCCAGATAATTTTGCTTGTCCACAAGAGTCGCAGTGTTTAATTTCAACTCTGCTTTCTGTTCGTATAGCGAAACTTCAGCTTGCTGCAAAGAAGAATTAGCTTCTTGAAGTTCGGAGGACAAACGCTCTACTTGTGCTTGCTGCTCGTTAGCTTCGGCTTTTTGCTTTTCGAGTTGTTCCCAATGGGGACTCAGAACAGCTTGCTGCAAATCAACCATCTCGAATGCATTATCGAGATGTTCGCGAACGCTTGAAGGTTGAGCAATATTATTAGAGAGTTTTTCTAATAAATCGCTAATTACCTGGGCTTGTTCTTCATCTAAAACCGCTCCCTGTTTAGCTTCTGCCTGAAATTCTTCCAAGCGACGCTGCTCGCCTCGCAATTGCTCCCAAGCACCTTCAAGCTCTTGACGGCTGCGCGAGATTTCTTCTTGCAACCCTTCAATTTCCTGACGGGAACTTTCAACTTCCTGAATTTTCGCGTCTATGTGTTGCGCTTCTTCTTGGATTTGTCGGGCTTCTTCTTCCCGCGCTTCCAACTCCATTTCACGGCGACTAATTTCCTGCCCTTGAAATGTCAGCGACTCTTTCCACTGGTCTATTTCTTCCTCTTTGAGTTTGAATTTTTCCAATTGGCGGGAAAAATTCTGCAAAATAGTTACCAACGGACGACCAGCTTCTTGCAGTCGCTGTACCTGACGATTTCCGTTAAGTTCAGCTAATACAAGTGCCCCATCATTTAATTTACTAGCTTCATCAGCAGTTATAACTTCTTCACTTACCGTATTCCAACTCTGGTCATTGCGTTGACAAGCCAGCAGTTTTAATTCGGTTTTGGCTCCACTACCGAGCAAGCCACCTTTCTGTTTTTGAACTTCGGCTAAATACAGCACACCGCAAACCCTTATTGATGTACTTGAATAAGTGTTAATTTATACGATAGATTAAAACATTAATTTGCTTCATTTGACTTTGAGTGGAAAAATCAAGCAAGTAAAAATGTCCTATGCGCCCTGAATAATCGCATAATGATTTTTTATAATAGACTTCCATCGCGTGTCTACATTCTGTACTTGTAAAGCTAGTGATGGCTACCGTATTATTACCAACACTTTCCATAATTATCAACGAATCCGGGGAATAGCGAGTGAGGAGTAGCAAGTAGCAAGTAAAAATGATTTGTATATTTACTGCTGAGTTGTATCACCGTTCCCTGTTCCCGATTCCCTATTTCCTACTCCCTATTCATAAATAAAAAAATAATAAATAACTATAAGCCTTTCCCTGACTGCATTTATGTTTATTTTGAATTAATAATTTCATGGCTCCCGTGTTAACTGTTGAAAAACTTGGGCACAATGAACAAAGAATGTAAACTGGATAACAAGGAGTGCCGAATTGCTAAATGCAGGGAAATTTAAGTGAAATCGATATATGCAGCATCCTGCAATTGATTGAGTTGGGACAGCGAACGGGGTTACTGTTTGTTGAAGCTTATACTGAGGAATCACTACCTCGGACTTGGTTTATCTTTTTTCTCAACGGTCAAATAGTTTACTCTCAAGAAGCCAATAGCAGTGTATTTCGTCTTCGCGATTACTTGCGATATTACCGAATTAATCTGCAAGGAGAGGAAACACTCCTAACAACAGATACTGATAAATCGCTTTCTGCCCCGGAGTATGCCTATTTATGGAGACTGCTGGAGCAAGATATTATTAATCCGATTCAGGCTCGTAGTATCATCCACGGCTTGGTGCATGAAACTCTTTTCGATTTATTGAGTTTACGTGAAGGCAATTTTATTTTTGAGTTGGACAAACCATTAACTCCGCAACTGACTACTTTAGAAATTGCTCCTCTAGTTAACAAAGTTTTCAAACAGGTGCAAGAGTGGAAGTTGCTATATCCCTATATTCAGTCTCCGGATCAATGTCCTGTATTGACTGATGTTGAGCGTCTGCGTTCCTCCTTGGCTTCTTCCACGGTGGAAAAATTGCAGCATTGGGCGGATGGTAAAACTTCCCTGCGTCAGCTTGCTCGTTTCCTTAATCGAGATGTTTTGACACTGGCGAAAGCGATATATCCTTACGTACAGCAGGGTTTGATACACATAGTATCAATTGAAAACGAGTACGCTTTGACACAGAATCATTCGAGGAAGCAGCATTCCCAACAAAATCGATCGATAAAAGGCATAGTATGTATTGATGATGCAGTAGCTATTTGCGAAATGGTGCAGTCTATTTTGCAACCTCAAGGCTATAATGCAATCGCCTTTACTAATCCTTTAGAGGCACTCAATCGGGTTTTTCAACTCCAACCGCATTTAATTTTATGCGATATTGTTATGCCCGATTTGGATGGCTACCAACTATGTGCAATGTTGCGACATTCGAGCGCATTCCGGCTCGTGCCGATTATTATGCTTAGTGCTAAAAGTAGCTATATCGATAGAGCTAAGGCGAATATGGTTGGAGCTACGGATTACTTAACAAAGCCTTTCGAGTCAACTGAATTGCTATTGTTAATTAAAAAATATCTCAATAAACAATCGGGGCGATCGCCAATAAATGAAATGCGGTACTTGTTGATTTAAGCAAATATAGGCTAAAAAATATTATCACGAACTGGGATTTAAACAAATATCAAAATACTTAGTAATTTTGTGAATAAATAGTTTTTTTATACGAGATGATTCGGGGAGATTAGGGAATGTTCCTCACATGGGGACATCTACATCGGGAGGTAATGAGACATATATGAGTACAGTTCTGATTGTGGAAGATAGTATCGCGCAAAGGGAAATGATTACAGACCTCCTAAAAGCAAGTGGCTTGTCAGTCACTCACGCTTCGGATGGACTAGAGGCACTACAGACAATTCAAAGTATTTGTCCCGATTTAGTCGTCTTAGATATCGTTATGCCCCGAATGAATGGTTATGAAGTTTGTAGGAGGCTCAAGTCCGATCCAAAAACTCAAAATGTGCCGGTAGTAATGTGTTCTTCTAAAGGGGAAGAATTTGACCGCTACTGGGGAATGAAGCAAGGTGCTGATGCTTATATCGCCAAACCTTTTCAGCCAACTGAATTGGTCGGAACAGTCAAACAACTGCTGCGAGGATAAGGATGATGGCCGATATGGACAGCAAACCGGACTTTTTAGGAAGTGGCGGACAAGATCAGTTCCGTCCTGAATTGGAAGTAGAAAGTAAGGACGGTGAGTTACATTTGAGGTTTTTCATTCCCTCGCATCAGGAGTTTGCACTTCCAGCAACCGGCATCAAGGAGGTAATTGAATTAAGTCCCGATCGAATTACCCCGATTCCGAATGCTTCTCCCTTACTTTTGGGTACCCTAAATTTACGAGGAAGAGTAATTTGGGTCGCCGACTTAGGTCAGTTTCTTGGAGAAACAACTCCATTAAATACGGATAGAGCAGAAATTTCAGTGATTGCAATTGAAGAACAAGACACGATAGTGGGCTTGGCAGTAGAAGAAATCGGAGGTATGGATTGGCTTGATGTACAGCATTTAAGCGCCCCTACCAATGTGCCGGATACAATGGCTCCTTTTTTAAGGGGAGAGTGGTCAAAAGATGCTGAATTTCAACGGTGTTTACGACTACTCGACCAAATGGCAATTTTACGGAGTGCCCGGTGGGCTGGATAACCGAAGGGAGGCAATAAATGGCACCTATTATAGATTACGAACAGATGTATCAGCAGGCTTATAAAGCCTACGTTAATCAACAATATGAAGAGGCTGCTAAACTTATTGACGAAGTAGTGCAGCATTTGACACAAGATGCAAATGCTTTTCTGCTAAAGGGTCATGTGTATTATGTATTACAAAAATTTGAGATAGCGAAAGAAGCTTATCAATCAGTATTGAATTTAACCAGCGATCGAGAGCTTGTTGATTTTGCTCGCAACGGTTTAGAAAATATCAGTCATTATCAAATCGAATCAGAAGCTCAAAGTTTTGAAGTTAATTCGGACTCTGCTTCCGAGGAAATAGCCTCTGTTGAAAATTTATTTGATTTGAGTGGTAACGCTAATTCCGATAGCAACAACTTTGCTTTTTCTGGTGAGAATTTGGAAAATGAAGAACCTACGGAATTGTTAAAAGAATCATCTTCAAAAAGTCCATTTGATATAGGTTCCGATAGTCAGATATTTGATGCTATACCAAATTTTGAAGAAGATAATCTCAGTGCGGATAATCCTTTTGCTCAAAACGAAGCTTTAGAAACTGATATTCATCCAAGCAATGAAGGAGTTTCAAAACCCGAACTTGAGTTACCTTCTTTCTGGCAGGAGGATATCTCCGAGAGTAATTCAAAACAGTCAGCACAAGCATCAAATACCGAATCGGGTGAAGAATACTCTCCTTTTGGAAGCGTGGAAGCAGAGGATAATCCCGATCCTAAGCCAAATTCATTTGCCCAAACACAATTGCCACCTAGCAATAGTTTGCAACAGGAAGATTCATTTTTCGAGGATAATGCTGGCGAAGATAGTGAAAGCTTTAGTTTGCCAAGCAATTTTTTTAGCGATGATTTTTCAGTAGATGATAGTCAAGCACAAAGTTTTTCATCTCAAGCCAGGGATTTAGAAAATATCCCACAGAATTTTTCTGAAGCGTCTTCGATCGAAGAAGATATTTCTCATCATAAATCTTCAGAATCTGAAGTATCTGAGCAAAGCAAGCCAAGCGATGACAGTGATGAGAGTTTTGACTTGGATGCGTTTGAAGAGGTTTTTGGTGCTGAAGATTTTGCTAATAACAATGAAGATACGAAGAGTATTGCTGCTAAAGCTATCGATAGCAGCAGTAGTAGTAACAGCAATAACATCGAGTATTTAGATGACTTTGATGAATTTGATGATTTAGGAAATATTTCGGCGTTTGATTTATCGAATGGAAGTCCGGCATTTTCGGAAGTGATGCCCAACTCTGGCTCGCTACGAACTAACGGTGCTTTGAGTGGTGAAAACATAGAAAGTTCTCAACCCAATGAAATTAGTTCTGGTATTTCTGATGACGAATTTGGAGATAGTATAGATGATGATGCTCCCGTAGGAGAAAGGGATGCAGAACTCTTTAGTATTACAAATTCCCAAGAAGCAGTTCCAGTTTTCACTCAGAATGACGACAGCAAAGTTGAACCGCAAGTAAATGTCGAACAAGGAGTTTTTGCTGCTTTAGAAAATGCTCCTCTAAAAACTAAGCAATGGTTAACCGCCGGGATAGTAGGTGTTGTTTCTTCTGTAGTGGTAGCGGGTGTCAGTTTTGGAGCGACAAGTCTATCTCCGGAAAATCAACGGGAATCCATACGCAACACTGGTTGGATGATGGCATTAGCCGCAGGAGCAGCCGGTTTTGTGACTACGGGAGCGATGGGACATCTTACTATGCAGCAAGTGAGGCGCACGACAAAGGATTTGGAAACGCAGTTTAACTCCGTGCGTAAGGGTAATTTGAGCGCTCAAGCCACAGTTTATTCTGAAGATGAATTCGGACAATTAGCTGCTGGTTTTAATGAAATGGCACGGGTAATTTTTACTACAACCCATGAGGCTACACGCAAAGCGGCCGAGCAGGAAGAAGCCAAAGAGAATTTGCAGCGTCAGGTAATTCGTTTGCTTGATGATGTGGAAGGAGCAGCCCGAGGCGATTTAACAGTGCAGGCTGAGGTAACGGCAGACGTACTCGGAGCCGTAGCCGATGCTTTTAACCTGACGATTCAAAACCTCCGGGATATTGTCCAGCAGGTGAAAGTGGCTGCAAGGGAAGTTACCAAAGGAGCGACAAATTCCGAAACTTTTGCCCGCGCTCTATCTAGCGATGCTTTGCGACAAGCAGAAGAATTAGCAGTAACGCTCAATTCCGTACAGGTAATGACTGATTCGATTCAAAGGGTAGCCGAAGCAGCTAGAGAAGCCGAAGCAGTAGCCCGCGATGCGAGCGAAATTGCTCTCAAAGGTGGCGAAGCGGTGGAAAATACTGTGGCAGGTATTCTGGAAATCAGAGAAACTGTTGCTGAAACAACTCGAAAAGTAAAGCGATTGGCAGAATCTTCCCAAGAAATTTCCAAAATTGTTGCTTTGATTTCTCAGATTGCTTCGAGAACTAACTTATTAGCTCTCAACGCCAGTATTGAGGCTGCACGTGCGGGAGAATCGGGACGGGGATTTGCCATTGTCGCCGATGAGGTACGTCAGCTTGCTGATAAGTCTGCCAAGTCTTTGAAGGAAATCGAACAAATTGTAATGCAAATTCAGAGTGAAACTGGCTCTGTAATGACTGCAATGGAAGAAGGTACGCAACAGGTTATCAAAGGTACGAAGTTAGCTGAAGAAGCAAAACGTTCCTTGGAAAACATTATTCAAGTTGCGAATCGGATCGATATACTTGTGCGTTCTATTACTACAGATACTGTGGAACAAACGGAAACATCCCGTGCTGTTGCTCAGGTAATGCAATCGGTAGAATTAACCGCACAAGAAACTTCTCAAGAAGCGCAACGAGTATCTGGAGCCTTGCAGCACTTAGTAGGTGTATCCCGCGACTTGATCTCCTCCGTGGAACGTTTCCGAGTGGAAACTGCTGAATCACGATAAGTAGTTAGGAGTGAGGAGTGATGAGTGAGGAATAGAAAATTACACCTCATAATTAAGGTCAAAAGTTAGGAGTGAGGAATACAACTCATAGCTCATAACTCATAGCTCATAGCTCATAACTCATAACTCATAACTCATAACTCATAACTCATAACTTACAAAGACGGACGATTATGCTACCGGAACAACAACAGCGCATTTTAGGATACTTTATTGAGGAAGCCACAGACCACCTGAACACGATCGAGCAGGGGTTGTTAAATCTCCAAAGTACTCTTAATGACCCGGATTTAATTAACGAGGTTTTCCGGGCCGCTCACTCTATTAAGGGAGGAGCGGCGATGCTTGGTTTGAGTAGCATTCAACGTACCTCCCACCGTCTTGAAGACTGCTTCAAGGTTCTCAAAGACAATCCAGTTAAAATTGATCAAAAGCTGGAATCTTTGTTTCTTGGGGTGTCCGATACTCTCAAAGCGCTATTGGAACATTTAAGCGGGCCGTTTGGTTTGACGGAGGAAATCGCAGATACTTTGATGGCTGAAGCCGAACCTGTGTTTGGTTGGCTCAACGAACATTTGGATCAACTGGTTAAAAAGTCTACTGGTGAAAGTGGGACATCTTTGGTTGCACTTAAAAAACCAGCCCCAGCGATCGCGCAAAAAGCCGCATCGGCTGATAAGAACAATAGTCAACTCCAAGCAGAGGTTTTAAATAAGCTGCGGCAGATATTACAATTATTTAAGCAGCCTGAAACACCTGAAAATCGGCAAAATATAGTTGAATGTACTGACTATTTAGCCGAATTAGGAGATAACCGCAATTTACCTTACTGGAGTCGCTTATGTCGTTCGGCTACAAGCGCGATCGCCAACTTAGAAAATACTTATTTGACTTTAGCCAAAATTGTTATTACTGAGATTAAACAAGCGCTAGAGTTGGTTTTAGCTAACAGAGAAAGCGAAATTGTTCTTAGCGAGCAACTAGAAGCTTTATTACCACCGGCAGAAATTGAGTTATTAGAAATAGGCGATCTAGAAGATAATTTAGAAGAATTCGACGACAAGCCTGATACAGAATTACTTTTAGAGCCAGAAACCAACGATTATCAAGAAGCTGCTGCTGCTGAAGCTTTGTTTTTAACAGATGTGGATGATGGGATTAATAACGAAGCCGATAGCGTTGAAGCAGAAAATAATATAGCAGCTTTATTTGAACTATCCGACCAAATTGATGATAACCAAATTGATGAGAATGATGATAATATTTACCGCGACGGGGCTACAGTAATTCACGATTTAGATATTCACGGACCAGAAGTTGGCATAGCTGAATTAAATACTCTTGCGGATTTATTTGAAGGTGAATCTTCCCAACTTGATACAAGTTGGCAACAAGAAGAAATTCTTAATTTAAAAGCGGATAAACCAAAGGAAAATGATGTAGAAGCCAATATTGAAAAATCTAAAACAACTGATAGCGAATTTGAAGATTTTCTCTTGTTTGAAGAAGAAAATAATGAAAATGACTCAAACGTTGTCAAAGAAGAAATGACAATAATGCAGTTGTTTGGCGAAGATTTTTCCGAGTCAGATTTAGAAAATTTAAAAGATACTGCAAGCAATAAGTTAAATAATTCACAGGAAGTTAGCGACGAAGAAGAAATTAACGATTTACTCGAACTTGGTGTAGATGATGAAAATAATAGTTTGGGTGAAGTTGAATTAGATTCGCTTTTTGGTGATGCTGCTGAAAAAGACCAAGTTGATAATTATATCGCTGGTTTTGAAGACTTAAATCAGACGGGTAGTTTTGAGCATTTGTTTGGAGAGTCTTCTGAAGAAGAGGAAAAACAAAATGCAGGGCAGCAAGATAAATTAAATTTACCCAGCTTTGAGGATGTTGGCTTAGATACCTTATTTGGAGAATTTGAAAATCCGCCAACGGACGAAGATTACAGTAATTTATTCGATGATTCCTCAGATACACCAGTAGATGACTCAGATAATATCTGGGAAAAAACTAAAATTATACCTCATGAAGATGTAGGAAAAGCATTAGAAGAAAATTTAATAGAAGCTACTAATTCTGAGAATATTTTTGCTGAGAATAACTCATCTGAAGGAGATTTAGATCCTAATTTAGATTCAGCACCAGAAACACAGTCAGATTCAATTTTCTCTGGAGATGCTGTAGATAATTTATTAGAATCAGCGCTGAGTGGAGATGAAAGTATTTTTGATAATACGAATGATGGTGAATTGTTTTCTCTTGAAGTAGAAGATTCACAGCAAGAATCAGTAGAAGAAGACTTATTTGCTATTTCTGCTGATGCGGATAATTTATCAGAATCAACTACAGAAGATTCACAGCAAGAATCAGTAGAAGAAGACTTATTTGCTATTTCTGCTGATGCGGATAATTTACCAGAATCAACTACAGAAGATTCACAGCAAGAATCACTAGAAGAAGACTTATTTGCTATTTTTGCTGATGCGGATAATTTATCAGAATCAACTACAGAAGATTCCGAGCAACAAGAATCAGTAGAAGAAGACTTATTTGCTATTTCTGCTGATGCGGATAATTTACCAGAATCAACTACAGAAGATTCACAACAAGAATCAGTAGAAGAAGACTTGTTTACAATTTCTGCTGATGCGGATAATTTACCCGAATTAACTTCCAATGATTTCCAGCTTGAAACCTCAGATAATCTTTTTGCACAAGAAACTTTAGAAACTGATGAGTCAGAAGTTATAGAAGAAAGCGCAAGTATTAGCGATTTACCAGAAGATTTAGAAGATATAACGACTAATTCCCAAGCGCAATTAATTGACTCATTGTTTGCTCAAGATATTCCCTTAGATGAAGAAATTACTTTACAAGCAACATCGAAAGAAGAAGAAATCACATTTTTACCTTTTGTTTCTCAAGTAAAAGAAGAAGTTACAGAAGAAAATATTACAGAGGCTGAAAACGAAATACAACAAGAATCTGAAGAAATTTTAGATGATTTTTCTCAACTGGAATCTTTGTTAGGAGAAGAACAACTTCCCGCACAAGCAGATGACGAATTTGCTGCTTTAGAAGATTTACTCATTCCCGATAACCCCCAAGAAGCAGCAAGCGATATACCCCCTACAGTAAATGCTGAAGCTGAGCCAAGCATAGGTGATGAATTTGGCGATTTAGAAAAACTATTAGAGCAAGCTAATACATCAGTACCTCGTAAAAACACTGCAAAAGCAACTTCTCCCAAAACAACTCGTAGCGCCAAAGGCGAACAACTGATGCGGGTTCCAGTGAAGCATCTGGATAATTTGAGTAACTTGGTTGGGGAATTGGTGGTAAATCGTAACACCTTGGAACAAGATCAAGAACGGATGCGACAATCCCTTGATAACCTACTTCACCAAATACAAAATCTTTCTGATGTAGGTGCCAGAATGCAGGAGCTTTACGAGCGTTCCTTATTGGAAGCATCTTTATTAGCCAGTCGTAAAGATAGCGGATTTCATTTTTCCAGTTCAGGCTCAAGTTCTAATTCCATTTCTGACATGGGTTTCAGCGAATTAGAAATGGATCGGTTTACCCCCTTCCATACCCTGTCCCAAGAAATGATTGAATTGATTGTACGGGTAAGAGAATCAGCAAGTGATATTGACTTTGTTGTAGAAGAAAACGAACGAGTTGCCCGTCAATTCCGTCAAGTAACCTCACAACTGCAAGAAGGAATAACGCGATCGCGAATGGAAGCGTTTTCTCAGGTGACAACTCGTTTGGAGCGAGGAGTGCGGGATAATTCGATTAAGTGCGGTAAGCAAGTGCAATTGTTTATTGAAGGGCAAGATACTTTAATCGATAAAATGATTCTGCAACATCTGAGCGATCCGTTGACTCATCTACTTAACAATGCGATCGCTCACGGTATTGAAACTCCCGAGGAAAGAGAATCAAGGAGTAAACCTCCCCAAGGAACAATTAAAATTCGCGCTTTCCACCAAGGTAATCAAACTATTATTTCTGTAAGCGATGACGGTGCTGGTATTGATGCTGAAAAAGTCAAGAAAAAGGCAGTTAAAGTCGGTTTAATTACGCAAGAACAAGCAAACATCATGTCTCGAATGGAAGTCTACGAACTGCTATTCCATTCCGGTTTTAGTACTAAAGATGAAGCCGATCAGCTTGCAGGACGCGGTGTCGGAATGGACGTGGTTCGCACTTCTATCAGTGAAATCCGAGGGACAATTAATACGGATTCTAGCTTGGGCAAGGGAACTACATTTACTATCCGCTTACCGCTAACTTTGAGTATTTGTAAAGCTTTGTCTTGCGTCTCGGATAAAGCCAGAATAGCCTTTTCTATGGATGGTGTGGAAGATACTCTGGATATGCCACTCAAGGAGATTCAGGAAGGTAAAGATGGTAAAAAATATATCTTCTGGCGGGATACAAAACTACCTTTCCGTCCTCTTTCGGAGTTATTAACCTTTAACCGTTTGCTGAGTCGGGGTAATGTTTATGCCGGTAACAGAGATGACGATATGGTTTCGGTAATTATAGTCCGTTCTGCTAATACTATGATTGCGCTGCAAATCGACCAAGTTCTCAGCGAACAAGAAATCGTAATTAAACAATTTGAAGGTCCCGCACCCAAGCCCATCGGTGTAGCAGGTGCTACCGTACTTGGTGATGGTCGAATCATGCCGATTGTTGACGTACTAGAATTAATCGATATCTTCGAGGGACGTACATCCAGACAAAGCAGCATCAGTCTTTGGGATCAAAAGGATACAATTACACCCGCAGAACCTATCGAGGCGAAAATTGACCCCACAGTACTCATTGTTGATGACTCAATTACAGTCCGCGAGTTGCTTTCACTCACCTTTAGTAAAGCAGGTTATCGCGTCGAACAAGCCCGCGACGGACAAGAAGCTTGGGATAAATTGCGTTCCGGCTTACCTTGCGATATCGTCTTCTGTGACATCGAAATGCCTCGTTGTGACGGTTTAGAATTATTATCGCGCATCCAGAAAAACCCCGACTTAAACGACTTACCGATCGCCATGTTAACTTCCCGTGGTGCCGATAAACACAGACAAATGGCAATTCAACTAGGTGCAAGCGGGTACTTTACTAAGCCATATTTAGAAGAAGCTTTACTAGAAGCTGCTGTAAGGATGTTAAAAGGTGAGAAGTTAGTTGCTACTAGTTAGTTGTTAGTAGTTACCAATTAACAATTAACAATTACCAATTACCAATTACAATCTTCCTATTCCCTCGGACTTGCAATCATGGATAAAATAATTTATCTAGCTAATCCCTATGGATTTTCTCAACAACAGAAAGAACTACTGCTTCCTCCTATCGCCAAAAAACTCAAATCTTTGGGAGCAGAAGTTTGGGAACCATTTGAACGGAATAACCAAGAGGATTTTTCAAAACCGGGTTGGGCTTATAAAATTGCTAGAGCGGATTTGGATGATGTGAAAAACTGTGATGGTATATTCGCTATTATTAACGGTACACCTCCTGATGAAGGGGTAATGGTGGAATTAGGTATTGCAATAGCACTTGATAAAGCTATTTTTCTGTTTCGAGACGACTTTCGTAAATGTACTGATAGCGAAGTTTATCCACTCAATCTGATGCTGTTTGCTGGATTACCGGAAGTAGGTTGGGAAAATTATTATTATACTTCGGTTGAAGAAATTGATTCTCAAGACAAAGCTTTATATAAATGGTTATCCCAGAATTAAACACTTCTTTAGGTAATTAACTTTTTCAACACTAGCTTGAAATTCATTAAATCAATCAAACACAATCAATTTCCATTCAGCTAGAGAAAATGCGATATCCTACTTCCTGCTTAGCATTGATTAGATAAATTATGAAAATAGGGAGTAGGTTAGGTTAGATACGAAAAATAGATTTGATTGTTACGAGAATGCTTATATATCGTCTCGTAACCCAACACAACCATTTTGGATCGAGATATCTTCGCTCGAATACGGCGCTCCAGCCAACTCAGGTAAAAGATGTTGGGCTACGGCGCAATATAAATTTTTTTTGTTCCTTAGATGCTTATGCGCCTAACCCAACCTACAGACTAATTTTGCCACGTATCTGCCAATATTCGGGCAATAAATCCGAAAAATGCGTAAAAGTGAATTTCTTATGTATATCATTGAGAAACGTTAAGCACCATAACGTACTTGCTCTATGTGTTTGAAATTCAACCCCAAGTCTGAATGAACAAACTGTCTAAGCCTCTGCCTAAATTTTTAGTTATTTTCTTAACAACTGTTCTTATTTGTACATTTTTGTACCATGTAAAGGTACCTTCTTCCCAAACAAACATGAGTAGTCAAAAACTGAACTATCCAGCAACTCGTAAAGGCGAACAAGTTGATAATTACCACGGTACTGAAGTAAAAGATCCCTACCGTTGGTTAGAAAATCCTGATTCTGAAGAAACTAAGACTTGGGTAGAAGCGCAAAACAAAGTTACTTTTAATTTTTTAGAACAAATCCCGGCTAGAGACGATATAAAAAAGCGTTTAACTAAATTATGGGATTATGAAAAATACGGCGTTCCTTTTCAAGAGGGGAGTCGTTATTTTTATTTTAAGAATGACGGTTTACAGAATCAAAGCGTTTTATATACTCTGAAAAAACTTGACGACAAACCAAGTGTTTTACTCGATCCGAATAAACTTTCAGAAGACGGTACTGTTGCACTTTCAGGTATATCTGTCAGCGATGATGGTAAATATTTAGCTTATGGTATATCAATTGCTGGTTCCGATTGGCAAGAATGGAAAGTAAGAAATATTGAAACGGGTGAAGATTTAAAAGATAATTTAAAGTGGATTAAATTTTCCGGTGCTTCTTGGACGAATGATAGTAAAGGGTTTTTCTACAGTCGCTACGATGAACCAAACGAAAAAACCAAGTTAGAAGATGTTAATTACTATCAAAAGCTTTATTATCATAAGTTAGGTCAACCTCAATCAGAAGATACTTTAATTTACGAACGTTCCGACGAGAAAGAATGGGGATTTAGTGGAAATGTTACCGAAGATGGACGTTATTTAATTATTTCGGTTTGGCTGGGAACTGATTCTAAAAACTTAGTTTTTTACAAGGATTTAACTAAACCTGATAGTAAGGTAGTTGAATTAATTAGCGAATTTGAATCGTCTTACAGCTTGATTGATAACGATGATAATATCTTTTATTTTCAAACAGATTTGAATGCACCAAGAGGCAGAGTTATTGCCATAAATCTTGAAAAACCAGAACCTAAAAATTGGCAAGAAATAATTCCTCAAACTCAAGAAACTTTAGAAAGCGTCGGTACTCTTAACAATCAATTTGTTGCCGAATATCTCAAAGATGCTCGCAGTCAAATCAAAATTTTTGAAATTAACGGTAATTTTGTCCGAGAAGTCGAATTACCCGGTATTGGTTCCGTAGGTGGTTTTAATGGCAAACGTGAAGACACCGAAACATTTTATATATTCACCAGCTTTACCACACCTGG
This sequence comes from uncultured cyanobacterium, assembly GCA_963838355.1. GTDB lineage: Bacteria > Cyanobacteriota > Cyanobacteriia > Cyanobacteriales > Nostocaceae > Rivularia. The sequence continues at coordinate 1,482,430 of CAWIQQ010000003.1, read as the reverse complement.
AACTATTTACCGCTACGATATGGTAACTGGAAAAAGTAGCGTTTTTCGCCAGCCAGAAGTAGATTTTAACGCCGATAATTACGAAACAAAACAGATTTTTTACAAAAGCAAAGACGGTACTCAAGTACCGATGTTTATCGTCCATAAAAAAGGAATTAGATTAGATGGAAATAACCCCACATACCTTTACGGTTACGGCGGTTTTAACGTTTCTTTAACACCAACCTTCTCAGTTAGTAGCTTGATATGGATGGAAATGGGTGGAGTTTACGTCGTAGCTAATATACGCGGCGGTGGTGAATACGGCGAAGAATGGCATCAAGCAGGAATCAAAGACAAAAAACAAAACGTCTTTGATGACTTTATTAGTGCGGCAGAATGGTTGATAGATAACAAATATACGAAGACTGAAAAATTGGCGATCGCCGGAGGTAGCAATGGTGGATTATTAGTAGGTGCCTGCATGACACAGCGTCCAGATTTATTCGGTGCAGCATTACCAGCAGTAGGGGTTTTAGATATGTTGCGCTTCCATAAATTTACCATCGGTTGGGCATGGGTTCCCGAATACGGTTCCTCGGAAAATCCCGAAGAATTCAAAACGTTGTATGCTTATTCACCACTGCATAATTTAGAACCTGGTACGGCTTATCCTGCAACTTTGATAACAACAGCAGATCATGACGATCGCGTAGTGCCCGCACATAGCTTCAAATTTGCCGCAGCATTGCAAGCAGCCCATGACGGAGAAGCGCCAGTATTAATAAGAATTGAAACAAAAGCTGGACATGGAGCCGGGAAACCTACTGCGAAGATTATTGAAGAGGTTGCTGATAAATGGGCATTTTTGGTTAAGACATTAGGGATTGAAGGGGTGAAGTTTTAGTTCGTAATTTGTAGGTTGGGTTAGGCACTTTGAAGATAATAATTTAAACGAGTAAAGCGTGTATAGTGCCGTAACCCAACATTTATTATCGGTATATCGCAATATTTTAAATTCAATAAAATATCGTTTATCCGCAGACTAAACTGTTGAAACACAAGTTTAAATGAAAAAACAATGGGCAATAAAGTAAAAGTTGGTATAGTTCTATTTAATGAGGTAGAAGTTCTTGATTTTGCGGGAACCTACGAAGTGTTCTCGTTAGCCTCAAAAGAAAAAGAAAAAATATTCGAGGTCAAAACTATTGGTGAAATTGGCGAAATAATCTCAGCTAGAAACGGCTTAAAAGTACTACCTGATTTCAATTTTAAAGACGACTGTACTTTTGATATTCTTATCATTCCAGGAGGCTATGGAGCCGAAGAAATTGAGATTAGAAATCCTATAATGATAGATTGGATAAAATTACAGCAGAATCAGGTAGAAATTTTAGCCTCAGTTTGTACTGGAGCGCTTCTTTTGGCTCAAGCAGGAGTTTTAGACAATAAAAAGGCAACTACACATTGGATGGATTTGAATCGGTTAGAAAAGGAATATCCAAAAGTGGAAGTAATCAGAAATGTCAAATTTGTAGATGAAGGTCATATTCTGACATCCGGTGGGATTTCAGCCGGAATTAATATGTCTTTTCATATCATAAAGAGATTATTTGGGGCTGAAGTTGCGAAAGACTTGGCAAAAAGAATGGAATATGACATAGAAATTTAATTATTGCTATATTGAAATATTCTAAATCTAAGATATATCGTTTATGTACAGACGTAATGTTGGGTTACGACACGATAAATATGGATTTTTTTTACCAATACAATTTGTTGTCATGTCTAACCCAACCTACGAGCTGGTTGTGGAATTTACTTCGACTAAAACAAAAGCAGTTTCATCAATTTTCTAAGCTAATTAATTAAAAAATTCAGCTAATAGGCAGGCTTCACGGCACTTTGAAAATCATAATTTAAATGAAGTATTACTCGTATAGTACCGTAACCCAACAAAATTCTCGGTATATCGAAATATTCTAAATCCAATAAAATATCGTTTATCCACAAACTTAATGTTGGGTTACGACACGATGAAAATGATTTTTTTTAAATCCATAAAATATGTTGTCGTGTCTAACCCAACCTACTGACTCAATTAGGAATGCAATATTCAACAGAGCGTGGATTTTCCACCTGTTTAGAAGCATCTAATATCTCTAATCCCACAATATTTCCATTTTCGTCATAATCAAATATAATTCCTGGCTTTTCTTCATCACTTTCTTCTATTTGTGTATCGCTAAATATAATTCTCAAAATATCCACTTCTTGGTCATATGTAATCTTCATTCTGCTCTCCAATATTTATCTATCTTGCTAGTTTGTAGGTTGGGTTAGGCACAAAAAATATAATGATCTTAAGCAAGTAAAGCGCGTATAGTGCCGATTTTAAATTCAAGAAAACATAGTTTATCCACAGACGCTCCGGTTGGGTTACGACACGATTAAAATGATTTTTTTTATCCACAAAATTTTTTTCGTGTCTAACCCAACCTACTGACTAAAGGTAATTGATAAAAAGGCGTTGCTGATTAAAAATATGATTTGCCCCCCAGTTAGTAGGTTGGGTTAGGCACAAATAAGATAACGATTTTAAACGAGTAAAGTCCGTATTGTGCCGTAACCCAACATTTAATTATCGGTATATCGAAATATTCTAAATCCAAGAAAACATCGTTTATCCACAGACGCTCCGGTTGGTTTACGACACGATTAATATGGATTTTTTGAACTGCAAAATTTGTTTTCGTGTCTAACCCAACCTACTGACTTGAAGCCCTTGCGATGAACCGCACCTAGCGGTGAACGAGTGAATGCTTCATTCCTCGCAATGACAATATATAATTAATTTTGCCTAAGCACTGATTATTCACTCATGGGCTTTGCTAAAAAATCAATAAGAAGTAGTAAATCCTCTGAGTTAAAAAGAAATAGACTGACTGCACACTGGAATAAAGATTTATTAACCAACAATGAAAAACTTTATCTTTACAGTAGTTAGCTTGGTATGTGCTTTTTCTCCTGCTATTGCATCTGCCCAAAAGCCTGTAATACCTGTAATTGCTTCCCACAGGGGAGAGTTTCTAGGTTTTGTATTTAATAATGAATACGATGCAAAATCAATTTGCAACGAATATGGAAAGTATGGCAGCCCATATGGACAAACGATATTTAATAAGTATGGGACGCATGGTGGAGAATATTCTGATACTGGTGCTTATAACCGACGAGCAAAAAACCCGCCAGTAATAATTGTTAATAATCAGATAGTTGGCTTTGTCACGAAGAATCCGCAATTTGGTGAAGCTAGGATTGACCCAGATATTTTGTTGGTATAAGCTTGCGGCAGATAAACCTTCTATGCTTGTAGAGACGTAAAATTTTACGTCTCCGTATGTTTTCTGGAGATACCTAATATAAAATTACCTTCTCTAAAGCTACGAATTATCTCTTTAGAAGCTGGTTGTATTCCTGTTTTGGCTTTAACAGCTTCACTTCGAGCAACAATTCTTTGATGTGCTGCTAACGCTTTATGCTGCCGTAAAAAACTTTCTAATGCAACAACAACTAAATCATTCAAAGATTCACTTTCTTGCTTTAAACTTCTAGCTGTAGTAAGCAAGTTCGTTGGAAAACGGATTGTTATAGCAACTCGTTCCATAATTCTTAATGCAACCAAATAATTATACCACTTATTGTAGCCATAAGCCCTAGATTAAAACTGCCTCACAACAACCCCGCAGACTCATACAACCGCTTCACCAAAGCGACAATCTTATCTCCATATTGCAAATCTGCTTCCCATCTCCCCGACAAATCCGTCACCAATGGCGCTATACCCCGCGTCACAAATCGAAACCTTGGATCTACAATTTCCTGCGCCAAAGGTTCCAAACTCGCGTAAGCTTTCAAATGTTGAATATGAGCGCGAACTCCAATTCTAGCGCTAGGAAATGTCGCAATTTCGTTTCCACCACCAATGGTTGCTAATCCTGCAAAGTTATTTTGTTGGGGTGCAATATCATCGCCGAAGCGTAAAAATCCGGTTTCTAAACACATTTGACAAAAAGCAATATCGTGATTTACTCCTTCAATTGCTGCTTCTTCTCGATACAGTTTTGGTATGTCTGGAAATTTAACTAAAGCATCTTGATTGTTATCTCTTAAAAAGATTTGTAACTGTACTTCTGAAGTTGTACCGCGAGACATTATTTGAGTAATTTGACCGGGACAAATTGCTAAATTAGATTTTAAAATTACGGTACGAGTGGCAGCATCCCAACCAATTGATACATTAAATTCTCGCAATTCTATTGCTTTGACATAAACTACTCTGCGGTAGCTAATACGACGCACGTTGGGAGCTTTTGATAAATCAATTCTTAATCTATCTACTAAATCTATGGGAATATAAGCATTACCGTTAACTACTATTCCTTGTTCTTGATAAGTTTGACCGTTTATTTTGATATTTACCGAGGGATAAACTGGTTGGGGTGCGGGAGTAGGAGTAGGGCTGGGGCTGGGGCTAGGTGAATTTGGATCGATCGCCCTTGCCCAAGCTGCAATTCCATCGGCGATTCCTACCGCAAATTCCCGACGACGGTTTTGTAATAAATTACGATCTTCTGGGCTGCTTAAGAAAATTACCTGCATTAAAAGAGAGGCGATCGCCACTTCCCTAGTAAACATCAACCTTCCCATACCAGTTGATGTATCCGGCTTCACCCCCCGGCTATTTACTTGCGGTACTCGACGTAAAAGCCCCATCAACAGCATTTCCGCATTGCCTTTACGTACTTCGTTGTTGGCAATATAGTAGACGCTAGCGCCGTTTACAGCAGGGCTAGCAGCAGAATCAGCATGAATTTCCACAGCCACATCATTACGACGAGCGCGGGAATTTATCCATTGAATACTTGCTTTCGCACTCAAAGAATCCGGAACCGAAAGAACTTCAAACCCACGCGCCCTTAATTCAGTTAAAATTAAATCCCGGAGGAAAATCATTTCCTTGGCTTCAGTCGTGCCCCCAGCAATAGATCCCGGATCGATACCACCAGCTTCCTTACCTCCGTGCCCCGCCGAAATAAAAATACGTCCCATTATAAGTATTTCCTCTGAATAAAAGTTATCGTAAAAGATTGTTTACAACATTTTCGGTGCTGGCGACAAGCATATAATATTTATCCAAACGAAATTGTTAGATGTGGGGAGAGAGGAGGTAGAGGGGGTAGAGGGGGTAGAGGGGGTAGAAAATTCTTCCTTCCTAACTCCTAACTGATAACTGTTCACTGATAACTGTTCACTGATAACTGAAAATGCAAATCCCTCGCTTGCACCAAGATACGATTGATGAAGTGAAACAACGCGCCGATATCGTGGATGTGATTTCGGAGCGGGTTGTTTTACGCAAGCGTGGTAAGGATTTTGTCGGGTTATGTCCTTTCCATAATGAAAAAACTCCCAGTTTTAGCGTTAGCCCTAGCAAGCAGATGTATCACTGTTTTGGCTGTTTAGCTGGAGGGAATGTTTTTAAGTTTGTGATGGAGTTGGATAAACGTTCTTTTGCTGAAGTTGTATTGGATTTAGCCAGACGCTATCAGGTACCCGTACAAACTCTAGAGCCGGAGCAGCGACAGGAGTTACAGCGTAAAATATCGGAGCGCAATCAAGTATACGAAATACTTGAAGTGGCTTCGCGTTTTTATCAACACGCTTTATGGCAACCTTCGGGGGAAGCGGCGCTACTATATCTTCAGCAACAGCGTAAGTTAAAAGATGAAACTATTAAGGAGTTTCAATTAGGTTATGCTCCTGTTGGTTGGGATATTTTATATAGTTACTTGGTGGGAGATAAAGGCTATCCGGTACAGTTATTAGAAAAGGCTGGTTTAATTAAACCTCGTTCGGAAGGTAGGGGTTATTATGATGCTTTTCGCAACCGTTTAATTATTCCTATTAATGATATTGCCGGAAAAGTAATTGGTTTTGGTGGTAGAACTTTAGGGGAAGATAAACCTAAATATTTAAATTCACCGGAAACGGAAGTTTTTAGCAAGGGTAAAACTTTATTCGGATTGGATAAAGCGAAAGATGGTATTTCTCAATTTGACCAAGCTGTAGTAGTTGAAGGATATTTTGATGTTATCGCCCTTCATGCTGTGGGAATTGATAATGTTGTGGCTTCTTTGGGTACTGCTTTAAGTATTGAACAAGTACGTTTGGCAATGCGTTACAGCGATTCCAAACAGTTAATCCTCAATTTTGATGCCGATAAAGCCGGAACTATTGCCGCAGAAAGAGCAATTGGTGAAGTTGCAGATTTGGCTTATAAAGGTGAAGTTCAGTTAAAAATTCTCAATATTCCTGATGGTAAAGATGCTGACGAATATTTATTTAATAATAGTTCAGAAGATTATCAGCAATTATTAGCAAATGCGCCTTTATGGTTGGATTGGCAAATAGAACAAATTACTAAAGATGCCGATTTGAAGCAAGCTACAGATTTTCAAAAAGTCTGTCAGCAAATGGTTAAGTTATTGAAAAATATAGCCAATCCGGATACGCGCAATTATTATGTTTCCTACTGTGCGGAAATATTAAGTTTAGGAGATGCTCAACTGATTCCGTTACGAGCGGAAAACCTATTAACTCAAATTGCTCCTCAAAGTAAACGAACTTCGGGAAGCTATAAAAGTAAAAAGTATAGCAATGTTTATCATTTTCCATCTCCTAAAAACTATCAACCAGAAGATAATTCCCCTGATGCAAATCCAACTACCAGCAAAGAATATAGCCTTTTAGAAGAAGCAGAAGGTTTATTGTTATTAATTTATTTACATTCTCCAGAATACCGGAAATCAATCGGCGAAACTTTAGAAGAAAAAGATTTACAGTTTAGCTTATCTCACCACAGATTTTTGTGGCAGCAAATTTTAGATATATCAGATAATAATTCAACAGCAGAATTAATTTCTACTTTACAAGATAGATATCTAGAATTTCCCGAACAAATGGAAATGATATCGCATTTATTCCATTTAAACGAAACAGCCCAAAAGCAAATAATTCGCACTCCCCAAGTTATTCTAAGAGCAACTTTGGGCATGGAAAGAGTATGGCGAGAAAAACGCTATCGTCATTTCCGCGAGCTTTGGGAAAGAACAGATTCAGAAACACAACCGCAACAATGGCAATCTTATTATCAAGCTTTTATGGGTGAGAAACAACGACTCAGCGAATTAGATAAACAGCGATGTTTTAATGTGGGAGAGTTTTAAGAGTTAGGAGTTAGGAGTTAGGAGTTAATAATTTGTAGGGTGCGTTATGACGCGACGGTAATTTTGATTATTACAAAATATGTTTATTTCGCGGCTAATGCACCTTTATGTTGTATCAACGCAAAATTAAACGGTGCGTTGCGCTTTGCCACAACACAACCTATGATTTTTTTAAAGATTCAAAATTTTTCGTTATTACCATAAATGTAGAGACGCGATATAATGCCCTGGCGGGCACGCTTCGCTAACGCGTCTCTACAAATTAATTTGCGGGTAAACCGAATATTAAAAATATTTAACTACAATACAAAGTATCGCGGGTATCTCTTCCTGTGGTTGGATTGGTACCTTTGGCTAATTTACATAACTTGTCTTGTTCGTCTTTACGCAACAATACATCGGTAAAGTCAGCGCCGTCAATGATTGCGCCGTCGAATCTGGCATTAGATGCAAATGCACCTTCTAAGACTGCATTGGTTAAATCTGCTTTGACTAAACGTGCGGAATCTAAAGTCGCATATCTAAGATTCGCATTCCTTAAATTAGCTGATTCCAAATTAGTCGCAAAAAATCTCACACCTTGCAAATTAGAATTGCTAAAGTTGCTGTCGCGAAGATTCGCTTTAGTAAAACTAGAATCGGTTAAATCTTGGTTTGAGAAATCCGCTTCGATTAATATTTCTTTGTTGTAATCCAGTGCAAAAGCTTGGGGAGTTAGACTTGATGGCAAAATACAAATCATTCCCCAAAACAGTAAGCTAATTATAGTTAGCTTCATCCAATTGCTTTTAGTAAAAATCATGATTATTTAACTACTTATGGCAAACCATCCTTCCTCAGATTATCCCGATATCGGTACTTTGGGTGAAGACTTAGTAACCCAATGGCTGAAATCTACTGGTTGGCTGATTCTGCATCGTCGCTGGCGCTGTCGTTGGGGAGAAATTGATATTATTGCCCAAAGGGAAGATCATTTGGGCACGATGATACTAGTATTCGTGGAAGTCAAAACCCGCTCTCCGGGTAGTTGGGATGCTGGTGGAAGAATGGCGATCGCACTAGACAAACAAGTTAAACTTTGTCGTACTGCTGCGATGTTTCTGGCAAAATTTCCTGAAAAAGCGGACTATCCCTGTCGGTTTGACGTAGCTATTGTTTGCTGTCAGAGAAAAATCATTAAGACAAATGCAATAGCGAGTTTATCGGCTGAGGGATACTATTTAATATTAGAAGAATACATTCGAGCAGCATTTGAATATTTAATTGACAACTAGCAATATTAGTGATAAATAAAAACATTAATTACTGACTATCAATTAATAATTATTCAATTGTCATAGCAACAGATAGCAGTAATGATTACGCTAAGGTTTCCGGACAATAACCTAATCCTCTAACAAATTGTTGTCGGAATGCTTCAATTTCTTCTTTATCAGGGCTGCCGTGAGAAACAATTGCCACTTGATAGCGACGCATAACCTCAACCGGGTTCTGTTGCGCTTCTAAACTCCACAGTGCCATTTGTACCCGCATTGGAGGTTCGTAACGAATTCCTAGTTCGTTCAAGAAAGCACGAATATCCCCATCTTCATTATTGCTAATCGGATAATCAAGCTTAACTCTAACTACCCAACCATCTATCTGATGAATTACGGTAATGAAGGAAACAGGTATCCGGGGTCTACCATGCAAATATTGAACTACCCTTAAAGTTAAACTGGCATTCGCCAGGTAATACAAGTATTCCATGTTGGTGCTTGGGATCAAAGCCAATTCTACATCTCTATTATTGATATATAGACCCATGCATTCGGTAGGGTAAAAGCCCCCGTTTTTTGATAGGGAGGTTTACCCAATTTTTATCGTAAATTTTGCGTATTACTTAAATTTCGGGTTTATGCAATATGCTCAATCTTACTTAGGGTTAATAGTCCAGATTTCCTTTATCAACTATAATATATAATTTTTTATTCACAAACTCTTATGAGAATGCAGCAAATACCAGACTACGGAAAATCCGATCCTTCCAACTCGCAAACTGACTCCCACAGCAGTTCTTACTCTTCAAGCCAAGATAACACAGATATCAATTTAGATCGTTCTCTAGATGGATACGATTATAATTTACCTCCCGAACTGATTGCTCAAAACCCTGCCGTTCCTAGAGATAGTTCGCGATTGTTGGTAGTAGATTCTCTAGATACTGGTATAAAAAGTATACAATCTCATCACATTTTTCGAGATTTACCAGTGGTTCTTCGTCCGGGAGATTTATTAGTGATGAATGATACAAAGGTTATACCGGCGAGACTTTACGGACGTAAATCTACGGGAGCGCAGGTAGAAGTTTTGTTATTGGAAGAGAAACAGCAGAATTGTTGGTTGGCTTTGGTGAAACCGGGAAAGCGGTTTAAAAAGGGTAGCGAAATAGTTTTTGAAGCCAAGGAAGATAGTTTAAATCCTGTTAAAGAATTAGTAGCTACTGTTTTGGAAACAGATGAAGCTACCGGAGGAAGGTTATTGCAATTTGATGTACCTCCGGGTATGTCATTGATACAGCTATTAGAAGTATTTGGTGAAGTACCTTTACCGCCTTATATTACAGCGAGTGAAGCCGAAAGCCAGCAATATCAAACGGTTTACGCCGAAAATCCCGGAGCAGTTGCAGCACCTACAGCGGGATTGCATTTTACTCCTGAGTTATTAGAAAAGCTGGAAGAAACCGGGATTAATCGAGCTTTCGTCACCTTGCACGTGGGAGTAGGAACTTTTCGCCCTGTAGAAGTAGAAGATGTAACCACCCACGAAATGCACGGCGAGTGGATTGAAGTACCTGCGGAAACAGTAGAGCAAATCCGCGATACCAAAGCCAAAGGTGGAAGAATTATTGCGGTGGGAACTACAGTAGTAAGAACTTTAGAAGGAGCGGTTAAAGCCGGAGGAGGGGAATTAAAACCATTTTGCGGCGAAACGAACTTATTTATATATCCGGGGTATGAGTGGAAAGTTGTAGAAGGTTTGATTACCAACTTTCATTTACCACGCTCAAGTTTATTGATGTTAGTCAGCGCTTTGATTGGTAGAGAAAGACTATTGAGTATATACCAAGAAGCAATTGCATCTAAATATCGCTTTTATTCCTTTGGTGATGCGATGTTGATATTGCCTGAAGCGGTAAACAGTTAACAGTTAACAGTGAGCAGTTATCAATGGGGATTGGGCATGGGGCATGGGGAATTGGTAATAGGTAATTGGTAATGGGTAATTATTTATTCTTCTCCCCATCTCCCCCTCTCCCCATCTCCCCATCTCCCCATCTCCCCCTCTCCCTGTCTCCCCATCCTCTAGAAAAAATTTATCTAAAAACTTCAATTTTCCCCTTCATCTTGGGCATTCTAACTTAAACAGCATCTAATAATAAGTGTGGGGAAAGCTGAGAATGTCTCAAAATTTTTTACAAATTAAGCCAAAAATCAAGCGTATTATTCGCGCTTCTGTTCCTTTAATATTTTGTTCCTGTGCTACGTTTGTTGGGTTAACTGTAGCTGAGTTACCTGTAAGTAAAGTTTGGGCGCAAACTGCTATTACTCAAGATTTGGAAGCTGCTGGTTTGTTTCAGCAAGGAGTCATGCGCTACAACAGCGGCGATTTGCAAGGGGCTGAATTGGCTTTACGGGCTGCTTTGAATCGCGATTCTAATCTTGGCTCGGCACGGAATTATTTAGGCAATATTTTTTTAAAGCAAAATCGTTTGGATGCAGCCGTACAGGAATATGGGGAAGCGATTCGTCTTAATCCTAATTTGGCTGAGGCTTACTATAATTTGGGCTTAGCGCTGCATAAGCAAGGGCAAAATCAAGCTGCAATTACCGCTTACCGTCAAGCATTAGTTGTTGAGCCAACAATGGCGAATGCAAATTATAATTTGGGTTTAGCACTGTACCAACAAGGGCAAAACGAAGAGGCGATCGCCGCTTATCAGCAATCGATTAATCTAGATAAAAACAATGCTAATGCCTATTTTAATTTGGGTTTAGCTTTGCAAGAACAAGGAGATACAGGTAAAGCTATCTCTGCCTATCGCGAAGTGTTGCAGTTAAGTCCTAAAAATGTTGCAGCATACAATAATTTGGGTAATTTATTAGCAGCTAGGGGACAAACTCCTGAAGCAATCGAAACTTATATTCAAGCGATTCGTAAGGTTCCAAATAATCCTTCTGCTTATTACAAATTAGGAGTAGCATTTTATAAACAAGGGGAATATAAGAAAGCCCAGCAAGTTCTCAGACGCGCTCACAAACAATATCGTAAGCAAGGTAATGTTGAGCAAACAGAAGTAATTGAGGAGTTGATGCAAGAAATTATTTCATCTAAGAAAAAGCAACCCGAAACAGCAGTTGAAGCTGCTCCAGATTCCGAAGTTGTTATTCCTAGTAATAATGAAGCGGAAACCGAAGAAACTTCAGACAATCGTGAAGTTGAATTTTCTCCAGAAACACCTTCTGGTTTTGTAGAAGAAACACCATCTACAGAGGAAGACAATTTCAACTAAGAATGATAATTAAACAATAATTTTCGGATTTTCATAATTGATATAACAATATTATTAAACCCGGTTTTTTCAAAAAGCCGGGTTTTTTAATTTGTATCGGGTTTTGTAGGGTGCGTTATATAGCACTACGTTTTCAGGTTAGGACGTTTTTCCGTTCTCTGTTCCCAGAATCCGGCGTTCCCTTTTAAGCAAAATTTGATGTCCTAATCTATATGCGTAGCGCTATGGATTCAGCCTCACGCAGCATTTTTGATCGTCATTACATATCATTGATAATATCAATTATTAAAACTATCTCTTATCCCCGTTCCCTCTTTTAATTTAATCTAGAAATTTGTAATTAGAAAACATCGCAGCTTGCCCGCAATATTGATTTTTTGCATCTACAAGGTTCCATAAAATACCATCTTCTATGTGAAAATGCTCGCCGCTGCTAGATATGCGAACTCCAGAATAATGGCTAAAACCTGTTTTGACCGTTTCAGCTAAAAGTATATTGCGTTCTTCTTGAACTACTTCCTGTGCGGATTGACGGGAAGGCATTGAGGTAAAATCTTCCCAATCAAGCTCCCATAGTTGCAAAGCTTTACGATTACCATAGTTATAAATAGGGTTGGCTTCTATACCGTGAGATACCAAAACAAAATCAGCTTCAAACAATGCTTGTGCTATTTGATTAGGGGAACCCGTGCAATTTAACAAAGTACGTCCAGTCAAACGCTCGAAGCTCGACATCATAAGCTGGCTGTGACGTACTATTTTATCTTGCTGCCAAGGATAAATATTTTCTACAATCATTTTACTATCTTTGACGATCGGTATTTATTTTATACAGAAAAGGTGTTTTAACGCGCAAATAATTACAACAAATTTACTATAATATATAATTATTCAGAATCCACCTAAAAACTGGCTTAAATCGGCTAGTTATTAGTTGCACAAGAGTATTGGCGTTTTGTCGAAGGTATGCTCTCAAAATATCCGAGTATTTAACTCGCATAGGATTTGAGCTACTAACTTTTTCTTTGTTTTTCTAAAATTAGTTGTTAATAAATTATTTTAGAAGAGATAGCATATAGGTTTAAATTTAGATATATAAAGAATAAAATTCTCGTAGCGTAACGTTTTCAACTCTTCTGCTGTTGCATTATCAACTTTTATAGTTATGTTGAAAGTATTTTCGGGAGTAGTCGAAGATATACAGCAGTTTACATGAAGTGAAGACAGTACCTTTAAAATCAGTTATGTCCCAAAATCAGCACCGTATTGTGCTAGTTGTAGATGACAGTCTCGAAGACAGAGAGATTTATCGACGATACCTTGAGCAAGATAATAAATGCAGCTACACCATATTAGAAGCTGAGACAGGAGAAGAAGGGTTAGAGTTATCAACGCAAAATCCAGATGCGATTTTACTAGATTTCATGCTACCTGACATTGATGGTTTGGAACTTTTAGCAGAATTAAAAGCAAAGCCCGCTTTAAAGCATTTACCTATTATCCTGCTTACTGGTTACGGAGATGAAACAATAGCTGTAAAAGCCATAAAATCAGGAGCGCAAGATTATCTTGTTAAGGGAAGAATTACATCTGAAAGCTTGCGATTTGCTCTAGATACCGCAATTAAAACGGCTAATTTACAGGCTAAAATCGAACAACAAGCTCAACGAGAACGTTTAATATTACAGATTACTCAACAAATTCGTCAGTCTCTTGAATTAGATAAAATTCTTGATACTACTGTTTCGGAAGTCAGACGATTTTTACAAACGGATAGAGTAGTAATTTTCCGCTTTAATCAAGATTGGAGTGGTGCAGCAATTAGTGAATCTGTTGCTCCCGAATATGTTTCTATATTATCAAAAGAAATATATGACCCCTGCTTTGGGGAAAATTACGTTCAATATTATCAGCAAGGACGTGTAAGAATTGTATCAGACCTTGATAACAAAAAACTAAGTCAATGTTACGTTGATATGTTGACTCAGTTTCAGGTAAAAGCCAATTTAGTAGTTCCTATTTTGCAAGATGAATGTTTATGGGGTTTACTAATTGCTCATCATTGTTCGACAGCGCGAAAATGGCAACAACTAGAAATAGAATTACTCGAACAATTAGCAACTCAAGTTAGTATAGCTATTCAGCAATCAGAATTATATCACCAATTACAGCAAGAACTCGTGGAGCGCAAGCGGTCGGAAGCAGCATTACGGGAAAGTGAAGAGAATCTGCGACAGCGCAATCAAGAATTAGATCAGTTTGCCTATATAGTTTCTCACGATTTGAAAGCACCATTGCGAGCAATAGGCAATATATCGTCTTGGATTGTAGAAGATTTGGGGGATAAAGTAGAACCAGAAACCCAAAATCATATTCATATGTTGCGATCGCGATTGCAACATATGCAAAATTTGATCGATAGTCTTCTCAATTATTCTAGAGTCGGAAGAACTCACATAGCTTTAGAAAACATATCTGTAGCAGATTTACTTTCGGAAATCATTAATACTCTGGGAGTATCATCGGAATTTAATATAGTTATCGATCCAAAAATGCCTACTTTGCGAGGTAGAAAAATACTTTTACAGCAGGTATTTGCTAACTTAATTAGTAATGCAATCAAGCATCATCATCGTTGCGATGGAAAAATAGAAATTTCAGTTCGAGATTCAGAAACATTCTATGAATTTAGTGTAACAGATGACGGTCCCGGAATTGCCCCCGAAGATCGCGAAAGAATTTTTGCTATTTTCCAAACTCTCGAATCAAAACATAAAACAGATAGTACTGGAATTGGTTTAGCCATCGTCAAAAAGATTATTGAAACAGAAGGTGGCAAAATTAAATTAGAATCGCAATTAAATCAAGGTACAACCTTTAGTTTTACCTGGTTAAAACAAACTAGTTGTTAGTTGTTAGTTGTTAATTGTTGGTTGTTAGTTGTTGGTTGTTAGTAAAACCAAAGAACAAACCGGGTTTTTTGCAATTAAGTCCGAGAATATTTGTTTTGACATTATAGTCATTCCAAGTCATTCCAATTAATTTCCGTAGTGCGAGCATCTTGCTCGCTCGTTACTAGCGAGCAAGATGCTCGCACTACAAATCAATCGTTTTTTATTTGGAATCGCTATAATACAAATTTGGTTTCTGCAATAGCCTATTCCCTATTCCCTTCAAATAAAAAAGGTGAGCAAAGCCCACCTTAAAATTTATTCGTTAAATCTACTTGATTATAGAATCAACTTTAAATTGATCTATTTCGCAGAACTACGGATAGTATTTTATGTTCTAAAAATAACATCTATTAAAATCAAACTTTAAACCATCGCAATACATTCAATTTCCACCAAAACATCCTTTGGTAAACGCGAAACTTCAACACAAGCCCGTGCGGGGGCAGTTGCTTCATCAAAATACTTTGCATAAACTGCATTCACCGCAGTAAAATCACCCATGTCTTTTAAAAACACGGTAGTTTTTACAATATTTTCAAATGTAGCGCCAGCTTCCGTTAAAATAGCTTCTAAATTAGCCATTACTCGTTCGGTTTGCTTCGTCACATCATCTGTGTAAACGACATTTCCCGCCCTGGGATCGATGGCAATTTGTCCCGCAACGAAAAGCATTTGCCCGGATGCCATCACAGCTTGATTGTAAGGCCCTACGGGTGCGGGTGCATTATCAGTTTGAATAACTTTACGAGTCATAGATTCCACCTGAGAACTTTCTGGTTGATAGGATTCCATCTGTGCTTGATAGATTTCCCCATCTGGCATTATCGCACCAGTTAGGTCTGCATTTTCAAATGTAGCGCCGTAAATATTCGCGTTTGTTAAATCTGCTTTTTTTAGGTTGGCGTTATTTAGGTTGGCTTTGGTGAGGTTTGTGTTTTGTAAATCCGCTCTTTCTAAATTAGCTCCTTGGAGACAAGCTTTGTCTAGCTTTACATTTTTTAAGTATGCTGCTGTTAAATCCGCTCCAGCCAAATTCATACCTGATAATTCACGATTATATAAACTAACTCCTCGAAGACAGGCTTGGCTAAAATTAGCGTTTTGAAGTTTGGTACCTGTTAAGATAATTCTACTTAAATTAGCTTTGGTTAAATCAGCATATTCTAAATTAGTACCATTTAAGTTAGCTTGATTAAGATTAGCGTTTTTCAAGTTGGCATTACTTAAATCAACACTGCTTAAATCTGTATTGCTAAAGTTCGCATCATTTAAATCAGCATTGGTAAAGTTAGCGCTCTTCATCTTAGCGTTGCTAAAATTAGTGCTAACAAGTTCTGCTGAAGTAAAGTTTACGTAAGAACCTTCTATCTGATTTAAATCTGCTTTTATTAGAGATGCTCTACTCAGATTTGTAGAATGAAGGTTTGCTTTACTCAGATTCACTTGGTTTAAATCGCATCCCGTTAAATCCGCTTGCTGCAAATTAATCCCGCTTAAATCTGCTCCTTTAAAATCCAATCCTCTCAGGTTCAATTCTTTAAAGGTTCGCTCACCTGCTTTATATTTTTCTAAAAGTTCTTCAGCGTTCATGATGCACCTTTGAATACAATTTACCAAGTATAATCGCGTTTTTTTGTGTTAAAGGTGACTTGTTAATTTGTAGGGTGTAACTGGTTCCTAGCCTCTGGCTGGGAACCCATTCTAGGAGGCTCTGCCTCCAGAGAACAAAAAAGAGGCAGAGCCTCTTGAAATGCATTCCCAGCCGGAGTCTGGGAACGAGTAAGCCGGAGTCTGGGAACGAGATGAAACGAGATGATGACAAACCCCTATATTTATTAAACCCACGCAGGTGGGTTTTGCTTGTGTAGATGCGGTTTCAACCGCCAGCTTTAAATCCTCGGCCGTATCCCATAATGCCGATATCGCCAATAATCGCGCAAAATCCGATCGTGATCAAAACATAAGTTACCAGGTACATTCCAAGATTCAAAAACCGCTGCATCTTTAGCATCATCACCCGCTTTCGGCTCTCCTTTCGCAGTGGCAATAAACACAATACTTATCGTATGTTTGCGCGGATCGCGATTGGGATCGGAATATACGTGAAACTGTTCGATTAGCTCAACTTCTAAACCGATTTCTTCTAAAGCTTCCCTCTTAGCGGCGGTTTCCACAGCTTCCCCATAATCCACAAAACCACCAGGAATAGCCCAACCGAGAGGTTCGTTATGGCGTTCGATTAGTACTATTGGTCGATGTGGTTTATCAATTAGTTCGATGATGATATCTACTGTCGGAGCCGGATTGCGGTAAGTCATGATGATGGGGAGAGGGGGAGAGGGGGAGACAAGGAGACAAGGGGATGGGGAGCAATTTAATAATACCAATGCCCCATCCCCAAACAACTAACAACTAACCACTAACCACTAACAACTAACCACTAACAACTAACATTGTGATAGATTCGATTGGATACGCTTTTTCTATAGTTTGGATAATTTATGTCTTTCCCTAGAAGCAGCGGTATTTTACTTCATCCTACTAGTTTTCCCAGTCGCTTTGGTATTGGCGATTTGGGCGGTGAAGCTTACCGTTTTATTGATTTTCTCAAAGATGGTTATCAGCATTATTGGCAAATTCTACCTTTAGGTCCTACTGGTTTTGGTAATTCTCCTTATATGTGCTATTCGGCTTTGGCGGGTAATCCGCTGTTGATTAGCCCGGATAAGTTGCTAGGTGCAGGTTTACTAAGCGAAGATGATTTTGCTAATTTACCTGAATTTCCGCTGGATAATGTGGATTATCAGCAGGTGGAATCGATTAAAATTCCTTTGTTGAAAAAAGCTTGCTCTAATTTCAAAGCTAATATAACTAAGGAGCAGCAACAAGCATTTGAAGAATTTTGCAACTCCAAAGCTTATTGGCTCGATGATTATAGTTTGTTTATGGCGCTTAAGGATAGTACCGGGGGCGCAAGCTGGAATAGTTGGGATAAGGATATTGCGTCTCGCAAACCTGAAGCCATAGAAAAGGCGAAAAAAGAATTAGATTCGGAAGTTTTTTATCACAAGTTTCTTCAGTTTCAATTTTATAGTCAATGGTCGGAGTTAAGACAATACGCTAACGATCGCGGCGTGCAAATTGTCGGCGATATTCCTATTTATGTAGCTCACGATAGCGCCGATGTTTGGGGAAATCCCGAAAATTTTTGTTTGGATAAAGATACTGGAGAAGCTGCGTTAATGGCTGGTGTACCGCCAGATTACTTCAGCGCTACTGGTCAATTGTGGGGCAATCCAGTTTACGATTGGAAGCAGTTGGAAAAGCAAAAGTTTAAGTGGTGGGTGCAGCGTTTTGAAGCGATGCTCGATTATGTCGATATCATTCGTATCGACCATTTCCGGGGATTTGAAGCTTTTTGGGCGGTACCTTTAGGTGAAGAAACTGCAATCAATGGAGAATGGTTAAAGGCTCCCGGAGATAAGCTATTTGAAACTATTAAACAGCAGCTTGGTACTTTACCCGTATTAGCAGAAGACTTGGGAACTATCACCCCAGATGTGGAAGCTTTAAGAGATAAGTTTGAGTTTCCCGGTATGAAAGTTTTGCAGTTTGCTTTTGGTGGAGATGCCAGCAATCCTTATTTACCTTTCAACGTTCAAGATACTAATTGCGTTATTTACACCGGAACTCACGATAACGATACTACTGTAGGTTGGTATGAGAAAGCCAATGATGATGAAAAACGCAATTTAACTTTTTATCTAGGTAATATAAGTCCTGATGGAGTGCATTGGGATCTGATTCGTTTGGCAATGGGTTCGGTTGCAAACGTCGCGATTTTCCCCTTACAGGATATTTTGGGATTGGGTTCCAATGCTCGAATGAATGTTCCTAGTCAAGGAGAAGGTAACTGGGAATGGCGTTATCGAAGTGAAGCGATGAATTCCGAATTATCCCAACGGATGAAGAATTTCGTGGAATTTTTTGGGCGATCGGTAATCAGTTAACAGTGAACAGTGAACAGTAATCAGTAATCAGTTAGCAGTGACCAGTATTTACCCGAATGCAGTTTATGTAAGGTATGTTTCATCAATCAGATGATAAGTGCAATAAGGTAGAGTTTTTAATCATTAACTGTTAACTGTTAACTGTTAACTGCTCACTGCTCACTGACTCAGCGCTACTCGAAGCTGTTCAACTTTTCCAGGTTGTCCCATTTTTTTGGCTTCCTGTTGATTGACGCTGACTAAAACTCCTCCAGCGTTTCCGGCTTTGACGGTGAGTTCCTTTTGAGCTGTCCAAGTTCTTTTGCTTCCTTCTTCTAAGGTTCCCTCGAAAGTGGTTTTACCGTCGGCTATTACCTGAATCCAAGATGATTCTTTTAAGGTAACTCCAACTTGAACTTCTTTTTGATTTTTAGAAAAACTGTTGGTTTGAGTTACTGATTCTGGTTTACTTGGAGTCGGTTTGTTTTCGGAAGCTAAATTGTTTGACTTGACTTTCTCTTGAGCCTCGCTGCCAATTATGGTGGCACCATTCAACCAAGCTGATAAACCACTCACAGAAGCCGCAGTTAACAATATATACAATAAATAAAAATGAACCGGCCGTAGTTTAAAGAATGAAGGATTTTTCCAAACTGGTTTGAGAACTACTCTGCTCGTACCTATGGGAAATGTACTGGCAAATTCTGCTCCGTTGTAGCCTAATGCATGGGCATACCTTCTTATTAAACCTTGTATGTAAACTGGTTCTGGTAAATCATTAAAGTTAGCTTCTTCTATACCTATTACTTGTCGTCGGGGAATTTTAGTGTAGGAAACCACCTCTTCCACCGTAAAGTTATGTTGCTCGCGTGTAGCCTTTAGCTGTGCCCCCAGTTGTGCCAATTTTTCGGCTCTTTGTTCTTCTATAGAAACTGTGGGAGTTACCTTTTCTTTTTCCTTCCTTCTAAACCACTTCATCTTTTTCTGCGCTCCTTCAGCCAGCTGAATCATTAATAGGAATTTTTTGTAACTGTTTATGTAAATAGAGAATTTCATCCTCTGTTAGGTAGCGAAAACTACCTGACGATAAATATTCTTTTTTGGGTGATTGTAGTTCTATAGAACCGATCGCGGTACGATGCAGCTGAATCACCGGATAACCTAGTTGTTCGGCTACACGGCGAATTTGGCGGTTTCTTCCCTCCCTGAGAACTATTTCTAAACAGCTTTCTCGGGCTGTTCTTTCTACTAACTGCACTTTTGCCGCTCGCGTTTTTCTTTTGTCTAAAAAAACACCACTCCGCCACATCTGTAGCGTTTCTTCTGGTGGATGCCCTTTAACCAAAACGCGATAAGTCTTAGTAATGTTATGGCGGGGATGTGTCAGCTTAAATGTCAGATCCCCATCATTTGTTAATATCAATGCTCCCGTAGAGTCTGCATCTAAACGACCAACTGGGTGAATACCCTTACCAAAACGTAAGTCTTCTGGTAATAAATCTAATACCGTCGGTCTTGCATGAGGATCGTAACACGTGGAAACGACCCCTGGTGGTTTATTAATTAACAAATAAGTAGAAATCGGACGCTTTTTCTCAGAAACGTTTTTTCCATCAACGGTAATAGTATCCGTTTCAGGATTTACTTTCTGCCCTAAGTGCGCCAATACACCATTTACCCTCACTCGTTCCAGCTTAATCAATTCTTCTGCTTGACGACGTGAGGCAATTCCCCATTGTGCAATAATTTTTTGTAACCTAACCCCCATGTATTTTTACTGATATCCCATCAGTTCATATCTAAGTAAGAATATAGTATTGATGTTTTGTAAATGAAAAGCTGTTTTGATACAGTTAGTATTTGTTTCTTAGCTTATTGCTTTGCAGTTACACCCACTACATTTATAGCTTCTCAAATGCTGAAAAAAAATAAATTTAGATTAATTACAAATGTCCTGACTAAAGCAATTAAGTTGTGGTTAAGAACACAAGTTAGCGATATCGATCAACTTCAACTTGATATTCAAGCTGGCGATCGCCAACTTATTTCTGGATGCATACCCAGCGTATCAATTGTTGCTGAAAGTGCTATTTATCAAGGTCTTCATTTATCAAAAGTCGATTTAGTTGCAGAAAATATTCGCATCAATATCGGTTCTGTTATCAAAGGACAACAGTTACGATTGTTAGAAAAAGTACCAGTAATTGGCGAATTAAGTCAACTCGAAGAAGACTTATCTGCTTCTTTGTCTAGTACATTATTATCAACTGCTTTAAATGATATTCTGATTAAACTTTTACCAGAATTACGACTTAATTCCAAGTCAACCAGTTGGCAGAAGGTGCAAATTAAACAAAATTGTCTTGTAATAAGCGCCACCATCCATGAAGACAATAATTCTCAACCTTTAGATATTTGTGTAGGATTAAACTTACTCAGTCCCCATGAATTACGCATCGCACCCCTAACTGTTACAAGTAACACAAAAACCCTGCTTGAAAGCGATGGCGAGTATCTTAACTTGGGTTCCGACGTGCAAATTCAAGACCTACAATTGATCCCTGGAAAGATTATTTTTCGAGGAATTATTAATGTGAATCCATGATAAACATTGAATCGATGATAAGAATAGAAAATTATTTATTTTTAACGATATTTTATTGGGGATTGGGGATTGGGCATAGGGCATTGGGAATTGAAGAGAGGGGGTAGAGGGGGTAGAAAATTCTTAACTCCTAACTCCTAACTCCTAACTCCTAACTAATTAAGCAATGGCAACAAAAGGGTGACAAAGTAGTAAACTAAGGGTGCGGTGAAAATATAGCTGTCGGTACGATCTAGAATTCCTCCGTGCCCGGGAATTAAATCTCCGGAATCTTTAACTCCTGCATCGCGTTTGAGCATGGATTCGGTTAAGTCACCTAAAAGAGAGGCTATACCAATTAACGAACCTAATGCCGCTCCTGTAAGATAAAAATCGGGTAAATTAATGTAGTAAGCTACTGCAATTCCCACAATAATGCTTGCTGTAATACCAAAAATTGCTCCCTCTACAGTTTTCTTTGGGCTTATACCTGATAGAGGTGTTTTACCAAAATATTTACCAACGAAATAAGCGCCGATATCGGCTGCCCATATACAGGTAAAAGTCAATAAGGTGGCACCCAATCCTAAAGGTAAAGCAGAAAAATTGTCTCTACCAATAAATGCTGTAATCGAAGGTGGGAAATAACCTCCCAAGGGTAAATTGCTGAAGCCAGCAGTATCAATCGCTCGCAATCGCACCCAATAGCTAGGTAAATATCCGGTGTAAAATAAGCCGAGAATTGAAGCGGAAATATCGGCAATGGATGCCATTTTAGGTTGAAATAGCAGGTAAAAACAAATAAATGTTCCGGCTACAGGCATTACAGCATCAGCTAAACTGCTATCAAAGGTACAAATTGCCAGCAAAACTTGACTGACAACCATCGTAATTTTACCTGCCGGAGCTATACCTTTGGCTCGTACTAAATTAAAATATTCTCGTTGCCCTAGAAAGATGATGATTACATAGAAAAATGTAAAATACCATCCTCCTAAAAGAGTGCCACCCAAAGCTAAGGCGATCGCAATAATTCCACTTAAAATCCGAGACAAAGACATAGAATTTTGGATTTTAGATTTTAGATTTTAGATTTTAGATTGAGAGTTAAGAGTTAGGAGTTAGGAGTTAAGAGTTAGGAGTTAGGAGTTTGGAGTTTGGCAGCGGATGGAGTTTGGCAGCGGATGGAGTTAAGAATTTTCTTCCCCCTCTTCCCCATCTCCCCATCTCCCCATCTCCCCATCTCCCCATCTCCCATGCCCCTTCCATAATCAATCCAACTTTTCGCCGCTGAGAATAAAAATTGGATCTACGGCTTTGAAGGTTTGGCTAAATCCCCGCGTTTCAAGACGATTCACGGCAGATTGAACAACTTCAACGTTTCTTGCTTGTAAAGTCGCGAAGCTTTGGGAAACAGCATACAAATTTTCTAGGTTAGCAGCTGTTGCTACTACTCGACCGTTTGATGGCAAGTACTTCCAAACTGCTTGTAAGATTTCTGTGACAAAACGACCCCCTTCAATACAAACCCGTTGAGGTGTATCTTTAAGATGGTGCAAGCATTCTGGTGCGTTACCTTCAATCACTTCGACATTTTTGACTTCAAATCGCTCGCAATTATGACGAATTAGGTTGGCTACTTCTTCATCTCTCTCTACGGCGATAATCCTTCCTTGGGGACATAGTAATCCCACTTCGATAGCGATAGTACCCGTACCCGCACCAATATCCCATAGTACGTCATTGGGTTGCAATCGTAGTTGGGAAATTAATAATAGTCGGATTTCTCGCTTGCTCAAGGGTATTCCCGGTAAACGCTCAAATAATTCATCTGGAATCCCTGGAGTAACATAAGGCCACAGCTTCGACATCATAATAAGCTTGTTAGTTAGATATAATTATTTGTTTAAGCCGTCTATAGCGCATAAAAGTATTAAATATAAGGCGGGGGATACGTCAAAATGATTGGGGAATTATTGAATAATCGCTATGAAGTACTTTCTCTATTAGGAAAGAAAACCCGAAGAAGAACTATAATGGTTCGCGATTTACACTCCCTCGAACTGGTTATAGTTAAGCTACTTTCTTTTCAGGATGATTTTGAATGGGACGATCTTAAGTTATTTGAACGGGAAGCACAGACGTTACAAAATTTATCACATCCCTCTATTCCCAGCTATATAGACTATTTTGAAGTCGAAACACCCATCAAGGGATTTGCCTTAGTACAAAGTTATA
This sequence comes from uncultured cyanobacterium, assembly GCA_963838355.1. Lineage (GTDB taxonomy): Bacteria > Cyanobacteriota > Cyanobacteriia > Cyanobacteriales > Nostocaceae > Rivularia. Next base: position 1,458,845 of record CAWIQQ010000003.1, on the reverse strand, counting down.
TCCCCACACAAACTTTAGAACAATATATAAAATCGGGACGTGTTTTTACGGAATCAGAAGTAAAGCAAATAGCTACAAAGCTTTTGGATATTTTAATTTATCTACATTCTTTTTCCCCACCAGTTATTCATCGCGATATCAAACCTAGCAATATTTTGCTGGGAGATAGAACTGGGAATCATGCTGGAGATGTCTATTTAATTGACTTTGGTTCGGTACAAAACGCCGTTGCTAACGAATTTGGTACCCGCACTGTAGTGGGAACCTATGGATATATGCCTCTCGAACAGTTTGGCGATCGCACGGTACCGGCTTCGGATATTTACAGTTTGGGTGCAACGTTAATTTATTTGGTAACGGGTAGCCATCCGGCAGATTTACCAGTTCGTGATGGGCGCATCCAGTTTGAATTAACGAGTTTGAGCGCTGAATTTAGTCAATGGTTGAGAGCTACTACCGAACCTACTTTAGAAACCAGGATAAAGTCTGCTTCTGAAGCTTTGGCATTGCTACAACTCTCAAAGCAAAATTCTGTTTTTAATTCATTTTCTCAAGTTATTAAAGGCGATTGGTATTGGGATGGTAAAAATTGGATTCCCAAAGATCGGCACCTACTAGAAAAAGATTTTCAAACTAAATTTAAACCTAATTCACTCAAACTTACTAAACCATCTGGAAGCAAAGTTAAGCTTGCTAAAAATAAAGATAATTTAGAGATATTGATTCCACCAATCGGTTTTCACCCATCTTTAATAAGTTTGGGTTTATTTGCGACTGCTTGGAATTCACTCACCATTATATGGACTGTTGGCGCTTTCAGTAGCAGCACTTTTCCAATCAATTTATTATTTGCCTTTCTTTCTCTACCTTTTTGGGGTTCTGGATTATTTTTTATCTACAGTTTTGTATTTTCCCTGTTTGGAAAGGTGCGATTGTGTTTAACTAAAGAGCGAATTACTAAATTTTACGAAATATTAGGTTTTGATTTTCAACGTCCGAGTTCATCTTATAAAAAAGATATCAATAAATTAACTTATATTCCCAGACATTTTGTCAAAAACTCCGACGGTGAAAAAACAGAGGTTTTTGCTCAACTAATTATTAGTACTGGTGTACGCAAATATAAACTTCAAGATGGTGGTGCGATCGCGAATGAATCCGAACTTGAATGGTTGGCTCACGAGTTGAGCGACTGGTTGAATTTACCCGTTAGTTTAGAGTAGTTTCGATTTAACTTTGCAGTATAATTGTTTCCGAAAATTAATTCGTTAAGAATCGCATTTTGATCGTCTATTATTCTATAGACATCTCCGAAAAAGATGTAGAGACGCGATATATCGCGTCTCTACAAGATTTATGGGTGACGCGTATTTAATTCCCGGAGATGTCTTATGAATACAAAATATTTTACAAGAAGTTTAGAGAATTTGCTTTAGTTAAAAGTCAACACTAATTTGAAGGTTTGTAGTAAGGGCTGTCTTCCCTAAATCCGAAGCGCTTCAGCGCTTACTGCGAACCTTTATTACCCTCTCAAAATTAATGTAGTAGAGTACTAATAATACGCCAGCCTGCAACGCCTGAAAAACTCAGTTATTTTTATGGTGGGTTGCATTCGGTGACAATACACCCTACATACATCTACACCCGCAATCTAATATATATAAAAGAATCTTTATTAAAAGAGGCGCTATGTTTGGATTGGGTTTTCCGGAAATGGCTGTAATTGGGGTTGTGGCGATTTTGATTTTTGGACCAAAAAAAATTCCTGAGTTAGGAAGTGCGTTGGGAAAAACTCTTCGGGGTTTTAAAGAAGAACTTAAAAATGATGACGACGAAAACGAGCGTCAAAACGACCAAGAATATCGATAAATATCTATGTGATGGGTAAAAAGTTATAAATTAGGGGCAAAAAGCGCAATCTACAACTCTTTACTCATCATCCCTTCATAAGGAATTTAACACCGAAGATGGAACTCCGACTTTTTTATCTTTCGGAGTTGCGCTATCAAACTTTGAGGGTTCTTCTTCAATTACACCCCTAGCTTTAATTAACTTAATGGCACGACTGACACTTTCTGGTAGAATAACCACCAAGCTGTCATCAGTAGCTAAATCTAAAGCTTTATTAATGGCTTCAGTTTCATCCAAAACCGTTTCATGCAAACAATTCGGATTTACTTCTCTAATCCCTTGAGTAATTAACTCGGCAGCAGAACCACGCGTTCTTCCTCGCGTATCATCATCTTCCTTAATGATGACGCAATCGAAAATTTCTGATGCTAGTTTACCCAACATGACAAAATCTTCGTCACGGCGATCGCCAGGGCCACCAACTACACCAACTCGCTGTCCGGATGTCCAGTTACGCACGAATCCACCTAATGCTTCGTAAGAGGCTGGGTTGTGAGCATAATCGATTAAAGCGTGATGTTTACCTAAATTAAACAAGTTCATCCGTCCCGGTGTTTGATTCACCGAAGCCCGGAAGGTATTTAAACCAGCCCGAATTTCTTCTATAGAAACGTTTTGTACGAAAGCCGCTAAAGATGCTGCTAAAGCATTAGCAATCATAAACGGCGCACGCCCGCCCATCGTTAAGGGAATATTTTCTACTTTTTCTATACGGTGAGTCCAATCCCCTTTAAAAATGGACAAAAAGCCGTTTTCGTAAATCGCTGCTACTCCACCTTTTTGAATATGTCCTTTGACTAATTCCGATTCCGGATTCATGGTGAAGTAAGCAATATTCGCTTTTGTCTTTTCGGCCATTGCCGCAACTCTACTATCGTCGGCATTTAATACCGCATAACCATCGGGGTATACCGCTTCAGCAACCACACTTTTTAAATGCGAAAGTTGTTCGATGGTATCAATATCGCCCAATCCCAAATGATCGGCAGCCACATTAAGTACCACACCTACATTAGATGCTTCAAAAGCTAATCCCGAACGAAGAATACCTCCCCGTGCTGTTTCTAACACGGCAACTTCTACCGTCGGATCTTGCAATATCAACTGAGCGCTTTGGGGACCAGTATTATCTCCAGCTTCTACTAAGTATTGTCCGATATAAGTCCCATCTGTTGTTGTATATCCAATTACTTTGTTAGTTTGCTTAAAAATATGAGCAAGTAATCTTGTAGTAGTAGTTTTACCGTTGGTGCCGGTAACGCTGAGAATGGGTACGCGTGTAGTTTTATCGGCAGGGAACAGCATATCTATTACAGCCGAAGCAACATTGCGAGGAGTCCCTTGGCTGGGAGCAACGTGCATCCGGAATCCCGGTGCTGCATTTACTTCTACAACAACCCCATCGGTTTCTCTTAAAGGACGACTAATATCGGTGGTAACAATATCAATTCCGGCGATATCCAATCCAATTATTTTAACTATCCGTTGCGCTAACCAAGCATTTTGGGGATGAATTTCATCGGTACGATCTACAGCAATACCACCAGTGGATAAATTCGCCGTTGCTCGTAAATAACAAATTTCATTTTTATTTAAAACGCTATCAAGGGTATGCCCTTGCCTTTCCATCAAAGCATAACTATTACGGTCTAAAATTATCCGGGTAAGAACATTATCGTGCCCGTCGCCGCGATTTGGGTCTTTATTAGTTTCTTCAACCAGTTCGGCAATAGTTGACCTACCGTTACCAACTACATGAGCCGGTACTCGTTCGGAAACAGCAACAACTTTACCATCGACTACTAATACGCGATGGTCGCGTCCGAGGTAATATTTCTCAACAATTACCGATCGTGAAATAGCTCTAGCAGCATCATAAGCCGCTTCAGCTTCTTCCCAACTTCTGATATCAATAGTAATACCGCGTCCGTGGTTGCCATCAAGAGGTTTGATGACAATGGGATAACCACCAATATAATCGACTGCATCTTCAAGCTCGTCGAAGAAATTAATCGTCATACCTTTAGGTACGGGCACCCCACAGGATTCGAGAACGCGCTTAGTAGCTTCCTTATCGCAAGCAAGTTCTACACCTAAAATGCCGGTATTAGCCGTCATCGTGGCTTGAATGCGCTTTTGCTGTACTCCATAACCGAGTTGAATCAAATATCTCGCATTTAAAGGCATCCAAGGAATACCTCTTTTTTTAGCTTCATTAACAATTGATTCAGTAGAAGGGCCTAGAGAAGCATCGCGCCAATGGTCTTTGATATCTTGTAAATCTTGCTCTAACTCAGCCTTGGGATAGCGCCCTCTATCTACAATACTTTGACAAAGCCGTACAGCAGCTCTTGCAGCATACCGTCCGGCTTCCTCATTCAAATACTCGAAGACTACCTGATAAATTCCCGGAGTAGCGGTTTCGCGGGTGCGACCGAAGCCCGCCTGCATTCCGGCTAATTCTTGAAGTTCTAACGCCACGTGTTCGGCAATATGACCCATCATAGTGCCTTCTCGCACCCGCATTAGAAAACCACCACGACAGCCTGGAGAACAGTAATGACCTTCCAATGAAGGTAGTGCTTCAACTAATCCTTCATAAAAACCGGGGATTTCATTAGAAGGCGTTTCGGCGAGGTTTTCTAAATCGAGGCGCATGACGATTAACTTGTGGCGTCGAATGCTCCAGTAGTTAGGGCCGCGTAAAGTTTGGATCTTGAGGATTCTCATGATTAAGGGTAGATGGAGATTCGGAACCAAAATTCTAGTTTCTTACCGGAATTGACCGCATAACTGTTCGTGAGTAACAGTTTTTTATTATTTATTCTTATTATTGTGATTTTCCTTGCTTTTATGCAGCAACAAAAATCGCGGTCAACCCAGTGTAACCACACATACCTATTCCCGTCAGCTGGATATTCGCCCCACAGATGGTATCGCAGTACGTCCATAAAGATGATAGCGATCGCCATGAGAAAGAACGTGAACTCGTAAATTATGAAGACTCAGAGGTTCGGTTGCTCCGACACGAGATTCGTTGGTATGAGTAAGTTCGCTTGAATCGATAATTGTCACCGCTCCTTTGCCCATAACTTCGAGCCAACCGTCTTTTTCAAACATGGCACAAGTATCTTCATCAATACCAATTCCCAAACGGTCTGGATGGGAGGCGATCGCACTCATTAAACGCACGATGCGGTTACGGTTATGAAAATGCTGGTCAACAATCAGCTCCGGAATAAATCCCAAACCAGTTGCCATATCAACTAAAGAACGATTGGGAGATTCTCCACTACCGCCTCCAGCAATCATATGATGTCCCATCACCGCAGCACCAGCGCTAGTACCAGCTAAAGTTAATTCTCCCGTTTTGACTCGTCCTCGGATAATATCCATAACTGGCGTATCAGCTAAGACACCACAAAGACGTAATTGATCGCCACCAGTCAAAAAAACTCCGGTACATTGTTCAAGAGATTCCTTGTAGTAGCGGTCGTGACAGTGGTCGCGCTCTCGAATATCTAAAATTTCAACCTTTTTTACTCCCATATCTTCAAAAATATTTACGTAGCGAGCGCCAATAATACTCGGTTCCCGAGAAGCAGAGGGAATAATAGTAATATGGGCATCTCTTGCACCAGCACGGTCTATAAAAGTTCGCAGAATTTCTCGTCCGTGAACCTTATCTTCTGCGCCTCCAATAACCAGAACGGCGGTTTTAGTTGCTTGGGATGTGGTCATTTCCAACCATTTAGCTTTTAGTTGCCGCATAATTTTCTCCTGTCAACAACCGTAAGAGTGAATTTTACTTCGCGGACAGTTCGCGTTCGTATTATAATCGGCAGGACATTTTCTGTTTTTGTCGTTTATTTTTCTAGGAATGTCCGTTCGGCTGCCAGATTTATTGCAATTGCGACGTTTTTCGTTAGCCGTTTCCGCATATCTTCTGCTTTTAGCTTTTAAGCTAATCGAACGAGCAGATACGGTCGAATATCTATAACGTCTCATTATCTCTTCTTTTTGCCAGCCGAAACAAGATATTCACCGGCTGTCCTTTTTGATTTCCCTTACCAACCATAAAGGCAAAGTGGTTGGGGTCGAGCATCGATAAAGGACAACAACCGTGGCAATGCACGATACAATCATGCTGCGTTGTTATTAGCGCCGGGATGTTTCTTAACTTAAATTTAGATGTGACAATTTAGATGTGACAATATTTAAACATAAATCAAGTAATTAGAAAAACTTTCGTTTCAACAGAAAATATCCAATCCTAAGTACTTTTATATACTTTAAATAAAGTTTAAATGTAATCTAGTAAACATTGTTCGATCGCCGTAGCTAGCGAGTTTAATTCAACAATAGTGTCCTCCAATACGAAATACTGTGCGTTTTGATATAGTTACGCTATTTCCCGATTGTTTTACTTCCATTCTAAATTCCGGGCTGATTGGTAAAGCTTTAGCAAAACAGATTGCCAGCGTGCATTTTGTCAATCCGCGAGACTTTACCACCGACAAGCACCGCAAAGTCGATGATGAACCTTATGGTGGGGGAGTGGGGATGTTAATGAAGCCCGGTCCCATTTTCTCCGCTGTCGAATCGCTGCCAGTAATGAGCCGAAGAGAAGTCATTATGATGAGTCCCCAAGGACAAACTATAAATCAGCCTTTATTAAAAGAATTGGCAGATAATTACGACCAAATAGTTATAATTTGCGGTCATTACGAAGGAGTGGATGAGCGAGTTTTAGATTTAGTCACCCGCGAAGTTTCCCTAGGAGATTTTATTTTGACAGGTGGTGAAATACCATCAATGGCATTAATCAATGGAGTAGTCCGTTTGCTTCCGGGAACGGTAGGTAAAGCAGAATCTTTAAAATTAGAAAGTTTTGAAGAAGGATTATTAGACTATCCCCAATACACCCGTCCCGCCATATTTCGCGATCGCAAAGTCCCTGATGTATTATTATCCGGCAACCATGCAGCAATTGCACGCTGGCGTTACGAGCAACAAATTGACAGAACCCGCAAACGTCGTCCCGATTTGTATCAAGCATGGCTTGAGGAGAGGGGGGAGGAGTGATGGGGGGATGGGGAGACAAGGAGACAAGGAGACAAGGGGACAAGGAGAAAGGTAGGTAGTGCGAGCATCTTGCTCGCTATATATTATGACCAGCGAGCAAGATGCTCGCACTACCATTACTTATTACCTCCTAACTCCTAACTCCTCACTCCTCACTCCTCACTCCTAACTATTCTCAATTACCAATGCCCCATGCTCCATGCCCCATGCCCCATTCCCAACTATCAACTAACAACTAACAACCAACATTTATGAATGTTCGTATTGGAAACGGTTATGATATCCATCGTTTAGCACAAAGCCGTAAATTGATTCTCGGTGGTGTGGAAATTTATCATTCTCTAGGATTATTAGGACATAGTGATGCTGATGTGTTAACTCATGCGATTATGGACGCGATGTTGGGGGCGCTTTCTTTGGGTGATATCGGACATTATTTTCCCCCCAGTGATGACAAATGGGCTGGTGCTGATAGTTTGATGCTTTTGGATAAAGTTAATAATTTGATTCAAGAGCAAGGTTGGAAAGTAGGAAATATTGATTCTGTAGTAGTAGCAGAGCGCCCCAAACTAAAACCCCATATTGAAAAAATGCGCGATAAATTAGCCGGTGTTTTGCAAATAGAACCAAACCAAGTTGGAGTCAAAGCCACTACTAATGAAAAATTAGGCCCCATTGGTGAAGAGAAAGGGATTTGTGCTTATGCTGTGGTTTTGTTAGTTGTTAGTGGTTAGTTGTTAGTGGTTAGTGGTTGGTTATTATTTAATAACTGATAACTGATAACTGCTCACTGATAACTGTTCACTGTTCACTGTTCACTGTTCACTGTAATTATTCGTATATCTACCTAAATGCTAAGAATTCTTTCCTTGATTCCCAACTTTCGGCGTTTGCGTTTACCAGTTATTTTGGCAGCTATAACGGCACTTTCAATAGCTGCTTGCAATCCGGCTAATTTTAGAACTGAAGCAGCAGAAAAACCACCGTTAATCCTGAGTATTCTCAGCAATCCAAAAACTTTTAACTATGCTCTTTCTCAAGAATCACCAAATATTTTCGGCTACACTTACGTAGGTTTGACTACTCAAAACCCTATAACTGGAAAGATAGAGCCAGAATTAGCCGAATCTTGGAAAATTTCCGATGATGGTTTGCGGTTTGTTTTTACTTTACGCGAAAATTTGAAATGGTCTGACGGTAAACCTTTAACCGCAGATGATGTTGTATTTAGCTACAACGATATTTACTTTAATAAAGTAATTCCTAGTAATGTTCAAGACGGTTTTAAAATTGGCGAAAGCGGTGATTTTCCTAAAGTCAAGAAACTAGACGAGCGAAGGGTAGAATTTACCTTACCCGAGCCTTTTAGACCTTTTTTACAAAATATGGGAACTCCAATTTTACCCGCTCATGCTTTACGAGAATCGGTAAAAACCAAAGATTCAGAAGGAAAGCCGTTATTTCTACAAAAATGGGGTGTAGATACTCCTGTTAACGAGATTGTTACTAATGGCCCTTACAAATTAGGTCGCTACAATACTACTCAACGGGTTGTATTTGAAAAAAATCCCAATTACTGGAAAAAAGATAAACCCTATATTGACAAAATAAACTGGGAAATTGTTGAATCTCAAGATACTTCTTTATTACAATTCCGTTCCGGTAGTTTGGATTATATCGGTGTAACGCCAGATTACTTTTCTTTACTTAAACGACAAGAAAAACGCGGTAATTTTAAAATAGAAAACGGTGGTCCGGCTACTGGTACATCTTTTGTATTCTTCAATTTGAATAAAGGTAGTAGAAACGGCAAACCTTTAGTTGACCCAGTAAAATCAAAATGGTTTAATACTAAAGAATTCCGCCAAGCTGTAGCTTACGCTATCGACCGCCAAACCATGATTAACAACACATTTCGCGGTTTGGGTAAAACACAAAATTCACCAATTTCCGTACAAAGTCCTTATTATTTATCTCCAGAAAAAGGACTAAAAGTCTACGATTACAATCCAGATAAAGCCAGAGAATTACTTAAAAGTGTTGGTTTTAAATATAATGCTCAAGGTCAATTATTGGACTCTGAAGCAAATCGCGTCCGCTTCACTTTATTAACTAATTCCGGTAACAAGATTCGCGAAGCAATGGGGGCACAAATTAAATCAGATTTGAGTAAAATTGGCATTCAAGTTGATTTCACCCCTCTTGCTTGGAATACTTATTTAGATAAAATCTCCAATAGTTTAGACTTTGAAATGGCATTGATTGGTTTAACGGGTGGTTTAGAACCAAATGACGGTGCCAACGTATGGAAACCTGAAGGCGGTTTGCATATGTTTAACCAAAAACCACAAGCCGGACAAAAACCAATTGAAGGCTGGGAAGTAGCCCCTTGGGAAAAAGAAATCGCACGGCTTTATGTCAAAGCTGCACAGGAATTAGACGAAGAAAAAGTCAAAGAAATATACGCCGAAACTCAAAAAATTACTCAGGAAAATTTACCTTTTATCTACCTAGTTAATCCCCTCTCACTAGGAGCCATCCGCAACAATATTGAAGGCACTAAATTTAATGCTATCGGTGGTGCTTTCTGGAATATTGACGAAGTTCAAATCAGTGAACAGTGAACAGTTAACAGTTAACAGTTAACAGTGAACAGTGAACAGTTAACAGTTAAGAATTTATATTGTTGGTAGTGGGAGCATCTTGCTCCCTTCTTATTTTGCACGTAAAAAAAATTACCAATTACCAATTATCAATTACCAATTACCCAATCCCCAATTACCAATTACCAATTACCAATTAGCCAATCCCCAAATAAATTATGACCTCGGAAAAAGCTCTACAATCTCTACTAAATGCCGTTGCTAACGGTAATGTAACGCCGGATGCTGCATTTTCTCAATTAAAAGATTTAGCTTACGAATCTGTAGATGATTTTGCCAAAATTGACCATCACCGCTCTTTAAGAACTGGTTTTCCGGAAGTTATTTGGGGCCAAGATAAAACTCCCGAACAAATTGCTCGGATTATGGAGGTGATGCGTCAGCGAAATCAAGTTGTGATGGCAACTCGCATTACTCCGGAAGTTTTCGCTACTCTACAACCTAAAGTTAGGGATTTACGTTACTACCAATCTGCTCGAATCTGCGCGATCGCACCTGTTCAAGTTGAAGTTCGATATTCCGGTACAATTGGTATTCTTTCTGCTGGAACTGCCGATTTACCAGTTGCCGAAGAAGCCGCAGTTACCGCAGAGCTTTGTGGTTTTGAGGTACAAAGGCTGTGGGATGTGGGAGTTGCGGGAATTCATCGCTTGTTAAGTAATCGCCACGTTATTGAATCGGCATCTGTATTAATTGTTGTGGCGGGTATGGAAGGTGCCCTGCCAAGCGTTGTCGCAGGTTTAGCAGACTCCCCCGTAATTGCCGTACCTACCAGCATTGGTTACGGAGCAAGCTTTGGTGGACTGGCACCTTTACTAACAATGCTTAACTCATGTGCGGCGGGTATAGGAGTAGTAAATATTGACAATGGATTTGGTGCAGCCATTTTAGCAGGACAAATTTTGAGATCGGCCGAGAAAATACGGATGCCATAATTTACATCTTTGAGCTATCACGGTGATGCTAACCAATAGGTAAGTTAAAAATGAAACGAGCGTCGCTCTTGGGTGGATTTGCTATTAGTTTGTGGACAACAATTTTATTCTCAAATACTGTTAATGCTCAGAGCCGAATACCTGTAAACTGGACAGTATTAGCTCAAAATGTCACCGACCCCGACCTTTTAGGTAACTTACAAAAAGCTTGGAATAATTTTGTTGAAACAGGTCAAATTTGGGCGCTTTTAATTGGATTAGTAATAGGTTATTTAATTCGCAATTTAACAAGCTATGGGTGACAGTGAACAGTTAGCAGTGAGCAGTGAGCAGTGAGCAGTGTTAGCGCAGCGTGTCCCAAAGGGACATATAGTTAGGAGTTAGGAGTTAGGAGTTAATAGTTAATAGGCTAAATTTTTCCTTGTCCCCTTGTCTCCCCCTCTTCCCCCTCTCCCCCTCTTCCCATCTTTATGACACAAACACAACAAACTTGGAGTCAGCGGTTTGAATCGGCGTTGCATCCAACAATTGCTCGCTTTAATGCCAGCATCCATTTTGATATTGAATTAATTGAATACGATTTAACTGGTTCGGTTGCTCATGCCAAAATGTTGGCGAAGTGCGGCATTATTTCATCGGAGGAAGGGGAGCAGTTGGTTGCTGGTTTAGAACAAATTCGCCAGGAATACCGCAATGGTAATTTTAATCCAGATGTGGATTCGGAAGATGTGCATTTTGCTGTCGAACATCGCTTAGTTGAAATTGTTGGCGATGTCGGTAAAAAGCTGCATACCGGACGTTCTCGTAATGACCAAGTAGGTACGGATACGAGATTATATTTACGCGAACAAATTCAGCAAATTCGTCAACAACTACGAGATTTTCAAACTGTTTTACTCGATATTGCCGAAAAAAACGTTGAAACTTTGATTCCCGGCTACACTCATTTACAACGCGCTCAACCTCTAAGTCTTGCTCATCATCTCTTGGCTTATTTCCAAATGTCGCAGCGCGATTGGGAACGTCTGGGAGATGTTTATAAACGTGTAAATATTTCACCTTTGGGTTGTGGTGCTTTAGCAGGAACTACTTTTCCTATTGATAGACATTACAGCGGCAAATTATTAAACTTTGACAAGGTTTACGATAACAGCCTTGATGGAGTTAGCGATCGCGATTTTGCAATTGAATTTTTGAGTGCAGCTAGTTTGATCATGGTTCACCTCAGCCGTTTATCTGAAGAGGTGATTTTATGGGCTTCTGAGGAATTTGGCTTTGTCACGCTTAAAGATAGCTGTGCAACAGGTTCGAGCATTATGCCTCAAAAGAAAAATCCCGACGTACCCGAATTAGTGCGAGGTAAAACTGGTAGGGTATTCGGTCATCTACAAGCAATGTTAGTAATGATGAAGGGATTACCGCTAGCTTACAACAAAGATTTGCAAGAAGATAAAGAAGGTTTGTTTGATGCAGTTAATACGGTAAAAGCTTGTTTGTCAGCAATGACAATTTTGTTGCAAGAAGGTTTAGAATTTCGCACTCAACGGTTAGCAGAAGCAGTAGCGGAAGACTTTTCTAATGCCACCGATGTAGCAGATTATCTAGCAGCGCGGGGTGTTCCCTTCCGAGAAGCTTATAATCTCGTTGGTAAGGTAGTGAAAACCAGTATTGCCGCTGGTAAACTTTTAAAAGATTTGAGTTTAGAAGAATGGAAGCAACTTCATCCAAAATTTGACAAGGATATTTATGAAGCCATATCACCCCGTCAAGTTGTAGCTGCACGTAATAGTTATGGTGGAACGGGTTTCGAGCGGGTTTTTCAAGCGTTACAAGTTGCTCGATCTCAAATTAATGAGAAGGGAGATGGGAGTAGGGAGTAGGGAAATGGGGACATTATTAAAGTAGCGAGTAACGAGTTAGAAATATTTTAATAACCGCAGCCCTATGACAATAACTTACTTATTACAAGAAACTTGCTCTTAACTCCTAACTCCTAACTCCTAACTCCTAACTGAAAAAAGCAATTGCGGAGCGTGTATATAAACGCTCCGCAATTCAAGACTTTGAAGAATAAAGATTGAGATCGGAAAATTAGTCAGTAGCAGCAGCACCTGTATCATCTGATGCTGAATTATTCTGTTCTTCTTCTGGCTTAGAAGAGCCTTGCTGGTACCTTCTTTGATAACGCCCTGTATTAGTCCGTTTACGAAACTTGCGGGCATATGCCTGGTTCCGTAACGCCTTTTCTTTCTTTAGGTTACGGCGCTTAGCCATATTCACCTCATTAATAAACAACGTTTAAGTTACTGATAAGCATTAGATAGAATTTTTTTAACTATCTAGTTGATGTTAATAACATTCTAGCCTAAACCAGTTACTAGCATATTTTAAACAGCAATACAGTCTATCCCATTTATTTTTGTAATGTCAATGGTTCGTACTAAGTTTATACCATTATAAATTTTATATCTAATATTTTGTTAAAAATTAGCCGATTATCGAAAAATCTTAATGTAATAAAAAGAGAGCTAAGCACTCAAAACAAATCAGAAGTTACGGTAAGTGATTTATATGCCGATCTTCTATATAGAAGCACAACCTTAATTACAAGTCTTTAACTATCAATCGACATTATATTAGCTATATATAATTGCTCTCGATTATCAAGAACTATATAAAAAAATAGGTTCTCAAACTATATTTTGGTTTATGACAATAGTTCTTTCATTTTTTATAAAAATACTTAAATTCAGCTATTAAATAAATAGTAAAAACAGATAGATATTGTGTAAAATTTTTATTTGAATTAACTATGCGCTTAATTGCTGGCAGAAGAATATTTTAGAGAAATTGCAGTAATTGTAACACCGAGTACAAACTGGTAATTATTTATAAACTACTACGCCGGAAAGTATAGTTACACACAATATATATGAAGTCTTTGGATGGTAAAATAATTGTTGTTCTACTACTACCGTTTTACAAAATGGTAATTGTTAGAATAAAGCTGGACGCACAAGTATTTTTGTATCAAAGCTGCCATATAAAATGGTAGCTGTATGAATTAGTGTGAGTCTTCGTTACGTAAGTACAACCCATAAATTTGAACATTGAACGTTGCTGTTTTATTTGGTGCAGCCGTACAGTCCACACGGACTTTATGGCGCTATGGACAAACAATACTAGGTATTATCTTCCGTCATCCGATAACGGGAACAAGTATCATTCCGATATTACCCGATGGACGGATTGTATTAATTCGGCGGAGAGACAATGGTTTGTGGTCTTTGCCCGGTGGGATGGTAGATTGGGGAGAAGATGTTCCCACCACAATTCAACGTGAATTAATGGAAGAAACCGGATTGGAGTTAGTGAAAATTCGACGTTTGGTTGGAGTTTACTCAGCACCAGATAGGGACCCGAGAATCCATTCAATTTGTGTTGTAGCGGAAGCGGAAGTACAAGGAGAAATGAAGATTCAAGACACTTTAGAAGCAAGTGAAATCCAAGCTTTTCATCGCAATTCTTTACCTGAAGAACCGATGTCTCACGACCACTATCGCCAGTTGCAAGACTATTTAAATGACTTGACAATATTAGCATAAAACTATGTACTAATATCTAGATTTTTAGGTTTTAGATTTAGTTTAAAATGCGAGTATGCTGGTAATATTTATGCCTGTAACCGTAATGGTTTATCCTAAGTATTACGCTAAATAAATAGAGTAGAGAACGCCGGTAATAGAAAAAGCGATCGAAAATAATCGGTAATAGTAGTTTCCTACGATAATTTCAGCATCAAATGTATTAAAGAAGTAAATTTGTTAAAATTAACTGCTAAATTAAACTCAATATGGATACGATGTTATTCCGTAACTCTCGGAGAAAGCTTTCTCAAGGGTTATTATTCTGGCGTGAAGTTGGTTATGGTATTCCGGTAGTTTTTTTGCACGGTGCTTGGTGCGATAGCAGTGAATGGGTATCGACAATGGAATTAATATCGCGAGAATTTCATTGTTTTGCACCAGATATGTTGGGATTCGGCGAGTCAGAATATCCCGAAGTTCATCATGCAATTGATTTGCACGTTGATTGTTTAGTTGAGTTTTTACAAGCTTTAAAATTAGAGAAAGTGTATTTAGTAGGACATTCTTTAGGAGCATGGATTGCTGCTAGTTGTGCTTTAAAGTATCCAGAGAAAGTTCAAGGTTTAGTATTATTGTCGCCAGAAGGTGTAGAAATTGATGGATTTGAGAAAAGTTGGCAAAAAACACGACGTTTAATAAAGGGACCATCATTTATATTTAGACTTTTAAACATATTTCGTCCCTTAGCGAAAATGCTTGGTTGGGAAACAAAAATAGCAGAAGATTTACAGCAAAGACGGATTTTATTAGAAAATCCAACGGCAAGTAAATTATTGTATCAGCGTCAGCTTCCAGAAATTGAAGCCGAATTATTACAAAAAAAATTGGATTTAATCCAGATTCAGGTTTTGATATTGCAAGGTGAAAAAGATACGCCAGATGCTTTAACAAAAAGTAAAATTTACGCCAGACTTACCCCTCAAGCAAAGTTGAAAATAATTGATGGTGCAGAAGATAATTTACCTCAATCGTTTCCTTCTGATGTCGCAAAAGAAATTCGCAATTTTGTTAAAAGAATAAGGAGTTAGAAATTATAAATTAGCTAAATAGTAAATTAGGTTGTTATCGAAATTTATTGTTGATTTATTAACATTGTATAAAGATAAATCAAATAACACAAAAAAAAGCTTCTTATTTGCGGGAACTATAAATGATTAACTAAGTGGTATTACAGTCTTAGAGTTAATTAATTATATGCAAATTAAACAATTAATAATAGCTGCTGGTGGGGTAGTATCTTTAGCTTTGGGAAGCGGAGGAATTACACCAGCAGAAGCTGCTTTATTAGACTTTAGCTTTGAAAACGAAAATGGCGTAAAGGGTAGTTTGACTTTAGATACAGACGCTGTAGCTTCCGATGTACCAGCAGATTTTGGATTTGGTACAGGGATTTTATATAGTAATGCTGTTTCTGACTTTGATTTATCGGTACCCGAGCGAGGTTTAAACTTTAACGGTGAAACTGCCGACTATCAAATACTTACCAATCCAACTCCACCACCTCCCAACGCTCCCGTAACTCCTCCTCCTGGTGGTGCTTTATTTCCGGAGGGAACAACTTTAAGCGGTGTAGTTTATCCCTCTGAATGTTCGGAAGGAGTTTTTAGTTGCGAATTTAGCGTTCCTATATTTTACACTGGCGACGTTGCAGAACTTCCAGAACTTTCTGATGATGTAAATTCGTACTCTACAGAAAGGATTGAATTTTTCGATTTAAATCCAGAAACTCAAAGGTTAGAAGTTAACCGCGAGATTTTTACAAGTTCTAATATTACTTCTAAAACTGCTGCGATTCCTGAAGGTAATTCTAGTTTTAGTCTGTTTGCTTTGGGGATTTTGGGTGGGGGTTTGTTATTGAAGCGTAAATTGAAATTGGCTGTTTAAGTTGTATAAACGCGATAGTTGTCATCATAGTTGTAGAGACGCGATATATCGCTTCTCTACATTATTGTTTTTTGTATTCCCCATAAAATTAGATTTTTCTCTACGATTATTTGGGGATATTGCGATTTTAAATAATTAAATAATACAGTGCGATCGCCTCCTGTGATAACAACATTACTTTCAGGAAAATCTTTTAACCACGCTTCTATAAAATCTTTTATTCCTGCAAGTATTGTGTAGATAATTCCGCTTTGAATTGCTTCTTGAGTATTCACTGCATATCGTGGTGGAAGCTGTTGCGGTAATTCGATGTTTGGTAATTGCCCGGTTTTTTGGCTAAGAGTGGAAAATTGTAAGCCTAATCCCGGTAATATTGCGCCACCAATTAAATTACGGTGATTATCGGCACCTGTAAATGTAAGTGCGGTACCTGCATCAATTACTAACACTGGAAAACCCCAAGTTTCGCCAGCACCAAGTAAAGCTAAAGCGCGATCGATTCCTAATGTTGGATATAGGTTGTTGAGAGGAATTTCGTTTAAGGTAATAAATTTTGCATTTGGGTGATTTTGCCACAGTTTTGTTTGAGTGGGAACTACGGAAGCGATGAAGAGAGGGGGAGAGGGGGAAGAGGGGGTAGATAAATAATTGGTATCCCAGGCTTTTGTTAGTTGATTTCGGTTGAATAAACCCCAGTGTAAGCGGGAGTTGCCGATTATCAATGCTAGCCAGGTTTTTGAGGATTGAGATAGCATTTTTTTAACGCAGAGTGTCGCGGAGGTTAACGCGGAGGTGCGCGGAGAATAATAGATATTTATAAGATAATAATATTCAATTGCTAATCATGAGTTGGAAACTTTGTCCCATTAGTTTTAACGGAATGTAGAAACGTAAAATTTTACGTCTCCCGAAAGTTGCGAGAAAACGAATTTTGTTAATTATTCTGTTTTCTTCGCAATTGTTGATGGTGCGTTAAACGAAATTCACATTCGTATGTGATGCTCTGTATATAGTCGTGCGTTTAACACACCCTACAAAAAATAATTCTACCAATCCCCAATCCCCCATGCCCAAATCCAAATTCAACCCATAGACATATTGATAAAAATTTACAATTAGTTCGTGTCACAATAGAAGCAGACGCATAAATACTCAGTTATAAAAATCTATTAAGGAGACGAATTATGGTAGCAGTTACCGATAAAGTCGCGAAAAAACTTACCATGCAGACTGCGGAAATTGCTGAGGATACTACGGCAATTCGCTCTCTAGATTGGGATCGAGATAGATTTGATATCGAGTTCGGTTTGGAAAATGGTACTACTTATAACTCGTTTATCATCCGTGGTGAAAAAACTGCTTTAGTTGATACTTCTCACGAAAAATTCCGCAAGCTGTATTTTGATACTCTTAACGGACTTGTTAATCCAGCAGAAATCGATTATTTAATTATCAGTCATACCGAACCCGATCACAGCGGCTTAGTAAAAGATTTTTTACAGTTAGCGCCGGAAGTTACCGTTGTTGGTTCAAAGGTTGCGATTCAATTTTTGGAAAATCTGGTACACCAACCATTTAAAAATCAAATCGTTAAGAACGGCGATCGCCTTGATTTAGGCAACGGGCACGAGCTTGAATTTGTCATTGCTCCTAATTTACACTGGCCCGATACCATTTTCACATACGACCACAAAACGAAAATTCTTTTCACTTGCGATGCTTTCGGAATGCACTATTGTTCCGATGCCACTTTTGATGAAGATTTAGATGCAATTAGCGGTGAATACAAATATTATTACGAATGTTTGATGGCTCCAAATGCCCGCTCTGTAATGTCTGCCCTCAAACGCATGGGTGAATTGGAAACCGTTGGTATGGTAGCCACAGGGCACGGGCCACTTTTATCTCATAATGTAGATGAGTTAATCGGAAGATATCGCAATTGGAGTAAGAATAAAGCCAAAGCTGAGAAAACAGTTGGTATTTTCTATGTTTCTAAATACGGTGACAGCGATAAATTAGCTCAAGCAGTCGCTAGCGGTGTTTCTAAAACCGAAGTCGCTGTAGAAATGGTAGATTTAAGCGAAGATATCGATTTACAGGAATTACGAGAGCAAGCAAGCCGATTTACCGGAATTGTTGTGGGAATGCCGCCAGCATCCGATGAAAAATTGCAAACTGCTTTAAGTACCATTTTAGGTTCGGTAGGCGAAAAACAAGCAGTAGGATTATTTGAAACTGGTGGTGGTGATGATGAGCCAATCGATCCAGTTTTAACTAAATTCCGCGAATTGGGTTTAAAACCAGCTTTTGGCGCAATCAAAATTAAAGAAACTCCCACCGAGATTACTTATAAGCAGTGTGAAGAAGCAGGAACTGATTTAGGGCAATTATTGAATAGAGCCAAAAGCATCAAAAACATGAAGTCTCTTGATGCTGACTTGGATAAAGCTTTAGGAAGATTGAGTGGTGGTTTGTATATCATTACCGCTCAACAAGGCGACGTAAAAAGCGCGATGTTGGCATCCTGGGTAAATCAAGCTAGTTTCAAACCCTTGGGATTAACAATTGCAGTTGCAAAAGATAGAGCAATTGAATCCTTGATGCAGGTTGGCGACAAATTCGTTTTAAACATTCTTGAAGAAGGCAACTATCAAAAGTTGATGAAACATTTCCTTAAGAGATTCCGCCCTGGTGCCGATCGCTTTGAAGGAGTCAAAACCCAACCAGCCGAAAACGGTGCGCCAATATTAACCGATGCACTGTCTTATGTAGAGTGCGAAGTTGCTAGCAGAATGGATGCGGTTGACCATTGGGTAGTATACAGCACCGTGTACGCCGGTAAAGTCAGTAAACCAGATTCCTTAACCGCAGTACATCACAGAAAAGTTGGAAACCACTATTAATCAGTTAACAGTGAACAGTTATCAGTGAACAGTGGGGAGTTAGGAGTTAGGAGTCAGGAGTTAGGAATTTTTATTTCTACCCCCTCTTCCCCCTCTCCCCATCTCCCCCTCTCCCCCTCTCCTCCTCTTCCCCCCTCAGCTATGACAGAAAATAAACCCCGCGACGTTCAAATTCTTCCCATTGCTACAGATACGACTATATTGCGATCGCGCAGTTGGACGCGATTACGGTTTGAAATAGAATATGCTCTGAGTAAAGGTACTACGGCTAATTCTTATATAATCAAAGCCGATAAAATTGCTTTGATCGATCCTCCTGGGGAAACTTTTACCGAAAAATATTTAGATGCGCTTACTCAAAGATATGATGTTACCGAGATTGATTACGTAATTATCGGCCACGTTAATCCCAACCGCGCTAGCACTTTAAAAGCTTTATTGGAAATCGCTCCTCAAGTAAAATTTGTTTGTTCTAATCCCGGTGCAATCAATTTACGCAAAGCTTTGGAAAAAGATGATTTATCGATAATGGTGATCAAGGGGGAAGAAACCCTCGATTTAGGAAAGGGACATAAACTACAATTTATTCCTACTCCTAATCCTCGTTATCCCGATCATCTTTGTACTTACGATTCTCAAACGGAAATTCTCTACACCGATAAATTATTTGGCGCACATATTTGTGGCGATCAAGTTTTTGATGAAGGTTGGAAGATTTTTGTCGAAGATAGACGTTATTATTATGACTGCTTGATGGCTCCCCACGCGCGTCAAGTAGAAACTGCTTTAGAAAAGATTGATGATTTAGCAGTGCGGCTGTATGCTCCGAATCACGGCCCTTTGGTGCGCGAAGGCTTAATAGATTTAACAGATGCTTACCATGAATGGAGCAAACAGCAAACAAAACAAGATAGTAAAGTTGCATTAATTTATGCTTCTGCCTACGGGAATACCGCAACCTTAGCTCAGGCGATCGCCAGAGGCATAACTAAAGCCGGAGTCGCAGTAGAATCGATAAATTGCGAAGTTGTGGAACCGGAAGACATTAAAGCAGCAGTAGAAAAAGCATCCGGTTTTGTAATTGGCTCTCCTACTTTAGGTGGTCACGCACCAACACAAATTCAAACAGCTTTAGGAATTATCCTTTCCACCGCAGCCAAAAGTAAACCCGCTGGCGTATTTGGTTCCTTTGGTTGGAGTGGTGAAGCCGTAGATATTCTTGAAAGCAAACTTAAAGATGCTGGATTCCGCTTTGGATTTGAACCGATTCGCGTAAAATTCAAACCCGACGAAAAGACTTTGCAAATGTGCGAAGAAGCCGGAGTTGATTTTGCTCAAGCATTGAAGAAAGCCAAGAAAGTTAAAGCACCAACTCAACCTTCCACAAGTGTGGAACAAGCTGTGGGAAGAATTATTGGTTCCTTGTGCGTGGTAACGGCAAAACAAGGAGATGTTTCTAGTGCAATGTTAGCTTCCTGGGTATCTCAAGCCAGTTTTAATCCACCCGGTTTAACCATAGCCGTAGCTAAAGATAGAGCCTTAGAATCCTTGATGCATTCTGGCAGCGGCTTTGTATTGAATGTATTAAAAGAAGGCAGTCATCTGGGAATGATGAAACATTTCCTTAAACCCTTTAGCCCTGGGGAAGATAGATTTGCAGGAGTTGAAACCGAAGAAGCCGAAAATGGATCTCCTGCTCTTACTGATGCCTTAGCCTACGTTGAATGCTCCGTAAATTCACGTATGGAATGCGGCGACCACTGGTTAGTTTACGCCACAGTTGATAACGGTAAAGTATTGAATAACGAAGGAGTGACAGCAGTGCATTATCGCAAAACCGGAACGCATTATTAAAAGTTAGGAGTTATGAGTTAGGAGTTAGGAGTTAGTAATTTGTAGGTTGGGTTAGGCGCAAAAATCAATTTGATTGATAACCGCAATTTAAATATGCACCGTAACCCAACATAAATTTTGGTTAACACAGAAAATTTTAAAGGTTATATCCTTTCGCGAAGGTATTAAAATTATTTAAACTTCTTCTCTCTTCTTCTTCCTCGGCGCTCTCTGTGTTCTCTGCGGTTTTTTTTCAATCGATAATCTTCCAGGAAGGGAGTTGTAATAGCCGCTAGTATTGAGTTAAGTAGAATTTATATTTTTCGTCAAAATTCTCCTGCTTTCTCCAAGCAATTGACCAAAATACCCATTATTTTCCCCAGGTTATCAATATAGTATTCTTGATTATCAATATAAACGGTCTTTTCTTCTAACTTTAGAAACAACCAAGCAGTTCCAGTTGTAACTACTCCGTAAATCGTTGAAACATTATTATCTTGCTTTTGATTAAAAATTTGTGCTGCTACCATTTCAGCTACACATTGTCCTATCCCCGACGTAATTAAATCGTTTTTAGCTTCAACTAAAGTGACAACGGGAGAGCTGATAGCGTACATCTCCTCACTCAATGTTATCAAGAAATCAACGTAACCAGTTAAGCCTAAAGAAATATCAACATTAAAAAGACTTCCAGAAAATAAGCTGACTTTTTTACAAAGAATTTTTCTAATTTCTACTAATATCGGAATTACCAATAACTCAGATTTAGCTTTTTCTGTACTTATTGCTCTTGCTAACGGTAAATATTCTTCTAATAATTCAACCAAAGTAGCAGAAGGTTCTATGCTACTAACATTTTTAAACAAGTTTTCTGACTCAATTGTAGATAAATCGAAATCTTTTTTAGCTTTACTTAAAGTGAAATTATTGTAAGCCATGTTGAATATTGATGTAATTTAAAAATGCGTCGTAAATCAATATAATTGATGGTTAAAACACGGGAATTTATAAATAATTTAAAGTTAGCTATAGCCAAAGATCGTATAATCTTAATCCTGATGTTGGGTTGAAGTCGGATTTATATTTTTTGACCAACCATTAATCGATTTTTTCTGCTTTAACCCAACCTACTAACTATTGCTATTAAATAAAATTCTTAATTTTCATCAGTAACTACTCTACCATCTGGCAAAATGGTATTGTTCCAACGACACATACTCCAATCAATTCCTTCAATGCAAGCACCTCTAAGATTAGCTCGATACCAACTAGTTTCATAAACCGAGCAGAGTCTGGCAAGATTAGCCCCTTCAAGGTTCGCTTCATCAAAAATAGCTTCGAGCAAATCGGACTCTCTTAAGTCGGCATTTCTAAGGTTAGCTCTCAAAAAACTGGATTGTTGCAAACAAGTATTTCTGAGGTTAGCTCCCTCCAGATTGGCATCATTCAAGCTACATTCTCGAATGAGAGATCCTCTCAAATCAGCCCCCACCAGAATGCTGCCTTCAAGGTGAGCAAATTCCATAGAAGCTTTCTTGAAAATGGCATCTTTAAAGATAGCGCTTTGGAGTTCGGCATTACTAAGTTTAACCCAACTCAAATTAGCTTCGCTCAAATTGGCTTCTCTCAAGTCAGCCCAATCAAGCTGAGAATCACTAATATTAGCACCATTAAGATTAATACCTCTCAAATTAACCCCAGTAAAATCTCTTTCCCCCTTCTCATATCGCTTTAATAACTCTTCAGCATCCATAAGTCATTTAATCAACATCTATTAAAATAAAGTTATCAAATATGCAAATATGATAATTTCATAATACTCTGCCTTTCAATCATTCAATTAGTGAAAACCGATAGCATATTCTACCGTGTTTCGTAGTGCGAGCGTCTCGCTCGCTCGTTACCACCAGCGAACATTAATTAAAACCAACATTTGTGACACTTGTATGAATAGCGATTTGAAGCAAACAAAAGTATATCAGCAAGCTTTCGCTTTTATGTGAACTCAGAGGAAAACTACTAGCAATACCACCGATGTTAGCTGCTGGGTTAACAGTGGAACAAGTAGTAGAAGCTTTGAATTTAACAGCTGATGAGGTGAGAAAAGTCAGCCAATAACAACCCAATTGTTAATATCAAGCTTGTAAAAATATGTTCGTAGTAAGGGCTTTAGCCCTCCAATCTTAGGACTAAAGTCCTCACTACAAACAGTTAACAATCAAGCGCTCTCTACATTCACACTGAAGGTAATATCGCTAAAATCTTTATCTCCCCCACCATAAAAATCCTCAAAACCAAAGTTGTTATTTGAAGATTTAAGATGTTCTACTCCATCTGGATTAGCATTTCCAAAAGCAAAGTAGGCATTTAATCCATTGGTTTGCTTATCATTTGTTGGGTTTTTATCGAGAAATTCTTCTACAGTACCATTTGCAATTAAATATGGTGCTAAGAATATTCCCCCATCAACTTCTGCGGTTAAACCACCATCATTTTTATCAAACTCTAATTCAGCAATACTTTGGTTGAGTGCTGTTGTTTCATATCCTTGTTCCCCAGGTTTAATCTGCTGATTTGTAACTGGATCGAGTACGGTACCATCTGAATCTAAAACTTGATAAAAACCTGCTGAATTACTATAAGAGCCAGTACTGTTTATATCATCCAAAATCAACGAAACTTGTTCGTCAACTTCCCCATCACCATCAAAATCAACTTTACTCAGATTTACTATTCCATTAATAACTTTATCCTCTTCTCCTTCTCCCATAGGAGTTTGCGGAGTTGCTGCGGACATTGGCTTAGGAGAAATAGGAGAGAATTCAATATAATCAAAACGAGCAAATTCACCTTTGTTACTAGTTGCTTCAATTTTAAAGGTGTCACCAGACTCTAACTGCACAGACTCTATAGCAATGCGACTAGTTTTTGAAGCAGGTTTTACCCAGTTACTAGGTAAATCTTTATCAAAAGTAAAGCTTGTACTCTCTCCTGCAACTGCGATTTTAGCTTGAGATTGGCCGTCATTTTCGTCGTAATAACCAACTTTTACTTGATAAACCCCTGCTTCACCCTCGAATGTACCTTTCGCCTCGCCTTTATTCTCATCTGCTCCTTTAAGAGAAATATGTTTACCATCACTAGCACTAGAGTTTTTTACAGTCTCAACTTTATAACCATTCAGAGTTAATTCTTCAGCTTCATAACGTAAAGGTTGAGATACTCGATTGCTAATAGGATTACTGTCTTGAGGAACTGGATTTACGCTTATTACGCTCAATTGCAAATCATCAACCAACTTCGCTCCAGCGATTCCTGAATCCGTACCATTTATATTTTGAACGACGTTGCCACCACCATCAGTAACCTTATAGTTAACTGTATTCTCTAATTCTTTATTACCCGAACGATTATCTGCAAACTCAGACTTACTGATGGTTAGATTTTTAGCCTGTTGTTTACCAGCAATCCAAATACTTCCTGCTTGATCGCCAGCATAGTTATCGACAAAGGTTGAATTCGTAATCGTTGATTTGGCATCGCTTTTATAATTTAGGACAATTGCCCCACCGATTCCGCTATTTTTAGAATTTTCAATGCGGTTGCCAGAAAAAGTCGAATCTTCTATTTTGACTCCACCATTAATATCTGTCCATAAACCTCCCCCTTGAGATGTGGAGGTATTATCGGCAATAGTGGAATCGCGAATTACTAATGAGGCAGGATTTTCCTTAGCTTGATAAGATTGAACGGCTAAACCTCCACCTCTTCTAGCTTTATTGTTAATGATTTTGCTATTTTCAATGACAATCTTGTCTTTAGAATATCCGCTGAGGAAAAAGGCTCCACCATAATCTCCACCACCGACATTTCCTTCTGCTACAACATTACGAATCAGAGTTGTGCCGCCAAGATTATCGCGTTTTTCCGTTCCGTTGGCTCCATCGGTGAAAATAGCTCCGCTTCCACGCTTACCTTCATTATTTCTAAACTCGGAATCTTCTACTTTGAGATTAGTTAGTAATGTATAAACAGCACCATATGTGCCTTTGTTATTCGTAAAAGTCGAGTCACGAATGTTTAGAAAAGCATCTCCACCGACATTGCGTTCACCATTACTATTTACAACTTTTGCTCCTTTTCCACCTCCATAGGTAGAGATTGCACCTGCACTAAAGCCGTCTTTGGCAACCGAACCATCATTTCCATCAAAAACACTGTTTATAACTGTAGCTTGAGAACCGTAGCCCACAAAAATTGCACCACCACGTTCCCCAACATTGTCAATAAATCGAGAATTTTCGACTACTAAGGTGTTAGAGTCAACGAGTTCAATCGCTCCACCACGCTGGGTTTTGCTCGAATCATTATCAACAGCTTTACCATTAGCAAAAGTAAGATTTCGCAACACTACATCCGAGTAGTCATAGCTAACTTTTAAAATCCGCGTTTTATTCTCACCGCTAATAGTTAAATTAGCTGCATCAGCCCCATCAATATTAAGACTTTTATCAACGACAAGCTGTTCTTCGAGTTTAATCGTTTTGTTAGCAAGAGATGAATTGAAGCGAATTGTATCACCCGAATTTGCATTTAAAATAGCTTCTCTAAGCGTTCCTTTTCCACTATCTGCCGTGCTAGAAACTGTGATAATTGCCATATTTTCCAATGTTAAATTACATCAATTGGTAGAATACACTGGTAAATATAATCACGAAAAAGCCACTTAAATGCTAACAGTCTTTTTTTTATTTGGCAAACTTTATTTGTATAATTAAAATCTAAAAAAATAAGTATAATTACTAGCTATAAGCATTAGCTTTGATTTTAGTAGAGTTAAAGTATTTGTGGAATAGGGAAACTTGTTTTGAATAATTATTTTTTCTATATACAAGAGAATCTTTAATTTTTCGCATCTTTTGAACAATCCGATCATTACTATTTTCCACAACTAAAATCTGATAATCGCCAATAATTTTAAGTTGATTTTTTAAAGCTGCTTCTAATGTATCAGCAATGGCTGTAAGTGTCACAAAGCAAGGAAAATATGCCAGTTGCGGCGATTCCTATTTATAAGCAACGTCATCGGGTGTTTAAAAAAAACCAAATTTACGAACAACTCTTACAAGTTTGTAGTAAGTAATAAATCGCTTACTACAAACCTGTTGAATTTAATCCAATAGACTACTAGATATTTACCTCTTACAAAAATGTACGTCTTTCTAAAGAGTATTTAGCCTCCACTTGATAATATTTTTCTAAAAATTGTTCTTCCTCTTTTCTACTTAATTTATCTGGTTTGAATTCATCATCAGGTTTTGAATTTCTCCTTCCATCATCAAAATCCTTGGGATATTTAGGTAATTCAAATGAACGAATGTAGAGAAACAACATTAAAAAGGCTATTCGATGCATCATTCCCTCGCCTTCAAAAGTTTTATTTTTCAGCAAAAATTAAGCGTTGACTTTGACAAGCAATTGCAACACTCACCGCTTTTCTATTTCTATTTCCAAATTCCGGCGTTAATTAAGGCAGACTTTATTTTCTTCTTGCCTTATAAATTTCTAATTATTTTAATTTTTATCATGGTCACTCTCCTTCTACAATCAAGTATGCAGCGCTTAAGAAGTTAGAAATCAACCAACGATAAACGAGAAAGTCGCTAGTTTAATTACACCTAAAATCATTAATGCTTATATATAGATAGCAAAATAAACCTAACAGTGCAACACTTTTAGGTTTAAAATCTCTTATTCAATTGTAAAAAATATTTAGCGTTAACTATTCAAACTTAAAGTTGATATAAACCACGACTTTCTCGTTTCCTCTATATGATAGGCAGAAATTAATTAAATGTCAATATTTAATTTGGGCTTTTTTTGAATGACGCAAGAAGCAAGCGATTGAATTAACCGCTTAAGCCAATAAAACCAATTAATTAACAATACAAACTTTAACTTTATCAATAGGTTAAAGTTTGAACTGTGATAATCATTCTTCAATCCGCTTTTCTAAATACTGCCCAATCATTACCTGCTCTCCAGCGCGAGAAATTACAGATTGACGGGTACGGTATTTTTCACCAATAAATTTTAACTCTTCTTCAAATACCGAGCCGTTATACTCGGTACGCAAACACAATGTTTTTTCCGCAGGAAAGTGATACTCGGCGGTGATTGGCTTCGATGTTGCAAAACCGCGATCGCGATACAACGTATTCCCCAAAGCACCGAATAATGTTAAGCCTTGGGATTCTTTGGCTTTGGTTATGGCGTTGCTACTTTCCCACGAAACTTCTGCACCGCAAGTCATCATCATAGACTCATCTAATTCGTGCATCCGTGCGAGTTTGTGCAATTCATCGCATCCCGCTTCTAAAAACCGAATGGTAATAATACTCGCAACTTCCTTAGTTTTTCCATCCGGCAAAGTATAGTAACGTCGCTCCGAATTCCATTTACCAACTGATTCTCGAAAAAATTCTGCAATCAAGGTATCTTCAGCGATTTGTAAAAGTTTGATGGGAGATGTCACTGGTTGTTTCCTCATTAAGTTGAGACTAATTACACTATGTACCCTGCGAATACCAGACTTTGTAACATATATTAAGGTTAACTACACATTTTGTAAAATACTGATATGTTCGATACAATATAGCGCATAAAAATATTCATTGAAACTTGCTTTAAAAATAAAAGCTGTACTTAAATCAAATAGTGTAAACAAAGGATCGGTTATGCAGTCTATCTCAAGACAGTGCATTTGACTGATGCTGCAAATAACATAGAGAATCAAATTAAAAAAATTTTTATATCTTTAGACAGATTCTAGGTTTAATAAGAGATTAACTTTATTAGGCTCGGTTTATAATGACACCTGATGTATAAAATTACTTGTGTAAACATGAACAAATAGAAAATATTGTCAAGTGTTTTCAATACTTTCTTGCCATAAATTTTTCGATAATTGAAGATTTATGGGTGCTTGCTTGCGAATGTCAGCAGCATCGGTTTTTTTATTTAAGCAATTGGATAAATTTTTCTTATCCCACTACTGTGTTTTACAAGCTTTTAGGAACAAGGAATGCAAGTTGAGTAATATTACAAATTAGAAAAGAATGTACAATCAACGACAGCATTTCAATCTAGGAAAAAAGGCAATAAATAAATGTTTTCAAAGAAATGTACCTGTTTTTCAGCTATTAATAAAGTTTAAGACTAATTTATGGCGCTCTGCTTCGATTTCATTTGCATTTTATTTGGTTATAGGATTACTAAATACAAGTTGTAATTGGGCACCTAAAGAAACCGCTCAAGCCACATCCAAACGTAAAGATGGTGCAACTGCTGTAGATGCAGCCATCGCTCGAAAAGAACAGTTAGAAAAAGAATTATCTTATACCGGAACTACCGTACCATTTCGGAAAATTTCAGTGCGATCGCGCCTTGTTGGGCAGTTATTAGCGCTGAATGTGGATCTAGGGGATAAAGTTACTAAGGGCTATATTGTTGGATTGATTGATGATACCTTACTCCAAACCTCGTTGAATCAAGCAGAAGCCGAACTTGCAGCTCTTAATTCAGAAGTTGCGAGGGCAAAAAGCCGAGTAGATAATGCTCTAACACAAGTAGAAAGAGCCAAATTAGAATTGCAGCAAGCTACCTCAGATGCTCAGAGACAGCAAAAGCTATTAAAAGAAGGTGCGATCGCCCGCGTAATAGCCGAGCAAACGCGCACCACAGCCCAAACAGCAGCACAAGCAGTTAAGGCTGCACAAAAACAAGTGCAAACAGAGCAACAAGCCGTCATCGCAGCAAAAGGAAGAGTAGTAGCACAGCAAGCAATAGTTGCTCAAGCAAAAGAGCGTAGAAGCTATGCCAAATTAATATCTCCCATCGCGGGTGTAGTTTTAGAAAAGATTACTGAGCCAGGTAACTTAGTACAAGCCGGTAATGAAATTATCAAAATTGGCGATTTTAGTAGGGTGAAAATAGAAGTTCAAGTTTCAGAATTAGAATTAGGAAAACTGGAAATTGGACAATCGGTAAAAATTTTATTAGATGCTTTTCCCGATCGAGAATACATTGGTACTTTAAAACGCATTTCACCAGCAGCAAATACAACGGCTCGTTTAATACCTGTAGAAGTAGTAATTCCTAATATTGACGGTAAAATTGGTAGCGGTTTATTAGCGCGGGTTAAATTTCAGAATACATTTAGACAGCAAATTGTAATACCATTCAGAGCAATTAAAACAGAACCAGAAGTTAAAAAAACAACAACTAAATTAAATACAAATCTTCAAGGTACGGTATTTATTGTTGTAGAAGACGGAAACAAAAACAAAGTTTTGGCAAGAAGGGTAATTATAGGGAAAAAAACTGACGGAAAAGTACAAATTGTATCGGGATTAGAATCGGGAGAATCTTATGTAGTACGGAGCAGCAAACCCTTAAATAATGGTGACAATGTACGTCTATCGATTATTTCAGAAACAAAGCAAGAGTGAGGGGGAAAGTTGAGAGTTAAGAGTTACCTGTGGAAAGGGTTTATACTATCTCTGAATAGAAATTATATCTTATTGCTGTTCTCCGTTCCCTCTTGTATAACTATTTAATTGGGATAAGCTTGTACGAAAGAGCAGAAAAGAAAAGTGAAAAAAGTCACGGTTTAGTAATGTAAAATTTACAACTTGCGATATAGTGAGATTTGTTTAAGAATACTTATAATCTTTAATAACCGCATAAAAAAAAATTCATCTGTAGGAATCTGTTTTGATTTCTAAATAACTCCTATGGTTTAGGGAATGGGGAACAGAAAATGTACTTAGTCTTTTATGGCTTCTAGATACGCGATACCTACGGTACGCTCCGCTGAACGTTAACAAAAATATGTGGAGTAATACTATACAAGGATAAAATATTAGACAAGTATTTGTACTGTAAGATGCAAACATTTTGAGCGTATCAAACAAGTTTGTTGAAAAGAAAATAATTGCCTACAAAAAAATCTGAAAGCTTTACTTTGAAAAGATTGTTTGCCCGCTTACTAAGATTATTGACGCTTTGAGCATATTTTTCCCAGTTGCCTTTTTTTCAACTATTTAGTCAAGCATAATTCTGAAAAAAATTGTATTAGTTCAAAAATAAATAATTTACAGACAAAAAATCAATAAAAATATGCCATACAAAAAGGAGACAATTAGACAACATAATAATTTTTTCTTATCAACATATCGTTTCCTTGCTCCGGGTAGCGGATTGATTGCCTGTGTCTTGAGCTTGGCTTTTTTAAGTGCAAGTTGCTCCTCAATTCCTAAAGAATCAGCGGAAGCTCAATCGATGCAAAAGAAAGGAAGAAAAGGTGGTGCAACTGCTGTAGATGTAGCTATTGCTCGCACGGGTTCATTACAAAGAGAACAATTTCTAACAGGTACTACTACACCATTTCGTACAGTATCATTACGTTCGCAAGTAGAAGGAAGACTTTTAGCGTTGAATGTAGATATAGGAGATACGGTTAACAAAGGACAAATCATCGGACAAATAGATGATGCTCTACTGAAAACGGCAATAAATCAAGCCGAAGCAGAATTAGCATCTCTTAAATCAGAAGTCGCACGCATCAACGCTCAGATAAGCAATGCCCGTGTAGAAGTAGAAAGAACGCGGTTACAACAACAACAACAACAAGCAGATTCTCAAAGACAGCAGAAATTAGCACAACAAGGGGCGATCGCCCGCGCAACGGCCGAACAAGCACGTACAGAAGCGCAAACTGCGGCTCAAGTTTTTCGTGCTGCTCAAGAAAGCGTTCGAGTAGAGCAGCAATCCCTGGCTGCTGCTCAAGCTAGAGTTGTAGCTCAACAAGCGGTAGTTGCACAAGCTCAAGAAAGACGTTCTTATGCAAGATTAATTTCACCTATTTCTGGGGTGATTTTGGTCAGAGTCACCGAACCGGGGAATCTTCTTCAACCTGGAAATGAACTATTAAAAATAGGTGACTTCAATCGCGTCAAAGTAGAAGTTCAAGTTTCAGAATTAGAATTAGCAAAAATTCGAGTTGGGCAATCCGTACAGGTGCGTTTAGACGCTTTCCCCAACCAAACATACTCTGGAACAGTTAAACGTATTTCCCCAGCCGCCGATCCAACTGCTCGACTAGTACCAGTAGAAGTAGTTATTCCCAATCAAGATAGGCAAATAGGCAGCGGTTTATTAGCACGAGTTGATTTTACATCCCCCGAGCAAGCAAATGTTGTTATACCCGAGACAGCTTTGCAAGGAGAAAGAGAGAGCAAATCCACAAGCGAAGATAATCCCAACCAAAATCGTCAGCAAAAAATATTCGTTTTAAACTCTTCAGAAGAAAAACCTACAGTGTCAGCCAGAGAAGTAACGATCGGTAAAAAGCTTGATGGCAAAGTAGAAATTTTATCTGGATTGCAACCGGGTGAAAAATTTGTAGCTCGTAGTGGAGAGCCTTTAAAAGATGGTGCATCTGTACGTCTTTCAATTCTTTCGGAACAAGGGAACAGGGAATAGGCAATAGGGAACGGTTATATAAATGAGCAGTAAATTAAATAATTTTACATAACTACTTAAAAAGCATACTTAATATATAAGACTTCCAATTATCAATTACCCATGCCCAATTCCCGTTAAAAAATATGCAGCAGATTAACGAAAAAAGCGGATTTAGTATAAGCGGTGTTTCTATCCGGCAGCATATCGGTACGCTGATGCTGACGCTGGCGGTGATTGTATTAGGCATCTTTTATATTATTAGATTACCAGTAGACTTACTGCCATCAATTACCTATCCCCGAATTGGCGCACGTTTAGAAGCACCCGGAATTTCTCCGCAAGTAGGAGTAGATGAAATTACCAGACCTTTAGAAGAAGCTTTTGCTGCCACAGAAGGCGTAATTCAGGTATATTCTCAAACTCGTGAAGGAAGAATAAGTGTAGATATGTACTTTCAGCCGGGGGGTAATATCGACCAAGCCCTCAACGATGCGACTGCTGCATATAACAGAGCCAGAAGCAGTCTACCAGATACTTTAGAAGCACCGCGTATTTTCAAATTCGACCCTTCCCAATTACCTGTTTATGAATTTGCCTTGACTTCCCCTTCTTTGCAAGGAGTTGATTTACGTGTATTTGCCGAAGAAGAATTAGCTCGCGAACTCGGAGTAGTTCCGGGAGTAGCGTCCGTAGATGTATCGGGAGGGGTTGAAGAGGAAATTAGGGTAAATATTGACTTAAACCGCTTGCAAGCTTTGGGTGTGGGTTTAAATGATGTACTTGATGAATTAAGAAACCGCAACCAAGATATTTCTGGGGGAAGAATTCTTGGTGAAAATTCCGAACCATTAATCCGTACTGTAGGACGTTTTCAAGATGCTGAAGAACTTAAAAATCTTTCCTTTGAAGTTTCTTCCTCCGAATCATCTACAACGACAACTTCCTCACAAAGGGTTTATCTAAGAGATTTTGCTCAAGTTATAGATGGTGCCGAAGAACAGCGAGTGTTCGTTTTGCTCAATGGCGAAGAATCGGTAAAACTCAGCGTTCAAAAGCAACCGGATGCCAATACAATTAGCGTTGTAAATGATGTCAAACAGCGTTTAGAACAGCTAAAACAATCCGGTGTAATTCCAGAAGGAACAGTAATTACAACTACTTCGGATGAATCAAAATTTATCAGTAATTCTATATCCAACGTTACAACTTCCGGTTTAATTGGCACCTTGTTGGCTGCGATCGCCGTTTTATTATTTCTTGGTTCGATCCGTCAAACGTTGATTATCGTGCTGGCAATTCCCTTGGCTACTCTAGCTGCGATTATTTTGATGGGAATATTTGGTTTATCTCTCAACGTGTTTAGTTTGGGTGGTTTGGCTTTGGGTGTGGGGATTGTCGTCGATAACTCCATTGTCATGTTGGAAAATATTGCCGAGGGTGCGGGGATGACTCCCGGAAAAAATACAAAAACTCGCATG
Organism: uncultured cyanobacterium; assembly: GCA_963838355.1. Classification (GTDB taxonomy): domain Bacteria; phylum Cyanobacteriota; class Cyanobacteriia; order Cyanobacteriales; family Nostocaceae; genus Rivularia. Next base: position 1,425,976 of record CAWIQQ010000003.1, on the reverse strand, counting down.
AGTCCCCATCAATTAATCGATCGAGCAGAACAAAGTAGCCGAGAAGTTGAATCAGCCTTAATTGCTTCCACCAGTACAAACTTAGTTGCAGTATTGCCATTTATCTTAATTGGTGGCTTTATTTCGCTGCTATTTAACGAGTTAATTCTGACAATTAGTTTTTCGATTGCGGCTTCTATCTTAATTGCAGTCACCGTTGTGCCAATGATGACATCTAGGTTATTAGCTTGGCGTTATACCAGTCGCTTAAATGAATTTTGGTTGCTAAGTCAGTTTAATCGCCGCTTTGAAGACGCTACAAGAGCATACGGTAATTTTTTAGGTAAAGTGCTGCGGTTTCGATTGTTAGCAATTGGGCTGGCTATCTTAATTTTTGGTGGAAGTAGTTTATGGATGATTCCCCAAATCCCTCAAGAAATTTTACCGCGCATCAGTACCGGACAAGCCAACTTATTTGCTCAGTTTCCTCCTGGTACACCATTAGAAACAAATCAAAAAGTTATGGCTGCGGTAGATGATATTTTGCTCAAACAGCCAGAAACCGAGTACGCTTTTACCACCTCCGGCGGTTTTTTATTTGGTACTAGCACCAGCGAAAATCCACTCCGGGGTTCGAGTACCATTACTTTAAAACCCGGTACCGATATAGAAGCTTATGTGGAAAAAGTTTCCGCCGAGTTTGATAAGCTCAATTTAGCAGGAATTCGCTTGCGTATTAGTCCTGGTGCAGTTAGGGGTTTAATACTAAGCAATTCTCCCGTGCGCGGTGCAGATGTTGATATTATTTTGCAAGGAAATGACTCTCAATCCTTAGAAGAAGCAGGTAAACAAGTATTAGCTGCCGTAGAGGAGCAAGTACCCTTAGCCAGATTTCGTCCTGATGCCGATCCCCGTCAACCAGAAATTCAGATTCTTCCTAACTGGGAAAGAGTTGCGGCTGTAGGATTAACCGCTCAACAAATTGGCGACACAATTCAAACCGCGATTGAAGGTAGTACGCCGACTCAGTTGCAGCGCGATAACCGTTTGGTAGATATAAACGTGCAGTTAAGTGAAGACTCCGTACAAACTTCTTCGGAACTAGCAAGATTACCTTTATTTGTTGACAATAACCGTCAAGTGCGCTTGAGCGATGTTGCTGAAATTGTAGAAGGAAAAGCACCCGGAGAAATTCAACGGATTAACCAGCGTCAGGTGTATATTATTGCCGGTAATTTATCAGAAGGAGCTAGTCTTAGCGAAGCCACAAAACAGGTGAATTCCGTGCTTGCTAGTTTAGATTTACCATCGGGCGTATCGGTATTGCCTAGTTCGGCATCACAAGCTAACGAGCAGTTACAAAACTCCTTGAAATTGTTAGGAGGATTAGCCGCTTTTCTAGTATTTGTGGTTATGGCAGTGCAATATAATTCCCTTGTCGATCCCTTAGTAATTATGTTTACAATACCTTTAGCATTAGCTGGGGGTATTCTCGGACTTTATATTACCCAAACAGCGATCGGTGCAACGGTAATAGTTGGTGCCGTATTATTAGTGGGAATTGTTGTTAACAACGCCATCATCATGGTAGAACTAGCAAATCAAATTCGCTTTTCAAAAGGTATCGATCGCCAAAGCGCAATATTACAAGCCGCACCTCAACGCTTGCGTCCGGTATTAATGACAACCATAACTACAGTTTTAGGTATGTTTCCCTTGGCATTAGGAATTGGTGAAGGTTCGGAATTTTTGCAACCTTTAGGTGTAGTAGTGTTTTCTGGGTTATCTTTAGCAACACTATTAACCTTATTTATTATTCCTTGTTTTTATATTTTGTTACACGATTTGTTTGCTGGAAAATTGATCCGGGTAATAGGTAATTGGTAATTGGTAAGAGTTATCAAAAAATATTTGTAGTGGTAGCCAGAAAGCTTCCTTGCTATTTTTCATCTCTCTTCTATCTCATATTATTTCTATTTTCTCTCCTTCCCTCTTCCTCCGCGCTCTCCGCGCTCTAGAAGGGTTTTTTAATCATTCCTATTACCCATTACCATCAATATTGTTTCTAAAATAATTAAAAATCCGCAAAAATATATTCAGTTTTTTTTTGGTGATTCTGACGATTCAATTAATACGATTTTATGTATATTAGAACTGTCTAAAGTGCCGCGACGCGCCATAGCTGAAGCGAGTAGAAGTCTCCAAGCAGTTAAAGATAAAACAGAAGTATCGGCTAAATGAAGAAAATTTCTGACTTTTTTCTGCTTTAATGCCACTATTGCCCAATGCAGTTTTAAGTAACCTTTGATATCGTCTAAAGCTGGAATTTTGGAGTGGTGCTTTTTGTCAACCAAAGCATAAATCTTCTCTTTCATAGAGATATTAGTATTCAAACGCTTATTTAAAAAGATTTTTTGGTCGTATCCTCCACTCCAAATTGTTCGGTAAGCCAAACATTTATTTAGGAAAATAGCATCTCCAAACTGAGCAATACGAATCCAAGAATCAATATCATCGCAGCCAGTTAATCTGGTATCCCATCCACCGCTTTTTAAGAAAGCTTCGCGATTACAAGCTACTTGAACTGGCGTACCAAATGGTAATCTTTCTAGAAGCATACCGTAATGAATATCCGCTTGAGGAATATAAAAGGCTTCACCCGGACCTAATACAGGTGTACGACTCAGTTCAACCTCTGCATCATTCACCTGAGCAGCCACACAAGAGCAGATTACCGCATTTTCACAAAGTGCGATCGCATGAAGCATTTCCTCCAGACAATTAGGAGCCAGATAATCATCATCATCTAAAAATTTAATCCATTCACATGACGCTTTAGAAATCCCAGCATTTACCGTCGCAGCATGACCGGAATTCGTACAATTACTCAGGTAAACGAATCGCTGCCGTTGTTGTGGTGGCAACTGTTTATGGAAAAATTCGACATATTCAATAGTACCATCAGAAGAACAATCATCAGCAACAATCACTTCGCACTCAAGAGTTTGGTTAAGGGCAGAGTTAATTGCTCGTTTAAGTAAATCCTTACGGTTATAGGTTGTAATCACAACGCTAAATTTCATATACTCAATACTATAAATACAGCCCTACGAACTACCGAACATAAAAATAAATTCTGCTTCATCCAGAAAATTCTGGCAATATCTATTGCAATATCTAAAATAATCGTCTTAAATAAGTGGACTAAAACATCAATATTGATTTATTATTAGCGATTGTGAGATTCGAATATAACCCATAACGACTAGCATAAAAATCGGCAAGTCGTTTATTATCCCTGACTTTTAAGTAAGGGACTTGCAAACCTTGGAGAATTTTAGATGAACGTACAGCAAATAATCCACGATATAGAAGCCGAACAGCTTAAAACAGATTTACCGATAATCTACGTGGGTGACACCGTAAGAGTCGGAGTAAAAATCAAAGAAGGCGAAAAATTCCGCGTACAGCCCTATGAAGGAGTTGTAATTTCCATGCGTAATGGCGGAATTAACGAGACTATTACAGTTCGCAAAGTATTTCAAGGCGTTGGCGTTGAAAGGGTTTTTCTCGTACATTCTCCCCGCATCGATAACATCAAAGTAATGCGTCGCGGTAAAGTACGACGCGCCAAACTTTATTATCTACGCAAGCGCATTGGTAAAGCTACTCGTATTCAGCAACGCTTTGACCGTTCATTATGATTTAAATGACTATTCACCTGTTTTCGTGAAAATCATTATCCGAAGCGGCGTGTGGAGCGGCATCTACCGCCGCTATTCATTAATTTCTAGAAAAAATTGATCCTAAATGTCACAATTAAGTTAAACTATAAAAAAGCTTGTGCGCTCTTAGTTCAGTTGGTAGAACGTAGGTCTCCAAAACCTAATGTCGGGGGTTCGAGTCCTCCAGGGCGCGCTCTAAAATGAAATCCAGCCCGAAAACTTTGCAGTTACAACTGTAAAATCAGTTTTACTGATTGTTTCGGGTTGATTTTGTTTTTATAGCAGCTTTATCTTTATATCTTTGAGTTATAAATATTGGTTCTATTTAAAGCTGTTACTATTAATGGAATAGTAATAAGTAAGGATAGCGGGAGAGTTTCATATTGTGGTCAAAAAGAACGAAGCACAAGTGCAAGAATTGAATAGCGGGTTCAGTCTCGGCAACTTCTTTAAAGGAACTAGAGAGGAGTTTGAAAAAGTCGTTTGGCCTTCTCGAAAACAGCTCGTCAGTGAATCCGCAGCCGTGCTGTTAATGGTAACTCTTTCCGCTACAGTAATATTTTTCGTAGATAAATTTTTTGCTTGGGCAGCAACAGTAATATTTAAATGAATCCTGCAACAGACGAAGATCGTAATTCGCCGTTGCAGCCGGAGGAAGTAGATGCACCATCAAATGATGGCGTGCGCTCAGCTCGCTGGTTTGCAGTGCAAGTAGCCTCTGGCTGCGAGAAGCGTGTAAAAACCAACTTGGAGCAGCGTATTCAAACTTTTGATGTCGCTGATAAAATTATCCAAGTGGAAATTCCACACACGCCAACAGTTAAAATTCGTAAAGATGGCAGTCGCTACAGTACAGACGAAAAGGTATTTCCTGGTTATGTACTGGTAAAAATGCAAATGGAAGATGATATATGGCAGGTAGTGCGAAACACTCCCCATGTAATCAACTTCGTAGGAGCAGAGCAAAAGCGAGGTACTGGTAGAGGGCGCGGACACGTAAAACCGTTGCCGCTTTCTCATAGTGAAGTTGAAAGAATCTTCAAACAACAGGCTGCCGACCAACAACAAGAAGTAGTCAAAATTGATATGGCTGCTGGTGATAAGATAGTTGTGCTTTCAGGTCCGTTTAAAGATTTTGAAGGTGAAGTTATCGAAGTCAGCCCGGAAAGAAGTAAACTCAAAGCATCACTTTCGATTTTCGGAAGAGACACGCCAGTAGAATTGGAATTTAATCAAGTAGAGAAACAAAGCTAGCAAGAAATGGCGAAGAAAGTAACAGCGATTATTAAACTGGCTCTGCAAGCTGGGAAAGCCAACCCAGCACCGCCAGTGGGACCTGCTTTAGGTCAGCACGGTGTTAACATTATGATGTTTTGTAAGGAGTACAACGCCAAAACAGCGGATAAAGCTGGAATGGTAATTCCTGTAGAAATTTCGGTTTTTGAAGACCGCAGTTTTACATTTATCTTAAAAACTCCTCCTGCATCGGTCTTAATTACCAAAGCAGCCAAAATTGACAAAGGTTCGGCAGAACCACGCAAAGTTAAAGTTGGCTCCATAACAAAAGACCAACTCAGAGAAATTGCCGAAACAAAAATGCCCGATTTGAACGCCAACGACATCGAAGCGGCGATGAAAATCATTGCGGGTACCGCTCGTAACATGGGCGTAACGGTAAGTGACTAATTCAGTTAAGAGTTAGGAGTTATGAGTTATCAACTAACAACTAACAACTAACCACTAACAACTAACCACTATCAACCAACAAACATTATTTGGGGGAGAGAATCAATCTCGTCAATTACCCCAGGAGAAAACATGGCAAACAATAAATTATCGCGTCGCATGAAGACGCTGCTTGAAAAAGTCGAAGATAAAGATTACGAACCGATAGAAGCTTTAAGTTTGTTGAAAGATACGGCAACAGCGAAATTTCCCGAAGCAGCTGAAGCGCATATTCGTTTGGGAATCGATCCCAAGTATACAGATCAGCAATTGCGGACAACAGTAGTACTGCCAAAGGGAACCGGACAAACCATCAGAGTGGCAGTAATTGCCCGAGGTGAGAAAGTTGCAGAAGCAAGTAATGCTGGTGCTGATGTAGTAGGTTCGGAAGAATTAATTACCGAAATTCAGCAAGGAAGAATGGATTTCGACAAGTTGATTGCTACACCCGATGTGATGCCCCAGGTAGCAAAGCTTGGTAAATTATTAGGTCCCCGTGGTTTGATGCCATCTCCTAAAGGTGGAACCGTAACAACCGACCTCGCGGCAGCTATTGAGGAATTTAAAGCTGGTAAATTAGAGTACCGAGCCGACCGAACAGGTATAGTTCATGTGATGTTTGGTAAAGCTTCTTTCTCCCCGGAAGACTTATTGGTTAACTTGAAGGCGTTACAGGAAAGCATTGACCGTAACCGTCCTTCCGGAGCAAAAGGTCGTTACTGGCGTACTGTTTATGTATCTTCCACGATGGGACCAGCTATTAGAATTGATACCAACGCTTTACGCGACATGAAGATGGTTTAAGCTATCAAACTAAAACCTGAAAAAATAATAGTTGACTTTGACTAATTTTGAGTTATGATTTGTAAGTTATTATGTTAAAGCAAAATAACTTTTAATTCCTAACTCCTAACTTTTAACTAAATAAATCACAGCCAGAGACAGCAGGTGCTTTAACAAAAGCTTAATTTCCTGCCTAGGTTTACTCCTCAATTGTTTTTCATTTCTGACCGTAATAGTCAAGATATGATGTCAAAAGGATTTTATAAAGACATAGAGAAACGTTTTTATAGAATTGAAACTTTGGGAAAACCTTGGTAAAACCCTGGCTGTTGCAGTCAGGGTTTTGTTGTTTTAAAGGTCAAAAAAACAGAACGGGAGGTGATATAAAATGGGTAGAACGCTAGCAAATAAGAAGGAAATAGTTTCCGATCTTAAAGGACTTTTGAGCGAGTCTTCCCTAGCACTGGTTATTGATTACGAAGGTTTAAGCGTATCGCAAATTACCGATCTGCGTAATCGGATGCGTCCAACTGGTACGGTTTGTAAAAGAACCAAAAATACCTTGATGCGTATTGCTGTTGAAGAAGATGCTCAATGGCAGCCAATGACGCAGTACCTTCAAGATTCTTCAGTTTTCTTACTAGTTAAAGAAGACTTAAAAGATGCCATCACGGCTTACGAAGACTTCCAAAAAGCCACTAAGAAAACAACGATTCGCGGTGGAGTGCTTGAAGGACAAGCTTTGACGGTAGATCAAGTCAAAGCACTTAAGGATTTGCCTTCCAAGCAAGAACTTATGGCTCGCATAGCTGGTGGTTTGAATTCCATTGCCACCAAATTGGCTGTGGGAATCAACCAAGTACCAACCAAATTGGCTACAGGTATCAACGAAGTACCAAATTCTTTGGCACGGGCAATCAAAGCAGTATCGGAGAAAGAAGGTTCCTCAGATTCTGGAGAATCTTAAGTTTGTAGTAAGGGTTTTAACCCTTTTTAATCAAAATCTAACAACAACAGGAGTAAATTATGTCTGCAAAAACTGATGAAATCATGGAAAGTTTGAAGTCTTTGAGTTTGCTCGAAGCTTCCGAACTAGTTAAGCAAATCGAAGAAGTATTTGAAGTAGATGCTTCCGCTTCCGGTGGCGGCGGCATGATGATGATGCCCGGAATGATGCCTGGAGCCGCTGGTGGTGCTGCTGCTGAACCTGAAGAAGAGAAAACTGAGTTTGACGTAGTACTAGAAGACGTACCTGCCGATAAGAAGATTGCTATCCTCAAGGTTGTACGCGGTATTACCGGCTTAGGCTTGAAAGAAGCTAAAGAAATGGTAGAATCCGCACCTAAAGCAATCAAAGAAGCTATGGCTAAAGAAGCTGCTGAAGATGCTAAGAAGCAGCTTGAAGAAGCTGGAGCGAAAGTATCTGTTAAGTAATTAGTTTGGGTATTGGGCATAGGGGATTGGGCATTGGTTAAGGGTTAGGAGTTAGGAATGAGGAGTTAGGAATTTTTCTACCCCCTCTACCCCCTCTACCCCCTCTTCCCCATTATTCAATGCAAATCCGCTTCCCAAACGGCAATATAAACTCGCCCTTCTCGATTACGCTCTATTTCTCCTTTTAAGTTTCCAGTTTGAAAAGAATATTTGTTAGTTTGGCGCTGATACACTCGCTGCAATCCTTGTTGAATGTCGCCGTTAATATTACCTGATAACATTCTTTGTAAAGTATTTTGCATCGTATTTACTCCTACAGATTGGGCAAGGGATGCTTCTGTTTGCCGTAATTTTCCAGATTGTCGGTCAAATAGTAAACCTAAGTCTACATCTGGTTGTAATTTATAAAGATAGGCGCGGGTATTCCATAAACCTTTAGAAACTTTGGTTGGTTGTCCTAAATTTGCTTTAACGTCGCTTTCAGAGCTACCTGTAGGAAATACGGGGAAATTAGTATTTGAAGTATTTGTTGTAACTGGTTTTTCTGTCTTTTGTGGTAGTGGATTAGCTGTACGAGTAGGTTTAGGCTTGGGAGTAGAAAATATTTGTGGTTGGGGTTGTGGTGTAAAGATAGCTGTCGGTTGCCTATTTTCAGGTATTGATTCGGGTGTTGGTTCTATTATTTGTTCTTCTTGTGGCTGTGGTGGAGCAATTTGTGGCTGTGGTGGAACTTCAATTTCAGGTATTGCGGTTGGTTGAATTTCGTTTAAAGATGGTTCGGGAGAAGGAATTACACTAGTGCGATCGCGATTATCAGTAGGCTCCGGTGGTGGAGTTTGGGATATAACCACATCTTCTTCGGGCTGCTTGTTGAAGTTAGCAATCGCCATTCCTCCAATTAATCCAGCAGCGAGTATACCACCGAAAATTAAACCGGGTTTTAACCAGTTTGTAGAAGCTGTAGAATTTGCAGAATTTGGAATATTTTGAGGAATTCTAGCTGCGGGAGATACTGCAACTGTTTTTTGAGTTTTTTGGGTTTTTTGCGTATTTAATATGGGTGTAGTAGCTGTAGAAGTACTAGATTGCAAAGCATAAAGCATTTTGCTTGCAGTGGTGTAGCGACTACCTATATTTGGGTTAATTGCTTTACTTAAAACTGTTTTTAAAGAACTTGAAACTTCCTCGGCATAATCTTCCCATACTATTTCACCAGTTTGCGGGTTCGTTTCCAACTCTTGGGGATGTTTTCCCGTCAATAAATAAATTGCCGTTAAACCCAAACTATAAATATCGGTAGCAAAAACCGCACGCCCTACAGCTTGTTCGATAGGCATATATCCTGGTGTTCCAATTACCATCGATTTTGTAGGATTTCCCGAAGAATTGATAGCAGTACGAATGGTTTCTTTTACCGCACCGAAATCAATTAAAACCGGGTGGTTATTAGAATTACGAAGAATAATATTGTCGGGTTTGATATCGCGGTGAATAATTCCTTTGGAGTGGACATATTCTAAAACAGGTAGCAAACTTAATAAAATTTCTTTGACAGCTTTTTCGTCCAAACATCCTTTAGTTTCAACGATATTTGTTAAAGTTTGTCCTTGAATCCATTCCTGAACTAAATAAAATAACCCGTTTTCCGAAAAATAGGCGTAAAGATTGGGAATTTGCTCGCTACCTTCACTCAGAAATTCTAAAGTTGTTGCTTCTCGTTCAAAAAGTTGCTGAACCTTTTGATAGGTTTTTGGTTCGTCTGCAAGTGGCTTTAGTTGCTTGATAACACAACGTCGGCGAGAAGGAAGATGAGTATCTTCCGCCAAAAAGGTTTCACCAAATCCACCAGCACCTAACACCTGGATAACTTGATAACGATTGTTCAGTAGCTTTGTTGTCATACTCTTTAAACGAGGGAATACTCCAATCGATGCCGCGAGCCAATATTTAATTTATCTCAAATGTGCTGACGGTGTTGGTAGTCGAATTTATCCCGGTTTGATTTTTAATTATTTTTTGGGGAGAGGAAATATTGTATATTGTGATTGAGGATAAAAACCCTAGTGCTAGAGCTTTATGAAAAAAATAACTGTGATGATTGGAACAACACAAGCTGCTCGATTGCTGAAAATTTGTACTCAAAGAGTGCGACAACTACTTTACGAAGGAAGAATTATCGGAGCAAAAAAGATTGGTAGATTTTGGAATATTCCCACATTCAGCGGAATGCCTAAAATAAAAGAAGGGAAACGAGGTCCTAAAGCAACTTGGAGAAAGCGATTAAGTTCGACACCAACTTTGATTCATGTAAACTCTCAAAAGATAAAAAGCAATAATAATAATGGGACTTATGAGCCAGTAATTCTTGTTAGATCGGGTTCACAGAAGATTGAAGCTCATCACGTCAAAATAAATGGAAGTTGTGAAGTGATTTATAGTCCTGATGATTTGCTCAATTGTGGAGCTAAGGTTTTGATTCGAGTTGATTCGGATGTCGTAGTCAAACCTTCTGTTTTTGCTAATATGACGACGTAGTTTTAATATTCTGAGCAATAACTCCAATTTTTATTTGTTTTAAAAGTATTTTTACGCAATATATCTCGTTTCTATTTTCTGATTATTTTTATTCAGGGAAAATAAGAGTCTTTTTTTATTCAACTCTATTCACCTCGGTTGAGTGTGTTTTAATATCCTTTGTTAGAGAATTTAATAAAAAGTAATCATCAATCAGTAGTAAGGCTTACAGTTCCGAACTAATAGCAGACAATATATTCTGTTGACTACAAATAACTATGACTGATAATACCTCCTTCATTGAATGTATATGCCGAGATACTATCTGGTGTGAAGGTTTATCAAAACCAGCAATTCAAATCAAAACTAGAACTGAAATACTACTAACAATACAAAATAAAAAAAGCAGCAGAAACTAAATGCTCGAATCGAGGCAGAGCCTCATTAACTATATTCCCAGGTAGAACCTGGGAACAAGAGAACAAGAGACAAGAAAAAAGCGGCAGAGAAACTAAATTCCCTACCGCTTACTGATTCTTAAAATTCTAGATAACTACTATCTAAAACTTTATTACTAATTACCCTTCAACAGCTTGAGGCAAAGCATCATCTTGCCCGCTCTCGCTATCTTCTTCAGTCTTTTGGGAGTGAACAAGAATATTTCCACCTTCATCTACATCAACTAAGGCTGTATCACCTTCACCAATGCGTCCGGAGAGAATCTCTTCTGCAAGACTATCTTCAAGCAAGCGCATAATCGCCCTACGTAAAGGCCTTGCACCGTAGCTTGGGTTATAACCTTCTTGCAGCAATCGCTCTTTGAAACGGTCGCTAACTTCTAGCCTGATACCTTTTTCAGTGAGTCGTCCGAATACTTCCTTGAGCATGATATCGGCAATTAACATTACCTCTTCACGGTTCAACTGACGGAAGACGATAATTTCATCCAGACGGTTGAGGAATTCAGGACGGAAGTACTGCTTAAGTTCTTCGTTAACCAAAGACTTAATACGGTTGTACTGAGTATCGCTTGCGTCTTCGGAGAACTCGAAACCAATTCCACCGCCACCTTTTTCAATTACCTTAGAACCGATATTAGAAGTTAATATCAGCAAGGTGTTTTTGAAGTCTACGGTACGTCCCTTAGCATCAGTTAATCTACCGTCTTCAAGAATTTGAAGCAGCATATTAAATACATCGGGGTGCGCTTTTTCAATTTCGTCAAAAAGCACTACCGTATAAGGTCTGCGTCTTACAGCTTCTGTTAACTGACCGCCTTCGTTGTATCCGACATAACCAGGAGGCGAACCAATCAGTTTGCTGACGGTGTGACGCTCCATAAATTCGGACATATCCAGACGAATCATTGCTTCTTCCGAACCGAAGAAGTAAGAAGCCAAAGACTTCGCTAATTCAGTTTTACCTACACCAGTAGGACCTGAGAAGACAAAGCTAGCAATCGGTCGGTTGGGATTTTTCAAACCAACACGAGCGCGACGAATTGCACGGGAAACTGCTTTCACAGCTTCTTCTTGACCAATCAAACGCTGGTGCAAAGTGTCTTCCATGTGCAGCAATTTCTCGGATTCGGATTCGGTGAGTTTGTTCACCGGAACGCCAGTCCAAGAAGCCACAATATGAGCAATGTCTTCTTCGGTAACTACAGGTTCTTCCCCATTACCGCTAGAACTACCAGCTTTATTTTGAGCAATAGCGCGAATTTCTGCTTTGATCTCCATCTCCCGATCGCGCAGTTCGCCAGCTTTGTCAAAGTCTTGGGAACGGACTGCATCATCCTTCTCTTTGAGGATTTTACGCAGTTCTTTGTCTAACTCTTTGGCTGCGGGTGGCAGTTGAGAATTAATCAAACGTACCCGGCTTCCAGCTTCGTCAATTAAGTCAATTGCTTTATCTGGAAGATAGCGATCGCTAATATAACGGTCGGATAATTTAGCCGCCGCTAGCACCGCTTCATCAGAAATTTTTAATTTATGATGTTGTTCGTAACGGTCGCGTAAACCGTATAAAATTTCAATAGTTTCATCTACTGAAGGTTCACCCACCATTACTGGTTGGAAACGACGCTCAAGCGCTGCATCTCGTTCGATGTGCTTGCGGTATTCATCAAGCGTTGTTGCGCCGATACACTGCAATTCACCACGAGCTAAAGCTGGCTTAAGGATGTTGGCTGCATCAATTGCGCCTTCCGCCGCACCAGCACCGATTAAGGTGTGAACTTCGTCGATTACTAAAATTACATTTCCCGCCTGACGGATTTCATCCATGATTTTTTTCAGGCGTTCTTCAAATTCACCCCGATACTTGGTTCCTGCTACAAGCAAGCCAATATCAAGAGTTACTACACGTTTGTCTTCTAAGATATCAGGTATATCTTTGTTTCCAATACGCTGTGCTAGTCCTTCAGCAATAGCTGTTTTACCAACACCGGGTTCCCCAATTAATACGGGGTTATTTTTGGTTCTACGACCTAAAATTTGGATTACCCGCTCAATCTCCTTAGCGCGTCCAACCACGGGGTCGAGTTTGCCATCTAGAGCCATTTGAGTCAAGTTAGAGCCAAATTCATCTAGTGTCGGAGTTTTATTGCGTCCAGATTGACCTGTAGCCGTAACTTCAGCGGTTTCACCAAGCATACGAATAACTTGGGTTCTGACCTTAGATAGGTCTACACCAAGATTTTCGAGTACTCTAGCTGCTACGCCTTCTCCTTCGCGGATTAAGCCCAACAGTAGATGCTCGGTACCAATATAGTTATGACCTAACTGGCGAGCTTCTTCCAAAGATAGTTCCAGAACTCGCTTTGCCCGTGGGGTAAACGGAATTTCCACGGCAACAAAACCCGAGCCTCGGCCGATAATTTTTTCGACCTCGATTCTGGCATCTTTAAGGTTAACGCCCATTGATTTGAGCACCTTAGCCGCCACGCCAGTTCCCTCGCCTATCAAACCCAAGAGGATTTGTTCGGTGCCAACAAAATTATGCCCAAGGCGGCGAGCCTCTTCTTGAGCAAGCATTATTACCTTGATGGCTTTTTCTGTGAAGCGTTCAAACATAAGGCATTATTCCCATCGCCTGCGTCGTGCCGGTACGCTGATTTTAGCACAGGCAAATCCTATGGGTGTCTGTGGAACTTGTTAGACATCCAAATCCTGGGAACCGACTTCGTTGGTTGAAGTTACATCTTATTTGTTACTTTTTTGTAGTCAGCGTACTGAGGAGCGGAGTTAAGTGCGTTATTTAGCTTGACTACAACCCATACACACTTAGATTCGCATAATTGTTAAGCTATTAGCCAACAATCACTAATATCAACTTTATTTATTTCCGTCAAGTTGATTATGAACTTTATAAAAATACTTTATAGTTAGATTAAATATTATTTAATTATCAGTAGTAATAATTTTTAAACAATTATATTTGGGAATTGGGCATGGTTAAGAGTTATGAGTTAGGAGTTAGGAGTCGTAAGTTAATAATTCGTCTCCCCATCACCCCAGCACGATTTAATCAAGCCTTCGCGAACAAAGTTATGCCAATGGGCTAAGGTTTCTTCAAATTCTGGCTTGTGTATGCCTCCAAGCCACAGAATTAATGCGTCTTCATCGTTATCTTTGTAATAGCGTCTTCTTCTTCCTGCTGTCTTAAAGCCAAATTTCTCGTATAGGGAAATTGCTGCAAGGTTGGAAGCCCGCACTTCTAAAGTCGCTCTTTCTAAATTGCGATCGCGTGCTGTCTTAATTAGAGAACAAAGTAAAGCTGCGCCCATTCCTTGACGGTGATATTGAGGATTCACTGCCAAAATTGTAATGTGAGCTTCTTCTAAGATTAACCAAAAACAACCCATTCCTAGAAGTTTTTCGCCGGTTTTCTGAGAAAATAAACCTTGGATCTCGCTATTTGGACTGTCAAGTTCTCGTATGTAGCCTTCTTTCGACCATAAACCGCCAAAGCAATTTTTATCTAATTCTAGTATTGCGGATAAATGTTCTTGAGAGAGAGATTGAATTTTTAGCTCAAATTGGTTCACTTTTATTGGATATTAGTACATCGCCCTTTGTACACTGGGTAACGGGCGATAAATGTCGCCCAGAACTCAACATACACAATTTATATCGTTATGGTATCGACTTACCCGGCTGGGGTTCAAATAAATGGTAGTACATATATACTATCACAGAGTAGTCAGAAAGAAAGCATCTCGCCGAATCAATCGCTTTTACCTTTAACTGCCTCTGTTAACAAGAATGATTTTTTAGAGATCGGGGGTTGCGATGTCACTACCCTAGTGCAGCAGTTTGGTTCTCCACTATATATTTTGGACGAAGAAAGCTTGCGAACTGCTTGCCGCCAGTATCGCGATAGTTTTAAGCAATACTATAAAGGTGAATCCCAAGTATTGTACGCTTCTAAAGCATGGAACTGTTTGGCAGTGTGCGCGGTTGTTGGATCTGAAGATTTGGGAATAGATGTAGCTTCTGGTGGTGAATTATATACAGCAATGAAAAGCGGCGCGGATGCCGACAAAATTTACCTACACAGTAATAATAAGTCTCGTGATGAACTGATTTTAGCTGTGGAATCCGGTTGTACAGTTGTGGTAGATAACTGGTATGAGTTGAATACTTTAGTGGCGATCGCGTCGGAGGATAATTATTCAAGCTATGCACCGTACCGTATTATGTTGCGTCTGACTCCCGGTATTGATTGTCATACCCATGATTACATCCGCACGGGACAGTTAGATAGTAAATTTGGTTTCGATCCCAATGCTCTTGATGATTTGTTTGCTTTCGTTAGCAAGCAAAAATCTTTAAACTGCGTTGGCGTACACGCTCACATCGGCTCGCAAATCTTTGAGCGCCAACCCCACAAAGACTTAGCTACTCTTATGGTAGAGTGGTTAAAAAAAGCTGCTACTTATGGTGTCAACATCACCGAATTAAATGTTGGTGGTGGTTTGGGAATAAGATATATAGAATCCGATGACCCACCGAGTATAGAAGAATGGGTAAAGCCGATTTGCTCCGAAGTTGAAAAAGCCTCTCAGAGCGCGAATATTCCTTTACCAAAATTATTGTGCGAACCGGGACGTTCTTTAATTGGTACGGCCTGCGTTACAGCATATACTATTGGTGCATCGAAGGAAATTCCCGGAATACGTAAGTATATTGCTGTAGATGGAGGAATGTCAGACAACCCGCGTCCAATTACTTACCAGTCAATTTATCGAGCGGTGGTAGCGAATAAAATGTCCGTACCATCTACTGAAAAAGTGACGATTGCTGGTAAACATTGCGAATCGGGAGATATTCTGATTAATGATGCCCAACTTCCACCCACAGAACCGGGAGATACTCTCGTAGTAATGGGAACGGGTGCATATAATTATAGTATGTCATCCAATTACAACCGTTTGCCTCGACCGGCAGCAGTTTTAGTTGCAAATGGTGAAGCAAGTTTAATATTGCAACGCGAATCATATCAAGATTTGATTCGTAAAGATTGCTTACCAGAACGGCTCAAAAAAAGCGAATAATTAAGAGGGCAGATGTCGGCAAAGCAGTAGGTAGTATAAAAGCTGAAAAAAATCAGCTATTTTATGCTAATTACTTCATGCTACTATGACATCTATATTATTTATACTTTGAGCAAAATATCCTTCAAACAAAGCGCGTAATCCAGATGTCATGGGGAATTTATTGAAACAATGGCTGGCAAACCTGGGATGGTCGCAGCCCTTGTTAAAGACTCTGGATATTATGTTAGTGCTGGCACTAACATATATGATGCTAGTAATTATCAGCGAACGCCGCACGCTATGGATGGTGCGGGGATTTATTGTTTTGATGCTAGCTTCGGCAGTAAGTGATTTCTTTGGGCTACAACTGTTAAATTTTGTTTTGCAAAGCCTTGTATATGGTTGTGCTGTAGCAATGGCGATTACTCTTCAGTCAGAGTTTCGCCGTTTTCTAGAACAGTTGGGACGTGGTGAATTTCGGCAGTTGTTTCAAACTTCGAGTTTAGCAGTACCGAAATCCTATAGTGTAATTGATGAAATTGTTGATGCGGTTAAAGAACTTTCCAAGAATCGGATTGGAGCTTTGCTGATTATAGAAACCACTGGTCCAATTGACGAGCGTGATTTTTCCGTGCCGGGAGTAAAGCTGAATGCTGAAGTTTCTAAGGAACTACTGCAAACAATTTTTCAGCCAAAAACTCTTTTGCATGATGGTGCAACATTGATACGCGGTTCTCGGATTGTATCCAGTGGTATAATTTTACCGCTTTCGGGACGTACTGCTTCTCGCCAGTTGGGAACGCGCCATCGAGCGGCGATGGGAATTACCGAGCGTGTCGAAAATTGTATTTGCGTCGTTGTATCGGAAGAAACAGGTTCTATTTCTCTTGCAGAAAGGGGAACTTTAAACAGACCGCTAACCATCACGAAATTGAGAGATTCCTTAGAATCTCTATTTTCTCCAGCAGTGGATCGGGAAGCTGTAGCCCCCGGTTTATTCAGTTTGGGTCGTCAAATTCGTGGTAAATCCACCGCATTAATTTCACGTTTACTCGGTTTAGCATCGACCGCTTCTCGGGATAAAAAATGACAGCACAATCAACAAATCTAGAATATTTGCCAAGCGATTTAAAAAAAGAACTATTGCCCAAACACGTTGCAGTAATCATGGATGGCAATGGTAGATGGGCTAAACGTAGGGGTTTGCCTCGAATTATGGGGCATAAGCGCGGAGTTGATATTCTCAAGGATTTGCTCCGCTGCTGCAAAGATTGGGGGATAAAAGCCCTAACTGCCTATGCTTTTTCTACCGAAAACTGGGGTAGACCGCAAGAAGAAGTTGAATTTTTGATGACTTTATTCCAGCGAGTTTTGCGTCAAGAACTGCGAGAAATGTTAAAAGAGAACGTCAGAATTGGCTTTGTAGGCAATTTAAAAGCTTTGCCAAATGCCTTACAAGCAGAAATTAGTCGTTCGATGGAAGAAACCAAAGACAATCGCGGTATTGATTTTAACGTCGCTACCAACTATGGAGGTAGACAAGAAATTCTTCAAGCTTGTCGGGCGATCGCCGAAAAAGTAGACAAAGGATTGCTCCAACCCCATGAAATTGATGAAGCGACATTTGAACATCATCTCTACACAGTTGGCAACTCCGATCCAGATTTAATTATTCGTACCAGCGGAGAAATGCGCTTGAGTAATTTTCTCTTGTGGCAAGCAGCCTATTCAGAAATATATTTTACCGATACATTGTGGCCCGATTTCGACCGCAGCGAATTCCGTAAAGCATTATCAGCTTATCAGCAAAGAGAAAGAAGGTTTGGCAAAGTTTGATGTAATTGGGCATTGGGGATTGGGCATTGGTAATTGGTAATAATTATTTATTCTTCCCCCTCCTCCCCCTCTTCCCCCTCTTCCCCCTCTTCCCTACGGCCGCAGAAAATCGCTTCTTCTACATCTTGGCGACTTAGAGAATATTTAAACGAGCGCTGGATGTCTTCTTGTTTTTCTCCTGCATTAAGATATCGCACGGTGATTTCTTCGACATCAAGCCAGATTTCTGCTTCCCAAGCAGGTTTGTGTATGCGCCATAAATGTAATAATTTTGAGTCTTGCTGACAGCCTCTGTTTTCTAACCATCTCTCAATTTGAGGAAGTGGATGATTGTACAGTGGAGTTTCTGAGTTTAAAAGATACATGAAAATTAGTTGTTAGTTGTTAGTTGTTAGTTGTTAGTTGTGAGGCAGTACGTAGCAACTGCCGTTAGCGGCTAGCGAAGCGTACCGTAGTAGTTCACCACATTAATTTTGCGGGGTAACGCGCTCGTAGTGGGAGCGTCTCGCTCCCTCGTTACAACCAGCGAGCGGGACGCTCGCACTACCTCGACCCATCAGAACTTATGTGGTGGAGTAGTAGGTATTGCATCTCCCGGAGGGAGATACCCGAGGGGTTAGTTGTTAGAAATTGTTTAACCTTTAACCTTTGACCTAGAAAAACTTAATTATTAAATTGATTTATGATATTTGGTTGATTTGAATTAATTATTTGCTGGTGTATGACAGTATCTGGCTGGTCTAAGGTTGTTTGAAAAGCTGCTTCACCTCTAGTTAAACCTACGGCGATTACTAGCAGCAAACATCCTAAAAAAGTTAAGCCCAGAATAAACAAAGCAAAAATTTCACCGGGGGAGAGGGGGCGATCGGTAGGATCGAGGTAAGCCGATTTGGATGAATGTTGATTGCTAGAAACCGGATGGTTTAAGTCGGAAGGTGGTTGAATCACTCCAAACCGAGAATAGCCGATTTTCAGGTCGTAAGTTAAACGTTTTTGGGGGTTGCTTAAGGTTGCGTAAGCTTCGTTGAGTTTTTGAAATTTAACAATAGCAAGTCCTGTGGGTAAATCTGTAGTATCGGGATGATAGCGTTTGCTAAGCTCTCGGTAAGCACGACGAATTTCGATTACCGAAGCTGTTGGATGCAAACCTAATAAGGAATAGTAGGTTGCTTCCCCTCGGCTTAGTTTTGTCCCATTTTGATTCACGGCTGTGTTCGTTACCTTGCAAACAGTTTTTCCTCATATTTTAAAACTATCTTTTTGTCCCAAGGTTGCTAAATCTTATTTTCATCAATATTTGAATATTTGTAAATCTAACTTTAGATGCTGTATTAGCTGCCCATAAAGCTATAGAGCTATTTGCTGACAAATTATCTCAGCAAATCTTTACGAGGCTTAAAAGTTTCTACCTCACGTAACTTTTCGTAAAGTTCGCGTTCCTGAGTACTAATATTTTTAGGAGCAGGAGTAATTATTTGAATTTCTACGAGTTGGTTGCCTCGTTTGCCTTTTTCGTTAGGATAGCCTTTACCTTCTAAACGCAATCTTTGCCCGGATCTAACTCCTGGGGGAATAGTCATTTTTACTAATCCATCTAAAGTCGGTGCTTCTACTTGCCCTCCTAAGACAGCTTCGCAAGGAGTAATAGGCACTTGGCAGAATATATCGGTGCCGTCAAGTTTAAAAATATGATGTTGCTGTACGGTAATTTTCAGGTATAAATCGCCGCCACCAATGCCCTGGTTACGCAAGCGTATAGTTTGTCCCGTTACCATTCCTGGAGGCATATTCACTTCTAAAGAACGTCCATCTTCAAGACGAATTCTTTCTAAGCCACCTTGATAAGCCTTCTCTAAAGGTAAAGTTAATCTTGCTTCTATGTCTCGGCGATTAGGACGCGCACTCGGAGTATAAGAAACTTTTGTTCTAGGAGTCCGAAATGGGTCAGTTTTTGTATTATTCGTGGAACTACTGGGTGCATTGCCTTTATTTTTGACACCAAATACTTGGTCGATAAAGGTATCAAAATTATCGTATTTGGCGGGATTAACATCGGCAGAGGTGCGACTACCGTTTCCTTGATTCGGGCCTTTGCGTGAAGAAGATTTTGAACCAGCAAAGCCATTTTGCTTCCAAAATACGCTGAATTGGTCGTACTGAGCGCGTTTGCTGGGGTCGCTTAATACTTCGTAAGCTTCATTGACATCTTTGAATTTTTCCTCTGCGGCTTTATTCCCAGGATTTAAGTCTGGATGGTATTGTCGGGCTAATCGGCGATAACTTTTTTTAATTTCATCATTAGGAGCATCTTTAGATACTGCTAAAATCTCGTAGTAATCGCGAAAATTCTGCAAGTTCTGCATAGTAAGTTGTTTAACTTTCGATTGATAGATTTTCGGCTAAAGCCGTAATTTTTATTTTTAGGGAGTAAGGGGTAGATAACATCAATAAATAAGTTTAATTTCGGTATGAGCAATTTTCCTCATTAAGTAAGCTTTTCAATCTTTTCAACCGGATATTTAACATAAAAGGCAATAAATAAAGAATCAGATTTCCTAAGTGGTAGGTGATTTAGGTTGAAATTTATGATTTAAGTCAATAAATAGAGGTGAAAATATTTTTTGAAGATTTAACAAAAAACGTTTGTATGCCTAGTTTTTACTTTTGTCTAATATTTAAAGCCGGATTATTTCATAAGTATATTGTTAAATAATTAAGAGCGGGGTTAACCGCCCGTATATTAGCTTATATTTGTGGATAAAAAGCTAATTTAAACGACTTTACAGCCAATCGTCATCTTCATCATCCCAATTATCTCTGTAGCTGGGCTTGGCTGGTTTGCGTGCGGGATAATCTCTGTCATAGTTCGGATAGCTATTATCTCTTGCATAACCCCGATCGCTACTTCTTCCATAACCTCGGTCGGAATCGTCGCCATAACCTCTATCGGCATCTCTTCCCCGGTCATTTCTTCCGTAACCCCGGTTGGAATCATCTCCATAACCTCTATCGACATCTCTTCCGTAGCCCCGGTCATAATCCCTATTACCATAGCCTCGATCGGCATTTCCGTAACCCCGATCGGAACCCCTACCGTAGCCCTTATCGTAGAAATCGTCATCGTCTTTATCGCCGATAAAGATGTCGCGGATGGTACCAAATAAATCGTCTTCTTCGTCATCGGCATAGTACTGACGAACTTCTTTATTTAAATCGGATAAAGCGTCTTGTAAATCGGCATAGGTTTGGTCAATTCCTCTATCGTCATCCGCCTTCAAACTATCTTTCAAATCGCGGCAAATATTATCAATTCGTTGACGACGATTGCGAGCAAACTGCATTCCAAAATCTAGCGCGACTTCTCGAAGCTGTCTTTCGGCTTGTAAAATTAATGCTTCGGCACGGGTACGTTTTTCGACTTTTTCTTTACGTTGTCTGTCTACGTCGGCAAATTTCTCGGCATCTCGAATTGCTTGCTGAATATCGGCTTCGCTTAAATTAGAAGCTCCTTGAACTGTAATACTTTGCTCTCTTCCCGTAGTCCTATCTAATGCCGTCACCTGTAATATTCCATTGGCATCAATATCAAAAGACACCTGAATTTGCGGAATTCCCCGAGGCGCGGGAGGTATTCCGTATAGCTTAAATCGTCCTAGGGATTTGTTATCGGCGGCCATTTCCCGCTCACCCTGAGCTACGTGTACTTCTACGGTATTTTGATTGTTTTCGGAAGTGGAGAAAATATCCGAACGACGAACTGGGATTGTTGTGTTGCGAGGAATTAACTTTTTCATCACCCCACCAATGGTTTCTAAACCAATTGATAAAGGAGTCACATCAAGCAGCAATACATCTTTCAATTCGCCAGCTAGAATACCAGCTTGCACGGCAGCACCAACTGCTACCACTTCATCGGGGTTAACATTTTGATTGGGCTGTAAACCAATCATCGCTTCCACCAATTTTTCCACAATTGGCATCCTGGTTGAACCACCCACGAGTACAACTTCTTCAATATCTCTGGGTGTCATCCCAGCATCTCGCAGCGCTCTTTTTACAGGAACTCGTAATTTGCCCAATAAATCGTCGCACATCGCTTCAAATTGCGATCGAGTTAAACGAGTTTCTAAATGTTTCGGCCCATCTTGATCGGCAGTAATAAAAGGTAAATTAATATCGGTGACGCTAACCGCCGAAAGTTCGATTTTCGCCTTTTCCGCAGCTTCCATCAAACGTTGTAAAGCTTGGCGATCGCGTCTTAAATCGATGCCTTCATCTTCTAAAAACTTCTCGGCTAACCAATCGACAATCCGCTTATCAAAATCGTTTCCACCTAATTGAGTATCTCCGGATGTGGCTTTAACTTCAAATACACCATCGCCGATTTCTAAAATCGATACGTCGAAGGTTCCACCACCCAAGTCAAATACCAAAATTACTTCACTGTCGGCTTTATCCAAACCGTAAGCCAAAGCAGCAGCAGTAGGTTCGTTAAGAATTCGCAATACTTCTAAACCAGCAATTCTTCCCGCATCTCTAGTAGCTTGTCGTTGGGCATCATTAAAATAAGCAGGAACGGTAATTACCGCACCCGTTACTTGCTCTCCCAAATATTTACTGGCATCATCAGCTAATTTCCTGAGAATCATCGCCGAAACTTCTTCCGGTGCAAAATTCTTCTTGACACGGGGACATACAATATTTATCTCGCCAATTTCGCCTTTACGTACCGTATAAGGAACTCGCTTCGATTCCGGAGTTAATTCCGAATATTTACGCCCCATAAACCGCTTGATCGCAAAAAAGGTATTCTGAGGATTGAGGACAGTTTGTCTTCTTGCCATCTGCCCAACAACCTTTTCGCCATCCTTGCTGAAGCCAACAACCGATGGAGTGGTTCGCATTCCTTCCGCATTGGCAATAACCACCGGCTTGCCACCTTCCATTACGGCGACTACAGAGTTTGTTGTACCCAAGTCGATGCCTACTACCTTGCCCATGCCCTACGATCCCTCCTAGTATGTCTTATAAATATATGTTTAGAAGTAATGCTTGATTTATTGTATCTTGCAGTTGAGAAATACATTGTCAACCTTCGTTATCTGTTGGCAACTATTCAGTTTGAAATATTTAAATTTATCCATTAAACAAGCCATTAACAGTTAAAATCCATTTTTTGCCTTTAGTGGGTAATAAATGTACTTGAAAAAACAAATCATTTTTCATCGTATAATCTAAGTTTTATCCTTTATCCTTCATAGATTCTAGTTAATCCGTGGATTTAAAAAAACAACTCGAAACCCATCTGATTCAGATAGCACGAGAGCGCGATGCTTATTTAGCAACAGCAGGACATTTCTTTGTCCAAGAATACATTCGTGCTGATTTTTCACAATGGGGAAGTGTGGAAATCCACACCTTTGAAGTTGGTAGCAAAGTCTATGAAAATCTCATCTTGAATTTACCTCCAGATTTTAAAACTGGGAAGGACAATTTATCACCAATTTTAATTGCGGCTCATTATGATGGCGTTCCCGGAAGCCCAGGAGCGGATGATAATGCTACTGGTGTGGCAGTTTTATTAGAATTAGCAAGGATTTTTGCTACGCAGCCAACAAGGTATCCTTTGCGACTCGTTGCTTTTGATATGGAAGAACCTGGTTTGTTGGGTAGTAAAGATTATGTAGCAAAGTTGGTACGAGAAAAGCAGAAGTTGCGTTTGATGATGTCTTTGGAAATGATCGGTTATTGTAATTCAAATCCGGGGACGCAAAATTATCCGGTTCCGATATTGAAAAAGTTTTATCCCGATACAGGAGATTTTATTGCTTTGATTGGTAATTTGAAAACGTTTCCTGATTTATTTAGACTTCGCAACAGTTTTCGTAAATCGGGGACTAAGAGTGAATTTTTACCAGTTCCGAATAATGGGAAAATGATTTCTGCAACGAGGAGGAGCGATCATGCGCCGTTTTGGGATGCTGGTTATAAGGCGATGATGGTAACTGATACTTCGTTTTTAAGGAATCCTCATTATCATAAACCTAGCGATCGGGTTGATACGCTAGATTTGGATTTTTTGACTGGGGTTTGTCGGGGGTTGGAAGTTGGGATAAGGAAATTGATGTAAACACGCGATATATCCCCAAATGTAGAGACGCGTTAGCGGAGCGTGCCCGCAAGGGCAAATCTTGCTTGTAAGGTTTCTTTTAGATTGAATAGTGTGTTGGGATTTTTGATAATAGCGTAAGATATTGTTAAATTATCGGTATCACCAGCTAATTGTTCGAGTAAAAAAATAGGTGTATTTTTATGCTGTGCAACGCTTCGACGAACATTAAAGGAGGTGTCATACTCTTCATATCTTGCTCTTTATTCTTAGAAAATCTTTATCTGTAAACAATCTTCATAAATAAAATTAAGCGAGCAACATTTAACTATTGGGCAAGATTAAACTAGCGAGTAAGATGCTCGCATTACGAAAGTTTTTTTAATTTATTAAACCAGTTTTTGATTTATTAAAGTAGTGAGCAAGATGCTCGCACCATTTCTTTATAAAGATGCGCTTAATTTAGCCCACCTTACGGTGGGCTTTGTTTGAGTAGCCCCACCATAGCCAGAGTGAGGGCGAGAAGGGCGCAGCCTCATACAGAAATGGTATCGCACTACAAAAAATAATATATTTATAAATATAGAAATGATTATAAAACACTACGAAAGATTATAAATAATCCAATGCCCAATTCCCAATCCCCATTCTCTATTTCTTCCGCCTTCTCTTAATAACTTGTTCGCGTACTTGTTGATTTAATAAGTATCCAAAACCAGCTTTTTCTAATCGATGGACAAATTTATCGTAATTATCCCCTAATGCTTCGGCAGTAGCGTTAATATTCCAATTATATTCTGCTAATTTACTCAGTAAATAAACTCGCTTAGTTTGTGCGGCGGATAAACGGAAGGTTTTTAAATATTCTAATTCTCCATTCTCTCTAACAATCGCTTCTCCAATATGATTTTCTTGTTTAAGCTGTAGATCGGTAATAAAACGCTGGAATCTAAATGGCCCGGCATTATAAACGATTTTAGATTGTAATTGACGATTTAGAATTCCTTCAGCCATAAAACCTTGAAAAGAAGCCCAATCCGTTCGCATTTTTTCGATAGCTAATCTTAAAGTTTTTAGATCCTTAATTTCCGATTGATTTACAGATACATCCATAGGAAAAGTTGTATCGTAAAGCAAACCATATTGATAAATTAATTCACCATAAAAATCTTCTAATAAACTCCTATGTAGCAAACGATAATCTTCTGGAGTCGGAACCACAAAAGCGGATGCTAAAGCTTCCGCGACAAAAATCAATACTCCTACCTGTTGGGGATAAATTTCAAATACCCGCAAAGCATCTTCTAATCTAGCAATATAACGTCCTCCTACAGCAGTTTCGTAACGACAACCTAATCCATGCGAAAGAGCATACTTAGAATATTCGCTCCAAGCAATATCGGGGCCAGAAAAAAACATCGAAAGAAAACCTTCCATTGCCAAATGTAGCGGTAAAAATCTTAATTGATGATTAGATTCTCGCTTTCTCATGCGATGCATTAAACGCACGCTAGCACAATCGGAATCAAGTCGTTTACCGTCAGATTTGGATTTGTGCATTTGTCCCCCGAAAGCAGCTAGCGGGCTACCATCATCAGTCCAAGACATCACCAACCCGTGAGGAACGTAAGCATAATAATTAATATCTTTTTCTAAAGAAACAACAGTTAAATCTTCATTGTAAGAACGTTTCATTAAACGTAAATCATTGCGTATATTACGTCTGAGCAACGGCACAATTCGCACCGCACCACGCACTTGAGATGGAGCAATTTCTAATCCTTTCAAAGATATATCAGTTAGTAAGTTCTTTTTTTGTGCCACGGTAAATCAATTATCAATGAACAATTATCAATTATCAGTTGTTGTGGTTTATTCTTGTCTTTTTTAGAATTGAAAAAAGTAATCTTGCAATTTCGTCTGCATCTTTATAAATACTTTGAAAAGCTTTGTCAGTAATATAATCTGTATCTTTGAGAAGACAAAGCCAATACTTGGTTTCGAGACACTCTTTATACGCTATGGATAATTTAGCGGAAAAATCGGCTGTAGAAATAGCTCCGTTTGCTTCTGCAACATTAGCTCCAATAGATGAGATGTCCCGCTCCTCATCAGTTGTTTTGATAGAATATATTCTTTCTTTTTTTCGGTGAGATATTTATAAGCATTAACGGTTCTAATAGCGAACTTATAAGACTTATCATAAAGAACATTATTACTAAAATAATATTGGTAACTCATATATATAGATATTAAAAATTACATAGTATTCCTTACTCCTTAATAACTTAAAACTATTAATAGTTCATCAACTACAATTAAAGATTCATTGATAATTGATAACTGACTCTATTTGATAAATATTCTTCCAATTCCGATAAAGAAGCAGAACCATTTGCAAACTGAGCAAAACCTAACATTGTTGGTAAATCTTCAGCATCTCGCAATCCTACTGTGGGAATATCGGGACACAATGAACGCACGGAAAAGTCGTCGGAGTTGAACACTGGATTGCAGTGAACTATTGATGTACGATTATCGGGATCTAAAAGATTACGAAAAATACTTAATACCTGCGCTGCTCCGCAAGGTGGGTCATTTTCGCAACCATCGGATACAATTACTACTAAGTCTGCACCCCACTCTAATGCATCTAATAAAGGTGTTGCTAAGTCGGATTGTCCGCGAGGACTTACTTGCAATGGATCTATTGGAGGTAGCGTCCAAAAATCTTTGTATTCTTTAGATGCGGATTTTAATAAATAATAAGTAGCTAAAGCAACACCTAAAGGACGACAGCGCTTTTCGGAAGAACCATAACTGGAGTAGCTACAATCTAAAACTGCTGCCACTCGCTCTAATTTCATAGGTGCTTTTTTGAATGTTTTTTGAGCGGATTTTTCTAAAGCTAAATTGAGAATATCCCGTTTCTGTTTTCGAGTGTTCGCGGGTAAGGAAAGTATATATAATGCTAATTTTGTTAAAGGAAGACGGCTCAAATCTAAGTCTATGTTGATTTTTGCGTTTTCACCGGCACTTTGGAAACGTAATTTTTCATTCAAAGTCATCCTTTCTTGGATGCGTGATAAGAAAACTTCTCTTTTAATTTTATGCTTTGCTGCTAAACCTTCAGCAACGGTAAAAGGTAATTCGTAAACAGCTTCAGCACTAAAATGAGCTTGACGGAAGTTTTCAAATAATTCTGTTTGATATGCTTTTTGCTTCCAGTTACGAAATAAAAAATTACTTAATTCTCCTTGAAGTTTCAAATGTGCGTGAGTAACTATTGCTCGTACCTTAGAACGATATTTCACCGCATCAAAATCAATATTGCGGCGATAATTCAGATAATCGCGGGCGATCGCCCGACTACGACGGTTGTTAATTTTTCGTTGTCTCAACTGCTGCAATACTCCCCAAGCACGCTGAGGAGGTAATTGTTGCAGTGCCGAAGCAATCAATGCGCCTTCTTCTTGCCGATGTTGTGCAGATGTATTTTTTCCGGTTGCTAATAAGTTCAAAATTATTTGTACTTGATTAAAATGATTAATTCCTGCTGCTAAAGTCCGAGCATACAGCAAGCGGTAATTACCTAAAATATATTGATGCAGAAAGTCAATTGAAACCTTCTGTCCGTAAGCATCATCATAAAATTCTCGCTGTCCCGTACAGGATAAACAAGCATTGATAAACATAACCAAATCTTCCCGCGCAACAATTTGGGCACGGTTATTTGAAGTAGCATTCATGGGGAGAGGGGGTAGAGAGGGTAGACGGGGAGAGGAGGAGACAAGGAGAAATTTTAAACTCCTAATTCCTAACTCATAACTCCTAACTCCTAACTATTAATCGACAAGAGAAGAGGGGATGCTGTTCGGGGAAAGGTTGTACGACTGACTAAAGCCAATCTGAAAGTGGGTATCGGAAGTCGTACTAAAGTCCCGCGAACAGCAAGACTGGTAATAATTTGTAATAATTAGTAATTAAGTTTATTAAGCGCGACAGTACAGTTCGCGTTCAAACAAATTCTGCAATAAATATTCGGTATATTCCTCAAGCTCAGTTACAAATACACCCGTTTCGCTTTCTACTTCTGATGTCATCCAAATACCCTTTAAAACAACTTCAATTGATTCGGCATCACAACGGCATAATTCCACGATATTTTCTGCGTTGAGTTTGTTTAATTCGGCGATCGAAGATGATGCCGGTACTAAAATAGAAGCAGTACTAGATTCAATATAAATACTGGTAAGACTACGTATACTTATAAGCACTCTGGTATTTATCCAATCTTCTAAAGATTGTTTGAAGCAATGTAAGTTTATCTTATTGTCAGTATAAGTAAGTTTTAACATAGGTCACTTTTCTACATCATCAGTAAAAATTATTAAGAAAACAGAAAGAAAATTTGATTTTGATGTTGATTTGTTTATCTGTTAAATACACTATATTCGGGGATTGATCCCTCAAGCTAATCAGATTTAAAATATTCGCAAATACTACTTATTGTAAGGTTATCCGCTAAGGGGAAATTATTGAAGCTGGGGGAATCCCCTAAGTTGTTAGGAAAATGCACCCTTTAATGATGTATTATTAAAAATCTAGAAAAGTAAATCAAAAAATTATTAAGTTTCAATTCATATTATGCTTAAAACTATAAATCTATTACTAAGGATAGATAGATTCATTTTTACCTTTTTAGGAAAATAAATTTATGTTTGCTTCGAGTCAACGCTTGTATTGCAAGTGTATCTTGTTGATAGTAGAACAAAGATTTATCAGACGGAATATTTATGTTAAAAATATCAACTGCTTAATAGAGTGATATTTCGGATTCTCTTTCGGTGATTATCGAGGTAGACTCGGATAGATTATTTATAGCTGGGTTGAACCAACAAAAACGTTGGTTATAGATTATTTACTACTTTAGACCCCTGTCTAAACATGGGCTAAAGTTAGTTAATTTTACTTTACTTGATATAGGGAAGTAATCCAGTCAACCCTTATAAAAAATGAGTTCCCATCCCCAACTATAGTTTGAAATAGCCGCTCGGCGCTTCAGGTTGCATCTTTGAAGCGTATTTTACCTTCAATTAAACACAATTAGGAGAAACAATGCTTCATAATAATAATAATGGCGAAACTCTTTCTATTTACGAATGGTTATCTAGAGCAGGATTTAAAAACTCCGATGTTTTTAGAATGGAACCAGAGTTAATTCGCCATCTTCACAAGCAGTGGTTTGTATATCGCGAAATCGTGCAAACTTTTATGTCAGAAAATGACTGTTCCGATCCAAGCGAAATAGAAATTAACCATCCCTATCGCACACCTCAAGTACCTCAAGTAAGTTCTTCTTACTCTCAGATTGCCTAAACGTGTTATGGCATTACGAGAATTATACGCAGAAAAACATGGTTAGTAGTAGGAGCAGCAGCATCCCGTTTTTAAGCAAGTTGTTCGCCTTCCACTACGAAAATTACATAGGAGGGAACAGGGAATGGGGAATGGGGAACAGTAATTACAGCACATTTCGTTTTTATAAGGTACATTCGGACGGGCAGGGATGCCCCGGCAGTCGCTCGTACTGCGAGAACCTCCCTAAGCCGCACGCAATACCTACGGTATGCTAACGCTAGCCGCATGAACGGGTTCAACACTTTGATGGCCGCCTCTTAACCCCGAAGTTTCTTTAGGCGGGGGAACCCCGCAATAGTTCTTCTCTCCTCCACCGCAAGTGTTTCACCGCAACGCGCTGCTCTCCAGACCACAAGAGTTTTAGAATATAGCTTTGTACCTCATTTAGCTGCAAAATGCTGTATATATTTTATTTATAATCTAAAATCGGATTACGTTTCATTTTTATTCGCTTGCCAAAGTTGCTGAATAAATTGATGAAGTTGCTGTTTGGCTGCTGGAAATAATTCTGGTTTTGGTTCTTTTACTAAAATCTGCGTGTATAGCTCAACGACTTCTGTATCTAAAGCCGGTTTAAACAAGTTTATCGCCCAAAGCAAATCGGAAGTAGAGCGCAAATCCGTTACTTGTGGTGATTCACATTCTTCGATCGCAAGTAGCAAAGGGCGCACCCAACATAAATTACGTTCAAGCACTAATTGAATTACTTCTGCATATAGTCGGTTGCCCTTGTATTCTAGAAAGACTATTTGTCCGGCTTGAAAATTTGGTTTTATCTCCATACTTAGGGGTTATAGGGCGACAAGGATTATTTGGTGTGCTTCAATCCATTTTTATTTTGATCTATTTTTAAACCCTTAGTCCACTCGTTTGAAAGAAAATAGTCAATTATAGAACTAAAACTCAACGTAGAAAGTATGCTACTAATCTCGTAATAATTATTCACCGATGCAATAATCAATTGCCTGCATAAAACTTTTCTTATATTCGAGCATCGCAATTAGATGCGATACAATATTTTAAATAAGTGTTAAGTAAAGTGTAGAAAACAAGTCTGTTGTAGTAAACAAACGAAAAAAGAGCATACTAACCGTGTCAGTCGAAACCATACAGAAACCTTCAACAATCCGTAAACACGCGCCTCGGTACCGTGTTTTGCTCCATAATGATGACACCAATCCTATGGAGTATGTGGTGCAGACGCTAATCACCACAGTACCGAGCCTCAGCCAACCCCAGGCTGTAAGCATCATGATGGAAGCCCATACTAATGGATTAGCTTTGGTTATTACTTGCGCTCAAGAACATGCCGAGTTTTATAGCGAGACTCTAAAAAATCATGGGTTAAGCAGCACAATTGAACCGGAAGACTAACATAAAACGAAAAAGAAACCGTTTATACCCAGTTGCCGTCCGTCTTAAAAGCATGGTAAGGAAACACCAGATAGTATAAGTCTATTTACTGTTGTCCAATTACCAATACAAACAACTTGGTATGAAAATTAACTTATTCAGTTTATCTCAGCGCCCTGCCCCTATAAGGTTGGGCTGCTTTATTTTAAGTTTGCTATTACCGTGGTTGCCTTATGCAGCAGCAATTTATATTTTAGTTAAAGATGAAAATACCCGTACTATTTTAACGATGGGTATTTTAGCAGTTGAGTTTTTATTTTTACTGCCTTGGTGGAGTAAATATATTCATCAGCAAACTCCAGCATTCCGCCATTATGGTTTAGAGTTTACGCGGAAAAACGGAGTCGAGTTGCTCAGAGGTGTGGCAATTGGACTAATTAGTGTTTTAGTATTATTCGGTTTGCAAGGAATGTTGGGTTGGTTGGTTTGGCGGCAACCCAGTTTTTCGATGCTGCAATTAGTTTTGGAAGGGTTGCTTACTGGCTTGGGTGTAGCTTTCGCTGAAGAATTATTCTTCCGGGGGTTTATATACGATGAATTGCAGCGAGATTACAATTCTAAATTGGTAGTATGGGCAACCGCTATTATATTTGCCGTACTGCACTTTATTAAGCCACTGCCAGTAATTATAAGTACATCGCCGCAATTTTTAGGGTTGTTACTTTTAGGGTTAACTTGCGTCTGGGCTAAACGTAGTTGCAGGGGGCGTTTGGGCTTACCCATCGGGCTTCATGGGGGTTTAGTTTGGGGTAATTATATTATTGAAGTAGGAAAATTAATCGAATATTCTGCTACAGTTCCCCAGTGGGTTACTGGTGTAAATAATAATCCTTTAGCTGGGGTAATGGGTTTATTAAGTTTATTATTGTTAGCTTTGTGGATGCGAAAGCAACAGTTGAAAACAGTGAGCAGTGAGCAGTGAGCAGTGAGCAGTTAGCAGTTAGCAGTTAGCAGTTAGCAATTACCTTGAAATTATTCATTCAAAGGAATACTTATATAACCCCATTTATCGCCAATTTTAACCCATCCTTGCCCTACTGTTGGATAAGCGGCACTTCTTTGGAATAACAATAAATCTCCTGCATGATCGAATTGCGGCGAGATTATTATTTGACCGCTTTTATCAATATAGCCCCATTTATTCTCAATATTTACCTTTGCTAAGCCTTGAGAAAATTTACCAACGTCTTCAAATTGTGGCTTGATAACAAGTTTACCTTTCCGATCAATATAGCCATACTTACCATCTATCCATACGGGTGCAAGCCCGTTGGAAAAGTTACTGGCTTCAAAAAAAGTTGGCTTAATATGAAACTTACCTTTGCTATTTATATATCCCCATTTGCTATCCTTGCTTGCTAATGCCAATCCTTCGGAAAAATTCCAGGCTCTTTCAAATTGTGGTGCGATCGCCAATTTAGCTTTGCTATCTATATAACCCCATTTCCCATCAATTCTTACTGGTGCCATATTTTCATTAAATGAAGCAGCTTTGTCAAATTGAGGTTTTATAACTAAATTTCCACTTCTATCGATATAGCCCCATTTTTCGCCTATTTTCACGGGTGCAAGCATTACTTTATTCGCAACTTTGCTTTGCTTATCTGTTGAAAAAGACATGGCATCATCAAATTGAGGCCGGATAACAAATTTACCAGCTTTATTTATATAACCCCATTTATCACCTGATTTAACAAGTGCCATTCCTTGAGTAAATTCGCGAGCTTCATCAAAGTTAGGTTTAATAGCTAATAAACCCTTTTTATTTATATATCCCCATTTACCACCCATATTTACCCATGCTAATCCTTCGGAGAATTCCCCAGCCCCATCAAATATTGGCGGGATAACTACTTTACCAGCATTGTTAATATATCCCTTACGATAGCCAATATATACTGAAGCCAAACCTTCAGAAAATTCGTTTACAGATGTAAATTTTGGTTGAATTATAAAAGTAAAATTCCTATTTTTATTATTTATTAGACGTTCGGATAATGAACTGTTATTCTTAGAATTAGAAAAAGCTGGTGGTGCGGATATCAAGCAGGGAAGAGTTACAAGTAAAGCAGAAATTACTGTCAATCGCTTGCCTACTAATGAAAAAGTGGTTTTGGATGATATACCCATATAAGAGTGTCAATTTTTATAGATTCTAATACTAGTATTTACCAGTTAGATGAAGGTTAATAAATTTTTATACTTTAAAATAAAATTGTTCAACCTGAGTTTATAACGTTTATCGTTGGTTGAATGTTCCTGTTAAATTTTTTCTGATAAGTTCCTAGTAGCGCTGTCTTCGCCTCTTATTGGAGGAGAGTATAGCGCTACTAGTAACCAAATATTTATTTACTTAGTAACCTTTTGAACTACAGTTCCTACCAAACAAGCTTTATCGAAATTTGCGCCGTCTAAATTGGCACCTTCTAATTCCGCACATAATAAATTTGCGGCTGTAAAATTAGCTCCAGAAAGATTCGCTTTACGTAAGTCGGCTTCTTCTAAGTTAGCTTCGCTGAAATTAGCACCATGTAAATCTGCACGGGTTAAGTCTGCACCTTTAAGGTTCGCACCTGTAAGATTAGCACCACGTAAATCGGCACCACGTAAATCAACTCCTTGCAAATCAACGTTGATTAAATTACTACCGCTTAAAAAAGCACCTGCAAAACTAACTTCGCTGAGTTTAGCGCCCATTAAGTTAGCGCCGCGTAAATTGCTACCTCTGACATCGGCACCGCTTAAGTTTGCTTGCATTAAATTAGCTCCCATTAAGTTCGCTCGCAAGTCAGTTTCTTGGAGGTTTGCGCCCATTAAATTCGCTCCTTCTAAATGAGCGCCTTCAAATTTGGAATGAGCAAAATTTGTACCTACCAGGGTTGCTCCGGCAAGGTTTGCTCGACTCAAATCACTTTGAGATAAATCTTCGTCTTCTAAATCAACTCCAGCTAACTGCTTCAATTCACCCGATTTGATGCCTTCAATATTCATATATATATTTATTTATCTTTTTACTATCAACAAAATTTAATAAATTCATACTTGAACTTAAACTTCAAATTAAATATCAAATTAAATATCAAATTAAATTTCGATTTAAATTCACTAGACGCAAAGAAATACAATAAAATACAATATTTAATACACTTTGCGTCTATGTATGAAATTATTATCCATCCAAAATGCCGGTCGATGTTGAATTATTTACGATAACTTCTTATTCCACTCGACTCGTTAACCTCTTCTTCTTTACTTTCAAGCAACCACATTCCGGCACTCAGCTTTGGTGTAATCACGGGTAATTCCAATCCCTGATGCAAACCCATGACTAATAAACTTAAAGTTTCTACTAGTTTAGGATCGAAACGAGTCGATTGTTGTTGAGTGCATTCTTCTAAAGCTTGAGTAAGTGTTTCTTCTTTAACTAATCCCGAAGAAAACTTCTCGTTTACTCTACTTTGAAAATCTGCTATCAAAGCCAAGATTCTTGACTCTAAAGGAATTTCATCTCCTGCTAAGCCTGCTGGTTCCCCACTACCATCCCACCATTCTGATTGATGAGTAATAATTTGCGCTATGGCTCGCAATCTTGGCATCGTGCGTAAAACCTGAGTCCCCGGTACTAAAGGACAAGTCAAAGGACAACTAGGTGCATCTTCAAGGTAGCTGTTTCCTCCAGGGGTAAAAACACTTTGGGCAGTTTGCAGGGGATGTATGCGATGTAAATAACTTGCAAGCCGCAATCTTTTCACTTGCCACGCAGGCAAATCTAAAAGCTGCCCTATTGTTTCTGATAATGCTACAACCTCTTTTCCTGCCATTGGATTAGCAATATCGGTAGCATCAAGAATTTGTGCCATCCGTAAAAATGCCTGAATTTCATTAGAAACTAAGTTTCTATCTAAAATTTTATGGCGATTACCTGCGGGAACGGAAATATTTATCTGCTCAGTCTGCAAATAATCTACTACCGTGGAAACAACGTTTGCTAAATCATCTGATGTGACAACTGCTGGCTCAATTTGTCCTTGATATTCGTCCAGTTTTTTGGCTAGTTCCGGATTGTAATTTTTGATATGATCGATCGCAATTATTGCAGTTTCCCTGACCAAATCTGGCTCAAATGTCCACAATCCGTAAAACTTCCGTTCTAAATCGGATGCTGGCTGTCCTAAAGAACTATAATCAGCTTCTGATAACTCTTGACAAATTACCATTGCCGTGTAGTTAGGCGATAAAATAATTAAATGCCATTCTTCGGCAACCGGATCTTCTGGGTTGATAGCTACCAAGTCTACATTAGGTAATTTGCTGGTAGGATGTTCGAGCCATCCACTATCGGGAGCGGCCATAATCGCAATTTGCCGCGAAAACTTAGCAATATCTGCATATCGTTCGGCTTCTTCTATATACCACTTACCTTTCTGAAAAGCGGTGATAACTAAAGGTTTACCATCATCCTCTAATATACGATCTTCTAAAGCATGGCACAGAGCGACCAAGGTATTCTTATAGTAAACGCCGTATCCGATCGGTCTTTTGCTATCTTGATGGGCTGATTGTAGCTTTTGGAGTATTGAGCCTTCTAACATTTTATTTTATTTATTCTATTAAAGTAATCTCGAATGGATTGCGAGCAATTCTAACATCGCTACAGGTATAAAGGGATTTATCTATGGTAATTATTAATTATTCTTGAAAACTCCCAAAAATATACATTCTGAGCCACAACGTTACTTTGAGTCCGAATCTCTCCTACTATTCTTTCCTTCTTTGCCTACTTAACTTCCTCTGCTCCCCTATTTTGTTTATAGTAGGGTGAACTATGCCACCCTACTGAATCTTTATGATACACCAGCTAGTTGCTTGGGCTTTGTTTCAATAGGAGCGGAAAGTGCTTCTTCCAGTTCAGCACAACCAAGTTTTTCTTCTAGGATTTTCATGACTTCGCGTCCGAAATCCGACGGGTTTTGTCGCGTGGCTTGCAAACAGACTTCACCAAAAAAGGAACCCAAAGGTTCGGGATTCCATAATAGTTTTCTAGCATTCCACGGAGCTAAAAGCATCGGATTGTAACCTTTATTGAGAATACCTTCTTTAAAAGCGTATTCTTCTAAATGGGTATGCGGTTGCAATCCAATGAAGAAAATTGCCGGTTCAACTTTATCAACTCCGAAAATTCGTTCTAATTCGCGATGGTAAGCGATGGTTTGACGAATAGTCTCGGGACGTTCATCTATTACATTAAATGAATAGTTAACGGAAACTAAATCGTTAAATCCAGCAGATTTTAAATCGCGGCAGTTTTGCAAAACAGTTCGCAGATTGTAACCCATCCGCATTTTACGCACTAATTCCTGGGAACCGCTGGTAATACCGATTTCAAAATAATTCATTCCGGTTTTTACCATCAAATCGCATAATTTTGGAGTCAGATTATCGGCGCGGATGTATGCTGCCCAATTAATATCTGTCATTCCGGAATCAACGATTTTTTCCAATAATTCCACAGCATCATCCATAAATTTTCGTGCTGGGATAAATTGAGCGTCGGTAAACCAGAATTTACGAATTCCTCGATCGTAAAGTTGTCGCATTTCCGCAACTACTTCGTCTGCTGGATTAATTCGCACCTGCTTACCTTCCACCACCGTGTAAACGCAGTAGCAGCAATTGTGAGGACAACCGCGCTTAGTTTGTACGCCAATATAGAAGTCTTGTTCTTGAAGATAGTAATTAAACTCAGCCCAAATACTTTCTATATAGTCGTAATTACAAGCACTTTTCTCAATGGGAGTGGGTTGTTCGTGAATTAGGCGATCGCGCGGTTGAGTTTCTCCCACCACATAACAGCGTTCGTCTCTAAACTCTTTACCGCTTAATAGTTTTTCTAATAAGCTTTCCCCTTCACCAACGGAAACAATAGAACCTTTGGGTAAGCTGTTGTTCAACTGTTCGTAATAAACGCTAACCGCACCACCACCAACAATGACGCGAACATCTTTGTTGTATCGAAGAGCGCGTTTCAATCCGCGTTTAACCAATGCTGCATTTCGCCAAAGTTCTGTATAAAACCCTTTGAGCATTTGCACGCCACCTAAAGCTCCATGCATTTTCACAAAAGGATTTTTGGCATAGAAAATTTCAAAGGAATACTGTAAAGGATTGCCACCTCGTCCACCAACTGGAGCAAAAATATGAATATCGCGCCAAGAATAAATTAGTAGTGTCGGCTTGAATTCATCAATACAGGCATCCAGAGCAGACTTGTAGTCTAAAGGTGGTACCGTTCCTAAATCAAAAATCCGTTGTTCGACATTCTCGAACAGCTTATGAACGTGATCTGCAAGGTATACTACCCCAATGGGAAAAATCGGATTACAAGGAAGGCGAACGTAGAGGATTTTGTTTTCCATAGTGGCTGGTTCAAGTTCTATATTACTGTTTTCAAAGAAAAAAAGAGCGATTATATCAGCTTTAAAACTAGGTATTTAATTTAATTTTCGTCCTTTATGATAATCGTACTTGAGTTTTTACTCAGTTATCAATAAGTGTAGATTGTTGCCCAAAGCCCGCGTCAATAGGTAGAAACGACCGTTAAGGCAAGGTTAAACAATAGTATTCATACATATTTATTATGAAAATCAACTTCACATACCTTTACGATAACATCCACTTCCTTCATCAAACCGATTAAATCTACTTATGAAGGGATAAAGAGATGGGGTTCGCAGGAGATGATAAGCTACTGCGCCCTCGCGGGTTTTGCGACAGGAGCCGTAAGTGGCGCAACCCGGAGGGGAAAAAATAAGCGGAATTTGAGATTTACGTAAAACTCAATTGAAAAATTTTTGTTGGTGTATTTTTGTGATTCATCGCGATCGCCCTTCGCCGTCAGATGCTTTCATCACTTTAAGCTCATTTACTAATTATTAATTGCGATTTGATAACTCAGACAATTAACTGCTGGTAGATGAAGTAGATGAAGCTTGGGATTAGTCAATAATTAAATATGTATTTAGTATAAAACCGATCGAAATGCATTAGTTAACTCTATAAACTTTCTAAAAATATTCTAATGATTAATCCTTAATATATGATGGCAAAAAAAACATAGATTTTTACAAAAATTTTATATCTGGAAAATTTCTTAAGATAGAAATAGCATACAAATACCCAGTTGGTATTGAGAGTTACAGCAGGCGGGGATCGTCAAGTGTTAATTTTGTAAATGTAAGATACAATTGTGGCGACAAGCTCGATGCTCAGTTATGGCTCAAATACTAGATCCCTTACCTCCTGAGCAATCAGGGAAATCTCTGTGCTGCTACGTTAATGCCACGAGTAAAATACAGGTGGCTCGCATCTCCAATATCGCTAATTGGTACTTTGAACGGGTTGTTTTTCCCGGACAAAGACTAGTTTTTGAAGCACCCGATGAAGCTCTATTAGAAATTCATACGGGGATGATGGCAAGTGCAATTTTATCGGATACAATTCCGTGCGATCGCCTTGCAATTAACGAAGCAAATATTTCAGATTTAAAAACAGATTCAGATAATGAGAATGCCGATTCAGGAGATGAAAATTCTCTTATGTCCTCAATTCATTCAAAAAAAGGAGATACTACAAAACCATTAATAATCGTTGGCTAAAGCCTTTAAAACCTTTATTGATTCAAAATTTTTTTCTCTATTTTTGGGTTGCTACCGTTAGCAACCCCTTTTTAATGACAGTGAACAGTTAGCAGTGAGCAGTGAGCAGTTAGGAGTTAGGAGTTAGGAGTTAGGAGTTAATAATTTAATTTTTTCTCTTTGTCTCCCCATCTCCCCATCCCCCAATCTCCCCATCTCCCACTCCCCATATGTCCCGCTTCAATCTACAATCTATCGTATGGATTTACCTTCATTTATTTGGTTGTGGAAAATCGCGGCGTGGTCGATGGGGTTGTCGTTACTTGCTTATTTTCTGTTAGCGGTAACGGGTATTTGGATGTTTCGTACTAGAGCATCTGGAAATCCCAATATTGCAGCGCTGTTGCCGGGAGGTTATGGCGGACTACGCATACTCCACTATGTAATGGGTATCACTATGGTTGCTTTAGTGATACTGCTATTGGCTATTGGTATTGTCGGTACTTTAGGTGAATATGGTTCTTTAGGACATTCGCAACACTTGGCTGCTGGATTAATTACGGTGGTATTAGTTTTAATATCTGCTGGAAGTGCGATTTCGATTCGTACTGGCTGGGTTTGGGCTAGACGGATTCACGTTAGTACAAATATTGCTTTATTTCTTGTATTTGCCTGGGTTTCGCTAAGTGGTTGGAGTGTGGTGCAAAAATATTTACCGTAAATCAATTATCAGTTATCAATTATCAGTTATCAGTTACCAGCGTTATGGAATAGGCAACGGAGAACAGAAAATGTGTTTTTTGCGCGGGTTGGGATAAGCCAAATTTTTAACTGATAATTATTCGTTGATAATTGATAATTGATAATTGTTAATTGATAATTGATTATGGATTCTACTATTTTTCGGCTATCTCCTTTAATTAGGATTACGCTTTTAAGTTTGTATTTAGCGCTGACTTTGCCGTTACCTTTTCTGGCTGATTTCACAAATGCACCCGTACCACCTGCATTACTTTGGGTGGGTATTGGTATTGGTTTTGTGATTTTGTACGCGGTTTTGACGGAACGAGTAATTTTAAATGAAGAGGGAATTCAGGTTGTTTATCCTCCTTTGGTACCAAAGTTTTTTCGTAGAGGTTGGTTTTTGGCTTGGGAAGATGTAGAGGATTTAAAACCAAGAACTACCGGGCAAGGAGGCATTGTCTACTATTTTGTCAGCAAGGATAAAAAGGGTTATTTGTTGCCAATGCGGGTAGCGGGATTTAATCGTTTGGTGAAAATTGTACAGGAAAAAACGGGTATTGATACTACGGATGTTTACCCATTATCCCAACCTTGGATGTATTTAATTTTGCTAACTTTTACGTTATTGATGTTTTTAGTTGATGGCTGGACAATTTTAACTGCGGTAGGAGTTAGTGGTTAGTTGATAGTTGTTGGGTATGGGGAATTGGGAATGGGTAATTGGTAATTGATAGTGGTTAGTGGTTAGTTGATAGTTGTTGGATATGGGGAATGGGTAATTGGTAATTGATAGTTGTTAGTTGTTAGTTGATAGTTGTTGGATATGGGGAATGGGTAATTGGTGATTGGTAATTGGTAATTGATAGTTGTTAGTGGTTAGTGGTTAGTTGATAGTTGTTAGTGGTTAGTTGATAGTTGTTGGGTATGGGGAATGGGTAATTGGTGATTGGTAATTGGTAATTGATAGTTGTTAGTGGTTAGTGGTTAGTTGATAGTTGTTGGGTATGGGGAATGGGTAATTGGTGATTGGTAATTGGTAATTGATAGTTGTTAGTGGTTAGTGGTTAGTTGATAGTTGTTGGGTATGGGGAATGGGGCATTGGGCATTGGGCATTGGGCATTGGGAATTGGGCATTGGGCATTGGGCATTGGGCATTGGGAATTGGGCATTGGGCATTGGGCATTGGGCATTGGGAATTGGGCATTGGGCATTGGGCATTGGGCATTGGGCATTGGGCATTGGGCATTGGTAAACAATGAGGGAGCAAGATGCTCCCACTACAAATAAATGCTTTTATAACTCTTAACTCCTAGTTCTTAACTCCTAACTCCTAACTTGCCCTTGTCCCCTTTTTCCATCTTTATCCCAGATACTCCACAAACCCCTCGGGAACTAACCTAACACTGCCAGATTTTAAAGTTTCAATGTCTACCCAAACTGCTGTTTTCTCTCGTTCCCCTTCGTTGAATGCGATTTTTTCTTGCTCGTAAAATTTGGGGTGTACGAAGTCGCACTCGTAAAGTTGAATGATTTCGTGGCCTGGTTTTCCTTGGAAGGTAAATATGTTTTCTAAACAAGCTAAATAGCGAATGTT
The DNA here is from genome assembly GCA_963838355.1 of uncultured cyanobacterium. GTDB lineage: Bacteria > Cyanobacteriota > Cyanobacteriia > Cyanobacteriales > Nostocaceae > Rivularia. The sequence goes on along the minus strand of CAWIQQ010000003.1, from coordinate 1,385,525 downwards.
GGTTATTTCTGCTTGGATTTCTTCCTGAAATTCTCGTTGGAGGGCTTCTTTACTGGTTTCGCCAAATTCAACGCCGCCGCCCATTGCGCGATAGAATTTGTCTTTTTTAATTGAGTCGTAACCTTCGGAAAGAAAAATGCGATTGTTGCGATCGCGAATTATTCCTAAAGCTAAAACGCGAATTTTACCTTCTTTATACATTTATTTTTCCTAATTATCGTAAATATACGAAGGACGACTATCACTATCTTCAATCGGCCAATCTGTGTTTTCGCCGCCAATATACACTTCATCAATGGTGACGTATTCTTGACCTAATTGAGTTAAGGCATTGATGAGAAGATCCAGTGCGATCGCATCGGAAGTTCCCAAATCAAACCAACATCTTCCCCAATCACCGTTGTATTCAAATTCGCCCATATTATGCATCAAGGCTAACAAGCTATTTTGATAACCATCTTGGTCGTAATGTAAATAGCTAATATCAAGCCCGGTTTCCTGTACCTGAAGATTTTCGGCATTGAAAGCACCTAATTTACCCAAATAAAACCAGGAATCAAAAAGTTCTTCTACAAACTGCTTTTCACGCTCGGAAGGAACAGTACTAAACCTCAACCAAATCCAGACATCAAAAGGATTAATCTCGCGGAATTCTATTTTCATCTATTGGAATATACAGATTACTTTTACCCAAAGTCATTGTAGAAGAAGTACGGAAAATTGGGAGAGGGGGAAGAGGGGGAAGAGGGGGAGAGGGGGGAGATGGGAGAAATCCAATTACCAATTACCAATTACCCATTCCTAACTCTTAACTCCTAACTCCTAACTCCTAACTTTTTAAGCTTTTCGCTGCACTTCTCCGTTCGCTTTCTATTTGTTTTACTAGACTTGCAGGTAGTTGAGATTTTTTTTCTAGTGCTTTGTCAAAATGAGCAATTGCTTGCTTGTTTATTTCGGGGTTGTTTTGTTTTTTGGCTTGGTTACGCAGTATTTGGGCTTTGAGATAGTAAAGTTCTGGATTATCGGATGTTGTTTCCAAGGCGCGGTTTGCGTATTCTAGGGCTTTGGGATAGTTTTTTAAGTCTCGGTAGGCTATGGCTATGCCTCTATCTACTAAATACTGAGGCCCTGCATTTTCTTCTAATCTTTGAATTGCTTGTTGGGGATTGGCGAAGGGTAAGTTTACAGCTAGAAATAAATCCATGTAACCCTTGATTAAATTGAGTTCTGGATCTTTTGGAGAAATGGCTTCGGCTTTGTCTAAGTGCTTGTAAACTTCTCGCAGACGACTTAATGCTTTTGGGGCACCGCTAACCGTACCTTCACGAGTCAGGATTACTGCTCCTTCTAAAAAATGACCGACGGCAGCGTATAAATTTCCACGCAATGGGTCGGTGCTAATTAATTTTTTTGCTGTATCTAAAGTTTTTGTGCTGTAAGATTCTAATGCGCTTGTATCTTCATTTGTATAAGCTAATGATGCCTTCATAGCGTAAGCTAAGGGTTCATTTGGCTCGGCTGATATTGCCTGTTGCAGATACTTTTGTCCTGCTTGATAGTTACCTTGCTTGAATACTGCTTTGAATGCGGCTTCGGTATTGTCACCGATATCGCGCGGTTGGCTGCGGGGAAAAGGGTCCCCAGCCATTGAAGAATTTATTCCTAAATTGAGTACTATTAAAGTTGTAAAAACAGCTTTAGCAAAACGTACAATTTTTTTGGAGGCAGTGGTAGATGAAACAGAAAATTTTCCAGTCATTTTAAACCTCAGAATTATTACTGTTGAATGGGTTTAATATCTTACTTATAATTACGTAAATACTTTACCTATACCCCGTGTAGATTTACGCAAAAATTTGATAAATAGTTTGACTGGGTAGATTTGAGAGGGTTCCCAGGTTTTTTTATGACTAATAGCAAAGAGGGGTTAGTCTGCCACAATAAGTTAAGACGCTTGTTTGAATTATAATTTGAGGATTTTTTCGTCAGAGCGGTCTGTAGCTAAGTTTGTAGTTAATTAATAAATGGCTAATTTTTAATCTTAACCAATGCTTTATCTCAGAAATTTAAATTATCATCCGACTGCTACTCAGAATGCAATTCTCAAATCAATTAATTTGGATTTAGCTCCTCAAAAACTAGGTCTAATTATTGGCCCTAGTGGTTCTGGAAAAAGTACGCTACTAGAAATCTTGTCTGGACTTGCAGAACCTACATCTGGCTCGGTGTTTTGGCGAGAACAGGAATTATTAGCGGAAGACATTCAGCAATTAGCTGGTTTGGTATTTCAATTTCCAGAGCGTCATTTTTGCGGGGGTACCATTTTAGAAGAATTACGTTTGGGACACCCAGAATTAGGGATAGAGCGAGTTAGAAACGCATTAAGCGAAGTAGGTTTAGAACATTTATCTTTTTCAACCCCACCCCACGCTTTAAGTGGCGGACAGCAAAGACGTTTGGCTTTAGCAGTACAGTTAATTCGCCAGCCACATTTATTATTATTAGACGAGCCGACAGCAGGTTTAGATTGGTCAATGCGTCGTCAGTTGGTGAATTTATTAGCGAAATTAAAAGAACATTGGACTTTATTAGTAGTTACTCACGATGCAGGAGATTTACTACCGATCGCTGATAGTTGCTGGACTTTAAATCATGGGGAATTAGAATCAATAGATCCTGAGAAGTTGAAGAAAAAGGTTGAGGAGTCGGAAGCGGCGGTTTAGGAGTTGGGAGTTAGGAGTTAGTAGTTGGGAGTTAGGAGTTATGAATTTAAAACTTTTAACTGGTTATTGGTGATCTACATCCGACTTGTGAAAATTGATTATTGCTTGCTGATGAGGGGCGCTAATGTTTGCAACTTGCGATAGTTTAGGAAAATAGGAAAATTTGTTACTTTTTGTCAGCAGCAGATCAAAGGTGAGGAATATTAATTAATAAACATCATCATGAGAACCGAGAGTTAACAAAAATATATCGGGAGCATCCCAAATGTGTAAATTTATTTTTTGTAGTGCGAGCATCTTGCTCGCTATGTATATCAAGCGAGCAAGATGCTCGCACTACCAAATTGTATTTTTGCAAAATCGGGATGCTCCCAATATATCTTCTTCCCCCGAATTTGGATTTATCATAAATTCAAATAAAATTCGATTATCATAATCTACCGAACAAGACCATACACCACCTAAATCGCCCTTTAATTTATGAGTCCGCAAACTAGAATTGAAAGGATCTTCGGTCAGTAATTCTAATGTTTTTTCAATTTGAATTCTCAACTGTGGGTTTTTCTTAGCTAGACGCTTAAATTTACGTACAAATCCCGCACTCCAAACCAAATTTTTCACTCATCTAACTCCGCCATCAAATCGGCAACAGAGCCACGCTTAACGTTACCTTTTTGATAATCATCTCTCGCTTGCGCTACATCCATTATCAATTCATTGCGACGTTGTTGACTTAAACGCTTGCTAATAATATCTAGCAACATTGCTTGTTCCTCTGGTTCAAGTGCTTCTACAGCATCAATTGCTTTTTGGAGCGTCGATATTTTTTCCACCATAGATTTTATCTTAAATTTCAATCATAAATTATATCTTTATCCGCCACTTGTCAGAGCGCCATTGACAAGAAGTTCGCATATGTCTTAAGAAATCGCTTGCTGACTTTGATGCTCCTTGAAACATTTTATCTACTTTATTATGGTTGATTAAATACTATAAGTTATCAGTATATGAAGCTTGTCCACACTATCCCTGGCAAGAGCGAGTTAAAACCTAATTATTTTGCGATCGGTGCAGACAGTCAAAATTTAATCAGTAATGCTCACAGTCTAGCTTCTAGTAAAGAACAGTACGAAACTGTGAAGTTTTGGGATTTACTAACAGGTGATTTAGTCAAAACAGTTGATTTTAGACACGATAATGTCAGCGTTTGTGCTTATGAAAAATGGCTTTTGGGAATTGTTTACAACGCCGATGCGATTCTCAAATTAAATCTTGGAACGGATGAATTTGATATTATTCTTGATGCTGCACCTCACCGTTTACCCGAACACAAAAGTAATGTGACTCCACTTGCTGCGAGTTTGTATGAGCCAATTGTTGTCTGCGGAGCGCAACCGGGAGAAATTGCAGTTTATAACTTGCTAGCAGAACCTATTAGCACAGATGGATATGCAAAAAAACTTCCAGCACTAAAATTTAGTTCGGAATATTCTTCGTCTAATTCGTCAGTCATAATCAGCCCAGATAGTAGGGTTTTATTAAGTCAAACCTTAAATAGAGGCTTTCATCACTTGTGAGATATAAGCACAGGTGAACTGATTCGTACATTTAACAGTTCAAGTATTGGGCTTGCCGAGTATCTTTCAATAAGTCACACAGGACAATTACTTGCTTGTGGTTTGTTTTCAGAACAGATTCGGTCTAACCAATCGATCTTAACGCTAGGCAGTTCGATTAAATTTGTCGCGGAAGTTGTTAGTAGCAACTGGCAAAACGATTATGCCCGCAAGGTTGAAGATTATGCAGCTTTAGGTATCCCCGAATACTGGATTGCAGACTACGCAGGTAATGGTGGTACTCGATACATTGGCAAGCCTAAGCAACCTACTCTCTCTATTTGTACGTTAGTGAATGGAGAATATGAAATTCAACAACTTCGAGGCAATCAAATCGTTTCCTCTCCAACCTTTCCAGGCTTGAAATTGACTGCTGAACAAGTATTGAGGGCTGGTGGATAAAATTAACAAGATTTCACTATTTATAAGCAACAGGAATGGCCGCAACCACAAAAATAAATTAAGTATTTCAGCCGTTTAGATCCCCCCAACCCCCCTTAAAAAGTGGGGCTTTGCGTAAGTCCTAAGCAACTTATCTTCAACGTTAATTGTTCATTGACAACTCATAGCGGTAGACTGACTATTAGATAATATATTTTTATTTAAATATGTCAGTAGCTTCTAAATCCTCACTCCGCGAGCAACAACATCCCCTCATTCGCCAGTTAGCTGACTGTATTGAAAAAGTTTGGCATAAACATTTGGATTTATCGACCTATAATTTGCCTGCCGAGTTGGGGTATGTCGAAGGTAAGTTAGAAGGTGAAAAACTTACTATTGAAAATAGCTGTTACCAAACTCCTCAGTTCCGCAAGCTACATATGGAACTTGCAAAGGTTGGTTCAATGCTCGATATTTTGCATTGTGTGATGTTTCCTCATCCTGAATATGACTTACCGATGTTTGGTTGCGATTTGGTAGGTGGTAGAGGTCAAATTAGTGCGGCGATCGCCGATTTGTCTCCCCTAAATATGAATGGTGCGAAAGGTATTCTCCCATCTAGTTATAATACCCAACTCGGTGCGTTGCCCGAATTAAATTTCTCTCAACCCCGCGAATTACCTGAATGGGGAGAGATTTTTTCGGAGTTTTGCATTTTTATTCGCCCTGGCTCCCCTGAAGAAGAACAAATGTTTCTTTCACGAGTTGAGAATTTTTTAGAAGTTCATTGTCAAAATGCTGTTGCTGCAAAACCCGTTTCACCAGAAGTAGCAACTAAGCTGTTGGAAGGACAATTAAATTACTGTACTAAACAGCAGCAAAATGATAAAACTCGCCGGGTTTTAGAAAAAGCTTTTGGTTCTGAGTGGGCTGAATATTATATGACAACTGTTTTGTTTGATATTCCTAAAAGAGAGTAGCGGGTAGGGGAAAGGTTCTTAAGTATCTGGCGATTATTATGCAAACTCGGTTTTTTTAAACTGGGTTTTTTATGATGCATTTTTTACAATTTCATAAAATTACTATAGTTATCAGTCAACAATTATGCAGATGCAAAATGTATTCCTATGTCTGCCAATCTAGTTATTTTTACACCTGGTTAACCATGATTTTTGAATCTAGTAAAATTACCCATTAAAATACTATTACCCATCTGTAGATTATGTTACGTTTTAGAACAATACTTCAATGTAGAATTTCTTTATTGTGAGTGAAATATAACTATATAATCTTAATAAATATGGGTGTAAAGTATAATTATATAAGCGTTTTTTAACACTTTATTTATTGTTTTTGTTTTAGTATTTATAGCTTCGGAAACCTATCATATTTAATTTAACTTTAATATTTAAACCTCTTTCTGTATAGTTTTAAATGCTTGCTAAGTCTGAAAGAGCTTGATTTATCTTGCTTTTAACAGGGTTTTTAACTGTAATAAACTGAGACTAATGGTTTAAAAATATATGACCTTATTATAAATAACTTCTAAATATCGATAGTATTACCTAGTTTTCTTTAAAAAACATTCTCATTATAAGCAGAAAGTTACTGCAAAAAATATCAAGATTAGCTATAAGCTAGCTACAATAATTTTAATTAAAATAAAAATTATTATTTATGATGATTTTTATTTTTTTTATAAACAGCAACTATACAGCAAATGTAGGTTGATTATTAAAAAAATGTTTGTAAAGGCTTTAAAAAAAGTTTTAGCCCGCAATGTGGGCTAGAGTTTGGAATTACTTATTATTTCTACTCAGCATGATTAAAAGTATGGAGTAACATACCATGTCAAGGGTAAATGAAAAACCAGTTATAAAAGAACAGCCACCCGGTAAGTCGATACTTTGGTGGGGTATTGCAGCAGCTGTACCTTTAGCAATTACTATCGGAGTACTAACTAAAGCCAGAATAGAACAATTAGGTAAGTCTGATATACCAGTACCAGTTACGCCAGCAATAAGTAGCGTAAATGCATCTGGTCGTTTGCAGCCTAGAGGAGAAGTAATTAAACTTTCTGCGCCAACAGGGATACAGGGTACGTCACGAGTCGAAGAAATGTTAGTGAAAGAAGGGCAAAAAGTAAAAAAGGGTCAAGTAATTGCCGTTTTAGATGGTTTTAGGAGCAGTCAAGCTGCGGTAGAACAAGCAAAAGCGACAATCCAAGAAAGCCGTGCAAATCTAACTGGTGTCAAAGTAGGTTCGCCGCGAGAAATTCAAGCTCAACAAGCAGTAATTGCTCGGCTTGAAGCACAGTTAGGCGGCGAACAACAGGCTGGTAATGCAACAATTGCTCGAATCAGGGCACAGTTAAGTGGAGAATCTATATCTCAACAAGCAACAATAAATCGTTTAGCTGCCGAATTAGAAGGGCAGCAAGATTCCCTCAGAGCAACAGTCGCGAGGGTACAAGCTGAAGCTACAAATGCCCGAGTTGATGCTCAACGTTACGAACAATTGTATAGACAAGGTGCTATTTCTCAACAAGAAAGGGATAGAAGACGACTTTCCGCGCAAAGTGCCAATCAGCAATTAATAGAAAGTCAAGCTAACCGCAGACAGGCGATCGCCAGCTTGCGACAACAACTTGCTCAAGCTAGAGCAGACAGAGAAAAAACTATTGCAATCCTGCGACAACAGTTAGCAGAAGCACAAGCAAACCAAAGCAAAACCATAGCAACCTTACAAAGACAGATAGAAGAACAAAAAGCCAATTTAAATAGACTCCAAGAAATTCGTCCTAGCAATACTCGGATTGCACAAGCTCAAGTGAATAATGCGATCGCGCAATTGAAAAAAGCCGAAGCCGATATGAAGTTGAGTTATGTAATCGCACCAATCGCAGGAGAAATTTTAGAGATATATACCAAAGCTGGAGAAACCATGAGTGCTGAAGGTATAGCCGAAATTGGACGTACCGACGAAATGATTGTTGTAGCAGAAGTACCCGAAGCAAGTATTGGTAGAGTGCGTTTGGGACAATTAGCTTCCATAGTCAGTGACAATGGAGCATTTAGCGGCAAACTACAAGGAACCGTCTCTGAAATTGGCAGAAAAATAGGCACTAGAAATGTGCTAAATACCGATCCAGCAGCGGATGTAGATGCCAGAGTTGTAGAAGTCAAGATAGCTCTATCCGAACAAGATGAAGAAAGAGTATCAGGGTTAACTAATGCCAAAGTAATAGCTACGATTCAGATTTAAAAAAGGTCAAAGGTTAATACCTAATTCTTAATTCCTAACTGCTCACTGTTCACTGTTAACTGCTCACTGTTCACTGAAAACATGGCAAAACTACCTCTAGCATGGTTACAACTCAAACGTGAAGCGTCTCGTTTAGCGGTGGCATTAGCGGGAATCGCTTTTGCCGATATTCTAATGTTTATGCAGCTTGGTTTTCGCGATTCTTTGTATTATAGTAACGTTCGTTTTCATAATAGTTTGCAAGGGGAAATTGTATTAGTTAATAGTCAGACAAGTGCTATATTGTCGATGAAAAGATTTTCTCAAAAACGTCTTTACCAAGCTTTAGATTTAGAGGATGTAGAGTCAGTAGAACCAATATATGTAGACTATACGAGTTGGAAAAATCCCCAAACAGGTATTCCTAGAAATCTTTTAGTCATAGGAATAAATCCACAAAGTAATGTATTACAACTGCCAGGGCTGCAAGAAAATTTAAATAAAATCCAATTGCCAAATGTCGTTTTGTATGACCGTTCTTCTCGACAAGAATATGGCCCAATTGTGGCGCAATTTGAACAAGGTAATGATGTTAAGGCAGAAGTAAGAAGTAAGTTAGTTAAGGTTGGAGGATTATTTACTCTAGGTGCTTCATTTGGAGCAGACGGTAATTTAATTACCAGCGATTTGAATTTTCTCAGAATATTTGTAAATCGTCAGCCAGGATTAATTGATATTGGTTTAATTAAACTAAAACCAGGTGCAGACGCAAATCTTGTTGCTCAACAGTTAAGAAGTTATTTAGATAAAGACGTTAGAGTTTTTACGAAACAAGAATTTGTTGATTTTGAAAAAAACTTTTGGGCAAGTAGTACCGCCATTGGTTTTATTTTCACTTTAGGAACAATCATGGGTTTTATTGTTGGAACCGTGATTGTCTATCAAATACTTTATACCGAAGTTTCAGATCATTTAGTTGAATATGCCACTCTTAAAGCAATTGGCTATTCGCATAACTACTTTTTAGTTGTAATTCTTCAAGAAGCTCTTATATTAGCAGTTTTAGGATATTTACCTGGGTTCGCTTTTGCTTTGTTTTTATACGAACAAGCAAGAGCAGCTACTCTTCTACCAGTTTTTATGACTAGTAGTAGAGCAGTTATGGTGCTGTTATTAACTATTTTAATGTGTTCTATTTCAGGGATAATTGCCGTGAAGAAATTAAAGTCAGCCGATCCAGCAGACATTTTTTAATCAGTGAGCAGTGAACAGTGAACAGTGAACAGTGAACAGTGAACAGTGAGCAGTGAGCAGTGAGCAGTGAACAGTGAACAGTTATCAGCGAACAGTTAACTATTAATAACTAACAACTATCAACAAACTCCTAACTCCTAACTCCTAACTCCTAACTACTATCAACTATCAACTATCAACTATCAAGTAACTTCTAACTAGTAACATGATGAGAAAAGAACCTGTTATCTCAATTCAATACCTGAATCACTACTACGGTAAGGGTTCGCTAAAGAAACAGATTTTGTATGATATTAATCTGGATATTTATCCGGGTGAAATTGTGATTATGACGGATCCTTCTGGTTCGGGTAAGACAACTTTACTTAGTCTAATTGGTGGTTTACGTTCGGTACAAGAAGGAAGTCTCAAATTTTTGGGAGAAGAACTTTATCGAGCTAATCCGAGAAAATTGGTCAGCATCCGACGTAATATTGGCTATATTTTTCAAGCACATAATTTGCTAGAGTTTTTGACTGCGAGACAAAACGTGCAAATTGCAGCAGAACTAAATAAATGTATTTCTCAAAAAGAAGCTATTGCTCAATCCAAAGAAATTTTACAAGCAGTAGGTTTGGGAAATCGAATTGATTATTTTCCCGACAATCTTTCTGGAGGTCAAAAACAAAGAGTTGCTATTGCTCGTGCTTTGGTAAATAACCCATCATTAGTATTAGCGGATGAACCTACAGCAGCTTTGGATAAACAGTCTGGAAGAGATGTTGTAGAAATTATGCAGCACCTTGCTAAAGAACAAGGAACTTCTATTTTATTAGTAACTCATGATAGCCGTATTTTAGATATTGCCGACCGTATTGTAAATATGGAAGATGGGCTTTTAACTAGCGAACAGTTAACACTTAGTAACTAAGTGAATTAATGAATTTTGGATTTTAGATTTTAGATTGATGCTAATGGTTAATCTAAAATCGTAAATCCCCAACACTTACTACAATAATTGTGTTCTCTATATCTCAAATTAAGTCACAGTATTTTTTTTGATAGATGATAAGTAACTGATAACTGATAACTGATAACTGTTAACTGATATCCGTTCATTTCCGAGAGCCAGTTTTGTTATTCTTTGGCGAATGATTCATGATGCCGCTATTGGCGTTGCCGGAACGACTGGTACGGAAAGTTACGTTAACACCTTCGTTAGATTGTTCTAACACTAGTAAAGGTGTAGGTTTAGCTTTTTGATCCCAATGCATAAAAGCTATTCGACCTTGAATGGTAGGTTGCCAACTATCATGATCTTCAGCCGGACTTAGATAGGTTTCAACGCAGTCAATTAACTGGCTGATAGTTGCTGAACTTGCTTGTGTTGGCAATTTCATTAACCTAATTTGGATGCGAAATAGTACTCGTTTACCGTTATTTGTTGCAGCACCAGTTTCATATTCGACATCAAAGGTTTCGTCTACCTGTCTTCCAGCGCTACTAGCAATTCCCACAGTTCCTTGTTTTTCATGGTTGGGGCGGAGCGCTTGAGAAATTTTATCTTTAATTTTGATTTTGATCTGGTTAACGATCGCAAAGTGGAAGACTTCTTCCTCCATCCGCATTCGCAAATAATCAAGATTGAATTCCCGCGAGTTAATTAAATCGGGGTTTGTTTCCATTCTACGAATCGTTTGAAGAGATAGCTTTAACTTTTTCTCTAACTCTCGGGTACGGAATTTTTCAAATCGAAGTTTTTTCTCTAGCTTCTTCATCAGGATTTTACCGTAGATAATTAAGCCAATCACCGTTACAGTAAGTCCCCCAGATACCATTATTGGTAATGGAGGTAAACCGTCGGTAGAGAAAGGTACCTGCTCGGATGCCTTTGTGGTTTCTGCTGCGGGAGATTGAGCAACAAGTATCGAAGTTGACATAATGGACACAATAAAAATTGGACTCCTCATAGCTAGGATGCCCAAATTTGCAACTCCGTTTTGCGATATCATTATATTTTCTTTGAAAAATTTAAAATTAATTTTAATAGCCTGAAAATTCGCTAGTTTTATAGTACGTATGAATTATTTATGTTTTTGAGGGAGTAGAAAGTTAGGAGTTAAGAATAAGTGGCAAGTAGTAAGTAATGAGTTAGAAACTAATTTCTGCTTGTCTCCCTCTCTCCCTCTCCCCGTTGCCTGTTGCCCGTACCCTATTCTCCTTCCTTTCAATGTGCTTATCACTTCCTCAGACAACCGATCGCAATTTTAACAAAATCCGTGTGGTAGCTACGGATATGGATGGTACTTTAACTACGAAAGGTAAATTTAATAATGCCTTACTGCAAGCTTTGCAAGATTTAGCAGCAGCGAATATCAAAGTCATTATTGTTACCGGACGTTCTGCTGGCTGGGTTAGCGGTTTAGCCTATTATTTACCTGTAGTTGGTGCGATCGCCGAAAATGGCGGTTTGTTTTATCCTTCTCAAAGCGAGCAAGCTGTTGCAATTACACCGATAGAAGATTTTAGCAAGCACAGAAAAGATTTAGCGGTTGTTTTTCAAAAATTACAGCTTGATTTTCCTCACATTAAAGAATCTTCTGATAATCGTTTTCGCGTTACAGATTGGACGTTTGATGTAGCAGGTTTAAATAGCAACTCATTGCAAACCCTTTCAGATCGATGTCAGGATAATGGTTATGGATTCACTTACAGCAACGTTCAGTGTCATATCAAACCTTTGGGGCAAGATAAAGCTGTAGGGTTATCGCAAGTGCTGCGAAAATATTTTCCAGAATACGCTGCGGATGAAGTAGTGACTGTGGGTGATAGCCCTAATGATGAAAGCTTGTTTGACAAAAATTATTTTAAACTATCCGTGGGTGTTGCCAACGTGCTGGAATATATAGATAAATTACAGCATAAACCCGCTTATATTACCGAGAATTCAGAAGGTAAAGGTTTTTGCGAATTAGCTAATTATCTTTTGAAAGCTATGAACAGTGAACAGTGAACAGTGAACAGTGAACAGTGAACAGTGAACAGTGAACAGTGAACAGTGAACAGTGAACAATTACCAACTAACAACTAACAACTAACCACTAACCACTAACAACTAACATCTAACATCTAATAACTAACAGCATCAATCTTGGGAGTATAGCGCCACAATTGATTCAGGCGATTTGCTGGCATTGTTAAGTACAGCATATCTCCACCACTCAAACAGGTTTCGAGTAATTCCCAACCGTGGATAGTTTGAGAGTTGGTTTCTACATACAAAGGTACAAAATCGGCTGACATGGCTGCTTCTTCGACTCTTTGACCGCAAAATGGATGGGAGGGTGTAATTATTGTTGCAAAGGCTACCCACAAACTATCTGCTGTGATTCCATTACCGAGAATTCTACCGCCCAAGGCTGCGGCGGCAAATGCAGGAGCGGCAAGTTCTGCGGGGCTTAATACTGCCTCGAAATCAAATACTTCCTGCGCCATTCGGGCAAAGTCAGGGTCGGCATAATTTACTACTACGGTAATTTTGGGCGATAATCCTTTGGCTTTAAGAGCAATTTCTATATTAGTTGCATCGTTGCCAGTAACGGCAATCAAGGCGTTTGCATTTGCAACATTACAAGACTTAAGAGTCTCTGGGAAGCTGGCATCAGCATGAATTGTGGGAATACCTAAACTGCGAGCGGTATTAACAAATTTACCGTTGCTGTTTGGTTCAACTACTACAACCTCTTGTCCGCTGTTATGAAGTTGTTGGACAATTTTTATCCCAATACCACCCAATCCACAAACAATGTAGTGATTGCGTCTCGGTATTCTGGCTGCATCCCAAAACTGTTTGAAACGGGTTCCTAAGACAAAATCGTTGAGCAAGGCATACCAAATACCAAATATCGCCGCTCCAACTAACATCATGATTACGGTGAATATCTTAATGCTATCGGGAGCTTGTTCAACAACTTTTTCGTTACCTCCTGCCCCAGTAATCATACCTACAGAAAAATATAGAGCATCGATAATCGACATATTTAGCTCGGTAGATACATAAGTAAGAGTTGCTAATGAAATAATCATCATTAACAACATCGCTCCCACCAACACTGATTGAGCGTGATGTCTAAACTGTCGTAAATTCGTTAAGACTTTGAGCAATTTTGCAATCAGTGATTTGCGAGTTGTACGGACTTGAGGTTGCGTACCTACAATTAGGCGATCGCCTTTTTGAAGTTCGTGCCCGGAGGTGACTGCCGATACTAAATCTAAATCGCCCTCGACGGGTAAATAATAGATCAGCATCCGCGAACGATCTTCCCATAATTCATTGAGTTTGCGACCGTTCCAAGGATGATATTGATGAATATATTCTTCGTGTATGGGCCAAGTTTGTTTAAATAATTTAATTTGTCCAATCGCTTTATTCCCCAAAGCGGCAAAACTAAATACAGGTGCTGCCAAACCCGCAACACTCATACTTAAATGATCTGGCAAAGTATAGTCTAAACGTTCGCCCAAACTAGTGTTAAAAAAACGATTGATTATGCGAATGCGGGGATTAAGTACCCGTGCTTGCATCACAATCCACAAATTTAACGCGTCATCTCCTCCAGCAATAACTAAAGTATTAGCTTGCTGAATTCCTGCCGCTTTCAGGGTACTAGCTGCATGTAAATCGCCAACAATCACATCTCCAGCCCTTTCGCCAGAAATCGCCTGATGATGAATACCAACAACTAACGCTCCCTGCTGTCTGAGCAAACGAAATATTTTATATCCGGTGCGTCCTAAACTACAAACAATTATTCTAGGTTTCATATAAAAGCAGCAAGATTGTTACGAAAAGCTGCCGTCTTCATAGCGTTTATCCACATTAAAGATCGCCTACACCCATAAGAACTGTAGCCGAACGAACGATATTAAAAAGTAGTTAGGAGTTGGTTGTTAATTGTTAGGAGTTACTTCCTTCCCGCGATGAGATTACCGATGTAATTTTTTATTCCTCTGTTTCCTTTTAGAAAACTTCCCTGCTGTGTCAATGGTAATTTTAAAGCAGAAAGAAAAGGAGTCATGATTATTAAAAGTATTTCAACTAAAAAAATTTTATTTAAATCACTTGCTTTTCAGTGTGATACAAGTACAAATATAGTGTGACTTAAATCACACCAATCGTAGTTTGCACTCGCTTTTTTTCAAGGCATCCAATCATATATATACCCGTATAGGTAAGCCCTTACTGAAATAAGCGAGCGCCCCTTTAGCTTACCTGGCTTAAATTACAAAAGATTTACTTGAAGTAAACTGTTGTTGTAATTCTGCTCTTTTCTTGGTAAAAGAGTGTCGATATACGTATATGTTTTTTACGTTTTAATACTTATATGAATACAGAAATAGGTTCTAAATTTTACGTATAATCAACATTTTTTTTGATTGAGAGCAAAGATATAACTTACAACAAGGGGTAACGCCACAAAATTTATCATAAAGTGTCATTCAGAGATGTAAAGTTCAGATTCTATTTCTAATGAATGAACTTGCCACTTCTAAATTTATTGCTATTTATAATACCAAAAATAGGTAAATTTTTATTCAAAATTGAAGAATTGTTCCAGCACTTTTGACAACAAGAACTGTATAAAGTGTTGATACAGTTTTAAATCAAAAGGGCTAGAGCTGTTCGTCGCATTTTTTTGAATAGCTGGGTACTTTGTGATGCTTTATTGGGCATTATTCCAACAAAACAAACATTACTAAATCAACAACAAATCAATGATTAATCGTAAATTATTAATTTCCGCAATCGTTTTTGGTGGTACTTTCTTCGGAGTATCGTTTTCAGCCCAAGCACAAAACCAGGATGTTTTCTTTAATGGTACTTATACCTCTGGGTGTCAATTTACTGAGAAAACAGATGGTACTGTGACTCCCAATGCATTATTTAGTGCTACTTCTTTAGGTTCTACTGCAACTTATGTTGATACCCCTACTTCTGGAGAGGTTAAAGTTATCTGTAGTAGTCTACTTGGCGCTCAAGTAACAGCCTCTGAACCGGAAGCTGTTACTGCACCACCAGGGGCAGATTTTTCTGCAAACCTTTCATTCTTAGATGGTGTTGCCGGGGCAGTTGGTATACCAATTCTTGGTAATACTGAAACTGCAATTAAAGTAGATATGACTGCAACTAGTGTTTCGCCAATTCCTACAGGAGATTATAATTTTAAAGTAGTTGTAACTGCAACTCCTAACTAATTTGTCAGTTTTATATTTGTCAGTTTATTGAGTTGAATAATTTTTTATAGTGTTCAGTCAGCCAGGGTGTATTTACCATCTTTATTGAGCAATAATTGAATATCTCCTCATCATTTAGCTAAAGCTCTAATGTCCCGGTTAATTAACACAATCACCCTGTATATGTTAAATATTTTGCGTAATCTATTTCCATACATTTGGCTTGGAAGTATTACTTTTTCGAGTATATTTTTATTACAAAATCGTGCTATTGCCCAAGTTGGAGCTTCACCTATAGTTATTGAATCGCAAGCAGTACGCGGTCGTTCGGAATCAGTAATTAATATTAATAATGCTAGCGATAAACCAATTAGGGTACGTATTTTTGCGGCACCTTTTACTTATAAACGAGAAGGTCAATTTCAAACATTATCTTCTAGCGATTGGGACTTGAGTTCTTATTTACAATTTTCACCCAGAGAACTCACTATTTCACCCAAAAGTTCGCGTAAAGTTCGCCTTCTAACTCTATTAGATCCAAATCTACCTGATGGCGAATATCGTGCTGTTGTTTTTGCAGAAAGCCTTGTTCCAAACAATAGTACAAGTGCTAAAAATGTGGGCATGATTACTAGGGTAGGAACAACGGTATATGTTCAAAAGGGTAATCAAACACCATTATTAGCAGTTGAAAATAGCAGTTTTGACGACCAAAAAAACCAGTTACGCTTACTCGTGCAAAACCAAGGTTCTGCTTCTGTACGTACTGCTGTATCTTGGGAATTGAAACAGAATGGAAAAGTTATTCGTGAAGGTAAGGCTCAACCTGCAACGATAATTGCATTTAATCAAAGAAATCTTTTGATTGAATCTTTATCCAAAAAATCTTCATTGTTATCTCCAGGAGAGTATGAACTTAGCGGCAAACTAGTCTGGAAGCAGGATGAAAAATATCAAAGTTTATCGTTTCAAGTTCCACTAAATATTGGTCGGTACGTTGGAGAAGCAAAATGATAGATGTTGCGACATTAACCCCAGATTATCTTCCACAATCGCAGCAGTTTCTATCATCTAAAATATCTATTGCTACCCAGAAACCAAACATAAATGATAGTGATAGTTTTTATAACAGCACTGTCGCACCTCCAGAACTGATAGAAATGCAACTAAGTTCAAGTATCGAACAGGAGGAAAATTTTAATCTGAGCCAAGTCAAACAGGAAAAAGCAAAGATTGAAGATAATCAAAGCAGTACATCTAAATTAGTAACTAAACTCAAAAACTCCAAAAAAATACAGCCATCTCCAGCCTCTACAGAAATTAATATTTCTACAACTCCAGCTTCTACAAATGTACAGAACCAGAATCAAACTCTAATACCAACAACGACTCCATCTAAGGATGAAAATTCCTTTGAGACGAACTCTAATAAATCGAAAACACAACCATCTTTAACGGCTACTAATACTGACATTGAGAATACCAGTCAAACAGAACTTTCCCAATTTATAACCTTTCCTGTAGGAGTTTTAAATGGGAAACGGAATGTCAAAAAAAGTATGTTAGTACGCGGTAGAGAAGATGGTTCCCAGGTTATAGAGTTTGAAAAATGGTTGCTGCCATACAATGAAGTTCTCAACATCCTGGGCTTTAATGCTCAAAAATTACCAGATGGACGAGTCGAATTGCGATCGCCTACTGTTACTACTCGGATAAATCTGGACGAGCTAACCTCCGATCCTAAATTAGGACTGGTATTCTCTATTCAAGACTTAGAAAAATACTTTGGAGTTAGTGCCCAGTTTGATATGAGAGAGTATGCTATCCGTCTCGATATTCCAGAGTTAAAGCGTCGTTTTTCTAGCAATATTGATGAAACGCCCGTAAATTTAAAAGGTTTACCAAGTTTAGAAGCACCTGAATTTTCTCTATCTTCTGTATCTCAACGGTTAACAGTTCAAGGTGGTGAAAATCAATCTACAAACTGGCAAGGTGATGTTAGTGCTATTGGAACAGCTTTCGGTGGTAGCTGGTTTTTGCGAACACAACGATTGCAATTTCAAGATAATCAAAGATGGAACTTAGCCGAAGCTCAATTTTTACGACAAACAGAAACTGCGGATTACATTGTGGGTTCTCAGAATCCCTTTTGGTTGAATACAGCAGGAAATACTGGTAGTTATTGGGGTTTTACTACCATTCAACGTCAAGGTTTTGCACCATCAAAATCTGCATTCAACACTTCACCAGAGCAGCGTCTGCAAGCAACTCAATTAGGAAGAACTGTGAGAGGGCAGGCAGAGCCAGGAACCTTGGTGCAGTTAGTAGAAAGTTTTACTAATCGCTTAGTTGCTGAAGTCTTAGTAGATAGCGATGGTACTTACGAATTTGATAACGTTGCTGTGAAAGGTGAAATTCCCTTTACCCAATATCAGCTTTATCTTTATCCTCAAGGTAGACTTACTGCTCAACCGCAAATTCGAGAAGTTACTGTAAATAGTGTTCCTGGGCAATTACCCAAAGGTGCATCAGCTTTGGTGATTTCAGGTGGAGCAGAACGTAAATTTACCAACAGCTTATTCGGTGAATTTACAGGTTTTCGCGGCGGAGTTACTCAACGTTGGGGAGTATCAGAAGATTTAACATTGGGTTTGGGTGCCGTTCACAATGGTTCGGTAAGGGGGTTAAGCGAAATTTATTGGCAGCCACAAAAATTTCCTTTATCAGTAGCACTTTCAAGTTTGACACCGGGAATTACAGGTGAAGATAACGATGATTGGCGTTTGAATAGCAACATTACTTTTGCGCCTTCCACAAATTTTCGAGCTAATTTCATCAGTAATTTTGTTCGGAATCGTTTCTATCTCAATTGGCAGATCAAACCATCTCTATCGCTGTTTAGTGTCGTTGACAGTCAACAACCTACAAAAATTGGTGCCCGATTTGTTCGCAGTCGTGCCAATGCTTTCACCTTTGCTAATCTCAGTGTAAATACAGAAAATGAATGGCAATGGAATTTACTACAAAGATTGGGACAAATAGAACTCTTTTCAAATGGAAATGATACTGGAACTAACTCCGAATTGGCTTACTACTTGAGTAATAACAGATACACGAATCAAGGACACGCTTTGGTTTTAGGTTATGAGACAAACCTGAACTCGGCTGATGATAATGACTTGTGGAGTTTAAATTGGCGATATCGCTCACAAACAGAAACTTACAATGGTAGTCCTGTTTGGGAAGCTGAATTAGGTTATGGAATTGGTTCTAAAGGTTCTGGTTTACTTGCCTCTGTTAGTACTTCAATTTTACCAGGATTGAAATTGCGAGGAAGATATCAGGGTGCTTCTTTGACTTCAGATAGATCTGCATTTCGTTTAGAATTTTTACCTAGTGTTAACTTGCAAGGTGGATTTAGAGGCAATAAAAGACGCGAACGTAGTTTGCGGACTGAAGGTGGTATCTTATTTCAAGCTTTTTTCGACCAAAATGCTAATGGTAAGCGCGATTCAGGTGAAAAACTATATAAAGAGAACTTGAACTTACTAATTTCCCTCAACAACAAAACTTTAAGTTCAGCCAAACCAGAAAAAACAGGCAGTTGGACTTCGGTTAATTTATCTCCGAATAAATATCGTCTCGATTTAGATCCCGCAGGTTTTCCCTTAGACTGGCAAGCTTCAACATCAGCTTATGCTGTAGAAGTTGTCGCTGGTAGTTACACCCCAGTTTCAATTCCCTTAGTTCCGGCTTATACTGTTTCAGGAGTAGTAAAGGACAAACAAGGAAATGCATTAGCTGGTGCAACTGTTGAAGCAATCGATTCTCAAACAGGAAAAAAATATCTTTCAATTACCAACAGTGCTGGGGTTTACTATCTAGAACACTTAATGCAAGGTGACTATGATTTACAAGTTAATGGTCAAATATTATCTCAAAACTTAATTAAGCTTGATTCTAATTCTCAAAGCTGGCAAAAAGTCAATATTAATTTAAAGCAATATGTTTACTCAAACGAAAATACAACAGAACTGTAAACTGTTTGCTACTTATAATTAAACCCAGATTATTTATCTATTTACTACTCAGTTATATAATTGTTCCTTATTTACTGTTCGCTATCTAAACAAAATATTCAATTAATTTTGCACGGGTACTTAAAAATAATTTGGGCTTTATTTAGACTTAATTTGTATCTAAGTCCCGTTAGAACGATAAGCGGGAAAGAAACTAGACTGAAATAGTTCTTCAACTTTAGTATTCAGAGATTCTGCTCGGAGATGAGTCAGGTAATTATATTTTTCTGTGTCTGGAATTAATCGCAGTGCAAACCAATCGTGCCTTAGTTTAGAAAAACCTGCTTTGAAATGATACAAGCTATCTTTTGTTCCACCGACACCACTTCCTATATGCATCAATTCGTTACCGCGTTGTTTTGCCCAGTATCGAACGTAGTCTAACAAGTAATTGAATGGACTTGATGGTAAAAATTTGTTTTTAGTTCCCCCTAAATGGGCTTGAACTATTCCGCCGCATTCAAAAAATATACAGGCTGAAGCAATTTCAGATTCTAATTCTACTAAACACAAATGTATATTTCCATCTAACTTTTGTAAGTCGAAAAAATACTCTCGATCGAAGTAATAGGATTGTTTGGCTGCGACGCGATTCATGGTTTCCTCATAAATCGCTCTAAATTTATCGGCGTATTCGACTAAATTTACCATTCTGGCAGTAAATCCCAGTCGCTTACATTTGTTTATAGTGCTTTGATGACCTTTTTCTGGTATTTGCCCAAATTTGTGACTCTGAAAGTTTCAAATTAACGGAAATTGTTTCACCAATCTTATTAACAGTCTGCTGTGAAAAGATTGGGCTAAATTTTTTACTTAAGATCGGATGTAGTTGAAAAAATGCCGAACATACACCCTTATTTTTAAAATAATAATTTAATTCCTTGAGAGCAAAATTCGTAAAATTATAATCATCTACAGCTGCTTCGCTGAGTAAAAAACCAGGATAACCATAGGGTGATATTGCATCGGAATAGTTTTGTGCAATTGATCCTAGTATGTCATTGCAGGAACGAACTAAGAAAGGCAAGAAAAATATTTTGTCACCATCAATAAGTATAAAAGCTTCCGAGTCAGATGATGTTCTTTTGGCTTCTAAACGTGCATATTCTGGTAAATGGTAAACATCATACCTTAGTTTGTGCAGCGTTTGCAGCCATAAGGGGTTTTGACAATCAATTACTTGAATATTCATGGGTGAGCAGTTTCAACTTCTGCTTATTTATCCGCCACTTATGTAAGCCAAGTTTATTAATAATGCTTCTCTTAATAAACTTAAAAATTGCCGTAGAGCTAATTAAAGGATGACTGGGTAAAGTTCGTATTAACTTGTTTGCGTAGTATTTCTGTAATCGTAAATTTCTTTCTTGCTGATAAATCGAAAGGCAAGTTAAATAACGATAAATTACTTCGGATTGAATTATATGATTGTATTCAAAATTAAAGTATTCATTCAGCAGCTCATAACACTTAATTGCTTCTTTTAGCTGCTGAATCTTTCTCATACTGCTAAATAAGCCGTTACTATGCACCCGATAAACTCCTAGAGATTTGTTTATGTAGCCGATTTTTCCATGTCTTGCATTTAATACGTGCAGTACCCAATCTCCACAAACTGTGTCGCAGTACCATTCTGGAAATTCGCTAAATAAACCTCTTCTGTACAAAGTTGAACAGGTTGGTATAAAGTTACTTTTTAAAATGTTTTCTAATTGAGAAAATTGACTTGGCTGATAATCGTTGTATCTCTGAGATAGCCCAGCTTTATCCTCAAAAATTGTTGTAACGTCATGAAAACAAATTGCACATTCTGGATGGTTATCCAAATAGTCTACCTGTTGCTGTAGTTTGTAGGGAGAAGTCCAATAATCATCCCCATCTAATAAAGCAATATATTCACCCCTGCAAGCTTGAAGTGTTTGTACAAAAATCTTTTGCCCGTAGCAGCCTAAGTTTTCTTCTGGTAATATCAAGCGAATTTTATCTGGATACTGTTTTTGGTAGTCAATAACAATAGAGCGCGTTTTATCGTTAGAAAAATCTTCACCTATGATGATTTCATAACTAAAATCAACTTTTTGCAACAGTATACTTTCTATAGCTTGTGCAATAAATTTTTCATGGTTAAAAGTGACAAGAGACACACTAACCTTGGGATGATTTTCTGTTAATTCTGAATCAACTGGCACGGACATTTTGGTAGAGCATTTCATTGGTTATATTTCCCCCTGTAGTTGCAAGCCTTAAAATCTGACAAATATTACTAATTTCTCTATTTCCTATTGCCGTACCTGTAGGTAATGCTAGTACCCTGGATGCTAAATGTCTGGTATTAGTTAACATCAAACCCATGTCAGCAATACGAGAGCGATAGGGTTCCATTTGATGGCAGCCAGGATAAAAGTAACGCCTTGCTAGAATGTTTTCCGCCCACAAAATTTTGTAAACTTCGTCGCGATTAATTCCAACTATCGACTCATCAATTTCTACAACTACGTATTGATAATTACATCGTTCTGCTTCATCGTAATTTATTAAATTTACACCAGGAATATTTAATAATTCTTGTTGATATTGTTTGTAGTTTTTACGATTAATACTTATAAAATCTTCCATACTTTCAAGTGATGTCAACCCCATAGCGGCAGATACTTCATTCATTTTGCCGTTAGTACCTAAGTCGTCAACGCAATCGATATCGCTAAAACCGAAGTTCTTCATTCGGCGAATTTTATTAGCTAATTTACAATCATTGGTAACAATTGCACCTCCTTCAAAACTGTTACAAAATTTGGTTGCACTAAAACTAAATACTTCTGCGTTACCAAAATTACCGATCGTTTGCTGTTTGTAAGAGCATCCGAAAGCATGAGCAGCATCGAATAAAAGTTTTAAGTTATGGCGACGGGCAATATCTTCAAGTGCTTCTATATCACATCCTCGTCCCCATAAATGTACCCCCATTATTCCTGTAGTCTTTTCTGTAATTAATGCCTCTATTTTTTGTGGATCTATATTATGAGTATCAGGATCGACATCGCAGAAAATCGGCTCAATTCCTTGCCATTGCAGAGCATGAGCGGTAGCAATAAAAGTAAATGAAGGAATGATGACTTCACCCTTTAGTTCGCAAGCTTTGATCGCAATTTCTAAACCTGTAGTAGCATTACAGGTAGCAATGCAGTGTTCTGCTCCCACTAATGAAGCTATGCGCTGCTCGAATTCTTGTACGAATTTTCCATTATTCGATAGCCATTTGCTATCTAAAATATCATTGATGCGTTGCAGTAAAATTTGCCTGGAACCAATGTTGGGACGACCTACATGTAACTTTTCTTTAAAAGCAGGTATACCCCCAAAAATAGCAAGATCGGTTAAATGTTTTTTCATATTACTTATTGCCTTTAAATATTAGCCAAAACTTTTTTAAGTCAAAAAGCCGACTGACCTTCCTTAAGTAGCTTGGAGAAAATCTACGTCAATTGGCAATCAAAAAATAGGCATTTAAAGACAAATTAGGCTAGAAATTATTTAGTTAGCTAAGTGATTAGCTGATTTTTATAATACCTAATTTACTCATATATATGCCAAATATACTGAGGTAAAGCATAAAATTATTTTAAAACCACTGATAACAGAGAATAAATCAAAGGTAATTTAATATTGGAAGTTTTTTTTCACACTTGCCGCCACTTTTGTACCGATGACAAATCTAATGACAAATAAGTCATCAGATTGAACAATTACTAGCCGATTTAAATGCTTTGATTTAATGGAACACTTTAAAAGTAATCAAAGCTATATATTTAATACAATTACTAAGACTAAGTTTCCTAACAATGGAACATTTTAATCTACGTAAAATAAATAACTAATTCAACAATAAAAATTAGCTACCAAAACATTAGTGTTTTTTGCAAGTCTTAGAATACTCACTACTGCAAGCAATTTTATATTTTGTTTCCCTAGTATAAATGGAATCACATAAATTTTACTTACTTAATATTAAGTTTTATTAAAGATATATTATTATTTTATCAAAGAATTGTGAAGCTGAACGTTATTACTGTCTCAACTTCAGGCTCTAAAAGCTTTTCAAAACAGATGTAAATGCTGGGTAATACCCCTGATGACAACATTAGACTTCTAATGGTACCAGATTAGTGAGGCATAATCCTTTATTATTTAAACTGTCTCACTAATACATCTGGCTTAAGCAGATACAATTATTGTCCACATACTTGCGGCTAAACCGATAAAGGCTAGATGTTGCCATAGCAGACAGCGTAAGGGTTGGCGGGCGATTTTCTGCGTTAGCAATACTGTTAATAAAGTTGAAAAAATCAACGTGCTACCCTGCAAAAAAGTGATAACTGCGGGGTGAGCTACTAATATAGGTAAGGATGCACCATTCAAACCAAAGGTAGCAAAAGTTATGGGTAATATCCGTCCTGCTTCGTTCAAAGCTAAACGTAAATAATGAGCTAAACTGCCACCTAATATTAATGGTAGATAGCCATAAGCAAGTTCTAAAAATGGTTTGGGTTTAACTAAATTTATACCTCGATTTATTGTCTTTTTCAGATAGTAGTTAAAGCGATAAAAAATTTGCATTAAACCGTAGGCAGCAAAAGGAATAGTTGCTGGGATTATTAAAGCTAATAAAGAGAATTCTGAATGCTGCCAAAAATTGTTTAAATTAAATTGTAAATTCATCACTTTTTGAATTTCAGGTAAGCGATGAAGATACACTCCCCCCAACAGCAAAAATAACAGCGCCACTTCATAACCATGCGGTACGTGAGTTGTCCAAAGTTCAATGCCGGGAGGACGTAAGTTAAATTCAACAGAGCGATGGGGACAGGCTTTGAGGCAAGTCATACACAGCACGCAGTCTTTGTTATCTTCCAATTGTGCCGGATGAGAATATAAAGGACAGCCATTTGTTTCCATTCCTTCACCTTTTTGCGGGCCACCTTTGTAACATTGATAAGTAGTACAGCTAGCAGAACAAATACCTTGCTGCGCTCTTAATTCCGTCATTGACAATTTCGCAAACAAACCATTCATACCGCCAATAGGACACAAATATCGGCACCAAAATCTTCTTTCAAAAATGGCAGAGCAAATCATTGCTCCGGCGGTAATTAATAACAATAAACAAGCGCTCAAATAGGCAGTATTTTCTAAATCCCAAAGTTCTTCCCAAAGAAAAATTAGAGCAAACATGGCGAATAAAAACCATCCACCCCATTTTTCAGCTTGATGTCTTGGCCAGGATTGAAGTTTTCTAGGAAACAACCATAAAGATAACTTCTGCGTAACTTCACCGTAAATCATAAACGGACAGAAAGCGCACCAAATCCGACCTAAAAACGGAAACAGAAATAGAAAAAATGGCCACCACCAAGCCCAAAATAGATTTAAGCCGAAATTCTGATCTCGCGTTTGGGGACCTAAAAATAAAATGGCTATAAGAACCGCAAAAGCTGGTAAAGTAAAACCATAATTAATCCAGTCTGGGTACCAGGAACTGCGAAGAAACTTTCTTAATTCTGGATAGCTATTTAATAAATTGAAGCGAAATCGTTTTTTCTTCGTATCCGCCGACCAAAATATTTCTTCCGTTAATTCTCCGGCTCCATCTGCTTGAACTATAGCTCGTTCCACCAAGCTTTTTAATTCCTTTAAATTACCGGGAAAATCGTAAGACTGCAATCTACGTAAAGCTTCCGGCGCTACTTTAGGTTTGCGAATGCTTTCTTGACGACAGTAAAGACTAATATAGTATTCAACTTGAGCTTTGATATCACCCTTCCGCACTCGCACGGGTGGAGCTTTGATGATTTGATCGACAACTTTCTGGATTAAAGGTTGAACTTGTTCTGAAATAATTAGAATTCTAGCTTTATTCGTATAAGATTCGGGTTCGGGTTGTCCCTCGCGAGTCACGGGTTTATAAGTACCAGTTTTGATAAACTCAGCTAACTTTGGTAATAATTCCGATGGAGTTTCCTGAATATTATTAAGAACCAAAGTACCTTCCTCCAACCAGGCAATTAAACCCGGTTTTCCCCCCACACGTCCAAATAAATCCGCACCGCTAGTCTGTAAAATGCCGCAATCTACCTTAATAATTGGCTGTCGGCGAAAATCAGAACCAAAATGAATTAAAGCAGCGATATTATCTTTTTCTAAACCAGGCTCGCCAAATATCAATATAGATTCGCGGTTATCAGCAGCTTCGCGAATTTGTTCTCGCAAACGCACAGCATAACGACTTGTCCCCACAACTCCCCGCTGCGCTTTAGTAACCAAATAAGGGCGTAAAGCAATAGAACGTTCTTGTTCGTTATTAAGTGCGGATGTTAGCTGTGCGACTTCTTGAGCTAATCCACGAGAAATTGCCGTTTGAATTTGAGGATATTGTGCAATTAATTCTTTGAATTTTTCAGCAGGTACTACCCACAAACGGCATTCGCTTAAAGTAGTAATCGAGCATTTAGTTAATTCATCCAAAGTTAACTCTTGTAAATTAATTGCAGCACCAGGGAGTAAACCGCAATTGAAAGTAAGATTATTTTTATCTTTACTATTGCTTTCGAGTTTGCCTTCTAACAAAATGTAGAGCGCTTCGGGTGGAGTTTCTTCTTCAAATAAACGCTCGTTTTCTGGGATAACTTTTTCTTCGATGATTTGTGCGATCGCTTCTAAAGGTTCGGTTTCAAGAATTCCTAAAGCCGTGCGCTCTTGTAGCCAAATTAGTTTTTCGGAAGTATTCATATTCCCCTCGATGCTGGGAGTTTCAGCGGATGACTACCCTGTATAAAAACACTGAAAATTAGCTGTTGATAGCAATTCTGTATTAAAAACTCTTAACATTAAAGTCGTTCGTGTAGTGTAATTTTGCAAAAAGAATTAATATTAATTGCGGTGATAAGTAGGTAAGTATTACTTTAAAGCTTCAGTTTATTCAAATTCATATCTTGCACCATTCCCAACACCGCCAGGGGTTGCAAACCCCTGTCTAATAGCAAAAGTCGTCTTAAGACGACTGGGTAAGAATTTCAGTCTACTTCAGTAGACTTGAGCTATGAGCCTGGGATTTGAATCCCAGGCGATGTTGGGTTTTAACGAGTTGTGTGTATTCCGTATCCAAAGTCAGGTTTTTTATTTAAATTTATTTTTATTACTTTCTTCCCGCCAGAAGATTACCGATTAAAAAACCCTTCTAGACGCAGGCAGCGCAAAGCAAAGAGCGAAAGAGAGATGGGTGATTTCATCAGCGGGATAGGAGTAGCTCTCAAAAAGTTCTTCAATCACTTTTTAAATAATTTTTGCTCCGGATACGTCATAATCAGAGTGTACATTAGTGGCAGTGGAAACACTTAGGAGGCAGAAGTTATGCTACCTACGTGTAGGGTTCTTTCCCAGGAATTGAAGGATTGCGTCGCTGTCGCTCGTAACAACGCAATGATGTTATTTTGCGTCAGTGCCGGTATATTTAAATTTTACAATCGCAATTCAAACCCAGGTAAAACATCTTCTCCAGAAAGCTTTATCGGAATTATCCCTACTTCCACCGCTTGATTTTGACGATAAATTTCAACTTGTTTATCTTGAGGATTAATTAACCACCCCAAACGCACGCCATTTTCTAAATACTCCTGCATTTTATCTTGGAGAGGTTTTAAGCGATCGCTTTCGGAGCGAAGCTCAATTACAAAATCAGGTGCTAACGGTGGAAATTTTTTACGCTCCTCCAAACTTAAAGCTTCCCAACGCTCTAACTTTACCCAAGCTGCATCGGGAGAACGTTTTGCACCCGAAGGTAACTTAAATATAGTTGAAGAACTAAAAACTTTTCCTAACCCAGTTTGACGATTCCAAATATTCAAATCGGTAATCAAATCAGCTTCTTGGTTTCCGCTTTCCCCTCCCACTGGTGGCACAATAATTAATTCCCCCGTAGCATTCAATTCCAAACTTAAATCTCGGTTTACCACGCAAAGTTGATAAAACTGCTCGTCGCTCAAATTAATTACTGGCTCTAGATTTAGCACAACAGTGTTCATAGAAGTGCCCGCGAATGTTGGTGTAAATTCATCTTAACTGCGATCGAGAGAGGGGGAAGAGGGGGAAGAGGGGGAAGAGGGGGAAGAGTGGGAAGAAAATTCCCAACTCCTAACTCCTAACTCCTAACCACTAACAACTAACCACTAACAACTAACCACTAACAACTAACCACTAACTCTTTCTAATCCGTCACCGCACCCAAACTACTAGAAGAAACCAATTTAGCGTATTTAGCCAAAACACCTTTCGTATATCTTGGTGCTGGCGCTCTCCAATCTACCCGACGTTTGGCTATTTCTTCGTCAGAAACTTCCAATTGCAATAACCGCGCACTGGCATCAATTGTTATCATGTCTCCTTCTTCTACCAAGGCAATAGTTCCACCAACTGCGGCTTCTGGAGCTACGTGTCCGACCACTGTTCCGTAACTTCCACCGGAAAAACGCCCATCAGTAATTAAACCTACCGAATCTCCCAAACGCGCTCCAATGATTGCAGCGGTAGGCGCTAACATTTCCCGCATTCCTGGGCCGCCTTTTGGCCCTTCGTAGCGAACTACAATTACATCACCGGCTTTAATTTTTCCTGAAAGAATGGCATCTAAGCATGATTCTTCTGATTCAAATACCCGCGCTGGGCCAGTAATTTTAGGCACTTTTACGCCGCTAATTTTTGCTACTGCTCCCTCGGCTGCTAAGTTACCTTTGAGAATCGCTAAATGCCCTTGTTTATACATCGGATTGTTCCAAGGACGAATCACATCTTGGTCGCTGCGTGGTTCTTCTGGTATATCTGCCAAGACTTCGGCGATTGTTTTCCCGGTAATTGTAATACAGTCACCGTGTAATAAGTCATGAGCAAGTAGCATTTTCATCACTTGAGGAATGCCACCAGCTTTGTGTAAATCTACGGCTACATATTGTCCGCTGGGTTTTAAATCGCACAAAACTGGAACCCGAGCGCGGATAGTTTCAAAGTCATCAATGTTTAATTCCACACCCGCAGCATTAGCGATCGCCAAAAAGTGAAGTACTGCATTTGTGGAACCTCCAACAGCCATAACTATAGAAATGGCGTTTTCTATGGATTTACGAGTAATAATTTGACGCGGTAAAAGTTGCTTGCGTATCGCTTCCACCAATACAGTCGCCGACTTTTCCGTATTATCAGCTTTTTCTGCATCTTCCGCTGCCATCGTAGAGGAATAAGGCAAGCTCATACCCAAAGCTTCAAAAGCAGAAGACATGGTATTAGCAGTATACATTCCACCGCAGGAACCAGCACCGGGACAAGCATTCTTCTCCACGGCTAAAAGTTCATCATCACTGATATTACCAGCGCTGTATTCTCCTACCGCTTCAAAAGAACTAACAACAGTTAAATCTTTACCATCATGATGTCCAGGTTTAATCGTACCACCGTAAACAAAAATTGCCGGAATATTCATCCGTGCGATCGCAATCATCGCTCCCGGCATATTTTTATCACAACCACCGATAGCAAGCACACCATCCATACTTTGCCCGGTGCAAGCAGTTTCAATCGAATCAGCAATTACTTCACGCGACACCAAGGAATACTTCATTCCCTCAGTACCCATCGAAATACCATCGCTAATCGTAATTGTACCGAACATCTGCGGCATCGCTTCGGCATCACGAACGCCGGTTTCGGCTCTTTGCGCCAAAGTATTTATCCCCATATTGCAGGGAGTAATAGTACTAAAACTATTAGCAATTCCCACAATTGGCTTATTAAAATCCTTATCCTCAAAACCAACCGCTCGCAACATCGCTCGATTTGGCGATCGCTGCACCCCTTGCGTTACAACTTTGCTTCTAAAATTGTCTGACATTTAGTGATTCCCCTCCGCGCCATTATTTATCATCGAGGCGCTTTTTAGCAGTAGAGTAGATTATCTCAAAATATCAGAAACTATTAACCAGCAATAAGTATGTAGAAGAAACTTATCATGTGGGAGAGGGGGGAGAGGGGGAGAGGAAGACAAGGAGAGATAGTAGTGCGAGCATCTTGCTCGCTTGATATATAGCGAGCAAGATGCTCGCACTACTTATAATGCTCTCAAAATATTGTTATAACTCCCGTCTTCCTAACTGCTCACTGGTAACTGGTAATTGATAATTGGTAACTGCTCACTGCTCACTGCTCACTGTTAACTGACTTCCCACGCTGCTTGAAAAAAGTCTAATTCACATAACATTGCATACCTATAAGCAGATTTAACTGTAGCGCTATAGTTTCCATGAGTATCAACAAGATTTGCCAATTCTTCTGCTAAAGGTTGAAAATCCGCACTACTGTAAGTACGAATCCAGTCTGCATATTGATGATTTGGAATACCGTTTTTTGCTAATTCCGTTCCTAAAAAAGCATATAAACTCATACAGGGAGACATTGCAGCAGCAATTAAACCGATATCACCACTCCAAGCAGTTGCCAATAAAAAATCCGTATAGCGACGAGTTGCATTACCTGGTTGCTGTATCTGTAAATCAACATTCCACTCGCGAGCATAACCTTGATGAAGCTGTAACTCTTCTAATACACCACCAGCTAAATTGTGAAAAGTGGTAAACACAGAAAAATCTGGTGATTTAGCAGCAGCAATACTATAAGCACGAGCAAAAGATTTCAAGAAAAAAGCATCTTGCCCCACATAATAAGCGAACTTTTCCCGCTTCAAACTTCCATCAGCAATTCCACATACAAAAGGATGCTCCAAACAACTTCTTGCTAAATCGTTATTATCTTTCCACAAATCATCAGAAATCATAAATCAGTGAGCAGTTATCAGTGAGCAGTTATCAATTTTAGATTTTATATTTACAACTCCTAACTCCTAATTCCTAACCCCTAACTCCCCCTCTCATTCTCCCATGCCCAATCCCCCATGCCCAAATTTAAATTTTTAAAACGGTAAAAACTGAAGCAACACAGAACTAAGACTTCCAACAAAGTCCATTAAAGTTGGTTTAGATGGACGTACTTTTCCTTCTTGGGGTGTTTTCATTTCTAGAATAAATATTTGTGCTGTCTGTAATCCAGTAATATCTTTCTGTGATTTGAACAGTTTTTCAGCAAATTGAGCATCTTGAAAAGCACCTTTGCTATCTAACATATGATATCTAGCAATACCGCGAGCTAAGTAAGCTCCTGCATAATCGGGTTTAGCATCAATAGCTTGATTAAAATATTGTGTTGCTTGCTGTAAATTACCTTTTTCTGCGGAAGCTATACCCCAAGCATAAAATTGTTCTGGCTTCGCAACTTGAGATGTTACGCCAGTTGCTCCTTGTAAATTGGCGTTGTTTACGTCGATGTCTGTTAGCTGTGCATTTACAAGATAAGTATTTCTTAAATCAGCACCTAATAAATTTACACGGTTGAGTTTCGCACCGTTCAAATTAGCACCAAATAACCCTGCACCGCTTAAGTTAGCATCGCGTAAATCGGCACCCAACAAGTTTGCGCGGCTAAGATTTGCACCGCTCAAATTAGCACCACGTAAATCTGCCCCAGATAGATTGGCCATTACCAAGCCCGCACCGCTCAAGTCGCAGTTTGGACATTGCTTAGTTGCTAGCAATTGTCTAACGTGTGCGGAATTTGCCGCTTGGGCTGCGGTAGTAAAACTAAAACTCGAAAGAAATACGATTGTAGCTATAGCGAATTGATTTTTCATAGTTAAGTTAATAGATAGCAGTATGTTTTCCTGACTACCCAGCTTAACCTATAAAAAATAATACTAATGGCTATTTTATCTAAGTAAAAACTCTTAACTTATATATTGAGATCGAACCTCAATTCTAGTTATCAACCAATCGCACTAAGCCTATATTCAATTTCCGCGTTTTTGCGCCACAGACCAAATTTGGTTTGGTATACCTTCTTGGGTAGTGTGACTAAGAGAAAATAGACCTGTTAACGTGTATAAATGGAGAGCCAAGGTTAAACCAATCGCTAGTAGAAACTTCTCACACATAATAATTCCCCTGAGCAAACTATAAACGTATCCGTATTTTTGCTTTAGTTATAACTCATCTTTTTGATAATCTAGGTGAAAACCCAAACAACGCAAAGTGATTTCAGTCTCGATACAAGGTGACGTTTATCACGATGGGGGAATGGGGAGTTAGGAATTAGGAGTTAGGAGTTAGGAGTTGTAAATATAAAATCCATAATTGATAACTGCTCACTGCTCACTGCTCACTGATATCTGTACCTCTTGATAGAGATAAACAATGTTCCAAGAGATTGATGAAGAATTAGTTAGTAAATGTAGAAATAGAGTAAGTGGGTAATTTTGTAAATAGATTATTTTTCAGCATTCAATGCCCCATGCGCTATGCCCTATGCGCCATAATCAATAACAAAGGCTTTTATCTAGCTACACATTAAAGTAACAATAAATTAACAAACAAGTGTTTTTTCTTGAAGGGTAAAGTAAATATGGTGAATGGGCGGGCTGATACCACAGCACTAAAATCTTAGGCTGAAGCTTGAAAATTCAGAAACGTTGCTAAATTTATTAAAAGTAAGGAGAAAAAAATGGAGACAGAATATAAGGAACCGCAAAAGGTTGATACCACTTTACAAAACGAGATGCCAGCATTAGATGGTACCAACTCCCAAACTATAGCTAAGTTACCACCTGCTGATACATCTAATAGCCAATTAGACATGATTGGTGCAAAAATCTCTAAATTTTTAGCAGAAATTCCTCAAGACTTAAACAAGTTTTACAGCGCTTACAAAACACCGCTTATTGGGCTTGCAGTCTTTTTAGCATCATTCGTTGCTTTGAGAGTTGTGTTAGCGATGCTCGCAGCAGTAAACGATATTCCTTTGGTATCTCCTGTTTTTGAGTTGATTGGAATTGGATATACTGGTTGGTTTGTATTTCGCTACCTACTTAAAGCACCAACTAGAAAAGAATTAGCCGCTGAAATTGAGTCCTTTAAAAAACAAATTACTGGCCAAAATAATACGGAATCTTTGAACTAATTTTCTGTTAACCCTCTGTAGTACTTTCAAGTAATTTCTAATAATGTAAGCCCGGTTTCCTAGAGAAGTCGGGTTTTTTATTTTTGTAATCGACTTTATTCTTTATAATTGCTCTAATTAATTTGCGGTAGTGGGAGTAAGATGCTGCCTCGCGATTGGGGATCGAAATCGCGGACACTAAGCTGATGTGCAGCTAAATTAGATAATTCGTTAGCGTTCACGCTCCGCGTGCGGCTCAGCGCGTCCGTAGATCGTAAATTTGAAAAGGTTGTAGTGTGAGCATCTTGCTCACTAGTGCTATACAAATTAAATGCGTAGCAGCTTACAATGCAAGGATAAATTATTTTTTGAAAGTGCCTAAAATCAAATATAGCGGTAAATTCATCCCTTAGTTAAAATAAATTTTACTTATATTTATGTCTTGCGAGAGAGAAAGATTAACGGCTCTTTGAGTTAAGCCACTTCTAAGGATAGTATGCTGTTTACCATCTATTAACCTAATGTAGTTTTAGAAGTTAATTAAGAAACTATTTTATAAGGAGCAGTAGTAATGGCTGATAAGAATAAAGCTGTAGATTCATCCGATCGCGTTCAAGAGGAAAAATACGATAGAGGTATAATTCCTGCTGAGACTGCGGCTCGTAGAGAAAGAGAGAAAGACAATTACAAACATACTCCTGACAAAGCACAAGATCCAAGTTTAGATACATCTGAAGGTTATACCGTAGATAAAGAAGGCTTAGTAAATAATTACGCAGTTGAGCCGGAAATGTACTACGAAGAACCCGGTGATGCTAAAGCACAAGCAGAAAAAGAAACTGCAAAACGTGCCCAGGAGCTTGAAGAAGTTAATCAAGAGAAAGACGGCGATTTAACAATGGAAGCTGACACTCGCGGAAAAGGTCCGGGTGCGATCTAATTTTTGAATATTCCCAGAAAATAACAAGTCAAAAATCAAGAATGTTATTACCTTTTTGACTTTTGACTTTTTATTAGGGAGTAGGGAGTAGGGAAGAGGAAACAGGGAACGGGGAACAGTTTGAAAAGTTTTTTAAACAATTATTTTCAAATAATCAAATATTTCAGCAATCATTAATATTAAATTTAAGAAGCCCGATATCTTTGAGATATCGGGTTTCTAGAAGTACTTAAGCAAAATTATTTATATCATTATTATGCAGTTATGTAACCGTTCCCTGTTCCCTATTACCCATTCCCTAACCAGACGAAATGTTTAATTAATTTTGCACGGATACTTATTTTTACAAATAATTCAAATCTGCACAAATTGTAAATGATTCTATTTCTGGTTGATGCCATTCCCTTTGATAGCGTTCTGCAACTAACGGTTTAACTACGAACTTGGGTGGTGTACCTTCTTTAACATCAATCTTAAGTCCTGAATAAGGTCTTCTTTTATGGGAACCGTGCCCGTTACGACCTACAAAAAGATGCGATCGCGCTATTATTTTAGATTTGTCTTCACCGCTTATTGGGAAATAATTCCATAAATCTGCACCTTCGGGGCGCTGTCTTCGCAAGCTATGTCCGCTACCTCCGCAAACAATCCAGTTAATATTAGAGTCGGCATTACCTGTATCTAATGTTTCTATATGTTCCATACAGTGAGCGTGTCCGTTTAAAACTAAATCCACTATAGGACGACCTTTAGTTAAGGAATCTACCTCGCTAGCAACTTCATTAAGTACCTTTCGGATGCGGCTGCGAACGGCGAGAGTTTGCGCTTGTTCCCATTTGGTTGCTTCAGTCACGTAGGGGGGATGATGAAAATAAACTACTCTTCCTCGTACATAGGAAGAATTCCAAGATTCTATTAAACGCTGCTTTAGCCACTCAAGCTGTTCGGTATCAACAACTGTAATTCTAGGAGTATTTAATTGCTTCTCAATATCAACAATCATTTCCTCGATTTGCGACAGCTTGGACTGTAAATCATCGATTTTTTCTGCGTCGCTGGGCTTATTCGGATTTAGTTTTTCGGAAGTTTCCCTAATTTCTTCTTGTTCTCGTTCTAATTCATCGCGCCTTTTTTGTAATGATAAACGATAAGCTTGACCTTCCTTTGTATCTGGTAAAGGAAGCGGGTCATTGATAGTATTAGAATCTAAAGCAAAAAAATCTATTCCACCATAGCGGAATGTATAGTAACGATTGGGAAGACGTGTAAATTGCCCCGGTACGTAACGAATACATTTTCCTTTATCTGTTTTAGCCGTGTAATGTTCGTCTAAATGACGCGCTAATTCACCCGGAAAATTAAACTGACTTAGATAATCCAAAAATGCTTTTGCAAATGCATCACCTTTACGAGAACCGTGTCTGCCAACTTCAATATCTAATTTTGATGGGATCAAGCGACGAAATGGTAAAGTCGTTGCGGATATCAAACCATATATAATTGGTAAGTCATAGTAATCATGGTTTCCTAGTACGGGCAATATAGGCTTCTTGAAAACCATTTCGTCGTAAGCAACTTTTTTATAATGTTCGCCACCGACAATAAGTTCTCGATAGGGTTTGATGAAGTTTTTAGGATAGTATTCGCTTGAACCCACTTGATAAACAACATCGCCCGTATGCAGCATAAACCGACATTCATCGTAGTAGGGTATCATTAGTTCGGCAATTCTCCTCATCGGGCTATGTCCCCGGTGCGAACCCGTACCGCTATCACCTACTACTAAAAAAGAAAATTCTGCATCGTCACTTTTTCCATCATCTATAACTAAACTTGTTTGGTCAATATTTCGTTCAACGATTGCGGAGTCTCCCCACTTCACCCGCTGCTTCATTTTACGGATTTTATCGGTAATTGTAGGCTCGGATACGAATTTCAATGTTATTAACTCCTAAATTCTCCACTGACATTTTTTGTAAAATGATTCTTGTTCTTAATCACTAATATCTTTTTAAAAGAATGATTTCTTCTTTCTAGGGTGAGGTTTATTTTTTTTTAATTTAAGTCTGATGGAGAATCGAATTAATTCACCGAAATGCACCAATACTCATAAACTCGGCTTCAAGAGTATTCCACAACGATGTAGAGTCGTGTTTTCATGAAAATATTCCGGCTTTCTTTATGCTTGTTGATAATGCTGCAAGTTATCAGTTGAAAAGCATATTCATGTTTGTACAGCAGGTTTTTGTAAAGCTTTTTGCTGGTAATTGGTAATTATAATTTCTTCTGTTCCCTGTTGGAACATCCCAAATATTTAAGTATGTATAAGTAGTCAAACCTGCATTTTCCTATATTTACTGTTCAGTTATATAACTGTTTTTTGTTTTCTGTTCCCTACCAAGACGAAATTTTTAATTGAATGTAGGCACAAGTGCTTATATTTTTTGTCATTGCGAATGCAGCGTAGCCTAATGACAATCTAAATCTTACTAAATTATCAAAACTCTGATGCTCTCGTTCCCCCCAACCCTCAACCCTATTTATTAAATAAAATACCAACCGCCAAAAATTAATTATTCTTTATAATTTTGCAATTTCTTTTTCCACCTATTCTACCAGGAATTGAGCCAATAATTTGCTTATGAGATGTGATTTCTAGCGTGCATACATTTTACGGCGAAATATTTAACAAAAGTTCGTGAAGTAATGTAAAAAAAAGCCACAATTTACTTGACCTTGATGATACAAATTAATTCTTTGAGTCTCTGAGTGCGGTAGTCTATATAAGGAATATATCTCCTGATTTGAAAAATTGGTTTATGACATCAGTTGTTTCGAGTTCTATCACAACTATTCGCATTGGTTCTCGTAAAAGCCAGCTCGCTCTTATCCAGACACATTGGGTAAAGCAACAACTTTCCCTGAAGTTTCCCAACATCCAGTTTGAAGTTCACACCATGTCTACCAAGGGTGACAAAATCTTGGATGTGCCTTTAGCGAAAATTGGTGACAAAGCATTATTCACCAAAGAACTGGAAACGGGAATGATGAATCGGGAGATTGACTTTGCAGTTCATTCTCTAAAGGATTTACCTACTCGTTTACCCGAAGGATTGGGCTTAGCGACGATTACCGAGCGAGAAAACCCCGCAGATGCTTTGGTTGTGCATGAAAAGCACAAAGATAAACAAATCGAAACCTTGCCTGAAGGTGCGGTTATTGGTACATCTTCTTTACGACGCTTAGCGCAATTACGGCATCATTTCCCTCACTTCGAGTTTAAAGATGTACGCGGCAACTTAAATACCCGTTTAAGCAAACTTGACTCCGGAGAATACGACGCTTTAATTTTGGCAGCAGCCGGATTGGGACGCTTAGCAATGGCAGAGCGCATCCATCAAGTTATTCCTCCAGAAATCTCCCTTCACGCAGTTGGACAAGGTGCATTAGGCATCGAATGCCTTGCCGATAACGAAAAACTGATATCTTTGCTCAAAGCAATCGAACATCCCAAAACGCGCGATCGCTGTCTTGCAGAAAGAGCATTCCTCCGCGAATTAGAAGGTGGTTGTCAAGTACCCATCGGCGTAAATACCGAAATTAACGGTGACGAACTTACTTTAACAGGATTAGTTGCCAGCATCGACGGTACAAAGCGCGTTCAAGACACCGTAACTGGTTCCTTATCCGAACCAGAGAAAATAGGAACTCAATTAGCGGAGCGTTTACGCGAACAGGGAGCGCAGGAAATCTTAGAAGAGATTTTCGCTACTATTCAACGCGGTTGAATTTCAGTTAGGAGTTATGAGTTAGGAGTGAGACAGCGCGGTCTTGGGGGTCTCCCCCATGAGCGACTGTGAACCCGAAGGGTTAGGAGTTGGGAGTTAGAAGTTTGAAAAAACGGTAACTTTAATCGTCAGATGAAACCAGCAACCAACAACTAACAACTAACAACTAACAACGAACAACCAACAACTGATAACTTATAACTGACAACCGATAACTGATAACTGAAATGCGGATTCTATTTGTGGCGGCGGAAGCGGCTCCGGTGGCGAAAGTTGGCGGAATGGGCGATGTTGTGGGTGCATTGCCGAAGATTTTGCGGAAAATGGGGCATGATGTGCGGATTTTTATGCCTTACTACGGTTTTCTGCCGGATAAGATGGAAATTCCTGAAGAACCTGTTTGGAAGGGTTCTGCCATGTTCAATGATTTTGCGGTTTACGAATCGGTGCTTCCCCGTACTGATGTTCCCCTGTATTTGTTTGGACATCCGGCTTTCGATCCGCGCAAAGTTTATGGTGGTGATGATGAAGATTGGCGCTTCACTTTCTTTGCTAACGGTGCTGCCGAGTTTTGTTGGAATTACTGGAAACCCGAAATAGTTCACTGTCACGATTGGCATACAGGAATGCTTCCGGTATGGCTGAGTCAAACGCCCGATATCAGTACCGTATTTACAATTCACAACTTAGCTTATCAAGGTCCTTGGCGCTGGTATTTAGAGAAAATTACTTGGTGTCCGTGGTATATGCAAGGACACAATACGATGGCGGCTGCGGTACAGTTTGCCGATAAAGTAACTACAGTTTCTCCAACTTATGCCGATCAAATAAAGACGGCTGATTATGGTGAAACATTGGAGGGGTTGCTGTCATTTATTAGCGGTAAATTATCGGGTATTGTCAATGGTATAGATACCGAAGTTTACAACCCCGAAACAGATAAATATATCGAAGAGAAATTCACTAAGGATAGCTTAGAAAAACGCAAGCCGAATAAAATTGCTTTACAGGAAGAATTGGGATTAGAAGTTAATAAAAATGCCTTTTTAATTGGGATGGTATCCCGTTTGGTAGAGCAGAAAGGCATTGATTTAATGTTGCAGGTTCTCGATAAATTTTTATCCTATACAGATGCTCAGTTTGTAGTATTGGGGACGGGAGACAGAAATTACGAAACCCAACTTTGGCAAATGGCATCTCGTTTTCCCGGACGGATGGCAAGCTATATACTATATAACGATGCTTTGGCTCGTCGCATTTACGCTGGTAGCGATGCATTCTTAATGCCCAGCCGTTTTGAACCCTGCGGAATCAGTCAAATGCTAGCAATGCGCTACGGTTGCGTGCCAATTGTGCGGCGTACAGGAGGATTGGTAGATACAGTATCGCATCACGACCCCACGAACAAAGCAGGTACTGGTTATTGCTTCGATCGCTACGAAGCTTTAGATCAATATACCTGCATGGTACGGGCTTGGGAAGGCTTCCGCTTTAAACCGCAATGGCAGGAATTGCAACAACGGGGCATGAGTCAGAACTTTAGTTGGAATCTTTCCGCTAAGAAGTATGTAAGCTTGTATCGTTCGATGTTGGGTTTACCCGAAGAGGAAGAGAAGAAAGAAAAAGATGTGGTTGTGAGTTGAGAAGTCGGGTTTTTTATAGAAGAGTATCTGTAACAACCTGACAATTTTATAAAAACCCAAATTCTGACCCACCAGTGTACACACATCTGATGAGATCCCCCTAAATCCCCCTTGTTAAGGGGGACTTTGAATCCATTCTCCCCTTTTTTAAGAGGGGTTAGGGGGGATCTAAACGCTGTGAAACAAATCTAAAAGACTTCTGTGTACACCATAGCCCTTGTAGGGTGAGGGCTTCAACCGTTTGGAAACACACCTCAATCCAAAATCAAATATGGGATTTATCTACGCAATTGATAAGAGTTAATTAAAGAATTAATGTTTTTCAGAACAATAATAGATAAACTTCAGTATATTCTCTGAAATTGATATGAATAAAAAAGCATATATCTATGTTTATAGCCGATGGAGTTATCCGTATTTATTCTAATTATTTTTCTTTCGATAAAGATTACTCTAAACCCCTACCCATTTCAAAATTCTTCTGTCAAACTAAATATTAGTTACGGAGCTTAAGCAAGGCTAACAAAACTGAATACTGTTTAATACAGTGGTTTAGAAAAAGTTAGTTGATGCTAGGTTGCATTGTTTTTAAAGTTCTCCGCCGTGTAGCTTTTTAATAATTTAATGTTCGCATTTTTATTCGGCGAACGTTTTGGTTATTGGAAGATAGTGTCAGGGATTAGTGCAAATACCATCTTTAATCAAAGAAGATTGTACCTTGACCCTAGAGAATTAAAATGAAAGAAGTTTTAGAACTGATTGAAGAAAGAAAAAAAGAGTTTGCGAAATTACCGTTTTTTGAATATTTAAGAGATGAAAGTATAGATATAAGAGAAAGGTTAGTTTGGACACCTTACATTGCTCCTTTTGTAATGATTTTTGGAGAGTTAAATCAATCTTTTTTACGTGATGAAAAATTTGTTTCTGACAATATACAGGATAAGCTAGTTCAGGAATTGATTAATAAGCATAGTTCTGAAGATCAATATCATTGGATATGGTTTCTAGAAGACTTAGAGAAAATGGGATTAAACCCTTTAGTAAATTATACAGATGCTTTAAGATTTATTTGGAGTAAGGAAACTCAAGCAGCACGTAATATAGCTTATGAACTAATGGTATCTGCTTTTAATAAAGATCCTATAATTAAAGCAATAGTTTTAGAATCAGTAGAAGCTACAGGAAACGTAGCATTTTCAGTGTTTGGAAAGTTAGGTCAAGAACTTCAAGAAATAACTCACCAAAACTACCGTTATTTCAGTTATAGTCATTTGACAGTGGAAACAGGTCATCTCATTGGAGAGACAGAAAATTTGGAGGAGTTATTAGGAGCAATTTCTCTCACTCCAAATCAAAGAATGCAAGCTTACAAATTAGTTTATAAAGTTTTTGATGGTTTTACAAAATTTATGAATCAGATGATGTCTGTAGCAGAAAAAGAAGCTTATAACAAACTATTTATATGTGCTAGTTCTACTCAAACTTCGTTAGTATCCGCATAAAATACCTGAGTTTAGGTTAGTAAACATTAATATTAATCGCCATTAAAAAAAAATTAAAGAGGCAATCTAAATACCCTTAGATTGCTTCTTTAACTTGGTCTTACTTATAAGAATCTTTTACGTATAAATGTGTCCATCTATTTAAAACCTACATTCCGTAGCCTCAAGCATTATTAAATAGTGGATATAAATATTTTGCTCTAATTGACATTACATTTTAAATTTTCAGCGAATTACCCTCTACAGGTGTTTAAAAAAGAGAATATTGGGGAACCCTAGATATACGAACACATTAATACTCTTCTAGGAAGGATTGTGTAATGCTCACATCTACCTTGGTTCCTGACTATGACATTACGGAAGTCATATACGAGGGAATCAACACTATTATTTATCGGGGTACATCGCATCTAAACCAGCAAAAAGTCATCCTTAAAGTTCTTAAGGCAGACTATCCTACTTTAGATGCGATTACTCAACTGAAGCACGAATACAAAATCACTGAAAATCTCGATCTAGAAGGTACCGTCAAGATATTAAGGCTTGAAACCGAGTACAATCGTTTAGTACTGGTATTAGAAGATTTTGGCGGACAGTCTCTTAAGAAAGTAATTTATAATCGAAAATTAGAATTACTGGAATTTTTAAACATTGCGGTGCAGTTGGCAAAAGGTTTGGTATCGCTGCATTCACATAATATTATTCACAAAGATATCAAAGCAGATAACATCGTTATTAATCCTAAAACGGGACAGGTTAAGCTTACTGACTTTAGTATAGCTTCAAGACTCAGTAATGAAAAACCTCAATTAACTAACCCTAATCAACTTGAAGGGACATTAACATATATGTCCCCCGAACAAACTGGGAGAATGAATCGCTCCCTTGACTATCGCACCGATTTTTATTCTCTGGGTGTAACTTTCTATGAAATGCTTACCGGAAGATTACCTTTTCAAAGTAACGACCCCTTAGAGTTGATTCATTCCCATATTGCCAAGCAACCCCCTTCAATCCAACAATTAAATGTAGAAGTTCCTAACGCGATCGCTAATGTGGTAGAAAAGCTGATGGCGAAAAATGCCGAAGACCGCTATCAAACTGCGAAAGGGCTTTTAGCGGATTTAGAACTGTGTCGCGAACAGTTGGAAATGACGGGAACAATTATCGAGTTCCAACCGGGAAGATTGGATGTATTGAGTCAATTACTCATTCCTCAAAAGCTTTATGGCAGAGAAACTCAAGTTAATCAACTTTTAGATGCTTTTGAAAGAGTCAGCAAAGGAAGCCGCGAATTGATGCTAGTTTCTGGCTATTCAGGAATTG
Source organism: uncultured cyanobacterium (assembly GCA_963838355.1). GTDB lineage: Bacteria > Cyanobacteriota > Cyanobacteriia > Cyanobacteriales > Nostocaceae > Rivularia. The sequence continues at coordinate 1,343,740 of CAWIQQ010000003.1, read as the reverse complement.
GTAAATCATCCGTAGTTTATGAAGTCAATAAACCCATCACCCAAAAGCGCGGTTACTTTATTAGCGGTAAATTTGACCAATTCAAACGCAATATTCCTTACGCTTCACTAATTCAGGCTTTAAGTAGCTTGATGCAACAGTTACTTACAGAAAGCAGCACTCAACTCGAACAATGGCGTAGCAAAATATTAACTGCTGTTGGTGCAAACGGACAAGTAATTATTGATGTAATTCCAGAAGTTGAACTCATCATTGGTAAACAATTAGAAGTACCCGAACTGGGTGGAACAGAAGCACAAAACCGTTTCAATCGCGTTTTTACCGAGTTCATCAACGTTTTCGCAAAAAAAGAACATCCTTTAGTAATTTTTCTTGATGACTTGCAGTGGGCAGATTCTGCAACATTGAAATTAATACAAATACTGACTGTTGAATCCGAAACCAAATATTTGCTGTTGATTGGGGCTTACCGAGATAATGAAGTTAGTCCAACCCATCCTTTAACACAAACTTTAGAACAAATACAAAAACATAACGCTATTGTTCATAATATTGTTTTAAAACCACTTGAAATTGCAAATGTAACTGATTTGGTTGCCGAAACATTAAATGATAGTACGGAAAGAGTCAATACTTTAGCTGAGTTAATTTGTAATAAAACTGGTAGCAATCCCTTTTTTATCACCCAATTACTGCAAACACTTTACCAGGAAAATCTTTTAAAATTTGATTTTACTCCCTTTTCCTCTCTAATAAATAAAGAAAAAAATCAAGGGATGTGGAAGTGGAATATTGAGGAAATTCAAGCCATAGGCATCACTGAGAAAAGCGTTGTAGAATTAGTTGCTAATCGTATTCAGAAGTTACCACAATCTACACAGCAAGTGCTGCAACTAGCGTCTTGTATCGGAGATAGATTTACACTCGATGTACTGTCAATTGTAAATCAAAAATCTCAGGTAAATACTGCTAAGCAATTAGACGCAGCATTACAAGCTGGATTAATTCTACCCTTGAATCAATCTTATAAGATTCCTTTAGTATTTGACGAAGATGTAGATAATTTAGACGCAAATTCTTTAGAATCTTCAATAGAAGCTTTAAAATCCAACATTACTAAAGTTGGATATAAGTTCTTACACGACCGCGTGCAGCAAGCGGCGTATTCATTCATTCTTGAATCAAAGAAACAAGCAACTCATCTTCAAATCGGTCAGCTACTTTTGAAGCAAACGCCACCAGAATTGCTTTCAGAAAATATTTTAGATATTGTAAATCAATTAAATACTGGTATTGATTTGCTAACTGAACAATCTGACAAATATGAGCTAGCAAAACTCAATTTAATGGCTGGGAAAAAAGCTAAGACTGCTACAGCTTATGACACTGCTGTTAAATACTTGAATGTAGGGTTAAAACTTTTGAAAGCAGATAGCTGGCAAAAGAATTATCAACTTATATTTAATTTATATGTCGAAACAGCAGAAGCAGAATATTTAAAAGGTAATTTTATATACTCGGAAAGTCTTTGTAATCTCTCTTTAAAAGAAGCTAAGACTATTTTAGAAAAAGCTAAAATCTATGAAATAAAAATTCAGTCTTATATTTTACAAAATAGAATATCAGAAGCTTTAGAACAAGGAATAGATGTTCTAAATATTCTTGGTGTACGATTACCTAAAAAACCCAAAATATGGCATTTTTTAGAAGCAGTAATTCGTACAAAATTAATTTTAGCAAGACAATCAATAGAAGACTTAGCTTATTTGCCAAGAATGACTGACCCTTATAAATTAGCAGCTATGCAGATTTTAATGCTAGTGAATCCAGCAGCTAGTCAAGCAGGGTCTTTAATCTTTCCATTAACTATATTAGGAATGGTTAGGTTATCTGCTAAGTATGGAAACTCAGCACCTAGTTCTTACGGATACAGTATTTATGGCGCAATGTTATGCGATAAATTTGGAGATATTAAAGCTGGTTATCGATTTGGGTTATTAGGTTTGTCGCTTCTAGACCATATGAATGCTAACTCATACAGATGTAAAGTCTGCTATGTTTTTAATGCAATGATTCAGCACTTTAAGGAGCATGACAAAGAAACTATAACTTCGTTGCAACATGGCATGCAAAGTGGTCTACAAACTGGGGATATAGAATTTGCTAGTTATTGTAATTGGACTGTAGCTACTAATCTATTTTTAAGCGGAAATAATTTAGAAGTTATTAATTGTAATATTTTTAATTATTTCATGCTAACCCAAAAGTTAAAAATGACAGCTGTAGCCTTATCTATAAGCGTTATCAGAAAAGCAATTTTAAATTTTCAGAAAGGAGCATTTACGACAAATATTTTAAAAGAAGAGGCTTTTGATGAAATAGATATGATAGCTGGTTTTGGCAATAACTCTTCTTGGTTGAGTACTTTTTACTTTGCTAAAAATATTTTTAGTTATTTCTTCCAAGACTATACACAAGCAATCGAAAATTCTCGCCTCACAGAACAGTACCAAGAAAGCAATCCCGGCTTTTTAATGTACTGCGTCAACAATTTCTACTACTCCCTCGCACTCCTGGCGAACTACAAAAACGTCACTTCCACAGAACAAAAGCAATACCTTAAAAAAGTCGCCGCGAACCAAAAAAAAATGAAGAAATGGGCGCATCATGCAGCCTGCAATTTTCAACATAAGTACGATTTAGTTGAAGCGGAAAAAGCTCGAATTTTCGGTAAAAATGTCAAAGCAATGAATTTATATGACCGAGCTATTGCTGGTGCAAAAGAAAATGAATACACCCAAGAGGAAGCACTGGGGAACGAACTCGCAGCGCAGTTTTATCTGGTGTTAGGTAAGGATAAAATTGCTAAAATCTACATGACTGATGCTTACTATGGCTACATTCGCTGGGGTGCTTTAGCTAAAGTTAAGGATTTAGAGGAACGTTATCCTAATTTAATTATTCGCAGCGAAAGCAGCATAATACCACAGCAAGACATTACAGGAACTATTGTTAGTAGTTCTTCGAGAGCTTTAGAATCATCAACTAATAGCAATAGTATTTTAGATTTAACTACGGTAATGAAGGCAAGTGAGGCTATTACCAGCGAAATCGTTTTAGATAATCTTCTCGATAAGCTGTTATCTATTATTTTAGAAAATGCTGCGGCTCAAAAGGGTTGTTTGATTTTGCTCAAAAACGAGCAGTTATTTATCGAAGCTATCGATAACGACCAACATAACGATTTAGTTGTATTGCAATCAACCCCGGTAGAAGAAAGCCAAAATATCCCTTTAAGCCTAATTCACTACGTTGCCAGAACTCAGCAACCTTTGGTACTCAACGACGCAACCCAAGAAGCAATTTATAAAGAAGATTCCTACATACTCCGCGAACAACCAAAATCGATTTTATGCGCTCCTATTTTCTATCAAGGTAAATTCACCGGAATTATTTATCTAGAAAATAACCAAGTCACTGGTGCATTTACAAACTCGCGCTTGGAAATCCTCAAACTACTCACCTCACAAGCTGCGATCGCAATTGAAAATGCTCGTCTTTACGCTGGAGAACAAGAAAAGTCACACCAGTTACGGGAATCTTTGCAAACGCTCCAGCAAACTCAAGCTCAATTAGTACAAACTGAAAAAATCTCTTCTTTGGGACAATTGGTAGCAGGTGTTGCTCACGAAGTGAATAATCCCGTTGGTTTCATTGCAGGTAACTTATCCATAGCTAATCAATATATCGAAGATTTACTAGCATTGTTAAATCTATATCAGGCTAATGTACCTTCTCCACCGGAGGAAATTGAAACTTTCCAAGAAGAAATAGACTTAGATTACCTCTTAGAAGATTTGCCTAAGATGATAACTTCTATGGAATTGGGAACCGACAGAATTCGCGATATCATGCAGTCTTTGCGGAATTTCTCGCGTACTGATAGCGCTGAGAAGAAGCCGGTTAACGTTCATGAAGGCATCGAAACTACTTTGATGATTTTGCAACATCGCTTGAAAGCGAATTCACAACGCCCCACAATCGAAGTTGTCAAAAAGTATGAAGATTTGCCTCCAGTTGAGTGTTATTCGGGTCAACTCAACCAAGCTTTCATGAACTTATTAGCGAATGCAATTGATGCTTTAGAAGAATCCAACGAAGGCAAAACTTACGCTCTTATTGAGAAAAACAAGAACGTTATTACCATCCGTACTTCAGCAGACGAAGACAAAGTTACCATTCGTATTGCAGATAACGGCCCTGGAATGCCAGAAGAAGTCAGAAGTAAACTATTCAATGCATTCTTTACTACCAAACCGGAAGGAAAAGGAACGGGTTTAGGACTTTCAATTAGCCATCAAATAGTAACCGAAACTCATGGTGGTAATTTATATTGTCTTTCCTCTCCCGGAAACGGAGCGGAATTTGTGATTGAATTGCCTTTAGAAGATGAGGAAGAATACAGTGAGCAGTGAGCAGTGAGCAGTCCAATGCTCCCCCATGCTCAATGCCCAATCCCCCATGCCCAACTCCTAACTTTTAACTCCTAACTCCTAAAAAACCGCGCACAATTCCTAAAATCCTCTCGGAAGCACGCCCATCTCCGAAGGGATTAATTGCGTTTGCCATAGTGTCATAGGCTGCCGGATTGCTTAATAGTTGTACTGCACTTGCGACGATTGTTTGGGTATCGGTTCCTACAAGCTTGGCCGTCCCTGCGCTTACTGCTTCCGGTCTTTCAGTTGTTTCTCTGAGTACTAATACTGGTTTTCCTAAGCTGGGGGCTTCTTCTTGTAACCCACCTGAATCTGTGAGCAACAAGTGCGATCGCATTATTGCTCCAACTAGTTGAGCGTAGTCTAAGGGTTCTGTTAAGAAGATTCGGGAATGATTTCCTAACATTGCCTGCAATGGTTCTCTTACCGTAGGATTGCGGTGCAATGGTAACAATAATGCTGTGTCGGGGAATTTATCTAATATCTGTAAAAAACTTTGGGCAATGCTTTCAAGCGGTTCTCCCCAATTCTCTCTGCGGTGAACTGTAGCTAAAATAACTCGATAATTATCCCATTCTAAACCAGGTACGTTACACGGAGGTTCGCTTTTAGCTACATTCAACAGCGCATCAATTACAGTGTTACCAGTCATGTGAACTTCCCCTAACACACCAGAGCTATGTAAATTTTCTTCAGCCAAAGGTGTAGGAGCAAAATGCAGTTGTGCAATTTGAGAAATCAAGCGTCGATTTGCTTCTTCTGGATAAGGATTAAATATGTTATCAGTTCTTAATCCAGCTTCGACATGACCAATAGGAATTTTTTTATAAAAAGCTGCCAAAGCTGCTGCAAAAGCTGTAGTTGTATCTCCCTGCACCAAAACTAAATTTGGTTCGCTTTCCTCAAATAACTCCTGCAACCCACGCAAGCTACGACAAGTGATATCGCTCAGAGATTGTTTTGGCTGCATAATCTCCAAATTCCGAGAAGCCTTCAAATTAAACAATCCCATCACCTGCTCAACCATCTCGCGATGCTGTCCAGTTAAAATCACCTGAGTTTCCAAACCTTCATAAGCTTGGAAGGTTTTAATCACCGGAGCAAGTTTAATCGCTTCGGAACGAGTACCTAAGATAATACAAACTCGCTTCATAATTAGTCATAAATCACTAGTTAATAGTCAATAGTCATTACCATAAGGGCGATTCGTCAATAGCATATTGTCACAAAAGTAGATATTTCTTGTGAAATGTAGAGACGTTATACATAACGTCTCCCTACGTTTGGAAGAAAAAGAATCCGTCAAAATTAATGACAAAGATCGTTAATACTCGATTGCATAAATTAGTACGGGGTTCGTTTCTCCCGGAATCGTCGGGAGACGTAAAATCTTACGTCTCTACACTCCCCATAAAAATGAAAAAGCCCGGTTTAACCGGGCAGTTGCACTATTTGTCGAATTTAGCAATGATGGCTACAATTTCATATCACAAACTAAAAAGACTCTACCTCGCAAGTTAAAGGACAAGCTGCATAAACACTTGTGTTCAACTCTTCTTCTTCTCCATGAAGCCAGCTTAACCATTTAATTTCTGTAGGATGAACGCCTCGAAGTGTTAATACGCCAGCAGCTACTACTACTGCCAAAACATTAAACATTATCAAGCTACCTGCTACAACCAAAACCGCGCTAGCTGGCATTACAGATTGCAGAACAATAGAAAGCAAACATCCAACCGTAGCCATTAAAACCACTAAAGGAAAACCGACAACCAGCAAGCATACTGCCAGTGTAAAAGTCCATATCAAGAAGCTTTTTATCATTAATAACGAGTAGGTTTTTCCCATATCAGTTGTTTGTGATAAAGCCATTATTTTTCCTCCAAGAGTACAATATATAGTTTGAAATCAGCGCGTTTAATTATTAAATCCCTCGGGATCAACATATTTAACATTCATAGAAACCAAGTATATAGAAAGTGAATGGGAAAATGAGCATTTATTAAACAAACTTTACAGTTAATATTTCGTAATTATGTATTGGCATTTATTTGTGAATTATCTAGTTAATTTTTTTTTATCATCTATCCAAAGGCATACAGCCTAATGCAAGCAAGATAATTAATACTTTAGATAGAAGGCTTCAATTTAGTTAGCTTAATATTTCTTATCAAAAAGCTTGCTGATTCTAATAATTTTAAGTTTTTTTAATAAATCAGAGGTACAAAAATGCTAAGAGTTAGGAATTAGGAATTAATCATTACCAACTAGCAATTACCAATTACCAATTACCAATGCCCCATGCCCAATAAATAGATGTTAATTTTTTTAATCAAAATAATAATATTTAAAACAACTGTACTATAACTGTCATATTAAGATTTATAAGTATTTTTCAAATTGCATCTCAATCTATTAGTGTCATGCCCAAACGCCTGCTGATAGTGGAATCTCCCGGTAAAGTAAAAAAGCTAAGTAAAATTCTCGGAAGTGAATGGATTGTTCGCGCTAGTTGCGGTCACATTCGAGAACTTAGTAATGAAGGTGAGGATTCTCTTGGCTTTACTATGGATGGTAACAACGTGCGGTGTCGCTACATTCCACGCAGTCAGCAAGCTAAGGAAACTATTAGTAAGTTGAAAGCTGCGGTTAAGCAGGTAAAAGAAGTGGTTTTGGCTACAGATCCCGATCGAGAAGGAGAAACGATCGCTTGGCATCTTAAGGAAGCTTTGGGATTAAGGGAGCCGAAACGAGTTGTTTATACAGAGATTACAGAGTCTGCGGTGCGGGCTGCTGTAGCTAAACCTAGAAGGCTTGATGCTAATTTGGTTGGTGCTGGATTGTGCCGAGATTGCTTGGATAAATTAGTTGGTTACAAGGGTAGTCCGTTAGTTTGGGCTTTAAATAATGGTGCAAAGAGCGTTGGAAGAGTTCAAAGCGCAACTCTACATTTAATATGTCAGCGTGAAAGAGAAATTCTCGCTTTTGTACCCCAAGATTATTGGAGTGTTTGGGTAGATTATGTTGAAGGTTTCCGCGCTTTTTATAAGGGAATGGTAAATTCTGCTTCTGATACAGCACAGCAAGACGATCGAGAGAATGATGACACGGTAGTTAAGAAGTCAGAAAAAGCCGAATCCACTCGCGTACTTTCGGAAGCTGAAGCGGAACGTTTGGTAACGGAAGCGCGAAATAATCCCCATCAAATTATTCAATATGAAGGGAAAGTTGCTAGTCGTCAACCACCTCCACCTTTTATTACTTCTACTTTGCAACAAGCTGCTGGTTCGAGGTTAAAATTTGCACCTGAAAAAACCATGCAGGTGGCGCAAAAGCTGTATGAAGCTGGTTTAATTACCTATATGCGGACGGATTCGGTGATGTTGAGTCCGGAATTTTGCGCTGACGTGCGTAAATGGTTGGAGCAAAACGATCCGCAGAATTTACCGAATAAAACGGCAACATATCGCAGTAAAAAGACGGCTCAGGAAGCTCACGAAGCGATTCGCCCTACTAACGTATTTCGTCCTTCCGTTGAGTTGCGAGTTGAACTATTACCAGACGAATTTAATTTATATGTATTGATATGGAAAAGAGCGGTTGCTTCTCAATGTCGTGCAGCGCAACTTCGTAAAACTTTAGTAATTATTAAATCTGGTGAAGTACTTTGGCAAGCGAGGGGACAGATAGTAGAGTTTCTCGGCTATGCTAAATACTGGGCAAATTTGAGCAAAGATACGCTTTTACCCAATTTACAACAAGGACAAATACTAACTTTAGAAAATGCCGGTCACGAGAAGAAACAAACTCAACCACCACCAAGATACAGCGAACCAAAGTTAGTTCAATTGATGGAGCGTAAAGGAATTGGTCGTCCCAGTACTTATTCTCCGACAATTGCGACTTTGAAGAAACGCGGTTACGTCGAGTTAACAAAATCAAATTTACAGCCGACAACTTTGGGATTAGAAGTAGATGACTTTTTACAGAAAGCTTTACCAGATTTATTAAAAACAGAATTTACTGCCCAAATGGAGGATGCACTCGATAGCATTGCTCACGGAAAACAACCGTGGCAGAAATATCTTACAAATTGGAATCAAGATTACTTTGTACCAGCTTTAGTAAAAGCGAAAACTGTACCTGTAGCTGCATCGAATGGGAAGAAAAATTATCCTGCTACAGAACGTAAATACGATAAATCCAGAACTCGCTGTCCTGAATGCAACAATCATCTAGCAAAAATTAAAAGCAGCAAAGTTAAAAAGAAATATTTTCTTAAATGCGTCAGCGGTTGTGAAAACGTGGTTTTATTTTGGAGCGATTACGAGAAAAAATGGCAAGCTCCACGTTCAAAAGATGATAAAACCCCTGTAGCTAAGAAACCTCCAGCGAAAATTACCAAATATCCATGCCCCGTATGCAAAAAACCGATGGAAGAATATGGTTATACAAAAGACGGACAGAAGAAAACCATGTTACGGTGTTCGGATTCTAAAGCACGGCAAGATAGCAAGCACAAACAAGCCGTTTATTTTAATACTGCTAAAGGCTGGTGGAGTCCGAAGTTTGGGAATTTGTGATAATTGTAAATTCCCTGGTTCGCTGGTTCCCAGTCTCTGGCTGGGAATCTAATTACTAGAGGCTCTGCCTCTTAATATACCGCGAGGCAGAGCCTCTTGATATGTATTCCCAGCCGGAGACTGGGAACAAGAAACTCTCTATCTACCCATTCCCTTATTTCCTACTTTCTTCAAATGTTAAGAAACGATACTAAAGGGTTGACTTTTTTTTATTTCCATTTGCTGCTGCAATCTTTCTTGCCATCTCAATACTCTTTCCCATCTTTGCTGGGGAGAACTCAATTTCTGAGAGAGGATTTTCTCAATTATTGGGTTAAATATAGGTTCAATCTCATTGAATACTTCTAAAGGATTTTTTCCGTAAATTGTGGGTATGAAAGGAATTTTACCTACGATAGTATCTTGATGCTCCTCTTCAAAAGCTTCAACTTCTGGGAACTGATTGAGACACTTATTCAAAACGTAAACTACGGGAATTCCTAATTCTTCATCAATCGCGCGAATATCTTCGGAAATGGCGATCGCGTCGGGAGTCGCTTCCACTACCACAACCACCACATGGGCACCAATGGGTAAACCAAATCTACCAACATCTTCCCCACCACCACAGTCTGCTACTATAATTCCATTTGTAGATAAAGCTAACCAGGCTTTTAAGGGATTTAGTGTAGCGTGAGAACACCGATTAGAATAAAGCTCTTCCTTACGCAAAGCACTTGTTCCCACAGACATCAATGCAAGTTTTTCGTCAAGAGATTTGATGTACTTCTGAGTAAAAGAGTCTGGTGGCTCAACTGAAAAATTCTTTACTCTATCGAATGGAGTACCGTAAAAATCGCGGTAAAGTCGTTCGGAATCTAGTTGCTGAAACTCGTAAAAATCCTGTTCGGCTAAAGTTATTTGTGGAAGTTGCTTTAATTCCTCTTCCCCATATCCCAAATAATAACCAGCAAGATAGCGCGAAAGTGACCTATTTGTATCTGCATCCGCTACAATCATTGCTTTATCCAACTTTCTTAAACTTTGGATTAAACCCAATGAAGTAAAAGTCTTACCCGTTCCACCTTTACCCATTAAAGCTATGACAAGTTCTTGATTAGAAGATGCATTAACTGTATTTATAGTCATTGCGATACCTTAATGCTAAAGAAATATTGGTTTCAGTGACAATGATAATCATTCTAAATCAGAAAAACAAGTGGTGTTCGGCAAAACAAAACAAATACTAACTATGAGTTTATGTTAGAAAAACTACCTTTGAACAGAGCTTTGCGTATTTTCTTTGCTGTTTTAACTGTATCAGTTTATGGCTGCGATAATTTTAATAATTCAAATAAAACTACTTCTTATACAACAACTGTAACTACCACTACAGCAGTACAAAAAGATTTACCGCTAGTAGTTGCAACCACAAGTGTTTTATGCGATTTAACAAAGCAAATAACAGCAGAAACAATTAATCTTACCTGCTTAACTTCACCATCAATTAATCCAAAAGTTTATCAGCCAACACCAGCAGATCGACAAGCAATTAATCAAGCAAAAGTAATTATTTTTAACGGCTACAATTTAGAACCTGGACTAGAAAAATTTATTCTTTCAAGTAAAAATAAAGCACCTAAATTACCTGTAGCGAAAATTGCGGTACCTTCACCATTAATGAAAACTGTAAACGGCAAGAAAGTAGCCGACCCTTACGTATGGCACAATGCTAAAAATGCTGTCAAAATGGTAGATGTAATCAGTATTAATTTAGCTAGAACAATACCCGAAAATACCGAACTTTATAAGAGTAATACCAAGAAAATTAAAAACCAGCTTTTACAGTTAGATAGTTGGATAAAAACCAGAATTGAAAGTATTCCTCCAAAAAAGCGCACTTTAATTACAACTCATAACGAGATGGCTTATTACGTTCGTGCTTATGGTATGAAACTAGCAGGAACCTTAAGATTTATTAGCCCTACAGAACAAACATCAGATACCAAAGTTAAACTATTAGCTACAACATTACAAAGAACTCAAATACCCACAATCTTTGCTCAACCCACAATTAGCCCTGAATTAATCGAAGCAGTGGCTAAAGAAGCACGGGTAAATATATCCCAAAGACAGCTTTATACCGAAAATCTGGGTTTACCAGGAAGTGAAGCAGACACTTATCAAAAAATGATGGTAGCCAATACCCGCACAATTTTAGAAGGATTAGAAGGGACTTATTTGATATTTGAGAAATAAATTTTTGGTAATTGGGGATTGGTAATTGGTAATTGGTAATTACTAATTTCGGCGATCTTAATTTACCCGGCGGTTGAAACCGCTTCTACACAAGCAAAACCCGCCTGCGCGGGTTATAAATTAATTAGTCCACGCAGGTGGACTTTGCCTATGTAGTTGCGGTTTCAACCGCCGGATACTCGCCGAATAATCATAAAATACTCTTTAACTCCTAACTCTCTTCACCATCCCCAACTACCCGGAATTCCTTTAAATGGGCCAACTACATCTTTAGTTATCCAACCCCCATAAAAATTTCCTGGTTGCGGTTCGACTTTTTCACCATCGACGTAACAAGCATCCATTGGATGAGCATAGAAAGTTACATAGTCTTTGAGAGGTAAAAATGTTTCTGTGGGATTGGTATAAAACCAGGCTACATTTTGTGCTTCTTTATCGCCGACTTTGATTGTGTAATAATTAGCAATCCCTTTCCACTCGCAAACACTCGAATGCGGTGTTTGAATTAAATATTCCATTTTGATATCTTCGGGGGGAATATAGTAACTGGGAGGATGGCTGGTTTCTATGACGCGCTTGGCTCGTTTGGTGTCTGCAATAGTTTCGCCGTTAAAGATAATTTGTATATGTTTATCGGTATCTTGTAAAACAGCAGGACGAGGATAATCCCATACTGATTCTTGTCCGGGTTCTGGCTGTATCGGTTTTGGTCTACTAAACATTTTTATAATTGGGAATTGGTAATGGGGAATTGGGCATTGGGCATTGGGATTTTTTCCATGCTTAATACAATGCTAAAAATAATTGTAGTAAAAAATGAGTACTGGTTTGATATATAAAAGCCCCCCTTCAAAAAAGGGGGGTTGGGGGGATCTAAATTGAGTTTTTTTTACTAACCATTATTTCTAAGACAATTTTCTGTTCCCTATTCCCTGTTCCCTTATCTGAATAAATTAGGATTCAATCTATTACCGGATTGAGTTGGACGAGACTGAGGAGCAGTTTTCTTAACGTTTCGCATTAATTTACCGCTTCCACCATCTTGTTTATCTAAGAATGGTTTTAGCTGAATCGCATCTTTGGATACTGCTGCACGCTTACCGTTACCAAGTAAGGTTCTACCTAGATTAATCGCGTCTTCTAACCCACCACCTCTGTAAGTGTTAACGCCGATGGTTGATTGTCCGCTATCTGCTGAAACCAAGTTCTGGAAAACGTCGTTACGTACTTGAAAAGCGTCTCTTCCGGGAGGAACTGTTAGTACTAAACGACAAGAGGGATCGGCTTCGCTGGTCACGCATAATACGTCGTATCCATTCAAGGTTGAGGTGCGAAGTTCTAGCAAACCGTCTGGACGATAGGTTTCTAAACGCTGAGCAATGGTGCTGCAACGTCTTTGTGCATCCCATCCACCACCTAATGCTTGAGGAGTGGCCCAAGCAAACAATTGATTTGGTTGACTTTGAGGAGAGTACATGACGGTATAGCCGTTGGTATCCATCTGACAGCTAAACCGAGTTGCGGTGTCAACGGTTTGTGAAGAACTACTTGTGGAGGTTGTGGTTGAAGTTCCTGTTGGTGTGGATGTTTGGGTTCTGGTTGTGGTGGGGGTTGTGGTGGTAGTACTACCGCTTCCTGTTGTGGGTACTACAACGGCATCGTCTGAGGTGTCGTATTGCGCCATTGCAGGAGTGTTACCGAATAATACGGACACTGCCAAACCGCCGAGAAATAAAAGCTTCAAAGGTCTAGATGACATGAATCATCCTCCTGTAAAAATGATTGGGAGTATATGTGTTGTAGTGACGAAGATTTTTGGTAAATGATTCGCGAGTTTTCCGATCGTGTAGCACTTGTGCAACTGGCATATTATCTTACAAATGTAGAGACGCGATATATCGCGTCTCTACAATATCGCGTCTCTACAATGTTGACTGCTATCTAGCTATCTTCTATATTTTTATCTTCCTGCGGTTTCTTTTCTTCCTGCGGCTTTTTCTCTGCTTCGTCTTTATCTTCGTCTTCTTTCTCTTCTCTTTCTTTCATTATTTGCTTGACTTTATCTTTAATTTGTTGATGCTTGGCTACTCCTTCGTAAGCGTAGCGATTGTAACCATTGGTGGTAATTAATTCTTCTAAATAACGCACTCTTTCACCGCCTCCGGGGTGGGTAGACAACCATGCGGGAGGAGTGTTTTTCTGCTGTTTTTTCATGGTGACTGTTAAATTACGCAAGCCGTCAGCAGCGTAACCACCGGCTGTTAATAATCTCGTCCCCAATCTATCTGCTTGACGTTCCATATCTCGGCTGTAGTCAAAGGTGAGTATTCTGCCGACGGTTCCACCACCGTAGGGAATATACTGGGTTACGTTGGCTATTAAGTTACCTTGAGTTACCAGTTGAAATCCGTGGGATAAGACTACGTGAGATAATTCGTGTCCGATTAATCCAGCTATTTCTGCTTCTGAATTTGTTTTGGCGATCGCACCTGTATGAATGAAAACTTTTCCACCAGGTAAAGCAAAAGCGTTGAGGCTATCATCGGGTATAACAAAGAATTCGTATTCAAATTCATTTCTACCGGCGATTTTTGCCAGTTTTTGACCTATTTCGTTAATATAGGCGTTTACTTCTTTGTCTTCGATTAACTCCATCCGCTTTTTAGCTTGTTTGGCTACCGAACGACCTACGCCTTTTTCTCCTTTTAACAACATCATGGTAGAGTCGAGAGCGGAGAAGGGACCGAGAAGACTGCCTGTAGCTGCATAACCGACAACACCCGTAATCACGTTGGCTATGGCGTTTCCTCTAGTTTCTCTACGGATATAAGAGGTGTATTTTTTCAGCTTCTCGTCTGCAAGCTGGGTAAATTCGGGAGCTTGGGGATTTTCGGGATTGAGCATGGCAAATTGACGCGCTGCCAAAGATGCCTGCATCCATTTTTTCTCTTCTGAAAGCGCATCAACTCTTGCTTTAACTAATTCTGCTTGGTTGGGATAAAGCGATGTTGCTCTTTCTAATATTTGTAAAGCTTTTTCTTCTTGACCGTATTTTTTCAGAGCTTGAGCGTATTTTATATTCCCCTGAATAAATTCGGGATAATTTTCTACTAAAAGTTTTAATGGTACTAAAGTTTTCGTTTGTAAATCACTGACGATTCCCGCTTGTGCTTCTCTCCAATAAACTTTGCCAGCAGGAGATAATTCTGCGGGATTAACTATGGCTGTCTTCGGTGGTTGGATATCGGATGTGTTTGTAAAAGAATCTTTGGCTTCACGGTATATTTTTTGCGCTTGGGCTATCTTCCCCGCTTGATAAAGCTTATCTGCTTCAATGAGTTTTTTCTGACGAGCAATTTCTTCGGCAGTTGGCTTTGCTTCTTCGGCTGTTTCTGATTCTGGTTTTTTCTTATCGGTAGTTTCTTCTGTAGATATTTCTGGTTTTTTCTTATCGGTATCTGAAGTAGCTTCTTCTGTATTGTTTTTGATAATTACAGCAGGTTCTTTTGCCAGAGTAATTTGAGGAGATTGAGTCAGGATAATAAAAACAGAAGTGCCTAACGAGAGTAATATCCAGTTGAAGGCAAGTATCAATGACTTCCATTGACGTTTCATGGCAAACTTTTTATGCGACGGAACTTGTATATTTCCTAGTCTAAGAACGATCGCAATTTCACGCAAAGCTCCGTCTGGAAACTTCACATTATCTATAAGGAACCTATCAAAATTAAGAAAGTTAAAAATCGTTTTCCCACTCCCTATTCCCAAATATTTTTATTCCTTCACAAAAAATACTTTAATCAATGATAATATTTATATGGTGGAAAAGGTGCGCCCATTTATATGCCTTTAAATCATTAATTTGAATGGCTTCAATAGAATTGAATCATTCAAACCCATGATTTGAAAATATTATCTCTTCTCCCTACTTTCTTAAATGGCAAAACGTTTCAAGGATAAGCCTGGTTCTTTGGTGGGTAATGGAGTAGGAGAAGCAGAAGCTTGAGGTATTGCAATATCTTTACTTGTTGACGGAGAAGCAGAAACTTGCGGGGGAGTTATTTGAATTTCTGGTTCGGATGAAGGAGAAGCATAAACTTCGGGAACAGTTAGAAATTCGGTTGGGGAAGTAAGTTGGATGTTGGCTTCTGGTTTTGTAGAAGTTTGCGGAGTCGGTTTTTCATCTGGTGTTGGAGTCGGTTGTGGTGTCGCAGTTGGTTGAGCTTCAGCTTCTAATGTTGGAGTTGGCTGTGGTGTTGCAACTGATTGAGGTTCAGTTTCTGGTGTTGGGGTTGGCTGCGGTGACAAAACTGGTAATGATTCAGCTTCGGGGATTGGAGTTGGTAAAGTCGGTACGGTATAAAAGAAGTTTTTGTCTTCTAATAAAGGTTTCGCGGTGGGAACTACAACGCTACCATCCGAAGTTTGTACGGGTGATGGAGTTGGCTTGGGCGATCGCGACTCACTTTCGATCGCAGGTGTGTCAGGTGAAGCAGGAGTTTGTAGTGGTTGTTCTGAAGAAACTTTAGCTTTGTCTTTATCTTGATCCGATGGTTTTGATGTTGGGGGATTTTCTGTTGTTTGATTAACTGAATCCGGTTGCTGAGGTTTTGATTCGGGTTGTTTATTATCTTCTTCCTTATCAATTCCATTATCTACTGAATCCGATTCGTTAGGTAAAGATGTTGCAGGATCTAAATTATCTTTGTTTTTATCTTTTTCTGACTCGGCTGAATCCGATCCAGATGGTTCTTTTTTTGGTGCAGAAATTATAGATTCTCCGGAATCATCAGCTTTTCGCTCTTCGGATTGGGGTGTAGCAATAGTAGGTAAAGTAGGTAAGGGTTCTGGGTTCTTTTCAGATTGCGGAGTTACAAAGGTAGTTGGTTTTTCTTGTTTAACCTTTTCTTCCTTAATTACAGGCTCCTTCGGAACCGGCTGAGTTTTTTGGGGAGCAGGTTTGGCTTTATATTCCAATACAGGTTGAGCTTTATTACTTTTATCTTGTGCCCCAGAACTTTCCCTTTGAATCGATGGTTTATTAATATCTCTAAAAAATGACGGAAAAGGAAAAGGTTTTAAAACAGGATTATTTGCACTGCCATCTTTTCTAATAGAAGGTGAAAACGTTGGAGGAGGACTTAATTTAATATTTTCAGGTTTTACAGACGGATTAATTTTTTGAATAGTAACTGGAATTTCTGTAGTTTTACGTGGTTCATTTCCTATAGAACTAAATTGAAGGAAGTTCCATCCAAAAACTCCCAAACCAAATCCAACCCCCAACAAACCAACTAATCCTATAGTTTGAAGTGCTAAAGGGCGCGGTTGACGAACGGTTGACGGTAGAGTAACTGGTGGTGCTTCGTAAGCCGAAGAAGTATTTGGAGCTATGACTATTGGCGATTCAAGCGCTGCCAAGGCTTCTGCTGCTGTTTGATAGCGCTGACTAAAATGATGACGTACCATACCCGTCAAAATGTCGGCAAATCTATCGCTTATTTTTGCCGAATCGCGCCAAATTAATTCACCGTTATTAGGATTAAATGGTAACTCGCGAGGAGACATCCCAGTTAACGCTTGGATACCGAGCATTCCCACAGCATAAACATCGCTACACAATCTCGGTTTACCATTAGCTTGTTCGTCTGGCATATAACCGGGAGTACCGATAATTAAAGTCGAATTGACATCACCTTGGTGGTTTTTCGCCAATCCCTTGATTTCTTTCACCGCACCAAAATCAATCAGCACGATTTTACCGTCTTCACGACGACGCATGATATTCCGCAACTTGATATCGCGGTGAATCACATTATTCTCATGGACAAAACTTAATACTTCTAATATTTCTTGTAAAAGCTTAATTACCTTGTCTTCACTTAACTTATGCCGTGTTTTGATTTCTTTGGTTAAATCGTGTCCATCGACAAATTCTTGAACCAAATAAAATTCATCATTTTCTTCAAAATGTGCGAACATTTCGGGAATTTGTTTGTGTCCCTTACCCAAACGATAGAGTACTTGTGCTTCGCGATCGAACAACTTTTTGGCAATCTGTAAAATTGTGTTATTGGAATGCCGAGTTTTGAGTTGTTTGACTACACATTTTGGATTTCCTGGCAAATCCATATCTACCGCAAGATAGGTGACACTAAATCCACCGCGTCCCAGTTCTTTAAGAATTTTGTAGCGATTACGGAGAATCGTGTCTGTGAGCATCAGATTAACCTATCAGCAATTGAGAATGCCCTTAATATTGACAAAGAACATTTTAAAATTCAGTTCCTATAGTGACTAATCTGTTAGTTCCGAGAGGCCAAGTAATTATAAACTTACCCATAGCCAGAAGATTGTCGTTAAGAAACCCTTAGATATCTAAAGAGTAATTCTATATTGAATTTTTGAATTTATTCTACCGCGTTTTATCTTAGAAGGGGAAAGGGTTTGTCCCTGCACTGTATAATAACCCTCAAATATCAATCGTATATCCTGTCACTTGATATCTTAATATATTTTTCACTTTTTTACTTAAATATTTTTAGGTAACTATTGTGTATAAAAAATTTTTGTTCGAGGTGGAAAAACTTTCTTAAACCGGATAAGCAACGATTAAATTACGGTTTTTTAGAGCATAACTAGTTACAAATAATAATTTGAAATACTGTAATAACTAACGATAATTTTATATAACTTAATTGCCTTAGTTGAGTTAGGGGTTGGGAGTTAGGAGTTAGGAGTTAGGAGTTAGGAGTTGGGAGTTAGGGGTTGGGAGTAACAAGTAGTTATTAACGTACTACGATGATCTTGGATAAATTGTTTTTTGCAAGCTCCTAAATTCACTTCTTGCACTACAACCAACTTGCCCCAAAACCCGTCTTCAAATCAATTTCAGGGCTGCATAGGCGAACTATGTTAAAACGCTCTAAAAGTTTTACCCAGTCTGATTTACAGACTTTGTTTTTAAGATAGGAGAATGTATTACAAGGCAGTTATTGCATGGAGTGCAAGATGCAAGTTACTTCCTTGTCAGACTCTACGATTACCTATTTTAGGGAGTAGGGAGTAGAAGGAAAAGAAATTAGATAGCTAACCTAGTATTCCACCACATAAGTTTTGCGGGGTAGCACATTCGTAGTGCGAGCATCTTGCTCGCTGGCGCTATCGAGCGAGCAAGATGCTCGCACTACGCAAACCCATCAAAATTAATGTGGCGGAGTACTAGGAGCATATTTGGAGTAAGAAATTTAATTCCCAATTCCCAATTCCCAATTCCTAACTCCTAACTCCTAACTCACTTCTCATCACCGCATCTAATAACTTATCTCCACCAAATCTAATTACATCGGTACAGGGTAATCCGGTTTCTGCTTCTACTTGTGAAATTGCTTTTTTTGCGGCATTATCATCAAAATTAGCTGTATTTAAAGCTATTCCTACTACGGGTACTGACGCAAAAGCACCGGCACCGCTGGCAACTATTTCATACAATTTAACTACTTCAGCTAAAGGGGGAATTGTCACTCCTTCAATCACCTCTTTTTGTCCAAGACGATGTACCAAAATCATGTGAGTGGGTTGAGATCCACGTATTAAAGGTAATGTGGCTGTGGAACTTGGATGCAGTAAGGAACCTTGCCCTTCAACGTGTAAAATATCGTAATTCTTGCCGTAACGCAATACTACTTGTTCCACGGCACCCGCAGCAAAATCGACTCGCACGGAATCTAATGGTACGCCATCACCTTCCAACATTAAACCTGTTTGTCCTGTTGCGAGAAACTTGGTACGCAAACCTCTTAAGCGCGACGCATGGTTTAACTCTAAACTTGTGGACATTTTTCCTACTGCCATATCAGTTCCCACAGTCAAAACCCGCTTACAAGCAAGATTTCTCGCCGCTAAGGTACACACGCCAATATTAGATGGTTCTTTGCGAATATCCCAAATTAACTGCCCCGGTTTTAATAAAGTCTTTAATTCCGGACTTTTACCCAAGGGAGTATGCAAACCATTGACAATTGACATTCCTCCTACCAAGGCATCTTTAATTTCACGCCAGTAATCGTCTGGTAAACTACCACCTTTAGGAGCAATACCGATAACTAAAACCTGTGGTTGAAATTGAAGTGAATCTTTGACTGATGCCACAATTGGCACATCCCGTTTAATTCCTGTCAACTCCGGTAAAGACTGCCCCGGACAATCGCGATCGATCGCCACAACTATCGGCGCATCACTGTAGCGTAATAATGATAACCCAGTTTTTCCATGAGTTCCGCGAATTCCCTCATGTAATAGAACGGCAATTTTTTGATTAAGCGGCAAACGCACTCCGTTGTACTCCCAACCCTGGTAAATTATTCGGCAAAATTTTACCTTCTTCAATCAATGCACCCGTAAACGGATCGTCGATTAAATTCAGGTGACTGTCTAAGTCTAAATAATCGGCTAATGGTGCTAACTGAGCCAGAGCTGTATTGGCGATCGCGCTATCGGAATAGCAGCCAAACATTACCTGTAAACCGCAGGCACGGGCTGTATGTATCATCCGCATTGCCTCGGTTAAACCTCCAGATTTCATCAGCTTGATATTAACACCATCGGCGCATTCCGCAAGATAGGGAATATCAGCACTAGTAAAGCAGCTTTCATCAACAAAAAGAGGTAATTGAGATGACTTTTTCAATTCCGCCAAATTTTGTTCTTTTCCCCGTGGTAAAGGCTGCTCAACATACTTTACACCGATATCGGCAAGTATAAAACACATCTGTTGGGCATCTTCTAAACTCCAACCGCCATTTGCATCCACGTATAAATCTGGTGTTGGTGCTTCCTGGCGTACAGCATCGAGCATTTTTCGATCTGCTTCAATACCGTCGGGGCTGCCCAATTTGACTTTTAACATTTTTACATCCATGAATTGCAGCCAATTCCTTACCCTTTTTCTGGCATCTTCTGGAGAGCTAATACCGATAGTCACCGAAACCGGGTTTATCAAATTTCGATCGAGTCCCCACATTTGCCACAAAGGTAAACCCGCACGTTTTCCCATCCAGTCATGTAGGGCTGTATCTATGGCGGCTTTAGCAGCAGAAGGAATTTGAGCTTTGTTTAATATGAATTCGACTTGCTGACGCTGTAACGGATGCAACTCTTGTAAACTAGGAGCAATTTGTAGTATAGAGTCTTGAATAACCTGAGTAGATTGTGGATAATTACCTACACTAAATGGTGATGCTTCTCCCCAACCTTCGATACCATCTTCTAATATTTTTACCCATACATTTGTTGTTTTTGCAGTGGTGCCGCGACTAATAGTTAGAGGAAAGCGTTTATTTACGGTAAATATTTCAAACTGGATTTGCATAATTGAAGATTGGGCATAGGGGATTGGGCATGGGGCATTGGTAGTTAGTTTAAATACCCGATGTACTTAGTTTATGATGAATTTGGTTTATATAAATAATAATAATTAAAAGCAAAAATACGCCGAGATTTAGCATTAACTTTCCCAGCCAAAAAATCAAAATAAGATAATATATCTGTGTTTACTTCTGCTCAAAATCGTTAAAGGTATTCGTATCAATTATACAAACACCTTTAACCTTTAACCTTTAACCTTTGACCTATTATGGCTGCCTTAAAAAAATGGAATCTCGTACAATCGGAAATGGCATTAAACCATCCTTGGTGCAAAGTCAGGCGAGATCAAATAGAATTACCCAACGGACAGGTAGTTGATGATTACTTTGTTAATATTAGACCGGATGTGGCGATTATTTTACCAGTTACTAGCGATCGAGAAATTGTTTTTGTTAAGCAGTACAGACACGCCATAAGTGATTTTTTTGTTGAGCTTCCCGCAGGTGGTTTTAATCCCGAACAAGAAAGTGGTGAATTTGCTGCTGTAAGAGAGCTTGAAGAGGAAACTGGTTATGTTGCATCAAAGGTAAAGAAGA
This sequence comes from uncultured cyanobacterium, assembly GCA_963838355.1. Classification (GTDB taxonomy): domain Bacteria; phylum Cyanobacteriota; class Cyanobacteriia; order Cyanobacteriales; family Nostocaceae; genus Rivularia. The sequence continues at coordinate 1,322,461 of CAWIQQ010000003.1, read as the reverse complement.
TAGCAACTTTTTATGATAAACCCAGTAAGGATACAAATCAATTACATTTATTTTTGGCAGAAAATGTTGTAGCTACGGGAAAACGTAAGTTGGATATTACAGAAGAAATCGAGGTTATATTAATTCCTGTAGATGCAGTTTTACAAAAAATAGTTAAAGGTGAAATTTGTGTCGCAGGTACTGTTGCAGCTTTATTTTTGGGCTTGAATTTGATTAAGTAAAATTGGTGATGGGGGATGGGGCATTGGGCATTGGGCATTGTAAGTTTTCAACTATAAATTATTAACAAAAATATGAGTAATACCGTTAATGAGCCAGCTTTAGTTGCTGAGTTAACAGAATTATATATGAAGTATGAAGCGGCTTTATGTAGTAATGATACTGCGGTGCTGGATAATTTTTTCTGGGATTCAGCAGAGGTTGTGCGGTTTGGATTAAATGAAAATCTTTATGGTGCAGAAAATATTCGAGCTTTTCGCAATTCGCGTGTGGGTTTTAAGTTAGAAAGAGAAATAATTAATCTGAAAGTGGTAACATTTGGTGAAGATAGTGCAGCTGTTACTCTGGAATTTCGCCGATTTATCAATGGTGTAGAACGTCGAGGTAGGCAAAGTCAAATGTGGCAGCGTTTTTCAGAAGGCTGGAAAGTTGTTTCTGCTCATGTTTCTTTTTTAGAGCAGTAGCGATTAGAGTTAGTATTAACAATTAAAATAAATCATAATAAAGGCTTTGTGAATATTATATTAATAATCTGTTCTTGCTAATTTTAAATTTTTGATTCGTTGTATACTCAATTTATCTTAAATAAAGATATTTTGACTAGTTTAATAAATATGGACGAACATAAATTAGAAGAAGTTTTAATAGAATTACGAGAAATAAATTCAAAGCTAACAAAAATGAATAGTATAGACCGTAATTTAAGAGATATCAGTTTAGTTATTCATGCTTTTCTTTTTTACTTTTTTATTACTACTATTATTAGACAGATTTTTGCTGGCGTAAATTTTGGATAATTAGATTAATTAAGTCAAAAAAACAAGGAGCAGAAAAAAGATAATAATAAAAATATTTGCTTTATTCATTGCTCCCTACTCCCTACAAAATTATTGTTCTGCGGGATTAAATGGTAAAGATGAATGATGTAAATCAATTAGCAGCGTTCCATCTTTGCTTTTGCGATAACCAAAAGTATATTCTACTTTAGTTTCTTTACCAGTATTGGCATCAGTAAAATAGTAATTTCCCATAGTTACGGCATCATTACAACCAACGCTTACACCTGCATTTTCAAATCTTACTTTACTCCACGGTCGAAGGGCAAATCCCTTGTCTTCAGCAATTTTACCTTTCACAAAATAAGATACAGCGTCTTCTTCCGTTAAACGAAACTGCCCTTCTGAAGCTAAAGTAGGCTTAAATAAAACCTTTCCTTCATCGTAACCGTATAGATTATCAACAGTTTCTGCTGCTACGGTTTTATAGTCTCCTTTGTCTTTGTATGCTTTGCCAATTTCAATAACCGCATTAGCCCAAGTATTTTGAGCATCAATCACATCTTTTTCGGTAATACAATTGTTAGAATTGTTTGAAGCATTTGAAGCTTGTGAGTCGGCGTTGTTAGCTGAAGATGCATTTTCATTACAAGACGCAGCTAATATGCTTACTGGAATTAATACTAAGAATAATACAGCCGATCTAAATATTTTCATTCTTTTTATTTGTGTGTCATGAAACAATTTGCTCAATTTTGGTAAAATATTGTGAAATTACCAACTTTGAGAAGTTAAAGCACGTCAGTTATATCATTAAATTTATCTTAATAGCACTGATTTATTTATGGAATCCATAGATAAATTATTTTATTTTGATGGCAAAATAGATAATTTATAATACTTTAGAGAATGAAACAGATTTTCCAGGCTTAGGTTGATTTACGGTTACTCCTGTTAATGAAAAATCGGTTGCTGCTGGTGTAGTGGAAGCGATAATTTTTCCTCGGGAAATTACGTAACGCGGTTTGATTCGGGTACGAATAGCATCGTAGGAATCTGCTGCATCTAAAACAATCAAAGATGCTAGTTTTCCGACTTGCATACCGTATTTATCTTCTATATCTAATGTTTTAGCTGCATTTTTTGTAACCATCTGATAACAAGCATCAACTTCTTCACGCCCTGTCATGTGACAAATATGAACTCCCATATGAGCCACATCTAACATACTTCCCGTGCCCAAGCTGTACCAGGGATCTTGGACGCAATCGTGTCCAAAACTAACGTTTAAGCCATTTTGCCATAGTTCTTTGACGCGGGTGACTCCTCGGCGCTTTGGGTAAGTATCTGCACGTCCCTGCAAGGTAATATTAATCAATGGATTGGCGATAAAATTAATTTGAGCGCGTTGTAGAAAACCCATCAATTTATACGCATAAGCATTATTATAAGAACCAAAAGCAGTCGTATGACTTGCCGTAACTCTACTACCCATTTTTGTGCGAATAGCCTCCGCAGCAACGACTTCTAAAAACCGCGATTGCTCATCATCAATTTCGTCACAATGAATATCAATTAAACGATTATATTTTTCAGCTAATTCAAATACTCGTTTTACCGATCGCACACCATCTTCCCGTGTTAATTCATAATGGGGGATTCCTCCCACCGCATCCGCACCCATTTCCAAGGCTTTTTCCAATAAAATTTCATTTTGCGAATGCGAATAAATTCCATCTTGGGGAAATGCAACTACCTGCACAGTCATCCAATCTTTAACTTCATCCCGTAATTCTAATAAAGCTTGAAGCGCAATTAACTGCGGCTCGCTGACATCTGCGTGAGTTCTGACAAATAATATACCTTGTGCCGCTTGCTCCTTCAACATCTTGAGAGCGCGATTTTTCACGTCATCGATAGTAATTTCACTTTTGCGATCGCCCCAAATTTGAATTCCCTCAAATAAAGTCCCACTCTGGTTCCAACGGGGTTCTCCGGCTGTTAAAACCGAATCTAAATGAATGTGCGATTCCACAAAAGGAGGTGAAATTAACTTTGAGTCTAAATCGATTTCTTGAGACGCAGATTCCTTTAAATTAGGCGAGATAGCAGAAATTTTACCGTCTTTAATGGCGATATCTACAGTTTGGCTCTCTTCGGTATTAAGTGTAATTAATCTACCCCGACGCAAGATTAAATCAGTCATAGTTTTTATTAAATATTATATGAGGGGAGAAGAAGGGGAAGAAATTATTTATCTTTCAAGGTGAGAGTAAAGACGGATGAATCAGCAAGTATAGATTTGGCAATATCAGCATCAATTTCCAAGGGTTGCAAACAAGTTATTTGCTCAAATACATCAAGCAAACTGTATGACTGAAGCTGAAATCCTTGCTCGTTAGCGAACTGTTGAATATGCTCGAAATTTTCAAAGTGTGTATCTGTAAGAGAAGTTTCAGTCATTTTATTTATCGTTTCCTCAAATTTCTGCCAGGTGGGGCTAATTTTCCATCTATGACTCAAATTTTCTTTAGTAGTCAAATCATGAGTTATCCATACACCACCATAAATTTCAAGCAATTCCCGCACGTTGCTAAATACCTGCTGCTTTTGTGCGAGCGTCAGGTACATCAATAATCCTTCGCAAACTACAGTAATCGGTTTTTGAGAATCCAGATAATCTGCATTGAGGGGAAATTGAGTGGGTTGACTAACAGCATCAATAGGAACAAAATGCAAATTTGGACGATTACCAATTAACTGTTTCACCAACTGCTGTTTGCTATTAATCATTGCTGGCAAATCGCTCTCAATAAAAATATTGCTAGATTCACTCATCATCATCCCCCGTGGTAATAACCCAGAAGCTAGCTCGATCATTTGAGTTGATGAAAATTCAGCTATTAATTTATTGATGCCCTATACCGCGCTTCAAACAAAGCAGCAGTTTCAACAGGTGAACTTAATTTTTGCCCATGAAACCGCTCCACAGCAGTTTCTAATTGCTTTACAAAAGCTTCAGCATTAACTAATTCTGATAATTCCTTGCAGTAAGGAATATCCGTAAACTGTCGAGCGTAAGCCAGCATTAAAGATGTAGGGCTGATTTTGTCAAAAGTATTTGCTGTATTAGACATAATTTTTCCTTAATAATATTAAACAGTTATCAACTAACAACTATCAATTATCAATTATCAATTACCAATCCCCAGCAACTAACAACTATCAACTAACATTTTCTTGCAAAAATTTATCAAACGCATCCCTATCGGGTAACGAAGGCTGTGCGCCAGATTTGGTTGCCGCTAATGCACCTGCTGCACTACCCCAAACTATGGCTTCCCTTAACGAAAATCCTTCGGCAAGTGCTGCTGCTAAACCACCGTTGAAAGCGTCTCCAGCGGCTGTGGTGTCAACGGTTTTGACTGAAAATGCTGGTGTAAAAAAGCTTTCTGTTTCAGTGGCACAGTAAACGCCTTTTGCACCAAGTTTAACAACTGCACACTTCACGCCTTTTTGTAATAAAACTTCTGCTGCTTTCTTAGCAGAATCTTCGCCATTCACGGGAAAACCTACTAGTTGCGCGGCTTCTACTTCATTCGGTGTCAGGATATCTACCTTCTGATAAAGTTCTTCTGGTAACTCTTTTTGTGCTGGTGCGGGATCGAGAATTACTTTTACTTTCATTTTCTGTGCTTCTTCTGCTGCTGCGATCGCGCTAGATATAGGAATTTCTAGTTGTAGCAGAAGTACTTTTTTCCCAGGTAATAACTGCGATAGTCTTTTTACGTCTTCTGTGTCTACGCGCCCGTTTGCACCGGGAATAACTACAATTTGATTTTCACCGGCATCATCTACATTTATAATAGCTACACCGGAACTTACCGTTTCATCGACAAATATGTTATCTGTTTTAACACCCGCAGCTTGTAGATCGTTAATTAGTTCCTCACTAAAGCTTTGTTTACCCACACGTCCGACAATTTCAGTAGAAATGCCTAATTTAGCTGCTGCGACTGCTTGATTAGCACCTTTACCACCCGGTACTTGAAAAAAATCGTGCCCTAACAAAGTTTCACCAGCAGTCGGTAAACGAGGTGCTGTTGCTACCAAGTCCATATTAATGCTGCCAAAGACGATAATACTCATGGGAGTTGTTAGTGGTTAGTGGTTAGTGGTTAGTTGTCATTAATCAATAACTGTTCACTGTTCACTGTTAACTGTTCACTGTTAACTGTTCGCTGTTTCCCACACTAGGGAACTTTCAAATATAGTGTATTGTCAATTAAACGAGATTCAACTGTTCTAAATTTTACAGTTTATCACCTTTGTTGCTCGTCGAAACTGATTGTAATTATTTATCTAATTATTCTCACCATCATTATGTAGAATAGTTAATCGTTTCATCTTCAAGTTCAGCCTGTATACTTAATACTTCAAATTGTAATCATCGATTAAACTTATGAAAAAATTATTTCTAGCTAGTTCGATTTTTCTAGTATTCGCTGGATGGGGATTGGAGCAAGTAAAAAGTGTAAATGCTCAACCGGCTTCCGTTGTTATTCAAACTCAAAAACAGGCTACTAAAGCGCAGAATGCAAAAGTACCTCAACTCAAAGTAATTAGTACGGGAACTGGTAATAAAGAAAAATTACGCTTTACGCCGAAAGTGGGAGCAAAACAAACTATAAATGTCACCTTGAACAAAGACACTTTGATGTCTATTGGTGATTTTAAAATGCCTAGAGCAAAGTTACCAGCTTATCTAATTACTTTAGATTCTACTGTTACTAAAGTAGATTCTAATGGAGATATTTTTTATGATATTGCTTATTCCGATGTAAAAATTCAGGGTGATGCCCAAACTCGTCCGGAATTAATTAAAGTTATCAGCACTCAAATCGGACAGTTGGAAAATTTTCAAGCTTCTGCTGTAATTGATAATCAAGGAAGAACGAAAAAACTTAATTACGTTATTCCTAAGACAGTAGATGTAAATATCAAGTTTCTCGTCGAACAATTATCTAATTCCTTACAACAATTATCTTCTCCGCTTCCCGAAGAAGCTGTGGGAACTGGTGCAAAATGGCAGGTTAGCTCCAACACTAGCATCAACGGAATTAACCTCAATCAAATTACTACTTATGAATTAGTAAATGTCAAAGGTGATGTTGCGACTTTAAACGTTAATTTACAGCAGCAAGAAAAATCTACTCAAGTAATTGACTATCCTGGATTACCTTTAGACGGTATTTTGACTCTACAAACTTTTAGAAGTAAAGCCGAAGGTAAAGCTACAATTGACCTTGATAAAGTAATGCCAATTAGTTCTCAACTGTCTTTACTGGCAGACAGTAAATATATTGGTAAAAACATTAATACTTTGGAAGAAACACCTCTGATTTCTAGATTAAAAGTGGATTTGGACATTCAAGGTAAATAATTATAGGGAATAGGGAATAGGGAATAAGGAATAGGGAATAGTAAGTAGTATTATTAATACAGGGACTTTGCAATTGCAAAGTCTTTTTTAGTTCCAGAAACACCATGAAGATTAGTTTCTCTACTGCTAAGTGGCTCAATCAACCTAAGTCGTTTGAAGTAAATGAACAATCGGTAAAGATCGCAACCGAACCAAATACGGATTTCTGGCAGCGTAGTTATTATGGATTTAGAAATGATAACGCTCCTGCTCTTTTAATTGATAGTAAAAATAATTTTTCATTTACGGTACAAGCTTCATTTGAATATCAAGCTAAATTCGATCAATGCGGTTTAATTATTTATATCAATAGCGATAACTGGTTTAAAGCATCTATTGAATTTGAAACTGAGCATTTTTCACGTTTGGGTAGCGTTGTTACTAATTACGGTTACTCAGATTGGGCAACAACAGATATTCCTACGACAAATACAATGTGGTATCGTCTCAACCGCCGAGGAGCAGATTTTCTAATTGAATCCTCTATAAATGGTGTAGATTTTAAGCAAATGAGAATTTTTCATTTGCATTGTTTGGGTGAAACATCTGTTGAAATGAGCAAACTCAACCCTCCAGCACCACCACAGCAATCTTTAAATTTTGGCTTGTATGCTTGCAGCCCAATGAAATCATCTTTTGAAGCTACATTTACCAACTTTAAACTTGATGAGTGTTTGTGGATGGCTCATAAGACGGTATGAAAATTATCTTCTATCAGATAGAAAGTTCCGCAGTGCTACGTCTCTACATTTTGTTATGCAAATTTCTACTTATCAAACTTATTTCTTTTCTTCCACACTACAATTCCCACACCAAATAATGCTAAACCTGATATAGAAGAAGCTTCGGAAACTGATTTTACTTGGCTGGTAACTAAAACATTTTTATCTAATGCATCACCAGTAGAATACACATAATTAAAAGCTTTTTTATCATCAAGTATGCTAGCGCGTAAAAATAACCCACTCCAACGTGCAACAGTTTCTACAGCCACATTTTGAGGTATTGTTGGTGTATTAGAGTCTGGTATTGGCCCATTAGGATTATTCTTATTAGTAATACCGTAGTGATTTGCACCTGAAATTCTAATTAAAGCTTTGGGAGGATTTTGAATATTATCGTAGGTTTTCTCCGCTCGCAAAGGAAGGGCTACACCATCGCGGGTTCCCTGTATTAATGCGGTAGGAATTCCAGAATTGTTGATGGGGATAAATTCATCTGTGGCTTGGTTGCGAAGGCTTGCACCAAAAAAGATTCCTGCAACTAATTCGTCTGGTTGCTCAAACGAGCCTTCACATAAAATTGGCTGCACGCAAAGGTTTGCGATCGCGCTTAATCCTACAGCACCCCCTGCGGAATGACCTAATAAACCGAGTTTCTCTGTATCAACAATGCCTTTTACAGGTGAAACAGAATTAGAATTTTCTATCTTTATCTGCGCGAGAACATTATTTATTTGGGAAGTTTCCGGTAAAAGCCCATCAAATCCGAATTGCGGTAAAGCCCTGGGATGATTGGGTACAACTACGACAAAACCATAGCGAGCGACAATACTTGCATATTCAGAGTAACTTGATTTATCGACATTGGCACCTTGCAATAACAAAGCAACGGGAAAGGAATCATTACGAGCTTTTGAATTTCTAGGTTTGGGAAAATAGATATCAGCTAGATCGTTATTTCCAGAAATAGTTGTACTGTACCTCCCGAAATCTTGATAAATTGGTGCGGGGTTAAATGCAGCTTTGGCTGTTTGTACCGTACCCAAAACAATCAATGCTGCACTAGCTGACGCTATTGATAATAATTTATTTGCCACTATTAATTACACCTCATGTAAGTATTTTTATTTAAACAGGACCTACGCAAGCCCCTCTTGACAAGGGGGGTTGGGGGATTTTCCATGTCTGAAACAATATATTTTCCGTTATCACTACGTAAGTCTTACTAAACTAGCTGTAAGATTAACTAATTATTTTTTAATAAACAAGTGATTTTATCGAAATATTACAATGCTAACTTTTGATACGAGTAAGATATCTACACTACAGTTTAAATTTAAGATATTACCTATTTAATAGAAGTAAATTGTTAAATCAAAATATCTAAAGTTAATAAATAAAAAATACGATTCAAAATTTATGATAATTACTTTAATATTTTGTATATTCTATTATTGCAGGAATTTACAATAATCTTAATAATATAGTTCGGCAAATATATGTTTATCAACTAACCGATAAATAACAAATAACCATACAGGGAGAATTACTAAAATGTCTTTTCGGATATTAAGTCTGGATGGTGGAGGGGTTAGGGGAATTGTTGCGGCGAAAATGTTAGCAAATATTGAAAAGCAAATTAATCGACCGTTAAATGAGTACTTTGACTTAATCGTCGGAACTTCTACAGGCTCTATTGTCGCAGCGGCGATCGCCAGCGGACGCAACAGTGAAGATATTGTCGATTTCTTCCAAAACAAAAGCTCAAGTATCTTTCCCTATCAAAGTCTTTTTTCTCTTCAAAGAATACCTTTAATATTAAAGTACGGTATATCTGCTCCTAAGTATTCCGACAATAATTTAATTCAAGTTTTACAAGGTGTCTTCGGAGAAACCAGACTGTTTGATATTGGCACTTCACCACGGTTATTAATAGTATCTTATGACACTATTGAACGCAATCCAATTATTTTTAAAAGCTGGCGACCCGACAAACCATATGGTAACGTTCCATTATGGGAAGTATGTGTTTCTTCAGCATCGGCTCCTACTTATTTTCCAGCACATAAACTAGAGAAAAGAGTGATTGGAAATGTCAAAGATGCGAGTATAAATACTATTATTTTTAGCGATAATGAATCTACCGTTGATGCAGTATATGAAAATGCCGAAATTAGAATTACTGATGGTAAGGGTAGCGGACAAACGAGGGTTATAAAAAACTACATTGGTTCAATTAGAAAAGCAACAGTAAGCCCTGCTTGGGATAGAATTCCCCATAAAACTTCTACTTATTCAATTAAAACTATATATTCTGCAATTGACGGTGGAGTTGCTGCAAATAATCCTTCGAGTTGCGGTATTGCCGAAGCATTACGATGCGGTTATTCACCAAAAGATATTAGCGTACTTTCCATCGGTACTGGAGATAGAACCCGAATTATTCCTTATGAAAAAGCCCGAAATTGGGGTTTACTAGAATGGGCACAACCAATTGTAGGCGTATTATTTGATGCGTCTTCAGATATTTACGAGTACATCAGCAAGCATATAGTTAACGAACAACTTGTACGTTTGCAATTCAAACTTGATAAATACTTAACTGGAAAAACTTTAAGCGACGATTTAGACGATGCAAGCGAAGAAAATATCAGCAATCTACTCGAAGCCGCAGACGTTTATATGAATTTACCAGAAGTCAAAGCGAAAGTAGAAAGGTTTTTGCAAGTTAGTAGTTAGGAGTTAGGAGTTGGGAGTTAGGAGTTATAATAATTCCAATTAATTTTCGTAGTGCAAGCATCTTGCTCGCTAGCGTATCTTGCTCGCTAGTGGCTTCGAGGGAGCGAGAGGCTCCCACTACGAATAATTTACCCAGAAAAATTAACTGATAACTGCTCACTGAAATACATCCCCCGATTCAACATCAAACCAGTGAATGTTCTCAGACGGTAGAGCAAGGGTAATTTCTTCGTTATCCCAATTTTGGTCTGGAGGTAACAAAGCGCGTAATGTCGGCGGTTCTGTCTGGGAACTCGCAACGCGCACGCTGACTAATTTGTACATACCTAAATTTTCTACTAGATATACCCGCCCTTTTACAGTCTGCGTATCTTCTGGTAAGGCAACGCGAACGTGTTCCGGACGAATACCTAAAACAATTTGCGGTGGTGAACTGGAAAATTTCGGTAAAGTAATAGAAAAATCGCCGAGCATGGCGCTGTTACCTTTGCAGGGTATGGTAAGTAAATTCATCTGAGGACTACCTACAAAGCCAGCTACAAATAAATTAGCGGGATGGTTATAAATATCTGCTGGTGGTGCAAGTTGCTGCACGTAACCGTTGTTTAATACCGCAACTTGAGAAGAAAGCGTCATCGCTTCAGTTTGATCGTGAGTAACATAAACTACCGGCGCTTTTTGAGCTGCAAATATTTGCTTGATATCGGCTCGGACTCTTTCGCGCAATAATGCATCAAGGTTGCTCAAAGGCTCATCTAATAAATAGGCTTCAGCTTTACGTACCAAAGCCCTACCTACAGCAACCCGCTGTCTTTGTCCCCCTGAAAGTTGTCCGGGTTTGCGTTGAAACAAGTCTTCCAAACCCAAAAGTTCCGCTACTTCCGTAACTCGGGTTTGAATTTCCCCACTGGGTACTTTTTTCAACTTTAATCCCGAAGCCAGGTTTTCCCGTACCGTCATGTGGGGGTAAAGCGCATAACTTTGGAACACCATCGCCATATTGCGATCGCCTGCACGTTTGTATGTAATATCTTCAGTTCCCAAGAATATTTTTCCCCGCGTCACCTCTTCTAAACCTGCAATCATTCGCAAAGTTGTGGACTTACCGCAACCGCTAGGACCTAATAATGTCAGAAACTCGCTATCCTCCACAGATAAACTAATATCTTTAACAGGAATAACTTTCGGAGAAAAGGTTTTGTTTAAGTTTTTAAGTTGAAGTATAGCCATCTTTTTAATTAAGTTAGGAATTAAGAATGAGGAGTTAGGAGTGAAGAGTGAGGAGTGAGGAGTTAGGAATTAATTAAATAATTAGAGTTTATAAGTAATGCTTACTATGCGATCTATAATTCATAACTCTTAACTCTTAACTCTTAACTCCTAACTCACCCCTTAACCGCTCCTGCGGTAAGTCCTTGAACAATTTTGCGCTGGAAGAACAGTACTAATAATACTAAAGGTAATGTTCCTAAAACTGTCGCGGCAGCAATGGGGCCGTATGGTATTTCAAAAGTTGATGCACCACTTAATTGTGCGGCTGCAACGGGAATTGTTTTCATATCTTCGCGGGTAATAAATGTAAGGGCGAAAATAAATTCGTTCCATGCAAAAATAAAGGTGAGAATTCCCGTTGTCACCAAAGCTGGAAGAGTCATTGGTAAAATAATCTGCGTCAGCGTTTGCCAAGTATTGTAACCGTCTACCCGAGCAGAATCTTCTAAATCTTTAGGCAGTTGCTCAAAAAAGCTGCGTAAAACTAAAATAGTCAGCGGTAAATTGATTGCAGTGTAAGGAATTATCAGCGCTAAATAATTGTTACCCAAACGCAGAAATTGAACTACTTCTAATAATCCTAAAAACAGCAGAATTCCCGGAAATAAAGTGACAACCAAAATACCAGCAAGAATAATATTTTGACCCTTGGGACGCAAACGGGCTAAAGCATAAGCAGCAGGCGCACCGATACCCAAAGAAAAAGCTGTAGAAAGAATCGAAACAAAAGCACTATTTAATGTATATCGCCAAAAGGGACGACGAATAAATAACTCAGTATAATGACTTAAAGTAAAGCGAGTCGGAAAATAAATCGTCGGAAGTTTGGAAATATCTTCATTCACCTTAAATGAAGTTAATACTTGCCATAAAGCCGGAGCCAAACTGAAGACAACAACAAAAATAATTGTCATCCATAATAATATTGTTTTTAGAAGGTTTTTTTTCATATCAACTATTTATCAATTATCAATTATCAATGAACAATGAAGAGAGGGGGTAGAGGGGGTAGAAAATGTACAACTGCTAACTCCCTTAATCCAAAATCCACAATCTAAAATTCCTAGCTCCTAACTCCTAACTCCTAACTTCCTATTAAGTACTCGTGCGAGAAACACGAAGTAGTAAATTTGCAATTAAGACAGCAAAAACAAGTAACATAAAAGTGACTACAACCAAGGCTGCACCGTAACCAAAATCTAAGTAGCGCATGATGGTGGAGTAAATGTAAAGCGATACAACTTCCGTTGCACCTCCGGGGCCACCATTCGTCATGACTGAAATTAAATCAAAGATTCCGAATGCTTGGGCAAAGCGAAATAAAATGGCTATCAATATTTGTGGTATCAAAAGGGGCAGGGTTATTTGAGTGAAACTTTGCCAAGCTGTCGCTCCATCAATGGAATGTGCTTCGTACAAATCGCTGGATATAGATTGCAAGCCAGCTAACAGCAAAATACTGATAAAAGGCGTAGTTTTCCACACATCAGCAACAATCACCGCAAACATTGCTAAAGTTGGTTCTCCCAACCAGTTAATACCAGTTTGAATAAAACCTAACCGCAGTAAAATATCGTTTGCTACCCCGTATTGATCGTTAAAAATCCAAGCCCAAGCTAAACCAATTAAAGCAGTAGGTAAAGCCCAAGGTAAAATGGCTGTAGTTCGTACCAAACCACGTCCAGAAAATTGCTGATTTAAAACTAAAGCAATTATCAAACCCAACAGCAATTCTGAAATTACCGATGCGCTAGTAAATATAGCTGTTACCAGAAAACTCTGCCAAAAACGACCATCACCGATCATCCTTCCGTAATTATCTAAACCCGAAAAAACAGGTTGTAATTGCGTTCCCAAATTTTTCGTAAACAAACTTAACCAGAAAGCACGAATAATAGGATAGCCAAAAACCAACAACAGCAGCAGCATTGCTGGTATTAACAAAATTAAAGCCGTTTTTTGTTCTCTACTCCGAATTGTTTCCATAAATCAGTTATCAATTACCAGTTATCAGTTATCAGTACTATTCATTGTTCATTGTTTATTGTTCATTGATAATTACCTATCTCCCCAACAATTGACGAGTCTCGGATGCTGCATTTTTCATCGCGACTTCGGGAGTCATTCGATTTGTTAATGCAGCGGAAAGATAGCGTTGCAAAATATCTGATGCTTGAGCGTATTGAGCGATGGGTGGACGTAATACCGCTTTATCTACAACTTTTAATAATTGGGGATAGTGGGGATATTTAGCCACAATTTGCGGATCGAGAAATAGCGATCGCCGACTTGGTACAAATCCAGCTTCTAAAATAAATTTTCGCTGTGCTTCTTCAGAGGTAAAATATTGAATTGCTTTCCAAGCTTCTTCGGGATGTTTGCTAGATTTAGATATTCCTAAAGCCCAACCTCCCAAACAAGCCCCACTACTTCCGTTTTTGGTATGCACCATCGGTTTGATGGCAATTTTACCGTCAATGGGTGACGTTTCTGTGTTTGCAAGGGCCAAACGTATGGCCAATTTCTTAAGAAAACTGAATTACCATTTTGAAAAATCTGCCTAGTTTCTTCTTCTTGATATGTAGTCACTCCAGGAGGAGAAATGTTGCTTGAAATCGTATTTTTGAGAAATTCAATTGCTTCTACTGTTTGCGATTGATCTAATCCCACTTCTAAAGTTTCGGGATTAACCCAATAACCGCCAAAACCTTCCAGGATTTCCACAAACATTGCTGCCAATCCTTCGTATTGCTTACCCTGCCAAACATAACCCCAATCAACCTTGCCTTTTTCTTTTAAACTTTGGGATATTTTGACTAAATCATCAAAACTTTCTGGAGGATTAAATCCGGCTTCTTTAAGCAAATCTTCCCGATAATAAAGCATTCCCACATCGCTTCGCATGGGAATTCCATATAGTTTACCTTTGTAACGTCGCCCTTCTACGTCTTTTTTTGAAAATGCTGCTAATTCCGCTTCGGTAATTTTATCTGTCAAATCCAACAACCAATTGGCAGCAGCAAATTTAGGTGTCCAAACGACATCCATATTGATTAAGTCATAAGGAGAATCGCCCAAAATAAAGGCAGAAGTATACATATTTTCTAACAAATCCGTAGCATTAGGACCTTCAATAATGTTGATCTCAATACCGGGGTTTTGTGCTTGAAAATCTTTGATTATTCCCTGCTTCCAAGGTTCGGCATCGGGTGCTGTCATCAGCAGATTTAACACTACTGGCTGCTGCGTTTGGGCTGGTTGTGCCGAAAAAAACACCATGCCAAACACAACAACAAGAAATATCGCAACAACTCTAATTTTGAGTTTTTGCAACACTTTTCTGAATTTGTTTATCACTTGTAAATCCAACATTTATTGTTCGTCAAACAACAGTGCGTTAAGCCACCACGTTTTTATCATCATTTTTTTTCGTGATGCCTAGTTTCGCTTAATATTTCTTTATGTTTATTAATATTTTGAAATTTTGTTTGAAATTTTGTTTGAAATTTTGTTTGAAATTTTAAGTATCGATATTATAGCTCTTTTGACAAAAATCACTGAAGTACGATCAAAAATCAGAAAAAAGTTAAAGACCTGCATTTTGAGGCTCCTAATTAGTATATATATTAAGTAGGTGCATAATGGTTGTACTTATGCAGATCCACAATCTAGAAAATAACTTATAAGTAGGTTGGGTACTCAATTATTGGCAGATTTATTTTACAAACCAAAATTACGGCATTCGGAGATATCTGAAGCGAACAACACAATAGACAATAGTTATGGTGTAACAGTAAAAAATTTTGCCTCTGCTGAAATATATTACCAACTAAACATAATTAAAAATAATTACAGGAATCCGTTTTAATTTCTGGTACGCTCCGCTAGTCGCGTTCCAAAATGTTGCTCCCGCAATCTTATATAAGGCTATAAGTCTTTTTACTACTTCCTTCTCGCTTATCGATTACCGATACAATTTCAACATTCCTACTCCTTACTCCCTGCTCCCTCAAAGCCGGTAATCTTTCAGAGGGATAAGAATTATTACCTTTAACCTTTAACCTTTAACCTCAATTACCCTTCTCTCTCAAACACCATATACCGAGCTTTTCCTCGATCTTTAGCTTGGTACATTGCACTGTCAGCATCATCTAACAGATTTGAAGGTTCTTGGTGACTCGCACTGTTTAAAGCAATACCAATACTAGCGGTTATCAATATTTTACGCTTGTTAATATCAAATGGCGTTTCTAAACTTTCTTGAATGCGTAGGGCAACATTCGTAGCATCGCTAACATCTTTAATATCTTCTAAAAGAATGGCAAATTCATCGCCACCAAATCTAGCTACAGTATCGGCACCACGTAAGCTGCACTTTAAACGTTGCGCGATATCTACCAACAATTTATCTCCCATCCCATGCCCAAATTTATCGTTGATTTCTTTAAAACCATCTAAATCTACGAATAAAACGCTCAAGCAATAATTCTTTCTTCGCTTACTATGTTCAAAAGCCTGGGTAAGTCTATCTATAAACAAAACCCGATTGGGTAATCCCGTTATAGAATCATAAAAAGCATTACGTATAAGTTCCGCTTCTGTCTTTTTACGTTGGCTAATATCCTGAAACACTAATACCGCACCTAATATTTCCCCATCTTCATTACGCACGGGTGAAACAGTATCTCCAATAGATATTTCGTTTCCATCTTTTGCAACTAATTTACAATTTTCTGGTAAATTCAGAATCTCACCCGTATTTATTACCCGTGCAGCTAAATTCTCAATCTCTTCTTCTGTATCGGCATCTTTCAACCGGAAAACTTCTAATAAATGTTTACCAGTAGCCTCCGAAACCTGCCAACCAGTTAGTGACTCTGCTACCGGATTAATAGTTTCGATACAAGTATTTACATCTGTAACAATTACTCCACAACCCATACTGTTAATTATTGCATTTAGCTGTTGCCTTTTTTGTTGCAACCCTTTAAGTATTTGCCGATTCTGGGTAGGCATTTCGATAGCCATATCTAAGTCTCTTGTTGTAAAAAGTTTGAAAAAGTGGGTCAATTGTTGATTAAAAATTTTTGTATTCTTCAATTTTTCTGTAAAATATAATACCGAAATATAAGGATGATTTTGAATAATATCTGTTATTTGCTTATTATTTTCTCCTGTCAAGCAAATATCAATCAATATTAAACTTTTAATTTTTTTTACAAACGTTGTAATTACCTCTTCAATTGAATTAATGATTATCAGAACGCTATTCCAAATATTGAGGTAAACTTTTTCTAAGATAAAAAGTCTAGTCTTTTTCATCTCGATCGATCGAGGTTTTCACGCTGTTCATAGGAATCTCCATCTAACCTTCGATATGCAGTTGTCGGAAATACCAATTTAATTTAAATTTTTATATCTTCATCATAATCAATATTGAAAGCCACATTGTTCTTGGTTCACAATTGTGTTTCTTACATTTATACCGATCTATCCTTAACTACTGCTATTGTTATGGTTGACATTTATTCGATTGTTTTACACTTTGAATGCAAAGTCATTATAGCTAATTCTTAATAAATTCCAAAATGCTTTGTATAAAAGATATCTAAATAATTATCAACTATTATTTTTTATCATTTAGATTAAAAGTAAGAATGATTGTGATTTTTTTGCATTTATAGTAAAAAATATTACTGCTTAAATAGTCGTACATAATTATCAGTCAAGCTCGGCTTAATAATTGTTTGTATACATGACAATGCTTTGTATAAGTGACAATCAAAAAAAGCTATTAATTAAAAAAACTAAATTTAATACAGAATAATCGTATATTTACGTCATAATACATAAACTTTGAAATTCTCCTTCCTTAAAAATCAAAACCGTAAACTGTCTTTTCAGATACCAAATGGTTTTAGAAAAAATAAATTAGAATTATGGGTTTTTTCGTGGATTAGTTTCTACATATTGCTTCTACGAATCAAGCCTAGATCGATATTTAAACCGCAAATAGATATAGTCTTAAATTTTATTAAGTTAGATGAGAGAAAAATCGACCTCTTCTTTAAGAATAGGCAATATATGCCCCATATGAAAATATGCAAAAAGGCATAAAAATAAGAATAAGCAATTGAGTAGTAGACTTTTTCAGTTAACTCAGGTATGTAACCCAAGATAAATTTATAGAATCATGAAACGAATAGTTGCTTGCATTCTGGCAATGGGTTATTCCATGCTCGTTGAACTGATGCAAAATTTTTGGATGTAACTATTTACTTCTAATAAGTTCAATAGTAATTTTGCCGCCAAAATCTGGAATCGGTGCAGCAGGTTTACTCAAAATCACTTGAACTTGCTTTACCAAATCGCATTTTTGTAAAATAGCATCTGCAATACTACCTGCAAGACGTTCAACTAAAGCGAACTTTGAGGTTTTGATTAAATCTTGCACCAAACTAATAACGCTACGGTAATCTATAGTATTTTCAATTGCGTCAGTTTGAGCAGATATACTTAAATCCAGCCATAACCTTACATCTACTTCAAACCATTGTCCCAATACTTGTTCTTCTTTAAGATAGCCAGTGTAACCGTAAGCGCGAATTCCTGTTAAATAGATGCAGTCCATAAGATAAAAGGGATGGGGAGATGGGGAGATGGGGAGAAAAGGGGATGCGGAGAAAGTTATGAGTTATGAGTTAAGAGTTAAGAGTTAAGAGTTAAGAATTTAACTATATTACCTTTAACCTTTAACCTGTTCCCATTGATAATTGATAATTGATAATTGATAATTGATTTTTTCATGCCGATTGGATTTAGAAATATTAACGAACTCTGGGCTTCTATCTTTACCGAAACGCTTCAACGATTGGGTTTAAATTGTGCTGCGATCTGTCCGGGTTCCCGTTCAACTCCTTTGACAGTTGCTTTTGCTCAATGTCGGGATATAGAAGTAATTCCGATTCTTGATGAACGTTCGGCAGTTTTTTTTGCTTTGGGTAGAGCCAAAGTTACCGGATTACCTGTTGCAGTTGTCTGCACTTCCGGAACCGCAGGAGCAAATTTTTATTCCGCAGTTGTGGAAGCTAATTATAGTCGCGTACCTTTACTATTATTAACTGCCGATAGACCCCCCGAATTACGAAATTGTCACTCCGGACAAACGATAGACCAATTAAAACTATTTGGTAACTATCCTAATTGGCAAGCAGAGTTAGCAATACCTTCTATAACGATGGAAATGTTAGCTTATTTGCGGCAAACGACAATATATGCCTTTGAACAAACACTTTATCCCGTTTCGGGGGCAGTACACTTAAATATACCGTTTCGCGACCCTCTCCCACCAATCGAAGATGAAAATGATGTTAATGCAGCATCTTTAAAATTATTAGAGTCAAACTTTAACTCAGAAGAATTTTTTGCCGCAGTTACCGATAAACATCAGCTGACTATTTCCAATTCATCATTCCGTGTTCCCCAAAAATGGCTAGAAACCAAACGAGGAATTATCGTTGCTGGAGTATCTCAACCGCAACAACCAGAAAAATATTGTAGTGCGATCGCTAAACTTGCCCAACATTTTAAATTTCCAGTTTTAGCAGAAGGATTATCACCAGTTAGAAATCATGCTTCACTCAACCCCTATATTATTTCTACCTACGATTTAATTTTAAGAAACCATCATTTAGCAACCGAGTTAACCCCGGAGGTAGTAATTCAAATCGGCGAAATGCCTACCAGTAAAATATTACGTAAATGGTTGAGCAATAACAATCCTCTACGCTGGATAATTGAACCTTCAAATCAAAATCTTGATGCTTTGCACGGAAGGGTGGTTCATTTACGCATAAATGTGGAAGATATTGAGGAATTGGGACAAGGGGACAAGGAGACAAGGAGACAAGGGGATAATAAAATTACAAATTCTTATCTTCAAATGTGGTTAAGTTCTGAAAATCGGGTGAGAGAAAAAATTGACACTACTTTGGCAGAAAAGAAAGAGCTATTTGAAGGTAAAGCTGCTTGGTTGCTTTCTCAAGTGTTACCAGCCCAAACGCCTTTATTTATATCGAATAGTATGCCGGTGCGCGATGTAGAATTTTTTTGGAAACCGAATAATTTAGGTATTAAACCATATTTCAATCGGGGTGCAAACGGTATTGATGGAACTTTATCAACAGCCTTGGGTATAGCCCATCGTCAACAAAGCAGCGTTATGTTAACAGGTGACTTAGCATTACTCCACGATACCAACGGCTTTTTGACTAAAAATAAATTTATCGGACATTTAACAATAGTATTAATTAATAATAACGGCGGCGGAATCTTTGAAATGCTGCCAATATCCGAATTTGAACCGCCTTTTGAAGAGTTATTTGCAACTCCACAAAATATAGACTTTGCTCAACTTTGTAAAACTTATGGTGTTGAACACGAGTTAATAACTTCTTGGCAAGAGTTGAGTATTAAATTGAATCCATTGCCTAAGTTAGGAATTCGGGTTTTAGAAATACGCACCAATCGTAAAGCCGATGCCAAATGGCGTAAAGAGAATTTGGGAAAGATAGTTGGTTTGTAGCAGAGGTAAATTGCGAGGAGAGTCATATGATCGAATATTCAAATGCAATTGATCCGAAGCATATTTGAGTAAGATTATTTCTTGAGTGTCGGCAAGAATCAAGAAAGTATTAAGAGGATGTTTCAAAAGTATCCGGCGGTTAAAACCGCTACTACACAAAGCAAAGTCCACCTGCGTGGACTAATAAAATCAACCCGCGCAGGCGAGTTTTGTTTGTATAGCCAAGCCACTGCGTTGCGCGGGAACAAGCGCGTTGTAGCAAGTGGCGCGTGGTTTCAACCGCCAGGTTAAGTATTAAATTAGACTTTATAAACATCCTCTAAAATCCGGCGAATATAATTCACTACTACATAAGCAAAGTCCACCTCCGTGGACTAGTTAATTTATAACCAGTGCTAGTGGCGATCGCGGTTGAAAAGCTAACATTTTGGAAGCGAAGAATATCAAGGTTTGTGGTAATGCTGACAATAGATAAAATAGATAAAGACCTAGAAAGGTAAATCAGGTTGTAGATATTGCTCTTCAATTTTGTTAGTGTTTTTTTTATTTTTCATAGACAATAGATCATTTAAATTATTGTTTGTGATTAAATCAATATAGTAATTTTTATCTTCAACAACACGGTCTATTTCATCGTTGTGGCATAAAGAAACAAATAAAGCAGCTGCTCTTGCTTGACAGTTGAATGATTTTTTAGGATTAAATGCGATATCAGAAAAACCTTTAAAATCAAATAATTTATTAGCTAAACTTGGATTTTGTGAAAGTGCAGTTAAATATAGCCAATCATAAAATGCTGTGACCGGATTAATAAGAAAATTTTCTCCAAAAAATTCATAACCCATGAAATCACCAGAAGTACGTAGCCTCTCATCAGTTTTAGCTTCTTTGCTTGAAACATCATATAAATCCGAAAACGGGCCGCCATTTGCAAAAACTTTGCTACCTTGATATGCACATTCAACAGAAAGACTTCTTTCATTCTTAATCATTTTTAGATTAAAAGCACTCAAAAAAACTCCTACCTGCTGATTTGATTTAGAAGATATTTCTAAGATAGGAGCTATTTTAGCTTCAGCGGCTGCCTCATGCAAAGAAGCTATTGATTTCTGGGCTTGTACTTTTGCAAAACCAGGATGCCACTCAAATTCAAGTAGACTCTCTTTTACAAAAGGAAAGCCTTTTAAGTTGGGGACAAAAATAGGTCGTTTAGCCATGATAAGTTTTACAATTATAAGAAGAACAATTCTGGTTTACCACATATCCCAATCTTGTCTGGGAGAAAAGTAATAGCGACATTCGCCGTAAAACTTCTGTAAATAATTCCCTGGATTTTGCTTTGCCCAGCAGTTCCCAACATTTAAATTATAAAAGTGAACTGCATCAATATATTGAGTATCAATCTGATTAAATACAAGCACTTCAGCTTGAGGATGAGTTGTAAAAAAACTTGGTATTTCTAAAACTTCACGTTTAAGATGGCCGTAATTTGAGAACATATTTTTTAAAGCTTCAGGTTGTTTTCTCGCCTGAGTTCTTATTTCTGTAATATTTTCTTTAGCATTTTTTGAAGCTGCATTCTCTTGATAAAATTTACAATCTAGCTTCCATAAAATAGAGGGTTTAAGAAGCAAAACCACCCAATCAGAACGGTTATTGAAACTATATTTATAAAACATTTTGTAATTGGGAAAGCTGATGCTCAAACAGATTGCTTCTCGCTGTCCATCTAGACGGTGAATGTCATTATATTTAGGTGGCTCCACCCATGACATACTTTCGAGTTGCGCTCGTCCTAATAAACCATACTGCAAAATACTGTTTAAATTAGCGATATGGGTAAAGTGTACCAATGCTTCAATTCCATACATCTGACATATTTTCTGTATCTCGGATGCACGAGATTGTAATCTGACTTGACACTTTTGCTCGGCTGCAATGCGCTCTGCTTCTTTAACTGCTTGAATCTGCGCTTGACGTTCAGCTTGCTGTTTTCTTCGTTGCTCTGCTTCTAAAAGTTCTTTTTCTTGAAGGTATTCTAAATACTTCAGACGTTCAGCTTCCTTTTTTCTTCGTCGAGAAGCTTCTAAATATTCCTTTTCGCGAATAGCTTCTAAGCGTTTTAACCGTTCGGCTTCTCTTTTCTTTCGTTCTTCCTTTTGAGCTTCTCTTCTTTCATGTTGTAAATTCTGCCGTTCTAGAAATAGTTCATTCCTACAGATTTGACCTAATAATAAAAACGTTATTTGGTCGAGCCAATCAGGAGTACAAGCGTCTATATCGCGCCATAATCCTTCAATCTTTGTTCTAAGTCCATCTAATTGTTTACTTGGTATATCTTCTGCACTTAACCACAGCTTACATACTTGTTCACCTTTGTGAGTCTTCTCAACTTCATACCAAAAACTGACACCATCATATGAACCATTGTCTAACTTTTGAGCTAGTTCATAGCATTTGCGCTTAATTGTCTTAATATGAAAGAAAATTTCTTGTGTTGATTCCTTGCTGTGCAAGGTACGCTCAACAGTTTCAGCAAACATAGAATAATCAAAAAGGCGCAGTTTCTTGTAGTCTACCAAAATCAAATGCACGACTACCGTTCAACTGTGGTTCTTAAAATTGAAAAGTTTTATATCTCAAAAGTAAGAAATCATATATTCCCGAATTTAAAATCCCCCGTAACATCTAAAATGCTATATTCTGCACCGTCGCATACGTAATTTTTATGACTAATCAAAAAACAGTAGCTATTCTCGGTGCGGGTGCTTGGGGAAAAGCGCTGGCAACTCTTGCACGAAACAATGCTCATAATGTAAGAATATATTCGCGTCGCGGTTCGGAAACTTTGGCGCAGACGGTGGAAGGTGCGGATATTATTCTTAGTGCTGTTTCGATCAAAGGTGTGAGAGATGTTGCTTCTCAATTAAAGTCTTTATCTATTTCTCCTCAAACTATTTTTGTCACCGCGACTAAAGGTTTAGATCCTGAAACTACCTGCACACCTTCGCAAATTTGGCAAGATACTTTTCCCGATAATCCAGTAGTAGTTTTATGTGGCCCTAATTTATCTAAAGAAATTACCCAAAAATTACCAGCAGCGACTGTAGTTGCTAGCAAAATTGAAAGTGCTGCCGAATCGGTGCAGCTAGTATTTAATTCAACTCAATTTCGCGTTTATACAAATTCCGATCCTTTGGGAGTGGAATTAGGTGGAACTTTAAAAAATGTCATGGCGATCGCTGCTGGTGTATGTGACGGTTTGCAGTTGGGAACTAATGCCAAAGCCGCGCTACTGACTCGCGGGCTGACTGAAATGGTTCGCATCGGCGTACATTGGGGTGCGAAGCTAGAAACTTTTTATGGTTTATCCGGTTTAGGTGATATTTTGGCAACTTGCAACAGTCCTTTAAGTCGCAATTACCAAGTTGGATATCAGTTAGGGCAAGGTAAAACGCTTGCAGAAATTCTTTCCCAACTTGAAGAAACTGCTGAAGGAGTAAATACAGCAGAAGTCTTAGTACAGCGAGCCAAACAGCAAAATATTTCCATGCCGATAACTCAAGAGGTTTTTCGTTTACTTCAAGCCGAAGTTACGCCAAGACAAGCACTGTTGGATTTAATGAAGCGAGATATCAAGGCAGAAGTTGATAGTTGATGGTTGATGATCCATACCCGCTCGCCGCACAAGCGCGGTGAAAGTTGATAGTTGATAGTTGTTGTTTGCTCTACTAACCACCAACAACTAACCACTATCCACTAACTCCTAAATACCAAGATTCCCTGACGATTAAATAAAATTTCGTCAGGAAATAACTTGCATAGCTATGTAGATATGACTATGCATACGATTTATAACTTTTTTTCTTGTCTATCTTTATACCATGTATGATTGGTAACGTCAAGTTTTATAAAGTAGGAAGTATGACTGGCAATGCCGGTTAATTGCAGTCTAGTTAAGCGTTTGAATTGCTGTTGGTTCAAATTAATTACTAAACTGATACGCCTAGATTAAATTGGTATCAAATGAAATAAGTATGGTTTTCTTCCAAAAAAAAACCAAATTAATTTCTAAATAATGTTAGTTCTTTCGTGATTGTGGGAACTATAGCAACAGTTGATTAGCTAAAAGGCTAATAATTGTTACCTGGAGCCGTTGAGAATATTCTTATGCCAGCAACATCTTTTTATGCAGATGCCGATGCCGCTTACGATACTCAAAAATCCCGTCAAGAAATGGAGCCGGAAATAACCGCTGATGATGCGGACACTCCAGCAGATGAGGATTTAGAACAATTGGAGATAACAACTTCGGAAACAGAAAGGGCGAGTGCTAGTACGAAAACCCGCAGCACGGACTTGGTTCGTTTATATCTTCAGGAAATTGGTAGAGTTCGGTTATTAGGGCGAGATGAAGAGGTTTCAGAAGCTCAAAAAGTCCAGCGTTATTTGAAGTTACGGATACTGTTGTCCGAAGCTGCAACCCAAGGAGATGAATTACTTGCTCATTATTTGAGAATTGTTGAAGCTCAAGAACGTTTGACATCCGAGTTAGGACATCGCCCTTCGATGAAAAGATGGGCTTCGACTGCTGGTATTGAAGAGTGCGAGTTAAAAGGTGCTTTATCACAAGGTAAGCGTCGCTGGGCTGAAACTGCTAATTTGACTGTAAAGGAATTAGAGCAAGTTCAAACCCAAGGATTGCAAGCTAAGGAACACATGATTAAGGCGAATCTTCGTCTTGTTGTTTCTGTTGCTAAGAAATATCAAAATCGTGGTTTGGAATTATTGGATTTAGTCCAAGAAGGTACTTTAGGTTTAGAAAGAGCGGTAGAAAAGTTCGATCCAACTAAGGGTTATCGCTTTAGTACCTATGCTTACTGGTGGATTCGTCAAGGTATTACTAGAGCGATCGCCACTTCTAGTCGTACTATCCGACTACCAGTCCACATCACCGAAAAGTTAAACAAAATCAAGAAAGCTCAACGTAAAATAGCTCAAGAAAAAGGTCGCACTCCGACTTTGGAAGACTTGGCTGTTGAGTTGGAAATGACTCCCGCTCAAGTACGGGAAGTTTTATTAAGAGTTCCTCGTTCTGTTTCTCTTGAAACCAAAGTAGGTAAAGATAAAGATACCGAATTAGGTGAATTACTTGAAACCGATGGTGTAACACCAGAAGAAATGTTGATGCGGGAATCTCTCCAAAGAGACTTGCAAAATCTTTTGGCGGATTTAACTACCCGCGAGCGCGATGTCATTTTAATGCGTTTTGGTTTGGCTGATGGTCATCCTTACTCATTAGCAGAAATTGGACGCGCTTTAGATTTATCACGCGAACGTGTTAGACAAATCGAATCCAAGGCTTTACAAAAGCTACGTCAACCAAAAAGACGTAACTTGATTCGCGATTATTTAGAATCCCTCAGCTAGAAGTTTAGTTTTTAAAAGTGAACAAGCGCGGTTTCTTGGGAAGCTGTTCGTCCTCTTTGTTCCCCTTCAACTTGGGACAAGGTATGGCTTCCCTACTAGCGAATCGTACTCTTCCGCGCCAGCACTTCTCCCTACAAACGGGTAATTGTTCCCATACCCAGCCTTAGTTAATTTCAGATTTTAGATTTTAGATTAAGCGCTAGCATTGAAGCTAGGGCCGATTAGACATGAATAAAATCTAAATAGATATCAATCCTTCTATCGAATAATTTTTCAGTTTTTCCTCTAAATCATTTATGGCAAACTTTTTCTAATTGTGCAAATTTAAAGCTTGCCACCTCTCGCCCTTTTAACGCCTAGATTAACGAGAATTGCATTTTTGATTTTATCTTTGATATGAAAGAGTATTCTATCTAAGACAGTTAACAATAATTCTCAACAAACAAGAATTATTGCAAACAGGTGGAATTATTTGCTATATTCGCAATTGATAGGGTTTGTTGAGAAAAATTAGTATGACAATTTACAGCACTGCTTCACTCAAGGCAGAACTCAACGAACGAGGTTGGCGTTTAACACCTCAAAGAGAAGTAATTCTACACATTTTTCAGGAGCTTCCCCAAGGGGAGCATCTGAGTGCCGAGGATCTTTATCAAAGATTACAAGTCGATAATGAAGGCATAAGTCTTTCAACGATTTATCGCACTCTCAAGTTGATGGCACGTATGGGAATTTTGCGGGAATTGGAATTGGGCGAAGGTCATAAACATTATGAACTTAACCAGCCTTACCCTCACCATCACCATCACTTAATTTGTGTTAGGTGCAACACGACTACCGAGTTCAAGAACGACTCAATATTAAAAATTGGGTTAAAAACTTCTCAAAAGGATGGCTATCATCTGCTTGATTGCCAATTGACTATTCACGGGGTATGTCCCAAGTGCCAGCGGGCGTTGATGCCTTTATAACACTATGGAGCATTTTAAGTTGTGTAATATCGGATGTATTTCTCACAAAAACGCGAGCAGTATTTTACTCCCTCTCTAAGGAGGGATAACTGCTCGCAGCAGATAGATGCGCCTAGGCGTAAGCGAAACGGATGCTAAAATCGTCCGTTTCTCACATCCTTTAAACTAATGCCGTAAAATTCCTGAGCCTGCTTAATGGCTTTCTTGGTATCATTACCCATTTCTCCGTTCAAAGGACCTTTGTAAAAACCCCTTGATTGCAAGCGTCTTTGTATTTCAAGAACGTTGAATTCAGCTTTGTTGGCATCATTAACATTTCTATACAATTTACCGCGAGTAGTAGGTCCGGCAATACCGCTAGCTGCCAAATAATTAGCATCTTGGAATCGCTTCACCGCATCAGCAGTATAAGGACCAAAATAAGCATTTGGTTGTCCCTTTAAGTATCCTGCTTTGATTAATTGAGCTTGCAAGATTCTTACAGGTTCGCCGCGATCGCCTAAACCAAGAAATTCTTTATTTCGTCTAGTAGCGGCTATTGTCATGCTTTTGGGAGCTTCTTCACCGAAGCCAACACCCATTGGTGGTAGCTTTGTCAGTGTTTCAGATCCTACGATGCCGTCAACATCTAAACCATAAGCTCTTTGAAAGCGTTTCACGGCATCTTCGGTAATTGGGCCGTAAATACCCGTTGAATTACCGTAATAAAATCCTGCTACTCGCAATCTTTCTTGCAAAGCTTTGACAGCTTCACCTTCATCGCCTTTACCCAGCAAATTAGGATTGCGGCGTTTAGTAGTATTTGCAGCGACCTTTATTGAAGGTTTTTGCTGGTTGTTTTGGTTCGTTTTAGCGACTGGTTTTCTTGTCGCGGCTGCTCTCGACGTATTTACCGTCACAGCCGCACGCCAGCCTTCTAATTTTTGAAGTGTAGCCGGACCTGCTACACCGTCAACGCCGATGCTAGCTGCTTTTTGAAAGCGTTTAACAGCATCTTCTGTTTTAATGTCATATACCTGAGTGACAGGAGCTTGATAAAAACCTGCCCTTTGCAAATCTTGTTGTAAATTTTTGACAGATGGGCCTCTATCTCCTTTTTGCAGTGCTAAAGCGCTACTAGCAATACTAAGAATAGAGATAGTTAAGACTAGAGGTAGCATATACCTCCAAGCTTTACTCGAAAAGCGTTTCAAGTCTGGAGTCTCTGAGGATTTCAACCAGGAATTAAGGTAAACCAATTCACTGGCTGAGGGGTCTTCCATAGACGACCGCTAAGTGCAAATACGCAAGATTGTCCATATTTTTTTCTTACACCACCGATTTTTCTTCGATTGCTGCTTCTGCTTGGTGAACCAGGTTTCGCAAATTATCTAATGTTGATATATTTACATCCTGCCATAAACCGCGCTGGTATGCTTCTAATAATCTTTCAGCAATATCACGCAAAGCGTGTGGATTGTTGTTCTCGATGAATTCACAGACATTTGTGTCGAAAAGATAAGATTCACAAATTCCTTGGTACATATGGTCTTCTACGCAGTTGGCAGTAGCATCATAAGCAAATAAATAATCTACTGTTGCGGAGATTTCAAATGCACCTTTATAAGCGTGACGCATCACTCCTTCAATCCATTTAGGATTAACAACACGCGAACGATACACCCTGGCTATTTCTTGTTGAAGCTTGCGGACTCGCGGATTACTGGGAATAGAATTATCACCAAAATATGTTTGGGGATTTTTCCCTGTCAAGGAACGCACTGCTGCTGTTAGACCACCCTGAAACTGATAATAATCGTCGGAATCTAGTAAATCGTGTTCGCGATTATCTTGATTTTGCAGCACTATTTGCATTTTGACTAGACGTTGCTCGAAAGCTTCTGGAGCAGCTTTGCATAAACCCTTACCAGTGTAAGCATAGCAGCTCCAGTTCATATAAGCACGGGCTAAATCTTCGTCTGTATTCCAATTTTGAGATTCAATCAACCCTTGTAAACCAGCACCATAAGCTCCTCCTTTACTACCAAAAATACGATACCGCGATCGCGCTTGTGCTGCCTGTAAATTTAATCCTTGTTTAATCCAAAGTTCTGTTTCAGATGTTACGCTCAAGGCTAAGGGATTGTACTCCTCTGATTCATCTAACCCTGCTACTGCCGTAACGGCTTGGTCAAATAGTTCGATTAAATTGGGGAAAGCATCTCGGAAGAAACCAGATATTCTCAACGTCACATCTACACGAGGACGCTGCAAAACTGATATCGGCAAAACTTCAAAATCTACTACTCTGCGCGTTGCTCCATCCCATACTGGCTGCACCCCAATTAAAGCCAAGGCTTGAGCGATATCATCGCCTCCCGTTCGCATTGTAGAAGTTCCCCACACCGATAAGGCAAGCGTTTTAGGATATTCGCCATGCTCTTGGGTGTAAGTCTCTACAAGAGTTTCTGCGGCTTTTCTACCGACATCCCAAGCCGACTCTGTAGGTATGGCACGAATATCAACCGAGTAGAAATTATTGCCCGTAGGTAAAACCTCCGGACGACCGCGTGTAGGTGCCCCAGAAGGAGCGCTTCTAACGTACCTGCCGTCAAGTCCTCGTAATAAATTTTTAATTTCTAAATCGGTTTGCTGCAAAGAAGGTAGGAGAGAAATGCGAATCCATTCTAAAACTAATTGAGTTTGAGAATCGGGAGCTTGGATTTGAGCGGGTAGAAGAGAAACCTCACCCCCTTCCCCTCTCCTTGATAAGGAGAGGGGTGTCCGAGAGGACGGGGTGAGGTTTTTTATGCTTTGCTCAACCACACAAGCAGCATATTCTTCCACAAGCTCGATTGCATCACCCACATTGCGACAAAGCACGCTGCTTTGTTCAAAAGCTTGAATTGGATTATCTGTTAAAGGATCGAAATTCCAACCTAAATCTTCAGCAATTGCGCGAGTTAATCCCGAATGATGGCGATTTGGATGACGGGCGATCGCCACAATCAAATCTCTCAATTGTTGTCCGTTGGGACAGTTGCCAAATACGTGTAAACCATCGCGAATTTGAGCCTCTTTCAATTCGCATAGGTAGCCATCTAAATAATCTAAAACTTGATTTTGTTTTTGATTTTTTACTTGACTTACTAATTGTTCGCTATTAATTTCCAAATCTAAATGTAAATTTTCTTGAAGAATTAATTCGGTAATCCGTTTATTAATTTTTGGTAAACGTTTGGGGTCTAAATTTTGCGCTTCGTAATATTCATCTACTAAATTTTCTAGCTTTTGTAATGGACCATAAAGTTCTGCACGTGTTAAAGGTGGAGTGAGGTGATCGATAATTACAGCTTGAGCGCGGCGTTTTGCTTGAGAACCTTCCCCAGGGTCGTTGACAATAAAAGGATAAAGATGTGGAAGCGTCAATAAAGCAACTTCTGGATAACAATTTTCTGACAAAGCAATACTTTTACCTGGCAGCCATTCCAGATTGCCATGTTTTCCCACATGAATTACAGCATCAGCAGCAAAGGATTTTTTAATCCAATGATAGAAAGCTAAATAAGCGTGAGTTGGTTCTAAATCCGGGGCATGATAATTCAGGCTGGGATCGATATCGTAACCACGGGAAGGCTGAATTCCGATGAAGACGTTACCAAGTTGGATGCCGGGGATTGGGAATTGGGCATTGGGCATGGGGCATTGGGAATCATCTCCTTGTCTACCCATCTTAGGAGAACCCCATCTTTGAGAAATACCTTTTTTAACCTTTTCTGGTAAAGAAGCAAAATATTCTTGATATTCTTCGGGGGAAAGACTTTGGTGAATTTTTCTTAAATCCCTGGCTTCTGGATCGTTTGTAACTCCTGCGGTAAGTAATTCGATTAATTCGTTTCCGTTTTTGGGTACATTATCTAGTTGATAACCGGCGTTTTGCAAAGCTTTCAAAATTTCGATGCAGCTTTGAGGTGTATCCAATCCAACTCCATTTGCTAAACGTCCGTTGCGAGTGGGATAGTTTGCCAGAATTAAAGCTACGCGACGTTTCTGGGGAGATTTATAGCGCAACTTGACCCAATTTGCCGCTAAATCCGCAACAAATTCAATCCGCGAAGCAACTGGTTTATAAATTACGACATCAGTTTGTAAAGCTGAATTTTTATTTTCTACCGTTTTGAAAGAAACAGCACGACTAATAATGCGTCCATCAACTTCTGGTAGCGCCACATTCATGGCAATATCGCGGGGTGATAATCCGCTATAAGAAGATTCCCATTGTTCCATTGAACTGCTGCTGAGGATGACTTGCAGTACGGGAACATCTAAATTTTCCCACAATTCTACAGATGGTCTTTCAGTTTCTAATCGCGCTAAAGAAAAACTTGTGGTGTTAAATATGAAGGAAACAGCTTCTCCATCTTGATTTTGTAAAAATTCAGTTAATTCATGTTGAACATCGATTTCACGCAGCGAAGAAATAAAAACTGGAACGGGATTTATATTTCTTTTAGCTAAAGCTTCACACAAAGCATCAATAACCAAAGTATTCCCCGCTAAATAATGAGCGCGGTAGAAAAGGATAGCTACTTTTGGGGAATGGGGATGGGGAGACAAGCTAGAAGAAGATTCTACCCCCTCTACCCCACGCCACTTGCTACAACCGAGGGAACCTCGGCAACGCAGTGGCTCCTCTACCCCCTCTAACTCCTCTTTCCCATGCCCAATGCCCAATTCCCCATGCCCAATGCCCAAATAATCATACAAACCAAACTTCGGCACTTCCTGCGGGGGCAAAGGATTAAATGATGTTGCCAGACAATTATCGGCAATAAACTTAAAAGCGTTAACAAAATTGTCAACCCCACCTTGGCTGAAATAGCGAGATATTTGGTTAACTTTAGCCAGAGGTAAAGTGGAATGAGATATTAAATTTAGGTCTAAAGCATCGTCTCCTGGCATTACAATTAAATTAGTACCTTTACGTTGCACAATTTCTTGTACCACTTCTAAACCATAAGACCAGTAAGAAATTCCTCCTAATAAGCGTAAGATAATAACTTCGGCATATTCCAAAATTTGCTCTGCATAACTATCGATAGTTATTTGATGCTGTAAATTTAATAAGTTAGCAACTCTAATTTGATCAAATGCGATCGGTAATTTGGAAACTGCTGCTGCTATGGTTTGAATATCTGTATCGGCTGAAGTTAAAAATACAAACTTTGCGGTAGTTTGTTCTAGAAATATTAAGTCTTCTGACTGTAAGTTAAATTCTGTCTTACTGACTGCTGTTCGATGCATAATCCTGTATTGCCGTCTTACACTGTTGATTAGAACCCGTAATTACAAATTTTTGTGCAGCGCAAACACTCCTCTCACTTTTACTTTTTTAAAAATGCTTAGTTCTCCCGATTTAAGCTTTTGTCAAACCTTAAATAGTTGTGCATTTGAACAACTCGGGAAATTATTGCAGCAAATGGTTTCTCCAGCGGAAAATGCAGCAATGATATTGACAGAAGCTATTCTGGCACGCATCCCTACTCTAGGAGACTGGCAAACGCAACAGTTTACAGTGGTGGTTTCGTCCGAATTTAGCGGTTTATTAGTAGGTTTACCACAAACTCCTGTCACTGACATAGATTGTGGGGATTTTTCAGTGAATGTTTGTCTGACGTTTGAACCGGGAAAAATCATTCAGTTTCTTGAAACATTAAGAGATTTGTTTGAACAGGATTCCTATACTTATCGAAAACTCGAACAATATGGTCAAATTCCTACTCTTAATGATGCTACACTGCAAACTCAGTTTACAGTACTGTTGTTAAAACACTTAACCACAGAGCAAAATCAAGCTAACGCATCAAATTCTACTAATCAAATATTTTCTTGCGAACACGTTGAAAACGCTCTGGAAAAACAGGTTGCTCAAGAAAGACTGTTAAATCAGGTAATTACGCAAACTCGTAAAAGCTTAGATTTATCAGTAATAGTCTCAACTGCAATCAGTCAAGTAAGAGAGTTTCTTGAATTAGATAGATTAGTAGTTTATAAATTTAATGAATCAAACTTGGATACTCGTGCAGATTATTCGCATCACAATTTACAAAAATTTCCTTCTTACGCTGGTTGCGTGGTTCATGAAGTTTTGGCAAACGATACTATTTCTTCAGTGTTGAACTACTCTGAAGAAAGATGCTTGATACCACCAAATGAATGTTGGAAGAAATATCGGCAAGGTTTTACTTTAGCCGTAAGTGATGTTGAAAAAACTTATGCTCTTGAAGAATGTTTATTAAAATATTTAAAAAAAATTCGAGTTAAAGCCAAGTTTGCTGCACCCATTGTTTTTGAGGAAAAACTTTGGGGATTGTTAATTGCTCATCAATGCAATACTACCCGCGATTGGACGCAAAACGAACAAGTTTTGCTTACTTCAGTTGCCGAGCAGTTAGCGATCGCCATTCATCAATCCGAGTTAATGCAGTCTTTAGAGTCGGACAAGTTAACTTTAGAACAAAGAGTCAACGATAGAACTATTGATCTGCACGATGCTTTAGTAGCCGCAGAATCAGCAAACCGTTTGAGAAACGAATTTCTTGCTACTATCAGTCATGAATTGTTAACGCCGTTGACTTATGTAATCGGAATGTCTTCTACATTACTACGTTGGTCTTTTGGGGAATTAACCCAACGACAGCGAAGTTATCTCCAAACTATTCATGATAGCGGCGAACGTTTGTTAGAGATGATTAACGATATCTTAGAATTATCACAGATAGAAGCAGGTAAAGCAGTATTAAATATCACTGAATTTTCTTTAACCGATACAGTCAAAAAGACTATAAATAATGGTTTAGTGGAAAAAGCAACACAAGCACAAATAAATTTTAAACTTGACTTGCTTTTCAATTCCCAAAAAGATAAATTTACCGCCGATTTCAGACGAGTCAATCAAATTTTATTAAATTTATTAACTAACGCAATTAAATTTACCCCTAAAGGTGGTAGCGTCACTTTGCGGGTTTGGATAGAAGATGAAAATGCCGTTTTTCAAGTCGAAGATACTGGAATTGGCATTCCCGAAGAACAATTATCTATGCTATTTGAAAAATTCCATCAGCTTGATAATCCTTATCGTAGAAGTTACGAAGGTACCGGCTTAGGTTTAGCTTTAACCAAACAACTTGTACAACTGCATCGAGGCAGAATTGACGTAGAATCCACAGTCGGTACGGGTTCCATTTTTACCGTATGGATACCTAATCAGTGAGCAGTGAGCAGTGAGTTCAAAAAGATATTTTGGCAGATAACGGCGTAATTCATGCGATTGATTCTGTTTTAATCCCCGCTATTGTTGGAGAAAAATCGTAGATAATTAAGGTGGAGACGCGATGTATCACGTCTCTACAATTTATCAAAATTAATTGATCGGTATTCACTGTTAACTGTTCACTGTTCACTGTTCACTGTTCACTGATAATACATCCCGTGCGTGGAGGAATATTTAACGATATTCGCGAATCTTCTTGATGATTCAATTCCACTTTGTCGCTAGCGTATAAAACCTTATTTGGTTTTGATTGTAAATTAGTTATATCTACATCGGCTTTTTCTGGAGAAGTGCCAACATTAACCGCTACAATCAATTCTTCTTTGTCTAAAACACGAGCAAAAACATATACATTTCCTTCTGCAAACAATACTTTATACTCACCAGTACGCAAGCAGGGATGAGCGTGACGTAAAGCAATCAACTCCCGGTGAGTTTTGAGAATTTCCTTATCCCAATCAGCTTGTAGCGGAAAACCGCGTCGCGAATCTGGATCGAGCTTGCCTGCTAAACCAACTTCATCACCGTAGTATATGCTCGGGGCACCGGGAAAAGTGAGTAAAAGTAAAGTTGACAAGGTAACGCTTTTTTTATCTCCATCAGCAATACTAATTAAGCGTGCAGTATCGTGAGAGGCAAGTAAATTTAATTGAGTCAGTTGAATTTCCCAGGGATAAAGCTGTAAAACTTGTTGAATTTTTTTAGCATATTCAGCAGCAGATAAAGCCGGATATGGTTCATAGGAGCGGTCTTTCACCTGTTCGATATCAACGCGATCGCCTGCTGTAAAAGCTATGGTTGGTGCGGTAAATAAATAATTCATTACGCCGTCAAATTGGCTACCGTCAAGCCACTCACGAGCATCAGTCCAAACTTCACCAACTATATAAGCTTCGGGATTAATTGCTTTAACTCTTTCCCGAAATTCTTGCCAAAAACCAGGAGTTTTGATCTCAAAAGGAACATCTAACCGCCAGCCATCAATACCGAATTCGATCCAATATTCGGCGATTTCCATAATATATTCCCTAACTTCCGGATTATCATGGTTAAAAACGGGTAAAGCGCGGTTTCCATCCCATCC
Source organism: uncultured cyanobacterium (assembly GCA_963838355.1). Lineage (GTDB taxonomy): Bacteria > Cyanobacteriota > Cyanobacteriia > Cyanobacteriales > Nostocaceae > Rivularia. Next base: position 1,287,870 of record CAWIQQ010000003.1, on the reverse strand, counting down.
TTCGTAATTAGCAGGTTTTTCGCCGGTATAGGGCGCAAGTGGCCAATCGTGAATTTTAAACCAATTTAACCACGGTGAATGCGGGCCATTTTCTAAAATATCGTTGAAAAAGAAAAACCCGCGACTGCTGTGATTGAATACGCCATCTAAAACAACTTTAATATCTCTTGCGTGAGCAGCTTCTAATAATTCTTTAAAAGCGGGGTTTCCACCGAGTAAAGGATCTACTTGATAATAATCATGGGTATGATAGCGATGGTTGCAAGCTGATTGAAAAATAGGAGTAAAATATACAGCATTAATACCTAAATCCTGCAAATAATCTAACTGTTCTACTACACCCCATAAATCTCCTCCTTTATAACCTTGGAGTGTAGGTATTTCATGCCAATCTTCCCAGCTAGCATTATTTAACAAACGTTTGCGAGGCTGCTTGCCAATCGCGAATCGATCTGGAAAAATTTGGTAAAAAACAGCGTGTTTAACCCAGTCTGGTGTTTGAACTTGCATTTTTAGCCCTGTATATCTTCAAAAGTCATATTTACAGATAACGGGTTGAAAGCAACTCACACCATAGAAAGAGGTTTTATTTGAAATTAGATTATCAAGCAAAATTATTTAGGGGAATTACTAATTATCAACTTTGATACATTGAAAAACATTTTGTAGTGCTTTATATGATTAATTATGCATAATGCGTAGCAAGGAATGCGCCTCCTCGGAAAGGGCTTAAACCCTGACTACGAACTTTATAAGAAATCCAGAGTTGAATCCTTATAAATTGATATATTGAATACTTCTTAGTTATGACGAGTAAAGATAAACAATTATTTTATTCCCAATGCCCAATGCCCCATACCCAATGCCCCTTCGGGTTCGCAGTCGCTCATGGGGGAAACCACGCCATTTGCTCTACTTGGGGAGATCCCAAGACCGCAATGGCTCCCCAAGACCGCGCTGTCTCACCAATTCCCATCTTAAGATAGATTTTTTTAATAAATTTGTAGACATAAACCAACTATTTGTGAAGCGATATTACAATTATTTCAAAAATATTTAGAAATCGTCTAAAACTCAAACATGGTTTTAACGTAGAAGCATATATTGAGAATTGAGGTAAATTAAATGATTAACTTACAAAAATATCGCTTCGTCTGTACGCTCACCTTCGGCGATGTCTACGGGCAAATAATTGTTTGGTTAATAACCATCACCCTTAGTTTGGCATCAGCTTTAGCCTTGATGGGTGCGAGAAGACCAGTTTATGCTTTAGCTACAGTCGGACTCGTAGTGCTTTTATCTTTACCTTTCTTGCTATTTGCATTCGTGACTACATTATTAAACCACATTGAACTATCTCCCGTAGAAGCAGGAACAGAGATGGAGCCAATTCCAGGTAACGTTTCCCAACAGCAACCCGTACAAGCAAGTTAGTTGATAGTTGATAGTGGTTAGTTGTTAGTTGTTAGTTGTTAGTTGTTGGGAGTTGGGAGTTAGTAGTTTAAATTTTTCCTTGTCTTCCCATCCCCCCATCTTCCCATCTCCCCCTCTACCCCCTCTCCCTCCTCTCCCCCATCCCCCCATCTCCCCTCAAGATAAGTAACTATAGATAAATAGGTTTCTTAAAGTCGGGGGAAAAATGCTAGAACACGATGTAATTATAGTCGGTGGTGGATTGGCTGGAAGTCGCGCTGCTGTGGAAATTGCACGGACTAATCCTAGTTTAAGTATTGCTGTAATTGCTAAAACTCATCCGATTCGTTCGCATTCGGTGGCTGCACAAGGAGGTATGGCTGCTAGTCTCAAAAATGTGGATTCTGCCGATACTTGGGAAGCGCACGCTTTTGATACGGTTAAAGGTTCCGATTATTTAGCGGATCAGGATGCAGTGGAAATTCTTACTAAAGAAGCGCCCGATGTGGTGATCGATTTGGAACACATGGGTGTTTTATTCTCCCGTTTAGATGACGGTAGAATTGCTCAGCGAGCTTTTGGCGGACATTCCCACAATCGTACTTGCTACGCCGCAGATAAAACTGGCCATGCAATTTTGCATGAATTGGTGAATAATCTGCGGCGTTATGGCGTACATATTTACGATGAGTGGTACGTAATGCGCTTGATATTGGAAGAAGGTGAAGCGAAGGGCGTATTAATGTTCCGCATCCTTGATGGACATATGGAAGTGATGCGAGCAAAAGCCGTGATGTTTGCTACTGGTGGTTACGGTAGAGCTTTTAATACTACTTCTAATGATTATGCTTCTACTGGCGATGGTTTGGCGATGACAGCCATTGCCGGATTGCCACTAGCAGATATGGAATTTGTGCAATTTCACCCAACTGGATTGTATCCCGTGGGCGTATTAATTTCTGAAGCCGTGCGCGGTGAAGGTGCATATTTGATCAATTGTGAAGGCGATCGCTTTATGAAAAATTACGCTCCTTCTCGGATGGAATTAGCGCCGAGGGATATTACATCAAGAGCAATTACTCGTGAAGTCCGCGCTGGAAGAGGTGCCCATCGCGATGGTAGTCCCGGCGGGCCGTGTGTTTATCTTGACTTACGGCATATGGGTAGAGAAAAAATCATGAGTCGCGTTCCTTTTTGCTGGGAAGAAGCACATCGTTTAGTAGGAGTTGACGCGGTAAACGAACCAATGCCCATACGTCCGACAATTCACTATTCAATGGGTGGTATCCCAGTAAACACCGACGGACAAGTTCGCAGCAGTAATGATGGGTTCGTAGAAGGCTTCTTCGCGGCGGGAGAAAGCGCTTGTGTATCCGTACATGGAGCAAATCGTCTCGGTAGTAATTCGCTGTTGGAATGTGTAGTTTACGGACGTAGAACGGGAGCAAGCATTGCTAGATACGTAGAAAATCGTAAATTACCTTCTATCGATGAGCAGCGCTATATCAACGAAGCTAAAGAGCAAATTCAAAGTTTGTTAGAGCAGCCAGGAGAATATCGGATCGATCAAATACGGCAGGAATTCCAAGATGCCATGACAGATTATTGCGGCGTATTCCGTAACGAAGAATTGATGACACAAGGATTAGAAAAAATAGAACAAATTCAAAATCATTATTCGCAAATTTATCTAGATGATAAAGGAACTTGTTGGAATACAGAACTTATCGAAGCCTTAGAGTTAAGAAGCTTGATGGTAGTCGGAAAAATGATTTTGACATCAGACTCTCAACCGTCAAGAAAGTAGAGGCGCACATTGTCGGGAAGATTTTACCGAAAGAGACGACGAAAAATATTTGCAGCATACAATGGCTTACTATTCCGCAGCCGGAATCGATATTCAATATCGCCCAGTTGCGATAACTATGTTTGAGCCGAAAGAAAGGAAATATTGAATCATAGTTCGTTCGTAGTTGCGCTTTAGCGCCAACCATGACAAGTACTCAAGCGTAACTACGAACATATTTTCATTCATTTATCTCGTTCGTAGTTGCGCTTTAGCGCCAACCATGACAAGTGCTCAAGCGTAACTACGAACATATTTTCATTCATTTATCTCGTTCCTTGTTCCTTGTCTCCGGCAAGGAATGCAGCATTGGAGGCTCTGCCTCCATTCATATTTCTTGAGGCAGAGCCTCTACAATTGCGTTCCCAGGCTGGAGCCTGGGAACGAGAAACGAGAGAAAATATCTTTTATTCGTGAGTAGTACCATCCGGCATCATAGCGCCTTTAAGCTTTGCGCCATCAAGGATTGCTCCTGCTAACTTGGCATCTTCTAAACAAGCATTTTCTAAATTGGCATCCGTTAAATCCGCACCACGTAAATCGGCTGAGGTGAGATTTGCGTTGCTTAAATTAACTTTTAAAAGTTCAGCGTACATGAGGTTTGCTTTACTCAGATTTGTATTTTTTAATATCGCTTTTGTTAAACTTGCTGAATTTAGATTTGTGTTATTAAGAAAGGCATCTTTTAAATTAGCTTCATTTAAGTTCGCATAAGATAAATTAGCTTTACTTAAATCTGCTCCTCTTAAATTTGCACTACTCAAATTGTGATTAACCCAGTTACCGCTTAACTTTGCCTGGTTAAGGTTGGCTTTGCTCAGATTTAATTTACTTGGATTCCCACTTAAATCCGTACCTGCTAAATTAATTCCTGTAAAATCCCGTTCTCCTGCTTGATACCTCTTCCAAAATTCCTCAGCACTAACAAGTTTTCCCTGACTAGCTTCCTCCACTGCATTAATTCTGTTAAACAGTAGCAACATTCTCTCAAACTTAAATTCCTCATCAGTAAGAGTTACAAATTTTTGCTTTTGCTCAACATGGTTGTGTTCAATTTTCTGTACTTTTGATGATTTAGTTTCAACTTTCTTACCCACTTCAACAGATGATTGATTGAGACATTCTTGTAATTCAGCCACTTGCGCGGATAATTGTAAAATCGTCTCCTGCATACTTTGAATTTGCGATAATTCTGGTATACGATCGAATTTGCGCTTTAATTCATCAACATAGCGTTTCAACCAAATTGTATTTTCCTTCCAGTTATTATGTTCGGCTTCTAACTGTTCAATACTAGATACCAACGACGCTAAATTATTATTATTTGCATTTGAAATCATGAAAATCCGCTTGCCCTAAAGTGCCTGTTAATACAGGGATGGCAGCAATATCACTTGTGCAACCCCGTATTTAAGTTGCCCAAAATTACAGCCATATTCACAGGTTTTTGATTGACAGGGTAAAAAATCTTTCACCTAACAGTTCTTTTTCAGCTTCAGATACAACTTCAACATTTTCTTAAATTTCTTCTGGTTCTTCCATTAAGTCAAGTAAATGGCTTACCATTTCATCATCATCATCTAAGTCTTCTTCTCGATTGGCGATCGCATTATTTCCAGAATATATAAAGCCGTTTTCTGCCACAGAAAATTGATTCAAGCTTTGCTGTAATTCTGCAACTTGTGCCGATAGCTTTACAATCGTCTCCTGCATTTCTTGGATTTGCCTTTTTTCTTCTCTATCGTTAAAATCTCTCTTCAACTCATCAAGGGAACGCTGTAGCATCAAAGTGTTTTCTTTCCAGATACCGTTTTCGGTTTCTAACTGTTTCAGTCTGGAAATCAAAGATTCTATGTCTCTATTAAAATTAAAAGTATTCATATAAATATTACTGTAATTCTGGTGCCCAATAATACGAATGATAATAAGTAATAGTTAGACAATTTTATATTTTAATTGCCTGTTGCTGACACCTACAGTAACAAAGATGATAGCGGTAAGCTTGTTTAGAATGTTGTTTTTATAACTAATAATCTTTTTAATTATCAAAAACGATTTTATACCTGATGATGAGAAAATTAGAAATGCAGTTGAGGAATACAATTTTTATTCTACACTGCGACTTGTTTAAAAGTTTTGCCTGACGTATTTTTTACATATAATATGCGAACTATTGCCGAGATAAACGAAAAAATAAACCGTAAAAAGGCGGTAGTTTTAACTATTGAAGAATTGAAAGCGAAAGTCGCAGAGGTAGGCGTTACTAAAACTGCAAAACAAGTCGATGTAATTACCACTGGCACTTTTGAACAAATGGAATCGAGTGGTGCCATTATTAACCTCGGACATACCGATCCGCCAATTAAAATTCGCCGGTGCTGGTTGGATGGTGTACCGGCATATTCTGGTTTTGGGGCAGTGGATTTATATTTAGGTGCTAGCAGTGCTGCCGAACCTTTAGAAGGAGAAACCAGCAGTGGGGATGCTTCAATAATATTAAAGGGTGGCGGTAATGTTATAGAAGATTTAATCGCAGGAAAACCAGTACAGGTAAAAGCCCAGGGACAAGTAACTGATTGTTACCCTAGAGCAAGTTTTGAAACTACTATTACTCGCGATACTATAAATCAGTTTTATTTATTTAATCCGCGTAATTTATATCAAAATTTTATAGTAGGTGTAAACGGTGGAGAGAGTCCGCTTTATACCTATCTTGGTGTACTGCAACCGCGTTTAGGAAATGCAGTTTATTCTAATCCAGGTGCGATTTCACCTTTACTGAATGACCCATATTTGAAGCTTGTGGGTATCGGAACGCGGATTTTCTTAGGTGGTGGAATTGGTTATGTTACTTGGGAAGGCACGCAACACAATCCGATGCAAAAGCGTTTACCCAATGATACGCCAATTGGCCCAGCTGCGACTTTGGCTTTAATCGGCGATGCCAAGCAAATGGATAGGCGTTGGGTAAGAGGTTGTTATTTCAAAAATTATGGCCCTTCGATCATGCTGGGGGTAGGAGTACCGTTACCAGTATTAAACGAGGAAGTAGTAGAGCGTTGTGCAATACAGGATAAAGATATAGTCGCGCCGATAGTAGACTTTTCCATTCCCCGACGGGTGCGTCCTACCTTTGGATTGGTTAGCTATACCCAACTCAAATCTGGACGCATCACCATTGACGGAAAAACAGTAAGAGTAGCTCCCCTAGCGAGTATATTTCTTTCCCGACAGGTCGCCATTGAATTAAAGCAATGGATTCAACTAGGTAAATTTACCCTTACCGAACCAGTTGCTCCAATTTCAATGGACAGGTCTTTTCTCCCCCAAGACCGTTGGAAGGAGTTTTGAAGGAGTTAGGAGTTAGGAGTTAGGGGTTAGGAGTTAGGAGTTAGAAATACTTTCTTCCCCCTCTTCCCCCTCTCCCCCCTCTCCCCTACTCTTCGGGCGGCTTCGATCGCTTGACGGGCTTGGGAGTCGGTCGATTATTCGCCGGTTTTGGAGCATCCGTTGATTGACCTGCTTTTTTTACAGGACGTGGAGTGTCACCGCTTTGTCGTTTGTTATACGGTCTACCACCTCCAGGTCCACCTCTACGGGGTGGTCTTCCTCCTGTTCCTCCTTTTTTAAAGGGAGGTCGGCGTTTCTTGGGTAAATCGGCGATGAATTCAGCTTTCTCTATCATCAAGAGGTCTGCTTGTCGTTGGACTTGGAAGTCCCAGAACTTACCGACAGCTTTGGTTTCTAACTTACCCGTCAGTTTCAACTTGAAATATTTGGGTTTGTCGTCATTTTTGCGAGGTGCTTGCTTGATTTTGACCACCAAGTTACCAGCGTCAAAAGATTGGTAAACTACTTCACCACGAACGGAAAAACCACCATCTGGAATTTCTGATGAAGGTGTAAGTTCACCTGCTGGCTGTTCGGAGGTTGCAGGCGAATTATCCTTAACCGATTCGTCGGCTTCAGGTAAACGCGCTTCTGTCTGGGTAGTCGTTGATTCTTGGGATTCCTCGGTAGTTTGGCGGTTTACTGCCAACTTTTCTGGTTCCCAAACACCGACAATTTGGAGATGAAGATTGTCGTTTTCTTGTCGAGTACGCGGATAAACCACCCACAAGTGGTCTTTTTCTAAATCCAGATGGTTTTTAACCAAACTCATAATCCGACCTAAGAGGACGGCATCGAGTTCTACATTGTCTGGAGTAACTAACGCACCTTGAGTAAATTGTTCGCTTGTGGGAACGTAACGACCGCGAACCAAACCGATTGCTCGGTATTGCATTGGTTCCGAAGGCGGAGGAATTGGTTGTTGCCTTGCGGATTCGTTAGTTTGAGCGGATTCACTCTTAGCATCGGATTTGTCAACAGTTTGACTATCTTTACTATCAGCTAAGACAGATGGTTCTAAGCTGTTATCTTGCGCTTCTGTAGAAGAAGCAGATAAATTGGAGGATTCGGACGATTCAGAAGACGGCATCAGGTCGGAATTCATAAAAACTCCTTGCGGCGGAGACACATCCCATATGGGACTTTACAAAGGCTTATCTCAAGAGTAATCCCACGGCGAGCAGGCTGGTATATTTCCAACCATTACAACCGAAAATAGATAAACTCAATAAGATATGAGATATTAGTGTTGCGAAGTTTCGCATTTAAACACTATATAGGTGTAATTTAGCGCCTTTACACTTGGAACAAAAGCATACCATAGCTACATTTTCAGACTATTCCTCCTAAAGTCGTCATTTGAGATACGGCAAAAAAGCGCGAGTATTTGTTATAAAGTTCACAAGTAACACACGGTATTCCGTAAAATTTTAAGAATTTTTTGTTTTTCAATTTCTCTATACACGATTATTTCATTCAAAGTAAAGGATGGTGAAGGTGTCTCAAGGTCGTAATCGCTGGTTTGTGAAAATCGTATTGATATTAGCTGTTATTGCTCTTTTGGGTACTTCAATGGTTCCTATCATAGCGGCTTTCAATGATTCCCAACAGTCGGGTAATAATGCTACGGGCACGGGTAATTCTGCTTCAGATCCGAAAGCAAATTTAGAACTTACTGCAAAGGGTTACGAGCAAGTTTTAGAACGAGAACCAGAAAATAAAATTGCACTTCAAGGTTTATTAGAGGCTCGGCTACAGTTATTTAGATTAGGGCAAACTGACATCAAAGGTATAATTACACCTTTAGAAAAGTTATCAAAGCTTAACCCGGAAGAAACAAGATACGCCGTACTATTAGCCCAAGCAAAGCAGCAGGCAGGTGACAAAGAAGGAGCCGCTCAAGCTTACCGTACTGTTTTAGAAACACAACCAGGAGACATAAGTGCTTTGCAGGGTATGGTAGCCCTTCTATTAGACCAAAAACGCCCTGAAGCTGCGATTGGTTTACTACAAGAAAGTCTCGATAAAGCCGAAAAGGCAAATAAAATTGAACCCGACAGCATTGACACTACAGCCGTTCAAGTTTTATTAGGTAGCGTTTACGCTAAAGAAAAACGATATGCTCAAGCCTTATCAACTTACGACAAAGTAATCAAAAATGACCCAAAAGATTTTCGCCCCTTTTTAGCAAAAGCAATGGTTTTAAAAGATCAAGGAAAAACCGAAGAGGCACAACCTTTATTTGAAAAAGCCAATTCTTTAGCTCCAGCTCGCTACAAAGACGAAATCAATAGACAAGCAACCAGCGCCTCTTCTACTCCAACTCCTGAAGCTTCCGCTTCCCCTTCCGAGTAAGAGTGATGGGGGGACAAGGGAATAGGGAGATGGGGGGGACAAGGGGAAGTTTAAACTCCTAATTCTTAACTCCTAACTCCTAACTGTTCAGTGATTACGCTCCTTGAATGGCTGCAAAAATGCCGAATATCAGAAAGAGGCATCCACCAGAGAAGGTGAGTTGACGTTCGCTGATTTGTCCGGCTAGCATTCGTCCGGAAGTAACTGCGATTACGGCGCATATGGCGTGTCCTAATATCGCTCCAATAGTTACTCCAATAGGGTTGTTTTCAGCGGCTAAAGCAATGGTGGCAATTTGAGTTCTATCTCCCCATTCGGCTACGAAAATTAATACAAAGGCTTTAAGTAAAATTGCCCAAATATTTTGTTGGTCTTTAATCTGACTTTCTGCTTTTTCTACTACTTCTTTCGCTTCTCCTACTACTACAACATCACAAGTTTCACTTGGCATCTGAGTAGAGTCGTAAAGTAATTTGAAGCCGAAAATTATAAATAAAGCTATTTCTGCATAATGGATATAGATTTCCGGTAACAGAGAAGCTGCTTGCCCTACTCCCACCGATAGAATTGTCATTGCTGCTAAAGCTGAAATTGCACTAGCAAAGACTAATCTTCGAGAATGCTGCATTGCCAAAATCATGGCAATAAAAAAGGTTTTGTCACCAAGTTCGGAAACTGTTATTAATAAAAATCCTGAAATAAAAGCTGTTAGCACGCTATATATAAAATCTAAACCAGCTTGAACGTTAATTTATTATAAAACTCTATCGGATTTTTAGGAATAGGGAATGGAAAATAGGGAATTGAGCATGGGGAATAATAGTTTGCTATTCTGAAAGAGATTAAATAAAATTAATGTTATTCACTTCCACATCATTTTATACTATACAGTTTTTCCGATCACTCATTGTTTAATTAATCATGTTTATTCAGTATTTATAGTGCTAAACTCACCCTTATAAAATGGTTAGTTAAAGCTACATAATTATTTATTAATATTACTTTTCCCCAGTGTTCCCTGTTGCCTATTCCCCGTTCCCTATTACCGACTTTCTCAGAGCCTTAATAATTAATCTTTACTTATACTTTTATCTTCAATATTTTCTTCTACTACAGGTAGTTCGTGTTCAATAGTAGTAATTTCTTCCGATGTATTAATCTCTACATTGTCGGCAACGATAACGCATTCAGCTTGTGTTTTGGACTTAAGATTCCATTGATCTAAAACATCTTTAACTACTATTTCCTGAACCCAAATCTTTGCGACTACGGTTAAAGGTAATGCTAAAAATAATCCCAAAAAGCCAAAAAAGGTGACGAAGAATAGCTGAGATATTAACGTTACAGCTGGTAGTAAAGAAACTTGCTGCGCCATAACTATGGGCGTGATAAAATTACTTTCAGCTTGCTGGATGAAAAAGTACAGAATCAATACAAGAAGAGGTTTCCAAGGAGAATCTAACAGCGCGATCGCCATTGCTGGGAATACGCTCAAAGTAGGGCCTAAGTTGGGAATCAAGTTGAGGAATCCTGCTAAAACTCCCAGAGCTAAAGCCGAACGTACTTGTAAAACTGTTAACCCCAGTACGCTTAAGAGTGCTACCAAAAACATCGCAATGAAGGCACCCGTTATCCAACCTTCTAAAGACACTTCACATTGGTCTAAAATTCCTTCTACTCTTCTGCGGTAAAATGACGGAAAAAGTCTGACAAATAATTTACGATAAGATAAAGGGTCTGCAATAAACATCCCTGTTAAAACCAAAACTAATAAAATTTTCAGTATTACTTCCAAAGAACCCGAAACCAAAGCAAAAGTACTTTCCAAACCACTATTTATAAATGGCTGGGCTTGTTGTATAAGGCTATCTATATCGGGTATATAAGGAATTACTTGAATGGGAAGCTGTCCTCTAAATTCTAAAAGCCTAGTATTGATCTGTCCCAAAGCTTTGGGAATTTGAAAACTTAATTCCTGAAACTGGACTATAAAAGATGGCACAATTAGCCAGAAAAAACCAATTACTCCTAACAAAAAGATAGTGATGGAAAGAAGCTTTGCAAAACCGCGTCTTATCCCCAACTGTTGCAGCCGTCGAGCCAATCGATTTAATGTGGTAGCTAAAACAACTGCGGCAAATATAAGTAATATTACTTCTTTAATTTGCCACAGAATATATAGAGAAATCGTTAAGGCTATTAAACCAATCCATTGACCCAAATTCACACTTTAACTCCCGGCTCAAGACTAACAATTATTTACTGAGAATGTTGCATTATTAGCTGATATTAGCTAATAATGCCTAAGTAATTTTAGTTAATTCTAATTAATTTGGTGTTTTTTTCGATAATTGCCATATTAGAATTGTTGCCATAATTACATTTGGTAACAATACAATAATCAAAGCATTCGTTGCCGTTTCCGGAATTGATAAATTTGGAGCTAAATATTTAATAAAAAGTGAAATAGCCCCAGAAAGAAGCAATACTTTTAATACAAATATTAATTGATTTCTCATTGACTGTACGGTTATACGCCTATATAGAGGTAGGGTAGATACTATTAAAGCTTTTCCTTAATTTTCTACAATAAATTATGTCAGGTCAAAACTGATTCGTATTTTAGATCGGTAATTAACTAATTTATATTTTTCCTTTGCAATACTTAAATATCCGTTAAAAATACAATTTTATAATTACTCGTTTGCATTTTATGACAACAAAGTCTCTACAGCAGAGAAAAAGAGGAAAAAGAGCATCCCCTTTATTTAAGGGAATTTGAAAGCGAGTGTATTTTGGTGCTGCGCTACGTATCTCAAAAAAAAGAAATATTTTTTACTTATCCTTGTTCCCTATTCGTAAGGGCTGAGTAAAACTATTTGCTGTCATATTTTTTTATCGAAAATAAGGAAATAAAATGCCCGTTGATACTAAAAACAAAAACCCAATGAAGCCACCGAAAATGCGGCAATTTGGCAGCAGCTTTTTTATATTGCTGACTTTGCTATTATTGCTTAATTTTATCGTTCCCAGTTTTTTCGCGAGCCAACCTCCTCAAGCACCCTATAGCGAGTTTATAGCTCAAGTGCAGGCTGGTAAAGTAGAACGGGCTATTATAGGTGGCGATCGCATTCAATACGAGCTTAAGCCCAGCTATGGTGAAGAACAGGTATTTACTACTACCCCTGTAGCGTTAGATTTGGATTTACCCAGGATTCTCCGGGAAAATAATGTAGAATTCGGCGCACCACTTCCCGATCGAAATGGTTGGATTAGTACTCTTCTAAGTTGGGTAGTTCCGCCTTTAATTTTCTTCGGTATTTGGGGAGTTTTAATGCGTCGTCAAGGTGGCGGTGCTGCGCTAACGGTGGGCAAAAGCAAGGCTCGAATTTACTCGGAAGGCAGTACCGGAGTGCAGTTTAGCGATGTTGCTGGTGTTGATGAAGCCAAAACTGAATTAGAAGAGATTGTTGATTTTCTCAAAAATGCTGATAAATATACTCGTTTGGGGGCAAAAATACCCAAAGGTGCTTTATTGGTGGGGCCTCCAGGAACGGGTAAAACGCTGTTAGCAAAAGCGATTGCGGGAGAAGCGGGTGTACCTTTCTTTAGTATTTCCGGTTCCGAATTTATCGAGCTATTTGTAGGTGTTGGTGCGGCGCGAGTTAGGGATTTATTTGAACAAGCTAAAAAACAATCTCCATGTATCGTTTTTATCGATGAATTGGATGCTCTAGGTAAATCTCGCGGTGGTGCCAATGGTTTTATGGGTGGTAACGACGAACGCGAACAAACCCTAAATCAGCTACTTACCGAAATGGATGGTTTTGATGCCAATACTGGCGTAATTATTATTGCGGCTACCAACCGTCCCGAAGTACTAGATACAGCATTACGTCGCCCCGGACGCTTCGACCGTCAAATTGTGGTAGATAGACCTGATAAAATTGGTCGAGAAGCAATTTTGAGAGTTCATGCTCGTAACGTTAAATTAACTGAAAATGTGGATTTAGCGATTGTAGCGGCTCGTACTCCGGGTTTTGCAGGAGCAGATTTAGCAAATTTAGTTAACGAAGCCGCATTATTAGCAGCACGTCAAAACCGAGACGCAGTAGTTTTAGCCGATTTTAACGAAGCGATCGAGCGATTAGTTGCCGGTTTAGAAAAGCGTTCTCGCGTACTCAACGAAACCGAGAAAAAGACAGTTGCCTATCACGAAGTTGGACATGCTATAGTTGGTGCTTTGATGCCGGGAGCCGGTAAAGTTGAAAAAATATCAGTGGTTCCTCGTGGTGTTGGGGCATTGGGTTATACAATTCAGATGCCCGAAGAAGACCGCTTTTTGATGATTGAAGACGAAATTCGCGGGCGGATTGCTACTTTATTAGGTGGGCGATCGGCAGAAGAGATTATTTTTGGTAAAGTATCCACTGGGGCTTCCGACGACATTCAGAAAACCACAGAATTAGCAGAGCGTGCAGTTACTATATATGGAATGAGCGATAAATTGGGGCCAATTGCCTTTGAAAAAATGCAGCAACAGTTTATTGAAGGTTATGGAAATCAGCGTCGTTCGGTAAGTGCGGAAGTAGCAAAGGTAATTGATGCAGAAGTTAAGCATATGGTAGATAATGCCCATCATATTGCTTTGACTATTTTGGATCGCAACCGCGACTTATTAGAAGAAACTGCAAATGAATTGTTAGAAAAAGAAATACTTGAAGGGGAAAAATTAAGGGAAAGACTTCAGAAAGCGATAGTACCTGAAGAGTTAGCGGAGTGGTTGCGAACTGGTAAATTATCTGATGATATTACTTTGATGCAAACGACACTTTAATAATTTTGGATTTTAGATTTTGGATTGACGATATGCTTTATGGTGTATCGTCTTTTTTTTATTTTTTTAACGCAAAGGAGCGCAAAGGTAAACGCGAAGGAATGCAAAGGGAATGGAGTTATATGGTGAGTAAATCAGGTGTAGTGTGTGTTGAGTTTAATTTAATAGTGTATTTACAAGTATTGCATATTCTAATTTACTAAAGTTAATTCATTTGAGGAAATATCTACAATCAAACGCATATTTTGTAACCACTGACGACCAAGTAAAATTTCGGATAAACCTTCACCTACATGAACAGGAATATCGTATTCTTGACCGCCAAAGCTTATTTTACCAATATAGATGTTAAATTCTACATCTCCCCGCGCAGTTCGCATTGTTTGTTCTCGTAAACGTTCCCACCCAAGTGCTTCTATATCTTGGTCATTAATAGCTAAAAAATAAGAAAAACCAGTATCAAGCATTGCATCAACTGGTAATTCTAATCCGTCCGAAGCTATTAATGAAATCTCAAAAAGTAGTGCATCCTCTTCACCAAAAAATCCATTCATTATATAGTTCCGCAAGCCCCAGTTTCATTAATTCGGAAAGTATAATGTATTTTACCAGGATGCTTATCACGACATTGATGAGAAGCTACTTCCAAATTTTTATCAATAAAATAGTCACCACTATCTGGTTCAACAGCAACATACCAGTTGTAGTAAGTTTCAATTAATTCCGATTTCACTTGATCAAAAATCGGTTTGCAGCGCTGGTAAAAAGCTTCGCGCTCTGCTCTTTTTTGTGCTTTTTGTTCTTCCGTCCACTGTATTTCAGGAAATATTCTTCCCCTACGAACGGTACGAGTTTGTTTGTCTTTCATGATTGTTTTTTCAGAGATATAAATATTTTACAATCGATTTATTAAACTTTAAAAACTGTTTTTAAAAGTAACAGGTTTTATGCAATTTTCACAAAACTTTGATTGTTGCGTGACACGAAAACTTTATTATTAAGTTAGAGGATGCGCGGGAAAGTCTCAGATAATACCACAAACTTTAGATCCCCCCAACCCCCCTTTTTATTGGGGGGCTATGAAAGGTTATAGATAACATTGTTGAGATGGCCTTTTTATTGGGGGGCTATGAAAGGTTGTGAGTAACATCATTGAGATGGCGATCGCACTACAATCAAGTTGATTATTGATTAGAAATTACGTAAATCCTTAAGTAATGCACGTTACCATTCTCACTCTCGGCTCTCGTGGAGATGTTCAACCTTTTATTGCTTTGGGAGTAGGTTTAAAACAAGCTGGATATAAAGTAAAAATTGCCAGTCAAACTACTTTTGAATCGGAAATTCGCAGTCGTGGTTTAGACTTTGCTTTAATGAGCGGTAATCCCAAAGAAGGATTAGAAGGTGCAGAAGGGCAAGCGATGTTAAAAACTAAAAACCCGATTGATTTCGTGCGTCGTATGGGCGATTTACTCGAACCTATAATGGAAACTGTCTTAATCGATTCATGGCAAGCTTGTCAGGGAACTGATGCGATTATTGGGGGAGGATTTCCTTTTTGGGGATTTGATATTGCAGAAAAATTAGGTATCCCTTTTTACTATGCCTATCTTACGCCCGGTTATCCAACTACAGCGTTTCCGAATGCGGTTACACCACCACATTTAGAAAAATTAGGAAGTATTTACAATCGATTTAGCTATACGTTAACCAATTTATTATTTTGGCAATTTTTTCGCAAACCGATTAATCAATTTCGCAATAATATTCTCAATCTACCTGCTACGGGTATTCGAGAAAATGCTTTTACAAAAATGGAAGATGCCAAAGTAGAATATTTAATTGGCTGTAGCCCTTCTGTTACTCTCAAACCAAAAGATTGGCCAAACCGCGTTCATCTTACCGGATACTGGTTTTTAGATGAACCAGATGATTTTATTCCTCCAGCAGACTTAGTAGAATTTCTGAAAGCAGGTTCTCCCCCGGTATATATTGGCTTCGGTAGCATGGCTGGTGAAGAAGCGCAAAATATAGCTGAAATTGCTTTAGCAGCATTAGCAAAAACTCAACAAAGAGGAATTTTTCTATCCGGTTGGGGTGGTGCAAAAAACTTAGATTTACCCGATACAGTTTTTCAAATAGATAACATTCCCCACAGTTGGTTATTTCCCCAAATGGCTTGCATAGTTCATCATGGTGGTGCTGGTACTACTGCTGCAACTTTTCGCGCTGGGGTACCTTCCGTTATTATTCCATTTTTTGGCGACCAACAATTTTGGGCATATCAAGCGGCTAAATTAGGTGTAAGCCCAGCAATGGTTAATAGAAACAATCTAACAGTAGATTCTCTTGCTCAAGCAATCAAAAATGCAGTTGAAAATCAATCTATAAGAGAAAAAGCTGCTATTTTAGGTGAAAAAATTCGTTGTGAAAACGGTGTTAAGCAAGTCGTGGAAATTTTTGATAGTTTGTAGTAAGGGCTTTAGCCCTTTCCTTAGAGGGCTAAAGCCCTTACTACGAACCTTAACTTCTCCGCCAAATTTTAATAGTCTTATCTAAACTTCCACTCACTAAAATATTGCCTTTATCGGCGAAAGCTAAAGCTGTTACCGTATCTTTATGACCTGTAAAAGTACTTAATAATTCACCCGTTTCTAAATGCCATAATTTAATAGTTTTATCGGCACTTCCACTAGCAATAATTTGCTCATCTTTACTCAATGCAACTGCACAGACTCGATCAATATGTCCTTTAATAGTACGTATCAATTCCCCTCTTTTTAAATGCCAAATTTTAATAGTTTTATCCTTACTCGCACTCACAAGAATTTTTCCATTTTTACTCAATGCTAAAGAAGAAACTATGTGAGAATGTCCCATAAGAGAATGCTGTAATTCTACATCTATACAAGAGAGTTCTTCTTTAGTAGAGATATTCCAGACTTTTATTTTGCGATAACTGCCCGTAACTAAAGTTTTTCCATCTTGACTGAAAATTAAGGAATGAGCAGCAGTATCTTCCAAAGAAAGAGTCATCATAACTTGACGCTCTGTCATATCCCAAAACTGAATTTTTCTATCATCACCCCCAGTTGCTAATATCCTACCGTCGGGGGTAAAGGCAATGCAGCGCACCATGCCATTATGTTTATGCATGATATCAATCAAATCTTTAGCGCCCAAATGCCACATTTTAATAGTAGAATCAGCACCACCGCTTGCTAAAGTTTGCCCATCTGGACTAAAAGCTAAATAATTGACTTCATCTACAATTACAGCGCGAAGCCAAGGATATTCCGATAAAGTCGCGATTAAATCGCCATTCTTTAAATCCCAAAGCTTTATTTCCCCTCGACTTCCACTAGCTATTAAAGATTGCGAACTATTTTTGTTTTCAGGTTTCAAAGCAATGCAGTTAATCCCTTTAATATGTCCGACTAAAGTATGCGAACATTGCCAGTCACCGATTATGCTTTCTAAGGGATGATTTGGTGAAATAGAGATTATTTTTGCTTCTTGAATCCGATCAACTTGCTTCGGCAGATTTTGTTGATTTTTAAGCAACTTTAAATACCAGTTTAATCCCCCCGAATACAATAACTGACTTGCTTTAACATGAGCTAGGCAACCATTAAATTCAAGTTGATTCGTTGGTAAAAAACCAGATATTAGAGCTTCTTTTTCATATCCTCTTTGAGTAGAGCCTGGAAAAAACAAACATATAAAAAATAAAATTTGGTAATTATTTAAATCTTCTTGAGTAACTGTCCAGCGGACTTTATCTTTTTTTATACCATTAAAACTTTCCGAATCAGCAACGCAAACTCGAATTTTGATTTCGGGATTATTTGCAACTAAAAATGAAAATTTACTTTCACCTCGAAGATTTCCTTCATCATCTAAATCCATGCAGTCTACAGCATCTTGGGGAATCTTTTTCACTAACTTACCAAGACAGCCTTTCATCAACTCATCAATTATGAACTCTCGTAAAAAATAATCTTCAGCTTGGTTTTGAAAGTAGGTAACAAAAGGTATCGCCCATTCCGAATCTTCGGGATATTCAGATGGAATTGGTGGTGGATTGCGGGCTATAATTTCTGCTTGCAAGCGAGCATTGTCAAAGATTACCTCCAACGGCTCACCCCAAAATGGCATATATTCTCGATGACAACCCTTTACATTACTTTCAAGTAAAGTGAGTTCATAAGTCTTTGTTTTTTTTATTCGCTCAAGAAAGTCGGCTTGTTGAGCTTTTAGTAAGTTAATAGAGTTTACATCCATACCTTGAGGCACAATCGTGAATAATAATCGTTTAATTAAACCAAGGCAATTGTTCCTCGTTAATTAAGTAAAATATATCAAGATACATAAAAACACCATAAATCAAACAGAACTTCGTTTATCTGCAATAGAGCTAATCTAATAAAATCAGTAGCACAAAAATTACGGTAACATAATAATGCATTTTATACGCAACCACCAAGATTTATTTTCAAATTGATGAGATTAATTTAAGATTATTTATTTATGGTGGAAATAAATTATAGCCAAACTGAAAAGATTGTCTAGCTTTTTGGTTAATTTCTAGCTTTTATCTGAATCCTGTGTAGTCACGATTGTTTCTAAAAAAGCAATTCTCTCTTCTAATTGCTTTACCTGAGAATTCTTATTTTCTCCCCTCCATACAGCAAAAGTGGCAACCGCCGCCCCTATAATCGCAGTTAGAGGTATAATAGCACCAGTTTTTGTCACTATTACAAGCGGAATAGAAATAGCTAGCATTCCAGCGCTAACTCCCCAAATTACTGATGTAGCGGCGACTCGCCCAGTTTTTTGCAGCTTTTCGGAGCCTTCTGGTAATTGTTCGTTCATAATTTTTGGGTAGGGGATTTTTAGCAATGCCAAAAATCCCAAAAATGTAGAGACGCGATACCCTTGCGTCTCTACGTCAATAATCGCGTCTCTACATAAAAATATAACGCCGGAAAATCAAAATTATTTATCTTCTACATACATTTTTGGTTCAACCGCAAAGTTATCAAGCTTACCTGCTTCATCGATAACAAAACCGTCGGTAGTACTCATTGTACCTTCTTCTTGCTTCTCAACAGCTTTTACTTCTTGCTTGCTCTCTTCAGTAGGAGCAGCAGAAGGAATTATTGCATCGGGTGGATTTACATCAGTTGTCTGCGCCGTTTGTACCGCACTATGATTATTACCGGGGGCACCTTTTCCGGGTTGTGCTAAAGCTGGATCTTCTGGTAAAGTTTGTTTTTGTTCGTTATTCATATATTTCCCCTCTGTTTTGCTTTTAAAACTCTTATAATCACTGATAGTGACTATTCGTTATTCATATACTGAATTATTTACAAACTTATCGCGATATGTATTCAAGTTTGCTCTTTCTAGAGTCATATTTTTTTAATCTTCGAGGAATAGATTTTAAATTAGGGTTGGGGGGAGCGTCGAGCAGGCAACAGGGAATACTAAAGAAAATCTAGAACCCTATTATGAACCCTATTATTAAATTTTAGATAGTTTAAATAAACCAAAAAAAGATATATTGAAAATATTGGCTACTATCTAATTACTTAAATTTCTATGACTACTAGTTATATTCTTCTAGCTGGAGCAAGTAGCGGTGTTGGTAGAGAAATTGCTAACTGTCTAACTGCTCAAAATTTGCAAGTTAAGGCGTTTTTTAGAACCGAAGAGAAGCGTCAAGAGTTAGAAGCAATGGGTATCAAAGTCGTTTTAGGAGATGCTTTAAATATAGATGATATAGAAAAAGCAATGGGAGAAGAACCCATCGATACAGTTATTAGTACTATTGGCGGAGTTCCAAAAGACAGCGAAAGGGCTGATTATTTAGGTAACAAAAATCTCATTGATGCCGCAGTTAAAGCAGGCGTAAAAAAGTTTATTTTGATATCTTCAATTGGTAGCGGAGACAGTGCAAATGCCATACCTCCCCAAGCCTTGGAAACCCTCAAACCAGTTTTAATCGAAAAAGAAAAAGCCGAAAAACACTTAATTGCCAGCGGATTAACTTATACAGTAATTCGTCCCGGTGGACTTAAATCCGAAGCAGCTACAGGAAACGGAATCTTAACCGAAGATCCTAAGATTGCTGGAACAATTCATCGTGCAGATGTAGCGCAATTAGTTTGTCGTAGTTTAAATTCCGAAAAAACTAACAACAAAGTTCTTTCCGCAATCGATGAAAACATGATTTACGGTGAACCAGAATTTGAAAAATTAGATTTAGTTAGTGGTTAGTTGTTAGTTGTTAGTTGTTAGTTGTTGGTAATTGGTAATTGTTTACTATTCACTGTTCACTGATTCCAGTTATTTGACAGAATACAGTTCTTTTTCTTGCTCCATCTAGCTCGAAAAACAATACAGATTGATAAGTTCCCAGAGCTAATTTTCCATTAACAATCGGAATCACCTCGCTACTACTTAACATCATCGCCATTAAATGAGAATGAGCATTCATTGGTTCATCTGGTGGGATATCTCCTCTTAAATGTAAATCATTATGCAAATACTTATCTGATTCTGGCGCTAACTTTTGTAAAAAAACTTTGACATCTTGCAACAATCTTGATTCATTTTCATTGATAGCTAAAGCAGTCGTTGTATGGCGAGAAAATACCAAAACTTGACCGTTTTTAATCTCAGTTGACGAAATTGTTTCCTCAATTTGCGGCGTGATATTGTGGATATTAATGCCTTGAGTTGTTTCAATTTCTATTTTCTTGTTTTGGATTAGCATTTTTTAATTGGGCATGGAACATTGGTAATTGGTAATTGGGTGATAAAAATAATCGTATTTAAAAACAAAATTCTTCAATTATAATCTTACCCGTTGGGGAATTCAATTAAGAGTTTAATAGCAAAAATCTATTAAGTAAGTCGGTACAAATAAACCGAATCATGTAACAGAATGTAAATAGCCCTCAATCCTTTGGGATTGCGTCGCTCCATTTCATTGCGCTCGCAATGACATACCTTGGTTTTTTAACGCCAACTTACTTAAACCGACTTCTTGCACTGTTCTCAATACCGCCTTGGAATAAATTCCCAGGCTCACAAACAAAGTCTGATAAATCAGACTAGCAAGGCTTTTAGTGCGTTTTAACGCACTTTGTACATCAGCCTTGAAATAAATTTCAAGGCGGTATTTCGGGCTTAACGAGAATGGTGCAAAATACGATTTGAAATGGACTCGAACCAAGTAAAAAATGATTTTATTAACTGTTCACTGTTCACTGTTCACTGCTAACTGATTCAACCCATTTACTAATCTTTCAATTCCTTCTTTCGCAGTTTCTTTTTGCAAAGCTCCGTAAGCAACTCTTAAATAACAACCTTGATTCATTCCAAAGGTAGTTCCCGGAAGTACCGCAACGTGATATTGACTAATAAGCTGTTTGACTAATTCAAAATCATCTATTTGAGCGTTTACTTTCAAAAAGAAATAGAAAGCCCCATCAGCAGGAGCAATTGTACAAATACCTTCTAAATTTTTAAAAGATTCAATTACTAATTCTCGTACTTCAGCAATTTTTTGAATATTATCTTTTAAATATTCTGGTTTTGCTTGCAATGCTCCCAAAGCAGCATATTGAGATACTACAGGTGGGCAAATTAAGTTTGTATCTTGAACTTTTTTAACTGCTGTAAGTAAATGTTGCGGAATTACCATGTATCCAATGCGCCAGCTTGCGAATCCGTAGGCTTTGGAAAGGCTAAATAACGATATTGTATATTCGCTGCTATTAGAAAATGAAGCGGGTGAAACGTGTTTGACATTATTGTAAGTAAAATATTCGTAAGCTTCATCGCTGATATGATAAATCCCTCGCTGACGACAAATATCGTTAACTTGCTGCAATAATTCTTTTGAATAAACAGCTCCGGTGGGATTGTTGGGTGAAATCGTCACAATCGCTCTAGTTTTTGGAGTAATTGCTGCGAGAATTTTCTGTGGTTGTAGCTGGTAATTTTCGTCCGTTTCTACCAAAACCGGATTGCAGCCAGTCATAGCGATCGCCATTTCGTGGTTGAAGTAATATGGCGTATTTAAGATTATTTCATCACCTAGATTAGTAATTGCAAGAATGGCATTCATAAACGCCATATTGCTTCCCGCTGTGACGACAATATGATTATTTTCGTTGATTTTTATATTATTAAAGGTTAATAATTTTTCTTTTAGCGTATTTATTAAAGGAGGAATCCCCTCGACTGCTTGATATAAATTATTTTTTGAATTGCTGAGGAATTGAGGTAAAAATTCTATCGCTTCAGGTGGTGGAGAATAAGAAACAACACCTTGCCCTAAAGATATAGTTCCAGGAGAATTTTTGATTAATTCCCCAACAACGGGGATTATCGGTGACTGTACCGATTGCATACGAGAGATGAGCGTCATTCGATTTTGGATTTTGGATTTTGGATTCTTTTTTGAAAATTTAAAGGTTTGTCCGAATTCTATTGTCTCGTAAAAGGGGTAGCGTTGTTTAGGGAGGCGAAAGGAAAGCTCTAAACGACGGATTTTTTAATCTTTTATTCATCCAATATTCATGTAAGTATTGTTACCAATTATTCGATGTTGATAGCTAATGTACATAAAAATTATGACCGCTGAAAACTCTTTTTTTTAAATATTTTAATAAAAGCCTTATTAAGCCTGAATTTTCGCTTATTAGTATTCACGAGAATCCTTTTGACAAGTAATTAAAGATTTGATGAACCTCGAATCTTTACGCAGAAGATAGTGTTTAATTGATACTTAGTGATTTTCTACCACATTAAAGTAGAAGTGGCTGTTTCGGAGTTTTGAGAGTATAGGGTATAAGCAACCTTGGAAAGTGGTTTTGTGTGATTCTCTGCATCTACCTCAAGTTTTTACCACTTGCTGAGGTTGACATAGGCATCAAAGAAAATTTTGGACAAATAATAGATTTGGTGAATTCGTGCGAAGGGTGACAATTTACCCAGTTGCGGCAGTAATAATTTCTGTTGCAACTTTCAGTATGGTTTTGACTGAAATTGATGCTCCGTTTTAACTCTTTTAACCTTATTTACGTGGGATTTGCATGAAACCGAATTTAAAGATTACTAGTCTTCCCGTAGCACCGCCAGCAGTAGCTAGTTTAGGAGAAACTTTTCAGGTTTCTTTTCAAGGAATTAACGACGGTACGGCAGATGCAACTACCAGATGGTTTGATTACGTCTACCTTTCTAGCGACAATATCTTTGATAATTCTGACATACGTCTGACAGATATATCGGCAAGTGGTTTCCTTTTGCGTTCTTTAGCAGCAGGAGACAGTTATACCAGCCGCAACCGTAACATCACTATTCCTAATACAACGACTACTGGAAATCAGTTTTTGCTGTTTGTGACAGATGTATTTAATGGGATAGATGAAAGCAATGAAACGGACAATATTTTTGCAGTTCCCATCGAAATAAAAGCGCCAAATTTAACTATTTCAGGTACGGAAGCAACACCAAGCTCTTTTAGTTTAGCGGAAGCAATTTCTCTTGAGTACAAAGTTACCAACAACGGTAGCGTTACAGCACCAGCTAACTGGAGTGACCGTTTTTATCTCTCCGATGACGCTACCTTAGATGATTCCGATACTATTATCGGTACTCGTAATACATTTTCTCTGACTCCTTTAGCAGCAGGAGATAGTTACACCACAACTGCCAACGTTTTTATTCCCAACACCGTAGAAACGGGTAATAAATTTTTACTTCTTCAAGTAGATAGAGCTAATCAACAAGGGGAAAGTGACGAAACTGATAACGTTACAGCTATTCCTATTCAAGTTGGAGCGCCAAATTTAACTATTTCAGGTACGGAAGCAACACCAAGCTCTGTGAGTTTAGCGGAAGCAATTTCTCTTGAGTACAAAGTTACCAACAACGGTAGCGTTACAGCACCAGCTAACTGGAGTGACCGTTTTTATCTCTCCGATGACGCTACCTTAGATGATTCCGATACTATTATCGGTACTCGTAATACATTTTCTCTGACTCCTTTAGCAGCAGGAGATAGTTACACCACAACTGCCAACGTTTTTATTCCCAACACCGTAGAAACGGGTAATAAATTTTTACTTCTTCAAGTAGATAGAGCTAATCAACAAGGGGAAAGTGACGAAACTGATAACGTTACAGCTATTCCTATTCAAGTTGGAGCGCCAAATTTAACTATTTCAGGTACGGAAGCAACACCAAGCTCTGTGAGTTTAGCGGAAGCAATTTCTCTTGAGTACAAAGTTACCAACAACGGTAGCGTTACAGCACCAGCTAACTGGAGTGACCGTTTTTATCTCTCCGATGACGCTACCTTAGATGATTCCGATACTATTATCGGTACTCGTAATACATTTTCTCTGACTCCTTTAGCAGCAGGAGATAGTTACACCACAACTGCCAACGTTTTTATTCCCAACACCGTAGAAACGGGTAACAAATTTTTACTTCTTCAAGTAGATAGAGCTAATCAACAAGGGGAAAGTGACGAAACTGATAACGTTACAGCTATTCCTATTCAAGTTGGCGATATACAAATTGATGATGCAACTGTTTCTATCGGCGACGTTTCATTACTAGAAGGTAATAGCGGTACTACCGATTTCGTCTTTGATGTCACCCTTTCAAAAGCTAACAACGAAGTTATCACCGTAGACTACACCACAGCAGACGGTAACGCGATTGCTGGCAGAGACTACACCGCTACAAACGGTACTCTGACATTTAACGCTGGAGAGACAAGCAAAACTGTTACAGTCTCCGTCGCTGGTGAAAACAGAGTTGAACTTGACGAAAACTTTTTTATCAACTTGAGTAACGTTACTAACGGTGACATTGTAGATGATCTTGGTGAAGCTACTATTACCAACGACGACGAAATTCAACTCAGTAATAATAATGTTGATGAAAATAGCGGCAACGCTACCCTAATTGGAAACTTCAGCGCTACCGATGCATCAGATACTGATAGCTTCAGCTTTAGTTTGATAGATGACGCTGGGGGACGTTTTACTCTTAACGGCAGTCAATTGCAGGTAGCTGACGGTACGCTTCTAGACTTTGAAAGCAACACCAGTCACAACGTTACAGTTCGCGCTACTGATAGTAATGGTAATAACTTTGATAAGACTTTCACCATTGCGATCGACGATATCAACGAAACACCTGTTGCTAACAACGACACCGCAACAACCGACGAAGACAACAGCGTTACTATTAACGTCCTCGCCAACGACACCGACGAAGATGGCGATACCTTAAGCATCAGCGAAGTTACAGGTTCAACAGGTAGCGTTACTATCGACGGTGACAACATCATTTACAACCCCAACGGACAATTTGAGTCTTTAAATACGGGTGATACTGCAACTGATACTTTCACCTATACGGTTAGCGACGGTAATGGTTTAAATGATACTGCTACAGTTACCGTTACTATCAATGGTGTTGATGAAGTAATCGGAAACCAAAACCCCGTATTAGCTATTAACGACGGATTTACGGTAGATGAAGACGCAGTAGGTAATATTTCCTCTACTCAATTACAGGTAACAGATGCAGATAATACCGCTGCGGAAATTACTTATACAATCACCGATGTCACCGACAACGGTAATTTATTCCTCGATGGAACTCAAATAACCCTCAACGACACCTTTACTCAGGCTGACATTGACAACAACCGTCTAACCTACGACCACGACGGTAGCGAAACCACTTCTGACAGCTTTAACTTTACGGTTACTGATGGTGCGGGTGGTAGCGTTGGTTCATCAATGTTTGATATTACGGTTAATCCCGTTAACGATGCACCTGTTGCTAATAATGACACCGCATCAACCAACCAAAACCAAGCAGTAACTATTGCGGTAACAGACTTATTAGCCAACGACAGCGACATTGAAGGCGAAACTCTTTCAATTACAAGTGTTGGTAATGCAACAAACGGTAGCGTTGCCCTCAACGGTAATAATGTAGTCTTCAATCCCGATGCTGGTTTTAGTGGTGCTGCAAGTTTTGAATATACTCTCAGCGATGGAAGCGAAACAGACAGCGCAACCGTTGCGGTAACAGTTAATCCTCTATCATCCGATGAAATCCTTGGTACTCCAGGGCGAGATAGTCTCATAGGTGACAATACCGACAACATAATTACAGGTTTTCAAGGTCGCGATATGCTTACCGGAAATGGTGGTGCTGACCAATTTGTTTACACCGATATTCGCGATGCGGGGGATATCATTACCGATTTTGAATTGGGTAGCGACAAAATTGTTCTGACTCAATTGCTTGATAGCATCGGTTATCAAGGTTCCGATGCAATTGGTGACGGTTATGTCAGCTTCGGTTCTAGTAGAGGCGATGCTTTCGTTCAAATCGACCAAGACGGCATGGGTAGCGGCTTCATTTCTCGCCCTTTGGTTCTTCTTCAAGGTGTTACCGAAGCAAATCTATCAGCTAACGCTGAAAATAGCTTTGTTTTTTAATGAAATGAACATTCTTTAAGTAAAGCCCCCCTTCAATAAGGGGGGTTGGGGGGATTTTTCCTTATCGCCAATTCTTGGGTTCTACGTGCCGACTTTAGTCCTAAATCCGAGCGCTAAAGCGCAACTACGAACCGCTCAGAAATCGGACGCAACACTAGTCTCTTATCTTTTTTATCAACAGAGGAATTATGTCTAACTTCAAACGTTTTTCAAGTCGCTTGTTAGGTATCTTCAGTTTCTTCGCTTCAACTAGCCTTATATTCGCTAATCCCGCACAAGCCGTCAGCATCGATTTAGGTAGCTGGAGGGAAGTTGGTGATGTTAATGCTATTGGTAATCAAGCTAATCTTTCTACCGCTTCTTCCACAGCACAAGATGATTTTCCGCAAGCAGCAGGTACTTTCAATTATTCTGGGAACAATCCCGTTGCCGCTGGTGGCGCATTAGAAACTGCTGTAGGTTTAAATCCTGGCGCTTTGGATAATGACTTGTTTAATGCAGCATTTGAAGGTTCTGCAATTGCAACCAACTTGAATGTAAGAAAAGGCGATCGCCTTATATTCGACTGGAATTATCTCACCAACGATTCATTCGATGATTACGCCTTTTTCGTAGCTAACGGAGTTGTTACCAGACTCGCTGATGTAAGCAATGCTTTAAATAGTTCCACTAACTTTAATTCAGAAACAGGTACAACAACTTTCAACTATACCTTTGCCAACGCTGGTAACTATCAAGTCGCAATTGGCGTTGTTGACATAGGAGATTTTAACGGCACATCCGCTTTACAAATCACAAACGCTCAAACCGAACCCGTACCCGAACCTTTAACCATATTAGGTACAGCCGTCGCTGGTGGATTTGGCGTTATGTTGCGCCGCAAACGTTCCAAAAACCAAGCTTAGAGTTAGCCAATATATTGTGGGATGGAGAGCAGCGCGTTGCGCGGGTTCCCCGCGTTGTAGCGACTGCGGGGTATCCTTGCCCGTCCAATCATATTTTTTCTAGGGGGATAAGATACTTAATCGTACATAAATGATAAACCCGGTTTGTTCAAAAAACCGGGTTTCCTAATAGCAAAAAAATAAAAAATACTACATAAAAATATAGGAACAATGTAAAAATAATCGCGTCAGCACTCATATTTAAAATCGCAAAGTCTATCTGTAGAAAGATTCAAAACAATCTCAAGAATGATTTAACAACTAGCAACTAACAACTAACGAAGTTAATATTTTTTTAGAAACCTTCTTAGAAACAATATTATTATCTTCGCGTCATAACAAACAGTCTCAAGACTAAAGGAATTCTCTTATGACTGGCTTTCATCGTTTAAAATCTGGAACCGCTGCATTTTTGGCACTAAGCATTACAACTGCTGCGGCTGCACCTATCTTGGTATCAACTCCTGCTACCGCACAAGCTATTTTTGGACAAAGATCGAGAGGAGTTTCCATTCCTGAAGGGGTGACACTTCCGGTTACTTTTGACAAAGAGAAAGTTGTTGTCACACCCGATGAAACTTCCGACTTAACTTTAACAGTTGCAACCAATATTATTGATAGCAACAGAAACATATTAATTCCACGCGGCAGCGAACTTGTAGGAAGATTAGAACCAGCAACTTTCAATGGTGAAAAAGGTTCTCAATTTGTCGCACGAGAATTAGTTTTTCCCGATGGTAGAAAGCAGAATATCGATGCAACTTCTGCGATAGTTACTAGAAAAGAAACCATCAAAAGAGGTGCTAGTACGGGAAAAATTTTAACCGATGCTGCTTACGGTACAGCAGCTGCAACCGTAATTGGATTGTTAACAGGAAACCGTAAAATTGAAACCTTAGAACCGATAGCTGGTGCTGCTGCGGGTGCTTTAGCAAGTATCTTACTAAATAAAAGGCAAGTAGAAGTTGTGGTTATCAACCCTCAAAACGACTTAGATGTTACTTTGCGTTCTAATTTATTACTATCTCGCTTTTAGAATTGCCCACCGCGACACAGTTTTCATCTAATTTTGATTTAACGCCATCGTCACTTGAAACGCTTAAGTGTACGGTGGCTTGTTTTTTCAGCAGAGATGGGGAGATGGGGAAGGGCAGACAAGGAGACAAAGAGAAGATAGCTCCTGATTCCTAACTCCTAATTCCCAATCCAAAATCCAAAATCTGACGCGGGAAAGTTTAGGAAGAAGAAAATCTACACCCCCAACGCCACTTCTCTCAACGCGGGGAACCCGCGCACCTTCTTTGGCTCAACTTTCCGCAAAATATAAAATTATAGTAGTCCTGATATTCAAACAAACCGGCTGTATAAAAAACGTATATAGAAGCTATAAACTAACTTGGCAAAGCAGTTATTCAAGTCTATAAAAGCTTAAATAGTATTAGTCAAAAGCAGTAAAGCTGAAGATAAACCTATTTAGGCACTGTCAGTACTGCTTAGTTGTAATTACTTAAAGCGACACATAGCTTAGCATGACTATAAAACCTATGAGTCATGATTTGCATGGCATAAACGCTTCTGAGATACTTAAGCATTTGGAGTTTATTTAAAACTAATCTTTAAAAAGATTACGGAACTTTTTTATATTAAAAGCAACTATTATATTAACTACACGTCTGAGTTAATTAAATGGAAATACTTTTTATATATGAAAGTTAATTCCTAAAATAAAATTAGACGTAAATGACTAAAATAGACTCAAAAAAATAATAAAACTCGGAACATTTAATCTGAGATATTGTCAAAATAATTAACAGGAACAAACGGAATTGTTGGGGATAAAATTAATGTCTAATCTAAATCGTTGGAAATCAAAATGTGCTGCATTCATGGCAGTTGGTATTACCGCAGGTGCTGTAGCGCCTTTAGTCGCACCCGCTCCATCCTTTGCTCAAACTAATAGTTTTTATGATGTTTCTTCTAACTATTGGGCGGCACCTTTTATTCAAGAATTAGCACAGCGAGGAGTTATCGCCGGTTTCCCCGATGGTAGCTTCCGTCCAGATGCACCAGTAACGCGCTCTCAATTTGCTGCGATGATTCGCAAAGCCTTCAACAAACAGCAAGAGAGACAGCCAATTAACTTTGTTGATGTTTCATCTAACTATTGGGCTTACAGCGCGATTCAAGAAGCTTACAGTACTGGTTTCTTGTCTGGATATCCTGGAAGAGTTTTCCGCCCTACTCAAAATATTCCTCGCGAGCAGGTGTTGGTTTCTCTTTCCAACGGTTTAGACTATGTTGCTAGCGGTAACGTTGAAAGCACGTTGGCAAATTACAACGATGCTTATAACATCTCTAGTTATGCTCGCAGCCCCATCGCCGCAGCAACAGAGAGGCGATTGGTAGTAAACTATCCAAATACTAAATTCCTTAGTCCTAAAGGAACTGCAACCCGTGCAGATGTAGCGGCTTATATTTATCAAGCTTTAGTTAGCACCAATCAAGCTAACGTTATCAACTCGCCCTACATCGTAGCTATTGGTAATACTGGCGGTGGTGGTAGTGATATAGTGACCATACCCGAAGGAACTGTGCTTCCCGTTAAATACGACAAAGCACAAAAGATTATGGTTACAAAGGACGAAACAGCACCTTTGACCTTAACTATCTCGCAAAACGTAATTACCGATCAGGGAAGTTTAGTAATTCCTGCGGGTTCTAGCGTTGTAGGTCAACTTCAACCTGCTGAAGGTGGTTCCCAGTTCGTAGCTCAAAAACTAATTACCACTAGCGGAAAAGAATATGACATTAGCGCAACTTCTGGAGTAATCACTAAGACTGAAACAGTTAGAAAAGGTACTAGTACACAAGGTATCATCAAGAACACCGCATTAGGTGCTGGTGCTGCTGCTGCTGTCGCTGCCGTAACTGGCGATCGCGCTGTAGCAACTGAAGAAGTTTTAGGTGGTGCAGCCATCGGTGCGATAACTGGTATCTTCTTCAATAAGAAGAGTGTTGACTTGATTGTTATCGATCCAAATACCGATTTAGAAATGACTATCGGTAGAAGTTTCGAGGTTTCATATCGCTAGAAGGAAAGCAGTTAAGAGTTAAGAGTTAAGAGTTATGAATTAAAAACATTAACCTTTGACTTTTGACCTTTAATTTGCTTTCGGTAAACGAACAATAAACGTACTTCCCAGAGTATCGCGTGATTTAATAGCAAAACGAGTAGCAGGGCTGAAAACTTCCATTTCGCCCTGCATTTGTTCTATCAACTGTTCAGCTATAGCTAATCCTAATCCGGAACCGGGAATTTCAGTTTGAGCTTGTACTCCTCGATAACCTCTTTCTCCAATATGTTCTAAATCTTGTTGTGGAATGCCCGGACCGTTATCGCTAATAGCAATTCCAAAAAAATTGGCTTTATCTTCGATCGATTCTACGATTATTTTGCCACCGGCCCGAGTATATTTCAAAGCATTATCAAGAATATTACTTAATACTTCTCGCAATGCCTGAGAATTACCTCGTACCAGACATGAGCTAGGATCGATTTTTGTAATTAATTCTAAAGAACGTTCTTGTGCTATTGCTTTAGCTGATATCAATAATGGTTGCAATACTTCATTTATATTAAATTCAACAACTTCTTGTTCTGCCCCATTTAATAATAGTAAAGGTCTATTTTCTTCTACAGTTGCAACGTACTCCATTTCTTTTTGTGCGGGTAATTTTGGTGGAAGCAAATCTTCTGGAGTCAAGTCGATTGCTTCATCAAATTTTTGCAGTAATTCTTTAAGTCTATCGCTTTCCCTAACTATAGATAAAGCAACTTCTCTATTTGCATCTTTTGGTAGCAATCGTTTTGTTAAAAGCTTTCCAAAAGTTCGTAAAGCTGTTAGCGGATTGCGAAACTGATGTAATAAGTTATCCATCAAATCTAGCTGCTTTTCTTGCATTATTTGATGTTGATGCAGCTGACTCGCCAGCCAAGCACGTCGTCTATCCATGATGCAGGCGATCGCCAAACTTTGAGCTACATTTTCGACTTGAGTGCGTTCGCTTTCCTTCCAGGCTCGGTCTTGTCTACTTGTGACCAACAACCCCATCATTACATCTTCATGAATCAAAGGTAAAACAATTTGGTCGCGATCCATCAAGCAATCTTGATGATTTTTTTGTGTTTGATTCGAGAAAGCATCATTAGATTGGGAACTAATTACTTCTGACGATGGATTTAACAAATAACGATTAGCGAACGGTAAAGCTATCTGACGCTCGGACTCTGCCACCGCAGTTTCTGGATAAACCGCAACAGGAATTAACTCGGATTCCCCCTTGCGTGGTGGAACCTCTGCCAATTCTTGGGTCAAATATACAACGCTTAAAGATGCTCCTAAGCCTGTCGCTAACAGTGTTAATTGTTCTCGGCACAGAGCAACAAACTCTGAACTGGCAGAAACGATCATAAATGGATTCTTGTGGCTGGTGATATTACAAAGCGATACTAATTCTGAGTCGCAATAATTAACTGTGTAGCTTTATGTTACTCAATATTTTTGATTAATTTATATGCAAATAATTATGTTTCAATTTCGGTTAGTTAAGAACCATTGATTTTTTTGATTAAAACTTTTATAATTGGCTCGGATTTTGTAGCTATAACTACAATCTGTAGCTAATACGAGGAGGAAAATAGTTTGGCTAGGAGAAGGAAGCGCAAAAGCCGTCGTCGTCAGGAAGGACGGCGCATTCTAGAACATGTGCCTCAATATAGCATCGAAAGTGGTGAAGATAAACCTGTGACAGCAGCAAGAAAATTTATTCAGGCTGAAGGCATTCTTCCCCCCGCTCTACTACTAGTGAAGCGTAACGAACACACTACAGACCGTTATTTTTGGGCTGAAAAGGGTCTGTTTGGCGCTCAGTACGTAGAAGAAAACCACTTTTTGTTTCCTAGTTTGAGAACAATGGAACCAACTTCAATTCCAGAAGCATTAGCTGTCGCAGTTGCTCGATAAACGAGTGGATGCGAGTTGGAAGGTCTAAAGCAATGAGTGTGGCTTTTGACAACCATCTATTAACTGGCAAAATGATGCATTTGTTTAAAATGTTTATGTTTTTTTAAAGTTTTGAAATTATTTGCCAGTAAAATCAGTTCAATAAAGCTGTATGAAAAGGTTAGTTCCGTACAATGATTAATTTTTTGTACGACCGAGCCGTGAGTGTGAGGATAAATTATTTTTAGAGACAAAGAATTGAGAGTATAAAGATTCAGCAAGACTAGAAGATAGATGTGTATTCCCGCTCTTATAACTGCACCAGTTGCACAAAAGGGCGGGAAATGAAAATCATCTATAACTGTTCTGCTAATCGGTTAAACCGAGAACAGAACTAGCTGATTCGTTAAAGTTCTCGATTTCTAAATATCTGTCTCAACTGACAGGTTTTTGGTTAGTTCCTGCGATGTCGGTCAATCAACCGCACGTAAATGTGAATCAAAAAACTAACTATTTCCATTCTTTGCCCAATTTCTCTTAACACTGCACAAAGCATATACGGTTAGAGATTGGTTGTAGTTGGGGAAATAAGACTATTGCGCCCTATTACAGTATTTTTTCGGAAAGGCTGTGTAAAGGAGAGTGTTATCAACAATAGCGGTAATTTTAATTTCGGTTAAATACGCGCTTTTAGCCTGTTGCCCAACACTTAATCGCAACTCTTATCGGAAGAGAGCCGGGAACTCGAATGGTAACGGTCAACCTTTCGATTTTGCTTAGACAACGATTAGTATTATTCACCACAGCTTATGGTTGTGGAATAATTTGACCTTACATAACGTGCTAAAAGCCATGAAGACGGGCATAATTTCGCTCAAGGCAATCAAAATTATGCCTTGAAAGAAATTTTTGTATGCATGGCGGCAATATTCACGCTCTTTTTAACTGTAATGCCCCTTCTAAAGAGATTATTTCATCTCGATGGGCAGTTATGGTAATTTTGGAACTCTGTTCGCTGTCGGTATTTTCAACCGTCAGCGAAACATTTTCCACTCTCCCAGCTTTATTCCAGTAAAAAATACCGCTCAAAGGAGATAGTAAGATTATCCCGTAAAGCAGGAAGCTTTGACTAGAAAAAAGCATAGACAAAACTAATGATAGGCTTGTAAAACCAACAGCTGCAAGAATAGTCAAAAATATGGCTAAAAACCAACTGGGCTGAACAAAGCCAGTCATAGTTACTTTATTTTGTTGCGGGTCTACCGCTGCCACTCGATAAGACCGCGCCCGAAAATACTCCTTTAATTGAGGCATTAAAGAGGCTTCGGGAAGCTGGGATACCAGTTGTGCTGTTTCTGTACGGTCTTTAGTAGAAGCCCTAATAAAGAAAAATAATCCAACCGACATTAATAAAGTTAGCAGCAACGTGGATGGCAGAATAGCAGTATCCATAACGATTTTGTACTTTAGTAAGTAGAGGAAACAATTACCATTATTATTGGCTAAATTGTCCTCTTTAAACTAAAACCTAAGTTTTTCTCCGCTTAATGTATTCGTGCCAAAGACGAGCTAAA
The DNA here is from genome assembly GCA_963838355.1 of uncultured cyanobacterium. GTDB lineage: Bacteria > Cyanobacteriota > Cyanobacteriia > Cyanobacteriales > Nostocaceae > Rivularia. The sequence continues at coordinate 1,253,960 of CAWIQQ010000003.1, read as the reverse complement.
TCTTGAGCTTGAGTTTGCCATTCAGGGGAAACTTGGTACATCCGGCGGGGACGACCGCGACCTTCAAGCTTCTTCCAATAACCAGTAATTGCTTTCTGGTCTTCGAGAAACTTAATCGCGCTATAAAGCACGGTATCCGAAAGGCGATAAGTTGGATACTCAGTCTCCAATTTTTGAATCAATTCGGTGCCGTAAGATTCCCCTTGTTGCAAAACAGACAAGATATAACAAACAGCTAGTTCCTGACAGAGGTAGGTTGGCGGAGGATTCTCAAAGAATTGATATATATCCTCAAGTTTCATAGTTAGTGAATGGCTAAAAAAATGCCTTAATGTTGAGCCTGTAATTTCTATAGAGAGTATATAGTGCTACTCCATGAAATGTAAGTATATAACGCTACTTAGACACATATGGTCTGCATTATAAACACTACATTAAAGCACGCGATTGTTACTCGCGGTACTGGCACACTAAAAACGGGGTGCAGATTTGCCGCACCCCTACCCAAACTCGAAAAGTAGTGTTGTGAGGAGTTGCTTGAAAACGGTGAGAATCGCTTTCAATGTGTCAAGTGATGCCAAGCAGATGAGAACTGCTTAAGCATAAAATGTCACCTAAGCAATTTTAAAGGTAAATTGCAGCATTTTCGTAAAACTTAACAAATACTTTTTTTACGAAGATAATCCGTAGGTAATTAGACTTATATAAATTTGGTTAAATAGGGCATTTGTTCTTAAAAGTCCATAAAGTCTCGGGCAGGCAGATAATTTTGGTAAAGAATTTATGTATTTAAAGTGAAATTATTACCTTGCGCTGATAAATATAGTTGGTGCAATAATGCCGGTAAGCATAGCGCTTTTCACTAATGGTTTATAGATATGTCAGAACAACTCGACAATCCGTCTTCTTCCAAAGTCCGTTCCATCGGACAAAATTTTCGTATTATAGGTTGGATTAGTTTTGTATTGCAGTTAGTGCTAGGCGTTGTTTCTACCTTGCTATTATTAGTATTTGTAACCTTTGGTCGCCGTCCGGGTACTGCTTCTAGTAGCGCTGAAACTGGCTTTGGCGTATTTTTAGCGATCTGCGGACTGGTTGCTTTGGGAGTAAGCATTTATTTAGCGTTTCGTTGCAAAAATATTGGTAGACAACTGCAATCTAGCAATCCTAATAACCGTCCTCGCAAAATCGAGACGGTAAAAGTTTTGCAGTTAGCTTTGATAGTAAATTTAGTAGGAATGCTGTTGACGCTATTAGGAGCACAAGCCATTGTCGGCTCTTTAGTAGTTAGAGCGGTATCGCCTCAAGCCGTAACGACGCAATTATTTGACCCTAATCGAATCATTAGCGGTCAAGATATGTTTGTAGTGCAGGCAAACACTAATACAATTACAGCCCATTTTGTAGGGCTTGTAGCATCAATTTGGTTGTTAAATCGTATCACCAAATGAGTGTGAAGGCGATACGCGGTTATAAAGCTAAAAGAGGAGGTAAGAAGATTAGAGGAAGGAAACTTCTTGCTCACTGTTTCTTTTCTTCCCCATCTCAATCCGGAAAATAACAGCTTCTTTTTTTAGAAATTGTTTTGAAGGAAGAAAATTAGTTTGCGATCGTTTCGGTTCTAGAGATTGTGCGAATGTTTAATTTTTGGTAGCCTGGTAGAAAATTTTTTGCTATGAAGTCAAAGCGAACATTACAATATGTCTTGGTGTACTGGCTCTAATATATTAAGTCTTAAACTGAGAAACATCTGTGCTAGATATCAAGCAAATACGGGAAAATCCCCAATTAATTTTAGAAAGGTTGAAGAATCGTGGCGATAATTACGATATTCAGCCAATTGTTGACTTGAATCAACGACAACGCGATTTAGAAACGAAGCGAAGTCAACTTCAAGCCCGCAGTAACGAAATTGGTAAGTTGGTAGGACAAAAAATTAAGTCGGGTACTAGTCCTCAAGACTCAGAAATTAAAGATTTACGAGAGGAAGGTAACTCTCTCAAAGCGAAATTAGCTGAATTTGATCCTCAAGAAAAAGAGATTAAAGCTCTTATTGAACAACGAGTACTCGCACTTCCTAATTTACCTAGCGAGTCTACACCCATTGGTAAGACTGAAGAAGATAATGTAGAGATTCGACGTTGGGGTAATGAGTACTTACCTCAAAACTCAAATATTATTCCTCATTGGGAAATCGGCGAACAGTTAGGTATTCTCAACTTTGAGCGAGCCGTAAAAGTTGCTCAAAGTCGTTTTGTTGCCTTGATTGGGGCTGGTGCGGCTTTAGAAAGGGCATTAATTCAGTTTATGCTTAATCGCCATGTAGAAGCCGGATATGTAGAAGTTGTTCCACCATTTTTGATTAACAGCGACTCAATGACGGCTACCGGACAATTACCTAAATTTGCTGAAGACGGATTTAAATGCGCTGAAGATGATTTATGGCTTACCCCTACAGCAGAAGTTCCCTTAACAAATCTTTATCGTAGTGAAATTCTTAATTTAGAAGAATTACCTATTTATCACTGTGCTTATACTCCTTGCTTTCGTCGCGAAGCCGGAAGTTACGGACGCGATATGCGAGGTTTAATTCGTTTGCATCAATTTAATAAAGTTGAATTAGTCAAATTAGTTAGTCCGGAAACTTCTTTTGACGAATTAGAAAAATTACTGGGGGACGCTGAAGCAATTTTACAGGCTTTACAGTTGCCTTACCGAGTTATAGAGCTATGTACGGGAGATTTAGGATTTTCAGCAACGAAAACTTACGACATAGAAGTTTGGCTTCCTTCAAGCGGTAAATATCGCGAAATTTCTAGCTGTTCTAATTGCGGAGACTTTCAAGCGAGGAGAGGTAACATTCGCTTCAAAGAAACTGGTAAAAAAGGAACCTCTTTTGTCCATACCCTCAACGGTTCCGGATTAGCAGTAGGAAGGACAATGGCAGCTATTTTGGAAAACTATCAGCAACCCGATGGTACCCTACACGTACCGCAGGTATTGCAACCTTATTTAGGTGGCAAGGAGATTTTGGAAGTATAGAAGCATTGGGAATTGGGAATTGGGAATTAGGCATTGGGCATTGGGAGGAAGAGATGGGGAGACAAGGAGGTGACAAGGTGACAAGGTGATGGGAGAGAGGGGGGAGAAATAAAAATTCCTCATTCTTAAGTTTTAACTACTAACTCCGGGAGCTACCAACCACTAACCACTAACCACTAACTACTAACTCTTAACTCCTAACTTCTAACTCCGCGAGCTATCTCCATCCCCAATCGCCCATGCCCAATCTAAAATAAAGAAATGTATAGTTTAATTAAATTCAGAAATATTTTATGTCAGTTTTAGCGGCGATCGCAGTGTTGGCTGTATTAATTTTTGTCCACGAGTTGGGACATTTTGTTGCAGCAAGGTCTCAAGGTATTCACGTTAATCGCTTTTCGTTGGGTTTTCGCGGTACTTTTAAAGTACCAAGGTTCTGAAACTGAGTATGCGGTGCGTGCATTTCCGTTAGGTGGTTTTGTTGGGTTTCCCGATGATGACCCAGATAGTACGATTGAACCAGACGACCCGAATTTGCTGCGTAACCGTCCGGTGTTGGATAGAGCGATTGTAATTAGCGCTGGGGTGATAGCAAATTTACTTTTTGCTTATTTTTTGCTGGTGTCTCAAGTTGGTTTTGTAGGAATACCAGAAGCAATTTCTCAGCCAGGAGTTTTGATACCAGAACTTGCTCCACAAGTGAGCAATGTGGCGACTGATGCAGGTATTCAGTCAGGAGACGTGATTGTAGCCGCAGACGGTATGGAATTTGGGGAATCACCCCAAGAGATCGAAAAATTAAGAGATGTTATTAAGAATCATCCCGGCAAAGCTATTGATTTAAAAATTAACAGAGGCGATCAAAATCTTAATTTAACGGTAATTCCAGAAGCTAAACCTGAAGGTGGTAGTATCGGTGTTAGTTTGACTCCTAACCGTAAAATAGAACACCGTCCTGCCGAAAATATTGTAGAAGTTTTTAAAGTTGGCGCAAATCAGTTTCAAAATATTATTGTCCAGACAGTTCAAGGATTTGGAAAATTAGTTACAAACTTTGGTGAAACAGCAGGTCAAGTAGCAGGACCCGTTAAAATTGTCAAAATTGGTGCGAGTATTGCTCAAAACGACACTGCCAGCTTATTCTTTTTTGCAGCATTAATTAGCATCAACTTAGCTTTCATCAATATTTTGCCTTTACCAGCTTTAGATGGCGGACAGTTGGCTTTTCTATTAATTGAAGGTGTACGCGGTAAGCCTTTACCAAATCGAATTCAAGAAGGTGTAATGCAAACTGGTTTAGTGTTACTTTTAGGAATAGGGATTCTGCTCATAGTTAAAGAAACCAGCCAATTGGAGTGGGTACAAAAGTTGTTCGGGTGAGTACTAATCGAAAAAAGTCTTCTAGTAAAAAGCAGCGGACGCACTGTATTTTAGTGCGTCTCAAGCGCTTGTATCCAGATGCAACTTGTTCTTTAACTTATTCAACTCCAGTACAGCTACTTGTAGCAACAATTCTTTCCGCTCAATGTACAGATGAACGAGTTAATAAAGTAACACCGGAATTATTTCGCCAATTTCCAGATGCAGAAAGTTTGGCAAATGCACCGATTGAACAACTTGAGAATTTAGTGCGTTCTACAGGATTTTATCGGAATAAAGCCAAAAATATCAAAGCCGCTTGTCAAATGATAGTTAAAGACTTTGGCGGAAAAGTTCCTCGAACGATGGAAGAACTATTGCAACTTAGGGGAGTAGCTCGGAAGACTGCAAATGTGGTGATGGCTCATGCTTTTGGGATTAACGCTGGGGTAACGGTTGACACTCATGTCAGCCGTTTGAGCCAAAGATTGGGTTTAACAAAATATGAAGATGCAGTTCGTATTGAAAGGGATTTAATGAAATTATTACCGCAAGCAGATTGGGAAAATTGGTCAATTCGGCTGATTTATCACGGTCGTGCTGTGTGTAGAGCCAGAAAACCAGCTTGTCATGAATGCGAGCTAGCCGATTTATGTCCTACTGCACCAAAAATTTCTCCTCAAAATGCAAATATTGATGTCATAAGTAGTACAGTTCGGTAAAATGGGGAATGCTGTTCAAAATTATTAGTAAAGCTTAGGAATTTTATGGCTAAAAAAGCTATGGTAGAGCGCGAGAAAAAACGCGCCAAGATGGTAGATAAGTATTGGGATAAGCGTCAAGATTTGTTAGACGAGTTTAGACAAACAGCAGATCCCTTGGAAAAGCTAGAAATTCATCGTAAAATTCAGCGTTTGCCTCGTAATAGCGCTCCCAATCGTCGGATGAATCGCTGCTGGGCTACAGGTCGTCCCCGCGCTGTATACCGCGACTTCGGGCTATGTCGCAACGTTTTGCGCGACTGGGCACACAAAGGGTTATTGCCTGGAGTAGTTAAGTCTAGTTGGTAGTTTTATTAAGTTAGGAGTTAGGAATTAGGAATTAAGAGTTAAGAGTTAGGAGTTAGGAGTTAATGAATAACTTATGTTTGATGTGAGTTACAAAAACCAAGGATATATCAAGGATTATTTTTTATCATTGCCGAAAGTAATATCCGAGGAATTTTCACAACTAAAATAAAAGGTTTTAACCTTAAATTGAATCGAAACTAACTCATCACTCCTCACTCCTAACTCTTAACTCCTAACTCCTTAATTGTATTCACTGCCCGCAGCATTTATCGATTCCCAAACTTTCCAAAAGTAGATCGCTCACAGCGTTAGCAATTGCAAACTCTCCATAGAAGCTTTCGGAAAAGTCAAAAGCTTGCATTTCAGTAACGATAGCAAGTACTAGTTCTCCTAAATCATTTTCACCTTCCATCCGCTGTCGGACAAAAATTTGTGCCGCACGTTCGGCTATAGTTTGATTAACTGTCTCTGGAATAAATTCTTCATCTAAAAAGGAACGCAAGCTCTGTTGCAACCATTTTCCTTCTTGTTGGGGATTTTCAGCAGGTGGTAATGTTATCGGTGGAATTGGTTGAGTCATATTTCGTATTTATTTTTTATTTATTTTAATTGCATTAGTTAGAAGACAGGGAATAGGAAATAATAACTGATAACTGTTTTATGCAATATGATGTCACTGCTATTATCCAAGGATATTCCAATGGTTATTTTCTCATGGCTGATGAAAATAATAATTTGGGCTGGTATGGCAGTCGCGATCGCACTTTAATTCCTTTGGATGACAGATTCCGTTTTCCTAAGTCTTTGAGAAGAGTTATCAATCAAGAGCGGTTTTCCGTTGCAATTAATCGCGATTTTAAAGCGGTTGTTGATGGATGTGCAGATAGAGACTCTACCTGGATTTCTGACGAGTTAAAAGATATTTATTATGCCCTTAATCAAAGTGGTTGGGCTTACAGTTTTGAAACTTGGCAAGGCTCGGAACTTGCTGGAGGGATTTTAGGAATTGTTATTGGTGGTGCTTTCATTGGCGAATCAATGTTTTTTCACATTCCCGAAGGCTCGAAAGTGGCTATGGTAAAGTTAGTTGAAAGATTGCGTCAAAGGCAGTTTGTTTTTTTTGACGCTCAAATGATGAATCCTCATTTAGAAAGATTTGGTGCCTACTCTATTGATGACGAGGAATATCAAATTCTGTTGGAAAAAGCTTTGCAATCCAACTGTTCTTTTATATAAAAGATTCAGAATAAGAGTTAAAAACCTTACTACAAAACAAAAAAAATATTTTTTTTATAGCTACGCCATTAAATGATATTATTATTAAATAACTTTTATATAATGGGAATCTTGGCAAAAATAAAAATTTCAGCAATATTCCCATTATCTAAGGATACCAAAAAACGCCCCTTTTTAGAAGCACCTGAAGAATATTATTTAAAAATCGAAAAAACCGTTAATTAATTTATAATTTTCATTTTGTTTTTAATTTTTTCTTTCCGTAACTAAAGTTAAACTAACCCATTCTCCTTTATCGTTGTAGCTACGAATCATCCGCTGGCGAAGATTGGGATTAATTAACCAACCGACTTCTAAAAACAAAGGTTGACGTAACTGTGCTTGAAGGGGAGAAGTAACAGAAGCACCATCAGGAAGCAGTAAAACCTGTACCTGATTTTGTTCAAATAATAGAATGGAGTCTTTAACAGTAGCGGTAGAAGTAATAGTGCGATTTACGAAACTAAGACTTTGAGTTAATTTTCCTTGATTATTAAGTGTTAAATGCATTTGTGTTGAATAACTATCCGGCTTTTGGAAATCGGGATAGATAGTTACAGCTTCACCAAGCCATTCACCCAACAAAGCATCAATTGTTAAATCGGGATTTTGTGAAGGTTGAGTTTGAGCAAGATGCTCGCGAATCAAAGTAAACGAATCTAACTTGAGATTTTTATCGAAAAGCTGTACTAGACGTAAACGGCTCTCGCCATGAATTAAACCAAACTCAGCGCCAAACTCAGAAAACGGCGCTAGCTGAATAGAGCCTTGAGAAAACGCACCATCTTCAAAAAACAAAACTCCCTTTCCCAGGGAACTGTATTCCAATACTTTTTCACTTTCACCTAAACGGATAGTTTGACGAATTGTTTGATTATTATTCAAACCTTCCAAAGAAACAACGCTCTTGGTATCTCCTAACAAATCACCTTGGGGAGATAAACGGGTAAAAGAGCCTTGCCACTCACCAAGATTTTTTAATAAAGCATTCCATTGTGAAGTCATGATTCAGTTAACAGTGAGCAGTGAGCAGTTATCAAGATTATATTTATAACTCCTAATTCTTTTAATCCAAAATTAAAAATCTAAAATCAACCAACTCATCACTCCTAACTACTAATCCAAAATCTAAAATCTAAAATCTAAAATTCATCACTCCTAACTCCTAACTCCTAACTCCTAACTTTTTCAGGCTCGTCGTAGGGCAAATAAACTCCCTATCAATCCTACCGTTGCTCCGAAGCTTAAGAGAATTACTGGTAATAATAAGATTTGTAAGGATGAAAGCTGTAAGCCGTTGGTGAGAAATTGAATGAATTCGGGTTGGTTGGCTAACATCTGATTCAAAAGCTGTTGCACGAGACTTATAAAACTCCAAGCAACCGCACCACCTAATATTCCAAAAGTGATTCCTTGCAAGATAAACGGAAGATAAATCCAAGTCGAGGTTGCACCTACCAACTGCATAATTTCGATTTCTCGCCGTCGTGCTACTAATACCAGACGAATGGTGATGCTGGTGACGGCAACTGCTGTCAATGTCAAAATTACGGTGATTGTCAGCGTTACCCAATTTAAGCCTCGATGTAACTGAGCAATGCGTCTAACTGCTTCATCAACATACTGTACTGTATCGACGGCAGGTATTTTCGCTAATTTAGTCGCTAAATCTGGTACTACTTGAGAATTTACTGCCTTTACTTTGATTTCATCTACCAAAGGATTTCCATCTAATTGTTGAGTAGCATTTTCAATATCGGAAATTCCCATTTCTTCGACTAATTTCGTCCAAGCTTGTTCTTTGGTAATGGTTTTGATTGCGGCGACTTCGGGCATTTTCGCCACCAAGGTTTCAATACTTTTCCCACTTGCTGCGGGTTCGAGATATACTGATACCTCTAATTGAGAACCAAATTGATGCAGCAGTTTTTCAACTTGCCAAGAAGTTTGTAAACTAATACCGAACAAAAATAGCAGCACTGCGACAGTACTTACAGCAGCCCAATTCATCCACCCACCCCGATGCAAACCTAAAAAAGTTTCTTTGAGTAGGTAATCCAATTTAGTCAAGAATTTCAACACGCTTTGAAGGAAGTAGAAAATTTGAATAATTTATTGTAAAGACTTGTACTTATAACGTCACTAGTTAATATTGCGGGTTTTATGGCAATACTAAAATCCTTTCTGAGAAGTCAAACCAAAATGCGACTTTTTTTGGTCTTATTATTTATATTTATTGGAAATACTTTAAACTCAAGGAAATAAAAGTCAAAGCTTCTTATAGCTTATAGTTAAAAAACAATTTTTTTGACATTTTAGCGTTGGAAATATTATTGTACTTGTATTCCAATAAAGCACCCTGCAATTTACTGTGAGTAAAGACCTTGGTAAATCACTATTAGCTAAAGCAGACGCTATAATTGAAGACTGGATTGCTGCTATTCGAGATAATGTAGAAGATATAGAAAGTTCCAGAGGGCTTGCCTATAAATCGGTACGTAACAGCATTCCTCTTGTGTTAGAAGCTCTTGCTACTTTACTTTCCCAATCTCTAACCAGCGAAACGCAAAAGTTAGAAGATAAAGGTTTAAAACATGGAATAGTTAGAGCCGAACAAGGCTATGATATCACCGAAATTTTGTTGGAATACGGTTTATTACGAAAGGTAATTTTTACTGTTTTAAAACCGGATTTACTGCTTTTATCTGGTGATGAAATATTAGAAACGGTTGAACTCATTGACTCAATAATAGACCAAGTTATTTCTTTATCTTTAGAAAGTTATGTCGAAGCCCGTTTAAAAGAATTACAAAACTTACAGTCACAATTAATACTTAACAACCAAGAATTAACTCGCTTAGTAGCGATGCAAAAAGAAAGTGTGTCTCATTTGGCACACGAATTAAAATCACCTTTAAACTCGATAATGGGTTTTTCGTCAATACTATTAAAACAACAGAGAAAAATTTCTCAAAGAGAAGATACATCTCTAAATTTACAGCTTACCGAAAAGGTGATTAGAAATAGCAGACAACTATTGCGCTTAATTAACGATACTTTAGAAATATCTCGCTACGAAGCGGGGAAAGTACCGCTAAGTTTGGAATGGGTGGATGTGCGATCGCGAATTCAAATGGTTGTAGAAGCAATCGAACCTACTGCTCGTGAGAAAAACTTGGAAGTGATACTCAAGTGCGATTCTGCTCCAGAACAAGTTTTAACAGACCCTTTAAGATTACAGCAGATTATTACTAATTTGGTAAGCAATGCTATTCGTTACACTGAGTTGGGAACAGTTACGATAACTTGTCAAACTAATGATAACGACCAATGGTCAATTATTGTTACCGATACAGGAATTGGTATTAGTCAAGAAGCTCAAGCTCAAATTTTTGAATCTTATTTCAGGGTTGGTACAGAAGCTACTTACTCTCCTAATAGTACTGGTTTAGGACTAGCTATTGTTGATAAATTGGTCAAACTACTAAAAGGAAAAATCAACCTGGTTTCAAAACCAAAATCCGGTTCTACTTTTACAATAACTTTTCCTAAAGAAATTACACCCTAAGGTCTTAACTGTAATACAGAGCAGGAAAAATCAGCCTAACCCTTGCTATATAGCTATTTATCCCCTTAGTTTGATACCGTATTATCTTTAAAAAAGAATTACTAATAAATTGCTGTGGTAGTATTCTAAGCGAGTAACTTAAAGCCGGTGTGTCTCAATATTATGGTGTGTAAAAAACAAGCTTTTGAGAAAGCTTTAATTTTAGACTTGAGAGGCTTAGCGAGTTTATAATCGATAATTTAGTAAAAATACGTCTCGTATTGACGTGCAATTGAAAATGGCTCAAGAATACCGCCGTGCAAAATTTAGAGGAAAATCATTTAAAGGACAAGATTTAACAGGTGCAGATTTCTCCAACTCTGACATTCGCGGTGCCGACTTCACTAACGCTATTCTTAGAGGTGCAAACTTCAGCCATACAAAATCGGGTTTGCAACGGCGTTGGGCAATTATTTTAGTTTTCTTTTCGCTAGTGCTATCGGCGATATCGGGTTTGATGTCGGCTGTTGGTGGCTCTTTAGTCGGATTTATTTTAATTGATAGTGCCCGCGATAATGTTTATGTCGGCGTTTCTTGTTTAATTATTCTTTCAGTATATTTTCTGTTAAGCATCCGTAAGGGAGTATTATCAGCTTGCGTATTTTTAGCGGTAACTATCGCCTTAGCAGTAGTCGCTGCCGTAGCCTGGGCTGCCTTCGTAGCCGTTGTTTGGAGTGGATTTGCGCCAACTTCAGAAGCAACGGAAATTGCCCCAATAGTCGCAGTGGTAACGATGGGAACGGTAGCCGTTATCGTCACTGCGGTAGGAGCAGTATGCGTGACAATTTCAGCAGCGATCGCCGGAGCTATAGCTGGAATTTTCGCAGTTATGATAACCGTTATAGTGGCGGGAGTAGTAGCTGGTATTGTATCGGTGTACGCGATGATGGTAAACCCGGTTGCGGGAATAGTCGCCGGTACCGTGTCAGTAGTGTTGGTAATTTTATCTGCTTTCATCGGCTGTAGCGCTGTCTCTGAAGATAAAAGGCAGAATTTTGTCCGTAAGATGGCGATTTCTTTAACCACCAGATACGGTACCAGTTTCTGCAATGCCGATTTAACAGATGCCGATTTTACCCAAGCCAAACTCAAAAGCGCTAATTTCACCAAAGCCAAAGTCAAACGTACCAACTGGTTTGAAATTAAGCAGGTACATTTAGCAGCAGTAAACACAACTTATTTAGAAAATGCTCAGATGCGCGAGCTAGTTGTCAATAAAGATTTACAAAACAAAATATTTGACGGTTGGAATTTGCAAGGAATCAATTTACAGGGAGGAAACCTGAAAGATGCCAGCTTTGTAGGAGCAAATCTGAACGAAACCAACCTGCGAAACGCTGATATATCAAGAGCTAAACTAGTGCGATCGCAATTAGACAAAGCGGATTTAAGAAGCGCCAATCTTACGGGAGCCTATGTAGAAGATTGGAACATAACTTCACAAACTCTGCTATATCCCATCAATTGCGATTATATATTTTTACGAGTACCGACTCCAGAAGATCCAAATCCCCATCGTTTACCTACTAATTGGGAAGCTAATTTTCAAGACGGTGAATTTAATCAATCGATGAATCCTTTATTGAAAGTTTCAAATTTTGGGTAATGGGTAATTGGGCATGGGGCATGGTAATGGGTAATGGGTAATAGAAAGCCTTAACCTTTACTTTATTTAGAAGCTCTAAGATATATAACGTTAGCCACGATGGAAAAATTTCATTAAAAAATCGATTAAAAATTGAGCTAAAGACAGTTAATTAATATAAACATTCTCTTTTAATTAAAATATACGGCTATGAGAGATTTTTTTGTTTATCTTTTAGTCGCTTTATTGATTTATTTATTAATTGAATCAAATAAGAAAAATACTCGAATTAACAGTTTAGAATCAATATTACAAACTGCTCTGCAAAAGCCAAATTTATACATCCAAAATTATCAACATATAGGAGATATTATGTCTGAAGATAACGGAATTACGATTAATCCTCAAGGGGATGCTGTAGGAATTTCAATTGGTGATGACAATTATCAAGAAGGAGTTTTCGCTAAAACCAGCGGTGATGTTGCAAATGTGGTGAATGAAATAGAAGATTCACGAGAAGCTGCTTCACCTCGAATCAAAGCACTTCTTTCTCAAATAGAAAAGACGATTGAAAACAACGATGATTTATCACCACAAGATAAAAGTTATGCGTTGCAGCAATTAAAATCTTTAGAATCTACGACTCAATCTAATAAAAAGCAGCTAATGAAAGCTGAATCAGATGAATTAATGACTGATGCATCAATAGTGTAATAATCCGATTTAATTTATTGATTCGCGGTGATTAAAATCGCGGCTACATATGCTACTTTATAGAGTCTACGTAGGTGGACTTTATTTGTAATGATAATTTTCAGCTGTTTTTTGAGCCAATATTTTATTAATCCACCTTAATACTAAATATTTTCTACTGCATCAAATATTTGCTGTCGTAGCCACTGATGTGCAAGATTATTTCTATTGCGCTGATGCCAAACCATTGAAACAGTAAAGCCTTCAATAGCAATTGGTGGTGGTAATAAATTTAAATTCATTGCTTTAGCACATTGTTGTGCCATACGATTTGGAATCAAAGCCACGCAGTCAGAATTCGCGATTAAAAAAGGTACTGCCATAAAGTGAGGAGTAGACCAAACTATTCTTCGAGACTGCTGTTGATTCTCTAGTATTTTATCGTAGTACCCTTGAAAATCATCTCGTAGCGATACTAAAATATGAGGTCTTTCTAAATAATCGTCAAGGGATAATTCGCCAACAGAATTATCATCTCTGAAAACACAAACAAACTCTTCTCTATACAAATTTTCCTCAACGTGCCAACTTTTAATTGGCAATTGAGGATTTATAACTATATCGATAAGATTATCATCTAAAGCATCTATAACAGTATCTTTTTCTAAATTACTAATACGAATACGAATACCTGGAGCTTGAGTAGTTAATTGCTGTATCAAACTTAATCCTATTGTCGCTTCAACATAATCACTAGCAGCAATTTTAAAAGTTTCTTTTGCTGTAGCTGGATTAAAAGTTTCTTTTTCTAATAGAGTTGACTGAATTTCTACTAAAATTTGCCTAATTCGGTCGCTGATTTGACGAGCATAAGGAGTAGCTTCCATCTCCCTGGAAGTGCGAATTAAAATATCATCATTCAAAATAGTTCGCAGCCTTTTCAAAGAATAACTCATTGTCGATTGACTCATATTGAGCCTTTCGGCTGCTTTGGTGACGCTCGCTTCTGTAATTAATACATCAAGAGCAATCAACAAATTTAAATCTAATTCACGGAGATTAGTATAGTCAATATTCACGGGAGAATCATCTGGAATCGAATTCATCGATATATATTATCTATGATATTTGTTTGACGAATGCAGCTAGTTTTACTAATCTACAGAGATAAGTTTCCAGTCGCAATAATTTGGTGATTTTTAATCATTCAAAACAATAGTATTGGTAAGAAAAATCAATCGATTTCAAGTAAAAACAGGGTGAAAAGCAGAAAACTATGAAAATTGGATTTATTGGTTATGGAAGCATGGCTAAAGCATTAGCTTCTAAATGGGTAAAAAAACACTCTATTTTTATTGGCGGACGAAACTTAGAAAAAGCTGAAACTTTGGCAAAAAGCCTAGGTGAAAATGTTGAATTTGGTTCGGAAGCAAAAGCTGCTGATTTTGGAGAAGTAGTTGTTTTAGCGACTCCCCATGAAGCTGTTTTTGAAGCAATTAATGCTGCTGGAGGAAGCGATGCTTTAGCAGGAAAAGTTTTACTTGATATCAATAATCCAGTTGAGACATCTGATTTTTTAGCGAAAAGCTATGACGGTATGTCTTTATCAGAAAAGATTGCTGAAGTTGTTCCTAATGCTCATGTTGTGAAAGCATTTAATATGTGTCAAGCAAAAGTTTGGGAAATGAAGCCACCAGTTTTTGATGGTCATCCTTTAGTGGTTATGTATTGTGGAGATAACAATCAAGCTAAAGAGAAAATTGCCGTTTTAATTGAAGATGTTGGTTGTGAAGCTAAAGATATTGGCGATTTAAAATATGCTCGAATGCTTGAACCGGCTGCTGCAATTGTGATTAAATTAATCTTCTCCGAACACAATCCCTACACTGTTCTCAATCTTAGACAGCCAGAAATAAATGTCATAAAATGACATTCAAAACGGAAAATTATCTCTTTCTATTTACTAAGAATTAGTATGACCGAAAATACCAATACTAAGTCCCTTGTTCAACAATATTTTCAAGCAACTCAAAGCAGCAGTGCAGCAACTTGGGCAGCTTGTTTTGCTGATGATGCAACTGTTGACGACCCCGTTGGAAGTCAAGTAATTAAAGGAACTGATGCCATTCTCGAACGTGGAAAAGAGTTTATGGCAAATTTTGAAACGGTAGGTTTATATCCAGAATTTGTTTCTGTAGATAATCTCAGAGCAGCAGCCAAATGGACTGGTAAAGGTACTACTAAAGATAGTCGTTCTGTCAAGTTTGAAGGGATTAATTTGTTTGAATTCAACGAAGCGGGAAAGATTGCGAAATTAGTCGGTTTTTGGAATCCTAACGATATGGTCGAGTTGCAATAAAAAATTATTTAGACACAGCAAAACAATAAAAGAATATGAAAGCGAATAGAAAAATCGCGGTAATAACTGGTAGTCACAAAGGACTGGGTTTAGCAATCGCTCGTAAACTTGCTTTGACAGAAGATATCTTGGTAATTATTACTTCTCGCAAAGAATCTGATGGTCAAGCAACACAACAAAAGCTTAAAACTGAAGGAATAGAAGTAGATTTTCACCAATTAGATGTCACCGATATTTCAAGCGTTAATCGGTTTATTGAATGGGTAAATTCTACTCATGGTGGTGTTGATATTTTGATTAACAATGCTGGGGTTAATCCTTCCGGGGCATCGGAAGAAAACAGTATTTTAACAGCAAAGCCAGAAACAATAATGGATACATTTAGCACAAATGCAATTGGTGTATTGCGGATGTGTCAAGCAATAATTCCTTTAATGGAGCAGAAAGGATACGGAAGAATCGTTAATGTTTCCACAGAAATGGCATCCTTACAACAAATTCCCCAAGATTTTTATCCCCCATCCCCATCCTATCGAATCTCTAAAGTTGGATTAAATGCAATTGCAACTTTGCTAGCAAAGGAAGTAAAAAGCCCAAATATCCTGATTAATAACTATTCTCCTGGCTGGATGAAAACCGATATCGGCGGACAAGATGCACCTTTTACGGCTGAAGAAGGAGCAGAAACAGCCGTATATCTAGCAACTTTACCCGATGGTGCTTCCCAAGCTGGTTTCTTTGCCGAAATGCGAAAATTTGGGGATTCCGTTGTTCTTCCTTGGTAAAGCGGTAGCAGGTTTAATGAGTGCGGAATTTTTTCCGCTTCGTCCGTTTAGAAATGGGGAAATCCTTTTCAAACATGAAGAAAAAACCGGCTAGTATTAACCAACTTCATAGCTTAGTAGATTATTCAAATTAAGCTTGTTATCGTTTAAGTTTGCTTTATTCTTAGGAATAATATTAAATTACAAAATGAATATAATTATACAAAATTTGGTTCATTTTATTAATTTAGTAGTAACTCTGATTGATATCGTAAACACGAGCTTTCCAAACTGGAAGGCTATTTTATTTTTGTAATTTGGTTGCTAGTAGAAGTGATACTTAAAGATAATACTTAGGGAGCATCCCAAATGTGTGATTTTATTTTTTTGTAGTGCGAGCATCTTGCTCGCTATGTATATCAAGCGAGCAAGATGCTCGCACTACCAAATTTTATTTTTGCAATATTGGGATGCTCCCAATACTTATGGTTCTTCATATTCCTGAAAGTTTTCAATAACCGACTGAATTTCTTCTGCTGCGACATCAGTTTGGTCAAGCTTGGAATAGATTAGTAGCAAAATAACACTTGTTGGTGATTCTAATTGGTAGATGATACGATAACCACCACTTTTACCTTTTTGTATGTCACTGTTACGGACTCTAACTTTGAAAACAGTATAGCCAGTTCCAGGTATTTGATCGCCTAAATAATCTCCAGTTTCTAATTGTTCAATAATTGGCTGAATATCGGACTTAATATGACGATACTTTTTAGAAAGTATTCGTAGCCGTTGCTTGAATTCGTCTGTAAAATTAACTTGAACTGAAGGTGGTTCACTCTGCATCAATATCATCCCACAGTTCTGAAACAGGTCTAGTTTTTCCTTCAGAAACTTCTTGCAGCGAAGTCTGAAGACTTTCTAATATTGAATCTTTGGGTTCATCATCTTCATCTATATCCGCTTCTGAAAATAATACAATTACTTTGACACGGCTTGATGTATTAACTGTTATCGGTTCATCTAAAAGTAATTGACCGTTTTTATCGACAGTTCCCATTATTTCTTGTGCTTTCATACTTTATTGTTGTAATACCTATCTTTTTTGATTCTAATTGTAAAGCTGGCGGTTGGAACTGCGCCTACACAGGCAAAGTCCCCGCAGAAATGTATACATAGCCGAGATAACCTAAAAAATCTGCATAAATACCAAAACCATAGCCCTAGCAATAGTCAAAGCAAAAATATATTCTGGTTATGTGTGTATTTTTATTCAAAACAGCACATAGAATCAAATACGTAAACTAAAAATCTCCACAACATCATCATGGGTAACACTTTTGGTCATTTATTTCGGGTTACTACTTTCGGGGAATCCCACGGTGGTGGTGTGGGAGTGATAATTGATGGTTGTCCGCCACAATTGGAAATTTCTGCCGAGGAAATTCAAGTAGAATTGGATAGACGACGACCTGGACAAAGTAAAATTACTACACCTCGTAAAGAAGCTGATAAATGTGAAATTCTTTCGGGGGTGTTTCAGGGACAAACTTTGGGTACGCCAATATCAATTCTTGTCAAAAATAAAGATACTCGTCCGCAAGATTACAGCGAAATGGTGCAAATGTACCGCCCTTCCCATGCTGATGCTACTTATGACGCTAAATACGGAATTCGTAACTATCAAGGTGGTGGAAGATCCTCGGCGAGAGAGACAATTGGTAGAGTTGCAGCAGGTGCGATCGCCAAAAAAATTCTTCACAAAGTTGCTGGTGTGGAAATCATCGGTTACGTCAAACGCATCAAGGATTTGGAAGGTGAAGTTGATGCAGAAAACGTAACTATAGAACAAGTTGAAAGCAATATCGTCCGCTGTCCAGATGCCGAATGTGCCGAGCGGATGGTGGAATTAATTGAGCAAGTTGGTAGAGATGGTAATTCCATTGGTGGAGTAGTGGAATGCGTTGCTCGCAAAGTTCCTAAAGGTTTGGGTGAGCCAGTTTTTGATAAATTGGAAGCCGATATCGCAAAGGGTGTAATGTCCCTTCCCGCAAGTAAAGGCTTTGAAATCGGTTCTGGTTTCGCCGGTACTTTGCTCACCGGAATTGAGCATAACGATGAATTTTACACCGATGATGAAGGTAATATTCGCACCCTAACCAATCGTTCCGGTGGAATTCAAGGTGGGATTTCTAATGGTGAAAACATTATTATTCGCGTAGCATTCAAGCCTACAGCAACTATTAGAAAAGAGCAAAATACAGTTACTAAAACAGGTGAAACGGGAGTTTTAGCGGCAAAAGGAAGACATGACCCCTGCGTATTACCACGGGCAGTTCCCATGGTGGAATCGATGGTGGCTTTAGTATTGTGCGACCATTTATTAAGATTTCAGGGACAGTGTAAAGTTTTGTAAATTTTCTACAAATAATGTAGAGACGTAGCACTGCTACGTCTCCCAACAGTTGTGATGAAAACGAACCAATCATAATTAATTAACCCTTTTTTATAAGTACCGATTTTAGTTATTATCCTAAACATAGATATTTCTTAAGAAAGCGATAAATCGCTTACTACGAACAAAGAATTTCTTTTTTTATTTCTTCCGGTGTTTTTCCTTTAGTGTAAATTACCTGTTTTGCTAACTTTTGATTTGAAGGATGATTCATGAAAAAACGATTTATTTCTACACCGCTGATTGTAAGTTGATTTCGCTGTTTTAAAATCTCAACTGATTCATCTAAATCTGGCGATGGTAACACTAATACAACATTTTTATAAGAAGAAAGTAATTCACTAGCGCGAGCAAAATCAGCATCTTCTTCGTATACAGAATGTCCCGCTCCAAAATCAATTACACAATTACTGTGTTCTGACAAAAGACGTTCAATTCCATAAAGTTCAAATCGCTTCCAATAGCGATAAACTCCTGCAAAACCAAATTGCTCGCGTATTTGTTTCTGTGTATCGCCATCCCAACCAATTTCTTTATAATATTCCCATCTAATTTTATCCATAGAAAATTGAGGAATATTTAGTTTTTTAGATAAAAGCTTGCCAATTGTGCTTTTACCCGTACCTTCTGGGCCAATTAAAATAATATCAGAATCGTTGGGATTAATTTTACTCAGAACTTCTTCACTGGTTTGCTCTGGTGTTCTATCTTTTGTATAAACAACATATTTTGCTAAATCGTGATTGGAATGATGTTTAACAAAATGTTCGTTGATTGGCATTTCATTAACTATAGCAGTATTATTTTCTTCAATTACTCGTAACGATTCTTCTGTATCGGGAGAGTATAAAAGCAAAATCACATGAGTTAATGGTTGTAGAATCTTTTCAACCTTTTCTAACAGTTGGGAATCATCATATACCGATTGTTCCGCAGCAAATTCTATTACAGATTCTTGATGTTCTGACAAAGCTCGTTCAATTGCATAAGCATGAAATGGCTGTATATAGTTATAATAACCATCAGCGCCATTTTCTTCCCAAGCTTGTTCTTGTTTTACTTTATCAAAACCTATTTCTAGATAGTATTGCTCGCTGATGTCTGCTAGAGAAATAAAAGGTAAATTGAGATGCTGTGATAATAATTTACCTACAGAAGTTTTAGATGTATTCGGGGAACCTATAAGTACAATTGGTAATTTCATAAGCTAAATTTCTTTTACCGGAACAGAAGAAATATTTGATAAATTGAATGTTGTACCATAATCGGATATTTTTTACGGTAATTGTAACCTCATGAATTCAAGAAAAGAGAGATAGCAGTAAAATTTAATCTCCTGCCATTGATAGTTAACATTATGAATAATAATTCACCCAAATTGAAAAATCTTAGCCCTCTAATTCCTGCTGGCAAAGATGTAGAAAAATCCATCGAATTCTACGAAAAACTGGGTTTTACAATAACTCATACAGAAGGAAAACCCCTAAGAATGGCGGTTGTTGAACGGGATGAAATACAAATTTTTCTTGTTCAAAATGACTATAAGCATCTTGCCGAGCAAACATCATTAAGGATTCGGGTTGAAGGTATTGAACAGCTTTATGAGGAATTTTTAGGCAAGGGGGACGATATTATTTATCCTAATGGCAAATTAGAAACCAAACCTTGGGGTTGTAAAGAATTTGTTGTTCTAGATAAAGTAGGTGTTTGTATTACGTTTTATGATTTCGTAGAGTGATTGTGCATTCGTAAGGTGTGTTAGACACATCTAGAGCCGTAAAATACCCTACAAAATATTTATTTTATAAACGGATTAAAAAAACCGCAGAGACGCAGAGGGCGCAGAGAAAGAGATAGAGAGAATTTAGGCAATTAAACCCACGCAGGTGGGTTTTGTTTGTGTAGAAGCGGTTTCAACCGCCGGGAAAAACAATCCAAAACAAAAACATCCGTTGTTAAAATCCAAAATCGATACACCCAATACATTTATCCCCTAACATGAAGAAATATAAAGCACATTATCCTCAAAGAAACCAATGCTAATTGTAGGATTGCTGGCTGCGACTTTAACTACTGTCGCTTTTTTACCGCAAATGATCAAAGTATGGCAAACAAAGTCAGCTAATGATGTTTCTTACGCCATGTTAATTACATTTATCATTGGTGTTTTTTTATGGTTAATATACGGAATTCTCCGCCAGGATATCGCAGTGATTTTGGCTAATGCCTTAACTTTAATTTTTAACCTGACAATTCTATGGCTTAAAATTAAATATGAAAAAATACCTGTTAATAAACGCCTGTGACATTCGATTTATTTGCTAAGGAACGCCTTTTATTTACTCCAGCAACTCCCGATACCGACGCTATTCCCGTTATTTTTGCTTTTCCCAATGAATATACTGTGGGAATCACTAGCTTGGGTTATCAGGTAGTGTGGGCAACTTTGGCTATGCGCTCGGATTTACAGGTGAGTCGCTTGTTTACCGATACTAGCGAAACTCTGCCCCGAAACCCGGAAATATTGGGTTTTTCGATGTCGTGGGAGTTGGATTATGTGAATATTTTAAATTTGTTGGAATCTTTGGATATTCCAATTAAATCAGGCGTAATGCCGAAGGCATCAAGCTCCGCTTATCGCCAAAGTAATCATCCCATAGTTTTTGGTGGCGGCCCAGTTTTAACGGCAAATCCCGAACCTTATGCTGATTTTTTCGATGTGGTTTTGTTGGGAGATGGCGAAAATCTGTTAAATGATTTTATTAATGCTTATAAAGAAGTTAGAAATGCAGATAGAGAAACGAAGTTAAAAGCGTTGGCACGAGTACCGGGAATTTATGTTCCTAGTTTGTATGAAATTGAGTATTTTAGTTTAGATGGTGCGATAAAATCTATCAAACCGATTTCATCGGACATTCCCGCAGAAGTACACAAGCAAACTTATCGTGGCAACACTTTATCAGCATCAACGGTAGTAACTGAAAAAGCCGCTTGGGAAAATATTTTCATGGTGGAAGTAGTAAGAAGCTGTCCGGAAATGTGTCGTTTTTGTTTGGCTAGCTATCTGACTTTACCTTTTAGAACAGCAAGTTTAAATGATTCGTTAATTCCCGCAATTGAAAGAGGATTACAAGTAACAAATCGTTTGGGATTATTAGGCGCTTCGGTAACTCAACATCCCGAATTTGAAACTTTATTAGATTATATAAATCAGCCAAAATACGAAGATGTTCGTTTAAGTATTGCTTCGGTAAGAACCAATACGGTGACAGAAGAATTAGCTAAAACATTGGCTCAAAGAGGAACGAAATCTTTGACAATTGCCGTAGAAAGTGGTTCGGAAAAAGTTAGACAAATTATTAATAAAAAGCTCGAACAAGAAGATATTATTAAAGCCGCAGAAAACGCTAAAAAAGGCGGATTAAAAGGTTTGAAACTTTATGGAATGGTGGGAATTCCGGGAGAATCCGCAGAGGATTTAGATGCAACTGTAATTATGATGCAGAATCTTAAAAAAGCTGCTCCCGGATTGCGGCTTACTTTGGGATGCAGTACTTTTGTACCGAAAGCCCATACACCTTTTCAATGGTTTGGAGTAAATAAAGAAGCAGAAAAACGATTGAAATTATTGCAGAAAAAGTTAAAGCCGCAAGGAATCGATTTTCGTCCGGAAAGCTACAATTGGTCGATAATTCAAACACTTTTATCGAGGGGAGATAGAAGATTATCTAAGCTTTTGCAACTTACCCGCAACTTTGGCGATTCTTTGGGTAGTTACAAACGTGCTTTTAAAGAACTAAAAGGAGAAATTCCCCCCTTAGACTTCTACGTTTACGAAAACTGGTCAACCGAGCAAATATTACCTTGGAATCACTTGCAAGGGCCGCTACCACAGTCTACATTGCAAAAGCATCTGAATGAAGCAGTTAACAGTGAGCAGTTAACAGTGAACAGTTAGAGAATTGGCCGCAGGGCATTGGGCATGGTAAATAGTTAAGAGTTGGAAGTTATGAGTCTTGACTTTTAACCTTTAACCTTTAACCTTTAACCTGTAATTATGCAAAACACTGCTGAATATTACTGCGCTTATTGCGGCGAACCAAATTTAACTTTTATTGACATCAGTCAGGGTTTTCAACAATCTTATGTAGAAGATTGCCAAGTATGTTGTCGTCCAAACATTTTATATATACGGATTGATGAAGACACGCTCGATATCGAAATTGATACAGACTATGAAGAGTAAATAACTGATAATTGTTAACTGCTAACTGTTCACTGTTAACTGATAAATGTTGGATTTTAAACACTCTTCAATTATTAATGCACCCGTAGAAGTCGTTTGGAATTTTCACCAAAGACCAGACATTGTAAAACTTTTGATTCCACCTTGGCAACCGATACAAGCAATTCGTCGCGAGGGTGGATTTGGTATTGGTGCTAGAACGGAATTTCGCTTATTTTTAGGGCCGTTATCTATAACTTGGGTAGCGTGTCATATAGAAAGTGAAGAATATCGCTTTTTTATTGAAGAACAAATATCGGGACCATTTGAATTTTGGCGACATCACCATAAGTTTGAATCGGAAAATGGTAAAACTCGATTGACTGATGAAATTACTTTTTCATTACCCGGTGGTGAATCTGTAGATTTTATGAGTGGTTGGTTGGTTAAATCGCAATTAGACGGAATGTTTCGCTATCGTCATCAAATTACGAAACAAGAGTGTGAATGAGTTATCAATTATCAATTACTAATAGACTTCTAAACAAACAGCAATGCGATGGTACGTATACAATCCAATACTTTAAATTTAGAAAAATTTCTTATATTACCAGAAGTCAAACGTGCAAACGAATACATTGATGGCGCAGAATTTAATAAATCAAACCGGATTTCTATAATATTACTAAGTATATCAATTATATTCTTATACTAATTCTGTATGAAGCTGCGCCCTTCTTACCCTCACTATGGCTATGGTAGGGCTATTAGTCCATTTTTATCAAATGGCACTTCGAGTAAAACTTATAGTCCTAGTCAATCAAAATCAAGTCAAAACATCTGTGTTCTTAATTGTACTATCTTCTTATCGCTGACAACAGCACTATCACAATAATTGGATTAAATTTATTCTTTCAGTAAAGAATATGTGAAAAAACGTGCAAGATAGTTGTATTAAATTATTTTGCACATCATAATACTTATAGTTTTCCATCAGCAATAACACCGATCTTCTACGCCATCACAATGATGTTATGGCGGTGATTTTACTGTCTTATTTTTTGAACCTGAATTGAATATGATTTTTTTTAATAGTGAGTTATCTCGCCGAAAAGCTTTGCAATCAGCTTTAGTGAGTAGTATTTTGTTGTTTAACATGAAATCATCATTAGCAAATCTAAATGTAGAAAAAAGTACGGAAAATAGTGATTATTCGGCTAAAAAATCTTTTCAAATTCCTAAAAATAAAGTTTGCCCGTCTGCAAACTTGCTGCCTATACGTTCATTTAGTACAGCAAAATATTATGTTTACATTTGTAGGGGAGATAATAAAAATATGATGGGATATTACGTCCGTATTCCCAAAAATTTAGATAATAAAATAACAGTACCTATTAATAAAAAGGCAAGAGAAACTTATATTGCTAGGAATGGTGAAGTTGCTTACATAATTACACCCTATGAAATGGTTATAACTAAACGCGGTAGGATTATTCACAGAGAAAGAGTGATAACTGCCGTGCAAGCGAATGGCAAAGCCTTAGCAAAAGGTTGTCTTGAAGGTAACAATACTTTCGCAAGGGCAGAAACCAAAAACTTCTTTATTTATATTTGTGGTAGCGACAATCCTAATAGTTATGTAAGCGTTACAAGAAAAAGTAATAGAAGAGTTAATCTTCCATTAATAAAATCGAATCAAAACGATGTAAAAGCCAATAGATACATAGCTACAAACGGTGATATACGTTTTGTTCTTACTGACAAAGTACTAAGAGTTTCTCGCGGCAATCGAAATGTGGTGAAAGAGAAAGTTTTGAAGTGGGAGTGAGAAGAGATGGGGAGACAAGGGGACAGGAGAAATTTCAAATCTTAACTCCTAACTCCTAACTCCTAACTGATTCAATCCAATCCAAAATTGCTTGGTTTACTTGTTCGGGACATTCGTCGTGGGGGCAGTGTCCGATGTTTTTCAAGGTAAGTAGCTGTATGTTTTCGTTGTGACGAACGAATTCGGAAGCAAGTTTGTAAGGAATGATTTTATCTTTCTCTCCCCAAATAAGAAGTATGGGCTTTGTAATGGTTGATAATATTTTTTTGACGTTGGGGCTGTAATTTGGGTTGTTTTGAGATTTGACAAGAGCAGTCAAAGCATTCGCTGCACCTCTATCTAATGTGGGTTTTGATAATATGTCTATTAGTTCTTCGGTAACTGTTTCAGGGCTACCGTAAGCGAAGGTTGCACCGCGACGCAATATATTAGGTCGGCGTATCAAATAAAATACTGATTTGATTAATAAAGGATTTGCGACAATACCTTTGATTGTTGCAACTAAAGGATATAAAAAAGCGGGAATAGCTTCTTTTTCTAGATTAGGGTCTGGTAAATTTATCATTACCACACCTCTAACCATTTCAGGATATTTTGCAGTAACGGCAACCGAAACTAACGAACCAAGAGAATTACCGATTAATATTACTGGTTTACGAATAAAAGTTTTCCAAAAAACGTATGCTTGCTCTACCCATAAATCCACGCTGTAATTAGCTGGTGCTTTTTCCGAAGCTCCGAAACCCAACATATCTAGAGCATAAACTGTATGGCGATCGCCTAATATTTCTAAGTTGTGTCGCCAATGACCGATGCTTGCACCAAACCCATGCAGCAGCATCAAAGGATGAGATATACCGCTATTATTTTCTATCTTGTTCTGAGGACGGATATACGTATACCGAGTTTGCCAACCTCGCCAAACCCAATCTCGTTGATTTCCAACTTTTTGCTGCCAATCTACGCTGTTAACCATTAAAAATTCTCTACAACAGCATTTATTTTTATTATAGTTTTCTACCCAGAACTACGTTGTTATAGATTCCCCGTCATATATGAATACGACTATTTAATTAACATAACAAGTATGAAGTATGTAATAGCGATAATTCTAGAGATTTTGTATTTGAGTAGCTAATCAGACTAAACCTTTAGATATATGTATTTTATATCTCACGGTGTTATCATGTGAATACACGTAATATATGCAACGTTAATGTTTTTACACAAAAAATTACAATAATTAATGTTTGCTGTAATTATGTAACGTCTATTAACTTATGGAACTAAACCCTCTGCAAAGTTAGTAGAATATAAATAGGTACCAACACTTTTATTTTTATGAATTGTTATCCTAGAAATACAAGGATATTTAATTCAAGGTTCCACTAGTTTCCGAGTCTGAGATATCTCATTCCACACCCAAAACCAAATTCTTAACAATAACTTCCCCAAAAATCATATATGCCTGTGATAGAGAAAAGAAGAAGTCGCGACTTACCTCAAATCAACGAAAGAATTCGCTTCCCGAAAATTCGGGTTATCGATACAGATGGTGCCCAGTTGGGAATTATGACTCCCCAAGACGCACTAACTAGAGCGGATGAAAAAGATTTAGATTTAGTGTTGGTTAGCGATAAAGCCGATCCGCCAGTTTGTCGGATCATGGATTACGGGAAATTCAAGTTCGAGCAAGAGAAGAAAGCGCGAGAGGCTCGCAAAAAGCAGCATACCGCTGATGTAAAAGAAGTTAAGATGCGCTACAAGATAGAACCTCACGATTACAACGTGCGCGTTAATCAAGCGAAACGTTTTCTTAAAGATGGTGACAAGGTGAAAGCCACGGTTATGTTCCGGGGTAGAGAAATTCAACACACCGATTTAGCAGAAGTTTTGCTCAAGCGAATGGCGACGGATTTAGAAGCTGTTGCTGAAGTGCAACAATATCCCAAGAAAGAAGGAAGAAACATGATGATGTTGCTTTCTCCTAAGAAGTAATTTTGAACGGACTTACGCCAAGCCTTTTAAAAGAAGGGGTTGCAGCAATACGAGTCAAAGAATAGGTAAGTCCTATTTAAGATAAATATCAATCTCAAGGAAGTAATACCAATGCTTATTAGCTACTGGTATTGCTTCTTTTTAGTGTTTTTGGTTAGGGAATGGGGATGGGGAATATTGACAAAGGTTTCTTACATCTTTTCACGAATTTAAACTCGGTTTCTTTTGAAGCCCTCCAATGCTGCATTCTGGTAAGCGCTCAAGAAACACATAATAGAGGAGCCAAAGATTCTGAGAAATACATATATCTTTATTTCTATTCCTCATCTCCGATTACCCATTACCCATTACCCATTCCCTACATTTCAAAATTAATTAAAAAAAACGATAGTCTTGGGGCACGATTGGGAAAACTAATAGTCAGTTGCTCGGCACTTTCGTCTTTTCTAGGATTTTATTGTTAGCAGGAGATGCTTTTTTTGATCTCCAGTTTTCTATAAATCTAGTTGTGGAAGCTTAAGTAACTGAATTTAAAGAAAAATTATATGGTGCAGGGGTGACTACACCCTCTTGAAACCGCATGGAATTAAAAGTTGCCTATAAAAACATTTTAATACGAGTACTTAAATGGGTAAATCTTCGACCGGAAGAAGCTCCTCGAACATTGCTGATGTTTGCTTTTTACGCGACAACCTCAGTTGGATTGAGATGGGTAGAAGATAGCAGTATCGCTTTATTTCTGGATAAATACGGAGCTGAAACTTTACCGTGGATATATATTGCTAGCGCAGTGGTTGGAATTGCGTTGGTTTTTCTCTACTCTTGGCTGCAAAGGATTTTTCCTTTGCGATGGGTAATTGTAGCTGCTTTACCCTGCATGGTAATACCTTTAATTTTATTGCCTGTAGGTCTGCAAATTACTTTATCTACGAACTTACAAGCTTCGCAACTAGCTTTATTCAGCGTATTTTTATTAAGGCTTTGGGTTGATGCGCTTTACGTTATCAATCAGCTTAATACTTCTATCGCAGCAAATCAGTTATTTAACATCCAGGAGATTAAGCGTACTTATCCTTTGGTAAGCAGTGGAGTCTTAGTCGCTGATGTAATTGGGGGCTTTAGCTTACCAACTTTAGTAAGATTTCTTAAGTTGGATAAAATAATTTTGATTGGGGCTTTAGTTATTGTTTTAGGTACATCCATTCTTTTGCATTTAAGCAAAAAATATCCTCAAGCTTTTTCAGATATTCCGCGACAAATCAACAAATCGCAAGTTTCCCGCGCTCGTCGTCTTTCCAGCCCTTTAAGACGTTATGCTTTGCGATTATTTTTGTTTGGGCTTTTGATACAGGCAATAGGTTTATTAGTAGATTTTCAGTATTTATCACAATTAGAATCAACTTTTCAAGGTAAAGAAATTACCAGCTTTTTAGGGTTATTTGGTGGAACTTTGGGGCTGTTTGAGCTTGCGACGCAGTTATTTGTTTCTAGTCGTGCTATCGAACGTTTGGGAGTATTTTTTACTACTGCAATTTTGCCTGTTGGCGTAGGTGCTTTATTAACAGTGCTGGCAGTATTATCTTCCTTATCAATGACTTCAGCCTTTTTTGGTTTGAAAATACCTATATCGCTGCTATGGGGTTTAACGCTGATTAAGTTTCTAGACGAACTTGTGCGTTATACCTTCGTAGCAAATACTGGTACTTTGCTGTTTCAACCAATACCCGAAAAGGTAAGAAGTCGCGTACAAACACTCTCCGGAGGGTTTGCAGAAGCTGCTGCTGCTGGTTTTGCCGGATTTCTTATTTTAATGACTCAGCAGATTGCAGGTAATTTTATACCAGTTGATTGGCAAAACGTAGTTCTGATCGTAGAAACAGCAATAGTTGCCATTATATGTGTAGGAGTCATTTGGGTATTGCGATCGCAGTACGTGGATTTGTTAGTTTTGAGCGCGGAGAGCGGACAGTTAAGCGTTACAAATGTTGATTTACCTTTCTTTAAACGGGCTGTAATTAAAGCTTTACGGGAGAAAGGAAACGAAGATGATAAACATTCTTGCATAGAACTTTTATCGCAGATCGATCCTCAAGGAGCAGGAGAAGTATTAGCGCCACAATTACCAATGCTTACTTCTGCTTTGCAGCATAAAAGTTTGCAAGTGATGCTCGAATATGATGTAAATCCACGATTTTTGCCTCAAGTACGTAATTTATTAGAAAACTCTCTTTCCAAAGCCAATCCGAATATATTTGCTTTGGCACTACGTTACGTTTTCCTTGCAGAAGTTTCTCCAAATTCAAATCAACTAGAAGAATACCTAGATGCCGAACAAAATCCCGTAATTCGAGGTACAGCTGCGGCATTATTATTAACTCAAGGGACAACAAAACAAAAAGTGGCAGCAACCAAAACCCTACAATGGATGCTGACTAACCCTGAAGAGGAAATACGAGTATCGGGAGTTAAATCTTTAGCAGAAGCAGCTTATTTGCAATCTTTAAGAATTTATATTCCTTCATTATTAGAAGATGAATCTTTAAAGGTACGCAATGCAGTTCTAGAAATGATTGCTGCCAACCATTTAGATGAGCATTATCCAGCATTAATAAAAGGGCTTCACTATAAATCCACCCGGCTAACAGTAATGAAAAGCTTGGTAAAACTAGGGAATGAAATTTTACCAATGCTTTCAAACTTAATACATAACTTTTACGAACCGGAAATAGCGCGAGTATATGCTTTGCGAACAATGAGTCAAATTGAGACTTTAGAAGCAAGTGATACCTTATGGCAACATTTAGAGACAGCTAAAGGTAAAATCAAATCTCATACCCTCCGTGTTTTACTTAAAAGACATCAGCAACATGAAATATCAGCTTTAGTAGATAGGTTTTATGAAACCAGAGTACAAGCATTAATAGAAGGGGAATTAATATTATTAGGTGAAATATACGCTGCCTCTGTAGACTTTAAATCTCAAGGTGAAGTATACGCGGCTTATATAGAATTTAAAACAGGAGAAACCCTGCAAAACTTTCACTCTAAAAAAAAGGTTGTAGCTTTGTGTCGGCTAGTTCAGAAAGCTTTAACAGAGCTAGAAATTGATATTAAAGAACGGTTATTTTTACTTTTAAAATTACTTTATCCCTTAGACAAAATCAACGCTGCGGCATTTAACCTCAATTCCGAATCGCGAGTAACTGTAGCAAGAGGTTTAGAGATTCTAGAACATACAATTAACTTACCTTCCAAAAGTATTTTACTAAGTATTCTCAATCAAAGACCACCTACTGAAAAATTGCAAAAGCTTGTAGAAACGGGATATTTGCAATACGAGCAAATGGCAGTAAACGACCGAACTAGAAAAATCCTAGAACTAGAAAACTCGCTTTCTGATTGGTGTTGGGCTTGCTGTATTCACTTTGCTCAAGTTGCTCGTATTAAACTTAAACCCATACAAATTGAAGGAAGTTTGCGTCATCCTTGTGGTTTCGTAAGAGAAGCAGCCGTTGCATATTTAAGCATTGCATCCCCACGTTTATTTATCAAAGTTATACCCCAATTAAAAAACGATTCCCATCCTCTTGTAATCGCTCAGGTTAATGAATTTATTGAAAAATATAAAATTGATAAATAGTTGATAGTGGATAGTTGATAGTTGTTAGTGGATAGTTGTTAGTTGTTAGTAGATAGTTATTCGTAGCTGTTTATTCGTTATGAAAATATGGAAAAGTCTAATTTTGAAAATTTAAGAGTTTTTCAATTATCGGAAAAATTAGCCGACCTAATTTGGGATATTGTTTTATCTTGGAATCATTTAGCTACAGATACTGTTGGAAAACAAATTATTCGTTCGGCTGATAGCATTGGTGCGAATATTGCAGAAGGAAGTGGTCGTTATAATTTTCAAGATAATCTACGATTTGTCAAAATTGCTAGAGCTTCTTTGCATGAAACAAGATATTGGCTAAGAAGATCGTATGTTCGTAAATTAATAACAAGCGAACAGGTTAATATAATTAAACCTATTGTTGACGAACTTTCACCAAAATTAAATGCCTATTTCAAATATCTAGAGAAAGCAGCAAAACAAGAAAAAAATAAAAATAAAAATAATAAATAATTCACCTGGACTTACGCAGCAACAATGGGAAATATAGTGTTCCAGACATCGAGATCCCCCCAACCCCCCTTAAAAAGTGGGGCTTTGCGTAAGTCCTATTCACAACTAACAACTAACAACTAACAACTAACCCTAAATTATGTTAACCAGCGTCGATCGTTTATTATTTGTACGTCAAGTTCCGATATTTAAAGAATTACGTGATGATTTTATTGTTCGATTAGCTTCTGCGATGAACGAACTTTGGTTTCCACCAAACTGCAATATTTTTCGACAGGGAGAACAAGGACAATCTCTGTATATTGTGGTTTCGGGAAAAGTAAAAATTCATATGAATAACAGAACACTTACTGTAATTCCCCAAGGAAAATATTTTGGTGAAATGGCGGTGTTTGATACTCAACCGCGTTCAGCTTCTGCTACTACAATAGATGCTTGTGAATGTCTAGAATTAACTCAAGAACAACTTGATGATGCTATTGAAGAAACTCCCGAAATTGCAGTCAATATTATTCGCGAACTATCTCGGATAATTCGTAAGTTGAATAATGATGCAAATGGGATGCGGTAACTTATTGTCTAGTTTAACTGAAGCTCTAGAATTTATCTTTAATTGGATGATGCAAAATATGCCCAATCATCCTGCCATTATGAGACAAGGTTTGAGTCGTGATGAAATTGAGGCAAAAGTTCGCGAACTTCCATTTTATGTACCAGAAGAAATCTATCAACTTTATCAATGGAGAAATGGAGGAATAAACTCTTTTCTTCCTCATCCTGATGCTTGGGATTTAACTAGTTTCTTTTCGTTAGAAGAAGCAATAAGCTTATCTAAAGATTGGAAAGGTTCTTTTGATTTATTCCCTATTTTTAATGTAGAGGATTGCGGGTATTTCATTGTTGGAACGAAACATAAATGTGAAACTGCTCCAATTTATTGTAATGACGTACCCGAAGATGTAGTGAAACAGCAAAAACCACTTTATCCAAGTTTGACAGCTATGATGCAAGACTTAGCTAAGGAATTAGAAAATAAAGTCTAGTGTTTCAAAGAGTGTTTGGCGCTAAAGCGCAACTACGAACAATAAAAAACCCGGCATTTTTCTATAAATCTTTGCGGAATTTCAATACTATCTCCCCAATGCATATGAATATAAGAAGCGTGAAGATTTTGCGGTGAAACCCATCCTTCTTTCCCCATAAATTCATTGCAATCAAATCTATAACTTTCAAATAAAGGTTTATGAGAATCAACTATTAAACTTGAACGATGAAATTCATGTCCGTAAACTGTTTTTCCTGCATCTATTAATAAACTATCTTGTAAAGCCACGGCGCGACGATAACCCAAAGTTAAACGCTTATCCATTATTGCTGTTGTTGGTAAAACTCCTACCATTTCCCAAGATTTACCGCTCATATCTATCAACTGCTCGCAAAGATACATCAAACCACCACATTCAGCGATTGTTGGCATTCCTGATAAAACTGCTGCTTTAACTAAATCCCTAGCATTAGTATTTTCTGCTAATTTCCTAGCGAAAACTTCTGGAAAACCACCTCCGAAATACATTCCTCCGATATGTTTGGGTAATTCTGTGTCTTTTAAAGGACTCCAAAAAACTAATTCTGCACCCAAATTTTGTAAGATATCTAGATTGTCTTGGTAGTAGAAATTGAAAGCTTTGTCGTAAGCTACTGCAATTTTTAGAGAGGGGGGAGAGGAGCCACTTGCGTGCGGGGGTTCCCCCCGTTGAGCAAAGTGGCGCGGGGTAGAAGGGGAAGAGGAGCCACTTGCGTGCGGGGGTTCCCCCCGTTGAGCAAAGTGGCGCGGGGAAGAGGGGGTAGAATTTTCTGTGTTTCGCAACAGGGGTAATAATTTTTCCCAGTCAAAGCAATTTTCGCCGAGATTTACGAGTTTATCGATTAATTGGTTTAATTCGGGAAGCTCTGCTGTTGGTACTAAACCTAAATGGCGATCGCGAATTGTGATATCGTCTTGCCGCCTCAAAACACCAAAGATTGGGATTTGCAAAGGTTCGAGGGAATTTTTGAGCAGAGATAAATGGCGATCGCTCCCGACACGATTTAATATTACTCCGGCTATTTGAATTTCTTTGTCAAAAGAACAGTAACCATGAACGATTGCAGCAACTGAACCTGATAAGCGACTGCAATCAATTACTAGTAATACTGGCAAATTTAATAGCTTGGCAATATGAGCCGTACTTGCAAAATTATTAATTTCTTCTACTAAATACGGGTTTTCTTTTTCTTTTTTATTAACCCCTCTCCTTAATAAGGAGAGGGGCTGGGGTGAGGTTTTGACACCATCAAATAAACCCATTACTCCTTCAATTAAAGTATATTCACATAAATTAGAGTATTTATAAAAGCATTTTTGTACATAACTTTCTGATGTTAAAACGGGGTCTAAATTACGACAAGCACGTCCGGTAACGTACTTGTGAAACATTGGATCGATGTAATCTGGCCCTACTTTAAAAGACTGTACCTGCAAACCACGCCGCGATAAACACGACAACAGGGTGAGCGTAACCGTAGTCTTGCCTACCCCGCTGCGTTCTCCTGCAATAATCAAAGACATCAAGTATGAGTTAAGAATTAGGAGTTATGAATTATGGATTTTACAGGTATTTTTGCCTAGAATTTATTAATAATTATTTTTAAAGTTATTTCAAACAAAAAACAGATGAGTTGTAGAGACGTAGCAGTGCTACGTCTCCCGACGTTTCCGTAAAAACTAACCCGTTAAATTTAATGCAATCGACCATTTGAACAATTACTTGAAACGACTATAACTATTGGCACCATTTCACGAAATTCTCATTACAAATCAAAATAAAGAAAGACGTTGCATTGCAACGTCTCTACACAATTAATATGTATCACCATGAAGGTGAAAATCTATAACTCCTAAATCCTAACTCCTAACTCCTAACTTTTTAACTCTTCTTCGCTAATTTAATCAATTGCGCTGTAAGTCCTAAACTTTCTTCAAAAAGCGCTTCTTTACCCCAACGCTGTACTTGTTGAGAAAGCAAAGCTTCGGCTTTTTGCTCGGAAAGTGAAGTTATTTGTTGAAATACGCCAGCAGATTGAGCGCCACCGTGGGTTTCCATTCGCATACAGCCGCCGGTTTCGGAACAAATTAAGGTGCCGCAGTTTGCTTCTGGATTGGTTGAACTTAAGCGTATGGCAATTAAATCGCCGGGAATATCGCCGACATCGCCTACTGGAACTCCTGCTATTTCGGTTTCTATTTCCCGGTGATCCGAAGCCATAAACTTAAAGCGTCTTACATTGTAGTCGCCAAGTTCTTGTTCGTAGGAAACCGCACGCCAATTCAAACGACTTGCTAACCAACCTAAAAATAGTAATGCTTGGGTAGGATTGCCTTTTTCATGGTCGATATTTACTCTATCAACTTCAGTTAAAGCTTTACGTCTGGCTGGTGCGTCGTAAGCTTCTGCTGTTAATTCCTGCCAACCTCCCACACGTCGCCAGTTCAAATCTGCTAGCGGTATGCCTTTTTCTACCAAGGCTTGCAGACTAAGCAAATCGTTTTCTGGTTCGTTAAAGTTGCACGAATCAACAATAACGTTATCGCATATGGCTGAAAGTCTCTTGAATAAGCCGTTGTTAGGATCTGGTGTTGCTTTCCACCAAATAAATTTAGGTAAACCACCAATTAATAATTCTGGAACCATACCACCAATACGTTCCAAAGCTGTGGCAGTTCCGGTTAAGGTGATGTATTCGCAACAAACCAGCGAAGATGATGATTGTTTTTGAATCGGACAGTAAGCTGAAACTTGTGCTTTAACGCCTTCATCTTCACCAACTACGGGTATCAAACTAATGATACGGCAGGGGTTACGTAAAGCAATTTCGTCAGCAATTCTGGCGCTAGCTGCATCTGGACTGAATTCAGCAGCAGTAGTACCGTTATTATCTGACGTGCTACCACCGCCATGAAGTTTAGCAAGTTCTTCCCGCAGTCTGGCTAAAACTTCCTGACTCGCTTTACCAGTTCGTTCCAAACCAAGGGATTTCTGTGCATCTCGCAGCGCGGATACAGTTTGCGGTCCCAATATACCATCAATTGGGCCGCTGTAAAATCCTAAAGCAGCCAACAAATACTGAGTTTGTTCTGGCTCGTAAACCACCAAAGTAAACGTAGTAGCTCGCGTCGCCGCAGGAAGCGTTCCATCTTCCCCGCCAATACCGTAACTTTGCCAAATTTTACTTAGTTCGGCTTCAATTTCGTTGAGCGAAACATCTTTAGGAGCCTGGAGTGAAAAAAGAGTGGGTGCGTGCGTTGTCATAACAATTAAAGGATTGTAAGTTGTAAGTAATTTTAAGTTAAGAGTTAGGAGTGAGAAGTTAGGAGTTGGGAATTAAGAGTTGGGAATTAAGAGTTAGGAATGAGGAGTTAGTAATGATAAAAGAATCAACCAGTAACAACGAACTCAACTATTCATATCTAACTACTTTCATACTCAAAGCTCATAACTCGCAGCTTTTAGCTTTTAACTTAAAATTAAAACTCATAACTCTTAACTCCTAACTCCTAACTCCTAACTCCTAACTCTCTATAGTCTGCGCCAACGGCGGCCATCTCGGTTGATCAATAGTTCTGCTTCTACGGGTTCCCAGGTACCGGCTTCGTAACGGGGAACTGTTGCTGGATCTGCTGGTGCATCCCATGCGCTTAATATTGGTGTCACTACCTGCCAAGCGGCTTCTACTTCGTCACCTCTGGTAAACAAAGTTTGATCGCCCATCATACAATCAAGAAATAGGCGATCGTATGCATCGGATTTCGCTTGCAAACCGAAGGAACCATAAGTAAAGTCCATATCAACGGCACGTGTACGGAAATCTCCTCCGGGCACTTTTACGTCAAAACGCAGGGAAATTCCTTCATTTGGCTGAATCCGCATTGTCAAAATGTTGGCACTTTGCTGCTGTGCGGCAGATGCAAACATCTGTGAAGGAACTTCTTTAAAGTGAATGGAAATCTCGCTGACTTTTTTGGGCATCCGCTTACCAGTACGCAGGTAGAAGGGAACCCCTTTCCAGCGCCAGTTATCGACTACGAATTTTGTTGCCACAAAAGTAGGAGTTGTAGACTTTTCGTCTACTCCGGGTTCTTCGTGATACCCAGGTACGTGTTCGCCTTTCATCCAGCCAGCGCTGTATTGACCGCGTACTGCCGAATACGCCAAATCTTGTACGTCAGCAAGTCTAGTAGCGCGTAATACTTTTACTTTTTCGGTACGGATGCTATCGGCATCCATTGCGTTAGGAGCTTCCATTGCAGTCAGACAGTAGAGTTGCATCAAGTGGTTTTGCAACATATCTCGCAATGCACCAGAGCTTTCGTAATAACCAGCCCGATCTTCAACTCCTACTGTTTCTGCTACTGTTATTTGTACGTGATCTACAAAATTACGGTTCCATAAAGGTTCAAAAATAGCATTTGCGAAGCGGAATACTAATAAGTTTTGAACCGTTTCTTTACCCAAATAGTGGTCAATCCGATAAACCTGTTCTTCTTTACAATATTTTTGTACAACTTGATTAAGATTTTTCGCTGATGCTAAATCTCGACCAAAAGGTTTTTCAATAACCAAACGATGTTTGTCGGGATCTTCAAGCATTCCCTTAGAACCCAATTGTTTGATAGCTTCGGGGAAAAACTTAGGAGCAACGGAAAGGTAGAATAAACGATTACCTCTGGTATTGCGTTTTTCGTCTAATTCACTGAGAAGCTCGTTAAGCTCTTGGTAGCTTTCAGGATTGTCAATATTGCCGGAACAGTAAAAAAGACCGTTAACAAAATCGTTCCACAATTCCTCAGAGCCAACACCACCGTGAGCTTCTTCCATGCCCTTACGCATTTGTTCGCGGAAGTATTCGTGGCTCCAATCTCGTCGTGCTACACCAACAATAGTAGTTTCGGGTGGGATTCGTCTTTCTTGTCGTAATTTGTACAAAGCTGGTACTAACTTACGCCAAGTTAAATCTCCTGAAGCACCAAAAATAGTAATAATCTGGGGTTCAGCCATTCCTTGCTGTTGCAAGCCAACCCGCAGTGGATTTTCTAGCAAACTAACCATAATGAGTGATTTTGAATTTTAGATTTACTGTTATGGGGCATGGGGGATTAGGCATGGGGCATGGAATTTTGGATTGAAAGTTAAGAGTTAAGAGTTAGGAGTTAGGAGTTAAGAGTTATTTCTCTCCTTGTCTCCCCATTTCGTTGTCTTCCCATCTCCTTCTCTCCCCATCCCCAATGCCCAATGCCCCATGCCCTATTCCCATTCCCATTCCTTAATTATTAAACAGGCGATAACTGCTTTACTTTGTCTTCTAAGGAACTTATTAAGGATTGAAAGGGTTTGATAAACTTATCAATTCCTTCAGTAAGTAGTTCGTCCATAACTTGATCGAGGTTGATGTTGATGTCTGGATCTTTGAGACTTTCGATCAGTTTGTATGCTTCTTCTACGTCGGATTCGATTCTAGAATCTACGTCACAATGGTCGGCACAGGCTTCGATGGTGACTGGTGGTAGGGTGTTAACGGTATCTTTACCAATTAACTCATCAACGTACATGACATCGCTGTAGCTAGGATCTTTGGTGCTGGTAGAAGCCCATAACAAACGCTGTACGTTCGCGTTTTTATCGGCTAAAGCTTGCCAGCGCTCATCATTAATAATCTTGAGGTACTCTTGATAAGCAATCTTGGCATTAGCGATCGCCACTTTTCCTTTTACGGATTGAAGTTTGGCTTTTAAGTCGATATCGTCAATACCTTGCGCTAACTTGTCGTCAATTTTTCCATCAATTTTGGAATCAATGCGGCTAAGGAAGAAACTAGCTACAGATGAAATTTTACTAATATCTTTACCTTCTGCAACTCGCTTTTCTAAACCGCGAATGTAAGCCCAAGCAGTGTTTACATAACTATCCACGGAGAACAACAAAGTAATATTGACATTCATCCCTTCAGATATTACTTGCTCTACTGCTGGTAAGCCTGCTTCTGTTCCAGGAATCTTAATCATTAAGTTTTCCCGTCCAACTTCTTTAAAGTAGCGTCTAGCTTCTTCGATTGTTTTCTGGGTATCGTTGGCGATAGTTGGCGGTACTTCAATGCTTACATAACCATCCAATCCATCTGTCGCTTCGTATACCGGCTTCAATATATCGCAAGCGTTGCGGATATCGTCAAAAGCTAAAGATTCGTAAATTTCCTGGGTTGATAATTTCTTGCCAATCCCGGCTTCAATATCTCGATCGTAAATGGCGTTTCCAACGATCGCTTTCTCAAAAATGCTTGGATTCGAGGTAATTCCCTTGATACCTTGATTTTCCACCATATTTTTCAGTTCACCCGACTGGATAATATCGCGACTTAAATTATCCATCCAAATACTTTGACCGTATTTGTTGATTTCTAATAATTGATTTGTGGTGATGCCCATATAGTTATATTCCACTCCGAAATTTATTTTTGTATCTTTATCTATTAATGCTCGCCTTTATTGTCGATTGATTCTCACTAAAGGAATAAATCAGCGAACAGTTATCAGTTATCAGTGAACAGTTACCAGTTATCAGTTACCAGTTATCAGTTACCAGCTACGACTGTACTAAAAACGCGAACATTAGTTTTAGTTGATCGCCGATTTAGGGTAAAAAGCATCTTATGAAGATGTAAAAACATACCATAAGCCATATAAACTATTTACTACTCACTGCTCACTGTTCATTGTTAACTGCTCACTGTTCACTGTTCACTGTCTACTGTTCACTGTTAACTGTTTAGTCGCCATTTTGAATAAAAGATTCCACTTTGGCAACATTCTCTTTACTACCAATAATTAGAGGAGTGCGCTGGTGTAGCTTTTCTGGTACAACATCCAAAATATTCATCCTACCAGTAGTAGCGCGACCACCTGCTTGTTCTATTACATAAGCTAAAGGAGCAGATTCGTATAGCAAACGTAATTTTCCTTCTGGTTTTTGTACCGTACCGGGGTAAAGAAACACGCCACCTTGAACTAAAATTCGATGGATGTCGCTCACCATTGCTCCACTGTAGCGAGCCGAATAGCCTTCAGTTCGGTGAACGTAGCGGACGTATTCTCTCACTGATTCCTCCCACTGCCAGAAATTCCCTTCGTTAACGCTATAAACTGAACCGCTATCGGGAATCTTAATGTTTTCTTCCGTAAGTATGAATTCACCTAAACTGGGATCAAGGGTGAAGGAATGAACTCCTTTTCCCACAGTGTAGACAAGCATTGTACTTGGGCCGTAAAGGATATATCCGGCTCCAATTTGTTTGTCACCAGTAGCAAGCAAATCCTTAGCTTGTCCGTCAGCGTCGTCTCCTTCCTGCTGTCGAATCGCAAAAATAGAACCCAAACTTAAGTTTGTGTCTGTATTCGATGAACCATCAATCGGGTCGTAAAGTAAAGTATATCTACCTATGGGGCAGTTTTCCGGAATATAGTATGGTTCATCCATTTCTTCAGAAGCCAAGCGACACACCAAACCGCTTTGCTTAAAAACCGAGATAAACACATCGTTAGCGTAAACATCCATCTTCTTGACGGATTCTCCTTGCACGTTAACATCTCCGGTAAAACCGAGAACGCCTTCCATCAAACCAGCACGGCTGAGGTGACGAGCAACCAGCTTACCTGCAAGAGCAACGCGATTCATCAGCGCACTTAAATCTTGTGCTTGTGCTGAAAAGCCCTGAAATTGCTGCAATACGTGACGCGATAAAGTCGTACAATCTCTATCTAAAGCTTTATCTGTAATCTCGTAGGCTGCTTTGTCCTGATGTTCTGCTGCTTTTGTCATAATAATCCTCTCGCAAAAAAAAGTCTTCCTATCTCAGAAGCCGTGGGTAACATCAACTTATGGTTGCTGCCTCTATATTAGAGAGGTATTTTAGTAACGCAAATGCAATTTTAGATAAACCTTTATAAATAAATGTGTCTTAAATGGCATTTAAAAGCATTTTTAGCTATTCAGATGCAGCTACAAGAGCATTGTTACTCAATAATCCAGTAATTATAAATAATTTATTAATTAAGGCAATGGGGAACGGGGAACGGGGAACAGAATATCTATCCTTGTCTATGATGGCTTCCGGGCACGTTTTGCTACAGAATTCAATTCTGAGGAGTAATCCTATATTTATATTTATAAATCGATCGGAAGACAAAAAATGATTGCTATACTAACTTTAAGTAATCAAAGCAAAAAGTTTATTTAGCTGCACAAATAAATTTTTTTATAATTTTCTTCAAATCAAAATAGTTGGTTAATTATGCTACATCCTACAGTATTACTATCCATAAAAATACGAAAATAATTTATTTTTGAAATGAAAAAATATTTTTGTAAATACTGTTAAATATAGGAAAACCCGACTTTTAATGATATCGCGCTTAGTCGGTATCTCGTCGGGGTTGTTTCTATGAAGTATTAGAGCAATTTAGAAATTATTGAGTACTAATTGTAGCTGTTTAGATAATAGTTAATTAGCAATAGGATTAACAACAGCTACGTTAAAAGACCCAACTCAGATGAATAAAATGTTGAGGGAGGCAAGTGATTAGTAATTTAAAATTATTTACAGCGGTACTCGACATTATTCCCGTTACAAGATTTTATCTAAAGAAAAAAACAAATTAAATAGTTTTAACCACAGCATCAAATAAAAAATAATAACGAGAGTCTGTCCGCTTTAGTTTAGATGAAATTAATTTATTGTTCTTGGAAATCTGGCTTTCTCACAAAGTCACGACTAGGACGGCTATCTTCTTTTGGTTTAGCTTTGTTAACGCGAATTTGACGACCCATCCATTCTGCTCCATCTAGCTCAGAAATGGCATTATCTTCTTGTGCTTCTTCGCCTAAATCGACAAAGGCAAAGCCACGCATTCTTCCTGTTTCGCGATCGGTTGGTAAGACAACCCTGGTAACTTCACCGTAATCAGTGAATACTGCTCTCAAGTCTGCTTCAGTAGCGCGGTAGGAAAGATTTCCAACGTAAATAGTCATATGTGCTTAACGTTCGTTTCTAGGGACTAATAGCGAATCGTTCAGAAGGAAAAATTCAGACAACGTCGCTTTTTTAAGCGGTCGAAAAGTCTGATACTCACAGTAAATTATTTAGTTAATAGTCAACGATTAATAGCGATATTAACTAAAAATGAACCATCCTCTTTAACTGAACTTACGAATACGTTTTTATAGTACCCGATCGCTTGATTTTTCAAGGTGTGATATATTACAAACTTTTATAAGTTGGAATCAGTGTAGCTTATATATACTTATGTTTAGAGAGTCAAAATTTTATATTCTTGAGATAAGTGTAAAAATTATGACTAAAAATTTCATAATTTCAGAAAATTTCAATAAAAAGTATAGAATTTATCATCAGCGGTGCTTAAGCTATAGCAATAGTGGGCATTAGCCACGTTTATAATGCATTGGGGAGCAAGGTAAAAATGCTACTTTTCTATAAATTAATTTGTATTGCTAACTATCATTTATACTGCGATAAGAGCGATCGCAACGTCGAACAAATAGCTGTTTTATTGTCAATAATATTGCTTGATATCAGCACGGGAAGCAGGTGCTTAAATAAGCAAAAGGTCTGCTGAAAATCAGCAAACCTTGTTTAATTTAACTATTTATTAATCAAACCTTTCTATTAACTATAGGACTTACGCAGCATTGACGAGAAATGAGCGTGTTCCAGACATGGAAGATCCCCCCAACCCCCGCTCATTTAGGGGGGCTTGCGTAAGTCCTGAACTATTTTTCTTAATCAATTGAAATAGTTTGAGGGCCATTACCATTATTGGTTCCATTAGTAGAACTAGGAAAATTAGTTGTAGGTGTATTAGTTTGTTGTGCTAACCAGCTTTTTACGGGGTCATCAGCAAGGCTGAGTCTGAGTATACCAGAAGCAAATCCGCCCATAAATGAAGCTGGGTGCTGGGTGAATTCTTTGAATAATGGCATTAGTTCTTCGAGGAACATTGTTTTATCTCCGATAGGTAAAAAAAGATGAAAAATGAAGCAATGAAGCACGCAAGCATATTCTTCATACTTCATAATTCATAAGTACAGCAAATTTTCTGCAATTAAAGTAGGTTCGGACGAGCAAAGACACTCGTACCACAAGACTTTCAGGATATTGCTTGTAATTAATTTTCAGAAAAATTGCTGTAATACTTTATTCTTCAATCTTACATTGGTTTTTCTTCGGGCATCATACACTTATCAGAATCGCATCCTGATGGCCCCGCTTCCATTAATTCGCCAAAGTCATAACGTTTCAATGCACTATGAAAATCATGGGTATCGCGGCGACTTTCAACTTGTTGCATTAATTCGTCGTACTGCTGTTTGCTAATGGGTTCAAATGGTAAGCGAGGGAAGGTTTGATGGTCGTCAAATCTTGCCAAAAGTGCGGCGCTGATATAGCCTTCATCGTTTTGGATTGCTTGATAAATCTGATTCCCTAACTCTTCTACTTCGTTTTCTCGCACTTCAATTGTGGCTGAAGTGTTATGAGTCACGTAGAATTGCTGCACCTGCATATAGAAATCCATTTGAGCCAAAGCATTAAATTTATCGATGGCAATTTCGTCGGCACCCGGTACATCAGCCCAAGGTACGGCAACGGGAATTTCAACCAGCCATTCCGTACAGCGAGAATCAAACGGATCGTTTAACAAGTTTCCGTTTTCATCTTTATCGGTTTGAGAAGGAACCACCGCATAACCGTAGTCAATACAAGCCAAAGCTACCGGATCGTTTTTGCGGAAAGTTATCCGGCGAATAAACCTTTGGGCTTTGGGTGGATGCCATCCTGGAGAAGCCCCAGTAAGTAAAGATTTTGTGCCGCTTGGTTGTACTGTAGTACAGCGATTTGGGCGTTTTATGTTGTTGCGATCGCAATATTGCCAAACCACCCGATGTACGATATCTTTCCACAAACTTAGATATTCCTGCTCGCGGGCTTTAAAGGCTAAACCCAGTTTTGTTGCAGGTCTTCCTTCCGTCCACCAATGCAACCAATCCACCCCAAAAGCACGGACAAAAAAGTCGAATAAGCCAGTAAAAGATACACCGACAATCGGATCGAGTTCGCGACTGTATTGGTAGCGAGGTTCCAAGAATTTATGATTCAACAACGCAGCAACAGATAAAGCACCGGCAGTGAAAGCTTGTTCTTGTTCTTTGTAATTTTCGGGATCGATTTGATTTAAGTGGATTTCGCTGAGGTTACAGTGAAAATTTGAACCAATGATTTCCAATTTTGTTATCCTAGAGGCTTTTTATCCCCTAGTTCTAATGCTTCATGATTCGCATTAGTTCCGCGTACATTTTCATCCTTATAGATATATAAACAAAATATATAAATAAAGGATGCCCCACACTCTTGGAGATTTATATTCTAGGATGCATTTTTGCAATCTAGTTTCATTCTCTACGCTGTACGGTGTCAAAAGCTTTTTAATTCTTTTGATTACCTCGGTATTAGCGTGAATCTTGCTAACCGTAGCAATATCAACATCTCAGCTTTCACCGATTTTGCAGGGTTTTTTACGTGAGGCAAAAGTATCAATTACCACACGGGTTTAAACCGAACCTATCTAAACGATGCTCAATTTCATTATTATCGAGATAAGAATATTTTTTCTTTAACCAATCAGCGCCCTTACCTTGTTGATAAGCCTGTAAAAAATCGGTTTTCAATTCCTGCGTGGTTAATAAATCAAGGTTTGCTCTAGCAACAGCTTCACCAGCCCATTGAATCGCACCTTCACCACTGTAATACTGCTTGCGAACGGCATTAACACATTCTTCTAAAGTGGGTTTTTGGTGAAAAACTCGGGTATGATTTGCCATGCGTAATGCATCACGTTCGGGATCTATTCGCCAATTTCCATCTTCACCTTGCTGCCATAGATTTGCTTTTGCGTCTGCAAATGCAGCATCTTCGCTGACACCTTGTCTCATCCCGGCCGAGCGGCGGATGTTGCCAGCGACTATACAGACTGCCGCTTCATCAATTAACAAACAGCATTCCACCGAAGTTAACTTTCTGCCAACAGCTTTATTAAGAATCGCAGCACAACGCTGATAAAGTTCCGGCAACTTCACCGGATTCGCCATACCACCAAAACCTTGCAGTGGTTCGCCAGCTTTACGAACATCGCTGATATCAACTACGACTTCAACTTCTTCTGTAAACTGTTCGTCAGTAGATAATTCTAAAAGGGTTTGATAGGACTTTACCCAGCCATGACGGCTATCTCCTACATAAATAGTGGCTTGATTTCCGTTTACTTTTGTTTCCGTAAATTCACGGCGTTCGTTAGCTATAGTTTTACCAATATTGCCTTCTACCGTCACCTTTAAACGATTGCGGATACTAGGTAACTGATTAATATATTTCGGTTCTAAAATTGCTCCCGTACCGCAGCCCATCATCGCCAAATCCATCATTAAACCGAAAGCGCTCCAGTCAATGACGTTTGTCGAAGTACAGTTATAAGCACCCGAAAAATTCTTCGGTTGAGCCAGCCAATTCGTGCCGCCCACCCATAACCATCTGCCACTTGGTAAAGCCTTTAGATTGCGCTGCATCTCTTCTAAAAGCAAAACTTCATCTTGAGTTAGCTTACCCAACTCCACCAAACCTTTTAAAGTGCGATCGCAAACCTGACTCCAGGATTCTCTCGTACCTTCCGACTGCTGACGACGGCTATAAGTCCTGAAAAATACAGGATTTGCAGCAGGGGCTGTTTGTGGAAAGTCTGCACCAACGTGTTTCCGTTCAAGCTCTCGAACCATATTTTTATCGCATCTTTTTTCTTTCAGATTAAGACTATACGTCAAGTAGCATTACAATAAAAGACTGCACAAATTTAGAAATTACGCTATAGCAATCAGTGAACAGTGAGCAGTCAACAGTGAGCAGTTAAGAGTGTTAGCGCAGCGTG
Organism: uncultured cyanobacterium; assembly: GCA_963838355.1. GTDB lineage: Bacteria > Cyanobacteriota > Cyanobacteriia > Cyanobacteriales > Nostocaceae > Rivularia. The sequence goes on along the minus strand of CAWIQQ010000003.1, from coordinate 1,209,494 downwards.
TCCGTCACGACATGGAATTAGGAGTTAGGAGTGAGGAGTTAAGAGTTATGGGTTGTTTTTAGTTCTATCCGTTTGATAAAGCTATATATTTATAGAATTTATATGAGATTTATAAGATTTTAGTTTGTAATTGCTTTAAGCCCAATCCAAAATCCAAAGCTTGTACTGAGCGAAGCGAATGTATCCAAAATCCAAAATCTAAAATCGCAAGATGTCTATTGCTCCTTGGCGTTCATTTTTAGCTAATGCTCTCAAAAAGAATCGCAATCAACCGCATTCGCGCTATTTTCAGTTAGCAACTGTCCGCAGTGATGGAATTCCAGCGAATCGTACAGTAGTGTTTCGCGGTTTCTTATCAGATACCAATAAATTAAAAATTATTACAGACGCTCGCAGCGAAAAAATTACAGAAATTCAAAATCAGTCACGGGGAGAAATCTGCTGGTATTTTACAAATAGCCGCGAACAATTCCGCATTGCTGGAAACATTACAATTATTGATGCTAATTATCAAGATTCCGAATTGTTGAAAGTTCGAGAATCAACTTGGCAAGACTTATCCGATAACGCTCGGATTCAATTTGCTTGGGCGCATCCGGGAGAAGCCAGAGCGAACCCCGAAGCTTTTTCACCACCGCAGCCAGATGAAAATGAGCCTTTAGAAAACTTTTGTTTACTGTTGTTTGAACCCGTAAAAGTCGATTATTTGCGATTGAGAGGAGAGCCGCAAAATCGGACTATCTATGTAAAAAATGAAACAGGAATTTGGGATATAACAGAAGTTAATCCATAAATCAAAATCTTGTAGTTAACCAGTCACCTTTGTAGAGACGCGATATATCGCGTCTCTACATTTAGCGGAATAACAAACAATTTTGGTAGAAGAGAATTTAATTTACCATATGAGTAATAACTTCTATGCAATTTCTTGAAATATTTATCTAACAATTTACTCATCTTCTTCAGACAGTGGTGCATCGAGATTCACTTCAATACCCTCAGTTAAAAATTGGACTCGCTTGATTAAATCAGGACTAATTGGTTTGATATGTTGAGGATTCTTTTTCATATCTTGAGCTAGGAAATCTAGAAATTTTGCAATCGCGAAATCTTCTTTTTGCTGTTGAAAGTCAGACATTATGATTTGATATAAATCAGGTTTGAAATTTAATTTAGCTTACATCTTGCAATATTCCCAAAACCGCCGGGGAATGCAATTAAGAGTCTAATAGCAAAAGTCATCTAAAGATGACTGGCGAGACTTTTAGTCTACTTTAGTAGACTTAGTTTATTAGCCTTGGAATTGATTCCAAGGCGTTTGGGAAGATTAGTTTAGAATCATGCAAGATATGAAATCTAACTAACCATGCCAAGCTTTATAAAAATCTTGATAGCTCATCTTTTGGGCACAATGCCATATTAATTTATATACAGCATCATAACGATGTGAACAATTTTGATAAAAATCTTCGTTCAAGTATTCTTTCAAAGTAGTAATAATCAATGGAAAATTTTCTGATTGTAGAATTTTCTTCAAGTAATCAGCATTATTTACGATATAAAAGTCATCATATTGACAATGCTGCTCATTTTCTGTTGATTTTTTATCAAATTTATAAGAGTGAATTTCCTTAAAAATAATTTTCTCTATAAATTTTTTGACTTCTGGATTTTTCATCGCGATTTTATTCTTGATTAATGCTTCAATACAGAATCTTGGAATATAATTTTCATGTTCATAATGTGAGGATTCAATTTCATGCAAGCTTTGAATGGCTTTTTCATAGTATTGGGGTGTATTTAAAAGAATAGAAGATGCTATAAGTTTTATATTGCAGCTTCTATTTATTTCCAGAATTTCAACAAGAGTATATAAAGCAGTTTGGTTATCTGGAGAAATTTGATAAAGAGTTTCGGCAGCATATACACAAATATCATCTCCTCTATTGTTTGACAACAAAGGTTTTTATCCTCCGTTGTTTCCATCAATTCAATAACGGTGGTTATTGCTGCTCGATCACCATTACCAATTTTTCCAATATTCCGACAAATACTTGAGCGTTTGTAATTATCCGTTGTAACTTCAAGCAGCAAAATCAAAGCAGCGATCGCCATCTCATTCCCTGCATCCAATTCCCCCAACTTCACCGCAGCAGATTGCAAGGTTATCCGACTCGGAGTATTACGCAGCAACAATTCAAAAGCTTTGATAACCCGCTTCTTATCCGTGACTTCCAAAGTATTTCTTGCAGCTTCTACCAACGGTAGAGGAAAAAGTTGCCAGCCAAAATATAGATAGCTCCAATCAAGCAACTGTTTAACAATTGCATCGCCACTACTACATTCAGGAAAATAATTTAAAGCTTCTGCGGCTAAGAAATAAGCACGATATCGATAAAAACCACCGCAATTGTCATCAAAATTAACAAGCACCCGAATAAAGTCTTCTTTCTGCTGTTTAGGAATATCATCTCGACTAAACCAATACAGAATTTCAGCTTTACCATCGGGCGCAAAAATGCGGTAATTAACTTGTTCGGGATTATTTAGTTCAAAATTATCAAAACTGCGATCGAAGAAATTCCAATCATTCATTTCCCCCTACCCATCTTCTGTGGGATGTAAAGGATATGTTCGTAAGATATCACATTTGGAAGAGAGAGGGGGGAGAGGGGAATGGGGAGACAAGGAGAAATAATTAATTCCTGGCTCGTTACTAGTACTCCGCCACATTAATTTTGATGGGTTTGCGTAGTGCGAGCATCTTGCTCGCTCGATAGCGCCAGCGAGCAAGATGCTCGCACTACGAATGTGCTACCCCTCATAACTTATGTGGTTAAGTACTAGTATTCCACCACATTAATTCTGATGGGTCGAGGTAGTGCGAGCGTCTCGCTCCCTCGTTACAACCAGCGAGCAAGATGCTCGCACTACGAATGTGCTACCCCTCATAACTTATGTGGTGGAGTACTAGTAGTTCATTTCATTTGTTCTGATGGGTTGTAGAGACGTTATACATAACGTCTCCCAAGGTTTACCGAGAAAACGAACCAGTAAAAATTTACGAAAAGGACTACTAGTTACTGTTAACTGTTCACTGTTCACTGTTAACTGTCAAATCCCCGAGCCATCTAAAAATTCATCTATCGCTTTATCTTCTAAACGACATTGGGTATGATGTTCTCTCAAATGCGATTCATCTAAAATATGAGAATTAATAAAATGATTTTCTCTAAGAGCTACATTTGCAACAGTCTCTGAAACGCTTTGCTGTTTTTCTTGTAGATGCTCAATTTGTTCTTCTAACTGTTCGATTCTATCTACTAAAGCACGTATTGCTTGGGCTTCAGCATCTGGCAAACGCCCGTGTTCTAATGGGTCAACTTTTACACCAGAACGATAGACTATTCTGCCGGGAACGCCTACTACAGTACAATCTGAAGGCACATCCCGTAATACAACCGAACCCGCACCGATACGCACGTTGTTACCAATTTGCAGATTACCTAATACTTTCGCACCCGCACCAACAACTACGCATTCTCCTAAAGTTGGGTGACGTTTACCAGTTTCTTTACCAGTACCACCCAAAGTTACACCTTGGTAAATCAGCGCATGATCTCCGATAATTGCCGTTTCACCAATAACTACACCCATTCCATGATCGATAAATACACCCTTACCAATGGTGGCTCCTGGGTGAATTTCAACTCCAGTCAAAAAGCGTGCTAAGTGAGAAGTGAAGCGAGGAAGAAAAGGTATTCCGACGTTACGCATCCATCGAGCTATTCTATGCAGCAGCAAAGCTTGTAAACCGGGGTAGCAAAATAAGACTTCTAACCAGTTACGAGCCGCCGGATCGCGTTCAAATATAATACGAAAGTCAGCAATAAATGTTGATAACACGAATTCGCACCCTGCTTGAGAGCCTTTACACCAATTACAATTTATATTACCGTCCTATGGGGACAAGAAAAATTAGGAGTTAGGAGTTAGGAGTTGTGTAATTTTAGATTTTAGGTTTTGGATTAAAAATTTAGGAGTTTTATCCAATGCCCAATGCCCAATTCCCAATTCCCAATTTCATTGTAATTCATTAGTACGGAAATTTTGAACTATTCCTGCAAAGAAAGTCGGTAATTATTTCTGGTTCTAGGTTTGAAACTGCCCACCCAGATTTTATATTTTCCTGCTTTCCAGTTACTACCGTTGATGCTGGCATCTTTACTTCTGCCAGTATCGTCGCCACAGCGAACTGTTTTATTGTCTGGCCCAACTATTAGTAAAGTAGTGTCAGAGCCACCACTATTAACTTTGATATTTAATTTGTCAAAATCTTTCTCTAAAACTAGAATATGGTCTGGTTTGGGATCGGCAAAACCAATGCACAAATTTTTATTGCGATCGCGTTTACTAACTGAGGATAAGGAATAAGAACCACCTGTATAACCAGTGACTATTTTTTTGACAGCTTCCGAACTCGGCGATAAGCTAATTTTGCCGAATATTGAGTTATTTGCTGTTACGGGATTAGAAAAAATAACAGTAAAAAACCCTGCAAGGCACAACCGCGATAATGCAATTTGGGAGCGACACAATTTCATACATACACTTCCCGAAATATCTTAATAAAGTTTATTAGTAATTTTATATACAGGCTAACGAAAGCTAATTTCGCACGGGGCAAAGTTTGTGACAGCTTTCTATGCGTACACTTATTAGAGCAAATTGTTAATAAAAGATCAAAGGTCTAAAGAATGAATTTTTATTTTGTAACTTCTAACTAAGGAGTAGGGAGTAGGCAGTAGATGAAACTAGGGGAAATAATTCGTAATTGCTAACCCCTTACCTATTACCTATTACCTATTACCTATTACCTAATTATCTAATAAAAAGAAAACACCAGCTTTGAGCAATTCGCTGTTGCTGTCGTAACTGCTAATAGTAAATGACTGTAGTTTATCGAGAAAAGGTTTGCCGATGATTTCTACAAGTTTGAGTATGGGTAATTGACTTTCGATAAAATCTTGACTTTTTTTCCAATCGATAAATACATATCCTTGGTTTGATTGGGGAATTGCTGCAATACTATCTTGAAAATTCCGATTATCATTGAAGAAATTTTCTTTGTTATTAATAGCTTCATCCATCGTCTCAATAGAAGAAGTAAAAATCTCGTAGTTATCTTTACTTGTATGAGTTCCTAATACCTTTGCCTGAATTCTCAAGTCAGATGCTTTATTACCTGTAGTTGTTAATTCCGTCCAAGCAGAAATTCTTCGATTGTTTAAATTAATTGGACTAACTGTCAATCCATTGTTAGAAGCTATTTCATCCAAATGGGAAATATCGGATGCAGTTGTTGAAGATTTTTCGGCGACAAAAATCCATTCAGGTTTTTTATTTTCACGTTTATTATCACCTTTATTTTCACTGTTGGGTAGCAATGCTATGGCATATTCACCTTTTACCCAACTGAAAATATCTTCTTTTAAATTAATTCCCCAACGTTTTTGCAGTTTAGCTAAAGGTTTCGTTATTTGAGAAGCTATGTTTTCTCCCGATTCACCAGATATTGCGGAATCAGTTTGTTGCCAAAATAAAGCTAAATTGCTGTTATCTAAATTGCTCAAATCTTTTCCTGAAATTACCAAACCGGAAGTAGCAGGAATATATGAGAGTGCTTTTACTTTTTCGCTCGATTCGGCTAATGGTATTGGTGAATTCGCAAATAAACTAGTTTCTGCTAGCAAACCTTTGGATTTAGCAGCTAAAGAAATCAGTTGAGTACTGAAAGTTGGAGATGATAAATTTAAGCCTTGCCATTTTGCGACAGCAGGAAAATTGAGAAAACTTACGGCTTGACTGCTGCCTAATTGCTTGATGGCTTGTTGATAATTATCCGAGCTAATCAAACTTAAACCCGGTGCTTGAACGTTATTGATAGCTTCTCGCAGAATTTTGGCATCGTTGGCGAACAATACAAAATTATCACCTACAGCCGTTGCAGCCAAAGGTTTTGTGATTTCTCCCGTTTGCGGAATATCGGAAATCAGTTTGACTCCTTTATATTGTTCCACAACCAAGGAAGTTCCAGTTAAAACCCGTTTAGAAAATAAAAGTTCAATAAACTCGCGGCTTTTTTCTGCATCCTTTGTAGTAAGTACCGTTAGATAACCGGGTTGGGTTCCGTTTGCAGAATCCTTATCAATATCGTCAGTCGCTACAGCCAAAGTAATTTCATTACCTAACCAAGGCTGAACATCTTTTTTATAATCAAGTCCGGTATTATCTAATAAACTTTTTTTCAGCTTAGATAACTTAACTCCACCATTTAATACCTCGAAGCGATTTGGATCTAATGGCATTGACAGCATAACAGGTGCCCGCGACGAAATAAATATAGCAGCACTCGGTTGTTTTTGCCTATCGCTGGCTAAAATTAAAGGATTTTGGTTGAATAACCCATTACAACCAGTGATACCAGTTAACAGCAGCATCATAATACTTGCTGCTACGAAACGAAATAATGATTTTTTAGTTGTCACTCTTTTCACAGTCTTCCCCTTTGCGGCGTTTTTTTAGCACCATCATTATTAAAGCGTTTTGCGGGAAAAATGGAATAGGGTTGGGGGGTTGGGAATTGGGAATGGGGAATTGTGAATTGGGAGTAGGCAACAGACAACGGTTATGTAACCGAGCAGTAAATACAGCCCTTTCCAAAATGCAAAATCTAAAATCTAAAATCTAAAATTAAGTGGGATTAGGAACAATTACTTACTAACATTCATACAAATTGTCAAGATGTAGCCAATTTTCCTTGATAATTCCCAAACCCTTTGAATAGTGCTGATGCTAAGAGGCGAATTTTCTGTCAACATAATAAATATATAGATTTTTTTTAATTCCTGATGACGAGGAATAATCTCGGTTAGACCATGAATCAAATCACTGTAGAGGAACTTGCAAAACGTTTGTCTTCTTCGGAGTCTTCAATGCAACTCGTAGACGTGCGCGAACCACAAGAAGTCAAAACGGCAAGCATCGAAGGTTTTCTGAATTTGCCTTTGAGTCAATTTTCTGAGTGGGGAAACGACATTCAAACTCGTTTGGAACCTGACAAGGAAACTTTAGTTCTATGTCATCACGGTGTTCGTTCGGCTCAAATGTGTCAGTGGTTAACATCTCAAGGCTTTTCCAATGTGAAAAACATTACCGGAGGTATTGATGCATATTCAATGTTAGTCAATCCTTCAGTTCCTCAGTATTAAAGGTTAAAAGTGTTAATACTTAGCAGCTTCGGAATATTATTTTATAAGTAGTGGAACATTCGTAGCTATACATACCCTATTCCATAAATAAATCTGAGAAAATACTTAATAGAGAGTATTTGCAATGTATTTAAATTACATATTTTTCTGTATTAAATAGTACTCTCACTCAGGACAAAATTATTTGTAAATGTAAAGGTATTGCAATACACCATGCTGATTTTGTCCTCACAAAACGATCGCTATTAAATATCTGGTAATAACATTTCAAAAACTCGTTTTTTTTTAAGTTGATAAAAACTGTGTTTAAACAGCCATTCCCTATGCAAGTCCAGTTAACCAATCGACAACAACATATTCTTTGGGCAACAGTACGTCATTATATAGCGACAGCAGAACCTGTGGGTTCAAAAGCTTTGGTGGAAGAATTTGACTTAGGTGTAAGTTCGGCAACAATTCGCAATGTAATGGGAGCCTTGGAAAAATCTGGACTGCTCTATCAACCCTATACCTCATCAGGAAGAGTACCTTCAGACTCTGGTTATCGAATTTATGTGGATCAATTAATTACACATAATCAAAGTTTAGATAAACAGATGGAAGCGGCGTTACAGGGAAGCTTAAAATGGGAAGATTGGAGTTTAGAAGCACTATTGCAAGGTGCAACGCAAATTTTAGCAAGCTTGAGTGGTTGTGTAAGTTTAATCACAATGCCGCAGAACAATACATCAGTATTGCGACATTTACAGTTAGTGCAAATTGAAACGGGACAAATAATGTTGATTGTGGTAACAGATGGTTACGAAACACATTCAACACTGATGGACTTACCCTCCGCATCAGAAGGGAATCAACCCGATGTAGAATTAATAGACAGAGAATTACAGATTGTTTCCAACTTTTTAAATAGTCAATTACGCGGCAAAAGTTTAATGGAATTAGCCGTACTTGATTGGAGTCAGTTAGATATTGAATTTCAGCGCTACGGCGAATATTTAAAAACATCCCTTGTAGAATTGACTCGTCGCACCTTTTCCCCAACAAATACCCAAATAATGGTGCGTGGTGTGTCAGAAGTTTTGCGACAGCCAGAATTTTCACAAATACAGCAAGTACAAACCATAATTCACCTACTTGAAGAAGAGCAAGAGCAATTATGGCGATTGATATTTGACGAAACAGAATTAGAAAAATTAGATAAACCACACGTAACAGTCCGCATTGGTTCCGAAAATACCCTAGAACCCATCCGTACTTGTACCTTAATTTCATCCACCTATCATCGAGATTCGATACCAGTAGGAAGCGTAGGAATTTTAGGCCCTACAAGACTCAACTACGAAAATGCGATCGCCCTAGTTTCCGCAGTTTCCGAATATCTCTCCGAAGCAATCAGCAGTAATCAGTGAGCAGTTAGCAGTGAACAGTTAGCAGTTAGCAGTGAGCAGTTAGCAGTTAAGAATTAGGAGTTATTTCCTTGTCTCCTTGTCTCCCCATCTCCCCCCATCTCCCTATCAGTTAGCTATTATCAACTTGATGCTATAGATACTGGTGATAATGAGAAAAATTGCATTTTGGTTGCTTTGGGCTGGATTTTCTGTATATGCTTTTGGTTTTGCTCCTCCGAATCAACCTGATACTTTTGAATTAATTAAAAATCTTTCAACTGGACAATGGGAAGGAATCAACCCTTTGATAGTTGCGCTTTTTAACTTAATGGGTGTATTTCCTTTAATCTACAGTTGCATGGTGTTTATTGATGGCAAAGGACAAAAAATACCAGCTTGGATATTTGCAACTTTTTCTTTCGGTGTAGGTGCTTTTGCTTTATTACCTTACTTAGCTTTGCGGGAACCAAATCCTGATTTTGTTGGTGAAAAGAACGCTTTTCTCAAATTACTAGATTCCCGGATAACAGGTATTGTATTAAGTATCGGAGCGATAGTTTTGGTATCCTACGGTTTGCAAGGAGGATGGAGTGATTTTGTTCGCCAATGGCAAACTGACCGTTTTATCCACGTAATGAGTTTGGATTTTTGTTTGCTTTGTCTACTTTTTCCCGCACTTTTGGGAGATGATATGGCAAAACGAAATATGAAAAATCCGATCTTATTTTGGTTAGTAACTTTAATCCCGTTATTTGGTCCTTTAGCTTATTTATCTATAAGAAAACCATTACCAGATAATACTCAGGAAGCAGTAATTAGCAAACAACAAGCAGCAATAAATTAAAAGTAAATTAAATCTTGATCGCAATAATGTTGGGTTACGACACGATTAATAAATTTTCTTGTTATTGGGGGACTTTGATTCCTTTCCCTCTTTTTTAAGGGGGGTAGGGGGGATCGATAAGTGCTTAAAATCACGGTCAACCACTTTTCAAACAACCTCTAACCCAACCTACTAGCTACTAGCAAAAATCTAAAATTGGTTTAGTCAATTAACCTACAGTAACTTGACTTGTATCAACATTAGTAGCACCATTCACTCCATTAGCCACAGAAACCATTTTGTTTAAAATGTCTTGGCTGGGAACGCTACCTTTTAAAACTACTGTGGAACTAGTTTGAGCAACCCAAAGCCCTTCAACATCATCCAACTGGGGATCTTCATCGAAAGCCAATGCAACTCGTTTTGCTAAACCGCTTTGGTCGTATTCACCATTTAATCCCACACGCTCTGGGGCAATTGATTGAGCAGTATTAGAAGCTTGTTGTGTAGGTTGCGCTGCTTGTGTTGGCTGCGCTGGCTGCGGTGTAGGATTTACTTTCGCGTTTTTAGGTTTTTCCATTCCGAAAAGTCTTTTTAACCAGCCCATATTATTTTTCCTTCATTCTCAAATTGATTTCATTACCTGTGAATATATCGGCTAGACAAATAAGTTACATCTGTCATAAAAAGGAGATACAGTGCTTAGTATTGCTGCTTTAGATGTAATTCCACCTAAATTGTTCTATCCCCTTAGATAAATAAAATTGATATTTTTTATCGTTGTTATTTCTTGCTGCCATAAAATTAACTATCAAAATTTCCCTCATCCCCTCATCACTCCAACGCAACAGCATCGTGAAAGCAACTATAATCAACACTGCGTTTACCATCTCGCGTTTTAGATAAAATATCCGCAAACTTATGATTCCAAAGAATCTCAGTAGGAATATATGAATGATGAGCGTGAATATTATCAGAAACGGTTTGATCGATTCCAGTAATAGTTATTAATATTTCCATCTCCTTTTCCAGCATTTCCTCTAAAGTTACGCCGTAAAGAGGGCTACTATCATGTATCGGATGCATAACCGTCCAAGTTAAAGCAAAAAGTGACGACTGATTGCGAAATAACGGTAACTTATAAAACCTTCGCATCGCTTCTCCTTCTTTAGTTATTTCGCTGATTACTAAACTCACATTAACTTCAGCTTCTAAAATCCAGCTTTGACGTTCGTTAGCAACTCGAAACATTAAAGTTGGTATGCCATTATGAGGAGCAACGACTGCTATACGACTAAACATAACTCGCGCTTTAGGAAGAGAAAATCGAGCAAATACTAGTCCACTTCCTACTGATACTCCTAAAAGTCCCAATAAAGCTTCAATCGCAACTAAAATATTAGCAAAAAGCGTTTTAGGGTACATTGCACCATAGCCGATGGTAGCCATAGTTTGAACGCTAAAAAAAAATGCATCAAAGAAATCACCTTCACGCATATTTTCTACGCCATCACCTACCGCTAAGTACATAAAAGCAAACAAAACGTTAGTAATCACATAACCCGCACCTACCACCGCAAACAACTTTGCCCACGAAAGAGTTAACAATAGATGATATAAATCGCCCCAATCAAACTTAGACATCCCTTTGCGAACAACATTAAAGTTTCCATCAGGATTAACTAAACGACGCACTGAAATTTTTTTTCGGTGAGTTTGACTCATTGGTTGTTAAATAAAAGACAAATAAAAATTATGCTCCCTAACATTATCTAATGCAAAGGAGCATAATTTAAAGATGGGGAATTGGGGAATAGGTAATAGGTAATAGGGGAATAGGGGAGAGGGGGAGATGGGGAGACAAGGGGACAAATAATAGAATAAAAAATTTCCATTCCCCATTACTCCTAATTCCTAATTCTTGACTCCTAACTCTATCCGTTGCCGCCACTCCATCCTTTGCCTAACTCTTAACTGTCTAAATCGTCGATCATTTCTGCCAATTCTTGAGTATGATGCCCTTCTTCCTCGATCATATTGCTGATAAACTCTTCTATTTCGCTGTTGCTACCTTTGAGTGCATCTAGCAGTTTTTCGTAAAGTCCTAAAGCCTGCTTTTCATGGGTTAAACTTGCACTCAAAATATCTTTTACCGAATAGCTTTCAAGTTCTGCAATAGGTGTAATGCGTGCTTGAGGATTTCCATCAATACTTACTAAAACTTCTCCTACCTTTCGAGAATGAAATAGAGATTCTTCTGCTTGCTCTCTAAGAAAATCAACGATTTCATTTTTATCGGTATTGTTTACCATCAAAGAGTAAGTTGTGTAGCGAACAACTCCTGCTAATTCAAATTCTAAAATCTGTTGCAGATAGTTAATAGTTTTAGCTCTGTTAAATTGCATCATATTAGTCATATTCCTACTGTTTTCTACGGGGATATACAGGTAAACGCGAGCAGCCTAAATTTGCAACAATTCAATTCAAAGAATAGTTGCATCAAGCTCTGAGGTATTCTATTTAACTACCTAAGCGTTTGTGAAGACAGCTAGTTTACAATCTCAAATACTTTTATTTTTACAGTCATTGACAGCGCAAATGTTAATACTATTTCGACATAGCATTAAAAAAGATAAAGCGCCATATAAAAATATATAGCTATAGGTTGCCATCCGTTTATACTGCGATAGCTCACAATATACGTAAAACAAGTAATGACATTAATAGGGAACGCCGTCTTTTTAACTGAATGAAGTCGCCAACTTCTTCTTTGTTACTATTTATAAGTATACTGGTTTCAAAATGCAAAAAAAGTAAGATTATTGCGAATTCGGTCGCATATAAATTTCCTAAAATTCTCTCCCGAAAAGTTTAAGGAAAAGTTTTGTAATTATTAACTATGGCTTATTTTTAGTTTTTGTGCTAACAAAATAATTGGAAGAAGGGAGTTATTCCCTATTCCCTATTCCCCGTTCCCTATTCCCCGTTCCCTATTCCCTGTTCCCTCTTTTATTAACCGGCTGAAATTTTCTTTTTATTAGTGGGTAAGGTTCCTAAAATACTACGTAAATACAAACCTCCCACTGGTAATAAAAACGATACGTAGGCAACTGCTTGAACTAAATACAAATGTTCCCTGTAGCCAAATAATACTTTAAGAATTACGCCAGGAAACTTTTTATCTGGCAATACATTTGATGCATTCCACACGATTGGGCCTAATATACAAGAATGGATTTGTGCAACAGTTTGATTGTAAAAACAAAAATCCCAATTACTATTTGTTAGAGCTAAAGCTGCGAAAGCTTGATCGAATTTGCGTAGCCCACCAACGACTAATCCTGCAACAATTAAAACCAAGAAAATACCCATTACCTGGAAAAACTGACGGATATTGATTTTTACTCCCCATTTAAATATCAACGCACCAATCAACGTTGCAGTTGCTATACCTAAAACTGCTCCAATTGTAGGAACTAAACCTTCTTGAAAATTAGAAGCGAGAAATAAAACAGTTTCAAAACCTTCACGCACCACAGCAATTAAAACTAAAGTAAAAACCCCCCAACCAGCGTTATCATTTGCTTTCAAAGCATCCTGCACAGCACCTTCAACTTCAGCTTTCATAAATTTGGCTTGCTTTGTCATCCACAGAAGCATCCAGCTAAGCATTATTATCGCAATAACGCTGAATACGGCTTCCATCAAAGGTTTAACTATAGGAGCGTATTCAGGATTTATTACCCCTGCTGCTTGAATTATGGAAGCGAAGAATAATCCGACAAGCCCACTTACAATAATTCCAACACCTACCCCTGCATATACCCAAGAGTTAAGTCGAGATTGATTAGCTTTTCCAAGCATTGCCAATACTATTCCAACGACAAGAGCCGCTTCTACTCCCTCTCGGAGAGTTATTAAAAAGGTTGGTAGCGCTGAACTAAAGTCCATATTATGAGTTAGGAGTTAGGAATTAGGAGTTAGGAGTTAAGAGTTAGGAATTAGGAGTTAGGAATTGACAATTAATAATTCCCAATCCCCTATGCCCAATGCCTTATAAAAAAAAGATGGACAAAAAATGCCCATCCTTTTATTTAACTTTAATTAACTAAAATCGCGTAGCATTTTTTTCAATTCAAGATTGTGCATCTCTTCTTGTCCAATCATATTACGAGCAAATTCTTCTAAATAAATGCTGGCATCTTCAACTGTATGTAAAAGCTTTTTATACAGATCCAAAGCCTTTTGTTCGTGTGACAAGCTTTCTTCTAAGATATCTTTAACTTTGTGCTTGTAGGTTTCTTCCATCGGAGCAATTTTTAAGCTGGGATGCCCACCATCTATTCCTGTAACAATTTCTCCTACTTGTTGAGCATGAAGTAATGATTCGCTAGCTTGCGCTTTGAAAAAATCTACGATGGGAATGCGATATGGCCCTGTTACCATCAAGGAATAATGCGTGTAGCGCACTACTCCTGCTAGTTCAAATTCCATGATGGCATTTAATAGGTCAATTGTTTTTTTGTTGTCGAGTTCTTGCATGAATTTGGAGATTTGGCGAAGAGGTTGATAAGTAGCAATTTGTTGATTTTAAAGTTAGGAAAAGGATAATAATAATTTACAAGTTAAAGGTACTACTTGTAAGTTCTCTTTATCTTCCCAACTTTTGCTTACTTTTAACTAATTTTAAACTCTTCTTAAGCTCTCGCTTGCTCAAAGCAATCAGTTTTCACTATTTTCTTTGTGCGATCGCGCTTTAAGTTTTTATGACTGTCTGAGCATTTTTCTCAATGGTATCTACCAATGTAGCTACTTCTTCTGGTGTTTTAACAGGTGCTGAAGGAGGAATTACGCTTGGCCAAGCTTTTACTAATTCGCTCATGCTGCTGGTAATGGCTTTGTTTTGCTCTGGATGCGCTGTCTGCATTTGAGACGCAATTCCTTCGTACATTTCTTGAGCGTAAATTACAAACCCACGAGAATCTTGATATTCAATATCTTCTACAAACTTATTATTGGCTATCGCCGCTTCGTATTCATATGAAGCTGTATCTAGTACACCATCAATAGCTGCCAATACAAATTTGGGTTGATTGCGTTTTTCTTCTGGTACTGCGGCAATAGCTGCATCCACTGCTTCCATTGATGATGCAAAGCTGGTTGCAACTCTTGGATCTTTGGGTTTGCTTTTGACTAAATCCTCTAAATTACCTAAAGTGGTTTTAAATTCTTTGACATTCTTTTCTTTTAATTGACTTTCCACATCGGAATAAATTTCTTCTACCGGATGCCCGATATGTGGTTCGGCTTGCTTCGGCTCGTTTAGATCCAATAATTCTTTACCTACTAAAAGATGTCCTTTCATTAAGGCCATGTTGGTCATATATTCCACATCTGTTGCTTCGCCACTTTGATTAGCTTGGTTTTGAGTCACGGGTGCAGCAGGTGTTTTTTCTGCTGTTGGACTGTTGCCACCGATACAAGAACTTAAACTAACTACCGCAAAAGCCGCAGCAGCCAAACATATATAGCGAAGTGGTTTCATTCAAGTTTCCTAAAGTTATTTCAAAGAGAATAAGTTGAGTGTTTTTACCCGATATCGATCGCGGTTGTTTGACACCGTGTCGTTTTGAACTTTGGGTATTATGGATCTAATGCAACTTTTTATCAACTATTTAAAATATTTAATTGAAAAAGTTAATAAACAATCATATTTTTACGATCGATTGCTGCTTTCGATTACTTCAAAGTTGCCCATACAGCCATGTTCTGCGGTGATGTCTTGATGGGGATGGAACATATATTTACCAGGATATTTATACGAAAATTCCAAAATATGCCGTTCCGCAGTTCCCATAGTAATTACGTCGCTTTCATAACTGGGTTTTAAAGTCATTCCGGTGGGATAAACCTTAAAGAAATTGGCGTGGATGTGAAATGTTGCAGCTTCGTCAAACTCAATCATATTCAGGACATACAGCCTTACCAATTGATTTTGATAAATTCGGATGGGATGGTCTAAATAATATTCAGGAATGCCGTTGAAAGCATAAAATTCGTTCTTGTCATCGCCATTAGTGTCATAACCAGCCATTATCAACACCATTTCATCTGCCGGGGGACGAGGTGATGGCGGATCTACGATAAACATCCCGTACAAACCTTTAGCAATATGACGAGTGACGGGTTCTACATGGCAGTGGTAAAGATGAACTCCGTAGGGTTCTGCCGTAAATTCGTAAACTGTTTCCTTGCCATTCCTTACTGGAAGAACTCCATCTGATGAAGCCGGATGGGTACCGTGAAAATGCATTGAGTGCGAATGTCCCCCTTGATTGCGGAAGATAATCCGCACGCGATCGCCTACTTTAGCTCGAAGTGTTGGGCCGGGTACTTGTCCGTTAAAAGTCCAAACGTTGAAAGAAACGACGCTATTTAAATCTATTGTTTCATTTGTGGCAGTTATGCGGAATTCCCGAACTTTACGTCCGTTTTCTTGCTTAATAGTGCCGTAGTCAAAATTTCTCAATACCTTCATCGGATTGTTTTCCTCAGAAGGTATATCTGTATCTATTGGTGGTATTTTTATTTGCGATTTGCTTTGAGAATTAACCAAAAGTAACCCTGCACCCGATGCACCAGCCCCTACCAATCCCAGCTTCAGAAATTGACGACGACTCCAAATTTTATCTTTGTTCGGAACAAAGTGATTGGACATGGTATTGCTATTACTAAGCTCAGCTAGTTAAAAATAATTTTCAATAATTATTAAATTAAGACTATAGATTAATTAGTACTTATTGTCAATTAGTCGCAAATACTTATGCAGATTTATTCGGACGGGCAGGGATGCCCATCTTAGAAGTGTTTTATTGGATAATCTTGTACTTCATTTACCTAGAAAGTGCTGTATTTGTATTCTTAGGTAGGTGAACGATTCAATGATGCGATTAGTTAAATATAAATTTGAATAGCCTATTTCAAAATTGACCTAAAATTTGTGCAATATCTTTATTTATGTATTTTACAGAAGCGGTTATTTATTGTTTAGAATTATTTTATTTTAAGTAAGTAAATAAATGAACACATAAATAAATAGGAAGAGGAGC
Organism: uncultured cyanobacterium; assembly: GCA_963838355.1. Lineage (GTDB taxonomy): Bacteria > Cyanobacteriota > Cyanobacteriia > Cyanobacteriales > Nostocaceae > Rivularia. The sequence goes on along the minus strand of CAWIQQ010000003.1, from coordinate 1,192,903 downwards.
TTAAATTTAATTATTAACTAAATAAAAGTCATAAATCTAATAATTAATCATAGATTACTTTTACTTAAGCAGTATGCAATCTTACATATTTGCAAAAATATTTAATATGATATCAGAAAACTTGTCTTTTGTAATTAACAATAAAGTACATTTTTAAATTAAAAAATATAGAAATTTATCAAATTTACCTAAAAAAATATACTTTGTTTACAATTTGCAAACAAAGTATATTATCTGATATTAAAATGATCTAAAAAATATACATAATAGCTACCGAAAATGCCCCCATAGGGGATTGTATTAGCAATGAAAATTCTGTTTCATGTTAAGAATCTACGTATTTATTTGGCGTAATTTTATTACTAAGTAGAACTTTTACTTGCTATGCATATTCCTGATGGATTTGTTTCCGTACCTGTAGCTGCGGCTACTACCGTAGCGACTGTGGCTGGACTGGGTGTAGCTTTAGGTCGTTCAAAAGATGCTTTTGGAGTACGTCGCGCTCCGGTTTTAGGTTTAACTACAGCCTTTATTTTTGCCGCACAAATGATTAATTTCCCCGTAGCAGGTGGAACTAGCGGTCATTTATTGGGAGGTGCTTTAGCGGCAATAGTATTGGGTAGCCCTTGGGCGGGTGCCTTGTGTATTGCCACCGTATTGATTATTCAGGCGGTGTTGTTTGCCGATGGTGGGATTACTGCCTTGGGTGCGAATATTTTCAACATGGCATTCATCGGAGTTTGGGTAGGTTGGGGTTTAACTCAAACTTTGCATCGACTGTTGGGAGGTTCAAAAAGCCGCTTACCAATAGCTGCTGGGATTGCGGCAGCTGTGAGCGTAGTGGTTGCATCGATTTGTGCTGCCTTAGAATTAGCAATTTCGGGTACCGCAAATTTAGCGGTAGTTTTACCAGCGATGACAGGAATACATATTTTGATTGGTGTCGGCGAAGGTTTAATCACCGGAAGTGTATTAACTTATTTAATCAAAGCAAGACCAGATTTGTTGCCGGGTAATGATGAAGAGCAGATTCGCGGTTGGGTTGTTCCCGTAGTAAGTATTCTTTTGATTGCTGGATTGCTGTCTTTATTTGCTTCGGCTTGGCCAGATGGTTTGGAAAAAGTTGCTGAAGACTCGGGGTTTATTGACTTAGCGGAAAATGTCAGGATTTCGGTACCAACGCCTTTTGCAGACTATACATTTAATGATTCGGATGGTATCGGTACAAGTATCGCTGGAATTATTGGAAGTATAGCTTGCTTCGGCGTTGCATGGGGTATTGCACAAGTAGTGAAACCAAAGAATGCTTAAATTTCCTCTGACTTTACGATTGCAGCTGTCTTTAATAATTGTCATTGGAGCAGCTTTTCTGAAATTAAATGCTTGGTATTACCTGGGTGCCTATGGAATCATTGCACTTTGTTGGGCTGTATCATTGCGCGTACCAGTTCGCAAACTAACAGGTTTATTAGGCTTAGAACTGATATTTTTATCATTTTTAGCTTTACCTTTAGGTTGGGAACGAGCTAGTTTTTTGTTAATTCGTTCTTTGGTATGTTTGTTAACGATGAATAGCTTTTTGTTGACTTTACCGCCTCACAGTTTCGGTATTGCTCTCAAAGGTTTACCTCTGCCGATGGCTTTCAAGGAAACTTTGCTATTAGCCGGACAATATTTAGAAATTTTGCTCGGAGAAGTGACTCAAATGCAGCGAAGTGCCAAACTTCGCGGTTTAAACGGTGCCGCAGGATGGGTTCGTTATGCAAACGCTTCGATGATTGGCGCTTTGTATCTCCGCAGTCTCGATCGCGCCGAGAGAGTTTATGCTGCAATGATAGCTCGCGGTTACAACGGAGCGTTACCAGTTGACTCTACGCTAAGAATGAAAGAGCGTTTTGCTTTACTAGCGATGAGTATTTTAGCTTTAACTTTAACCGTTGCTTCTTACTTGTAATTTCTTGAATAAGTAGGTAGGCACAAATAAAACGAACTAAGTAACGAAATGTAAATTAGCCGAAACCCTTGAGATTGCTGAGTCCTTCAGACACGCTCCGCGAACGCTTCATTTCATTTCGCTCGCAATGACATAGTTATAAATTTTCTCACCCACCTACTTAGTTAATTTCCTGCTCAAAAATTGATTTGTCCCAGACGTTGTATTTGCCGTCAGTAGCGGACGTAGCAACGTCTTTTTATATGTCAAAACAATTGGTAATTCGCAATTCGCAATGCCCAATGCCCAATGCCCTATTCCCCATCTTTCCCTATATCTAAAAACTAATAATTAAAAATGCAAAAACCAGCCGTTATAGTTCAAAATATTGCTTATTCTTATTCTAATCAAGAACCAGTATTGCATGATATTTCTTTTACATTAAATGCTGGGGAAAGAGTTGCTTTAATGGGACCAACAGGTTCAGGTAAAAGCACTTTATTAGAGAATTTAATTGGTTTAAAACAACCATCGCAAGGGAAAATATTCATTAACGATATTCAATTAGAACCGAAAACATTATCAGAAGTGCGGCGTTATATTGGGTTTTCTTTTCAAGATGCCAACGACCAATTATTTATGCCCACAATCTTAGAAGATGTGGCTTTTGGTCCTCTTAACTACGGCGTACCAGTGCCAGAAGCAATGGATATAGCGCGAGAATTGTTAATGGACTTTGGTTTAGAAGCTCACGCAAAACGTTCCGCACACGAGCTTTCTGGTGGACAAAGAAGACTTGCAGCCTTAGCCACGATTTTAGCTTTAAAGCCTGATATATTGATTTTGGATGAGCCAACAAATGGACTCGATCCCGCATGGCGGCGTAATTTAGCCCAAGTATTGTTGAATTTGCCAGTAAAAGTGATATTAGTTGCTTCTCATGACCTAAATTGGTTAAGTAAAGTTACCGAACGCGCTTTGGTACTTTCAGCAGGTCGCATACACGTAGATAGCGACATTCACTCATTGTTAAAAGATCCTCAAACTTTAGAAAATTTGGGTTTACCAGTAGGTTGGTGATAACCTTTAACAAGCCCTAGAAGATAGAAAATAAAATACCAGCGGAGAAAATGTTTGATGCACAAATTTGACCATATTCAAATTGATTTTAAAACTGTTGATTTTGCTTCTCTTGATACGGACGAAGATTTTCGTAAAGAAGCACAGCGATTGCTGCCACAAACATTAGTGCAATTAGGGGAGGCGATGGCAGAGAAAACCTGGGACGAATTACAAAAAGAAATGCAAAAATCGGGAATGAAAGCTGGTGCTTCTGTGAGTGCTAAACGTAAATTTGTGCAAGAAACAAAAAGAACCTATCAGCGGAATGCTAGCAGTAGAGATAAGCGAGAACTTGAAGATTACATAGTAGAGCAGCTTCATCAATATAAATAATTAAGTATTTAATTTTAAATTTAATTAAATTTAGTTAATAGAGGTATAGAGGCATCATTTGGAAAGGAAGTAGTTTTGTAACCTCCATCCGGTAATATACCCTTGGGCAAAGTTGTGGGAGTATCGGAGATACCCTCTGTTGGCACGTCCAGCACTTCTGCACCAGCAGGTATGGGAACGGGAGTATCAAAACTGTATAATTTGGGTTCTACTAATAAGTCATTGAGTGCCAACCGAGACTTAGCACGAGCTGAATTAGTACCAATTTCATCGATCGGATGAATTTGGTTATCTGTAAAGAAGGGTGGGATATGGCAAGTTGCACAATTTGCTTTCTGAAACACTCTTGCTCCCCGCTGCACCGAACCCGTTTTCAAGGCTCGCAAATTTTGTTTTGTGTGGTTAGGAGGTGGTACTAAGCTATTTTGAAAAGCAGACATTGCATTGTTAGCTTTGAAGAAATTGCCACTAGCAATATCATCTGAGTTTTCACTATTAGGGGTGAAAATTAAACCGTTGTATGTAACTAAACTAGGACGCAGGTTGGGATAGTCACCTGCACCAGGAGCAGGAATTTGGTCTTCTAATTCTGCGAATGGAATACCGAGTTCTTGCTGTTTCTCCCGTAACCACTCTGAGGGTTTAACTGGGTTTCCTGACGGTAAACGCAACCTTTTGTCCACGGCATTTTGCACAAATGTACCAATATACACTTCAGGATCGATCCCCAGTGTTTCTTCACCAATTTGAGCTGCTGCTAACAGATTTATTTCTGAAGAATGAACTGCACTATTGATTACACTGAGTCCAGCAAATGGACCCACAGCAAACTGTCCGTCAGCTAAGTAAGGATGGTTATTGAATGTGAAAACACTAGGAATTTGGGTAGTGTTATTGATTCCATCTGGTGAACTCTCGAAATGACCGGATGGTACATCTAATACAGCATCGTCAAAGGCTGTTTCAAAAAGAACAGGGTCAGGTAATTCTACTAATTGACCTTGGCTATCAATAATAGTCTCACCATTACCTTGGTATTTTGGATCTAAGGGATTAAAGTTTAACCGGGAGCAACGCCGCAGCTGTATTTGGTGACAATGCAATTAACAGAGGAATGTTAAGTTCACCATTTGGGACTCCCAGCAGTCGTTCACCTTCATTGGAAAGGACGGCATGACACGCAGCACAGGTAATACCTATTGTCCCGGTTTGACTGTCAGGTACAAATCCCAAGGGAAAATTTGCTCCCCTTTCCACTTTTAAACCTGTATTTACCGCAGTTCCAGCAGGAAAAGTCCGACTACCTAATCTTGTATCCTTTTGAAGAGTAATTTGTAAGTTGCTGGTTGGCTCACCACCTAAGCTGGCGATCGCTGTCTGCAATTCTGGTAAAATGCTTGCAAAACCTTGTCCAAAACCAAATACTGCTTGCAAACCAAAGTCATCACCAATCTTACGATTGAGGAATATTTCTTCCCGTTACATAAAACTTACCCAAAACTACCTATAACTAGACAAAACTAGACATATATAATTTTGGTGTTTACTTCCTGCTTCAAACTGGGGTAGTCGGCTACTTCCCATCCACAGGCTGAAACTGTCTAACTGACAGCCTTACATAAATTTATTGCAGCGTTTAAATCGCGGTCTATTGTAAAATTACAGTTCTCACAATCAAAAAGTCTTTCACTTAAAGAAAGTATTTCTTTTTTATGACCACAATTAGAACAAGTTTTAGATGATGGAAACCATCTATCTAATACAACTAATTTAGAACCGTACATCTTACATTTGTATTCAAGCTGTCTTCTAACTTCATAAAATCCCATATCAGCTATAGCACCGGCTAGTTTATGATTTTTCATCATTCCCGATACATTTAAATCTTCTATCACTATCGTTCCGTGGTTCTTGGCTAATAATGAAGTAAATTTATGGATAGTATCTTTTCTGATATTGGCAATTTTTCTATGAAGTCGAGCTATTTTGAGTTGAGTCTTTCTCCAATTCTTAGAACCAATTATTTTATTGCGATTTAACCACTGCAATCGTGATAATTTCGCCTTAAAAGTACGATATGACTTAGCACCTTCTATAACTTCTCCTGTTGATAGAGTTGCTAGAACCTTCACTCCTAAATCAATACCTACAACTGTTGTATTATGTAAAGTCTGCGGGACAGAATCCTCTGTCCCGCGAGCTTTACGGTTTTCTTGGATTTGGGTATCAATTTTAAAACTAATAAACCATCTATCTGCTTGACGAGAAATAGTAACTGATTTTATTTTATCTAGTTGAGGTAACTTCTCATATGTTTTTAATTTACCTACTCTGGGAACTTGAATAGTAAAACTATCTATAGTCTTACAAGTTCCCTCTAAAGTAAATGAATCATTTTTTCCTTTCTTTTTAAATCTTGGTTGACCGCTAACTTTTTTGAAACATCGTTTCCAAGCAGTAGATAAGTTTCTTAAAGAGTATTGCGGTGCAGATTTAGAACACTCATAGTACCAAGGATTTTCTGATTTTACTAAAGCTATTAAATATTTATGTAAATCAATCGCACTTGGAAATTTTATTTTAGAATCAGGATTAATTTTATTATGCTCTAATATTGCGCGGGTTAATGCTAATCCCCAATTCCAAGCATGTCTAGAAACTCCACAATGTTTGAGTAAAACAGTTCTTTGATTGTTATTTAATTTTAATTCTGTTTTAAATCCGAGTAACATTGTATATAATTTGCTATTTCAAGTTTTATAAATATAAACCATTTATTTTTATATTATTAGATATAAACATATTATCCTTCTTACAATTCATTAATAGTGTGAATATTAAAAGTTATTAATTCTTAAAAATTCAATGCGGCATAAAAGGCAATGTTGCTGGTTCGCCTCAACAACCTTTAAGCATCGCTTTACTGTAAAGCTCGCCGTGGGGATACTCCCCACGGCAGACTTTACGTAAATATATATTACATACCTAACACCATATCTGGACAAAATGGGTAAATATGTCCATTTATGGGTAGAGATTAGATAACAGTTACCAACCCTTTATCTATTAATTCTTGAGTAATTTCAACAGCACCTACTTTTTCGTAGGAAATGGGATGTTGAGGGTCTAGTCCTTCATGTCTCACTAGTTTGGCTGCTATTCTAGGACTAAGCAGTTTACCAAAATAGTCATAATACCCTACTGGTTGAGTTGGAGCAGGTTGTAGAAGTCTTAAGCGATTTCTATAAAACCTAGCAAAAGCTGGCTGATTTCCCATCAAATTATTTGATAGGAGAATGCCAGCAAAAGCTATGATAAAGATAAAAATTAACAAGAATATCCTGACTTTCTTCGTATAAAACCCCCTAAGTACATTCGTTTTTAGCTTAACTTCGTATGGTTCCATATCATCAAAGTTTAGGATGTTTTACTTATCTTGTCGCAACGAAACAGTGATTATACTGAAAATTTATAAAAGTTTATTTAATGCGTATCTAAATACTTTGATGCTAGAAGTACGTTTTCGTGAAAACGGTAAAGCATTGCAATATTGAAATAGCCTTCTTACCGGAACAGTTAACAAAATTACGGAATCATCGGATACTATGATTTCGGTACTGCTATAAGTAGACTATTAATGTTTAATTGTAATAAATTAATGGTAATTGCTTCTCTTAACCTAAGCATAGCTTTGCTGATAACAGGCTGTAATGAGAACAAGCAAGCTCAGTGTCAGCGACTTATTAAAGTTGTTAACGAAGGAACTTCTCTAATTGAAAAAAATAAAGGTTCCCAAGTCACATTAAGTTTGGGGTTAGCCAAGGATTTAGAAAGTGTTGCCAAAAAAATAGCAAGACAAAACTTCAAAGATCCAAAAATCGAAGATATCAAAAATCAATATGCCAAAAATTTTGAAACAAAAAGTAAAAATATAGGCTCCGCAGCCAAAGCCCTCGGTTCATCTAAAACAGCCGAAGTCTCCTCAACTGGTAGAGTTCAAGTCCGAAAAGCCAAAAAAGATATAGAAATATCTTTGAAGGCGGTATCAGATACTGCTAAACAATCCGATACTTTAGCAAACGAACTCAATGAGTATTGCACTCAAGCCGAATGAGGATGGTGAATTGGTAATTGGAAAGAGGGGGGAGAGGGGGTAGAAAAATAACTCCTAACTCCTCACTCCTAACTTCTTTCAGTATTATCACTTAATAATGTACTTTTTATAACTAAATATTCATAAATATTCCTGAAGCTAACCTATTGTTTCTGTGAAAGGGAATATTGGTGTTAGTAAAGCGAGATACAATGCGTGATATCAGTCTGCTGATGGCGAGCGTGTTAACAACGGGACAAACTGATGTACCTAAGTTGCCGGAAAAACTGCCAGAACTACAAGAAAATACACAGCAACAATTAAGGCAGGATAGAGAAATTGAAGTCGCTGCATCGACTGAGATCGCGTCACCTGAGTTTGTCGATCGCGATAGCACTTTGGAAAACAAAGAACAATGTAACTATAGTTATTGTGATGTAGGCAAGCAGTCTCAAATGTCTGAGAATTCATCACAAGTGCGTGAATCTGCAAATGTTTTGCAATCCGTTCCAACTGTAATAACTGATGATAAAAAACAGAAGCATCAAAAAATACTTCAAAAAATTAGAAATAAGATCCACTCAAAAGAATCTTTTTCTCTGAGTCAGGAAGTCGAAGAGAAACAAGAAAAAAAAGAGATTATCCTTTCACCGTCGGTTTCTAAAAAGACTTTCGCTTCAGAATTAGTAGAAGCTAAATCAGAAGCTATACCTCCACAACAATCGAATTTAGAATCATCTTCAAGTAGCGTTCCTATCTTGCTTCCTAATGAATCTATAACGCCCCCTAATAAATTAGACGATGGAGAAGAAATTCCGAAATTTACTCAAATCGAGCCAGATTTAGATACAGATATTCAAGAATTGCCAAAACAAGATACTCTTTTGAATTCAAGGGCTGTTGTCAGAAATAAATCCCTAGAATCAGAAAATCCAATGTCACAAGTCACATCAGTATCGGAACTTGATGATGTAAACCCAACAGACTGGGCTTTTGACGCTTTAAAGTCTCTAGCAACTCGTCATAATTGCGCTTTGGGATACCAAGACGGTACTTTTCGAGGTAATCGGGCGATTGATCGCTATCAATTTGCGACTGGAATAGATGCTTGCTTGCAAAAAATTAACGAATTAATTGCGAGAAAAGGAGCGAGTATTGTTGACGAACAAGATTTAATTATTCTGCAACGCTTGCAAAACGAGTTTCGAGCAGAATTGAACCAGTTACAAGAAAGAATTATTTCTTTAGAAGAAAGAACTAACGAATTACAAGCAAATCGATTTTCTCCTACAACTCGGTTTTTTGGACAAGCTACTACTAGTTTGCAAGGAACTAATACAAACGAAGTAGATTTATTTCCCAGAGATGGAGTACCCGAGCGTACAGCAGAAACGAATCTGACTTTAACTAACAGCATGCAAATTACGTTAGCAACTTCGTTTACGGGAAGAGATTTACTGTTAACTGGTTTGTATGCAGGAAATTTGGGTTCTTCTGCATCGTCTTTGTTTACTAATATGGGACGTTTGAGTTTTGAGTCGGATACAGACAACGATGTATTTATCAACGATTTGTCTTATCGCTTTCCTATCTCCGATAACTTGGGAGTTGTGGTAGGTACTGCGGGTATCAATCCCAGCAGTACATTTCGCGGCATCAACCCTTTAGAAGGTTCTGGAGAAGGGGCAATTTCTGCCTTTGCTCAACGCAACCCAATTTTAGGAGTTGGTAGCGGTACGGGTGGTATTGGTTTTGATTGGCAAATTAATAACCGCATGAGTTTACAGGGAGTTTATAGCGCTCAATTTCCCAGTTTCCCCACAGATAAAAACGTTGGTGGATTGTTTGGTGGCAGACAAACCCTTGGTACTCAACTGACAGTAACACCTGTTAACGATATTGACGTTGGCTTGCATTATCTTTATTCCCGCTCTCCCGATGGGTTATTAGCAACTGGTGTCGGTGATGCTCAGTTAATTTCTCCTTTTGCACCGACTACTGGTTTTGAGACTCAAGCTGTTGGTGCTACTGTGGCTTACCGTATCAATCCCAATTTACAAATAGGGGGTTGGGGAGGCTGGACTTTCTCTAATCCAGAAGATATTCAAGGTAGCGTAGAAACTAGCAACTGGGCGGTTTTTGCAGCTTTTCCCAATTTAGGACGACGCGGTAATTTAGGAGGAATTATTGTCGGACAACCACCAAAAATCACATCAAGTACTTTACCCGACGGATTCAATTTTCCTAACTTTTCTGATAACGGAACCCCAGGGGGACGTGATGGTACATCATTGCACGTTGAAATGTTTTATCGCGCTAAATTGAATCAAAATATTGATATAACTCCAGGCTTTTTCGTCGTTTTCAACCCCGATCACAATCAGAGTAATGACGCTTTGATAGTAGGAGCCTTGAGAGCCACATTCCGGTTTTAAATTACCGTTAGTGTAAATGTAATCAATAGCGTTAGTTGTATTCACGTGCAACTATTTTTACGCGCTGTTTTGATCGGGTATGTTAACTAGCAGCCTAAAAAGCCTGAATCTTGAGTTAGAGTTTAGTCCAAACTTTAAAAAACAGTTTTAAAATGCAGCAACAAAATTATCGTAAATCGGCTTTTACAGCCGTTCTTGGCAGCAGTTTAGTAGCAAGCATTATTGGTTTAACCGCATCAACTGCTTTCGCTCAACAAGTTACAACTTCAGCACTCACAATTGAAAGCACTGGTGCAATATCTGGTACTCTTGAACTTCCAAAATTTAATCCCAATTTTGGCGACCCAAAGAACCCTACCCAAGTAGATACTGATTCTAATGGTGTTTATAAACGCAATGTAGGAACTAAAAATAATCCTAATTGGGTGGAAGTTTATAAATCATCACACGTAGTAACAGTCAACGAAGATGGCACTCTAAAATCTTACGTTAATTTTTTGGGTATTCCTGTTGCTTCCTTTGACGCAGTTATAACTTCTCCAGCACTCTCAGAGGGTGAAATGACAACCTTCAGGTATGACGGTAGACCTGACATGGAAGGAACCGTAATTAAAGGGGTAGTTAAAGATGAATTTGGAGTCAAAAAATCTTATTACACTGGTATTGTCACCGACCCCAACACAGGAATCCAATATAAAGGTACTTTTAAAGTCACCGGAGACGGACCGCGATATAGCAAACCCAATGGTGGGGATAGTCCTACAGTATTTGATTTCAAATCTGACATACCGGGAAAACCAACAGTCGAATCCTTCAAGATTCAAGACAACTCTCCTTTAGAAATTTTAAAAATTGACGTACCTGTAGGTACAGAAATTCTAACTCCTTCCACTCCCCCAACAACTCCTCCAACAACTCCCCCAACAACTCCTCCAGCAACTCCTCCAACAACTCCCCCAACAACTCCTCCAACAACTCCTCCAACAACTCCTCCAACAACTCCCCCAACAACTCCTCCAACAACTCCTCCAACAACTCCCCCAACAACTCCCCCAACAACTCCCCCAACAACTCCTCCAACCACAGGTGGCAGTACTCCTCCAACCATAGGTGGCAGCACTCCTCCAACAAATCTCAATCCATCAAGTTCTCCCATAACTTCTACCCCCTCTACCCCCTCTACCCCCTCTACCTTTACTCCCTCTTCCCCCTCCCCCGATGTAACTAACATAGAATTTAGCAGCGGTAATTCATTCGTCTCTAATTCAGTTGTAGAAAACCCATCAAACTTTGGTAAAGCTGCTTGTTCGCAAGACTCTGTATGCGATATAAAAGCCTCTGAACCTAAACAGCGAGGTCCCCGCAGTCGGGTAATGATGCGTTAAAAATTGAATTAATTTGTGGAATATAATCGAGGCAAGATGAATTTAATTACATAACAAGCTAAAAGATAACGCGGCTTAAAATGTTGTGAATATGATTAATAACTGGTAGTCGGTAATTTTCCATCACTGACTGCCAATTACTTGTATCAATACAGCCATAAATCCGTTTATCGCAAGGAAATAGCCATGAAAGCAGAATTAATTGAATTGATAAGCAGAGTTATCCAAGTTTTACAAATAAATATGCGCGATTTTTTTTTCATCGGTTTCTATCATTAATTTTTGATTAGTATCAGGATTAACTTGCATTCGGGTATAAAGCTTTTAATCTAATCTTTCTATAGTCTTCTGCATCATTTTGTGTGATGTTTTGAATTATCATTGAATGAAATATAATAAAATACTCATAAAATTTCCCTAACTCCTTGATAGCAACAATGTAACCCACATTCCGCACCTTAACTGTCACAAGTTCATGGGTACTAAAGAAAAATCAGATTAATAGTCTATAAGTACTAGTAAATGAAGCCTAATTTTTAAGTTAAATAAGAATCTATTTCATTAATAAATAATGTATACGAATAATTAGAGTGCGATGTACTCTAAGAATATTCTTGCTGTAAATAAGTTTTATAGTAGAAAAAATGCGAAAATTTTAGCAGATGTTATTCCGGTCTGCTGTCATGCCTAATATCGAAGAAATTGAAATTAAAAATATAGATCACTTGGGCATAGTTGCAGGAATTGTTGATTCTATAGGTTTAGTAGAAATTATTAACGAATACTGTGGAAAAGAGCCAGAAGAAAAAATAAGCTCCGGACATGTAGTAAAGGCGATGATATTAAATGGACTGGGCTTTGTAAGTAGTCCTTTATATTTATTTTCAGAGTTTTTTAAAGATAAACCGTGTGAATATTTAATAGGACAAGGAGTAAAAGCTGAGTATTTAAATGATGATAAGCTAGGTAGAGTATTGGATAAGTTATTTTTAAAAGGTTTGACGGAGATATTTTTAGCTGTTAGTTTAAATGTAAATAAACAATTTAATATTAGTTTAAAATCGTCACATTTAGATTCAACTTCACTACATTTACACGGAGAATATAATACGAGTTTACCTTCGGTAATCATTAATAATGATGCACAATGTGAGATAAAATCGCCAGAAGCTATCGAAATTACTCATGGTTATTCTCGTGACCACAGACCTGATTTAAAACAATTTATTATAGAATTAGTATCGTCAGGGGATGGAGACATACCAATATTTTTTGAAACTGCATCTGGGAATCAATCAGATTCTTCTAATTTTCCTAAAATATTTTTAGAATATAAAAATAAAATCAAAGATAATGATAGTTTAATGGTTGCAGACGCAGCTTTATATAGTGCTAAAAATGTAAATTTATTATCTGGAATGAGATGGTTATGCAGAGTACCTTTGACTATAGGAATAGCAAAAGAATTAGTATCAACATTACTATCAACTGATTTTATTGTTAGTTCATTGCCAGAATATCATTATTGTAAAAGAATTGTAAATTATGGCGGAATTGAACAACGATGGTTAGTTGTAGAAAGCTCTGAACGTAAAAATTCTGATTTACGGAAATTAGAAAAGAGAATATCTAAATCTAAAATTAACGCATCAAATAATTTAAAAAAACTACTGAATTCAGAATTTAAGTCTGAGCAAGAAGCAATTCAATCAGTGAACAATTTCAATAAAAAGCTGAAATATCATCAAATCGATAATATTGAATACAAGATAACAAAATCAAAAAATAAAACAGAACAGAAAACTTTTTATCAAGTAAACGCATCAATCTGTGAAAATATAAATGCTATTAAAATGGCTTATAACAGTGCCGGACGTTTTATATTAGCAACAAATATTTTAGAGGAAGAATCTCTTAGTAATGATGAAATGCTTTCCGAATATAAAGCGCAGCAAAGTTGTGAGAGAGGATTTGGATTTATTAAAGACCCTTTATTTTTTGCTGATAGTATTTTTCTGAAATCTCCGGAAAGAATTCAAGCTATGGCTATGATAATGGGTTTGTGTCTATTAGTATATACGTTGGCTCAAAGAGAAATAAGAAAAGCTTTATCAGCATCTAAATCTACGATTAAAAATCAGCTTGGTAAAGCTATAAATAATCCGACTATGCGGTTGATATTTCAACGTTTCCAATCTATACATTTAGTTAAATTTAACTCGGAAATATCAATCTCAAATTGGACTTCAGAAAGAGAATATATTTTGAAATTTTTACCAGAGAGATGTCGTTACTATTATAAATGCTGAAGCAAATCCACAATAATTTATTTGTAATCAAGACTATTCATTTAATCAATAGTCACAAATTATAATAACTTTTTATTTATGAAGCATAAGTATTATGGAGATATTCAGCTAGGAACAATAAGTTTTTATCTATGAATTCAATATCAAAGCTTATTGCTTCTTATTGAGAATATAAATTCTATGTAAGCTCGGTCAATAATACGACTACTCGAATACCTCAAGTCTGTTTTTATTCTTTACATTGAAGAAAATATCAGTAAAAACACTTCTGTGACAGTTGAGGTGCGGAATGTGGGATGTAAGATTGCTTTTAAATCAAACTTTAGTTAAACTCGCAAAGTTTTTGTTTTTCTTAATTTCAACTTGGCAATTTAATGTTCCCGATGTGCCGATTACTCGCTCAAAGCCGACATTATTTATCTTTTCAAAAATTTTTTCACCAACGAAGCGAATGTGAGCATCTAAAACTCCTCGCCCTTCGGCACCCACAGATCCTTTACTTTCAAACATATCTAGCAAACGTAGAACCCCAAGCGGCATACTATGGCTTTCGTAAATTTTAGAGCGATCGCCTACAACTGCTTCGGTGCTACCTCCACCGATATCAATAACTAAAACTCGATCTTCTTCAATAGCTATCGAATTACGAACGGCAAGAAAAATTAACCGCGCTTCTTCTTTTCCCGAAATAATTTTCGGACAAATACCAGTAGTAGCTAATACTTCGTTTAAAAAATCTTCTCCGTTGCGTGCCTCACGGATAGCACTGGTTGCAGCAGTGATAATCTCATCTACATCAAGGCGATTCGCTAATTTAACGTAGCGATTAATAGTTTCTATACCTAATTTAAAAGCGCGATCGCCTATGTAGTTAGAAGCAAATACCCCCACTCCCAGCTTTACCATTTCCTTCTCGCGCTCCACAATATTAAAGCTACGCCAGCTAGTAGCTTCAACGATAATCATGTGAATGGAATTGGTACCTATATCGATCGCTGCTAACTTCATATATGTAAGTTTAAAGGTTGTGTTTATTTCCGATGGGTTCGTAGTTGTAGGTTGGGTTGAACGGAGTAAAACCCAATATAGGTGTTGGGTTTCCTTAGCTTAAACCAACCTACGAAGAGACTAAAAATAACAGCATTTAAGAAAAGAGAAGCAATCTAACAAGCTTTGGGCGAGAAGTTTTGACAATTTTGTTTGATTAATCATTGTCTATATAATAAGTTGCAACAATACTAAGCGTACAGTCTATACATAGGACTTACGCAACTGGCATATTTTCTTGTAGGGTGCTGTGACACTTATAGAAATTCTGAACGTAGTAATAAGACTTGTGGTGTCACGCACCAACCACTGATTGTGACACTTGCGTAAGTCCTGATACATAATGGTGCGTTACGGTATTATCAAAGTTAGTAATATTTCAATTAAATTATCTCGTACCGTAACACAACGGCAATATTGCGGGAAGAGAATCTACACCCGGACACTTGCTATAACGGAGGGAACCTCCGCAACGCAGTGTCCTCGCAATTTGCCTCCCCTACAATCTGATAACTGATAACTGATAACTGTTAACTGATAACTGTTCACCGCAACTGACGACGGGCTGCTTGTAAAAGTAAACTCTGCTCTGCTCGGTAAATTGCTTGATAAGTTCGCTGCAATGCTTCTGGCTCAACCGATATAGAAGTAATTCCCCATTGCACTAATTTATCAATAATTTCGGGATACAATGCTGGTGCTTGTCCGCATATAGAACATGGAATACCGACTGAAGAAGCCATTTCAATTAGTCGGGATATCGCACCCATTACCACCGGATGTCGTTCGTCAAAGCTTTTTGCTAAGATTGCTCGATCCCTATCGACTCCCAACAATAGTTGTGTTAAGTCATTCGTACCGATAGAAATTCCCTGCACTCCTGCTTTGACATATTCTGGCAGCAAAAATAATACGCTTGGCACTTCTGCCATAATCCAAAGTTGAAATTCTTTGATGTCGGTTAAACCTGCTTGTTCAACTTTTCGACGACAAAAAGAGAATTCTTCTACATCGCGAACAAAAGGTAATATTAAACGGATATTATGATAGCCAGCCTGCTGCACGTTTTTAAGTGCAGTTAGCTCCATATCAAATAGTTCTGAATTAAGCATGTAGCTAAAAGTGCCGCGCTCGCCTAATGCTGTTTCCGGTTCAGCTACTTCTACTCCATGATGGTGAAGGCTTGGTAGTTCGTGAGTTCGCCAATCCAAGGAACGATAATAAACTGGTTTTGGAGAAAAATTACGCACGAATTCAAGTATTCTTTTTGTCCATAAATCCAATAATTGCTCGTATCTTCCGTTCCTAATCCACGTATAAGGATTTTCCCGATTAAGTATGCTTAATACCATCAGTTCCGATCGCAATAATCCTACACCATCTACTGGAGAACAAAGCAATTTGTCTATCCCTGTAGGTTGGCTTAAGTTAACCATCAGTTGCGTGGAAGTCATGGGTAGATTTGTCGATAAATCGGGAATTGAGGGGGGAGATGAAGGAACCCATGTCGTATGATGAGTTGGTGTTTTACTTTGAGAGGAAACACCCATAACGGAATCGGAGAAGGAATGTTTTTGAAATTCGTCTTTGTTCTCTACAATTGTTTCGTTGATATGCTGTTCAATATGCTCTTCACCGTCATTAAGACAATTTACTTCCCCACTTTCACCATCGATCGATAGGCGATCGCCATTTTTTATAAGTTTTGTAACGTTATTAATGCCGACTACTGCTGGAATACCCAATTCTCTAGCGATAATTGCAGCATGGCTAGTTAAACCACCTTTTTCTGTAACAATACCGCTTACTTGTTGCAGCACAGGCAACCAATCAGGAGTAATTTGAGATGCTACTAAAATTGTGTTGCAGGGAAGTTGTTCGATGATGCGTTCACTTCCAATTACAACAGCATTTGCCGATACTTGTCCCCTAGCTACTCCTATTCCTTTAACCGAAAAATTATTGGATTTGGATGAAGTATTGGATAAATTATTAACTGGTTGACTAACTTTTGTCAGGTATAGCTTCGATGAATTTGCTTCTTGGATTAAAGCCCAATTAACCAAGTAGTCTTTACCAAGTTTAAAAACAAGTTGATGTGCTAATTCGCTTATTTGCTGCAAATTATGCTCGGAGAATACGTGCTGTTGCTGTAATTGTTCTTCCAAAACACATACTTGCAAACAAGTTTTCTCTAAGGTAAGTACTGATGTTTGCCCTTGTTGCGTCGATTCTTTAATTGCTCCATCACAACGATAAGCCAGAATTTTATTACCCAAGTGCTGTTCTAATAGTACGCCAGTTTTTGGCTCTACATAATAAACATCCGGCTGCACTTCACCCCAGTTAATTGCTACCCCCAATCCCCAAGTTGCTTGAATCTCCCATCTAGAAGGATTAGCCTCTAACGAGCCACTTGCTATTACATTGTTAATCGGTTGCACTAAAACTGCTAAATTAATTTCACGTAAATCAATTCCAGTCTTTTGCCAATAAAGTAAACTTCTAGCACTAAATAATTGACTCCAAACACGCTTTAAAGCCTCTACTATTTCTTTCTCTTCGCGGAGGCAAAATACGCATTCATATAGCCCAGAAATTTCCGTCTTATTCTTTGCATTAGGTAGTGCGACACTTGGACGAAAAACGGTGGACGGACTTTCCCATGTTTTGAGCGCTTCGTAAATTTGTTCGTACAAACCCGACGGCAAACTCGAATTCATAATTTCTTGGCGCAAGCGCAAAGCTACTTGCTGAAGTTGTCGCCAATTATCAACATCTAAATGTAAAGAAGAATCAGCTAATTCTGCAACTAGCGTTTGAGAAGCAGTCTTGTCTTCTAAATATTCATGCAAAATTTCTGCTGAAACGACAAATCCAGGTATTGCTGGATATCCATATTGAATTATCTGACTCAAGTTAACGGCTTTATCTCCCACTTGAGTGCGGTGCGATGGTTTGATTTCATTCAGCCAGTAAAGTTTATTCACTCAAATAATTTTAATTACGAAGACGTACTATCTTTACGATTTGAAAAGTTGGTTCTTGATTACTCGTTGGGAGTATTTTACTGAAAATATTTTTTTAGCAATCCTAAAATGTCTCATATATTAATAAAAAGTGTTACAAACTACTAAGTTTTCTCAAGCCAATAAAAATTAATCTCTACAAAACTTGTAAACTAGATCCACAGGAAGAATATACATACATAAATTCAAATCAAAATCAAATCCAAAATTATTAATTAATTACTCTATCTGTAGAAGTATAGTTTTTACTATCGATTAATATTTACTAAAACTTGTACAAAGAATGTGGTATTTTAATCTTTACCATTTCTAGTACTTATAATAAATATTATACTCAGAAGTATAAGACAGATACGCTACAAGTTTTTGAGGATGTTTTGCCGTCTCTGAATCTGAGCTATTTTATATTGGTTTTAAAATTATATCATGCTGAATCAACAGTCATCAGCTTTATTCTCATATTAAGCTTTAATTATTTATTAATTAGCAAACTTATTATATGTTAATTGGATTATATTTATGATTTTAAGCAATTAATTAAATAAAATATTCAGTCTTATGGTTTATTAGTTCAAAATATAAGATATTGGTATCAGATGAGAGAATACAGCACTTATTAGTTATCAAGTATTTATAAGATTAATTATAAACTTTTGTAAATAAAATTTACATATGAAATTTATTGTAAATTAGCAAAATTTTGATAAATACAGCCTATCTTATTTTTGTAAGGTAGATTCGGACGGATAGGGATGTCCACCCCAAAAAAGTTTTATATAATGCCTTTTTTCCAAGACACCAGTATACTTGCTACTGCCTACTCCCTACATCCGTAACTAATTTCAGAACAAAATCGAAGAATGTTAAAAAACAGTAGCTTTAGCTGATAAATTTCCTCCACTAACAGTAAGAATCTGTGAGGAATTCAACCATTGAGAATCAAAAGAACCTAAATGAGTAGTAGTAATCAGAGTTTGAAATCGATCTTGAATCGCATCAAGTAATTGATTTTGACGAGAGGGATCTAATTCAGCCAAAACATCATCTAGTAAAAGTAATGGTGGTTCTCCCACAACTTCTTCAATCAGCTGTAATTCTGCTAACTTCAGCGCTAAAACCAAAGTTCGCTGCTGACCTTGAGAGCCATACTGACGTGCGGGAGTATCATTTATTGTTAATTCAATTTCATCTCGATGCGGCCCGACAAGGGTAGTACCTTGATGCATTTCAGCAACCGCTCGCTGTTGAATTTTATCTAAAAAAGCGTGCTGTACCTCTTCTGGATGAGTTTCTGACAAAGGGATATTAGGGGCGTACTGTATCTGGAGATTTTCAGTAGAACCACTAATATTGGAATGCCATAATTTAGCAATTGGAGCGAGTCGCCCTATAGCGCGTTCCCGTCGTCGAATTACTCTGGTACCAGTAATTACTAATTGAGTGTCCCACAGCGCTAATTGGGATTTTAAAGAATTTTCATGTAAATTATCTTTCTGGCTTTTCAAAAAAGCATTGCGCTGTCGTAACACTTTTTGATATTGCTGTAAAATATGAGCGTATACAGGTTCAAGCTGAATCAATAAAGTATCCAGCCATCTGCGGCGATTTTCGGGACCACCTCTTACTAAATCCAAATCCAAAGAAGAGAATTCCACCGCATTAAGTACGCCAAGAAAATCCATCTGACGGCGAAGATTTTCACTATTAAGATTAACCGTGCGGCGACCATTGCTACGTAAAGTTAAAATAAGTTGGCTTACTCCAACCTCTCGTTTTAGGCTAGCACTAATTCGGGCTAAAGATTCCTCGTCCTTAACTAAATCCTTATCGCGGGAACTCCGGTGACTTTTTAAAGTTGCGAGTAACTCCACCGCTTCGAGTAAATTAGATTTTCCCTGAGCATTATCACCGACCAAAATTGTTTTTGGAGCCGAAAACTCTACTAATTGTTCTTGGTAATTGCGAAAATTTCGGAGACTCAGGGTTTTGAGAAACATAAGAGCAGTGAGCAGTGAGCAGTTAGCAGTTAGCAATTAGCAGTTAGCAGTTAGCAGTTATCAATTATTAGACGCGAACATTAATCTTTATTCTTTCATAATTTAGAGAATTGTCTTAGCACACAATAGATGTATAAACTTTTTATTGTTCACTGATAACTGTTCACTGATAACTGTTCTTAAACGTTTTTCTTCCCAATTGCTTTAAAGAAAAGTTTTTCCAATTCAACCCAAACAAACATTAAAGCACTAAAGCCTAAACAAATTCCTAATTCGGACAAACTGATAATGTGCGTACCGAAGAAAGCTCTCAGGGGTGGAACGTATACTAACATTAATTGCAAAATGGTAGTTAAAACAACAGCCGCTAGTAAGTAGGGATTGGAGAAGGGATTTATTTGTATTGTTAGTTGATTGTTGGAGCGAATTGCGATCGCGTGTCCCATTTGAGCAATACATAAGGTAGTAAATACCATTGTTTTCCAACGTTCTGGATCGAGTCCGCTTGTACTTCCGGCTCCTCCATGAGTATGGTAGTAAGCCCAGTTCATCAAAGTAATCGTAATAATTGCAAATATGATTCCAATGCGGATCATATACCAACCTAAACCCCTAGCAAAAATACTTTCTTTGGGGCTAAAAGGTGGACGCTTCATCACATCGGGTTCCGGAGGTTCTACAGCTAATGCTAAAGCTGGTAAACCATCAGTGACTAAATTCATCCACAAAATTTGTAGCGGTATTAAAGGTACCCCTCCCATCGGTAACAAAATCGGTGAAGCAGCAATGGTAATAACTTCACCGATGTTACTACCAAGAATATACTTGATAAAGCGGCGAATATTTGTATATACAACCCTACCTTCTTTAGTGGCAGCAACGATGGTGGCGAAGTTGTCATCTAATAACACCATATCGCTGGCTTCTTTACTAACATCAGTACCCGTAATTCCCATCGCAATCCCGATATCGGCTTGTTTGAGGGCTGGTGCATCGTTAACACCGTCACCAGTCATGGCAACAAATTTATCGCGACGCTGCAAAGCTTGAACGATGCGTAATTTATGTTCTGGGGAAACTCTGGCGTAGATGCTGACACGATCAACATTTTTCTCTAACTCAGCATCGCTCATCCGCTGTAATTCTTGACCAATCAGTACTTTATCTTCTGGTGAAGCAATACCCAAATCGGTGGCGATCGCATGGGCAGTAAGTTGATGATCTCCAGTAATCATCACCGGACGAATTCCCGCTTCCCGACATTCTTTTACAGATGCTCTTACTTCTGGGCGTGGAGCGTCGAGCATTCCTACCAATCCCAACCATACCAGTTGTTGTTCGTATTTTTCTTCCGAATTTTCTGGTGGTTTTTCCGTTAAAGGTTTGTAAGCGAAACCCAATACCCGCAAACCTTCACCAGCCATGCGCTCGTTTGCTGCTAAAACGTTCTTTCGTTGTTCTTGAGTCAGTTCAACCGCACTATTCCCCGCGAAAATCTGGGTACACAGTTGCAAAATTAATTCTGGCGAACCTTTGGTAAACATCAAATAATTTTCATTATTTTTCACCAAATTGCTAATTGCAGGGTCAACATCTGGAATAATTGAAACACCAGTATCTATCTGTTCCACCTGACAAATTACGCTCATCCGCTTGCGTTCGGAAGAAAAAGGAAATTCACCAATGCGGGGTAATTTACTGTTCCATTGGTCTTGTTCGATTCCCGCTTTTCCTGCTAAGGTTACCAAAGCGCCTTCTGTAGGGTCGCCAAGAATTATCCAATCACCTTTTTCCTGTTGTAAAACCGCATCATTACAAACAGCGCAAGAAACTAACAAAGGTGGAATTTCTGGATAATCTTCTAAATCAATACGAGTACCATCAACTTCAAAATCACCTTGAGGAACGTAACCATTCCCCGTTACTCGTAATAAATGATTACTGGTATAAACCGATTGCACTACCATTTTATTCTGAGTCAAAGTACCAGTTTTATCAGAACAAATAGTAGTTACCGAACCCAAAGTTTCCACTGCTGGTAACTTGCGAATCAAAGCATTGTGACGAACCATTCGCTGAGTTCCTAAAGCCAAAGTCACCGTAATTACCGCCGGTAAACCTTCTGGAACCACTGCCACAGCCATACTTAAAGAAACTTCCACCAACTCTTGCAAATTCCCACCACGTAGCAAACCGATAACAATTACCAGCGCTACCAAAACCAAAGAACCCCCCACCAAAACGTTACCAAGTTGAGTCATGCGCTGCTGTAATGGTGTATCTTCCGTCTCTACACCCTGCAACATCTGGGCAATTTTACCCAACTCAGTTTTCATCCCGGTGTGAGTTACCAAAACCTTGCCACGTCCCTGGACAACTTCTGTACCTTGGAAAACTAAATTAATTCTGTCACCCAAACTGGTTTCTTCAGGTAGCTTCATTTCTACCCGTTTATTAACAGCTTCCGCTTCTCCTGTTAAAGCCGATTCCCGTATTTGTAAATTTGATTGTTCAATTAAACGTCCGTCTGCCGATACCTGTACCCCAGCTTCGAGCAGCATAATATCTCCCGGTACCAAATTCTTCCCTTCCACATCGAGTAACCTACCGTTGCGAATCACCCGCACGTTAGGAGAAGAAAGCTTTTTTAATGCTGCCAAAGCTTTTTCAGCACGGCTTTCTTGGAGATAGCCCAAAATACCGTTAAGGATGACGATCGCCAAAATCGCGATTGTATCTTTGAAAGGAACTTCACCCGATTTCAAATTACCCGATTGTAAAGCGAGTAAATCCAAAACCCCCGAAACAATAGCCACAGCAATCAGCATCAATAACATAATGTTCTTGAACTGATCCACCAGAATTTCCCAACTACCGCGTCCGCCAGATTCCTCTAATTCGTTCGTACCATATTTTTGCAGTCGGGATTCCACTTCTTGAGACGTTAAGCCAGTGTCTACATTAGCAGAAAGCAGTTCTATTGCTTCACCGACTTCTAAGCTATGCCATACGGCTTCGTGTTCGGGCAGAGAATGAGCAGACATGTACGTTAAAGGAAATGGTTACAAGAAACAATCATAGCTAAACCATTCATGGGAGAACAATTCAATTTGACAGTTAGCAGTGAGCAGTTATCAGATGGTAGGTTGGGTTAGACACGAATATTAATTTGATTTGTAACGAGATAATACATTAATCGTGTCGTAACCCAACATTGTGACTAATACTCCAGCAGATTTATCTTGAAGGCTACTACAAACCTTTATTAGCTCTATCCCTATATTCGATAACTATCCCTCAGACTGAGGACTTGGGATTAATTTTTGTGTCAGATGTTAGGTAGATGACAATTCCTGCACAAACGCATCTGTTGTCAAAAACATCCGTTGTTAAAATCCAAAATCCAAAACAAAAGCATCCGTTGTTAAAATCTAAAATCCAAAATTGAACTATGGCACCTCAAACAGAAGACTTTACCATCGGAGTAGAAGAAGAATATCAAATTGTTAATCCCGAAACACGCTCCCTTACTTCACGGGTACAGCAAATTTTGCCTTTTGCAAAGAAAACAATCGGTGAAAAGGTTCATCCTGAAGTTCAGCTTTCACAAATTGAAATAGATACTCCTGTTTGTCAAACTCTTACTGATGTGCGTAGGGAGTTAGTGCGGTTGCGGAAGGCAGTAATTGATGCTGCTGCCAAAGATGGCGATCGAATAGCTGCTTCGGGAACCCATCCGTTTTCATCGTGGAAGGAGCAAGATGTGACTCCCAAAGAACGTTATAAAAATTTGATCCAAGAATATCAACAGTTAGGAAAAGAACAAGTTATTTTTGGCTGTCACGTTCATGTGGGAATTCGCGATCGCGCTTTAGCAATTGAGGTGATGAACCGAGCGCGAGTCTGGCTGGCTCCGATGTTAGCGCTGACTGCTTCTTCACCGTTTTGGATGGGCACCGATACTGGTTATGCTAGCTATCGCACCGAAATTTGGGGTAGATGGCCTATATCTGGGCCGCCGTTAATTTTTGAGTCGGAAGCTGAATATAAAAAAGTTGTAGAATCTTTAGTCAAAAGTGAAAGTGTCGAAGAAGAAACTAAGATTTACTGGGATATGCGGCTGTGTGTCAAGTACCCAACGGTGGAGTTTCGCATAGCTGATGTGTGTATGACGGTGGATGAAGCAGTAATGTTAGCTGGACTTACACGTGCTTTAGCTCATACTTGCTATGAAAAAGCAAAAAACGATGAATCCTACCCAAAAGCCCGTCACGAAATGATTCGCGCCGCTCATTGGAGGGCTGCACGCTACGGTTTAGATGCCGATTTAGTGGATCTGGAACAACAAAGCGCCGTACCCGCACAGGAATTAATCAAGAAATTTCTAATCTTTATACGTCCATCGTTAGAAGAATATGGCGATTGGGATGAAGTTTCTACAATTGTCGGAGAAATATTGCAGCAGGGAACAGCAGCATCACGCCAGCGGCAAGTTTACAAGCGTGCGGGCAAATTTGAAGATGTAGTTGATTATATAGTTAAGCAAACAGAGAAGGGAATTGGGAATAGTTAATAGGTAATTGGGCATAGGGCCGAAGGGCATTGGGCATAGAAAAATAAATCTTAATTCCTAACTCTTAACTCCTAACTCCCCCCTCTACCCCCCATCCCTCTTGTCAAATAATAAATATCGCAATTAATGTAGTACCTGCGAAACCTTTGAGCGAAAAGCTTTAATATGACGAGTGTACTTCCCGCTTTGACAGTTAGCCAGATGATTGAGCCTCATACTATTCGACCGTTTGCTGTTGCCTCTTTATACGGCATCGCATTTATTAAAGATACATTGATTGCTGTTGATTCAAGACTTGGGCATTTGCTGCAAATTGACTCCTCAAATGACAATACAAGAATCATAAATTCCCATCAAACGCGAGAATTTATGGATGTCACTGGTCTGGCGCTGTGGGAAGATACCTTATGGGTAACGCGAGACAATAGCGTTTATTGGTGTAAGTTAGATTCTTTGGGGTTACAGCATTTTGCTACTTTACCTTATCCTGCTAACGGTGTAGCTGTTTGGGATTCCACCGTTTACGTTAGTTGTGAAAAACTCGGTAAAATTATTGTCTTTAATCGTAATACAGGTCAAGAAATTGCTAGATTTTATGCTCCTGGTGTGGGAGTCGAAAACTTAGCTGTTACCCAAGAAGCCCTTTTAGTTTGCGATACCGTAGAACAATCAGTTTACTTCCTCGATCGCGCAACGGGTGAAATTCAATTTAGCGTACTAACCCCCTTTGATTCTCCTACGGGTATAGCAGTACATACCGATTATGCAAGCAAAAAACAAAGTCTTTACGTATCTTATTCATCCGAAGAACCCTACATCCGAGACAACCCCAACGCAGAACCAAACCACGAACTAACCTATCGCGATCGCGCTTTTGTTCATCCCCTCAATTACCATTTCAACCGGGAAAAACGCACGGCTGTTTCTAACGGTTATTTGCTAGAAATGTCTTACGTAGAACAAATAGATCCTTTAGAAGAGGTATATTTACATAATTTAGAATGGCGGATCGCTCTACCTTCAGAAACTGAACGTCAAAAGGTAATACGGGTTGAACCAGTTGGTTTACCTTTCACCGAAGAAGTTATTCACGGACAACGGGTAGCCCTATTTAAATTTGAAACTTTAGCTCCCGGAGAACGTCATCTGCTAGGTTGGAAAGCTATTTTGGAAGTACGTTCTATTAAGTATCGTCTTACTCCACGGGATGTAGAAAACGCTTCTTCACTGTCAACAGAATTTATCAATCGTTACTTGGTAGATGATGACGACTTAGCGATGGATAGCAACATTGTTCGCGAAGCAGCCATTGAAGCAGTAGGCTCTGAAACCAATTTGCTGCGGAAAATGTACAGTATTCGCAACTACGTTTACGATAAATTGTCTTACAGCATTAAACCCCACATCGATACCCCAGATATTGTTTTAGAACGGGGTACTGGTTCATGCGGTGAATACGTAGGTTTATTATTAGCACTGTGTCGTTTAAACGGTATTGCTTGCCGTACAGTAGGGCGCTACAAATGTCCTCCCTATGCCGAGAAACAAGGCATTCCCTTACAGCCAGACTACAACCATGTTTGGATAGAATTTTACATTCCTGGCTTTGGTTGGCTGCCAATGGAATCGAACCCCGATGATGTCGGGCGTGATGGCCCCCATCCTACACGTTATTTCATGGGGCTAAGCTGGTTTCATGTAGAAATTGGTAAAGGCATTTCCTTTGAAACATTAAGCTCCGAAGGAAAACGCATCGAAAAAGAACAAGTTTCTATTGGTGAATTAGCAATAAACCACATTAGATTCACTATTCTCAAAGAATTACCACCAATTGAAGATTAATTTAGTATAGGAAGCACAGGGAGCAGAGGAATAAGTACTTAAGCCTGCATTATTTATATAATTACTAATCAGTTATATAACCGTTTCCTGAGACCCAAAAGTGCGATCTTGGGATTTCTTCAACACCGCACTTTATGTCCTAATGTCCTGACAAACACGCAATACCTACGCTACGCTATGTCAAGCAGGGACACGCTCCGAAGACCCCTCCCTGTTCCCTATTCCCTGTTCCCTGCCTAGAAGAAATATTTAAGTAATTTTGTACGGGTATTTAGCAACTCCTAACTCCTAACTCCTAACTCTCATCTCCTAACTCTCAACTCCCCATCCGCGCTCGCAAACAATTTAAAATCTTCCTACTAAGCTTCATTATCCCTTCACTACACGAACCAAGTTTTTTTGTAATTTGAAAAAAGAAACTCAAATATTTTCCAATGTATAAAAATATTTTTAAAAATTATACATAAATCAGTATTTTTGCTCACGATTATTTAGTCGATAAAAGGAAATAATGCGAGGAGAGAATATTTTTATTAAAAGTATTTGATTGGAGTTTTCGGGTGCAGTTGTCTCAGCTTAAAATCAATGCTGAGTGTTTGGTGTTATATAAAAGCAAAAACATTCTTGGTAGCCATATTCGATATATAGAATTACCTTGAATATTGTCAAGCGATCGGTAAAAATTATCTTTAAATATCGAAGCATTTGCTGATATTGCTGAATTTATAGGAAACGGTAATAAAAACGTGACTTTTTCTGTCAACCCTAATCTCTACAAGCATGATTCTCAACAACAACAGATATATCAACATCTGTTTGATTTGGTGCAGTTACAATCGCCCTCGGAGACAATTGAACGCTTTCGGAATTTATTTATCGAAGGTACAAATTACCCTGAAAGAGAAATTTTATTGGCATTAGATGAGATTACAGCATTAACGAAATCTCAAAGGGAATTTTATTTTTTTCTGAACCGCTGCTGTCATATTTTAATTAATCGTTGGTATATGCAGCCTCAAATGCATCATGCGATATATCAACTAATTTCTACTTTTAATAATCCTCCTTCGACAAAAAGAATTATTACTTCACGTAACAAATCTATCAGACGTTTACACGAATTAGTCAGAGATTTTATCAAAAGCGATCAGTATTCTACGTTACAGCGCCTTGCTCAAGTTGTAAAAAAAACCGCATATTCTTTGCCGGATAATAAAAATCAGTCCTTAATAAGTTTAATTCGCCGATATCCTTATTTACACGAACAATGCTTGCTTAGTGAAGATTCAACCCTTGAGCATCAGTGGATAGTAAAACAAATTCAAGCGCAGGCGCAAAGAAAATTTGAAATTGATTTATCTCAATATGTGACTTATCAAGTAAGACTTTCTCAAATTGCTAAAAATCGCTCGGGAAAGAGAAAAAATAGGATTATACATCCTGTAAATAATCCAACATTGTTGAGCGAAACTCAAGTAAATCTTGCCTTAAAAAGTTTTATCGGTAAAGTCGAAGGTGAAAGTAGTTATAGAGATTTAGCGCACAACTTTTTACATTACAGCAGTCAAGCAACTACTTTACGTGCTTATAAAGACGATTTATACGAATACCTTATATCCGGAATTGACTGGGAATATGGAAAACGTCAATTTCACCAAAAATTATATACTCAATTGCAAAATACTTTACCGCAAGCAGATAGTCAAAAGATTAACGATTTTTTGATAGTAAGAACTTGCACTCAGCTACTTAACTTTTTAATAGTCGAAAGTTCTTCATCACCGCAGCATTTTACTTTTATCGATTTAATTACTAATCAAGGTTCAACTCGGATCGTAGGACTATTATTAAAAATTCTGCTAATTTGCCGTAAATCCAAGCCTTATTTAGCCAAGCGCTTTGCTATCTTGTTCAATCATTATGAATCAGCAAGTACTAGCAGTATTGATTGGTTAGTAGAATCATTAGAACAATTAAATATTGCCCTAAGCATTCATTTCGGCAACATTGACTTATCTTATTTTAAATAAATTAGGAATTGGGTCGAAGGGCATTGGGAATTGGGCGTTGTTAATTGGTCATTGATTTACTATTTTCCGTACAATCTATGAGGTATTTATAAAAAACAGTGGAATAAAATGAAAAATAAAAATAGCTAAAAGAATATGGGCAGACTGTTAATCAAATTTATCGGGTTAATTCTACTATTAATCGGCATTTACTATTTAGGTCAAAATATTATCTTTACAAGTACTTATTCTCAATATTTCTATAAAAGCTTGCCAGCAGTTGGTTCTGTTTTAGCAGTTTTAGGCGGTGTGTTATCACTAGTATTTTTTCGCAGAGAAACTGGTAACTTTGGCTGGATTTTACTCACCATCGGCATAATATTAGTTTTCTTAAGTGGAGGAGTTCTTTTAAAGCCTACTAGTTTATGGAATTTCTTTATTAGTTTTGGTTCAATTGCAGTTGGATATAAGTTCTTAAATCAAGGAAGAATAAATTTTTAAATATTGTTAATTTATCTGATATTACGAAACCCAGTTTTTCAGAACTTACGCAGCGATAACGGAAAATATAGTGTTATAGATACTGAGATCCCCCCAACCCCCTTGAAAAAGGGGGCTTTACGTAAGCCCTATTTTTCCAAAAAACCGGGTTTCTTAATTTTATGCCTATTCCCCATTATCTGAATAATCACAAATAGATTGAAACGGGCAAAAACGACAGTGATAACCGGGATTAGCAGGAAATATCTTACTAAAGCTTTTTTTGTTTTGACGATATTTTTGTAAATCTTTTTGATGTTTATCGGCAATATAGCCTAGATGAAATTCAATCAACTTTAATTCACTACTACTAACAGTAATCACGTGGGACTTCTTACCCATCTCCAAATTATAAAATGAGGCGATCGCCTGATATTTCGGATACAGATAACTTGCTGCAAGTAAATAAACTAATGCTTGTCGGCGGTCAAAAGGAGATTTACCAGTTTTAAAATCTATAATATGTAATGTAGTATCGGATTCGTTTAAAACGCAGTCCATCGTTGCATATAAGCGAAAATTATAATGTTCGCGTTCGATGAAAATAGGTTTGGGAAAGCCTTCATCCCCACGAGTTAGTAACATAATACGCTTATCTAAAAGTAAAGGCGCATCTTGATATTTTTTGAGAATTTGTCGCACTCGCTGCTGGATTTCATCGGCTAAATTTCCTAATTTTAAAAGTCGTGCAACTTTTTCTACCCCATCAACAGAATTAAGAAGATTTCTATTATGATGAAACTCGTAAACACCCTTTTGTGCCAGCAAACCGATACGCTGTGATGGAGTGACTTTCGCCTTCAATAAAGCCTTGACTTTCGGTTCATCTTGCCGTGCTTTAATAAATCCCCGTTTCATTTGACAGTGCCAGCGTTGTTGCCCTGAAGCCGGGGCAATTAAACTCCACAAATTATAGCTGGCAAAAAGTCTTATAGGGCTTGACATTACGATAGCAGCGGTGATTAAAATGCAAGGTTTAAGTATTAACTACAGGCAAAAATTGGACGTTTTCGTATGGTTTTGGTATTAAATACCAACCAATTGTCCAAAACTGGACTATATTAAACTCTCTTACACCCCGCTCAATTTAATTAAATTTCATAAGTCCAGTTAAAGGTAAAGCACTTGGAAATTATATTTTAACTCTTGATATAGGTTTGGATGTTACAGAGCTTTTTGTTTGCTAAAATACTAAATCTTTAATCAAATTAGCTTTTATCTATAATGACTGGGATTTTTGTAAGTATAACTAAAAAGCTATAAAAGTTTAGATTGGCTCGGTAGCTGTTAGAGATACTGTTACGAAGTCAAGAAGGCAACGCTATCTTATGACTTGCATATCGAATCTAAAATTCTGCTGTAATATTAAAGAGAAAAATTAAAGCTCCGGATTATTTGATTAATAAACCTTGCACATCCATAAGTGCTTTTATGTATTTTTTTATGAAAACAACTGTAAACCTGCTTTTATCAATAATTGTAGCCTTGTGGATAATGGCGATCGCCATCGTCTCGGTGCAAAACGCCACCCCAGTTTCGTTAAGATTTCTTACGTTTGAATCAATTCAAATTCCAGTCGGGTTACTACTGACTTTTTTTGTGGCAGCAGGAATGATTGCAACTGCTCTAGTGCAACCTCTATTGTTTAAAAAGAATTCAAAACGAAGTGCTTCTCGGCGATATGAAGATGATGCTGAATTTTTTGTCGATGAAGAGTTTTGAAGTTTTATAAATTTTTTAAACTTTTATAAATTTTTTAAACTTTTTCAATTTTTTTAACCGAACAAATAGGGAGCAAGATGCTCCCACTACTTAAGTTAATAATTTAGATATTAAGTATCTGATAATTGATAATTGATAATTGAATCACTTCGCTTCCATCCAGTTATTACCAGCTTTTGCTTCCACCAGTAAAGGAACGCTTAATTCTACAGCATTTTCCATCACCGACTTAATCTTAATTTGTAATTCTTCCAATTCTTCAGGAGGAACTTCAAAAATCAATTCATCGTGAACTTGTAACAACAATCTAGCTTGATAATTTTGCAAAAGTTCGTGTATTTTTATCGAGGCAATTTTGATAATATCGGCACTAGAACCTTGAATTGGTGCATTAGCAGCAGAGCGCAATAATCCCGCATCATAAGCTCCTATATTCTTTAATTTACTCAAGTCAATTTTTTCTGGTGCAACGTTTTTGTTGTTTTGTAAATTTCTACTGGTAAAATCAACGTACCGTCTACGTCCTAAAATTGTCTCTACATAACCTTGGGAAATTGCTTGTTTTTTCAAGC
Source organism: uncultured cyanobacterium (assembly GCA_963838355.1). Lineage (GTDB taxonomy): Bacteria > Cyanobacteriota > Cyanobacteriia > Cyanobacteriales > Nostocaceae > Rivularia. The sequence goes on along the minus strand of CAWIQQ010000003.1, from coordinate 1,161,962 downwards.
CTTCCAAAAATTCAAAAACTTTGGGATATCGACTGTAAAACCTTTTGATAAATTCATTAGCAAGATTTTTATCGATACCAGTTGAACGAGAAAATCTCAACGAACCCATTCCGTAAATTACGCCGAAGTTAATAGTTTTAGCAACTCGTCTTTCATCGGAAGTAATATCGTCTTTTTCATATACCAATCTGGCAGTAACAGTATGTATATCTTCATTATTGTTATAAGCTTCTACTAAAACAGGTTCTTGACTCAAATGAGCTAAGATTCTCAATTCAATTTGCGAGTAATCCGCAGCTAATATCAACCAATTTTCTTCCGGGATAAATGCTTTACGAATTTGACGGCTAAAAGCTGTACGAATCGGAATATTTTGTAAGTTTGGATTGGAAGAAGATAGCCTTCCAGTTGATGTTGCTGTTTGATTAAAATCTGTATGTACCCGCTTTGTATCTTCGCGGACTAAAGCTGGAAGTGCATCTACATAGGTAGACTTTAATTTAGATAAAGTCCGGTATTCAATAATGCCTTCAATAATCCCAGTTTCATCATCTTCTTGCAGCTTTTCTAAAGTTGCTGCATCTGTAGAATATCCGGTTTTAATTTTACGAGAATACTTTTTATTTAAACCTAATTTATCAAATAATATTTGACTCAATTGTTTGGGAGAACCTAGATTAAATTTTTCTCCAGCAATTTCCTGTACTTCTTCTTCTAACTTATTCAAATCTGTTTCCAACTGCTGGGAAAGTTCGTTTAAATAAGCAGTATCAATGCGGATTCCTTGATATTCCATCTCCGCTAAAACTTCTTCAAGCGGCTGCTCAACTTCCAATAAAAGCTTTGATAAACGAGGAAAATTATTTAATTCTTGCCGCAGTTTTGCAACTAACCCAAATGTGGTATAAGCATCCATACCACAGTAATCTGCGACTTCAGAAATACTGACATCCGCAATAGTTTGACCTTTTGGAACCAACTCAATGTAACTTTTAGCCATCAAACCCAAATATTTTTGAGAAAGTTCGCTTAAACCGTGACTGCTGTCGGGATTAAGAACGTAACTTGCTAACATCGAGTCGAATATTACCCCTGCAATATTAATTCCCTGACATCGCAAAACCAAACGATCAAATTTAGTATTTTGAAAAGCTTTGGGGTAATCGGCACTTTCTAAAATTGGACGTAGCGCTTCCAAAGCAACATTTTTATCCAGATTATTCCCGTTTTTATGTCCCACAGGAATATAAGCAACTTCTTTTTCTCCAGTTCCCCAACAACAGCCAATTCCAACTAAATCAGCATCTCGCGGTTCTAAATCGGTAGTTTCGGTATCCCAAGCAACGGGTATTTCGGCACTTGTAAATTTTTTGAGTATTTTAATTAATTCTTTAAGTTTCGCTTCTGTATCAATAATCAGAGGTACAATTGGTGAAGCATTTTGTTTTTGGAATTCTTCTGTATCTTTAGCACTCCAAAACCATAAATCATTATCTTCAACTTCAACTTCTACAGCTTGGGTTTGTGCTATTTCTTCAACATCACCGCCAAATTTTTGCTGAAGCTGATTAATTTTTTTCAGAAAAGAACTAAATTCCAACTTTTCTAAAATTGGTTCGAGTTCGCTATTCTCAAAACCTTTCAACTTACACTCTTCTAAATCAACTTCTAAAGGAACATCTTCAACTATTTTCGCTAAAAACTTAGATTTTTCAGCATCTTCTTTTCCTGCTTCAAGTTTTTTGTGAGTTGCACCTTTTATTTCATCTAAAGACTGATAAACTTTGTCCAGAGTACCGTAAGTATCGAGCAACTGTACTGCTGTTTTCTCTCCAATTCCCTTCACACCGGGAATATTATCCGATTTATCACCGCAAAGCGCTTTAAAATCAACAACTTGAGTTGGTAAAACCCCTAATTTTTCCTTAACTTCTTCCGAATGAAATTCTTTTAATCCTTTACTCGAACGCTGTAGAGATTCCTTATTCAAATACAGAACGCTAATTTGCTTATCTTTATCAACTAACTGAAATAAATCTCTGTCCCCAGTCAGGATTTTTACTTGATATCCTGCCTTCGAGGCTTTCTGCGCTAAAGTTCCTAAAACATCATCTGCTTCAAAACCCGCAGCAGTCAAAATTGGTAAATTTAATCCCGTGAGTAATTCGTGGAGATTTTCCAAATCGGGAATAAAATCTTCTGGGGTTCCCGGACGATCGGCTTTATAGGTATCATCAGCTTGATGGCGGAAAGTTGGTAAACCCAAATCAAAAGCAACGGCGATCGCTTCAGGTTGCTGCTTTTCCATCACTTCGAGCAACGACTTAATAAAGCCAAAACACACGCTGGTGGGTATACCCGTTTTGGTACGAAGTCCGCCATCTCGTCCTTTAGCGAAAGCAAAATAAGAACGAAACGCGAGGGAATGTCCGTCAACTAAGACGAATGTAGGATTTTTCGGAGAACTTGGATCGGAAGTCAACTGATTAAAACGTGTAATTGGGGACATCTACTTATTTTAATCAGTTGCCTCACTTTTGGAACATTTGTTTTAGTGGAGACGTAAAATTTTACGTTTATCGCTGCGAAACACCATTCGAGCAACTCGCAGAAAACTAAAAATCAAAATCTATCGAGCTTACTTACGTAATTCTGAAATTTCATTTTCTAATTAAGCCATTTGCGAACAACCCTGTTTTTTAGCTAAATACAGCATATAACTAAAGTCTCTTTATAAATATCAATACTATTTTTATCAAATTTATAAAAACTTTTCTAGCAATCAGTTAGTAGAGTCTATAGCTAAAGCTGCATTTAATATCTAAATTTATTCAACTTAAAACTAGCTTCAAAATAAACTAAATTTAGCATCCCTAAACTTTAAATATTAATCGGGATGTTTGCGGATGTGTATTGTAGACCTGATAGAACACAATTAAAACATGAAGCGCAAAACAAATTGCTTCAAAAAAAACGATAAATTTTATAGAGAAGGGAAATAAAATGAAATTTAGTAAATTAGTTACTTCTATTGGTTTAACAGTTAGTTCAGTTTTATTTGTTTCTAACTCCGCTCAAGCGGCAAGTTTTAAAAGTAACGTTACTCTAGATAGCGATAATCCGACAACAGGAGATGTTATTTTAAACTCTATTACACAAAATAACCAAACATTTAGTAGATTTTCCTTTGTAAATGAAGTAAAGGTTTTGGACAACGATGAGTGGACTGGAGGTAATACCGGCGCTGCGAGTACAGATAGGGGTATTAACGCTAGTCTACCTGAATTTATAAATGAAGATAATAAAGCTGTTAATGAAAGCCCAACAACTGATCGAGTTGCTGCATTTTTGGGAAACAACAATTTGAATAATATTATAGACACTGAAGATAAAGGTACTTTTAACACTCAACTTTTCTTCGATAGTGTTCTTCTACGAGATAATACAGGATTAGATAGTCTATTCTTCTTTGAACGAGGAATGAATAGTAATATGTTAATTCAAGCTATTGATAAGGACGGAAACCTTGGTGACAAGAAATTATTATTAAGAGGCACAGAAAAAGAAGCCCAAAAAACTATTAGTGAAGAATTTGATGAGGAAATTCAGCAACAAGACGCTGGTTTCAGTATCAAAACTATTGAAATAAAAAAACAGAAAGATCCTCAACAAGTTGGCTCTTGGGGAGTTAGTTTAGCTGATTTAGGAGTTGAGAGCTTAATGGGCGTTCAAATCTTTGCAACAGCCGCAAAAGATGATAAAGACAAAATAGTCAAAACATTTAACGGTCCCGATTTCAAAGTAATTGCTAGACGCTCCTCTGGATCAGATTTGCCAGTAGCAAAAGTACCAGAACCCGGATCTATAATTGGTTTAGGCTCTGTTGCAGCATTAGCTTTCTTCCGTCGTCGTAAATCAAAATAAACCTTTATCAAATCGCTCGAAAAATTAAAGCACTAAGAATTTGAATTAATAAGAAACCCGGTTTTTTCAAAAAACCGGGTTTCTATAATTTTCAGGAATATTTTTATCTTCACAATTTCCAATTCCCAATTCCCAATTCCCAATTCCCCTGTTAATCTCTAACTGTCACTCAATCACATTCATGGGAATCTAAGAGCATGGGGAATACATCTACCCAAGATATTAAATTACTAGTTTTAGATATTGACGGCACTATTGCCGGAGAATCCAACAAAATTAGCAATCGTGTTATACAAGCAGTTAAAGCAGCCCAAGCCAAAGGAATTCAAGTTGCGATCGCCACTGGTAGAATGTACTGTTCGGCTTTGCACTACCACGCTCAAATTGGCTCAAAGCTGCCGTTGATAGCTTATCAAGGAGCTTGGATTCAAGATCCAGTTTCCCAAAAAATTCATCAGCATTTATCTGTTCCAAGAGAAGTAGCGTTAAAACTATTAGACTATTTTGAACAACCACAACTACGTCAGCTTTTATCCGTCCACTTCTATATAAATGACCAACTTTACGTCCGAGAATTAACCGAAGAAACAAAAATCTACGGACAACGCTCGGGTATTACACCAATTCCTGTAGGTGACTTACGTTCGAGTTTAAACAACGAACCCACAAAAATTCTCGCTTTGTGCCAAGATACGGAAGTTATCGATCGATTACTGGATAATTTGCGTCTGCAATATACTCCAGCAGAACTTTATCTAACTAAATCCGTAGCCACTTTTTTTGAAGCAACCAACCCTTTAGTAAATAAAGGAGCTGCGGTACGTTATATAGCTGAAGAATTATTAGGCTTGCAAAGAACCAATGTAATGACCGTTGGCGACAACTTTAACGATGTAGAAATGCTAGAGTATGCCGGTATCGGTGTAGCAATGGGTAACGCACCAACTAAAGTTCAAGCAATAGCTAACTGGGTAGCTCCCGATGTAGAGCAAGATGGAGTAGCCGCAGCAATTGAAAAATTTTTATTAGCAACTACCGAAAAATAACTTACAGCAGTTTACAAGCCGATAAAAAACTTTTACGATACAAACAGAAGTTGGTGGGGAGATTTTCTTCCCATCAAACTGCGGTGCATCTCGAAGCGTCGTATTACAATAAAACCTGCTTTAAAAACTTTAAGAAGCGAATAAATGCTACGAAATCAGAAAGGACACCGACGACTGGCCGTGTTTCGTCTCGGTGCCCTTACTGGTTCGCTCCTCACACAAGGTTTAATATATCCCTAGCTATTTGATTAGTCAATGTTTGTTATAAAACTTTATATTATTTTCATTAACAAGGAAGCATGGAACCAATAATCCATGTCAAAAATAAGCAGCACTTTAAAAATAGTTAGGAGTTAAATAATTTTGGATTTTGGATTTTAGATTTTGGATTATTTCCTTGTCTCCTTTTCTCCTCATCTTTCAACTTACAATTCCAACCAAGCCGGTATACCCAATTTTTCTTCAAGCAGAAACTTTAACACCGACTGAGTACTCATGAGCAACCCAATTCTAGCCATAACAAGTTCTGGTGCAGTAGTTTTTAAGTCGTCGTGAATGCGACAGGCAGACCAAAAATCTTCAAATGCTTGTACTAAACTAAGCGCTGCTGCTTCCCACTTAACCGAACGAGCAATGACTGGCTGTAATTCATCGACAATTTTTACCAAATTGCCAATCAAGCACCGCTCAGCTTGGTGGTTTAAACGAAGTTGTCCATCACTTTTAAGCCAAGGTATGGGTTGAGAAGAATATTTATTATCAATATTAAAGTCAACTAATTTTTCTTGTTGTGCCAGTTTCAACAAAGAATAGCAGCGTGCATGAATGTATTGAATAGAAAATACACAATCGCTTAAACCATCGATCTTACCTTTAAAGTTAACCGGACTTGCTTCTATACTGCCGTTTTGATCGATCAAACTTTGCAACCAAACAGCTAGAAGTGAGTCGGTGACTTGTATTTGAATCAAACCTGAAGGTAGAACTTCTACCATCAAATAAGCATTCAAATCTGCTGATAAGTAAGAAGCTATTGAAGTCGCGATGGAAAAAGTCTGGGAATTATGAGATTTGGAGAGGTGAAATGCTATACCTGATATATAAGATATTTTAATATCACTTTTGCCTTTAGATAGAGGAATATCTTTTTTTTCTATACATTCATTTTTTTGTAACCGAGCATAAATACTTATCGCTCTAGTCAAATAACCGTATACTAGCTGGATTATTGCTGTGTATTTACTTACTAGTAGCTTTTGATGCACATAAGATACTGATGACAACACTGTAAACCCAGAAACATTGATTTTATGTCATCCGTCTTTAGACATATCTTTATATTCGGTCAAAGAATATTAGAATTGCATAAAATTTAGTGAATTCTGGGTAAACTTTACTACAAACATTGTACAGTAAGAGTATAACAAAAGAGTAGAAGCGATCGTATTCTACCTTTTGGATAGCTGGCCAAGCGGTTTAACGCTTAAGATGGCCTTTCACAAAGACACTCCTTGCACCTTTTTATGTCGTCTTTGTCTTCAGCCGAACGCTCTTTGTTACCTATGCAATCTCCATCCTCTTTCTCTGAGGCATCACGTCCTTTTTTAACTTGGCAACGAATTCTTGATTGGGCACAAGAACACTATCGCTGCCGCACCTTTAGCAAAGATGAGCGAATTCCAGCTAGACCTGGGTTGCTGTATTTGGTGCAAAGGGGTGCGATCCGCATGGTGGGAACCGCTCAAGTGAGTGCCACTGCTTCTCAATTAACGTCTCGCCGGATTAACAGAACTCCTGAAGAAGCATTCTTGGGTTTTGTAGGTGCGGGACAGCCATTTGAAATTGTTGCTCAATCACCTTTCACGTTGCAGTCATACGCTCATGTTGACCAAACAGCAGTGTTGTGGATGTACTGGCACGATTTAGATAATTGGCCTCATTTTCGCCGCGAAGTTATGGATGCCTTTAGGTATCAACACCAGCGTAAGCTGTTGTGGTTAAGCGCCTTGGGACAGCGACGCACCATCGACCGACTTTTAGGATTTCTCACTTTATTAATTGAGGAATACGGAGAACCGGCGATGAGCGAAAATGACCCCGAAGTAATTCATGGGTATTGTCTGCCCTTCCCCCTCACTCATGCACAAATAGGCAGTGCAATCGGTTCGACTCGCGTCACCGTAACTCGCCTAATGGGTAAGTTGCGCCAGCGGGGTCTAATCCTTACTCAAGGGGATAATTTAATCTGTTTGCCAGCAGAGTCAATTAGTAAAGCCAGCTAACATATATCAGATAGAAACAGCTTTGCGTCAGCGAATTCTTACAAACCCGCTTTGGGTAATGAGTTCCTGTCCTTGCTGAGTCTGTAAAAAGTTGGCATAAGCAACACCTGCTTGTTGTTCGGTTTGCCCGTTTTGTTTGACCACCACAAACAATTTTCGGGTAATCGGGTAATTACCAGATTGAAAAGCCTCAATGTTCAATTTGTTGCGCGATCGAGGACATTCTTCAGGGAGGATGAATGGTTCTTGATAGGGAGCAACGTATTTCCCTTGCGTTCGCCCCAACGGCAAGGGTTTGATTGAACATTGAGGTACGACTTCTGGGGCGGAAGCGTAATAAATGCCGCCAGGACTACTTGCTACTTTCCGTAGCGCCTGAGTCGTGGTAGAGACAAGCTCCACCGTGGAAGCCATAGGCTGACCACCCAAGATGTCTTGGACAAATAGTTCTACCGTACCGCCATCACTGATGCGACGCGAGTAGGCTTGGATTGGTATATTGGCACCACCCACTTGGTTCCAATTAGTTATTTTGCCACTGTAAATTGATTTTAATTGTTCTATAGTTAATCCCGGAACATTAATTTCAGGATTGACAGCTACTGCTAATCCATCTATAGCTACAGGAATTTGTTGGAGAGTGAATCCCCGTTGCTTAGCACGGCTTAATTCGTCATTTAGCAATGGTCTTGAAGACTGAGCAAACGCCAATCGATCGTTGATTAGCATTTCAATGCCAGAACTTGAACCAGCTGTACTATTCAAAGGTTGTACGTAGCGCAAACGAAAATCATTTTGGGAAGCCTGAATTTTTTGATCTACTAAGTCTCTTATTGGTGCCCAAGAGGTACTTCCTCCGTAGTTAAATAATCCAACAGGGACATTTTCTACTCGATCGAAAGTATTACTGCCCGTTCCCGATGTTGAAATTGGAGGAACTGTGGATGTATTTGACGTATCCGAATCCGATTTATTCTGTTGAGATTTAATAAGAGAACTAATATTAGAACTACTGTTTTTATTAAACCACCACCATCCACCGGCTATAAGTAGAACAGTAATTAATAAAGATAAAATCAGAATTGGGGTTTCATTTTTCTGTGACATTAGAAATAATCGCTTTTAAATACTATTTATACTCTTCGTTTAATTGCTTGTTTTTTTATAAAAAATAGCTAATAGTCTATTGTAAAAAGATAATTTGACTATTAGCTTCAAAGTATCAGACATTATCTAATTCTGACAAATCCGGCTTGAGAAATTAATTTCTGACCTTCATCTGTGAGTAGCAAATTAGCATAAGCAACACCTGCTTGTTCGTCAATTTGGTCATTTTTCTTAACTACTACAAACAACCTTCGAGTGATAGGATATTCACCACTTTTGAAAGCTTCAGTATTGAGTTGATTTCGTGTTTGTGGACATTGAGAAGGTTTAACAAAAGGTTCTTTGTATGGAGGAACTAATTTATTAGATGTTCGCCCAAGTGGCAAGGGTTTAATAGCGCACTGTCCAACCACTTCGGGTGCAGAAGCGTAGTAAATACCGCCCTTGTTTTGTGCAACTTTCCTTAAGGCTTCAGTCGTATTGGCAATAAATTCGATATTGCTACCAAAGTTTTTACTCTCTAAGACATTTTCATGAAAAAATTCTACAGTACCTCCTTCTGCTAGACGGCGAGAATAAGGTCTAATAGGTAGATTTTCTCCGCCAACTTCTTGCCAGTTAGTTATTTTGCCAGTGAAAATATCTTGAAGATGAGCTAGGGTAAGCCCTGGAATCTTCAAATTAGGATTAACAGCGATCGCAATACCATCGATAGCAACTGGAATTTCTTGGAGTTTAAAACCTCGCTGTTGGGCTTGTTGATATTCTTTATCTTTTACAGCTCGCGAAGATTGGGAAAAAGCCAACTGGTTTTTTAACAGCATCTTGATACCAGTACCAGAACCTGGATTACCTGTAGTTGGATTTGTATAGCGGAGTTGATATGTAGGAAAAGCAGTTTTTATCGCAGAATCAACTTCTTTACGAATAGGTGCCCATGTAGTACTACCCCCATAGCTAAATAATCCAGAAGGAACGTCTTTAACTGACTTAAAACTTTCCTCGCCAGATTGCAGGTTAGCTTGAGATTGATTGTCAGCAAAATTAGTCAGTCGAATACCATAGCTTCTAGCCAACCACCAATATACTCCACCTATTAAGCTCAGAGTAATTAGTAGAGCTAAAACTAAAACCGTTGTCTCGTTTTTTTGCGCCATAAGTGTAGCATTCGTCTGTAAGAGAGTTAATATTTTTTATACTGTGCAATTTTTTGCTTGCAGAGTTAAATAAAATTAGTAATAGATGCCCCTAAAAATTAATTTTGACAAACAATCTACTGCCGTTCATATTGGTGTAGATTAAGTCCGATCTATTTTCATCACTCTTAGAGTTTGTTTCGTAAAATCATCAATAAAGATGTACGAAAGTAAAAATGTTGGCAAGCACTCGGAAATTTTTAATTGATTGAGATCAAAACTCCAGCATTTTACTTAACAGCAATATATCTCGATTGAGTATCAAGATTCAAGAATGCATTTTGCAACTAATTAAATTTATTTCTATTTTTATATTTTAACTAAATCACGTTTTGTAACGTATTAATAACAAGTTATTCTGATGATGATTTTAAAGTTAATTAAAGATTAAGAAGTATTTAAATCTTAGTTAAAAAGCAAAGATATTATTTTGTATATAATACGAAATAGTGACGTGAATGCCACTGTAATTAAGCTTGCGGCTATTGATAAGACAATTATCCCTTGGATGCCAAATCCACCTTGTAACAAGGGAATAAAAAATATGATTAATAAAGTAATCGCAGGAATAATTACTAAATCCCACCTTTCAATCCATCGCCTGGTTTGAGCAAAGATAATAGTTCCTAAAACGACAGCACAAACAACAAAAGTAAGAGCAGGTAACTTGAGTAAGCTGAAAAAAGCTATGCAAATTAAAGCACCTTCAAACCCACTAAAAGCTGAACCAGCTAATAATTCTAATGTAGAAAACGTTTGTACTGATGTGCGACTAGTGGTTGATGGTTTTGGCAGTGGTGGAGGTGTTGGTTGTGATATTACTGGAGGTTGATGGTAACTGAGTGAAGTATCGGGTATGGGTTGCGCGGAATCGTCAAGTGCCATTAAAACGGATTCTGCCGATTGAAAACGTTGATTTGGCGCACTGCGGAGCATTTTATCTAAGATTTCGGCAACATCAGAACTAATGTTTACTTTGTCTCGCCATTTTAACTGGTTGCTGTAGGCATCAAATAGCTTGGTTATATCCTTTTGTCCGGTTAACAACAAAATAATAGTTACGGCTAAAGCGTATAAATCGGTAGAAGGAAATACTTGTCCTCCAGACATTTGTTCTGGTGGTGCAAATCCCAAGGAATATATTCCCGTAGAAGAATTACCAGCCCCACTGGGGCTGTTTGTGACTTGCTTGACTGCGCCAAAATCTAGTAAGAAAAGCTTACCGTTACGATGGCGCATGATATTAGAAGGTTTGATATCCCGGTGGATGATATTTTTATCGTGAACAAATTGCAATACTGGGAGAATTGAACGCATTACGAACAATATTTCTGACTCGGAGAATTCACCCCTACTTGTTAATTCTTCTTCTAAATTTTCTCCATCAATATATTCCTGTACCAAATAGAAAAATTGGTGAGGCTGGTTTGGTTGCAACCCAGGAACTATAACAGGGAAAAAAGCAAATAAGTCAGGAATTTGCTCGTGTTGCGAGCCAATCTCTTCTAAAACTACTGCTTCTCTTTCAAATAAATTTTGTGCTAGCTGTAGCTGAGTTGGACTCAAATCGACCGCTGGCAGAAACTGTTTCACCACGCATTGACGCATTAGAGGGGTATGGCGATCGCGCGATAAAAATGCTGCTCCGAAACCTCCTCTTCCAAGCAGCTTTATAGGTAAATAACGTCCGGCTAAAATTAAAGGCATCCCGCAAGCACTACAGTATTTTTGCTGTGCCGTTCTCAGGGTTGCGTTATCGTCTAAATCTACAAAACTGTTCTGGGGACGGGGACACTGGGGACGAGTACAGTAAATTTCCATTGTTGGTCATAAGTCACGAGCAATTTGCTTGAACTAGCGAACGGTAAAGTCCGGCTTTAAGTAGTCCGACAGAAATATTTACACATCCTACCTCGACAAAACACAAGGGTTAATAGTCGAAAAACCTATAATTATTTTTGTCTTACTAATAAAGTCGGTGTCATATTCGCAGTTACTACTATGACAAAACACTTTTAACATCACTTTAACTTTCTTTAAAGTTGGATGCCTGTACTTCTAATCCATTTACTGATAATGAAGAATGTGATGATTTTAACATATCGATATGCCAACCAGGAGCGGCAAACTGAGGCAGTATTTCTCGACTGAAGGCTTCTGCGGCTTTGGATCTGTATCGATTGGGGTTAAAAATCAACCACAGCGTCCGCTTAACGACTACGCTATCAATCGGAGTAAAATGAAGTATTCCCATCTGTAGCTCTTTGGCAATAGCGCTTGTAGAAACAAAAGCAGCCCCCAATGAAGATTGCACGGCATTTTTAATTGCTTCAATCGAATTAAGTTCCATTTCAATCCGTAAACGCCGCGTGTCGATATCGTGGCGTGTTAACACCTGATCTATTACTTTGCGGATAGTAGATTGGGAATCTAAAGCAATAAACTGCAATTTGTATAGGTCTTCTTTGTGGATCGTTTCGAGTTTGGAGAATGGATGGGATGCCGGTAGAATTAATGCCAACTCATCTTCGGCATAAGGAATTTTTTCTAATGAATCGGTTAATTCTCCGGGAATCTCACCACCGATAATTGCCAAATCGACTTGTCCGTTAACCACACTCCAGGCCGTGCGGCGAGTGGAATGAACGTGTAATTGTACCGCTACATCTGGATATTTCTGTCGGAACATCCCAATCATCCGAGGTAAAAGATAAGTCCCAGTGGTTTGAGATGCACCGACAATTAAAGTACCCCCTTGAAGATTTTGCAAATCCTCGATAGCGCGACAAGTTTCTTGACACAAACCAAGGATTTTTTCCCCATAACTCAAAAGCAAGTGCCCAGCTTCAGTCAACTGTGCCCGACGATCCTCCACGGTCGAATAAAGGCACATCCAACTGTCTTTCTAGATTTTGCACTTGCAAACTCACCGCTGGCTGGGAGACATAAAGACTGTCAGCAGCACGCTTGAAGCTCCCTTCTGCGGCTATTGCTTTGAGTATTCGTAACTGATCTAAAGTAAAAGGAAGGTCAGACATAAGGCTCAACCCACGAATTTGTGCATAAGTAGTATTGGTAACATTCGGACTTTCTAATCGTTATTTTGACAAGGCATGAATGATAACAATGCATATTGAATGGCAAGCGGCATTACCCGAAAAACACAGATTTCTCAACATAACATTTTCACCAAAGTCCTCCGATAAAGACGAATGTGGTATTGGTTGTACTAGATTTAATCGTCTTTAAATTACTTTATCTATGTATACTATTGTGCTGACTTGGTTTACCTCCACTCATTGTGTCATGCTGGGGCTATTATTGACTTTTGCAATTGCTCACAGTGGAGGAGCAGCCCTGCGGGAAAAAGCAGAAAAGCTCATGGGAGCAAGGCTTTATCGGATTTTATTTGCACTTGTCAGCTTGGTCTTAGCTGTAATATTAATTATTTACTTTTTTAACCATCGTTATGATGGCGCTCAGCTGTGGCAGGTACAAAATGTGCCCGGAATACAGAGTTTGGTCTGGGTATTATCGGCAATTTCTTTTGTGTTTTTATATCCTTCTACATTTAATCTACTGGAAGTTGCTGCTATCTCCAAACCAGAAGTTCATATGTATGAAACTGGAATTATTCGTATTACCCGCCATCCACAAATGGTAGGACAAATAATTTGGTGCGTTGCTCATACTTTGTGGATAGGTACTACTTTTACATTAATTACCTCTATCGGTTTAATATTGCACCATTTATTTGCTGTATGGCATGGCGATCGCCGTTTATATGCGCGTTATGGTGAAGCTTTTGAAAAAGTAAAGCAACGTACTAGCACTATTCCTTTTGCCGCAATTATTGATGGTCGTCAATCTATCAAAGGTAAGGAATTCTTACGACCTGCTTATTTTGGAGTTGCTTGCTTTGTACTTTTATTTTGGTGGTTGCATCCCTTTTTAATGGCTATTACTAGTAGGGTACAATGGTAAACGCCCTCGTCACTCCTAAATACTTACATTTCTCAAGCATTACGCAAAAATATTGAAGTTTCCGCGACTCATCTATTACAACCAATTCAATGTAGGATAAATTCAAACAGTTCTGGGGGATATGGGTTACAATTTCCGTAAAAATAAGCTTGTTGGCTTCATTAACTAGTTAACTAGTCTAGCCCGAGCGACATCTTTAAATAATTTGCTGTGGTGCAAATTTTAAGGTTCCGTCTCAGGAATGTTTTTTTAGGAAAGTAGAGATTAAATAGGATCAAGGTTGAGAGGGTCATCTGCTCGCAAATCACGAAGAATTAAAGCCAGTTTTGTAATAGGAGGTTATATTGGATGACGGCAGCTTTGACCAAAAGTCGAAAATTTAAACAGCGAACTGTTTGTCATAACTACATGACAAAAGTGCTGGATAAAAAAATAGATATTTTATACAAGTAAGTAATGGTTCTTCGAGAACATACGAGTATAAAAGTCTATAAATTGCTGTTGCCATAAAATTGCAGGCGCGATTTTTAGTAATGAATGAAAACCATTAAGTTCAAGAGGCATCATGGTGTTGTCGGTTAATGAACGGACATTTACAAAAGAAGTTTTAGAATCTGAAGTTCCAGTTTTAGTTAATTTTGAAGCACCTTGGTGTGGCTTATGTCGCATCATAAAACCTTTATTATTACAATTTAAATCTCAATGTGGTGAAGAAATTAAGTTAGTTGGAGTGAATGCCGATAATAATTTTAAATTGTCTACCACCTACAGACTAAAAACTCTTCCCACTTTGCTGTTGATTAAAAACGGCATAGTGCTTCATCGTTTGGAAGGCTTTAGTGGTAGAGAAGATTTATTTACAGCTTTGAACGAAATGAAATACTGCTACACGAATTTACCCCAAACTTACAGTAGTAAAATACCAGCAGATAACGATCGTGCCTCTATCAAGCTTGGTGCGTAAATAAGCTCTAAGGCTTTATTTCTACTGATTGAGTTGCCTATGTTGTCCGCGTTTAATTAATTAGCATTCACGAAGTCGGCTATAGATTTTTCTTTTACTCAAGTAAAATTCAAAGGCTATACCAAATTTGTTTTTTGGTCGAACAGTTATCTTATGCTGACCATAAAATTATTTTGAGCAAATACTTTTGATTTAATTGTAGGTTTAACAATTGCCTAAAGAAAAAGCAAAATTTTTTTGATTAGGGAAGATATCTAAGCTATATTTTCTTGGGGTATGCCGCCATCTAGGGAGTTTTATTGCGTCTAATTGCTTTATATGCCAGCACAATGAGAAGCACTTGCATTATTAGCAAGAATTAGCAATCTACCGTACTACTATTTTATTAATCCCACCCAAATACCCCTTGGGTGGGGTATTTTGTCTAAAATTGTGTGTGTCACAATTATTAACAGTTCCGACCGGACGATTGCGGCGCGAATGGATAATCAACGAAGCATGGAGGCTTCCCTCTGTAGCAGCGAAACATTTTCTACTTCGTAGCAATGTTCTAATAAGAGTGAAGAATACTAAAAGTAGGCATCAGTGATGGAAGTGATCTATCAATATGCTTGGCTGATTCCAGTTTTACCGCTTTTAGGAGCGATGCTGGTAGGCTTAGGCTTAATCTCGTTTAATCAGGTGACTAACCGCCTACGACAGCTAAATGCCGTATTAATAATTTCTTTAATGGCAGCGGCAATGGGGCTGTCGTTTAGTTTGTTGTGGAGTCAAATTCAAGGACACCCGACTTATACGCGTACCTTGGAATGGGCCGCAGCAGGTAGTTTTCATTTAACTATGGGCTATACCGTTGACCACCTTACAGCGGTGATGCTGGCAATTGTGACCAGTGTGGCTGTGTTAGTGATGATATACACTGACGGCTACATGTCTCACGATCCAGGCTACGTCAGGTTTTACGCCTATTTGAGTTTGTTTGGCTCTTCAATGCTAGGTTTAGTAGTTAGCCCAAATCTAGTACAAATTTACATATTCTGGGAACTGGTAGGGATGTGTTCCTACTTGCTGGTTGGCTTCTGGTATGACCGCAAATCAGCAGCAGATGCAGCCCAAAAAGCCTTTGTTACCAACCGCGTTGGTGACTTTGGTTTGTTGTTAGGCATCTTAGGGCTTTTTTGGGCAACCGGAAGCTTCGAGTTCGAGGTTATGGGCGATCGCCTAGCAGAACTCGTGCAAACTGGTTCTCTAAGTAACGTTCTGGCGATTTTGTTTGCGATATTGGTCTTCTTAGGTCCGGTAGCAAAGTCAGCCCAGTTTCCGCTACACGTTTGGCTGCCAGATGCAATGGAAGGTCCTACCCCCATTTCCGCTTTGATTCACGCGGCGACAATGGTGGCAGCAGGCGTTTTCTTAATTGCTCGGATGTACCCGGTATTTGAACATGTACCGGCAGCAATGAACGTAATTGCTTATGTTGGAGCATTTACGGCGTTTATGGGGGCAACAATTGCCGTTACCCAAAACGACATCAAAAAAGGTTTGGCTTACTCAACCATTTCCCAACTTGGCTATATGGTGTTGGCGATGGGAGTAGGCGCTTATACTGCCGGTTTCTTCCACTTAATGACTCACGCTTACTTTAAAGCAATGCTGTTCCTCGGTTCCGGTTCGGTAATTCACGGAATGGAAGGAGTAGTAGGTCACGATCCAGTTGTTGCCCAGGATATGCGAGCAATGGGCGGACTGCGGAAGTATATGCCAGTTACAGCAATTACCTTTTTAATTGGTTGCTTGGCAATTTCGGGTATTCCACCTTTTGCTGGTTTTTGGTCAAAAGATGAAATTCTTGGTTCAGCCTTTGCCGTTAATCCATTTTTGTGGTTCGTAGGTTGGTTAACTGCCGGACTTACTGCTTTCTATATGTTTAGAATGTATTTCATGACATTTGAAGGCAAATTTAAGGGCAAAGATGAAAGTATTTTGCAGCAGTTGACTCAACCAGCGGTTGCGACCAATTTTGGCCCTGGAGCAATGAAGCAGGGAGAATTGGAAGCTGAAGCTCATGACGAACATCATGACAGTCACGGACACAGCGATACACCCCATGAATCACCGTGGACGATGACTTTACCGTTAGCGATTTTGGCAATTCCTTCGATGCTAATTGGTTTGGTAGGAACTCCTTATAAAAACTATTTTGAGGAGTTTATCTATCCACCCAGCGAAACATTGGCTGAAGTGATGGAAAAAACTGCGGAATTCGATGCCACCGAGTTTTATACAATGGCAGGAATTTCCGTGGCGATCGCCGTTACGGGAATTATCTTGGCTGTGTTAATGTATCGAGTCAAAAAAATCGATCCAGCAGCTATCGCAGCCAAATTTCCAGCACTTTACAAGCTATCTCTCAACAAGTGGTACTTCGACGATATTTACCATAGCGTCTTCGTTCTTGGCTTGCGTCGTTTAGCCAGACAAGTATTAGAAGTTGACTTCCGCGTTGTTGATGGTGCTGTGAACCTCACCGGAATTTTCACCCTTTTCAGCGGTGAAAGTTTAAAGTACATAGAAACCGGACGCGCACAACTTTACGCTTTGATTATCTTTGGAGCCGTTTTGGGCTTGGTAATTGTCTTTGGTGTTACCTGATGTAGAAATGTCATATGTTACGTTTCTACTTGTGAAGCAGCGTCTTAACGCTTGAGATACCCACAGATTAAAGAATCAGATGAATGGGGATGAAGGCAGAGAAATTAGTTTATCTGCCTTCATCTTTTTGAGGCTATGGGGAGTTAGGAGTTAGGAGTTAAGAGTTAAGAGTTCTCAATTACCCATGCCCCATGCCCAATTCCCTACTCCCTACTTTCAATTTTTGTTAAATCAACCGGAACATTAACGCCAAATCAAAAAAAAACTGCTAATTAATAGCTAGTAGTTGATAGCCAGAATTTATTATTCCTTCCTAACTAATTCGATGAATATAGCTAATTTTCCTTGGCTAACAACGATTATTTTGTTGCCAATAGCAGCATCGCTGCTGGTTCCTATCATTCCGGATAAAGACGGTAAAACAGTACGCTGGTTTGCTCTTATAGTCGGCTTGATCGATTTTGCGATCATTGTTACTGCTTTTTATACCCAGTACGACTTCTCAAATCCCGACTTGCAATTAGTCGAGAGTTATGCTTGGGTTCCCCAATTAGGTTTAAATTGGTCGGTAGGGGCAGATGGCTTATCAATGCCCTTAATTCTTTTGACCGGATTCATTACCACGTTGGCGGTTTTAGCTGCTTGGCCGGTAACTTTTAAACCCAAGCTATTCTACTTTTTGATACTAGCAATGTACGGCGCACAAATTGCCGTATTTGCAGTTCAAGATATGCTGTTATTCTTCCTTGTGTGGGAACTCGAATTGATTCCGGTTTACCTCCTATTGTCAATTTGGGGAGGTAAAAAGCGTCATTATGCAGCCACTAAGTTTATTTTGTATACCGCTGGTGGTTCGCTATTTATTTTGCTTGCATCCCTTGCAATGGCATTTTACGGCGATACCGTTACCTTCGACATGGCAACTTTAGCCGCCAAAGATTTTCCTATCAAATTGGAACTTGGGCTGTATGCTGGTTTCTTGATAGCTTATGCCGTCAAATTACCCATAATTCCTTTGCACACCTGGCTACCAGATGCCCACGGTGAAGCTACAGCCCCGGTGCATATGTTGCTGGCGGGTATTTTGTTAAAAATGGGCGGTTATGCGCTGATTCGGATGAATGCTCAAATGCTTCCCAATGCACATGCTTATTTTGCCCCAGCATTAATAATTCTGGGGGTTGTAAATATTATTTACGCCGCCTTGACATCGTTTGCTCAACGCAACCTGAAGCGGAAAATCGCCTACTCTTCAATTTCCCACATGGGGTTTGTGTTGATTGGTATTGCTTCCTTTACCGATTTAGGTTTGAGCGGAGCAGTATTGCAAATGGTTTCTCACGGATTAATTGGAGCAAGTTTGTTCTTCTTAGTTGGTGCAACTTACGATAGAACCCACACCTTGATGCTCGATGAAATGGGCGGTGTTGGTCAAAAAATGGGTAAAATCTTTGCCATGTTTACCACTTGTTCTATGGCTTCTTTAGCATTGCCGGGAATGAGCGGTTTTGTAGCAGAGTTGATGATATTTGTTGGTTTTGCTACCAGCGATGCTTATAACAACACCTTTAAAATATTTGTGGTGTTCTTGATGGCAGTTGGTGTTATTTTGACACCGATTTATTTACTGTCAATGTTGCGGGAGATTTTCTACGGTGAGGAAAACAAAGAGTTGACTTCTAGTCAAAATTTGATAGATGCCGAACCCCGCGAAATATTTATTGTTGCTTGTTTGTTGATTCCAATTATCGGAATTGGTTTGTATCCGAAGATTTTGACTCAGATTTACGATTCGACAACAGTTCAATTAACAGAAAGATTGCGCGATTCTGTGCCGAGTTTGGCTCAGCAGGAAGCTCCTACGGTTTCGATGAGTGCGCCGGAGATTGGTGATTAGTTTTTAGTTTGAAGTAATTTTTTGATGGAAGGGATGGGTTTAATTAAAACCTGTCCTTTTTTTTGTGGGGTTGTGGAGAGATTTCTTTGTAGGGTGTGTGATGGCTGCGATTAATTATTAAGCCTAGCTAAACAAGTTGATTTTGCCGTCACGCACCAGCTATAGCTGTAATTATCGTCATGATTTATAAACTATTTCATTTGTGTAATTTACTGAAAATTACGGATTTAAAAAACCGCAGAGGGCGCGGAGAGCGCAGAGGAAAGAAAGCAAGAGAGAGTTAGTAGGTTGGGTTGAGGAACGATCTTCATAGTGTGTTCGATAGGACATAACTCAACATTTTAGATTTAGAGCTAATTAAAGGAACAGTGTTAATAATGACACATATTTATTCGTGTTAATACTTCAGTAAACTCGATTTATTTATTCAACTTTTAAATTATTGCTTCTGAAAAATGTTGATTAGTTAGTTGATTTGGGAACTCTAGATACAAGGTTAATCTTCCGTCGTAGAAAAACTCTAGATAACCTTTTAAAAAACTAACTTTAATCGGGAGCAATTTATGATTCCACTAATATTGGGTGCTGCGGCTTTGGCTACTGGTGCTTTGGGCGTTGGAGCAGGCATTTCAGGTTTATCTGATATGGATGAAGCGAAGGAAATTGGTGAAGAAGCTCAAAGAGATTATGAAGATGCTGTTTACTATTTGAATTCACAAAGAGAAAAAACTAATCAGTTATTCCAAGATTTTGATGAATTAAAAATGGATATGATGATTCATACAGTTGGGCGCTTTGTTGACTTCATTGAAAAAAATAATGGTAAAGCTAACCAAAGTGAGAATAAGTTTTTAGAGAGATTTGATAGAATTTCAGTTGCTCAAATCGAGGAATATAAAACAGCAGCAATCGAAGCCCAACAATTTGTCAAAGCAGGTGTTGAAGCTATTCAAGGAGGATTAAAAGTATATAGTAGTGCAACAGGTCTTGCTTCTTTATTAGGAGTCGCAAGTACGGGAACTCCTATCTCAGGTTTAAGCGGTGCTGCTGCGACAAATGCGACTTTAGCATGGTTTGGTGGTGGCTCACTTGCTACTGGTGGTGGCGGTATGGCACTTGGTTCTGTTGTGTTAGGTGGAATTACTGTTGGTCCTGCTTTAATGATTCGTGGCTTTGTTTTTGCAGGAGAGCAAGAAAAAGCTTTAACAAAAGCACGAGAATATCAAGCGAAAGTTAATAAAGCAACTGCTGAGATTGATGGAGTTAGTGATTTTTTAGAACAAGTAAAACAGCGGATTTATGAATTAGGATATTTACTTAAATCTCTTAATGAACGAGCAATTTATGGACTTAATGAACTTGAATCTATAACTAATTTCGATACGAATCGCGATGCAGCTAAATTTCAACAGGTAGCGCTATTAGTAAAAGCAATTTCAGAAATCATCAAAACTCCTGTTTTAGATAGCGAAGGATGGATAAATCCTGCTACTGGAGCAATTACTGCTAGGTACCGCAGTCTGTGAGGATATTAAAGATGTCACTTAAAAAAATTAAAAACTTTGGGCTGCAAAATTTAAATCCTGCTGAATCTCTTCAACAAATGGTTTCAGCTTATACAGAATACTTGGCGATCGCCGAAGTTGAACGTACTAAACGCCGCGATATCGAAGCTTGGGAAAAAGAAAGTATTACTAGAATTAATGCTCAACGCGATTTAGTAATAACATACCTCGATCGCTCTTTTGATGAACGTGCGGAAAATTTTCGCGCTTTATTTGGTGTAGTTGATGATGCTCTTTTGTCGGGTGATAATCAACAACTTGCTCTTGCTTTGAATTCGATTACAGAAATAGCTAAATCCAGCCCTTTTAAAGACTTGGCTAATTTAAATAACGTTCGCGCTGCGCTTAATAATCCCGAACACGTATGGGAATTTTGATTTAGTAAATCTAAATATCATTGGTGCGTGACGCTTCAATAAATTTAAGATTTAATCTAAAAAGTTTGTAGCGTCACCACCTTACATTTTTTTATATCCTCTAAAAAATTATTTCGCCGAAAAATTCTCACTTCAAAGTTGTTACACCCGAATAGGCAATAATTTTCGCATCAGCAGTTAACAAAGGAGAATCATAAAACCTAGCTGTAGCAACAATCATCTGGTCAAAAGGATCGCTGTGAAATCCTGCTAACTGAGTTGAATCAATAACTATTGGTAAAGATAAATCTAATAATCTGACACCAGGATAAGTCAAAGCAATTTCCATCCATTCAGCAATTGTTAAAGGTAAAGTTAATCTACCTTTTTCTACTAATTTTGCAACTTCCCAGCAAGAAACGATACTAACACCAATGCCATTAGCTTCATTTTCTTTGAGGCATTGTTGGTATTTTACCGTGAGACGTGTTGTATCGTTCTGAATCCACCACACCCAAATATGTGTATCTATTACAATCATTGCAAAAATTCCCAATCTTCCAGAGCAACGGGTTCTGTTGGGTTATCGTAATTGTATGGCTGTGTATTATGTAGTGGATAAAGATTTTTTTTCGATTGCTGCTGAGTGTTTAAATTCGAGCTAGTATCATTTTCCAATTCACGTTTGGCATGATTAATTTTAATAAAACGAATAAAATCTAATGCTTCAGTTAATAATTCTGAAGGTAAAGATTCTATTTCTTGTATTAGCAATTCTTTGTTAATCATGTTAAGTAAACTTCCTTATTTAAATTTAATAGGTATGATATCTAAAACTACAAGCCGTACCAACTATAAACTTTTATATTGAATTAAGTGCTGTTTCACTACGTTTTACCTCTTCTACATTATTAGCAATAATAAAACAGCCATGAATCAAGCAAGTCAACATTTTATGTCCTTGCGATCTTTAACTAAAATATCTATAGAATCGCATCAACTGTGGTAAACCTTCCATGCTAAACTACAACCCGTTACATTGCTATCCTTCTTCTGAGGAATTACCCGATGACGAAACTCCCGTAGATAATGAATTGCAATATTTAATTCCCGGTTTGCTCAAAGCTATACTGGCTTTAATTTGGTCGGAACGTCGGGATTGGTTTTTTGGCGTAGATATGGGGATTTATTACGATCCGAAGAAACCGGCTATTGTCCCGGATGGGTTTCTGAGTTTGGGTGTTGAGCGTTTTATTGATGAAATTCTACGCTTGAGTTATGTACTTTGGGAAGAGCAGAAACTTCCAACTATGGTTTTAGAAGTTGTTTCCCAAACTTATCGAGGGGAATATAGCAGCAAGAAAGAATTTTACGCTGAATTAGAAATCTTATATTACGTGGTTTACAATCCCCAGCGTCGCCGCAAACCACCTTTAGAAGTGTATAAGTTGGTTAATGGCGAATATGTGTTACTGCCAGGAAATCCCGTTTGGTTGTCAGAAATTGGTTTGGGAATTGGTTGCGAAAGGGGAACTTATCAAAGTATCACGCGAGAATGGATGTATTGGTACGACGAATCGGGAAAAAGATTTTTTACACCTGAAGAACGTATTACTGAAGCTGAAGAACGAATTACTCAATCAGAACAACGCCGTCAACAAGCAGAAAATAGAGCGCAAATGCTGGCGGAACGTTTGAAGGCGTTGGGTGTAGATCCAGATACTTTAGGTTAAAAGTAAAACTGCATCTAATTGTAAAATACACTGATAAAGTCGTAACATTGTGTACTAGTAAATTTATAGAGTAATTTATTTGCTTTATTCTGTAAGAGTTTGTTGTGAGCAATTTCTATGAATTTACTAAAGAATAAGTTTCAAGTCGGCATTGCACTTCTAAGTGTTATCGGCAATTTAGCATTTTTACCCAGTGCTGAAGCTAATGTAAATAGTAATCTTTCTGTCACGGTTAAAGGACTCAAAAATCAAAAAGGACAAGTTTGTTTCAGCCTTTTTTCCAGCAGTCGCGGTTTTCCCAGCAATAATAAACGTGCTATCAAAGCACAATGCGTCAAGCTTGGAAATAACAACGTAAAATTAAATATTCCTTCCTTAAAAGCTGGAACTTATGCCCTAGCAATGTTTCACGATAAAAATGGTGATGGCAAGCTTAATACAAACGGTTTAGGTATACCCAAAGAAGGTTTCGGATTTTCTCGAAATCCTCGAATTCTTACTGGTCCCCTAAGTTTGGCGATTCGGCTGTATTTGTAGTTGGTTCGAGTACTAATATTCAGGTTAATATGAACTACTTTTTTGGTGGTTAATACGGATTTTTTTGTTGTGGATTTTTAGCTGGCTGTTTTATTTATTAAACAGTATTGTTCGCAGCATTGTGTTTTGCGGAAATTGTGGGAGGAGACTTTGCAACTGCAAAGTCTCTACATTTATGGTTTATTCTTTTTATATATCAATACATAAGTACTATAATTATTTTAGATCAACTAAAGAGCTTAGCGATTAAATGCGCTGTGAATGATGATTTAGCAGTTGTTGTGGGAATTATATGTATAAAGCCGTTTATAGCGGATTGCAAAAATTGTTAATTAATAAAACCATTTACGGAACATGGATATTAAATTAGGCTTTGGTGCGATTCCAAGATTGCAGTATATTTTTGTGAGCAGAGAAAATGATTACTGTTGGTACGCGCTTTCGGAAGAAAATAAGCAGATTCCGATTTACGATAAAGCTTTGACTGGAATAATAACTGGAATCGAAGTTAATAAGAAAGTCGAAACTTCATTTGGAGAAACAGAAAAAACCGATTTACATATTATTGCAGATAAACCTTATGTTGTGCGGTCGGGTAGCGATTCTTACTTTTCTAAAAGTTTATTATTATCCTTGGATAATTTGAGTTCTGAAGAATTACAGCATCCATTAACAATTGCGGTTGAACCTGGAGATAAAAAAGTTGTCTTTTGTAAAGTTTACAATCCAGCAACTTATAGATCCATAGGTGTTAGTTGGGATGGATATAAAGAAATCAACTGGCAAGTTTTAGGAGAAAGTTTAGCTTTAAAAATTAGTCGGAAAACACAACAAGATACTGAATTAACAACTGCTGAATTGCGCGAAAATTTAATTGCTCAATCCGATAAATATTTGAGGCTTTTAAATTGGACTACCGAACAGGGAAGAGAGTATTTACAGCAAAGATATCAAAAACGTTCGCGTCAGCAATTAACTGATGCAGAGCTTCTGGATTTTATTGATTATTTGAAATTGCAGCCGCAGAGGATTTAATAAGAGGGAATAGGGTTGGGGGAAATAGGGAATTTCCTATAAAATCCAAATTGTAGAGACGCGATATATCGCGTCTCTACATTTTTAATTAACGTACTCGACAGAATTTTCTATCATTGTCATCTTTGGGATTTTGCCAAGAGTAAGCAAAATGGCTGACTCCTTTGATATATGGTTTGTATTGACTTAAAGCTTGCATTTGTTTTTCTAAAGGTGGACGATTGCTTATGGATTTGCCCCAAGCACCCGCTAAAGCTGGGATTATTTGGGTTCCGGGTTTCGCAGTGTTTATTACTCGCTTTACTTGAGAAACAATACAGTTACTAGTACCGCATTTTCCGTAAGCCATCGGATGCCATTCTAAGGAATTAGGAAATCTATCCCAAGGTTGTAAGCGCGAATCATAACCTTTTCCTACGGTTTTATTTCCACCAGGAAAAAATACTACTCCTGCGGGAACTCCTTGCTGCTGTGCTGGATAAGCTGCGAGTGCGACAAAATCTATAATACCTTGCATGGCATGAGCAACGGAAAGCTGCCACAAATCTGATTGCAGCAAGGGTTGTCTTTCTTGTGGAGAAATAATCGCTTTTTGCTGAATTTGTGGAGTGCGCCCTTGCCATAAGGGTTCTCCTTCTTGAGGATATTGTTCGTCAAGTTTAGCTATATCTGATGATGTAACGTATCCTTTGCTCAAAAATAGCCGAATCAGCCCCAATCCTTTGTTATTCAACGCTCGTTGAAATAACGCTTGTTGAGTAGATTTGCTGTATAGCCACAAATCTGTAACTCTGGTAGCTATGGAATTTTTACCTGCTTGACGCGGGTAGCGCACGTAGTCAAATAGAACACCATCAGGACGACGGCGCATTACTTCAGTCATCATTTCATAATAGTCGCGCTTAGCCTGCAAACTATATGGATCGACAAATACTTGAGAACTGTTATCTACTACATAGAGGCTGGTTTGACCTTTTCCATTTCGGGCGATCGCCTCTTCTCTATCTTTACGTTTAGCATAGGTATAGCCGAAATTAGTGGTAAACATCCAGGAATATACCTTTAATCCCCGTTCGCGCCCTTTTTGAATGCTTTCCGCTAATAAATCGATGTTTTCCTGCCCTTTACCGCGAAGTACGGAAGGCCATACTGTACGATTCGAGCTTTTTGGTAACAATACTCGCCCATCGTAAAAAGTTTCTACATAAACTTGGTTGTAGCCTTTATTAACAACATTATCCATAATTCTGTCAAGTGCCCCCGCTTGAACGTCGCAGGGATACAAGCGCAACCAGACTGCTTGAACTTCTGGCCAAGTACGTCTGCGACAGTCTTGTACTTCTTGTGAGTGCTGCCTGACTAATAGAGTATAACGATTTGCGGCTTCTCGATCGCCTTTTTGTGCTGACAAACGCAATTTTCCTTTTTCTTTAACTGCCGTAGATGATATATGGCAATAGCTATTTACTTTTGCGTTTGCTGGCTGACTTTTAAGGTAGGGAAGAAACAGAGTCGTACTGAAAACTACTGCAAACAGTTGTCGTAAAATTAACTTTGGCTTTGCGACATTCAAGGCAAACTTAGACATACTCACTAATAAAATTAAAAATTGTTACTAACCCCAATACACTTTTCCACTGGTAACGTGTATTTTATTACATAATTTTGCAATCAGAGCTTTGAAGCTTTGATTTTATCGACTTCTAATATCTTATTTCTGTTGCTCTAGATTGTTATTCAATTTTTTTCTAAATGTCAATTTGCAATTTAAAGCAATTATATGTTTGTTTTATTGCTTGCCAACTACACCGTATTATCTACAGCTAGATATTATACTTCCATTTTTCGACAATTAAGTCAGTTGATATATTTATTTGTTACCAATATCAAAAACGCACAAGGTATTAATACTTGCGTCAAAAACTACTCCTTTCTACATTTAATAGGATAGGAGTATTACTTTAAAAACTAAATATTATAGCCGAGGATGTGTAAATTTCAACTTTAAGTAATAGATTTTTTTGGTTCTTAGTTATGTAATATCACTGTAATATTGATGATTATTAAAATTAACCAAAAATTTGATTAAACATACTAGACAGTTGATCGTTCGCTTTTATTTGAGCAAATTAAGCAAATAAAGAATAGTTGATAATAAATTAAAAATAATTAGAATTTAACAAATTGTTACGGTTAGTAGTTGTTTTCTAGACTCCGAACTACTAACCGCGAGTAAACAAATTGATTCAGCAACTACGAACCACGTTTGAGCGCAGTTTCTACTTGCTTGAACTCTTTTTCCAAGCGATTTTTTAGCTTTTCAGGTACGGGACGATTTGGATAAGAACTGTAATGTCCGGCTAAAGAATTAAGAGCAGTTCGCATGGTTGTAAAGGAGCTTAAACCTGATACAGAATTGTTACGTTGATAGCGAGCTGCAAACTCATTAATCTTTTTACGTGCATCTGCTTGAACTGCTGCTTTATCAGCAGCATCATCAGGTGAAGCTAAGGCTTGTCTTAATACACTGACTACATTCAGAGTGTCTTGACGATAATCCCCAGTTAGTTGATCTGGGCTACCGGAACATCCAGTTAAGCCTATGACTACAACTAAAACTAAGGCAAGTAAACCTGACCAATAGCGTTTCATATGCATTATTTGTGAACAAATACTTAAATCAACGTCCATCGTATCTTGTATTTGTATCCTAGGGATCGTTCTTGAAGAAGCATGAAGCAGTGAGCAGTTAACAGTGAACAGTTAGCAGTTAGGAGTGTAGAGACGTAGCAGTGCTACGTCTCTACAGTTAGGAGTTAGGAGTTAGGAGTTAGTTGATCGCTCTTCTCCCCAATTACCAATTACCAATTACCAATGCCCAATTCCCCATGCCCTATGCCCCATGCCCAATCCCCAATTCCCTTCAAACCTTCTCGTAAAGTGTATTCCGCTGTTGATATGGTCTTCCTAAAGAGGTAATAGTATTTTGTAGAGTTTCTATTTCCATGCAGGTTCCGCCGAGGGCACCTGCCATTGTGGTAATATGCTCTTCCATTAACGTACCGCCGATATCGTTACAGCCACAATTTAAAGCTTTGGCTGCCCCTTGAATTCCTAGTTTTACCCAACTCGGTTGATGGTTCGGTATCCAATTTCCTAAATAAATTCTGGCTACAGCAGTAAGTAATAGTGACGAATCTAACTCTGGCTGGTCGCGTCCAACACGTTTTCGCAAGGGTTTTGGAGCTTCTTGACCGACAAATGGTAATAAAATAAACTCGGTTATCCGAGCCGGATATGCTTTATTTACGGCAGCTTGTTGTAGCGATCGCAATTTTTCTAAATGTCCGATTTGTTGTTCTACGGTTTCGATATGTCCCGACAACATGGTGCTGGTAGTGGGTAAACCTAGTTGATGGGCGGTGCTAACAATTTCTAGCCAAGTTGCTGTGTTGGTTTTTTCGGGACAAAGAATACGTCTGACTTCATCGTCTAAAACTTCTGCTGCTGTTCCCGGCATTGAACCCACACCAGCTTCTTGTAAAGCAGCTATTACTTCTGCATAACTTAGTCCATCAAGTTTGCTGATAAATTGCACTTCTTGGGGGGAAAAAGCATGAAGATGTAATTGGGGAAATTCTTGTTTGATAGTTTTGATTAATTTGAGATAGTAAGTTAAAGATTTTCCGTCAATTTTGGCTTCGGGGTTTAATCCTCCCTGCATACAGATTTCCGTCGCACCCCGCTTTACGGCATCTGTGGTTTTTTCGATAATTTGTCCCCAATCCAACCAAAAAGCACCTTCATCACCTTCATCTCTTCGGAATGCACAGAAACTACAGTGTTGCTCGCATATGTTAGTAAAATTAATATTTCGGTTGATTATATAAGTGACGGTATTTCCTGCTTGAGAAAATCGTAGTTTGTCGGCAGTTGTATGGATAGCCTCTATAATATTTGGCTCAGTTTGTTTTAATAATGTAATTCCTTCTTCGGGAGATAAATCGTAGCCACTGGAGGCACGCTCAAGAATTGGATCGACTGGATTTTTTACAGGAACTTTCATAGGAATTTTGTAAAAATATAGCGTTTATCAAAAAAATCCGGCATATATTTTATTGTTACAGCTAATCTCGATTTGTAACGCCTGCTTACCAAATTAACTCGATCGCTTGATAAATTTAGATTCAGCAACATTTCGATAAGATTTTCGCGTCAGACACAATTAATTATTGAAAGCGTCTAATTACCAATTATTTATCAGCTATTCTCAAAAAGCTAATTTAAAGCATAATTACTAAAAGCACTAGCCTAAAATATTCTTTTCTTCATGAGTATCATTCAACCGAAGAATCTTTTATCATTGCCAAGCGGTTCTTTACGGATTCCCAAATTGCCATCTAGAGTGGGTGTTACCGATCGAAGCATTATGTTTTCGTTGGTCATTCCCACTTACCTTGAAGCTGGTAATATCAATAAAATTGTCAGAACATTAACTAGCTTGCTTGATGAAAGCATACCGGGAGATTACGAACTAATTATAGTTGACGATAATAGCCCGGATGGTACTTGGGAAGTGGCTTTGTCTATGACTTCAGAATTTCCGCAGTTAGAGGTGATGCGGCGCGAAAACGAGCGAGGGCTTTCTTCTGCGGTAATTCGCGGTTGGCAAAATTCTAGAGGAAGGATATTGGGTGTAATTGATGGAGACTTGCAGCATCCACCCCACATACTTTTGCAATTATTAAATGCTATTCAAAAAGGAACAGACTTAGCGGTTGCTAGTCGTCATGTAGAAGGTGGTGGGGTAAGTAGCTGGAGTTTTATTCGACGTTTATTATCTCGCGGCGCTCAGTTGTTAGGATTGGTAATTTTGCCACGAGTAACGGGTAGAGTTTCCGATCCGATGAGCGGTTTTTTTATGGTGCGTCGTAGCTGCGTAGAAGATATTACTTTTAATCCTATAGGCTATAAAATTCTCTTAGAAGTTTTAGGAAGAGGAAAAGTAGACGAAATTGCTGAAGTTGGATATGTATTTTGCGAACGTCAAGATGGAGAAAGCAAAGTGAGTTGGAAGCATTATCTTGACTATATTCGTCACTTACTAAGATTGCGTTTTTCCTCGCAAAAGTTAGAACAATTGAGTCAGCGTTGGGGTTTTCCTATTGGCAGATTTTTAAGATTTGGTTTAGTTGGCTTAAGCGGAGTATTCGTAGATATGGCAATACTTTATTTACTAAGCGACCCCAGTACTTTGGCTTTGCCCTTAACTCGCAGTAAAATTATTGCGGGAGAAATTGCTATTTTAAATAATTTCTTGTGGAATGACGCTTGGACATTTGCCGATGTCGCCATGCAGCAAAAAGGACTCAAACAACGTTTGAAGCGATTCTTAAAATTCAATATTATTTGTTTGGCAGGATTAGCGATCAATGTGTTGGTGTTGAATTTAGTATTTAATTTTGTTATTTCCAATCGTTATATTGCCAATTTAATTGCTATTGCTGTGGCTACCGTATGGAATTTTTGGGTAAATCTTAAACTGAGTTGGCGAGTAACCCAGGTAAAGTAAGTGAATGGGGAATTGGGAATGGGGAATGGGGAATTGGGAATAGTGAATAGGGAACGGGGAATAGGGAACGGGGAATAGGGAATTTTCGGTATATAGAACTTTTATGCAATCTCTAAATATAAAAACAATGAATTCTTTAAAAAAAAAAGAATTGTCATTCAACCAATTCATACTTTTACTGATATGGATATTTGTTGGCACTGTTTTACGCTTTACTAATTTAACTAGTAAACCTCTTTGGATTGATGAATTTGCCACAATAGTTTTTAGCTTGGGCAATAGTTTTCAAGTAGTACCGTTAAATCAAATCATAAGCATTGAGACTTTATTGCAACCGCTACAAGTTAATCCAAACTTTGGTGTTAATGAGGTAGTGCAAAAAATATTAACAGAAGATATTCATCCGCCAGTTTATTTTGTTTTATCTCATTGGTGGATATCTTTATGGTCTGGACAGGATTTAGTATTTAAAGCACGTAGTATTAGTGCAATATTTGGTATTGCTTCGATTCCATCGATTTACGGGTTGGCATGGCTGAGTTTTCGTTCTTCTTTAGTAGCGCAACTAGCTGCTGCATTTATGGCAGTTTCTCCCTACGGTATTTTCTTAGCTCAAGAAGCCCGTCATTACACTTTAGGAAGTTTATGGGTAATTGCTTCTTTATGTTTTTTGGTAGTAGCAGTGCGTCGCATTCAACAGCAACAGCCTTTACCAATCGTCATTGCCTTCTTTTGGTTTATTGTTAATGCATTAGGAATCTCGACTCATTACTTTTTCAGCCTAATTCTTTGCGGTGAAGCTATCGTTTTGATGAAATACTGGCTTAACCCCAAATCTAGAATTACCAATTTAAAATTATGGTGGACTATTTATGCTGCCGCTATCGGTACAATTGCTACTAGTTTATTTTGGCTAAATTTATTTCTATATAATCGTTATACCGGACAGCTAACGCAATGGATAAAAAATAGTGACTCTAATTTTTTAACTTTATTAAATCCGATTTTTCAATCTTTAGCTGGCTGGATTACAATTATTTCTTTACTACCAGTTGAATCATCGCAAATTGGAGTCTTACTTGCTTCTGGTTTAGTAATGATTATTTTCTTTATCTGGGCAATGCCAATTTTAGTTCGTAATTACAAAATTCAGTATTCCGAGCCTAAAAACCGTCTGATGACTCAGACATTTACCGGCGTTCTTTTAACAGTAATTGCCCTATTTTTTATTATTACCTATTTTTTCGGCATCGATATTACTAGAGGCGCTCGCTACAACTTCGTTTATTTTCCAGTTGTAATATTATTATTAGGAGTTATACTTGCTGCTTGCTGGCATCAAAACACCTCTATTAGTCCAGTCTTTTCTCGATTTAAAATTAATGGTAAAACCGCAGTTACCTTAATGTGGATTATGGGACTATTAAGCGGTATTACAGTTGTCACCAATCTCGGTTATCAAAAATATTACCAACCCGATTTGCTGCTTCCCATTATCGAAAATATATCTGGAAGTAAACCAGTTTTGATTGCTACTACTCATCGCAGCTTAACGCAAACCGGAGAAATGATGGGTGTAGCCAAACAACTTCAAGTTAGTAATTCACCAGTTGATGCTCAATTTTTACTTATTCCTGAAGATCAAAAATCCGATACTGCTACTAAAACTCTAATTGAAAAAATACAAACATTACCACGTCCCTTCGATTTATGGTTAACAAACTTCCGCACAGTTGAGAAAAAACCTCTAACCGCTTTACCATCATGTATTCCTGATACTCAAGCTTTACCTGGAGTCGATGGATACGAATATAAGATTTTTCATTGTAATTAGGAGTAGGAGTAGGTTGGGTTAGACGCATGAAAAGATTTGATAACTAACAAATAATTTTTTGAAGCGTCGTAACCCAACACTGCATTATCGGTATGTTGGTATGTAACAATATCCGTCCGCAATCATGATGTTGGGTTACGACACCAATAATCTAGATTCTCGTTACAGATTAAAGAAATCTTTCGTGTCTAACCCAACCTACTAACTAACTCCTAACTCAGAAAAACCCGCTATAGTTCGTAAATTTTGAGTACGAATTAATTCGATAAAACTTAAAGTAGAACGTTTTTCGATTTTTGCAACAGTTTCGATTGCTTTTAATAGATATTCTGCTGCTTCCGGCTCGTTATAACCTCGTCGCTGTACCAAACGAATAGCAGCCATATCCGCAGCAACTTCCGACTCTTGAGAACGATTATTACGGTACATCCGCAGAAGGGCGATCGCGCTTAATCCAGCAGCCGCAACTACACCCACTGCATCACCTTGAGCCGATTCTATCAAACCACCAAAAAGTCCAACTAACGCCACACCTTGATATATATTTGGCTTAAACCAGTGTACTTCTGTTAGCCAGCTTACGGTACGCAACAGCAATAAATCCCGTTGTTGTTTGGTAAGATTGCGCCATAGATCAAAGTTAATATATATTGGTCTTTCTCGATGCCAAGGTAAGGGAAACGATGCATCAATAACCTTTATCTGTTCCGGCTTACTAATAATTTTTACCGTATTTCTAGCAGAAGCAGGCATTAAATCTGACAAACGACGAATTTCTACCTTTGGCTCCATGATTTTAAGAAGAGAATGGGGGATTGGGGATGGGGCATGGGGCATGGGGAATTGGGCATTGTCCATACTTAAGAGACGAAGATTTTTTTGTTTTGTTAGATACTCTTGTTACAATCCTATGTATCTGGTGAAGAGGTGACGAATAGAATCCGAATTAATTTACTTATAGAATTTAGATCCCTAGATCCCGATAACCTATTTTGAGTCATTGAAAGGTTAGGTTGCAATCTCAAACCATTACAAATTCCCGAAAAGTATGTGATTTCTTTGATTTTCAAGGGGATTGCACCATCTACAACCAATGAAATAGAAACCTTTATCTTCTCTTTACTACTCCCTACTGCCCATTCCCCGTATTTCTTGAGAGTTACTAATTTTTTTACCTTATATGAAAACTGGCAGCAGGAAATAGTAAAGTAAAATTACTGCTTTTTCAATGCCCCATGCCCAATGCCCAATGCCCCATGCCCAATGCCCCATGCTCACTAAACAATAATTTTTATGGATGCTTTTGCTCCTGTACCTCCTCAATGGACAAATCAAGCGACTCACGCTTTAGAATTTTGCTGTCCTAAGTGTGGCTCAACCAGTCGCGAAGCCGAAAAGGTTTGGATAAATAGACGTTCCCCTGTAGTTACAGAAGGCTATCGTCGCAAATGGCAGGAATTTTACTACTGCAACTGCTCTTATGTATGGTGGGCTTGGAGTAATGATAGACCACCTGCTGATAATTCGTGAATCCGGTATTCGATCTCAAATCAATAAATAAAAAACATTAAAAAACCTGCATTAGCAGGCTTTGAAAGATATATTCCGATCTTAATTAACAGACGGGAGACGTAATGTATTACGTCTCTACATCAATTAAAAGGTTTAGAACTTGAAGGTTGTACGCAGTGTACCTACGTAAACTGTGTCGTTATCTTCGTTGTGTTCTGGGTTGAAGATTACCAACAAGCCAGGAGTAACGGCGATGTTGTCGTTAAGCTTCATCTTGTAAAGACCTTCTAAGTGGTAAGAAGTATCTTCATCTTCAGTCACACCATCACCACCAGTGATTTTAGGGGGTTGACCAAAGATTAAACCCAAGGTGTTACCTTTAGCACCGAAATCCTTCATGCCGAGTGTAGCAGCCCAGTACTGGATTTCTGCATTATCGCCACCATTAGCTTCATCTGCATCAATAAAACCGTACCAACCACCAAGAGTTGTCTTTTTGTTGAGTTGTAAAGCAGCTTGTACACCGTAGTGGTTAGAGGTAGTTGCAACATTACCAAAAGGTCTTCTGGTACCGTTAGCACCTGTGCTACCAGTTACGTTGGTGTCCGGTAGGTCGTCGGAACCAGTAGGATTGCCAGCATCAAAACGACGCACGTAAGTTGCACCTATGCTCAAAGATTTCATAGGCATGAATTCAATTTGACCTAAAGCAGCATTACTACCGTTGATAAAACCAGTATTGGTGTCAGTTGGATTACCGGAGGTATAAGATCCGCTCAATTTGATGGGAGAATTTTTACCACCCAACACAGCTGTTACACCAGCGTCACCGCTTGCAGCGCGATAAATGGGGCTGAAACGTCCGTAACGGGAGATAGCACCACTACCACTGCTGTTAAACAAGGGGTTGAATACGTTGACGTTTTCGAAGATATCAGCTTCATTAACGTCAATCTTAGCCATAACACCCTTTGCAGGCTTGAAGCTGTAGTACAACTCGGTGAGGTCAATATTGTTACCGTTGTCACCATCAAAGCTCAAGCGAGACATTCTGGTGCCTGTTGCACCATTCAATTCTGGAGTGTTGCGAGCCTGCAAACGAACTCTCAACTTGTCATTACCAGTGAAGCTGGTATCAAAGTTCAAACGAACTCGGTTGGATAGAGTTACGTTGTCATCATCTACGCTATCACCAAAAGCACCAGCGACAGCAAAGATTGCTTCACCTTTCAACTTAGCAGTAGTAGAAAACTGATTGCTTTCCAATTCAGCAGTACGGAATTCCAAACCATCTACACGACCGCGTAGAGTAGCTAATTCAGCACCATACTCTTCTTGCAAACGCTTCAAGGTTTCCAAGTCACCCGAACCAACTTGCTCGGTTGCGATCGCAATCAATTCGTTCATGCGATCCAAACAAGCGTTCAAACCAGCTGCAAATTCGTAACGGGTTAAAGCGCGGTTTCCACGGAAAGTGCCGTTGGGATAACCAGCAATACAACCGTAGCGTTCAACCAAAGATTGCAATGCTTGGAATGCCCAATCGGTGGGCTGTACGTCGGAAAACTGGGAAACGGATGTTACTTGACCGATATTGCTAGATTCTTCAGATAGTTCGGCAACAGAAGTGACTTTTTCGGTTGCTTCACCAGCGAATGCGCTGTTAGCAGCGAAAAAGGTTGCAGCAAGAACTACTGGACTCAACTTGAAAACGTTCCAGAAAAGCTTTGTCATTTTTTTCTCTCACTCACACCTACCGTTTTAGCCACCATCAAATAGCTCGTTTTTTCTTTTACGAATATTTGCTGGTTGCCGTTGTATTAAATTAAAGGGCAATACGGGTAGTGAAAACAAGTCAACTAATACACTTTTTCCAGATTTCTTGTTTTTTTTATCTGTTAATTGTAGGAAAATAAAGGCTTTTAGGTATATTCGCTTTCGTTCTCTCTTTAAATTTTTATAGCAGAGTTTTTCCGGTTATAGAGTGATTTATACTACAATACATAATTGATTCAAAATGAGATTAAATTTTTGGGTAGGTTGGGTTAAGCAAGCCCCCGATAATACGGGGGGTTGGGGGGATTGAAAATGTCTGTAACACTATATTTTCCGTTATTGCTGCGTAAGTCCTATATTCGTGAAAAAATAAGCATACTTAGAAACCCGGTATATTGAAGATACTGGTTTTTTTCGGACTAAAGAATCGCGATAATTCTAGAAAGTAAAAGTAGTACCGTTCAAAGACTACATTAATGTTCCCAGGGGGAGTCTGGAAGTTAAAATATGCCAATAAAAAAGCCTGCTTTTGCAGGCTCCATCTAACTTATAAACATTCTAAAAAATTGCTAACACCAACTTAAAATTTGAAAGTTGTACGCAGCGTACCAACATAAATGGTGTCGTTTCTGTCATCGTGTTCTGGGTTGAAGATAACTAATATGCCAGGAGTGATGGCAATATTATCATTGATGGGCAACTTGTAAAGTCCCTCTAGGTGATAAGAAGTGTCTCGATCTTCACGAGTACCGTCATCATTATCGGTTACTTTAGGAGGCTGACCGAAAATTACACCAAGAGTACTCCCTTTAACACCAAAATCTTTGATACCTATATTTGCAGCCCAGTATTGAATTTCAGCATCTCCCGCTCCTTCTGCTGGATCTGCATCTGCAAAACCATACCAGCCACCAACAGATATTTTAGAACCTACTTTAACGTTAGCTTGTACGCCGTAGTGATTCGCTATAGTAGCAACATTATTAAATGGTTTATTTGCAAATGTACTACCCGTACTTTCTAAAATACGATTCAAACTTGGATCGCCGTTTTCATCAGGTTCTGTACCGTAATAGCTACGAGCATAAGTTAAACCTACATTCACAGCCTTGTTCGGCTTAAATTCTAACTGCCCTAATACGGTGTTATCACCATTGAAAATACCCGCACCATTATCGGGATCGCTACTTTCTGATGCAAGGTAAGCACCAGACAAGCTAATTTTTCCTTTCGGATTTAAGGTTACGAATGCACCAGCACCACCACCACCAAGGCGATAAATCGGGCTAAAACGTCCGTAGCGCGAGATAGAACCACCACCACTACTCTTGAAGACAGGATTGAAGTGGTTAATGCTGTCATAAGTCTTTGCGTCATTAGCTGCGATCTTTACCCGTGCTGGGCCTAAGTCGAAGGAGTAGTTGATTCTATCAATCTCAACATCGTTGCCATTGTCGCCAGCAAAACCTAAACGGGTCATTCTAGTACCAGTTTCGTCGTTATTTTGCTGGATATTAGCGGCTGTTAAACGAATTTGTAATTGGTCTTTTCCAGTAAAGCTACTCAGCAAATTTAAACGAGCTCGGTTAGCAAAGGTTACATTGCTGTCTAAATCATCACCGCCAACTTGCTCGTCACCAAAAACGTTGGTGAGGTTGAAAATCGCTTCACCTTTTAATTTAGTAGTTGTCGAAAATTGATTTGCTTCTAATTCAGCAGTACGAGCTTCAAGTGCATCGACTCTACCGCGTAAAGTTGCTAGCTCTGCACTAAATTCTTCTTGTAAACGCTGTAATGTTGCTAAATCTTCTCTACTAACAATATCCGCTGTTGCAGTTGCAATTAATTCGTTAACTCTATCCAAACAAGCATTCAAACCTGCGGCAAATTCATAACGAGTTAAAGCCCGATTCCCGCGATAGGTACCGTTGGGATAACCTGCAATACAACCGTAACGCTCTACCAATGATTGTAATGCTTGAAATGCCCAATCTGTCGGCTGAACGTCAGAAAACTGCGATACTGATGTTACCTGAGCCATCGAATTATTTTCTTCAGATAACTCAGCAACAGGTGTTACTTGTTGGTTAACTTCTTCTGCAAATGCACTGTTAGCAGTAAAAACTGTAGCTGCTGCAATTACTGGACTTAGTTTTAAAATATCCCAAATTAGCTTTTTCATCTTCACCCACACCGATAAAATTATGCTTGCACGTTAAATCATAAGTTTTTCCCTTAACTTAAAATATTCTTATTTAATAAAAATTAAGATTAAGATTAAATTAAGGGATTCTACTTATGAACAAACAAGATAATTCTACCAGAAAAACGTTAAGTGGTTAACACTGTTAACCATTTAACAACACGATTATTTTCTACCATCTTTATTAGGTAAACATATAATGATGCGACGTTTGTGACGTACCAAAACTTGCTCGTCTTCAAACTGTTGCAACAAACGAGTTACGGTAACACGTGTTGTATTTAATACTTCTGCCATCTCTTGATGAGTGACGTTCAGGTCAATAAGTTTACCTTGTTCAACTTCACGACCGAACTTTTCACTCAACCAAACCAAAAATTGCCATAAACGTAGCGAAATTGGTTTGCGATGTACTATACTAAGTAACTCCTCTGATTGTTGAATGTGAGAAACTAAGGCTTCAACGTCTTGATGCCACATTTGAGGTGGTAAAACGCTTACTTCAACGCTGGTCAGACATTCAATTTGGTAAGGCTTAACGCAGGAAAGTGGATAGCCAACCAAATCTCCCGGACCCCAGTAACCTAGAGTGATGAATGCCCCATCTTCACTCCAGGTTAATGTCCGAACTGCACCGCGCTCGATTCTCCAAAGTACGTCGTTACGTGGTGGAATGACTTCGCGACGAGTAAACAGTCTTTGTGGTAATGAACTACTAGTAGTATTATTTGTGCTTTGTGAGAAACTATTGTTTACAGGACGATTTGTAGAATACATTCTCGAAGATTCCTTTGTTGGTAAGGTTTGTGTTTGCTTGAATTTAAAGCGGTCAAAGGTATCCTATGGATTTGCCAACACCCTGTAAAAAATGGTCAAATCAAATTAGGATTTAACTCATACAATTAGCGATTTGTATTCGCTCTCTTTTTTAGTAGATAGTTTTTGCTTGGCTCAGCCAAAAGGTAGATGAAGTGTCTCAAGGAACTCTGCTAACTTATAGATAACTCACTGATGATTGTATAGTTCTTTAAGAATAAGTCCCTTGAGAAAAATACTGCTGTTGAATAGATAAATTCTATCGTAAGGCTACAAATCGTTAGCAGTGAAAATACAATAAATCAAAAGTATATTTAGCCACTTCGGGTTTGGCACAACAGTTTCCATTATTACGTAAATTCGCTACTTTGTGTTTATGAGAACGTTAAATTTGCTTTATGCTTAATTGCGAAATTCTCTCAAAATAGTAAATATGCTGTGCCTAGAACTACATTGTAAATAATTCTAAGACAGTTGAGAATATTTTGCAACTAAGCTTCTGCGATTTTGGTGATATAAATAACCGCAGGTTTCGGAGGCGCATCGGTTGCTTTGCTTGGCCAGTTAGAACCAATAGGGACTTTACGATTTTGCGTAAATTCTTCTCCCGTGGTGCTATAAACTAGGTAATCTCGGCTTTCCGAAGCTTGGTTAAAGCGGGTACCGTTAGCTTCTCCAGGATGCTGAATGGCTAAAAACATTGTTTGCTCGTCAGGAGTTAAGTAGGGGCCGGTTGCTTCGCACTCCATCGGTCCGATGGCAAATAATAAGGCTTCACCTGCATTTTCCCCAGAAGTTGGAATATACCAAATAGTATTATTGCCAAACAGTCCCGATATATTTGCAGTTTGACCTTCATCGTCGGTACGTTTTGTTACGGCGTTATTTAGTTTGGATGTTGAAGTATCCGTTACCATCCATACATTCCCACCTTTATCTAAAAGTAGGTTGTCGGGATTTGCAAAACCCATTCCGCCGCTGTTTGGTTCGCCACCAGTAGCAAGCATTTCCCATTTAAAAGTCTTAGCATCTGGGTTATTGCGGTCTTCTGTCAGACGCATTACCCATCCGTACTCGTAGGGAACTTCACCGTTCGGACCTTTGAAAATTCTGCTATCAGGACCGCCGTCTTTACTTGGCGAACCAGAGGTAAAGCTAATATACAAATCTCCATTCGGTGAAATCTCGGTGTCCTCCGGACGAGCCGTACAAGTTGCACCTGCGGCGTTAGCGGCGTAATGTGCGTCAATTAATATTACACCCTGTTTTTCTTCTGCATTACCCGTATATAAATCGCCGAGCTTTTGGAATTGCTGCTTATATTTGGCAATTTGTTCGTCTTTGCTAGCTGCGAAATAATTGCCTTTGATTGGTTCTGGTACTTCAAAGAGCGTCCGTTTTTGGTCAGATGATTGCGGTCCCGATGGTAAATTAATCAAGTTTCCGGCAATATTACTCGGAAGGTCTGGATTTACAGGAGTATCTGCATTCAAAGGTATCCAGCTACCCGTACCATTAGAGTCGAATTTAGCTACGTAGAGCATTCCCTCAGAAAGAAGCGCAGAATTGGCTTTGTCTTCGGGGTTGGAAACTCGATCGCGACTAACAAATTTATAAACGTGCCCACCTCTTCTGTCGCACCCTGAATAAAAAGCTAGAGGCTTTCCTGCTTCGACACGAACGCCTACTGCTTCATGGCGGTATCGTCCCAACCAAGTGTGTTTTGTGCCGTAATCGTTGGGGTTAGCCGGATCTACTTCTACTATCCAACCGTATTTATTCCCAGCTAGTCCAAAAACGTTACCTTGACCGTACAAGTCTCCTTTACTTAAGAAGAAAGGAACCTTTTCTGGCTCAAAGGATGTTCCATCAGCATACACTGGTTCGGGTACCTGTGCCTGAAAATTTTCTTCCGCACTTAATACCGTTCCCCAAGGTGTAGTTCCACCAGCGCAATTACCATAAGTTCCAATTATGCGATCGCCAAGTTTGTCAGTATAGCCAAGTCCTTGCTGTTTGCGAAATACGAGTACGGCAGGACCTGTTGATTTAAGGTAGCGTCCGTCTTCTAAGCCGGAAATTCCACTAATACGTCTATCTGCCTTGCTATTACTACGTTCCCATTTTCCATCCGCATTCTTGCGAATAGAAATAATGCCTAATCCCTGATCTAATAATGCTTCGGAACTAATTTCTCGTATTTTGGCTTTCAGCGAATCGTCTTCTTTTAGAGCGTAAGCATTTACCTCACCTTTCCCTTGGGAATCAGTATTTAACTTGCTTATCACTTCATCTATTGGTAACGATTTTCCTATCACCTCGGCATAAGTTTGTATCCAAGGAATAGCGCTAATGTATTCAAAATTAACTGAGAGATATCCTTCATTTTCCCCCGTTGGAACAAACGATAAATAATCATTGTTGTAACCGAACCGGGAATCACCTACTTTATCGCCCCAAGCAGCAATAACTTGATACTCAAAACCATTTGGTAATACCAAATCATCAACTACTTCATAGTTGCGGAAAGCTTCTTTTTGTTGTTCTGGGGTGAACGCAGCATTTTGTAATGGAATCGGACCTTTTACAGGTTGAAATACGGATAACGCCTTATTTTGTGGCGTATTCGGCTGGTTTGCTACTTTTCTATCGCACCCTGACAGCGAACCAAATGCTACCGCACCCGCACTGCTTCCCATTAACAACAAAAAATCACGACGTTTGATACTCATCAGTTATTTCTTCTTACACCAGCATTTTTAGTTAGATAGGAAACAATTTTATCTCGCCTTTGTTACTTTAATCGCGAAAGTTTAAGAATAGGTAAGCTTTTTGTAAAAAGTCAGTTAGTTGACAAATGTCTTACTAGTATCCTTTATTTCTTTCTAAAGTATTAGGCATAAGTAATTACCGTGCATTTATTTTTGCAAATCTGTGTACATTTAAACAGATGAATCTTTAAAGTGTCAAATGTTTTTCAATTTTTATTTGTTTTTCTGAGAGACAAATTATCTAGCTATAATAAGCTTTTTGCAGAATATAATCTAATTGTTACCTATGATTATTTTTGACTATTAAAAGAGTATTTATTCATATATAAAAGCTGTATATATGTATTCTATATAACTGCGTATTTTAAGTTTATGAGCAAGAATATAAATCCTTATGTTTCTTTTATAACTACTAAGTTAAGTGGTTTAGAGTTTCGCCATAAGTATATATATCTATAGCTAGAAGTATCAGAGATTGAATAAATTAGCAGCAGAAACACATATTTTTATTATTATGTGTTCCCCATGTTTCTTAAAGCTGATAATCTTGTACCATCAGCAACTTGTCCCAAACCTGCCTTAAAATCAATTGATACGGCTTATAAACGAAGTAAGTTTTCAACAAACTAAAATCCCTACCGAGTATGCCGCAATCAGGCTTTGATTTCTCGCGGTTCACATTTATTCCAAGGCGGTTTAGGAAGCCTAGCAAGAACAGTACAAGATGTAAATTTAAACTGATATCTTGCATTATTGCGGAGTTAAGTATCTATGCAAAATTAATTAAACATTTCTTCTAGTACTCCGCCACATTAATTCTGATGGGTTGTACAGACGTTATACATAACGTCTCCCAAGGTTTACCGAGAAAACGAACCAGTCAAAATTTATGAAAAAGACTACTAGTACTCCGCCACATTAATTTTGATGGGTTTGCGTAGTGCGAGCATCTTGCTCGCTCGATAGCGCCAGCGAGCAAGATGCTCGCACTACGAATGTGCTACCCCTCATAACTTATGTGGTGAACCACTAGTACTCCACCACATAAGTTATGAGGGGTCGAGGTAGTGCGAGCGTCCCGCTCGCTGGTTGTAACGAGGGAGCGAGACGCTCCCACTACGAGCGCGTTACCCCGCAAAATTAATGTGGTGAACCACTAGTACTCCACCACATAAGTTCTGATGGGTCGAGGTAGTGGGAGCGTCCCGCTCGCTGGTTGTAACGAGGGAGCGAGACGCTCCCACTACGAGCGCGTTACCCCTCATAACTTATGTGGTGAACCACTAGTACTTCACCATATTAGTTATGAGGAGTTTGTAGTAGCGCTATGCCGTAAGCGGCACGCTCCGTTAACAGCGCACGAGATGTAGATATAATAGGGCTAAAGCCCAACTACGTATAAATGAGTTACCCCTCAAAATTAACGTGGCGGAGTACTAATTAAGTAGACTGAAAAATTTACTATTAGACACTTAATTGTATTTCCCAGGGAGTTTTGAAAATTGTGCAAGATGCAAGCGGCACATTAAGGGCTTTACAGCTAGCATATTATAAAACTTAGATATTTTTTAGTTAGCCAAAAAGTTTGCTAAATAAGAGCTATGAAATATGTCAGTTAACATCCAAAGAAATTCAAAAACCCCCATTCCCTTAATAAAGAAAGGGGCTGGGGGTGATAGTTTCCTTCCATGAAGGAATTTAAGCTAAGATTAATTAATAATTAACTGATAATTAAAATATGGCAATGCACTATTGACGATTAAATTAAACCTGAATTACAAAGAAATAATTAAGGATTAAGGACGCTGCCCTGTAACAATATAGGCTACTCTTTTACCGATATTGGTTGCATGATCTGCCATCCGTTCTAAACAACGAATTGCTAACGCTAACAGTACAATCGGTTCTACAGAACCTCGGACATCTCGTTGATTGGTTAAAGTATCGTAAACCCGATCGTAAGCTTCGTCTACAGCATCATCGAGCGTTTTTATGCTATTTGCGCCAATTTCGTCCAAATCGGCTAGCGCTCCCAAGCTAGTTGCTAACATTGCTTGAGCGTGACGAGACATTACTGCAATTTCTGGGATACAGGAATGTGGCTCGTAAGGAAAGAGTTTTACCGCGATTTCGCTTAAATCTTCAGCATAATCGCCAATGCGTTCTAAATCGCGCACTAGCTGCATAAAAGCACTTAAGCAGCGCAAATCTTGTTCGTTAGGCGAATGCAAAGTCATAATTGCCGTGCATTCTACTTCGATTTGCTTATAAAATCGGTCGATTTTTTCTTCTAATAAAGGCAGTTGCTCGACTATAGATAGATCGCGAGCGAATAATGCCTGGTGCGAAAAGCGGAAGGATTGTTCCACCAAAGCACCCATACGCAAGATATCCCTTTCTAACCGCCTGATATCGCGTGCTAGTTGAGGTCTTGCAAAATTAGGACGAGTTAGGATAGCTTTCACGCTTGCAGTCTCAAACAT
Organism: uncultured cyanobacterium; assembly: GCA_963838355.1. GTDB lineage: Bacteria > Cyanobacteriota > Cyanobacteriia > Cyanobacteriales > Nostocaceae > Rivularia. The sequence continues at coordinate 1,118,717 of CAWIQQ010000003.1, read as the reverse complement.
GAAGTGATTTTCTTAAATATAATCTTGAACTACGGATTTTGCCATGACTTGGGGAAGATAAATTTGTAGCCAAGCACCACCTGTTTGTGGATGATTCATTGCTTTAATTGTTCCCCCGTGAGCGGCTAAAATCTGATGAACAATAGCCAAGCCTAAGCCGCTCCCATCCAAAGTTGAATCTCCATCTCCTTTTATAGAGCGAGAACGTGCTTTATCTCCTCGGTAAAATCGCTGAAATATATAGGGTAAATCTTCTCGGGCAAAACCTACGCCAGAGTCTATAATATTTATTTCGAGCAATAGGGAATCAGGCTCGTTTTGGTTTTTATCTATAGAGGGTATATTAACATTAGCTTCCACCCGGACAACTCCGTTAGGGGGACTGTATTTAATACTGTTATGAATCAAATTGAAAAATACTTGGTAAAGCCGGGATTTATCAGCATTTATCCAAACATTATCAACGTCAGTAAAAGCTAATTGAACTTTTTGGCGGTGCGCTATAGGTTCTAAACTTTCCCAAACCGAATTTATTAAATCTTTTATTTCTAAAGGCTGACAATTTAACTGAGTCGCGGGATTACTTTCGAGTCGAGTCAAGTCTAACCAACTTTGTACTAGTTCAATCAGTCGGTCAACTTCTTTGAGAAGAAGGTTAACCCAACGTACAATCGGTGGTTCTACATGACCTTGTAAAGTTTCCACAACTAAACGCATTGAAGTTAGTGGCGTTCTGAGTTCGTGGGCAAGGTCTGAAAAAGCTCGATCGCGTGCTTGGTTAATTTCCAATAGCTGCTGACGATTTTCCAAAAATACTCCTACCTGACCTTGAGGCAAGGGCAACCCGGTAGCCCGTAAAACTACAGACTTCTGTTCTAACATGGCCTCAGCATTCTCACAAGAGGGGTGAAACACCCACTCCTTTTGTTGCGAAGAATGGCGATCGCGAGTTTTTTCGATTAAACGGTCGAGTTCGTAAGAACGTACCACCTCTAACAACAAGCGCACTTGTCCGGGTTGCCATTTTTCTAATGACAGCATTTGACGGGCTTCTTGGTTGCACCGCAACAGTTGATTTTCTTCGTCAACTTGTAGATAGCCTAAAGGTGCATTTTCCAACAAATTTTGCAATGAAAATAGTTGCTGTTCCAAGCACTGCTGTCGTTCTTTCAATTTGGCAAACTTATAGGGCCACCCAACGACGAAAGACTTTCTTTTTGAATACTCGCGTCCGAAATAGCGGTGGAACTGCATAGCATACCAGAGCCATAAACAGATGCTTAACCCTAATCCGATCAAAATTCCCAGTAACAGCATCACAATTCGCAAGTTGCTTTGGGACAGATGATAATGATAACGAATAATTATCCAAAGCGATACCCGAAACCCCGAACTGTAACAATATATTCGGGACGAGAAGGCTCTTGCTCCAATTTTTCTCGCAACCAACGGATATGAACATCCACGGTTTTGCTATCCCCGACAAAATCTGGTCCCCATACCTGATCGAGCAATTGCTCTCGAGACCATACACGGCGAGTATAGCTCATAAATAATTCCAATAACCGGAATTCTTTCGGGGATAAATTAACTTCCTCTCCACGAACCAATACGCGACATTCTTGAGGATATAAAGTAATTTCTTTGTAATTTAAAACTGGAGGTTCTGTAGTGGTAATTAACCGCTGACGACGCAACAGAGCGCGACAGCGTGCTACTAACTCCCTCATACTAAAGGGTTTACTTAAGTAGTCATCCGCTCCCACCTCTAATCCTAAAACGCGATCGGTTTCACTACCTTTAGCGCTCAACATTAAAATTGGTACCGGGTTTCCTTGATGACGCACTAAGCGACAAATATCTAATCCATTAATTTGAGGCAACATTAAATCTAAAATGACTAAATCAAAAGCAGCCTCATTTTTACTCGCGTCAAAACCTTGGAGTTGTTCTACAGCTAAACGTCCATCAATGGCAGTGTCCACTTCATAACCTTCTCCTTCCAAAGCCAAAACCAGCATTTCCCTAATTAATTCTTCATCCTCTACTACCAAAACACGACTTTTTTGTGCTATTTCAGTCGTGCGAGCATACTTAGTGGATTCGTTGGTATACATTAACTTACAAAAATACGAGGATTTTACTTGTAACTTTTAAGCTGTGCTTTGTGAGTATATTACGACTTATGCAGCAATCACGAGAAATATAGTGTTCCAGACATTCTCAATCCCCCCCTTCGGGTATCTCCTTCGGAGACGCTTCGCTAACGCTACTTCCCTCAACGGAGGGAACCTCCGCAAGGGAGTAGACTCACCAACCCCCCTTTTTAAGGGGGGCTTGCGTAAGTCCTGTATATTTACTTTTATCTAATACTAATTACTTATTTTTAGGAAAAACAGCCAAAAATGTAACATATGTAACAGCACCCACATTATTATAAAACATTACCGCAAAAAGCACCTAAAGACTAGTAGCTGCTCTACTTTTTTTGGAATGTTACAACAAAATCTCCACCCGTTCTTGACAAAAGTATTTTTGTTCTAGTACTATTTATTTAGTACAAATGAACTATATCTTTATAGCAATCTTCAGTTGTAGGTAAAGAAACTATTCCAGTGTTTTTACTGCACTGAAAATAATGTCAAAAAGGCTACTCTAATAAATGCAAGGAGTATGTCTTTGTGATATTCATTTGACGAAAATCATCAAACATACTGACAAAGGAGTCCAAGGGTGAATACAGTTGCAGCCAAGGATAGTAAGCAACAATTGATGCAAGCGTTTGAGCAAATTCTTGCAGAAAAACAAAAGTTAGATTCAAAAATTGCTACCAAGCAGGAGGAAGCCGAAAAGGAAAAAGACAAACAAATTTTAGCCGCAGCTTCGGCGTACACCGTTGATGGAATTGTCAAAGGTTTAGCGGATTTACAGTTAGAGTTTGGTAATATTGTTACGAATCTCTCGAAAAAGCTGGCTGATGAAAACTCGAAATTAGACGAGTTGAATCGTGCGATTGAGGTTGAGACTCAATATTTACAGGAATTGCAAAAAATCCGAATTGTTGCAGATACTTTAGATGTTTTAACTCAAGAGCATCAAGAGAATTTGAGTAGAATTGAAGCAGATATTACTCAGAAAAAAGAAGCATTAGAGAAAGAAAAGCTGCAAATACTCAAAGAGTGGGAAAAAGAGCAGGCTAAGTTTACTTTAGCAGAGCAGGAATACAGCGAATTACTAACCAAAAATCGCGAAAAAGAAACAGAAGAATATCAGTATAAGTTAGAAAATTCGCGCAAAATCAATGAAGATAGTTACCAAGAAACAAAGCGTCAGTTGGAAAGGGATTTACAGTTAGCAACTCGCGATAAAGAAAAAGATTGGGTAGAAAGAGAGAGAGTTAATCAACAGCGTCAATCTTTATTAGAAGAATATCAGAAAAAAGTAGCATCTTTTCCTGCCGAATTAGATGCAGCATATAAAAAAGCAAAAGAAGATGCGATAAAAAATACTTCTCAAAGAACTAAAGTTGAATCTGATTTATTTGAGAAAGAGTGGGAAGGTAGCAAGCAAAGTTATGAATTAAAAATTACTTCGCTACAACAAACTATTGAAAGACAAAAAGAACAGATTGAAAGTATCTCAAATCAGCTACAAGAAACTTTGAAACAATCGCAAGATTTATCGATGAGAGCTTTTGGGAATTCTGTTAAATAGCGAATTGGGGATTGGGGATTGGGGATAAGTACTGTTTACTGTAAAACATTGACAAGATTTTTTGGAGTATTATTATGTCTGCGAAGAAAATTAATCAAAGAAATACCAAAAATGAAATTTTAGAGGCTTATGATGAGTTGTCTAAGGAGAGATTGGAATTGAAAAAGCAAGTAGATCGTCTTGTGCAAGCTGGTAATTCTGTTAAAGCTGAGAATTTTAAAAAAACTGAAAAAACACCAGTAGCTCAATACTCTAAAGTGCAGCAGAAAATGAATTTTACTATTGAAAGTTTAGCAAAAATTCAGCTAGGTTTTGGTAGTGCTGCGAATGAGTTGTCAGAACAATTAACTACAAAAGCATATAGATTAGCTGAAATAAAGCAAATTGTAGAAGAACAATTAGAGCAACTACAGCAACTGCACGATTTAGAAGTTGCTGACGATACTTTAGATAATTTGATTGCAACTTACGAAGAGAATAATTCAGCTTATCAAGAAGAATTTAACCAACTTTCTCAAACATTAAATCAAGAAATACAAGAATTACGAGAAGCATGGAGAAAAGAACAAGAAGATTATCAACGCAGCATTAAAGAACGAAACGAGAATTTAAGTAAAAATCGTCAGCGAGATATTTCTACATATAAATACGATTTAGAGCGGCAGCGTAATTTAGAAGTAGATGAATACGAACAGCAGCAGAAAGAATTGTATCGAAATTTAGACGAATTTCAGCAGGAAACCGAAAAACAGTGGAACCAACGAGAAACCGCAATTGCAGAAAAGGAAAAAGAATTTGAAGAATTAAAAGTTAAAGTCGAAGCATTTTCTGGACAAAAAGAATCAGCTATCAAAAAAGGTACAGAGCAAGGAAAAGGTATTGCCGAATATCAAGCTAAAATCAAAGCTAATTTATTTGCAAAAGAAGTCGAAGGAGAAAAAGCTTCTTACCAACAAAGAATACAATCTTTGGAACAGACAATTAATAGTCAGGAAGAAAGAGTCCAAACCTTGTCTAAACAGCTTGAGTCAGCACTGAAACAAGTTCAAGATTTAGCAGTTAAAGCGATTGAAGGTTCTGCTAACGTCAATACTTATCAAGCTATGAAAGAAATTGCTTTAGAACAAGCTAAAAATCAGGCTAAAAATAAGTAAGAGCATAGGGCATAGGGCATAGGGCATAGGGAATAGTGATAAGAGAAACCCGCTATTTTCAAAATAGCGGGTTTCTGGTTTCAGGTTTATTTGCAAACAGGATAAGAGATTTACATAATATAAGAACATATATCTAGGAAAACTATTTTAATTATGAAGATCGGGAAGTAGACTTTCTTCTATTCCATATTCCCTATTCCCTATTCCCTGTTCCCTGTTCCCTATTATCTCTTCTAATAATTATTAATTAAGCTACACTATTATTCGATTTTTTAGTTTGTTTACGATTACTAACATACTGTGCAAAACCGAGTTCTCTTCTTTTTGGTCTACCGTAATCGGGTACTCTTTTTCTTTTTCTTGCCCAAGCCATAGTTTTTATCCTTTTTTATTTGTTTAAATTTGAATTGTTTTGTTGTCTCTATATTTGTCTACATTGTCTTTAGTTTGATTCCAGAAAAGGTAGCTAATTTAATTTAGATTTAATTTAGTTTTAATTGAATTCAATTAAAAAACATTTTCCAGAGACGAAAACAGAGACGCATTTGCAGCCTCTCTGATAGGAAACCCAATATCTGAAAACTTTGAATGTTTATATTCAAAATATTTATATTCAAAAATATAAATTTTGATTTTGGATGTACGTTTATTAAATATTCATTGCGAGTTTTACTAAACACTTATGGTGTAGAAGTAATTCCCTACGACTTTGAATACAGTTGTAATAATGATGAATCCGGAAAATTACGAATTGATGTTTCTTAATATTTGTGCGTTATTAAAATAGCCCTCACCTTCCTTATAGTGGGGCTATAAGAACAAAGCCCGTCTGCACGGGCTAAATTAGATTAAAAAATATAGTTATCAAGCGAAGCTAGAAAAACCGTGAGGTGGTATATCTTGAATGCGCCCATCACCTACCGCTCTTACTGCTTCACGAAGAGAAATATCGCCAGTATATATTGCACGCCCAACAATTGCACCCGTGACACCTTGAGGTTCTAACGCTAATAAACTTAATAAATCAGTCACCGAACTGACTCCACCAGAAGCGATAATTGGTATATCTATAACAGCAGCTAGTTCCCGTAAAGCATCTAAATTAGGGCCGCTAAGAGTACCATCGCGGTGAATATCAGTGTAAATTATCTCTGCCGCTCCGAATTCCTGCATTTGTACCGCAAGTTGAGTTGCTAAAACTTCCGAAGTTTCCAACCATCCGCGAGTTGCCACTTTACCGTTGCGAGCATCAATACCAACGATAATTTTTTGAGGAAATTTTTCAGCAAGCTGCTGCACTAATTGGGGTTGTTCAACAGCAACAGTTCCCAAAATAGCCCATTCCACACCAATATCAAATAATTGTTGTACGCTTTCCTTCCCGCGCAACCCACCACCAACTTCCACAGGTATGGAAACTGCATTCACAATAGTTTCAATTGCCGATAAATTTACAACTTTACCAGCTTTCGCACCATCTAAATCGACAACGTGTAACCTCGTCGCACCTTGTTCAACCCATTGTTTAGCAGTATCGGCAGGATTTTCGCCAAAAACCTCGGATTTTTCGTAGTCACCTTGATAAAGCCGCACGCAACGACCTTCTAGTAAATCTATCGCCGGAATTACTTGCATTTTAGTGGTTAGTGGATAGTTGTTAGTTGATAGTTGTTAGTTGATAGTTGTTAGTTGATAGTTGTTAGGAGTTGATAATTGATAATTGTTCATTGTTCATTGTTCATTATTGCTTGACGAAAGCCTATTACAACTAAAATATTTGACAGGGTTAAAAATACTTCTGCGCTTCCGTGCAACCAATCAACGTTTGCTAAAGTTTCACCGTAATGTACTTGTGCATAAATACCTGCTGGAATGGTGACGGCGACAAAAATAAGGAGTGCGTAAAATCCATACAAAGCTAACTTTGGGGTTTCGGGGGTACGACTGATAAACCACAAGAAACCTAAATATGGAAATAATGATAATGCGAATAGGGTTTCTTTGGAAATCATTTTAAACAGTGAACAGTTAGCAGTGAGCAGTTAGGAGTTAGGAGTTAGGAGTTAGGAGTTAGGAGTTAGGCAACGGATGGAGTTAGGAGTTAGGAGTTAGGAGTTAGGAGTTAAGGATGAGCAAAAGTTATCTTCCACCTCTTCCCCCTCTTCCCCCTCTCTCCTGATCCCATTCCCAATTTTAATTATTCTGATTTTACAGCTTTTGCGGACGCGGGATTATTTTCGGTATCATCAGTTTTTGTGGAACGATATATCCACCAGGCTGCTGCGAAAAGGGTGAAGTTTCCAATTACTGTCATGCTTGCTTGTAATGTTACTAGCCATTCGAGAGATTCGGAATTCTCGAAAAAGTGCCAGGTACAGGCACACATGGCGCTGACTAATGCTGGTAACATACCAAAGGATAAAGCTCCCCAAGCAGGATTACCTATGACTTCGCCGTATTTCCAGATTAACCATATCGCGGCAATCCATTCTATAACGCTGGAAACATGAATTATCCAAGTGGGAATTGAAAGTGCTTGCATATCAGTGAACAGTTATCAGTGAACAGTGAACAGTGAACAGTTACCAGTTACCAGTTATCAGTTATCACCGGAGGGGTGTGGCTTATCAATTATGATTTCATAGTTTGTTGTTCATAATTCGTAATTCCTAACTCTTAACTCCTAATTCCTAACTTTTTTTCGTGAAACTTGTTGCGGAATTACCTTGTAGTGTGTCGCGATTCATGGGAAATACATGATGATGGAGAATAAATATTTTTTCGTTTATTAATCTAAAATCTTTCTCTATAACATCCGTTGTTAAAATCCAAAATCTAAAATCTAAAATCCAAAATTGATTGATATGCGTGCTTTATTATCTGGGTATTACGGGCAAGGAAATGGTGGTGATGAGGCTTTGTTGGCTACGCTTTTACAAATGCTTCCGTCGTCGGTGACTCCTGTGGTTCTTTCTGGTAATCCGGAGGAAACGCAGCAGCGGTACGGTGTTGAAGCTTGCGAGCGTAAGGCTTTTAATACGGTGATGCAGTCTTTACGTTCAACGGAAGCTTTTATTTGGGGTGGTGGTAGTTTAATTCAAGATGCTACTAGCGCTATTAGTCCATTTTATTATGCTGGATTGATGGCGATCGCTCAAAAAAGAGGGATGAAAACTGTGGCTTGGGCACAAGGTATCGGTCCCTTGAAACGTAATGCTACTAAGTGGTTGGCGCGTCAGAATTTCATTGGCTGTACTGGGGTTAGCGTTCGCGATTCGGCTTCTGCTGCTTTATTGAATGAATGGGAAGTTCCCCACGTGCTGGCACCAGATCCGGTTTGGGCGTTGGAATCTGTTTCTACACCAGGTATTTGGGATACTCCCGCTCCTAGAGTTGCGGTAACATTACGCGCTCATCCTCAACTGACACCAACGCGGTTGGGTAATTTAACTAAAGCTTTGGTTGATTTTCAAAAGGCTACAAAAACTTTTATTTTGCTAATACCGTTTCAAAAAAGCAAAGATTTGAGTATAGCTCAAGCAATTCAACCAGCATTAAAAGATGTCAGTAAAATTATCACCGTAGAAGAACCCAAAATATTAAAAGGAATATACAACGGTGTGGAAATGGCCATTGGAATGCGCTTGCACAGTTTGATAATGGCAGCAAGTGAAGGCTGTCGCTGTTTTGCGTTAAGTTACGATCCTAAAATTAATCGGTTGATGGAAGAATTTGAAATGCCGGGATGGGATATTGATGATTTACCCGACGATGCAAATGCGATGAGTATGGCTTGGATTGAGCATTTTGCAAATGGGCAAGCGCTTTCCGACGATAGAATTAAGTTTATTACCGATAGGGCTTTGATACATAAAGAGGTTTTACAGAAAGCGTTGACGTGAATTTTTCATCATCGTTTTAATTTGGACGGGCAGGGATGCCCATCCCACAAGAATGTATGTACCACAGTGTAGAGACGCGATATATCGCGTCTCTACATTTTGCAGAATAACGCGAAATTGTTATTTATGAAAAAATTGATTTTCAACGCGGAGGTTTGCGCGGAGATGCGCTGAGGGAATATTTTATCTATGTGTTAAGAATGAGCAGCGGTATTTTTATTGACCGTTGGCTTTTATTTTGGGTGCTTTGATATGTCGGAATTAAATCAAAATCAATCTTTTAATTACAGTAGTTTTTCTGAGTTTTGTTTTCATAAGGATGAGTTGCCACCGGAGACGAGACATACTGTTGAGGTGTTGTTAGATGTTGCTTGTGATGATGATTGTTTGGAAGCGGAACGGGTGCTTTTGAATGAAGAAGGACTGTTTTTAGATGCTCGCGATATCACTGATTTGAGTCCATTAGCAAGACTGAAAAATTTAACATATTTGAATCTTTCGGAAAATAAAATTTATGATTTGACTCCTTTACAGGAATTGAAAAATTTAATTGATTTAGACCTTAGTGATAATAAAATCTGTGATATCAGCCAACTTAAAGCATTAATTAATATAACCAGAATATATCTTGATTTTAATCAGATTAGCGATATTAGTTTGTTAAATTCGTTAACAAATATTCAAGAACTTTATTTACATTCAAATTATATAAAAGATATAGCTTCATTAAAAAATCTAGTGAACTTAGAATCTTTAACTATGGATGATAACCAAATTAATGATATAAGTTCGCTTAATAATTTAATAAATCTTACCTCTTTATCAGTTTCTCACAATCAAATTAATAATTTAGATTCTATAAAATCGCTGCATAAATTATGTTATCTAGATGTCAGCTTTAATAAAATTACTGATTTTGGTTCATTTCAAGATTTTAAAGATATTAATCATCTACATATACAAGGTAATCCAATTTCCGGATTAGTTTCGCCAACTGATTTAACTGAGAAATATCAAAAACTTTTATCCGTACCTTTGAATCGTCAAAAAGCGATAGAAGCAGTACAGCTTGCTTACACAAGTATTGGTTTGAGAGTACCCAAAGTCATTATTACAAACAATTACAAATATTTTTATACTGAAGCTATTAATTTATTAAAGTCAAATCATAAAATAAATAATCAGGACAGAGAATCTTATATAAACCAGAAAATTGATGAAAAATCAAAAATTAGATACACGCTATATAACAGAAGTCTACATTTTTTATATAAAGATAATTCTCCAATTAAAAAGACAGTTACACGCGAACTGATTCAAGAAAATTTTAATAAATCAGAATTAATTCAGCAGATACATTCAATATCGCAAACAATACAATTTCATCTTGCTTTTAAACTATTATGTGAGTCAAGCTTAGGAAAATATTCACAAGCTTGTATTTGTCTAAATAATATTACCCCCGAACATATACTTCGTGAAATTTACCTCATCGAAGTCTACCAATCCCTACTAAAAATCTCCCTCGACGAAAAAACCCAAAAATGGTACGACTGCTTAAACCAACTCTTTGAACATTGCGGATGGTTTATTCCTTTTGAAGATGTTTGTATTGTATGCGTTAAGCGAAGCTCTACCGAAGGTAATCGCCCTTCTAAATTTTCCCTAGATTCAGAAAATCGTCTCCACGCTGAAGGGGAACCAGCAATTCAATTCGCTGACGGATACGGTTTGTATTACTATCGCGGGGTTACTTTACCCGAAAAATACGGTAAAGTGCATCCGAATCAATGGCAAGCAAGATGGTTATTAGAAGAAAAAAATACTGAATTACGTAGAATTCTCATTGAAACTATTGGTTACAACCGTATTTGTGAGGAATTACAAGCGACTCAATTAGATTCTTTTAGGGAATATGACTTAATAAAAATTGATGCTGAGGCTGATGTGGAACCGATAGTATTACTGAAGATGATTTGTCCCAGCACCGGATATACTCATGTTTTAAGAGTTCCTCCTAATATGGAATCTGCGCGTGAAGCGATAACTTGGATAAATTGGGATATAGATCCACAAGAGTTCGCTATAGAAAGTTAGAGGTAAAGTTTACAGATTTTTGACCTCTCTCCAAACCTCTCTCCTACGTTAGCGTTCACGCTTTGCGTGCGGCTCAGCGTGTCCGAAGGACATGGAAAGAGGCTTATTATCCCCATTACCTACCAGGGAAGGGGTTAGGGGTTAGGTTTCCAAGATTGATTATTCATTCAAAAATGCACTTTAGCTCAAAATTCTCATGATTAAGCCAAAAATCAAACGCAAAATGCCAAAGTGCATCCAATGTCGCTTTTATCAAGGTAATTTTATTGTCTGCAAAATGTATCCTAATGACCCGGAAGATAGATGGTGTCCTCACTATGCACCCGATCCAGATTTTTATTTAGATGAAGGGGAACAAGAAAGAGGAAACAGAAGAAAAAGACAATATTAGCAGCGATTATAACCAAAATATAATTATCTACAGTTTATGAAAATACAGAAACCCGGTTTTTCCACAAAACCGGGTTTTTATATGTTTGATTTGTTTGCTAGTAGTAATGAACTATTATCAATCAATTGATGCGTGACGGTAATGTTTAATTATATTGTAGGGTGTGTTACGGCACAAATTAATTTGAAGCAAACATTATCATTTTGAAAATGCCGTAACGCACCATTACTTTGTGATTATATTAGCCGCTATATAGGTAAAATACCTCAATCAATCGGTGCGTGACGGCAAAATCCAATTAATTGGTTATTGTTGATAATTTATTGTAGCCGTCGCACACCCTACAAAATATTACCTACGCAGCAACGGCAGTTTCTTCTTCATAAGGCATGAAGGTTTTCTTGGTAGCGTTACAGATGGGACAATGCCAATCTTCGGGAATGTCCTCGAAAGCTGTTCCAGCAATAATTCCAGAATCTGGATCGCCGAGTACGGGGTCGTATATCATCGAACATTGACGGCAAATCCATTTCTGTGTTGCTCTATCGCCACTAGCTTTCTTTTCTGGCGCTGTCTTACCATCAAGAGCTTCTAATGCAATAGTGTACTGACGAGCATGATGGTGTTCTACGCTAGTTAACAAACCAAAGTTATGCGTAGCTTTACGGAACATATCGGCGTGTTCGCGAGATTCTTCTTCCTGAGTTTTGAACTCTTCTTCTGCTTTTCCATCTCTATCCGCACGCGCTTGCTCGGTAAATCCCGGATACATCGTTTCGTATTCGTAGGTTTCACCTTCTACTGCTAATTCCAAACAGCGAGTCCGATCGCCTTTTTTTGTTCCTCGGTTAAAGAGTCAGCATCATCCACCACCAATTCAGGATGCATTAACCGAAAGTGAGCAAAAGCGTGTTCGGTTTCTTGATTCGCTGTATCCTTAAAAAGCTTGGAAAGTTCCTTCATTCCCAACTTCTTGGTAACTTCAGCAAAAAACAAATACTTCCGATTCGCCATCGATTCCCCACCAAAAGCCGCTTCCAAGTTTTTAGCGGTGTTGGAATTTGATAAATCCATACTATGCAACCTCTCTTTAATAGTACGCACACAGAATTACTTTTTAGCAGTCCAGCGAATGCGTAGTCGTTATGAATTTGATTATAGCTTATACGAAGTCGTTATGGCTATGATTAAGTGAAATTTTTTAGGAAGGGAGGGGGAAGAGGGGGGAGATGGGGAGATGGGGGAAATAGTTTACGAGCTAGATAGGGGATGATTAGCGAGCGAGACGCTCGCACTCCTAACAACTAACCACTAACCACTAACTTGGAATCTGTATTTGCTCTGTTGTAGTTAGCAGGAAAAGTGATTTATAACAGGTTCCTAGTAGGGACTTTAGTCCAAAAGCCAAGGACACGCATTCCTTACTACGAACTTTGATTTCCTGTTCCGTGTCCCTACGAGTGATTCAAAAATCGAACCGGATTCCTAAGTATGAAAATTGATTTTTCCCAAGCAATTATCAATAAAGGTTATGAAATTCAGCGACAGTTAGCGAAGAAAGCGGGAAGACGGACTTTATTAGCGCGGGATATAAATTCTCAAGAATTGGTTGTTATCAAGCTGCTGGCTTTTAGTAATGATTTTTCTTGGGAAAATTTAAAATTATTTGAGCGAGAAGCCCAGACTTTACAAACATTAGAACATCCTGCAATTCCTCGCTATATTGATTATTTTGAATTAGATACCAAGAGTGGTAAAACTTATGCTTTGGTGCAAAGCTACATCGAAGGGAAATCTTTAGAAGAAGTTTTGCAGGAGAAAGGAAAGCTTACTGAAGCGAAAATAAAAAATATTGCTAAATCGCTGTTAGAAATACTGATATATTTACATCGCCGTCAACCGCCTTTGATTCATCGCGATATCAAACCCAGCAATATTATTTTGGCGGAGCATCCTTATTTAGTTGATTTTGGTTCGGTACAAACTTTAGCGAATAAGGGCGGTAAAACCGTTACTGTAGTTGGAACTTACGGTTATATGCCACCGGAACAATTTGGAGGTGCGGCAACTGCGGCTTCTGATTTGTACAGTTTGGGAGCTACGTTGATAACTTTGGCTACGGGTATTCAACCGGCGAATTTACCTCAAGAAGATATGCGGATTGCATTTGAGGAAGTTGCTGATTTGACACCGGGATTTGTGGAGTGGTTGGGGTGGTTAATTGAGCCGAGTTTGGATAAACGTGCTTCGAGTGCAGAAGTTGCTTTACGTGCTTTGGAAACTGGGAGAATTGTTAAGGCTAAATCTGAAGAGGTTATTGAGTATAAGCCAATCGGTACTTGGAAATTATTTAAGGTTATTACAGCACGCAGCATTTTTATCGGAGGTGGAGTCACATTTATTGCTGCTGCTATCTACGGTACGGTTGTATTTCCTATAGCTGGTACTGTCATGGGATTAGCATATGGTGTTTTCATCGGTATTCCTTTTAGTTTAATCAATGCATTGTTAGTTGGAATAATTACTCGCTTATTTTTCTATCCTTTAAAAAATCCTTTTTTATATCGTCGCAGCATTACTTTAGTTAGTATGTTTATTTCTACTGCTTTTGGTGTAATTTTGTTAGGTGCAATAATTCATCGTAATCCATCAGAATTGCAGGAAGGGATTTTCTTTGTACTTACTCCTTTTCTTATATCTGGATTAAGTATGAGTTTAGCCACGAAATCTTTTGCTCGTTGGTATGAACAGCAATCTAGGTTTCCAGGGCATTGAATTTTAGATTTTAGATTTTGGATTAATCAATTAATATTTAACTTAAATATGATAAATCAAATATTAAAACAACGCTATCAAATTCAGCAGGAATTAGGTAGGCAAACTGGAAGAAGAACTTTTTTGGCTGAAGATTTACATACACAGCAAAAAGTTGTCATTAAATTACTATTATTAGGAGAAGATTTCGATTGGCAAGATTTAAAGTTATTTGAACGAGAAGCGGAAACTTTAAAAACTTTAAATCATCCAAATATTCCCCGCTATCTAGATTATTTTGAATTGAATGAAGATGAAAATAACGGTTTTGTATTGGTGCAAACTTATGTAGAAGGGAAAACTTTAGAACAACATTTACAGGCTGGAAGAACTTTTAGCGAAGATGAAGTAAAAGAATTAGCCAAATCGCTATTAAAAATTCTGACTTATTTACATCAACATGAACCACCCGTAATTCATCGCGATATTAAACCCAGCAATATATTACTAACAAATCGTTCCGGTAATAATGCAGGAAAGATTTATTTAGTAGATTTTGGTTCGGTACAAACCGTTGCTGCAACTAATGGTGGAACAATTACTGTAGTTGGGACTTATGGATATATGCCACCAGAACAATTTGGTGGTAGATGTGTAGAAGCTTCCGATTTATATAGTTTAGGTGCGACTTTAATCTTTTTAATTACGGGTTTGCATCCGACGGAATTACCTCAAAAAAACTTGCAAATTCAATTTCGTCAAACAGCTAATTTTAGTGAAGAGTTTGCTGATTGGTTGGAGTGGATGACGGAGCCAAGTTTAAGTCAGAGATATAAATCAACACAAGAAGCAATAAAAGCTTTACAAAATCCCGTACCAAGGCAAAACACAATTTCGCTATCTAAACAAAAAAAGAAGAAGCCACCAGGTAGTAAAATTAAACTCTATAAAGATATTGATGGTTTAGAAATAGTCATTCCTCCTCAAGGGTTTAGAATTGCTCAAATTGCTTTAATATCTTTAATATCACCTTTTGCCATTGGATTTGATTTATTCAGTTTTAGTCAAGTTTTTGGTCATTTACAACTAAGCGATTCGGCTTATTTAATGAAATATATAGTACAAGCCTTTGGTATTGGTTTTATTTTATTTATCATTTTTTGGGCATTATTTAAAAGTACTCGATTAAATATAAATAAAAATAAAAATCGTATTTTATTTACCTATGAAATGTTCGGAATTCAATCTAAATTTCGCCGCCACACGCTTAAAAAGAATAAATGTAAATTAGAATTTACACCATCTAGTTTAATACAAACTGGATTTAAACCTATATTATCTATAACAACAGGGTTGCAAGAACTTCGCCTTAATAGCTATGGTAATTTTACACTGGAAGAATTGGAATGGTTAGCACAAGAAATCAGCGATTATTTAGACACGCCGATTTCTAGAATTTAGGGAATGGGGCTGAAGGGCATTGGGCATTGTTAATTGGTAATTTACAACTCCTAACAACTAACCACTAACCACTAACAACTATCCTTCTAAGTCTTTTGATTATCCGACTTAAATCTTCCTTCCAAAAAATCACGCTTTTGTAAATGCTTGGTATTGCGTCCGCTTACTCTTTTGCGCCACATCCGAAAGCTGGATTCTTTCATATAGCGACGCATGACGGCGATAACTTCTTTTTCGCTCAAACCAAATTGAGTTTCAATAGCTTCAAACGGGGTTCTATCTTCCCACGCCATTTCAATTACGCGATCGATTGTTTCAGGACTTAATTCTGGTGATTTACTCATTACAGTGAACAGTGAACAGTTAACAGTGAACAGTTAATAATATTAAACTCATAACTCATAACTCATAACTCTTTCCCATGCTCTATGCCCAATGCCCCATGCCCAATTAGTTACATACTGACAATTCCGGACCATTGAACTTTTCCTTTTTTAGCGCGACGGTGGGAAAAGAAGTTTTCGGGGTTTTGGTAGGTACAGTATGGTGCTAGGGAAATTTGTTCGGGGCTAATTCCTAGTTGTTCTAGTTGTAATGCGCTTACCTGTCGCACGTCGATGCGGAATTTTCCGGGTTCTGAGTCTGTAAGTAAAGGTGAATTATCTATTTCTTGTAAACCGTTGATAATGGCTTTTTCTTCTTCGTGGGGTATTAGAGTTGACCCTAGTTGAACTGCTACGTCTTCAGATACTTGGTAGACTTCTCCTGCGATCGCCGGTCCCATTGCAATTCTTAAGTTTTGCAGTTTGCTTCCTTGTGATTGCATTCGGGAGATGGCTTGAGGAACGATTTTTTCCGCCGTACCGCGCCATCCTGCATGAACTGCTGCTACTTGCCCTGTTTTGATATCACCAATTAATGCGGGAGTACAGTCAGCACTTGCCGTCCACACAGCTTGTAAAGGGCGATCGCTAATTAAACCGTCTGCTTTGGCAAAGGTTTGTTCGTTAACTAGCTCTACTTCATCTCCACCTACACTAAGTTTGTGTGCAATTTCCCGTGGGGTGAGAACCTTATTGCCATGTACTTGTTTGAGACGATAATATGAAGCTTCTTGGTGAAGTATCTTGGTCATATCTTCAAGACTATGAGACCAGAACTGTTGGGTAAAGAAGCCATGAGGAAATTGTTCGAGCAGACTAGAACTCAAATAAGGCAATTCCTGCCAACTGTGCCAGTGCCAAGTATGCATACTAGTTTACCTTTTTAGTTTTTCTATTAATAAAAATCAATTTTGTGAATTCATGCTAGCTTGAATAAGCTATTTTCGGTTAGTAACTGTGGTATTAAATAAGCAAAAGCTGGAAGCAGTTCTTTCGGTAGAAGGTAAAAATACTGACTTACCTTTTAGCTTACATATTTTTGAGACTGTCGCTTCAACAAACAAAACGTTATGGGAATTGCTTAGTAAAAAACCAGGTTTGCGATATGTAGTAATTGCAGCCGAACAAACTGCCGGACGAGGACAATGGGGTCGGAGTTGGGTATCTGGGCAAGATGGACTGTATCTTTCTTTCGGCTTTACTCCTCAATTAAACATAAATTCAGGCTATCAGTTAACTTTAGCAACAGCATGGGGGATTGCCGAACAATTAAGAAAGTATGGTGTTGATGTTGAAATCAAGTGGCCTAACGATCTAATCTTAGATGGTCGTAAATTAGGTGGAATCCTCACCGAAACCAAAGTTCGGGGTGGTAAAATTACTCAAGCAGTTATTGGAGTCGGGATTAATTGGAAAAATCCGGTTCCCTCTACTGGGATTAATTTGTACTCCTGGAATCATCGAGGAAACCCAACTCAAATTTTTTGCTTGGAAAAATTAGCTGCTGCGGTTTTGCTCGGAATAGATTCCGGTATACAGTGTTTGGAGAGAGAAGGAGTCAATATATTATTGTCTCGCTATATCAAATTGCTTTCTAATATGGGCGACCAAGTTTACGTTAACGATAATTTTTCTGGAACCGTAGTCGGCGTTACTGCGACAGGAAATCTTCATGTTCGTAGATCAGATCCGGATACCTTATCTGTAACACCTACATCTATTTACCTCCAGCCCGGTACAATCAGTTTAGGCTACCGTAAATATAAGGATTAAATTGCCACTTCTTATCCAAAAATTTAAACTTGGACGAGAATTTACTGAGATTATCTGAAAAGTCATAGTTACACTCTTGTTGATTATTTAAATACAATGACGCAGCATAAAAATGGCGATAACAATTCGCAGTCCGCATGGCAGCGGTCGCTACCGGCGCAAAGCCTTTGTTGGCTTGGTAGCTTTAGCTTACTAAGCAGCGGCTTTGTAGTTGCCCAAACATCTCCTGGAATAGACAACATTGTTCCTACGGTGAAAACACAGCCAAGGACTGCTAAAAAAGTAACACCTGGTAAAGCTGTTATTATCAGTGGATCTCCCAAACCGGAGTCTTCTAAACCTAAAGTCGAATTTTCTCAACGTCGAGCTAAGCTAAAACAAAGATTATCGGTTAAAAAATCTTCGCCTTCAACTACTAAAAAGCCTGCACCAAGAGTAAAAGTTACGACTAATAAAAAAGGTTCAAGTAGCTTAAGAAGCAAATTAAAGCGTTCTCGTACTAATTCTGTAGTCGTCAACCTTAAAAAGAAAGCGCCGACTACCCGTCCAACAGTAGTTATTAAAAAGAAGAATCCGACTAAATTAAAGCCTACTGCGCCTAAAACTCGTATTGCTTCACCTAAAAAGCCTCGGACAATTCTTCCTAGAACTACTACGGTAAGAAAACCGCAGAAAGATTACAACAACGCTTTAATTGATCCAACAAATTACGGCAAAAAGTATCAAGCACCTAATTCTGTAGTGATTACAGAGCGTAAAAGCGGTTGTCAGTCAGTTGCAAGCGGACAAGGAATTTCGGTTAATTGCGCTGCTTCTAAAAAGACTCAGACTGCTTCTAAAACAACACCTAACTGGTTAAAAGCAAGTCAAAACGCTTCCATTGGCAAGGTTACACCTTCAAGAAGCGTTGCTGCAAAAATCAAGAAAACAGCCGCATCTCCTACTCCTAAAGCAGTAAGTTCAAGCGAAGTAACTAAAACTGTATTACCGTCTCCCCCAGCTAAAACTTATAGCGCTACTAAGACCATTAAGCGCGTTGCTTCGGCCACTCCGAATGTAGTTAAGGAGGCTGTTAAGTCTGTTACTCCAGCTATTCGTACTAATACTGAAAATAGAACTGCTTCTCGAAGCCTTCCCAAGCAAGCATACAGTTCCAATCGCTTTATTCCACAACCTAGCAGCTTTACTCCCCAGACTACAGTTAGTAGAGAAGCCATGGCTCCAAGCGGTGGAATGCTAAGTGCGCCAATGATGGCAAACAACTCCGCACCTCGTCCTAGTGCTGTAGATTACAATATTCCGCTCGCATCTGCACTACCAAGAGTTGCTTATAGCCGCGCAGCTTACAGTTCTAACTATAATGGCACCGGATTAGCATTTCCTCTTTCCGTACCTTCTGCAATCAGTTCCGTATTTGGTTGGAGACAACATCCGCTAACTGGTACTCGACGTTTTCATTCAGGTATGGATTTAGCTGCGGCACAGGGAACTCCCGTTTTAGCAGCTTATTCGGGACAAGTGGAAATTTCTGATTGGGTAGGCGGTTACGGTTTAACCGTTGTATTAAATCACAACAGCGCCCAACAAACACTCTACGGGCATATGTCCGAACTATTTGTTCGTCCCGGTCAGTGGGTAGAACGAGGAACCGTTATCGGTCGCGTGGGCAGTACAGGTAATTCTACTGGTCCCCACCTACACTTTGAAACACGTCAGCTAACTCCCAACGGTTGGGTAGCAACAAATCCAGGGGCACAATTACGCCAAGCACTTGATCGGTTAGTGCAATCTTTACAAACTGCACAAGTCGTCGAAGATCCTGATAGTTGAGAAGGGAACAAGGGGACAAGGAGATGGGGAGATGAAGAGATGGTAAGCCACTCTCGTGCGGAGGTTCCCTCCGTTGAGAGAAGTGGCGCAACCCGAAGGGGGGGACAAGGAGATAAGGTAGAAAATTCCCTACTCCCAATTACCTACTCCTAACTCCTAACTCCCTGTTCCCTACTCCCTACTCCCTTTTTACAAATACCCATGTTCGGCTAAGAATGTGGGCGAAATTTCATTTTGGGTCGATCCTTCGGAAACAGAATTATTTTCTTTGCCAAAATAAATAAATTTCTCTACGTATTTACCGAGGACATCACCTTCTAAATTGACCAAACTACCGGGAATTAAATCGCGAAGATTTGTTTCGGCATAAGTTACGGGAATCACCGCTACTTTAAACTGGGAAGTCTCTGGCTCGTATTCAGCCACAGTAAGGCTGATACCATTGATAGCAATGCTGCCTTTGGGTACTATATAACGGTCAATCGTATGAGATGCGCTAAATGTCATTTCCCAAGAAGTCGCTGTCTGTTCGGCAGAAATTAATTTACCTATACCGTCAACGTGTCCCATCACAAAATGACCGCCGACTTTACTACCAACCCGCAAAGAAGTTTCTAAATTAACGTAGCGATGTCGATCTACTAATTCTCCTAAAATGGTGCGACGCAAAGTTTCTGGGGAAGCAGTGGCAATAAAACCGTCTTTGGTAATATCCTCTACTGTTAAGCAAACCCCATCTACTGCTACGCTATCTCCATAAGCTAAGTCTTGCATGATTGCCGACCATGAAGAGTCAGGGCAAGTAATCTGCCAAGAATCTCCCTCTAAGGGTTTCATCGTTCCTAATGCTTGAATTATTCCTGTAAACACGGCTTTTTTGTGCGACTAACTCTATATATTGCTTATTATCAACTTAAATTAATTAGTAATTTTGCCATAATTTATTGTTTGCAAGTATTATTTATTACCTCTTGATGTATAAAAATATAAACACATTTATAACGATGACAGGGCAAAAGGTGGGTAAGTAGACTATTGTAGAACCAATAAGGTTAGAATGACCGCTGGTGTTCGCAACCTTTGGGAGTTTAATATAAGCAATTATAGAAGCAGGGAGACTTATGTTAATGGTTTTTCTAACTTGCTCAGGCAAGAGTATTATTTGTTACCAGAATTATAGAAGCGCTCAAAGGAATGTAGAGGCATAGCCGATGATTGAAATGAAAGTTGCTGGCATCGCGTTGGATGCAATTACTCGCAGTCCAATAGTACTTTTAAAAGATGCAACAGACCGCCGTGCTTTGCCAATTTACATTGGTCAAGAACAGGCAAGAGCAATTATGGCAGCACAGGAGAATCAAAAAGCTCCTAGACCATTAACCCACGATTTGATTGTGAATGTTCTAGAGGGGTGGGATATGATTTTAGATAAAGTAATTATCCACACCCTGCAAAAAGACACCTTCTATGCATCTTTAATTTTAAAGCAAGGTGACACCCATAAAGAAGTTGATGCTCGTCCTAGCGATGCGATCGCCGTTGCATTGCGTACAAATGCACCAATTTGGGTGATGGAAGAAGTGGTTGCAGAAGCTTCAATTCCGGTAGATAGAGATGCAGATGAAGCCGAAAGAGAAGCTTTTCGGGAATTCGTTTCTAATCTCCGTCCAGAAGATTTAATTAAGGGTTTTGGTGATAACACTAGTAATAGTTAGAAGAGTTATGAGTTATGAGTTATGAGTTATGAGTTAAGTAATTCGCGAAGAGTACTCTTGATGGCAGTGTATGAGTGTAAAGTTAAGAGATAAAATACTGATTCCACGTACAGTCTTTCCAACTCCTAACTCCTAACTCCTAACTTCATAAAAGATGCAATACCGACGCTTCGGGAAAACAAATCTACACTTATCAGTGTTTTCCTTGGGAACAATGCGCTCCACCGCTTCACCTGCAAATGCAAAACGAGTTATTAGTGAAGCAGTAGCGCAAGGGATTAATCATATAGAAACTGCTGGCGGTTATGGTAAAAGTGAGGAGTATTTAGGTAAAGCGCTTTCTTCTGGGCTGTCTGTATCCCGCGATTCGTTGTATATTACCAGTAAAATCCCACCCACAGTTGATGCCGATCCGATGCGTCGGTGCATTAATAAATCGTTAGAAGATTTACAGCTAGATTATCTTGATTGTTTGGCTATTCATGGCTTAAATACATGGCAGCATCTTGAATGGGTGCGGGCTGAAAACGGCTGTATGAAAGCTATAGGGGAAGCCGTTGCGGATGGAAGAGTTCGCCACGTTGGCTTTTCTACCCACGCACCTCTAGAAATAATATTGGCAGCGATAAACACCAATTTATTTGAATTTGTCAATCTGCATTATTACTATTTTTTTCAGCGTAATGCTGCTGCGATAAAGTTAGCAGCAGAAAAAGACATGGGTATTTTTATAATTTCCCCTGCCGATAAAGGAGGAAGATTATATACACCACCCGAAAAATTAAAAGAATTAACTTATCCGTTTTCTCCCTTAGAGCTAAATTATCGTTTTTTACTCAGTGATACTCGTATAACAACATTGAGTGTCGGCGCTGCAACTCCTGAAGAATTAAATGAACCTTTAAAAGTTGCTGATAACGACGGGGAATTAAATTTAGAAGAAATTGCGGTATTTGAGAAATTAGAAAAGCATCAAAATACAGTTTTAGACGCAGAAAAATGCAGTCAGTGCTATGAATGCTTACCTTGTCCGGAAAATATTAACATTCCCGAAGTATTGCGGCTGCGGAATTTAGCAGTTGCATACGATATGACAGACTACGGAAAATATCGCTATGGAATGTTTGAAAATGCCGGACATTGGTTTCCGGGAATGAAAGGCGATCGCTGTACTGAATGCGGTGAATGTTTACCCAAGTGCCCGGAAAAGTTGAATATTCCCGCTTTGTTGAAAGATACTCATTTCTTGTTGAAGGGGAAAGAAGGGAGACGGTTGTGGGAGTGAAGGGGGGATTTGGATTGTTAATCATGCACTGACGACGTATTGATAATTAAAGACAATTTAATGTTAAAGTTTGTAGTACATTAATATCCATTTTTCGTACTATATTAATTTCTCCTCAATTCAATAAAAAATGGCTAAAAACAAGTTAATAGCTTTTGGTTGGTATGGTGGAAAATACAGTCATCTTAATTGGCTTTTACCTTTACTACCAGAAATACAACATTATTGCGAACCATTTGGTGGCTCTGCCGCTGTTTTACTTAACCGAAAACCTTCTGCTGTAGAAACTTATAATGATTTAGATGGAGAATTAGCAAACTTTTTTCGCATACTCCGACAAGAAAAAGAGAGCTTTATTCAAGCTATAGGCTTAACTCCCTTCTCTCGTGAAGAATTTGAAATTGCAATTTCTCAAACAACCCCAGATATCTCAGATTTTGAACGTGCTAGACGATTTTTTGTCAGAGCTAGGCAGGTAAGAACTGGTTTAGCGCAAAAGGCAAGTTCTGGTAGATGGGCGCATTGTAAATTAACTAGTCGTGCTGGTATGGCTGGTGCTGTTTCTCGATGGTTAGGAAGTGTAGAAGGTTTATCAGAAATTGTCCAGCGACTGTTAAGAGTTCAAATCGAACATGACTGTGCAATAAAAGTAATTAAACGCTACGACAGTGAAAATACTTTATTTTATTGTGACCCTCCTTATCCTCATGATTCAAGAGGAGATAGTCAAGCATATGCTCATGAAATGACAGACGAACAGCATAGAGAATTAGCTAATATTCTTCATAATATTCAAGGCAAAGTTGCAATTTCCGGTTATGAATGTACTTTAATGAATGAGCTTTACGGTGATTGGAAAGTGATTAAAGCACCTACAAAAGCCTGTCATTCAACAAAAGGTTTAAGGACAGAATTGCTATGGGTAAATTATGACTTGAATCTTGAAAATCAAGATGGTTTAGATAATTATTCACAACAAGTCAAATCAGAATGTCAACCCCAACAAATATCCTTGATTTAGCTTTTGCAAAAGTTAGCAAAAATTTGACGCAATCAGTAATAGATGATAATGAAATATCTCAAAATATTGAATTTGTTTGTCGTAATCCTCAAAATAGAGCAGGTGCAAGATTATTGTTAGCTTGTCTGTTAGCTAAAGTTCATAAACCAAATTTAGATATTCGTAAGCCGTATACCCAAATTAACGATTCAGATTGTTATTCAGGACGTACATATGATGAATCCTATATTACAGGCTTCATAAATAAACATGAATTACCCTGTAACTCAACAACCGCTTTTCTTACACCAGCTTTACGTAATAGAAATATTGTTCTGACACCAGAGGTGAATTTAGTCGGAAGACCTGCTATTCTTTACAAGATTGTACTCCAACTACTTGATGATGTTTATCAAGGAAGAGTATCGCCAGAGGATTTACTTGCTGAAACTATTAGACTACTGATTATAGTTAGAAACGAAAAGCAACAGCGTATTGCTAGTTTACTTGCCGATTTAAGAACGCTAGAAAATGCAATTCCTTTATCCGTTGAAGCAATTATCAAACTTATTGAACAGCATTTAAATTGTCGTAATTCAAGTCGTCTACCAGTTTTGATTATAGCTGCTGCTTACCAAGCTGCTTCAAAATATTTACAACGAAGTGTTTTACCTTTATCAAGTCATAATGCAGCTGATAAGCAGACAGGGAGACTTGGAGATATTGAAATTACATTACTTAATCACACAAATATAATTACTTGTTATGAGATGAAAATGAAAAAGGTTACGGTGGAAGATATAAATCTTGCTATACACAAAATTAGGGATTCTCAGCAAATAATTGATAATTATATATTTATTACCACAGATACGATAGAAGTATCCGTTCAAGAATATGCCGCAGACATTTATGAACAAACTGGTGGAATTGAAGTTGTAGTTTTAGATTGCATAAGTTTTCTACGCCATTTTTTACATCTTTTTCATGGATTACGAATGAATTTTATTGAAGCATATCAGCAATTAGTTCTTGATGAATCTGAAAGTGCTGTTAGTCAAGCTTTGAAAGAAGCATTTTTGGCATTACGTCAAGCTGCTGAGAGTGGAAAGGGAGATGTTTAAAGTTGATAATAAGCAAATTTTAAACAGATCAAAATAAATGATTTATAAATGCCTTTATACTTTGAAAGAACATCCAGAGCGCATTATTTGTTTAACTATTAGCTCGGATGGACAAATTCTTGTGAGTAGCTGCTACGACATGATTAGAGTTTGGGATTTATCAAAAGGTGAGCTAATTTGTCAATCAAAACATCTTCACAAATACACTATAGGTTTTAGCTTAGTTGTAAGCCCAGATTTAGAAACTTTCGTTACTAATTATGATGGTTGGATTGAGATATCGGATTTATTAACAGCAGAATTAATTCAGCGTTTTCATGCAGGAAAATCAGCTCCTCTAGCTATTAGTCCTGATGGAAAGACTTTGTTTGTTGGTGCAAGTATAGAAGATGAAAAGACTATATCTATATGGGATTTACCAACAGGTAAACTTATTCACAATTTTAACGGTCATACTTATAGAATTAATTTTATCACCGTCAGTCCTGATGGAAACACTTTAATCAGTCAAGTTCATAATTACGAAACCAAAGTATGGAATTTGCGAACATATCAAGAAATTCCCACCTTCAATATGCCTCGTCGTCAAGTTATTGATTCAGTTGCAATAAATTATGATGGAAAGCTTATTGTTAGTGGTAGTAGAGATAGCTCTGTTAAAGTATGGGATTTGATCGCAAACCAGATAATTAGTAGCTTTGATATAAAGTATGCTGGGGTTCGATATCCGGAAATCATACCAACTACTATGACTCCTAACGCAAAGATTCTTGTTTGTGCTGATAATGAAGATATAAAAGTGTGGAATATAGAAAATGGTCAGGAACTTTGCACTTTAAAAGGACATTCATCTGAAATTCGGCGTGTTGCTATCAGCCCGAATGGATTAAAAATTGTTAGTTGGAGTGAAAATGGTTGTATGAAAGTATGGGGCTTGTTGTAATTCAACACGATACAATCAGTCGAGGGGATTATCTTACTTTCCTTAGACTGGAATAAAAATCGATTCTTTGCACATTCTCTTTAAGAACAAACTTAATTCAATTACTTATGGAAACTACTAAAATAATTCAAGAATTGTCAAACCTAAGCACCAGCGAACGCTTAAAAATTGCTGAAGCTGCTTTGCTACTAATTCGTAAAGAACAAGATTTACTTACAAGAGAAGAACAAAAACAGCAGTTACAGTTAGCTGCTATGACAGCAATTGCTGATTACAATCCTGGAGGAGAATTAAATATTTTGACTGCTATTGATGGGGAAGAATTTTACGACTATTCAGATGATGAGTTAATTAACAAGGATACTCATGAATAGAGGTGAAATCTGGTTAGTAAATTTAGATCCAACAATTGGTAAAGAAATTAGCAAAACTCGCCCTTGTGTCATAGTCAATGATAATGCTATCGGTATATTACCTTTGAAGGTGATTGTACCAATAACCGACTGGAAAGAAAGGTTTGCAATCCGTCCTTGGATGGTCAAAGTTGAACCTACATTTGAAAATAGTTTGGTAAAAGTGTCTGCGGTTGATACATTTCAAATACGTTCAGTTTCAGAAACAAGATTAATTAAACAGCTGGGAAATCTTTCAGATACACAAATGCAATTAGTCTCACTAGCATTAGCTATCGTCTTAAGCATTGTCTGAAATTAATTAATACTTAATCCAAGTTTCTTTCTCACCACCAACGCTACAATCACAATGGTGTAATCAAACTGCTTCCAACCCGCCATGACAACCAACTCCCCACAAATCCCTCAACTCCTCGCTCCTGCTGGTAATTGGGAATGCGCCAAAGCTGCTGTAGAAAACGGTGCTGATGCAATTTACTTCGGCTTAGATAAATTCAACGCAAGAATGCGAGCGGAAAATTTCACGGAAGCTGATTTACCGGAGTTAATGCAGTTTCTTCACCTCCGAGGAGTTAAGGGTTACGTTACTTTAAATACTTTAGTTTTCCCCCAAGAATTAAAACAAGCACAGCGCTACATCAAATCAATTATTGCTGCTGGGGTTGATGCGGTTATCGTTCAAGATATCGGGATTTGTCGTTTGATTCGCCACATTTCACTCGACTTTCCTATCCATACTTCTACACAAATGACGGTGACTAGTGCTGCTGGGGTGGAATTCGCGAAAGAGCTTGATTGTAATTTGGTGGTGTTGGCGCGGGAATGTTCGATTAAGGAAATTAATAAGATACAGCAGCAGACAAAAGAAACCTTACCTTTGGAAGTTTTTGTTCATGGGGCTTTATGCGTTGCTTATTCCGGACAATGTTTAACTAGTGAAGCTTTAGGAGGGCGTTCGGCTAACCGTGGTGAATGTGCCCAAGCTTGCCGAATGACCTACGAGTTAATCGCAGATGGGGAAGTTGTAGATTTGGGCGATCGCAAATATCTTCTCAGTCCCCAAGACCTTGCAGGGCTTGATGTTCTTCCGGATTTAGTAAAATCTGGCGTTAGTTGTTTGAAGATTGAAGGGCGTTTGAAGTCACCGGAGTATGTGGCGAATGTGACAAAGGTTTATCGTGATGCTTTAGATAGGTTAAAGGTTGAGATCCCCCCTAGCCCCCCTTATAAAGGGGGGAATAAGAAGCAAAAAGCCCCCCTTCTTAAGGGGAGCCACTCCGTTGCGGAGGTTCCCCCAGTACGAGGAAGTGGCGTGGGTTGCGGGGATCGAGAAAAATACAATCTTGAAATGGCTTTTTCGCGGGGAATTTACACCGGATGGTTTGAGGGAATTAATAATCAAGAGTTGGTTCACGCTCGCTTTGGTAAAAAGCGTGGGGTTTATTTAGGAGAAGTTAAAAGTATTCGTAATGAAAAAGTAACAATATCATGTAGAGACGTTATATATAACGTCTCCCCGCATAACGTCTCCCCGCATAACGTTCCAATCAAACCCGGTGATGGTGTTGTGTTTGATTGCGGGCACCCGGAAGCGAAGGAGGAAGGAGGCAGAATTTATGGGGTGGAACAAGGTAAGGATGTTGTTCTAACTTTTGGCAAAGGTAATTTAGATTGGCGACGGATTCATGTTGGCGACAAGCTTTGGAAAACTTCAGATCCAGAACTTGATAAGCAATTAAGACAAAGTTTTGCTGGAGATAAACCGAAGTTTCAACGTCCAATTGATGTAGAAGTGCATGGGGAAGTTGGACAAAATTTAATTGCAATTGCCCGCGATGAAATTGGTAATTTAGTCAAGGTTGAATCGGAAATTACCTTGGTAGAAGCGCATAATAAACCTTTGACAACAGAAAGATTACAAGAACAATTCGGACGTTTGGGTAATACTCCTTTTTATTTAAAAGAATTGACAAATAGCATCAACGGTGGATTGATGTTGCCCGTGAGCGAATTAAATAAAATGCGTCGGGAAATTGTAGTTAAGTTGGAAGAATTAAGAAGTCAGCCTAAAAGATGGGTAATTAATGAAAATGCTTCTTTGAAAAATTTACTTCCTTCTATTAATTCAACTTCTATAATTCCTGACTCTGCAAATTTAATCGTTTTAGTTAGAAATCTTAAACAATTAGAAGCTGTATTAAAAACCGGAATTAATACTATATATTGCGAATTTGAAGACCCCAGAAAATATCGTGAAGCTGTTGAAATAGCTCATTCCAATGCCCCATGCCCAATCCCCAATGCCCAATCCCCTAAAATCTTCGTCACACCACCAAGAATTACTAAACCGTCGGAAAACTGGATTTTACAACAGGTAATTAATTCTAATGCTGATGGTTATTTAATTAGAAATTACGATCAATTAAAATTCTTTGCTGACGAAAGATGTATTGGAGATTTTTCGCTGAACGTTGCGAATGCTTTAACGGCGGATTACTTCAAAAACAATTTTAATTTAGAACGTTTAACTGCTTCTTACGACTTAAATATTCATCAACTCCAAGATTTATTAAAAACTTCTCCTCCCGATTGGTATGAGGTGACAATACATCAACATATGCCGATGTTTCATATGGAACATTGCGTATTTTGTGCTTTTCTTTCCGATGGTACCGACTTCCGCAATTGTGGAAGACCTTGCGAAGAATATAATGTAAAAATAAAAGATAGAGTCGGAACCGAACACGTTTTACAAGCTGATGCTGGTTGTAGAAATACGGTATTTAACGGTACCGCTCAAACTGGTGCGGAATACGTACACAAACTTTTAGATTTAGGTTTACAGAATTTTCGGATTGAATTTGTTAATGAATCACCTGAAGAAGTAGAGCAAACAATATATAGATATCAACAGTTAATTAATGGTGAAATAAAAGGTTCGCAATTGTGGCGAGAATTGAATTTGCAAAGTCAATTGGGTGTGACTCGGGGAACTGTTGTAAGTTGATAGTAGTTAGTTGATAGTTTCCAATTACTAGGATAAAATTCATGACGATTTCCATGTATCAAGCTTGTGTACCTCCGCTTGTTCGCTCGCTGAATAACCTTGCAGCGATTCTTGAAAAAGCTGCTGCTCATGCTGAAGCCAAAAATATAGATCCTTCTGTACTGATTAATAGCCGTTTGTATCCAGATATGTTTCCTTTAAGTCGGCAAGTTCAAGTTGCTTCAGACATTGCTAGAAGAGGTGCAGCAAGATTAGCGGAATCGGAAGCGCCGACAATTGAAGATAATGAAACAACTTTTCCCGAACTAATTGCTCGTCTTCAAAAAACCACTTCTTACCTAGAAACTTTGACACCAAATCTCATTGATGGCTCGGAGGAAAAATCGATTTCCCTTCCAGTTGGAAAAGAAACTATGACGTTTAAGGGAATGCCTTATCTACTTTACTTTGTTCTACCCAACGTCTATTTCCATGTCACAACTGCTTATGACATTCTCAGACATTGCGGAGTAGAGCTAGGTAAAATCGACTTTTTAGGAAAACCAGAGTCTTAGAGAAAACATAAAATAAATGGAGGTATTCATAACTATACTTAAAATACCTCCAAAAACCTATCCAAAACCACTGAAACATCATTTTTCCGCCAAATCATCGCAATACTAACTTTTGGCGTTTCTTCAGCAAAAGATTTATAAACTACTCCCGTGCGTTGTAAATTTTGTAATGATTCTGGAACGATTGCAACGCCTATTTCAGCAGCAACTAAACTAACTATTGTTTGCATTTGAATTGCTTCTTGAGCCAACTGAGGACTAAACCCAACCTGCTGACAAAAGCTAATAATTAAATCGTAAAGTCCGGGTGCTAGAATTCGAGGAAATAATATAAAAGATTCATTAATTAAAGATGACAAACTTATTTTCTCTTGATTAGCTAATCGATGATTTTGAGGAAGTGCTATTATTAACGATTCCTTAAAAACTATTTTTGATTCGTAATTTTTTTTATCTACAGGTGGACGTACAAAACCAACATCAATTCTTCCCGATTGCAACCAACGTAATTGTTCGTCTGTAGTTAATTCGCGCAATTCTAAATTTATGTTGGGATTGTTATGACGAAAGTTTAATAAGAAATCGGGCAAAATATTATAAGCTGCCGAACTTACAAATCCGACAACTAACTGTCCAATTTCTCCCCGACTAACTTGTCTTCCAAAAAAAATTGCTTGTTCAAGTTGTCGGAAGATTTGCTGTACTTCAATTAGAAAAACCTCTCCCGCTTCACTTAATTCTACTTTTCGTTTAGTACGGTGGAATAATTCAAACCCTAACTCCGTTTCCAACTGGCGAATTTGTTGACTTAGCGGAGGTTGAGCAATATGTAATCTTTCCGCAGCCTTTCCAAAATGTAATTCCTCAGCCAAAGTTACAAAATAACGTAAATGTCGTAGTTCCATTATTCAATTTTAGATTTTAGAATTATGCAATTAATTATGTAGAGACGTGATACATCACGTCTTATATTTTTTATATATTGATTATGTATTAAATCGATATTGGACACAATTCAAAACCTTTTTTACAGTAATAAATGTAGAGACGTAGCACTGCTACGTCTCCATGCACTGCTACGTCTCCCTCGCAAAATCTGTTGTAAAAACAAATAATTTAACCCAAATGAATAAAACATCAACATCCAATTACGATTGGAATAGTTTGCTATACCAAGAAAAACACGCTTTTGTATGGCACTACGGCGAAAATTTATTACAAATACTCAAACCGCAACCAAACGAGCAAATTTTAGATTTAGGATGCGGTACAGGGCAATTAACAGCGAAAATTGCGGAAGCTGGTGCTGAGGTAATTGGAATTGATAGCGCACCTGAAATGATTAAAAAAGCACAACAAAATTATCCTCAACTAAAATTTAAAGTTGCCGATGCCAAAAATTTTCAGCTATCCCAACCTGTAGATGCTGTTTTTTCCAACGCCGTATTGCATTGGATTCCACAAGCGGATGAGGTAATTAGCAGTATTCACGAATCGCTTAAAATGGGTGGACGTTTTATTGCAGAATTTGGTGGAAAAGGGAATATTGAGTCAATTGCCAAAGCTTTGTACGAAGCATTAGAGAAAATTGGTGTTAAAAATGCGCCAAATCTAAATCCTTGGTACTTTCCCAGCATCGGAGAATACGCTTCAAAATTAGAAAAACAAGGCTTTGAAGTTGTTTACAGCAATTTATTTTCTCGTCCAACTTTATTAAAAGACGAAGATGTAGGTTTGGCGAATTGGATCAAAATGTTTTGTGGAAATTTCTTTCAAGGGTTGTCGGAAGAAGAAAAAATAATGGTAATTCAAGATGTAGAAAAGCAGTTAAAACCGAAGTTATATCAACAAGGAAACTGGTTTGCAGATTATCGAAGAATTCAAGTAAAAGCAATTAAAAAATAGGGAAATGAGCATGGGGCATTGGTAATTGGTAATGCCTCCTTGCAAACTTCATCCGTTACCAAACTCTTAACTTTATTCATTATGCAATCAATAATTTTCTTATTCGCTGCATCATTGCTCGCAGGAATCGTTAATGGTGTGGCTGGCGGTGGTGGTTTAATTGCTTTCCCCGCACTTTTAATAACGGGAATACCAGCAATTAATGCTAATGCTACTAATACATTAGGGCTTTGGTTTGGTACGGTTTCAAGCACTGTGGCTTACCGACGCGAATTATCAGGCAAACAACGCTTATTACTATTACTCAGTTGTGTCAGCATCATGGGAGGAATTATTGGCTCTTACCTACTTTTACATACATCTCAAACTAAATTTTCTACTTTAGTTCCATACTTGATGCTAACGGCAACGCTATTGTTTATTTTCAGTCAACCTTTGATGAAATGGTTAAACAAACGCAGTCAAAATTCCGAACAAATTTGCTTACCATTAACTATTCTTTTGCCTTTACAATTAGCTATTGCAACTTATGGAGGTTATTTTGGTGGCGGTAGCGGAATATTGATATTAGCTCTCTTGAATTTTATAGGTTTGCAAAATATTCACACTTTGAATGCTTATAAAAGCTGGTTAGCTACCTGCATCAATGCGGCAGCTATTATTCATTTTACTTTTGCAAATAAAATCTTTTGGTTTGAAGCTTTAATTATGGCTTCCGGTGCAATTATCGGTGCTTACAGTAGTGCTTATCTAGCGCGTAAACTACATCCCTTATGGATACGTAGTTTTATCGTTGGTATTAGTTTAAGTATGACCTGCTACTTGTTTATTCAATAAATAAATCATCTTTTTCAGTAATTTTTCATACACCTGAAAATTACATTTGAAGATTATAATTATAAGGGAACACTCCTGCATCAAAAGCGAGTCAATATATTTTTAGTTATTTATTAACAAACTATCATGCGTCAATTTTCATTACTTTTTAGTATCTGTATTACTACACTTTCAATATTTCCCGTTCAATTTGCTCAAGCACGAGATTCTCGCATTCCCAATCCTTCTCAAGCGCCGTTAGAACTAGATTTATTAACTAATCCTAAAGGTGACGTAATTACGGCAGACACTATTTATCAAAAACAGTTAACAGTTCCTAGTTTATGGTGGGCGCAGGAACAATCCGAAAATAAACTTTTAGATAACTGGATAGCATACCCTACAAATAATGCTCAACCGGGAAGAGTCGATTTGATTGTCAACGAACAAATTTGGAATGTATTAGATTATTTAGAACGTTATAACTTTGTCAATCGCTTAGGCACTGTAGCACGAAGTTATGGTTATAATATTCGCGTTTTCAATTACGAAAAAGAACCTTTAGCAACTTATACCTGTAACTTAAATCTAAAAACACCTTTGTGTAGTATAGATATGAACGCTACAGGTCTTTTATAACAATTATCAATTATCAATTATCAACAATCGATAATTGATATCAACCTTTAACCTTTAACCTGTTTTCATTTCTTTAAAGAACGAATTATACTCCTGGGTTGCTGTTTCTGATAAAGGAATTAAAAATTCACTTTTATTGAAAATCTCAGGATTTACTAATAATAGATTTTGTAACTGTTTGGGAACTTCAGATTCTGCTATCTTTGTTATATCTGTAGAAATCGGGGAATTAGCTTTGGTAAGTAAAGCGATTTGTTTAGCTATCTTTGGTTCCCAGCAATAATCAATCCACTGACTTGATAAATCCTTTTCAATACTGTTAGATTGTGGTTGTACCCATAAATCTGCCCAAAGTGCAGTTCCGGAATTTGGAACAATTATGCTAAGTTGCGGATAACGGGAAAGTAAAGAGACAATATCATTTGACCAACCTACTGCTAACCAAGTATCTCCAAGAATTAACGGTTCTATATAACTAGTTGAATTGTAAAATTTGACCTGTTTGTTTAACTTCTGTAGCTCTTCTTCTAAAGATGGAACCTCTTTTAAGTTCTGTGTATTGTAGGATTTACCTAATTTTTTTAACGTCAATCCAATAACTTCTCGCGGTTGATTGAGTAAAGAAATCTGTCCTTTCAATTCTTCTCGCCACAAATCGCTCCAATCTTGCAATTCCCAATCAAATTTTTCTAACTTATCGCGACGATAAATTATTACTGTACTACCCCAACGGTAAGGTGCCGCCCAAGTTTGTCCTTTTTCATCTACTAAGCCTTGATTATTGCGCGTTACCAATTCTTGCCATTTAGGAGATAATTTAGACCAGTTTTCTAACTTTTCGCGAGACAATGGTTGAATAAGTTCGTCTTGAATTGCATCTTTCAACCAGAAATCCCCCAAAGTGACTAAATCTATCTTCTTTGGTTGAGATTTACTCAACAATCGGGAGATATCGAACCCTTCAGGTTTATCTGCTGATGTTTGGTTTTTTTTCAAGCTTTGCAATTGCTTGAATAATTGCCGCAACTGTACCACCGGAGAGAACTTTAACTGTGCCTTCTGCGACAACTCTTCTTCAAATCCTTTAAGTATCCTTCCTGGAATAGAACCTTTGAGTACCTGTACTGTTAATTGGGGCTGTTTGGAAGCATTACACC
This sequence comes from uncultured cyanobacterium, assembly GCA_963838355.1. GTDB lineage: Bacteria > Cyanobacteriota > Cyanobacteriia > Cyanobacteriales > Nostocaceae > Rivularia. The sequence goes on along the minus strand of CAWIQQ010000003.1, from coordinate 1,084,700 downwards.
CTACAAGCAGTTGCGAAAGGAGTGTAAATGTACCGAACAAAAATGAGCGTCTGTGCATACTTGTCAGTTTTAATGCTTTTTATCTATTTTAAGAACCGCTTTCGCCGATTGTAACTGATATATGGAGCAAGCTAGGAACATCTAAATTAATTACTATAGCGTTTCCCAGTCTATTGAAGTACATAGGAAAATACTCCCCAACCAAGATAGCGGAGAGGGGAGATAAAGCACAGCTTTATCGGGGTGAGGTAATCGCTGTACCTCAGTTGCTTAGGAAACGCTATATATGTGAGTTTTAAATACCAATCGTGCCATATTAACTGATTTATTTTTCTTATAATCAATACAATCTTTAGATATTAAAATTAATTTTTTACAGCAATGTGCAATATGACAATAAGTTACTTGATATATCTCATTTGGTAGAATAAGCCTAATTTTATTTATATCTATACAGCTTTTTTAACATCATATTTGATAAAAATATGCCTGCTTACTCGCGATATGCTCAATACAGTCCCTTAGAGCTAAATTAAGATGAATCTTTAGTTAGAAGTAACTTACCTCTATTAGAGAGATAAGTGTAGTTATGAAAATCGTTAGTACATACAAAATTTTATATCTTTAGGATTAACAATAAAATAATCAACCTAATTTGAGCGTTAAACTGCTAAAAGCCTTGAAATACATAGCTTAGGAGCATAGATAGTTTGTATCGGAAATCTCAGATATTTATTCAGCTATTTTAGTTCCACTTTTCTTTATATTTGCTGAAAACTATTGATATATATCGATTGTAGTGAATATTTTTTTGCGCTCTAATTTTATGTTATCAAGTCATAAGTATTATCGTATTTTTTTTACAAGTTAACTTGAGCAACTACCTTACTGGTTATTTAGATTTATTACCAATGAATGAATTAAGTACAGAGTTGAAAATAAAAGCTTGAACGTTAAATAAATCATAAGTATAGTTAACTTTAGCAATAGAAAGAATAATATAGAGAGACATATTAAACGAGGGTATGAAATGGAGCAGTTAAAACATCAAGTGTTGAGTTTGAGTAGTAAGCTTGACCAACTTTATCAAGTGGTTGAGCAGTTAGATGGCAAAGTTTCTCAAGCTTTAACAGAATGTAATTTAGCCGCAGCCTGTCAGAGTCAAGACAAGAATGAAACAGTTGGCGATTTAGCGGAATATCAATTAAAGAATTCGATTGGTTTAAATTCTGAACTCGAACATAAAGATGTATTAGTAGATGACGTTTATCTTGATGGAAATTTTGAAGCAGGAGATAAACATTTAACCCCAGATATTCAGATTCAACGACTTACAGCCCAACTAACAGCAGCATACAATCGCATTGCCGCCTTAGAAGAGCAATTATTACTCAAAAGAATCAATTCCTAAGCAAACCAATCAAAAATAAGAGATTTTTCCTAACTAAATTAGAATCGGCTGCTGTCGATAGTGCTTCTGTTGCGTAATTTACGCTTGCCAATAACGATCTAATTGGGCTTCAATTGCCCTTAAGAATTGGTATTGCTGCCAATTTTCGCTTAAATAGGCAGCAATACAAGCACCTCCGGCACCCATACCCTCCTTAACAAAACCTTGTTCGTAAGCTTGTAACTGAAGATAACGAGAATTATCAAAACATAGCTCAGTAGAAAGTAGAGAAGGTGCTATGGCGCTTTTCTTACCTATCTGCTGGGTTAATTCAACTGTTTTGCCACTAGAATCATCTGCAACCCAGCGAGTAGTACCCACAACTACTTCTGACGGTTGCCAAGACAGATCGTAAAATTCGCAGATAGCCCTAGCCAAAGCGAATACAGCCAACATTTGCGTACCACCAGCAAGCAATACACCACCATCACGACTTGCGGCGATCGCCATTCCAGCCACGACAACCTGCATCGGATCTCCCACAGCAGCAACCAACCGCAATGGATCGATCCGATTTTGCGGAAAGTTGGGGGTGGAGATTTTCTTCCCCCCAAACTTTCCAAGACGGATTTTGGATTTCAGATTTTGGATTTTCCCCCATCCCCCCATCTCCCCCTCTCCCCCTCCCCCCCTCTCCCCCATCTTCCGCAATCCTGCTTGAACAATTTCCCATTTCTGTGCGTGATTGCAAACGGGATGGGAACTATTAACCATACCTTTAGCGGCAATACCCAAACCTGTCAAAATTGCCAGAGCAGTAGTAGTACCACCAACAACGCACTCACCTATAACTAAATAATCATTTTCTTTATTGCCAGAAAGTTTTTCACCCCAAATCAAGCCTTGCTCGAACAAATGCTGTACCGTTGCTAAATCCATCGCCGCACCTTGACTTAAACATTTAGCCGGTACACCTTGCAAATCAATAGTTGGTACAGTTGGCGCTTCAAGCAAACCTGCATTAAATAGATAAACTGGAATATTTAGTTCTTCGACAACAGCACGAGTAATAAACACGGGAGAAGCACCCGCAATCAGTGGAGGTAAGGGATATTGCCCTCTTTTTGCTGCACCATAGTATAAAAACTCAGCATCAGCCAAAGCCGTATACTTTCGGTCGTCAGGAGTACTGCCAGCCGCAGAAATTCCCGGAATCAAAGCTGTTTGGGTAAAACCTAAAACGCAAGCAAATGTGGTTTTTTTACCTTTATACTTAGAAACCCAATTTTCACCTTGAGTAATATTTGTATGTATGCGAAGCATAGAATTTGGGAATGGGGGATAGGGCATTGGGCATGGGAACAGTTAGGAGTTAGGAGTTGAGAGTAGCGAGTTGGGAGTAGCGAGTTGGGAGTAAGAATTATAGTTCCAATAAATTTCCTTACTGCGTTAAGGTAGTGCGAGCATCTTGCTCGCTCGATACTCGCACTACGTACCAACTGTTTTCAAATTCTACCCAATTACCAATCCCCCATGCCCCATGCCCAATCCCCCATGCCCAATACCCAATTACTCATAATCCATCAAAACCTGTACCCATTGCGGTGGACGGGGTATGGGGTTGCCTAAACGATCTAGTAATAACCATGCTGCTATATGTACTACGAATAAATATATAAAGTTGTTGAGTAATATTAAGCCAATGGCTCCTATTTGAATTAAAAAGGGGTTGGGAGTTGTGAGGATTCCGAAGTTGACGAATAACCATTCTAAAAAGTTGGTTACTTGATTAATTAAATAAATCCATAAATCTTCACCTGAAAGTAAAGATAGTAACCATAGCCTAAAAAATACGCCTATTGTGCCTAGAAGGGTAGCCAAACTGATGGAAACAATCCAGGGAACGCGGCGATGCCATGCTGCGCCTAAAAGTACTCCCATGAAAGCGTAAGGCATTACAAATAGCATACTCCTGGTAGGTCCCATTAATACCAATAGCAGCAAGCCGGAGGTTAATGCTGACATCCATGCTGCCCTGCTATTCCATCGGAGGTAGACTAAAGCGATCGGTATGGGAAAGAATACTTTTAACAAACCCAAAGGAAAATAAAAATTAATAAACCAAATCAAACTAGCGGTACTTGCTAAAAATGCCGTTTCTACCATTTTTAATGGCGCATCGGTTTGAAGTTGAGGTTTCGCTAAATGCTGGTTTTGGGTAGGATTTTCCGATTCAGGGTTGGGATTTTTGGAGTTAAAAGAATTGTTTCCTCCTTTATCATCTGACGAAGAACTAATAATATCCATGAGAAAGCGCCGTGTAATTCGTTAAGCTATCATCTTTTCTAACGCTGATACATCAGGAATACAAATAACCTCCCCATTACGCTTGATCAATTTTTTCTTTTCTAACTTAGTTAATACTCTAGTTACAGTTTCTCTTGCCAATCCGCTCAAACTACTTAACTCGCGATGGGGTAGATTGGGAATTTCCACACCCGTGGTATTTTTTATTCCTTGCCCTTCTGCTAAAAATAACAAAGTATCGGCTACGCGAGAAGCCGAATCCGATTCGCGCAATCGCAAACGTCGGTTAACTTGGCGCAAGCGTCGTGCCATTAACTGTGCTAGTCGAACTCCTGCTAAGGGTTCGGTGTTAAGTAGCTTAATAAAATCTTGTGAGGGCAAACTACCTATTTCAGTAGAAGTTAAGGTGATGACATCGGTGGAGCGAGGTACTTCATCTAATGCAGCCATTTCACCAAATAATTCCCCTCTACCAAGAATATTTAACGTTAATTCTTTGCCTTCTAAATTATAAGTGCGAATTTTGACCCAACCTTCCAAAATAAAATATACGGAACCACCCCAGTCATTTTCTAGTAAAATTACTTGATTAGCTGGGTGAGAACGACTGACAAGATTACTCAAAGCTAATTTGATGGCAGTTTTTGGTAGCCCTTCAAATAAAGGAGTTGAGAGAGTAATATCTTTGGCGGAGGGATGCAAGCTATACCTGTCTTCCATTGGGACATTTTTGGATTATTTGTAATACAAATCACTTTCGTTCACTACCAGTTTGCGATCCAAGCTATCAAAGCAAGGTAGTGGGGAATCGGGAATTGGGCCGAAGGGCATCGGGGATGGGAGATAGGGAGACAAGGGGAAAACCGGCATTGCTACTCACAACTCATAACTCATAACTCCCTACTCCCTACTCCCTACTTCCCGATCGCTCGGATTAATAATACTCAACTTAAATGATTTTTGCTAACATGGCTATTTTTAGCTGTTTGGGCGTAATAATATCGTGACAGTTTAGTTGCTATTACTATACTTAATGGCAATACTGTATCAATAGCGCGAACATTACAATATTCGTATTATTCTCTTGACAAATAAGTATATTGCCTACCTGATAGATAACATCCAGCTAGTAGTTGTAAATTGATTGGATTCACTAACGTTTTACAGTGCTACGTTCGTCATTACCCCTGTAAAGTTCATAAAAAAGGAAAATTAACGTGACTCCCCGCGCAAACCAAATCCAAAGTATGATTGCAGATATTGATAAATTACTCGCTCACAAAGGTAAGCGGTTGTGGGGGGTGATTTCTTCGACTGATGAACCACGTGAAGTTTTACAGCGCGTTCGGGATTTTCTTGCAAATGAAGAAAAAGATAGTAGTAATAATTCTTCACAAGCACAATTACCTCCTTTAGTTGCAAAATTTATTGAGGAAGGAAATGATAGTGGAGAGTTACGACAGCCACAATCAACTGAGAATTTGCTCTCTGAGTTAATACAGCCGCTTAAATTAGAATTAAAAACGCTATCTGAAGAAAGAGCTAATTTGGTTAGTGAAATTCGCGAGTTGGAAAAAAAGCGACTGCATGATTATTCTTTAGTGCAACAGTTGGCTTCTCAGGAGAAAATAATTTCCGAATTTATGCAGGTGCTAACTAATCGCTTGCAAGATGATATTCTAGTAGGGAATTCTGTAAGATATGAAGATAGTAGTTCTGCTAATACCACGATTAGGAAGGCTCTACCAGCTTCTAGCGATCGAGTAGATTCTGGACGAGTAGAAAATTTAGCAAAATTGACCAACGATTTAGACCAACGTTTGGTCGCTTTAGATGGTACCGTAAATGTTGTTTTTGAAGCATTACAGCGCAATATTCACGCTTATCATGATTCCTTATCCCAAGCATTATCAAGAATGCATTATAAGGGAGTACAAGGAGAGCAACTGCTAGAAAGTTTTATCAAGAATGTTGCTAATCTCTCACCAACTCATGTTAATCCGGAATTAATTCAGCAAGCAACAGATGACATAACTATTGAAACTATTGATGCTCAAAGTGTTGAATCGACTCAAAACGATCGTCAACTAAAAAAAGATTTTGAACCTGTTCTAAGTGATGAAAGTGATCGAATTGAAAGCATTGAATATAATCAAGATACTAACGATAATTTAGTTGTTACTCCCGATCAAACTATTGATAGTATCGAATTTTCTCAAGCTCAAGAGAGTTCAGATGATGATTCTACTACCTCCGATTTAGAAGCAGTTATTTCTCAACTTGAAGAAGACTCTGTAAATGAAGATTTAAGTGAAGAAAATAATCCTCAATTAGAGTCAGATAATTCTGTAAATGAAGATTCTCGTTACCCAAGTAATCCTCAATTAGAGTCAGATAATTCTGTAAGTGAAGATTCAAGTGAAGGTAATAATCAGGAATTAGAGGCGGATAATTATTTAGAAGTAGAATTCCCAGAAGAAGAAAAAGAAAAAGAAGAAGAAAAAGAAATAGCCAAAGAATCTGATGCTTTTGATTCTCCTGACAAAATGCAAGCAGTATTGGCTGAATTGAAAAAACCAACACCTCAAAAAGAAGAATTAACAGCAGATACTTCTTCAGACAATGAAGACGAAGTTGATGAACTTTATGCCAGCTTATTTGATAGCGATACTTCTACCACCTCCAATTCTCAACCTCCCCAACAAGTTATAACTCAAGCTATTGATGTGGAAAATGTTGCCACATCTGCTGCCACATCTCCTGCCACATCATCTGACACATCCGCAGAAATTTCGCAATTACAACAAACGCAAACAGAAGAAAAAGAAGTTGTTTCTGAGGAAGTCGTTTTTGAATATGTTCCCCCATCCTCAACAGAAGAGCCGCCACTAAAAGATCCTTGGAATAGTGATAATAAAGCTTCAGCCCCCGAGAGTGAATCTACCATTGAATCTACAATTCCCTATCCACCACAGTTAAACCAAGCCGCTGCAAAAACCTATAAACGCAAACAAGCAGCAAGTGAAGATACAGTTACAACACTTACAGAACTTTTATTTGAAGAAGCACCAAAGGAAGTAGCATCGAAAGAAGTTGTCACACCAGATGAAGAAGTACCAACGCAACAAGAAGAAACCGCTACACCCGAAGTACGGCAAGAAGTTGAGGCTCTAACAGAAGAAACCACCACAACAGAAGTACAGCAGCCAAGTTCATATAAACCACAGTTACAGGAAATTACCCTTCCGGTGACTTCCCTTCGTCAACCAGAGAAAGACTTAGAACAAAACTTAGAAACCAGTACTCAAACCAGTACAATAAATACTCCACTTCCCCAAACCGAAAAAACTGTTGCTCCAGACGAAGAAAACCTCTCCCAAGATAATTCTTCAATAGTAACTAGTACCGAAATTCCTTCTATAGATCCCAGCCATACCGTTTGGTATTTGGGACTAGATATAGGCACCACTGGGATTTCCGCTGCATTGTTAAATCGTTCCACAACAGAAATACATCCGGTTTACTGGGCACAAGAAAATCAACTCCCTTCCAATTCTCAAAGTAGAAATTTCCGCTTACCGGCTGAAGTTTATCTTCCTAAAACTTCCTTAAGCCAAAATAACAGCGAAAATCGGGCCGAACAAAATATTTATTCAGCATATTTAAAACCATATTTAGCAATTTCCCTTCCTTACAAAAGCATTTTAGAAACAGCTTCGAGTGAGGTACGTCAAAAATGGGAACCAATACTGCAACTAAACGAATTCTCCGCAGTTCCCTTAGTCTGGATTATACGTTCCCTTTCAAAATTGCTATTAACTTTAAAATCTGATTCCAATAGCACCACTTTAGGATTAACCGCGACTGCAATCGGTATTGAAAAAGAGCAATTTAGCAACATCATTAATAACATCGCCGGTATAATTTGTACTTGCCCTTCTGACTGGTCCGAACAATATCGCTTTAACATTCGAGAATCATTACTGATTTCTCAATTAGTAGAACATCCCCAACAAGTCTTTTTTGTCGAAGAAGCCATAGCCAGCTTACTAGGAGAACTTGAAGGTGCTAATGGTGAAATAGTTAAACTAGTAAAAGACGAAAATTCGGCTCCTGTAGTTACCAGCGATCGCCATCTTACAGGCAATACTTTAGTCATTAATATCGGAGCCAGTGCTACCGAAATGGCACTAGTAGATATACCTGAAGATTTGCAAGATTTATCACATAATGAATTTATGCTTCACGGCTTTAACTGCGGTGGAAAAGCAATGGAACAAGATATCATAACTCAGTTACTATTGCCCTCAAAATGGCGCAAATCGCGTAACTCTGAATCGAGCGATCCGAATATTGACAATAAAGAACTACATTGGAAACCAAATATTCCTGGCTTAGAACAAATACGTTTTTCCAGTTTGGGCTTAGAACAATTAGAGCTACCTCGTGCTGGCGAACCCGATATCAGTCAACGCATTTGCTTGCAGCAAAGACTCGAAAGTTCGCCCTTGGGTAAAGCACTATTAGATGCGGCGATCGCTCTAAAATTAATCCTACAGCATCAAGAATCTTTTACCATCGAACTAGCAGATCAAAGATGGGAATTGCAGCGAAGAGACTTAGAAAGTCAAGTATTCGTCCCCTTCGTTCGTCGCATTAACCGCGAACTAAATAAACTATTAGTAGCACGCGGTATACCCACAGAAGCCATCAATCAAATTGTTCTTAGCGGTGGAGTCTCTTCTATAAACGCAATTAGCCGTTGGCTACAGCAAAAACTTCCTAGCGCCAAAATTATTCAAGAAAAATATCTTGGAGAAAACGGCACCCCCGCAACTTCTCGCGTTGCAAATGGATTATGTCTTTTACCGCTACATCCTTTAGTTTTAGAAATACCAAGACAGCAATACACCGATTATTTCTTATTTACCGAATTACTGCGATTAATACCAGAAAAAGCCACCACCTTCGGTGAAATAATCCAGCTATTTGAATCCCGTGGTATCAACACTCGCACCTGTCAGCAACGTTTATTAGCCTTTTTAGAAGGAGAAATACCGCCCGGTTTAGTGCCAAGCAGCCAAAATATGCATTGGCTCAACCAAAGTTCCACACAAAACGGAAACTACAAATCAATTAGCGCATCGCCATTATTTGATAAACAAGGAAGTCTTTCCTACCGTCCCAATCTACGACAATTGCAGCATTTACGCAATTACCTCGACGCAATCAAAACCAGCGCCCATCAGTCTTTAGAAGAACCCTATACCGTTAACTTTGCTGTTGGAGTTAGGAGCTAGGAGTTATTTAAGGTTAAAGGTTAAAGGTTAATAGTTTATCGGCATTGAATTGGTAACTGCTCACCGATCGCTGTTAACTTCACCTACATACATATTTTGTACACAAAAATTATAAAAAATACGTAAATTTTATAATTACGGTATGTGATTAGAAGATTGTGTAAAATCAACTTCTTTGCTTACAGTTACGCATTTTTTTTGTCTATATTAGCACTGGGAACTATTGCAATTAAGTAATGACACTTAAACATGGTCTTCAATGTTACTTCTGCACCAAAACGTGCTAATAATCGGGACTTAATTTTAATCAGTCCGCCTGAATCATTTAGTTTGAGTTATCAATCTACTCATCCTTCACAAGCAAGTATCGCTAAAAGATTAATTGACATAGTAGGGGCGATTGTCGGATTGATGATAACTGCTGCGATCGCGATTCCAATTGCAATTGTAAGTTTGTTAGATAATCCTGGCCCCGTGTTTTACAGTCAAATTCGCTGCGGTCATAATGGAAAGGCTTTCCGTATATGGAAGTTTCGTTCCATGATTAAAGATGCCGATAAACTCAAGCATTTGGTAAACAACGAAGCCAGCGGTCATATATTTAAATGTACAGAGATCCACGTATCACCCGCGTGGGTAAATTTTTGCGTCGTACCAGCTTAGATGAACTACCTCAATTTTGGAACGTACTGAAAGGGGAAATGAGTTTAGTTGGAACTCGTCCGCCAACTCCCGATGAAGTAATGAAATATCAACCACATCATTGGGAAAGGTTGCGAGTTAAGCCCGGAATTACCGGAGAATGGCAAGCTAACGGACGTTCAAGCATCAAAGATTTTGAAGATATAGTCAAAATGGATTTAGACTATCAGCGCAAGTGGTCTATATCTTACGATTTGTTTTTGATATTTAAAACAATTTGGGTTGTATTCAATAAAAGCGGTGCTTGTTGAATTTGTTGTGTGTTAACAGTTGTGATGTATTTTCAGCTTTGACGAAAAATAGTTGATGTAAATGCTATTAGAAACGATAAATTATAGATATTCAGGGCTTTACCACTTTCTATGAATATGCCGCTTAAATTTAACCCTCTAGTCTCCTTAATTAGTAGATTAGGGGGTCATTTTAATTTTAGATTTTAGATTTTAGATTTTGGACTATCTAATTTATCTTTATTGAAGTGAAAAAAAAGTCATATTATGTATTTTAATTTACTCAAATAATAATAAAACAGTATTTTTATAGAGAAAAACCCGATATTTTATCTATTGTATTTGTGGAAATTGCAGCAAAAGGATTTTCAATTAGTGTAGTTTTCAATATTTATTTTTTTAAATTAGTTTCCGTACAAATGCTATCTAACTTTTTATCCCAAGCTTCTACAGGTACTTGAGGTAAATAAGCAAAATTAAACACAATACCTATGGTTGGAATTGATTGCCATTCAGGAGAAGCGAACAAACGGTCATAATATCCTCCACCATAACCCAAACGATAGCTTTGATAGTCGCAAGCAACACAAGGAACCAAAATTAGATCGACTTGATGGGAATTAATTATTGGTGAATCGGGTGTTGGTTCCTTAATTCCGTATTTACCACTGATTAATTTATCTTCAGGTTTCCAAAGATGCCAGATTAAAGATTTATCGACACAGCGAGGAAATCCCCAATTTTTCGTATTTTTAAACGTATTGTCGGAAAATAAATAACTTAAATCGGGTTCTTGCCGAAAGCTAAAATAAGCAAGTACTGTTTCAGCTTGGTTAAATAAACTTGAATTAGAGATATTTCTACAAATCCCTTGACTCTTCTGCTTCCATTCAAGTTCTGATAGTGATTCACGTTGTTTGATTATATTCTCACGTAATGCTGATTTCTCTAACTTATATTGCCCTTGATTCATCATTTATTCACAGATTTATCTAAAAATCATATATATCTAAATACCACTGCTTTGATCGTAGATAAGTGGGTGTGCCTTCATTATTTGTGTCATTGCGTTAGCGTTCACGCTCCGCGTGCGGCGAGGGCGTGTCCGATAGGACATACGACAGCGTTAGCGGAGCGTGTCCGTCAGGACATAGCAATCTCAAAGTGTTGCTGTCTTCGGAGCGTGTCCGATAGGACATTGAACCGCACCTGACGGTGATTGCGTCGTTTCACTATCTCCCTCCGGGAGACGCTTCGCGAACGTTCCACTCGCAATGACAAATGCACAATTAATTTTACCCAAGTACTTAATATAAATCAAAATACAGCTTCAATTTAAATTCAATTTAAAAATTAATAAATTGAATTTTTTTTTAAATGGTCAAAATATGAGACAATAATAAAATATAAATTAGTTTTTTATAATGGAAATATAAGCTATTTTTTTATTTTAGTCATGCCTCCCCATTATAAAAAACTAATCATAATAAAATAATACTACAAAACCGGCATTATATAAAAAAAAATCGGCTAATTTGTTTTTTAAAATTTTGAGCAAATAAATATACCTTACTCAAATAAAAATAAGTATTTATCTCATTATAGGCGTAATTATATAATAGTAAGTTGTAATAAATAGAACTGAAAGCATCTTAAGTAAATATTAACGTACTATAATGAATAACTCATCAAAAACTCTTCAAATCGATTTTATAAAAGAAAAAGAAGAAGGATATAAACGTGTATTTAATCGCTCTCCTTTAGTTTCCAGTCAATCTGTTGGCTGGGACAACCTAACTATTGTTTATGACAGACAACCAGCAATCGAATTACCTAAAACTTGTCTAAAACAGCATTGTATTGGAATTTTGACCGATATTCCATCGACTATTCAAACAGATAGAATAATTGATGGACGTTTCCAAGAAGAACAAAATGTTCAGGGGGATTTTGTCATTGTACCTGCTAATACAACCCATCAAGCAGCATGGTATAGCGAAGGTGCTTCGGTTGCAATAGTGATTGACCCGTTGATGTTTTCCCAAGCTGTTTACGAAGCTGTAGACCCAGATAAAATTGAACTTTTACCGCAATTTGCGACATCAGACCCATTCGTTTATCAAATCGGAGTAGCGCTGAAATCGGCTTTAATCAAAAACGGTTCCACCAGTCGTCTTTATGCGGAAACATTAATGAATGCGCTGATTGTTCATTTATTAGAAAATTATTCAACAACTCGTAAAAATTGCTTTGAACCGATAGCAGGAACATTACCTCAATATAAATTACAGCAAATAATAGATTATATTCATGCTTATCTCGATAGCGATTTAAGCTTAAATCAATTAGCAAGTTCAGTGCAAATGAGTCCCCATTATTTTTCCCGACTATTTAAAAAGACAACAGGATTTACACCACATCAATATGTAATTAATTGTCGCATTGAAAAAGCCAAAGATTTATTGAAAAAGGGAAAATTATCAATTGCTGAAATAGCTAAAGAAGTTGGTTTTGTAGATCAAAGTCATCTCCATCGTTATTTTAAACGTAAAGTTGGCATTACTCCTAAAAGTTTTTTACAACAGTATAAGAAATAGCAAGAATATCCAAAAATAGCAAGGATTTACAAGCTAATTAATCAGCGAATTTTCAATACTGGTTATTAGAAAAGCAATTTATAGAGTACCAGAAATAATGAAAACAGAAACCAAAACGCAAATGTTAGAAGGTGCGCCTTGGTTATTAGCACATAAATCGATGCTCAAAATAAATCAACCACATAAAATATCTCTTTACGGTAAAGACTATGTAATTTGGAAGGATAGCAACGGAAAAGTTCAAGCTTTACCAAATATTTGTCCTCATATGGGAGCAATGTTATCAGAAGGTTGGTGTGAAGCTAATTCTAATGGTACGAGCGAAATTGTTTGTCCGTTTCACGCTCTAAAATTTGATAGCGATGGCTGTACGATTTTACCGGGAACAGATAAAAAAACTTTACCCCAAATGCAGCCTTTAGAGCTAATTGTTCGAGATGATTTTATTTGGAGTTACGGTGATTATCAACCTCATGTTCCCATTCCCGATATTTTAGAAAATATAGCTAATAATTACGAATTTATTGGTCATACCGCAGATACAAGCGTTAAAACAAACTTGCTATCGATGCTGTTGAATATGCACGATTACAATCATCAAAACGGTACCCATCGCGATTTATTTGAAATTACTGAAGTTAGATTTGAGAAGTTTATAGATAATGGCTATCATTCCGAAGCTTTTTTCAATGCTCCTACCGCACCTAAAACTTTCTGGGAAAAGCTTAAACAACCCAAACAATTTTTACTTCCCGATGTTATCAAAGCTCATTTAGAAAATTATTTTCCTTCGTTAGTTATTTTTCATGGTGATAGTTTTTTTGGAAAAATAGCTCAATGCCATCTTTTCGTTCCAGAATCTTTGAATAAAACTCGAACCTATATTTTATTGTTCGCAAAAACAAATAATCCTTTAGCAAAATTATTGAAAAAACAATTTTTGGAATTAAGTAAAACAGTAGTAGAACAAGATGCGGATATTTTACATAAAATTTACCCGAATTCACCGCAGAAGATTAAATTAAATAATGAGGTAGGTATGGATTGGGTTAAACGTAATTTTGAGACTTGGAAATAATTAGAATAAATGACAAAAAAGCTAATTTATCAGAAATAATATAAAGTAGTAATTCTACATTCCAGAAACCCGGTTTTTTAATAAATCGGGTTTTTCAATACTCAATTTCCACTTCAGGGTTTATAATTTGAATTTTTATAAGCCCTAATATGAGTTAAGTCTATGAATCAAAATAACATCGAATACAAACAAACTCGCAATATCTCTATCGATGACATTTTAAATCTTTATCATGCTAACAAATGGTCGTCAGCGAAGAAACCTAACGAATTATACAACGCTTTGATGAATTCCCATTCACTTATAACAGCTTGGGATCAACAAAAATTAGTAGGTTTAATAAATTCAATTACCGACGGTTATTTAGTCGTTTATTATCCGCATTTATTAGTGTTACCAAAATACCAAAAACAAGGTATCGGTTTAAATCTATTAAAAATGATTACTCAAAAATATCAAGATTTCCATCAACAGATATTAGTTGCAGAAGCACAAACCGTTGATTTCTATCATAAATGCGGTTTTCGCAAAGCAGGTGATACCCAAGCGATGTGGATTTATCATGGCGAAAATTAGGAATTATTTATTTTCCCACAAAATTGTAGAGACGCGATATATCCCACAACGTTGTAGAGACGCGATATATCGCGTCTCTACACATTCTATGCTACAGGTTGGGGTGCATTTTCGCGCCACCATTTAACAGTATTTTTCAAACCTTCTTTGAAACCTACTTGAGCGGTGAAATCAAATTCTTTCTTGGCTCTTTGGGTATCCAAACAACGACGTGGTTGTCCATTTGGTTTATCAGTTTGCCATACAATTTCACCGTCAAATTCCATTACTTCGCAAATTGTAGTAATCAAATCGCGAATAGAAATTTCAGAACCAGTTCCTAAATTAACTGGCTCCGAGCCATTGTAAGATTGAGTACCCATTACAATACCCCGCGCTGCATCTTCAGAATACAAAAATTCGCGGGTAGGGCTGCCATCACCCCAAACCGGAATCTCTTTATCTCCGCGTTCTTGGGCTTCTTGGACTTTACGAATTAATGCCGGTATAACGTGAGAACTTCTAGGATTGAAGTTATCTTCCGGGCCATATAAATTTACTGGTAATAAATATATTCCGTTAAAACCGTACTGTTGGCGATAAGCCTGTAACTGTACTAATAAAGCTTTTTTAGCAATACCGTAAGGTGCGTTGGTTTCTTCAGGATAACCATCCCAAATATCATCTTCCTTAAATGGTACCGGAGTAAACTTGGGATAAGCACAGATAGTACCCACACAAGTAAATTTCTCCACACCAGCAAGATGGGCAGCATGAATCAACTGGGTTCCCATCATCAAGTTGTCGTAAAACAACTCAGCAGGTTTTTCACGGTTAAGTCCGATACCGCCAACGTGAGCGGCTAAGTGAATTATAATATCTTGACGATCAACCGCACGCTTGCAGTTTTCCATCACGGTTAAATCGTAATCTTTAGAACGAGGTACAGTAATTTTATCGCTGTCTGCCCCAGCCTTAATCAGTTGCGAAACTACTTGACGACCTAAAAAACCTGCTCCACCAGTAACTAAAATTCTTTTATTCTTTAAATCTAATGCGCTCATATTTTTTCGTTCTCCGTGGTATCAAAAGCATTAAGCAGTCAAAATAATTAAGCCAGCTCTTCTTTAATAAAGGATTAAGCTGGCTTGATAAAATTACATATGTAGTGCGCCTAACTCTTGGCGAATCATCGCATTATCTTTAATTGCCGAAGCTACTTTATCACCAGGAGAGGTTAAACCTAAAGCTTGTAAATCCGCTTCTACCATCAAAGCAACTAATTGCTCAAAAGTTACAGATGGAGTCCAACCCAACTGCGTTCTAGCTTTGGTAGAATCTCCAATCAACAAGTCTACTTCCGCAGGGCGTAAATAACGCTTGTCAAACTCTACATACTCTTGCCAATCAAGATTTACGTAATTAAATGCTAATTCAAGAAACTCGCGTACAGAATGAGTTTCGTTTGTCGCAATTACATAATCATCAGCTTGCTCTTGCTGCAACATCATCCACATTGCCCGCACGTAATCTTTTGCGTAACCCCAGTCTCTTTTGGAATCGAGATTACCCATGTAGATTTTCTTCTGCTTACCAGCAACAATTTGAGCAACCGCTCTAGTAATTTTGCGAGTTACAAAGGTTTCACCGCGACGAGGTGATTCGTGGTTAAACAAAATACCATTACAAGCGAACATATTGTAAGATTCGCGGTAATTAATGGTTTGCCAATGGCTGTAAACTTTAGCACAAGCATAAGGGCTGCGGGGGTAAAAAGGAGTTGTTTCCTTTTGCGGTACTGCTTGTACCAAACCGAACATTTCTGAAGAACCAGCTTGATAGAAACGCACTTCAATACCAGTACGTTGTTGATAGTCGCGGATTGCTTCTAATAAACGTAAAGTTCCCATTCCTACAGCATCCACCGTATATTCAGGTGAATCAAAACTTACCCTTACATGGGACTGAGCGCCCAAGTTGTAGATTTCTACAGGCTGAACTTCTTCGAGAATGCGGCGTAGCGTCGTACCATCGGTTAAGTCACCATAATGAAGAAATAACTTTACCCCTTCTCTATGGGGGTCTTCATATATGTGATCGATACGGTCTGTATTGAAGGTGGAAGTACGGCGAATAATACCGTGAACTTCGTAACCTTGTTCTAATAAAAATTCACTTAGATAAGAACCATCTTGTCCGGTAATACCAGTAATCAACGCTCGCTTTTGTTGGGTCATTCTGTTTTATTCCTTACATTTTGAATGAATTTTATACATATGCCTGGTATAAGCTAACAGGGATACACTTAGTTGACCAATGGGAAACCTACGAGTTTTATTTAAGTAATATCTCGCCCATCTAAGTAAATATACTAATTAGTATGTTTTCAGGGTAAACCTCTAAAACGGTAACGAGAGATTAATTCTCTTTCCAGTATATTTTTTCAATCTTCATAAATACTTTATATATTTGATAACTTTATAAAGATTAAATTATTTTAAATAGACTTTTTCTCAAAATCCACCCTATCTTTATACTGAATATCCAATTAGCATACCGGCGGCAAACTATAACCAAAATATTTTAATAGCTATCTTTAGTTTTTGCAAAAGTATAAATATAAACTGTATTAAAATACTTGTTTTATAACAGTAAATAAAATACTCGCTAACGATGGTATAAAAGTGCTTTTTATAAACGATCAACTGCATTTGTTAGAGTCAATATAATAGCAGTTAAGCGAATAAAATAATCCTTTAATTGAATCGCTAGCTAAGGGTATATCTAATATAAACGATAAGAACGGTGGCGATTAAATAGGGGCAAACAAGCTGCCCCGGAAAATCAAAAATTAGCCCTTACTTTCTAATAAGCTCCGTTATCTGTTGGTATAACAACCACAGCAATTGTTTTCAAAATAATCCATAAATCTAGCCACAAATTTCTGAATTTTACATAGTACAAATCTATTTGAACTCTCCTTGGGTAAGGTATGTCATTGCGTCCAGAAACTTGCCATAATCCGGTTATTCCCGGTTTGATAGTTAGAATCTGATTGATATGACACCCATACTTAGGTAATTCTTCTGCTACTAAAGGTCGAGGTCCGACAACACTCATATCCCCTTTAAGAACATTCCAAAACTGAGGAAATTCATCTAAACTGGTAATTCGCAGAAACTTACCGATAATAGTAATCCTAGGGTCTTTTTTCAGTTTAAAATTATTTTTCCATTCTTGTTGAAATTGGGGTGATGTTTCCATCATTTGTATTAAAACTTCATCGGCATTGCTCACCATTGTGCGAAATTTAATACAATTAAACCGCTTGTAATTTTTCCCGACTCTTTCCTGAACGTAAAATATAGGCCCATGCGAGCTTAAAGCTATCAACAAAGCCAAAATTAAATAAACAGGAGAAAACAGAATTAGTACTAACAGGGAAAATATTATATCGAACAGTCGCTTAGCTTTCTCTCCGTTTAAAGCTTCTTGATAAAAACCTAGGGGTTTAAATTTTGGCTTCTGTTTTTTGTAACCGCGTCTAAAGAAGGTACGCGCAATTTTACCGGAGAGGAGTGGATGTCTGTGCCGTCATCATACTCCTTACAATCCACACCACACATAGTCCCAATCTTAAAGCTTATAAAAGCTCTTCAAAGTGCTTGGGAAGCAAATTAACTTTATCCTCTCATTCCTATGTTAAAAATCAAGTTACTATTTTCCTTTTATTGTTTTTTTCCTCGCACGTGTGGACAAAATTTAAATAACGAGAAGCAAACATTTGCTTAGAGAATTGAGCAGCGTGCTTTTTAGCATATTCTGGATTAAATTTTCCGGCTTTTGCTTCAAAAGTTTCCACCGCTTCGATTAAAGATGCTTCGGTTTGCTTTTGGAAAAATATACCCGTTCCCGTATCATCGTGAGAACGAATATCTCGCACCGTTTCCAAAGCACCACCAGCACCATAGGCGATCGCCGGAGTGCCGCAAGCTTGTGCTTCGACTAAGGCAATACCAAAATCTTCACAAGCAGCATACACAAAACCTCGGGCACTCGCCATATATTTTTTTACCATATCGTCTGGCTGCCATCCTAGTATTTTGATGTTAGGTTTGGCTATTTTAAGGATTTTATCCATATCAGGTCCGGTACCAATTATTACCAAAGGTTTTTGTAATTGATTAAAAGCTTTAACAATTAAAGTTACTTGCTTATAACTTACTAACCGGGAAACAGTAACGTAAAAATCTTCTTTTTGGGATAAAAAGGGAAATTCTTCGGTATTTACTGGTGGATATATAACAGTCGCGTCTCTTCTATAACATCGCCAGATTCTGCGTGCGGTATGAGCGCTATTGGCAATAAAATAATCGACTCGATTGGCACTTATAACATCCCACTGCCTTAAACGATGCAGTATGTAACGTGTTAACCATCCAGCCATACCAGTCCCCAACTTGCTTTCTCGAAGATAATCAAAAGTTAAATCCCAAGCATAACGCATTGGACTGTGGCAGTAACAAATATGCAATTGGTCGGGAGTGGTTAAAATCCCTTTAGCAACGGCATGGGATGAAGAAAGAATCACATCATGCTGCCGTAAATCTAGTTGTTCAATAGCCAATGGCAGTAGAGGTAAGTACTTCTGGATACCTTTTTTAGCTGCTGGTAAATACTGAAGGAAAGAGGTGCCAATTTGGCGTTTATATAGATAACTTTCTGGATTACTAGATTCAAAATCAATGAGAGCATACAGTTGGGCATCAATATGATTAAGAATTTCTCGAACTACGAGTTCCGAACCACCTGTTGCCTCGGGTGTAAGCCACTCATGCACCAAAGCATACTTTGAAGGCACAGCTAACATTTATAAATAGGTTAAAGGTCAAAGGTTAAAGGTCAAAGGTTATGCTTAAAATTAAACAGGACTAATTACTAATTACTAATTACAAAAAAAGGAGATTAATTGAATATTGAGCATAAAGCAGGGTTCGGATAGCTAAAGCATATACATAGGTATATATAATGAAGATAACTCAAACTCCCATACCCAAAATCTTCAGATTTACATCCCAGCGCTTCTCATTTTTTCTTAATAATCCGAAATTTTTGCTTTTTAATAATATCGCCTCCCTTTGTCAGAATAACTACGGTACGTGCAGCAGCAAAAGATGTAGTGTATATAAGAACATTAGGTATAAAGTTTTCCCATTTTTTGAATTAAAGGGAAAATTGATAACCTTTGTGTTGACGTAATTTTCACAATAAAAGTTTCCTTGGAGTTACCACTACCTGATAATCTCAAATAAGGATATCGAAGTAATAGCTTATATTTTCGGTTCTCCATTCTTAAATATTGTGCAAACAAGTAGCAGATATAGCAGAGGTTCTATGCGAATTTTAATTATGGGAGGTACTCGATTTATCGGTGTCTACCTCACTCAACTATTGGTAGAACAGGGACATGATGTAGTACTCTTCAATCGTGGCAACCGTCCCTTACCAGTTGAGAAGGTAACGCAGATTACAGGCGATCGCACTGACGTAAACCAGTTAAAAGAAAAGTTAAAAAACGAAAATTTTGATGTCATTTTTGATAATAACGGACGCGAACTTACCGATACCCAGCCATTAGCAGAAATCTTTCAAAACAGCTTGCAGCATTTCGTGTATATGAGTTCTGCTGGAGTTTATCTCAAATCTGACGTTTTACCTCACATAGAAGGAGACGCAGTAGATCCTAAAAGTCGTCATAAAGGTAAACATCATACCGAAAGTTTTCTAGCAGAAAATGACTTTCCTTTCACATCAATTCGTCCCACCTATATTTATGGATCCCAAAACTACAACGATTTAGAAGCTTGGTTTTTCGACAGAATTACTCGAAACCGTCCCATCGCCATTCCCGGTAACGGATTGCATATTACTCAGCTAGGGCACGTCAAAGACTTAGCGAAGGCAATGACTCAAGTTATAGGCAATTCTAATGCAATTAACCAAATTTACAACATTTCGGGAAATCGTTACGTCACCTTTGATGGTTTAGCCCGTGCTTGTGCTGTAGCTGCTGGTAAATCACCCGAGGACATTCAAATCGTACATTACGAACCCAAAAAGTTTGATTTTGGCAAACGCAAAGCCTTCCCAATGAGAATGCAGCACTTTTTTGCGTCAGTTAACAAAGCCATGACAGAACTAGATTGGCATCCAGATTACGATCTAACATCTGGATTAAAAGACTCATTTAAAAACGATTATTTAGCATCCCAAAGAGATAAAAAAGAAATTGATTTTTCCATTGATGAGGAGATATTAAAAGCAGCTTAGTTAGTTTGTAGCTCGTAGGTTGGGTTAGACACGAAACCAAATTTAACTTCTCACGAAAATCTATATTAATCGTGTCGTAACCCAACACCACAATTATCAATTACCAATTATCAATTCCCTTCCTTAATTAAAAATGAAAAAAATAATCATAGCTCGTAGGTTGGGTTAGACACGAAAAATACTTAAATTACAACGAAAATCTATATTAATCGTGTCGTAACCCAACACCACAATTATCAATTATCAATTATCAATTCCCTTCCTTAATCAAAAATGAAAAAAACAATAATCGTAGGAGGTGGTCCAACAGGGGTAACACTTGCCTTAATACTTGTCCAAAGAGGTATTGCAGTCATATTAATAGAAGCAGCTTCCGACTTCCGGCGAGTGTTTCGTGGAGAAGCATTAATGCCAAGTGGTTTAAATGCTCTGTCGGAAATGGGATTATCACAAATACTCGAACAAATTCCTCATCGACAACTCAATGCATGGGAATTTGTTTTAAACAAAAAAACATTATTTAAAGTTAACGAACCCATAGAAGCAGATACTCGATCGTGTACTCTAGTTTCTCAGCCACCTTTACTTGAAAATTTAATTTTAGAAGCTCAAAAGTACAATCATTTTGAATTTATTCAAGGTGTAGCTGTTAAAGATTTGCTATTAATTGATAATCGTGTAGCAGGAGTTAAATTAGCTGATGGAAGAGAAATTGCAGCTGACATAGTAATTGGTGCGGATGGGCGTAATTCTATAATTAGAGAACGTGCAGGATTAAAATTGAAACGGCAGCCAAAGAGCATGGATATCCTGTGGTTCAAATTGGCTGCAAATCCTAAATTTGTCACAGAAAATATATTTACTGCCATTGGAGACGGTGAAAATGCATTTGCAGTATTTCATGGAGCAGAAGCCGGAAAATTACATCTCGGTTGGACTGTATCTAGTAATCAAAAAAACACAAATATTAGCGAACATACAAAAGCAGAATGGGCACAAATGTTTGCATCAATATCACCTTCATGGTTAGCAGAACATTTTATCAACCATGCAGATTCTATCGAAAAGCCTATTAAACTATCAGTTGTAGTAGGTATTTGTCCATATTGGCATACTCCGGGAGTGTTACTTTTAGGTGATGCCGCTCACCCCATGTCTCCCATCCGCGCACAAGGAATTAACGTTGCATTACGCGATGTAATTGTCGCCGTAAATCATCTTGTACCTGTATTAACTAAAGAAACTGAAAATAAAGAAATTGATAAAGTATTCTCACAAATTCAGAAAGAAAGAGAACCAGAAATTATCCGTATTCAACAGCTGCAAAAAGAAGAAGGTAGGCAACACGAAATATTGCCCAAAAATTTATTTTTAAGAAAAATTGTTTTTAGATTAGCTCGTTTAGTAAATAAAGCACTTCGTCTATCTTGGATACAGAGACAGAAGAAAATGCGTCAAGGTGTAATTCGGGTTAAATTAGAAGTTTAAATGTAAGGAATTGCTAATTGGTAATTGGTAATTGGTAATTGATCAAATTGTAGTTTGTAGGTTGGGTTAGACAGCAAAGTCAACTTAAAAGCTAACAAAAATCTATATTAATCCTGTCGTAACCCAACATCACCTAAAATTTGTAGGTTGGGTTAGACAGAAAAATCAATTTAAAAGCTAACGAAAATCTATATTAATCCTGTCGTAACCCAATATCATGATTGTAGATAAAGAGTATTTGATTATTTTCACCCGCTTAAAACCGCCAATCCGCCAGAGAATGTAATTCTCTGTCTCATAGCAAAAGTCCTCTCAAGAGGACTGATAAATTTATCACAAGAATAAATATAAATTTTAACTTTATTATCGTTTCTATATACAAAATATCAGAATCTATAAATTATTTCGGAAATTAAAGGCTATTTCATCTTGTAATAATCTATGAAATCATATAAATCTCCATGAAAGCCCCAGTAATTCAATTCACGATTTGATACTAAATAACATATAAAACTGATTATAAAAATTATAAAATTTGAATTAATAAGCATATTAATATTTGCTGAAACCTCTTTGACTAAAATGCAAATAAAAAATGCAATAATTACTCTACTACAACAATCATCTTTCTCTTGATTTTGTTTAATTAAAAAACTAATCCACATTAGGATAAATTTATCATAACGCTGTTCTGGATCATCATTAACCCAAGCTTCAGCAACTTGATAACCGTCTTCAAATCTTTCTAAACGCACCTGAAAAATACAAAAACCGCTCCAGCTACAATAGATATGTAACCAATCTTCTTCAAGATAAAAAAACCATTTATCATCCATTGATACGGGAATAAATCCCCAACTTAAATATGTATATTCTTCCTTAGTAAAAACTTCCTCAACCTGTAGCTGAGTTTTTAACTCCGGCATTGGCTGTATTTTCCAATCGCTACGAGTTGCTTTTTTCAGATGCATAAATTCTCCTTCCCCAAAAGCGTAAGGAAGCTTATTATTACCAATTACCTATTCTGCAACAACTTGATTTTCTTCTGTCTTCTGCGGCAAAAGATAAATCGCACCACTAATCAAAGTCAAAGCTACAGATACCCAAAAAGCAATTAAAGAAGGCAATTCCCATTCAGCAGATAAAGGAGCAATCAACAGAGCGATCGCAATTATTTGACTTACAGTTTTAAGCTTTCCCCAAATATTCGCACCACTAATCTTTGGTTGACTAACTCTCCAACCAGCAATCGCCAATTCCCTTCCCAATATCAGAAATACTCCCCAAGCTGGAATTTGCCCCAACTCAATCAAAGAAAGTAAGGGAGCAAGCACCAGTAATTTATCAACTAAAGGATCGAGAAATTTTCCTAAATCGCTGACTTGGTTAAGTTTTCTCGCTAAATAACCATCTAACCAGTCAGTACAAGCAGCAACTACAAAAATTGTAAAACATATCCATCTTGCTTGGGATGTCGGATTTTGCAAACCGTAAATAATAAACGGTATGCCCAGAAGACGAGAAAAAGTAATCCAGTTTGGGAGAGTCATTCGATTTTAGATTTTAGATTTTAACAACGGATGCGTTTCTTTAGGAGTTAGGATTTAGGAGTTAGGAGTTAGGAATTGTTCCCTGTTAACTGTTAACTGCTCACTGTTGACTGTTAAGAGTTCCCTCCTCCCTAATTAAGAATTAATAATTACTAATATCTATTATTCCCGCTAACTGGTAACTGTTAACTGATAATTGTTAATTGTTAACTGATTACTATGACTGATTCACAATTTCGTATTGAAAGCGATTCGATGGGCGATCGCCAAATTCCGAGTAGCGCTTATTACGGTATTCAAACGCTGCGAGCTACGGAAAACTTTGCTATTAGCGGGATTAAGCCTTTACCTACTTACGTGGATGCCTGCATCATCATAAAAAAGGCTACAGCGATAGCTAACGGAAAATTAGACTGTATACCTCAAGATGTTAGTCAAGCTATTGTACAAGCTGCTGATGAAGTATTAGCGGGCAAGTTTCGCGAACAGTTTGTAGTGGATGTTTATCAAGCCGGTGCCGGTACTTCCCACCATATGAATGTTAATGAAGTACTAGCAAATCGCGCTTTGGAAATTTTAGGAGACGAGAAAGGTAACTATAAGCGAGTAAGCCCCAACGATCATGTTAACTACGGGCAGTCTACCAATGATGTGATTCCCACAGCAATTAGAATTGGTGGAATTTTGGCTCTTAACAAAACTTTGTATCCTGCTTTAGATAATGCAATTAATGCTTTAGAAGAAAAAGCCACAGAATTTAAGAATATTGTAAAGTCCGGTCGAACTCATTTACAAGATGCAGTACCAGTGCGTTTAGGCGATACTTTTGCAGCTTGGGCGCAGATTCTCAAAGATCATCGAAATAGAATTAATAGCGCTGCTGCGGATTTAACAGTGCTGGGTTTGGGAGGAAGTGCAGCAGGTACGGGGTTAAACACCCATCCCCGATATCGCGTAAGTGTGATTAAAATTATTTCAGGACTAGTTAATTCTCCTTTGAAGGAGGCAACCCATCTCATGGCTGCAATGCAAAGTATGGCACCATTTGTTAATGTATCTGGCGCTTTGCGGAATCTGGCTCAAGATTTAGTCAAAATATCTCATGATTTGCGCCTGATGGATTCGGGGCCAAACACTGGTTTTAAAGAAATTCAATTACCACCAGTGCAACCTGGTTCCTCGATAATGCCTGGAAAATATAATCCCGTGATGGCTGAGATGACATCAATGGTATGTTTTCAGGTGATGGGTTACGACACAGCTATTAATTATGCCGCACAAGCAGGGCAATTAGAACTTAATGTAATGATGCCTTTGATTGCCTATGATTTTATTCACAGTATTGAAATATTAGGCAACACCGTTCAAGGATTAACCGAACGCTGCATAAAAGGAATTACCGCTTTACCAGAACGTTGTTCGGCATATGCCGAAGCGAGTTTGGCATTAGTAACAGCATTAAATCCTCATATAGGATACCTCAATGCAGCAGCCATAGCCAAAGAATCAATAGAGACAGGAAAGTCTCTACGACAAATTGTACTAGAAAAACAGTTAATGAACGAAGAAGAATTAGCCGAAGTATTGAACCTGGAGCAAATGAGTACGATTGTCAGTGAGCAGTGAGCAGGGAATAGGGAACAGGGAACAGGGAGCAGGGAATAGGGAACAGGGAACAGGGAACAGTGATTCCTAACTAACAACTAACCACTAACAACTAACAACTAACAACTAACAACTAAGCACTAACAACTAACAATCGTTAAGCTAAGCTGTGATAAAACCACAGTGGGGAAAATCAAATTAATGCAGACTCAAACACCATCTGTCAGTTTAATTAGGGCTACTTCTTATGAAGTGGATGTGTTAAGGGAATCTTTGGAAACCTTGCTCGAACCTTTGGGTGGAATCACAGCATTTGTTAAAAGTGGCGATCGCGTTTTACTCAAACCTAATCTGCTTACGGGTTCGCGCCCGACGGCGGAGTGTACTACCCGCCCGGAAATGGTTTATGCTGTGGCGACTATGGTAATTGAGGCTGGTGGTAAGCCTTTTTTGGGAGATAGTCCAGCTTTTGGTAGCGCTAAAGGAGTAGCTTTGGCGAATGGATATGAAAGCATTTTAGAAGAACTCAATCTTCCTGTTATCGAGTTTCATGGTAAGCGCTACGAAATCGTAAATGATAAGTTTAACCATTTGTTGCTGTCTAAGGAGACGATGGAAGCTGATGTAGTCATTAACTTACCTAAAGTCAAGTCTCATGCACAATTGGTATTGACTTTGGGAGTGAAAAATTTGTTTGGTTGCGTACCGGGGAAAATGAAAGCTTGGTGGCATATGGAAGCGGGGAAAGATGCCAACCGCTTTGGAGAAATGTTGGTAGAAACCGCAAAGGCTATTAATCCCAATTTAACCATTATAGATGGCATTATCGGTCATCAAGGTAACGGTCCTAGCGGCGGTGAACCCCGTCCCTTGGGGATTTTGGGTTCATCAACAGATGTATTTGCTTTAGATAGAGCCATAGTAGAAATACTAAATGTTCCTCCAGAACAAGTACCTACCCTTGCTGCATCGATGCGATTGGGAATTTGTCCGGAACTTGATGCGATCGAATTCGTCCAATTACATCCCGACTTACTGCAAATAAATGATTGGCAATTGCCCTCAAAATATATGCCAATTGATTTTGGAATGCCCCGCGTAATTAAATCTACTTTTAAGCATCTTTATATTCGATTTATCAAAGAAAAAATGAACGCTTATAGCCAAAATTAGATGAATTGTTCAAAGCAACAAAATTTATCGGCTATAGTGCAAACTTGGCTACAGCAATTTTTAGCACTAGCAGAGTAATCTGTAAATACCCTCCGATTGCTTAACCAGACCGCCCTATTATAGTGGCGGTTTTTTTAGTCCGGATAATTATAAGAAATTGTTACATTTTTGTCATACGAAGGTATTTCAAATTAAGCCCCGTTAAAACCGATCGAATGGTCTGTATTAAAAGAATATTTAATCGTAGATAACCATTTGATAATTTTTCAGAAATCTTCCGGATATTCATAGCTTAAGATTAAGACATCCGTAACCGTAATATTAACTGTATTTATAATTATTTTTACCGATCTAAATATAAAGATTATTGACCAGTAAAGATTACTTTCTGTTACTGAAAAACAATTTTAATTTTCTGTCTTACTACGGTATAGAATTATTATCAAAGTATTTTATTGAAAGCATTTAGTAAATACAAAAGTTTGAGTGTAATCACTGATGATGATATATTTTTTTTAAAGTATACTCAAATACTTTTAAGTATTAAACAGGAACTATTTATCTCTCTATAAAGCTTAAAAGTATTGCTATATAACAATTTATCTTCCTATTGGAAGATGATATTGACCCATTTATGGTTTAAAGTTAATATTAATAGATGAGAGATATGTATTTTTTATTGCATGATATTTAATGAATACAAGCTGCAATTATAACCGCGAATACGCAAGTATAAAGCGAGATTAGTTACAAGTATTTAAACAAGATATTTATGTATTACTTGGTATCAAGAGTTTCAGGTATAAAGAAATATATAAAGTGACGTTACTAACTCATTTAAATTCTTAAAGAAATTAGAGTTTACGGTCAGAAAAAAAGCTAAAATAATAGCAACACTCTCATTCAAGAGAGATGTAGCAACTAGTGATGTAAAGAGCTAAATAATTTATATGGATTCTAACAGTCAGTCTGCCAATACTGAGGAACTACCTTCGCAACGTTTGGCAGACGTTGTAGGAACAGCGATTGCTATGTTAACTCTGACGCTACCTATGTTTGTAATTGGTCATTACTCTTCAAGCGGCGTTCAGGGCGATCGGCAACCACTAACCTATAACTTGCAAAAAACTGACAATGATGCAGAACTAATAAAAAGTGAAATTTCATCGATTTATAAAATGAATAAAGACGCTTCAGGCTTATTGAAGAAAAAATAATTTATTGCAGCGATTAACTAATCGTTTTTTCAGATAAAACTGATATTATCTCTCTACTTACAGTTGAGTGTGAGAACAAAATGAATGCGAATATGCATGGCAAAGATAGATATTTCTTGTGGCACATACTAAAGCGTTGTTTCAACTAATGACCATACTTCACCATATGAATTTTGCTGGTTAAATTATTCGTAGCGTGCAAGTCTCGTTCCCTCGTCATAGATAGCGAGCTTTCCAGCTTGTACTACTTACTTCTTCATTAGATACAAATTCATTAGATACAAAGATGCTCTTGTTCTCAAGAGCATCTTTATTTGTTATTTTTGTTATTGTGTATTTTTTAAAGGGAAAGGGGGAGACAATTAAATACTCCTGACTTCTAACTCCTAACTCCCTACTCCCTACTCCCGATTTTCGTTATTTGAAGTAACTGTGGTGACAAATTACTTTGGGATGAGTCCATATTGACCTAAAATTCTACACGGGAGCTGACAAACTCTCACCGATATTTAACGAAAGCTTTAGGAGTAAATCTGTGGACTTATCCATTATCCCAGCCCAACCAAAACCCGGTTTGATAAACGTTTTAATTGAAATCACTGGCGGAAGTAAAAATAAATATGAATACGACAAAGATTTACAAGCTTTTGCTTTAGATAGGGTACTTTATTCATCAGTTCAATATCCTTACGACTATGGTTTCGTACCTAATACTTTGGCTGATGATGGCGACCCTCTTGATGGTATGGTAATAATGGACGAGCCAACCTTCCCCGGTTGTGTAATTGCAGCGCGACCCATCGGGATGTTAGAAATGATTGACGGTGGCGATCGCGATGAAAAAATTCTTTGCGTTCCCGATAAAGATCCGCGTTATGCTCACGTAAAATCTCTTAGAGATGTAGCTCCCCATAAACTTGAAGAAATTGCAGAATTCTTTCGGAGCTACAAAAACTTAGAGAAAAAAGTAACCGAGATTCTTGGTTGGCAAGATGTTGAAAAAGTTGCGCCTTTAGTCGAGCAATGCATTAAAGCAGTCAAGTAGAAAAACAAAGCCGGTTTTGTTATTAGTTAAATTAAAGGCGGCGATAACAACTGTACTTTTTTCAAGTTTAAATTTTTCTCTCCTAAATCTTAATTGCCCAATGCACCGCACGCTTCTTTTCGCAAAAATTCACAACTGTACTCTCACCGAAGTTAATCCTAATTACGTGGGTAGTATTACCATAGACCAAATGCTTTTAGAGAAAGCTGGTATCCTGCCTTACGAGCAGGTGCAAGTGGTGAACGTGACTAATGGCGAACGCTTTGTTACTTATACGATACCGGGAGTAGCTAATTCGGGAGCCATTGAGCTAAATGGGGCTGCGGCACGTCTGGGCATAAAAGGGGATCGCTTGATTATAATGTCTTACGGGCAGTTTACTGTGGAAGAAATAAAAAGTTTCTCTCCAACAGTTGTCATCGTAGACGACAAAAACAAATTGTTAGAAGTCCGACACTATGACGATCTGCTCGGCAAGACTATTATGTAGCAAAAATGTCACAGATAGAGCCACTGCGTCATCCTAAAGATGCCTTTCATACAACAGAAAATTTTCCCAAAAACCAAGGCGATAAATTTTTAGTCAAATTCTGGGGAGTGCGAGGTTTAATTCCAACTCCAGGTGAAGAGACTAATCGTTATGGAGGCAATACCGCTTGTGTAGAAATACAAGTTGGCACAAAAAATTTAATCTTCGACGGTGGTACTGGCTTACGAGTATTAGGAAAAGCCTGGTTGCAACAGCAGCAGGAACTAATAGCTCACTTATTTTTTACCAACGCTCAAACCAACCGCATTCAGGGGTTTCCCTTTTTTGCCTGTGCATTTGCGCCGCAAAACTGCTTTCATATTTACGGTACCGCTGCTTCTAATGGCGCATCAATTAAACAATCGCTTTCCGATCAGATGCTGTTACCGCATTTTCCTTACCCCTTACAAGTCATGGAGTCAAAACTGCAATTTTATAATTTGACTCCAGGTAAAGCGATCGCCATAGATGATGTAACGGTAAAAATTATCTTAATTAATGATGTAACAAAGTCTATTGGCTATAGAGTTACATGGCAAGAATATAGCGTTGCTTACGTCACCGATTTAAAGCCAGAAATAGATGGGTTAGAACAAATCATGGAGTTAACTCAAGGGGTAGACTTGCTCATTGCGAATCCCAGTTACATTGCTTCTGATTTTCGCGACTCGCAAACACCAATTGATTGCTACTGGCAGATTGCTGTTGATTTAGCTCGTAAAAGTGAGGTTAAACAACTTGTCTTTTCCAATCATCATCCAAATGATAACGACGATTTTTTAGATAAAGTCCAATTAGCGCTTAAAGCTGAATTTGAGCAAGCATCTTTAGCACGTGAAGGTATGGTAATATCTATTAATTGAAGCTAGTTCAAATATTAAAATGAATCTTTGCGATGACTGCACCGGATAATCCAGTAACTTATGGATAAAGCAAAAACTGCCACTCCTAAACCAATAACCTTGATTCCTTCCGTATTTTTTAAATCTAGAATAATAATTTTTCTTGCTACAGCAATTAAAGAAGTGGCAATCACTAGCTCAACGTGAATTACGCTTTTTCTCAGATAAGCAGTAATATTTTCTAAAATTTCTAAAGCAATTAAGATATTTAAGAATAGTCCGAAAGCTGTAAATAAGTTTTTATTAAAGCTTGCGTCATTCAAATCCCAAGCTAGCAATTTATTTATTACAAATATGACTAAATCTACAATAGCAATTAATATTAGCGCTATCATCGTAATCGATAGTAGCTTAGAAACTAAAACCTGAATATTTTCAACTAAATGTAAAAAATTATCATTTCGACTGTATTTACGAATTATTCTAAATAAATTCCTCATGCTTCATACCTTGCAATCAAAAGTTTGATATCGGTTAGCCCGGTTGCGGAATGTGAAAGTAAAGAAAATCAATTAAAAAATCATAAATTAATAGGAATAGCATTTATAACTATAAACAATTATTGGTCAATTAATAAATAAGTATTCAGAAACCCAAAACAGCACTGAGAAATTCTTGCCTCAAACAACAAAAGAATATATTGTGTAAACTATTACCGTGCGTATCACCTAGGAGGAATCATGAACCGTCGTAGCTTCTTAAACTGGGTTGGAATAGGTTGGATAGCAAGTAGTTTACCCATAGCTATCGCAGCTTGCTCTTCAAAGGAAACAAAGCAAAACACCTCAGATCGAGAATGGGAAGTAGTTGGGACTTCTGAGGAATTAAATACTAATGGTAAATTACTTGCAAAAAATACATCTGTTGGAGAAATATTATTAGCTAAAACTTCGGTTCCTGGCGATTTAGTTGCGGTAAATCCTATATGTACTCATGCAGGTTGTACCGTAGAATGGAAAGCTGATACAAATAAATTTGTTTGTCCCTGTCATGGTTCTGAATTTGGTGTTGCTGGTAAAGTTGAAAAAGCACCAGCTACAACACCTTTAAAAACCTATGCTGTTAAAGTTGAAGGCGATAAAGTTTTAATTAGATAATTATTTTAATTTTGGTAAAATCTTTAGAATTAAAAGTTATAGCTTTTATGGGTTTTCCCTATTTCTTATTCAGGCTAATATAACAAATATCATCAGAACTATTTTAGTTATCTATAGTCTTGATTCGTGAAAATCATAGGTATTCTATAATTAAAAAAACTGAGTAAAAATATATTGAGATACCTTAATTCTATGATAATTATCAAGATTTAAAAGCATATTTAGTCAAATTTAAAATAGATAGCAAAAACACATATGTAACATAAATTACGAAAAAACATAGATAAAGTACGTTAAGTTAAAAATGTTATAAAAACAACTATAGCTACTTAAAAATGCGGCTAGAGCAGTTGCAAGCCTTCTTGGCGATCGCTGAGAGTGGCAGTTTTCAGAAAGCAGCGTACAAATGTAGTGTTACCCAATCTACAATCAGTCGCCAAATTCAAGCATTAGAGGCAGATTTGGGCTTTGAGTTGTTTCATAGAACCAGTCAGTCAAAATTGACGCTGGCAGGTGAAACTTTACTACCTCGCGCCCGTAAAATTTGTGTAGAGTGGCAAACCGTAAAGCAAGAAATAATAGATTTAATTGCAGGGAAACAGCCAGAACTTTGTATTGCTTCTATTCCCTCGGTATGTGCCTATTATTTTCCACCTTTATTACAATTATTTTGCAAACAATACCCCGATGTACAATTGCGGGTAACATCTTTAGGTAGCGATAGGGCACTAAAGGTTCTTAAAGATGGACTAGTTGATTTAGCAATCGTAATGAACAACCGTTTTCTTACCACAAGTAAAGAAATGGTTGTCGAAACACTTTATGAAGAACCAATAGAAGTATTGATTTCAGTTAATCATCCATTAGCTGAATATGAATGCATTCCTTGGTTAGAATTAACTCGCTATCGACAAGTAATTTTCAAAGAAGGTTATGGAATGCAGCGTTTGGTGCAAACTCAATTCGATCAAACTCACACATTACTTAAATCGTCCTTAGAAGTAAATACCTTAGATGCTTTCCGGGGAATAGTGCGTCAAGGAGAATTAATCGCTTTACTGCCTAGTTCCGCATTAATTGAAGCACGTAAAGATCCCACTCTTGCGATTCGCCCTTTTGTTATTAACAACAATGGTTCTTCCATCCACAGTACATCCTTAACTCGCCAAGTAGTAATAGTTACAACTCAAGACCGCTTACAAATTCCTCCCATACAATATTTTTGGCATCTAGTCACTCAAGAAATTCCTAAACAGATTAATAGTTAGGAGTTAGGAGTTAGGAGTTAAGAATTAGGAATTTTTATTTCTTCCCCCTCTTGCCACACTCCCCCATCCCCAAGGGCGTTAACTACATAAAAAATGAGCAATTTATTCAGAGATTTATTAAAAAAAATAGGCAGCGGTCAACATACGTCATCTAATTTAACTCGCGCTGAAGCAGGATTGGCAACCAAAATGATGTTACTTGGGGAAGCAACACCAGTACAAATTGGTGCTTTTTTGATTGCACATCGTATTAAACGACCTACCAGCGAAGAATTAGCGGGAATGTTGGATGCTTACAACGAACTTGGGCCGAGATTACAAGCAGTCGAGGGCGAGCAACCGGCTATAGTTTTTGGTATACCTTACGATGGCAGAACCCGAACCGCACCAATTAGTCCGATAACTGCTTTGTTGTTAGCCTGTTGTGGTCAAAATGTAATTATGCACGGTGGCGATCGCCTTCCCACAAAATACGGACTTCCTTTGGTAGAAATTTGGCAAGGTTTGGGTATTGATTGGACAAAGTTAGAATTAGCAAAAACCCAACAGGTTCTAGAAAAAACAGGAATTGGTTTTGTTTATACACCTCTGCATTTTCCCTTACTAGAAAGTATTTGGGAATACCGCGAGCAAATCGGCAAGCGTCCACCCTTTGCCACAATGGAATTAATTTGGTGTCCTTATATTGGAGATGCTCATATTGTTACAGGTTTTGTTCATCCACCAACAGAGGAAAGGTTTCAAGCAACATTTTCTCAAATGGGAATAACCAAATTTACAACAGTCAAAGGTTTAGAAGGTAGTTGTGATTTAGCCAGAGATCGAACTGCGATTATCGGCTATTGCGATGGTAATAATATTTTAGAAAGATTACTTTTAGTTCCTCGCGAATATGGCTTTACTACCAAGAACGTACCTTTGAATAGTACCGAAGAATTAATATCGGAAATGAAATCAGCTTTAGTCGCTAAACCATCAGAATTGATGCAGACAGCATTGTGGAATGGTGGATTTTACTTATTTCGTTGCGGAATTAGTGCGAATATGTCGGAAGGTTTAGCAAAAGCAAAAGAACTTTTTGATAGTGGCGCAGTATTGAAAAAACTTCGAGAATTAGAGGAAACTATTAGCTCTATATAATAAGTTTAGGGAACAGGGAACAGGAAATAAATAGTTAATATTATTAAATAACTGTATTAAAATTTATGCAGTAAGGTAAAATTAAGCTTTTTTATAAATCTATACTTTTACCAAGCAATAAAATATCGTAACTTTTATCAATAAAATTTGTTGGAACATGATTTATTATAAATAGAACTTACGCAATCGCAATGATTAATAAAGCTTTCCACACCTTTAGATCCCCCCAACCCCCCTTAAAAAGGGGGGCTTTGCGTAAGTCCTAATAAAAATTAAAATAATTGATAAATAAAAACTTAATTCAACCTTTGACCTATTATCCGGGAGAAAATCTACTATGGCAGCGCAGAAAATTCTGATGATTGTTGGAGACTATGTAGAAGATTACGAAGTGATGGTTCCCTTCCAAGCTTTGCAAATGGTTGGACACACCGTTGATGCTATATGTCCCGATAAAAAAGCTGGTGATAAAGTAAAAACAGCTATCCATGATTTTGAAGGGGATCAAACTTATAGCGAAAAACCCGGTCATAATTTTACTTTAAACGCTGATTTTGCCACAGTGGACGAAAGCAAATATCACGCTCTGGTTATTCCTGGAGGAAGGGCACCGGAATACATTCGTTTAAATCTAAGAGTATTAGAAATTACCCAGCATTTTGCCCAAAAAAATAAACCTATCGCTGCAATATGTCATGGTTTACAAGTTCTAGCAGCTGCAAATGTATTGCAAGGTAAAACCTGTACTGGATACCCAGCCTGTAGCCCAGATATAGTTAGTGCCGGAGGTAAATACGTGGATGTTAGTGCCTCAGAAGTAGTAGTTGATGGTAACTTAGTAACCGCACCTGCTTGGCCTGCCCATCCTCAGTGGTTGGCTGAATTTCTCAAAGTGCTTGGTACAAAAATCCAGCATCCCGAAATGGCTACACTAAATAGTTAAGCCCGCATTATTTTATTTACACAGGAAGTTATACAACCGTTTTCTGTTCCCTATCGGCACAAAATGTTAAATTAATTAAGACACAAATACCTAGCTTGATTAGCCGATAAATTTTATTAAATATCAGTTTAAATATCAGTGATTTGCCAGTTTTAAATTCTTTACCTACTGGCAAATTTACTGACTAACGGAAAAAATGCTTGAATACAAATTACTCGCAAGAGCAAAGGGGAAATAAAAAAATATACAAAGAATAAGATTTTAAATAAATATATATTTTAGTTTTTTAATTTTATAAATACAAAATTATCGTTTTAGTCAAGATAGTAAATATACAGTTAAGCCAAACTACATAAAATAAGTTTTTTTGATAACCATTACAATGCGTAAAATTTATAATTAAACAAAGCCAAAATACCCTTCGGTAGCGTAGACTAAGATAATGGGTGACATACTGGCACTTGTTGCGATATCGGGCAGGACTTTTTACGATTAAGTTTCACTTACTCTAAAACGTAAAGTTTCTTTGTATTGAGGTCGCAAAGTAAAAATAAAAAAACTTAGTTGCGTGGTTAAGTCTTACTGCCAACAAAAAACCACTTTATATAATTGAGAAATAATACTGACTCAATGACAGGCAAAAACGCAAGACAGAATGCATTTCTGCGGCTAGTGTCTGGTAAGGAATCAGAAACACGATCGGTTCGTCAACGCTACTCGCTAACTCCAACTTCAGAAGCAGTAATAGGACGCGATCCTCACTGCCAAGTTGTATTGGATGCATTAAAGTATCGCATGGTATCTCGCCGTCATGCGATCGTTCGTCCCCTAAGTTTATCCCCTGATGGTGAAATCAGTTGGATACTCTGCGATTTAGATAGTGCTAACGGTACTTATCTTAACGGAAAACGCTTACAGGAATGTCAGCAAGTTTTCCCTGGCGATCGCATTACTTTAGGCTACGATGGACCTCAATTAGTTTTTGGTAGCGAAGTGGTTGAACAAAGAACCACAATTTCTGCGAATACATCCTTTGCCGGAACCACAAATTCTCAAAATTATTCCAAACCAGACTCAGTTAGCTTTACTCAATTATTTCCGATAATTTCTACAGGTAAAGACTTAACTAGCAAAGCATATTTAATACCTGGAATTTTAACAGTTATATTTGTAGTACTAATGTTTGCTACGGTAGGAAAGCCGGAAGCAAATCAAGTTATCGTTGCTATTTACATCGCTTTCGCTGCTTACTATTTTATTTATCAACTGTGTGGTAAGCACAAGCCTTGGTGGGTTTTAATATCTATGGCTTTATCCACAGTTTTAATTTTGGTTAGCCCTATATTAGATTTATTTCTTTTTGTATTTCGCGAACTCTTACCCGGTAAATTACCGACTGGACAAGAATCAATCACTTTTACAGAATTGTTAGTGCGGATGTTTTTCGGTGCTGGCTTAATGGAAGAATTACTTAAAATACTACCAGTCATCGGTATTTATTTGATCGGTTTAAAATTATCTTCGCCTTGGAAAGAGCGTATTGGTGTTTGGGAACCTTTAGATGGCATCTTACTTGGTGCAGCTTCTGCCGTAGGTTTTACATTGTTGGAAACACTCGGTCAGTATGTACCCGAAGCTACTCAAAATGCTGCTATTCAAGCGGGAGCCGATACAGGTCAATTAGTCGGTTTACAGTTATTAATTCCTCGGATTTTAGGTTCTGTGGCAGGACATATGGCTTATAGCGGATATCTTGGATATTTCATCGGTTTAGCCGTACTTAAACCAAAATTAGGAGGACAAATTCTATTAGTTGGCTATCTGAGCGCCTCAGCACTCCATGCTTTATGGAATACAACTGGGGCTAACAACGCTTTACTTTTAGTTATTGTAGGTGTATTGTCCTATGCTTTTTTAATGGCTGCAATTCTCAAAGCAAGGGCGCTTTCACCCAATCGTGAAGAAAATTTCGCCACTCGCTTTTTTGGAAAATAAGTAATCGGTTGTTAATGGTTAGTTGTTGGTTGTTGGTTGTTAATTCTATTTACATAAGAAACTTACTTAACTAAATATATAACTAGTATCTAAAGTTATTAATCAGTCCTTTATATGTTTATTTATATCTAAATGATGCTGATAAGTTACTTTTCATATTTTTGCTTAAGTTTCTCGTAGTATTTTCGCTGTTGCTCCTCAATAAAATCTGCTTGCTCTATTTCTTGACTTATAGGTTTATCAACTTCCGAAGTTTGAACAATTTTTATATTAATTTCATCACCCACTTCTAACGTGCGGTTAATCCATTTGAGATAAACGTGATTGCCTTCACAATCGTAGGTTAGCCCTGCAACATTAAGATCCAGTTCTTCCTCATGTTCACCTTCAGTGAGTTTATCTGATGTAAAGTCAATTCTCTTTGCCCAGGTGGTAATAGCACTGACGCAACCAAATTGCTCTATACCCGCAGTACAAATATGTTCGCCGTTAAGCCATATTTCAAAGCCAATCATCGTCCTATCTTGCAAGATTTAATTTTTTTTGTTTAGCTTTGTTTTCAAGGTGGTCGTTCACTACTAACAATTAATATGTCTTTTGATAGATGAGACTGGAGAATTAACTATTTTATCCTTTATATATGATGGGTAAATCTAACCCAAGAAAGAAAAATTCTAAAAATAGCATAGCCCCAGTCATAAGCAACACAATTAAATTGCATTTTCGCTGCCATTCAAGTAAAAAATGGCGAGAAAATTTTTATCTCTAAATACTACTTATTATTCTTCTGTTTGAAAGCTATCTAACTGGTTTAGCGCATGATAAGCAACTGCTAAGCCTGCTTTTGCTTGCTCAATTTCTGATAAAGCCGCCCATTCACGATTATCATCTCCATCGAAGTTAGCAAGGGTGGATTCGACTTTCTTCAATTCGCCACTTCTAGTTGCGTAAGCGATCGGACGCGCTAAAACCATGATGTCATCAACTTCTAAACTCGGTAATACAGCTTGAACGCATTCAATGAGTTGTTCGGTTATTGACTGTTTTTGATTAAAAATTTCTGCTGCTTTTTGAGCAATCAAGCTTATCCAAGCTGACGGCATACTGTTAGAAAACTGGGTTTGTAAATTTTTCTGAAGCTTAACCGCGACTGTAGATTTTGTATTACAATTGTATTGCGTTGAAGTATCGCACTTAGACCAAAGTGCATCTAATTGGTTGTGGAAACCTTCGCACCGCGTACTTAATTCCTCATCTAGCAAATCTTGCATAACAAATTGCTCTTCGAGTTGATTGAAGTAAGCCTCCGTATCCTCGTCGCAAGGATTCCAGGGATAACTGTTATCTTCTGGTTCTAATAGAGTTGCAAGTAAATCCAACTCGGTTTGAGAAAGTGAGTTATTAAAATTGTTAGAACCTTTCATTTTGTCAGCCATGTGTTGTCTCCTTTTGTCTTGGGGTTTGGGGTATTGACAGCTACAGCATCTGCTCTCTCATTTCCGCAAACTGAAATTTTATTTTATTTACTTAAAAAGGTTTCAAATTTAAGTAGCGGTGTATCGTCTATGTTAGTACTTGAACTCGGGAATAGTCAGAATTTAATAAATATAGAAAAACTGCTTAACTATTCGAGAACAAATACTTAGTACGCTCTATGTTCCCTATTCCCTTTTCCCGACGTTGCAATTCATAAGTAATTAATCCTGCATTATTTATATAATTACTCCGCTCGTTATATAACTGTTGCCTGTTGCCTCTTCACCATTCCTTATCCAGACAAAATGTTAAATGAAATCTTGGCACGGGTACTTATAACTAATTTTCGATGCGAAATTCCCAAGTTTGACTTTTAGTGCTACCAAATTTCAAGTGCATTCCCGATTCTAAAGGTACTTCTCGTCGGTAGATTTGTTCCCAACCACCCGAACGTAAAATCCAAGTGGTACCATAGGTAGAAAAATCTTGTAAATAGTAAGTTTGAATTTGGATCTCGCCGTTGAGGTTATTGCGACGTAGAATTTCAGCGTGACGTTTTGAAACTGATGGTTCTCTAATTACAATATCATTTTCTTTGGTGCGACCAATACGGGTAACTCCAGGCTTGAGTAAGTAACTTCTACCTCCTGGTTGTAAAGAACGTAAGGAAACATTTGCACTACCGGGAATAAAAGTAGTCGGTATTTCTGTAGCACCTTCCTCAAAACTTTTGAGTAATTCTCCGTCAAAATGAGGATGTAGGTAAAGAACTGGTAGAGTCCAAGCAGGTTGGTTGAAATGATAAATAGTTAATAATCTTTTTCTACCTTCAGCGACTGCTTCATCAATGGGTTTGCGAGAACGTAAAGCTAAAGCAAAAGTTTGAATAAAGCTGTGACTTTCCGCATCGGTAATTTCATCGCGCATTCCTAGTACCGCTGGTACACCTTGACGTATGAGAACTTCAGCTAAACTACTATGAGCAATGGCTTTATTTTTGTCAGAGAAAGGTTGCGCTCCCCAACAAGCATTAAAAACCGCCAGCTTGACATCACTACGGGTTAAAGCTTGTGCTAGTTCCATACCGTTTAGGGTCATGTCATCTAGTAAAAATAGAAACCCGCCATCGGGGCCTGGTAAACCATGACCGGCATAAAAGAAAACGTTGTAAGCTTTGGTTTCTAGCTCCGAAATTAACTGCTGTGGAGTTGGCTTTACCAGTGTTTTGACCATACAAGGTGCGTATCCCGAACTACCGCCTACTTGATTACCACCAGAAAGAGTTTGTTGAAGGATAGCTGCTTCTGCTTCAAGTTGCAGATTTTCGTCTTCACCTAGAACTAACAAGATATTTAAAGCTTGATCGGTACGTGAAGAAGATAATGGTTCGACTTGAGAAGTAGTACGACTAAACAATAAATGTTGGGAAAGCGACATTGCAGGTTGTCCGGGTTCGCGCTGCATAACTTCCCAAGGAAGAGCAATCAAATCTGGTTCGCGAATTTCCAATCGAAAGCGCAAACGTGTATGCTGGCCCATAGCAATACCCCGACTACGTTCCAAACTGCCAAGAATTTCTCCTTCAAATACCCAGCGCCATAAGCTAACTCCCATATATTGCATTAAACGGCTACTGTAACTGGTTTTTTTGCCGGAAGCAGGTAATAAGGAATTTAATGGAAGTGGGGTTGCAGTTTTCGACTTATTTTTTGGCAATATATCTAAGCGAGAATGTCCGGCAAACATTTGTTGCCATTCCAGCCACGCTTGATTTAGTTCTTGCGGCCATAAACAATCATGGAGAACATAACCACTGGGATAGGGGGCATTTACCACCCAAATGGCATAATTATCTGTGCCAGTGTGAACTAGACGGGCGATCGCCAGGTTTAGGGATGGCATGGATTCTTTAAACTTAAAGCTAAATTTTTGTCAAGCAAAATGTTTGCCTAAAAATTATCTTTTCAGGCGATTACTGTAAATTTTCAGTTTCTTATAGTTTATCGAGTTTTGAGATGGGTGCTGCTACCCATTTGGGGTAGGTAATGGAGTCTTAAATGGAATCTCACCGGGTTTTGGTTGAATTAACGGTTGGCTGGGAGTCAAGGAATCATCGATGGGTTCTGAATTAGAAGAATCTTCAATGGCTGGAGGCGAACTATCTGCGACAGAACATTGTTCTGGTGGAGCAGTTGGGTTAGAAATTGAAACATTCGAGGGTGTAAGTTGTGAACTTTTTAACCACACTTGTTCTCCCGGTTTAAGTAACGTTTTGCTGCTGGTAGTTGCAGTGGTAGCAGACGAATTTGACGAATTTATTGACCCTTCGCCATCTCCCACCGAGCATACCTTAATCTGTAACCAATAATCTTGTGATGATGAAATCTTCTGTTTCTGCACAACTTGTAACAAACTAGCAGGCGGCGCAAAAATTGGTAATGCTTGAGCAGGTATATCCTCCGAAACAGGTGGTGACGTGCTTTTACTCAAATTTATTTTTGTTTTAGTATTAATTAACCAACCTCGATCTATTTTGGCAGGTCTTTGTGCATTAGCCTCAAAGGTCGGCTCTGGGCTGTTCTGCGCTCTCCTAACTCGTCTAGCTTCTTCATCCGACTTACCATAAATAGGCAACAAACCTTGTCGCCATAAATATCCTATACTACCCCCAACTATAGTTAATAAACCAATTATTCCCAACATTAAGGGCAACTTCATGCCTTTACGAGTAACTTTTTCTGGAATGACCTGAGTTTTCTGACTGGGAATATTTTGTATAGCTGGAGCTAAATGTGAAGAATCCGCTACCGATATTGAAGAAACATCGGCTAGATTTGCTTCCAATGCTAACTTCGGCTCGGAATATTCAGCTTGACAATATATGGTGGCGATAGTCACGTTATCATGACCGTTTTGATTGTTAGCAATCTCTAACAATTGCTTAGTAACGCTAACTACATCACCTTTATTATTGAGTAACGGTAAAATTTCCGTTTCCCAGTATTGTTCTACACGGTCAAAATCACTTAGACCGTCCGAACACAGTAGAAAAACGCAGTCTTCATCAATGATGAATCTTTGTGCTGTTGGGTGTAAAGCGCTACTCGCATTCATTCCTAATGCCTGTACCAAGGAACCAGAAGCAGCCTGACCTACAGCATCTCGATAAACCGCATAGCCAAGTCGTACTTCCCGTGAGGCCACATCATCGTCGAGAGTTATTTGATGGCAGTTATTGCGTGTAATTAAGTAAGCACGACTGTCCCCAACATGGGTAATATACATTTCATGGGCAATAGGTAACGCCATGACTACAGTAGTTCCCATGCGCTGTCGTCCTTGACGATTTTCGCTATCGTTAAGCTGGCTTATTTTATCGTTAGCAATAGCAGCAGCTTGTTCCAAGTCTGCAAGTAATGTGTAAGAATTGATACGATCTTCTGGTAAAGAAGCTAATTGCGCTACCTGCTGCTCAATTGTTTCAATCGCCGTCCTAGAAGCTACATCGCCCCCTTCATGTCCACCAATACCGTCA
Source organism: uncultured cyanobacterium (assembly GCA_963838355.1). Classification (GTDB taxonomy): domain Bacteria; phylum Cyanobacteriota; class Cyanobacteriia; order Cyanobacteriales; family Nostocaceae; genus Rivularia. The sequence goes on along the minus strand of CAWIQQ010000003.1, from coordinate 1,043,248 downwards.
CAAACGATAGTTAAAGCTGATTTTGACGGTGGTTTAGAGAAGTTTGTACCGCTTTGCGGATAACAAGAATCTTCATTACGTTGACGCGATGGTCCGGTATCTGTCAGCGCGAACACGTTAACTTTTGTCTTGTTAGAACCACTTAAAGATGTTAATCCCTTGTCTAAAAGGACAGTCAGCTGTTCGCTCGAACCTATTTGTCCTTCAAGCAATAAACGACAAACTTCGCCCATAAAATTGCGAATAGTCCCTACTGCGTCATTTAATAATTCTTGCTGCCAAAATTCTCCTAGAGCGGCCAACTTTGGTCTAGTTTCGTCATCAGAACTTAATTCTAATAAGCGTACTATCGAACCTTCCGTCCTAATTAATTTTTTTGTAAGTAAGCTAGAAGCAACACCCACAGTAGCCAAAGGTTGCCATAACTGGGATATTTGCCACAGCCAATTAAGTTGTCGTAACGAATTTGCCTGCTTCCAAACGTCTGTCAATTGTTCGCACAATTGCACGGCAGATGGTGATTCATGAAGAATAAGCGGAGGCTTTTCTAAAAGTAGTATTTCTGTTTGGTCGTTCCCAGTATTTAGAGATAGCAGTCCGTAAACTTGAGGAACGTGTAGCCGATAGGGAATTAATCTGAGATAAGATTTTATATCGTCTAACTTTTGTTGTTCGGGTATTTGTGGCAAAATACCGGGTTTGGTATCTAATAAAACATTGTGTTCAATAATTAAATAACGCTCTTGTAGCAATTCCCCAGAATTACCCAAAACTGTCGCGTTCGCCACAGCCCAAAGATAACGTTTGGGTAGGGGTGTCGAACATCGCTGACAAAACTTGTGGGTAAGGGGGTTAGCAGCTTGACAAAGTTCGTTTGGACAGTAGAGCGTTGCCGCATCATTTTCCATAGTTTCCCACCGAGAAGGCGATTCATGTTCCTGCATTGTTTATTCATAGAGAACGGCTTTGGAGAACCGTTCGCTTTCGCATAAGACGATATATTCCATTTTGACTCGGGATTTTATAACAGACACCCTTAATAGATATGCAGCATGAAAGTTTATAAATCTAGCCAGTTAATTAGTCATGATACGTCTTTTAGAGAAAGTATATAAAAAATTACTACCTCTGGGATGATGCTTATACTATTTTGTAGGCAAGTAAAATTATTATTGAGTCTTGCCATACACTTTATTGAATATTATTTTTTTATCTATTTTTATATACATACTTACTTTACAAATCATTAGATGATACTCAGTTAAGTATTTCTATCTTTAATAGTTGTTTAAGCTACCTTAGTACTTCAGTAATTAGACTGCAATTAACAAGCTTGAAGGGTTTGCTTGTCTTAATTTAAGCCCTACCTAAAGTATTTAAATACATTTAGAATGCAGGAGTACAGATGCTTCATGAAGTTTTAGGTACAGCTAGATATTGTCTTGATTGTGTATATAAATCTTGAATTTATTAAACCAGTAGTTAATTATCTTGTTACAGTCGCAGAGCTACTTTGTCGATCCTGAATATAAAGTTGTCATAAAGATTTAAAAGTCATTTGAGGTGAATCTATTGCTCACCTCAAATAACTGACCACAGACATCTTTATAAAATTTTAAAGATTGGGGTTTATAAAGAGCAGCGATTTAATTACTTTCCTCGGGTACTTCTACTTGTGGAAGTCCCATACTATAGTTATTGACTCTTGCCGAGATGTTATAGCTAATTGAGCCTTTCTGTAAAAGCGAACGCACCAAATGTTCTAAATCCGAACCAATGCGACGCAGATTATAATCAGTTAGGTCTTCACCGCTGTTAGCTTCGACTAATTCATCAAATTTACGATATACAACCTGTAAAGTGTCTTCAGTCCAAGTAAACTCATTATCCGGATCGATATCCAAGTGTCAAGACCTGATTGCTAGGAACCAATTCGCCATCCTCAACTTCTGCTGCAAATATACGGATATGGCGAGTTGTGGATTTAAGCAGCATCTGGTTATCCATAGGAGGCAATATTCTCTAAAAGTTAAGTAACACTCCAATTATTGTAGACTCTAAATTCCTCCTTGAAACCTTAGCATCAGATAGCTTGCATCAAAGTCCATAACAGCAGGAAGGTCGAAATAGTAGATTTTTTTATGAACCCTTCATTAAACCCCAAACGATATTTCGCTCTTTGATTGCTCAACACAGCAATATTTTCATTTGGGTCCGGGAACCACGAATTTATCATTACGGTCAGTCTGGTAAGCTTGAATCGGCATAAATACAGAAGCATACTTTTTGTTTGTGGGAATTCTAAGTCGGCATCCCTTGTGTTTTCCGCCAAAAGAAATAATTTAGGTAATGTGTTAATTGATGCTCGAATACTAAGTTTACCCTTAAAAGTTTTAGTCTTAATACTCAATTGTGTTTTTTTAATGAATAAAACTTACATCTAGTAATTTCACGGAATTGCGAAACCCCAACCGTAGGCTATAGTCTAATAAAATAATTTCAGCGTTTTTACTTACGTAGTATTACTTCTTTTTTAGTTAAAAGTAAAACTGTTATTGACGTGGAGATAAGTTTGATGTAAAAACCTTTAAAAAGCTCTAGCAAGTTCTTACAGAAACTTCATTGTATAGAAGTTTAAAAACTGAATAATAGTTTAGGGTTTGCTAAAACAGTTACTGGTGCATGAATATAAAATTATAGAATCAGTTAGTCTACCGACCTTCCCAACCTTCCTGGAGAGTGAAATGCAATACAAGTAAACATCAATGATTTTTCTTCTTGCCCTTGTTACACGCTACTTTCGATTTCAAACAAAATATAAAGAACTTTTGCTTGAGATAACACTCCTCACCCTTATGACCACCGAGTAAAGGAATTGTCAAAACTATGAACTCGAAAGCATTACCACGCCAAATAAACAACCCTGATGTCGGTGTTTATGAATGCGAAATCAACCTCAAATTCCGACTGATTGAGGAAAAGAGTTTATTGCGCGATCGCGATCAGCTCTTGCAAGTGCTTCTAGAAGCCTTAGCAGAAGGTTCTGACGACTTTTTAGAAATGTTGCAGCAGGTTGTAAAAGTTCACCAGACAACAGAGTTAAAAGCCTCACCGCAAATGCGTCGTCAGCTTATGCGGTTGCGTAACTCCAACGAAATGAACCAATAGCTAACATGACCGTATTGAAATATGGTTCGATAAATTAGCAATTCAACCTTTGAAAAAGGTAAATTCTTAAGTTGAAATCCGAAACTTAATTTTTTTCCACAACAACTTAATTGGTATTTCTCGAGCAACTATGTTCACCGGCGCTGAGTCTTGCCATGTATTCTCGAAACGTCACGCGCACAGTGCGTCTACCCGGCATCTACGCATTTTTATGACGGGGTTGCGTCTACAGTAACCGTCGGGTTGAATCCATCAAGCATTGCTTCTTAAGTTTTGCGGGTGCCTAACTTTGCGGGCAATTGTCCTTGCTGTTACGGTCTATGAAGAATATTGATATGCCAGGGAAGAAAATATTTGTAATTGCATGACCGTCACGATAGAATTCGTACCCTCTGTTATTGGCACACATATGCTCATTAAAGCTTTTCACGACCGACATTACTCAAAAAGCATCTCACAATCCTTTCTACTTTGTTCATGGCTGCATATTTGAGCTTGCCATTCTTTACAGTTCCCAAAATGCAGGTGTACCTAGAGTTGAGATTATCAGCATGCGTGGGATGAGCCAGAAAAACTAAACCCTCAACCCATGCATACTTTCACGAATACTTAAAAAGTAACAGTATTCCTATGACTCAGTTAATTAAACAAGGGAAACTGTAAAAAATATACATAGCTGCATATTAATGACTTTAATTTATAGGCGAGGTTGTATCATCTTCAAATAAAGGCTATTTAAATTTTCACTTGTTGCAACAAATAGTTTGCTTGACTATTTACTACCTAATAATCGCTCATATTTTAATACCTGTAAATGCGGAATATTACTTAATATGATGCAGACTTATTAAAGCAAGTTCCCTGCTTTCCATCGACAAATGAATCGAACAAGTAAATTATCACAGTTGAACATGGAGCGAGTCCCTATCTTCTGAGACAAACTTGCCCGAAGCACAAGAAAAAAGTTTCAGGAAATCTAAAAAATAATTGTTTCTTTCCGTCTACCGAGCGTATTAGATTAACCTTGGAATAAATTGAGAGCTATGAAAAAAATTAATCACCTTCAAAGTTAAGTTAATTAGCCAAGCCATGTTCCAAAGCAAATCTAACCAATTCAGTACGGCTATTAGTCCCAGTTTTGCTAAACAAACGACTGACATATTTCTCGACATTGCGAACGCTTGTATCTAAACGGCGAGCAATTTCTTTATTCATCAATCCTTCAGCAACCAGATTTAGAACACTTTGTTCTCTAGGAGTCAAGTCAATATTGAAAGGTGGGCTTGTTTGAGTAATTGCATTTTTTTGAGTCAGCAACGCCTCGATTCGAGCCATCTGAGACGCTAATTCGGCTAAGTCTGGAGTTTCCCCTTCCTCTACACTAGAGGTAGCCTTAGCAGCACGACGAGCAAGCAAGTTTTCCACAATTGCCACTAACTCATCTGGATCGAAGGGTTTAGGTAAATAAGCATCAACACCAGCTTGATATCCTTGAATGCGATCGCCAGTCATACCTTTTGCAGTTAAAAATATGACTGGTAAAGTTTTAAAACGAGTATCATCACGGAGTTGCTTGAGAAATTGATAGCCATCCACTTGGGGCATCATAATATCGGAGATGACCAAATCGGGGTTATTTTGCTGCATCCAATCCCAAGCATCACTAGCGTTACTGGCGACTTGAACGTTAAAATTACTAGCTTCCAAGTAATCTTTTACGGCTTCGCGCAATCCGGGTTCATCATCTACCAGTAACAGTTGTGCTGTCATCTCAATTTTCCTATATTGTACATTTTCCAATTTAGCGAAATTTGGCGACAGTTTACTGATGTTGTTAGTTGTTAGTTGCTAGTTGCTAGTTGGTAGTTAGTAATTGTAAGTTACAGCCCCTCTGGCTGTGCTAACCACTAACCACTAACCACTAACTCTTCAGAGCCATTCAATTTTCTTTGCTTGAGGAGGTAATTGTGCTTGCTGCTGCCCTACGTAACGCGCTCTAGCGGTAAACAAGCCAATTGGTGTATTCGCAAAGTCCAAGAAACTGGCTTTACCTAATAACGCTTTTACAATGGTTTTGGGCACTTCTTTAAGGAACCAGCGCCATAGGCGATAGTAACATTCACGTTTCGATATCTCGCGCATCAATTCTACATCGTGTAGTTCGTGGAGATAGCTATTAGAACGCCCATAACGTTGCCACTGACTGTGAAGTTCTTTTAATGTGGTTCGATGACGATGCTGCACGATTGCTTCGGGGGCAAATTCTAAACTTCCAATTTTAAGCTGCAAAATTCGCCAACATATATCAGCATCACCCCCTGTTGTTAAATAGGGACGAAATAATCCTGCTTTTTCTAAAGCTAATCGACGAATTGCCAAATTTGCAGTTTGTCCATAAGCACAAAATTTATTCGCTAATGTATGCTTTTGCGATAATGTTTCTTGCTTATCTGCGTATCTTTCTAAAAAAGTATTACCTGGTAAAGCCGTAATTTCACCTGCCACTATTACTATATTTTTATTAATAAAAGGCTGAACTAATTCTTCTAACCACTGTGGTTGCGGACGACAATCAGCATCGGTAAAAGCAATAATTTCGCCCACTGCTTGACGAATACCAGTATTACGTGCAGCATAAGAACTTTGAATTTCTTTTTCGCTCAAAGCACGAATTTTTATCGGGCAATTTTCTAACGCTAATTTTAATAATTCAGAAGTACCATCGCTACTGTTATTGTCAACCAACAAATACTCTACCCGTTCTTTTGGATAGGTTTGAGCCAACAGACAGTTAATTAGTTCTGGTAAATCTGCCGTACCGTTATAAATAGGAACCACCACCGATACCTGGGGTTTAAAGGTATTGGTAGCGGTTGTCTTAAATGACTCGTTATTCATGAATTCGAGATGGAGGGACTAGGAATTATTGGTTAGAAATTGATAAACTACTAACCTCTATTTTTCAGTATTCCCAATCTAAAAACCATTATCAATAATTAAAAAAATCAATAAAACAACAAAAACTCAAAATCATTTTGAGTCAAAAGATTTGGAGTGGGCGTTGGTAATAGGTTGAAATACCCATCCTACGCCGCTATAACCAATCAGCGTCTCTGAAGCTGTGAAGGCTTGCGAGAAAATTGATTTTGCTCTTGAGAAGCAAAGTTGTTGTTTGATAAAATCGATAGCGCTCGCGAATAATGAGGATCTTTATTTGTACCTAGCAATCTTGGATCGGAAGCAAGCTGACGTTGCTGAGATGCTGTTAAATCAATTTCTATATCGGGTGTAATTCCCTTTTTATTGATATCAGTTCCTTTAGGAGTGTAGTAATGAGCAACAGTAATGGCAACACCCGAACCATCTGCTAGTTCGTGAACTGATTGTACTAATGCTTTACCATAGGTTTTTGAGCCAATTACGGTTGCTCGCTTGTTATCTTTGAGTGCGCCTGTAAGAATTTCACTCGCACTAGCTGAATTGCCATCAACTAAAACTACTAATGGACGATTTGTTAACGCCGTACTGTTGGCTTTTGTTAATTCGCTTCCGCCTTTGCGATCTTCGGTGCGAACAATTGCACCTTCATCAAGCCACATCCGAGCAATTTCAATGCTTGCGTTTAACAAACCACCAGGATTTCCCCGTAAGTCTAATACAAAGCCGTCAACGTTACTCGCATTCAATTTACGGATAGTTCGCTCCATTTGTTCTGCTGCATGAGCGCTAAATTCCCGCAAGCGTATATAGCCTACCTGACGATTACCTTCTTTTCTAAGGGTATAGTTCACGGTTGGTACTTCAATAGTCGCCCGCGTTAGCTTGACATCAAATGCTCTTTGAGTAGCTCTTCCCAAGCGCAAGTTGATGGAAGAACCCACCTTACCTCGAATCAAATTCGAGGCATCCTCGATTTTCATGTTTTTGGTGGATTTTCCGTCAATAGCAAGAATGACATCGCCTTCTTTAATACCCGCTTTTAATGCTGGAGAATTTTCTAAAGCTTCCACAACTGTTAAAAGCTGGGTTGTTTGATTTATCTCCATGCGAATACCAATTCCGGAAACTTCTCCAGAAGTCTGAGAAGTAAGGGCTTGATACTCTTGGGGATCCATAAAACGAGTGTATGGATCGCCCAATCTTTTTAGAGTTTGACGAACGGCAACGTAAGCTTGCTCGCGAGAAGTATAATTTTTGCTAAGTAAAGATTTTCTCGCCGTTTGCCAGTCTTGATTATTAAATGACCCGTCTACATACTCGCGATTCACTAATTGCCATACTTGGTCAACAATCGCTTTCGGGCTATCCTGTAGAGCAGCTTTTACTTCACGACACCAAACTGGACCAAATACAGACACTGCTGCTGTAGTGGCTATTGCTCCACCAATAAAAGCTGACCGCAGTGGCGAGTAACGTTTCGCTGATTGTTTCATGTATATTTGCACTTTGGGATGGTGTTTTTGACAGTTTAGCAATCAGATCGTCGAGAAGCCGATCCGTTTTGCTCGGTTGATATTTAAACCTTCGATACTTATGTTGGAAATTTTTCTTAAAACTCGCTTACTAGCTCTTGATAATGGCTTTTTAAGTTAGTCAATTTCCGACCCAAGCTTAATTCATTATTATGCCAGTTTCATCAGTGTCATACTAGCAGCCAATTTTACTTGTCATAAGAGAGGTTATCGCGCCCGCTATATTAGTTACATTAACTTTGGATTTTACCCAAGCTACTATTAACCATTTTATTCAGGTTTACCATGAATCGTAAAGTAAAGAATCACCAATTTTTTCAAAGAAAAAGCGATATTGCAGGAGGAACATCCACACCGCAATTTGCCAGTCAATATCAAAAACGGTGGCGTTTTTTACAAAAATTTACGATTGGTGTTAGCCTACTAATTTTTATCTGGTTATTTTTTACTACTACAAGTGTGTTTTTTGCATCTTCCAAGCCTGTAGATGCCTTTTTCGTTTTGGGTGGGAGTATCAAAAGAGAAATGTATGTTGCCGAGCTAGCGCAAAAATATCCGCAAATTCCAATTTTAATTTCTAGCGGTTCTAAAGACCCTTGTATTTGGCTGATTTTCCAACGGCAAACTGCACCTATGGACAATGTTTGGTTAGAAAAATGTGCGGATTCTACTTTTGATAACTTTTACTATAGTATTCCAATTTTACGGCAATGGGGCGTGCGTAAAGTGAAATTAATTACCTCTACAACACATTTACCAAGAGCTAAATTAATGGCACAAATACTTCTAGGTTCTCACCGAATGTGGGTAGAACCTGACATAATTCAAGAACAAGGCATTCCCGGAAATCGCGAGTATCGCTGGAAAACTGCTTTAGATATCACCCGAAGCATATTATGGGCACCCATAAGTCAAGTCATCAAACCAGAATGTTCTGACGTAATACAACTTAATAAAGTAGATTTACAACAATGGCAAAATCGCGGCTTTAAATGCGAACGTCAAGGGAATTTAAGAATTAGGAGTTAGTGGTTAGTGGTTAGGAGTTAAATTAATAACTGTTCCCTGTTCCCTATTCCCTACTCACTGATAATTGATAATTGATAGTTGATACAGGTACTTTATTAAAATAGTCTTTTTGAAATTCTTCTTCGCGTACTGCTGCTGTAAATTTTTCTATGGCAGCTTCTAATTGAGGAATAGAATTTGCGTTATCAATAGGACTAAATATTAAATAATTATCTTGCGATTTTATTGTAAATCCTAATGCTTTTAAAGCTTGAAAACCATTATGTAATGTTTGGTCGCTAATAGATAGTTTTTCTAAAAGCTGCGTGCGAGTTGCTGCTTGATTTGTACGACATAAATATTTGGCTATTCCTACAAGTTTAAACCAGATTTCTCCGGGTGCTTGATGGTTGGGTTTTGACCATGCTAATGCTAATGGCTGCTGTTTGTGAAAGGAGCGTCTCACCCAGACTCGCAAATCATCCCAGCGAGTCGGACATTCTTTAACGATAAGGGGAGTACCCGATAATGATGGATAGTTATTGGGGGGAAGATTGCGCCAGTCTAGAATTGATGAGCATTGATTTAACAGTGGATCTATCGCTTTTTGGGCTGCACGTACTGCTATAAGTCGAATTTCGTAACGTTTTTTAAAAGTGTTGTAATCTAATTCAACTATACAATCGTATTTTCCCGGTGGTAATTCATCTTTGTAATGTCCCCACCAGATGCCAGGAAAACGATTTGTGGTGGAGTCATCGCGAATATCAAATTCTGTTTTAATATATTGAATTTTCTTACCTCGTGCATCTTGCTGATTGCGATGCCAAGTATTTTCAAACCAACAGTTTTTTATCAATAATTTTGGTACCGGATTACCCATTCCGCAGGGTTCTAATAACTTTAATTCTAAAAATAATTCTTTGCTTAAGTCTGCGACAGTAACTACTAAGTCTGCTTCAACTTTTGGTTGTGGCATTACACCGCCAGTTATTTGTCGCAACCGTTGGTTAATTGCTTCTGTAAATAAAGGAATATTTTCTACGGGGATACTCAAACCTGCTGCAAAAGGATGTCCTCCAAAACGATGCAGTAAATGTTCTTGAGCTTTGACTAATTTATATAAATCTACCGAATTTACCGAACGTGCGGAACCTCTTGCGAGAGCGAGAGAGGGGGTAGAGGGGGTAGAGGGGGGGAGGGGGAGAGCGGGGGATGGGGAGAAATTAATATTCTCCTTGTCTCCTTGTCCCCTTGTATCCTCCTCTGCTCTCTCCAAGACTTCTGTACTTAATAAAATAGTCGGTCTTCCGGTATCCTGTGCTACTTGCCCGGCAACTAATCCTAAAACACCTACTGCCCATTGGGGATCTGCTAAAACTATGACGCTGGTGGTTGATAAGTCCATTTGCTCAAGCTTTTGAGTGACGTGTCGAGCTACGTCTTTTTGCAGAGATTTACGACGGGTGTTTGCAAGTTCGGTTACTTCTGCTAATTCGTTAACGCGCTTTCGATCGCTGCTAGTTAGTAGTTCTACGCAAAAGCGAGCATCTCCTTGAATGCGGCTGACAGCGTTGATTCGAGGCCCCAAACCAAAAGAAATGTCTGTAGGGCGATCGCCATTTTTCTGGCATAATTCTAGCAGCCTTCCTACACCAGGTCTTCTTCTTGCTGCTGGTGGTTTTTTAAAGTCTTGTTGCAGTTGTTGAATTCCGACTTGTGCTAGATAGCGACAGTCTCCGCTTAACTGTACTAAGTCGGCTATTAATCCTACTGCTACTAAGTCTAATAAATCTTCTAATGGCTGCTGCGGAATTTCTGGAAAGCTTAAATAAAGAGCTTCTACTAATTTATAAGCTACTGCCACTCCGGAAAGATGAAATAGTTGATGGGATTCGGGTAAATTGCGGGGGTTTATCAGGGCTGTTACGGGTGGACGTTCGGGTAATAAGGTGTGATGGTCTGTAACAATAATGTCTATGCCTAAGTCGTTTGCATAAATAATTTCATCTAGATTGGTACTGCCAGTGTCGCAAGTAACAATTAGCTGGTAGCCTTGTTGTTTAAGATTTTCAATACCGGGAATGTTTAATCCGTGGGATTCGGTTAAGCGATTGGGGATGTAGTAAGTTAACTGCGTATCCTTGGCAAAAAACTGTCCTAAGCCATCCCATAATACTGCTGTGGAAGTAATGCCGTCAGCGTCGAAATCTCCCCAAATCGCAATTTTTTCTTTGTTATTTCGCGCTTGTTGCAACCTTTCCACAGCAAGCTGCATTTCTTGTCCAAATTCAAAAGGATTTGCTGGCTGATAATTTTGGGGATTAATATGATTTTCTAATTGAGTTTTATCTCTAATTCCTCGCTGCCATAATAATTGCGCGGCAAAGTTTCCTTTCGACGCAGGAATATGCTGCTTAACTAATTCTAAGAACCATTTCGGAGGCTCTTCTGTTGATGCAAGAATCCACTGTTGTTCGGACATACAATTTTGAATTTTAACAACGGATGTTTTTTTACATGAGACTTATCTCTAAAATTATATTCCTTACCATAGAAACTCGGTTTCTTTTCACTTGTTGAAATTAGGCTATTTTATCAATTTAAGATCCGAAATATTAAATATTTTCATCAATATCTGTCTGTGCAGGTGTAATAACTACTTCACCAGTAACTGGTAATTCTGCTTTGCGCGTGCGGATGGGGCTGGAGCGTTTGTAATCCGCTCTTTCTGCTTTTTGATGTTCGTATTCGATCAATCTGCCATAATGCTCGTGTTTGCTCAAATTCATTGATAAAAATATATGTTGCCGTGTATTGCCAAAACCTTTACGGTTGAAGAATTTAACTGCTGGTATATTGGCTGGATCTGTATCTGCAAGCATGAATCTCGCACCATCTTCAATCATGCGGGCAATAAGGTTATCAACTAATTTATCTGCTACGCGACGACGTTGAAATTTAGGGTTTACTCCCAACCAAAGAATATAACCATACCTCCAAGATGCTTTACTGATAATTGTTCCTAAAATGAATCCTGCTAATTCTTCTTCAACTTCAGCAACCAAACAATATTCTGCATCTGTATTATAAAGTCCAATTACTTCCCATTCATCCCAAGTTCTGTATAAATAAGGATATAAATCGCTGGTAAATAATTCTTCTCCTAAATGAAACACCGGCGCAATGTCATCAATTTTCAATTCGCGGACAAATACTGCATTTTTATTTTCTGACGGCATAAAATAAGTAACAAGTTACCAGGTTAAAGAGGTACTTCTTGAATATTAGCTAAGTTAACTAAATTGCTATCAACTCTAAGTAAATCTTGAGATGATTTTTCTTCAGAATTAACAGTAATTCTTTCACAGCGAGAAGCATACTGACAATAATTACACGTCTTGCTGCCTTCTGGAATTTGAGGAAATTGTTCTCCCTGCTGATAGCCTTGCAGCCATTTAGTTAAATTATTTAAATGCCGATTGAGTTTCTTTTCAGTTTGCTGATGCTGAAGGGAACTGTAACTAAATTTTATGCTGTGTGGCTTGCTTTCCGATTGCACAAACCAATAAGTCATGGAAATATTTTCTGGTGGGTAGTCGCTACTTTCTGCCAATACGTACAAATAAAGACGTGTCTGCCAATCATTTTGCAGCTTACGTTTGTTTGGCGATCGGCGGTAAGTTTTCCAATCCAAAATTTCTGCTTTTTCTTTATCTGCAATTAATAAATCGTAAATTGCACTAAGCAGATAGTTTTCTACTTGCAGCGTGCGGAGATGTTCGCTTTCACGGAAAATTTCGCTGTCGTTAGCTGGAGTTAAAATATCCGGTGCAGTAATAGCAAAAGCCCTCATCCAATTTTCAAGTTGACTATCTGTTTCCAGAAAACTCCTAATTTTCAAACCCATTTCTCGCTGCTGCATCAGTAAGTGAAAGCGACTTCCCAGCAGCTGCTTTTCTTCATAATCCGGATTTGTAGGGGGACGGAGTTGTTCTAGATAAGTATTTTGAAACTTACGGGGACAAGTTTCTAATAAGTTAAGCTGTGCTTGAGAAAGTCGTAGTAATTGATTTTGCGGAGAATTTTCTGTAAACATCATCAGGAGTTGGGAGTTAGGAATTAATAGTTAGGAGTTAGGAATTAAGAGTGAGGAATTATTGGTTAGAGACTTCCAAAAATAATTTATCTTGTGGTAGTGGGAGCGTCTCGCTCCCTCGTTACAACCAGTGTTGGGTTTCACTCCCGTTCAACCCAACCTACACTGATAAATATTTTATCAATTACCAATTACCAATTACCAATTCCCAATTCCCAATTCCCAATTCAAAAAAATAAAAAGGCAAAAGGTAAAAGAATAAAGTTTTCCCTTACTCCTTTTCCTTTTTCCTTTATTTGTACGTTTCGTACCTGATGCTTATTTCATGTTAGCTCGCGCATCTCGGACTGCGGCAAAGAAAAACAAAGCTGTTAGCGGAATGCTGATTCCCAAGATAATCGCGGTGTTCTGCATTCCTAAATCTGGTTGTCCTGATGAAAGTTCAAAAATGGAACCGACTGCTGCAATGGCCGCAATGCAAGAACCAAGTAAAAACAAACCGCTAATCGGTGTCATCGTGTTCATAAGTATTTACCCCTATTTTCCCCTTCTATGCTATTGATTTTACAGCTTGATGGGAAAAACCATTCTTTGATAGTTCTTGTGTCAGTGCTAAAGCGTTTTCTACTCTGTCTACAAATACTACACCATTAAGATGATCCATCTCATGTTGGATGCATCGTCCGAGTAAATCCCCAGCTTTCAAGGTTTGTGGACGACCATTTTCGTCTTTATAACTAACTTCTACCATTTCTGGACGTTTCACATCCAAGTAAACGCCGGGAATGCTCAGACATCCTTCTTGTTCTACGCAGATGTTACCGTAAGCTTTTTTAACAACGGGATTAATTAAAATCAACGGCGGATTAGCTGGGTTATCTGGTTCAATATCTATAACGATAAGTTGTTTGTGAATTCCCACTTGGGGTGCAGCTAAACCAATACCGTCGCTGCTATACATCGTTTGCAGCATTTCTCGCGCTATCTGACGAATTTCGTCATCTACTTTTGATATACGCTTGGCTGGTTGTCGTAAAACCTTATCGCCCAAGTAATGAAGTTCCAAAGGCGGATTTTTTAACTTTTTCTTCTCAACAGCGATCGCAGATGGCATAATCTTATAACTCACAAATATCTAGATGAAATAATTCCGCTTTCTTCATCTTAGCAATCAGCTGGATGCACAGAGGAGGGAGACAGGGGGATGAGGGGAGTTTAAACAATGCAGTCGGCTACAGAAAAGAAAGTTAACAATCTATTTAATTATACTTAATCTATTTAATCTATTGTTTTGGTAATTAAAAAAATGTTTAAATATTATTAGATAAGAACCTAATTTGACAAACATTAAGTGTCGGTTGTAAATTCATCTGTAAGTTAAATATTTACAAATATCTAACCTTAAAGCTTAATTATGATATCTATATAGTGATGATAGCTAAAGTACAATCGTTGCGATTCTACAGGCTATTAAATTTTACGTGACAAAAACTTTTTCAATGAATTTAGCTCGTCTTTCTACCGGAATTATAGGTTTTGATGAAATTCTGACTGGGGGTTTAATCCAAAAGCGGGCTTATTTAGTACGGGGTGGTCCGGGTTGCGGTAAAACTATTTTAGGATTACATTTTTTGAATGCTGGTAAGGCAAACGATGAAGTAAGTCTTTATATCACTTTAGGGGAACCAGCAGACCAAATTAAAGCTAATGGTAAGAGTCTGGGCTTAGATACTGAAGCAATCAATTTTCTGGATTTAAGCCCTGGTGCGGACTTTTTCACCGAAGTTCAAACTTATGATATTTTCTCTCCAGCCGAAGTTGAACGGGAACCTACTACTCAAAGAATTATCGAAACTGTAGAATCACTTAAGCCGACACGAGTCTTGATTGATTCGATGACACAGTTTCGCTATCTGTGTACTGATGATTTTCAGTTCCGCAAGCAGGTGTTGTCATTTGTGCGCTTTTTGTTGCAGACTGGTGCAACAGTAGTATTTACTTCCGAGAGTAGCCCGGAAGCTCCCGATGATGATTTACAGTTTATTAGCGATGGAGTAATTCACCTTCACAACTCTTCAGAAGGGAGAAATATTAGCGTTACCAAGTTTCGCGGTTCTGATTTTCTCGCTGGTTTACATTCGCTGCGTTTAACTTCTAAGGGAATGCAAGTTGCACCGAAATTACAGCCACAAATTTTTAAGCGCGAATTTTCTCTTGAAACAATTTCTTCGGGAATACCGGAATTAGATGAATTGCTACATGGTGGAATCGAACGAGGAACTGTAACTATTTTTACTGGTCCGACGGGTGTAGGTAAAACTACTTTAGGGCTTCAGTTTATGAAAGAAGCTGCCGGAAGAGGGGAACGTTCTGTAGTTTATACTTTTGAGGAAGGCGAGGAAACTTTAGTAGCTCGCTCTCAAGCAGTAAATATTCCGATTCATGCGATGATTGCCAATGGTAATTTGTCGGTTGTTAGAGTGGAACCTTTGCACCTGACTCACGATGAATTTGCTAATCAAGTACGTCACGAAGTTGAAAAAAATAAAACTCGTATTGTAATGATTGATAGCGTTGCGGGCTATCGACTTGCGATGCGCGGTGCCGATTTAGCCAGTCATCTGCACGCTTTATCTAAATATTTGCAAAATATGGGCGTTACGATCATCTTAGTTAATGAAACGGAGAATATTACGGGTGATTTTCGAGCTACTGAATTAGGTATTAGTTATATTGCAGATAATATTATTTTCTTACGCTATTTAGAAATATATGGGGAAATGCAAAAAGCTATTGGCGTATTAAAAAAACGCTTGTCAAATTTTGAAAAAACCTTGCGAGAAATAGAAATAACTCGTTACGGTATCAAATTAGGTAAACCACTAACCAATCTGCGGAAAATTCTTAGCGGAACACCAGAGTGGGTAGACCAAAATGATAATCATAAATGAGCCTCAAACCTTTAATTTTGATCGTGAGTAGCAATGTTCGTAATTTAGAATTACTTAATCAGTTTTTGAATAGGGAGGGATATCAAGTTATTAGTGCAAGTGGTTTGGAGGAATTTAATAGTGCTATGAGTCAATCAACTCAAATAAATTTAGGTTTAATAGATATTACTGGTTTTGATAGCAGTATTTGGGAATGGTGCGAACAGTTGCAAAATCATCAAATACCCTTTTTAATTGTTTCACCTCGTCAAAGTGCTGCGATTCAGCATCAAAGTGTTGTAGCTGGGGCAAGTAGCATACTAATTAAACCACTTGTGATTAAACAGTTATTTACTTTGATTAAAAGCTTGTTAGGGGATTAGGAATGAAAAAAATATTACTGCTCCTCGAACATAAGCAGAATAGGTATTTGTTATCGCAATCGTTACAAGAAGCAGGCTACGAAGTACTTTCCCCATCTGCTGATGATGATTTAAAAGAATTACATAATACTTTTGACTTATGCATTCTTGGTGCAGTAGCTCTAGATAAATTCAGCGATTGGGTAGAAGCAACCAAGAAAGCAGAAGAACCCGTTTTTCTACCGTTTCTTTTAATAACATCTCGCTCGGATGTGAGAATGGCAACGCGACACTTATGGAAAACTATTGATGAGCTAATAACTAATCCAATAGAAAAAATTGAATTGCAAGTCAGGATAGAAGCGCTATTACAAAAGCGACAATTATCTTTAAAACTGAAAGCTGCTAATGATAATTTACAAAATCTTAATGTGTTAAAAAGCCATTTTATTTCAGTTGCATCCCATGAGTTTCGCAATCCGCTGCATATAATTTTAGCCTACGCGCAAATGCTTTATCGTGGAGGAGAAAAACTAAGTTCAGAAAAAAAGAAAGAGTTATTTTCACGCATCAAAGCATCTGCAAAAAAGATGACAAATACTTTAGATGATGTTTTAATACTAACTAAAGGTGAGTTGACGGAACAAAAGTGTAATTTACAAATTTTAGATTTAAAAGAGTTTTGTCAGCAACTTGTCGCAGAAATAAAAATAGGTTCGGCTAATAACCAAGACGTTAATTTTACAGTTAAAGGTAAGTCTAATAAAGCTTATTTTGATGAAAATTTATTGCGTCATATTCTGACAAATTTACTTACGAATGCACTCAAATATTCACCATTAGAAACTGGGGTTGATTTTGATTTAATTTTTCAGGATACAGAAATTATATTTAAAATCAAAGATACTGGTATTGGCATTCCTTTAAAAGATCAAACTCATTTATTTGAGTCATTTCGCCGTGCTTCTAATGTTGGTGAAATTCCCGGTACTGGTTTGGGTTTAGCAATTGTTAAGCAATCGGTAGATTTGCACGGTGGTACGATTGCAGTTGATAGTGAAGATGGAGTTGGTACGACTTTTACTGTTGTTTTGCCGTTGAGAAAAGATAAAGATTAGAAGATAAACCTGCCTATTATCCCTCTTCTGTCACTTTCCGGATAAATCAGATACAAACATTCGTATTTTTATCCAGATAGTTATTTTTTCTCCTTTTAAAGCATTTTTGATTCTCTTCAATCTCCGTTTCTGTAATTTACATACTGACCAAGGAGAATTTGCTATAAAATGATGAAGTGACTGTGGCGAGTTTAAACCTACTACCTTTGCTATCTCTGGTAATGATTTTCTTGGTATTTGAGAAACTATTCCTAAATGCAAATACTTAAAACATTCATAGTTTCTTACTTCCTTAAATAAGTCCTTATACGAGGAGCAATATTCATCTATGATTGATACTGTCGGCTAAGGATCTCTAGGCAAATGTTTTAGTATCTGTACTTCTACATCCATTACTGCGAGCCACTTACAGAGTTAATATTTTTATTTATCCAATTATTATAACCGGGAAGTGATATAAGAGGGATACTATCTGAAAAATACTTTTTATTTTTAAATCCCCAAAACAAAAAAGCACCCTCCCATTACAGGAGAGTGCTTTATATGCAAGCTAAAACTTATTCAAATTTTAACTAATTTATTAAATTTTTAACCGTTGATTGCGGGAGCGCTGATTGCAACAGGAGCAGTTTCACCAGCAGCTAAATCAAGTGGGAAGTTGTGTGCATTTCTTTCGTGCATTACTTCCATACCCAAGTTAGCTCTGTTCAATACATCAGCCCAGGTGTTTACAACTCTACCGCTAGAATCGATTACAGACTGGTTGAAGTTGAAACCGTTCAAGTTGAACGCCATTGTGCTGATTCCCAAAGCGGTAAACCAGATTCCAACTACTGGCCATGCAGCTAAGAAGAAGTGTAAGCTACGGCTGTTGTTGAAGGAAGCGTATTGGAAGATCAAACGACCAAAGTAACCGTGTGCAGCTACAATGTTGTAAGTTTCTTCTTCTTGACCGAATTTGTAACCGTAGTTCTGAGATTCGGTTTCGGTTGTTTCACGTACCAAGGAGGAAGTTACCAAAGAACCGTGCATTGCACTAAATAAGCTTCCGCCAAATACACCTGCAACACCTAACTGGTGGAAGGGGTGCATCAAGATGTTGTGTTCAGCTTGGAACACGAACATGAAGTTGAAGGTACCCGAGATTCCCAAAGGCATACCGTCAGAGAAAGAACCTTGTCCAATGGGGTAGATCAAGAATACTGCGGTTGCTGCTGCTACTGGAGCAGAGAAAGCAACACAGATCCAAGGACGCATACCCAAGCGGTAGGATAATTCCCACTCACGACCTAAGTAGCAAAATACTCCAATTAAAAAGTGGAATACTACCAACTGGTAAGGACCACCGTTGTACAACCACTCATCTAGAGAAGCTGCTTCCCAAATTGGGTAGAAGTGTAAACCGATGGCGTTTGAAGAAGGAACAACTGCACCGGAGATGATGTTGTTTCCGTAAATCAAAGATCCTGCAACAGGCTCGCGGATACCATCGATATCTACTGGAGGTGCTGCAATAAATGCGATTACGAAACAGGTGATTGCGGATAATAAGGTAGGAATCATCAACATACCAAACCAACCGATGTATAAACGGTTATTGGTGCTGGTGATCCATCCGCAGAACTGTTCCCACGCACTGGCGCTCTCGCGTCTTTGTAATGTGGTTGTCATGGTTCGGATAATTGCGTTTGTCTTATGAATGATTTAGTAGGCTTTTCAACCTATGTACTTATACTAAACTAAATATTTCAGTTTGTAAAGCGTTTTCAGGAAAAAAATGTAGTTAATGCTGCAAAATTATAATTTATAATTGCTCGTAACGCCTGCAATACAGTTATTGCAGCTAATCGGAAGAAAATAATAAATTCTTAGAAATGAAATTTAATTAAACGTGAGTATTAGAGAGTGCCTGCATCAATCCAGCTTAAGATTTGATATTGCTTGTTCGATGTCAAGCGTCAAATACTTATCCAGCGCCATATACATCCAATAAAGAGACATCTGTGGATCTTGGCTAGTTTTATGAAAACCCATTGCTAATGCCAAACTTTGGGCGAATGGATGGATAGTCAAAGTATACAAATCGCAAAGGTTGGGAAAATCTGCCTGCATATTAGTCAAATTTTGTCGGGCATCCTCTAATAATTGATATAGAGTACTGTGCTGAAGATATTGAGAATCTATTTGAAAACTACGGATAAAAAGAGAAGTACAGTCTTCATCTCCAGGGGAAGCAATATTAAAAGGATCGATTTGGCTCGCAGTACTCATATGCAGACTTTTGCTCGGAGGTAGAAAAAAGTTCTCCTCAGATTCGGCAGCTACAGGATAAAGAATACAAACACCAACTGGAACTTGAGTATCGCTACAGCGTAAAACCCGCATCCCCTTAGAATATTGTTTGGCCCAAGTACGCAGTTTCCTAGCTATTCTTTGGGGTGCTGCCGTAGTTTTTTTATTCATCCAATCGTATTGACGAGCTAAAAAAGTGGCAACAGGTATAGCATCTGTGCGGGGATTAAAGTTATCGGTGACAAACTCTACCGATTCGGCAACTTGTGTAGGTTGATCGAGATCGCTCAATGCAGAGCAGATACGAATACATATATTGTTGCCATCGAATTCCTTTTCGATCAGTCCCAAAGCCACCAACTTATCAATCATCATTCCCGCAGCACGTTCGCTTCCCCTCTCTTCTTGTGCGTAAAACAGTTCGTTAGTTTCTCTATGAGTACAAGTAACAAAACCCGACGGTAAATCGAGTTTCGTTAAAGGTTTATTCGCAATTCCTAACTCAGACTGCTGTTTGAGTAACAAATACGCCCATAACTTCACAAAACATTCAGCCCGACGGCGCGTCAAACCGACTCTTCCTTTCAAAAGAGCAATATACTTGCGCCGATGTTCTACACCAAAAAACTCATCAATACTGACTAAATCCCTCACGGCAGAACTCCCTAGTAAATTCTTCTCATATGCAAAGTAACAATACAGTCATTATGAATCGACTAACTGTACTATTTTGCTTAATTTAAGAAAAACTTCACCCTACTTCAGGGAAATTCTTTGCACTTCACTGTATCTTCATTTACTTCAATACTTTCTTGGGGGTTGCTGCTCAATCATTGCAAATACAGAATTTGATTTATAACAATGCTGCTAGTAGCTCAATCAAAGAATATTTTTTACTATTTTAAGGAAGATTAACAATGAATGTTTCACTTATACAGCAGAATCAAATAATTGCATCTACCAATAGAAATATATTTTACGGCAAAATCAATAAATATGAAAAAAAACAGCCTGCATCCAAACTTGATCTGATGCAAGCCGTAATTGAAAGCTTTGTGGACGGGATTTTTATAGTGACAATGAAAGGTGAATTAGTTCATGCTAACGAACGCGCACGCTGTATTTGTCAGAAATTAATTGGAGGGATTGACAAAGATGAAGTACCTTCGGACATTCTACGTATTTGTCAGTCTCTAAGCGAAAGCAGCCAACTATTCCCCAATCAAAACATATCGATTGAATCAGAAATAAAGACGAATTCTGAAGCAACAATAAGGGTTCGCGCTCGATGGTTACAAGCGGATGAAAGCAATAATGATTACATAATAGTTACTTTAGAAGACCGCAAACAAACAAATCAAAGCATAGCAATTTCAGAAGCTAGAAAATACGCTTTAACTGAAAGAGAAGCTCAAGTATGGCTGTTGCGTCGGGCTAATTATTCCTACCAACAAATTGCTGAAGAACTGTATATAACTATCAATACAGTCAAGAAGCATCTGAAAAATATTTATGCCAAGCAACAAGAGGCAGTTAACAGTTAGCAGTTAGAAATTTATACTTTTGTAGAAGAGAGAATCTATATCCAGATAAGTATATTTAAGGATTAGAAAGTAAGAATATTTTACTTAGGTAGAATACAAAATTTACCTCACTCTCGTTCCCTCTCCCTAATAAGGAAAGGGATGTCCGTCAGGACAGGGTGAGGTTTTAAATGTATTTAACTCAACCGAAAACTGCTATATATAAATTTGTATTTAGAGTAAAAATATTGCAGTATAGATAACAGATTCAAAAAAGTTGTAAATTATTTTATTTGATGTCATTTTTCAATTACCCCGCAGTTACCTATAGCCCTGCATATACGATTGTTCCTACCTACGAATGCTTTAATAGATGCACTTACTGTAATTTCCGTACCAACCCCGGAAATGATGATTGGTTATCTTTATCGGCAGCAACAGAGATTTTAAAAAGACTTAAAACGCAAAATGTTTGTGAAATATTGATACTTAGTGGAGAAGTTCATCCAAATTCATCGCGTAGAGAAAAATGGTTTAAGTTAATTTATGATTTGTGCGAATTAGCTTTATCAATGGGTTTTTTACCCCATACAAATGCGGGACTTTTGAGTTATGAGGAAATGCAAAAACTTAAACAAGTTAACGTTTCAATGGGGTTAATGTTAGAACAGTTAACACCCAATTTGTTGCAAACAGTTCATAAACACGCACCGAGTAAAGTGCCAGAATTGAGATTGCAGCAATTACGATGGGCTGGTGAATTAAAAATACCTTTTACAACCGGATTGCTGTTAGGAATTGGAGAAACATTGGCAGATTGTTGGGACACATTAGCAGCGATATCCCAAATACATCAAAATTATCAGCATATTCAAGAAGTTATTTTACAACCACACAGTCCGGGAACTCAGCAAAGTTTTGAAGCAGCAGCTTTCGATCCGCATCAACTGCCACAAGTAATAGCAAAAGCCAGGGCTATTTTACCCGCAGATATTACGATTCAAATTCCGCCAAACTTAGTAAAAGATGAACAATGGTTGCTTGCTTGTATAGAAGCAGGTGCGAGAGATTTAGGTGGAATTAGCCCCATAGATGAAGTAAACCCCGATTATCCCCATATTCAGGAGAATGAATTGCGAGAAATGTTACAGCCTGGGGATTGGGATTTGGTTGCGAGATTGCCCGTTTATCCGCAGTTTGATCGATGGTTGTCAGAGGAGTTGAAAGTGGGAGTGAGGAGGTGGAGGGAAGAGTTTAATAACGAGCGCAAGAACTGAATTCCCTTAATATTTCCCTCGCTTTTCCATTAAAGCACTCTCCACATTCTCATATTCAGCTTCAATCTTATCAATTTGCTCTGTTATTTCCTCTCGCATTTCACTTACTACCATTATCTCTAACTGCGTACATAAAGTGCCTAATTTAATTGCACCTAATGTTGCACTACTGGAAGAAAGCGTATGAGCCAATCGTTGAAGATTTTTTAAATTATCTTCATTGAAGGCAACTCGCATTTCTGATAAAAACTTGGGAGTTTCTTCTAAATAATCATCAATTGTTTCTAGCAAAAATTCTTTAGCATTCACTCCACAATTAAAATCAGCTATTCTATATATTTCTTGCAATGCTGCCGTATCTATAATCGAATTATCATTAATAGAATATTCGGCATTACTGACTTTAGATATTTTACTTTTATCTTCTCTATTCGGCTGACATTTGTTAAGCACTTGCATAAGTTCTTGAATGCGAAAAGGTTTAGCAAGATAATCATCTATACCTGATGCTAAATAGTTTTCTTTATCGCTTAATATCGCACTTGCTGTTAAGGCAATAATTCGGGGACGTACCGAGATATCCCATTCCTGACAAATATGGTGTGTTGCCGTCATACCATCCATTTCGGGCATTTGCATATCCATCAATACCACATCATAAAGTTGGCGGCGCAGTGCTGTAAGTGCTTCTAAGCCGTTGTTAGCAATATCTGGTTGATAACCCATTCGTTGCAGCATTAAGGTTATCATTTTTTGATTGGTAGCGTAATCTTCTACTACAAGTATTTTTAAAGGATTTTTTTCGGCTATCGCAGCATTAATTATAATATCGGATTCTTTTGGTTTGGTTTGCCATTCTTGAATTAATTGTGTTTTGATCGCCTGAGCAGTAATAGTAAAATAGAATGTACTGCCTTGGTGTTCTTCGCTTTCAACCCAAATTTTACCGCCCATTAATTCGCTTAATTGTTTGCAAATAGCTAATCCTAAACCCGTACCACCATATTTTCTAGTTATAGAAGAATTTACTTGACTAAAGGCTTTGAATAAACGGTTAATCCGATTTCTTGGTATGCCAACTCCCGTATCTTTAACAGCAAATTTAATTTCATGGGTATTTTTTTCATTGCCAATAATTTGACGTTCCCGACTTGTTACTGAAACTTCCACGCTTCCAGTTTCGGTAAATTTAATCGCGTTACTAATTAAATTAATTAAAATCTGTCGCAGTCGGCTGATATCGCTGACAATAACTTTTGGAATTTCGGGATTGTCTTGAAAAATAAGTTCTAATTTTTTTTCTTTTGCTTTCGGTGTTAATAAAGAAATAGCTTCTTCAATACATTTATTTAGATGAAATGGTTCTTCTTCAAATTCTAACTTTCCAGCTTCAATCTTAGAAAAATCAAGAATATCATTAATGATTTCAAGTAAAGCTTTTCCGCTATTACAAATAGTTTCTGTAAATTCTTCTTGCTGCTCTGTCAAATCTGTATTTAGCAATACATCCGCCATCCCAATTACTGCTGCAACTGGAGTACGTATTTCATGACTTATCATTGCTAAAAATTCTTGTTTTGCAAGTTCAGCTTGTTTTCGTTCAGTCATGTCTCGCAAAATATAGACATAACCTTGAAAATGTTCAATTTCAGTCTGAACTTTCGAGCATGAAAAAGCTACTGGAATTGTTTTTCCTGTTTTTGTTTGACAAACTGTTTCTACTTCTTTAACTAAAGGAGTTATCGGACCAAATAAAGGGGTTTGGACGTTTCCTCGCTGTTCTATTTCTTGTTTCCAACTGTCAACTTCTTGCAAAACTGTGGAAATAGGTTTACCGCAAATTTCTGCTTCATCATATTCCAACAAAATTTGTGCGGTACGGTTAATGGTTTTAATTTTTCCCGACGCTGTTGTCACTAATAAAGCATCGGCTATTGATGTGACAATTTGGTCAATATATTGCTTGGAAGCAGTGAGAGTACGTAATAAAAGATTGGCTTCGTTCGCACCTTGTACTAAAGATTGTTCCAAAACCATCCGTTCAGTTACATCTTCAACAACTATCAATAGTTCATTGCTGATTTTATTTCTTTTGATGTTATTAGCAATACAAATATCAATATAAATTGGATTTAGAGCTTTTTGAGTTCTAACCGCTCCTTTCAGTTCAAAACTATTTTGTTTTCCCGCTATAATATCGCTGGCAATCACTTCAATTCCAATTAATTCAGGGAAGCCAATCCGAATATCTTTTCCTACCCGTACTTGATCGGAATTATCGGCAAGAAGATGAATTTTCGGTGATAATTCAATAATCTGCCAAAATTCGTTAACAATTAAATATTCAATACGACGTAAAGATAATATATTTGTAAATAAATTCATTTTATTAAATCATTGAATGTGCTAAAGATTGAAATATTTTATCAACGTTTGTTCCATTTTTAGCGGAACTTACATAAGTTGAAACAAAACTCTTATTGTCGCTAAAACTATAAAGTTGACAATATTTTTCTAAATATTCTGCATCAATTAAATCGGATTTATTCAAAGCAATAACAGTTTTTCCTTGCGGATTAACTTTTAAGAAAGCTTGAATATGTGCTGAAATATTCTCAAGTGATTCTGGGCGCGTCACATCACCAACTATAATTGCTCCTTTGGCTCCTTGAAAATAACTTGTAGAAACTCCTTTGAATTTAGTACTTCCTTCTATATCCCAAATTAGTAGCTGTAATGTAATATTTTTTTGTCGTTCGGAATCACTTACCTCCATAGATTTACGAGAAATTTTTACACCTACGGTAGATAAATATCTATCGCTAAATTGTCGATCTACAAACCGACGAATTAAACTAGTTTTCCCCACACCAAAATCACCGATTAAACAAATTTTCTTGGAAATTGTAGACATAATTAATAATTATTTAGGTAGATGTATGAAATTCTTTCTAATTTGAGAGTAAGGGAATAGTAAATTTTGCTAACTGTTAACTGCTAACTGTTAACTGTTAATTGACATTAATCGGTTCTAAAATAACACAGCGCATTAAAGATACAGGTTGATTTTTATCTATTCCCGGTGGTAAATCGGTTTTACCAACAACTTGTAAGCGAGATGGAGAAATTCCTTGCTTAATTAATTTTTGCCGTACAGCTTCTGCTCGTTGAATTGCTAATCTATTAGTTACTGAAGTAGCATTAGGAGAATAACTGTAGCCAATCAGTTTTAAACCTTGAGTTGGATATTCATTTAGGAATCTTTTTACCTTGTTAAATTTGTTTTCTAAATCAATATTAATTAAAGTTGCAGAATTAGATTTAAAATAAAATCTAACTGGGATAGAAAGAGGTTTTACCTGCACTGCACTTGATACGGTTTTTACACCAGGAATTTGTTCAAATGCTTGAGTAATTGTTTCAACATCTTCTACTCGAATTACACTACCTAAAACCGCAACTTTACCATCGCGATAATCTGCGGAAATTGCCGTACCATTTATTTGATTCAAAACTGTGGTGACTCGTTTAACTTCAGAAGAAGCTAACACTGGTGATGGTGGTACTTCAACTGAAATGATTTGATTATCAATTTTCCAATTAGAAACTGTGGAAGCAGCAATTTGTTTTGCTTTAGTTTTCAAATATTCATTGGGAACTCTTCCCTTAAGTCTAAGTTTATCTCCATCGACTTTGACATCAAGACGATAAACCGATAATTCCGGTGCAGAGGCTAAAGCCAACGCTATTTTATTTTCAACCGAACGAATTTTGCTGCTGTGATACTGCCAAATACCCCAAGGAATAAAAATTATGCCTAGAATTGATAAGCTTAATATTAATAAAGGTGATATTTTACTTTTCTTTTCTTCCTTCTGATGATTAAAATCTTTTAAAGTTTCTAAAAGCTTATTAACTTCAGCAGGAATTGTCTCCAAATCACCGTCAAATTTTTCTATAGACTTACCATAATTAGTGATAATTTGACTAAGAATTTGCCGCATCTGAGCAATAAATTTTTTCGGCGTTTCTCCTTTAACAATAATTGCCAAATAACAGTATCCAGCAACTTCCAAAATTATTTTAAAATTGCCATAGTCAATTTCATCAAGTTCGGAATTTCCCGATTGAGCCATACAATCATTAGCAAAACTGCGAATTGCCGTGAGCATTCCCGCTATCATATCTGACTCAAGCCTTTCTGAATCCAGAGGTTGAATATCGCTAATAACCAAACCCGATGCTTTATGAATTAAAAAGATAGCTTGAGGAGAAAAAGATATCGACTCTTTTACAATTAACTCTGCTTCCGAAACTCCCTGCAATTTGGCTTTAATTTTGCGTTTTATTCCTTCAACGCTTAAAGTATTTTCAATTTGTTCGTTAATTGCTTGGATAGTTTCCCCCATATACTTGGAAATTGTATTCCCGATTACGGGGTAAAGCGCATCTACAATTTTATCTTTTTCCAGTTCAATTTGTTTTTGAATTGCTTCACCCATAGCAGGAGCAATTGCTGAAGCAACTTCATCAGAATTTATGCTAATTTGCTGGGCGATCGCCACGGGAACCGCAGCAGCTAAAGCCTCACCCATACTATCTTTATCTTGCTTAACTCTGTCACGAATTGCATTATCTATAATTGGCGCAATTGCTTCTACAACTTCCTCTTTTGATTCGGAAATTTTACGCTTCAAAAGTTCGGTAATGTGCGGCAAAAGTAACTTTAGTAATTCATCAGAACCGTAAAGTTGATGGTTTAAATTTTTTAAGTTCTGCTGAATTTCTGCTAATTCATCTCCTACTAAAATATCTTGTAACTTCTGGAAAGCAACTACTGTGTCTTGTGAGTTATCTGAATTTTGTTCTAATGGTGTAGTTTGTACCGTAATTTCCTCTACTGACTGCTCGCAATTTGGTAATTTGGATTGAGTATGAGGAGAATCCAATTCTGCTTGCAAATAAATAGTAGTAGAAGATTGATTCTCAACTTGAATTAATTTGTTTTCTTCCGTAAAAAAATTATCATCATCGCCAAGATCGATAGGCGATAGATGACATGAATTATGAATCCGTGACGAATTCAAGGGATTCTGAAATTGATTTTTCGGATCGCATTCATTCTCATCGGGTTGTTCGTGCTTAAATCGTGTTTCAGAAACTTGCTTGGATGGTTCGACAATTGATAAATCAACAAGCAAATTCAAAAAATTTTCAAGCTGTGCGGTTTCTTCCCGATTTAACTCAGCAGATTCAGACATTTAATCAGTAATCAGTAACTTGTTACCAGTAACCATTTGGGAGTAAGAGTTAGCAGTGAGCAGTTAACAGTTAGGAGTGTAGAGACGTAGCACTGCTACGTCTGTTAGGAGTTAGGAGTTAATCTCCCCATCTCCCCCTCTCCCCCTCTCCTTATCAAGAGTTAACTTCAGAGAACCGTTGGAGTGAGCTAATAATTCTGAGAGTTTTTGCTCTCCATTTCTGAGCATTTTTACGGAATGATTTTCACCATTTTCATCCCCTGCTTCTCGGAGCATGGGAATGAATTCTTTTTCTTTGAGTCGCATTCCTAAAGCAAATAATGTCTCGGCCATATCGTCTTTGGAAATTTTGCTTTGTCTTAAGTTGGAGAAACGTTGTTCAATTTCTTCTAAGACTAAATCTCGTAAAGCCAAAACTTCTTCTTCGAGTTGGACTTTATTTTGAGAAACGTCTTCTCGAATTGATTTGGTTTGAGAATTTAATTCTTCATCTAGTGATTGTACGCAATTGGAAAATTTTCTATTTAATCTATCCACTGAAAGACGTAAATCGGCTGCTTCTTCTTCGCTGTTGTGGTTAAATAACTTCAGCTTTTTCTCTAAACTTTCAAAACAATTTTTTAATTCTGCACTAAAGCTAACTTTAAGCTGCTCGACATGAGAGCGCATCTCTTGCTGTAAAAGCGAAATATCCGATTCTAACTTGCCAAATCTGGTTTCATATTCTCTTATCTGTGCCCCAAAAATAATGTCGCGGATTTGGTCGATGTTACCAAGACGTTCCCGCACTTCTTCTCTAAGCATTTGAGTCATTGGACTTATCCTTTTTTGGTAGATTTACTGATATTTAAAGTTGTTTACCGAACTTTAATGTGGGTTGTAACTTCGACTGTTAGAAGTATCAAGCCACAGAAGCGATTCGATCGCAAACTTATTGTTCCCACTTATATGAAGTTTCTATCAGGGAATAAGAAGATTTTTTTTAAACCATTGTTTGGGTCAGTTTAGCTACGTAAGCGATGTCACGGCATTGTCACATTTATTAGTTAGTGTTATGAATGTATTTATCTACCAGTTTCTGCAAATACTTACTATCATTTTTACTTGATAAGTTTATTTGCAACCTTTCTCAAATTTAAAACATCTTTTCTTCTAACATTTACCATCTGCCTTATTTTTTTAAGAAGAAAGTTATCATGGTGCATACAGAGTTAATTACATATAAAGATTTGGTTGAACAATTTAGATTTTGTACAACAAATCAATATAGTGGCAAATTAAATATCAATTCTTCTAAAACCAAATGGAGTTTATACTTTCGATTTGGAAGAATTATTTGGGCTACAGGGGGAACTCATCCGTTTCGACGTTGGCGCAGAAAAGTCAGTCAATATTGTCCCCATATTAAAATTGATGAGATCAAGTTAGAGCCAACTCAACTAAAAAATCAACTTTGGGATTATCAATTATTAACTAGTTTATACAAACAAAAAAAAGTAGATAGAACTCAAGTTGATGCTGTGGCAAAAAATGTCATCTCAGAAGTATTGTTTGATATTGCACAGCAGGCAAATTTTGAAGATGTATGCTGTAGTCGCAATCCTAAAGCTATCTTAGATACTTCTCTGACTTTCATGAATACAGATTTCTTCCTCAAACGTATGGAAGGAGAATGGCAGGCTTGGGCATCCGCTGGATTAGCAAATATTACTCCTCATTTATCACCTGTATTATTACAACCAAAACAAATTCAACAACTTGTCACGCCGAATGTTTACAAAAATTTTGTTAACTTTATTAATGGCGAATATACTTTACAAGATTTAGCTATAAAACTAAATTTTAATATTCTGAAAATATCCTCCGATTTATTGCCTTTCATCCTTAGAGGGTTTATACAAATGGCGGATTTGTTGGATATTCCTTTGCCTGTAAAAGAAGTTGAAAATCATATTTCATCTCTTTCGCAAGAAAAACTAAAAACTCCGCTTATTGCCTGTATTGATGACAGTCCTCAAATATGTCAAAGTTTGGAGAGCATTATTACCTCAAATAATATGAGGTTTGTTAAAATTCAAGATGCGATTCAAGCACTACCAACTTTAATTGAGAATAAACCAGATTTGATATTGTTAGATTTAATGATGCCTGTTGTCAACGGATACGAAGTTTGTGCCCAAATCAGACGAGTTAACAAACTAGCTGATATTCCGGTAATTATATTAACTGGTAGCGATGGGCTTTTTGATAAATTCCGCGCTAAGGTTGCTGGCTCTACTGATTTTATGAGTAAACCAATAGTTGCTGAAAAGCTTTTAGCTACAATAAATAAACATTTAGAAAAAGAAACATCTAATTTACAACAGCAAGCTTCATCTAATAAAGGATCGGAACCGCAGTTTGCAATTTAAATTTATTTACACAATGTAGAGACGTGATATATCGCGTCTCTACAACCCGTGGGAATCAATCCAAAATTGTTTCATCCTTCGACAAAATGACGCAGACGATACATAAATGCTGAAATATTGCAAGGAACATTAATATAATTAAAACATCCCAAACATAAGGCTTTTTCAACTTCACTTGTAGCTGTGGATAACCAGACAACTTTAGAGCGGTGAATAATTTTGTCTTTTTTAAAGTATTTGAGAATTTCTAATCCGTTTGAACCAGGTAAATTTTCTTCAAGCAAAATGACTTCACCATGTAAAGAATGGCTTTTTTTTGCCAACGCTTCTAATGCTGCGTTTCCATCTTTGAGCCAGTGAACGTGATAACTTCTCGTTAATAAGGCTTCCATAATTGAATTTGCGAAGGCTGAATCTTGGTGTAAAAGAATTACGTCTTTGTGCAGGGGTAATTGTTGAGATTGAAGCGGTTTCCAACTCGAAGGTACAATGCAATTTCCGCCCGTATCTTTTGCTTTTTCCATTGTTGAAGCAGCCAGGCGGTAAAGTTTTTGCACATCGCTGCCATCTTCGGGATATTGAGTAACCCCAGCAGTGAAACTAATGCGAATGGATTGGGGAGCAACTTCAAATTCAATCGATCGCAATATTTCTAATACTTCTGCTAACCATTCGACTCCATAACCACGAGAGATTCCGTACATCCCGACTAAAAACTCTCCACCATTCCAAGAAGATACAATATCTTCACTTCGTAATTCTTTTTGTAATAAAGCAGCTAAACGACGTAACATTTTATCGCCAAACCCATGTCCGTAGTTACGGTTGATTTTGTTTAAATCATCTATTGTCAGCACTGCTAAACAAAAACTCTGTTGATATTGCTTTGCTAAATGTAATAGTCTTGCTAAATCTTGGGTGGCACGTTGACGATTTGGTAAACCAGTTAGGGGATTGATTTCTGCTTGCTCTCGTAACAAACGAGTACGTTCTAAACGGTTGAAAATACGGGTAATTAGTTCCGGAGCAATAACCGGCTTGTTAATAAAATCATCAGCCCCTGCTGAAAATACCTGTTGAATGGTTTCAGTATCTCGCTGCCCGGTAAGAAACACGATTGGTAGCCAAGCCCACCGGGAATCATTTCGTAGTAGTTGACACAGTTCAATACCATCAACATTCGGCATTTGCACGTCTAATATGAGTAAATCTGGTTTTACAGATTCAAGCTCATCCCAAAATTGTAGTGTATCGCTGAGAATATTAACTTTGATCCCCCAAGGTTCAAGTAACGTTCGCACCAAACGTAGAGTCATGCGATCATCATCAACCACCATTACTTTAGCTTCGGTATTCTTAGCAGGTTTTAAGGTTTGCGTAATTACTTCGAGAACGCGATTTGAGGAAATAGGTTTGTGAAAAAAGCCTTGACTTTTACGACGAGCAAGTGCAACTCTATCGGCTGATAATTCTTGAGAAGTAAACACAAGTATGGGAATAGGTGGTTCCTGCTTTGATATTTCCTCCAGAAATAAATATTCATTATTCTTGTTATCAATAGATATATCCAGCAAAATAATATCCGGACGAATCCTTTGTAGCGACTCTCTAGCCAGTTTTGGGTTTGGTGCGATCGCCGTTTGCAATCCCCTTACAGTTGCAACTTTTACAAAATTATCAATAAATTCTTTATCTTCACCTACAATCAGCAAACGAGGTTGCAATTCATGGGATTCAACTATTTCACTTGTAGCGCCAAAATTATTTTTAGAAGTTTCAGAAACACCAGATACCAGTTTCTTACTTAACTTATTATTTAACTTAGAATTACTATCTATTGAAGATGCTTTTTGAAACCTAGGATTTAAACGATACCCCAATCCGAAAACAGTTTCAACTAAATCGGGAGCTTTAGCGGCTTTTAATTTCTGTCGCAATCTTTTAACCAATGTTCTGATCGCATCACGAGTTGGAGGTTCGTCTTCAAAAGTCCATAACTGATTTAAAATACTGTTTTGGCTGTATATCTTCTGCGGATCTTGCATGAATAGCTCTAGCAGAGAATATTCTTTCTTAGTCAGATTTAAAAGAGTATTGGCGTATTTTACTTCCCCAGTTCTAGGTTCTAAGCGAAGATTCCCCCACTCCAATATAGTCGATACTGTTGTTTGCTTTCGTCGCAATAGAGCGCGGATTCTAGCAGTTAATTCCGGTAAAGGTACTGGCTCAACTACATAATCATCAGCACCAGCATCCAACCCTTTAATTTTATCTTCACTAGTATTTCTTGCAGTCAAAAACATCACTAGAACCTGCAAACCTTTCGCACGCAAACGACTGCAAAAAGTAATCCCATCCAGCTTTGGCAAGATTACATCTAGCACAATCAAATCGTATTTCTGTGCTTCAAAAAACTCCCAACCTTCTTGGCCATCTAATGCTGTATCAACAACGTATCGATGTTGTTTTAAATTCGCTTTTAGCTGGCTAGTGAATTGCTCATCATTATTTATAAGCAGAATCTTCATCGCAGGGAACAGGTTTTTTTACTTTGGCAAGTATAGCCCAGGGGGATGGGGGGATGGGGAAGAGGGGGAAGAATAACTTACTTACTAACTTCTAACTTATAACTCCTCACTGCTCACTGCTCACTGTCTCTTGCATCTGCCAAAAGAAAGAGTTTAGCTGAAAAACGCTGTTGTAAAATAGACATAGATGTATATGGGGGACTAGTTTACTGGTCATAGATGCCTATAGAAACTATTTTTGGTAATCTCCAGGGTCTGAAACACAGTCAGCAAAAGCAGTTACAGCGACTGTATCACCAGCGCATACCGGGGGATAGTTTTACTACTCCGGAATTCGCTCAGCGACTGGCGGCAATTAGTACTGAAATAAATCAGCCAGTGTGTGCCTATCTCAACCGCCGAGGACAAGTGATTCGGGTTGGGGTAGGCACTCCGCGTCAAACCCAAATTCCGCTGACGGAACTACCGCGTTATGGTGCGGAACGACTTAGCGGTATTCGTTGTATTGCTACTCAGCTAAAGCCAGAATATCCTTCTGATGGGGCTTTGACTGCTATGGCACTGCAAAGATTAGATGCTTTAATTGTACTTAATATTACAGCAACGGGATTTCAACGTCGGGGTGGTGGTGCTACTGGGTATGTTAAGGAAGCTTATTTGGCACACTTAGCACCCCAAGATGCTCGCACCCTAATTGCTACTCAAAATTCTCAGATTGAAGAGGGCGATTATTCTTCTCCTAGTTGGAGTGTTTCCCCAGCGATGAGTCTGGATGCATTAAGCAAACAAGACTTTCTGGATTTGGTGGAAGGGCTTGAAGAAGAATTCCAGCGAGAATTTATTGGTAGGGAAGTCGATAGCGATCGCGATCGAGTTGTGATTGTTGGGGTTATAACTCAGAAGGAGTCACCTCAACAATTCCAAGATACTTTAGCAGAATTGGGGCGGTTGGTAGATACTGCTGGGGGAGTGGTTTTACAGATGATGCGACAAAAGCGATCGCGCATTCATCCTCAAACAGTGGTTGGTGAAGGTAAGGTGCAGGAAATTGCTTTAACCGTTCAAACTTTGGGAGCGAATCTTGTAGTTTTGGATCGCGATTTATCGCCAGGGCAAGTCCGTAACTTAGAAGCTCAAATCGGGGTTCGGGTAGTCGATCGTACTCAAGTAATTCTAGATATCTTTGCTCAACGCGCTCGTTCGGGTGCTGGTAAGCTGCAAGTAGAATTGGCACAGCTAGAGTATATGTTACCGCGACTAACTGGTAGAGGTCAGGCAATGTCCCGACTCGGGGGTGGTATCGGTACGAGAGGCCCCGGTGAAACCAAACTGGAAACCGAACGTCGTGCTATTTCTAGTCGCATTACTCGCTTGCAGAAAGAAGTAAATCAGTTACAAGCCCATAGAGAAAGGTTAAGACAGCGGCGACAACATCAAGAAGTAGCTACTATCGCGATTGTTGGTTACACCAATGCCGGTAAATCTACTTTGCTCAATGCTTTAACTAACGCTTCTGTTTACACGGCAGATCAGTTGTTTGCAACCCTCGATCCCACAACGCGCCGCTTGGTAGTTCCCCATGCTGTAACTCAGGAACCCCAAGAAATCCTAGTTACAGATACAGTAGGGTTTATACACGAATTACCAGAAGCGTTGATGGATGCTTTCCGTGCCACTTTGGAAGAAGTAACCGAAGCAGATGGTTTAGTGCATTTAGTCGATTTATCTCACCCTGCTTGGTTGAGTCATATTCGTTCTGTCAGGGATATATTAGGTCAAATGCCCGTAACACCAGGGCCAGGGCTAGTAGTTTTCAACAAAATCGACAAAGCGAATAGCGAAACCTTAGCTTTAGCTAGAGAAGAATATCCAATGGCAGTATTTATTTCTGCCCACGAGCGTCTTGGCTTAGAAACTTTAAGAGAACGTTTGGGACAGCTAATTCAATACGCTGCTGTATCTGGATAAGCACTTGCAAGTTAAAACTTAAACCTGTCTTACACTCCTGGGGAAATTTTCTTCAGGAGTCATTTTATGTTTGGGATAGGGGAATGGGGAAAAATTCTTAAGAAAGTGAGTAGCGATGGCATTCTACTAATACCCGACCACATTAATTTTGATGGGTAACGCGCTCGTAGTGGGAGCGTCTCGCTCCCTCGTTACAACCAGCGAGCGGGACGCTCGCACTACGCAAACCCATCAAAATTAATGTGGCGGAGTACTAGTACGGAGCCACATAAGTTATGACGGGTTCGTAGTTGCGCCTCAAAATTAACGTGCCGAAGTACTAGTTGATTGCATTAATTCTGACGGATTTATAGTTGGACCGTCTTCCTCAAATCCGGAGGTGCTAAAGCACTTACTACGAACCTTTATTACCTATCAAAACATATGAAATGAACTACTTCTCACTCCCATATTATCTGCGGAAAACACTAGGTATTTTTTTTTGCTTTTCTGAATATATCAGTGCCAATACTGATGTATACCGTAATTAAACTGAAATATTATTAAATTGTTACGCACCTGGATTACAGCCAACACAATCACTGTGGTTTGTGCCTTTGAATGAGTCTTCTATAACTCCTGATAGCAGGCTCATTCGCACTTACCCTGTATGTAAAAACTAAATTAAGTCTAAATTAACACTTACAAGAAAAATAATTAGAGTTATTTTTTTTACTAAAATTATATTTTGATAAAATAGATATGTATCAAAAGTAAAATGGAATACCGATGGAGCATTCACAATTAAATATAACGTTCTAAAATTGAGAATTGCTAAATCAACAAGAGGACGTTATGGCTGCCAAAATAGAGATTTACACTTGGAGTTCTTGCCCATTTTGTATACGTGCTAAAGGTTTACTGAAGAAAAAGGGGGTTGAATTTACCGAATACGCGATTGATGGAGATGAGCAAGCGCGGGAAAAGATGGCTCATAGAGGAGATGGACGACGTTCGGTACCACAAATTTTCATCAATGATGCCCATGTCGGTGGTTGCGATGATATTTACGCTTTAGAGTCTCAAGGAAAATTGGACGAGCTATTAGCTTGAGCGTTGAAAGAAAATATGGCTAATAGTTTAAAAATTTCTTGACACTCAATCCCACCCCGCCTTCGAGGGTGGGTTTTGTGATTTTAGATTAGTAGTTAAGAGTTGGGAGTTAGGAGTTTTTAAATGAAACGGTATTACACAAAAAAGGGATAATTTTAAATGAATCACCGCAATTTTTTGAAGGGTAAATCGAGGCAATCGCGTGAAACTGGCTTTTATTATTGATCCCATCCAGAATTTAGACCCCACTCATGATACTAGCGTTGCCATGATGGAAGCAGCTTGTATTTTGGGACATGAAGTTTGGATAACTCAAACCTCCGGGTTAAGTGTCATAGATAGTACTGCTTGGGCAAATCTTCAACGAGTTGAAATTATCCCGGTTGAGTTGACAGATGCGGGCTACAAAGCTGGCTCACCCTGGTACAAGTTAAGCGAAAAAACTAATTGCAGCCTAGAAACTATGGATGCCGTATTTATGCGGACAGATCCACCAGTAAATGATATTTATCTTTACGCTACTTATATTTTGGACTATATCGACGCTCGCAAAACTTTGGTTGTTAACAGCCCTAAAGGTATTCGAGATGCTAACGAAAAAATGTATGCTCTCCAATTTACCCAGGCTATTCCAGAAACAATTGTTAGTGCCGATCGACACTTGATTCGGCAGTTTGTAGAAGACAAAGGCGCTGCTATTCTCAAACCACTGGGAAACAAAGCAGGAGAAGGAATTCTATTTTTAGAACCAGGCGATCGCAATTTTAATTCGATGGTAGAACTTAGCACTTTACGGGGAAAAGTACCAGTGATGCTACAAACCTTTTTACCGGAAGCTAAGCAGGGAGACAAAAGAATTATTCTGCTTGATGGCGAACCAGTGGGGGCACTTAACCGTCTTTCCGCGCCCGGAGAATTCCGCAATAATATGGCAGCAGGGGGTACGGTTGCTCGAACTGAAATTACTTCCAGAGAACGGGAAATTTGCGATAGTTTAGCCCCCACTCTACAAGATGCCGGTTTAACCTTTGTGGGTATTGATGTAATTGGCGGCTACCTTACTGAAGTTAACGTTACTAGCCCTACTGGTATTCGTGAAATCGATCGGTTCAGCAATACAAACTTGGGTAAAAAGTTTATCCAGTGGGTAGAAAAAGCAATTAAAAACCTGACTTAATTAAATCAATATAATTTGCTTTGAGCTACAGGTATTGCATCCTGCTAAAAATAGCTTTTGTAAAACAATTTGAAATTGAGTAACGAGGAATATAACGTATAAAACCTTCATTCCAGACAGTAAAACCACGCAAGCAAAAACCCAAAATACTTCTGAGAAATTTAGGCATAACAGAATGAATCGCCCATCTGATGTAGCGATAATGCTCTTTCCGATCGAACTAAATTTTTTAGGAACAAGCAAAACAAGTGTATTTGGAATTATGGGAGGCTCACGAATTGTAATAATACTCTGCGCCCCCGTTTTCCGATACTTTGACCGCTACTTAATTATTAGGATTTCGGCGTTTCTGAAGAAACGGAGGAATCTCTAATCCGGGTTTCTGTTTTGGTTCGGATTGGGGTTGTTTTTGAGAATTGGCACCTGCTGAAGATGGTTGTGGCATCTGTCGGCGCTGCTGCTGTGGGGTTGGAGCAACTCGATTATTAGGAGTAGCAGTTTGCTGTTGCCTTTCCTGGATTTCACCTGTAAACCCGGTAGCAATTACAGTAATTCTGACTTCTCCTTCGAGTCTGTCATCAATTACTGCTCCAAAAATAATATTGGCGTTGGGATCTACCACTTCATAAATTGCTTCAGCCGCAGCGTTGACTTCATGTAAAGTCAAATCGCTTCCACCAGTGATGTTAAATACAACACCTCTTGCCCCTTCAATAGAACATTCCAGCAAAGGCGAAGAAATTGCCGCGATCGCCGCTTCCCGAGAACGAGATTTGCCAGAGCCAATGCCTATTCCCATCAAAGCAGAACCAGCATCTGCCATTACGGCTCGCACGTCGGCAAAGTCAACGTTTACCAAACCGGGAATTGTGATGATATCGGATATGCCTTGTACACCTTGACGCAATACATCGTCTGCATAACGGAAAGCTTCTTGCACGGGTGTTTGTTCGGGAATAACTTCCAACAGTTTGTTGTTAGGGATGATGATTAAGGTATCCACACGACTTTTCAAAGCTTCAACACCTTGCTCTGCTTGACTGGTGCGGCGGCGACCTTCAAATACGAACGGACGAGTCACTACGCCAACCGTTAAGGCACCCATTTCCTTCGCGACTTCAGCTACAACTGATGCCGCACCCGTGCCGGTACCGCCTCCCATTCCAGCAGTGATAAATACTAAATCGGCTCCTTCTAAAGCCGTAGCAATTTCATCTCTCGATTCTTCCGCTGCTTTTTGCCCGATGGCAGGATTTCCACCCGCTCCTAAACCTCGCGTTAGCTTTTGTCCGATTTGCAGCCTACAAGGAGCCGCAGCCATCGTCAAAGCTTGAGCATCGGTGTTAATTGACCAAAATTCTACTCCACTTAAATCTGAAGCAATCATGCGATTGACGGCATTTCCACCACCGCCACCCACACCAATTACT
The DNA here is from genome assembly GCA_963838355.1 of uncultured cyanobacterium. GTDB lineage: Bacteria > Cyanobacteriota > Cyanobacteriia > Cyanobacteriales > Nostocaceae > Rivularia. Next base: position 1,005,132 of record CAWIQQ010000003.1, on the reverse strand, counting down.
TTAATATTGGCAACTCTGCCGGGAATAATATCCCCAACAGGGTTTTCTTCGGGAGAATGGTTATTATCGCCGTTTTGCCCCAAACTAAGCCCAGAATGACCAAAAGGGTTATTGGTACTGATTCCTGCTAGCGAGATTCCTTGCTGTCCGGGAGACTGCGAGTTTTTATAGGTAAGCCCTTGGTTATTATCAAGTGTCATTGGATTTACGTGCATTCAGATAAACGACTTTTGGGGGTGCGATCTACCCGCTCGCGTCAACTTGTTTATAAACATCCTTGTTGAATAAAGGTAGCAAGAATGTTATGACGATGTTCTAATCTTCTCCAACCAGGTGCAGGATTAAGAACGCGAACAGTTTTTTAATTAGTAGCTGTTAACATTTCACGATTAACAACTAGTTAAGCAGAAGTATACTTAATATTTACTTGAAGAAAGAATTGTATCGGTTATACTAACGACGGTTATTTTTATTTGTCACTGCCTTCATGTATGGTTCGTAACCCCTCCTTGTTGTTTTAATAGATATTGGTCATCAATTTTACAACTAATAGTGTTTGTTTTTTTTTACTTATAGCCATAAATACTGGTTTGATTCTATAAATATTGAAAACAATTAAACAAGTAGAACACTGATACAACTGTGTAAATGATGGCGCTAAAATCCTTTATCAATAGATATTGCAAGTCATAGGTACCTAAATTATCTTCATGTAAAATAAATTTTGAAATCTTAACTTTACTTTCTCCTTGCATGACTGCATTAGGGCGTGTCTTGTTTACGTTGACGTTCGGTTCCACAAATTATGACAGGTTCTCCATAATGCTGCCTCAATGCCTAAAAAATCATAAAAAACTCATGATACGTCGTGGCAAACAAGCGTGGTTCAGCCTTGAAAAAAACGAACGAGCAGATGGCTGGTTTTTTAAGCTTGTTGACTTGCAACACTTCTTAACCAGATCGAGATGTTCGACTGCAAGCGACACAGGGCAATCGCGAGAACATCCCCCGGTGTCATAACTAAAAAAAACAAACGTAAACTGGAAACACCTTTTCCTAGATCGAGCGTAACTAGAACAAGCAGGAGGTTACACTCCCTAATGGTAGGTTTTTGATTATTTCTCGAAACAATAAAACCAACCTAGAATATTTATTATGGTTTTGATTACTCCGAAAATAACAATCATTAATATATATTTATCAGCATAAATCTTATTGATAAGCTAGAAGTGTTTTATACATTTGCGTTTACTCAATATTTTTTAAGGATTGTCAGAATCTATCCGCACTTTTTTGTGGTTCATTTGTACCAAAATAGTTTCCGGGTTTTTTAAATCTATAAACTCAATTTGATTCATATTTGTTTGTGCTGGCAAACTGCGGATTTTTGCTAACATCTTAATTTTTTCAAGTAGTTTAGATGTCGGACTTCCGATATGTATTAAACCTAGTTCTGTTTTTAAAATTATATTATTAGGGTCTTGGCAATCAACCTGCATTACTTTTACCGAACTTTTACCGATCGCTTGGTAAAGCTGTTTCCACACAGAGCGACAAGAGGCAGGAGAGCCAATGAATTCTAGAGTGGGCAGTTGTGATTTGATTGATTTATTATTTTCCAAGGAAACCCAAACACCATTGATGTCTAATAATCCACTTACTGTTTTTTGAAAAGTAGAATCATCATTTGTTTTAATTGCAGTTTTAGTTATAGCCACTGGCAGAATTTCAGATACCTCAACTTTTAACCCCGGTGGAAACAAACGACGAGTTACAGATGCTTGAGTTATAGCTGGTTGCTGTTTTAGAGATGCACTCAAACGACTAGGCTCAACCCGCCATAAAGATTGGGGATAAGATAATTGCATTTTTGAGTGTATCGCTTCATCTGAAAGCAACTGATTTCCAGAAACAGTAATATCTTGATCGCTTTTGAGTACCCATACTGGTTGAATCCAAAACCATAGCAAACCACCAGCTAATCCTGTAAGGGCGAAGGTGCGCCAAATTGCACCAATAATTTGTATTTTCCGATGACGGCGTAGTTTTTCGCGACGTACTTCCAAATCACGGGAGGAAACTGATAATATCTCCGGCATCTAAACCTCTTCGGACGTTTTGGTTCAAGTTATTGAATGAAGATGAATAAATTTGTATAAATCAATTCGATTTTAGATTTTGCACCATGCTTGAGTGGGAGATGTTTTCGATATGAAACTTTCTCGCACCGGATTCCGAATTTTAACAACCGATACGTTTGTTTTCGATTGAGAGTCCTTTATTAAAATCTAAAATCTTGAATCGGTAAGTAGAAGAATTTGTATTTTCACGCTTTGTGTTTTCAAAAATATTCACAGAAGGCGAAAATACCACCCACGAAAAATAGTACGGCAAGAGCTATAAACCTATATAACTCATCAAATCTGACATTTTTGGTTTAATGTAGCCTTTTTACTCTAGAGTGACCATTATTTTCAAGTCCAAGGGCTACAAATAATACGAGAATGCGATCGCCTTCATTACACGTGTATTATCGAAAACATTAATCACTAAACATAGCAAAAGATACATCATTCTTTTTGTTCGTAGGTAAATTTTTACTCAATAATTAAATACCATATTATACATATCAAGTCTTACGGAGAATACTCAGAATAATTAGTGCTACAACTTCCGCAAAAATATTGACTGGGCTTTTTAACAAATTAATTGGTTCTATAATTGGCATTGTGGAATATCTCAACTCAATCGTTACCTTAAGACTTACCGTCGTTGTAAAAGCTCGAAAGTCAACAGATAAGCCACTTGTCCGGACTTTGGCTAATCCCCAAATTCAGCAAAATTACTTAAATTTTTATTATTAGAATATCGCTGTATCGAAGATTAACACTAATTTATTTCCTTGGAAAAAGAAATAGTAAATATACTTAAACCGACTTGACGTTTATTTTTAAAAATGATATGCATGATTTGCTACAATTAATACTTAAGTGCAAACTGAGGAATTGTATAAAGCAGCTTTTTACCCCAAAAGTAATAAAGCAATTTGATACAAAAGAGCTATAGTTGAAGCCACGTATTTTTTCAAAAGCTTACCGATATCGGTATGACAGGGCAAATACGTATTCTCAAGCATCAGGGAAAAATTAATCGGTCACACCTCGTAATTAACTTGGGAGCGAGGAGTTCAAGTGTTCTAATACTTGAATGTTTATGAATGGTTAATGTTTATATGAACTGCATCTACATGAAAACTACACTAAATTTGTCAAGGTTTTTTAAAGCCTGTAATCCAAGCAGAACGCTGGTTATAGGCGATGATTCCGATAGAAAATATTACATAGATTTTTCCGAAGTACGGGGTTGCAAAATAGTCGAAGAGTTGCAGCGAACGATTGTCCGTATTTCTCCTGACGAACCAACCTGCCAATTATTTACAGGTCATATTGGCTGCGGTAAATCAACTGAGTTACAGCGTCTGAAAGCCGAGTTGGAACATTCCGGATTTCACGTAGTTTATTTTGAAAGCAGCCAAGATTTGGACATGGCGGATATTGATGTCAGCGATATTTTGCTGAGTGTCGCTCGTCAAGTAAGCGTCAGTTTAGAAGCGATTAACATTAAGCTCAAGCCGGGTTACTTTAGTAATTTATTCAAAGAAATTGGGGACTTTTTGCAAACTCCCATAGATATTTCCGCAGAAGCAGAATTTTCTCTAGGTATCGCCAAAATTAGCGCCAAGGCTAAAGATAGTCCTCAATTACGTTCTCAATTAAGGCAATATCTAGAACCCCGTACAAATAGTATTTTGCAAGCGATTAATGAAGAAGTTTTAGATAGAGCTACTCAACAGCTACAGATGAGGGGGCAAAAAGGACTAGTTGTAATTATTGACAACTTGGATAGAGTTGATATGCGCCCAATGCCATCTGGGCGATCGCAACCAGAATATTTGTTTATTGATAGGGGAGAGCAACTGCGTAGGCTTAGATGTCATGTGGTTTATACAATTCCGCTGGCATTGATTTTTTCTGGCGAATACGAAACGTTAAAAAATCGTTTGGGCGGCGGTATTGCCCCTAAAGTACTGCCGATGGTGTTGGTGCGTCAAAGAGATGGTGATGACTGCAAACCGGGAATGACTCTTTTGCGCCAGTTGGTTTTAGCCAGAGCGTTTCCCGAAGCGACTCCAGATGTCAGATTGAGATTGATTGACTCCATATTCGATAGTTCGGAAACTTTAGACCGTTTGTGTAGAGTGAGTGGCGGTCATATTCGTAACTTGCTGGGATTACTATACAGTTGTTTGCAGCGACAAGATCCCCCCTTCGAGCGTTCTTGTTTGGAAGCAGTAATCAAAGATTATCGCGACGATTTACTTCTAGCTATTGACGATGAAGAATGGCAATTGCTTTATGAAGTAGTTAATCAGCAAACAGTTAGAGGTGAGTCTGAATATCAAAGATTGCTGCGAAGTATGTTTGTTTTTGAATACCGAGATGTCAAAGGACGCTGGTTTGGTATTAGTCCAGCGCTATCGGAAACTGAGAAAGTTCTGGCTTGGGAGCAATCCGAATACAAAATTCCGGCAACTTTTTCTCAGTAATAGAAAAACATTATTAATGTGAAGGGGTGTTTTTTTCTTTGACATTAATTAATCAAACAGGATCAGCTTTCAAACGGATGCTTGAAATAACTAATAAATAATTTGGCAAGAACAGAATCTTTCTTGGTATTTGAAATTTGAATTTGAATTTGAATTTTAAATAGTTGTTATTCTAATCAGCCAAGTTGAAACATATAACTATCTATATATATTTTGGATTCTGGACTGCCAATTTTGGATTAAAACAAGTCTTGCATTTTGATAACTCTTGTTTCTCTAAAATCCAAAATCTACGGAACCCAAAATTCCTGCACCAAAGCATCCGTTGTTAAAATCCAAAATCCAAAATCGAATTGGCACAACGTCAAATATAAATATTCCAGCTATGAGTGAAAATACTACTCTTACGGATATCGCTATTTCCAATCAGCATTCCTTGAAAAGACTGATTCGGGCGATCGCGCTATCTAAAGGTCAATTTTCTCTGATTCTAGTACGGTGCAATTACAAGGAATTGTGCAAGCAAGTATTAGATAATATCCGCTCGCAAACCAAGGATGTAAATTTGCGAGAGGTAGTTCTCTCTCCTTCAACCAAGGCTTTACACAGCACCATAGTATCGGAGCTATTTTTAGATATACCTGCTGTAAAAACAGATTGTTTACCGACGGCGGTGATGGTATTTGGGTTGGAGTCTGTTACTAACTTAGAAGATTTACTCAGCGGTATTAACCAAGCACGAGATATATACGCGGATACTTTTTCTTTTCCAGTAGTTTTGTGGCTCAAAGATGAAGTCGGGACATCACTTTCACGATTTGCACCCGATTTTAAAAGTTGGGCAGCAACCACAATTAAATTTGAAATGGCTGCTCCCGATTTAGTCAATCTCATCCAACAGCAAACGCAATGTTTATTTGACAAAGTTATAGAAGCAGGGGCACAAAAGTTTTTATCAAATGAAGCTTTACTTTTAGATCCTAAATCCCAGCAGCGTCGAGAAATAGAATCAGCCCGTAACGACTTGCTGCGACTCTACGAAATCAAACTAGAACCCCAGCTAGAAGCAAGTTTAGAATTTGTTCTCGGCCGCGATAACTACGTAAACGACAACATCAACGAAGCGTTATTACATTACCAACGCAGTCTAGAACTGTGGGAAGAAGAAATTAAAAGTAATTCTTTATCTTCCTTGATTGGAAACTGTCAAAATTCATCCCCCCATCCCCCCATCCCCCCCTCTCCCCCTTCGGGTTGCGCCACTTCTCTCAACGGAGGGAGACGACCCACGAGAGTGGCTTACCATCCCCCCCTCTCCACATCCCCCCCTCTCCCCCTCCCCTCCCTGATCCGTCAAGCAGTAGTCATGTTCCACCTGGGACTTTGTTACCGACGTTTGGCGGATTTACAGCCTGCTGCCAATATCAGCTTCTGGCAAAATGCTTTGAATTGGTTTAAGCAATGTTTGGATATATTTGAAACGATAAAAAGAAAAGATTTAAGCGCTAAATTTATTTTTCCCGCTTGTGAAGTGTTGCAACGTTTGGAACAGTGGGATGATTTATCGCAATTAGCGAGCTACTCTTTGCAGTTGCATCAATCATTCGCTAACAAAACTTTAGTTGCTCAAGATTATGGATTTCTTTGTGTAGTAGCTGCTTCTAAATCTGATTGGGTGCAGGCTCATGAATTAGCTTCGAGTGCCCTTTCTATTGCAGAAGAAGTTCCGGAAGTATCTCGCTCCTCTGAAAGTTGGTACCTTCTATTGCTTGGACGTACTTTACGAAATTTAAGTGAATGGGACGAAGCTGTTAATACTTTGGAGTGGGCAAAAGTAGTTTGTGAAGCTCAATACGAACCTTCTTTATACCTAGAAATTGTTGAAGAATTACGCTCGCTTTATTTCTGCGAACGTCACGATTATTTAGAAGCTTTTAAGCTCAAACGAGAAAAAATTCAGATTGAGCATCAGTACGGATTTCGTGCTTTTATCGGCGCAAGTCAATTACAACCGCAGCGCTATAGAATAAATCCAGTTTTACAACCGCAAAAAATCTCATCAACTCCCGATCAAGTTGCTCAAGAAATTGCAGCTTCGGGGAGACAGCAAGATGTGCATCATCTTCTGGAAAAAATGACTCGTGCTGACTGTAAACTTACGGTGGTTCATGGGCCATCTGGAGTTGGTAAAAGCTCAATTATCAAAGCGGGTTTAGTTCCAGCGTTAAAGCAGAATGCGATTGGGGAACGTATGGCTTTACCAATTGTTTTATCTGTTTATACTGACTGGATAACAGCTTTAGGACGCAGTTTAAATCAAGTTATTGCTCGTACTTCTATATCTTTGGCGATAGAAATTACAGTTGATGTGATTCTCGAAAAACTACGGTTATTAGCTGATAATAATTACACAATAATTTTGATTTTTGACCAGTTAGAAGAGTTTTTCTTTGTCAAACAAGATACGCCACAAAGAATTGAATTTTACAAGTTTTTTAATAAATGTCTGAATATTCCGTTTGTTAAAGTTATTCTGTCTTTGCGGGAAGATTATCTGCATTATTTATTAGAATTTGAGCGTTTAAGCTATTTAGAAAGCAATGATTCTTACAATTTAGGAGTAATTAACAAAAATATTCTCGATAAAAACATTCGTTACTATTTGGGTAAATTTACTTGCCAAGATGCAAATAGTATTATTCACAGCCTTACAGAACGCTCTCATTATCAATTGAGCGATGAATTAATTGATAAATTAGTAGAAGATTTGGCAGGGGAAACCCATCAAGTACATCCCATAGAATTACAAATTGTCGGCGCTCAATTAGAAGCACAAAATATTACGACATTAGGAGAATATCAGCGCAGCGGCGGTTCTGAGAAATTAGTTCAACATTGGTTAGAAAAAGTTATTTACGATTGCGGTCAAGAAAACGAAGAATTAAGCTGGAAATTACTTTTTGAATTAACCGATGAAAAAGGTACGCGCCCTCTTAAAACCAAGGCTGAATTAGTTACCGCTATTTTCCGAGAAGAAGACGCATATGAGGAAGCAGAAAAAAGTCAAGCAGAGAATTTCTTAATTAATATCAATCAAAATATTGATTCTGCTTTTTCCAAAGCTTTAAAGCAACCCAGCAAGCAATATGAGATAGGAAATGAAGAAATCCAAGAAGATTTTATCCATTCTTACAATGTTAGTACTTTAGAGTTAATACTAGAAATCCTTGTCGGAAGCGGTTTGGTGTTGCGAGTACTGCAAGAATCAGGAGAACGTTACCAGTTAGTTCACGATTATTTAGTCAAACCAATTCGCGTTCGTAATGACTATGGAATTATTGCCGAACTAGAAAAAATCCGTTTTGAAAAAACGAAAGCAGAAGTTGCTCAAAAATTATCCCAAGAAAAGCTCAATTCCATCCTGCAAAAACGGCTGCGAGAAGCACGTTTGGCTGGCTTTGCTTTAGCGGTGATGTCTTCAACAATTGGCGGTTTATGGTGGCAAGCGGATTTGCAAAAGAAAGCTGCAATCAGCCAAAGTTTACGCGCCGAACGTAGCGAAAATAACTTTAAAATTGGTGCCCTGACTGCCGCTTCTGAAGCTTTGTTTGCTTCCAATAAAGAATTTGATGCTTTAATTGAAAGTTTGCGTGCTTGGAGAAAGATTAAAAGCGGACATGGAATACAGCCTGATACAAGAATGCGAGTCGTCACGGCTTTACAACAAGCTGTTTACGGAGTGACGGAAGTTAACCGTTTAGAAGGACATAAAGATATTGTTTGGGATGTCAATTTTAGTCCCGATGGCAAGTTATTAGCTTCGGGAAGTCGCGACAAAAGCGTAAAAATTTGGCGTACTGATGGCAGTTTGTTACAAACTTTAAAAGGGCACGACGAAAGCATTACCAGTTTAACTTTTAGTCCTGATGGTAGTTTGCTGGCTTCTGCTAGTCGCGATAATACCGTAAAAATCTGGCGCAAAAATTCCACAACGGGAGAATTTGATTGGCAACCTGTAACTACTTTAGGTCATTCCGATTGGGTTGATAAAGTTAGCTTTAGTCCCGATGGCAAATTACTAGTTACCGGCAGTAAAGATGAAACTGTAAGAATTTGGCGTAGCGACGGTAAATTATTAAAAACTCTTCTAGGACATCAAGGTTGGATCAATTGGGTAACTTTCAGTCCTGACGGTAAGTTGATTGCTTCAGCCAGCGATGATAATACCGTAAAAATATGGAGTAGGGAGGGTACTTTATTAACTACTTTACCCGGTCATGAAGAAGGAATAACTGTTGTTAATTTTAGTCCAGACGGTAAAATATTAGCCTCTGCTGGTAGAAATGGGATTGTTAAACTTTGGCGACGCGAACAAATAGACGGTGAAATCGGCTTTACATACCGTGCTTATAAAAATTTAGAGCAACATAAAGGTACAGTTTGGAGCTTAAATTTTGATTTATCAGGCGAAAAGCTGGCTTCCGCAGGAGATGACAATACTATTAATCTAATTGATGTTAGTAGCGGTAAGTTAATTAAGGCTTTTAAAGGTCATAGCGATGCTGTAGTTAGCGTTTCATTCAGCCCAGATAATCAATTATTGGCTTCGGCAAGTTATGACAAAAGCGTCAAGCTGTGGAGTTTAAATCCTCCTAAATTACCAGTATTAGAAGGACATTCAGACCGGGTTTTAAGTGTTGCTTGGAGTCCCGATGGAAAAATTTTAGCTTCTAGCAGTCGCGATAATACGGTAAAACTGTGGCAGAGGCAACCAAAGAATACTGGATTTGATACCCGTCTTTATAAGACTTTATTAGGACATTCCGATCTAGTCGCCAGCGTTAGTTTTCACCCTAGTGGCAAAATATTAGCATCGGCAGGTTACGACAAAACTATAAAACTTTGGCAGCGAGACGGACAATTAATCAAAACCCTTCAGGGACATAATGATAGCGTAACAAGTATTAGTTTCAGCCCTGATGGGCGATTGCTTGCATCTGCCAGTAAAGATCGAACGGTAAAACTATGGAATCAACAAGGTGAACTGCTTAAAACTTTAAAAGGGCATCAAGAAAGAGTAAATAGCGTTCGTTTCAGCACTGATTCTCAAGTTTTAGCTTCTGCTTCCGACGACCAAACCGTAAAATTATGGAAACGAGATGGTGTGTTGTTAAAAACATTTTTGCCTCATTCCGGTTGGGTATTAGGTGTCAGCTTTAGCCCTAGCGATAACTTGCTTGCTTCTGCTAGTTGGGACAATACTGTTAGATTATGGCGTTGGGATGGCACTTTGTTAAAAACTTTATTGAAAGGCTATGGCGATAGCGTTAGTAATGTTACCTTTAGCCCTAATGGAAAAATTTTGGCTGCTGCCAGTTGGGATAGCACTGTCAAACTTTGGAGTACCGAAGGTAAATTAATCAAAGCCCTTAGCGAACATCATGCTCCCGTACTAGACGTTAGCTTTAGCCCAGATGGTCAAACTTTAGCATCCGCAAGCGACGATAATACGATTGTTTTATGGAATTTAGACCTCAAAAACCTATTAGCAAAGGGTTGTCACTGGGTAGGTGATTATCTCCAGTACAATCGCAATGTCGATTCTGGCGATCGCAATCTTTGCCAAGGTATTAGTTGAGGGAGTAGGCAATAAGGAGTAGGAGAAAAAGAAATTACAAAGGAAAAAAGGGGCGTTGCTGAATTAAGTAATGAATTATATTTGTATGCATTTTGTAGTAAATGTGAAATCTGTGTAAAGACGTAGCAGCGCTACGTCTCATATAATGTGAAATTCCCAATATTCCCAAGAAGCAACGCCCAAAAAGCAGATTAAAACTATTGGCTGCTATCTTCTTCGTCAATGGTTTCCAAATTCGCCATCAAATTTTGAATCCTCATACGTTCAATGTATGGCCATCCACCTTCTGCTTCAATGTCTTTTAAAAGCGAGTATAGCGCTTGACGATTTGATGGTAAACTTTCTTGAAATATACCGTCTCTAACTTCTCTATGCAATTTTTCTAACTGCCTAAGCAATGCCAAAATTGCTAAAATATCTCCTTGGGAAATGGCAGAGTATTCGTGAATTGAGTCTGTAACTTCTTGCAATTTGTAAGATAACTTATCTGAATCCGGACTTTTACCGTTGCTCATAATATTACTTAATTAATTACTTAACTCCGATATTTTGGATTAAAGACAAACCATAACTTTGGTTAACTATAGCAATCACACAGTTAAATCCCGATTTAGAGGCATCCCAAAAGATTAAGCCTCAATTTTTAGACGAACTATGCCTAAAAGGAATGCATTCTTAGCTACAGCTTTAAGATAATTTACGTGGGGGCAAAAGTTCTCTTAACATTTTTAAACATTTTTCACCGAAAGTCATCTATTAGAAAAAGGTAATTATTTAAACTATATAACTGCTATTTTGTCAACCCCTAAAAGAGCAAAACAGTTTACATAATCCAGTTTTTTTAATTTAATCTTTAAAAGATTTTAAGGAATGTAAATATTTGTATAAATAACAGATAGTTACATGGGTCTGAGAATTGAGTGGCGATCGAATGCGGATTGCAACATATATTCTATGTAACGGCAGAACATTAAATTACAAAGTTGTGAGAGAATGAGATTGACTCAATATAAAATTTCATAAATTACGATGAATAAAGGAGAACTATAAAGAATTTTTGTCATAACATAACTATAAAAAACATTTACTTTGTCTTTTGCCTGTTGGCTTTAAGTAGTATTAGGCGAATAACTTATCATAAAAATGTACTTGCGACGGTCTAAGAGGTTGTTTGAAAAGTGGTTAGCTCTGATTTTAGGCACTTATCGATCCCCCCTAACCCCCCTTTTTTAAGGGGGGAACTAGAGTTAAAGTCCCCCTTTTTAAGGGGGATTTAGGGGGATTTAGAACGTTTTGCTACAGACAAGAAGACTTTTAAAACATCCTCTAAGAAGGGCATCTATTACAAGATGGTAGTTGGGATGTTATATAAAAGTTAGTTTACTTTTGGTCTGAGGATTGAATTTTTCACCTTTGATCTGACTGTGTAAAGTCGTTGATGAGATTTTTCGTTGTAAAGTTAAGGGTCATAAATCATTTTTGACCTTAAATCTTTTGAAGATTGCCTGTCTCGAAATATAGTAGATATTGCAGTGTCAATATTTTGAGAGACTTAAGAATGGCAATGCATAAAAGCTTGAGTGCGAACTCTAAGCTTGATAATTGAAAACGTTTAACTACGTAATCATTTTTTTGGTTTAACAACTAAAAATATTAATTTTTGACATTGAGGTTAATCATGAAGTATCGCGCTTTAATAGCTGGATTAATGGCTGTAATGTTGGGGTTATTAACAGCTTGTAGCCAAGGTTCGGATATGGCTGCGAGTGGTGATAGTAGAGATTTACTTACCTACGAAGATATTAGAGGTACTGGTTTAGCTAATAAATGTCCTCTACTTTCCGAAACGAGCCGCGGCTCTATCCCTATCGATTCAAACGGGGCTTACCAAATTAAAGAACTTTGCATCGAACCTACCGCTTTCTTTGTTAAAGAAGAACCCCTTAACAAAAGACAAGAAGCTGAATTTATTGGTGCTCGGATGTTGACTCGTAAAACTTCATCTCTCGACCAAATTCAAGGTGATTTGAAAGTTAATCCGGATGGCAGTCTAACTTTTGAAGAGAAAGATGGTTTTGATTTTCAAGCCATTACCGTACAACTTCCCGGTGGTGAGCAAGTTCCTTTCTTATTTACAGTGAAGAATTTGGTCGCTCAAACACAACCATCATTAACTAGCATCAACACCTCAACGGATTTTGAAGGAGATTTTAAAGTTCCTTCTTATCGTGGTGCAACTTTCTTAGATCCTAAAGGTCGTGGTGTTGCTAGCGGTTATGATAATGCAATTGCGCTACCTTCCCAAGCAGATAGCGAAGAACTCAGACGCGCTAATGTTAAGAGTGTTGAAACTGGTAACGGTCATATTTCTTTGAATGTTGCCAAAGTAGATAGTGTAACTGGGGAAATTGCTGGTACTTTTGTCAGCGATCAACCTTCTGATACCGATTTAGGTGCTGGTGAACCTTTAGACGTAAAAGTTCGCGGCTTATTTTACGCTCGTGTGGAACCAGTGTCATAGTTTTTTTAATCTACTGTATCGTTTAATTACTTTAAGGTACAGTAATTACTAATGTGTTTAATTAATTTGAAGGGCTTTTAGCCCTTTTTTTATGGATTTATAAAGCTAATTTATCGTTTATCTTCTTTCTGTATCCTTCTTAAGACTATTTACTGCGATTAAATCGTAGTTTTATATAGATTTTAGATTTATATTTTCGGTTTTTGGTTTTTGAGTACATATTATTTTTTATTCCCTATTCCCTGTTCCCTATTCCCTGTTCCCTATTCCCTATTGTCCCTAACCTTTTTTTCTTATTTTTCTAACATACTAAGTACGAACAAGCCTATTTATATATTTATTTATTGATTGATTTATTTAAAACTTTTTATATTAAGTATATTCTCTGAAAAATTTTATTTATTAATTTAGTTAATTACTATGAAGTAACTTTGGGCAATGATTTGGCGAAAACTTTAATAAACTAAATTACGTAATAATTCGGTTTCAGGTAGAGGCTATTTTTGTATATTTTTTTATATGTAGCCCTTAAGCTACTACATAAATAAAGCTGAAAAATTGCTTCTTGTACTATTTTATAAATCTGCGGCTCTTTTGAGCTGCGTCCTTTTAATCAACCCTCTCGATCCATAGTCCGATCGCCGTCCGTTATTGATATCTAATAACGGAGGAATATGTTCGTCTGTGTTTTCTACATAAATACGCCTTTTAAAGTGCATCACCAGATATTACGGTCATTCTGGTTTAAATAATTATTTTATAAATCATCAAGGTGCTATGGCTACTACCTTACTCACTAAAGAACTTAAGCAGGAAATTTGGCAGTTATTGCGAGAATATCAGCAATCTCAGTCAGCCGAAGTTCGCAATCAACTGGTAAAGCTTAATTTTGGACTTGTCAGAAAAGAGGCTTATTATTGGATAAATCAATGCCATGAAAGTTATGATGACCTACTTCAAGTAGGCTGTCTGGGCTTAATTCGTGGGATCGAAAGATTTGATATTTCCAAAGGTCACGCTTTTAGTTCCTTCGCGATTCCTTACATTCGTGGTGAAATTCAGCATTACCTCCGTGATAAAGGTGTCACTGTTAGAATACCGAGGCGTTGGTTGGCGCTACAGCAGCAATCAGCAGGAGTTTCTCGTTCTTTACGGGAAAAATATAATCGTCAACCGACCGACTCTGAAGTAGCCGCAGCATTGTCTATTTCTCTTGCAGAATGGCAAGAAATTAAACTAGCTTGGGCAAATCGCGCTCCTTTGAGCTTAGATGTGCCTGTATACGATGGAGACGAAGGTTCGGCTAGTTTGGCAGAACTTGTTCCCGACCATAGTTACCGCAGTTTTCAGCTGGCGCAAGAAGACCAATTACGCTTGCAACAAGCCTTGCTTCAGTTGGAGAATCGAACCCGTCAGGTCTTAGAATTTGTATTTTTACAGGATCTAACCCAGAAGCAAGTAGCTGAAAAGCTGGGTATCAGCGTAGTTACAGTTTCTCGTAGAGTCAAAAAAGGACTTAATTCTCTCAAGCATCTGATGGTAACAATTGAGGATTAAAATCTATACCATCTTGTATAAAATAATCCTTGATCTGAAAAAAATTAGGTTATAACTGTATCAGATTTCACTTTTGATACAATTTTCAATCAAATTGATTTCCAAAATACAAATTTCCCTGTCTTTAAGATTAAAAATGGCTAATGGCTAGACATTTAAAAATCACAATTGCATCTATTGCATCTATTTTAGCTTTGGCGATCGCCGGATGTTCTGGTGAAGAGGAACCAACTACTGTTGCTCCGATCCCCACCGAAACGGCAGAAAATAACCAAGGCAAGACAACCGAACAGTTTAAAAACCCGGTTGTGCCACCGAAGCAACCTGAACAAGGCAAGGCACCTTCGACTTTGATTCAACCGACTAATCCTACAGAACGAATAGGTATAGTCGCGAAAGGGCGTACAGACCCGTTTGACGAGATTATTCCCCCTATAAAATTCGCGACTAAAAAGCCTGAAGATTCTATTGCGAGTAAGCCAAAAAGAGCTGTTCCCAAACTACCTCCTTTACCGGCATCTAGTAGAAGAACAGCATCAAGAGGAACAACAGCAAGACCTCGTAGGGTTGCGGCAAGACCTCGCAGGAGTGCGGTGATTTCTGCAACAACCGGAGGAAGCAATTCTAATTCCGGTGGTAACAGCACAAATCCGCGATCGACAACCAACAAACCCGGCTCTAACGGTGGTAGCATCGCAACAACTAACGTACCTGCGAAGGTACCTGTTTTGCCTAAACAAATGCCTGGGGTAGTACCACCACCAGAACTTGCACCTGTATTGCCACCACCACCGCAACCGAAGTTAGCTCAAGCTGTTTTAGTTTCCGGGGTAGTTCAAGTAGGCAATCGACCTCAAGCAATCATCAAAGTACCCAGCGAACCGACTAGTCGCTACGTTCAAGCGGGGCAAAGATTAGCAAGCGGGCTACTTGTTAAAAGAATTGAAATGAACGAAGGTTCCGAACCAGTTGTTATTCTGGAACAATATGGTATTGAAGTAGCCAGGATGGTTGGAGAAGCACCTATGGGAGCAAGCCCAGCTACGGCTTCAACAGACAATTCTGTTTCGACACTACCATCGTTACCAAAATCTGCATCTGTCGGTGCTTCTTAGAATATGGAGACAAAGGAAAAGATTGTATTTGCCGGTTTACCTTTGGCAGTCTATCGCGAGATTGCGGCTCATTTAGGAACTGTCATGGGAATAGAAGTGGGATTAATTTCTCAAACTTCTCAAGAGTTTGATTACAATCAAAGCCAAGTCGGTGGTTTATGGATTGATTACAAGTCAAACTCTAATTTGCAAACCAGACAATGGGTAAAGCAGATTCTGGCTTATTATCAACATCGTTATGATGTGTAATATTTAGTTTTTCCGATTAAATAGAAAAAAGATGCTGGCATAGTGCGACCATCTTGGTCGTTCGCTGGTTGTTCATTTCATTTATTCTGATGGGTTCGTAGTTGGGCTATGCCCAGGCGGGCACGCTATGCTAACAGCCCATCCAAATCCCGAATCATGATGCGAAGACAGCGCTACTACGGTCTTCGAGCGTGTCCGTTAGGACATTAGGACATACCTTAATTACTTATCAAAATTAATGTGGTGAACTAGTACTTCGCCACATTAATTTTGATGGGTCGAGGTAGTGCGAGCGTCCCGCTCGCTGGTTGTAACGAGGGAGCGAGACGCTCCCACTACGAGCGCGTTACCCCGCAAAATTAATGTGGTGAACTAGTATTTCATTTCAAAAGTTCTGACGGGTTGTAGAGACGTTATACATAACGTCTCCCAACGTTTGAAAGAAAACGAACCAGTCAAAATTTATGAAAAAGACTACTAGTTATTGTTAGGTAGCGAACGCTCCCACTACAAATTTCCCCTCCATAAACCTCTCTTCTTTTAAGTTGAGAGGTTTTTGCATCGTTGGTGTAGCTGTAAATATCGCGATACCGAACCAGTGCGATTAATTTCCCCATTCCCTGTAACTCGATTCAATCTACTTGTGCTTAAAATTTCATCGAATGTAAGCAGTCACACATTTAGGCAGAAGCAACATTATAGAGCTTTTTAAGACTGCAACAGGCGAATAACATCGCACATCTTTTCAAGTAAAATTTATTTGTATTAGCAGAACCGGCACCAAACATAACACAGATCGAAGAGAGCAAAAAAGCTATTGAGATGGAGTTGTAGTAAACTGCTAAAATCGCAACTCAATATAAGTTTGAAGCAAAAATCGTCATTATAATGTTAATCTAATTACACTTAAAGGCAGCACCTAGATTGTGTTTTAATCAAAACAACAATTTATGCAACCAATTACAGATTGAGTACGGTAAACTTGCAAGCAAGTCAATACAAATAATACTACGGCTGCTATCAGTTTTAGACATCACTCACAATGGAACAGTGGCAATTTCTGATACAGAAAGAAGGCGAACGTACTTGGCATCCTTTGGAGAAGCCAAACATCGAAATTACAGAAGGTCGGTATCGAGTAGTTGCTCGTTCTAACCGTAGGAATACTGACGTGGAAGTGCGGGTAACTCATTCTTCCCCATCGGAACTTCCACCCACACGGCGCATTCAAAAACGAGTCCGGCGCGTTAGTTCAGAAGGCTTGACGGCTATAATTCCCTTTACTTATCTCAAGCCGGGAATGTGGGAATTACAATGTTCTGGCGATTTAATGTCAGACCTTCTAGATGGCAACTGGCAATATACTGTTAATTTGGTAGTTATACCTTACAGTGTTGAGGGAAAGGTAATTTCGCCAAAAAAACCGAACCATAATTCGGATAAGCAATACAAAGTTGCCAGCGAGGATATACCAACAAATCAAACTGTTGCAAAAATCAAAAAGCCTCAATCTAGCCGTTATCCTGTTTCTTCTAAGGATTTGAAGACAAACGATGCTGGATTAATATCTTCTATTTCTATAGAAGCAGTTACAAATATTGGTTCTAGTCGCAACGTTACAGGTAAACTAAGTTCCACTCCTCGTAATACTGGTAAAAAAGCTTCGGATAAAGCTGCTAGCGAAAAACCTGCCGACAAGTTACGAGAGTCGCTTAAAGCTACTTCGGATAAACAAAAAGCTGTTACTAAAAAGTCTCCTCGACAATCGACTCAAAAAGTATCAACTACGCAAAATAAAGCCGTTAGCGAAATTCCTACCCAGAAATTAGCACAAAAGGCTCCCCAGGTACCGGAAAAAGCGGTTAATGCTTCACCAGCCCAAAAACAGCCAGCAAAGTCAAAGTCCATCATTACATCAAATAAAGCTGTTAATCAAAAATCTACCCAAGAATCGTTAGAAAAGTCTAAAGCAACATCAAATAAAAAAGACGTTGGCGAAAAAATCGTTAAAAAATTAACACAAAAATCAAAAACAACAAATAAAAAAGACGCTAAGGAAATCGATCCCAAAGAAGTAACGGCGTTAAGCGTTAGCTCACCGTCTCTGAAAGAGATAGCTCTACCGAAGGTAATCGCCGAGCAAAATTCTAACCCGGTAAGGATTAAAGGTGATACAGCAGAGCAAATTTTACAAAATTTAATGGAGTTAGCTTTACCGTCTTCGGAACCTTTGCTTCCTGATGACAGTATTGAAGATACACCTACAGCCCCACCACTACCGTTACAGGTAGCTTTAGATAAAGATAGCCACGTTGCCAGTTGGGGAAGCACCATTACACTTGAAGGAATTGTCCAACTTAAAGAAACAACACAGAGGCAAATTAAACATATTACGAGCGCCGAAGTAGAAATTGAATTGCGATCGCCACAAAATTCTCAGCTATTACAATCTTTTCGGCTACCCAACCCCAATAAATCGCTACCATTTGCGATCGCCTGTTTAATTAATATTCCCGAAGAATGTGCTTCTAAGTTGATTCTCGGAGAGGTTAAGTTATATGGGACACTTTCGCAGTCGGGAGTTGTAGAGTTATTAGCTAGTCAGTCTTTTATAATCACGGCAGAGATTAAAGAATTATTAGCGATTACTGTTGCCAATCCCAAAGATGAATTAGAAAAATTTGCAAGCTCCACTGAGGAATTTTTCGCACGAAATGCATCTCGAATCTTAGAAGACTCTGCATCGCTCGATTTAGAACTTTTTAACTTAGTAAAAACAGTTAAATCAGAAGATTGATCTGTAACGGGGGTACCATCAACTAAAAAATCTCTCCCACCCCGCGTAAACCTCGAAAGCTTCGTAGGAGAGTCGCAACGCATCAACCAAAATTACCAAATGTCCCTGGCTATCAAGAGAAAATCGATCAATACATTAATAACGGATATATAGATTTTTCTGGTTCAGCGATTACGGGTACTAGTTTTCCTTTCTTACGAAAGTTAAAAGCAATGCCTAGCCGTTTAGTGGAAGTTGATGAAGATATTTATGACGCAGAGGAATCAACATACACAAGTATTGCCGAAAGTCAAGAAATAGCCCAAACATCACTTCAAACTGACAATAGTTCTCAAGCTGAATTAGTAGTCGATGAAAAAGACGATTATATACAGGAACTTGAAGAACCAGTTACCCCCCGCAATTCAGAATTGATTGCAGGAGAAAACTATTATACTTCTCCTTTAATTAGACAGTGGATGCTTTCCCAAGGATATTCGGTTCCCGAACCCATTGATGTAGAGTATGAAGACTACGATATTGAGGTAAGGCAAGATTCTTACCTACAAGCAGATGATAATTCACAAATATTACACCCAGAAAAAGCACAAATAGATATACAAGCAACACCATCGCCTTATATCTCTATTTCCACTTCTTCGCAATGGCAAGTCAATCAAATAACAGCACCATCAAGTCAAATAGCTCAAGAAATAGTAGTAGACGATACAGATATTTTTGCAGATGATATATTAATTGGGGAAAATTCCGAACCAGATGAAGTTATAGATGATAAAACAGAGCATTCATCAATCGCAGCACTCACAATAAGTACTCAAAAATTAGAAGACTTGCCGACTCCCGAACTTTACGTACAACAAGCGGAACTTATTTCAGGCAAATCGGTTAACGTGCGAGTGCGTCTACCAGAGGGAAATTCTCATCTCGGTGTTAAATTATGGCTGGAAGATTGTCACACAAGACATTTACTTGATGGCCCCCACCTATTAACTAATTTAACCCCTAATAAGAATCAACAGTTAGAAGTCATAACTAAACTAAATGTTCCTTTCGGTTGTTTAGAAATCCGTTTGGAAGCGGTTGCGATAAATAGAAGTACTCAACAGGAAAGTCATAAATTTACTATCCAACGTACTGTAATACCTCCAGACTTACCTAATATTCAATTTGATGCGATGTTAGGGATGTAATGGGTAATGGGTAATGGGTAATGGGTAAGGTGTAATTGTGTGTAGTTATTTTATGTGCCGTTAGCTGTTAATAACCACTAACCATTAACCATTAGCAACTAACTACTAACAACTAACCACTTTCATAAAAAGACTTTGTGTTACAAATATGTACAATTTTGGCTTATAGCGGTGCAATTTGCAGTAAGCTCGTTTTGAATTGCAATATGATTTTTTAGGAGGTTTAATTATGGCTGCATCTTTTCTGCCATCCGTCCTCGTCCCTTTGACTGGTCTTGTTTTTCCAGCTGTCGCAATGGCATTTATGTTGTTGTACATGGAACGCGATGATATCGGTTAAGTTTCGATTTATTTAGATAAGCAGGCAGGATATTTCAGTTGGATACAATTAACTCTTGTATTAGAGGTATCCTGCCCGCTTTTTATTTCCCTTAAACCATCGCCAATTAAAAACCGCCTATCTATTGTAGATCGGCGGCTTTTTAATTGTAATTTCTAATCAAATATCAGAAAAATTGGTCTTTGGAAGTAATAGTTCAAACTTTCTCTTAAATTGAAGAACCGACTCCAGCATAGGCACCATAAAAGAAAATGCCTAAAACAGTAATTACGCCCAATCCTGCGATTGTAGCGACAACCCACAAGGGAATTCTTCCGCCTCCAGACATGATATTAACTTGCCTCCTTAATCACAACATCGAGTAGCGTTAAATAAAAAATGATTAATTGATAGATTAATCTGTGCCCAGTTAACTTAGTTAAAGAAGTAACTGGAAAAAAGAATCCCTAGTACAAATACTAGTAGTAGTCCGAGGAACAGAGATGTTCTATTTAACTCTACCGGCTGATTATTGGTATTAGTATTTCTTTCCATGAATAACTCCTAGCGTTGGATAAATTGCATAGCCGCGATCGCGCCCAAAAAGAACACGGTGGGTACTGCTAAAGTGTGAACCGCTAGCCATCTAACGGTAAAAATTGGATATTGTATGGGTTGGTTGATGTTATCTGAGTTTGTCATAACTTAAAATTACTTTCCGATAAATTTGTCAACTTGATTTTTAGCTTCAAAACGGTTGTTCACAAGTGGCACTTCTTGCCTTTCTTGGGTGAAATAGGTATCTGGACGAGGGGTACCAAATGCATCGTATGCTAATCCGGTGCTAACAAACAACCAACCAGCAATAAATAATGCAGGAATAGTGATGCTGTGAATCACCCAGTAACGAACACTGGTAATAATGTCTGAAAACGGACGTTCTCCGGTAGTTCCACTCATTTGCTTAACCTAATCAAAACTTGAAGTATGTGTTTATTATCCTACAAACTTAAGAAACAGTTACAAGTTGCAACAAATTCTCATAATTAATTCAGTTATCAGTTATCAGTTATCAGTTGTTCACCCAGAGGGTTAGGGTTTTTCATCACTCACTATTCACTGCTCACTGTTCACTGTTCACTGCTTACTGTTCACTGACTAAGCTTCAGAGGGCTGTATTGGCGGTGCAATATCAGGCTGATACTTCAATAAAAAGCCTCGGTCTCCGATAATAAATCCTTTCTGGGGAGATAAGAAAACGATTTTGTAAAAATTTGTTGCAACATCTTCTACATCGCGATCTTTTTCCCAGGTTTTTCCTCCGTCGGTGCTATGGAGTAAGTTAGCACTACCCCCGCTAAGCCAAACATCGGATGGAGTACGGTAGGCTAAATCGAGCAATCCCCAACTGGTTGATACTTCTGGGTATTGAGCATCAAGCCATTCTTCCAAATTGTTTGGTTCGCTGAATTGAATCTGTCCGCCTCGCGCTAACATCCACATCTGCCCATTTTGAGCAAAACCCATGTTTTCTACTTTGCGAGAACTGTTGCGGTTGTGCTGAACCCAAGCATCTTGTCCGGGTTCCCAAGTGGAATAAAAGTTCCCTTTACCGGAAACAGCAATGTATCTTCCATCCTCGGAACGTTCAATGTTACGTACAACACCTACAGATTCTTCGACTTGGGCTCTCCAGTTTTTACCGCCATCTTCGGTTTTGTATATTGCTCCGACATCAGTAGCCATTTCGGCTTTGTTTTTACCTAATGCCACAATATTTACCGGATTGCCGGGTAATTTCTCACTTAAAGGAATGCTCGTCCAAGTTTTGCCTTCATCAGTTGTGTGTAGCAAAATGGAAGGTTCCGCAGCTATCCACCCTTCATTCCCGTTAAAATCAATTGCGTTAAAACGGTAGTTGTCATCACCTAATTGCAAAGCAACAGGATTCCAAGATTCGCCACCATCTTTTGTTTCCAAAAGGGTAGATTTATTACCAACGATAAAACCATGATTGGGGTCATCGCTAAAAGCAATATCAAACAGCTTGGAATCAGTAGGCAGAGAAATTACCTCCCAAGGGTTGTAACTCATCGAAGGAACACTACTGCAACCGAAACAGATTAGGGCGATCGCCAACAATGCTAATATTTTTCTTCCAATTCTCATAATTGGCAACATTTCTATCAGTTTACTTCGATTAATTTTCTTAATTTGTGTATTGAAAGCTTCGGTAGTTACATTGATGTTATGTGCCTAGCTTTACATACGTAGCTCCTTATCTTAAGCCATACAGACTGATAAAAAACAAGAAACCAAGAGCCAAAGCACCAAAAATCAAGATATTTTTTTGACCAGGGGTCAATTTATTAACGCCAAGTCCATAGCCGAGATTTTCCGAAAAACCGGAAGCAGTACCGGCAGGACCAACGTTTTCAAAGGCTTTCTTTTTAGCCGTACAAACTGGACAGCGCCAGGTTATAGGTAATTCTGCAAAAGCAGTACCCGCAGGAATATTGTGACTGTCATCTCCTTTTTCCGGTTCGTAGACGTAACCGCAGGCACGACATTCATAGCGGTCTAGCTCAGTACTTTCAACAACTTGTTCGCTCATAACGCCATTTAGGGGCAAAGCTTAAATATACGTTAAAAATTATGACATAATTGTCGGGTATTTCTATGAAAAGCAAAAAGTAATCAAATCTTGTAGTGGGTCTGTTTCCTAAGTTTCAGAACCGTCAAATCGATATAATGTAAGAATGTAAAAGAAAATCACAAAGTTTCTCACGTTAATAACGGATTTGTATTTATTGTGTTTGTCCTAAGCGGTTACGAATACCTTCTAGGCTTTTTGATAGTGTGCAGCTTGGTGCCTGCACTAGCTTTATCTGCTTCTAAACTTCTGCGGCCGAGCAGTCGCAGCCCCGAACGTCGCACCACTTACGAATCCGGCATGGAACCCATTGGTGGAGCCTGGATTCAGTTCAATATTCGCTACTATATGTTTGCGCTAGTATTCGTCGTCTTTGATGTGGAGACGGTGTTCTTATATCCTTGGGCTGTTGCATTCCATCGTCTAGGTTTGCTTGCATTTATTGAAGCGCTTGTTTTTATAGGAATTCTCGTAGTTGCCCTAGTGTACGCATGGCGTAAAGGAGCTTTGGAATGGTCTTAGATAATACAAAAGGCATAGCACAAAATCAAGAACGTATTCTTAATCCGATACAGCGCCCTAGCGTTACTCAAGAATTATCGGAAAATGTCATTTTAACTACTGTTGATGACCTTTACAACTGGGCGCGGCTTTCTAGTTTGTGGCCTTTGTTATTCGGTACTGCTTGCTGCTTTATCGAATTTGCGGCTTTAATTGGTTCTCGATTCGATTTTGACCGTTTTGGGCTAATCCCTCGTTCTAGCCCCCGTCAAGCTGATTTAATCATTACAGCCGGTACTATCACGATGAAAATGGCACCCCAGTTGGTGCGTCTTTACGAACAAATGCCAGAGCCCAAGTATGTAATTGCTATGGGTGCTTGTACGATTACTGGCGGTATGTTCAGTGTCGATTCTCCTACCGCAGTACGGGGAGTTGATAAATTAATTCCGGTAGATGTTTATTTACCCGGTTGTCCTCCACGCCCAGAAGCGATTATTGACGCGATTATTAAGTTGCGGAAAAAGATTGCTGATGATTCCATGCAGGAGCGTGGTCAGATTAAACAAACTCATCGCTATTACAGCACCACTCACAGCATGAAGCCGGTAGAAGAAATCCTCACTGGTAAATATTTACGCTCGGAAACCCGCTCTAATCCACCCAAAGAATTAAGCGAAAGCATTGGTATGCCAGTACCGCCTGCTTTATTGACTTCTAAAGAGCAAGAGGAGGTAGAACGTGGCTGAAGAATCAAAACCAGTACCAGCCGAGGAACAGTCACCCGTAGAAGCGGGTAAAGTTTCCAAATGGTTAACTGAAAACGACTTTGCTCACGAGTCTTTAGATGCAGACCATGCTGGAGTCGAAATCATTAAGGTAGAGTCAGATTTTCTGCTACCTATTTGTACTGCTTTGTATGCTTATGGGTTTAACTATCTTCAATGTCAATGCGGCATTGATTTAGGACCAGGAGAGCAGTTAGTCAGTATGTACCATTTAGTAAAAGTCAGTGATAATGCTGACAGACCTGAAGAAGTACGTGTAAAAGTATTCTTGCCTC
Source organism: uncultured cyanobacterium (assembly GCA_963838355.1). GTDB lineage: Bacteria > Cyanobacteriota > Cyanobacteriia > Cyanobacteriales > Nostocaceae > Rivularia. The sequence goes on along the minus strand of CAWIQQ010000003.1, from coordinate 980,923 downwards.
GTGAAAATCCGACCGTACCTTCCGTGTACTGGATTTGGAAAACAGCAGATTGGCAAGAGCGCGAGTCCTACGATATGTTCGGTATCAACTACGAAGGACATCCCAATTTGAAGCGAATTTTAATGCCAGAAGATTGGGTAGGTTATCCCTTGCGTAAAGATTACATTTCGCCAGACTTTTATGAATTGCAAGACGCTTATTAAAGCAATTTGCAATTTGAATTTTTCAATAACTACCCCTCCGATTTTGTTCGGGGGGGTTTTTATTTTGGATTTTAGGTTTTGGATTTTGGATTAGGAATAAGAAGTTGGGAGTGAGGAGTTAGAAATGGGTAATTGGAGATATTTAGGAGTTAAGATTTTTTATACCCTTGTCCCTTTGTCTCCTTGTCTCCCCATCCCCCAATGCCCCATCCCCCATGCCCAATTCCCAATCCAAAATCTAAAATCCCGCTAATGGATCTGCTTCGGAAAGTTCTGTTTGCGTGGGTATGGATTCTAAATATTGAAGAAAATCAAGTAATTCTTCTTCGGTAAGTAAAGTACGTCCTCGTTTACCGTAAGTTTTGATTAAATATTCTCTTCCTTGCTGGGGAGTCCAACTCAAACGTTCCATTTCAACGTCGGTTTTGGCAATTACGTCAGATAAGTCAATGGGTTCGGTCTTTTTCTTTCTTTTGGTTGTGCTTGTTTTCGTTGTTTTCTTGGTAGTTCTTCCATTACTGCTTTTGCTTGTAGAGTTAGCTGTACTTGAAGTTAGTTCTTCTTCATCTCCATCATTGGAATCTATATCCGTATTTTCTATTGGCGTATCTAACTCTGGCTCGTCATACGTTGGTAGCGGCAATGGTTTATCAAACTCTTGACTGTAAATATCGCTGTCATCTTCTACCGAATAAACCTCGGGAATGAGCGATATCTCTGAAGGTTGTGTTACTTCGGGAGAGTCTGCTGGTGGAGTATTTGTATTGGTAGTTTCCGTTACTTGAGTAGAACTTGCTGGTGGATTATTTGTATTGTTTGTTTTTGTTACTTCAGTAGAACTTACTTGAGAAGTATTTGTATTGGTTGTTTTTGGTACTTGAGTAGAGTTTGCTTGTGGAGCATTTGTATTGATTGTTTCTGTTACTTGAGTAGAGTTTTCACTGTTAGCTGAGTGTTCGTTTACTCGGGCTTTTGGGGTAGCTAAGGAAGAATTTGAAGCTAGCTCTAAACTTGGTTTTGGAGAAGCTGCAACTTCTGGTTGCTGTACTTCCGATCGCAGTTCTTCATCCTTAAAAGCTAAAACCATTAATGCTCTAGCTCTGGATCTATCTTCTGCTTCTTCAATGGTGTCAGCGGCAGCCATTCCCGTAGCGCGGGTTACGCCTTCAATTTGCACGCTGGAACGGACGATGTATTTACCGTTGTGAATCTCTAGTAATTCAGTGGTAAGACTACCTGTAGGATACAAGCTCTGAAATTGAGCCAACATAATATTGCTACCAATTTAAGTCTGCTTTACGTGGATGGATGGTTGCTGGAAGGGATTTTAATTTTTTTATCTAAACCACAACCATAAAACTGAAAATGAGAAGGTGAATTTAATGATTGAAGCAAGAATTTTAAGTTACGGTCATTTTTCCTTTTTGATGTATCGGGGATTGTGTTTCGCAAAACTTGTTACAAGCTTTTGATGTGTTATGGTGTTTACCGAAGGTGCCAATGGAGGCTGCAATATATTAATTATTTTTCTTTGCCGAAAAATAGTTTGGGGCTACACCGCAAGATAACCCTAACACACCCTTGGTTACGGTGGGAGTGGTTTTTAGATGTTTTAAGTCAGGTTAACTACCCCCGTTGCATAGCGGCGTAGTAAACTACTATATGACCTTAGTTCTATTAACCTATATATCGGCATCTGACAAATCAGTTGATTAAGCATACTTAACCTTAACCACCGTATGCGACAAAGTTGTTAGCATTCTAAGAGCTAGATTCGTCTGGCGCGGCATGGGGGCATTTAAGACAAAAGGCTTGCCATAAATAGAATGCAACATATACGCTTGTAGGTGTTAGTTTAACTTGTACATTGGAACAAAAATAGTGGCTTGTGTTCTTTTCTAATTAGACAAGAATTTTTCTCAAAAATCTTGTGTAAAAGTTACACTATTAAATTCGAGTAAATTCGAGCCTTCTTTGATAAGTGGGTTAGGTGTTCCGATTGTAGGAAAAGGTGAGTCAATCAAGTAATTTGTTGACTAAATAGTGAGTAATTTTTAGTAGTATTGCTATCGATGCTATACTAAATACCCAAATTGCTATCCAGAACTATTTTCTGGAAGTACCCTCCTTATCTACAATATAAAGTAATGGTTCCACCTTCCGAGACGGTTTGGCTGCCGAGCTAATTGTTACCGATTCTACGTAGGGGCAGTTCGGTTTGTCGGCAGTTTCTCCGAGTACATTTTCAGAGTTTGGTGGTGTCAAACTAGCCGAACGTGTCGAACAATTGAACGGGAACTAGTTTACGTTTCTACCAATCGAAGGCAAACTAGTAATTCATTTTGTTCTCATGTCTTCTGTTCTTTAAACTTCGTTGCTGGTAATTACAACGGCGGGGTAATAATTATTTCAGGCGTGCTTTGTCAGATTGGTGATGATGTTGGCTCAGTAGCCCAAACAAACTAAGAACGTTAATTATGTAATACCCTCTATGGGGGCGGGTAATTCGTTTCTAGATGACCGAACCAATTTTAGATTTAAGATTTTGGATTACAGTTTCTCTTCAAGGCAATTTTAGTCTTAAGGAACTTGTCGCAAATTGTCATTCTAATTTCCTGCTTGGCTTACTAGAATCCTTTAAACAAATAGGAAAATCTAAGATTTTAATCTTCTTCTCGGTCTTGGAAAGTTTGCTGGAACGGAAACGAACCCTAGCAACGCCAGTTCCTATAACGGAATGCCAGTTGCGGAAAACGCGGCGGCAGTCCCCTCAACGGTCGTGTTCCTCCCTTCGGGTAAGGCTAACGCCTCGCTCCGAAGTCCGCGCTTTTTGGGGGAACGCCACTTGCTACAACCGAGAGGATCGAGCCGCACATAAAGGTGAACGGCAACGCAGTGGCTCCGGAAACCGACACCCCCTTGTCTCACCGCAACGGGCTGGCTCAACTTTCCGCAAACTCAAAATCCAAAATTGATTGACTTCTTTGCATGAATGTGAGGGTATACGCAAGAAGACTAACCAATTAAAAAAAAGATGTTTTGACCTCTATGTCGGTTCAGTGCATGGAATTTTCAATCGCTACACTCCTTGCCAATTTCACTGATGATAAATTGGTAGCTCGTAAACTTCTCGAAAAAAAACTTGGTTGTGAAGATGATGACAGCATACAAAAACTGGAAATTGCCTTAGATGTTTTAGAAAAAATCGGAATTTTGGCGAAAGAACGAGGTAAGTACCGTCGCCTTTCGGAAGATTCTTTAATTGAAGCTAAACTCCGTTGTTCTTCTAAGGGCTTTTGCTTTGCAATTCAAGATATAGAAGCTGCTGAAGATATTTATATCCGAGAAAGCCATTTGAGTAATGCTTGGAATGGCGATCGCGTTTTAGTTAGAGTTCTTAAAGAAGGCAGTCGTCGCCGTTCTCCCGAAGGTGAGGTAAAGCTGGTTTTAGAACGTTCTAACCACACTTTGTTAGCTCGAATTAAGCAGATAGAAGGAGGTTTCCGCGCGGTACCTTTGGATGACAGGCTGCTGTTTGAACTCAAATTGCGGCAAAATGGTGTTACTTTAGACAACGCTATTGACCATCTTGCCCACGTTCAGGTGCTGCGCTATCCTTTGGCTCAGTACCCACCATTGGGTAAGGTGGTACAAATTCTCGGTAGCGATGCGGAAGCTGCTGCTGATATTGATTTAGTTACCTGCAAACACGATCTTTCCCGTACTTTCTCGGACTCGGTGGAAGAAGCTGCTGCTAAATTGCCTAAAAGGATACTCAAAGCAGACCGTAAAAGTAGACTGGATTTAACAGACAAGTTTACCCTAACCATTTGCGCTAATGCCGATTCTTCAAAAGTTAGAGAAAATGCCATCTCGCTGGAAGAAACTGAAGAAGGAAATTGGTTACTTGGTTTCCATATTGCTGACGTTTCTCATTATGTAAAGCCAGATGAAGCTTTGGATCGAGAAGCTTTGAAGCGCGGAAGAAGCGTTTATTTAGGAAAACTTGTCTTGTCTATGCTACCAGATGCCGTAGCTGCAAGAAGTTCGCTAGTTACCGGAAGCGATCGTTTGGCAATTTCTTTTCTAACTACTTTAGATGGGGAAACCGGAGAAGTTCTCGATTGGGAAATTCAGCCAAGTGTGGTAAATGTTGATACGGATTTAAACCAAAAGCAAACTTTGGCAGTTCTTGCGGCCCAAACAAAAGAAGCACCCGAAGTCGTAGAAATGCTGCAACAGTTGCAAGCCTTAGCAATAGTTCTTAAGGAGCAACGTTTGGCAAGAGGTAGCTTACAGTTAAATCTACCCGTTCTCCAAAACCCCTTCTTTGACGAAGGTGCAAGCGGGTGCGTTACCCAAACAGATTCGCCAGTTAGTTCTTTGTTAACGGAATTAGTACTGTTAACAAATCAATTAATGGCAATTCATTTGAATGCTTTGGGTATTCCTGCGATTTGGCGAGTTCAAGGGGCACCCGATCCAGATGACGTTCAAGAAATGCTCAAACTAGCAATTAATTTGGGTGTGGAACTAGCGTTACCGGATGATATTGAGATTCAACCTTTAGATTATCAACACTTAACTAAAGTGTTTGCTGAATCTGCTTCCGAACAAGTTCTCACTTATTTATTGCAAGACACCCTGAAACCACCTACTTATACTACCAACCAAGGAGGACACTTCGGTTTAGCCTTACCAGATGGTTATCTTCACTGCACTTCTCCTTTGCGACGCTATCCCGATTTATTGATGCAAAGGGTATATTATGCCTTAATCGAAAACGGACGCGATCGCCGCAATACTCGGGTGAAGGAACGGGTGAATTTACGTTCTAGTAACAGCCACGGTGAAATCAACTGGAACGTATTACCTCCGGAGCTACAGCAAGAACTACAAACCGATTTGGCAAGGGTAATTACCCAAATCAACGATCGAGAAAAAGAAGTTCAAGAAGCTGAAGCCGATTTAGAAGGGCTTAAAAGAGCCGCTTTAATGAAGCAGCGAATTGGCGAAGTCTTCAGTGGCGTAATTACGGGCGTTCAATCATACGGATTCTTCGTAGAAATTGAGGTACCGGCACAAGAAACTGAAGAAATTAGCAACATACCTTTGCGGGTAGAAGGGTTAGTACACGTTAGCTCTCTCAAAGACGATTGGTATGAATATCGCGCTCGGCAGCAAGCATTATTCGGTCGTAAAAATCGGGCATCTTATCGACTTGGCGATCGCGTATCCGTACAGGTCAAAAGTGTCGATTATTACCGTCAGCAAATTGACTTAGTGACTGTAGGTAACGATGATGGAGGAGGCGATCGCGATTCGGATTCCCCTGGTTACTATATGCCGCAACATTACGAGTCAGACGATTTAGAATATCAAGAAGAATGAGTTAGGAGTGAGGAGTTGGGAGTTAGGAGTTAGGAGTAGTTAAGAATTCTCCCCATCTCCCCCTGAGCCGCACGCTCCGCGTGAACGGGTTGCGCCACTTCTCTCAACGCGGGGAACCCGCGCACGAGAGTGGCTTACCATCTCCCCACCTCCCCCTCTCCCCCCTCTCCCCCTCTCCATCTCTCACAAACAAGTGTCCAATAACAAACCATTAATATTAGGTGTCTCAGGTGCATCAGGTCTTATTTATGCTGTTCGCGCTCTTAAGTTTTTGTTAGAAGCGGAATATGCGATCGAATTAGTAGCATCCAAATCCAGCTTTATGGTTTGGCAATCGGAGCAAGGTAGCCCCATGCCAGCGGAACCAAAGGCGCAAGAGCAATTTTGGCGAGAGCAAGCTGGAGTCTCCTCGAACGGTAAACTGCGCTGTCACCCTTGGGCTGATGTAGGAGCTAACATTGCTAGCGGTTCTTTTCGTACTTTGGGGATGATAATTATGCCTTGCAGTATGAGTACTGTAGCTAAGCTAGCTGGTGGTTTAAGTTCCGATCTATTAGAAAGGGCTGCCGACGTTCAACTTAAAGAAGGACGAAAACTGATTGTCGTACCTCGTGAAACTCCTTTAAGTTTGATTCATCTGCGTAATTTAGTCAGTTTAGCCGAAGCAGGAGCCAGAATAGTTCCTGCAATTCCTGCTTGGTATCACAATCCCCAAACTATTGAGGATTTAGTTGATTTCGTTGTAGCTCGTAGTTTAGATCAACTTGATATTGATTGTGTTCCAATTAAACGCTGGCAAGGTCGTTGATAGATAATTGAAGCTAAAGTGAAGTAACGTTTTAATATTTATAGTTTAATAGTTCATGCTTCCATACTTCTTTTAATTCTTATGACTGTAATTCGCTTAATTCTCTTAGTCACAGTGCTAGGAGGACTTATGCTATTGCTAGCGCAAAATTGGTCCCCTGCAATACCCTTAGTCTTTTTAGGCTTGCGAACCCAACCGCTTTCTTTGGCTGTATGGATGTTGTTAAGTACTGCTGCTGGTGCGTTGACTTCTTTATTAATTAGCAGTTTGATTCAATTATCAAGCCGTGGTGTTAAGCAACGGCGAGCCTCATCATATGAGTCATTTGATTCACCTCCTATTAACAAACAAACTCCAAAGCAAAAAGCTCCCAAGCAAAAAGAATTCAAAGAGAGAATATCTACTCCCCCACCACCTTCACCACAGCCATCAGCTCGTGAGGATACTTATGATGATGATTGGGATTTAGATAGAAAAGTTAACGATGATTGGGATTCTGAAGAAAGAGAATATTTTGAAGAATCTGAAGAAAAAGAATATACTACAGCGAATTCTCGTTCTAGCTATACAAAAATTCAATCTCCGGACAGGGATTACGAGGACTTTCGAGAGCCAGAAAATGATTATGACTCACCTGCCGATTCTTACTCGTATGACAAAAGCGATTTAAAAGATTATAAGGTTGGAAAAACAGAATCAGTATATGATGCCGATTATCGGGTGATTATACCTCCTAGCAGTCAACCAACAACTCCATACACATCAGATTCGGACAATAAGGAAAATAAGGAAAATAAGCAAGATACAGAAGACGATTGGGATTTTTTAGAAGAGGATTTTTCAGAAGATAAACCGCTGCGGTAATGAATAAATAGTAAGTAATTTTATCAAACTATCAAAATTGACCGTTTAATTCTACTTAATTCCACAACGTTCGCGGGATTCTTGTTTGACTCTACCATTCATGGCTGCTTCTTGAAGAACCACAAAAGCGCTAAAATCTTCCCAGTCATAACGGGTTGTTAACAATTGACGCAGCTGATTTTCTGCCTCGACACTCAAATAACCAGTTGTTAAAGCTTTCTGAACTACATCACGAATTCTAGTCATTTTTGAAACCTCTGCTCTACTACATTTATTTGTTCGAGCTTTCTTAAATAAAATATGCACGTGTTAAAAGTTTTGTAAATATCGGCATAAATGAAACCATTTTTTTGAGACAATAGAACATTTTTCTCATTTAAAACACCATAAAAATGCTAGCTGCGAAATTTAACCAGAATGTGTGGTAGGAAGCAAAGCATTAATTTTGGATAAAATTACTACTCTTTAACCTGCTTTACTACACCCTGCATTATTGACTTATATCGATTGAATAAAGTTTCAAAGAATTTTTATTAAGTTTCCGTTAAGTTCAAAGATACCGAAGTCAATACCAAAAAGTCACCTAACGACCGTTATTAAATTCGTTAGAAATTCATTTTTATTTATTTTAGCTTTAAAGAAAAATACCTAGAACAGGAGTTAAGATAAGCTCTATTCGAGTTGAAATAAATCAGTAAAAATAATGAGTACAAGTAGTAGTCGGAAGATAGAAGAGGAATTTATTGAAGCTAAAAATAATTGGGACTTAGAAAAGTTATATGTTGATTTGGCATCTGCGAAAGGAAAAGCTTTAACGCCTGTAGAAAAAAAGTTTCTTCGAGGTTTGCTATGCGGTTTTAGTCCGGCGGAAATTGCAAGCAAGGTTTATAAAACTCGTAGTAGCAGCACGGTTAGGGTTTATCTTTCTAATGGATTATATAAATATATAGAAGAAATGTTAAGTAAGCAAGCCTCGGACTTGATTAAGGTAAAAAACTGGAGTCGGGTAACTCAATTGCTGGAAAAAGCGGGTTACAAGAAAGCTTGGATACAAATTGAATCGACTCACAACACAACTTCTACAAGAAAGAAAACGGCGGAAATTGTCAATATCACATCTAATTCCATGCAAGATTGGGGAGAAGCTGTAGATGCAAGTATTTTTTATGGAAGAGTGAAGGAGTTAACTCAAGTAAAAAAATGGATTTTGCAAGAGCAAGTACGTTTAGTAGTAATTTTAGGTATGGGTGGGATTGGTAAAACTACTTTTTCGGTAAAGTTAGCTTCCCAAGTTAAGGATAACTTCGACTTTATTATCTGGCGTTCTTTACGTTTTGCTCCATCTCCACAGGTTATTTTTGAGCAGCTTTTAGAAGTTTTATCCCCACAAACCCTGACAAAAGGACAAAGCATTTCTTCGGGTATTTCTCAACTGGTAAGCTGTTTGCGTTCTTCTCGAACTTTAATTGTTTTAGACAGCTTAGATGCTATTTTATACGGCTTTACAAAAGGTGATACCGAAGATTATTCAGGAGTATTATCAAGTAATGATAGTATAATTGGTAATTCAAATATAGATATACCGATCTTTCAATATCTTCCTGGTTATGAAGCTTTTGGAGAGTTTATTCAACGCTTGGGAGAATCTCAACATCAAAGTTGTTTGCTGTTAACGAGTAGAGAGAAACCCCAAGAAATTGCTGCATCCGAAGGAGATAATTTACCCGTTCGCTGTTTAAAATTAACGGGTTTAAATCAGTTACAAACCTCATCTATATTGGAATCTAAAGGATTTGCAGCCCAAAAAGAAGAATCCGAACAAATAATGCAGCGGTATGCAGGGAATCCTTTGTTTATCAAATTAGTTGCTACCGCTATTCAAGAATTGTTTGCTGGAAATATAGAAGAATTTCTGCAACAGGAAACAGTTGTCTTTGGGGATATTCGCGCTTTATTGGACGAGCAATTTAACCGCTTATCTGTTTTAGAAAAGCAGATTATGTACTTGCTAGCTCTCAACAATGATTTTGACCTACAGAAATTGCAAAAACAACTGATATTGAGAGTATCGCAGCGATTAACCCTCGAAGCCGTAGAATTATTACAAAGGCGATCGCTAATCTCACGACTTGAATCGGGTTTTTCGCTAACTCCGGTATTGAAGGAGTATTTGATTGAAAAGCTGATTGAGGAAAGTTTGAAATTTAGCCAAGATGAAGCAAGTTCGCTATTGTTTGCTCATAACATTTTTGAGAAACAACTGAAAAACCATTTGAAAGTCAGTCGTTTAAATGCCGAACTTTAAAGTAAAGTGAGAATTAGAAATTGATTCTTACAAGGGCGTGAACAATTTATTACAAGGGATTAACCTATATTTAATCGGGATGATGGGTGTCGGTAAAACAACTGTAGGGCGTTTACTAGCAACCGAACTTGGATATGGGTTTATAGATACCGATGAAGTCATCACTGCATCTGCGAAAAAAAGTATCAATCAAATATTTGCTCAGGAGGGAGAAACTGAATTTCGCCAATTAGAAAGTGATGTTCTCTCCCAAGTAAGCGCTTTTACAAAATTAACTGTAGCGACTGGCGGAGGGATTATATTAAAGCGGGAAAACTGGAGCTACCTGCATCACGGTTTAATTGTGTGGTTGGATGCTTCAGCCGAGTTATTATATAACCGTTTAAAAGAAGATACTACAAGACCGTTATTACAAGATAGTAATCCTTTATTAAAACTAAGAAATCTTTTAAAAGAACGAGAATCACTTTATGCTTTAGCCGATCTAAGAATCACCCTTCAAGAAGGGGAAACCCCCGAAGAAATTGCCAAGCGTGTACTTACACAGATTCCCAGCGTTTTGAAAAATCCGGGAGGAAAAAGCAGGGAGTGGGAGTAGGGAATGGGGAATGGGGAATAGGGAACGGGGAATAGAATAAATTATATTTATTTCCGTACCGTAGATTACTCCGGTTGGGTAACCCGCGCGATCGCCCTACAGAGATTACCTATTTTCTAATTATCTCTTTCCTCTGTTCCCCGTTCCCCGTTCCCTGCTTGCTACTCCCCGTTTCCTATTCTCTATTCCCTAGCTATTGTAGAGCAACACCGAATTCTTCTAAACTATCATGATTCGCATTTGACAATAAAACGTTGCTTATGATGGTTAACGATACTGAATATATTCAGCAGGATGCAGCTACTCGGGTAAAGGTGTTAAGTGAAGCACTACCTTATATACAAAAATTTGCAGGTAGAACCGTAGTAGTTAAATATGGCGGTGCCGCGATGAAGGATAGCAGCCTCAAAGATAAAGTTATCCGCGATGTTGTTTTCTTATCCTGCGTAGGCTTGCGACCGATTTTAGTGCATGGTGGTGGCCCAGAAATAAATACTTGGCTTGGTAAAATAGGAATTGAACCGCAGTTTAAAGATGGTTTGCGCGTGACTGATGCTCCGACAATGGACGTGGTAGAAATGGTATTGGTCGGTCGAGTTAATAAGGAAATAGTTGCCAAAATAAACCAAGCCGGTGGAAAAGCCGTGGGTTTATGCGGTAAGGATGGTAACTTGATTAGAGCGCGTCACCAAGGTCAAGATGATATTGGTTTTGTCGGAGAAGTAAGTTCTGTAAATACCGAAATTTTAGGAACTTTGGTAGAAAATGGTTATATTCCCGTAGTTTCTAGCGTCGCTGCGGATGATACGGGACAAGCTTATAATATTAATGCCGATACGGTAGCTGGTGAGATTGCTGCTGCATTAGGTGCAGAAAAGTTGATCTTGCTTACCGATACGCGGGGCATTTTAGAAAATTATAAAGATCCTTCTACATTGATTGCCAAAGTAGATATTAAAGAAGCTCGCGACTTGATTTCAAAGGGTATTGTTGCTGGAGGTATGATACCCAAAGTAACTTGTTGCGTGCGTTCTCTCGCTCAAGGAGTACGTGCAGCACATATTATTGATGGTCGCATTCCCCATGCTCTTTTGCTAGAAATATTTACCGATGGTGGTATCGGCACAATGATTCTTGGTTCTCAATTTGGGTGAATTGTTTTAATAATGGTGCGTTAAGGTTTTGTAGGTTGGGTTAGACACGAGCAGGCAATTTGAACTAAAGAACGAAAATTTATATTAATCGTGTCGTAACCCAACATCATTATTTTGGAGAGATAATAATATTTTTTGTTGCTATCTAAATAAGTGAAATCCTGTTAGTCAATATAATCAGGACTTACGCAACGAGGATTTGTCATTGCGACCGGAACGGAGTGTAGGGAAGCAATCGCAAGGTTTTTGCGTTAGCGGAGCGTGTCCGATAGGACATATACGTCGCTATCGCTCGTAATGACGGAATTACGTTGCTTTTGCGTAAGTCCTAATAATGTTGGGTTACGGCAGAATTTAATTGTGTGCATTTAGGCTCGATATTGATTGCCTGCCTAACCCAACCTACTCGCTACTCGCTACTAGCTATAATTTATTTTCCCAACATTACCAAGGCGAATTAATCAAAATCCGCGAAGCTGGCTGACGATAACCTCTTCGTCTCGAATTGCGATAGCGTCTTTGATTTCGGGGACTTTTAATAATTGTCGGATTGACTAAAACTGGATTGACAAATGTGGAATTATAAATTGTTCTCGATCTGCGGGGCTTAGAAAAATAACTTTGTGTCGGTATATGTCCTGTGACGGGATTTACAGGTACTGGTGTAGGAATCGGACTACCATAAATAAAATTACCTACAGTCGGATTTGGGTTGCTTCTGTAGTAAGGAGTGCTGTTATTAATAATTATTACAGATTGAGCAGAGGCTGGTGCAGCTACAGCACCTATTAAAGCAGCAGCAGCAAAACCCGCAAAATACTGTTGCATTTTCCCATTGTTAAACATAATATCTTTCCTAGCTAGCTACCAAAGGCTTACGATCGGTGAATCTACCTAATTAAAATTTTAGAGTTTTTCTCATAGAAAATACTTACCTTCACAAAATATTCTCAAAAAGTTGCATAAAAACGGCAAAATAAAAGCTGATGGTTATTTATATTTTTCAACGTGAGTTCCGAAAGTTTAGAAATTGCTAAACAGCGCTACCGTAATGGTAAAGTCGCTTTTGAAAATGGTAAATATCGCCAAGCTGTTGAGGAGTTGCAAAAGGCTTGTGCTTTACTAGAGCGCAATTCTCGTCTTGGTGGTGAAGTACAAATATGGTTGGCAACAGCTTATGAAGCATCTGGACAAAATCAACAAGCCATAGAACTTTGCGAACAGCTTAAGCGTCATCCCTACCCAGAAACTAGTAAAGAAGCCAAGCGATTGCAATATATTCTCAAAGCACCTAAATTAGAACGTCCCAAAGAGTGGATGACAGAAATACCCGATTTAGCAACGCTATCCGATCAAAGTAAAATTCGTTTGGCTGCGTCTCCTAAAAAATCTAAAGCACGATCGGAAGTTGAAGAAATGGAATTTATCGATCTGAGTCAGGTTAACACTCAAGATAATCGCTTTATCTGGCTGGCTTTAATTGTTGTTGGCGTTACTGTTATTAGCTTAGTTTGGTTAAGTTTCTAAACAATTACCCAGAATAGTACCACTAACAGTAACAAAATTAGGAAGCGGGCAATCGCAAAATAAATTAAAGAGGCATTGCGCTTTAAGAAGAGGTTATCGGCAAAGTTAAGTCATAAAAATCTGAAAATCTATTAAATTTAGTTATTATGTCACGATTTCGCTATCAAAGAAATTCTTCCCGTATTTCGACGCGATTGGTTAAAAGCCTTTTTAAACGAATACGGCTGGTATGTATTTTACTGTTAGCATCGCTGTTACTTTCTGGGTGTGTGGATTACGATTTAGGAGTAAATATCAATAATGCCAACTACGGTAAATTCGTACAGCATATTAAATTAGGAGACAAACTAACAAGTTTTAGCGGCGATGCGGTTTATGAATGGTTAGATAGCATTGAAAGACGCGCTCGCGAACTAGATGGAAAAGCAAAAAGAATTTCTCAAGAAGAAGTAATTGTAACTATTCCTTTCAGTAATGGTAGGGAACTGCAAAGAAAATACAACACATTTTTTAATTCCAGAAATGATTCTAAATCAGGCTCTAATAAAGCAGAATCGGAATCAGAGCTACCGAAAATAGAATCAAACTTACAATTGTTGCAGAGTAATTTTTTACTGTTAGTACGCAACCAGTTAATTTACGATCTAGACTTACGTTCTTTGGGCTTGATTTCCAGTAAAGGTAACGCTTTAACTAACACTGGCTCAATTATCGATTTAGAATTCAGTTTGAACACTCCGATGGGTGCATCCAGCGTCGAAAAAGCTGAATATTCCATCGAACCCGTGAAAAATAACAAGCAGCTTTCATGGAAACTCAAACCCGGGCAGTTGAATCACATTGAAGCGGTTTTCTGGCTTCCCAGCCCAGTTGGAATTGGTACTTTGTTGATTGTTCTATTCGTGGGATTAGGAATTTACCTCAGATACAGTTTTATGCCCGATCCGAGAGTTCAGTTTTCAGTTTCCAGTGAGCAGTGAGCAGTGAGCAGTTGGGGATTGGGCATGGGGAATTGATAATTGATAATTGGTAACTGAAAAATGTTGCCAATTAAAAAAATCCGTGTTAAGAATACGTAATTTATGATACGCAGAGAATATCTGCTGTCAAAAAAAACCATTCAATTGCAGCGGTTGTGAAAAAAAGGCTTGTATTAGTATTCACGTTTGTAGCGATCAATTTTGGTTCGGGATGTTCTCAAACACCGATATCCGGTTCTACGAATGAGACACCGATCGTTGTTGCTGCATCGGAATTAGAAGAGAGAGAAAAACCACACACTTCTATCGAGCAAGTTCTAGAAAACCTCGATAAAGTAGATAAAAGCTTTAATAGAACGGTTTTCTTTTTGGCAAAAGTAATTATAATTTTACTGAGTATTGCCGTTATCTACCGAATTATAGTATTAATTTCTTCCCGTTCATCTCAATTAATTATAGATAATTTTACGAACGCTTCTGGTGCGGAAGGAATGGAGTTTGTTTTACCAGGTTTGAGTCAGTTGGGACGGGAAAGATTGGTGCGGGAAATGAAGGGAGTTCACCAACGTCTCAAAGAACATATTAATGTTAATGGGCTGCGAAGTTATCGTCGTCCAGATAAATTACCTCTACCTCAAACAACTCCGGATGAAAGGCTTTCTAGTTTAATCGCTTCGCTAAACGAATTTACACCGGATGAAATTGACCCTTTAGTGAGTCTGCTCAAAATTATATTTCCATCTTATGGAACTAAAGTAACTAGTATTTTGCAAAGCCAAGGTGAAGATTACAATAGGCTGGGAATAACTTTTGAAGTTACGGATATTCAAGGTCATGGTGCTTCTAAGCTTTACACTATTTGGGAAGAAAACAAAACAGAAAGTGTAACTGACACCGTAATTAAAACACTAGCAAAAACGGCATCTAAAAAGCTATCTGAAACGGTAGATGAAGAAGAATTTGAATTACCAAATATTGAGACGTATCCTGAAGTTAAAGATCGTTTTAGATTATTATTAAAACCTGCTACTCGCTGGTTAGCAATAGAACTTTCAAAACGAGAAATGTTAGCTAACGTGCCTTGGTATTATTTAGGTAATTGGTGTAAAAGATATCAATCGCAAATACATAATTTTTTCGGTGTAATTAACTATGCCAGCGCTCCAACTCATGGCAGCTTTTTTTACCAACTAGCAATTGAAGATTTGCAAGCAGCTGTAGAATTCTATCCAAACTGGTATCAACCTTATGAAAATTTAGGCGATACTTACAGTACTCAAGGAAGAGAGTTTCAGGAAAATAAAAGAATAAACCTTCAGCGACAAGCAATTTTGCAATACGAAAAAGCGCTTGTCAGATGTGAAGATGAAACTGTAAGACGGAGGATTAAAGTTGGTAAAGCAATGGCGCAACTACTAACAAAAGATGAAACTCTTGTCAAAGAAGCTCAAAAAGAAATACAGCTATTAGAGAAACAGTGGAATGCAGAATCCGATTTAAGTTCCCGATTTTTGTACAACTTTGCTTCGTGGTATGCAATATTTACCGCTCAAAATAATGGTAACGAGCAAACAAAGCAGAAAGCCCGCCAGTACTTAGTTTACGCTCTACTCAGAGATGGCGATCGCAATTTGTGGGATTGGGCAAGTAGAGATCCAGATTTCCAAGGTGTGCGTGAAAGATTTACTGATTTGCAATTTTTACTGATGAAGAAATTAGATAAAGTTCATGAATTGCCTGAAATGACGGGGGAAAGATTTGTTAAACACGTCTCCGAAATCCTCAAGGAAATGAACTGGAGTTAATTGCCTTCCTTGAATCAAATATAGAATTAAATATAGGAATAAATCGCGATGTCTAAGAAAAAAGATAATAAATTACCAATCAAAATTAAAACCTTGAGTAAGAATTCTCTTGAAGAAAAAATTGAAGCTAGCAAAGCTGATTCATCAGAAAATAGCTGCGAATCTGAAATTAGCGAAAAAACTGACAAAGTTCGTAAAACTATAATTACCGCCGAAATTCCTGCTACTTCTCCGAAAATTGTCGGACAAATACCACCGTGGGATGATGACAATGATTCAGGGCAGGATGATAGATCGAAACCTCCAACAATTACAGCAGAAATACCATCTGAGTTAGAAAAATTCGATCTGACACCGAGAGCAACAGGAGAAATTCCTCCTTGGGATGACGAGGAAGAAAGTTAGCAAGAATTATGGATTCGGTGATTATCTGGCGGTTGAAACCGCTGCTACACAAGCCAAGTCCACCTCCGTGGACTTCATTAATTATCAAGCTTTATTACCGTCGTTCCAAAAATTTTTTAATCGTCATTACAACATAAGAACCATCTATATATCCTGAAATCATTCCGATAGGATTTAATTTGATTTTACCGTCTGGTACTACTAAGAAAACCTGACTTCCATATCTAGAATCTCCTAAATCTATACGGTTATATTTGATATCTACAATTTCATCGAAAGAATATTGAGATACTTTTTTTCCAAATATTCCGAAGCATCGATAGCGGCTGACAGTTGCAAGATTTGTTTCTTTATCAAAGGTAAAGTTTATATAAAAAATGAAAGACGGGCAGGGATGCCCATCCCACAATAATATATTGAATTAATTTAACCCACGGAGGTGGGTTTCGCCTGTGTAGCAGCGGTTTCAACCGCCAGATTTATCATGAAATCAACCTCTAAGGCGACAACCGCTCAATCTTCCAACCATCATAATTTCTTGTATAAACTAAACGGTCGTGAAGACGGCTCGAACGCCCTTGCCAAAATTCGATTTCTGCTGGTATAACTCGAATTCCCCCCCAATGAGGCGGACGGGGTATTTCTCCATTTTGATATTTTTCTTTTAATTCTTCTAAGTTTTGCTCTAGCAGTTCTCGATTTTCAATAACTTCACTTTGGTTTGATGCCCAAGCACCCAAACGACTGCTAAAAGGACGACTGTAAAAATATTTATCTGACTCAGTATCTGAAACTTTTTCTACTCGTCCGCTAATTCTTATTTGACGTTGCAATTCTGCCCACCAAAACACCAAAGCAGCTTGGGGATTTTCGGCTAATTCTTGTGCTTTGTGGCTATTGTAGTTGGTATAAAAGACAAAACCGCGTTCGTCAAAATCTTTTAACAACACCATTCTCGCTGATGGTTTACATAGAGGTGTAGTAGTCGCCACCATCATCGCATTTGGTTCTAGAATATCGGCGCTCAAGGCTTGGTTAAACCATTCCCGGAATTGTACAAAAGGATTAAAATCAATCTCAGTTTCACTTAAACCTTGCAAAGTGTAGTCTTGACGAAGGTCAGCTATATTTTTATCCATTACGATTGTTTGACTGCAAAATAATAAAAATAGTACAAATAAAAAAATATATGCGGATGCGCCGTTGGGCTTCCTTAAAAAACTTATTAGTTTATGGTTTAAGCGCCCCAATTATAGCCCTTAACGTTGGACTGCTGTCTTTACTTTTTCATTACTTTCGGCATCCACTTACCATATTAAGTATTGCAGCAATCTTAGCTTTTTTACTCAATTATCCAGTTCAATTTTTAGAACGCGGTCGTATTTCGCGTCAATGGGCGGTAACTATAGTTTTATTGCTGACTTTATTGCTGCTGATTCTTATCGGTATTACCCTGGTACCACTTGTAATTAATCAAACTATCCAACTCACCGATAGAATTCCCGATTGGTTAAATAGCTTTCAAAACCAGTTGAAACAATTACAAGGAATAGCTCAAACACGACGCTTACCGCTAATCAACTTTGAAATATTAACCAAGCAAATTAATGCCAGTATCGAAAACTTGCTTAAGGAATTACCGCTAGGTGCTGTAGGATTTGCGGGAACCTTGGTATCAACCTTAGTAAATACCATCTTAGTTATAGTGCTAGCATTTTATATGCTTTTATATGGCGATCGCCTTTGGTATGGCTTGGTAAATCTCTTACCCGAAAAAATCCGACTTCCTTTAAGCAAATCCTTAAGGCTGAATTTCCACTACTTTTTTCTCAGCCAATTTTTACTAGCAATGTTCATGGTGGCAAGCCTAACACCAATTTTTTTAGTTATTAGAATTCCATTTGCTTTTTTATTTGCTGTAGTCATCGGCATATCCCAGCTTATTCCCTTTATTGGAGCAACTTTAGGTATTGGCTTCGTGACTATATTGCTGCTGCTACAAAATTGGTGGTTAGCAACTCAATTAGCATTCTTCTCAATATTGATGCAGCAGGTTAAAGATAATCTCATAGCCCCAAAATTGTTAGGAAACTTTATTGGACTCAATCCCATCTGGATTTTTGTGGTGATTTTAGTTGGTTTTGAGATAGCAGGATTATTAGGAACCATTATTGCCATTCCCATCGCCGGAACTATTAAAGGTACCTTCGACGCTATTCAGAAAAATAACACAGTAACAGTGAGCAGTGAGCAGTGAGCAGTGAGCAGTGAGCAGTGAGCAGTGAGCAGTGAGCAGTGAGCAGTTATCAGTTACCAGTTAGGTGAAAACTCAGCATTATTCCCAACTCCTAACTCCTCACTCATAACTCATAACTCTTAATTTCTAATTTATTCCCGATTAGTAGTCTTTAATACTGGTTATAGAAATCAATTGTAAGTAGTCTAATGAGGAATAGATGAATACCAATGAAAAATATATCTTATAGCGGAATGCTAAAGCAGAAAAGTTAGGGAAAAGTTAATTAAAAATTATGTCTTTGGCTTTTGTGTAGCTATTTTTAGTCTTGCTTCAGTATAAAGACCAGAATTAAAATGTTCTTCTTTTTCTGAGTAAAGGTATAAAAATATCATGATATACTTTCTTGAGCTATTCCGGTGTTGGGTTTCCTCAAGGGTCGGAAATGGCGTGGTAAATTTTATTCTTATACTTTATTGGTTTTATCTGTGTAACTACAGCATTAATACCAATGCAATAGATCGTGGGTTGCACAACTAACATCTACCATTTATGGCGGGTATTGATTGGAAAGACCGGGTAACAAATAGCAACAATTAATTAACTAGAAAGTTGACCATGAGACAAGTAAATTTTGCAATAATTTTTATTTTTTGTTTAGCTTTCGCTTTATTCAGTATAGAAAATACAGAATTAGGAACTATTCATCTAATTCCAGGTATGCAAGTACAAGCACCAATTTCAGTTGAGTTGCTTATAGCATTAGGCTTAGGTGGAGTCTTAGCTTGGTTATTTAGCGTTTGGACTCACTTAGAAAGACTATTATGGTCTGGTCAAAAAGTTCGTCAAAAGAATGCTCAAATTCAAGAATTAGAATGCAAGATTGAAGAGTATCAAGCTCAAGTTCAATCTTTACAACCTTCTTTACCAGCATCTGGCGATTCAGCAAACGCTTGATGGGGGACAAGGAGAGGGGGGAGAGGGGGAAGAAAAATTTTTTAACTCTTAACTCTTAACTCCTAACTTTAACCTTTAACCTGTAACTCTGCCCTTTCGCAAATATTTTAGTAATTGTCGATGGATGCCTCTGAGCTTTTAGAAACGATCGCACAACTTATTCATCAAGCCGAACAAGGAGAAATTGATCCTTGGGATGTGCAGGTAGTTGAGGTGATAGACCGTTATATAGAACTCATGGCACCTGAGAAAAGGAGGAAGGGGTACGAAACAGATTTATCTCAATCGGGGCAAGCATTTTTATCGGCTTCTATGTTGGTTTTATTCAAAGCTAATACTTTGATGGAATTGCACTCAGCAGAAGACGAACTAGATGCTTCAATGGATGAATTTCTGCTTGATGGTGAAGACGGCTTGAATGAGCGTATAGCTAGGCTGCCTTTAGAGAAACAGTTGCGGCGACGACGTTCTGCAATGCCTCCCCCTGCTCGTCGGGTAAGTTTACAAGAGTTAATAGATCAGTTGCAGGTAATGGCTAACCAACTGCAATTGGTACAAAAAACTAAGCCTTTGGCAAAAAAACGCCAGCCCGGTATTAGAACTCTCAAGGCAGCGTTAGAATTAGCACATCAAGAAAATCTTACAGAGGTTGCTGGAGAATTAGAACAAGTTTTGCAGACAAAAGCAGCAGAACTGCATTTGGGTGAAAGCTGGATGAATTTGGAACAATTAGTAGAGTGGTGGTCGCAAACTAAGTCAATCTCGGATTTAGGGAAAGAACATTCCCATAGTGAAAATTCTCATACTGTGAGTGTATTCTGGGCGCTACTACTGCTTTCGGCTCAATCGAAAGTAGAGTTATATCAAGAAGATTTTTATCAGGAAGTAAAAATCCGCTTACTTGTAGAGTGCAATAGTAATCCTATGTCTCAAGCAGCGAGTTAATTTATTAATCGGAATAATCCGGCTCTTTAGTAGTGAAAACGGATATAGCTTTTTGCGCCCCGGTGTAGTTTTCGAGAAAGCTTTATCTGCGACCTTTGAGTTGGATACTCAAATATGATTAAACTGGAATATTGGCAATTTTAGATCGAATAGATAGGTCAATACCCATTATATGAGTGCATTATAAGCGCATTATCCGTGCTTTTAGGGATGACTTCATACAAATTAAAACAGATGATGAAGTATTGCTTAATCTACGTAAACTGGCTTGTGGTTGAGGATTAATTATTTATGAAAGCAATGATTTTGGCTGCGGGTAAAGGTACTCGCGTTCGTCCGATTACCTACACAACTCCCAAACCGATGATTCCCATCCTGCAAAAGCCAGTGATGGAATTTTTGCTTGAACTGTTACGTCAGCATGGCTTTGACCAAATTATGGTCAACGTTAGTCATTTGGCTGAGGAAATCGAAAGTTATTTCCGTGACGGTCAAAGGTTTGGGGTAGAAATTGGTTATTCTTTTGAAGGTAGTATTGATGATAACGGTAAACTAGTCGGAAAAGCCATCGGTTCTGCTGGTGGAATGAGAAAAATTCAGGATTTTAAAACATTTTTCGACGACACTTTTATTGTAATGTGCGGCGATGCTTTGATTGACCTGGATTTAACCGCAGCTGTGAAATGGCATAGAGAAAAGGGTGCGATCGCCACAATTGTCACTAAAACCGTACCTCGGGAAGAAGTTTCTAGTTACGGTATTGTTGTTACTGACGAAGATGGTTTGATCAAAGAATTCCAAGAAAAACCTTCTGTTGAGGAAGCTAAAAGTACAAATATTAGCACTGGTATTTATATCTTTGAACCAGAGATATTTGAACATATTCCCTCTGGAGTCGAGTATGACATTGGTGGCGACTTATTCCCTAAACTTGTAGAAATGGGTGCGCCATTCTACGCCAAAGCGATGGATTTTGAATGGGTCGATATTGGTAAAGTACCCGATTATTGGCGAGCAATTCGCGGCGTACTTTTAGGGGAAATCAAAAATGTACAAATTCCTGGAAACCAAGTACGGGAGGGTATTTACACTGGTTTAAATGTTTCGGTAAACTGGGACAAGGTAGACATAACTGGTCCGGTTTACATTGGTGCGATGACCAAAATCGAAGATGGAGCTAAAATCGTTGGCCCGGTTTACATTGGCCCTTCTTGCTGCGTATGTAGCGGTGCTACCGTAGAAAACAGCGTAATTTTTGAATATTCTCGGCTTGGCCCAGGAGTAATGTTAGTTGATAAGCTGGTCTACGGTCGTTATTGCGTCGATAAAACTGGAGCATCAATTGACGTTCAAGCAGCTTCTTTAGATTGGTTGATTACTGATGCTCGTCAAGCACCACCCGCTCATAACCCCGCAGAGCGTCAAGCTATTGCTGAGTTGTTAGATACTAGTTCTTCTAGTTGAACGGAAATTAAAAAAATAGAATTACATATAAGTAAGTGAACAAAAATATTTACCGTCATTGCGAGCGAAGCGAAGCAATCCCAGCCCTTGCGATTGCTTCATTTCACTTTGTTCCATTCGCAATGACATTGGGTAATTAATTATGTTTAACTACTTAAAACCCGGTTTCTTGTTTTTCGAGAAGCCGGGTTTTGTTTTTGGGAATTGGTAATTGGTGATTGGTAATTGGTGATTATTTGTAGGGTGTGTGACGCTACGAATAATTTGAACGTAGTGATAAATGTTGTTACAAGCGTCACGCACCAATCACCATTTATGTAGATTTCAATCAACCCAATTTTAACCCAGGAATTTGTTTAAAATGTTTAGTATTTCGTGTCACTAATGTAGCTTGATTCACTAAGGAAATACTCGCAATTAATAAATCGGCTCGTCCTATTTTGCGTAGCTTTGAAACCCTACGTAAACGCTCAAATTTATCTGCTGCTTTTTGACTGATGGGAACAATTAAAAGTTCTGCTAATAATTCTTCTGTCCTAAACAAAAGCTCTTGCGCTTTTAATAGACTTTCTCTATTTTCTGCTTTAATTAAATACTCAATTCGTCCACGTAGCATTTCTGCTTTACTAATTATAGTTATTCATCAACTTCCGAACGTCCTCTGGCTTGATAAATACTTTCTCTTAATTCCGTCAGCGAAGCATCATCAGCAAAAGCACCTGCTTGTTGAAGTAGGGTAGAGCGACTATTTTGACGTAACCAATCATCAATAGCTACCTTCAAAAATCTCCATTCATTTTCGATTTTACGACCTGGAAGTTTTCCTAATCGAGCTTGACGCTGCAAAGTTTCAATCGGCAAACGTAAATATTCTGAAACTTCTTCCAAGGTAAGAACGGAAGGTAATGTAACTTGCTCCATAACTTAACTCGCGTTATGTTTTCCTTAATTCTGAAACAAGAGCATATATAGGGGATAAGGGCGTTTTCGATTGATTTCAACACACTCAAAACCTCACCCCGCGCTGACGCGCACCCCTCTGCTTGTCAAGGAGAGGGGAAGAATTCCCAATAGTTCTTATCCCCCTCTCCCTTAATAAGGAGAGGGGCTGGGGGTGAGGTTTCGAGGTGTTAATTCACGAACTTAAATAAGTATACCGACTTAAACTTTGCTCGTAGGTTTGTAATAGTCGCTGAGATTGCGCGATGGTGATCTGGTTTGCTTCTAAAGCTTCTTCGCAACGCTGACGGATTCTTTCTACCATGTCTTCGACATCGTACTGTACGTAACCTACTACTTCACTCATAGTATCGCCTTTAACTACGTGCTTGATTTGATATCCTTTAGGGGTAAGTTGAATATGAACTGTATTCGTGTCGCCAAAAAGGTTATGTAAGTTACCCATTATTTCTTGATAAGCTCCATTAAGGAACATACCTAAGTAATAAGGTTCTCCCGCTTGAAAAGGATGCAATTCCAAAACAGATTTAACGTCTCGCGAGTCGATAAAGCTATCAATTTTTCCGTCGCTGTCGCAAGTTAGATCCGCTAAAATACCCCGGCGCGTTGGTTCTTCATTCAAACGGTGTATGGGCATAATCGGAAATAACTGGTCGATCGCCCAGCAGTCCGGTGCCGATTGAAACACTGAAAGATTTATATAATAGATGGAAGACATAATTATTTCTAAGTCTTCCATATCATCGGGTACGTATTCTTGCTGTTTAGTGATGTTAAGAATTTTATAACAACAAGCCCAGTATAATTGTTCGGCTTTGGCTCGTTCCCTCAAAGATAAAATTCCTAGATTGAAACGACTGATGGCTTCTTCTTTGAACTGAACCGCGTCGTGATAAAACTCTTGATAATTCTCTTCGTTGATAGATTGGAAGGTTTCCCACAAATAAGAAATAATGTGAGATTCACCTTCTTGAGCTGGTTCGGGTGGTTCGCAAGGTACTTCGCTGGTACTGAGTACATCAAAAATTAGTACCGACTGATGGGAAGCAACCGCTCGTCCGCTTTCACTGATTAGCGTTGGTACCGGAATATCTTGCTCTCTACAAGCATCTTTTAACTCTGCGACAATATCGTTAGCATAGTTCTGCATATTGTAGTTTTTAGAAGCGTAGAAATTGGTTTGAGAACCGTCATAATCAACCCCTAAACCTCCACCAACATCAAGATATTTCATATTTGCTCCCAAGGAAACTAGCTCAACGTAAATACGGCTTGCTTCCTGGATAGCATCTTTAATTACATTAATCGCCGAGATTTGCGAGCCGACATGGAAATGCAAAAGCTGTAAAGAATCTAACAAATCGGCATTTTTTAACTTGTCAACAGCGCTAATAATTTCAGGAATATTCAGACCGAACTTAGCGCGATCGCCACTAGAAGTTCCCCAGCGTCCCATTCCTTGCGTGCTAAGTTTGGCGCGAATTCCCAAGATTGGCTGAATTTCTAATTGACGGCTAACTTCAATGACTAAATCAACTTCTTCAATTTGCTCTAAAACTAAAATTGGAGTTTGCCCTAGTCTTTGAGCCAACATCGCAGTCTCAATATATTCACGGTCTTTGTAACCGTTACAAATTAACAACGCTCCCGCAGTATCAAGCAGTGCCAAAGCAATCATTAATTCCGGCTTAGAACCTGCTTCCAAGCCAAACTGATGCGGTTTACCAAAACGTACTAAATCTTCAATAAAATGCCTTTGCTGATTGCATTTGACGGGAAATACACCTTGATAAACCCCCCCGTAATTATAGCGAGCTATAGCTTTAGCAAAACAAGCATTAAGACGCTCGATTCTGTCTTCTAAAATATCAGAAAAGCGAATTAGTAAAGGTAAACCCAAATTGCGTAGTTTTAGTGCATGAACCAATTCGTACAAATCCAGAGAGCCACCACGTTCGCCCTTCGGAGAAACTGTAACATGACCAGCCGCGTTTATCGAAAAATAAGGCTGTCCCCAACCTTCAATACGGTAGAGAGCTTCACTTTCTTCGATTGTCCAATGACTCCGGGGCAAATCTGATGTCGTACTAGGTGGCAGAAGTTTCTGAACTTTTTTATTGTTGCTTAATTTAGCTTTAGCCTTTTTACCATTCAATGAGAATTTTCCTATTCCAACTGATGTAGCGCCTGACTCAACACCCATTTACTAGTCACCTTCGTACTTCACCCACGAGATTACAATTTAACGCATTCGCGTCTGTGTGGGAACATACGTTAGGTATAAATTTTCCAGAAATGGGAATTGGGTAATTGGACATGGGGCATAGGGCATTGGGCATAGCTCACGGAATTAAGAGTTAGGAGTTAGGAGTTATAAGATTATTTGTATCTTGCTCCCTATTACTTTTCAAGCTTTACCAATTAACAATTAACAATTATCAATGCCCTATGCCCAATTACCAATTACCAATTACCAATTACCAATGCCCCATGCCCAATTACCAAAAATTTAACTATTGACAAAAAACGAATCGCGACGGACATTCTAACAAGTGATGAATTGATTAATTTATAGGAGATAGTGATGGAGCGCACATTTTTAGCTATTAAGCCCGATGGTGTACAGCGTGGATTAGTCGGTGAAATTATTAGCCGCTATGAGAAGAAGGGCTTTACTTTAGTTGGGATGAAATTCATGGAAGTCAGCCGGGAATTAGCCCAATCGCATTATGACGTTCATAAAGAAAGACCATTTTTTGCTGGCTTGGTGGAATTTATTACTTCTGGCCCTGTTGTAGCTATGGTTTGGGAAGGTGAAGGCGTTGTTGCTGCTGCTAGAAAAATAATTGGTGCAACTAACCCTTTAACAGCTGAACCCGGAACTATTCGTGGTGACTTTGGGGTTGACATTGGTCGCAATATCATCCACGGTTCGGATGCTGTAGAAACCGCACAAAGAGAAATTTCCCTATGGTTCAGCAATGATGAATTAGTTAGCTGGCACCCCCAAAATATGCCTTGGTTATATGAGAAGTTTGCAAAGGAATTAGCAGCTAAGTAGTTTTATTGCAGGGGGATGGGGAGAGCGGGAGAGGGAGACAAGGGGATAAGAAGAATAACTGGTTTCGTTCCTCCCAACTCCTAACTCCTCATTCCTAACAACCAACAACTAACAACTAACAACTAACCCTTAATTCGTAACTTCTGTTTTTTCGCTTTCTTCTACAATTTCTGGAACTGTACGCTTGGAAAATCCCCAGGCTAGAATTATTGCGATCGCGGTGACTATTGCCCACTGAGGGGGAACTAAAGCTTCGTTGACTACTCTCAATAACAAACGCAAACCTACGAAGGCGACGGTAATATAGCCTGCATCTTCGAGGTAGACAAATTCATCCAACCAACGGATAAATAAACCAGCCATAAATCTTAGGGTAATAATGCCGATTGTGGTTCCTGTTATTACCAACCATTTCGTATCAGAAACGGCGATCGCAGTGGTGACGCTATCCAAGGAAAAGGCTAAATCGGTGAAGGCAATTACGGGTATTACCTGCCATAGCGATGCATAGCGGGCGGTATGTTCGCTATCTTCTTCTTTATCAGTAGTGAAATGCTGAAATACCAACCATAGCAAATAAGCTGCGCCGATTAACTCGAATTGCCAATATTTTTGTACCCAAGTAGCCGTCAACAGTAAAGTAATTCGCAGCACGTATGCAACGACTAAACCGAAGTTGAGTGCTTGACGTTCGAGTTCTTTGTCTTCAAGCCCTTGGGCAATGGCTGCAAGGGCGATCGCGTTATCTGCCGATAGAATGGCTTCTAGAAAAATTAGAATAAGTAGGACTATAGATGCTTCAATGCTGAAATTATATTGAAGATAATCAAAGATTCGCTCTAACATTAGGGATTTCTCAAACAGCGCAATTAAAAGTTAACAGTAACTGAAAGTTTATTATCTACTTTCGTAATAAAAAGCTACTTTACTAAAGCTTAACCTCATCTATCAATTTTATGGGTATCAACTTTTGCTCTAATAGGTATGGTTTTCCTACGGTAAATTACTATTGACAATTAAAAGGATAGTCAATTTGTAAGAATCAACAATTTTCAGCTTAACTAAGATTACTGCTTATACAGTAATCAAATTTAATAATTGTTAATGCAACCCTACATATATTTTTAAAAGTAAATACGCAATTTTCTTGATTTCAGGTATAAAAGTCAATAGCTAAACTACTTAAATTAAAAAAAATAGTTTTAGGAGGTAACAATGTCTGAAGCTACAAGGAATTCTCAGCCAATTATTTTGATTAGAGGTTTTGGTCAGTTAGATGTTTCGGACGAAAAACAAGATGCATATCAAGGATTTAATGACAGTACAGTTTACCCACATAAAAAGGGTGAAAATTATATTTATGAAGGTTTTATTCTGCGGTTTCTAAAGTCAGATTGGAAGTATCAGGATGCAACAAACGTAGTTAATTATTATGGTAGCCAGATCAAAGGTGAGCCGGTGCTTCCTCGTAAATTGCTGAATTTGGAAAACATGGTTAACAATGGTGTTTCTCTATCTCCTCAACTACAAAAACTTGAAGATAAAAACGCGATTAAAAACTTTAAGCGTTTGCACTCAGAAAACTTTTTCTCAGGAGATAAAGTTGTTATAGATCCGGCAATGGCTTTACATTTGCTCGAATCAGTAGAAAATGCTTGTCAGACGATTTGGGTATTTCGCTACTACGATTTAAACGATCGGACATTTAAAACCTATGGTAGGGCACTTGTACGTTTAATCAACTTTATTCGGGAACTCGCACACATACAAAATGCTGAACAACCGAAACCAAAGGTAAACATTATCGCTCATTCTATGGGTGGGCTATTGGTACGAGAAGCCATACAGCGTACTTATCCTGAAAACAATCACAAAGCAGAAGATTTCATCAACAAAATAGTTACTATTGGTACCCCACATCAAGGTATTTCATTTCAACTGATGGAAAACTGGATTGGGATTGATGCAAAAGATGAAATCGAACACTTTCACCCAGGCTTTCAAGAAGATCCAGCAAAACCAGAATCTTTCGTCAATTTTCATAAATATTTTCCTTTAGAAAGATTGCTAACGATAGTTGGAACCAATTACCGCAGCTATGACATAAGAGCAGCATCCTTTGCCAACCGTTTGTTTTCAGTAAAAGAAGAGTACGGCATGAATTACAATCGCAGTGATGGGCTAGTTAAACAAACTTATGCTCAAATACCTGGGGCATTAAGAACATTTATTCACAAAAGCCACAGCGGTAGAGATTCTATAGTTACTTCAAGAGAAGCATTTGAAATTGCCACGCGCTTCTTTTTTGGTAACTTAAGAGCAAGATTACGTTTTGTACGGGGTGAGGTAAAACGCGGTAAAGATTTATTTGGGAAAAGCGAATTCTTTTTAGGAGTTTGTATTAAACCCCGTGGTGTAGACTTTGAATTGTTTCATCAAAGTAAAGAAGCAGAAAACTGTTACGGTCCTTTAGTAAAACTAACCCCAAAGATCCAGACAACAACATTGATTTTCAAGAAACCAATGACGAGCTTGCTTTCGATTGGGCTGATGATAACAAATTGATTTGGGAAGGTTATTTCGACACTAAGTCTATTTTGTCAGATGACAGTATTACCGAAAAAGATATGGTTATACGGCTTGATTTTTATGTTGGCGAACGGGATTTACTTGGTATTGGTTTTTCAGACAACGTAATTTTCCGCAAGCAATACTATATTCGCGCTTTGCTACCAACAGATAATCAAGACTTACAGTTTTTCTTACATAAGGATGAAAGATTTGCTAATAACGATAACGGGATACCAATGGAATTCAATGATGGTGGTTGGGAGTTTCCAGTTTTCGGTACTGGTTTTGAAGGTACTTTCAAAATAGAAGTTGATGTTGTTCCTGAACAAGGGGAACCTGAAACTTTTTCGATGGAATAGCTCGCAGAATTTTAGATTAAAGATTGAAAATCCAACATCTATTAATTGTTTGACATAATTAGAACCTTACGAATTGCGAATTATATTCACCCCCTTAGTAAAGAGAGGTGCTGGAAGCTGTGTGAGCAATTTTTTAGCAATTAATCGGTAACAATCCGGAATTGCGGATGTCAAAATTGAGGTTATAAATGCAAGATACAAATAAGGATATTTACCAATGAATTTACGTTCTAGCTTCCAAAAAATTGCTTTTATTTCTTTACCAATATTAGGTATTATCGCTGCACCAAATTTAGCTCGTGGTGATTCTTATCAAATAGCTCAAAATTTTAACTGCAATAGTCCTCAAACAACTGTAGAAATGAGAGTTTGTGCAGATAGAAGTTATGAAACAGCAGATAAGAAACTAAATCAAGTTTATCGACAGTTGAAGCCAAAATTAAACACAAGTCAGCAGAAAAAATTAGTTACTGCTCAACTTGCTTGGATTCAATTTAGAGATAAAAGTTGTGCTTTTGAAGGAGCTTTTGCTGAGGGAGGTAGTTTAGAACCAGTTCTTAAAGCTAGCTGTAAGGCTGATGTTACCAAACAGCGGGTTAAAGATTTGCAAGGGTATTTAGAATTGGTTAATAATCGGTGAATAGTAATTTTATTGTGATGGAATCAGTGATAGTTTGACAACCTTAGCTTGCAAAAGAACTTGAATAAATTTACACTTTTGTGGTTGAGCAGAGGAATTCACAAATTTGAAAATTGTGCAAGAGGTATCGCTGATTAGTCATGGCGACTTTGAGAAGTCTCAAGAATGGTCTATTATTCAAAGTGAAATTCGTAGCGCTATTGATTTAATTGTTTACCCTACTGGTGCATCAAACTTTACAATCAATCCTGCACGGCATGGTAACGGTGTTAAACCAATTAAAAATGCCTGCATGGCTGCTCTTCAAGAAAATTTTGGCTGGCAATTAGAGTCTAGAATTACCTATGCAACTCGTTCACCAGGAAGAGTAGATGCAACGAAAAGGTTAAACGGTGATTTTTTTGCTCTTGAATGGGAAACTGGAAATATCTCCTCTAGTCACCGCGCTGTGAATAAGATGGTTTTAGGACTTTTAAGAGGAGTCTTTTTAGGCTCGGCTTTGGTACTTCCTAGTAGAAAACTTTATGCTTATCTTACCGAACGAATTGGTAATTATGAGGAGTTAGAGCCTTACTTTGATGTTTGGCGGGCTGTTAATATTAATCGATCCCATACTTCTTCAGGAGCATCCCAAACATCCATTAAGTTGATACCTTTGGGATTTAATTTCTTACGATGTCCACCATAATCGCGAATTTCACCGTCACAATGTCGGCAAGTTTGTATTGGTGTATAAACTTTATTAAAAACAGCCGGTTCTCCTTTCGTATAGTAAATTAAACCATAATGAGCAGGAGACATCCGCTTACCCCTGGGAAAAGCTTTCGGCATTCTACAAGCAATCCAGTGACGAAAAAGCATATC
Source organism: uncultured cyanobacterium (assembly GCA_963838355.1). Lineage (GTDB taxonomy): Bacteria > Cyanobacteriota > Cyanobacteriia > Cyanobacteriales > Nostocaceae > Rivularia. Next base: position 950,826 of record CAWIQQ010000003.1, on the reverse strand, counting down.
CTTTTGGTTTAGATATGCACCATATTCAATGCACCATTTAGGTAAGTTAAAAACAAATAAACTTCCTCCTGGTTTTAGTACTCGGATGCTTTCATTCAGCCAATTTTTTGACCATGTAAGATATTCGTTATCTTTTAAATTATCGCTTACACCTTTGCCGTAATTTTTACCAAGATTAAAAGGTGGATCGGCAAATACAATATCTATGCTTTCATCAGGAATAGAAGATAAAAAATTTAGGCAGTCTCCTTGGTAGAGAATGCCGCGATCGCTTTGATAAACTTCGGTTAAATTGTTGTTTTTAGCGGTTTCAGGGGAGATGAGGTGAAAGGGTGGCATTCTTGTTATATTTTTAATAATTTCTTTTATCTTATTTTTATTTCTATAATCTCAATCATCCTCATACTCAGCCCAAGAATTAGCCGTCTCCGATACCGCAACTTTGATTTTTACGCCTTCTGGCAATTTCTTCTTCGTCTCATCATATATATACTTAGCAATCATCTCTGCCGTGGTTTCATATTCGGGAGGCATTACTTCGTTTAAAACGCAATGATCTAATCCTCCTTTGGTGACATCTTTTTTAGCCCAGCGTAAGCTTCTAAAATCAGCAACCATCACCGGATGAGGACAGTATTCTGAAGAGTGTAGTTTGCTGCTAATTGCTTCAATCCGCACTGTATAAGTATGCCCGTGCATCCTACCGCAAGGGCCATTATAATCTTTGATGTAATGGGCGCTATCAAAGGTAAATTCGGTAACAAGTTTCCACTTGGGCATTTTCAGTATCGCTTCGTTGCTGATTATTATTGAGTAATTTTTGACCAACAGCCATTTGTCTACGCTGCTATCTTATCTTATTGGAGCTTTTGTGGTTCGGGGAAATAGGGAATAGGGAAGGGGCAACAGGCAACGGAGAATAAATTATTATGCAATTTCATGTTTTTGATACAAATCTAAATACATCAAGACGTTGTAATGCAACCTCTCTACAGGCTCAATATGTATCAGCTTTGATTGAAACGGGATTTTAATTTATATATATTTAAATAAATTCATATTTGACTAGATAACTATTTATTCATTAACAAGGAAGCAATTAGAATTAGCTAGTTTTCATTGTTCAAAATATATAAATCATTTGACAATTCTTTTCTCCTCATATTATCCGGAACCCTCAAATAGCTGTATGTAGTTATAGGTGTTCCGAAAGTAAATGCATAACTAATTAAATCCGATCCTATTTATATATAGAAAAGGATTTAAAGTTAATTATCTAATATTACAAAACGAGGTCAAAATTATGACAAGCTTTACTCAATTCAAATCTCAGCACGACTTTCTTTCTCCTATTCGTCAATGGCTGGATTCTCAAGAAGTGAAAAATCCCAAATTAGCTCATTTTCTGTGTAAATCTATTCCCGCACAATGTCCTTTTGAACGCGATATAGTAGTTTTTGGACGTAAATTATTTCACATTCCTCCTATGTGTAAGTTAAATCCTCTTTACGAGCAAGTTGTTACTTTACGCTTTAAAGCTTTGTGCTATCTTGCTGATGAATGTGGTGAAGATATTACTGCTTATTGCTAAGAGCAAATTGGTAATTTTACGCTTATTATTGTTCCTGCTTCTGCGTTAGATTTGATTTGCAATTCACCATTATGAGATTCTACTATGCGTTTAACTATTGCCAGCCCCAATCCAGTACCCGAGGATTTTGTCGAGTAAAAAGGTTGAGTTAATTTCGGCAAAACCTCTGGGGATATGGGTTCTCCACCGTTGCAAATGTTAATCGATACTTTCTCTTTTTGTTGCTTAGAATTATTTTCAATTTTTTCAAGCTGAATTTTCACGGTTTCTCCCACGCTTACAGCTTCACAAGCGTTACGGACAAGATTAATTATAATTTGTTTGAGTTTATCTTTATCTCCCATTACTTTTAACTGAGTTGATGGGGGATAATATTCTATCTGCCTTTGGGTTGCCGCTGGTATTATTCGCAGCGATGACAACATTTGAGAAATAAACCGATTAATATCAATTTCTTGTAAATCTAATCTTTGAGGTTTTGCATACAGCAGAATTTCTTTCAGCAATCTTTCTAATCTATCTGCTTCTTCTAATGCTAAAGATACTCGCATTTGAGAAGGTTCGGATTTATCTATTTTTTTGAAATAATTCAAACCCATTTTCATCGTAGTAAATGGATTGCGAATTTCGTGAATAATCCCAGATGCAAATTCCCCAATTGCAGCCAAACGTTCTTTTTCTACAAGTGAGGCTTGCGCTGCTTTCAATTCCTGCGTTCTTTTAGCAACTTCAGCTTCTAATATTTCATTAAATTTACACTGTTGCTGATAAAGTTGATAATTATCAATTGCTGTTGCCGCACGCTCGGCAAATAATTCTACAATTGCAACTTCTTCTAAATTATATTTGCGTGGCTGCTGATGAAACGAACAAATTGTACCGATAACTTTTCCTTGGGAAGTGCGTAAAGGAACTCCTAAATAAGAACGATATCCTTCAGGTACTGCACCGTGTTCCGTAGAAATTTTGGTATCATCAACTGTAAGACTTTTTCCTGTTTCTACTACTGTTCCGGTGACAACACCGTGCAATGAATAAGTTATATCGTAATCATCTAGCTCTATACTGCTAGCAAGAATTTTGTCGAAATCCCCTTGACAAAAGGTAACTACAGACCAATCAATAGTAATTAACTTACTAACGCTAATAGCAATTTCTTGTAAAAATTTTCTAAGCTCTCCATTGCGGTAACTTAGAGATGATAAAACTTCTAAAGTTCGCTGTTTCTGCTGCCAATGCCGAGATTCTAGCTGCATAGATTGTTCCTAATTAATTATTAAATAGTATTATTAATTTTTTTTAATTTTAGAATACTTTATGAGTGTGAATTAGTATTTTTATCGCCAGTATCAATACTTTTTCCCATAAATATAAATAATATACAATAGCTTTCCTAAAATAAATGCGAAGTTATTGTAACATCAATTATTGATATAATTCATGATATATACATAGAATCAACACTGAAGACAATTTTATATATTTTAGAATAATTCAATTTTATGACAGCGCACATTTTACTTGTAGAAGACGAAGTTAAATTAGCGAAATTTGTAGAATTAGAGTTGGGTTTTGAAGGTTATCAAGTCAGCGTTGCGAATGACGGATTAACCGGATTGACTATGGCACGGGAATCAAGTCCAGATTTAATCCTTCTAGACTGGATGCTGCCGGGAATGACTGGCTTAGAGATTTGCCGACGATTGCGAAGCACTGGGGATAAAACGCCGATAATTTTGCTCACCGCTAAAGACGAAGTTAGCGATCGCGTTGCTGGATTAGATGCAGGTGCGGATGATTATGTAGTAAAACCATTCAGTGTAGAAGAATTATTGGCGAGGGTACGGGCACGCATTCGCAGTAAATCCAACGAAGATAGCGAAGATAATTTAGAATTTGAAGATTTAAAATTAAACCGTGGAACTAGGGAAGTTTACCGAAACGGGCGATTAATTGAATTGACAGCCAAAGAATTTGATTTACTTGAATATTTACTTTCCCATCCCCGACAAGTGATAACACGCGACAGAATTTTAGAAGAAGTCTGGGGTTACGATTTTATGGGAGACTCCAACATCATTGAAGTTTACGTGCGTTATTTGCGGTTGAAGTTGGAAGCAAATGACGAAAAGCGGTTGATTAAAACGGTTAGGGGTGTGGGGTATGTGTTGCGGGAGTGATTTTAGAGATGGGGAGATGGGGAGAAATTATCAATGCTTAACGAATTTTTGTAGTGCGAGCATCTTGCTCGCTAGTATCGAGCGAGCAAGATGCTCGCACTACCAATTTTTTCAAAGAAATAACTATAACTGTTAATTCCTCACTCCCAACTCCCAATCCAAAACAAAAACATCCGTTGTTAAAATCCAAAATCCAAAATCTAAAATCTAAAATTGAATCATCTTGTTCTCAACAATTGTACAAAAGTATCGCTAACGGTATGATCTTTAGTATCGGCAGCGTAATCTATCAACTTTTCCCGTAAATCTTTAGCTTCATTCAAACGTAGTAAAGTTGCCAGAAGAAAATAAACTCCGCGAAAACGCGGGTCGCCAATGTTATCAATTAATCTCGATTCGGCTTCATCACCGTCGCCAAGGAAGGTTTGAACAATAAAGTAATCCATGATTTTATCGTGACGAAAATACCATTCCTTCTGAGCTTCACCGTCCGAATCCTGCCACTGACGGCTGACAACCATTTTATATTTTTCGTCTTCCATACAGAGCAATTCATTGTAAAATTCATCATCTGGTAAAGCACTTTCATCATTAATCCGCATTTGATAAACTGCTTCGGAAAACTGTTTGAGGGGAAAATCCTGTTTCCAAAATCGCTCGTATTCTTCTGCCATTAAGTTGTATTGTTGTTCTTGCAGGTGGAATAAATCGGGATGTTCCCCTTGGGAAAGCATCAGAGCAATTAACGTCAAATCCATCGGGTTGGAAAGAATTCGTTTGACAGCAGTTAATTCTTCCGATGTTTGTGGAGTATTCAAGCTTTTATCAAGATAGCGATCGCAATTTTTTTGGTAATCGCTACCTTTGATTTTGGCATCATGGGGAAGATGTGGTTGACGAGAATATAGAAACTGTTGAATTTGCGATTGTTGTAAAGGTTGTAAATAATAAGTTTTAGCAGTAGAAGGTGGTTCCCATTCCAAGGGTTGGGTAGTCATGATGATATTACCCCGGAAATAGCTTTCTACAAACTGTTTAATTTGAGCGCGGGTATCGGCTGTAACTTCGTTAAGTCCATCAATACAAATATCTATAGCGCCACTGTAAATTAGATTTTTGAGGAATTGTTTCTGTCACGCACCAACTAATACCTTATGACAATTGCGTAAGTCCTGTCTCACTTCACATAGGATTACTATTTGAATATTGAAAAATAAAGTGTGTATTGCAACTTTATTGTTGGTATACAATGCTAAAATTTATCAATTACTTTTTCAGGGAACTAGTAATTGATATGACTGCTACTTTCTCCGGTGGGTGTGTATGCGGTTCAATCCGCTATGTGTCTGCACGCGAGCCAGTCGCGATGCTCAACTGCCACTGCCTGGACTGCCAGCGCTCCAGTGGCGCTCCTTTCGCTTCCGGAGTTGTTGTCCGGGTATCAGATCCTAGAGGTGACGGGGACACCCAAGACCTTCTCGGTTCGTGCTAGCAGTGGTGGTTTCACGACGCGCAGCTTTTGCGCTGATTGTGGCACTCCACTATTCACGTGTGGCGAAGCTGTTCCAGAATTCATATCTATCCGTTTTCCAACGCTGGACAATCCGTCGGATTTCCAGCCAATGCTGGATATCTGGACATCGAGCGCACAACCGTGGGTTTGCCTTAATCAAGATATACCTCACTATCCGCAGTCGCCATAGTCCCGAAATATGCTCTTTCCGCCTAATTCGTTTCTCACCACAAAAGCTTTATAGGATAATTTTGAAAAGCTGCATCTTTTGAGAACAAAGTCATATTTTCTACCAAACTTTGTGCAATTATTAGTCTATCAAAAGGATCTTTATAATGAAAAGGCAATTTTACCAATTCGTCTAAATGCTCGGATGATATTTCCAGTATTTCGATTGCATTGCCATAAACTTCTTGTTCTACTAATTCTATAAATGCAAGTCCGATTTTAAGTTTGCCAATACTAACTTTAATAGATATCTCCCAAAGGGTAGCAATACTGATAAATCGCTGATTGCTTATATCCTCAATTGCGTTTCTAGCTGTATTGCTTAAATTGGTATTTCCACCAATGAACCATAAAAAAGTATGAGTATCAAGAAGCAATTTTATGGAGCATATTCCTGAAAGTCTTCTAATGGTTCATCAAAATCATCTGACATTTCAATTAAACCCTTTGCACTACCAAATTTAGGTATCGGTTTTTCTTTTTTAACCGGAATAATTTGAAATGATGTTCCATCATTACGGAATATAATTACTTTTTTTCCGTTTGCAGCTTCTTCGATTAATTCCGCAAGCTGGTTTTGAGCTTCTTGTAAATTAACTTTGTGCATTGCTGTTTTTTATACTTATTTGAATAATTTTTAATCGGGTTTGTGTTTGTATTTTACTCGTTTTAACGGAAGATTATTAAGGAGAAAAAACCTTACTAGACAAGCCACTGCGTTGGGCGGGTTTCCCGACTTGTAGCAAGTGGCGTGCGGAGAGCGCGGAGAAAAGAGTTAATGAGAGATTTTTCGTTTTCTTCGTAATTAAGTGGTGCGTAACGGCATTTTCAAATTAACAAGTTTTTATTAATAGTTATTCAAGCCGTTACACACCCTACAATCAAAGGTTAAAGGTTAGAGGTCAAAGGTTTAAGGTTATAACTAACAACAACTAACAACTAACAACTAACAACTAACAACTAACCCATTTAAACGTTCATTTGCTGCTTTTGATAAAGGGAATAATACAATCCTTTTTGCTGCAATAGTTCATCATGGGTTCCTCTTTCGACGATGATTCCTTTTTCCATTACTAAAATCATGTCGGCTCGTTTTAATGGTGCGAAACGATGTGCGATTAAAAATACGGTTTTTCCCTGGGTTGTCTTTTGCAAGTTTTGCAATACCTGCTGTTCGGTTTCGCTATCTAAGGCGCTGGTTGCTTCGTCCAAAATCAAAATCGGTGCTTCCAACAAAAACAACCTTGCTAATGCAACTCGCTGTCTTTGCCCTCCGGATAATGCGGTACCTCTTTCGCCGACGTTGCTTTCGTAACCTTGAGGTAGTTCGCTGATGAAGTCGTGAGCTACTGCCATTCTGGCGGCTTGTACTACTTGCTCGGCACTAATTTCGGGGTTTCCTAATGTAATGTTTTCTAGGATGCTGCCGTTAAACAAAAAGTCTTCTTGCAAAACTACGCCTATTTGTTGCCGTAAGGAAGCTAAGTCAACACTTTTAAGCTCGAAACCATCAATTAAAATGCGTCCGGATTCGATTTGGTAAAGCCTTTGTAGCAATTTGGAAAGCGTACTTTTACCGGAGCCGCTGCGTCCTACTATACCAACAAATTGACCCGGTTCTACGTGAAAGGAAATCCCTTTGAGAACTGGCTCGGTATTAGCTTTATAACGGAAAAATACTTGGTCGAATGTAACTTCTCCTTCGAGTGATGGTAGTACTAATCCGGTTCCCGGTTCTGCTTCTGGGTTGACGTTAAGAATGTCGCCGATTCTATCTACAGATAACAGTACTTGCTGTAAATTTTGCCACAGTTGAACTAATCTTAATAAAGGTCCGGTAACTCTTCCAGAAAGCATTTGAAAAGCTACTAATTGCCCTACCGTAAAGTTACCATCAATAACCAATTTGGCTCCAAACCATAATATCAACAGGCTGGAGAATTTAGTGAGAAAGTCGCCGATGTTACTGCTGATATTGGAAGTTGTGGAAGCTTTGAAACCAGTACGGACAAAGCGTGCAAATAAACCTTCCCATCTATCCCTGGTTGCTGGTTCGGCTGCATGTGCTTTTACTGAATGAATTCCCGTAATTGTTTCTACCAGGAATGATTGACTGTCAGCGCTACGGTTAAAGGTTTCGTTGAGCCATTTACGTAAAATTGGTGTGGCTGTCAGGGTTAATATGGCAAATAACGGTAATACTGCCAACGCTACGAAGGTAAGGGTACTGCTGTAGTAAAACATTAGTACCAGGTAAACTACAGCAAAAATACTATCGAGAACTACAGTTAATGCCGTACCCGTAAGAAACTGACGAATTTGTTCTAATTCTTGCACCCTTGCTACTGTATCTCCTACCCGTCGCGACTCAAAATAAGATAAAGGTAAGCGCATCAAGTGGCGAAATAGCTGAGCTGACAAACTTAAATCTAAACGACGGGCTGTATGGGTGAAAATAAATAAACGTAGAATCCCCAACAACGATTCAAATACCGCTACTAAGAGTAGGGCGATCGCCATTACGTCGAGAGTGGCTAAACTCTCTTGCACCATGACTTTATCGATGATGACTTGGGTAATCAGCGGTGTAGTTAATCCCAGCAGTTGCAAGGTGAAGGATGCCAGCAGTACTTCGCTAAGCAAACCTTTGTATTGCCAAACTGCTGGTAAAAACCAACTTAAGTTAAATTTTTCTTGCTTTTGTGTTTGTTCTACTTGCCATAAATAACCATTCCAAAAGCTTTCAAGTTCTTCACGAGATACGGTTTCGCAAGTAAAATCGGGGTTTTGCGGGTTAGCAACAATTAACTTATTGCCTTTTTGCCCATAAGCTACCACCCAATTAGCTTGCTCCGAATTACCCCATAACAATAAAGCTGGAAAAGAAAGTTGATCGAAATCATCCCAATTAACCTGCAACCTCCGCAGCAGCAAACCCAGTTTCTCGGCAGCTTCTATAACATTTTTCGGCCGTTGCGATCGCACTTGACGCTGTACCCATTCTAATTTCACCGAAATTTCCAAAAACTGCGCCACCATAGTTAAGCAAGCAGCAGCACTGTTGGCACTGGAGACGAAGGGGTAGCCGGATGTGATGGGATGGGAGAAAGAAGGGGAAGAGGGGGAAGAAACTTTTACTATTTTGTCTCCCTGTCCCCTTGTCACGCCACTTTGCATCTCCTTTGGAGACGCTTCGCTAACAACGGCTTGGACATCCGCACGTAAGTGACTCTCCTTGTCTCTTTGTCCCTCCGTCTCTCCTCCATTCCAAAACTCTTCAATCTGCGGGGTTGATAATTCTGCCCATAAATCTGTACTGGTACGCAGCACTAAAACTTCTTTACTAGCTGCTACAGCTTTACATTCTGTGGGATAATTATTTAAGTAGCCGAACCATTGTCCTGACTCTAAGGCGGCTAAAGGTTTACCAACGCCTTCTTCACGCAGGCGAACTTTACCTGAAATTATCAGAAATTGATAACCAACTGCTTCTTGAGACCAAATTTTCTCTCCTAAACGAAAATCAAGAATATCTGATTGGTTTTGTAACAGGGTTTTTTGTTCGTCACTCAGCCAACATAGAGGTGCTTGGTTCCAGAAGGGGGAAGCTAACACTGTTGCTTGATATTGATTATTTAAAACCTTATTTGAAACCTTTATATTACTTGTAGTTTGACTGTCAGCTTTTGAATTTTCTCTGCTAGCCATTTCTCAAACAGTTCATTTTGTAGTGCTTGCTTAAGTTGAGTATCTTCTAATGATGCTGGTAAGAGCTGTTCTAAACGAAACAATCCATAACGTTCCTCTAGTTCTACAGGTCCTAAAATATCCCCAGGATTGGCTACATCTACAGCTGCTCGAAGTTTATCCGGCATTGTTCCACGACTCACTGGTCCCATCATACCGTTGACAATTTTATCGTCAGAAACAGAATATTCCCTAGCTAGCTGCTCAAAACCAGTTCCTTCTTCGATTTGGGTGTGTAACTCCTCAGCTAACTCTCGATTATCAACAATAATCCGAGAAAGTACCACCCTATCTAAAAAAATCTTTCTTTCAATAAAATATTCTGCAAGTTTTGGCTCTGCCACTAAACTTTTAAGTTTCTCTAACTTAAACCCAAAAGCGACTGTGGAGTGAAATGTAGCATAATCGGTACCGCTACTATTCAACCAATCCTGAAACTTCTGTTGCTCGCTAAGCCCATTCTTAAGCCGAAAATCAATAATTGCTTGTTCGGTTAAAGCGGGAGAAAGTTCAATTTCTTTTCTTGCTTCAATTTCTTGTTCGATGACATCTTGACGCAGAATATCCCTAATAAACTGACCTAATTTTCCACTAATTTGTAAGTATTGTACTGCCTGTTTTACCGAAATTAATCGGTCATCAACAGTTAAAAACGATGAAGATTCCATAAAGTTAATACGAGTGAAAATACCTTAAAAAATATACAGCGATAAAGTTAAAAGCAATCGCATTCAACTGACACGGACTCAAGGATAATGCTACGAAGAATGCAAAGCTGTCTTATGGCAATAGCGCAATAAATCTTGAAAAATATTGCGTATGAATACTTGTGGAGTTACCGATCTTTTTACAAATTGTATTTAAGCAAACATTTAAGCAAACACTATATTTTAAATATTTGCCCGCATCCAAGCAAATAACATTGCAGCAGCAGCTCCTATCAAGGTATTGAGAACATTCACTAATTCATTAGTTAACCACTGCCATCGGGATTGCAAAGTAGCTCCAATTACGCTTTCTAAATTAGTGGCAATAAATGCCGCCAATACACACCATATAATACCCCATACATCAATTAAGCCTACTCCCCAACCAAGCATTGCCAGCACCACCGAAGCGAAGATTCCACTCATAGTTCCTTCTAAACTAACAGCTCCTTCGGTTCCTCTGGGCACTGGCTGCAAAGTTGTAATCAAAAAAGTCCGCTTACCGTAGGCTTTACCAACTTCACTAGCGCAGGTATCGGAGAGCTTGGTGCAAAAACTTGCCACATAACCCAAAAGTAGTAACGAACCCAGAAAAACAGTTTCGCTTCCTTGCCAATTAATAATTCCTATCCCCATAGCGCATAATGCTGCGGTAAAAGCCGAACCCCAAACGTTTTCTGGTCCTCTGGCACCGGAACGCTTTTCGGCAATTCCGACCGCTTCTTTTTGCTTCATGCCGATGCGGGTAACAGCCGAACCAACTATAAAATAAGCGCAAACTACTGCATATCCCCTCAAACCGAGCGTTCCCCAAATTAAAACACCCAGCAACCAGGCATTAATTATTCCTGCGGGGGTAAGCAGTTTTTTCGGTAGCAGCCAAACTATAGCTAAAAGTACGGCGTTCAATCCCACTGCTACGAGCCAAGGATTATAAGAATCGTATAAAGACAGCATCAGTTATCTTCCCCCATCATGTTTTGACATCATAAGTATTGCAATTAACCGTCCATACGCCAACAGAAAAAGAAATTGTGCGAGGTAATAAAGGCTCATAGTAAGGGCCGTCTTCCCCTGCGGATTTAGCGCTAAAGCGCAACTACGAACCGGGAGCAACAATATCTAATTTTTTTGATCGTCGAAGCGAATTCTTATAGTGTCAGGATTTACCCAAAGCCCCTATAAATAAAAAGGTTGGGAGATATTAATAGTGCTAAATGCTTAATTTAAAGTTTTTTTGCCGGACAGCCTACCTTAACATGACGGTTGCTCCCGTCCTAAGTGTAATTTACAAAACTTTTACCATCTCAAGAATAAAATTTACATTTAGCTAAAAATATTTACGCCTATTTATGCTTTGTTTGCCTCAAAATTAAAAACTTAGTTTTCTTACTCCCACACCAGTTTAAAAAAGTATTTTTTTTATTTTGCTAAATTATTATCTTGATTTATTTCGATTCACTTTCAACTCGATGAATGCAGCAAATAACAGCATACATATAAAAAAATATTTTATCGTAAAAACATATTAAATAACTACTTATCTAGCTAGGGAGCATCAAATCACAACGTATTCTTTGAATTAATTGATGTAATTACAATGTCAAAGCAAAATTATACACAAAGATATTTTTATTAAAGCTTCGATTTAAGGTACAATGTATCTCCATTTATGATACATAGGTTTTCATTTTACCTAGATATAAAAATAAGTAGCAAATAACTTTGAATGAGAAAACACTTAGCAATAAAATGGCACTATAATTTTTATTATCAAAAGGAAAATACGAGTATTTTCTCCAAATAGACAATTTTATTAATTCAAAGTTTTCATGAAGATTAAGTAAATTTATCATAGGTTTAAGGTTAAAGTAGACACAGAGTCTCTTTTTTTACATTAAAAAAGAGTACTGATAGATATTAAACGAATAAATACCGTATCTTCGGATTTGATAAATATGTCAGAAACTGTCCCAATAAGACTTTCAGATTCAGCAACTCAACTACGTGTTAATACTAGTATTCAAACAATTACTGATACAGTAAATAGTTTTGAAGCAAATGATTTATATAGTTTCAGTTTAAAAGGGCGTAGCAGTTTTAATCTCACCCTTGATGGCTTAAGTGCGGATGCAGACGTAAGGCTGATTCAGGATAAAAATGCTAATGGGAAATTCGAGAAAGGCGAAACAATCGCTTATTCCAATAATGGAGGTACAACTTCTGAATCTATTACCACCGATTTAGACAAAGGAACTTACCATATTGAAGTTTATCCTTACGGCAATATAGAAACTTTATATCGTTTAAGTGTTTCAGGAGTACCCTTTGACAGTGCGGGAAATACTTTTAATAATGCTCGTGAAGTTGCTGTAAATTCCCAAACAAGTATTAGCGATTGGGTAGGCAAACCAGATTCTGACGACTATTACAGGTTTAATCTTGCTGATACCAGTGAATTTAAAGTTGTAGTTGATAGTTTGAGTGCTGATGCCGATTTGCGCTTGCTGTCGAGTCAAGGAAATATTCTTGCTAGCTCCGTTAATATCGGTACCTTAAATGAAGAGATTGCACAAACTTTAAAAGCCGGAATTTATTATCTAAAGGTAAATTCCTACGCTAACAGCGAGACTTATTACAACCTGAAGTTATCCGCATCTCCATTACCAATAACTGATAATTCAAGGGATACGCAGTCAAATCCCACATCTGCTAGTAATGCAATCGTAAATCCGGCAGCAACAAGCGCATCATCTGCAATTCTTACTTCAGCCCCCATACCTCAGAGTGCTAATGGTACGCGGAGTCTAGCTGGAACTTTGAGCGCTGATACCTTTACATTCGAGTCTGGTTACAGTCGGACAATTTTTTCGGGTAACGGTAATGTTGATTATGATATTGGAGCGCGGGATTTAATCGATTTATCCCAATTTGCTTCAACTTCAGCAGCCTTTAATTATGCAACCGATCCGAATGGAGGTATTGCTTACAATTTAGGGAATGGCAACCGAATATTTGATGCCTTGACGCTTGGTGATGGTAGTGAAATTTTGTTTGAAGGTATTGAAGCAATAAAATTTGCCGATACTACTATCAATTTATCAGTAACTCCTAACGACCCTTTATTTAGCCAGCAGTGGAATTTGCACGGAATGGGAGTTCATAATGCATGGCGCTTTACTAAGGGTACGGATAATGTAATGATTGGTATCCAAGATACAGGGCTGGGTACTAATAGCAGTGGAAAAATTCATCCCGATTTACGCAAAGCTGATTTTATTGGTGAAAACTATCTTGATGAGTGGGGAAATTTTTCTCACGGAACTTTAGTACAAGGAACAATTGCTGCTAAAAGCAATAATAAACAAGGAGGGGCAGGTATCAACTGGAATTCCGATTTGATGCTTGTCGATGTTGTAGGAGAAGATGCACTCGATTATAATTTAGCCACTGCAACACAAGCGATGATAGACAAAGCCAACGTTCAAGGTAAACGTTTGGTAGTTAATCTCAGCTTGGCTGGCGGTTATTCGGTAGAATTTGAGCAATTAATCGCAGATAATCAAGATAAAGCTTTATTTGTAATAGCTTCTGGGAATGAAAATAGTAATAAAATTGCTAGCCCCGCAGATTTAGCTGCGAAGTACGTTAATGTAATGGCTGTGGGTTCTTCTTGGGGAACTCAAGACTGGTATGGTAATGCTAAAACCCCAGGTGAAAGGGTTTCTTACGATAACTGGTGGGGTTCAAATTACGGTAATGGGTTAACTGTAATGGCTCCATCTGAGTTTGTTACAACCAGCGCAGATCGTAATGATTCGGGTAAGTTTGATTTTAGTTACAACGACAAATTTAATGGAACCTCAGCTTCAACAGCAAATGTTTCCGGTGTTGCTTCTTTGGTATGGAGCGTTAATTCTGATTTAAGCGCGGCACAGATAAAAGCAATTATTTCCGAAACTGCTTACGATCTGGGTAGTAAAGGCTATGACACGGTTTACGGTAACGGATTTATTAATGCCGATGCAGCTGTGCGAAGGGCTTTAGCCATTGCTAGAGGTTATGCATAGGTACGCTTATTAATCTAAAAAAAGCTCAGTTATCAATATTTGTTTTTAAAATAAAGGTGTAGCATCTATATTTATTTTTGATTGATTTTGATTGATTTTGATTAATAACTAATAATTGGCATTTGTTGAAGGGGAATTCAGTATATTCTCTATTATCAAATGCCTTTTTTTTTTGCCAATATCTCTTCACCTAAGTAAAAGCTTTAAACTATAGCACTACGCCTTTAAGTTAGGAAATTTTTCTATTGCCTGTTGCCTGTTGCCTATTGCCTGTTACCTGTTGCCTGGGGAGCATCCTAAATGTGTAAATTTATTTTTTTATAGTGCGAGCATCTTGCTCGCTAGGAGCCACGAGCGAGCAAGATGCTCGCACTACCAAATCGTATTTTTGCAAAATTGGGATGCTCCCGTTGCCTGTTGCCTTTGAACCAGAATTATGATGTCCTAACCTATATGTTTACTGCTATATCTTAGGGCTTGCTAATTTCTTTTTTATCCAAGCCTGCTCAAAAGGTTGCGTCGGGACTTATTTACGTCCTGAAATAGTAATAAACGAAATTATTCCCGGATTTCTTTAATTTTTCCTTGAATATAGTAAATTTTTTGATTTAACACTTATTTGCGAGTTAAGAATTAAAAAAGGTAGAGTATTTTATTTATCTCTACCTACCTAAGTACTAAAGTTTTATAATCAGATATAGATAATGATAAATCTATTTTTATACTTAATCTTAGTATTATTTGCTACGAAGATTATATTCTTTACTCAATTGATGGTCTGCTGAAACACCTGCTGATAATGAGTTTGGCTTTTAAATGTGATGCGATTAACAAAAAAGAGCTACTTTTAAATAACTTTATACAACATAGTATGAATACTGAATTTATTCAAACAAATTTATTAAAAAAACTGATGGTTAGGTAATATATCAGATTTTTTTATTTGAATTAATACGTAATTTTTCCCTAGCTGTTTTGGGAGTGTAAATAGCACTATAGAAGTTCCTATCTAAAAGATAAGGAATTTACAAACCAATATAAAATCCTTACCTTGCTTCTTTCTGTGCAAGGCGTTGTTTACAAACTTTATATAAAAAGCAGCTATTACTATGTCAATAGATGATGCGGGGAACCTTTTCGGTTCCTCAACTTCTTTAGATATTAACCAAACATGGCAAACTATCGAAGATACGCTAGGTTTGAACAATAATGCTGACGATTACTATACTTTCACTATTAGCAGTCGCAGTAACTTCAGTCTTGCTTTAAACGATTTATCAGCTAATGCGGATGTTGTATTGTTTGATGATAACGGTTCAGAAATAGCAGCTTCATCTGCCGAAGGTATAAAAAACGAAAATATTAATCAGATTTTAGGTATCGGTACATACCATATTCAGGTGCATCAAGTAGATGATGCTATTACCTCTTACAACTTGAAAGTAAAAAATAACTATATACCTCAAGAGTTTGAATTCGATACAGAGGTAATTGATAGTGGTATTAAGCTTACAGATACCAGGATTTTTGATGCTGATGGCGTAGATAACATCAGAAAAGTTGATTTTTGGCTAAAAAAACAAGGTGAAAACTGGAAAAAATTTGGTACGGTATCTGAATTTAACAGCAACAGTGATGGCTCAATTGGTTTCGATTACGAAATTAGCAATCTTGAAGAAGGTGAATACTACATATGGGCTAGAGCAACCGATAAATCCGGCGCTAAAAGCAATGGTTGGGGACAAACTATTGATATACCTCATATTGTTAATCCCGAGCTTGAGAATGTTGCACCTACAAAGCTGGATTTCACAATCGAGCAAGTCAATGGAGGAATTGAGCTAAAAAATGCAAAAGTATTTGATGCAAATGGTGTAGATGACTTAGCAAGAATTGATTTTCAGCTTAAAGCAGAGGATGGCGAATGGATTGATATTGAAGATGCTCTCGATTTTAGTGATAATGGAGATGATTCTTTCGGTTTTGAATACAGCATTAATAGCTTAGTTCAAGGCAACTATGAACTTAAAGCCACAGCTTACGATAAAGCTGGTGCTGCGAGTGAAACTTTAAAAAGTTATTTCCCAGTTAAGAACACTAAACCAACTGAATTACGGTTTGAAGTCGAAGTTATTGAAGGTGGCGTTCGTCTTAAAGATACTAGAGTAGTCGATGCTAATAGTTTAAATGACCTCACCAGAGTAGATTTTTGGTTAAAAAAAGAGGGTGAAAGTTGGGAAAATATTGAAGATGCTGTTGAATTTACCAGCAATGAAGATGGCTCCATCGGCTTTAACTACAGCATTGAATCTCTAGAAAAAGGCGATTATGTCTTATGGGCAAGAGCTCGCGATTGAGCAGATAGTTACAGTGATAGTTGGCAGCAGTCATTTAGCATCGGTAATGCAGCGCCCAGTCAACTCGACTTCAATCTTAAGCAAATAGATGGAGGAATTGAGCTAAATAATATAACAGTATTTGACGCAGATGGTATAGATGATTTAGAAAGAATTGAGTTTCAGCTTAAGCAAGAAGATGGAGAATGGATTGAGATTCAAGACACTCTCGAAATCAATCAGAATCAGGGTGGTTCCATTAGTTTTGATTACAGTATCAATAGCTTGGAGCAAGGTGATTACCAACTAAAAGCAACAGCTTATGATAAAGCCGGTGCTGCTGGAGATGCTTTAACAAGTTACTTCAATGTTAAGAATGTTGCTCCTTCAGATTTCAAGTTTGACATCGAAGCTGTAGAGGATGGCGTTCGCGTTACTAATACCAAGGTGTTTGATGCTAACGGCATGGAGGATTTAACCAGAGTTGATTTTTGGTTGAAGAAAGACGATGGAAGCTGGCAAGATATCGATGATGCTGTTGAATTCCGTAAGAATACAGATGGTTCATTCAGCTTTGATTATAATGTTAATTCCTTAGAAGCTGGTGATTACGTGTTATGGGCTAGAACCCGCGACAAAGCAGATAGTTACAGCAACATCACGCAAAAATCTTTCCAAATTGCCAATCCAACTCCCATACCACAATCTGAAAAAGATTGGTTTGAACAGAATATTAAGGATGCAAGTATACTTAATTTAACCAAGTCATTATTTTCAGACAATAATTTAGACCGTAATGACATGATTACTATCCTCCGGGATGCAAAAGATAAGGGTACTGTTGATGCAAATGAAATTACAGACTTACGTACTTTGGTTGATAATGCCCTCGACTTAGGAATGCCAGATTACGTAAGAGTTTTATCAAGTAAGGTTGTTTACGGTGACGCTGCGAATAAATCAGGTAATTTGCAAGTTGAAAGTAGCGCAGAGCAACTAGACAAGTTAATTAATAAGTGGTTTTTAGGAACCGAACGCCCCGAAACTTCTTACACCTATACATATACAGAAGGTTCTCTGTTCCAAAATGGAATCAGTCATGATGATATCCGACAAGGCTATATCAATAACTGTTTCTTCTTAGCTGGTTTAGGTGCAACTCTGGTACAGTCACCTGAGATTATCGAAAATATGTTCGTGGATAATGGAGATGGTACTTTTACAGTCCGCTTTTACAATAATGGAGTTGCGGATTATGTAACTGTTGACAGATATTTACCAACTAATAACCTAGGTAACTTTGTATATGCGAATGCAGGTGATTATCATGGCAATGCTAGCAATGAATTATGGGTAGTACTTGCTGAAAAAGCTTACGCTCAACTTAATGAATCTGGATGGATTAATCAAGATAATACCAATTCATACGATGGTATTGGTAATGCTGGATATTTAAGCGATGCATTCAAGCATATTACCGGCGAAAAGGCTGCTTTAGGTAGATTTCTTAACTTTAACAAGGTCGTTGATGCGTTTAATTCTGGTGAAATTATCGGATTTGGTTCAAAATCTACTGAAATAGAATCAAATATTGTTGCTTCTCATGCTTACGCTTTAGTAGATTATAATGCTTCAACTCAGAAATTTACTTTATTAAATCCTTGGAGTACTGATAATAATGCTTTAAAATCTAGAACTTTAGAATTAAGTTGGAATGAAATTAGTAGTAACTTTAGCTATTGGGATTCTACGATTAGTAATGTAGTTTCTACTTAAGAAGTAGGGAAAAAGCAAATATTTAATAACAGATATAATACCCTTTCTACAAAGTCGATTTAAAGTAATGTAGAATGGGTTTTTTCTTTTTTGTCCGTGTTTTAACTTGCTATCTAAGTATTACAACCAATTGTTTTGAGAAATATAAACATAGGACTTAAGCAAAGCCCCCCTTAAAAAGGGGGGTTGGGGGGATCTCAGTATCTAGAACAATATATTTTCCGTTATTGCTGCGTAATTCCTGAAACAAACTGATATTTTTACAAAGCTTATAGCAGACATTTTTATAATTTATAGCTGTTTAAATGAAATCTTTTTTTATTATTAGTTATTGATTAATATCAATATATACCTACTAAATAAAGTTATTGTAAAATAATTGGCAAATTTGATTTTAATTTCATAGTAAATATATTTAATCAGAAATTTTTTACAGCTTTATATCTGAATTGTTTTCGGTTTTTTAGGATGGATGCTGCCATCAAAATATATATTAATCTATTTGAGGTATAAGTTTATGCACGCTAATTTTAGTGATAGTAATTTGTTTTCTGAAAAACATCAGGTCGTTTCCATCGCCTCGGTAGATGAATTAAATGATAATTTACAACCAAATAATTACAGCTTTTTAACTCGTAGTAGTTTTGAATCTTCAACTGATGATTCACTGGTAAATACCGCTCAATCATCTATAACACCTAAGTTAAATAACTCCGATATCACCGTTACAGGCAACGAAATTGAATTATCTTCTCAAAAGAATAATTTTGGTAAAACTAGTTTTTATGCCTCTGATAGTGAAGGATACAGTTCTACTAATGGCTATGGTTTAGCAAATGCAGCAGAAGCAGTAGCGGAAGTTATTGGAGAAGATACTTTTGATGATGTTCCCGATACAGGAGGAAATAATTGGGGGGCTGATGCTGTAAATGCCCCAGAAGTATGGGCAGAAGGATACACGGGTGAGGGTGTGGTAGTTGCGGTGTTAGATACTGGTGTCGATCGCAATCACGAGGATCTGAGAAATAATATTTGGACTAATAGCGGCGAAATTGCTGATAACGGTATAGATGATGATGGTAATGGATATATAGATGATTTCTATGGCTGGAACTTTGATGGGAATAACAACAATATTATGGATATAGACGGACATGGTACCCACGTTTCTGGTACTATCGCCGGAGAAAATAATGGTTTTGGTGTAACTGGTATTGCTTACGATGCTCAAATAATGCCAGTTAAAGTTTTAGATGATTTTGGCTCTGGCTCTAATACTGCTGTTGCCGACGGTATTTACTATGCTGTAGACAATGGAGCAGATGTAATTAATCTTTCATTAGGCGGTTCTTTTCCTAATTCTGAGGTAGAAGAAGCGGTAAAATACGCTAGCGAGCAACAAGTTACCGTGGTGATGGCAGCAGGAAATAGTAGCGGGCAAATGCCTCTTTATCCGGCTCGCTATGCGGATCGATATGGAATTGCTGTAGGAGCTGTAGATGAAGAGAAAAATCTGGCTTCATTTTCTAACCGTGCGGGTTCCGAAGAGTTGACATACGTTACTGCTCCAGGAGTCGATATTTACTCTACACTTCCAGATAATAGATATGAAACTTATAGCGGTACATCTATGGCAACTCCTCACATTGCCGGGGTAGTCGCTTTAATGTTGAGTGCAAATTCTAGTTTAAGTAACGAGCAGATACGACAGACTCTTGAAGAGACATCAAGCAATGATGGTGAAGATACACCTTCATTTCCCGATTTTGGTGATTTTTTCCCCGGTTTAAGTTTAAATTCAAATTCAAATTCGCATTCAATTTCAAATTTGATTTCTAATCAAAACTTTGAATATAGTTCTGCTAGTAAATATATAACTCGAAGTTTCGGTTCAGAAATTAGCAAGTCTGCAAATGCTGTTTTTGAATGGCAGTTTGTTACCTACGAGCAAAATACTTTGTTGAGTCAGAATCATCGAATCTTTAGTAGTGATGTTGAAAGTATGCTTGAAGAGGACGAAATTTTGCTTTAAGGAGTTTGTTATGACGAATTATTTGTTCGTTTTCTTCCTTGACTGTAGAAACAGTTCAAACGTCGGGAGACGTAGCAGTGCGGAAGTCTATACAACTCGTAGGAATTAATGATTTGAACTATTACCCATTAATTTTAAAGGGTTAAGGGAGTGCGAGCATCTTGCCCAGTGAATTACAACCAGCGAGCAAGATGCTCGCACTACGAATAATTAACTAATGCCTTAACCTGGGTTTGGATTCAATACTGACAACTAAGTAGTCGTGCAAAATTAATTTAACATTCTAAAATCTTCAAAACCCTGGGATTGCTATCTCCCGGAGGGAGACGCAATACCTACGGTACGCTGCGCTAGGCGCTAACGTTCCATTCCCTAAGAGGGAACACTAAGCCCTTCGGGCATACTTCGTGAACGTTAACGCAATGACAATATACAATTAATTTTGCCTAGGTACTTATATTTTCTATTCCCTGTTGCCTATTCCCCATTCCCTAATCCCTATATATACTTATAATTCCTCATAAGCACCAGCATATGTGATTACGCACATTACTTTATAAGCAGAGTGGTCCCCGAATGCTACTCCAGTAATATTAAATTGTGGGTTGAACATACTTGTTCTATGACTGCGATCGGGTATTCCATCGTCAATAATTAACTGCATCACGATATCTTGGGCAGTGGTATAACCATAAGCAATGTTTTCTGCGGCGATATTTTGCCATTTCCCATGACGGTTAACGCGAGTGAACGGATCGCTTTTGTCGCTGCCGTAATGACCGTATTCACCCGTATAACCTTGGTCATTTACATGATCTCTAGCACCCAAAGACATTCCTCTAGATGGAATTAATGAGCCAACAGGTTTCTGTTTAGAGAGAAATGCAATGGTTTCATCAACTGCTGAAACTCCTTCTCTCGTCAGCATATATTTGCGCTTACCAATTTTAACTTTGTTGCCTTTGAAGCGTTTTTTATACTTTTCCATCATTGGAATGTATGACTGAGGATTTGTTCTTACTTTATTCATTTCAATAATTACCTCTTTTTCTAACTGGGAGAGGTAGCTTGCTCGTGCTAATAAAGTTGAACTAGATTTTTTGACTTGAACAACTTCATCTTTGACTGGCAATTCGGCCCAAGAAGGATTAATTTGAAATAGTTGACAGCAAGTGCCTATTAATAAAGATGTTGGTACGATCCATAAAGAAAATCGCATATGTATACCTTTTTATGAAAAACTCAGCATTAAATAGCAAAAAATAAATACTTTTTTTAGCCCTGGTTTTGATAAATCGCTAAACTTGTATTACAAATAGGATTTACAAAATCGCAATTGTTAAAAACCTTTATATATATGTTGTAACTTCAACGAATATATATTCCCAAGGGTGAGTTCGCTGAAATGATGATGAAGTTATTTCTATAGAATGAAGCCGATTTGAAAAAAAACTATTAAGTAAATAAACTTTAATAGATTACTTTTTGCTATATTCATAATTGAAAGTTAAAAGTCCGATCGAATTTAAAAAAAATATATATAGCAATCCGAATTTGAACGTGAGAAAACACGTAGATGTAGGATTGAAATAATAAGTAATTTTTTATTCATACCTGGCGACTATAAGTCGCGGCTATACAGGCGAAACCCGCCTGCGCGGGTTGTTTTATTAAGTCCACGCAGGTGGACTTCGTTTCTGTAGTAGCGGTTTTAACCGCCAGATAAAGTATCAATTTCTTACAAATCATTTAGGATTGCTATATATTTGAAGAAACTAGGACCATTTACACGTGTTGATACGCAAGAATAAATGTATTTTAGGATGCATAAAGAATTGATTAGAATAAAATATGTTTAAATAAAACTCATACCGGCAGCGTAATCGGCGAAACAAGCTTTTCCTATTAGAATCGGCTACGCTAAATAATTACTACTAAAAAACTTTCCTACAAAACGCCGCACATGAATCTACGCTTAGTTGAGGTTTATCTACCAGAAGAAAAAGGTGACAAATTTGAGAAGTTAGTCGCCGAATATTCTTATGCAGGAATTTGGCAAAAAAAATTAGAAAATAATCAACTGGAGTTTAAAATATTGCTTTCTTCTGGGGAAGTAGAACCGTTAGTTGATTGTTTAGTTAACGAGTTTACTAAGGTAGAAGACTTTCGTTTGTTGTTGCTACCAGTAGAAGCTTCTTTACCTCGACTTGAATCGTCTGACAATTCAGTTGGTTTACCAGAGGCACCAAGTCGGATTAACCGCGAAGAAATTTACACTAATGTAGCGTCAAGCGTTCATTTCTCATGGACGCAGATTTCCTTATTACTGCTATCTTCTAGTATTGCTGGTGTTGGTTTGGTACGGGGTAGTGAAGTGGTGATAATTGGTGCAATGGTAATCGCACCATTACTGAAACCAAATATGGCATTAGCGGTAGCCATTACTTTGGGAGATTCATCTTTAGCTTTAAAAACTATAAGAGTTGGAATCATCGGAATTTTAGTACCGATCGCTTTTTCGATTTTAATCGGTTTGGTGTTTCCCGTCAGTCCAGATTTACCAGAAATAGCCATCCGAACCAAATTAACTTTACCCGATATTGTTGTTGCTCTTGCTTCCGGTGCTGCTGCTGCTATTTCCTTAACTGCTGGTGAAATTAGTTCAATCGTGGGAGTAATGGTGTCAGTTGCTTTACTACCACCCTTAGTCACCTGGGGAATGCTGATGGGTTCCGGTGAATGGGAACCTGCTTTAGGCGCAATGCTGCTACTTGTAGCCAATATTGCCAGCTTAAACCTAGCGGCGATCGCCACTCTTATACTTCAAGATGTACGCCCAACTGGTTGGCTAAAAAGCATCCAAGCAAAAAAGCTGACTCAAATAGCAAGTGGTACCTGGATATTGCTTTTAGCTGGATTAATAGGTGTAATTTTTGTTCTTAAGTATAAAGGCGGATGATAGTTAGGAATTAGGAATTAGGAGTTAAGAGTTAGGAGTTAGGAGTTGGAAGTTAATAAAATTAGGACTTACGCAGCAATCATGGAAAATATAGTGTTCCAGACATGGAAGATCCCCCCAACCCCCCTTAAAAAAAGGGGGGCTTTGCGTAAGTCCTAAAAATAACCAACAACTAACAACTAACTACTAACAACTACCTGACAGAAAATGCTTCGCTAAAGCGTCGGGTAACGGGTTCAATTAAGAATGTTAAAATTGATTTTTTACGAGTAACAATTTCAGCATTCGCGGTCATTCCTGGTGTAAATCCTACTTCTTCTCCACGCACCATTACGGTATTTTTATTTAATTTAACTGTGGTGGGAAACACCAATCCTAATTCCTCATCTACTACTGCATTAGGGCTGACGCTCTCAATTTCTCCAGTAATGGCACCAAATTCTTGGAAAGGAAAGGTTGCTAATTTAACTTTTGCTTTCATTCCTTTATTAATAAAACCAATATCGCGATTGAGGACTTTGACTTCTAATAGTAATTCTTCTCCTTTAGGTACTATTGAAAGCAACTGTTCTCCTGCTTGTACGGGACCTTTTGTTGCTTTGACATCATAAATTACTCCCGAAACCGGAGCTTTAATAGTTTCTAATTGTTGTTGCTTTTGGGCTTGCTCTAATTGACCTGTAATATTAGTCAATTCTTCTTTACGCTGATTAATTTGAGTCAAAATTTCACTTTGACGTTCCGAAGCTAAGCGCTGCGCTTGACTTTGTGCTGCTTCAAAGGCTGCTTGCGCTTGGCTAATTTCTTGTTTTTGTGCTGCTAAGTCTTTTTCTAAAGATGTAACTTTGTCTATGCTTTCAGTTACTTTATTTTTAGCGTTGGTTATTTGATCCTCAGCCCTAGTAATTTCAGCGTTAGCGCGATTGAGTCTATCTTGTGCGTCTAAATAATCGAGTCGCGGCACTGCACCTTGATCGGTTAAACCGCGTATACTTTTTTCCCTTTTTTTAGCTAAAGCTATACTTTCTTCAACTTTACCGCGAAGTTCTTCAGAATTTGTCTTATTAGCCCTAGCATTCTTTAAACTAATTTTGGAGTTGGCAAGGTTTTCCTGCAAACGAGTTAAACGCACTTTTGCTTGTTCTACCAGCGCTGCTTGACGATTTGCTTCGGCTTCCGCAGCAGCTTGACGCGATTGATAATCTTGTAAGCGAGACATTAAAAGCTCATCTTGTAATTTAGTACCTGCTTTTTTAGCCCCAGTACGCTCGGCATCCAAGCGACGCAAGTCTTCTCGAATTAAATTAGCACTTTTCGCTAAACGAGCAACATCCGCTTGCTGCAAATCTGGATTGCGTTGAATTAAGACTTCACCTTTATTAACTGTATCGCCTTCTTTGACATTCACCGCCACAATTGAGCCATTACCCAAAGATGTTACAGGTCGAATTTGTGTCGCAGCAACAATTTTTCCCGGTGCAGTCGCCACTTCATCTATTTTCGAGAAATGCGCCCAAGTAATCGAACCAAACACAATCGCGGTAATTGTTCCCGCTAAAACTCTGCTATAAAGCGGCGGTAATTCCTGTACGGCTTTACCCAACTCATAAGATAATTGTTCGTCAGGTTTAGCAAATTCCTGTTTTGTTCTCTGTGCTTGGGATGCATCAGCAGCTAATGAATATTTCATGAATATAATTTTAGATTTTAGATTTTAGATTTTAAGACAAAAGTCAAAGTTAATAAGTAAGAGGGGGTAGAGGGGGTAGAAATAAAAATTCCGTGAGCAACTATCAACTATCAACTAACTTCCTAAATAACATTTTAAAAAACTATAAGGGCGTTTCTAATTCTAATTTAAAAACAAAAATATTTTAAATAGGTTTTGACTTCTTCTGTTGTACAGAAAAATCCATTTTCTAGCAAAGTACGGAAAGTACTATCATCTTTTCGTGTTGTTGTGAGGATTGGGGATTGGGGATTGGGGATTGGGCATGGGGGATTAGGGATTTGCAATATTTCTTATATGAAAAACAACAAGGGAGCAAGATGCTCCCACTACGAATGGTTTCACAACTCCTAACTGCTCACTGCTCACTGCTCACTGATAACTGAACAGTCACGGGAGTATGATCGCTCGGTTGAGTTAATTTTCTGGGTTCGATGTCAATGGTGCAGCTTTTTGCGCGTTCGTATAAGTCGGGTGTGAGATAATGATGATCGATGCGCCAGCCACGGTTACGAGGAAATCCTGCGGCTCGATAATCCCACCAACTGTAATGTCCGCCTTCTTGGGTGAATTTACGAAATGCATCGGCGAATCCTAATTTTAAAACATTTTCTTGTAAGGCTTGCCGTTCTGCATCGGATGACATGATATGAGTTGCTGGTTTGGCTTTTTCATGAATATCTTTATCTTCTAAAGCTATATTAAAATCTCCGCACACACATATATTAGGTGTAGACTTCAATTGTTTCTGTAAATAATCTCCTAAAATTTTTAACCACTGCAATTTATATTCATATTTTTCGCTACCTATTGAAGAACCGTTGGGTACGTAAAGATTGATGATTCTAATGCCTTCAATTACACCCGAAATCACTCTTTTTTGTTCGTCCCATTTTGCATCTACATCCGGTAAAATCGAAGTAAAACCAACTGAAACATCTTCTAAAGGTTGACGACTGACTATAGCAACACCGTTGTATGATTTCTGCCCGGAAGTATAAAGATGATAGCCTAATTCTTCAAAAGGTTCTCGCGGAAAAAGTTCATCTACAACCTTAGTTTCCTGCAAACAAAGCACATCAACACCGCTTGCTTTTAACCAATTAATAGCTTGTTCTAAACGAGTTCTAATTGAATTAACATTCCAAGTGGCGATTTTCATAAATTAGTTATTAGTGGTTAGTTGTTAGTTGTTAGTGGTTAGTGGTTAGTTGTTAGTTGCTAAGAATTTTAATTATCAATGCCCAATGCCCAATGCCCGATGCCCAATCCCCAATTAATTACTTAAGATAAATCAATAAGTTCAATCCGGGAATGGTGCGGGAAAGCGTCCACAATACTAAAGTGATATAAAGTATACCTAGAACCCACTGATACCATGCTAAAGTACTGATAATTCCGGGGAGGTGTTCGTCTCGTAAACGAACGTCGTTAAAGCCTAATTTTAAAAGATTATTTAAACTAAAGTCATAATAATTTAACCAGTTCCAGCGACGATTCCACAATAAAGGTAAATAACGTTCGCGAAATAATTCGTACCTTGGTATTACGGGTAAACGCCCAATTAATAACCTTAATTGTCGTAAAGTACCGTCTTCTGTAAAATACGATGTTTCCATTAAATCGTGATAGCGCCCTTGTTGGTAAAGTCGGAATAGTAAAAAACTAGGTAAAGGTATTATAATCACTGCCATGCAGGCTAAAGTTAACAATGGTTGTGGCGTGTTGCGAAAGATGGCAATTAAACCAAATAACGTACTCAGAGCAAAACTTCCTAACATCCAGGTAGTTTCGTAAGCTGTAGGAACGATTTTGTGAGGATGCACTCGTCGGAATCGATCCACCAACCAAAATAGTAAACTGAAAAAGGCGATCGCAATTATTCCTACGCCAAATACTAAGTAAAAGTTGGTACCATATCCGGAAAGCAATAGTAGTAAACTTAACCCCAACCATTTCCATGTTTGCAGCAACCATTTAGCTGGGGAAAGAGTTTCACCAACTACGAAGCGGGAAGCAAGCTGTGTAAATGTTTCTTCGTCGATATCGGCTAATGTTAGTAATTCGCTTTTTACTTGAAAGAGTTCATTTTGACGACGTTTAATTATCGCTTCTGCTTGATTTGTAGAAAAACCCAAATTGATTAAACGTTTTTTTGAAGCATTATTAATATTCGCATCAACCAAACGGCGAGTTAAATTTTTTAAAGATAAACGCTGTTTGCTATACTCTAATTCGTTTGCATCGGGTATTTGCTGCAATTGGCGAAAGTTTTGAATCAAATTACGCAATACATTTTGATTTCCCGACAACCTTGGCACTCGCAAAGCTGCACCAATTTCACCAGGATTACCCAAAATTTTGGCTTTATCGGAATTAAAAATTAAACTTGGTACGTTGAGATAAGCACCTTTAGCAAATACAGCGTCGCTAAAATCAGCTTGACTGAGAATACTGGCACCGCGCATATTTACGGGTAAATTAAACTGTGCCTCGCGGAAGATGACAGATTGTGTAAAATTAGTTTCCTTTAAAAATAAAAAATCTTGAAAATTAGCTTTA
The DNA here is from genome assembly GCA_963838355.1 of uncultured cyanobacterium. Classification (GTDB taxonomy): domain Bacteria; phylum Cyanobacteriota; class Cyanobacteriia; order Cyanobacteriales; family Nostocaceae; genus Rivularia. Next base: position 923,396 of record CAWIQQ010000003.1, on the reverse strand, counting down.
GTAAACTGAATTTGTTGAAGAAAACGCGTTTTAGAAAAGTTTGTCGTACCTTCCCAACGTGCCCGACTAAAATTAGCTATATCCTGAAAAATAGCATTAGAAAAATTGGCGGAATCTTCAAAAGTGGTATTTTTAAACTCGGCATTTTTCTTAAATTGAGTTTCCTTGAAATTAGCTTCATCAAAGAAAACACTTCCCCCGAAATCAACTTGACGGCGAAAATTTGCACTTGCAAAACTAACGCGACGGCTAAATCTTGATTGCGTAAAATTCGCAGTATCATTTAAAAAAGCTCCTTCCGCTTCCACAGGTTGCAAAAAGAATGTATGGTTAAATTGTAACTTTCCTTTAAAACGAGTTTGTTTAAAAATTAACGAACCGCGAAACACCGAAATTTGTGCCGATGTTGTCGAATCTTTTCCCAACAAAGAACGACAATCCTTAGAATTAGGAACAGAATAAGCCAGCGACTGCAAGCAAACTTCACGCAAACGTTCGAGTTCATTTTGTTCGGTTTGAGTAAAAATTGGCGCAATAGCTTGAGCATACAAAGGAGTTCTTAAACCCAAATCGCTACCAATAAAATCGCCATTAATTACAGAATCGCTTAAATCTAATCCTACTGGTTTTGTACCATTTTTTTGCAATATATCCTGCAACAACTTATAAAAATTATCGCGAAATTCTTGATTTTCCGGCTGTAAATTTATTTCCATTTCCCGTAAATCTACCGTTAGACTACCTTGATTTACGATAGGAGAATCAATTCTTTCTTGTAATAATTCTAAAGTTAAAACAGTCCGTTGCGGTTGAAGCTCCGCAGCATAAACGGGTTTAGTTAATAATAGTAGAAATAAAGTGCAGATACAAAATAATTTGGGCATGGAGGATTGGGGATTGGGCATGGGGATTAATATACATTGTTTTCTTCCCCCTCCCTATCGTCACTTATATTTAATGAGACAAACTACCCCCTTCCCAAATCAAAAGCTGTCTCGAAGCCGCAACAAAACAATTAAGATGCTTGGGTGGATAAAGAAAATTATCGTAAGCTAAAGCCATTTGTCTGGCTGCTTCATCATAATCAACTCTACCAATTCCCGTACCCAAACCGGGGCAAGCTACAGTGTTAATTTGATGTTGAGAATATTGATTATGACGACGCACCGCTAAAAGCATAGCCCACATAGCCACATAAGGAACATCTGTCCCCACGATAGACATGGGAACTCGCATCGTAGGTGTATGTGCTAGAAAAGGATGTTTAGAATTACCCGTTTCTATCAAAATAGATGTTCCTACTGGTTGCTCTCCTAAATAATCTTCAAGGATGCGCTGCTGTACCTTTTCCATCAACGAATCTCCGAAAAACTTGATAATCGCAGCATCCATACCACCATCCATCATTCCAAACGAATTGGCTGGGCTAACTAAACAATCGAAAACAGGCAACCACTCAAAGTAATTGTTAACTATTTCTATATTAGGAAAATGATTGAAATGTTGTTGAAAAGCTTTTGTTAATAATGAATCGGGGGCAACTAAAATTAGTTTCAAGGTTTATTTCTCCGCTTGAATACTATTATAGCGAGATTTTTGGAATTTCATTCTTAGAGATTAAATAACTAAAACAATCTGTAAGTTTAGATATTGATTTAGAGATTAACTCATAGTTAAAAGTATACAAGAATACATTTTTTTGTCCGGACAAACTCTAAAAAATAAGTAAATGTTTAAGTAGATAAATTATAAGAATGAAATGTAAAAGACAACATTAAACTTATGTATTGCAAATTACTTTTTAAATAAAGTATTGCTGTCTAATAAGCACTATAAATCTTTAGTTTTGGTTGAAGTTATATGATTAACAATCAAAATGAAACTTTACCGGCATCGCTATGCATTTATTTATTAGCTAATCCAATTTATTATGAATCCTTTTAAACACTATGAAACAGAAAAACTTATTTCTATTTGTTTCTCTGATTCAATATCGAAATTAAACTCACAACAGCTATCCCAGTTATTAAATGAGTTAGAAACTAGAAGACAACAGATTGAAAATGACCTTGCAAATATGGGCGTACCATCAGATGCAATTATAGATCCTCAAAAAAGGCAGTCTTTTAAGATAAAGTTTAATCAACGGGTTGATTTATTAGGTTATATAGACAAAATAATCAATTCCTAAATATTTAATATCTTTCACTAAAATTAAAGCTCTTTATTTAGAGATTCTTCCAATTAAATAATCTATCTTATTCTTAATTTCTTTTTTACTTTGAAAGTTAAGGTCTTCGGGTAATTCATCTTTCAGATTTTTTAAAGTATCTACGTATATATCTGGATACGGCAAAGTTTGATGAACTCTGGGTACTTGCAGATTCTCATTGTCTTGAATGAGGATAGAGTTACGAATAAGGCGAATATATTGCTGAATCTCTAAGAAAAATTTCTGTTTATGCTCATTGTGAAAAGAAATAGATTCTTGATTTGAGTATTTATCTCTGAAGTTTTTTAAAGCTAATTTGCCAATCTTTTCTACTAGGACAGTCATCTTATCTGATGATAGAAAGTTCAAGGAACTCTCTATTATCTGTTGATTTTCTGGATTAATCCGTCCTAGTATTTCTTGCTCTATGGATTTTGAAGATGTTTCAAATATCTCTAATTTATCAATTCCTGATTTTATCTCTTTTAAATCATGTTCAGAACTGGTTGAAAAAGAGGAATTTATCAAAAAAAAACCTTGCGTTTAACCGTAACTTTATCGCTTATACGCTCAATATTTTCTGGTAATTGACGTAAACCTTTATCCTTACCTGAAAAAAGTTCACTACTTGCTTCTTTGTTTGCAAAGATTACTTGTATATCGTAGTTTTTTCCATCATCCTTAGAATTTGACTGCCCAAAGGGAATATTCTCGACTTGCCATTGGTTATGTATTCTATCTACAGACCTTATTTTATAAGGTAGATAGACAGATTCATCGTATATATAAAGCCAAATTCGTTCTTCGTCTTCTTCCAGAAGTTTTTCAAAAGAACCTCCAATATTGTCTTTACTTTCCACTTCTTTATGCGGATAAGTTATTCTAAAAACTGGTAATTGTGATGTTTCACTGCTGCCCTGAACATTTTGGGAAGTATCAGCTGACTGCTCTGTTAGCTCTCTTTTGGTTTGCCATTTTCCCATTCCATATCCCGCCCAAACTGCTACTATTCCACCCGTAACTGCAATTAAGGAGTTTGTAATATTTTTTTGAACCTTTGGTGAGCTAATTGTTATGATCCCTCCTATAGCAGCACCAAGAAAAGTACAAAGTACTCCAAAGAATAAATTATTCATACCTACGCACGTTTCTGATACAGGTTTGTCAATTTCGTTTCAGCTAAGCATAAGTAATATAGCATTTGGCACATCCGAAAACTAAAAAATTACATATTAATTTAGTAGCTTATGTTTATCATAGATAACTTCGCTCAATTAAGATGGTGCGTTACGGCATTAACTAACATATCTGTTTCCCTTCAACCCGAATCGTCGCCGCAGGGCACCCTACAAAATTAATGCCCTATGCCCAATGCCCAATGCCCAATGCCCAATGCCCCATTCCCAATTACCCAATACCGATCGCCAATTTCCCAATCATCGAACCCGCTTCCAATAATTCATGAGCCTTCCCAACTTCTTCCAACCCAAATGTCCGATTAACGCAAACTTTCAATTTCCCTTCATCCATCCACTTCGCGCATTCTGCTAATATCTCTCCATGATGCACTTGCGCTTCTACCATTCCCTGCAACATCGGCGTTAACATCAATTCCAAACCAATTCTCAAATTCCTTTGTCTTGCTATTTTCCAATTAGTTGCGTCGCTTGGTTGCAGAATCGTCACAATATCGCCGTAAATCCGTATGGCTGCAAATGTTTTCTCGAATGTCTCTCCACCAACGGTATCGAATGCTAAATCTACACCTTCCCCATTTGTCCAATCTAAAATGGCTTTGACAAAATCATTCTCTTTATAATTAATAGCACCATCAACCCCTAGATTCTTGACAAAATCGGCTTTTTCTTGATTACTTACCGTTGTACAAACCTCTGCACCTTTAAGTTTAGCGAGTTGAATTGCTACGTGTCCGACACCACCCGCACCAGCATGAATTAATACTTTTTCACCGGGTTCCAAACGTCCGCGCTCGTATAAGGCTTCCCAGGCTGTAATCAATACCAAAGGAGCCGCAGCAGCTTCTATAAAAGAGATTGATTTCGGTTTCGCTGCTACGAAGCGCTCATCTACAGTTGTGAACTCTGCGTAATTACCTTGATGCGCTCCAATTCCACCGTTGCAAAAATATACTTCGTCTCCTACCTGAAACCGCTTCACTGCATTTCCCACGGCTTCCACCACTCCCGCACCATCGCATCCTAAAATTGCAGGCATTTTATCGGGATAAAAAGTACCGCGATCGCGAAGTTTTGTATCGATGGGATTAATTCCAGCAGCTCTTAAACGTACCAAAAGTTCTGTGTTTTGAGGAGGAAGCGGGTTTGGGATTTCTCGCAACTGCAAAACTTCTGGACTTCCAGGTGCTATCATTAATACTGCTTTCATGGCTTTTTCCCTCGATGCACGCTTCACATAATTACTTTATCGCAAAGGAGGGTCAAATCGATATATTTTCTGCGGATTCTTCCTAAAATATTAAACTAATACAAAGTTAAAAAAACTAACTTTTGAATCTTATTTTCTGTATGTTGATATGTTTTCTATTTCAAAAGATATATAACCACAGATATACGCAAGCATCTTACAGCTATTGTTATGTCCCCATTAACTTAATAACAACTAACTTTTAAATTACCAATAAAGAAAAGATAACTTTTAGTTGTCACTATTGAATTAACTGAGCTAAGTAAAAATTCTTAAATTACAGGCTGTGTGAATTGAAGCCTTAAATTATCCGTTCTAATGCTGATTATAGCTTATTAGGCTTTTATCTTATTAGCTAATTTAGCACTTTTTACAGATGATTTTTGTACAAAAGGCTACATTTATCCACATCCCCTTTGTAATTTTTCCTTTTTTATAAGCAAGTACATCTGCGAATCGAGAAATTAGTAGCTGAATTGCTGCAATTTTGGAATGATTATTTAGACTTAGCTTATGTTACTTAAACATTAAAAAATTTCCAGGGAAGAATCAATCATGGCTACAGTTACAAACGATATAAACATGAATGGTACTAGCAACACAAGTGCATCTAATGAAGTAGATGATATCGAGGGAAACGGATTAGAAATTACTTCAGATACCAATTTAGATAGCGAAAGCTTCAGCAACTTTGAGGGAGATGGTATTGCTGTTGTTGAGGGGGTTAATGTCGGGCTTGACAAGGTTGAATCCACAAGCAATGGAGATGATGGTTTTGAGATTCGCGGTACTGTTGAGGAAGCTTCAGTCACAGCAAATGAATCTTCTTTCAACCTCAATGGTGATGATGGTATAGATGTTTTTGGTGAAAACAGTACTGTCGATTTATTTCGTGTAGAAGCAAGCTTCAATGAAGCAGGTGGCTTGGGTGTTGATGGTTTAAACAACACCTTTAACATCGACACCAGCGAATTTGAAGCAAACCTTGATGGCTTAGTGATTCCTCGCACTGGTGTAGGTAACAGTTTCAACATCGAAGACTCCGCATTCTTCAACAACGAAGATGACGGTATCGATATCTTTGGTAATGACAATACCTTCACTCTAAATAGAGCCTCTTCAACTGGTAATGCTGAGGATGGTGTCGAGATTGATGGCAGCAATAACACAATTACTGGCACCGACGGCAACTTTTCTGATAATGGTGGAGATGGTTTCGGTGATGATATTACTGCTAATGGTAATGAAATCACTTTAACTGCAACCACATTCCGTGAAAATGGCGATGATGGTGTTGATTTCGAGGGTTCCGAAAACGTTATTACTTTGAATAACGTATCTTCTGATGGTAATGCTGAAGAGGGTTTCGAGATTGATGGACGTAACAACACAGTTACTATTCAAGATAGAAGCGTTTTCGGCAACAACAAAGAAGATGGCTTCGATATCGACTTCCGAGGAACGGAAAACACTATTGAAGTAATCGAGAGTGCATTCCGTAACAACGGTGATGATGGATTTGATGTCTTTGGTCAAAACAACACTATCACCTGGGACGATGTAGAAACTTTCGACAACGCAGAGCAAGGCTTTGAAGTTGATGGTGATGCTAACACTATCACTATCCAAGATAGTTTTATGCTAGATAATGGTTCTAGTGGCTTCTCTTTTGATTACACTGGTGAGCAGAACAATTTAACTATCAATGACTCTGAAATCTTCCGCAATGCTGAAGACGGTATTGAAATTCTTGGTAACGGAAACACTGTAGGGTTATTCGGTACAGATATTTTCGATAACGGTGAGTGGGGAATAGAAGTTGCTGGTGATGATAATCGCATCGAAATCGGCGCAGGTACTAGCTTCGAGGGTAATGAAAACGGAGCGATCTTAATCACTGGTACTGGCAATACTTTCGATATACTTAGCAGTACAGGCTTGACTGCTGATGATATTGTTAATGAAGGCAGCAACAACACTGTTAATTTTGCTTAATTACTGCCGATCGTTTTAATGAATAGCAAAAAGTAATAATCTAATAATATGGAGAAAGCCCCATCGTTTAAATCGAGATGCTTTCTCCATTCTTTGTATGTAAAGAGGTTGATAAAATGATATTTATGTATTGTAGAAGAAATTATCAAAGGAATGAACAACAGTAATTCTTACACTATCAAAGCTGGAGATACATTAAGCGCGATCGCACAACTTCATTTAGGCAGCGCTAACCGTTGGCAAGAAATAACTAAAGATACGGGAGAATGCTTTACTGAAAATGAAGCGCGACGTTTACAAATTGGACAAGTTGTTTATTTACCGTTAAAAAATAGTACTAATATTAACATTAAAGCCAATTCAGATAATAAAAAAATTAGTGATAACGGTTTAAAATTCATTGCCGACCATGAAGGAATGATTCTACATCTTTATAACGATCCAGCCAATCATGCCACAATTGGTGTGGGACATTTAGTACATCATGGCCCAATTAACGGTAACGAACCCGAAGAATTTAAACGTGGAATTACTAAAGATAGGGCAATAGAAATTTTACGCTCTGATGTAATTACAGCTGAGAATACAGTTAATAAGTTAGTCAAAGTACCGCTGAATCAAAATCAATTTGATGCGCTTGTGAGTTTTGTATTTAATATTGGAGAAACACAATTTTCCTCATCTACATTATTAGCTAAATTAAATAATAAAGATTATCAAGCCGTACCAAGCGAATTAAATCGTTGGGTTCATGGTAGTGGAAAAAAATTACCCGGTTTAGTTAATCGTCGTCGGGATGAAGGGAATTTATTTGAGAAATAAAACTCTTATCGCAATCCTAAATCAGTTGGAAAACAAATTATATTTATTTATCTCTATAAAGTAGTGCGAGCATCTTGCTCGCTATTGCCAGCGAGCAAGATGCTCGCACTACTGAAATTTCACAAATCATCTAATTTATTATTACAAATTAATTAGTAATGTCTAACTCTTATCAAAATAACCCGCTACTGGGAACTTGGAAACTAATTTCCATAACTGCTATATTTCCCGACGGGAATGTTGATAAAGAAGCATTCGGAGCTAATCCCATTGGCTACATCACCTATACCACCGAAGGTAAAATGATGGTGATTTTCTCAAAAGGCGATCGCCCATTATTAAGCGGTAATTCAGCTTCACCTCTTACTGCTGCTATACATCAAGTACCAATTGAAGAGCGAGCCGAAGCTTTTTCTACTTTCAATTCATACGCCGGAAGTTATACCCTTGATGGTAATAAAGTTATTCATCATGTAGAAATTGCCTCAATTCCCAACCGTATTGGTAAGAGTTTAACTAGGACTTTTACATTAAATGGAAATCGAGTTATTTTGAAAACTCCGCCGAGTAAAAACGATGATACACCTAAAATGTTTGAATTGATTTGGGAACGGATAGAATAATCAAAGGTTAAAGGTTGAAGGTGAAAAATTATTTTTTAAAGACAATAAAAACCGCGAAACATAAAGTTTCACGGCTTTTGAATGTAATGTGAGGAGCGATTACGTTAATCCGATCGTAACAAGCAAGTTGCATCATAAATGCTTCCGTATCAATTTTTGAAACAATTATTTCTATTAGACAGTCATCTATTTTAAACAGAGATAATACCTATTCAAATCGCTACTTATAAACAAAAAAAAGAAACCGTGGGATATTTCAGGGAGGTCCACGGTTTTTAATATGGTGTAAGGAGACTTGCTTATTTAATTGTCATTGTATAATTTGCAAGCAATAATAGTTTATTGGTAACAGTTTTGGTAACAGGATGTTTTCATCAAGGATTTATGCATTCGTAGTGGGAGCGTCTCGCTCCCTGGTATAAATAACGAACATCTGCTCTGACTGTTCCCTATTCCCTGTTCCCTGTTCCCTATTCCCTGTTCCCTGTTCCCTATTCCCTGTTCCCTATTCCCTATTTACAACAAAGCACCACCACAACTCGAACCGCTACCGGCAGTACAGCCATAACAATAGCTAGCTGTTTGCACTTCATGAATCAAATTTAAGTTACCAACTTCGAGCAACTTGGCTACTGTAATATTTTCTCCATTACGAGTTTTCGCCGGTATATTCATCATCTGATTAAAGTCGCAATCGTAGACGTTACCAAGATAATCAATCGAGAGTTCATCGCGACACATTAGGTTTTCAACGGTAACGGCGTTAAAATTCGATTCGAGAAACTGTAAGTAAGGTTTATATAGTTTCGTTCTTTCTAAATGGAATTTAGTTCTACCAACAGGTAAATTCGTAATTGCGAATAAGTTATCAAATACAATACCGAAGTTATCGTGCAAAAACTTTTTGTAATCCTGTTCTAACTTGACTTGGTTGGGAGTTAAAGCAAAATTTTCGGTTGTAGGTAATTGTGGGTTATAAACCAAATCCAAAATTAAATCGGATTCTTTGCCATAGCCTAATTGATTTAACCATTGCAGCGCTTTCACCGAAGCATCAAAAACACCATCGCCGCGCATTTTATCAACATTATCGGCTAGGTAACAGGGCAAAGAAGCAACAACTCTTACTTTATGTTTGGCGAAATATTCCGGAATATCGTCAAATCCATTTTCAAAATAAATCGTTAAATTAGAGCGAACAATTACCTGTTTATTATTCTTCCTTGCAGCTTCAACAAGTTGCTTAAAACCGTAATTCATTTCCGGAGCGCCACCAGTTAAGTCTACAATTTTAACTTCAGGAAATCTATTAATTACTTCAATTAGCTGCTCACAAATTGCTATAGATAATTCTTCAGTTCTTTTTGGTCCCGCATCCACATGACAGTGACTGCAAGCAAGATTACAACGCTTACCTAAATTGATTTGTAAAACGTTGATTTCTTTCTTTGTCAAAGTTGAATTCAGTTTACGTTTGAAAGGTGTTAGTGTAGTTTGAATCATAAATAATTAGGAATTGGGAATTGGGGGTTGGGGAATTGGTAATTTTTTAGTTGATGAAAATAATTTGTCCTATAAAGACAAGAAGGGAGCAAGATGCTCCCACTACAAGTAAATGGTTTATTAATTCCTAACTGTTCACTGTTCACTGCTCACTGAATTAGCAGCAACCGCCGCCGTCGTAGTACCAGGTTGAATCGGTGACGATGACTTTTTCTGGTAAGGCAGCAGCTAAATTTCTGGCGGTTTTATCGCATACAGCAGCTGGAATTCCTCGCTGTAAGATGTGACCGTTGTTATCATCAAAAAATGGCTCTGCTCCGGCATAAATTGCTGTTTTTCCAGTAAATACACAAGCTCCATCTTCTGGAATTGGTACTTTAAAAGCTACTGAATCAAGACTTTCTAAAAGTAGATTTTCTTCTAAATTATAAGTTGTGGCTTCTAACAATCTATAAGGACGACGAGCGCGTATTTCAACTTGTCCAAATCCAACATTTATAATGCGTTGAATATACTCGTCATAAGTTAACGCACCTGATAAACACATTGCTCGCAATCGTTGATCCTTTTTTAAATGTTCGGGTACCGAACGAGTTGCAATTGGGTCACTCATTTGCAAGCGTCCACCCGGTTTTAATACGCGATATGCTTCTTTTAAAGCACGAGTTAAATCTTCGGGTTCAAAGATATTAAAAAGACAGTTTTGAGCAACAATATCAACCGAACTGTCAGGAACTGGTATATTAAAAGCATCACCCTCGCGAATTTCTACGAAGCTAGGATCGAACCAAGGATTATTTTTAGCTGCAACTTCTAAATTCTCAAAAGCAGCTTCGCGCATATCTGCAACTGGATCTACTGCGATTACAGCACCAGCACGACGGGAGAAGTAAGCGAATTGCAAAGCTTCTAAACCACCACCAACGCCTATATATAGTACTGTCGGTTCGTTTACAAGTTCGTTCGCATGAACTGTAGTACCACAACCATAGTTCATTTCCTGCATTTTTAGAGGAATATGCAACCCCGGTAACTGCATGGGAGTACTTTGCACGCAACATAATCCGACTTCAGGGGTTTGCGCTACTTCGCTATAAAATTGGGCTGCTGTATCTAAGTAAGTCATTCGATTTTGGATTTTGGATTTTGGATTTACGAAATTAGGACAGTTTGGTGTTCGGAAGCCATCAAAAAATGGCTCGTCATCTTGGTATAGCGAGGTTTCGCTGTATAAATAATAGTATTAATAACTGTTGGTGGAACGAAAAAAGCGGTGGTAGGTAAGAACGAACCCACCCCACTATTGATTCTACAAGGCTGACAAAAATCTGGTAGCAGATTTAAGCTTTATATATTTATATAAATACGTTTTACCTTTTTCTAGATTAGTTTTTGCTGAGAAGATGCTGGGATGATGATAAATTTTAGGGAATTGGGCATTGGGAATAGGTGAATAATATTAAAACAAATTACCTATCTATCTCTATTCACCTCTATTCTCTGTGTTCTTTGCGTTCTAGAAGGGTTTTTTTTATCAATAACTTTAATTCTCAAAACTACAGGCGATCGCCAATTCTGCGTGTTGCAATAAAATCTCTCGTTCGAGCATTTCTACTGTATATTGCGGTGTTTGGTTCAAAAGTTTCTCGATTCTCTCGTTTGCTGCTGCTACCGTGGATTCATTTAAATTACCGTTTTCTAACGACTCTGCAAAATCTTCAGCGATAAATTCAATTCGTTCGGTTGATGATGAAGGCAAATTACCGCACATTAAAAATACGTCGCAACCTGCATTTAGCGTACTGGCTACGGTACCGCTTTTACTATACATATCCGCAACGGCTTTCATATCTAAATCATCGGATACCACAACTCCTTCAAAACCAAGTTCTTTTCTGAGTATCTGACTCAAAATTGGTTGGGAAAATGTTGCGGGTTTATCTCCTCCGATTTCAGGAAAGAGGATATGAGCGGTCATTATTAAGGGGATTTTCTCAGCAATTAAGGTTTTGAAAGGTATCAATTCTCGCTTTTCTATTGCTTCTTTACTTAAATTTAGTATCGGCAATGCCAAGTGAGAATCGGTATTAGTGTCTCCGTGTCCGGGGAAATGTTTGGCACAGGCAATAATTCCCGATTCTTTGAGTCCCAGGAAGTATTCGCGGGCATATTTGGCGGCTGCTTCTGGTGTCGTATCGAAGGAACGAGGCCCGATGATGGGATTCTTAGGGTTAGAAAATATATCCGCAACTGGTGCCCAAGATACGTTGATTCCCAAGGATTTTAGTTCGGTTGCCATCGCTTTAGCAACTTCACGCGCTCGTTTGCGACACACATAACTATAGGGAAATCGCGTAATTGGTAAAGGTGGACGAATTACCCTTCCTCCTTCATGATCGATAGAGAAAAACATCGATTTGCGTTCGGTATATTCTCGTATTTCTTGGCTCAGTTGTTTAAAAATTTGCAACCATACTCCATAGGGTTCGCCATCGCGGAAATTCTTAGCAAAAAAACAAACCCCTACAGGTTTAATTTTACTAAGTATCCTTTTATCTTCATCCGTTAACGCAGTACCCGAAACGCCGATGATTAAATGATTTCCGAAGTTCATATTTTTGTTAGTTGTTAGTGGATAGTTGTTAGTGGATAGTTATTAAAATTAATCTATATATAGGAATCCGGGAGCAGAATTTTGTTAGCAAAGAGCGATAAAAGACGAGCGTACATTTTCTGTTGCCTGTTGCCTGTTCCCTATTCCCCCTACTCAAAAGCCATTTTTATCTTGATATTAGTAAAAGCAGAAGAAATAATTTTGAGATTTTAGAAATAAATTAAAGATAAAAATGTTTTTTGGCAAGCTGTATTGATACCATTTTTATAAGGGAATACATATTTCCCCCATGCCCCATGCCCAATTCCCAATGTCTAAAGTTATTTTCCACATGGCATTCCCCGTCACCGACATTGCCCAAACTAAAGCATATTACGTCGATGGTTTGGGATGCACCCCCGGTAGAGAAAATCACAATGCTTTGATTCTTAATCTTTACGGACATCAGTTAGTAGCACACGTTACCAAGGAACCGCTGATACCCCAACGCGGTATTTATCCCAGACATTTCGGTTTGGTTTTCACCAAGGAAGCTGATTGGGAAGATTTATTAACAAAAGCCCAACAGCGGAATTTACCGTTTAGAGAAGCAGCTAAAAACCGTTTTATAAATACTCCCCTCGAACATCGTACCTTTTTTCTCGAAGATCCATTTTACAACTTGATGGAGTATAAATTTTACCGCCATCCTGAAGCAATTTTTGGCAATGCTGAATTTACTCAGGTTGGGGATAGGGTTTGAGTTAGGAGTTAGGAGTTAGGAGTTATGAGTTAGGAGTTAGAAGTTGCTCACTGATAACTGCTCACTGCTCACTGTTAACTGGTGCTGATAATGCTGTTGCGATCGCATTCAAACTTTTTTGATCGACGAGCATCCAAGCATGATTTAAAACTGGCACCACAACGTTATCCCCTACAGGCATTCTAGAACTATCTGCCGGAACAATCATCGTGTCAAAAGGTGTCCAAATCGAAGTAAAATTAATTTGCGATAGCATTTGAGCATCGCTATTCAAATCTCTGAGCAAAGCGCTATTCGGACGCATTTGCACGCAACCCAAGCTTTGATTGAAGTAAGCTATAGCGGTACCGTTATTTGGTGCTGAAAGGCTAATAAATCTTTGCACCTGGTTAATTCCACCTAATCGTTGCACATAATAACGACTTACTATTCCCCCCATACTAAAACCAAGCAAATCAAAAGGTTGTTCCCTTCCAAAGGTAGATTCAACTTTGTTAACCACCTGCTGCGCTAAATCATCCAAACCCTTAGTACCGTTATTAGGAGCTAAATCTAAGTCGTAAACCTTCCAACCCCTTTCGTTAAGGAAAGGAATCATCCGACGAAATACTCTACCAGTATCCCAAATACCATGAACTAACAATACGGGATTGCGCTGTCTATTTACTTGAGTCATTTAATACATAAAATTTACTTTAGTCTATTAAATGTAGCGTATTCGGGCATGGGGCATAGGAAAGGAGACAAGAAGAAATATACTAGCAACTAACAACTAACCACTAACAACTAACTGTTAAGTTTTATTAAATCATCTTTCACATTCTTGCCCTAAGTTACAAGAAAATCTAATAATTGATATGAAGTGTCAATTGCCTTCAATCGCTTGAATTATAAGAGATTTAGCGTTTGTCAGCGGTGAAATTAATCCAAAAATGTTACTTAGACTATCTGAAGATACTAAAACCTCTAGAAAGTAGATAGGTAATAGATAACGAAGTATTTTTGATAATGTTTTACGAAGATACATAATTATTAATTAATTGTGTCAAAATTCGGGTATAAAAGACAAAAGAAATCAACACGTTTAGTTTTATCAAAACCTTAATTTGAGGGAATTATGAAATTTATATCTGGACTTCTTGGTGGAAATAAAAAAGATGGTGGGTTCTTTTTACAGTTAAAAGATGAACCTGATGAGCCAATGCCAAAAGCCGATTCTAAGCCGGTTGAAGCTTCTAATAATGGCAAAAAACCAGCAGTTGCTAAAGCGAAGTCAAAAGATACAGCTAAGGTAACAATTGAAGATAATCGGAAAAAAGAACTTGCATCCGATACAGTCAAGGTAAAGGATAAAGATAATCAGGTAAAAGAAGTTGCATCTGACAAGGTACAAGAAGTTGATGTCGAGATGGTGCAAACTGCTAAAGGCGTAGAAGCTAAAGCTGTTCCTATAGAAAAGAAAAAAGCTCAGGAAAAAGCTGCAAAGAAAGCTGTAACGACAGATAAAGCGGAAGATAATAAAGAAACTCTTTTTGCACCTAAATATTTGATACCTAAAAATGATGGAATGCGCCGTCGCCCTGGTGCTAATATGAATTCGTTTTTAGATATGGCTAGTAAAGTTAAGGCTCCCATTCAAAAATAATTCGCAATTTTGTTTTTTCCCTTGAAAGAAGAGACAAAAAAGATTATTACAAAATTAATCGAATCAAAAATCCCGGTTTTTTAAAAGAGCCGGGTTTTTGCTTTTATACTACTAAGATTAATTATAGTTATTTATGAACAGTTAGCAGTTAGCAGTGTTAGCGTAGCGTGACGCGGTAGCGTCATACAGTAAACAGTTATTTAGAGATTATTATATAAAGTTCGCTTAATTGCTTGTGAATAGAATTATGTTCGTAGTAGCGCTTCAGCGCATCCGAGAAGAGGCGCTGAAGCGCTACTACAAACCACTAATTATAAGAATTTAAGTAAATACTGCTCACTGCTCACTGTTAACTGCTCACTGATTTAACATTTGTAAGTTGTGTAATGTTGCGTATAATCCTCCTTGCTGTAATAATTCGTCATGGGTACCTTTTTCGATTAATTCGCCGCGCTTGAGTACGAATATGCGGTTGACGTTGCGAATTGTGGATAAACGGTGAGCGATAATAATTGCTGTACGTTGAGCTAAAAGCTGATTTAAGGCTTTTTGAATTCTAGCTTCCGTTGCAACATCTAAGTTAGCGGTTGCTTCGTCTAATACTAATATTTGTGGATTGCGAATTGCAGCACGTGCGAAGGCTAAAAGCTGTTTTTCACCGCTGGAAATGTTAGTTCCTCTTTCCCGAAGTTCTGAATTATATCCTTGGGGTAATCTTTCGATAAATTCGTCTACGTTTGTCGCGCGTGCTGCTTGTTGAATTTCTTCAAAAGTGTAGTTGTCGCCTAATGTAATGTTGCTTTTGACATCGCCAGCAAATAAAAATCCTTCTTGCAGTATTACGGCTAAATATCTTCTTAATTCGGCTTGGGGTATTTCTTTAATATCTATACCATCTACTAAAATTCGTCCTTTGCTGGGTTCGTAAAGACGACATAATAATCTAATAATGGTACTTTTCCCGGCACCTGTAGGACCTACTAAAGCGATTTTTTCTCCGGGATTTATGGTAAAATCCAAATTCTTGATGACGTAATCATCATCTTTATAAGCAAACCAAACTTCTTCAAAACGGATTTCTCCTAGTTTTGATGGATCTATTTTATTTTCATCAATATTTTCTAAGTTTTCAACTATTTCGTCGATATATCCAAATTCAAAGTTATTCGTCAGCGAATATCTGGGATTTACTTTATCTCGTATTTCTATCGGCTCATCTAAAATATCGGAAACTCTTTCGATGGCTGTAAAACCTGCTTGAATGATGGTAAATTTTTCTGCGAATTGTCGTAAGGGATCGAATAATCGTTGAGCAAAAAGGATGAAGCTTGCTAATGCCCCAACTGTTAAATTGTCTCCTAATATTAACCAGCCACCAGCCCACAATACACCGGCGATCGCGACTAAGGCAATCCATTCTAAGGTAGCTGAAACTGCGGAATCATGAAAAATTGTCCTATCTACTTGTTTGACGTATAGGTGGTTTGTTTTCTCAAATAGTTGAGCGTTGAATTTTTCTCGACGGAATAGCTGTACTACGTTGATTCCGGTAATATTTTCCTGTAGCTGGGAATTAAGTACGGAAAGTTCTTCTCTAGCTTTATAATTGGCTTTACGAAACTGCTGTTGGAAGAAGGTAACTAAGGCGGATACGGGGAAAAGCAACAGCAGCAGCAGTAATGCTAGTTGCCATTGTTTGTAAAACATAAAGCCGATAATTACCAAGGTGGAGAATATATCTGCAAATATACCTACTGCACCCGTAGCAAATACATCTCCTAAAACTTCTACGTCGGATGTCAATCTGGTAATTAATTTACCTACAGGAGTTTTATCAAAAAAACGTACTGCCAAGGAAGTAACGTGATGAAATAAATCTTTGCGAATATCGGCAGTAATTTTTTGTCCAACTTTCTGAACTAAGTATCCTTGAAAGCCTGTTAGTAAAAGCTTGATAACAACGGTAATTAATAGAAGTATTTGCAGAATAAATAATCCTTGCTGGGGATTATTTATTAGAAACTCGTAGGTATCGGGATCTTTACGCACAAGAGAAATTACCTGCCCTACTATCAAGGGCTGTATGGCGTTTGATACTGCTACTGGTATTAGCAGTAACATTGAAATTATCAGAAGCTTTTTATAACTGCGAGCGTAGGGAACTAAACGCAAAAATAATCGCCAGTCATTTGTACGCGAATTGACTTGCTTATAAGATTTCTTTAGAGGTTTGGAGATGCTCATAGTAAATGCATTATATTAACTTTTGCTCGAAAGCGATCGGTAATTTTTAATTGATATTTGCACTCCGCAGAGGCTCGGCTATATCTGCAATTGGGAGGAAGACAACTGTTGTTGAATTTGATTTTTTTTAAATCAATTTACGATCGGTTTAAGTTTTACGGCAGTGTGAGATCAAATATATTATGCATAAAGTGCGATTCTGGGTGTAAGAGCGCTATTCCAAGGGTTTGAGATTATCGTACTTTGATTTTTTATAATTACCGGAGTAAACATGATATCACTGGAAACTCCTGCAATATTCGGGTTTGATCGGTATTAGCCTTTGATAAAATTTTATCAACTTTGGGAACAATAAGCGATTTTTATAATACCCATATCCATCTTAATTTGATTTTCAAGTATTCGCAGATACACCAATTAGGGAAAAAGTTTTTTACAATTTGTATATAAAGTTACAAAGTGTGGCAATATGTCAATTCTTGACAGAAATCCCTATAAAGGCAAAAGGCTAGATTCGATTCGCAAGATTAATGGTTCCGGCAATAATTTGGAAAAGCCTCGATTGGGGGCTACGGGGACACCTTTTATTCGTCTTGGTACTTATGAGTATGAGGATGGAGTTGCTTCTCCTGCGGGGGTTGCAAAGGATGCTGAGGGGAATCCTTTAATCGGTGTTGATGGTGAAGCTGTAAGTCGTCAACCGATTCCGATTTTTAGTAAAGCGGAAAGAAAAAGTTTGAATAAGTCGGGTTTGGAGGTTGTTAAAAATAAGGATGGACTAAGTAATAATCCCCATGCACCTTTCGTTTTGCTCGATCCTTTAGACCGCCCTAGTGCCAGGGTTATCAGTAATGCTACGTCTAAATTAGACAAGGGTGAAACCGATCCTAGTTCAAGTTTAACTGCGATAAATTGGGCTTTTGGGCAGTTGATTAACCACGATCTTAACTTAGCAAGGTTGAGTGAGGATAGTTTTAATATCGATATTCCTCAAAATGACGCTAATTTTACTCCGGATATTCCTCCAACTCCGACAATTAATAGGCAGGAAGATGGTGGTTTAGAGTTTGAGTTTCCCAGAAATGCTTTTAAATCGGGAACTGGAATTGTCAAAGATGGTAAATCTAAACCTGCAAAAGTACCCAACGATTTAACCCACTGGCTGGATTTATCTGCTGTTTACGGCTCCGATAAGCAATTAGCAAAATCTCTTCGTAGTAACGAGGGAGGTAGGCTAAAAGTTTTTTCTGAAGAGACTGAATCTACCAGCGATGATTTAATGCCAGCGGATACACAACAAGTAATGAGAGGGGGATTTTTTCAAGGTGTAGGATTTTTAGCTGGAGATGAAAGAGTTAGCGAGCAAGATGCTTTGGTTGCACAGCATACTTTGTGGGTGAGGAATCACAATCGGATTGCCGAGGATTTATCTGTGTTTCATCCCAAATGGAATGATAACCAGATATTTGAAAGAGCGCGTCAGATTAACATTGCTCAATATCAACAGGTGGTTACATATGAATGGTTGCCGCAACAGATAGGGGAAATAGATAAGTATAAGGGTTACGATGCCAAAGAGACTCCCCAAATCTCCGATGAATTTAACGCTGCTGGTTTCCGTTTTGGACATTCTCAAACGGGTAATAAAATAGAGACTATTGATAGTGAAGGGAATGCGACTACTTTACCGTTGTTAACTACATTTGGTGCGCCGAATATTAAAGAGGGTAAAGATGTTGATGGAATATTGTTGGGTAGCACGGTAACTTTGGATGAAGATGTCGATACTAATATAGTCTTCGATTTACGAAATGCTTTATTTCCTCCTGCCGATGTGGGTTTTGATTTGTATTCGGCAAATATTCAAAGAGGGAGAGAGCGTGGTTTAGCCGATTACAATCAAGTGCGAGATGATTTTGGTTTGCAAAGGGTAAAGAGTTTTGACGAGTTAACTTCCGATAAGGATTTAGCGAAAACTTTGAAAGGTTTGTACGGCACTGTAGAAGATGTAGATTTATTAGTGGGGTTATTTGCAGAAGATGCCGTCGCACCTTCCGGAGCCGGGGAAACAATTCAAGCCATTGTCGGAGAGCAATTTGAACGTTTGAGAGATGCTGATAGATTTTGGTTTGAAAGAAAGATTAAAGATGGGGGAGTATTTACCGGCAAGGAAATAAAAGAGATAAAGCAAACAACTTATGCCGATATCATCAAGTTGAATACCGAAATTGACGAACTTCAGGAAAACGTTTTCTTGAAAGTTTCTGAAAATAATCCTTTAAATAAGGAGAGTCTGCTTCCTGATGGATTGTTGGATTTACAAGGTGACGACGGCAAAGCCAAAATTATCGTTACCGTTACCGAAAAATCACTCGATAATACAGTTGGTTTCTACCGCATCAAAGACGAAAAAGGGACAATTGTAGATGAAGTAACGGGTGAAACTCTGACACCACAAGATGGAGAAGATTATATCAAAACAGCGATCGCCGAAAGTGTGGTAGATTTTCGAGTTAAAGATGATTCGAGAAGAGAAAAATTTCAAGTTGATTTACCTGACGATAGTCTTCTAGCTCCCTACTTAATTCAAGACGGGAATATTCAAGACTTTGAAAATGGTGATGCTCAAGCATTATTATCCTTCGGTGCTGCTAACAAAGATGATTCCAACAGCATTATCGAAGTCGGTAGTGGGAATACCAGCTTATTCAAATTCGATTTCGGAGTGACAGATTCAAACTCCACCAACGATAACGAAATGACGATGAAAGTAAAGCTAATCTAGCAATTTTGGATTTTTGATTTTGGATTTTTGATTAAAAGTCTCAATTCGCTTCAGTTATCAGGCTTTTTTAAATAGGGAGTTGGGAATTATTTTCCCTTGTCTCCTTGTTTCCCTCTCTTCCCCTCTCCCCTTCACGTAAAAATTGAAATTACAAAGGAAAAATTGTATGCAATCGACTCAACAGCAACAACAAACCTTGGTAAAAATTTCTCAAAGTTTAGTAGTTAGAGATTTATTGGATTTATTAGCAGGAAAAATACTTGCTTTACGAATTCCGAGCTACTATCACCACGAACAAGCTGAAAAAATTAGTGCAGAATTAATCGAACAAGATACCTTAGAAAGATATCATAGAGCGCCAGATGTGGGAGTGCAAAGAACTGGAATTACCTTCTTTGAAACTAATGGTAACGTAAAAATGCTCGAACGTTATTACCAACAAGCTCCAGTTTGCAATCGAAACATCCGCTGTATTTGTTCTCCTTTTCTTTCACCCATCGACAAATTAAGATTAGATTTGGGAGATATGTGGTTAGCAGGTGCCTGCATCGAAAACGTCCATAATCGCACTATGTTAGCGGGAATCGGAAGAGTATTTGAAGATGATTTTGAACTTCCACCCCATCAAGATATTCTCGCCAGAGATGTGTCAGACGCTCCCGTTTATCCCACCTATCCTTTCTCCAACTTAGTAACTCAATTAAGCGCTAATATCTACTTACGCACGCCAAAATTCGGCGGAGAATTAGAAATCTGGAATGTCAAACCATCAACCATCAAACAACCAGAAATTCACGACAAAGAATATAAATACGAAGGAATCATCGACCGTCGAATTTTACCACCAGCTTATTCTGTAATTAAACCCCAAATAGGAGAATTAATCTTATTTGATTCTACAAGAGTTCATGCAGTACGAGCCTCCCACGGTGGTCCCAGAGTTTCCATGTCCATGTTTATCGGATATCGCAACCAAAATCAACCTTTAACTTATTGGAGCTAATCAGTTAACAGTTAGGAGTTGGGGAATTGGGGATTGGGCATTGGGCATTGATAATTGATTTCTCCCCCTCTCCCCTATTCCCAATTACCAAAAAACCGGACAAGATTTAATTTACGTGAAACTTTTAACTGGATAAAAGGATAATTTGAGTAAACTATGGCAGAAATTGAAACACAGAGACTGCAACTCAGACCTTATACGCTGGATGATTTGGATAGATTATCTGCGATTTTGAGGAATCCAGAGGTAATGAAGTATTCACCGAGAGGCCCAATGCCAAAAGGTAAGGAAAAACAGGTAACTCGGGAAATTATCGAATATTTCATCGAACATTGGGAAAAATACGGTTTCGGTGTATGGGCTGCTATCGAAAAAACTAGTAGAAAATTAATCGGCCACTGCGGACTCAATTGTTTACCTAATACCCCCGATATCGAAGTTATTTACCGTTTTGACCAAAATTACTGGAATCAAGGTATTGCCACCGAAGCTACCAAAGCCTGTTTGCAGTACGGTTTTGAATCTGCCAAACTTTACAAAATTGTCGCGATCGCATCTCCCAAACATATCGCTTCTCGCAGGGTTATGGAGAAAGCTGGCTTAAAGTACGAAAAAGATGCCCATTTCTACAAAATAAAGGTGGTTTACTACTCCATTCACCGCGATAATTGGCAGCCAGATTATTTTTAATTGGCAATTAATGGAGACGTGATATATCACGTCTCTACATTTTTTGGATAAATCATTAACAGCAATCATTTATTAACTAATCATTGATTAAAATATTGTATTCATATTCCGTTACAATCCCGTTACTGTTGTTTACATAAAAAATTTTATTGATAGAATTCTCAATTAGCCCACGAGATTACAAGCCATTTTGATGTAATATGGGGTTTGTATGCTGAGGGAAGCAGTAAAACTAATTTTGATTTTATAACCCTAATTTAATTATTTTACTTTCAAAAACACAGCAATCAACTTGATACTTGCTTGTTTAATGTACTACAACAAGAGAAATATAGAGCGATCGCCTCAATGTTCGTATGAAGCAATATTAATTTTAGTGTGACTAAAAATACTAAAGCTAGCTTTTAATAGTACGGATATTGACAAAAATGATTTTATATAGGTTAAAAATTATATTTCCCTACTATTTATTAATGAGTTAGTAAATAAAGAGAAGAAAATAAATTTAAAAATTATTGCAAGGGAATGTAGAGACGTAAAATTTTACGTCTCCCAAGATTACGGAGAAAACAAACCAGTCAGAATTTACGAGAAAAAGCAGAACACCTAAAAGTATCAATCACAACTTTAGCCAAAGATATAACCGAAGGATATTTTGAATAATTACACTGAAAATGCTTGAACCAAGTATAAAAATATAACGTTCAAATCTAGTTGATTAATAATTCTCCCCCCACTAACCACTAACAACCAACAACTTCTTTAATTAATTCCAAATGCTTCCCAACAGGAGCAAGAGTATTAGCAGCAATCATCCCGGAAGCGGCAACTGCTGGTAAACCAATACCGGGGAAAGTCGAATCACCGCAACACATTAAGCCTTTTAATGGAGTATTTGAACCTGGAAATAAACCGGAACCCGCACGAATTGCTGGACCATAAGAACCACGATTCCTTCTTAAATAACGTTCGTGAGTCAAAGGTGTACCAATCAAAGTGACTTCACAACGAGAACGAATATCTGGAATAATTTTCTCTAGAGCCTCCCACATAATTTCAGCGCGTTTTTGCTTCTGCTGTAAATACTCATTGCTATTCCGATCCATTCCCTGCCATAAATCATAAGGCTCGCTGCCGGGAGTATAAACGTGAATCGAATGTTTTCCCGATGGTGCTAAAGATGAATCCAACACAGAAGGAATTGATATCAATACTAAATTCTGAGGAGCAGTAATTCCCTTTTCCCAATCTTCCACATAAATATAATGACAGTGCAAATCTGAACGAATATCAGTCGCATCAATTCCTAAATGCAGATGCATAAAACTTTCACATTCGGGTGTTTCCCTACGTTTATCAAAAAACTGTTGCGGTACCGAGTTAGTTGGAATCAATTTCAAAGTATCCCATACAGAAGCATTTGAAATCACTATATCCGCTCTTAATTCCTTCCCACCTCGCAACTTTACGCCAACAGCACGTTTATTCTCGACAATAATTTCTTCAACATGACTATTTAACAGCAATTTTCCATCATGTTTCTCAAATCCCCTCACCAAAGCATCAACTAAAGCAGCAGCGCCACCCACTGGATAATCTAATTTAACGTTAGGACGATACCAGTCAGCAAACATAAACGCAACTTCCGCAGCAGAAGTACCATTTGCTGGCAATCCCGAAAGCAGAAAGCACAACATATTTAGCCAGTTGCGGATAAATGGATCTTTTACCACACCATCCATAATCGAACTGAATGGCCCCGTTAATTTTGAAACGTTGAAAAAATGCTTTAGTAAAGAAGGTGCAAATTTACCCGTTGTTTGTAAAGCACCTAAATCTAATCTTAAAGCAGCAGAAGGTATCGCGATCGCAGCATCGGCATAAGGAGCCATAACTCGCTGCAACTCACGCCATTCCTTAACAGCTTCTTCCCCACGCAATTGCAAAAGTACTTCACAAAATTGTTCCGCACCCACGGAAGTGTTAAAATCTCCTTCAGGAAGAAAACAACCCCAGGTATCATAATTCGCCCATTCGCAATCTTCCCCAACTGCATCTAATACCTGTCGCAAAGGATTATTTGATGGACTATATGATAAACCTGAATATAATGATGGCCCAGAATCAAATTTATATCCTTTATAGTTAAAAGAATGTGCCGCACCTCCGGGAATTGAATGACTTTCGCAAACCGTTACTTTGTAACCATATCTCGCCAACAATCCCGCACAGCTTAAACCCCCAATTCCACTTCCGATTATTATTGCTTTCATTAGTTGTTAGTTGTTAGTTGAAAGTTGATATTATCAAAAATTCTAAGTTGTTTTTCACAGCTTTATACATATAAGGGTGGGGAGAATAAATTTAAAGCTGTTTCCTTACTTGAAAAAGTTTGCTAATAAAAAAACCGCAGAGGACACGGAGAACACAGAGGAAAGAAATATAGAGGAAGGAAAGTAATATTGAAGCAAGAATTTGAATATCTATCGTTCTATTGTCCGGGTTTGTCGAACTATAGATGATTTAATTTGATGCTCAAGGTAAAGTTGTTTCCCACAGCTTTATATATATAAGGGTGGGAGAAGTCAAATTAAAGCTGTGTTTTACAACTAATATTGAAGTATAAATTTGAATATCTGTTTTTCGATTGTCTGCTAATAATGACACTTCCGTGTCACGCTTCGCTAACGAACGATATCTTGTTTGGTATAGACATTGAGCCGAGATAAGTTTTTTATCTTGATAATCCAATATCGTAATATACCGATAGCTATAGGTTCTATTTAGAACTTAAATTAATCAGTAAGAAGCATGAATCACGGACGATATTGTTGTAGGAAGGCATCAACAGCACTGTCAGCAATGCGATTGATTTCTTCTGGGGTGGCAGAAAGTTTGACTTGAAACAGACGCTTTTCAAACAAATCCGCTTTGCAAAGTTGGCTGAACTGATGCGCGGCAGGTTCCTGGCTATCGGCGAGGCAAAGTGTTTTTGATGGGCGATGCGGCTCATACCCACTCACCAGTAGGCGGGAGGGGTATGAACCTAGGTATTGCTGATGCTGCTCACTTTGCTACCTGTTATGTCAGCGGCACACTTGAGGATTACTCTGATAACCGGCACCAGATTGGAGTCGATACAATCGCTTACACAGAGAAGGTAAGAAGGACGATTATGGCACCGATGAACCGCACCCGGCGGGCAGCGCTACAGCTATTTAACTTTGCCAGTCTCATTCCTGGTGTGCCTGAGAAAGTTACAAAAAAGATGGTCAGCGGTGAGTTTTGATTCTGTTGCGCCGGATTATCCAGTCATTCAGCGAATCCAGATAATGCTCGCGTTTTACCGATTCTGTCATTAATCTTGAGAAATATCACCATTCGCGCCATATAAAAATCAAAGCTGTATTCAACCGATATTATAGAATTTTAAATTAAACGATCTGTATTTCGGTGATACGGCTTTATCGAAATACATCTGGTTTAATATTGGTGGTAATTCAAAGTTGTTTTAACAGCTTTATATATAGGGAAGCACCTAACCCAACCTACGACTGAATATAATAACCGCAGAGAGCGCGAAGAGCGCGGAGGAAGAAGTTAAGGAGGATTGATTTAAGAGTTTTAACATAATCTCGATCGCAACGCATGACACCTCCGGTATATCGCAAGTTGTTTTTTACAGGTTTTTTTACAGGTTTATATATATAGAGGTGGAGGGAGATAAATTTAAAGCTGTATTTTAAATTCGATCATCTAGATTTCGATTGTCCGGGAATATCGAAATACATCTGATTTAATATTGGTGGTAATTCAAAGTTGTTTTAAATAGGTTTAATTCTTTCCTCAAGCTGATATCAAGCTAAAAACTCTGTATTCCTCTGCGCTTAGCTTGGCGTGACTTTGCGTTTAATATATGAATTGAATTAAAAATGGTGCGTTAGCCGCGAAACTCAGATATTTGTAATTATTTAATTTGACAGTCGCGGCATAACACACCCTACAATAAATAATATTATTTTTCTATTTTCTACTCGCTACTCTCTTTGGCAAAAATCAAACAACTATATAACTGAAAAGCTGTATCCCAACTAGTTTCTTCTCTGCGAAATATGTGTATGTGGGATTCAATTTGATGTAAAACTTCGGTTTGATCGAGTATTGTTTCTGCGAAGGGGGTAAAATCAGACCAAATTTTTACTTGTGGTAACTTAGTTTTGAGGTAGTTGAGTAAATTATTCCAGTTAATTCTAATTGTGTTTTGAGAAGTTTGAGGAGATACTGCAACTCCCTTATGAAACTTATAGCCGTTGTCGTAAACTCTTAAAATACAGTTTCTACCGGGTATATGTAAATCGCAAAAGTGGAAGTAATCTTGAGTTTGAGTTTTACGCTGTAATTTACCTCGTGCATTCAAATCGACAACTTCTTCAAAAATCGGCAATAAACCTTGAACTTGTGCGGTTACTTCCGACCATTCAAATACTAAAGAGCCAAGTTGCTTATCTTGATTTTCGCATACGGCAGTGACTTTTGTCGTAAAATCTTTAAAATAATGAACTTGAAAAACTTCTATTTTGTTAACTGCGGCTAAAGTCGTCCAAAAACAGGGAATACGGGAATTAGATAACTGCTCTCCATAAAATTTTAATTCTCCCAAAGCACCGCTGCGATATAACCGCCAACCGCGACTGGGTAATGATAATCTGGCGCTGTAAGCATCTACCCCTAAGATTTGAGCTAATTTTTGCGCTGCTTCTTTTTTTAAATCGTTAGCGATAGGTTGCAAAATTAGTACGGCAGCTTGTTGATTTTCGGGGTTTGATTTGGCTTGGGAAATAGCATCTTTTCGCTGTTTTTCTTCTATCTCTTTCAATCGCTGCAAACCCTGACGTGCTTGAGTAATTATTTTGCTGTTATTACTATCGCGCAATAGTTGCCGATAAACTTTTTCGGCTTTTTCATACTTAAGCGACACTTCATGCAGTTTTCCCACATAAAGCTGTACTTCATGATTATCGGGAGACTCTTTTAATAATTGTTTTAATAAATTGGCGGCACGACGATAATCTTTTTTCTCAAATGCAGATGCAACTTTGTCAATCATGGAAAAAAGTTAGTTGATAGTTGTTAGTTGTTAGTGGTTATGAGTTTCCTATTCCCTATTCCTTTATACTTCACTTATCCCAGAAATTAGGGACATAACTACAATTGGTGCTGTAACGGCTCGGAGGATGCGACTTCCTAATGAAACGGGTTTGAAACCATTTTTTAATGCAAATTCAACTTCTTTTTCTGTCCATCCGCCTTCTGCACCTGTAGCAATAACTACGCTTTTATTCTCGGAATTATTTATTATTTCTTTTTGATTTTGTAAGCATTGGAGTAAATGAGGGGAATCTCCACGAGCTACACAAATGTATTTTTCAAAGTTGGTAAATGATACAACGCTTTTATTAAAGGCAATTGGTTCTGATATTTGAGGTACTTTAGTTCGTTCTGATTGCTCTGCGGCTTCTGTGGCGATTCTTTTCCACCGCTGGAGTTTTTGTGAGCTAGGTTTTAGTAAAGTGCGATCGCCGATTACTGGTGCAATACAAGATACTCCTAATTCAGTACAACAACGGACAATATCATCAAAACCATTTCCTTTAGGTAAAGCCACCATTAAAGTTACAGATATTGGTAATTCTGTTTCAACTGTCAATTGATGCAATATTAATGCATTTGTATTATCAAGTTGAGATAGCCATGATTTACTTATCCCATCCATCGCAATGAATTTATCGCCTTTTTGCAGCCGCAACACTCTATATAAATAATGTTGTTGTTGTGAAGTGAGCGTAATTTGCTTATCTAAAATCTGGCTTGGGTTAATAGCGATTCGCTGCACAATCTAAATTATCGAATATACAAAGGAATAGGGGAAAGGGGAGATGGGGAGAGGGGGAGAGGGGGAGATGGGGAGATAATTATTATTTCATAACAACTAACAACTAACAACTAACAACTAACAACTAACAACTAATCAGCAGTATATTGCTGAGTGGGGATAACTTTTACGTTTAAAGTAAGGGGCTTTTTCAAATCATCTTGTAAGATTTGTTGAACTAACTGCACCTGCTGCTGTGTAAAGGAATCAAAGGGAGCGGCTATTTCCATGTCAACAATCAGCCTTTCTCCATCTTGCTCTACTTTAATTCTTCTAATATCCGAGCGAGAAAAAGTGTCAGCTTGACGAAAAAGTAAATACTCAACATTACGACGAGTATGTTCCTTAACTAAAAACGTTTCTAAGGAAAAACCTAATGGTAAACCAAGGATAATCAGCGAGAAAACTGATATTACTAAACCATGACGGGCTTTTTCAAAAGAACCGTAATTGTGAGCTAAAAATACTAAGGAACCACTAAAGATAATACCAGCTAAGTTGGCGAGAAACAAAAGTCCGGAACCTGCTGCAACGGAATTTGAACCCATGCCGATACCAATTCCTAAAACGCTCAAAGGTGGAACTAAAGCTACAGAAATGGCAACTCCGGGTAAAGCATTGGCAATACTGCGTCTGGTTAAGGCAAAACCACCAGCCCCACCTGCTGCTAATGCTACCCCTAAATCTAATAATGTAGGGCTGGTACGCCCCATAATTTCAGAACCGAAAGTTCTAATCCCAACTAACTTAGTGATAATAATAGAAATACCAACTGTTAGCAATATACCTTTAAAAAGCGTAAAACTCGAACGCTTTAACAGCCGTTGATTTGCTGCTACTATACTATAGGCGATCGCAATTATCGGCCCCATCAAGGGAGCAATAATCATCGCACCAATTATAGTGGCTGCACTATTTGCTAATAATCCAAAAGTTGAGATAACAGCAGATAAAGCTAGCAAGGTATAAAAGCTCAACGAAGGTACGGCACCCCTCCATAGCTTGCGATTAATCCCCGCGATAGGCATCGGCTTTTCTGCCAACCAATGCCAATCACCGCTATTACTGTTCCATATTTCACCTACTTTAACTTTACCCCAACGACCAAAATTTTTCAGAAATAGCAGCATCTCAATTTCACCATTGGTGGAATACAGAAATAAATATAATTGTAATCAAAGTTAACAAAAATTTAAGTTGGACTTGAGAAAGAATTAATTTTAAGTGAAAGTAAAATAATTCTGTCTTAAGGTAGGGATTTTATGTCAAAGAAGAACGTTAACTATTCCAAACCTTACCCCTATCACGTTTGCTTATTAAGGAGAGGGGTTTTAGAACAAATTTTTATGACTATAGATTCTATTTTTGTCTCGCTGTTAACCTTCCCTAGAATACCAAAAAATAAAGTTGCTGCGATGCTGATAAATAAAGAAGCATAAAACGGATATGGTAAATTATTTGGAGGTAGTCTTATTTGTAAGACTTTTGCTATTAGCAGGTGAGTTATCGCATTTATGAATCAACTTCTGCGATTATTTTTATTCTTATCCCTAGCCTTAGCTGAACTTTGTTGAATAGCATTTAGCAGAGTATTTTTATCAATATTGATACCACTACCAGAACCCGTTGTATTTAAAAATTTATTTAAAATATTTAATTGAGCATCAAGAATTTTAGAATGTCTTTGATACCAAGTAGCAATAGCAGTTGATAGTTGTTCGGTATCATCAGGTATATTACTAATAAACTGCTTTAAATTAACAATATTTTCTTGAGAAAATAAACCAGGTTGAGTTTTTAGTAAATCGATAAAAGCTTCTAAATTTTGTTCGGCAAATGACATAATATAATTCTTTGTTCCTAATCAACTTAGTTTTTTTTAATTCGTATTCTTCATAAATTATTACAGCAGGTGCTAAGTATTTATTTAATAGACAGCGATTGGATGTAAGTAAGTTGGCGTTAAAAAACCAAGGTATGTCATTGCGAGCGCAATGAAATGGAGCGACGCAATCCCAAAGGATTGAGGGCTATTTACATTCTGTTTGTAATGTTGGGTTTCGCTATCGCTCTACCCAACCTACTTGTATTACACCCCTCTCCTTGACAAGGAGAGGGGCTGGGGGTGAGGTTTATTCTGCTTCTAAATAAGCCTTTATCGCTTCATTTACCATCTCTGTCATCGGTTTACCTTTACTTTCGGATGCTTGCTTGAGTTTGTCGTAAACTTCATCTCTAACGGTAACTCGATGTCTCAACTTCTTAGCAATTGCAGTATTATCGATCGCTACTGTTTTACCTTCAGTTTCTTCTGTAACTGCTGCTGTAGTAGAATCTGCCATCGTTTCTACTAACCCATCACTATCATCGGATACTCCAGGAGCAACTTTTTTGGTTTCGTAATTGGCTGCATATTCGCGAATTGCGTCAAATCCAACTCGATTACAAAAGTCACCAAAGCTCTCTTCGGCTTCCTTACTTTCTTTGAAGTAAACAAACATCGGCTCTAACTGCGTTTCTAGATCGTTGGCGTGCAATCTTTCCATGTAAGGTAATGCTAACCGAGTTTGATTTGGCGAGCCTCCCAGCCATAATTGATATGCATCGGGAGCGCTACCAACGAAACCCATTTCTGCCATGTAAGGGCGAGCGCAACCGTTAGGACAGCCGGTCATCCTTACCACAAAATGCTCTTTTTGTAAACCAACATTATCTAAAAGCGTGCGAATTCGGTCTAAAATACCGGGAATTACTCGTTCCGATTCGGCGATCGCCAATCCGCAGGTGGGAAGTGCGGGACAAGCCATTGAGTAGCGTACCAGTGGTTCAATTTTTTCTGGGTCGCTATTTACACCGTGGTTTTGCAGTATTTCTTCAATGGCTAGTTTTTTATCGGGTTCGATGTCGCAGAAAATCAGGTTGTGATTGGCGGTAAGACGAACATCTAAGTTAAACTGTTCGACAATTTTTCTTAATGCGGTTTTAAGTTGAAATGTTCCTTCATCTTTAACTCTACCGTTTTCGATAGAAATTCCTAAAAACAGCTTTCCGTCACCTTGTTCGTTCCAACCGAGGTAGTCGTAATATTGAAATTCGGGTAACGGTTTAAAAGGTTCAACAGATTTACCAAAATATTCTTCAACCTTGGAACGGAATTTTTCTACACCCCAATCGTTGATTAAATATTTCAAACGAGCGTGTCGTCTTTGAACTCTGTCACCATAATCTCTTTGAGTAGCGACAACAGCTTTAACTAATTCGTAAACGTCTTCTTTTGAGACATAACCAATCTCATCAGCCTTTCTAGCGAATGTTTCTTCTTTATTATGGGTTCTTCCCAAACCACCGCCAGCAAAGACATTGAATCCTTGCAGCTCGGAATTTTCGTCAGTGATTACCACCAACGATAAATCTTGAGTATAAAGATCGATGCTATTATCACCCGGTACCGTAACGCTAATTTTAAACTTGCGCGGCATATAGTGGGTACCGTAAATCGGTTCGGAGTTATCGTGAAATACAGTTCCCGTACCGTTGCGCTGACGTGCGGCTTTTACTTCCGGACTTTCTTCAGCACTAATAGCCTTTTCACCATCAAGCCAAATTTCATAATAAGCACCAGTTTGCGGCGTGAGTAAATCGGCTATCTTATCCGCATATTCTACAGCGTATTGATATTCTGGTTTATTTTTTAAAGGAGCAGCAGGAGTCATTATATTGCGATTCAAGTCTCCACAAGCACCCAAAGTGGAACCCATGTTTTTCACAATCGTGGCGATCGCCGACTTGAGATTTTGCTTTAAAATTCCATGCAGCTGGAAACCTTGACGAGTAGTTACCCGCATCGTATGGTTTCCATAATCATCGGAAAGTTTATCTAAAGCTAGATACAACTGCGGTGGAATAAAACCCCCTGGATTTCGGGTTCGCAGCATCATTTGATAATCTTTTTCTTGTCCTCTAACGCGATTATCGCGATTATCTTGCTGATAAGAACCGTGAAACTTGAGAATTTGTATAGCTTCTTCACTAAAGTGAGTAGTATCTTGTAGAATCTCAGTTGCTACAGGCTCGCGTAAAAAATTACTGCGTTCCTTGATTCCTTCAAGCTTAGATACTTTACGGTTGGTGTTTTCGGGAGGAGCGGACTTAACCATTGCAGTGGTATTGTGTTCTCGTAGTGACTACCTACATCGCCGAAGCACCCGATAAACAGTATTTCAATTACCGATCGCCCTTTTAATAACACCGATTAAAATAACACCTCCATCTCTAATACCAAATTTAAACTTGGAAAAAGTTGAAGATGTTTATAAAAAACAGATTGAACGGTATTACTAATTACTGCTCACTGGTTACTGAGTACTGCTCACTGATAAAGATGCATCCCTTCGGCTAAGTATATTCCCGGTATTCCGGTCGGAATTAAGGGGAATATTTTAATTTTATCACGGTAGAAAGCCCCATTCGCGATTGAAGCAACACTTAACAGTTATCAGTAAGCAGTTATCAGTTATCAGTTAGGAGTTAGGAGTTAGGAGTTGAAAATTACTATTCCCCATTCCCTACTCCCCATTCCCCATTCCCTACTCCCTCAAATAAAATAAAACCCAGCTTCTCGATAAATATGCCGAGAAACTGAGTTTTTTAAAAGCTATACAGCTAAATTTAAGCAAATGTAAATGCTGCGGTTTATGAGAATATACTTGCTTCAAATAAAACCACAAGTCAAATACATTTGAATATCAGTAATATTGCCAGTTTAAATTAATGGCAATAGCTGTTGTTTTGTTGGAATTAATAGCGATTGAGTTCTAACTATTTTAGAAAGTGAAGCCAACACCACCACCAACGTTAACAGGAATAGCACTAGTATCGCTAAAACCATCAACAGATACAGTTGCATTACTGTAAACAACAATGCCTTTCTTAACTTGAGATTCAACACCAACACTTGCGGTGACTGAATCCTTGTTACCTAAAGGAGTAGATTTACCATCTTGTTCTACGAAGGAATAACCAACAGCACCATAAACATTAGTTTTGGAACCCAAACCTAAATCAGCAGAAACTTCAGGGTTGATTGCGGTTGCTTCGTTGTTCCATAAAACCTTGGTACGTGCGGAGAATGGAGTCTTTTTAATTTTTAAACGACCTTGGATGTTACCACCAACATTAGCAGCATCGTTGTTTTGTCCTCCGTTAGTTACCTGACCACCAATACCACCACCAACATAGGTATCATCAAAACCTTTAGGCTGTGCGGAGGCGGAACCAGCTGATAAAACAGCAGGAACGATTAATAAAGAAGATAATGCAGAAATTGTAAGACAAGACTTAATAAAGCGTTTCATAATTGCCACCAAATATAGTGTAGGTTGCTTTTACATTCATAGTCGAAAAACAAATTAAAAGGTTCCAAATAATTTTACGTAAATTGTTAATTTGTTACCTTAAACTCTGAAAATCCTCGTATAGAAATATTTAACGAATTTATTGTTTCATTTATCGCTTAAAAACAATGTTTACATGACTAATAAATATATAAATTGTTTCCAAAAACCAACTAACTAAAATATTTAAGTAGACTCTTTTTAATCTGTCACAAACAATAGATATGAATTCATTTTTTTTAATAGTTAAATTGAAATCAATTCTCTTATCTTCCGGATGATATTTATAACAATTATCTATATCTTAAGATTGAAAAAACTATTTCAAGTATTTAGGGAGAGGGAGAGGGGGAAGAGGGGGAGAGGAGCCACTGCGTTGCGGAGGTTCCCGCAGTACGTAGCAAGTGGCGTGGGGGAGAGGGGGGAGATAATTAACGAGCGAGATCGGGGATAATTAGCGAGCGAGACGCTCGCACTACTAATTAATTGTTCACTGTTCACTGCTAACTGCTAACTGTTCACTGCTCGCTGCTCGCACAATTCCATGAATCGCGCCAAAAATCAACCAATAAAGCGTATTTAAGCGAAAATCAAATAGCGTTACATCTACCGTATTAAAAAGTATCCAGCCAACAAATACTAATAAATAGCTGAAAAAGATTAATTTATCTTCCTTGGGAATAACTCGGAGTAATTTGACTCCTTTGATAAATATCCAAGCCAGCAAACCGCAAAATAACAGCGTTGTAATTAGTCCAGTTTCAGCGGATAACATTAAAAATAAATTATGCGGATGACCCAACCACAGGTTCATTTTATCCTCGTAAATATCAGAGAAATTACGCAAGCCCCAACCAGTCCAAGGACGCTGCATAGTTAAATCCCAGGCAAAATTCCACTGAGTTGTCCGCATTAAAGCAACTGGTCTATCGGGGTATAATTGGTCGTTGAAGCGTGCCCAGAAGAAAGCAGGGACAACCTTACGAAATAACTCTGCAATTGGTGAAGGAGCAAAAGCAGCCAAAAGTACGCTACTTGCAATACCCGTTACAACCGCTACAATCAAATGCCAGCCTTGGTATACAGCATAAGCAAAACAAGCTACTAAAGCAATTACCCATGCATTGCGAGAGTTGGTTAAGATTAGCCCTGCAAAGTTTGCGATCGCAGTTACGGTGAGGAAGATGAGAGTAGAGGAGCCATTGCGTGGGGGAGAAAAATTTATACTGTCTCCTTGTCTCCTTGTCCTAATTCTTCGCCATTCTTGCAACCATAAACCCAAATTTAAGATAAAAACTATCGCTAGATAACCAGCTAAAACATTGGCGTAGATGAAGCTAGAAGCCATACGGTTAGGGGGATTTCCTCCAGCTATCAGCGTCCAACCGAAAATAGCACTCCATAATTTAGAAGTGTGCCATCCTAGAAATAGTTCTCCCATGCCGATAATTACCACTGGTAGGGAACTTATCGTTAAAATCCAGGATATTCGTTTTAATTGCGCTGTTGTTTGAATTAAATTACTCCAGCCAATAAATAATAAAAAGTAAGGTAGTAAATTAAATAAGCCTAGAAAAGCCGCAATTTTATCTAGAGCAAAAACAACGGTAATTACTAAAAATATACTTAAAAGAATAAATCCTCGATACAAAGGATATTTGGGAATTTTACTCCATTGTTGTCCAAAAGTAATCAAACCACTGAAAAACACACCTACAGCACCCAAAGCCGGAAAGAAAGGAAAGATAAATAATCCTAACTGCAAGCAATACCAAGAAAATCGTAGTTTAGGGTCTTCATGTCGTAAATAAGACCATATCTTTTTCTTCATTTGTAAGTAATGATAAATGAGGAATGGGGATAGCTCACGGAGTTAGTAGTTAGGAGTTAGGAGTTAGGAGTTAAAAAGTTAATTATTCTTCCCATCTCCTTGTCTCCCTATCTCCCCATCCCCCCATGCCCAATCCCCAATGCCCCATGCCCAATTTAAGCCATTTCCCAACATTCCTCTCGGGTGAGACGAATTTGAGCTAGAGCGAAAATAGTGGGGATAATTCGACCGTAATTTGTGGCGATCGCTCTCCATCCCAAGTCGGCGAAAAACCAAGCCCACATCATTGGGCCAATAAATGCGAATACGCTTCTGACGGCACCATAACGGGCTGCACTGACTGCCATACCCCGACGAGCTATTTGTGAAGTTGCATAACCCTGAAACTGTTTTGCAGCAACCGTACCACCTTTAATTGCTGCTTGTCTGGCAACTTGATAAGTAGCAAAATGAGTTGCAAACTGACGGGTAATTTGTTTGAGCAACATTGGTTGAATAACCGAAGTCACTGCGATCGCACTACCGCCTTTAAAAATTAAACCCAAGGGGTCTTTTTGTAAAGCTAACGGTAAAGGTTCTTTGAGTTCGGATTTTATTAAATGTTGCTGTACCTTCTGGGTTAACTTTCTTTTTTCACCCGCAGGTAATTTCTTCCAAACTTTTCCTAAAAGATGCAAAAATACTTCAGCTTCTAAATCAACGGTTGTCAAATCATCACAATAAGAAATTTTTAAATACTTGCATACTCCAATCAAAGCTTCGCGGTAAGTAATCTGCTGGCTTCTTCCCCGCAATACCGTCATTCCATCCGCAGCTAAAAAGCAAAAACGTTCTTCTATTGCATCTAACCAAGCTTGACGACTTTGGCTTTGTACTTCTATCGGTTCCGGTGTTTGCAGATAATCCAAAGGATTAAATTTACGACTAAATAAAATTGCAGTTAAATCTTGCAACTCCTCTTCAGTAGCTAATTCTAACGCGGCCCTTAATTCATCCAATTTCCCTTTCTCCCGAACGAAAATTTTTTCCCGTACCTTATTCTACTATTAGCTTTCGGCACTCATAAGTAAACATGAGTACGATAGCTGAAAACTGATAACTTCATATAATGACCAGAAAGCCTCATTAGCAAAGCGTACTAAAGGCATATTTATTCTGGAAATAATCCAAAACCTGAAATCCAAAATCTAAAATAGAATGACTGATATTGCTGTAATTGGTGCCGGAATCGCGGGTATAGTTTGCGCTCAACAATTATCCCAAGCCGGATATTCGGTAAAAGTAATAGATAAATCCCGTGGGATAGGTGGAAGAGTTGCCACCCGCAGGTTATTTGATATAAAAGCGGATCATGGTGCCTGTTATCTCAAAGCTAAAGGTGAAGTTTTACAACATTTAATAAAATTGCTTTGTGAAAAAGGCGATTTAGAAGTTTGGACGGACACTCTTCACGTTCAAGATAATTCTTCATCTGTTGTTGCCAACTCTCGATCATCTCTTCCCTACACCGCACCAGAAGGAATGAACATGATAGCGAAATTTCTGGCACAAGGATTAGAAATAAATCGGGGAGAGCGTGTTAATTCGATTACCCTTAATTCTCAGAATCAATGGCATTTAACTAGCGAAACTAAGGAAGAATTTACAGCTTCATCCGTAGTCGTTGCCATTCCAGCACCTCAAGCTGTGATGCTATTGGAATCTTTACCAGAAAATTTGTTAAATAATAATTTCTTTGGAAAACTGCGGGGTGTTGAATATTACCCAGCTATAACCGTAATGGCAGGGTATGCCGATTCATTGCAACAACCACAATGGAAAGCAATTACTTTTAAAGATAATTCCGTATTAGGATGGATTGGATTAGATAGTAGCAAACGAAAAAATCCCGCACAACCGCATTTTGTGATTCATAGCAGCGCTGACTTCGCAGCAAAATATTTTGAATCAGAATTACAGGAAGTAGGAAAACAGATATTAAAAAATGCAGCTTCGCAGGTAAACTTATCGTGGTTAAATAATCCTAAATGGATGCAGGTACATAGATGGAGATATGCTTTTCCCAAAACACCATTAGCACAAGCTTGTTTACCAGCAGATATATCTTCACCGTTAGTATGTTGCGGAGATTGGTGTGGTGGAGATCTGATCGAAAGTGCAATGCATTCCGGAATCGCAGCAGCTGAATATATTAACAGTAAACTCCAACAGCGAGAATTACCAGGAATTGATTTTTTGAATGCTTTGTGAATATTTAATTAGGTTTGTAGTTTGGACTTTAGTCCTTATTTTGAGCGAAGACAGCGCTTACTACAAACCTAATAACAAATTTTTTAACTTCTAACTTTACTTGATCGGATCGTGTCCCCAATTCATCAACGAATAACGCCAAGGAGTATCTTCAATATCACCATCTGGTTTCTGTGCGGAATGACGATGAACGTAACTAACAACTTTTTTCATGTGAGATACATCATCATCTGTATAATCATCTTTTTTCTTTTGCAAAATCTCGATGATGTGCTTACCAGACTTGTGTCCAATTGATTCGTCATCACCATCGTCTTTTTGTCCAACCGATTTAGATTCCTCAGTTTCTAACCAAGATTCTAATTGTTTAGCCGTCATATTAACAGCATCATCAAACTCTTCTATAACCGTTTCTTTATCCTTACTCATAATTCATTAATATCTATACTATCAATCATCAACTTTATCTAAAGACTCAGGTTTATGAGCAGCTTTTTTACCGCTTTTTTCACTTTCAACTAAATATTCAGGATTGTCTTTTGAAGCTGCAACATGATGTTCTTTAATATCAGTTTCTGAAGTCAACTTCTTTTTTATTTCACCAGTTGTTTTACCTTGAGCAGTATTCCACTCGACTTTATCGCCTTTTTTTAATTCGTCACTCATTTTCTTTCTACGATTGATATTAATTGTTTATTACATACATATTTTAAGTACAGTAACAAAAAAATCATCATTCTAAAGACATCATTCTGTAGATAGATGAAATTTATAAAAATACAAATTTGGGCGTTATCTTACTAAATAAAAAGACGTAGCACTGCTACGTCTCTACATCAGTTATCAAGTCTTGTATTGATAACTGTTCACTGTTCACTGTTCACTGTTCGCTGTTAACTGACTAAAAAACTTCCAGAGGTAAATGATGCAATCCTTTCATATTTGCCAAAATACTGGCGGCTTTTTCAATTAAATCGACATTGCCATTTAAAACATCATTGCGTGTCATGTTGTGAAAATAATCGGGAATTACTCCAGAATCTTCTAACGGTAAACCACTTTGATTTCCTACACGAATTGCACGTTTAACAGCCATTCTTATTTGGGCATTTCTAGGTAGAGGAGAAAAACCTAAAGGATGGAATAAATCGTAATATTCCCAAACATTAGCACCACCAGCACCAGTACTTTCACTAGTTCCAAGAATTGGGCCTATATTATTATCTTGGAATCCTGCTGCAAAAATATCTGTAGTGCTATAACACAAAGCATCAGCGATCAAAATTGCGGGGCCTAAATATTTTCTTCCATATTGATTAATCTCATCAATATAATAAGAATGTCCGCCAATAGGATATCCCGAAGAATAAACTGCACCAGTATCAATTGAATGCTCAATCGAACTTTTCCAAGGCTCCGATGCTAATTTCCAAGTTGTCGGTGTATTGATAAACTGAAATAATTCTGGTTGAATTTTATTAGCAGTAAATAGCTGAAGCATCATTTCAGCCGCTTCAATATATCCACCACTATTACCACGAACATCAATTATTAAACCATCTCTAGGTAACTGTTCTAAAACGCGAATCAAATCTTGAACAAATTTCTGTCTATCGTAAATCATAAAGCTGTGAATTCGGATATAGCCAAACTCACCATAATTTGTATTGCAAATACTCCATTGAAAATCAGTTTCGTAAAATGTTTGATTCTCTCGTTCGGAATTTGAAGCAAATAAACCCTTCTTGATTTTTTGTAGTTTTGTAGCTTCAAAATCAACTCCTAAAGAACCATAAGCCTTTAAATTAGCAAAAGATTGATTATTTGTTTGAGCTGGAGTTTCCGGCAGATTCCAAGTTTGCCATTGAAAACGATGCTCGTAATGTTCCCGATCTTTCGTAATATAAGAAATATACAGCCACTCTTCATCAGGAATCAAATATTTACTTCCGGAACGTAAAGTTAGAGAATTTAAACCATGAATTCTGCGCGTATTTTCATTACTTGCATAAGTACGCAAACCATTTAACTCAACTGCATGCTCAATTGGTATACCATTCCAATGAGTAACTATCACTCCCTTTTCTAAACTTTCATGTTCAAAATCTTCATTTACGTGAGAAACAACGTAATACCTTTGATGATTTTCATAAAACTCTTCAATAATGAAAGGTAAAACAAAGTTGATAGATTGATAAGGCATCGGAGGCATATAAACTGTCTGTAAATCTCTAAGCTCAGTAAATATGCCAATCATTTCTCGCTGAAAATTTAGTTCGTTCATCTTCACTAAACGATACTTTAGCAACTTCAAACGCTGTACTGGATCTATGGCATTTCTAGCTCGTTTCAAAGGTAAATGAACGTATATATTCTCGATAAAACTTAAAGCTTGATTGACGATTTCTTCCCTTTCTTCCCTTATCGATTGCTCAATAATCTGCTTCTTCTGTTCCTCCGTCAATCCCATTGAAGCGACTACATTATCCAACTTATAGTCAGCCATAGTTATTTTACTCCTTGCAGCCCGTGTTAGAAAGAATACAGCTATTTTTACACAATCTGATTTTTAAGGGTAAAAATTTAAACATATTTACGGTCGCGATCGCAATCCTGTAATTTCTCTGCTGGTCGGAATTTCAACTAAGATAGCAATTTGCTGGGATTAAAGCAATTGTGCTAAAGCTTATCAGTACTTACCGAGCAATCAAATTTACTATTTAACAGCATAAGTCCTCTGAAAGAAAACTAAAACCAGAGTTTCTTAAAAAAAATAATAGAACAAAAATACTATATAATATTGTTGTTGCCGAATAAATAAATTAATAGTAATCGTATGTATTCAGAATTGCTTCAATCTGAAGACTTGCAACCATTTATCGATCGTCCAGAAAGTTTAATCAATCAAACTTTAGAAATTCAACTTGCTGTTGCAAACTATTTGCAAACCCCGCATTAACTTTATTAACTTTTGGAAATATTAGCGAATAATAGCCCTTATCCACAAGTAGTAGAAGCTGCAAAATTACACGTTAGCTTAGCGGGAGAGATTGAGGAAAATTGGCAAGAAGTTGCAGAATATAAAATTAAAAATGCACCTTTAGAGCAAAATGACAGATTAGTTGCAGGAACTTTTAAATTATGGAGATGATGAACATAGTTACGAAGGTTTTATGCCCCTTCAGCTACAAACCTATTTATAAAAAAATTGCCAGAGATTTGATTCTTCTGACAATTTTATTTGTTTCTCATATATTTTGTAGAAACATCAAAATAATTGCTAACCTTTGAGAGCTTTTGTAAAATTTCTACGATAGGATTTACTACCAACAAAGCAAGCTGGCCATAGCAATGATAAAGCAAGACGATTGGTTAAGCTGTTGCTGAAATTAGTTTTTCTAAATCCAGTCCAAAACTTCCACACACCGCCTACGTAAGCGACAATTAGTAAACCAGCGACAACTCCACCCATTTCTATCTACTCCAAAAAAAAGAATATTTTTTACCATGATTTAGTGTAAGAGTCAATCATTACACTCTCATACTCCAGTTTAAGGTAGGCTTCCCTATTGCATCCAGTTGTTAGGGTGATGGGGGGATGAGCAGATGATAAGCCACTGCGTTGCGCGGGAACAAGCGCGTATAGCACACGTGGCGCAACCAACCCGTTACTCTAACGATTCGTGCCGCGAGTAAGGCTAGCGTAGCCCGTAGGTATTGCGTGCGGCTCAGGGGGAGATAAGTTGATGGGGAGATGGGCTAGATAGGGAGCAAGATGCTCCCACTACCAATTACCAATTACCAATTACCCATTCCAAATCCCCAATGCCCCATCCCCAATCCCCAATCCCCAATTACCAATCCCCATCCCCTATTCCCTAACACCTATACAATATCTTTCCGTTTGAGTAACACCAACGCGAT
Organism: uncultured cyanobacterium; assembly: GCA_963838355.1. Classification (GTDB taxonomy): domain Bacteria; phylum Cyanobacteriota; class Cyanobacteriia; order Cyanobacteriales; family Nostocaceae; genus Rivularia. The sequence goes on along the minus strand of CAWIQQ010000003.1, from coordinate 882,743 downwards.
AGTAGTTAGGAACACATGGAGAGAGAGGTAATAGGTAATACCTCCTTACTCCTAAGTGATAACTGTTCGCGGATAACTGTCTCTCCAGATAGACATCCGCATAACCAAAAATTGTGACAATAGATGGCGTAAAGGGTTAAATTTCAACAATTTGTTTTATGAAGTTTGGTATTTTCGATATATTGTGGATTTTTCTACTGCTTTCCTCATTACAACCAATTTGGCAGAAGCGTAAAATGGAGTATCGTCGCTTCCGCAGTATTGACGAGTTTCAGCAAAAACGTAAAAGTAGGACAATTCTACTGATTCACCGCCAAGAGTCTATAAGTTTTTTGGGTGTACCAATTTCGCGCTACATCACCATCGAAGATTCTGAAAAAATTCTCCGGGCAATTCGTTTAACCCCATCAGATGTTCCAATTGATTTAATTTTACACACTCCAGGTGGTTTGGTTTTAGCTACCGAACAAATTGCTAGAGCTTTAATTCGCCATCAAGCCAAAGTAACTGTTTTTGTACCGCATTATGCAATGAGTGGCGGCACAATGCTTGCTCTCGCAGCCGATGAGATAGTTATGGATGAAAATGCGGTTTTAGGGCCTGTCAGATCCCCAACTTGGTAATTATCCTGCTGCAAGTATCATTAAAGTTGTTGAAGATAAACCTATTGCCGAAGTTGACGACCAAACCTTGATTATGGCTGACTTGTCGCGCAAAGCTATGAATCAAGTACAGCGTTTCGTCAGGACTTTACTTCAAGATTGCATTCCCAAGCAAAAAGTTAAACCAGAGAATATTGAAAATATTGTCAAAGCTTTAACAACCGGACAAGTTACCCACGATTACCCAATAACCGTAGAAGAAGCAACGGAAATGGGGCTGCCCGTCACTGCCGGATCTGCCCCGAATTGTCTACGACCTGATGGAGCTGTACCCGCAACCGCAAGGTGGAAGACCTTCAGTGCAGTACATCCCAATGCCTTATGATGACCGTCGTCCGCTCCTTCCGGTTCCCAAAGGTAGACCAATGGAAGAGCCGAACGGTTAGAAGGATGGGAATTGGGAATAGGTAGAGGGGGGAGAGGGGGTAGAAAATTTCCAACTCCTAACTCCTAACTCCTAACTCCTAACTCCTAACTCCTAACTCCTAACTCCTAACTCCTAACTCTTAACTCCTAACTCCTAACTCCTAACTCCCTTTACGGTGATTCCGTAGGAGTAGGAGTTGGTGTTGCCTCTTCTTCATCCTCAGGTGATTCCGTAGGAGTAGGAATTGGTGTCGCCTCTTCTTCATCTTCAGGTGATTCGGTTGGTGATGGTGTTGGTTCTGGGATTACAGGTGTTGGGGTAACTTCTGGGGTTGCTGTTGGTGATGGTGTTGGTTCTGGAATTGGCGTTACTTCTGGAATTGGCGTTACTTCTGGCGTTGCCGTAGGTGTTGGTTCTGGGATTACAGGTGTTGGGGTAACTTCTGGGGTTGCTGTTGGTGATGGTGTTGGTTCTGGAGTTGCTGTTGGGGTTGGTTGTTCTTGGTTGTCCTTCGCTTGTTGATTAAGTCTTTGCCGCAAAGCTAAATCGGCGATTCCACTTTGTTCTAGTTCTAACTGTTCCTGATATTCCTTAACTACTTCTTGCGTTCTCGGCCCGTAAAACTGATTGATAGTTAACTTAGGATCGGGATTTGCGACTAAGTTCAAATTGTACTTAAGACTTTTAACAATTTCGGCAGCCAAATTTTGAGTGTTTGGCCCTGCTATCCCGTCAACTCCTATCTTGTATCCCCGTTGAAATTCGCGAATTGCTTTTCTGGTTTGAGCATCTGTCAGAGGATCTTCGGAGACCCTAACGTTATACCCTAATCCGTACAATACAGAACGAAATTCTCGTGGAGTATAATTGCGCTGACGAGCGGCAAAAACCGTACTTGAAACTGCGGTACCGCTTACAATGATGCAGGCAACCGCTACACTAATCTTCTTACTACTAAACTCACACCACATGATTAAAACTCCGAGTCATTAATATCGGCAGTATTTTTAGCCGTCCAGCTGCATTTTAAGTTTATTTAAGCTATTTTTATCAAATTTTTTTATTAATTATTAATCATTTTTTTATTAATCTAAATTTTTTGTAACTATTTTAAATACGTAACAATAAATAGTTTTGTCATCTTCCTATAGATGTATCTTGAAAAGCTTGTATAAATATTTAAATAATTTTGGTTCGAGTAAATATTTTGAGTGATACAAATTACACTGACAACAATTTATTTGATTCTATAACAAATATTCTAAATCTAGAAAAAAGGATTAAATATAATACGTCAAGCTTGATAGAAAATATGTAGTAATACTGAAAAAAGATGAACAATAGAAAACTTACAAAAAAGCGAAATCTTTGGTTTGAAAGATTAATGGCGCTTACCGCTACGGTTAATTTGGGATTAGTATTATTTAATTTAACTTACGTTGGATGGCGCGATTTTTATTTACGTAATTTGCCTCAAATCCAAGAAATATACGATCCGATTAAAGGAATTGAGCCTCATCGAGAAACTGAAAATTATTTAAGAACTGTAGAAGAATTAGAGCAGCAAATCCGCGAAACAGGATTAAAATCGGCTCAATCGGCAAGTAAACTTGAAGAAATACGTAATTTGAGCCTAGAAGTAATCGAAAATAATCCATTTGCAGGAGCTTCAAAGAGCGGTACCCTGGAAAAAATCAAAAATCGGATGCGCGATCGCCTCGATGATGAATCCTCAAAACGTGCTTTTTCTACTTTCTGGAGTCAAGACTATTTATTAACACAAGGCTTAGATAAAGAATTAGACTTTTTTAACAAAAAAATTAAACCCTTAATCAAAACTAACTATTATCGAAGTATTGGTGAAAATGGGGAATTTATAGATAAATTCTGGATAATTGACTTACCATTTGTAATTTTATTTTTACTTGAATTATTAGCGCGTAGTTTCTATATAAAACGCCGCCATGCTGGATTTAGCTGGTTAGATTGTATTTTTTGGCGTTGGTATGATGTATTTTTAATATTACCCTTTTGGCGTTGGTTGCGAATCATACCTGTATTAGTTCGTTTAGACCGAGCCGAGTTATTAAATTTACAAGGTTTAAGACAGCAAACCCAAAAAGGAATTGTAGCCAATTTTGCTGAAGAAATAACCCAAATAGTAGTTATACGGGTTATAAATCAAACTCAAAATTCAATTAAACAAGGAAACTTGACTCGCTGGCTGCAACAAAGTCAAACATTACGCCCTTATGTAGATATTAATAACGTTGATGAAATAGAAGCCTTAGCAGGAATTTTCGTACAAACAATAATTCGCGAAGTGCTACCAAAAGTCCAACCGCAAATAATTGCCATACTGCAACATAATATAGATAGCGCATTTAACCAGTCTCCTATCTATCGCAATTTCGGCAACTTACCTGGATTTGGACAAATGCAGAACCAGTTGAGCAAACAATTAGCTACTCAAATTGCCACAAATCTCTATCATGCTGTAGTATCGGCAACAGAAGACCCAGTTTCCGCTAAACTTTCAAGCGAATTAGTAAAACGCTTCTCTGAATCTTTGACTTCGGAAATCCAAAAAAAGCAAGTGCTTGGTGAAATACAAAGCTTATTAATCGACTTCTTAGAAGAAATTAAAATTAATTACGTTCAACAGCTTTCTGAAGAAGAGGTAGAGCAAATTCTCGAACAAACTAGAAATCTACATTCACGGGTATCCGTTCCCTTGTTAGCAGATACAAATGACCGTCGTCGTGGTTATCTCAATCAAACTAGAAACAAGTAATTGTACATTTTTTGCTGCAAGCATTTTGAAAAAATGCGCTAAACTCAGATTAAGGACGAACTTTTTTACGGTTCGTTGCAAGACTTCTTGAAAGATATACTTATCGCAGGGAGTGGGTTATAGCCCACTTTTTTTGTTGGAATTGCCACATGACTCATCCTTTAGTTCCGGAAATCCTTAACTTAGCGACACCAGTAGCAGAAGACCTTGAACTAGAGGTCGTGAAAGTGGTTTTTCATACTAATCAAAGTCCACCAATATTGCGAGTAGACATCCGTAATCCTGTTGTGGATACTAGTTTGAACGATTGCGAGCGTATGAGCCGTAATTTAGAAGCAAGTTTGGATGCAGCGTCAATTATTCCGGATGCTTATGTATTGGAAGTGTCTAGTCCCGGTATTTCCCAACAATTGCAGACCGATCGGGAATTCTTAAGTTTTAAAGGGTTCCCGGTTAAGGTGTGTACTTCTTCACCCCATAAAGGACAGTCTGAGTTGAATGGTAAACTGGTTCGCCGGGATGAAAAAAGCGTTTACATAAATAAAAAGGGTCGTGTAATCGAAATTCCCCGTTCAAACATCACTAGTGTGCTATTAGACGAAGAACGCGATTAAATCGGAAGACTAATTCTAACCAGGACTGCTTTTTACGCTGGCGTGAAGAAGAGCGGTTTTTTGCTAAGAAGGGCTTCGTATTAACGGTAATCGTGCAAATTGTTCAACTAACAAACAATTGACCGTTACTTTAAGCGCAATTAGCGGTATCGCGAATCGCACACCGCTGATTTCTTATCGTCTTTAATAATAGATGTTATCTATTGAGATTTTTTAGGAGAACGATGTATGTCAATGCTTAAATTACTTGGATTAAAAGAACTGATTGAAAGTATAAGTAGAGAGCGAAATTTACCGCGTCTGGCAGTGCAATCGGCAATTAGAGAAGCACTACTCAAAGGTTACGAACGTTATCGTCGCGCTCAAAATTTAGACCGCAAACAATTTGAAGAAGATTATTTTGAAAATTTTGAAGTAGAACTTGATATTGAAGACGAAGGATTTCGCGTTGTTTCGACTAAAACTATAGTTGAAGAAGTCACAAATTCCGACCATGAAATTGCCCTTAAAGACGTTATTAAAGAAGTAGAAGAATTTGGCGATGATGCCGCTCAACTAGTGGGGCAAGAAGTAGTTGTAGATGTAACCCCCGACAAAAAAGAATTTGGTCGCATGGCAGCGATGCAAACCAAGCAAGTACTATCGCAGAAACTACGGGATCAGCAGCGACAATTAATTCAGGAAGAGTTTCAAGATTTAGAAGCCACGGTACTGCAAGCAAGAGTACTGCGGTTTGAAAGACAATCGGTAATTATGGCCGTGAACAGCGGTTTTGGTCAGCCGGAAGTAGAAGCGGAATTACCCAAACGCGAACAGCTACCCAACGACAATTATCGTATTGGTGCAACTTTCCGAGTGTATCTGAAAAAAGTCTCGCGGGGTCAACAACGAGGATCCCAATTGCTGGTTTCTAGGGCTGATGCCGGTTTAGTTGTGTACTTATTTGCCAACGAAGTGCCCGAAATCGAAGATGAAGTTGTACGAATTGTTGCCGTCGCTCGCGAAGCCAATCCTCCATCTTCTTACGTAGGGCCAAGAACAAAAATAGCCGTAGATACCTTGGACAGAGATGTAGACCCAGTTGGTGCTTGTATTGGAGCGCGAGGTTCTAGAATTCAAGTAGTAGTAAATGAATTACGTGGTGAAAAAATTGACGTGATTCGTTGGTCCCCAGATCCAGCAACTTATATTGCCAACGCTTTAAGTCCTGCCCGAGTAGATGATGTTCGTCTTATGGACCCAGAAACCAGACAAACTCACGTACTCGTAGCTGAAGACCAATTAAGTTTAGCCATCGGTAAAGAAGGACAAAACGTTCGTTTAGCTGCTAGACTTACAGGCTGGAAAATAGATATCAAAGACAAAGCCAAGTATGATTTTGAAGCAGAAGATACAAAATTCGCCGCAGCAAGAGCGCAACACGCAGTAGAACTCAACCAATTAGAAGAACTTGAACAATTAGAAGAACTTGAACAATTAGAAGAGCTTGAGGTCGAGAGATTGCAATCCGAAAAGTTAAATTCCCAGAATCAACAACTTAATTCAGAATTACCGAAAACTTCATATGAGGAAATTCAGGAAGAATTTGAGTCCGAGAATCAAACAATTTATTAGTAGCAATTTGGGAGGTAATAGTTCAAACTAAATAGTTAGTTAAAATGAAACCAAATTGGAGGCGTTGTATTAGTTGCCGAAAAGTCAGTTTAAAAGAAGAGTTTTGGCGGATTGTCCGCGTCTTTCCTGAAGGAAAGGTACAATTAGATCGGGGTATGGGGCGTTCGGCCTATATTTGTAGATGCGCGAATTGCCTATACGTTGCTCAAAAAAAAAATAAGCTAGGACGGGCATTACGTGCATCAGTACCAGAAACACTGTATACGACATTGTGGCAGCGACTATCTTAATTTGATACCCTACAATAACTTTTTCGGTTATCCAATTTACTACATTCTAATTTACATAGGGAGGTACTTTCGGCAAACAAGCATTGCAGTCCGGCGGTGATATCCGATGAGATAGTTAATTTGTGTTAATTAAATTAAATTATCTTGACGGTATTCGTCTTTTGCCGGAGGCATTATAACAGAGTATTGACACATGGCTCTTTTTAGTTAGGAGGGCACTTGCAAAACTTAGTCATTGTAGGCTTTCATGTGTTAAACCCAACAAAAATATCAAACTCGAAACAAAAAATTAAATATTGGCATAGAAGAACGCCAATTTCTGTGCATTTGAGCTTTAACCAATATGGCGGCAGACTTGGAGATGCCAGCAACAAACGGTCACATCTCTCTTTCCTTACAAGCGGAGGAACCTTTTCAAATTGAAAATGGCAACCATTACACAGTAAACAAAGGATGGAGATGTCGCAAAAGCTGGCAACCATCCGTTAAAACTGTAAATTATAGGGGAAGAGTGGATGAACAACGGCAAAGTCAGAATTTACGAATTATCAAAGGAATTGAATTTGGAAAATAAAGAGCTATTAGCAATTTGCGATCAGCTCAATATCGCGGTTAAAAGTCATAGCAGCACGATTACAGAATCTGATGCAGAACGTATTCGCTCGCAAGCGGAAAAAATTACGGCTTTGGGGTTATCCAAAGAGCATGGTACAAATAATAAGGGTTCTGGCAATGGTGCTTCTGCACCCAGCAAACCGCAAATATTGGAAATTCGTAGCAAACCAAAGCCACGTGAGAGTTCCAATAGTGCTGACTCTACTTTTAAGCCACCGCAAAATGCAAAAGAAAATAAACATAGTGCATCTGCCTCGGGTGTGCTTCCCCATTCAAATAATTCTTCAGTCTCATCGATAGAACCAGTGGCACCAACTGCACCCGTCTCTCCCTCGCAGCCCTTGCGCTCTAATAACTCATCCGTTACAAATACGGATAATTCAGCATCCACCCCCTCCTCAGAATCAAATAAAACAGCTTTGAGCAAACAAGAAAAACTAGTTTCACCCAAATCTAAACCGGAAAGACCAAACTCACCCGAATTAACTGCGCCGCCAACTAGACCTGCGGCAGCAAAGCCAAATTCTGGTTTAGATAATCGCGCTGTTGAAAAACCAGTCCTCAAGCGCGATCGCACTCAATCAAAACCGCAAGGTCGTAAGCCGACTGCGGATAAAGTCGAACAAAACGTACCGGCAGACGTATCAGCAGACGCACCAGTCTCAAAAACACCGCGTCCGACGACTGCACCAGTATCGAAAACAGAAAAACCGCAAAAGCCTAAGAAAGCTTCACCCGGTGGAAGTCATAATGATGTTGGTCGTCCCAGAAAGCAAGCACGTCAAGATTCATCAGCGCCCCCAAGCGTATCAACACCACTTAGACCACCTTCCCGACCGGCAAAACCGGCAGCAACGGTGGGTGATTCAACTGATGTTGATGACAGTGCAGATGATGATGTTGTTGAAGAAGTAATTGAACTTAAGCGTCCAACCCCACCTCGCTTACCTAGAGGTCAGAAAAAGCGCTCCAAGCAAGAGGAGGCTATTGACGAAGCTAAAGAAGCAGCTAAAGCTGCTAAGGCTCCGAAGAATAAGCGTCTCAAACCAATGGCGGCTGAAGACGATTTTGAGGTAGACCTACTTGACGACGACGAAGCAGGCGATACTATCGCAGCAGCAGTTAGCAATGCTATAGTTCGTCCTCCCAAACCAAAAAGTTCCAAGCCAACAGCAGCACCAACACCTGCTGCACCTAGCAAAATCAAAAAATCCGGTTCTCGCGAACAAAATCGTCGGCGTGGTGGTAGCGGCGGCAATAATAATACAGAAACAGAACCAAAACGTCAGCGTCCCGAACTAATAACCGTTAGCGGTCCAATGACCGTACAAGAATTGGCAGACGCTCTGGCAATGCCAGATACGGAAATTGTTAAAATCTTATTCATGAAGGGTATTGCCGTTAGTATTACCCAAAGTCTTGATACTTCAACAGTCATCATGGTGGCTGAAGAATTAGAAGTACTAGTTGATACTCCAGAGCCGCAAGCAGAAGCCCGTAAAGTTACGGAAATGCTCGACTTGGAAGATATGGATCATCTCCATGTTCGTCCACCTGTTGTTACCATAATGGGTCACGTAGACCACGGTAAAACCACTTTACTCGACTCGATTCGTAAAAGTAAGGTTGCTTCCGGGGAAGCAGGAGGTATCACTCAGCATATCGGTGCTTACCACGTAGATATAGAACATGACGGCAAACCGCAGCAGATTGTATTCTTAGATACTCCCGGTCACGAAGCATTCACGGCAATGCGGGCTAGGGGAGCGCGGGTAACTGATATTGCCATATTGGTAGTTGCAGCAGATGACGGCGTTCGTCCTCAAACAATTGAGGCAATTAAGCACGCTCAAGCTGCGGAAGTGCCGATTATTGTCGCAATTAACAAAATTGACAAAGAAGCTGCCCAGCCAGATAGAGTCAAACAAGAGCTAATTCAGTATGGTTTGACATCAGAAGAATGGGGTGGCGACACAATTATGGTTCCTGTCAGCGCCATTAAAGGGGAAAACCTAGATACGCTTTTAGAGATGATCGTGCTAGTTTCGGAAGTTGAAGACCTCCAAGCCAACCCAGAGCGTTCGGCGAAAGGAACCGTGATCGAAGCTCATTTGGATAAGGCAAAAGGCGCGGTTGCAACCTTGTTAATTCAGAACGGTACCTTACGTGTAGGAGATATCCTAGTAGCTGGTTCCGTCTTCGGAAAAGTCCGAGCAATGGTTGATGACAGAGGCGATCGGGTAGACATTGCCAGTCCTTCCTTTGCTGTAGAGGTATTGGGCTTAAATGACGTACCGTTTGCAGGAGATGATTTTGAAGTCTTCACGAACGAGAAAGAAGCACGGTTACTTGCGGGCGATCGAGCCGAGGTAATACGTCAATCCCGCTTAATGCAGGGAGGGCGCGTAACTTTGACTTCGATTTCAGCACAAGCACAAGAAGGCGAGTTAAAAGAACTCAACTTAATCTTGAAAGCAGACGTACAGGGTTCGGTGGAAGCTATTTTGGGTTCGCTCAAACAAATTCCGCAAAACGAAATACACATTCGAATGTTGCTATCTGCTCCGGGAGAGATTACCCAGACAGATATTGACCTTGCAGCAGCCAGTGGTGCCGTAATTATCGGCTTTAATACCACATTTGCTAGTGGTGCAAGACAAGCAGCAGACGAAGCTGGTGTAGATGTAAGAGAATACAACATCATCTACAAACTCTTAGAAGACATCCAAGATGCATTGGAAGGTTTGCTGGAGCCAGAATTAGCCGAAGAACATTTAGGTCAAGCAGAAGTACGTGCAGTCTTCAAAGTCGGCGGCGGCGCTGTTGCCGGTTGCTACATTCAATCTGGCAAGCTGCTGCGTAACTGTAAAGTAAGAGTACGTCGCGGTAACAACATAGTATTTGAAGGTGCCCTTGATTCCCTCAAGCGGATGAAAGAAGACGTGCGCGAAGTCAGCTCCGGTTATGAATGTGGTATCGGCGTTGATAAATTTAATAGTTGGGAAGAAGGCGATGTTATTGAAGGTTATCAAATGGTGACTAAACGTCGCACTCTTGCAATGGCAAGATAGTGAGCAGACAACGGTGTCATAATCGAGCTAGGCAACGTAAGTATTTATTACCCCCAGTTGCCTTAGCTAATAAAAGTCCTTACGTCAGTACAAAATTATCCAAATTAATCCAAATTAAAATATGTAGAGATTTTAGACTTTGCTTCGATCTCTACATATTTTTTATTGGGGATGTGGTTTAAAAAGATTGGTCATACCCGTACTTATGGCAGCGGCATTAAATAGTCGTAAAGGAGGGAGTAGAAACTAGGAAAAACACTGTAAAATTTCTGAGAAAAATATCTATTTTAGTAACAAGGACAACAGAAATATCCGTAAGCTAAGCACTACTTTGAAAAAGTATGGAATAAAACCGGAATTTTGTTTCTGCCTAATTTTCTTGTAATGCAGGTCAAAAAACTTTAAAAAAGCAAGATAAAAATTGAGATAAAAAATCTTTAATTTGGCATTAATCGAAGGTATAGCGAGTATATTGAAGTATTGTTGCGAACATGAGTAATTTAAGGCAAATAAATCTAAATATATTCTGCACAAATTAAAAAAGTCAAATAATAGAGGATTAAGTAATTATGACTAGTTTCACAGTCAAAAGCGATGGCAACTTAAAAGGCGATACTGACATTTGGAATAACTTGAAGCAGGCGATCGCCATTAGTTCGGGTTTTCAACGTTGGCAGATGGAACGAATGCAATCCGAAGATGCTTTTGGACAAATAATCTTAGATGAGCAAGTACAGCGATATTTAAGGGAAACTTTAGAAACCCTAGCTTATTAATCAGTGAACAGTGAACAGTGAACAGTGAACAGTGAACAGTGAACAGTGAACAGTGAACAGTGAACAGTGAACAGTGAACAGTGAACAGTGAACAGTGAACAGTGAACAGTGAACAGTTATCAATAAATAATCGGTAAAAGCCCTTGCAATGAGGGCAATTTTTTTTACTGATAATTGGTAATTGGTAATTGATAATTGGTAATTGATAATTGGTAACTGCTTCAAGATTCTTCTTCAGAGCTAGAAAACAAACTTGGATCTAAATAATTTATTCGTGAAAGGGGGCTAAGTGCTGAAAGAACTTGAGCGCCGTAGCTGCGATAAATTACTCGACTATCAAGCAAAGCCACCACGCTACTCGAATCCCTGGCTGGGGCTACGGCTCGCTGTAGCTCATTCAACGCTGTAGGTAATAAATATAAACGGAACCAATCTTGATGGGAATATTTGTAATGAGCAACTCTACCAGCAACCAATGGATCTTCTAAAGAAGGTAGGGGCAAAGTAGAAATAATTAACATTTGTGGCGATGGTAAAACTCTTTGATTTTCGCGCCAAAATTCCCAGCCGCAAACTAAAATACCATTTTCATCCAAACAAGTTTTATCTACCTGTACCCGCGAACCAAATTCAGAAGCCAAAATTGTTCCTAGCTGAGCTTTTAGAGGTACATCTCCGACTAAAATTACGGTTAAGCCAGGTGATGTGGCACTCAAACATACCATCTGGCGAACTTGATGAATAAAGACGGGTTTAAATTCCGGAGTATTGGGTAAAGGTAATTTGTTAGGTATGTAAAGTTGAATGGCTTGGGTTTGATTGTCTGAAGAGAATTTTAAGCAAGTCAAATCGCCCAATCCCAAACGTTGACGAAACAATGTAGCTTCAGTATCTGGTTCTAAAGCTGAACCAATTAACACTACGGGTTGTCGCTGCCAAATCGGCGAGAGAATTTTTGCTAATTCGATTGGGGCGCAATGTAGAGAAAATAAACCTTGACGGCGATTAATAGTTGCCCAAAGTAAAGGAGGAGAAGTCGAAGATTCAGCAGGAGAAAAGGTTTCATGTCTGGTTCTAAATATTTGCCAAAACTTCTTCCAAGATTCGGGAAGGCTATTTAAATCCAAGCTTGAATAAGTACGGCATAAAATTTCTTCTTCAGGTTCCGATATTAAGTAACATTCGTAGGGATTTGCGGGATGTTGAAAGATTTCATGCGTCAACTGTACCCGGCAAGTGCGAATTTCTTCGGCAAAGGAAGGGCAAGCCAGCATCAATTGTTCCCAATCATAGGATTCAATACTGACAGTTAACTGTTTGCGTATCCAATCTTCTAAATCATCTACACCGTCAATAATTGTAGGAATTGAGCCAGGAAAATTATTATTAGAACTCAACTGTGCTTGCAACCAAGCTTGAGGAGACACCATAAGAATTCCCTTGAAATCATCATTCGGGAAAGTATCGGCAACTATTATGGGTTTATTGACTTTTAACCATTTTTGTAGTCTAGGAATTTCCACTTGTAACAAACGCTGCTGTACGGCTTGAGTTGCCACAATAATTACAGCCCCGTGCCACATCAAAGCCGAAGCCACAAAACTAGTACGATACTGCCCTTGATAACCACAAGCCGCTCCCACTTGAATTAAGGCGCTACGCCCAACCCTCAAGGCTCGTGCTACCAACCGCGCCATTGTCAAATGATGCGGCCAAGAAGGAAAACCTGCCTGCGATCGCAGGAAGTTATGTAGTGATAAATGAACTTCAGCTTCAATCACGCGCAATAATCCCATACATAGTAAGTTTTTTAGAGAAATATAAAAGTTAAATATTAATTTTAAACAGTTCTGAAAAACATTTCTTATCTACATTTATATTATTTTATTAGTTTTAAGGCGGCAGCGTTTAGTACTTAATTGTTACACTAAAAACGATTAATCACTTTTGATTGCCTGGGGCAAATTGACAATTAACTTTATATGTAACGTAGTTCGGTACAGAAGCACCCAGAACCCGAATTAAGCTTTTAATAATCCCTTATTGTTAATAAATAGCTAATTACTCTTGCAATTATGCCAACTTATAAAGGAATTTCCGGCGAAGCTTTTAGACATCCTCTAGATCGTCAAGCCGAAGAAACTCTAAGAGGTTTACCAGGGTTTGATTTTATTGCCCGTAAATTTGTAGAATTTGTCTACGAACGTCCGCAATTAGTTTATTTAATGGGTAATACCATTGAAGTAGGACCGCGACAATATTCAACTATTTATCAGATATTTCGGGAATGCGTGCGGGATTTGGATATTTATCCAGAACCCAAACTGTTTGTCGAGCAAAATCCGGTTGCAAATAGTTATGCTTTGGGACAGGAGCATCCTTACATCGTCATCAACACGGGAATTTTGGATTTGCTCAACGAAGCCGAAATTAGGTCTGTGTTAGCTCACGAGTTGGGACATATTAAGTGTGGTCATACTATTTTAATTCAAATGGCGATGTGGGCGATGAATGCCGCCTCTATTGTCGGGGAACTAACTTTTGGGATTGGTAACATAGTTAGCAGCGGTTTGATTTATGCTTTTTTTGAATGGAGACGCAAAGCCGAGTTAACAGCCGATAGAGCCGCATTATTAGTTACAGATGATTTAACAACAGTTATGTCTTCGATGATGAAAATTTCTGGCGGTAGCAATAAATATGCTAATGAATGTAGTTTACAAGAGTTTATTCGTCAGTCAGAAAATTATCAAGCACTTGACGAAGATGGACTCAATCAAGTGTATAAATTTTTAATGTACAACGGCGCTCAAGGCGTAATGCTCAGTCATCCTTTTGCAGTTGAAAGGATACATTTTCTTAGGAAATGGGCTGTATCTCAAGAATATGGCGAAATCAAAAAAGGAAATTATCCCACAGAAGCCGATCGAGGTGCAGTTGAAGTGAAACCTGAAGCTAATCAAAACGAGGAAGTTGATGAATTGCGGCGACAAATAGAAGAATTACAACAAGAAATTAATCAAATTAAACGGGATTAGTTAGTAAATAAATACCTGGCGATTTTAAAATACCTGGCGAATATAATTCACGCGCCACTTGCTACGTACTGCGGGAACCTCCCTTCGGGTAAGGCTAACGCCTCGCTTCGAAGTCCGCGCTTTTTGGGGGACGGAAACCGACACCCCCTTGCCTTGTCTCACCGCAACGCAGTGGCTTGGCTACACAGGCAAAACCCACCTGCGTGGGTTAATTAAGAAAGCCCCCCTTAAAAAAGGGGGGTTGGGGGGATCTCAACGTCTGAGCCTAATTTATAATTGCGTTTGCGTAAGTCCCAATTAATTGCGATTATCATGAAAAGCCGATTTATCTTCTAATAAACCAACAATATTTTTTGATAACCCCAAACCTACTTTTGCAAAATCTTAAATATAGTTTTTGTAGAAGCAACAGAATTATTTTTGATGTCACTACCTTTTATCAAAGGGTAAGATATTTCCTTCAATCGCTTCATTCTTTCCATCGTCTGTAGAAACTGATTCTTCCGCAACTCTTTGCCGATTTGGGTTACTTCTGTCTGAGTTTTCTTCATTTTCTTCGCTTAATTTTTCCAAGCTTAAGATTATTTCTGTAGAAGAAGGTTTACGTACCAAAGGAAATATCATTTCTTCCAACTCTGACTCTAAATCATCAGGCTCTCGAACGCAATCAAATAATTTCTTTGCTTCTTCGTAATCAATTACAAAACTATGAGAAGGATAGTTATAAATCAAATTTTTGATAACTTCAATACCTTCCGGCTTTAATCTTTGCCCGTAAGCTAAAGCAATATTCATCAATCTATTCATTTCACCCAATCTCAATGGATCAATTTGACTGGGAATCGGAGACAATAAATTAACAGCCATAGAGCTAGCAATATCTGCTGCTGTTTTTGTAGTTATTAACGCTTGAGTGCCAGAAATTAGATTTAATAAATAACTCTCAAACATTTCAAAAGCTTGAGAACCAATTACCGACATAGCCTGCTGAATATCTAATACAGACTCGCTTCTAAAGTCGTCATCCTTGGTAACTTGGACATCTAAAGGACCTAATTCACCAAAGTCGGAAATAACAATTTCATCCGCTCCTAATGCTAATAAAGTTCCAGCACTTTTACAATAGCCGAATACAAATAAACTAAACTTTTTATATTTTCTTTTGATATAGCGAGCTATCCTAAAAGCCGCATCTGGATCGCCACCATAGGTAGTCATAATTAAAACTACATTATCTCTTTTGGGCGACGTTTGTTTAATTTCATTAATTAACTTATCAGCATTTAGATCCGTGATTTCAGCACTATATAAAAACATATCCGCATCAAGTTCTTCGGAGATAAACTCAACGCATCTAATTAATTGCTTTTTGTTTTCCATAGAAATAATTTATATTTGTAACTTAGCTTGCATAGTTTTTAAGCATAAGTTATAAAATTATTGCTTAATTATTTCGCAGTTTAAAGATATAAAAAATACATTCGCCAGCTTTTATCGTTCCCACGCTTTCTCGTTCCCAGCCAGTGGCTTCTCGTTCCCAGACTCCGGCTGGGAATGCCCTTAAGAAGGCTCTGCCTTCACTCACCACTCAATTAAATCAAGACTTAAAAGCCCTTCCTCACCCATATAATTACGGCAACTAGAATATCGCCAATGACTTGGTTCATCTATATAGCCGCGTCTTAAAGGATTATTATGAATATATTCGAGTTTTTGCCTAAAAATTGCTTGGTTTAATATTGCTTGTGGATGCGAACCTTCTTGCCAAAGCTGGTAATCCTGAGTGGTTTTATGGGATTTTTTATGAAATTTTAACTGGCTTAACTGAGACTCAATTCGTTTTTCTTTTAAATAATCAATTATCGAACGAGCTGTAAATGATTTAAAAGCTGCAATTTCTTTGGACAAATTATCAGATGAAGCAATCAAATGAAGATGGTTTTCCATTATCACGTAGCCATGTAAACTTAAACGCTGGCGATTTTGTAGGAAATTTAATGATGATATAATTATTTGTGCGAATTCAGGTTTGGAAAATATTGGTAGCCTATTTACAACCGTACAGGTAAGGAAGTGAGGTTGCTTTTCTAAAAATTTGTAGCGTGAACGTCCCATATAGTTATTTAAATTACGATACTATGGCAGAGCCTTACATTAGGTTTCCCTGCCAGAATCTGGGAATTAGAGTTACGACACAAACTTTATACAATTATTATTTATTATTTTTTCAAAAGAGAACAAGGCTAAGAAGGCAGAGCCTTCTTATAGGCATTCCCAGCCGGAGTCTGGGAACGAGAGAGCCGGTGTTTGGGAACGAGAGACGAGAGAGCCGGTGTCTGGGAACGAGAGAGCCGGTGTCTGGGAACGAGAGACGAGAGAGCCGGTGTTTGGGAACGAGAGACGAGAGAGCCGGTGTCTGGGAACGAGAGAGCCGGTGTTTGGGAAGAAGACTATCTCCGTTATGCATAACAAATGAATGTACAATGCGGGCAGAGAACTATAATAAAACCTTGCCTAAGAGTTAGTTCGTAAACCATGTCGGAAGAAGATATCCGTGCCACAAGGCTAGAAAAAGTACTTCAGCTACGACAGCAGGGAATGAATCCCTATGCTTATAGCTGGGATGTTACCCATCATGCGGGTGAATTACAAGAGAAATTTGCCGATATTGCTAACGGTGAAGAAGTTGATTTTGAAGTGGCGATCGCCGGAAGAGTTATGACTCGGCGCGTCATGGGTAAGTTGGCGTTTTTTACTTTGCAGGATGAAACTGGCACTATTCAGCTTTATTTGGAGAAAAAACGCATTTCTGAAAGTATGGCGGATGTAGATGCCGATGCTTTCAAAAATCTCAAACAGCTTACGGATATGGGCGATATTTTGGGAGCAAAGGGAACTATAAAACGGACTGAAAAGGGCGAATTATCGGTTTACGTTAAACAATATAGTGTTCTGACTAAATCCCTGCTGCCTTTACCCGACAAATGGCATGGGTTAACTGATATTACTAAACGTTATCGTCAGCGTTATGTGGATTTGATTGTTAACCCAGAAGTGCGACAAACTTTTCGTCGCCGTGCTTTGATTACTGCTGGGATTCGCCGCTATCTCGACGAGCGGGGATTTATTGAAATTGAAACTCCGGTAATGCAAGGTGAAGCTGGAGGTGCGGATGCACGTCCGTTTATCACTTACCACAATACGCTGGAAATGCAGTCTGTATTTACGCATTGCTACCGAACTTCATTTGAAGCGGTTAATTGTCGGTGGGTTTGAAAAAGTTTTTGAATTAGGAAGAATTTTCCGCAATGAGGGCATTTCAACCCGTCATAACCCGGAATTTACCACCATCGAACTTTACCAAGCTTACGCCGATTACAACGATATGATGGATTTAACGGAAGGTATTATAACTACCGTTGGTGAAGAAGTTATCGGCACCCTAAAAATTAATTACCAAGGAACTGAAGTTGATTTAACTCCTCCTTGGCGAAGAGTCACCATGCACGATTTGGTGAAAGAATATTCAGGTGTGGATTTTAGTTCTTTTCAAAGTCTTGAAGAAGCCAAAGCTGCCTGTAAAAATGCCGGGATTGAAGGTATAGATGATTGCCCTTCGGTGGGTAAACTTCTTAATGAAGCCTTTGAACAAAAAGTTGAAGAAAATCTGATTCAACCGACATTCGTAACCGATTTCCCGGTTGAAATTTCGCCTTTAGCAAAACCTCATCGTTCTAAACCCGGTTTAGTTGAACGATTTGAATTATATATGGTAGGAAGAGAAACTGCGAATAGCTTCTCCGAGCTTACCGATCCCATCGATCAGCGTCAACGTTTAGAAGAGCAAGCAGCTAGGAAAGCGGCTGGCGATTTAGAAGCCCAAGGTGTGGATGAGGACTTCCTCACCGCCTTAGAATACGGAATGCCTCCTACAGGTGGATTGGGTATTGGTATCGATCGATTGGTGATGTTATTAACTGATGCAGCAAGTATTCGCGATGTTATAGCCTTTCCCCTACTCAAGCCAGAAAATACTACGGAAAAAACCGAAGAGCAATTTTAGTAACTATACTTTTAGGTGCGTTATGCTATTGCTTAGCGCACCCTTTTTAATTTATATATATACTGTGTAATTAAAAATCATAATCAATCTAAATCAATCTAAATCTAAATATTAGGATGCGAGGGATATCATTTTTTGCAAGCGAAAGATATTAAAAATAGGTTAAAATATCTTAGAAGGGAAGCATCTATAGTAGACCCAAATTTAGCAAGAAGATTAGATGAAATAAACCGTTGGGTAAAAGACTTAAAACCTGGTTCGTTAACCGCAAAGAAATTTGTAATCTTATTTTTAGAACAAGTAATTAGAGATGCTGAAGTTTGGCTTAAGATTAAATCTTTACCAACCTATGAAGAACAGCAAATAGCTTTTGATGCCCTTAAACCAAGTTTGAAATTTTGGTACAGCTACTTGTTTCCTAAATGGTTGAGTGAAAATGACTCTAAATTTTATATTTGGAGACAAAAATTAATGTCTGGCGAATTTTCTGGAGAAGATGCCGATTTAATTGCATCAGTTGTCGATAGTATCCAACGTCGTGGAGGTACTGTCGTAAAAAGATATATCGCTGACTTTTCAATGGCTACCGACATAATTGTCAGTAGTAAGTACGATACACCTCTTTGCGTTCAACTTACTAGCTTAAGTGAAGATTTTTTTCAAGAAAAATTTAACAATTGGGAATCTACATTACGTTTTTGGAAGATAGATAAAGGATTACTATTAAGCTACAATCCCGGTATAACCGATTTTGTAGACAGAATAGTTAACGTGACGCTTTACAACAGTAATAATCTAGAAACAGGTATTTATTTAACGTTTAGTTTTTAGTTTTCAGTTTTTGATTTTTAGCTAATTAAAGCATCGGCAATATCTCTTAAAAATTCGAGTCATAACGGTAAAAGAAATGTCAATAGACACTCAAAAGAGATTAGATAAATTTATAGAATCTGTAGAAGCAGCACAAAAATTACAAAATGACATAGTTAGATACGGACTAGAAGCAGCTTATTTGTATGCTGAAGATGTAGATGGAGATTGGTTAGAAAAGTGGGATGAAGATGAAGAGAAGCAAAGCAATTTTGTAGAATCGGTAACAAATTTTTTAGAAAGTGACGATTGGGTTGCTGTCAGCGCTAGAAAGCAGTTGCAAGGTAAATCACTCTGTAAAATTGCGACTCAATTAGAAGATTGTCTCAGACTTTCTGAATTACAAAGTCGAGTATTTGCGATCAAAACCGTGTTAGTAGAAAGTGCAAGTATTGCAAACATTAGCCACAGTTTTAGCGATGATAGCGATACAGTTGATTTATTAGATTTAGCCGAGCAATTGGTAGAGAGATTGGAAAGAATTTTTGAACGAGAGTAAGGGAATTAAAGGAGTAGGGAATAGGGAATGGGGAGATGGGGAGATGGGGAGATGGGGAGATAATTATTAACTGGTAACTGGTAACTGGTAACTGGTAACTTGTAACGGGCAACGGGGAATCTAGGGAGCGAGACGCTCCCACTACAATATGTTTTTCAAAAATAATGACATATTATAAGTAATTTGCCGGACATTATATTAGATGCCGAAGTTCAGCAAAAATCTTTGAAAGACTTATCATGCGAGCATTACGATCCTAAACAGCTAATATTATTTATTAATCTCGTCTTTGTCTTCTGTTGCCTGTTTCCTGGTTCCCATTCCCTATACCAACGACTATTTAATGCTGCTGCCACAAGTGCCTAAGAACAAAATTAAAAACAAAGAGTTAGAAACTTGGAATTTTCAACTCCTAACTCCTAACTCCTAACTCCTAACTCCTAACTCCTAACTTAATTCGCAACTTCTGCCATTTCCACAACTCTTCCGTCGTAATCTTTCACCAAGAAATTCAAAGGCTTGCGATTGCGAATTTTAAATTTTAAACCTCGTGTTTCAACTCGCAATAAAATCATTTCCAGGCAATCACGATCGAAGCATACGTGACGCTGCTGGTTTTTGCTGCCCAAACTAGCTCCAGTAATTACGTGTAGCTGCGTATTTTTCTTAAGTTGATACCAAAGTCCTTCAGTAGCATTTGACATCCTGCTTGGGTAGGTAGGGCTGCTACCTAAATACATCGGATCGATTCCCGTTGCGCCAATTGTTTGTTCGTAATTGTAATAATAGTGTAAAGGAACCTCAGCTGCGGGTAAATCTAGCAGCCCTTCATATAAATCTTTGGCTACCTCTAAATCGGAAACCATAATAGTATGTACCTTTGGAGCGCTAGAAAGGAACATCCACATTGCTCCAGCATAAGCAGCTAGGAGCATCACCATTATGCCCTGGGTAGAGAACAAGCTATCCAAAGGCAGAAAAGATCCTAAAGTCGTCGGAGTAAATAGGTAAGCGATCGCGTTAACTGGTGTAACCATGAATAAATCAGTAAATATATAAGAAAGCTATTTTCGGCAGAGGTTAAATCTATTTCACATTTTAAGGACACTGCGTTGCCGAGGAACACAACGGTTGAAGCAAGTGTTCGGGATTTTAGATTTTGGATTTTGCGGAAAGTTAGCGGTGTAGATTTTTTTCTCTAAACTTTCCCACGTCAGATTTTGGATTATTATTTGCACGATCTGATGATTGTGGATTATTCTCATGCTCAATCATAAGTATTTCGTTTAATTTAACAAAGCTCGATCTAAAATCCGATCCGAGACAGTTAAATAAGACCAACATAAAAAATGGTACTTAAGTATCTATGAAAACTTTTAATCTAAATGTTCGTGCTAAATACATCAACACCAAGATATTATGCGATTAACGAAAAATATACATCCTTCAAATAATTCTAGCAACATAGACTAAAAAAGACTGTGCAAATTCCTCATTTTCCTGAATCCAATCATCCTCTAGTTAAGTCACTGTTCCACAAAAGCGATCAAGAACTCATAAATTTATTTGGACAGCACCCAGATGCTGGAAGATATTTTACGGCGATTTTTTGCCGATATAGTCCCATCGTCTACACCTTGATTATGCATTCAGCGCGATCGCCTGTCCAAGCCGATTATTTGTTCGCCATGACTTGGAAACATATTTACTACCAAATAGGTGGAGTTAATTTAGAAAGTACAGATCCACAAGCACCAGCGATGACTTTACAAAATTGGCTGATTAATATGACTGCTTACTGTATCAATGAAACAGAACTACCACCTACCGAAAGTATTCATTATTCTCTCAAAACCACTTCTCCGCCTCTGTGGTGCTATGTAGAACAGTCATTAGACCAATTACCACCAATGTTGAGATTGATAGTCTTGATGGCTCAAACCTTCCACTGGAGTGAAACGAGAATTGCCGCTTATTTACAAGCTGAGGGGGAAGGTATTTCTCCTAACGAGGTAGCAAATTTTCTCCAAGAAGGTTATCGTATGCTTGAAGAAAAATTACCAGCAGACATCCGTGCCATATATTTGGGTGAAAATTTCCTTCAACCCGTACCTGCGTAAAAATGCTGACGTTTACGAATTGATGCTGGTAATTATTTACGATTTTGTAAATGTTTTACTTAAAAATAATTTTGTGCGGTAAATTTATATGAAACAATCGAATCTAATAGCAGCAGCTAAATTTCAATCATCATCCTATAGTGTCCGGAAGCAATTTCCCAACAAACTTAACAAGGCTTTTGGTTTTTTACTATTTTCCTTATTATTAAGTCCTGTAGCTGTAACTGCTGCTGATATTACCGAACAACTCCACTATCCTCAAATAGATAAAAAAGTATTGCAGCAATCAAGGGATGAAGCAGATACTTTGCTACGTTTAGGTGAAAGACAAAATATCCAGGGAAATCCACACAAAGCACTTAACTCTTTATTACAAGCAAGAGAAATTTACCATTCAATTGGTGACTTAAATGCACTTGGTTTAACTTACGAGTTTTTGGGCAAAAGTTACGTTGAGTTAAAGCAGTATAAAAAAGCTAACGATGCAATTCGCAGACGTTTGGCGATCGCTCGCGACACCAAAGACTTTCAAAGTCAGATTTTTGCGCTAAATAACATCGGAACGTTGCTGCTACAAAAAGGCGAATTTCAAACCGCTTCACAAACCTTTGAGCAAGCCTTAACAATTGCTCAAAATCTTAATAGCACTGAAGGCTATGGAATATCTTTAAGTAATTTAGGATTATCAGCAGCAAGGTTAGGAGATTATAACAAAGCAGTTAAACTGTACAAAAACGCGCTCAATTACCGACGACAAATCGGCGATCCGATAGGTGAAGCAAATACCTTAAATAATTTAGGTGAAGCTTACCAGGCAGTTGGTACTTATCAAGACAGAATCGGTACTTATGGAGCCGCTTTGAGACTTGCTAAAGCATCGAGAGATAATCTTAATCAATTACGCGCAATCGATGGATTAGTAGCTGCTCATAGTTCCATAGGTCGGTACAATCGTGGAATTGAATTACTAGAACAACGGTTGGCGATCGCCTCATATTTAAGAAGCCCCCAAGAACAATTAAATTCCTTTGAATCCTACGCTCAACTATACGAAAAGCTTGGTCAATATTCCACAGCACGTAATTTTTATGAAAGAGCGATTACTTTAGCAAAAACTTTAGAAGACAGTAGAAAGGAATTGCTATTGAGAGATAAAGTTACTCGGATGATGAACAAATAGTTTTTTGGGCATTGGGCATTGGGCATTGGGGATGGGGAGAGGGGGGGAGAAATAAAAATTCCTAACTCCTAATTCTTAACCCCTAACCCCTAACTCCAAATCACAATATTGTTCGGATATCGTTGTTTTGTGTAATGCTTAAAAAAAGCATAATTTAACACAAAGATGCTGAGGGAATTACTTGAAGTTGCAAAAAAACTATTTGAAGTTACTGATGGCTTAAAGCAAGCTAAAGATGAAAAACGTCAAAAACTTGAAAAATTCTTTTACCAGATAGAGCAATGTTTACGAGATAGTGCTGAAGTACTTAATAATGGTCAAACCCCTCGTATTAAGGCAGAAGAACTTAAGGTTTATGCTCAGGAATTACCAAATATTCTTAGTGACATATATGACGAAAAGAAAATAAATGAGCTATCCAATCTTCTAAAGAATGCAGCAAATAAGATAAGTGCTTTTGATGCGCCAGAAAACAATGTTGAAGACATAGAAACTGCTGCTGGAATGTTTAAGGGACTTGCAGTTATAGTTGCGACACAAAGCGAATTAGATAGCCAAAATAAGAAAAAAAAAGCTAAATCAAAATCATTCCTCTCTTTACCAATAAAACGTAGAAAATTTATTTTTACAGCAACTGCTTTTACATCAGCAGGAGTAATAGGTACCGCATTGGCTAATGAATATGTGAAAATGCCAAATGTCACGTGGAGAATGGTTAGCTTTTTGGATAATAATTCCGATCAACTTATTCTTTCCAAAGCTCCAAAAATCATCCGCGAACGCATTAAAATAATTACAGGCGGTCGCTTTAACATTGAATTATATAACCAGAAAATATTAACAGAAGAAATATTAAAGAAGGTTAGTGATGGAGATATAGAGTGTGGCTTCAGCGGTATTTACTATAATAACGATAAATACAAAGTTTTATTTTTTGGTAGCTCCATTCCTCATGGTTTAACTCCTCAAGAACAAACAGCTTGGCTTCTTTATAAAAAAGATTCTAAGAAGGAATTAACTTTTATTCAAGAAATCTATCAAAGAATAGGATTAAAAGTAATTCCATTCCCCGCAGCAGCTACTGGAGCGCAAATGGGGGGATGGTTTAAAAAAGAGGTTGAAAAGGTAGAGGATTTCAATGGAATAACTATGCGTATTCCTGGATTGGGAGGAGAAGTTTTAAAAGACTTTAATATTAAGCTAGATAAAAATTTACCCGGTGGTGCAATCCCGACGAGCAAAATTACACAGGCTCTTAGGACAGAAAAAATTCAAGCTGCCGAATGGGTGGGGCCATATGATGATTTATTATTAGGACTTCATAAAGCAGGAGCAAAGTATTATTATTATCCAGGTTGGTGGGAGCCAAGCACAACATTTGATATGGTGGTTAATCAAGACGCTTGGAAAGATTTACCATCTGACTACCAAGAAATATTTAAAGCTGTTTGCTTACAAACTTATACTGAAATATTAGCTGAATACAATCAAAAAAATAGCGAAAAGCTTAAAGAATTACGTACAGGAAAATTCGGTCAAATTAATTTGAGGAAATTTAGCTTTAACATTATTCAGCAAACCGAAACGAAAACACAAGAATTATTAGAATACTATGCCTCAAAAGATGAGTTATTCAAGGAAGTTTATGATGAATGGCAAAGTTTTAAAAACAGAATAAGAGAATGGTCTAAGCTCAGTTAAAATAATTTATAAGAAATGGGGAATGGGGAATAGGGGAATAGGGGAAAAACATAAAAAATAAGAGCTAGGAATTAGTATTAACTCCTAACTCCTAACTCCTAACTCATAATTTTTAACATTAAGCTTCCTGCCATAATTGAAGAATTTTATCTGGTAAAAACCCTTCAATTTCCTTGATTCGCTCTTTAGATAATTCTTCTTTAGTGGCAGAAAATACGGATTTTACTACCATTTTTTCATCTACACCCTTCTGTAAGCCACCTTCTTGACGAATGCGGAATAAGAAAGTGTCAGAATCTATTTTTAATGGTGGACGAACTTTACTTAAGAAAGCGACTATAGGGTTAGTGTCTTTCCATAAATCAGCAATTTCATTTTGCAAAGCTTTATCTTTAGTGGGTTCCATCGGTTCGTGTAATTCTTGAGAAACCCGTTCGGATGCGTCGGTAGTCATCATATCGCGCATGGTACGGAATACCACTTCACTGATATCTCTAGCGTCGAAAATATCGTTTAAACTACCTTTGAGCATTACCTTTTCTAAAAAAGGCATATCTTTCGTAGCTATTGGACTTGCAGGACCTTTATCTAAAGCTTGAGGAGGGTTTTTCTCCATTCTTTCAAGTAACTTTTGTCCTTTATCGGTTAATTTTGCCTCTTCAAATTTAATTAAATGTGGAAGAGGACCATCTTCGGCACCGAAAGTGTTGGCAACTCTAGCACCAATTTCATCTGAGTTTATTACATCAGGAACATCTTCCTGGTTTGCATATGCATTACCCGAAAATTTTGCTTGGATATATTGTTTTTGATTTAAGTAATCTAAATGACCCATGAAGTCACTTTGTGTTAATCCTCTACCTGTAAAGTCAGTTTCGGTGAAGCCAATTTCGTGCATTCCCGAACCGCTATCTTTAATTTTTTTGAGTATAATAAAGGCAACATCTTCTCTTAAATTAATTGGCATTTAATTCTCCTGAAAGCTTTATTTTTTATGTATATTTGGCTGAAGACATTTTCATCAAAAGTAAATTGGCAATTTGTAGAATTAATCTAAAAAAATCTAAAAAAATTATCAAATCAGTACAGATTAATAATCAATAGAAAAATCAGTGTTTTACTTCTTGGATCAAACTGCTAATAACTCGATGATTATTTCTATCCTTCAAGCTTTATCAACCACCATAATAGGTACAGTTACTCATCCGCATCTGCCACTAGAAACAAATTGTATCCACCAGTCGAAGCATTTTTAGCGCTCAGAATTAAGACTCAAGAATAATTGGCAAAGTGACAGTAACTGTTGTACCTTTCCCAAGAACACTTTCAATTAGCACTTGTCCTTGATGGTTTTCAAGAATTGCCTTAGATATGGGTAGTCCCAAACCCGAACCAGGAGTATTTTTAGTAAAAGTATTTCCCCATCCGTGACTGCGTGCTGGATCTACTCGGTAAAAACGGTCAAACAAACGCGGTAAAGCTTCAGGTGGAATACCAATACCGTTATCTATAACCTTCACTTGCAGTACCGAGCGATTTGCAATTTCCAGACGTGATAATTCAACTTCGACTCTGCCGTTTTCTAGGGTGTAACGCAAAGCATTGCTAATCAAATTAGTAAATAAACGTGCTAATTGCTCCCAGTTACCCATTAAAGTAAACCAATCTTCAAGCAATTCCGGATTAGTTTCGATTTCGGGAGAATCAATCAAATGTAACCATAGAGCAATGTTTTTTTCAGCAGCAAACAGTTGTTGTTCTTCAACTACTTCCATTAGCAAAGCGTCAATAGGGCAAGAAGAAAACTCGTAGCTGGTAATTCCACTATCCTGACGAGCCAAAAACAGTAAATCGTTGACTAACTTACCAAGACGTTGAGTTAATCGTTCTACTAACTTTAATTGTTGTTGATAATGTTCTACATCAACCCCTTGTGCTTGCGTTACTTCCAACTCATCTAAAGCAACCTGTACGTTAGTTTGAATTAATGCGATCGGACTTCTAAGTTCGTGAGAAGCATCTGCGGTAAACTGCTTGAGATGTTGATAAGACTCTCTTACGGGTTGCATTGCTAACCCAGCAAGAAACCATCCGCTAGTTGCAACAGAAATTAACATTAAGCCAATACCCAAACCCAAATCCAAAATTAACTGACGACTGGGTTTTGTCACTTCAAACCAAGGATGGCTCACCCGCAGATACCCTAAAACTTGTCGTCCAACTTGCACTCTTTCAGTCACTTGTCGCAACAGCATCGGCTCAGAAACCCTATCTACCTTGTCCCTCTCCTTACCTCCCCATCTCCCAATCTCCCCATCCCTTTCAAAAACGCGGACAGTTTCGCCCATACGATTGGAATGAATCGGAATATCTAACGGTTCGGATAAAGTTGACCAAAGTAACTTACCAGTAGGGCTAAACCATTCTAAATCTATACGGTCATCTTCTGTTGTATCCGC
This sequence comes from uncultured cyanobacterium, assembly GCA_963838355.1. Classification (GTDB taxonomy): domain Bacteria; phylum Cyanobacteriota; class Cyanobacteriia; order Cyanobacteriales; family Nostocaceae; genus Rivularia. The sequence continues at coordinate 856,010 of CAWIQQ010000003.1, read as the reverse complement.
ATTATCACGGAAACTCGCTTCTAAATTAACGTTGAATAGACCATTATTCGAGTTTACAGCTTCAATAACCAGCGAACGTTCTACAACTTCCACCACATGATTCAATGTATCGTCAATCCGCTCAATCAAAGTATTGCGTACATACAAATAAACTCCACTAGCAAACACCAGTAATAACACTGCCGTTACGGCAGTATACCAAATAGCAAGACGACGACGAGTAGCTTGAAACATAGTCAGTTAGCAGTTAACAGTGAGCAGTGAGCAGTGAGCAGTTAGGAGATAAAAATCCACATCACCCCCATCTTCCCTCTCTCCTGATTCTCTCTTCAGTATTAACCCTGATAATATTTTTACATTTTAGTCACGTAATTCCATAATCTTACTGAAGTTGTATTTTAGGTAGACAGGTTACATTCTTGATGTGAACTTGTTACGAAGCAATAAACAAAATTTGTTAAATGTTCTGACAACAACGGTTATTTATTTGATATCAAATATCAATAACTTTGTTGATTAAGAGCAAAACAAAAAAGTGTGTGGGAGTTTGGGAAAGTGCGTTTTAAAAATGGCGACCGCTCTTCTTATAAATGACAAAAATATTGTCATCTTTCTATAAGCAAAGTCTATTTCAGATATTCCATATATTGCGAAATATACTTAAAATTATTGCCATTTTACTACGTTTGTCTTTTAGCAGACTCGGTTAGTAAAATAAACGGTCTGAACTCCTATTAGTTCCCTATTAATAACAGAAGCGACAGCATAAGTTAAGCGACAGAAAAAAATCATAGACAGTTTGATTACAACAAACTGCAATTAAAAGTATTTTCTTTCATCTCGTTGATGAATTGTCGCTTCAACTGTTAATCAATTATATCAACGAGACTGGATGATGACAGATTTTTATTTATTTAGTAAAGGGGGTGATGTTTAGTAAAAAGAGAATATTGTAACTAATCTGATTGTCTTCATAAACGAATTTCGTTTTTTCGTTACTCTCCGGCTTACCAGGGAACCTCTATCAAACCGCTTTAGAAAAGCATGAAGTCAAAGTTATGGTTATTAATAACCTTGTATAAAATATACTGTACTGGAATATTGGCTCCATAAATCCAGGTGTACGTATTTTTATTCTAATAACTTGATTCTCTAGGTTTAAATTTCCATCCCTTTATCAAAATAATTTGGATAAGTCAGAAAAAGAGAGTTTATCAAACAAACAACATTTACCTTACTAAAAACACAGAGAAATAGACATGAATAAGAAAGTTTTGGGTCTTTTGGCTGCAAGTGCAGCAGTAATCGGTAGCGCTATTTTCGCTGCACCAGCTCGCGCAGTTCAGCAAGAAGTAGATGTCAACCTAACCGTAGATGAAGTACTGTTCTTACGTACTTTCCAAAGTGTAGACTTGAAAGTTAGTCAAGGTGAATTATCCGCAGGAGATGATAAAGACTACAATCCACGGTCAACCGATGGTACAGCACTAATTGATGTAGAAACCCCAACTGGTGTAGACGACATTGCAGGAGGTACCACTGTAACCAAGGATGTAAGAGAATTGTACGCTGTTTGGGGAAATGGTGATGTAGACTCTGATGATGTTAATGTCACAATTACACCTAGCCCTGGTGGAGAGATGCTTACCGATGGCAGTAATAGACCGACATTAGCAAAAATGACGGTTGGAGAGATGCTCGATACCGAGCGTAATACTGATGAGTTAAATGACGAATTTGATTTAGACGATAGTCTACTAAAAATAGGAGGAGTTCAACTGCAATTTGATTTTGAAGACGAGGACGGAGATCCAGTAATACCCCGAGCCGGTGCATATACTGGAGGTAGATTAACAGTAGAAGCTACTACAATCGGTGGCTAATTCTCTAGCTTAAGACTATTAGCTTCTTGTGGAGTTTGAGTCTTAGTAATGTCTGGCGCAGGCTAAGTATAAAATAATGCCTGCTTCCAGCATTAAAAGAAATCAAGAAAGTTTTGTCAGAATCTAGAAGCAAAAAACAATTAATCATTCATATCACTACTAATACAATGAGCAGCAAACGCAAACTCAAATGCTGCTTGGCTATAGTTGTAACATTTTTAGGTTTGTCGCAATCACAACTTTTAGCACAAACAGCACCTACAGAAATCAATCAGATATCACCTTCAAAATTTGACCTAAAACTCGATAAACCGGACTTATTTTCCAACGGGAGACAGACACAAACGGTTAATAGTACCCAAGCTTTATATCAACCACTGGGAATCCAAGAATTGAATCAAGCTGGTGTGACTCGCACAATAGAATGGCAAATGCGAGTTGAAAAAGAAGACCTTCAAGACATCAATAAACCAGAAGCTACGTATCAAATTGAGGCTGATAATGATGTTACAAAAAACAATTTTAGCCGAGGTCGTTCCAAGTACAATACTATTCCCGTAGATGTAGCAACTTCTGAAATCGAAACTTTACCCGACGGTAACGAATCGGAGACTGTAATCGTCAAAGGTAAAGCAACTTTAACATTTGATGTTTCACAATTTCCCCGTGCGGGTATTTACGGAGGAAAACTATTGATATGCCTCAAAGATAAAAGTGATGGATGCATAGGCAAATAAGGCAAATAAATAACGGTTTAAGATTTTGCTCTGATGTTAAGCCGGAAAGTAAAGCAAATTTTTTCTGTTTGAAGTGTGAGAAAGTTACAAGTGCAGATAATCAAAAAAACTACAGGTATAGTACTAAGTTTAATTAGCAGTTTAGCCTTGGGAATACCTAGCGCTAATGCTGTTGATATTGGTGTAAGTCCACCGAGAGTTGAAGTTGAAATAAAAGATAAGTCTCGTTCTAAGACAATCAAAATTGCAAATTTTGATAAAAAACCCGTAGAAATGAGGGCTTATGTTCGTTCTTGGACGCTCGATGAGAACGGTAAATTGCAATTAGTAAATTCTACCGCACAAACCTTAGACCAGTGGATTGTTTTCACTCCCTCTAGATTTACTATTCCTGCTGGTGGTACCCAGACTATTCGCTTTGCAATTCGTCCGAAAGTTCAGCCAAACCAAGGCGAACATAGAGCCATGCTCTACATCGAAGAAATTCCGCCTCAAAATAGTGATAATCCTAAAACAGTTACAACTGTAGGGCGTTTGGGGGTTGCGATTTTCGGTTATGCAGGAGAAGTCAAAAAAGTTGGCGTTCTTAATTCCATAAACGTAGATGCAAAACCTAACGGAGTTCAAGCTGTTTTTGACGTTTCTAGTAAAGGAAATGCCCACGTAAAGATGAAGGGACAGTATGCAATCTGGCCTGCTGCTAAATATCCAGGAGCCAAAGCAACTGAAGCTTTGAAAAAATCACGCAATCGGCCAATTAAACTACCAGAAAATGTATTCTACGTCGGAAGATTAAATAACTCTCCTGTATTAGCAGATACTCGTCGTCAGCTAGTGATACCGATTAAAAAGAAATTACCACCCGGTAACTATATCTTGGACATTAACGGTGAATTAGGTGGAGTACCAATCGATAAAGGTATTCCTTTCACGGTACCAGCAACTACGAGTGTTCCCAAACCCGCATCATCTACAACTTCTCGAATCAAATAATTTTTAGAGGAAGTTGATTCTGGAGCATTTAATTATTTTTCGGGTACTATCCCTGTGATTACAAAAAAATAATGCTCCTGAATTTATTTTTTTATATCTCTAAAAAATACTTCATTTTTTATTTTTATTAGCTGCATCTATCTGCTTTTTCATATAACTAATACTAAAATTCATTGCTCACAGCCTGTATCAGGCCCTCATATTAATAATTTTGTGCCAAGTATGCTCTACCTAGCTTTACCACCTACACCCCCAGCAATTGTCAGTACATTGACTCCACAATCTTCAACGGAAAACAGTGGATGTGAATCTCTACAGGTTAAATCAAAAAAATCTGACCTTGTAAATAATTTACTAGGTAAAATACTGGCTAATTCTGTTTCAACAAAACCTTGTGCTGCCGAAAATCAACAGTTAGAAACTGACGAGGTTGAACCAGCGACTACATCTAAAGAACAAAATTCACCCGTCATTGAATCGGGCGCTCAGAAGCAAGCAGCTGTTGAAAGCACAACATCTCCAACTCAAGAAGAACAAGCATCTCAACCCTCGAAGCAATCTGAGAGTCAAAGCAAGTCTGCCGATAAAAATGCTATCGGGCAAATTCTGGCAACGGTACAGCAATTAATTAACGTTTCTTTATACGCTTCAATTAATAATACTATTGGCGATGTTGTAGAACCACAAACCAAAAAATCTGCTGAAATTGCCTCCAATCAGTCTAATTCCGCAGAAAATAATGATAATGCAGCCAATCAAAAAGTTGCCAGTGCAAATAATGCAAGTACGGCAAAAATTCTAGTAGTCGTTCAGGAATTAATCGCGGCTTCCATATCTGCTTCTTTAAATAATACTATTAACGATTCTCTTAAAACCGATCTTCAAACTTCTGGAGAAATAGCTCTTTCTAATCCAAATAAAGATAAAACAGAAAATAATAATATTATCAAAAAGCTGAATAGACATAAAAAAATAGCTGCGGCAAATAACAATAAAGTTAACAATACAACTTCTTTACGTGATTCTTTAATAGATAAGCTTCGCGGCAAAAACTCTATACGACTGGCACAAGTACCCGGTGAGCCTTTCCTCGTAGGGATTATGATTAACGGTCGGGAAGTTGGTACTCTAGATATTATTGAAGAAAATAATACTTTATTAATTCCTTTAGAAACCCTTGGGGAGCTTGGCGGATTTTCGGTGAAGGGAACCCAGAATGGTATTGAAGCTAAAACTCCTTTGGGAATAGTTACATTTGAACCTAGCATAGTAAAACAAATAAATGGTTTAAGCTACGTTACCAAAGAAACACTTCAGAAAAAACTAGATATAAGTTTAGAGTTAAATACTGCCGATTTAACTTTACTGGCCGATCTACCTTGGCGTGGGGGAAGCAGACAGCCCCGTTCAAGCGTTCAATTAAAACCAGAATTTCTTGCACCTAGCACCGGACTTTCAACTCTTAGACAAGAATTAACTCTTAGTACAAGTTCTAGAGATACTGATATACGCAGTTCAACGCTTCTGGGAGGAAGACTTGCAGGAGGTACTTGGCGTGCAAGGTTGAATAATAACTTTGAAGATCAACCAAATTTAACAGAATACTTTTTCTATAAACGTAGCGGTAAATTTCGCTATCAAATAGGTCGTCAAAGATTAGGTTTGCATCCTCTATTAAATTCACTTGATTTAACAGGATTGCAATTCGGTTACAGTAACCTACCAGTAAATAGTTTTGGTTCGAGTTATAGCGCTAGCGAAATTTTACCTAGACGTTCCCGACCAGTACAAACATTTCGCGGTCAAGTTCCTCCAGCAAGCGTTGTCAGACTTAGAGTCGGTGGGATTATAGTTGCCGAACAACAGGTAGGATTTAATGGAATTTACGAATTTCTTGATGTTAGATTACCCGTTGGTCAAACTAATGAAGTAGAGCTTTTGGTATTTGACCGTAATAATTTACGCTCTCCTATCGATATTCGTACCGTCAGAATTAATTCATCAGATTTGCTTTTACCAGCAGGTGGGAACGTACAGCTAGGTGGTGTAGGTTTTAGCGGAAATCTAGTTCAAGACAGTGTATTTCGTGATTTTAATTCAAATGATGAAGGTGAACTAGTTGGTTTTTACCAATTGCGTCAGGGACTTTCAAATGATTTAACTTTTGAAGGTTCATTACAAGCGGTTCCTAATTCTTTTCAAAGTCAAGCAGGTTTAGTTTGGCGTTTAGCAAATCCGGTAATTTTATCAGCAAGTGTAGGTAATTCTTTTGATAAAATGGGTTATGCTGCCAACCTAGATATGGATTTTGACAAATTAGAAATAAATGCTAATTCCCAATCTTTACCTGAAGGATATAGATTCGGTGAATCGTCATCATCAAGTAGAGAACGTTTTAACCACAGCTTAGAACTTAGATATAGCTTAAATAATAAGTTTAATATGGGCTTTATTGCTCGCAGTCGTAAAGATGGTGATAATAATTCTTCCGACTATATTTTACCGACTTTCTCCGCTCGTCCTTTTTCAAAATTATCTTTGAGCGGCAGACCTGATATTTACGGAAAGTATTTATTAAATGCTTTCTTTAGACCGAATCGGGATACAAGACTATCTTTTAATACTTACGGTGATTCATATATCTCGGATTTAAGATACGATCTCAACCGCAATTACCAACTGTCTTTCGGCAACGAGTTCGGCGGCGATGCAAATCCTCGTTACTCAATAGGTCTTAATCACAATGCAAGTAGCTTTAACAAATTAAGCTGGAATGTAGGATTAGCTTTAAGCGATGGAGAAGTCGGACCTACAGCAGGCGCAAGTATGCAAGTTCTACCCGGTTTATTCGCCAGACTTAATTATCAAGCCATACCTTCTAGAGGAGGTAGTTTCAATGCCTTTGATGATGGTCGTCTCAGCCTATCGCTAACATCAGATATGTCCGTTGCTGGTGGTAAATTCACTCCAGCAAGATACAGCGGTATAAGTAAAGAACGCGGAGCAATTTCCGGTCAACTAGCAGTGAAAGGAGGAAGACAAGGCTTTGATTTAAGCAATTCTATTGTCCGCGTTTACGATACTCGCAATAAGAATGTAGGTGCGACTAAAACAGATTCTAACGGTAATTTCTTTGTGGGTAATTTACCAGAAGGCGTTTATGTTATTGAACTCGAACCCGAAGAATTACCCATCGAACTTGCACTATCCAAAACCAGTTTAGTAGCTGAAGTTGCTGCTTCTGGGGTAACTCGCGTAGATTTCCCTATTAGAACAGAATATGGAGTTGCAGGAAAAGTTACAGATGCATCCGGTCAACCTTTAAAAGAAGTAAGTATAGAATTAGTCACCAGCACTGGCGCACGAGTATTATCTGGGACAACCGATCAATTTGGTTTGTATCGTCTTGATGGTGTTCCCGTCGGTAAATATACTTTGCGTGTTTCTCCCCAAGATGAGTTAAATTCTAACGATACTCTTCCCAAACGACAGGTAGTAATTAACAATAAATTCGTTTACAACCAAAATCTACAGTTACCAGTCTCCGCAGCGTCTAAAAATAAGAAACAGTAGACAGTTATTAGAGAATATGAAATAGAAGGTAATTAAATCGGTATACTGAGTTTTTCAAATGCTGACAAAGCTAGTGAAAATCTATGGAGTAATCCTATAAATGAATACTGATAAGATAATTTTTAGTACTTCTTGGGTTGTTGTTAAAGAAACTTCTAGAAAATTTTATTATTTAGAGAGAAAAGGAAGAGATTCAGTTGCAATATTTTTAATCCGCAAAAATAAAGCGAATCCTCAAAGCTATGAAGTTTTAATTAGACAACAACCTCTTTGTATTGATAATCAAGAAATCGATGAGACGCTGAAGCTTTTTCCATGTCCGATTACTGGGGGATTAGATGGAAATGAATCTCCCGAAGAAGCTGCGGTTAGAGAAGTTTATGAAGAATCAGGTTTTTCAGTTAATGTTTTACCGTTAGGTAAGTATATCGTTGGTACTCAAACCAATGAAATTTGCTATATGTATTATGCTGATGTCACGGATATCGAGCCAGACGTTGCTCAGCAAGATGGAAGTTATTTTGAATCGATTAGTAAAAATGAATGGCATTCTTTTGAATATTTAAAAAATTGCGAATATTCGGCTTGTCAGATAGGTTATTTCAGATTGTTAAATATTCTTTGATTAATGTAAAAAAACTGTGGTAATCTCTGATTTATAAAAACTGAATGGTAAATTTAACGCCATGACAACAGATAATGAGTTTATCACAAATAATCGAGATTACTTGATAAAGCAAAGCGAAATGCTGCAAACGATTATTAATCGAATGGCTGGTAATTCACTGGCTGTAAAGAAATTAGGATTAACTATCTGGACTGCTTTGATAGGATTCGGTTTTACTAATAAGATTTCGTCATTATTTATATTAGCAATTATATCTATTTGTTTATTAGGCTTGCTAGATATGTATTATTTATATTTAGAAAGACGATTTCGGAGTAATTTTAACGGTTTGACTGAGCTATTATGTGGTTTTGAGAATAAAGAATTAAATATACAGGAGTTAAAAGGTAATTTTATTAAGTTGAAACAGCTTAATGGTGGTGAGAAATTTCAGATGTATATTAGTACTTTTAAATCTTGGGCTAATCTTCCTTATTTGGTGATTATTTTAGTAAGTTTGGTAATTATTTTTGGCAATTAATTGTATGAAGGTACAACTGAGTTTAATCAAATTTAGAGATTCAGAAATAGAATTTTATTTTAATCTTCAAAAAATACGGTATTTATATTGTGAAAGCTATAATTTACTATTAAGATGAGCGTTTATAGTATTTAACAAGCTCTGTTCTAGAATATTTAGATTGTCGATTAATGTAGTCACAAAGTTTTATAAATTCTGTTTCGTATTCTTGTAAGTCGAATAAATTAAGTTTGAAACGGTGCAAACCTCGAGAAAACAAGGAATATCGTTCTCGTCTTGAGTAGAAAACAGAACATATATAACTCCGAGCGGAAGTTCTTCTTTTTCATCTTTATGAATTCTCCCTATGATATTTCTTGCTTCCCAAGAACATTCTCTAAGCTTGTCTTTCCATGCTTTATTGTATCCAGCAGTAGATACAACAATAACAAAATTAACTTCATATATGTTAATTAACATCCAAGATGGCCATGATTGTTTAAGACAACTCTCTTCATACAAATCAAGTTTAACTGTTATATTTTTTTGTTTTAATTTCTCTGAAAGATCGAGTACATTCTTTTGATGTTCTTCCGAGTCGTGACTGTAGCAAATAAAAACTGTTATCTGTTTTTTTTCTTTGCTAGGTTTCTTAGGTTTTTGATTTGAAGTTGGTGGTATATATTTTGAGCTATCCTCATTTTCATATTTAGTATTACTTTGCGGTCTTTGATAATTTGAAGATTTTGATTCAGTTTTTGAAACACTTTCGGGTAAAGTAGAGGGTTCATTTATCGAATTTGTATTGGTCGATTTTTCCAATTCATTTTGCGAATCATTGCTACCTGACTGAGATGATTCTGAGGAATCTTCAGAAGCTTGATTTGACGACTCGTTTTTTTCTAAAATTTCTGCCAAATTGATTAAAGCTTTTGATGAAACTCCCTCTAAGTCAGAAATTTCCAAGTCAATTTTTTTAATCTGACCTAAAAGCTGAAGCAAATCATTTTTATATTGCTCGCTCAAAGACAATCTCCTCAATTTAAAAGCGCAACATATAAGTTGTAGACTCTATCCGAGTAAGCTTGTAATTTATAATGTTTTTTAATACCAAAGTATACCTGATTTTGTAAGTATAATTACCTTTAAATAAAGTAGAAAATAATACTTTTTACCTATCGTTAGGTTTCATGTGGCGTTCTTTGTCCTCTCTAGGAGATTGATCGGGAATTTGGGGATTACTTCCATCTCTGTCTGGTTTGTTGTTCTTTTTTTTATCTCGCTTATGGTTAATCAACCGCTTTTCTTCCCAATTTTCCAACTTATGATTTTTCATTCTGTTTTCACCACTTAAGTTTGACATTTATTATACTATTAACGGGACAATCGCTATGCAAGCAGCTACGATAACATTGTAATTTTTCTTGCTTATCCCAAATTTCTTCTCTATGCTCAAGTAAAACACCATGAATTGCTCTAAGCCTTTCATCGGAGCGAGCATCATTGCTTTTATCTTCTAATAACGCTGCTTCTAATTGCTCCTTACTCAGACCAAATCTTACTTGTCCATTAGATTCAATTATACCTAGTTCAACATCAGCAGCTTTGATCATTGCTTGAACGGCACATTTCGGACCAAAATTAGGTCCAAAATAACCTTTAATCAGTTCAAGATAATCACATCCCTCTGCATACTTGGAAGCTCGTTGTGGTTGAAACTTTTTAAAATAATCATTTTCTCGTGCCAATTCAGCCATTTTGCTATCACGATAAAAGAGAAAGTCTTTACGTCGGTAAGCTGCTTGCCCAATAAGTTCAGAAATTTTTGGTAGTATAGCGATTTCTAGCCAAGTAGCGAAACCTTCGTTAACAATAATTGAGCTATCGTAAATTAACTCAATAACTGATTCGTATTCTTCATAAAGCGAACGCGGATATGGCGATCGCAATTGTTTGCTATCGGTACCAGGTGCTAAACCATGACGATAAAGAATTGCTAGCTGTTGACCAAGCCTGGTATGAGTATAAAAGAAGCCATGACCATATTTTTCATGAAGTATCAGTGCTGCAATATTTTGCTTTAACCAAATATGACCGTAGCTTTCATTCCCTTCTATACTCATTAAGTTGTAGGCAATCTTTTCTTCGTAGCTGGGACGATACTTGACTACTTTTAATAAATGCTCTGCCAGTTTCGGGTCGTAAGGAATACAACATCCTTGGATAACATGATAACTAGGATAAATATTATCTAATAAATATTCAACCAAGGGTATATTTCTATCTTCTTCTCTAAGAGATGCTTCGATAATTTTCTGCATATCTTCCCTATGATCATCTGTTTCTTCCACTACATCCACATATTTTTCAGGAGTTAATAAACGAAAAGGAATTTTCTCCACTTCTTTAGAAACTAACTCGCTGCGAAGCAAGGAAAGTTGATGATGTACATCTACTGTCAATGGGATTACAATATCTCGTTGTATATCATCAATTTGTCTTTGAAGTGATGGATATGCACGAATGTAGTGAGGAATTGATTTATCTAGCTCTGCTATTTCTAACCTAATTTTCCAATCCCCTTGATCAAGAGCAGTAACTTTCCAGCGATTTGCTTGTGTTTCACCAACAGGTTCAATACAAATATGTTCTGGTGAACCTTTGAGTTGAAGTTGTAGTGGTATTTGTTCAACCCCAATTGCCCATTTAACAACTGCTTGCATCTCAAAAGGTACTCCTGTTTCTACAATTTCAGGAGCTTTTTGTTGATTAAGCCTTACTAAATCAATCTCAACTTCTGGAACGCATTGGAATTGAGCAGCACAATCATAGAAAAGTGGAGAATTACCAGTTTTTTCAGAAAAATCTATAATTAACCTTAGTCTTTGAGTACCAAGCTGTTGCGGTTCTATGTTCCAGCGTAACTTCGCTTTTCCACCACTGGGAAGATAACGAATACGCTGTTCTGGCTGTTCTATTAAAGCTCCAGCGTCCGATTCCAACAAGCAGCTAATGTTCTCTAAGCGTTTTTGATTGGGATTTTTCAAAGATATTGAAAAAATACTGGTTTTCTTATAGCTTAATTTTGATTCTTTTGATTCTTTTGATTCAAAATCACCATTAAAGCATTCCAGCGGATTTTCGCGGAGAAGCCATCGGAAAATATTTAAAACCAGTTGTTTGTTATCAGGTTTCTCAATATTTTCATCTCCAAATATGACAAAATCCCCAATTGCAACTACTCTACCTCGGTTAACTTCTACTGCTACTAAAAAATCTTCCCCCGTGCGAGGTAATTTTGCTACCAGATGTGGCTTATCGTTTAGCCTTTCTAAATATGCTGGCTCGTTAATGTGTAATTGATTAACTTCCGAACTCAAGTAGTGAGGTTTGAATTGTTCGGCATTTATTTCCCTTGGAGGACTTGTCAATAATGGTCTGGTACGCAGTCCAAATTTCTCTAGCAATAAATTAATCGAGCCAGTATTTTCATCGAGAGAATAGTAACTTTGTGCAATTAAAAGCGAACCTCCCTGTTGTACGAATTTATTTATTGCTTCTATTTCATTTGTACTCAGCGATCGCGTGGGAGCAGCAAGAACTAATACTTTGTATTCCTCAAGAAGTTGAGAAGTAAGTTCCTTTGTTTTAGAAGTAGCCTGACAACCTATTTCTTCTTTAAGAACTGTATCTAAAATATTCCAAGTGTCAACTTCGTCATTATCTACAACTTCTTGAGTAGTGAGCAACTCACCGTGATACTCATCAAACAAAATTATTGCTGAGGGATTTGGACTAGGAGACTCATTCGACACATCATTTATTGCTGTTTCTGGCTGATCCGGCGAATTGCTTATTACAGCTTGTGTTTGTTTATCGTTTATTTGTATTGGAGTTTCTGACAATGTTAGTATCGCTCTAAACTATTCCTATATACGGAAATAATATTACTTTAGAACATTCAATTTGTAACATTGATTTATATTTTTTTTGTCATCATCGCCTAAATGCATTGCTGGTGCTTACCTAAAGGCTCTTATACATACAAAAATACAAATTTCGAGATCAGCATTTCTACTATTGCGATCATTAGGGGAAACTTAAACAGGACTCCCTTACTCAAGTAAACGCGAAGTAACCGCTTTATCTATTTTCATTTCTCCAGATAGAATCGGAGGCTACATTTAATCTACTATATTTATAGTCACGCTTAATAGTGTATCTGTCGCACCAGCCCACCAAGGTCATCATGGCGAAATCCAAGAAAACTGCCAATCCCAACAAGTTATCAGACCCGAAATACTATCTCAACCGAGAGTTAAGCTGGCTGGAATTTAACAATCGGGTGTTGCATGAAGCAATGGATGCCCGAACACCTTTGCTGGAACGTCTTAAATTTTTGGCAATTTTCTGCACTAATCTTGATGAATTCTTCATGGTGCGAGTTGCAGGGTTAAGGCAACAGGTAGAAGCTAAAGTTAGTACCAAAAGTTTTGATGGCCGCACTCCGCAACAACAATTAGAAGAAATTAGCTTTATGTTGCGTCCGGTAGTAGTCCAACAGCACCAACATTTTGAAAAGAAACTGCGACCTGAATTAGCATCTCACGGTATTCATATTCTCGATTACATCGATTTAACTGATAAACAACGCAAATATTTAGATAATCGCTTTGTGGAGCAAGTTTTTCCGGTTATTACCCCACTTGCTGTAGATCCGAGCCATCCCTTTCCCTACATCTCGAATCTCAGCTTGAATTTGGCGGTTGTGGTCAAAAACCCCGAAACGGAAGAAGAACTTTTTGCCAGAATCAAAGTTCCTAAAGTACTACCGCGATTTTTGCCTTTACCACCAGAGTTGGCTATTGAACAAAATGGCAAACCTTGCATCTGGAGTGGTGTACCTATCGAACAGGCGATCGCCCACAATTTGCAGTGTTTATTCCCTGGAATGAATATTCAGGAGTATTACACTTTCCGCATTACTCGCGATGCCGATCTGGCTTTAGAAGAAGACGAAGCCGACGATTTGTTATTAGCAATCGAACAAGAACTGCGAAAACGCAGGGCTGGAGGAAATCCGGTTAGAATTGAATTGCAATCTCAAACACCAAGCACAGTCCGAACAAAGCTGTTAGAAGTTTTGGATTTATCAGAAAATGATGTCTATGAAATAGATGGTCTTTTGGGATTGCGAGATTTAATGTACTTTATGTCGCTACCAGTGCCGGAATTCAAGGATGCACCTTGGAAGCCTGTAGTACCTTCTAGTATACAAAGGATAAAAGAGTCAACTTTTAATCCGAATATGCAGCCTATAGAAGAAGGAAAAGATTTCTTCACTGCAATTCGAGAAGGGGATTTATTTGTACACCATCCTTATGAATCTTTTTCAGCGTCGGTAGTACGTTTTATTACCAATGCTGCCCACGACCCGGACGTATTGGCAATCAAAATGACCCTTTATCGAACTTCTGGGGATTCGCCAATTGTAAACGCTTTAATTAATGCTGCTGAAAACGGCAAGCAGGTTTCCGTGCTTGTGGAACTCAAGGCACGCTTTGATGAAGAAAACAATATTTACTGGGCTAGACGTTTAGAAAGTACGGGTGTTCACGTAGTTTACGGACTTGTAGGTCTAAAAACTCACAGCAAAATTGTCATGGTAGTGCGTCAGGAACAAGATCGAATCCGTCGTTACGTACATATTGGTACTGGAAACTATAATCCAAAAACAGCAAGAATTTATACAGATGTAGGTTTATTTAGCTGTCGAGAGGAATTAGGAGCAGATGTTACAGACGTATTTAATTTCTTGACTGGTTATTCCCGACAAAAGGCTTATCGAGAATTATTGGTTGCACCAGTAAATATGCGAGAACGTTTCCTAATGTTAATTAATCAGGAAATAGAAAACGTTAAAAATGGAACTTCAGGGCGCATTGTAGCTAAAATGAATTCTTTGGTAGATTCTCAACTGATTGCTGCTTTGTACGAAGCTTCTCGTGCGGGAGTGCAAATTGACTTAATTGTACGGGGAATCTGCTGTTTGCGTCCGGGACTTAAAGATGTTAGCGAAAATATCCGGGTAATTAGTATTGTAGGTCGCTTCTTAGAACATTCCCGCATTTTTTACTTCTACAATAATGGCGACGAGCAAATTTTTATTGGCAGCGCTGACTGGATGCCACGTAACTTAGACCGGAGGGTAGAAGTTATAACCCCGATAAAAGATGCAGATATTGCTAAAGATATACAAGAAATCTTAGGGATTATGCTAGCCGATAATCGTCAAGCTTGGGAGCTGCACTCAGATGGTAATTATATCCAGAGGAAGCCGAGTGAAGACTCTTCAGAAGCTGGTTCGCAAAAAACATTGATGCAAATTGCTTCAGATAAAAGTACAAATGCCTCTAATTTAATCAGTTCTAAGAAGAATTCTTTATATGTTGTAGACTTATCTTGACGAAAGTTTAAATAGTTTTTGAAACAATAAATACACATTTGTCATTAATGCATAGAAATTATTCACCCATAGGATAGAGTCAGTTGCACTACCTTATCCCATAAACTATAAAGGTTAGTGTAAATTATTTTGTATTTATTAGATGTTAATGTTGTCTTGTGAGCCTTCGACCTTAAGGGTTATGGTAGTTGACGACCACGAACTGACTCGTTTAACTCTTCAACTAGCTTTTTCTTCTCAGAAAAATATCGAAGTAGTAGGTTTGGCTAGCAATGGTAAAGAAGCTGTAGAAATGGTTCAAAACTGCTATCCAGACGTAATTGTCTTAGATTTACAGATGCCAGTCATGGATGGCTGGAGTGCTTCGTGTAAGATTAAAGATATATCCCCCGATACTCAAATCATTGCTTATTCTTCTGTGGAAGAAAAGTATTTTCAAGAAACAAAAGCAATGGGTAGAGTAGATGCTTTTTGCAAGAAAGATGTACCGACTAACGAATTGGTTGGCTTGATCAAGCAGTTGGGAGAACCAAGAACAAACTCTTAATAGAATCGAATATAAACAATAACTGTAAATTAAATTTAAAGTAAAAAATATATGTGAAGCGGCAGTACAGCTAGAGGTGAAGGCTTAATACTGACGCACAATAGTTTAATATTTGTTTATTTGATTTCGGATTTAATAATATTTTCGAGCCAAACGATTTCGATCCTATAAAAGTCTTGCTGTCTTAATTATTTAGGCATATTTAAACCCTCACAGGCGTTGCGTGAGGGTATTTTTTTTCGTGGCTTTTATTTAAGGAAATATTTAGGGAAAAGTACGTTTGTATTCATCAAGCAATTCATCCATTTCTTCTAAAGCCTGATTGACATCGATTCTAATGGTTCCTAAGTTCGGTTGCTCTAACAAGCTAAGTAAATATTCACGCTTGCTTTCAACTACAGCAATTCTGTCTTTTATATTCTGTATATCCATTGTTTGTAGCAAAATTTAGCTAAGTAATACTTTCAACTTAACTCAAAAGAAACGGTTTAGAGCATTTAATTTTATCAAAGTATTACTGATTATCGGTGATAATGAAAAAATCGTTACAGTTAAATTTAAAATACGATCATAGAGTATGCTACGCAAAATTTCTTTGGGAACTGTAGGTTTAATTGTTGGTGGTATTTTAACCATAATGGGCTTTGTATCTTATGCAGTCCACAATGCTACGCTCAATCTGATCGGCTTTTTTTACGGCATTCCCATACTGTTGGGAGGACTTGCACTAAAAGCCAACGAACTAAAACCCGTACCTTTTGTGCCTCCGACACCAGAATCTGTTTTATCGCTGCGAGAACAAAAGGCAACTGATACTTTAAATCAAGTGCGTCAAGATATCACTAGATATCGTTATGGAATTGATGTTCATTTGGAAAAAGCTTTAAGTCATCTAGGCTTAGGTCAGTTAGACGAAGAATTACCCGAAGTTTTAGCATTGCGAGAAACGGAAATTGACGGTAATTATGCTTTAGTATTAGATTTTGATTCACCCCAAGTACCGCTGGACGTTTGGAAGCAAAAGCAGCAAAAAATGACTGCTTTTTTTGGTCCGGGAGTAGATGTCAAAGTCGCACAAAAAGAAGAAGATCAAATTGAATTGACGTTAGTTACGACTTCTGAAACTGAAAACAGCTAACCCTCCAGCCTATGCTTTACTTTTCCAAACGTACCGCATACCACTGTAAATATTGTCCCGGTGCAAGATCCAACTCGCAGCTAGTATCAAGTAAGTATTCTGCTTGAGCTTGAAGGGAATCAATTTTTTTTAGATCGTGCGGTAATTCTTCTTCCTTGAGTTGTTGCAAAGTCTGTTTGAGCTTTTCTAACAACTCTGTGGAAGTGAGAAACTTTTCCGGCTGGTTAGTTTCCAGCACTACATAATCATCCTGCTGGTACATCATTGAATCTGGCATTTGATTTTTATTTATCTAAGTAAAACTTGAAAAAAGACTGTTAATCGATCGAATTGGGAGTTGGTATTTGAGATTGACCTGATTTTTAAAGAAGTCCTTCATCCAATATTAAATCGTAGATTTAACAAAGTTCCATTGATAAATTTAGAACTTTCTTCATATTAATAAAATACAATACGCTATTCGATTCAAACTAAAATTTAAAATTTGTCGATGCTTAGTTTGGGGGATATAATCTACAGCCCCAATTTTGTACAAAATCTCAAACTCGGTGAAATATTTTTCAACAAGCAGCGATTACAGCTTGATACTTCAGTAGTTACATTGCCGATTTTACGTGCAATACCTAATTTTTGAAGAAAATTGTAATTGCGAGTGACTATCTGGGAACTATAAATAATAAGACTTTCTTTCCACTGTATGGTGGTTGAATACTTATTATATCGTTAACAGGGTTCTAACCAGATTAGACAAATATGCAATTAGATCATCTACCAAAAGCTTTGTTTGTAACAGCAAGAGTGTCTGCTAAGCTCCAGCAGATAATAGTCAAACAGAATACAGGTTTTTTAGCAGGGCTTCACCCAAATACAGGCTTGTCTGACATTTATTTTCCGCCCTAAAATAAGGCCCTTCATGGCATAGCTCAATGAAGACGACAGTAACAAGTAATCAATTATCGATCGCTATTAAATAATATTTACTGTCAGTTTGGTTTTTAAAATAAATCTGCAAGCGGGCAATTTAACTTTTGCTCACCCCCTAAAGTCATAATGTTTTAACTAAAAATAATAGTTGAATTAATTTACACATTATTCATGGCAAAAAGGGCGGCCATAAGCATACCGCTTCGCTAACGCGCAATAAAAAATTAAGATAAATGCTGTGAAAAGCCTGGAAGTATCAAGAGTATAGTTGTCCTAGTTTCTGGCACACTGTATCAACTTACTTTTAGCTTTACCACTTTAGTATTCTGTAGAACGCAACTCATGTCAGGCACAAGCCCAACTTCTTTTTCTAGTAAACCTCCATTGATTTTAGTGGCTGATGACGATAAAGCCATACGGACTCTTCTATGTGAATATATGGATCATGAAGGATATCGCGTAGTAGATGTTGCTAACGGTCAGGAATGTTTGGATGCATATATTGAATTAAAACCCGACTTGGTTCTACTAGATGCATTAATGCCAGTGATGGATGGCTTTGCTTGCTGTCAGGAATTAATGCAGATTGCTAAAAATAATTTAGCTTTAGCTTTAGCCAACTTTGATAGCGAAACCTATGCAAGCACCACTGTTATTTCCAAGTTATGGGAACGTACCCCAATACTAATGATTACGGGCTTAGACGATCCAGCATCCGTAGATCGTGCTTTTGGCTCCGGGGCTAGCGATTACGTGACTAAGCCGATTCATTGGGCTGTATTGCGTCAAAGGGTACGGCGGTTATTGCAACAAGCCCAACTATATAAACAGTTAGAAGCTGCTAATCAAGCTTTGCAGGAATTAGCTAACATGGATGGCTTAACTGGGTTGGCCAATCGTCGTCGGTTCGATCAGTATCTAAATAATCAATGGATGAATTTAGCAGGTTCCGATAAACCGCTCTCGCTAATTTTGTGCGATATCGACTTTTTTAAACGTTTTAATGATAAATATGGTCATCCAGCAGGAGATTTGTGCTTGCAAAAGGTAGGTGCTGTTTTGAATGGTGCAGCACAAAAAACTCAGGATTTAGTAGCCCGTTATGGTGGCGAAGAATTTGCTGTAATAATGCCAAATACCCACGCACCTGGTGCAGTTCACGTTGCAGCTTTGATGCAATCGGGAGTTAGAGAGCTTCAGGTGGATCATTCAGAATCTGGAGTTAGTAATTACGTAACTTTGAGTTTGGGAGTAGCAACCACCATACCCAACTTTGAATCCTCGCCAAGGGATTTAATTTTGTCAGCAGATAAAGCTCTTTATCAAGCTAAACAAGAGGGTCGCAATCGTATAGTCCTTAAACAGGTAAACTATTGAATAAAGGCAAAAGATACTTTAAAAAATACTAAAGCTATCAAAGCCGACGGCGGGACTTGAACCCGCGACCTATTGATTACGAATCAATTGCTCTACCACTGAGCCACGTCGGCATAAACAATCTCGGATTATATCACAATTGACTTCATGGTACAACCAAAATCTAATAATAACACTAATAAACGTAATTTAGACCCAGAACTATATGCTCGTCTCAAAGCAGAAGCAGCATCTCCTTATCGGGGATTAAGAAAGTTTGTTTATCTGGCTTTTGCTGCCTCTGGTTTGATCGGGGCATTTATTTTTGTTTTGCAGCTATTAGCCCAGAAAACCTCTCTTGAGGTTGGTTTACCATCTTTAGCACTTCAAATAGGAGTAGTAGCTTTGATGGTTTTTCTCTGGCGTTGGGACAACAGTCGCGAAAAAAAACGGTAAATATCCTTCCAAAAATCTTCATCTTTATTACTTTATTTTACAGTACTTAATAAAAAGACACATCTTGAGATTAAAAATTAAGAAAATATTAGGAAATAAAAAAAAGGGGAGCATTTCTGGAATACTGAAAATAGTTGAAACGAGGTCAGCTTATATAAAGACCTTGAAAATAAATCTCTCATCTTTAAAAGGGGTTATTTGATTTAAAAACCCCAATTTTTATAAAATTGATCGAAAGTAAAGCGCCACGACTAACAATGGTTAATCTGGCGCTTTATTTTGCGCTTTATTTTTTAACTTGACTAGTTCATTCACAAAATCCGACGGGTTGTAGAGACGTAAAATTTTACGTCTCCCGACGTTCCACAGAAAACAAAATATTCAAGATTAATGTGACAGACTACTAGACTCGGTAGAATGTTTTATTGTTGAACTATTAGTGAACTATTGCTGAACTATTACCACATATGGTGAGGGAATTGCTTCAGCTTGTCCGGCGTTAACTAACGCTTGATAAACAAAAGCAGCAACTTCTGCTCTGGTTGCTTGGCGACTAGGATTTAATTGTGTAGCAGTTGGGTAGTTAACTACAAGCCCTCTTGAGGTTGCTGCTGCAACTGATGGTTGTGCCCAACTAGGAATTTGGTCTGCATCTGCATAAACAGAAGTAACATTCTGATTGTTTGCACTCAAACCTAAACCGTTAGCCAAAGCAACTAAAACCTGTACTCTGGGAATTTCGAGTTGTGGCCTAAAAGTATTGTTGGGATAACCAGCAAGGAAAGGACTTCTGGTAGCTGTTTGAATCGCATTATAAGCCCAAAAGTTTGTGCTGACATCGCTGAAATTAGTTGCTTGCTGTTGAGCTTGTGGGGCAAAAGCTTTATTAATAATGGCAGCAAATTGAGCGCGGGTAACGGGTTCGTTGGGCTTAAAACTACCATCGGGGAAGCCAGCAATTACACCTTTAGAAGCTAAAGCCTCAATATAGCTTTTCGCCCAATAATTTGGTGCTACATCAACAAAAGCTGTTGCTCCTGGAGGTGCATCAACTGCTGCTGCAACAAATTCAACTTGCCCACTTATTTTACTTTCGTCGATATCGTTACCGATCGCCAAAATCTGTATGTTACGAGCGGCGTTATTTACGTCATAACGCTCGTTATTGCGAATCAAGTTACCGCCCGGTTCTTCAGCTGTTCCTAGATTAGGTTTGGCAGTAGTAATCACAACAATACCATCGCGAGTATTGTTTTGGATAACATTTTTACGCAGTACTGGCTGTGCTGAATTGGAGATAAAAAGCCCGTCTACGTTTTGCAAGATTTGGTTTTCGGCTATTAAAGGTGTAGATGTTCCACCGATGGCTAAACCGAATCCGGTATCTTGAAATAAGTTACCGCGAATCTCTCCCTTTGCAGATTTTGCGACAGAAACACCATTACCTTTATTTTGAATAAAGATATTACCGGCAATTGTCGGATTTCCAGTACCAGTAACAAAAACGCCTTCACGTAAGTTGTTAGTAAAAGTACTGTTTATAATTTTGGGATTTGTTGATTCTACCCATATTCCGGTACCGCGAGAAGCTGGGTTTGTGACAGTAACACCACTAATAGTGGAGTCTTTTCCAGCAAGAATAGTAATGTTTTGACTGGCAAAAGTACGGCTAGTGTATCTACCGCTGCCTGTAATTAATGTTGCTTGCCCTTTTCCAGCTTCATCTCCACGTAAAGTTACTCCTTGCTTGACTCTAAGTGGAAATTTTTCTCCTGTTTCTTCGCTGTAGGTACCGGGTGCGAGTTGAATTACCGTACCTGGTTGGGCTTGTTCAAGAGCGAAAGTGATGGTTTTAAATGGAGCAGCTTCAGTAGTACCAGCACCCGCCTGGTTTGTACCAGTTTGAGGATTTACATAAATTATGCTGCTGGCTACGTTCTGTTGCGCTATTAAAGTTTGAGTTTGAGCATTACCTTTCTTTGCAACATTCGCTTTTGACTCTTCTACTGGTAGCAGCATCGAACTACTAGAAACTACAAGTAAAGCAGCAATAGAGAAAGGTAATTTTAAGTTTGTAGAGAAATTATTGCGTAAAGAAATGGGAAAGCCCTTATATTTCATCTTTAATTTAGGGGTATGATGTAAGTGCCGAGGTTAGCCTATCCGGCTTGAAAACCCATGCAAAACTATACCTGATGAACAGCATATAATCAGCATAGTTCCAATACCCATTGAAAAAATTTTTCTTGGTATCTGATTAATATTTTAAGCAAAAATACTTGTTGATACTTTTCAAAGCATTATTCTTTACGCTTCAATTTGGATTAAGGTTTCATTTATTACTTAACATTAAGTACATTAAGTCTTAGTTACTTAAAAATAAATGGTTCTCCTCTACTTCAGATCCGGGATTAAATAGTTGTACGGGAGAGCCTGGGGGAGTAAGGAGTAGAGAAAAAGGGCGATCGCCATAAAAATTTTAGTTATAGACCGGAATAATCCTTAGATACTAATAATCTCAGATTTTTTGCCGATTGAATAGTATGTTCAGTGCTGCAAGATCAAATAAATTAAGATTTGTTTACCTATATTTAATAAGGCAGTTTGACATAAGATTAAGTTCTTCTTCTTTTTCTAAGGCTTTGCGAACTTCTAAGTCATTTTGAGCAAAATTACTAATATCATTAACTGTCACCAGCGATTGATGGTGATTTTGTTCATAAATTAATATAATGACTACTTCAAAAGTTCGATCGGAACAATTTTTAGGAATAAATTTCTATAGATTTTTTTCTTCATAGCTGCTAATTAATTCTCCTATCGCTTTCTTTCCAAATAAGTTTAAATAATCTCTGCCATTTTGATTTGCGAATATAATTTTATATCTACTATTAGGTAACAATATTTCTTAATATTTTCCCTCTGGGTTAGAAAAACAGACTCTAATAATTTCTTACAACTCTAACTTATATGAATAATTGTAAAGAGTAAATGTAATTTATTTAGAAGGATTGTAGTCAAATCCTTAGTTTCAGCGGTTTAAAAAGTGCAGATTATTTTGGTGCTGCATAGGGAATCTCAACATTTATTTATGAAATTTTTAGTTTAAGATGCCCCGATCGGGTTTAGGATCTTTAATATCGAGTATTGTTGCACGATGTATTCAAATCTCAATTATGGGCGAAGCAAAGCGGCGTAAAACTTCATTAGGGAACGATTACGGTCAATCACCTCGTATTTTACCTTGGGTTCCAATAACTAAAAAGCAAGCGCAACAGTTTGTAGATTGGACTACTCGCGGTGCTTGGATTGGCATCTATGTGATGGTGGCTCTTTGGATAACGATTCGTTTTATCGGTCCGACTTTCGGTTGGTGGCACGTAGTATAAATCTACTAAAAAACACTTGGCATCCGTAAAATTAATTATCAAAACCGTATCGCGAGTATTCGGGATACGGTTTTGATTGCTTTATCTTGCTCAAATTTTAAGTAAGTTGGTGTTGATAATTAAGTAAGTCGGCACAAGTAAAACAAACCATATAACGGAATGTAAATAGCCATCAAACCCCTGCGATTGCTTCGTTTCACTTCGTTCCACTCGCAATGACATACCTTGAATTTTTTAGACCGACTTACTTATAATCATGACAAGAAAGTGGGCAGTAGTGGTAAGGATTTGTAAACGGAAGAGCTCCTTTTCTTTGAGAAGCGATTTTTTAGATTTTGTTATATGGCTCGATTAATTCCTATTTACTTATTTATATAAAAGTTTCTAATTCAACTATTTGATTTTGTAATGAATGAGTGCAGAATTTCTTATTTACAAATCTTCTAAAAGCTACTTATATGTTGACAGGTTTGATGATAATCGTAGCGAAATACACATTTTTATAAATAATTAAACATGATATAGGCGAATTGGCAGCATAAGTTTCAATTAATTCGTTATCCTTTAGTTTTAGTTTAGACATACTTCTTGATTGAATGTACGACTGAAATCAGTGACTGCAACCTATTAGAGAGGCGTTACGCCTTTGCTGTTTAGCTCCGCTAATCGCCAATGGCTCAAACAAGCGACGGGAATCAACCTTTTTCTCTTCCCTGTAAGGAAAAATAATCTATAAGGGTAAAAAATATAAATATTTACCGTAATATCAACAGCAATAAAACGAAGTAAAATGGCAATCAAGCAATTAAAGCCTACTTTTATAGGAGAACATAGCCACAAAAGAGAATATTTGTCAATTTTTGGCAGTTGACTTCTACTAAATATGAGTTAATGTGATAGCGGATTTATATTGTCAGTATCTACCCTGACCTCGACAATATAAATAAGAAGTAAAATTTTAAAATCGTGTGAGGAATTTTTAGTTCCTAAAGTGGATATTATGATACGGCACGACTTGTTTAATTGAACTACCATTTCCGAGGTAGTCCTAAGTCAGATTTATTCACTTCTGGGCAATTGTAATCGTTAGTTTACAATACTCTTTGATGAAAAAATCTAAAAAAAATATAAAAGAGACTAAAATGATTGTGGTGTTAGGAGGATAAAAGTGTTTCTAAGATTAGCGCAACAACACCGGCAGTTCGTTCAAGACTTGGTAATGAATTTACAAGCCTTGGCGATCGTGTTAGAGAGACGTGGATACCCCGCGTCTTGCTATACGTGTGGCGACCAAATGAATAGTGCTTCGTTTATGGTTAGCTTGGGAGAAAATCATCTGATTCGATTTTTAGTCTCCGATTACGGTATCACTTGGACTGAGATGCGCGACGATCGCGAATTAATGAAGTTGGAAGGTGCTGAAGCAGTAAACCAGCTACAGGAACTCGCGAATATAGTAAAGCATCCACCAATTGAAGCTTGCACCAGCAGCAAAACCCTTGTCAAGGGTTAGTTAGTTCTCACCAAGAAACAGCTAGCTCTTGAGCCACGGCGATGCCGTTATTTACTTGCTAATGTCAAGCAGACGCGGGAACTCAAAAATGTTTTGGGTTCAGAGAAAAGCGGACGAACGATTAACTAGCCATTTTTCGTCGGGCGCGATCTGGTATGAAATAATCTAACAACTTTTGATTGGTTATTGAACTTGTTCTGATATCTGTACTTGTCTTCTAAAGAGGATTCGTTTTTCGCACTTTCGAGTATTTCGTCAAAATAGCAGAGCATGGGTTTGAAATTAATCGGTTCATTCCTTTGCCATAAAACTTGTAACAGTATATTTCTGAACAACGTCAACTTTGTATTTACTGTTTTGATGCGGGAAAATGTAAATTAGGCTACTAATGATTATTAGAATATTGGGTATTTAAATACAATGCCCCCATCCGCTTATAAGTATAAATTATAACTACTGCGGGTAAGATAATGCGCTATGTATTCTTACTTGCCCAAAAAGGTACAAGATATATAGGCAGTTTCTCAAATATATTTTTCCTTCAAAGAGGAAAATATTTGGCTTTGAGAAATGCATCCGAGGGACATAACTCAAATTGTAATATCGCTTTACGGGGGATCTGATTACTGTGCTGATATCCGAAAAATTACAGAAACAAGTGGTCATATAAAGTCAACCGTATTAACTGGGATTCAGTTTTGTAACTGGATTTACACAAGATTATTGTATTATAAAATACTCTTTTAATCAAATATGACTTTTGGAGTATTTTGATTTTTTTTAGATAGGGAGTAGGAAAGAAGAAATTTCAGGTGTAATTATTCCTAGCCTATAAGTATTTTATTTTTTGAATCTCCCTAAAAAAGTCGCTATTAGCTAAATTTGATATTGTTTATGCAGAAAGTTAGTTAACCCCCGCATCTGCGAAGAAACTTTAAGATGTCCGAAGAAAAATCTTATTCACGGCAACTACCACCTACTGGTGCTATAGACAATCAATATTTACACGCATCTGAAAATTGGTTTGAATATCCCGTCAGGGTTCAGCCTCATCATACCGACTACGCCGGTGTTGTTTGGCATGGTACCTATATTGCTTGGATGGAAGAAGCAAGAATAGAATGCTTGCGTTCGATTGGGATTGAATACACCGATTTAGTGGCTTTAGGCTGCGAGTTACCCGTGGTAGAAATGTCAATACGCTATCATCAGGTGCTTCAGTTAGGAGCTGCTGCTGTGGTAAAAACTCGTATGGAAGAAGTTACGGGAGTTCGTATTAATTGGGATTACGCGGTTCAATCAACCGATGGGGAAAATTTATACGTCAGTGCAAAATTAACTTTAGTAGCAATGGATAGGGAGAAAGGTAAGATAATGCGGCAGCTACCTCCTAGAGTGAAAGAAGTTTTTGCAAGGCTTTCTGCATCGAAAAAGTAAGCAATTGGGGATTGGGCAATGGGTAATTGGTAATTGGTAATTGGTAATTGGTAGTGGGAGCATCTTGCTCCCCATCTCCCCATCTCCCCATCTCCCCATCTCCCCCTCTCCCCATCTCCCCATCTCCCCCCTCTCCCCATCCCCTTACCGCATTGAAACTACCGTTGGTGAGTTTTGTAAACTTTGTGCAGCGCCGATTGCTTGTTGTCTCGCCCATTTGTCGGCTGCTAAAATGTCGTCTAAATTAGGATTTGAACGGTTGTCTTTAGAATGAATCTCGCAAACTTTTTCGATGCAGCGGGGAATATCTAAAAAGTGAATTTTTTCTTCTAAAAATAAGGCTACGGCTTGCTCGTTGGCGGCGTTTAAAACTGCTGGCATTGAACCAGCGGCTTTTCCGACGGCGTAAGCTAGTTTCATACAGGGGTATTTCTGATGATTGGGTTCGCGGAATGTTAAGGAGCCTGCTTTAACTAAATCTAAGCGTTCCCAATCGGTGTAAATACGTTCTGGATAAGATAAAGCATACAGCAGAGGTAGACGCATATCAGCCCAACCTAACTGAGCTAAAACTGAGGTATCTTGCAATTCAATCAGCGAATGAATAATACTTTGGGGATGAATAACAATTTCAATATCGTCGTAATCCAATCCGAAGAGGAAGTGCGCTTCAATTACTTCTAAACCTTTATTCATCAAAGTCGCCGAATCTACTGTAATTTTCCGTCCCATCGACCAATTTGGATGTTTCAAAGCATCGGCAACTGTAACTTCGGCTAATTTTTCTACATCCCAATCACGGAAAGCACCACCGGAGGCTGTAAGTATAATCTTGCGTAAACCTGCTTCGGGGATACCTTGCAGACATTGAAAGATTGCGGAATGCTCGGAATCTGCGGGTAGCAGTTTTACTTGATGTTTTTCAATTAAAGGTAAAACTACTGGTGCGCCAGCAATTAAAGTTTCTTTATTCGCTAAAGCAATATCTTTACCAGCTTCGATGGCAGCTATGGTAGGTAACAATCCAGCACAACCGACAATACCAGTAACTACAGTTTCAGCTTCTGCATGGCGAGCAACTTCTATAACACCAGTTTCTCCCGCTAATAAAGTTGGTTGAGGATCTACGTCTTTTATAGCTTCTTTAAGTTGCGGTAATTTAGTTTCATCAGAAATTGCCACTATACTCGGTCGAAACTGTCGAATCTGGGATGCTAACAGTTCTACGTTGCTCCCTGCTGCTAATCCGACAATTCTAAATTGTTCGGGGCATTGAGCAACAATATCTAAAGTTTGAGTACCGATAGAACCAGTAGAACCAATAAGAGTAATAGCTTTCACAATTTTTTCGATTGTTAACAGACAACTTTACTATAGATTGTCTGGGGTTTGAAGAGTAGGGATGGGGGATGAGGGGAGAGGGGGGAGAGGGGGTAGAAATAAATTCCTCACTCCTAACTACTAACTCCTCACTCCTAACTACTAACTGTATTAACGATGCATTTCGCGTCTATTACCGTGAAAGTTTTAATTTTTGCGGCGGTGCAATTTGATATTGTTTTTGATAAAGCTGGTACTTTCCCTTGCTGTAACTTTTGATATATATCTTTGGTTATTTTGACTAATTTATCTCGATCGAGATTGCTTCTATAATATTGTTTGAGTAAGGAGTTGTTTTGAATATATTCGGGTGTAAAGGCTTTAGATTCTAATAGCCAATAATCTACTTCATATTTTTGAATAAAGTTTTTTACACTAGTTAAGTTTTGACTATATTGAGCCTGAGTTAAGTCTATAATTCGTTGACGAAATTGGTTGTAATAACCAAGATGATAAGGAATTGCGTATTCCCTACCTATAAAAATTGAGCGTTGAGAAAATGTTGGTAAATTATTTGCTTCTTCTACTATTGAAGCAATTAAAATATCTTTTGGCTGTTGCTGAAAAAACTTGTATAAGGCTGGAAATTCTCCAGTTATATAAGCGCTTTTAGGAAATTTTTTGATAAAAAAGGGATAATAAAAAAGCAGTGCAATAGCAAGAAAAATGGTAAAGAATAATGCCATAAATCTTCTAATACAAATATAAATGTTTCTACGTCGGGAAAAATTAGATGTAATAGCTTCCAGAATAGCTGTTAGTGAAATGGCTGCCGATACTGCTAATATAACCCGAAAGCTATGTCCGGTATAACGGCTGGGTAAATGAAGTTTAAATAGTAGGATATGAGCCATAACAAACATTCCTACTGATACAATCAGGAGTTGATATAAGATCGTAATTTCCCTTTTAATTTTTTTGAGCAAAGGAAATTTAGTAGGAAACGACATCAAAAACGGCAAAAATAATCCGAATACCAGCGTTAATGGTGTAAACAATGACGGTGCAAATATTCCACTACGCCCTCCCAAAAAATAGTTTATGGTATTTTTGTTAAAATAAACAGACCTCCCTCCAGACCAAAATTCTGGTAATTGCTTTGCTTGGGATACTGAAATTACTGGTGCAAATTCTGATGATTTGAAAGCATAAGGTAACATGACTAAAAATGCTACCCCTACTCCCACAACACAAAATAAATAATCATGTTTTTGTTGAGAAAACCGAAACTTTTTACTACTCCAATCCCAAAGTCGTAGAATTAAAATACCAACACAAATAAACACAGCTTGGGGATAAAAAAGTCCTAAAAGTACAATTGCAGCCAAGGTTGGTAGCAAAGATTTACGCGATAAATAGTATAAAAATGCTAGTAAAAATGGGTATGTAAAAGCCCTCGGTGTTGCAGAAACCAAATCATCTTTAATCCAAAGATTTTGGTTGAGCATTAATGATGCTAAAAAGCCGGTAAATGGCAAGGGTATAATTTGTAAACTGAAACCAAAGCAGTAAGCAGTAGTAAACAGTGCCAGGATTAAGGGAAGAAGTTTGTTAATAAATAATGGATTAATATAAAAAAAGGCGATCGCCCGATAAAGACTGGAGTATCCTGCTGGGGCTACAGACTGAAAATAATCTGCAATTAAATCATTAGGAAACAAGTTTGGATCTATATACCGCAGCATCCAAAATACGTGCTGTCTGGCATCATCTTGTACGACATACTCAGTTGAAAAAGCTTGCTGCAACGCCAATATTGCGTACATAACTGAGAAAGTCATGCTCAAACTAAACCAAAATATTACTTGCTTTTTTGAAGTTTTATTACTCCGCAGGAAAACTGAGTTACGCAAGCGTAAACTTGATGAGTCGGACAACATAAATATTTATTTATTTTTGTAAATAAGTAGAAATAATCACTTAGAAGTTGTGAATAATATTACATTTTTCATCAAAAAAATCTATGTCAACTTGATTACAAAAATAAATTTAATCGTGCCGTAATTTCTAAGCCATAGCTGTTAATTGCTAACTATGATACATTTCGCATCTAGCACCGTAAAATTTTGAATTTCTGCAACGCTGCAATTCGGCACAATTGATAAGGCTGGTACGTTTCTTTGCTCTAAACTTTGGAATATATCTTTGGTTATTTTAACTAATTTATCGCCATCGAGATGACTTTGATAATATTGTTTAAGTAAAGAATTATTTTTGATGTATTCGGGCGTGAAAGCTCCCGATTCTAATAACCAGAAATCTATTTTATATTTTTGAATAAAAGCTTTTACGTCTGCTAAATTATCGCTATATTGAGCCTGAGTTAAGTCTATGGCTCGCTGACGGAATTGACTGTAATAACCAAAGTGATAGGGAATTGCATATTCTCTACCAATCAAAATCGAACGTTGCGAAAATGCGGGTAAATAATTAACTTCCTCAGCTATTGAAGCAATAAGAATATCTTTTGGTTGTTGCTGAAAAAATTTATATAAAGCTGGATAATTACCAGTTTGATAACCAGTTTTAGGAAATTTTTGAATAAATAATGGATAATAAAATAGTAATGTTAACGAAATACCAACTGTAAATAATAAAGCAACAATTTTTTTTAAGTTATGAGCAAATTTATTTTGTCTATAGTTAATCGAAAAAATCTCTTTTAAAATAGCTGTTAAAACAATAGCTGCCGATATACATAAGACAATTCGTAAATTGTGTTCCGTGTAGCGGCTGGGAAGATGAAGTCTAAATAGCAAAAGATGAGCAGCCACGAACATTCCTATAGCTGCCAATAACATTTGGGGTAATATCATTATCTCTTCCGTAACCTTTCGTAGCACGGAAAACTTGGAACGAAATCGGATCAAAATAGGTAGTAGTAAACCTAAATAATAAGTTGCCGGAATAAATAAATTTCTTGGAAATATTCCGCTACGCCCGCTCCATAAGTAGTCAAACAGATTATCTGTGAAAAAAAAGCTTCTGCCTTTGGGAAAAAATTCAGGTAATTGTTTTGCTTGAGCGAC
Source organism: uncultured cyanobacterium (assembly GCA_963838355.1). Classification (GTDB taxonomy): domain Bacteria; phylum Cyanobacteriota; class Cyanobacteriia; order Cyanobacteriales; family Nostocaceae; genus Rivularia. The sequence goes on along the minus strand of CAWIQQ010000003.1, from coordinate 826,062 downwards.
GCTAATTATCGGTGCATATTCAGATGTTTTTAAAGCGTAAGGTAACAATACGAAAAAAGCTGCTGTTAAGCCAGCCACACAGAAAAGAAAATTATGCTTTTGTTGTGAAAAACGAAGCTTAAACCTTTTATTACCCCAATCCCATAATCGTATAACTAAAATACCCGCGCAAACAAACACATATTGGGGATAAAAAAATCCTAAAAGTATAATTGTGATTAAACAAGGAAACAAAGATTTGCGACACAAATAATATAAAAAGGCTAAAAAGATTGGGTATATAAATGCTCGCGGTGTCGCAGAAACTAAATCATCCTTTCTCCAAATATTTTGATTAAACATTAAAGTTGCCATGAATGCGGTAATTGGCAACGGTAAGATTTGTAGAGAAAAGGCAAAACAATAGCCGGTAGCAATCAATCCTAATACTAATGGCAGTAATTTATTTAGCAGTAATGGGTTAATTCCTAACGCTGCAAACACTCGATAGAAATTGGAGTATCCCACAGGTGCTACAGATTGAAAATAATCGGCAATTAAATTATCTGGGAACAGATTTGGATCTATAAATCTCAACATCCAAAATACGTGTTGTCGTGCATCATCCTGCACCACGTACTCGCTAGCAAAAGCTTGTTGTAATGCCAAAATTGCATAACCAGCAGCAAATATCAAACTTAAACTAAACCAAAAAAATACTTGTTTTTTAGATATTTCTGCTTTATTCGGCAGCAAGCTTTTATTTAAGGTTTTAATTAACATATTCAAAAATTACTTGTTGATTTTTTTCACTTTCCATAAAAAAGGCTGGATTTCATTAATATCATATTCAGCTTGATATTTAGCTAAGAAGTCATCAGAAGAACGATAAATAAATACTTCTTTAAAAGATGGTGGTATCTGGGGAATATTAGCCGACGATACTAACTGAAGATGAACTTTGTTCTCTAACTGATGAGTTAATCCCAGTAATTGATTGGGTGGAATATTGCTGATTACTAAAGGTTTTTCTGACTGATTTATAATACTAAGTACTTCCGGAGTATGGCGAGTTTTAAAAGGACCTTTATTCCACCACATAGGAACTTGAGAGCTAATTGCACTTGATAAAATACCGCCTACAAGTAACAGGGCAACTATGTTACGCCATTTTTGATATCCTTTTATATCATCATGTATTTTATTGATTTTTAATTTAGTAGCTAATAAATATGCAACTGCAACTTGAATTCCTAAATAACAAGGTGTTGCATAACGTGCAATAGTAGAACGGCGACCTGATAATATAATATCTGGGACTATTAAAGCTATTCCAAGTACTCCTATTGAAGTAATAATAAATAGTCCAGCTTTTGGCAGATTTTTACATAAAAAGTATAATGCATACACTGCAAAAATTATACTCAGATAAGTAAGCGGATTAAACAGACTAATGCCTTGATTGACATCTATGAAAATCCGACTAAGATTTAGCCCCCATAAAATAGGTAAAAATCCTTTGGCAATTCTATTAACATGATCTGTATTACCTAAAAGGTAAGAAAAGTTGGAGATAACAACTAACAGCCAAGGAACAAAAAGTAATATACCAAACAAACTAGCAAGTATATAATTTTTTAAGGCTTTAGTTAATCGGAAACTTTCACTTACTAAAACGTATATACCATGTCCTACAAATAAAAATGCAGAAAAAGGATGACTATAAAGCCCTAACGATACAGTAGTACCGTAAACAACCCAAGAAAATATTTTTTTCTTTCTAATTGCCCAAAGTAGTGCTGCACAACAAACAAAAATGCTCACAATCCATAAGCTATATTCTCGTGCTTCTTGAGCATATAAAACATGAAAAGGTGAAATAGCTATTAAGCTAACTGCTACCCAAGAAATTAATTTAGAATTAAATAATTCCTGGCATAACCAATAAATAGCCGGAAATGCCAGCAAACTGATAAAAGCAGATAATAATCTGATATTAAATATTGAATTACCGAATGCTTGCAGCCAAAATCGCGCCATTATGTAGTACAGAGGCGAATGTTCTGGATTTTGCGCTAAAGCTTTAATGGTGTCATTGAGGTTTCTAGTATCGTTAGGATACTGATAAGTTTGCAGAAAATTTTCAACACTAATAACGTTGCCGTTATAGACTTCATTTGTTAATTCTGGGCTGACGTATCCAGAAATACGTACAGAAGTCATTGTTTCATCGTACCAGTAAGTTTTCTGGTCTAAGTTATAAAACCGAAAAAATATTCCGATAGCGAGAATGACTGCAATAAGTTTAACTACATTGAGTTTTTTCTGCGATTTAGTTGATTTATTTGCTAAGGTTATATTCGTCATTAAACAGCCTTGTTTTTAGATATAAATCCGATCAAATCTATAAAAAGATTTGTTCTGTTGATTAGATTCAAGCAACGAAAAATAAATATATCATACTACGAGCAAAATTCTCTAATTAAGAACGCTAAATCGACAATTGTAATTTTATATTCCTATTTTTTAATCCGAAAAGCTGATTAAAAAGCTTTGAAAACTGGCTCTTCCGTACAAAGGGATGCTAAAAAAACATTTAAAAAAAGGGAATAGGGAATAGGGAACAGGGAACAGTAAAAAAAATATTTTCTGTAACAAATTGCGTCTTTGAGTAGGATAATTCTTTCACAGCAACAGTTTCAGCTTTTCTTTATAAAAATTAAGCATACTATGTATTGAAGAACCTGAAAACTTAAGACAAATCGTATAAATAAACGAATGCACCGGGACTTTTAAAGTAGTCAATTTGTTTACCTATTCGATCTAGATAAGACTTCATCATTTCATTTTCGCTACCAACATGAGCATGAGAGAAAAGTACCCATACTCTTTTATTCCCGCGAAGCTTGTTTAAATCATTTTCATATCTTTCGCGTTCTTTATCTGATAAATCTTTGCCGTCAATTTCATCTAAATCATCAACTCCAATAATATAATCTCCTTTTTGATAACCATATTTTTCTGCATAATATAGAAATTGATAATGCCCTCGCTGAAAAATATATAAAATATCTGAAGGTTGCTGACGGGATTTTACATAGCTAATTATTGGTTTAATTTCTTCATTCCAGTTTGGTTTAAATAACAGATTGCTAGCGCTGGTTATTGGTTGAAAAAGTAGCAATACTAAAAGTAAAGTTCCAGTTATAAAAGCAGGTTTTGAATGGGTTTTTCTAATGAGGCTATCTATTCCCTCTGCAATTAATAAAATGAAAAAGGGAGCTAGAAATAATACTAAACGACCTTGAAAAGGATACTTTTGCAAGTAAGCTGCAAAAAACGTTACTATTAGTGGAGATAGTAAAATTAGTAGCTTTGCTTTTCGCCGATAAAATAATGATATACAACCAACTACAAAGGCAAAAATAGCTACTCCATCCATTATTCCCCTAAAACCTAATGGTTCGTAAAAATATTTACCAAAGGCATCAAATAGCCAAATAATATCAAAAGCAGAAGCAGGAAAAGCGTTTTTGCCGTTCCAAGATGTCATTAATGTGTCATTTTGATTTAAACTTTGCACGGAAACAAAATAAAATAGTGCAAAGCTGATTAACCAAGATGAATATATAAGTAAAGTTTTAAATATGCTGCTTTTTCTGTTTTTAGAAGCACTAGTTAGCAAATAACTAGCTCCGCAGCCAGCTAAAACAAAAATGGCTGGATGGGAAAACCAGATCGTCAATCCTCCTAACAAAGAGAATAAAATTATGCTTATAATGCCTAACCTTTGTCTAAACATCTGTGTTACCAGCAAGCACGAAAATAATGCAATAGCGATATCGCTTGAATACTGTTTTAATTCCGTTGCATAGTACACTAATTGATTCAAGCTAGCAAAAAAGGCTAAAGCTATAGGAACTGCATATCCACGAAGGAATATTTTCGCCAATCTATATAACAGAAAGAAAGAAATAATTCCTGATAAAAAAGGAAATAATCTCAAAGCATATTCATTATTACCAAAAATTTGAATTGCTAGTTTTTCAACTATCAAAAATCCGAAAGGCGCTCCTTGATCGTAATCTAAAGGTTGTAATAATTCTAGATAAGAACGATTGACAATATTTAGTGCTAATACTGCTTCATCAGCCCATAAAGAGCGATTGTAGAGATATTGTACAAGTCTGACTGCAACACCAAAAAAAATGATAGCCCAGGATAATTTTTGAGGAGAAAATAAATTTAAATATTTTTGCTTGGGTTTACTTTGATTTGAGTTGAGTAATATATTTTGCTGCATAGTTTTTATCTGAATTTAGATTAAAGAAAAGGTAATAGGCAACAGGCAACAGGGAAAAATACTTAAATGCGTTAATAATCCTTTCAAAGTAAAGTTTTCAGAGTTTTTTATAGCCAATTATGCATACCAATAACTCAAGAACCAAAATTTTTCCTCGATTCCCCGTTCCCTGTTCCCCATTACCCATTCCCTTTTAATTTTTAACATTAATTTTGACGACGCATTTGTTTAACTGTAGTTAAATATTTACCTAGAAAAGGAAGCCCTCCCAAGGCTGGTAGTAAATATCGGGAAGTACAAAGTAAACCTAAAGCTGCAGCGGTAGGAGCGTTTAAATATGGTTTATAAAAAGCAATCAAAGCAGCATCTCTTGTACCGACTCCGGCAAAAGTTAAAGGTAGCAAACCCGCTAGTATAGATAAAGGAGCTAATGCTAAATGCGCCAGAAAAGGAACCCAAGCTTTCAGCGCAAAAATGAAAAACCATATTTGTAAAAGATGTCCGAACCAAATTACAACTGAAGTTATAGTAATTTTTAAAAGATGCCGTTTGTCTCTCCAAAAATATTTATGCATTTCGCTCCAAGAATCGCGCAGGTTAGCTATTTTTAACTTAATTTTCTGAGGTGCGATTCTCCCCGTAAATTGAAATATTAAATTAGCAAACTGACGAGAAGCAATTAATAATAATCCAACTATTAAACCAGAAATAACGCTTGCTGTCATAATCCAGAATAGCCAATCTTTTTGAGGATAAAGTGTTAATCCAAAGGCACACCACAGCAGCAGTGATAGCATATCGCAGGCTTTTTCAAAAACTACTAAAGATAAAGAGAGCGAACCTTCTAAATGTCCTTTTTCTTTAATAAAATAAGCTTTTGCTATATCCCCCATTTTTGAGGGTAAAACCATATTTAATACGCTAGCTGCTAATATCAAACGGTTTGCTTCACCAAATCCCAAACGGGTACGACTCGGCGTAAGCTGTTGCAATCGCCAAGCTGTTAGCATTGTTAAGGGTACAACCATTCCCAAACTAATTGCCATCCAAAGTTTATCGCTATTTTGAAATACTTCTATCAATTTGGGAAAATCGATTTTCCAGTAAATTATTATTAAAATTGTCAGACTGACAGCGATAGAAATCAGCTTTTTCATAATTCACGCTCAATTTTTAATGGTTGAGAAGGAGCAAGTTTTTTAACTTCTTTCGTCAAATCCAGCCAAGGTTGTAATTGGCTTCTTTGAAATGTCCGACTCATGACAACATAAATAGAAGTTTGATCGCAGCCAATACCCGCAGAAATAACGTTATCCCAAGTTTTCGCTTCTAGTTTATCGACAACATACCATTTTCCGTTTTGCCAGGAAAATCTACGATTAAACTGAAAAGGAGCATCATTTTTACCAACAATTAAAACTTTTTGTAATAGCTTGCGGATTAAATCGGGAAAAAATCTCCCCACAGTTAACATTACAACTCTTAAAATAAGTAAATTAAGCGGTGTCATTTGTTTTTGTTTTGCCCACCCCAGATTTCCGCTAATAGTAATTTCATCATCGTTAATATTTATTTTATAAGGTGAAACTAAATGTCCTACTGCATTTTTGATTTTGCCTTTATCTCGTACCTGTAAAGAAATTTGCGTATCGGCTACAACTAATTTATTATCCCGAAATAGCTTGAAAACTCCGCCTTTATTTAATGCTAAATACAACTGTGTATTTTCGCGGCTATCGATCAATATTTTGGCATTTTTCAACCAAATACGATTATTTTGAGATTTATTTTGAGATATACTTTTCGATGGTCTTTTCTCTACAAAATCGCGCCAAGCTAACAAATAATTCCACGTATGATGTCCGATAATATGGTCATCCGCATAACATGGAGACAATCCCGAAGCTAAACCTTGTAAAAAGCGCTGATTAATTTGTAGTGCTTCAGGCATCCATTCCCCAACTAATTCAAAGCCGTGGGGGAAAAAGTTATAAGTATTGCGGCTGGTGTATTCCCCACCATAGGAACCATCGGGATGGACGAATTCAGCAGCTAATTTTACAGCTTTAATTAATGCTTCTTTGATGCGTATATCTGGATTAAATTGATAAATTCGTGCCAAACAAGAAATAGTTAAAGTATGATATCCAGGGTCGCAACCTTCGTATTCGATAAACCAACCTTCATCATTTTGCCAGGATAAAACACGTTCCAAGCGTTGTACTTTCGCTTTATCCCATTTAGATGTTTTTAAAAGCTGTGATAATCTTTCCAAGCATAAAACAATCAACGCTTGATGATTGGTTAACCGTCCGCTCTCATGATGCTCTGCCAACCAATCAGCACGTTTTGTAAAAAAGTTTAAAATAGCTCGATTATCTAATTGTTGATTTTCTAAATTCTTTACTAAATTATTTTCTAAATTTAAAAGAATATAGCTTTCAATACAAGCCAATAGCGAAAAAGCAGCAGCCCCCGAAGCTCGTTCAAAAGGAAAATAATCATCACAAGAACCATCTTTATGAGCGCTACGAGCCGCATAACAAATCCCTGCTACAACCCAATCTTTAATAGCAGGCTGACGATAAAACTGATTATCTGGCACATCTGTATCGTACATTAGAGCCAAAGGATAGACAAATTCCTGCGCCATTCCACTAGGGAAATCAATAATTTTATAATGCCAAAAATTACGGTCAAAACAACCATAAGTTGGGCTGTGAGGGTTGCGATCTAGTAAAGTTAGAATCTTAGGAATTTGAGCTAAAGCTTCAATTGCGAATAAGTCTTTGTTGGGCATGGGAATTGGGGATTGGGCACGGGGGATTGGGCATCGGGCATCGGCGATGGAGGATTGGGGATTGGGCATGGGGAGATGGGGGAGAAAATTTCTTGTATATAGTTATCCTGCAAAAAAACAGGTGATATATGTAGTGCGAGCATCTTGCTCGCTCGATGCTAGCGAGCAAGATGCTCGCACTACTAAACCCCTAACTACTAACCCCTAACTCCTAATTCCTAACTCCTAACTCTTAATTCCTAACTAACTCCGTCAATCCAAAATCTACAATCTAAAATTATTTAACTCCTAACTCCTAACTCCTAACTTATTTGCTTCCATTTCTTGACGACGCATTCGTAATTGATTGTCTTCTAGTAATTGACGATTTGCTGCCATTAAATCAGCTACTAAACCAAACATCCATAGTTGAAAACCAATTAATATTAAAATTGCAGTCAGAATCAAACTGGGAATGCGAGTACGTTCGGTTCCCATAAAGAAAAAGAGTAACCAGCGTATGCCTAAAATTACTCCTATACTGAATGGAACGCTGCCTAAAGTGAAGAAAAAACGCAACGGCTCTATATAGCATGAAAATGCGAAGAATTGTAAAGAGCGATCGCACTACATAGGAAAGGTTGCTTTTTACTAAACGTGAAGGGCGGACAACGAAATTTGTTCTAATAGGTATAGAAGTAATTTTCATGCCTTTTTGTCCGGCTTGAATAATTGTTTCTAAAGTATATGTATATTTATTAAATACGTTAAATCTTAAAGCAGCTTCGCGGTTAAAGGCACGAAAACCGCTTGGAGCATCGGGAATATTAGTGTTGCTGGCGCGACGAACTACCCAACTACCAAATTTTTGGAGTAGTTTTTTTGTCAAAGAAAAGTGTTTTGTTTTCCAAATTGGTCTGGCACCAACTACAATATCTGCTTGTCTATAAATGATAGGTTCTATAAGTTTAGGAATATCCTCAGCGCAGTATTGATTATCAGCATCAGTATTAACTATGATGTCCGCTCCTGCTTTTAAAGAGGCTTCTAAACCTGCCATAAAAGCTTTGGCAAGACCTTGATTATGTGGCAAGCTAACGATATGCTCTACACCAAAGGCTTTGGCAACTTCTACAGTTCTATCTTTACTACCATCATCAATTACTAAAAATTCTATAGAATCAACGCCATATATTTGCTTTGGTAACTCTGAAAGCGTAGTTCCTAAAGTCGCTTCCTCGTTATAACAGGGAATTTGAATAATCAATTTTGTCATAGATTAAATTTAATGTGGGTTCTATTTAGTTTTATAAACATCTAGTTTTAGAAACTGTTCCTTTAATTTTTAAGAAGGTTCGCAGTAGGCGATTTATCGCTCTTGAAGACTAAAGTCCCAACTACAAGCCCAGAAAATTAGGTTAGCTATTAGTGGCTAATCAAACCCTCTTTATCGCGGATTTTACCATAAGTAGCTCGTAACCGTTTCCAATTTGCCAATTTATATTAATATGTATCTGAAAATACTTGACATTTTGCTCCGATCTAAAAACCTGTATAGTAATCAAATCGTAATTTACTCAACAAATTTATCTAAATAAAAATTGACATTATATTAAAACTGTTCGTAAATATATAAATCGGTGGAGCAAAAAAATCAGTGATGTTTAATACTCCTTCTCTATGACGCAAGCTGAGTTACTTAGAAAAAAGAAGAAAGATTCAAATATAAACGAATTATTATTTCCTGCTGCGATGTGGTTTGGCAGTCGCTTGTTAATTTGGATTGTGATGTTAGGAATTGCACCTTTATTACAAGCACCATCTGGAGGAGTTGCAGCTTCGTTTAGTTTGGATGTATTTCATGCTTGGGACAGTAAAGAGTATCAAAATATAGTTAACAATGGATATGAGTTTATTAATGATGGGAAAATGCATAATGTGGCGTTTTTCCCCTTGTTTCCGTTAATTATTAAACTGTTAATGAATTTAGGGTTTTCCTTTCAAATTGCTGGATTACTGGTAAATAATTTGGCATTATTAGGAGCAATTTATTGCGTATATTTTTGGGTAAAGTCCTACCGTAGTGAGAATGAAGCGCGATGGGCTACTGCTGTATTAGCCTGGTGTCCGCCGTCAATGTTTGCAGGGGTTATTTATACCGAAGGTTTGTATTTATTTCTCAGTGCTGCTGCGATGCAGGCTTTTGACAAAAGTCGATATGGTTTGACTGCTTTATTTGGCGCACTGGCAACTGCAACCCGCCCTACAGGTTTAGCATTAATTCCGGCTTTGATAATTGCATCCTGGAAGCAGCGCAAACCACCCATTGCCTATATTGCCAGTTTAGCTACGGCAACAGGGGTAATTTTATTTAGCCTGTATTGTGCTGTTACATTTAACGAACCATTAGCCTTTATTGAAGCGCAGAAAGGATGGCGTGAATCTTTGGGATTTGATTGGCAAAGCTGGTGGAAAATGCTGATGCAGATAACCATCGGTACCGAAAATTGGAAACACGGAGGAATAAAAGATCCCGTAGTACCGTTATTATTTGCCTTAATTATTGTCCTTGGTTACTTATTGTGGCGTTTTCGTAAAAAGCTCGGTGAATCCAAGGTTGACTATGGTTTTGCGGCTTTAATTTTAATTTGGTGGCTAGTAGCTGGCGACCCTTTAATTAATACTGTATCAGTTGTGGGAAGCGGTTACTTAATCTGGAAACTACGCAACGAATTGAGTCCCGTCACTGCAACTTATGGTTTGTGTGGTTTGGCATTAGTTTTAGCTTCCGGAGGAACTTGGTCGCTAAGTCGAATAGTTTACGGTATTGTGTCGATTAGCATTGCCCTTGGTGTATTCCTATCTCGTCATCCGCGCTGGGGTTATTTAACTATGGGCTTCTTCGCGATTTTACTTACAACTTTTTCCATCAGATTTGCCCAAGAATTGTGGGTAGGTTAACAGTTAGGAGTTAGGAGTTAGGAGTTAGGAATTAGGAGTTAGGAATTATCTCCCCCCTCTACCGCCTCCCAATGCCCAATGCCCAATGCCCAATGCCCAAATACCCAATATTTAAAATTCCTGGTGAAAACAAAAATTATTTATCTAAGTACTGTTGTTGCGATATTACTATTTGTTTGCAGCGGTTTGCGACACTTGTTGTTCCAGTCGGGGGCTTTTGATTTAGGAATTTACGATCAAGTTGTTTACCTGATGAGTCAAGGAGAAGCGCCAATTTCCTCGATTCTGGGTTTTCATCACATGGGTAATCATGCAGCTTGGGCAGTTTATCCTCTAGCTTTACTTTACAAAATTTATCCTAGTGCTTACTGGCTGTTAGCGGTACAGGCTGTTTCTTTAGCTTTAGGTGCTGTACCTACTTATTATCTCGCCAAACAAGCTGGGCTTAAAGAAAATCAAGCTGTAACAATGTCGGCAGTTTATTTACTTTACCCACTGATTTTCAACGTTAATTTATTTGAATTTCATCCCGAAGTTATGGCTATTCCCGTATTTTTGGGTGTTATTTTAGCAGCACGTTTGCACAAATTTGTTTGGTTTTGTGCGGGAACTATTTTTATTTTAGGTTGCAAAGCCGTTCTATCTTTAACAGTGGCAGCAATGGGCTTTTGGCTGTTGATATTTGAAAAACGGCGGGCATATGGTGTCTTTGCTTTAATTGCGGGATGTGCGTGGTTTTTGATTGCAACTCAATTAATTATCCCGACTTTTAGTAATAGTGAAGCGGCGGCTGTTGCTCGTTATAGCTATCTAGGTGATTCAGTTTTAGATATTATCGCTAATTTATTTCTCAAACCGGGATTGATATTAGGTAAAGTTTTTTCACCAGATACTTTTGGATATTTAGCATTATTGATAGTACCTGTAATTTGGGGATTGACACCAAAGCATCTCGCACCTTTAATAAGTGTTATTCCTACATTGATAATAAATATTCTTTCTCAAAAACCAGAGCAAAGAGATTTAATTCACCAATATTCTTTACCCATCTTACCGTTTTTAATTTTAGCGGTAATTTCCAGTCTTGCTGCTAATAAATCGTGGCTGCGGAACCCAAAAATAATTTTTATATGGGCGTTAGTTGCTTTTTTATCACTAGGCAAATATGGCTTTTTTTGGTCGCGCTATCTCAGAAGCATCGATACTTGGCAAGCAACGCGAGAAGCTATAGCCCAAGTTGAAACCAAAGAAGCTGTTTTAACTACCCACAGCATTTACCCTCATTTAAGTCATCGTTCAAAAATTCAATTTATAGACGATTTGAGTGGTGGAATTCCAGATTTAAAACAATTCAAATATATTTTGTTAAATGTTCGTCATCCAGATGGAAGTAGAAATCCAGAATTTGCCGCTAATTTAGTAAATCAACTTAAGAATAATCAATTATTTGAGTTAGTTAAACAAGGGGATGAGGTATATTTATTTGTTAAAAAATCTGGTTAATTTTGGTTATTCCGTACAAGGAATGCTAATTAAATAATTGAAAAAAGGGAATAGGGAATAGGGAACGGGGAACAGGAAAAAATATTTTCTTAAATAATTTTTGTGTTTGAGCAGGATACTTTTTTTCTAAAGCTCCTTACTCTCTACTCCCTGTTCCCTGTTCCCCTTTCCCCGTTCCCCAATTCCTATAAATAACTTATGGAAAAAGATTTTTACCTACAATACGCATCTGTAGAAGATAAACATTGGTGGTTTGTAGCACGTCGCAAAATATTACAGCAGGTAATTTGCAGATTGAGTTTACCAAAAAATGCTCAAATCTTAGAAGCAGGTTGCGGCACGGGTGGTAACTTACAAATGTTATCTCGTTACGGCGAAATTTCGGCAATGGAATTAGATGAAACTGCTTGTCAACTTGCGAATCAACGTCAAATTACTCAGGTAAAGCGAGGTAGTCTACCCGATAATATTCCTTTTGCTTCGGATTATGACTTAATTTTGATACTGGATGTCATTGAACATCTTGATGATGATTTATCAGCACTCAAAGCCTTGTATTATAAACTAAAGCCTGGAGGCTATTTATTAGTAACAGTTCCAGCGTATATGTTTTTATGGAGCGAACATGATGAAATTAACCATCATAAGCGCCGCTATCGATTAAAAACTTTAAAACAGGTGGTAAAAAAAGCAGGCTATGAGATAAGTTACGGTAGTTATTTTAATACTTTTTTATTTCCCGTAGTTGCAATTGTACGTAGTTTAGCAAAACTGTTACCAAAACAAAACAATAATCAAATTAGTAGCGATTTAGTAGTACCATCAAAACCAGTTAATCAAATTTTAAAATCATTATTTGCCAACGAACGTTACTTGATCAATAAATTTCCTCTACCTTTTGGTGTATCGGTTTTACTATTAGCAAGAAAACCCAAGAAAGGAACAGGGAACAGTGAACAGTGAACAGTGAACAGTGAACAGTGAACAATTACCAACTACCAACTACCAACTACCAACTACCAACTACCAAAAAACTTATTGTTAACTGATAACTGCTCACTGCTCACTGCTCACTGATAACTGTTAACTGATAACTGATAACTGCTCACTGATAACTGATAACTGTTAACTGATAACTGCTCACTGCTCACTGATAACTGCTAACTGACTCAAGATGACTCAACCAACAGTTTCTATAATTATCCCAATTTATAACGAGGAAGAAAATATTCCCGAACTTTACCATCGCTTGCAAAATGTTATCGATCGGCTTGATGGTGAGGCAGAATTAATTTTTGTTGATGATGGTAGTCGGGATAATTCTTTGAATTTAATGCGTGAAATTTACGAGCGTGATTATCGTGTTAAATACATCAGTTTAGCTCGTAACTTTGGTCATCAAATAGCTGTAACCGCTGGCTTAAATAATGTTAGAGGTAAAGCAGTAGTTGTAATGGATGCCGATTTACAAGATCCGCCAGAACTGGTTTTACCAATGATTGAAAAATGGCGGCAAGGCTATCAGGTAGTTTATGCCCAACGTCTTTCTCGTAAAAAAGAAAGTGCATTAAAACGATTTACAGCTTATGCTTTTTATCGCATTTTAAGACGTTTAGCTGATGTAAATATACCTCCTGATACTGGTGATTTCTGCTTGATGGATAGGGAGATAGTAGATATTTTAAATGCAATGCCCGAACGCAATCGTTATATACGCGGTTTGCGAGCTTGGGTTGGTTTTCGGCAAACAGCAATACCATTTGAAAGAGATCCGCGTTTCGCTGGCGAAGTGAAGTATTCTTTTGCTAAATCTTGGGCATTAGCTATTAATGGAATAATTTCCTTTTCAAGAGTTCCTTTGAAACTAGCTACTTATTTAGGAATGCTTTCAGCAGCAGCAGCTTTATTAATGATATTGTTAGTTTTATATTGGCGTTTATTTGACCCAGCTTCTCCTTTAATTGGCTACACACTGATTACAATTGCACTGTTTTTCTTAGGCTCGGTACAGTTATTTTGTATCGGTATTTTAGGTGAATATATTGGTCGTATTTACGAAGAAGTTAAAGGAAGACCAATTTACACCGTAAAAGAAATGAGAGGAGTTACGAATAGGGAAAGAGTTAGGAGTTAGGAATTGGGCATTGGGCATTGGGCATTGGGCATTGGTAAGGGAGCATCCCGATTTTGCAAAAATACAATTTGGTAGTGCGAGCATCTTGCTCGCTATGTATATCAAGCGAGCAAGATGCTCGCACTACAAAAAATAAATTTACACCTGAAGGGATGCTCCCCATAGGTAATTGATAATTGATAATTGATAATTGTTCAGTATTCTCTTATTAAAATCCAAAATCTAAAATCTAAAATCCAAAATTCATATGTCTTGGCAAGAATTTTGTTTGCTCCTTTTGTCGGTTTCTGCAAGCGTAACGGGACAATTATTTTTAAAAATAGGTGCGGGAAAATTAGGCAGAGTTGATACAACAAATGCTCTACAACAAATATTAGGTATTATTACAACTCCGGAACTATTGATGGGTTTAGCTTGTTACGGTGTCGGTGCTGTTGTTTATATTCTTCTACTAACTAGAGTTAATTTAAGTGTAGCTGGACCTTCAGCATCTTTAGTTTACGTTTTTTCAGTATTGCTAGGCTACTTTATTTTTAAAGAATCTATTCCTTTAATGCGTCTTGCAGGTTTGAGTTTGATTGTTTGCGGCGTGATATTAGTCGTTTGGCAAAAGTAGTAATGAATTGGGGAATGGGGAATTGATAATGGGTAATTGGTAATTGGTAATTTGGATTTAAATAGATAAACAATCGCTTCTAGATTTTAAACAGGTAATAACCTAAAATACTCAAAACCATCCGTTGCCAAAACTTAAAATCCAAAATCGAATGTCTCAATCTAAAAATATTTTAGATAACGGTTTCTTTTTTGCTACAACAATGTGGCTTTTGAGCCGAGTAGTAATAATTGTAGCAATGTTATTAATTGCACCTTCGCTTCCCATTGCAGAAAATGCTCAAACCCCTACTTTTGGCTGGGATACTTTCTACGCCTGGGATAGCATCTGGTATCACCGAATTGTTGTTGTAGGCTACGAATTTATCAATGATGGTAAACAATATTCGGTAGCTTTTTTTCCGCTTTTACCAATACTCACTCGTGTAATTATGTACTTGGGCTTGCCTTTTAAAGTGGCTGCCACCTTACTAAATAATGCCGCGTTTTTAGGTGCTTTAATTGTTTTCTATTCTTGGGTAAAAGACACTCATGGTAAAAGTGCTGCTCGCTGGAGTACTGCTGTTTTAGCTTGGTGTCCCTATTCTCTTTATGGAAGCGTTATTTATACTGAAGGATTATTCTTATTATTTAGTACTGCTGCTTTACGTGCTTTCGATAAAAGACAACATTTATGGGCAGCAATTTGGGGCATTTTATCTACGGCAACCAGAATCACTGGAGTGATGTTGATTCCGGCTTTTTTGTTTGTTTCTTGGAAACAAGGTAGAAATGTAAAAGCTTATATTGCAAGTTTCGCTGTGGGTATTGGTGCAATTCTATTTAGTTTGTATTGTCTAATTAAATTTGGCGACGCTTTAGCATTTGTCCACGTACAAAAAGGTTGGCGAGATTCCACGGGATTTGCTTGGCAAGGTTGGTGGAATATGCTAACGCAAATTGTTCTAGCTTCTCCGTTATTATTTGGAATTATTATTGTCAGTGGTTTTTTACTATGGCGCTTTCGTCAACAATTAGTCGATCTAAAGTTGCGCGGTTTATTTTATTTTTTATGGTTATTGTTATGGTTGGGTATAGGTGAACCGTTATGGTTAGCAACAGGAAACCCATTTGGAAAAATCCCTTTAGTTAAGATAGTCATTATCTTTGGTGGACTTTACTTATTATGGTATTCGCGAGCCAAAATTCCTTTAACTGCTGCGGTTTACGGAATATTTTCATACGCTTTAATACTTAATACCGGACTTACGGCTTCTGTGGAGCGTTACGCTTATGGAATTGTGTCTTTATCGTTTGCACTAGGCTTGTGGCTTAACCGCGATCGCGATTGGGGATATGCGATTTTAGGATTTTTTGCAGTTATATTAGCTAGTTTAGCCGTACAGTTTGCCCACAATCAGTGGGTTGCTTAAAAAATTGCTCATAAATAAAAATTTAATTTGCTTATTAAAAGTTATGTTTTGTTATATAATATCCGATGTCTATCTATCAGGTTATTAACCATATAGGCATAGCTAATCTATTTATACAATTACTCTTGGGTTATATAACCGTTTGTTCTTCCCCATCTAGACAAAATGTTAAATTGAATGTTGGCACAGATACTTATAATCCTGTTACTAGAAGTTATATATCCATCAAAAATTCTGGTATCGCAACAATTCGCGATCGGATAAAATTCTTTTGATAAATAAAATCCTATATGTACTTTCTATTACAAGAACACTGACTTTAAAATGCTTAAATAAGCTTATATAAAAAGGCAATTCGATAGAGATATCTTTCGATATTGATAATTTCAGTGTTTTTACTGTCTGCATTTACATATGTATTTGTCATTATTAATATGTTATATTTATAACTTTATAATAGTAGTTATAAATGTATAAAATAATTGCTTATTATCTATTAAGATTGGTAGATAATTAATTGGTTAAATAGATACATAATTACTACTTATGTATTTTAGATAATGGGTGCAAATAATAAAAGCTTTAAATATGAATAACCTTGCGAGCATCTAGATTAGACGTAAGTATGTCTTCTAGCTATGTGAAACTAAATTATCTCGCGTAGCGTCTTATTGGAATGCTGTGCATAGGAGTTAAGTATTATCTGGTGAAAATTTTAACCTTTTTTTAAATGGAAAATTATTCCCAAAGGGTAAAATTAACCAGGAGAATAGTGACAATTACACTTGTGCATAGTGCATCTGCTTATTGATAGCTGTAAAAAATGTTCGTTAATTAAATCTTACATCTAGACTTGAGTTATTAAATTAATTTGTCCTAAAAGCGAACTTTTGTTAACAAGAAGTCGAGTTTTTCAGGATTATTAGAGATTAATCGGGTAACAAGAAAATAGAGCAACTGTGTTATAACTTACCGTCATATCCGTGAATGACGGTTTGGTCATGAAGGAGCCGTGTTTGGTGGAAAATAAGAAGTCGTTAGCTTTGCCTCAAGGAATATTAATCGCCCTTACCGCCTTATGTGGTAGTTTTGCCTTTGGATTTATGTTACCTGTTAACCGGGATGCTACAAATGCAACCAGCAGGCAGCAAATACAAAGCGAAAATATCAAAGCCACATCTGTTTCGCAATCTCGCATTAAAGACTTTCAAAGTGCAATGCTTGCCACTTGGCAACAGGAAGCGATATCTAAAGGTGTCTTCCATACAGTGCCAAAAAGCTTTCAAGGGAAAACAATCAAGCAAGCAAAACTTAGTGCAAACGATAAATTAATTGCTCTGACCTTTGATGATGGACCTTGGCCGGGATATACTGCCCAGATATTGGAAATATTGAAAAAAAATAATATCAAGGCGACGTTTTTTGTAGTCGGACAAGTACTTCAAAACTATCCAGATTTAGGAAAGCGTATAGTAAATGAAGGTCATATTATTGGCAATCATACTTGGCATCATTGGTACCATTTCTTTAACAAACAAGCCGCAGCATTAGAAATAGACCGTACCTCAGACCTAATTTACAAAACCACAGGTACAAAAACTACTTTATTTCGTCCTCCCGGTGGAATATTGCATAATGGTTTAGCTGCCTATGCACAAAGTAAAGATTACACCGTGGTGATGTGGTCTGCTGATTCCATTGATTATGCACTTCCTTCACCTCCTGTTTTGGTAAACCGAGTTCTAAAACAAGCAACTCCCGGTGGTATCGTGCTGTTGCATGACGGTGGTGGCCCTCGTAAAAATACCGTTGCTGCTTTACCAACGATGATAAGTAAGTTAAGAAAAAAAGGTTATCGTTTCGTGACTATTCCAGAATTGCTGGAGCATGAAGAAAAGCAGAAAAAGACTGTAACGGCGCAAAATACGAAATAATTATTATTTATTAGTGGGTTAGTTGTTAGTAGTTAGTTGCTATTAACCTCTTATCAATGCCTAAGTTAGAATCCCTATTAATTGATTTTCACATACAGAATTAAGTGTTCATGGCTAATAAATGAAAGGGTACGGCAATATTCGCCGTACCCTTATTAATTTTAAATTAATCAAATAAACTACTAGTGGTCAATCACATTAATTATGACGGGTTTGCGTAGTGCGAGCATCTTGCTCGCTCGATAGCGCCAGCGAGCGAGACGCTCCCACTACGAATAATTTACCTATCAAAATTAATGTGGTGAAATACTAGTGGTCAACCACATTAATTATGACGGGTTTGCGTAGTGCGAGCATCTTGCTCGCTCGATAGCGCCAGCGAGCAAGATGCTCGCACTACGAATGTGCTACCCCTCATAACTTATGTGGTGAACCACTAGTACTCCACCACATAAGTTTTGCTAGGTTGAGAGATTGATTCGTAGGTTGGGTTAAGCGAAGCGCAACCCAACGCGGATGTTGGGTTTCACTCCGTTCAACCCAACCTACAAATACCATTATGCTACCCCTCAGAATTAATGTGGTGAAGTACTAGTACTGTGCCACATTAATTTTGATGGGTTTACGTAGTGCGAGCATCTTGCTCGCTCGATAGCGCCAGCGAGCAAGATGCTCGCACTCCTTCAACAAAAGCAAAATTAATGAGACAGACTACTAACTACTAACTACTAACCACTAACTAAGAAACCTTACTCAATTGCTTTTGTTGAGAATCGCAGTAGGGAGAAGTGGCTTCGGAAGGCGGTACTAATTGCCAGAATTTCGGTAGAAACTCTTGCCAATTATCCAGAATCATTTTCGCCTTAGCCGATTCAGTACGCTCAAAATGAGCGGTTATCAAATCTTTAAGCTGCTTTTCTCCTGGCTCTGTCACTACTCGTTGGATATTTACAATTTCCGGATTAATTAATTTGGGGAAATTACCTTCTTCATCTAGGAAATATCCCAATCCACCAGTCATTCCAGCACCAACGTTACGTCCAACTTGACCTAAAACTACAATTACGCCGCCAGTCATGTATTCGCAACAATGATCCCCGGCTCCTTCAATTACTGCCGTACCCAAGGAGTTACGCACCGCAAAACGTTCGCCAGCTTTACCTGTAGCAAATAACATTCCGCCAGTTGCACCATAAAGGCAGGTGTTACCAATTATCGTGTTTTGCGAAGGATCGTAGGTTGCTATGCTCGGTGGCTTAATAACGATCTCACCACCGTTCATTCCTTTACCGACGTAATCGTTGGCTTCTCCTATTAATGTCAGTTTCATTCCGTTGAGCAGAAATGCACCAAAACTTTGTCCGACACTTCCTTTAAAGTTAAGGTTAATTTGACCTTGGAAACCTGTGTCGCCGTATTTAGATGCAATTACCCCAGCAATACGCGAACCTATGGTTCTATTTGTGTTAACTGCATTAACTGTTTTGCTTATTGAGGAATGTCCGTTAATAGCGTTTTGAATTTGAGCGCTACGCAATAAATCATCATCGAGTACCGCACCGTTGCTGTGAACTGTTTCATGTTGCAACCAGCTACGGTTTTCCGATGTATCGGGCAATTTCAACAAACAGTCAAGATTTAATGCTCGCGTCTTGGTTAATTCAATACTTTCGCGCATTTTCATTAAGTCAGCACGTCCGATTACTTCCGATAGACTGCGATAACCAAATCTTGCTAACAGACTGCGTACTTCTTGGGCAATAAAGTAGAAGAAATTCACAACTTTTTCTGGAGTTCCCGGAAAGCGCTTGCGTAGTTCTTCTTTCTGGGAAGCAACACCGACAGGACAATTATTTGTATGACATATCCGCGCCATAATACAGCCTTCGGCAATCATGGCAATGGAACCAAAACCAAATTCTTCGGCTCCCATCATTGCTCCCATCAAAACGTCCCAACCGCTCTTTAAACCGCCGTCTACGCGCAATATCACTCGATCGCGCAGGCTATTTTCCATCAAAACTCGATGTACTTCGCTTAAACCGAGTTCCCACGGAGACCCAGCGTGTTTAATCGAACTTAAAGGCGATGCTCCAGTTCCACCATCATGACCGGAAATTTGGATAATATCGGCGTTGGCTTTGGCTACACCCGCAGCAATAGTTCCAATACCGATTTCCGATACCAACTTCACCGAAACTTGAGCTTTAGGATTAATTTGATGTAAATCAAAAATTAACTGCGCTAAGTCTTCAATCGAATAAATATCGTGGTGTGGAGGAGGCGAAATTAAAGTCACTCCAGGCTTAGAACGTCTTAAGCTAGCAATATATTCGCTAACTTTTCTACCCGGTAACTGTCCCCCTTCTCCAGGCTTGGCACCTTGAGCCATCTTAATTTCAATTTGCTTGGCGCTCATTAGGTACTGTGGAGTTACACCAAAGCGTCCCGATGCAACTTGCTTGATGGCACTCGAAGCAGTATCGCCGTTACGCAAACCATTTAGATGAGGTAAAGTTGCCGAATTACCCGTTTCATTAACATCATTTAGAGTTTTGAAACGTACCGGATCTTCACCACCTTCTCCTGAATTCGACTTACCGCCAAGACGATTCATGGCGATCGCCAAGGTTTCGTGTGCTTCTCTTGACAATGCTCCTAACGACATTCCCCCAGTACAGAAGCGCTTAACAATTTCGCTTACTGGCTCTACCTCTTCAATAGAAATCGCCTCTCTATCGCTTTGGAAGTCGAGTAAATCGCGTAATGCGGTAATCGGTCTACCTTGCAAATGCTTCTGATAAACTTCGTAGTGGTCGTAATTTTTACCATCAACAGCCTGGTGCAGCGCTTTCGCCATTTCCGGACTATTCATATGGTATTCGCCACCACGACGATACTGGACAAAACCTAAATTTTCTAACTTTTTGAGGTTTAATTCGGGAAAAGCTTTGCAATGGATAGATAATACTTCTGATTGCAATTCGCTCAGATTAATTCCGCCAATGCGGGAAACAGTACCGTAAAATCCCAAATCCAATAAATCTCTACCTATACCAATAGCTTCAAAAATTTGCGCTCCTTGGTAACTTGTCAGCAGCGAAATCCCCATTTTAGAAAGGATTTTCAGCAAACCGTTTTCTACTGCTTTGATGTAATTTGCCGTACTTTGCTCTAAGCTAACAGCTGCAATTTTACCGCGCTGCATAAACTGCTGGGTTTTAGGATCTGACCACCAGCTACGCAAAGTGTCCAAAGCCATGTAAGGACAAACCGCAGCCGCACCGAAACCAATCAAACAAGCAAAATGATGAGTACTCCAACATTGAGCGGTGTTAACCACCAAAGAAGTATTCATTCGCAATCCTTCGTGGATTAAATGGTGGTGTACCGCACCCACTGCCAGTAAAGGAGGAATACAAGTATTTTCTGCGTTTATTGCTCCATAATTTTCCCACTCTTGGGAATTCTGAGAAACTTTATCGCTCAATACCAAAATAGAAGCACCGTTACGCACCGCTTCAACTGCCTGCTTTTGCAAAGATTCTACAGCAGCTTTTAACCCTTCCTTTCCACTGGAAATTGGGAACAGGGTAGATAATTCAACTGTATTAAAATCCGAATTTTTGATCTCTTGTAACTGAACCTCAGTTAATACCGGAGATTCCAACTTAAACCGGCGAGCATATTCAGGTTTGGGATCGAGTAAATTACCTCTTGCACCTAATTCCACCTTTAACGACATGACCAACTTTTCTCGTAAAGGGTCGATAGGTGGATTTGTTACTTGAGCAAACCGCTGTTTGAAATAGTCATACAGTAAATGTGGTTTTTCAGAAAGTACCGCTAGAGGGATATCATCACCCATACAAAAAGTCGGTTCCTTGGCATCAACTGCCATTGGCTGAATTATCATTTCCACATCTTCGGTGGTATAGCCAAAAGCCATTTGATTTCGCAGTAAAGCTTTTCTATCTATTGTGTTAGTTGTTAGTGGTTGGTGAGACAGCGCGGTCTTGGGGAGCCAGTCCGTTGCGGGGGTTCCCCCCGTTGTAGGAACTGGCGTGGTTTGCCCCATGTGAGCCGGAGGCTTTCTCCCAGAGTGCGACTGCGTTAGCGAAGTGTCTCCGGAGGAGATACCCGAAGGGTTGTTACTTGATGAATAACCATTCCCATTCGCACTATTTCCATTAACACTATTCCCATTTGCACCATTACCATTGCTAACTGATAACTGCTTATTGTTCCCTATTCCCTGTTCACTATTCCCTAATTCTCGCCGATGCTGTCGTAACCATTCCCCATAAGGATGACTCTTGGCAACCCGCTGCTTGATTTCCCAATTTTTAAGAATTTCGTGGTTTTGCAAGTCCACGGCAATCATTTGTCCGGGGCCAAGCCGACCTTTCTCAATAATATTTTCTTCTGGAAAATCAACCACACCAGCTTCAGAAGCAACCACAATGTAGTCGTCTTTGGTAATACAGTAACGCGCCGGTCTTAAGCCGTTGCGGTCTAAAGTTGCACCAACAGTATTACCGTCACTAAATACTAAAAGTGCTGGACCATCCCAAGCTTCTTGCAACCCGCTGTAGTATTCATAAAAATCTACAATCTCCGGATAATTACTTAAAGCAGGTTGATTTCGATAAGCTTCCGGAACCATTATCATCAATGCTTCTAAAGGACTGCGACCCGAACGCACTTGTAGCTCAAAGACGTTATCTAAAGTTGCAGAATCGCTGTTTCCCACACTTACAAACGGCTTTAATTCTTCCAACCGCTCTTTCCAAATTGGATGGCTCAAACTTGCTTGTCTGGCTTTCATCCAGTTGATATTACCTAAGAGAGTATTAATTTCTCCGTTGTGACCTAAAAGCCGCATCGGTTGCGCTAAAGGCCATTTGGGCAATGTATTCGTACTAAAACGACGATGATAAACAACAAAACTACTCTTATAAGCAGGATTCTTTAAATCGTGGTAGAAATCTCCCAAAACCGCCGAACGTACCATACCTTTGTATACAATCGTCCGACTCGATAGCGAGCAAACATAAAACTCTTCCATCCACTGCTTATTTTGAGAGCGAATAGCTTTGTGAACTCTACGGCGCGTAATATAAAGCTTTCTTTCTAACTCATCCCCAGTAGCATCATCCGATTGCAAAAAAATCTGCTCAATTTGCGGCTGATTATCAGACGCTTGTACCCCTAAAACACTAGAATCAACCGGAACAACGCGCCATCCTAACACCTTCAAATTCTCAGAAAGCGCAATCTGTTCGACAATTTTCCGAGCCGCATAAGCAGCTTGTTCGTCACGGGGTAAAAACAGCATCCCTACAGCAATATTTTGATCGATTGCTGCTTCTATACCCCTTTGTTTCCAATATTGCTGCAACAATTCCCAAGGAATCGCGCTTAATATTCCCGCACCATCGCCAGAATCTCTATCTGCGCTACAACCACCCCTGTGTTCCAAACAGGTTAACGCAACCAATCCTTTTGCCAAAATTTCATGACTTTCCTGTTGTTGGCGATGGGCAATGAAACCAACCCCACAAGCATCTCTTTCTTCAACTAACCACTTTTGCCCTAAAAAAGTATCTGAAAATGCTATGTTTTTGTCTTGATTCATCTGCTCGTTATTCATAGAATGTCCCCCGATAGCACTAATTTTCTTGATATTGTTCCGATCAAAAAACTATTTACCTTCCCATTGAACGAGAAAACTGAGTTACGAAAATGCCGGGAGGAAGATTTTACTATGCACGGTTGATTTTTTGTACACCTGTGCTAAACTTATCCCGTTATTTTTTATGTGTTTATGCTGAACCTGGGCGAGTTAGTAATTGTATCGTCAGTTTCCGGCTTTATATCTTGAGGCTATATATTTTCTCAATTCGCTTGTCTAAAATGCAAGTTTTTTTTACAGATACGGTTATATATCGCCGACCTGAAACAAAACTTCTATCTAATCGTTCAATATTCTCAATACTAAAATTCCGCTGATTGGGTGCCTTAAAGCCAGCGTATTATACTAATTGTTCATTTGCAATTCCCGATTACTGACTTTTTGTAAATTTTGTGGTATCGCGCCCGCATTCAAGGGAACAAATACCATTTACGAATCTTATTAATGCCTGCTACACACCCCAGAAGTAGCGTCGTATAAAAAACGATTAAACATTTCAATTTATCTTTTCAAAACAAAAAACATTGAAAATTTATGGTAGTAGAAACCTGCTTCTTGAAGCATTACTTATAACTTGCCCCAGCTGAATTAACTAATTCGATTATTTTGTTTTTTTTACACAGAGGTATTTATACCCTAGCACGTTAAAGTTATGCACGATGACGATGATTATTTCTATGTCAGAAAATTTTTTACAATCATTACTTAACTAACATTATGGTCAAAAAGCTAACTTTGGGACAAAAAAAAATCCGCACCGCTATGGGTAATAGAAAAGATGGCTTTTTTGTCAAGGCTATGGCGTTACCAATCCTGGCAATTATTCTTAATTTAACTGCAACTTCTGTTACTAGAGCTAAACCAACTTCTGAAGAAGTTCCAATAATGGCTCAGTCAAATCAACCATCGGTTGTTTCAACTTCAAAAGGATTATTATCTGGGGGTAATCAAATATCTATAAATGGTCGCACTTTACCAGGAACTTGGGTTAAACAAAAAGGTAAAAATAAAAATCAAGGCGATGCGATTTATATAAGTGATGGGGCACTTCGCCAGCTAATAGGTGTAGATTTATTAAGCACAAACAGTCCACAAATGCAGCCAGTACAGTGGTTTTCTTCGCTATCTAAACCGCAAGTATTAACTGGCTTCTTAGAGCAGGGATATCGTTATTTAGACATTACTGAATTTGCTCAGAAATCAAGATGGAAAGTACAAGCAAAAGGCAATATCTTAGCAATTTCGACACCAAGAGCAAAAGTAAAAACGATTAAGCAAGATAAATCCTCATCCCAGCAGCAGTTAGTTATAGATTTAGATCGTCCAACACCTTGGAACTTGACTGCGGGTTCCTTAATTAAAAAGCCGAAACCAAAACCTCAGCCAAAACCCGAGCTTAAAGTACCTTCACTGCCATTTCCTCCTCAAAACGTTGTTATCAATACTGATACTGATATTGATATTCCCGCTCCTAAACCAGAACCCCCTGCCAGAGAATGGATAATTATCATTGATGGAGTCGCAGATCAAAAATTAGTCAGCCGTTACACTCCCACACCATCAATACTGCAACCCACACAGTTAGACAATCCTTTCAAGAAAATACCACAACTAATATCACCCGAAACTCCCGAACCACTTATTAAACAAGTTGAAGTAGTTGATAATCAAACAGTTATTCGACTAGTAGTTCCTTTCGGCTTAACACCAAAAGTCACCACTTTACCTAAACCCCATCGTTTAGTTGTAGATGTTCGTCCCGATGCATTAGTCGGACGCTCAATCGATTGGGCACCGGGATTGCTTTGGAGACAGCAACTCGTATCCTTGGGCAACGACCGCTTTCCAGTAGTATGGCTAGAAATTGATCCCCGAACTTCCAAAGCAAAAATAAGACCCGTTGCTACCAACCAAGACAAACAAGAAGGTACCGCACCCCTAATTACAACAGCGCGAAAATACCTAGCAGCAGCTGCAATTAACGGTGGTTTCTTCAATCGAAAAAACCGTTTACCTCTAGGTGCAATTCGTCGAGATAGTCAGTGGCTCTCCGGCCCAATTCTTAATCGAGGTGCGATTGCTTGGAACGATGCCGGGAATTTTTACATGAACCGGCTTACTTTACAGGAAAATTTAATTATTCCAAGCAATCAAAATCTGCCAATTTCTCATTTAAACAGCGGATACGTACAGCAAGGAATAGCTAGATATACGCATCTGTGGGGAGAAAATTATACACCACTTACCGACAACGAAATTATTGTAGCCGTTGAAAACGACAAAGTTACCCAACAATATGCAGGAAGTAAAGCTGGAGTTGGCTTTGCTCCTATTCCTAAAAATGGTTATTTACTAGCTTTGCGCGGTGGTGCTGTAAGTAACGCAACTCAATTACAAATTGGATCGCCTCTACGTATCTCTAGTTCTACAGTTTCTCCAGAATTCAACAGCTATCCCCACATTTTAGGAGCCGGACCCCTTTTATTAAAAGACAATCAAATTGTCCTTGATGCCGAAGCCGAAAAATTTAGTAAAGCCTTTGCAGAGCAAAAAGCCATCCGTAGCGCCATTTGTACTACCTCAACCGGAAAACTCATAGTTGCTGCGGTACACGATCGCGCCGGTGGAAAAGGACCCAGCTTAACAGAACACGCTCAATTAATGCAGCAACTAGGATGCGTTAATGCTCTAAATTTAGACGGTGGTAGTTCCACAAGCCTTTATCTAGGCGGACAATTGCTCGATCGCTCCCCCAACACAGCTGCCAGCGTTCATAACGGCATTGGTATTTTCTTACCGCGTCCGTGAGATGGGGGATGGGGAGACAAGGGGTAGAGGGGAAAGAGCAGAGGAGGCAGGGGAGGCCGCCGTAGGTAAGAGAAGAAAAAATTAATTTCAAATTGCTCCCTTTGCTTCCTCCGCTCCCTCCGCTTTCTTAACTCCTAACTCATAACTCCCTACTCCCAATGCCTCATGCCCATTTTTAATACTTAATCAGAAGTAGTAGTTTAATTAACCATTACTTTTGCGTATTCCATAGAGATAAATTACTAATTTTGAAGAATTTTTAAAGTTAGTAAAAAGCTACCTTTATGATTGATGAAGAATTGGTGTAAACATACGATAATGGCTACCTGTTGATTCCACCATCACAATTGGCTTTGGTATGTTTGGTTATGGTGGTCTCAATTGCAGACAATTACGGTTGCAATATTACGCTACTTTTTTCCAACAATAGTAAAGAATATTAGCGGATTTATTTATGTCTTCAAACGAGGTAACTATGGCTCAATTCCAAGAAACAGCAGAAGCGAACGCATTTACCCTACCCCCAGCGGTTACTCCAGAAGGTGTCGCTGCGACTGAACTACGCCCTTGGGGTTCATTTACCATTTTGGAAGAAGCACGCGGGTATAAAATCAAGCGCATTGAAGTTAAACCGGGACATCGCTTAAGCTTGCAAATGCACCATCACCGTAGCGAACACTGGATTGTCGTCTCTGGAACTGCTAAAGTTACTTGCGGCGAAGAAGAAATTACCTTAAGCAACAACCAGTCTACCTACGTGCCACAATGCACCGCACACCGTTTAGAAAACCCTGGCGTAATTCCTTTAGTTTTAATTGAAGTACAAAATGGGGAATACTTAGGAGAAGACGATATTGTCCGTTATCAAGACGACTATGCTCGCGCTGAAAAATAGAATTGGGGAATGCTACCGTTCGTCATAACTTTCATTTAAAAACATATTGTGTTCGTATAAATTCCGCACGGGAACTTCCTACCTTTTCTGGTTCTGAAGTTTCCGTGCGATACTTTTATGAACAGTTATCAATTATCAATTACCAGCAATCGGTTATAAATTATAAATAATTAACTCCTAACTCCTAACTCCTAACTCCTAACTTTCAATCTAAAATCTAAAATCTGAAATTAATTTGATGATTAAACTTTCTCAAGCCGCAGCAGACGAGATAAAGCGGTTAAAATCAAAGCAAAAACAACCCAACGTATTATTTCGATTAGCTGTCAAATCCGGTGGATGCTCCGGTTGGTTTTACGATATGTCTTTTAACGACGAACAAGCATTATCAGATTGCGATCGCGTTTTTGTTTGTAAAGATATACAAGTAGTTCTGGATACCGAAACCCTAGAACACGCTCAAGAGTTAATCATAGAATATTCCGAAGACCTCATGGGTGGAGGCTTTCGCTTCTACAACCCCAAAGCAGTAACAGTTTGTGGTTGCGGCAATTCTTTTTCAGTGAGCAGTTACCAGTCGTGAATTTATAACTCCTAACTGCTAACTCCTAACTACTAACTCCCAATGCCCAAAATAAAATGTATTAAAAAAATCTAAAATTTTTAGAGAAAGTTGACATAATCTTTTACAAAAAGAGATATAATCAGGATTTGTTAAAACTTAGACAATTAGCAGCTTCACGTGCTGTAACTCATGCCAACAATACAGCAATTAATTCGTAACGAGCGCTCTAAAGCGCGTCAGAAAACCAAGTCCCCGGCTCTGAAACAATGCCCTCAAAGACGGGGCGTTTGTACTAGGGTCTATACAACAACACCTAAGAAACCTAATTCCGCTCTAAGAAAAGTGGCAAGGGTAAGGCTAACTTCTGGATTTGAGGTTACGGCTTACATTCCAGGAATTGGTCACAACTTGCAGGAACACTCCGTTGTGATGATTCGCGGCGGTAGGGTTAAGGACTTACCGGGCGTGAGATATCACATTATCCGTGGAACTTTAGATACTGCCGGAGTTAAAGACCGCAAACAAGGTCGTTCAAAGTACGGAACCAAGCGTCCGAAGGAATCGTAATCGTGGCTATGGCTTGTCGTATTGTTTTTTAGATTCAATTGCGAAGCGCGTTTGTATATAATTCAAGTTCTAAAAGTCTACAGCTACCCAAAAGCTCAAATGTGTTTATTGTTTTTCCTTATGGGTTGGCTGTAGTTGTTTTCTTTAGCTCGGCTTTAGTTTCCAAGCCCAAGTGGAAGCAATAAGTTAAGCAAGGAAAACACGGATTCAAGACCTACGGATTACAAGAAGCGCGATAATAGACATTGGAAAATGCTGAAGCTATAAAACGTTTTGGATTTTCCTTTAAATATCAACGTATAAATTATGGCGCTTGATATATATGGTTGGAGCGGTTTTTCAACTCCGCAGGGGCGTTATCTGTATACTGATAAAGTTGAGATGCGTCCACAGCAACTTGAGTTTTTTTTAAGCGATTTGTTCGGGTAATATAGATTCCGATGATGAATTTTGCTCGATTAAAATTAAAGCGGCAGCAGTATTCTTAATCAATTATGACCATCGATTGGGCATATCCTATTCCGAGTTGCAATAAATAATGTTGTTCGTAGGTCATAAATAAAGCAGGAGAATTCATACTATATAAAGCCCGTTCCGTATCAAAAGCATTTCTCTGTAGTTGTTATATTGAATTAAAGGTAAAGTATGTCCCGTCGTGGTGTTATTCAAAGGCGTGCAGTTCCGCCTGACTCAGTTTACAACAGTCGCTTGATTAGTATGACAATTAGGCGAATCATGCGTCATGGTAAGAAATCCCTTGCTGCACGGATCGTTTATGACGCAATGAAAATTATCGAAGAAAGAACTGGTGGAGATCCTACAGAAGTTTTTGAAAGAGCAATACGCAATCTGACTCCATTGGTGGAAGTAAAAGCTCGACGAGTTGGTGGAGCGACTTATCAAGTACCAATGGAAGTACGTTCGGAAAGGGGTACAACCCTTGCACTGCGTTGGTTGGTGCAGTACTCCCGTCAGCGTCCGGGTCGGACAATGGCAAGCAGGCTAGCAAACGAGTTAATGGATGCGTCCAACGAAACAGGTAGTGCAATCCGCAAACGGGAAGAAACACATCGGATGGCAGAAGCTAATAAAGCCTTTGCACATTATCGTTATTAAGTTGAAGACGGATATATTACCTTATCTGTTCTGGGGTAATACCCCATCTTAAATGGTGGTTCATAAGTATAGAAACTTCTTTACTTGTGTAATATACAAGATATCTGTAGGTTGAAAGCCATAGGAGGCCGATTTTGGCACGTACCAACCCGCTAGAAAAAGTTCGCAATATGGGTATTGCGGCCCATATTGATGCGGGAAAAACTACAACAACAGAAAGAATACTGTTTTACTCCGGCATCATTCACAAAATAGGTGAAGTTCACGAGGGAACGGCTGTCACCGACTGGATGGCACAAGAACGGGAGCGGGGTATTACTATCACCGCTGCTGCTATTAGTACCAGTTGGAAAGACCATCAAATTAATATTATCGATACCCCCGGTCATGTGGACTTCACGATTGAAGTTGAACGTTCTATGCGGGTATTGGATGGTGTAATTACGGTTTTATGTTCTGTAGGCGGCGTGCAGCCTCAGACAGAGACGGTTTGGCGGCAAGCAGACCGCTATAAAGTGCCCCGAATCATCTTTGTTAACAAGATGGATCGCACTGGCGCAAACTTTTATAAAGTTTACGAACAAGTACGCGATCGTCTGCGGGCAAATGCCATTGCGATTCAATTGCCTATCGGTAGCGAAAGCGAGTTTAGCGGCATTATTGACTTGGTGAAAATGCGTGCCTTTGTTTATAACAACGATCAAGGTACCGATATAGAAGAGCAGGATATATCGAGTGAAATGCTCGAACTGGCTCAAGAATATCGCACCAAGCTCATTGAAGCAGTAGCGGAAACCTCGGATGACTTGATGACCAAGTACTTTGAAGGCGAAGAGCTTACCGAAGAGGAAATTATTCTTGCTTTACGTAAGGGTACAATAGCTGGAACTATGGTGCCGATGCTTTGCGGTTCGGCATTCAAAAATAAAGGTGTACAGCTATTGTTGGATGCGGTGGTAGATTATTTGCCATCTCCATTGGAAGTACCTCCAATTCAAGGTACCTTGCCCAATGGTGAAACCGTTGAAAGACCTGCTGACGATGAAGCACCTTTAGCGGCTCTTGCTTTCAAAGTCATGGCTGACCCCTATGGTCGTTTGACATTTGTTCGGGTTTATTCTGGCGTGCTGAAAAAAGGCAGCTACGTCTATAACTCTACCAAAGGGAAAAAAGAACGAATTTCTCGCTTAGTAGTGATGAAGGCAGATGACCGGCAAGATGTCGAACAACTTTGTGCGGGAGACTTAGGGGCTACTGTAGGTCTGAAAGACACCTTAACAGGTGATACGCTTTGCGAACAGGATTCTCCAGTAATTCTGGAATCGCTTTATATTCCAGAACCAGTAATATCGGTTGCGGTTGAACCCAAAACCAAAGTGGATATGGAGAAGTTAAGTAGAGCATTACAGTCACTTTCGGAAGAAGATCCAACCTTCCGAGTTAGCGTTAACCCAGAAACCAATCAAACAGTGATTGCGGGCATGGGGGAATTGCACCTAGAGATTCTAGTAGATAGAATGCTGCGAGAATTTAAGGTTGAAGCTAACGTTGGTGCGCCGCAGGTTGCCTATCGAGAAACTATCCGCAAGCAAGTGAACGGTGTTGAAGGTAAATTCATCCGTCAAAGCGGTGGTAAGGGTCAATACGGTCACGTAGTTATAAACTTGGAACCTGCTGAGCAAGGAAGCGGTTTTGAATTCGTTTCTAAGGTTGTCGGTGGTTCGATACCGAAAGAGTATATCGGCCCCGTTGAGCAGGGAATGAAAGAAACCAGCGAATCCGGTATTATAGCTGGGTATCCGTTAATTGATGTTAAAGCAACATTGGTTGATGGGTCTTATCATGATGTAGACTCTTCGGAAATGGCTTTCAAAATTGCCGGTTCAATGGCGATGAAAGAAGCGGTGATGAAAGCTTCACCAGTGCTGTTAGAGCCATTGATGAAAGTTGAGGTAGAAGTACCCGAAGAATTTCTTGGGGATGTCATCGGCGATCTCAACTCTCGTCGCGGTCAAATTGAAGGCATGGAATCCGAAGATGGCTTAGCCAAGGTAACTTCTAAAGTGCCATTGGCAGCAATGTTTGGTTACGCAACTGACATTCGGTCAAACACCCAAGGTCGGGGTATTTTCTCGATGCAGTTTAGTAACTACGAAGAAGTGCCTCGCAACGTGGCTGAGGCAATAATCGCTAAAAACAAGGGAACGCATAGTTAAAAAAGGAAACGAGCATACATGGCACGCGCAAAATTTGAAAGAAATAAACCACACGTTAATATCGGTACTATTGGTCACGTTGACCACGGTAAAACCACGTTGACAGCAGCCATCACCATGACTTTATCCGCTTTGGGTCAGTCAGCACAAAAGAAGTACGATGATATCGACAACGCTCCTGAAGAAAAGGCACGGGGTATTACCATCAATACTTCCCACGTGGAATACGAAACTGATGGTCGTCACTACGCTCACGTAGACTGCCCCGGACACGCTGACTATGTGAAAAATATGATCACTGGTGCAGCCCAAATGGACGGTGCGATTCTTGTGGTGTCTGCTGCTGATGGTCCCATGCCTCAAACCCGCGAACACATCCTCTTAGCGAAGCAGGTTGGTGTACCTAGCCTCGTAGTCTTCTTGAACAAGCAAGACATGGTTGATGATGAAGAATTATTGGAGTTGGTGGAATTGGAAGTCCGCGAACTTCTTAGCGACTACGATTTCCCCGGTGACGATATTCCTGTAATTTCAGGTTCTGGTTTGCAAGCGTTGGAAACAATGATTGCTAACCCCACTATGAAGAAAGGTGAAGACCAGTGGGTAGATAAAATCTACGAATTAATGGAACAGGTAGATGCTTACATTCCTACTCCCGAACGTGCTGTAGATAAGCCTTTCTTGATGGCAGTAGAAGATGTATTCTCCATTACAGGTCGTGGTACTGTAGCAACTGGTAGAATCGAACGTGGAAAAGTCAAAGTTGGCGACCAAGTTGAACTGGTTGGTATCAGAGATACTCGTCCCACCACCGTAACTGGTATCGAGATGTTTAAGAAGAGTCTCGATGAAGGTATGGCTGGAGATAACGCTGGAATACTACTGCGTGGTATGCAGAAAGATGATATCGAGCGTGGCATGGTAATTGCAAAGCCCGGTAGCATTACTCCTCATACCGAATTTGAAGGTGAAGTATACGTTTTAACAGAGAAAGAAGGCGGTCGTAAAACCCCATTCTTTTCTGGTTATCGCCCTCAATTCTACGTGCGTACTACCGATGTGACAGGTACAATTCAGTCCTTCACCGCTGATGATGGTAGTGCTGCGGAAATGGTTATGCCTGGAGACCGCATTAAGATGAACGTACAGCTAATCAACGCAATTGCGATCGAACAAGGAATGCGCTTCGCAATTCGTGAAGGCGGTCGTACCATTGGTGCTGGTGTAGTTTCTAAAATCGTCAAATAGTTCTAGGTGGACTTTAACTAGAATACGGGCAGAGATGGTATAATACCTCTCTGCTTTTTAACTGTTTTTGGTTGGAAACAGAAACGGTTCTTCACTATTAAGACCTTACGGGTTGATTTTTGGTTTTGACCGATTAATAAAAATTTCCATCCCTCCGTTTTACAAATAATCTGAACCAGGAAAACTGAACAAATGGCTACTTTACAGCAGCAGAAAATTAGAATTCGTTTAAAAGCTTTTGACCGTCGCTTACTCGATACATCTTGCGAGAAAATCGTTGATACTGCTAATCGCACTAATGCAACGGCAATTGGTCCGATACCTTTACCTACAAAACGCCGTATTTACTGCGTACTTCGTTCACCTCACGTAGATAAAGATTCACGAGAACATTTTGAAACTCGTACCCACCGACGCATTATCGATATCTATCAGCCTTCTTCTAAAACCATTGATGCTTTGATGAAACTTGATTTACCATCTGGTGTGGACATTGAAGTCAAGCTGTAATTATTGATTGAGGATGAGAGGATTAGTTGTAGTTTTTCGGTAAATAATTAATCCAAAAACAACAATTAATTAAATATACAACTGTGTTAATAGATACCTTTATCCCCTTAGACCAATTTCTAAGGGCTTTTTATTCGCTGCAAAACGACTTTAGGATAAAATATAAAGAATATACAGGTTTTTTCAAAAATACAGAACTTACGCAAAGTTAAATTTTGATTGCGATCGCAAAACCGCGCATGGCGAATAAAAGCCTCTCTGTTGGGAAGTAATACCAGCGATTGGAGATTAGATTATTGATCTTAATGACATAATTATATTAATGACTGCCTAAGTCTCGACAAAAAATACTTTTATGAGTAGTACGAATAGTAGTACAAATATCTATCACGGTAAATATGACATCCTCTTCTAGAATTGCAGTTCGCGAAATACCTTTATTCCCTTTACCGGATGTGGTTCTGTTTCCTACCAGACCTTTGCCACTACATATTTTTGAATTTCGCTACCGAATCATGATGAACACGATTTTGGATAGCGATCGCAGGTTCGGGGTATTAATGGTTGACCAAGCAAAAGGTACTGTTGCCAATGTTGGCTGTTGTGCGGAAATTATTCATCATCAACGTTTGAAAGATGACCGAATGAAAATGCTAACTTTGGGACAGCAGAGGTTTCGGGTGTTGGAATACGTTCGTGAAAAGCCCTATTTTGTTGGGTTAGTTGAATGGATTGATGACGAGGAACCGACTAAAGATTTACGACATGAAGCATCTGAGGTAGAACAGTTGCTGCGTGATGTAGTGCGGTTAAGTGCCAAATTGACCGAACAAAATATCGAACTACCGCAGGATCTACCAGCTTTACCTAAGGAATTATCTTATTGGGTAGCAAGCAACCTTTACCGTGTAGCTCCAGAGCAACAGTTATTATTAGAAATGCAAGATACAGCCGCTCGTTTAGAACGAGAAACAGAAATTTTAACTTCAACTCGCAATCATTTAGCTGCTCGTACTGTTCTTAAAGATACATTAAACCAAAAGTCTTAGTAAGTAAGAAATAGGATTGGGGGGAATAGGGAGTAGTGTAAATAAGTAAAAAAGAATAAATAGTTTTAGCAGCAAAGCACTATTTTTCTTATAAAGTCAGCTTTTAATCGCTTTTTTTAGAGAATATTGAGCATAGATAGTGAAAAACTATAGTTGTTGAATCGGTAGAAAATTTAGCATACTTTTATGTTTAAAATATGAAAATATGCTTGTTTAAATTGAGAAATTAATCAAATTATTGTAACTAAAAATAGCCACTGTTCCCCGTTCCCAATTCTTTATTGCCTGCAAATAAAAATTCCCTATTAATAACAACTGTTTTTGAGTAGTTATAATTTAGAATAATTCAGTTGGTAAAACATTGTAGCTACCAAAAATTTTAAGAATTTCCGTATAATTAGATAATTCAGCCAAAGCAGATTGCATTTTAGCAGAGGAAACGTCTGCTTCTAAATCCATAAAAAACAAATATTCTCCTAAAGAACGTTTAGTTGGACGCGATTCAATCTTGCTGAGGTTAATGTTTTGATTGGCGAAAACCTGTAATGGTTTAACCAATGCACCAGGGATATTTGCCGGTACGCTAAACGCTAATGAAGTGTAGAAAGCACTACTTGTTAGCATTTCGTGAGCGGGAGTATTACCGGGCTGACTAACTACCCAAAAACGAGTACAATTTTCCGGGTAATCATTAATACCGTTTGCTAGTACGGGTAAATTATATAGTTGTGCGGCTCTAAGCGATGAAATAGCTGCTGCTGCCTTGTCACTTTCTAATTTTTGTAGTGCTTCTGTTGTAGAATTAGTCGGAACTAACTGTACTTGGGAAAGAAACTTCTCCAACCATTTTTGACATTGAGCTAATGCTTGCGGATGAGAATAAACGATTTTTATACTATCTAAGCTTTGAGAACAAGAAATTAATGCATGAGTAATTGGTACGACTAAAGCTAGCTGAATTTGCAAATTATCTAATTGCCAGAGTGTATCTAAGGTAACAGTAACTCCTCCTTGAATAGAATTTTCTACAGGTACTACTGCTAAATCTGTTTGGTTTTTAGCTACAGAATTAAGTGTTTGAAAAATACTCGGATAAGGACATAATGAAGCTTGCGTTTTAGTATTTTTCGTCAGCCAATTAACATAATATAAAGCTGCTTGTTCTGCATAAGTTCCAACAGGCCCCAAATGTGCAATAGATACCATAATTTACAAAACCTTTAATACTGAAGATAGCAAATAGAATAATCTATTATCTTACCTAAAATAGATATTATAAAGTAACAATAATTTTTATAATTAAGAAGGGTATAGCTTTTGTACAATACAAACAACTATATTTTTGTTCAAAAATACAATTATCGACAATAATTTGTCGTTTTACTATGGCTACTAAATTTAAAGCCTGTCAATCGGTAGAAATTCCCGTTCCGTATCAGCCTATTCCAATTAAGCATTATTTACGACAACCCCAACGCTTAGTTAACGCTTTGGCTGATT
Organism: uncultured cyanobacterium; assembly: GCA_963838355.1. GTDB lineage: Bacteria > Cyanobacteriota > Cyanobacteriia > Cyanobacteriales > Nostocaceae > Rivularia. Next base: position 790,273 of record CAWIQQ010000003.1, on the reverse strand, counting down.
CGAGCCGGATTGAACAGCTAAGTACAGAAGTTTTTCGTTTAAAAATGCGTCCCCTAGCTTTTATGTCGTTGAGTATTCAACCAATCGTAGACATGAGAGTATGGGCTGCTTCAGATGGAGCAATTTATTTAGAATCAGTCCGTAGTGAGATTCGTGGTATAGAATATATTAATCAACGTTTTCAGCTTGATTTAAAAGGTAATTTATCAAGTTATGAAATACATGAAAATACTCGTCTAAAAGGTATAGTAAATCTAGAAGTACAGGTTGAATTACCGCCACCTTTCTCTTTTACTCCTAAATCAATATTGGAAACTACTGGTAATGGGTTGCTAAAAAGCGTATTGCTAACAATAAAGCAAAGATTGTTACGACAGTTGCTGGTTGATTATCGACGTTGGGTTGAATTGCAAACTAAAGATAGCAGTTTTGACCCGGATAGTAATGATTTCAAGATTTTCAAACCTGAATAAAAACCATTAAAAGAAAAGCGATTAGGTTATAGCCGTACCTAGGATGCGGCATTAAATAATCGGAAAGAGGGGATAGGGAACAGGGGAATAAGCGTTAACTATCTAAGTAAATTACTGTATTAATAATTGTATAGCAAGGCTTTTAGAGATTTTTTCGGAAATTTTAGCATACGAACTATTGAAGAATTAGCTATTAGAATAAATGCCATTAAAATACGAAGTAGTTAAGCCAGCATTATTTATCTAATTACTACTCAGTTATATAGCCGTTACCTGTTAATAATTCCCTATCCAAAGGAAATTTTAAATTAATGGGAGTATGAGAAGTTATTTTTCTTCGATTTGGCAGGGACGAAAAGATGTACGATGCAAGCGCGTGATACCGTAATTTTGTATTGCTAATAGATGCTTTTTACTACCATAACCCTTGTTTCGTTCTAAGTCGTATATCGAGTACTTATTAGCAAGACGAATTATTAGTTCATCGCGCCAAACCTTAGCAATGATACTAGCGGAAGCTATCGTAAGCGAAAGCGAATCTCCTTTAACTATTGTTTCTTGTGGTAATGAAAAGTTTTTTATCCGCTGATTCCCATCAATTAAACAAAGTGCGGGCTGTACCTTTAATTTTAGAACGGCCCGCTTCATTGCTAAAAGTGATGCTTGCAAAATATTAAAAGAGTCTATTTCAACCGTAGTTGCAAAACCGATTTTCCAGTCTATTGCAATATCAATAATTTGCTTGGCTAACTGAGTTCTTTTAGAAGCAGATAGCTTTTTACTATCTTTAATTTTGGTTGTGAGGAGTTGGGGCAAACAATTACTATTTGGTAGGATGACTGCTGCTGCTACCACAGGACCAAACAAAGCGCCTCTCCCCACTTCATCTACACCTGCAATTAACCCGTTTGTTGTATTGCAGTACGTAGAAAATTCTAGCCAATTTTGTTTGAGGGGGAGTTCTGGCGCGTCCATTGCAGTGATAGCTTGCACAGTTTTTACCATAAAAGAGTTAGTTATGTTACCTAGCTAGATGGTGCTTCTGAGGAAGTACGAGAACGACGGCGACGGCGACGTGTATCTGAATAAGTGGTTTCTGTTTCGGTATTATCTATGGTTTGATTTGATTCTACTTGCTCTGGTTGCTGTGGTTGCTCTACTTCTACTTCTTCTTCTATTTCCTCTTCGAATGTAACTTCATTATCTACATTATTTATTTTCACCTTCTTAGGAGTCGGAGTCAGCGAATAGGATTCAGATTCTGAGATGCTATCTTCATCTTCATCTTCATGTTCATCTTCATTTTCACCAGGTGGAACTATATTAATAATTACGGATTTTTCGTTTTTGAAATCTTTGTTTAACTTTTTTAAAGGTGTAACACCCATTAAAGCGTAAACATCCTGTTCCTCCGCAGTCATTTCTACCGAAACAATTTCTGGTGGTTCGAGTACTCCTTTAACCGATTCAACTCTAGTTCTACTAGTACGTTCTGGTCTTTCGTTCCAACTTTTATTCAACCCCAACGGTGTTTCGGATCTTCTAAGTTCTGGTTCTGCGTCTGCATCAGCATCTAAGTCATCATTGACTAATGTCAAAGGACTTCCATTAATTCTCGGTTCATCTTTACCATTTCCCGTATTAATGCGGCGACGACGACGACGTTTATTAGGATCGCCTAATTCTTGATAGCTTGGATGATTGATTAAGTTTAAGTTTGTAAAATCTCCGTCACCTTCATCCGCATCTGCGAATCCATCTACCACTTCTCTTGGTTCGCTCAATCGAGGAGCAGACAAACGGGGTTCTCTTTGCGGTAAAGGTACTACACGCTCTGGTACTTCTACTGGTGGTGGTGCGACTCGGGATTCGTTTTCCCCTGGTAGATGTACTATATGTCCCAAACCTCCACAAGTAGGACAAGTTTCTCCGAAAAGCTCGTAAATATTTTGACCTTGACGTTTGCGGGTAAGCTCTACCAAACCCAATTCAGTTAACTGAGCAATTTGAGGACGAGCTTTATCCGATTTTAGGGCTTTATTAAAATTTTCCAGAACCTGTAACTGGTCTCGCCGCGATTCCATATCAATAAAATCAACGACAATTACTCCAGCAATATTACGTAAACGTAACTGACGTGCTATTTCCGTTGCGGCTTCGCAGTTTGTCCATAATACGGTTTCTCTTGCTGTAGCCGAACGAGTAAACGAACCGGAGTTGACATCTATTACCGTTAATGCTTCGGTAGGTTGAATAATAATGTATCCGCCAGAAGGTAAATCTACTCTTGGTTTCAGAGCTTCCTTGACGGCAGCATTAATCCGGAAATATTCTAAAATTGCAGTGCGATCGCGGTGGTGGTCGATTAATAAACCTTGGGGTACCTGTCCGCCGCTCCAATTCTGTAAATACTGCTTTACTCGCTTTAATCCAGTGCTGGAGTCAACCACAATCCGATTTACATCGGCACCGTACATATCCCGTAAAACGCGCTGGATAAAGTCATCGTCACGGTTGAGCAAAGCTGGGGCACGGCTAGTTTGGGCTTGTTCGCCAATTGATTCCCATTGCTTTTGCAGAATTTCTAAGTCTTCAATAATAGCTTCTTCAGGTTTACCTTCGGCTTCAGTACGAATTAATAAACCCATTCCTGCTGGCTTAATTAAGATTGCTAAGGCTCTCAAACGGTTACGTTCGTTTTCGTTCCTGATTCTGCGGGATAAATTAACGCCTCGTCCGTAAGGCATCAATACTACGTAGCGCCCCGGTAAAGTAATGTTACCCGTAAGCCTGGGTCCTTTTGTACCCGTGGGTTCTTTCATCACTTGCACTAACACTTTTTGTTGTGGTGTTAATAACTCCGTGATTGCTGCTGACGAACGTCTTAACCTTAATGGTCCGAGGTCAGTTACATGAATAAAACCATTACGCTCAGGGTCGCCAATATTAACAAAGGCCGCATCTATCCCAGGCAATACATTTTCTACTACCCCTAAATAAATATCACCAATTTGGTGATGGCCGGTAGCTACGACAAGTTCTTGTATTTGATCTTCAGAGAACACCGCAGCAATTTGATGCTGTTCGGCGATGATAATTTGTTTCGGCATTCAATTTCCTCAAAAATTGGCAGCTCAAATCCTTGCCCAGAGGAGTTTTCATCAATCTACCCTGTCTCCTCCTTCCAAGGCGCTGCTGTAATAAAATTGCAAAAAATTTCGCTCTAAGAAACACGAGCTATTTACCTTGTTGAATTGCGTTTACGCAACTCATGTCCAAAACTGTCGAATGTTTTTATGAATAAAATCGCCCGTTAAGGGTCAATTTTTTACACCTTTCCCTTGCTAATTAATGTGTCAGGTAAAAAAGCAATTACAGTCTTACTTTTTTACACTCTCGCGCAGCTCGTGCAAAAGATTATTCTAATTATCGGGCAGTATTACCTAGAATATCCTCGCTAGTGTGAAACTGCGCCTCTTCTTAAGACGCTGGCTGACTGCGCTAGAAAACCAAGAGTAAGGGTGCATACTTCCTTGCCCGTCTCAAAGTAGACTTTAAAAGTTTACCAATAAATGTATGGTACTTTTTAATGCCTATGCTACTCTACATATCCAAACCCTGTTAGCTTTAAATTTCGAGCTTACTCTACTATTTCCGCCATCATAAATGGTGAGAGAAGTAATTAGACCCGCCTGCTTTACGAGTCGGAACAGATTCACCGCTTTCCTAGCTGCAAACAATGCCCCTAGAGAGACTTCTGTGCGGATGCTGTCGGCTTTATCTGAGATAATACCCCAGTATCGCCTCCGTTGCACTCTAAAATATTATTGCTTTAACGCCCCGTACATAGCGGGTAGTGAATCAATTCGTTCCGTTGCAGCGCTCTTATAATTTCTCTTCATATAATTCTAGCGCAAGGTCGTAAAAAATCAATTAAGAAGGTTGAAGTTAAATTAGAGGGCAATTTTGATAACTACAATTGCCCCAAATTATTAAACTGCCAAAATTAGCTTGCTCCGATGTATGTGCAGCAGGTGGAATTCTCTTTTTGCTACAAATTCAAGCATAAATGGAATTTGTTCCGGACGCAATAACGTACCATCATTGCGACAAGCTCCCAAATAACGTAACTTGAGTGCATTATTCTGGCTCGTATCAACCTTCGCTGTCTCGACAAGCTCTAATTCAAACAAACGTTCGCGCAGATTTACATTTTTGATTTTACCTTTTTTGGTTTTGTGCTGTGTCCAAATTTCTTCTGCTTGTTTGATTGCATCAATCCAATCTTGCCATTGGGATAAAGTTACTTCTCGATCGCAGCTTATAGTAATCAAATACTCGGCTGTTTCAAGAAGTTGGGATGCACTTTTAGATTTTAAATCTAGCTGCACTACATCATATATAGGTATGCCGTTCGGTAATGCAGAGCTTAAATTATGCTCGAAAGTATCAATATCAATTAAGCGCGTTAATTCAAAATCGACAATTTCAGAACTGCTAGTAGCTCCCAATGGTAAAGCATTTGCTACTGATATCCTGGGTTGTGGATTAAACCCACCGCTAAATGATACTGGTAATCTCGCTCGCCGCACGGCTCGATCGAAGACTCTCATTAAATCTAAATGACCGACTAATGCCATATCATCTTGTTTCCCAAACCGTACTCGCAATCGTACAGCCTTGGTAGTATCTGGAACGAAATCTCCAGCAAATTCCGGAATGGGCGGTGCTTCTGCTACCACATTATGACCAAAATCGGTCCCGCAAACACCACAATGCGAGCAACCGTCAAAGGAACAATCGGGTACGGTAGCGGCTTCCATTGCCCGTTGCAAATCTTCTTTGAGCCACTTTTTATCAATTCCCGTGTCAATATGATCCCAAGGCAGTGGGGAATCAAGGCGCTCATCAGCACTGCTGACGGACATCACATTCCACTCACCAGCTTGCACTTGGCGATATTTCCAATCTAAGTCAGCTTCGGCGATCGCCTGCTCCCAAGCTGCAAAAGCTTTATCTAAATTGTCGAACCAGGAATCCATACCCGCGCCCAGTTCCCAAGCACGACGTAACACGCTCGCGAGGGTTCTGTCTCCTCTACCGACAAAATCTTCCATTGCTGAAATCCGCACATCGGTAAAATTAACTTTAACTCCCCGAATTCGACGAAATTCCGAGCGCAACAAATCTTGCTTACGCTTAAATTCACTGGTAGAAACTGAGTGCCACTGGAATGGTGTATGGGGTTTGGGCGTAAAGTTGGAAATTGTGATGTTAAAGTTCACGGGTTTTCTACCTGTTGCCCAACATTCCCGCTTCAGCCAGCTTACAGTTTGAGCAATACCTAATACGTCAACATCAGTTTCACCGGGTAAGCCAATCATAAAATATAGCTTTACCTTATCCCAACCTCGTTTCCAAGCTGTTTTTACCCCCCTTAATAATTCTTCATTTGTCAAACCTTTGTTAACAATATCCCGCATCCTTTGAGTACCGGCTTCTGGGGCAAAAGTCAAACCACCTTTCCGGGTTCCACCAAGGATATTGGCGATATTATCATCAAATCTATCTACTCGCTGACTGGGTAGAGAAAGGGAACTATTTTCATCTTTAAGACGATTTTTAATTTCCATTCCTACCGAACTTAAAGCTAAATAATCGGAACAGGAAAGAGACAACAAAGAAAATTCATTGTAACCAGTTTGGCGCATCCCTTTAGTAATTGTTTCCACAACTCGATCGGGTTCTACATCTCGCGCCGGACGAGTTAACATTCCTGGTTGACAAAACCTACAGCCTCTGGTACATCCGCGTCGAATTTCAATCGTCAAACGGTCGTGTACGGTTTCGGCATAAGGAACCAAACCGATAGAATAAGCCGGGATGGGACTCGAAACCCTGCGTATAATACGCTCGGGCACATCTGGATGATTGGGATAAACCGAACCATCAGCAGCCATATCGTAAAACTGCGGTACGTATACGCCAGGTACCTGTGCCAAATCCAGCAATAATTCCTGACGGCTTAATTTCGCTTTTTTACCTTCTTCTAAAACCAAACCTATTTCAGGTAATAGTTCTTCACCGTCTCCAAGAGCAATAAAATCGAAGAAGTCAGCATAAGGTTCGGGATTAGATGTAGCAGTTTGTCCTCCCGCAAAAATCAGCGGGTAATCTCCCTCCAATCTTTCTTCCCAAGTGAAAGGAATGCCAGCCAAATCCAACATTTCCAAAATGTTGGTAGCCCCCAATTCGTAACTGAGGCTAAAACCCAAAATATCGAAATCAACTAGACTACGCTTTGACTCTACCGCAAACAAAGGTGTTTGAGTCGTTCTTAACTTTGCCGTTAAATCCGCACCCGGTAGATAAGCGCGATCGCACAACTGGCGGGGCTGAACATTCAATATATTGTAAAGAATGATATGCCCTAAATTGGAAGCACCAACTTCATATACTTCTGGGTAAGTTAATACCCAGCGTATCGTCGCCGTATCCCAAGGTTTATGTTTAGCTAAAAGCTCATTACCCAGGTAACGGGATGGTTTTAAAATATCCGACGTGATTAATTTATCTACTGCAATAGACACTATGCTATTTTCTAGCTACTTCTAGTAATTACAGCTACTCACCTCCAAGATTAGCATTGATTCGTAGCAGTGTATTAGGAAAGTTATTCAAATTTTCTTCTTATAGCTAAATTCCCTTATTTTCAATCGAGGAGAAACAGGAACTTTTAAGGCAGCAAAGAAGACGTTTATATTAACTATTAAAAATTTTTCCTGCATCGAATATTTCAAAGACTTTATCTAAACCAGCAAGTTCAAAAATAATTCTGTGTGCGGGAGCAACCGAGCAAAAACAAAGCCGTTGTTCTAATTGCTTTGCTTCTCTTACTCCAAATACTAATGCCATCAAACCAGCACTGTCTATAGCATCAACTTTTTCCAGGTCTATCAATACAATTGTATTATTATTTTGCTTTAGAACTGCACCCAATTCGCGTTCAAGCTTTACGGCATTTACAGCATTTAAACAACCATTCGGACGAATAATGGTAATTTGAGGATTATCGAGTATTGCTTGCATAATTACATCCTACTATCAAATATTCTTTACTTGAGGGATAGATGTATTCGACCATAATCTTTTTTTTATCGCATCGACCATTCGTATTAGCTGTCTTTGTCGAATCTTCACCCTTGGACTACTTCTGTTTAAAGATTGTCACAATACTTAAGAAAACAGTAGCTAAATATACTTTTTTCTCATTCAAGTTCAAAAATAATCTATATAACCAGTATGCCTTCGTGCCCGGTTATGGAAAAAGATATCTGATTATTATTTAGCTATAAAGCATTCTTGCCTAAAAAGCGTCGAGAGAGGCTAATTAAATATAAAGTATCCTTATTTTTTCCTTAATTATTAGCTTGTATCTTTTTGAGATGACAAGTGACTTGTCCGCTATACCTGTGATCTAGATCACTTGATAAGTAGTGCTTGGATCACGTTTTATACTGAAATATATCTGAGATAATTGGTATTAAATACATAACGGTTACTTACTATGAGAACTAAGTTCGCTATTCGTCAATTAGTTGAAAGGGCTTTGGTTATAAAGAAATTAACTCCCGAAATAGAAAATGAAATAAATTCAGAACTGACTCAGATGGGTTACATTTCTGACGTTGACTATGAAGCATTAGAACTCTTAATGGCTGAAATGGATGCTGGTAGAATTAAACTGGTTCCCAGTTTATAGAATTATGACAATTATATGGAACGCTGCTTCTTCAAATATTTAGCATTGAAGTTGAAATAGTAACTGAAATTTTATTCTCATTAAAGCTAATTACACATAATACAAAAAGTAGTATTGACGGCGCGGGTACCTTTGTGGTTTGCCATCGCTGAAATTTTTTTTTGGGATGATAATAAAAGCGATACGCTTCAATTTAATATCGCACTTAACATCTAATTATTTATAAATCTTATCTATAAATCGCCGGAGCAATAAAACCGCACTAAGCAATTCCTGAAATTTGTTTAAGATTTTTTTATATGACCCTTAATTCTTACATTAGACCATGTATGGGCTAAATTACCATCAGGCGCAATCAAAAAAGTTGAGCGTACAACACCCATGAACTCCTTACCCATAAACTTTTTCAATTGCCAAACATCATAAGAAAGCACACTTGGCGTTCCAAATCGCGTGAAGGAGGTACTATACCCTTGACGTTTAGGTTTTCGACTACTACAACTTGATTGTGATTAGTTGCCGTAAAAGGATGGCGCTTTTTCTCTCGCCTTCGCAATACCGTTCTGCTGTGACATATTTTTTTACGGTTAGCAAGTTAAACAAGTATGGGTGCGAATAGATGGAGTTTTAAATAATTGATTTGCCGTGATTAAGTTTACTTATATAAGTAAATTTTTATCCTTTTTAAAAAATATAATTTAACTTTCTATTTAAGAATTACGTAATTTTTATTCTTTATTACTATAATTTTCTAAAAAGAAACTATAAAAAACCTAAATCACTTACTATACAAGCATTATTCAGTTACATAACTCATATTATTTATTAATATGTCTTTTTCCTCTGCTCCGTGTTTACCGTTGCCTTTTCCCTCTTCTACGACCATTTAATTAAGATAAAAGGTAAGGAATAACAATGATTTTGCAGTTTTGTGATTCATATTAATTTACTATGATTATGACTATGTAAAACTTTTGTCATATACATAAAATAAGATAATTACGAAAAAATATCAAATTTTTGATACGATAAGATTTGATTCAAGGGTTGCTATCTATTAAATTGTATGAATCATATTTCGAGAAACTTCGACCTTCAAAGGCGTATTGTAGAGTTACCTTTAAGTCAACAAAAATCTTTGTTCTCTTGGCTGGGTTCGCACATAGCGAAACGGGAGTTAGAAGAAAAATTCGAGATTCCCAAAAAACCAGGACGTGAAATTGTAGAAATTCGCCGTATAGACAATGAAGCTTATGCCTTAGAGAAATATAAATGTAACAAACCAAGATGCTTCTGCAAAACAACAATTACAAAACATCAAGCATGGTTTGGTTATCAATGGCGAAAAGATTGAGTAATTTCCTGGTATGTCGGTAAAGAACTAGCTGAGAAATTATAAATAGGAAATAAGCGAAAGGGGGAAAACAATTCGTAATCCGTAATTTCTCACTCTCAACTCCTAACTCCTAACTCCTAATTCCTAACTCTCAACTATTAACTTGCTGGCGGTAAGTTAACTTTCTTGTTTTCTTCGATAACTTGACGGCGAGGTTTTTTCTTAAAACCGTATTTCACTGTATTAATAATCCAATACCCAAAGTTATCAATGTAAGTGAACAACACTGGTACCACTACCAAAGTTAATAGTGTAGAAGTTGTGAAACCACCGATAACAGCAACACCCATTGATTGGCGGACTTCCGCACCAGCACCGAGTCCCAATGCTAGGGGAAAAGTACCGGCGATTGTGGAAAGGGAAGTCATCAAAATCGGACGCAAACGCGATATACCAGCCTCTAAAACTGCTTGACGTTGTTTTTTACCTTGTTCTAAGCCGATGATTGCGTAGTCTACTAAGAGAATAGAGTTTTTGGTGACAATTCCTACCAACAACACGATACCAATTAAGGCATATAGTCCCAAAGCTTTTTGAGCAATCATCAATCCTAAGAGAGTGCCACCCAAGCATAAAGGTAGTGCCACCATAATAGTGACTGGGTGAAGAAAATTATTGTATAGCAATACCAAAATTGCGTAAATCATCATTACTGCTAAACCCAATGCAGTACCGAAGCGTCCAAAAATTTCCTCCATAATTTCCGCATCCCCAGCCGAACGTCTACTTACTTCCGATGGTAAATTTTTGATCGCACTTAACTCGTTCACAGCATTCAATCCATCTCCCAAAGAGATACCTTTTAAATTAGCTTCTACCGAAACTTGACGCATTCGATCGAAACGGTTGATAGTCGCCGCACCGCTACCAAAACGGATATCTGCAACCGCGAGTAATGGAACTAAACTACCGTTTTGAGAAGGAATCTGGAGATTTTTTATATTTGTGATGTCTTCTCGCGCTTTAGGATCGATTTGTACTCGAATCGGAATTTGGCGATCGCTAAGATTATATTTTGCTAAGTTAGCGTCGCTATCGCCGATGGTAGCCAAAGAAGCGGTACGGGCAATTGACTGGACGGTAACACCCAAATCTGCGGCTCGCTGCGGATCGGGTACTACCAAAATTTCCGGTTTTACCAAACTAGCACTTGAAGTTGCTTCTACCAATCCTGGTATAGTTCGCATCTGCTTTTCTAAATCATCAGCAGCTTTTCTCAATGCTCGAGGATTTTCACTTTGCAAAACTATAGTCAAATCCTTTCTACCACCTACAGCACCAGTACTTTGAAAACTAATTCTCGCTCCCGGAATTTGACCAAACTGCGGACGTATTTGTTCTTCAAACTCGCTTTGAGAAATTCGTTCTTCTTTGGGTTTTAATCTAACGGTAAGATTTGCCGAACCAACATTTTCTGTAGATAAAACACTTTCAACGTAAGGACTTTGTTTAATTAAATTCGTGGCTTGCGTCACTACCTGTTTGGTGTCTTCCAAAGTCGAACCGGGGGCTAATTCTATAGATACCGCAGAAATACCAACATCAGCCCCATCAACCAAACCCTTGGGAATCATCGGTACCAACATCAAGCTACCAATAAAGAAAGCCAAAGCTAAAAGTAAAGTTGTAGTACGGTGACGTAAAGCCCATCTGAGTGTAGAAGCATAGGGAGAGAATTTTAGATTTTGGATTTTAGATTTTGGATTATTTTCTCTAGTCTCTTTCTTGCTCAATGCGCTATGCCCCATGCCCAATGCCCCATGCCCAATGCTCTTTGACTTCAACAAATAAGCTCCCATCATCGGCGTTACCATTCGCGCTACTGCTGTGGAAAATACAGTTGCTGCGGTAACTGTCATGGCAAAGGGTTGGAAAAATTGACCGGGAATTCCACCCATAAATGCAACGGGTAAAAATACGGCTACGATTGTCGCCGAAGTTGCAATTACCGCTAAACCCATTTCTGCTGATGAGTCAAAAGCTGCTTGTTTGGGTTCTTTTCCCATGCCCAAATGCCGTTCCATGTTTTCAATTTCTACGACGGCATCATCTACTAAGTTACCTACAGCCAACCCCAAGCCCAACAGTGTCATATTGTTGAGAGTGTAGCCGAGAGCAAATATTACGCCGAAGGTAGGAATAATTGATAAAGGTAAAGTTACTGCTGTAATTAAAGTGGCTCGCCAATCGCGTAAAAACAGTAGAATTACCACTACAGCTAATACAGATGCGATTAATAGCTCGTTCATCGTACTTTGGTAAGAATCACGAACAAAAGTAGCTCTAGTAAAAATCAATTCCATTTTTACGTCTTGAGGAAGAATTTTTTCTAGCTTTTCAACTTCTTTTTTGACTCCCTCTTCCACCGTCACCATGACGCTTCCAGTACTACGCAATACCTCCAAAGCAACTACTGGTTTGTTATTCAACCGTGCAGTTTGACGTACTTCCCCAAAGCTATCTTCAACTTTTCCTAAAGTAGACAAAGGAACCGAACCACCATTAGGAAGAATTATTTCATAATTTCTCAAAATATCTATACTTTGAGCGCTACCCAAAGTACGGATGCTTTGTTCGCTGCCGCCAATTTCAGCACGCCCACCCGGTAAATTAATATTAAAAGCTCGTAATTGGTCGTTTACTTGAGTCGCAGTGATACCCAAAGACTGCAAACGATCCGGATCGAGATTAACGCGAATTTCTCGGTCAACCCCACCTATACGGCGGATTTCAGCCACACCTTTTGCTGATAACAAAGCGCGATTGATAGTTTCGTCAACCAGATTGCTCAACTCTTCCACAGAACGTTTATCCGAAGTGACCACATAAGTCATAATTGCACTACCGGAAAACTCCAGACGCTGCACAATTGGATCGTTAATATCTTGAGGAAGACTCTGACGAATTTGCGCTATAGCATTCCGAACATCATTAGTAGCTCTGTCACTATCGGTTCCCAAATCAAAGTTAATGGTAGTAGTAGAAACACCATCGGTAACAACCGAACGCAATTCATCAATGTTGCCCAAACCAGCAACCGCATCTTCAATTTTCTTCGTCACCTGAGATTCAAGTTCGGTAGGTCCCGCACCAGGTTGAGTTACCGTAACTTGAACCGCAGGAATATCAATATTAGGGCTGGTATCAATACCCAAATTACCAAAACAGAACCAGCCAACTATAGTCAAAATTAAAAATAAAACTATCGTAGGTATTGGTTTTTTTATCGACCAAGCAGAAACGTTCATCTTTTAAATAGTAGTTAGTTGTTAGTAGTTAGTTGTTAAGAGTTAGTTGTTAGGAGTTAGGAGTTGAGAGTTAGGAGTTAAAAAAGTTAACCTTTGACCTTTGACCTTATTGCTTCGCCACTCGTACTTTATCGCCATCTTTGAGATATCCCGCACCGTCAACTACAACGCTTTTTCCGGGTTGTAAGCCAGTTTTAATTTCGATTTTTCCGTCTTTAAGAATTTCCCCTGTATCTACTTTTTTACTGCTGGCAATTTTGTCTTCATTGATTGTGAATACTATTGCGCTACCGTCGGGTTGAGGAAGCACTGCTTTTTGCGGTATTGCTACAGCCATGTTTGTGTCGGTGACAATTGCAGCGCGAGCAAACATTCCCGGTTTTAGTAAGTTGGTTGGTGGTAAATCAATTTTGACTGTGGCTTCGCGGCGTTGTTGATTAACTAGGGGTTCTATTTCTTTAACTTTTCCTCGCAATTTAACCCGGTTATCTGCGTCTGTTGTAATCTGGGCTGGTGCGCCAACTTCTATTTGCGATAGCTGAACTGTGGGAACTTCGGCTTGTAATTCTAAGTTTCCTTGACGAATAATCGAAAATAACTTTTGGGTTCCACCAACTACGTTTCCTACTTGGGTTTGCGGCGGTACACCCGTGATATCCCCTACTCTTGCTAGTTTTTCCGCAACGATTCCTGAAACGGGGGCGCGGACTACAGTTTGCCCTAACTGAGTTTTTATCTGTTGCACTCTAGCTGTAGCGCTACGAACTCCTGCTTCGGCGCTGTTGACTCTGGCTTTCGCGCTGCTAACTCCTGCCTGAGCGCTGCTAATGCTTGCTTGAGCGCTATTTACATTAGCTTGAGCGCTACGAATATTTGCTTGTGCAATACGTACAGCTTCTTTTGCAGTTTCAAAATTAGTTTCAGCAGTTTCAAATAACTGCTTACTAATAGCTCCTCGTTCGGAAAGCTGCTTATTGCGCTGGTAATTTCTTTCAGCTTCTCTTAATTTAGCTCTTGCTTGCGCTAAATCCGCTTGTCTTTGCTCGACTGTTGCTTGAGTTGAAATTACATTTGCTCTACTTGATTCCAAAGCTGCTTGAGAGGAAGCTAAATCCGCTTTTCTCGAAGCAACCTCAGCTTCTTGAGATTCTACTTCCGCTTTGGCTTGAAGAATTTGATCTTGTAATAGCGAGTCATCTAAAACTGCCATCACCTGCCCTTCCTTAACCGAATCCCCTTGCTTGACCAAAATTTGCTTAATTTGCAAACCATTTGATTGAGGTAATACCGGAGTTAATTCACTAGCCCCAACAGTACCTGTAACGTTGAGATTGCGAGCTACTCTAGTGAGTTCCACTAAAGCAAGGGTAACAGTCATTGCTGGAGTAACTTCAGTGGTAGATAAATTTGCTACTTCTGGTTGGTCTTTGGGACGATTGCTCAACAAACGCATTCCGATCGTAGTTATCCCAATACCTAAAACCATACCCATAAGCATGATTGTCCACCAACGGGGCTGTTTGTGGCTTTCGGGATAATCTTTAAAGGTTGTTTCTTCGATTGCTGCTTGTTCTGCTGGAATATCTGAAAAATTCGAGTCCCCTGCTGTCATTGCTTCACCTCCTGCCCAACCGGAATAATACTGTTTAACTTAAGAAAACTTTAAATTTATTACTGTATCTTAACTATTACCTATTTTTTAGTGTAATGGCTGTAGTCTCAGACTGATTTTACCCATGACAAAAGTCATATTTTTACGACCTAAATATATTTATTCAAGGTTTATTATGAATCGTTTATGCGGTGAAAAGCTTGTCAGTATAGGCTTGGAATATATAAAGGCGCATAATTGAATACCCCGCATCACACTAAAGTCAGTGTTGAGATCACCGCCATCAATCATCTGAATGTGAAAAAATAAAAACTAAACGATCTTATTGTCTCTTTATGTGGTTAGAAAGTTCGGATTAAATTCGATGTATATATTTGCTGTAATTTGGGTAAGCTCTATTTATATTGTCTCAGGTATAATTTGTAGCTTGCCTAAAAATAGCAATATTAGATAAAAATTTATTTTCAGTTTAGAGACAGGATTATTTTTTTAAACTATAGATGTTGTCAATCTTTTTTTTTGCTTCCAATATTTTTTATAAAATTGCAAAATAAAATTAAAAATTGTATTTTATTCAATTGTAGCGTGATGAATTAGTATTAATAGATAAATAATATATTAGATTTTATATTAAAAGATAGCTATTGAATCTGCTTGTTAAATAAGCAGTATTAACACGGATACATAAAATTTTGCATCCTAGTAATAACTGTTACTATTAATATTTAGTTTGCGGTTTCGTTGCTATAATCGTATAAGTAAAGTATTCATGAAGCCAATTTAATAAAAGTGGATATAATGTATAAATCTGCATAATTATGCATAACAAAAAATATTGAAACTTGAAGTTATAATTCAGGATTTTCCTATCAGCTTAAAAAACCAAGATAAAACAATAAATTATTAACAGGGTAAAAAATATGTTTAGCGCAACTGAAGTTTTGATAGATGCTTTTGTGGATAGAGTTAGAGAAGGATACCGTCGTAGCTATGGAAGCTTAAAAACTGACTATCAAGATATTATTGCTTGGGTAGGAAGCATGGCTTTAGAAAATATTGCCAATAGCGATGCTCTATACCATAACGTAGAACACTCAATTTTAGTAACCCTTGTAGGACAAGAAGTTTTGCGTGGTAAACATATACGAGAGGGTGGTGTTTCCAGCGAAGACTGGCTGCATTTTATAATCTCTTTACTATGTCATGATATTGGTTATGTAAAAGGAGTTTGTCGTCAAGATAGAGAAGACGAAAGCCTGTATGCTACGGGTAAAGATGAAGCAATGATTTCTTTACCGTTAGGCGCTTCAGATGCAAGTCTTACACCATATCATGTGGATAGAGCAAAACTTTTTATTGACGAGCGTTTTGGCGGTCATAAATTAATTGATTCTGAAGTGATAAAATCCAATATAGAATTAACTCGCTTCCCGGTACCCGCAGCAGAAGACCATCAAGAAACTAACAATTATGCAGGTTTAGTACGTGCTGCCGATCTAATTGGACAACTAAGCGATCCACGTTATTTAAAGAAAATTACTTCTTTATTTTACGAATTTGAAGAAACTGGGATGAATAAAATTTTAGGTTATAAAAACCCAGCAGATTTGCGTCACAACTATCCAAAATTTTATTGGAATGGTGTGTATCCTTATATAAAAGATGGATTGCGTTACTTATCCTTAACCCAACAAGGAAAACAGATAATTGCTAATTTATACTCAAATGTATTTGTTGTAGAACACGAACGACCACAAGAACAACAAATATGCTTAGAAAATTTAGAAATTAAAGAAGTTGGGATGAAAGAATTATCCGATCGAAGACACGAAAGAGTAAAAGCAAGAAGTTGAATCAGTGAGCAGTTATCAGTTAGCAGTTATCAATAACCAGTAAGCAGAAAACAGTTACCAGTTATCAGTTTTTATTTCTCAGCACTCAAGGGCGATCGCCTTATTCGCTAAGAATCAAAACGTTCGCATTTTTTTAGCTATAACCCTTGTCATACAAAATTTATAGAATATCTAATTGCCAACTGCTCACTGTATGTCGCTATCGCTGTTCACTGCTCACTGGTTACTAGATTTTTCGACAAATATCTAGGTAGGATAACTAATGGCAGCAAAAAGAATATAGTTTCATTATCTTTCATGTCTCTCAACCTCAACTCTGAATATAAAAGCTTTGGTGGAAAACTTGGCTTTTACTCTCATTCCTCAGCTACCTGTAATGGTGAAATGCGCTTGAGCGTTTACCAACCACCCCAAGCTGAATCCCAAAGCTTACCAGTGCTTTATTTTCTTTCTGGTTTAACCTGTACCGAAGAAAATTTTATGGTCAAAGCTGGAGCGCAAAAATATGCAGCAGAACATGGTTTAATTTTAGTTGTCCCAGATACTAGCCCCCGTAATACGGGAATAAAAGGTGAAGATGATGACTACGATTTCGGTACGGGTGCGGGTTTTTACGTTGACGCAATAGAAAAACCTTGGTCATCTTACTACAAAATGTATAGCTACGTCGTCAAAGAATTGCCCGATTTAATTGCCGCTAATTTTCAGGTACAACAAGATAAACAAAGTATATTTGGTCATTCAATGGGCGGACATGGTGCTTTAGTTTGTGCCATCCGAAACCCCCAAAAATACAAATCTGTTTCAGCTTTTGCACCTATCGCTGCACCCATGCAATGCCCTTGGGGAGAAAAGTGCTTTACTAATTACTTAGGTGAAAATAGAGAAAGTTGGCGCGAATATGATGCTAGTGAATTAATCAAGCAATTTGGTTTTGATGGTGAAATTTTAATCGATCAAGGTAGCGACGATCAATTTCTTCAACAGCAGCAATTGCTGACAAACATATTTGAAAAAGCTTGCAAACAAGTAAATCAACCTTTGAATTTACGCTACCAGCAAAGCTACGACCATAGTTATTATTTCATTTCCACTTTTATAGAAGACCATATTCGTCATCATGCAAAAGCTTTACAGTGAGCAGTTATCAGTGAGCAGTGAACAGTGAACAGTTATCAGTGACTAATTAAACAAATTTTTTATCTTCTCTAAAACACGATTATTTGATGGTACTTGACTACAAGCTCAATATTCACTGCTGACTGAAATAACTAATAATTGTTCATTGCTCACTGCTTACTGTTCACTGTTCCCTGTTCACTGTTCACTGATAACTGCATTATGTTTTGGCAAGCTGATTTTTATCGTCGTTCGCAACCAGATAAATCGGGACGGGTTTTATGGGATTTATCGATTTGCGATTCAAGTCTTGAATTTAAATATGAAGCAACTTGTCCGCAGTCGGAAGCTAATTCTAGTTGGGTAGCTTCGCAAATTAAGCAAGCAGCATCGGTTAATTTACCGTTAGGTATTCAAGTGTTTCGTCCCCAGTCTTTGAGTTTAATTGAACAAGCTGGGAAGACTTTGGGTATTAAAGTCGAAGCAACTCGCAGAACAGCTGCTTTAAAAAAATGGCTGGAACAAAAGCAGCAATTCACAACCTTAGATAAGCCACCCCCGGTACCTTTATCTGAAAATATTTGGGGAGATAAATGGAGTTTTGCCACTTTAAGTGCTGGCAATATCACTGATTTTATTTCAGAACGTCCAATTCCTATTTTAGAAACACCATCATTTTTATTACCGATAAATTTGGGTTTGGCTTCAACAGTGCCGATTCCAGGTGTGGTGATTTATGGTGGACGCAAATCGATGCTTTTAGCAAGATGGTTGAAGGAAAGTCGTCCGGTGGCTTTAAATTATATTGCTGGTGCCCCGGATGGATTAGTTTTAGAAGCAGGTTTGGTAGATTGATGGATTGTAGCAACCTTTGAAGATGAGGAAGTTTCACAAGCTGCTGCATTGTATCAACAGCGCAAGCAAAACACTCAAGGATTGCATTTTCTGTTAGTACAGCCTGATGATTCTGGAATGACTTATACCGGCTTTTGGTTGCTGCAAGAAGTTTAATAGTAGTTAGTAGTTAGTAGTTAGTGGTTAGTTGGTGAAATAAACTTCCTAGTAATTAAAAAAATGTCAACTATCTATAGATAGAATAAATTGTAAAGGGATTTCTTAACTTATTGAGGAAGTTTAACCAAGTATTAATGGGAGCATCCCAATATTGCAAAAATAAAATTTGGTAGTGCGAGCATCTTGCTCGCTTGATATACATAGCGAGCAAGATGCTCGCACTACAAAAAAATAAAATCACACATTTGGGATGCTCCCGTATTAATCGGATAAGCTACTGAAGAAACTGCCAGTGATAAATTTCTATAAATTTCTATAAATTTCTATAAATTTCTATAAATTTCTATGAGAAAATAGGCTGAATTCTGGCAATATTAATTCTAACTTAATAGATGAACTTGAAAAATTTAAGGGAGCAATTTAATTTACCTCTCCAGTTTTGGATTGTTACCCTAGTTGCCTTTATCAATTCGGTTAGCTTCACGATTGTTATTCCGCTACTGTATCCCTACGCGAAGCAGTTTGGATTAAATGATTTTCAAGCAAGTTTGTTAACTACGGCTTATGCTTTACCTCAATTTATCGGTACGCCTATTTTAGGAAGACTTTCCGATTGTTTGGGAAGAAAACCTTTATTAGTAGTAAGTTTATTGGGAACGGTTTTATCTGGTATTATTGCTGCCGTGACTCCCGTCGCTTGGCTATTGTATGTAGCGCGTATCTTTGATGGTTTAACTGGTGGAAATACTTCTATTGCTAGGGCTGTAGTTAGCGATATTACAAACGTAGAACAGCGTGCTAAAGCTTTCGGTATTTTTGGTGCTGTTTTTCGTTTGGGTTTTGTTGCTGGACCTGCACTAAGCTATGTAGCGCAGCAATTACCTACGGTTTGGGGCGTTTCTTCCTTGGGAATGAGTTTTCTTGTCGGTGCGGCTATAGCTTTATTGGCAACCGTTATGACTATTTTTTTCTTACCCGAAACTTTACCTTCCTCCGACAAGCAGCAGTTTCATTTAAGTTTGAATGATTTTGGCTTTATCAGAATTTTCCAGTCTGCAACTCGTCCGAAATTAGGAAAACTTTTTGTTCTAACTTTTTTAAGTGGTTCCACTTTTACGATTTTTACTTTTGCTTTTCAACCATTTGTGCTGGAAGTGTTAAATCAAGATGCCAAAACATTAGCAATTACATTTGCTGTTGTGGGCATGGTAGGATTTATCTCTCAAGTATTTGCACTCGATCCACTGAGGAAAAAATTTAATTTAATTGATATTTTATCTTTAGCATTATTGGCACGTGGAATAACCTTTTTATTAATTCCAACTTTTCCTTATCTAACTGCATTTTTTATCATTATTGCAATTTTTGGCTTTGTTAATTCCTTCCCGATGCCTTTAATAGATTCGATTTTATCGTTGAATAGTACCCAACGGGAACAAGGGGAAATTTTGGGAATTAATGCATCTTATCTAAGTATTTCTAACGCCATCGGGCCGCCAATTTCAGGTTTACTAGTAAGTTTCGGTTACAAAATCCCCTTTTGGATTACAGGCGTACTGACTATACTTACAGCCTGCTTTGCTTTTACGCTTAAATCTGATTTTAAATGTGGAGGGAATAGGTAATTGGTAATTGGGCATGGGGCATGGGGCATGGGGCATGGGGCATGGGGCATGGGGCATGGGGCATTACTCACTACTTCTAACTCCTAACTCATAACTCCTAACTCCTAACTTATTTCCTTGCCTGCTTCAACATATCAATCAATGTATGATGAGCATCTTCGGCATTTTTCAAAGTATGGTCGAATTTAATTCTGACGGGTACCTCTTCCCCATTTGCTTGAGCTTGCAAATTCATCCCTTCAGCGTCAATAGAAAGCATTTTCGCTGCTGTGGCATCTTCTAAATTGCCATAAGCCTTAGCGTAAAATGCCACCGCATCCGCATGGTCATCATTCATGTGCTTACAAATGCGATCGCTAACTTGAACCGAAAATTCTTCTGACATTACATACTCCTGCTTTCTCGATATCAATTTGAATTTTAAAACTTTATTGCCATAGCAGCTACTTTGTAACAATTTTCTCTAAACTATATTCAAAGCAAATTATGGTGTTATCACTCAAGATGTAATGTAATTAAAATAACATTATTTCGAGAATAGAAGTAATTGTACTGATGCTGTAATTTAGCAAAATTAATAGGCTCCTATCTATTAATTAGTAAGGTTTGTAACATTTTCTCCTTTATTGATGGAAATGATTTCATTAAACTTATGTTTAGAAAATTTTTTACATTTTCTTACTGATTAATAGTAATTTCTACTGAATCAGGAATATAAAACAAATTTACTAAAGTCCAGACCCATGAGTGCAACTAGCCACCGTCGTATAGTTATAGGGGATGTGCATGGTCACTATCAAGGCTTGATGCAATTGTTAGAGGCGATCGCCCCAACAGCGGAAGACCAAATTTATTTTTTAGGGGATTTGATAGATAGAGATCCCAGAGTTCGCAAGTGGTGGATTTTGTCAAAGAAAATTCCTATGCTTGCTTGCTCGGAAATCACGAGCATATGTTAATAAAAATTCTCACAGATAAGAATGCTTCGACTCCCAACGTACAAGGATGGCTTTATAGTGGCGGACAAGCAACCATTAAAAGCTATAAAAACGGTAAGATACCTCAAGAACATCTCGAATGGTTCCAGAGTTTACCTTTATATTTAGATTTAGGAGACATCTTTTTAGTTCATGCAGGTATCGATCCGACAAAAACTATAGAAGAACAAAAAGCCGAACAATTTTGCTGGATTAGAGATAAGTTTCACAGCATTCAAAAGCCTTATTTTTCAGATAAAGTAATTATCGTCGGTCACACTATTACCTTTACATTTCCTGGAATTGCACCAGGTAAAATTGCTAGAGGTGCGGGTTGGCTCGATTTGGATACAGGTGCTTATCATCCTCGTAGCGGCTGGTTAACAGCATTTGATGTCACAAATCGCCTCTGTTATCAAGCTAATATGTTTAAACCCTCTGTACGCACATTACCCTTGGAAGAAGCATCAGCTAAAGTAAATCTAACTTCATTAAAAGTTAATCGTAATAACAGCAGGTTATGGGCTTGAGAGGTTAAAGGTTAAAGGTTCAATACTTCTAACTCCTAACTCTGAACCCCTAACCCCTAACTCTTTATCTTAACGGTCGGATATTTTTCCGGTATGCAGTTTCACTTAAGCCGTCGTTACCTTTATTACGTTGTGCGTTAACCCAAGTCTGAAGATATTCCACACGATTACCGGGTGAAGGGTGAGTACTTAAAAAGTTAGGAACTCCACTTCTGCTTTTGCTTTGTAACTTTTTCATAAAGGAAACCATTGCTTGAGGAGCATAACCAGCATCTGTGAGTATTCTTAATCCAATTTGGTCTGCTTCTTTTTCGGCACCACGGCTATTAGGGCGACGATAACCTAGCTCTACGCCAAGCTGAACTAACCTACTATTTTCTACACCTGCTGCTGTAGCCAAACCTCTAGCGATCGCAGTTTTCTTCATTTGCTCTACTACGTGTCTGCCCTCAATATGGGCGATTTCGTGAGCAACTACACTCGCTAATTCGGCTTCATTGTCAGCAGCTTTGATTAAACCAGTATTAATATAAACATATCCACCAGCAGTAGCGAAGGCATTTATACTGTCATCTTCAACTACCTGGAATTTGTAAGGGATATCTTTTCTAGTATTTTGGGCTTCTAAGCGATTACCAATTCTTTGTATGTAACTATTTATTTGAGAATTGCGATAAAGTTTAACATCGCTTTTGAGCAGTTGCTGATTTATTTGCCTACCGAGCCTAACTTCTTCCTTGTCTGATATATTAGAAAGTTGAATAATTTGGGCACCCTGGAAGAGTATGTCCCAGATAGAAATACCTAGAGCAGGTGACGGTGTAGTGAAGAACAAGCTAAATGCTACTACTACAGAAATTAACGGATAAAAGAATCTTTTTCGCAAAGAGCGGAAATTAAAATAAAAGTTTGTTTTTTCAATCATGATCGACTTCAAGGAGGTTTTTAGAAGAACGTAAGTTATAAGACGGAAAATAGCTTGAGAAGTTGCACGTCTAAGTTGCTACTGAGCTATGCCAGTTAAAGGTTATTCAGTTTGCTTGACTCAATAGTAGCTTTGCTGTTAAACATGGCAATTAATCATCTATTCTTTCATGAAAGCCATGAAAAGTAGTGTAAGTAATAAACTGTCCTATAACTAAAATAAAGGAAATAATCTGACTATTTTAACCTTTATCTTTAAGACTTCATCTCACATACGATTAACTTCTATCTCTATCAATTTCATTGTTCTAATATCAATCTTCCATCCCATCTGTAAATAGGAAAAATCAGTTATGGCTATATTAGATTCCAAAGGTCGCTTATTTGGTAAATTCAATATTTTAGATATCGGAGCTTTATTAGTAATCTTGCTAGTAATTGGAGGTATCTTTTTATTCCCTGGCACAACTGGCTCTGTCGCTCAAGTAGGTACGACAACAAAACCGATTGAAGTTGATTTAGTTGTTAGGGGATTAAAAGTACGCGATATAGATAGATTATCTGCCCAAGGGTTTAAAGAAAAAGGTAAAACAAACGTTATTATCCGCAATCAACCCTACGGACAAATTCCAATTAAATCGATTGAAGTACTACCTAGAAAAATCATCGTTACTCAACCCGATGGCAGTATTAAATTAATCGAAGACCCTAGAGAAAATATCTTTAGTACAGATATGCTTTTGACTTTAGCAGGTAAAGCAACTATTACCGACAGCGGACCAGTTTTGGGTAATAGTAAAGTCAAAATTGGGATGCCGTTTGAATTAGAAGGTTTTAATTATAACTTTAACGCCAGTGTAATTGATGTTAGAGTTGACGAGAAGTAATTATTAATAGGTAATAGGTCAAAGGTTAAAGTTAATATTGGATGCTTCACTTTTAGTCTTTCCTTTACTTATGCAAAAAGTTTAATTGACGTTTTAGTTTGAGTTTGCAATAATCTCCCGCTTGCAGCGAGGGGATTATTTTTTTTGAATATAGGATTGCAAATTAGAACGGGAGCATCCCAATATTGCAAAAATAAAATTTTGTAGTGCGAGCATCTTGCTCGCTTGATATACATAGCGAGCAAGATGCTCGCACTACAAAAAAATAAAATCACACATTTGGGATGCTCCCAATTAGAACTAGTAGTGCTGCCTTCGCAGTATGTCCGCAAGGATATGCATCTTGCGAGCTAATATAGTCTGCTATCAAAGATTCTGTAGATATATAGGATTACTCAGCAGATTTTTGTTAGCGGAGCGTGTCCGATAGGACATAAAATACGTAGGGTGTGTTGTCGCGAAGCGCAACGCACTACCATACCTAGCTTTCGGTGCTGCCTTAGTGAAGTCATAACGCAACGGCAATAAAACGGGAAGAAAATCTACAACGCTTTTTGCCTTTCCTACAAATACTCAATTTTGTTCAATATTCAAATCGGATTCCTATAGGAGTTTCTTTTGATAACAATTCTAAATTTTCCTGTAAGTTAAGCGCTTGAACATTTAACATGAAACATTTAATCAAAACTATTACCTGCTGCTTGCTACTTCTTCCATTGGGTTGCGATATGCCTTCGGCATCACGCTTGGCGTATCGCACTTCTGCGAAAAATGAGTCAACGCTGCAATTACAAACTAAACCCGCACAAACTTTACAACAAATATCGACGCAAAGCCAATGGACACCGCAAATGGAAGCGGAGTTTCAACAACGGGCAAAACAAGTAATTACACAACTGGCTGGCAAGAATTACGGAACTACATCTTTTGAAAGCGAAAAACGTTCTTATCCTAAAGCGATGATTGATTTTCTGGCAGGAAATCGCGAAAAGTCCAAAGATTTTCTTGAAGCTGAGGATGCTGATGCTCAAAGTCATTCCCATACTTTAGGAATTGATTTTTATTCTAGTTTTACTCTCAAAGGACAAGTCCGCAAGTATTTCTATTTTGGGGAGTATCTAGATCCGGCATATCGTCAGCGAATGAAACAAGCGATGCAACTTCTCACAGCAGAAGATCCGTTAAAGCGTCGTTTTCCTAATCGCCGTAAATTTTGGGCAAGCTCAACCGATAATTGCGATACCTGGGTGGATTGTCGTAACACAGACAATTTGAAAGCAATGCGAAATAGTGCGGTGTATTTATTCGCTGAAGAAACGGAAAACGAAGCAACACGACAAGCTTACAAACAGCGCATCCGCCGAAATATCGGCACTTTATATCAAATTGGACAAGGTGAATGGGATTCGGAAAACTATCTTGGACATACCATTACTGCTTATTTGAATCTATATGACTTTGCTAAAGATAAAGAGGTGAAATCTCTTGCTAAAGCTGGATTAGATTGGCTTTTGGCTTCGGGTGCCTTGAAATATTGGCGGGGTGGATTTGGCGGCCCGACTAAGCGCGATTATGGTAAAGGAAATTGTGTTTGGTGTGCTTTATCTACTCACGAATTAGGATTGTATTTTAACGATTCACCAATTGAAGATCCTAAACCTTCACCAGATTTAGTTCACGTTATTACCAGCAGCTATCGTCCCCATCCGGCAATTGTGGCTTTAGCAAAAAAGCAGTTTTCTAAACCAGTAGAATTGCTTAACTCTAAACCGACTTATGAAAATTGGAAACAAGGTAACGATACTGCACCGCAATTTCATGAAACCTTATATTTCGGTAATACTTTTCAAATAGGTACTTTGGCTAAAGGTTCTGGTGGTGACTGGAATGGTTTTAAGATGATGGCTTTTAATCAAGACCGTGGTGTTGACTATTTTATCGCAGGGACAGGTACTAATCCTAAAAAAATATCAACTTCTACTGTCGGTGGTGACAATATCGCACAATACCGCAACTTAGTAATCTTCCTCAACGATAAGCAAGAAACACCTTTTCAATTCTTTTTACCTAAATCGGTCAAAATAGAAACTAAAAATAACATTACCTTTATTGGCTACGAAAAAACATGGTTGGCTTTAACACCTATAAATCTTGATATTGAAGGAATTAACGCAACTAAAACTTCTGAAATAAGCAAAGACTATCCCAAAGACCAAATTTTAACTGCGACTGGTACGGGAAATGATTACAGTGGATTTGCTTTAGAAATAGGTGAAAAACAAACTCACGGAAATTTTGAACAGTTTAAAAGTTCGGTACTTGCTAAATCTCGTTTAGATAAAAATCAAATTAATAATGGTTTAGTTGAATATCAAGGTGTTGCAGGAAAAGTGAAATTGCAACATCAATCTATAGATTTACCCAAGGTTTGGCGAAATGGCAATTTACATGATTGGAAGAATCACTTCGCCGTTTACCAGAATGCCGCAGGAGAAAAAACACCTATCCATCAAGGTTGGAAAGAAGGTGAAATTCATATAGAAGCAGGTGGTTATAAGTTCCAGGGCAAACTTAAATGAAGGTAGAAATTTATCGCCTAAAATTTATAACTTTGGATTAATCTCTTTATCTTATTTTTCTATCTCTAGTTGGTAGTAATAAGTCTATTTACTTTGAAATTTGTTAAAACAAAATACATTGTTTTTTAGATAACAAAGTTATTTAATTTATATCCGGTTAAAATCATTGTTTTGCTAAGTACAAAGTCTAATTATTATAGCGAAATTTAACCGCACGGTAACTAAAAAAAGTTGATGTTTAATATTTTGATATGTTAGCTTGTAGGTGTGAATAAATAATTAAAGGGTAGCATTTAAAACGAATGTTTTGGGGTGTTAATACAGATACATAAAACCAAATGAATCGATAAAGCGCAAGTATATCTTACTAGTTATTAATCCTTGCACCCTTAAATTGCCCAGAATAATCATAGGGTTCGCTTAGATAAAAGTCAACCCAGTTATTGTTACTTATTCGATCGAAATAATCCCAAAATGTATTTCAAGCTCAAGGAGATGAACCGCATTTCCGGTAATAGAAACCCCAAGACTTGAAGTTAATATTAAATCTACGACCGCTGCGAGATTATCGAATGCGAGCTATTTGACGCTTACACCTAACTACGAGATTTTCTCAATGCTGCCATTTGAATTTGTAGTAATTGGTAAACCAGTTTCTCACCAAGCAAAAGAACGCAAACGCGTTAATAATTGGAAACAAAAAGTTCGTGAAACTGCCCTATATAATTGGAATCAAGAAACTCCTGTTGGAGGTTATGTTCAAGTAATTATTACGCATTATTATGATGCAGATCCGACTGGTGATGAATCAGCCGTTCCAGATAATGACAATATAGTAAAGCCAATCAGAGATGCTTTGAATGGTTTAATTTATGTTGATGACTATCAGATTACTGATTTCATTAGCCGTCGTCGCAATCTAAATGGTTCTTTTAGAATCAAAGGTATTTCTCCAGCTTTGGCAGAAGGATTTTCTAACGGTGAAGAATTTTTGCATATTAAAGTTGAACCCGCACCAGACCCTGGAGATTTATCGTAATCAAAGTAACTATTAACTGCATCTACCTTATTCGATGAGAGGAGCATCCTAATGAAGGCAAAAAGCCCCCAGGTTTATAGTCTGGGGCTTTGTTTTTATAGCCGCACCAATAAGCGGGTGTCGGATAAAGTATTTATTCCAAATTGGGATGCTCCCTTCGATGAGTGCATATAACTATGAATTAACTACTATAATGCGCTTATTAAACCCACATTCCGCACCCTAAGTTTCACAGATAAGTGAAAATAGATTTAGTAGTATATTTATACTACTAAAAACAAGCTCTTAAAAGGAACTATTAATAATAAATTGCATTAGTGTTAATACATAATTACTAAAAAAATTAGAGTATAAATCCTTTCTTGAAGTTACATGAAAGAGTAAAAATAATTTATAACGAACAAAAAATGTCAAAATGAAAGCAGAAATCTCCCCCCGCCAGTTCTGTCTGCCATGTTTGATATTAAAGACGTTGAAATAAAGAATATAGACCATTTAGGTATAGTCGCAGGGATAATAGATTCGATTGGATTAGTAGAAATAATTAACGAGTCAATCGGTGTAAATGAAAACGAAAAAG
Organism: uncultured cyanobacterium; assembly: GCA_963838355.1. Taxonomy (GTDB): domain Bacteria; phylum Cyanobacteriota; class Cyanobacteriia; order Cyanobacteriales; family Nostocaceae; genus Rivularia. Next base: position 762,655 of record CAWIQQ010000003.1, on the reverse strand, counting down.
TGAATGCAGGACAAGTTGTAAAAGCCATGATTTTAAATGGGTTAGGATTTGTTTCTAAACCGTTATATATGTTTCCAAAGTATTTTGAATCAATTCCTTGTGAGCATTTAATAGGTTCTGGCGTAAAAGCAGAATACTTAAATGACGATAAGCTGGGTAGAGTAATGGATAAATTATTTATAAAAGGGCTTGATTCAATATTTTTATCAATTACGTTAAATGTCATTAAAAAATTTAAAATATCTTTATCGACATCACATTTAGACTCATCATCTATACACTTGCATGGAGAGCATAATTCAAGTTTACCTGAAGTAGTATTTAATTATCAAAAAGTAGAAAATAGTCAAAGTGAAGAAGAACTAGAGACTAAATCATTACAACCGATAAATATTACATACGGATACTCTCGCGACCACAGACCAGATTTAAAACAATTTTTAATAGAACTAATATGTAGTGATGATGGAGATATACCAATATTCTTGAAATCAGCATCTGGAAATACGGTTGATTCTTCATGTTTTGGTCAAATTTTAGTTGATTATAAAAAGCAACTACAAGTTGATAGTTTAATGGTTGCAGATTGTGCGCTATACACAGAACACAATATCAAATTAATGTCAGATATAAAGTGGCTATGTAGAGTACCTTTGAGTATTAAAGAAGCAAAGTTATTAACATCAACACTATTAGAATCAGAATTTACTAAAAGCGAATTAAAACAATATTCATATGTTGCGAAAAAAACTAATTATGCAGGTATAGAGCAAAGATGGTTAGTTGTACAGAGCCAAGAAAGAAGAAAATCTGACTTACAGAAATTATCACAGAAACTGTATAAGAATGAAGAAAAAATCAAAAGTGAATTAAAAAAGTTATCGAAGGAAAAATTCGCTTGTGAGGCTGATGCAATTAAAGAATTATCGAAGTTATCTAAAAAGTTTAAATATCATCAAATAAATCAAGTTTCTGTAATTGAAAATGCACAAAGTTCGGGAAAGCAAGAAAAGGAAAAGTTTTATCAATTATCAGCAACAATTATAGAGGATAAAGATAAAATTAATCCGTCAATCTTGAGCGCAGGAAGATTTATAATTGCGACGAATATCTTAGAAGAAACTGAACTTGATAATACTTCTATGATTTACAAGTATAAGGCACAGCAATCTTGTGAACGTGGATTTAGCTTTCTTAAAGACCCATTATTTTTTGCTGATAGTATTTACTTAAAAACACCTGAAAGAATTGAAGCATTAGCAATGATAATGGGTCTATGCTTATTAGTTTATAAGCTTGCACAAAGGCAATTAAGACTTGCTTTGTATGAGTCGCAACTAAAAATTAAAAATCAGTTAGGCAAACCCACGGATACCCCAACATTAAGATGGATTTTTCAATGTTTTCAATCAATTCATATTGTTGAATTTAATAATCAAAAACAAGTTTCTAATTGGAATGAAGAAAGAGATTTTATTCTGAAATTATTACCTAACTATTGTCACTCTTATTATAGTTTTATTACATAAAAATCAAATAATTTTCACAGTTTTATAGTCATACAAGTTATTTCCATGTTTTGTTGATAGCTTATGGATAGTCATGTCTCATTTTATCTTTGAAATGCAAATACATAAATTATGACCCTGCCAAATACAATTTAATATAGATTTTTATCTATCAAACTGGAAGATAGATGTTTTTCATCACTATTGCTTATTATTGAGAATTGCTATAATGCCTTTTTCTCAAGATATTCGTGCTATTAAACGAGATGAAGTGCTTTTTTATTCTTTTTGAATAGATTTATTTCGGTAATTTCCGATTACGATAACTTGGGTGCGGAATGTGGGATTAAATCTGATGATAAGCGCCTCTTTTAGTGTTATCTTCCAACGCAAAAAAGACTATTAAATTTTGGTTAATTAATGAAAGTTATTATCAATATTGCAGCGCATTTAACAGTACCATTCTTATAGGTTTGCTCTATAATAAGTGAAGCGATTGATACTTCAATTTCACCGGAGCAACTCTTAGTAATTAGATATGAGCTATCAGGACAATCAAAATCCCTTGGAATATCGGCGACTCTTAAAGCTTGCTAGAGAATACCGAGAGCAAGGTTATTCAGTAACTATTCATCCGTCTTCCGAAAAACTACCTACGGTACTGGCTGGTTGTTCGCTTGATTTGATAGCCGTAAACGATAAAAAGGTTGTTGCTGCTAAAGTTAGGACGCGACAAAATCTCAGTTGTAACGGTTCCGAAGATTTACGTCGCATTAGCAAATCGGTAGAGCAACTTCCTGGCTGGGAGTTTGAATTGGTGGTTACAAACTCGCGCAAAAAAGCTAGTTAGTATTTACTTCGATTGGTTAGCGAAATTCAAGATTATTAAATACAAGTAATTTTGAATAGTAGCTTTATTTATCTGTAATATTTTTGGGTATTTTTTTGGGTTATTTATAGGGAGCTTCCCATGTGTATAACTTTATAAGTCATCAGTCACGATTAATATGGCTGATGACTTATTACTGTTTTAGGTTATAGGGAATAGGGAAAGGGGAACGGGGAATAGGGGAAGAAAGAACAAGGAACATTTTACTTTTATTTTGGCCATAGCCTTACTTATAAGAGGATGTTGAAAAGTATCTTTTTTATCGCAATTCTCGGATTATCCCCCCTTCCCACTCTTTTATTACTGTTCCCCATTCCCCGTTCCCTACTCCTTATCCTTATCAAGCGAACGTATAAATTTTTTGATTAAAGCTATTGTTACTCCTGGTAATTCCAACTGAGGTGTTAAACCAACAGAGTCCAGTTGTTGAAAAATTTGAATGGCTTGGGGATTCATTTGCGCCAAACGCCGACCAATTTCTGGCCCGGTGAATTGTGATTTTTGTCCCCAAATAATCGCTGTAGGTATTGTGAGTTGTTCAATATATTGCGATAAATCAAAGCATAAATCCCCCCGAACAAAAGACAATGCCGCATATTCTGCATTGGGCTGTTTTGCAGATTCTAAATAAGCTTCTACAATTTCTTCGTAAACCCGATTGGAATTAGCAAATTGTCGTTGCTCTAAGAAGCTACGAATTCCACCGCTAGTTGCAACCCCTGCCGTGTAAAACAATTTATCAAGAATAGGCGTACTAATTATTTGAGCAAAAAAGCTGCGGGAATAGTTTTCACCAAAATCGGAAAGCCCTGCTGGAGTTGTCAAAATCAAAGACTTGAATAATTCCGGATGGGTAATGGCAACTCGAATTGTAAATGCTGCTGTTAAAGAAGAAGCAATTACCTTTACTGCACCGTCGCAGGTTTGCTGTAAAAATTCCCTAATTGTAGTTAAATAATCTTCAACTTGGTAGTTTCTTTCTGGATGTTCCGATTCACCCCAACCAATCAAATCCGGTGCAATGATACGATATTCTGCTGCAAAGGCTGAATAAACTTTTGACCATTCATATGCAGAAGAACCACCACCGAATCCATGTAAGAATATTAAGGTTTCTTTATCCATACTGGCAGTCATTTCATCCTGCCACGGAGAGCCTGTATTGGTATAGTAAACCATCCTACCTAATGATGTATTTACCGAGCAACGCTCAAATCCCAATGGCTGAAACATAGATATTTGTGTTAATTATCATAATTTTTTCGTGGTGGGCGAGAGTTACCGAAGATAAAGCTCGCCACCAATTTAATTATCAGCTAAATCTTCACATTATTACTTCTAACTTTGGAGAGATTGAAGCAGATGTAAAATTACTGGATTGCTTATGAAGATTTGGTGTTTATTTTTTCACTACATGAAAATAATATGCTTGCAAATACTACGTTGTAAGCGATTGTACTGGTATCGGCAGTAACTTAGGATAGATTTTGATAAAAAATTTTTATGATACTCTATTCCTATTAATCACTGATGATGATAGAGCGTTAAGATTCGCTCTTTTACTGTAATTGTTCTTAATTGTGCTTGTCGATCTAATTGTTTGTACGCTCTTAAATCCAATGCAGTGGGGAAGAGACAATTATTTTCTATATAATTAGTAATTTTTATTTTTATCTAAGCAATGGTAAAGCAGGCTTATATTCGATCGGGTGTAACAACGCTTGAGGAGCCTTCATTTAAGCTTGACAACCTTAATGGTTATTCTCAAAGTTTTACATCAAATTATTCTATTCAATCTCCGCAAACTGATACAGTTGACTCACTTGCTACTGAGTGTGTTTTTTTACACTTAGATAATCTCAAATGCTTTGAAGTTGTAGAGCGTCAGTACAAAAATCGAGGGGTAATTTTTGAGAATTGTATCGCTATAGAACCGAGCAATCCAGCATTTCCAGCCAATTCCGGTGTAATAGTATTAATGGGTTCGCCTAAAAGTGGATTGTTAGAAGCTACTTTTGAACATCCCGTCAGCTCAGTTAGTGCCTTTGTTACCAGTTCCCAGCGATTAGTGCTGTCTGCTTACGATGGCGATCACCAACTGCTAAATCAAGCAATACTACCTTCGGGTAATCTTGCTAATTCCGACTCAATACTAGCTCCGAATACTTTATTATCAGTATCGGCTGATAACATACATTCTGTTAGGTTCCATGCTTTTAACGGTCAATTTACCGTTGACGACTTCAGCTTTTGTTATTAGCATTGCTAAGTGCAAATTTTATTATAATTGCTAGCAATTTCGTATAAGTGCCTTTTAGTGATAGATTTTCTAGTAGAAATATTATATATTCTTAGTCTTTATCAGTAAATTGTAATTATATTGGCAGGTAAACAACGTGGCAAAGTTGGCTTCGTCTTATTGGCAGCGATTCATTAAAAATATCCCGTTAAGGGAGCTTCCGCAGTTAAAGACTGGAGCCATGAGAAGAATATCGCAACGTAAGAATCCGGCTCAACTTCTTTGGCTCTTAACAATTGTAGTTGCTATGCTTTTGTGGAACCCGAAGTTATTATTCGCAAGCGGAAGTGGCATATTTGTCATGTTGCTAGTCTATTCTATGCCGCAATGGGACTGGTCGAATTTTTTGCATAAGCTACGTAATTTACTGCAAACTACCAGCGGACGTTTAGTATTATCAGTAACTAGTGGTTTAATTGCTTGCTTAGGAACTTATACCGCAGTAACAATTTGGGCTGATGCTCCGAATGTTTGGATTGGTGGAGGTGCCATTGTCCAAGGTATAGCAACCGTATTAGTTTTAATATTATTAGCTCGACTGCTGATAAGCTTGCATGGAAATCGAGAAGATAAGTTAGATCAATTGCTAGAGAATTTAACAAATCCAGACCCCCTCAAACGTTTAATTAGCGTCCGCCAATTGACAAAATTAGCGACTCAACAACTCGATTCTGACATAAAAAAATGTATTATTGAATGCTTGCAACTGTTGCTGACAAATGAATCAGAAGCAACAATTCGGGATGCAGCCTTTGATAGTTTGCAAGCATTAGAACCAGCCGAAAAACTTGTACCCAAAAGCAATCCGACTACTTTAATACCGTTTTCCGTGAAAGCCAAAAAGCGCGTTTCGTGTTGATATTGAGAATAGGGAATTGGGCATTGGCACCTACAGACGTAGCAGTGCTACGTCTCTACAACTCTTAACTCCTAACTCCTAACTCCTAACTCCTAACTCTTCGTAAACTTTTCCATCGCGAACTTTTATTACTCTTTGGTTACAGCGTCTTACTAAATGTTCGTCATGAGTGGTGACAATGACTGTAGCTCCAAAGGAATTTAATTTACGCAATATCTGTATTATTTGCCAAGAATTATCTGGATCTAAATTTCCGGTTGGTTCATCTGCTAAGAGTAAAGGTGGGGTTGCAACAATTGCTCGTGCCATACTCACTCGTTGTTGCTCTCCTCCAGAAAGTTGATCTGGAAAATAATTAGCTTTACTCAGTAAACCTACTAGCTTTAATGTCGGTTCCAAGCGTCTGTGAATTTCCTTGCGCGTGTAGCCTTGAGCTTGCAACACTACGGCAATATTCTCCGTTACCGTTCTTTGAGGAATTAATTTGTAGTCTTGAAAAACAATACCAATACGTCGCCGTAATAAAGACAAATTATCGCCACGCAATGCTGACAAATCGCACTCATCGACAATAACCTCTCCCTGCGTTGCTAATTCTTCACCATAAAGCAACTTTAATAGAGTCGATTTACCAGAACCACTCGGTCCTGTAATAAACAAAAACTCCCCTTTTTTAATGCTTAAATTAACATCTACTAAAGCATTCGATCCATTCCCATAGGTTTTTGTAACCGAACGCAGTTGCACCATAAACTCAGTGCTTTTTTCTTTACTATTCTTTTGATTCTGTAAATCTACGGATTTATTAATTGTGTTATTGGGTGTAATTACTGGCATCGCTCTTTATGAAAATTAAATACAAAATTGAATACAAAATAAGTATTCCCAGAGCGAGCCTGGGAATATCAAATGTTTATTTATTAGATAAAAAATATTAGAAAGTGAGGAACAGTGAGGAGTTAGTAGTTAGTAGTTAGTAGTTAAGAATTTTCTTCCCTCTCTCCTTGTCTCCCCATCTCCGACTCAAGCACCTTTGGTTTTAACTCCGTAAATTAACGCTTTAAAAGCAAATTCAGGTAAAGCTAACATTCGTCGCCATCGCCAAGGTTCTTGATAAAGACGATATAGCCATTCTAAATTGTTGTCACCTAACCAAGCTGGGGCGCGAGTTTTGGCTCCGGACCAAATATCAAAACTTCCACCCACGCCAACCCAAGTGGCTTGGGGACATAAATGACGGTTTTGTTCAATCCACAGTTCTTGACGCGGTACTCCTAAGCCAACATAAATAACTTGCGGCTGCATTTTAGAAAGAGTGGAGTGTAATAGAATTTCTTCTTCTGGGGAATGATAGCCCGAATGAGTTCCGGTTATATTCAAATTGGGAATTTGTTGTTGCCAAAATTGTGCTGCTGCTGCTGCCGTACCGGGCTTTCCTCCATAGAAAAAAACTGTTGAATCAGGAGAATTTTTTCCTATTTCGCGTAGCAGTGCTTCGGCTAGTTCAATTCCTGGAATTCGACGTACATTTTGTTTTAAGAGTAATTGTAAATATAAAACTATCCCAGCCCCGTCTGGAATTACCAAATCGGCTGCTTTAATTATTGTCGCAAGAGTTTCATTTCGTTCCGCTTGCATGGTCATTTCTGCATTCAGCGTCACTACATGAGTTCCAACATGAAGTTGCAAACGTTCTAACAAGTAGCCTGGATAGTTCGTAGCTACATGAATTGGTAGTCCTAAAACCGAAAATTCTTTAGGCGGTTTAATCATGCTTTAATCTAAATTTGACTCACACCAAGTCAAGTACGAAGCTAGTTTATCAAATTTGTTCCTTTATTGTTTGATTGTTTGTGTTGCAATTTTGGCTACAGCTTCACCAATTGCTGAAAAGTTCGACATACTGATATTAAAAAACGAGACTAATTCTTTTGACTATAATTTATAGCCAAACTTGATACATATTTTTTTCCGAAAAAAATAATCATAAATACTTAATTTATAAAAAGCATCAATTGTTTTATAACTTTGTATTCTAAGTAGCATTTAGATACACATCTTTAAACAATTAATTGCAAACAAACTAACGGCATCTTTTAAAACGCCAGTATACTTTTAACAAAGGAAGTCGAAACAGTAATCCAAGTATGTTTTAATTTAGCCGCGAGCCTAAACATTTTGAGACACAAATACGATTGTAATGGTAATATTAACCACTCAGGGGTATTACCGCTAATAACGATAGCGTCCTATTGATTGTATATTTAAACCTTCTTATTGTATTGGGTGCTGCTAAATAAGGCGTAATCAACTCAAATTGTATAAATATAGCCTTCGCAATATGGGAAATAGATACGTCTACCGATAATATATCAATCGCAATACGATGAATTTTATAGCATCAATAGTACAGATGTTAAGGAAACTGTATCTTAATAGACTTTTTAGTAAACTCAATTTTACAGTTAATAGTTTAACGGGCAAAAATGAACCATGACTAAAATTCGCGTTGCTTTAATTGAAGATCACGATCTTACCCGTTTGGGTATTCGGACGGCTTTAGGGCGTAATGTTGATTTTGAAATCGTAGGAGAAGCTGCTAATGCAAACGATGGACTACAAATATTAAAAACTTTGCAACCAGATGTAGCAATCGTAGATATCGGTTTACCCGATAAAGATGGGATTGAATTAACCCGAGAAGCCAAATCAACAGTACCAAGTTTATTAACCAAAATTTTAATTTTAACTTTACGCGATAGTAAGGAAGCTGTGCTTGCTGCTTTCGCCGCTGGTGCAGATTCTTACTGTATGAAGGACAAATACGATAACTTGCTTGAAGCGGTACGCCATACTCACAATGGTAATGCTTGGATTGACCCGGCGATCGCCCGTATTGTATTGCAGCAAGCGCAAGAAAATCCACCAGCATCTCAAGGAGCATCCCAGAGTAATCAATTTGCAGAAAAATCTGAGTTTGGTAATGCGAACGGTAATGAAGATACGATTGAGCCTTATACTCTTACCGAAAGAGAATTAGAAGTATTGCAGTTAATTGTAGAAGGCTGTAGTAACGCTATTATCGCCGAAAGACTCTACATTACTGTGGGAACTGTAAAAACTCACGTCCGCAATATTTTGAACAAATTATGCGCCGACGATCGCACTCAAGCAGCTGTTCGCGCTTTGCGTTCGGGCTTGGTGGGATAGCCTTATTTCAACTTTTGTCTAAGTAATTTTAAGGAGATTTGATTGAGATAAAAATATTACATTTGAACAATTTTGTGTTAGGACTGTGGAAGGATGTTAACAACTACCTTTTTGTTCCCAACTGGTATAACAGGCAAGATGAATTTAATCAAAATTATATTGTCTTGCCTCGGAAAAATATATAAAATTAGAAGTCAACTATGACCGAGATTGAGGCAGGCAAACTCAAATTAATGGTGGTAGATGATGAACTAGATAACCTAGATTTACTTTACCGCACTTTTAGGCGAGATTTTAAAGTATTCAAGGCTAGTGATGCTCGCACTGCTCTTGAAATTTTAGACAAAGAAGGCGAAATGGCTGTAATTATCTCTGATCAAAGAATGCCGGAGATGAATGGTACCGAATTTTTCGGTCTTACGGTAGAGCGTTTTCCAGATACAATTCGGATTCTGCTTACAGGTTTTACTGATGTCGAAGATTTAGTCGAGGCGATTAACTCAGGTCAGGTATTTAGATACATTACTAAACCTTGGAAGCCAGATCAACTCCGTTCCCTAGTCGAACAAGCTACCCAAACCTATCGATTAGTTAAAAAAAGAACTTTTAGTTTACGTCGTTCTCTGCGGCGAGAATCCTTAGTTAATGCAGTCACAACAGCAATTCGGGAATCTTTAGATTACCGCAGTATGTTGCAAAAAATTGTGGCAACAATTGGCGAAACTTTTGCAGCGGCTTGCTGCATACTAAGACCGATTGAGGGAGAACAATTAGCACCAGACAAATTTTTCTATAGCAGTGATAATACTGATTTGGAAAATTGCTGTTTGGATCCTACTGCTTTAATGGAAAAAGTTCTCGCTAGTCGTAATTGTCAAGTAGCTCAATTTACTTCAGATAACGGTGAGAATTTTCAGCAATTAGCCGTACCGCTAATTTATCAACAACACTTACAAGCAATCCTTGTTCTTCATCAGCAATATAGCAATCGCAATTGGCAGCATGAAGATATTGAACTAATTTCTGGTGTTGCCGAACAAGCTGCATTAGCTCTTTCTCAGGCAAAACTTTATCAAAGTCTCCAGCAAAAGCAAGAACAGATTCATGCTGAATTAGAAGTTGCTCGCCAAATTCAGCATAATTTGCTACGCCAAAGTTTACCTGAAATGGAAGGAGTCAAGGTACAAGCTTGCTGCTACCCAGCACGGGAAGTAGGAGGAGATTTCTTTGAGGTTTTCGTTCATCCCAAGGGTGATTTATGGTTGGCTGTGGGTGATGTTTCCGGTAAGGGAGTTCCTGCTGCATTGTTTATGGCTAGTGCAATATCGGTGTTGCGTCGGGAACTATCTCAAGAAACACCTGCAATGCCAAATATAATTATGAAAAATTTAAACGAGGCTTTAGGCGATGACCTCGTAAGCAATAATTGCTTTATTACTATGGTATTAGCTCGATATTCTCCCGCTACTAGACAGCTAGTATATGCTAACGCCGGACACATTTACCCAATAGTCTGTTCCCAGGAAGATTCAAAACTAGAAGAACCATTATTTCTCAAAACTCGTGGAATTCCTTTGGGTATATTACCAGATTGGAAAGCAGACGCTGGAGAATGGGTTCTTGCTCAGTCAGATACTTTGCTGCTTGCAAGTGATGGAATTACTGAAGCTCAAGTTTCAATGAAAACCGATTTTAGTCACTCTTCATCAGATAATGTTAAATCGCTGACGCGTTCGATGCTCAATCAAGAAGGATTGTGGCAATTGTTGCTCGAAGAAGAAAAACCACTTAGCCTAAATAAATTACTGAGTCGTATCCACGTTGATACCGAAGTTCAGGAAGACGATCAAACTATACTTTCACTGGAGGTTTTATAAACAATGAAAAGCGAGCTTCACGTGCCAAGTGACTTGAAGTATTTAAATCTTGTAGAAAACTGGCTGCTTGAATGCTTACGAACCGAATTAGGAGAATCGGTTGATTGGACGCGACAATCAAATCGTTTACGCTTAGTTTTAGTCGAAGCATACTCCAATGTAGTCCGTCATGCTCATAAGGAACAACCATCTGTTCCTATTTTGATTCGCTTAGAATTACAAGAAAGGGATTTAGCCTTGGAAGTTTGGGACAAAGGTGAAGGTTATGATATGTCAACTTATTTTCCTCCTTCTCCTGTAGAAAAACAAGAAGGAGGTTATGGTTGGTTGATTATGAACCGTTTAATGGATAAGGTTGAGTACGAATTACAAGTAGATGGCGGTAATTGTCTTAAATTAGAAGCTAGTTTGCCAGAAACAGCACAAATTCAAGATAAAGTTAATAAATAATTGCTTAAGCTACAGTTTGCTGTTACACTGCAACCGCTTACAAGCCATTTTAATAAACAAATGTTTTACGGTTATTCGAGGTATTTCGTAATAAAATAATTCATTTTTAAAAAAATTTCCGCCCAAACAGGCGGTTTTTTTTGTCCGAGAATTTAAGTTAACAATATTTAATGAGGATGATAACTTTTACTAAGTTTGTTTGATTTATAGCTGGGGATCGTAAAATAATGGGATAGTGGCTACACTCTTGACTAATTGCTTTAAGTCGCTAAATTGCACCGTCTTAATTCAGCAGTTAGGAGTTGGGTACTGGTAAATATGCGCGACCATAATTTATTTAAAAATGCTTGTCGTATTTTATCAAGTGTCTAAAGCTAAAAGTTATTTGAGTCCTTAACATTATATTAATTAACGATGCATAGCTCAGCCTCGTTTTGTTTGTCACCGCGCTACCGTTTAGATGATGAGTCACCTTGGTTAGAAGGAATAGATCCTAGCCGTCATTATTGGATTAAAGTTAATGGGGAAAGTAGCCTAACAGTGGCAATTCCTGGACTATTAGTTTCCTCTATGGATGAAATCAAGCAGGCAATGAAACAGTTTCGTTCGCTTGTACCTGGGGAGAAAATGACTTTAGCAAGAGTTGCTAGTAGTTGTACAATTCACTGTATTAGCAGCAACTGCTACGCCATCGAAATAGAAGCAGACAATGCCCCAGTTTGGCATTTATTTGACCAAGAGACTTTAGATAGTTTACTAATAACTGCCCATCCCGACTGGCAATGCGCCCCTTCCGGTATCGAATTAGGACGAAAGTTATTAGTACGATCTTTACAACAAGCTACAGCAAGTAAGAGTTAGGTGTTGACGATCTTTTGCACTTACTTATCAAAAAAATTGTTTAATATCTGGTAATTTTTGTTGATTGGAAAATTTTATTTTCGTAAGGAAAGCAATTCTTGCGGAGAAGCCAAAAGTTTGATTTTCACATCCAAAATTTGAAATTCATTTAAGATAAACAACCAAGATACATTTACAGCAAACCAAGGAGTTTCAACTTTACCTGCAACTTTAGTTTGGGTAAGGTTGTCTTTTGAAGTTTCGCTTGTACCTTCACGAGGGCAAGCTTTAATATCAATTGCTTCCTTGTTTAAATAACTCAAAATAGCATCTCTTCCAACAATTCCAGATTCAAATGGAGGATGCATTACACCGTTTTCTGCAAATAAAGAAGCGGTTTTTTCGTAATCACCTGCATTTAAACTTTGAAAATACTGCTCTATAGTTGGTTCGCTGATTCCTTGAATTTGAGTAAATTCTTTCGATTGGACTGCCAAAATGAAATCCCCTGTATTAATCGCTTACAGTTTATATTAGTTATTTGAATACAGAAGCTAGCAACTTTAAAAGCTGCTTGAGAGATAATTTACTTTAAATGAAATACTTCTTTGGGTAGAGAGCGCAAACATTATTTTTTAATAGAGTCTTTTTTCTCTTTTCCCTATTCCCTATTCCCTCTTCTCCGACTATTTAATTAACATAACAAGTACAGCTATACCCAAAATTATTGTAAGGTGGAAAATAATCCCCACCCCACAATCTACGGTTGTATTAAGCTAAAAGGAATAAGTTTCGATCGAGGCAGTACGATTAAAAAATCTGCCTGTAGTTGTATTGGAAAATATAGCGATGCGGTATTACGCTAAAGAATCAACGCCCATATCGGTAACAATCTTACGAAGAACTGTAATTTGTTGACCAAAATCAAGTTGCTTAACAGCTTCTAATACTTGCGAGCCATCGCGAGACAATTGATAATTAAATGGCATTGGTACAACAAAGCCTTTTACCATCAATTCTGATAATTCATACCAGAAAGCTAACTTGGTATTAGCGCTGAGAATACCGTAGGAGCGAGAAATTTGGGTATTATTTTTCGCAGTCAAATCGCGCATTGCCTGTAACTGCTCGGAGTGAGACATTTGTTTGATTTGCTCTAGCAAACCTTCCGCTAACTGCAACCGTGCTGCACCTGTAGCAGCAGGAGTGATCGAACGTCCCATTTCAGTATACGCAAACCACAGCACAGCTAATTGATCGTCTACCGAAAGGCTTTTGAATACATTCACGGTAGAATTTACCGCATCGATCAACTGAGTATCGTAATCGAAAGCGTTGGAAAAACCGTTTTTTATTGAATCTGTAGAGAAAGTCATATCAGGCACCATTTTTGTTTGTAAATTTTGTAGCGAACTATTCACATCAGAAAGGCTGTGTTGTATGTTGCTTTACCTTTCACTTGCTATTGTGCATAGAAACTTTACAAATTGCAAATAATATTTACATATGAATCGATTTGCAATTTTAAAACTGGGGATCATAATAGCGGTATATGATAGGGGTGCCGTTTTCGGGCAAATCTTAAAATAAGATAAATGAATCAATCATCCTCCTTAAGCAGCATCCAAATTAAAGAAAAAGCGCTAGAGTTAGGATTTCATAAAGTTGGCATAGCTGCTGTAGATGTTGCAGATACTCAGGTACAGCGATTAGAGGCATGGTTAGCCCTGGGGTATCATGCCGACATGGAATGGATGCGAAATCCCAAGCGTCAAAATATAAAATTAGTCATGCCAGAAGTGCGATCGCTAATTTGTGTGGCTTTAAATTACTATACAGAGGATCAACGTCCCGAAAAAAAGGAATACGGAAAGATTTCTCGGTACGCTTGGGGAAGGGATTATCACAAAATTGTGCAGAAAAAATTGAAAGCTTTTTCAACTTGGTTGCAATCATTCGGTGAAGAAATTAAAACTAGACATTATATAGATACAGCACCAATCCAAGATAAAGTTTGGGCACAGCAGGCGGGGATCGGTTGGATTGCCAAAAATGGGAATGTAATTACCAGAGAATACGGCTCTTGGGTATTTTTGGGAGAAATTGTCACAAATTTAGAATTAACTCCAGATACTCCCCATACTCAACATTGCGGAAGCTGTACTAAATGTATTGAAAGTTGTCCCACCGACGCAATTAGACAGCCATTTGTAGTAGATGCCAATCGCTGCATTGCTTATCATACGATTGAAAATCGCGATGATGAATTACCCGAAAATATTGCATCTAAGTTAGAAGGTTGGGTAGCAGGTTGCGATATTTGCCAAGACGTTTGCCCTTGGAATCAACGTTTTGCGAATCCTACTGACGTGGAAGAATTTCAACCTTACTCTGGGAATGTTGCTCCCAAGCTGATAGAATTAGCCAGAATCACAGATGAAAATTGGGACAAACAATTTCCGGCATCGGCATTACGGCGAATTAAGCCACAAATGTTACGCAGGAATGCCCGTGCTAATCTTAAAGCATCGCGGATGAAGCGAAAGAATGACGACTAAAGTAATTATTTTTGATTTTGATGGCACAATCGCGGATACAGTAGATGCGCTAGTAAGTATTGCCAATAGTTTGGCAGTAGAATTTGGTTACGGACAAATTACTCCAGAAGAATTCGTAATACTCAAAAGCTTAACTTCTAGAGAAATATTTAAGTATTCTGGGATTCCTTTATTTAAAATACCTTTTCTACTTAAAAAGGTTAAGAGAGAGTTAAAGAATAAAATTCCCGAACTAAAACCGATTCAGGGAATTCCAGAAGCTTTAATAGAACTCAAAGACAACGGTTCGAGGTTGGGTATTATAACTTCTAATTCTAAAGGTAACGTCAAAGAATTTCTCAAAATAAATAATTTAGATAACCTATTCGAGTTTGTTCATCCTGGAGTCACAATTTTTGGCAAAACTAAAATAATTAATAATGTCTTGAGACAAAAACAGATCAAAACTCAAGAAGTTCTATATGTAGGTGATGAAACCAGAGATATAGAAGCCTCGAAAAAAGCTAACGTAAAAGTCTGTAGCGTAACTTGGGGTTTTAATTCCCAAGAAGCATTAATCAAAGAAAATCCAGATTTTTTAATTCATCATCCCCGAGAGTTGGTGGAAATTGTGAAAAATGGGAATTGGGCATAGGGGATTGGGCATTGGGAGAAAATTTTGCTATTCCCTACTCCCTAATGCCCACTCGCTATCAGGTTAGACTTGATACCGATGTTTTCAAATTATGAAAGCGCGGAGTTGTTTTTTATATAAGTTTTAGATGGTGTTGCTACTTCACAAATACGATAATTATCATTCATCTTATTGATATTTTTATTTATAAATTGTTGTTTCTTTTATTCAAACATTCAGCCATTATATTGAGTAAGAATTTTCTTAAGTTGATTCGCTTAGGAATAATCCAGAATTGATTGCGATCGATCCATTGATATGTAAATTTTTCACTTCTTAGTTTTGGATTATGCCAAATATCTGAGGGTGGTGTACCAAAATATTTCTGGTAAGTTTCTAAAGTTTGCGTATAATAAAGACGATATTTTAAACCTTCCGATTTACCTCCTAAACTAGGAGAATGATGAAGCGGCTTCTTAAGAACTTTGTCACAAAAATCATCCCAATAAGAATGAGTATAAAGTAAATGTAAATGCCATACGCGATCGATTGCGGTAGGAGGAGAGACAATACAATCGGAAACCATAGCTAAGAAAACGAATTTTTTATATTCTTGGATTACCCGATAGGTATATATTCCCGTCCATTGATATTCCCAAGCTAATTTAGCCGAAAAAGGTAAAATAGCCGATGGTGGATCTAATTTAAAGTCACAAATTCGTTTATAAAGCTCGGCTTGTGTTGGTGTGATTATCGCTTTATTTATTAACATTTATTAACACCCTCCACAACCTGCTTCTGCTGATTCTGCTGGTGGTTGCGGAGTTGGATAAATTATTTGTAGTTCTAAACCTAGAAAATCACTTAACTCTTGTCCCAACCACCACAACTCTGCTTGAGTTAGTAGTGAAAATTTCGCATTCCCAACCGGATATTCAAGTAGACCTGCATGAATAGATAATTTAGGATTTATTTTTACCGTGCCACTTTTAATTTCTTTTCCAGTTTCGTTTAAATACTTATCAAAAGTGTATCCAGGATTATATGCCAAAAGGTCTATGCTTTTAGTTGGTGAAGATTGCTTGAGCCATTTAATTTTTGCTAATTCTTTATCGCGGGAAATACCTATTTTTATTGAGTTATTTAAATCAATCGCTACAATGCGATAATAAGGTTTTGCGAAAAATTTTAAGTAGATATAGCTGTAGAGGATTTGGAAAATGATAAATCCAATAAATACGTAGAACCCGTTAGGGATATTTATACTAATTATTATCGCAAATACGTTTAAAACACAGCCCGTTCCAAATTTAGAACCGGCATCATCCAAGTCAAAATCTTGATATATTAGTTTTAATTTTTCGCGATCGCGATACAACTGAATTTTGCTATTAGCAGGTTTAAGATGAAGACAATCTCCATAGCTACCGTCTTTTGATTTAAGAGCAGTTAGTGCTGAGGAAGCCGAATCAAAACGTTTATCAAGATAAGGATGACTGAGCTTTTCTAACCATTTGGTAAACTTGCTACTAATATTGCTGCTGTTGAACTTAACCCGTCCATCCACTTGAGTCAATTCGGCTGGGTGAACTCCTGTAACCAGATAAATTAGAGTCATACCTAAGCTATATAAATCGGAAGCCATAGTCGTTTGTCCGCCAAATTGTTCCAGGGGAATATAACCATAACTACCAACAATAGTAATCGTACCCTCATTCTTACTTGCTACAGTTTGTACCGAGCCAAAATCTACTAAATAAACATCACCAATACTATTACCAGAACGATTGGTAAGTAAAATATTGCTCGGCTTAATATCTCGATGAATTATTGGCGGAATTTGCTGGTGAAGATAAATTAAAATGTTTAAAAGTTTTTCTGCTAGTTCAACTAACTCTGCTTCAGTAAATTTTCGTTGTTGCTGAATTGTAGATTCTAAAGATAAAGCATCAATATAAGTTTGAACCAAGGCAAAGCCATGAATATTATCCTCCAGAACTTCAAAATAATCTAGATATTTAGGAATAGCAGGATGGTTAAGATTTTTTAAGGTGTTGGCTTCTCTTTCAAATAATTTAAGATCGTTCCACTGAAAATCTCGGTCGAATTGTAAAATCTTGATGATGACTAAATCTTGAGAATAAATATCTTGTGCTAAAAATGTTTGTCTTCCAGCTTTATGGCTAAGTTCGCGATTGATTTGGTAGCGAGCTTGTAATACTTGGTTGTTCACGACATATAAAAAAGCAATGACAATTATATATCGAGCCTAGAAAGAATAATTACGAGCTGCTATCTAAATTCTGCATAATTGCTAAGCTTTTTGTTAAAAATGTATGTAAAAATACAACTTTTGTAATATATTTTGTCTGCTTTATCCAAACGGCTGTGGCCACACCGCACCCAGTTTTCGTTGTTGAAGGGCGATAGGCTCCGCCTTGCCCTAACTGCGATCGCATTACTAAAGGACTTACGCAATTGTCACAATGTACGGCTGGTGCGTGACACTAAAAAGCTTGTTACTACGTTCATAATTAATCAAAGTGTCACAGCACCCTACAAAAAAAATGTGCCGCTTGCGTAAGTCCTATACTAGTCTAGGTGAAATTCAATAATTGCTGAAATTTGGTAGTAGCAGTACTCAAATAGTAAGCAGTTTTACGTCGTCGGCGCAATAAAATAGCTCCAATTATACCTATCCCAGTTAAGGCAAAAGTATTGTTTGGCTCTGGGACTTTCCGAGTTGAAGGTACTTCAATTGTGCCATTTGCTACAGGTTTGTAGTAATTATCATTTTTATTTGTTTTCAACCTCAAATAACTGTAACTGAATTATTTGCAGTTGCTTTTTATTATCAAGATTAGATAGCGAAATCCCCAACAGTCGAATACTTTTATCTTTCACTTCAATCGTTTTAAATAATGAAGAAGCTTCACTAATAATTGCATCCAAACTATTAATACTATTTCCCAAAGTACGAGAGCGCGTAATTTGTTGATAGTCCGAAAACTTTACTTTTAAAGTCAAAGTTCTACCCGCAGCTTGATGTTTATTAATTCGTTTATAAAGCGTCTTAGCAATTTGTTCGAGTTGTTGTAATATTGCTGTTTTATCGCTCAAATCCTGGGCAAACGAATTTTCTGCCCCGATTGACTTACGGATACGATTCGCCTCAACCGCTCGGTTATCTTTTGCTCTAGCAATGTTGTAGTAATAATTACCAGATTTTCCAAACTGCCGGACTAAAAATTCAAGTTCGCGCTCTTTTAAATCAGCGCCAGTCTTAATATTTAGATCGTGCATTTTAGCGGCAGTCACTTTACCAATGCCGTGAAATTTTTCAATCGGTAACTGCTCTACAAAGGCTTGTGCTTGTTCTGGTAAAATTACCGTCATGCCATTTGGCTTATTCATACCCGATGCCATTTTTGCCAAGAACTTATTGATAGACACTCCAGCCGACGCGGTAAGGTTAGTTTGTTGAAATATCTCGGCTCGGATATGTCGGGCAACTGTCGAAGCATAAGGTAATTCCTGCTTATTTTCGGTAACGTCGAGGTAAGCTTCATCCAAGGCAACTGGTTCAAATTTATCGGTGTAGCGTCTAAAAATATCGTGAATTTGAACCGATATTGCTCGGTAAATATCAAATCTTGGTTTTGCAAATATAACATTCGGACATTTTGCAACAGCTAATTTTGATGGCATGGCTGAATGTATGCCAAATTTTCTTGCTTCATAACTAGCAGCTGCCACCACTCCGCGTTGATTGGGCGAACCACCAACTACCAGCGGTTTGCCTCGGTATTCCGGGTTATCCCGTTGCTCTACCGAAGCGTAAAAAGCATCCATATCGATGTGAACGATTTTTCTAATTTGGTTCGCCATTAGCGAGAAATGAAAATCAAATAAAAGCGTTTAATTGTATTAATATCCGATAACTAAACACAATACTTCTTTAAAGTAGTGTTGAATTCTAGTGTTGTGCTTCATTTACCCAGCATTGTGCTGTAGCATTTAAGAATTATTTAAAAAGAAAAAAACTTTAACCTTTGACCTTATTAAGAGATTGCAACAGTATTCAAATCATCCGCAGTTAAATTTGAGTGTATAACTTCGCCGTCGCGAAACCAAACAATACGTCGTGTTTGACGTGCAACTTCTGGTTCGTGAGTTACCATCACAACGGTGATTCCCGTAGAATTAAGTTCGGTAAAAATATCTAATACTTCTTGAGTTGTATGTGAATCAAGTGCGCCGGTAGGTTCATCAGCTAAGAGTACAACTGGACGATTAACAATAGCGCGGGCGATCGCCACCCGTTGCTGTTGTCCCCCTGATAGTTGATTTGGTTTATTATTAACGCGGTTTTCTAAACCAACTTTTTTTAAAGCTTCAATTCCTCTATCCCGTCTTTCAGAACTAGGTATGCCAGCGTAAAGCATTGGTAGCATGACATTTTCTAAGGCTGTAAGCTGCTGTAACAAATGGAATTGTTGAAAAACAAAACCCAATTTTCGATTACGAATATGCGCTAACTGTGCATCATCCATTTGTGCCACATCCACATTATCTAAATAATATTTTCCTGAAGTAGGACGATCCAAACAGCCGATAATATTCATAGCAGTAGACTTACCAGAACCGCTAGGTCCCATAATCGAGCAATATTCCCCTTCTTCAATAGTTAGATTTACATCATTTAGGGCTTTTACCTCAGTTATCCCACTACCATAAATTTTAAAAATATCTTCTAAACGAATTATATTAGGCATTTCAATTTTGGATTTTAGATTTTATATTTTAGATTTTAGAGACGTAGCACTGCGCCCCGTCTGTTATTGAGTTATTAATTAGTAATCCATTATCTGGAGGCAGAGCCTCTTGAAATATATTCCCAGCCGGAGACTGGGAACAAGGCTATAACTAATTAATTACTGCTCACTGATAACTGCTCACTGTTCACTGATTTAAGCGCTTCTTAAGGCAACAATTGGATCGAGCTTGGCGGCGCGACGTGCGGGAATTATGCCGAAAAATAAACCGATCGCACCGGAAATACCAACGGCGGAAAGTATTGCTACAGATGAAATTCCGGCTTCTAATGGACTTAAAGCTGCCACTAAGAAAATGCCCCCAACCCCGACGGCAGTACCAATTAAGCCTCCAGCGGCAGAAACAATTACTGCTTCGATAGTGAACTGCAATAATATATCTTGTTGAGTTGCACCAATTGCTTTTCTTAATCCGATTTCTTGAGTTCTTTCGGTAACGGAAACGAGCATAATATTCATAATCCCGATACCGCCGACAAACAAAGAAATACTGGCAATTGCAGCTAACATAATTGTTAATGCACCAGTTATTTGCCCAACTGTAGCTTGGGCATCTTTTTGAGAGCGAACGGTAAAATCATCTTCACCAATTATTTTGTGTCGCAAACGCAATAAATTCCTAATTTGAAATTCTGCGGCATCTACACTTTTACTATTTCTGGCAGAAACTACAAGGTAATCTAAAGCAATTCCGTAAGGAGAATTTTTTCCTACGAGTCGATTTGCCGAAGTTGTAATTGGTATTAATGCGGCTTCATCGTAGTTAGCACCACCCAATCCCGAGCCTTTACCTTCTAAAGTTCCAATAATTTGAAAGCTATTATTTTTAATCCGTATTTGTTTTCCTAAAGGATTAGCACTACCAAAAAGTTTTTCTGCTAAATCAGCACCCAATACAACCGCTTGATTGCTACGTTTAATATCTATTTCATTAAAAAAACGTCCTTCGGCAATTTCAAAATCTCGCACCAGTGGAAAACCTGGAGTAGTGCCAATGATATTTACATCGGTATTTCTATTACCGTAAGTCACCACATACCTTCGATTTAACTCCGGTGCAACTCCGGCTACAGTAGGAACTTGAGTGGCTATGGCTTCGGCATCTGCCAATACCAATGTTTTAGGAATTTCAAAGGTAATTCGTTGAGTTTCTTGATTTCCAGGAATTACAAATAGTACATTTGGTCCGAGAGATTCCAACTGTTTGTTAACATACTTTTGTCCCCCTTCACCAATACCAATCATGGCAATTACCGAAGCATTCCCAATCACAATGCCTAACATTGTCAGGGCACTACGTAATTTATTTGATAGCAAGGTTTTGCCTGCCATTTGTACGCTTTCTGCGAAGTTCATTTGTTGGTTGTTAGTGGTTAGTTGTTATAAATTGGGGATTGGGCATGGGGGATTGGGCATTGGTAATTGGTAATTATTATTTATTCTTCCCCCTCTACCCCCTCTCTCTATCACTCATTGCGTTTCTCTAACTTTTTCTGGATTCTGTAATCATCCGGAGGTGTGGTAAAAATGCGATCGCCTTGTTTTAATCCTTCTAATATCTGAGTTTCGTTTCCTACTTGGGAACCAATTGTGACTTCGCTGAATTTTGCTTTGTTGTTTTCGTCAGGAATTAATACACCTGTTTGACCTTTTTCTGTGACGATAGCAACTGTTGGTACCCATAAAGCATTTACATCATCGCCTAAAAAAGTCAGGTTTACGTTTAAGCCAGAACGCAATTTATCTAAGCCTGTATTAACTGCTACTCTAACTTGAAACAATGTTACTCCTTGTTCGGTTACGGCTTCAGGAGCAATTAGACGTACTTCTCCTTTGAAAACTTGGTCTGGATAAGCATCGGCAACGATTTCTACTTCTTGCCCAACTTTGATTCTGCCGATGTCAGCTTCAGGTACGTTTGCTAATATTTCTATCCCTCTGGCAAGGGCGACTATGGAACTTGATGTAGCTGATGCACTAGTAGAGGCAGAAGTTGTTGGAGTCACAAATGCGCCAATGTTTGCAAATTTTTGCGTAATAATACCCGGAAAAGGAGCGCGGATAATTGTGTTGTCTAAATTTACCTGCTCGGTTTTGAGTTGTGCTTGTGCTGCACTAACTGCTGCTGCTGCGCTCTCAATTTCTTGGGGACGAGAACCATTTTCTAGTAGCTGTAGTTGAGCGCTTGCTTCTTCTACTGCTGCTTTGAGTCGAGCGATTTCTTCTGGGCGACTACCGCTTTTTAATAAAGCTAATCTTTTTTGGGCTTCGAGTAAGTTTGCTTGAGCGGTACTATCTTCGCTAACAAATTGGTCAAGTTGGTCTTTTTGTACTGCTCCTTGGTTATACAAGTTGCGGTAACGTCTGACTCGTTCGTTACTTAAATCTACTTTTGCTTTAACAGCGTTTACCTGTGCTTGTGCCTGGGCAATTTCTTCGGAACGATTTCCCGAACGAGCTGCGTCTAATTGTGCTTGAGCTTGGGACAAACGTGCTTTGGCTTGGGCAATTTCTTGGGGACGAGAACCAGCTTTTTGTTGGTCTAATTTGGCTTCCTGCTGTGCTAAATTAGCGCGAGCTTGTAAAATTCTGGCTTGAATATCTGCACTATCCATTCTGGCAAGAATTTGCCCGCTCGTTACTTTATCGCCTTGTTCTACATACAATTGAGTAACAGTACCGGGGTTTTTTGGGCTAATATTAACGCTTTGAACTGGTACAACTTTTCCACTAGCACTTAAAAGTAAAGTGACATTTTTGTCTTCTACAGGTACGGTAAGCTCTGTTATATCTAGTTTATTGTTTGCTCGATTAACAACAATATAGGTAGTGGTTGCACCAACAATTACAATCCCTGCTGCCAAAAGAGCGCCGAGCCAACGAGGTAATCGTTTTACTTTGCCGATTACGGGAATTTCTATGGGTGTAGCCATAACAGCAGCGATAAAAAATGTAAAGAATTTGGGTAAGGTAAAGTGGGATATGCTTTTACGGAACTGATAGATTGAAGCAAAGTCTTACTAAGTGGGCGTGTTTGGTTCAGTCATGTGTAAACCAATGTTGGACTATCTACCTTCGCGCAAGGCGTTTAGATCGCACAAAGAAAATCAAAAAAAGAGC
This sequence comes from uncultured cyanobacterium, assembly GCA_963838355.1. Classification (GTDB taxonomy): domain Bacteria; phylum Cyanobacteriota; class Cyanobacteriia; order Cyanobacteriales; family Nostocaceae; genus Rivularia. The sequence continues at coordinate 739,597 of CAWIQQ010000003.1, read as the reverse complement.
GACTTGTATTGGAATACTTCTTTAATAGTAGCTTTTTGAGCCTAGATATGGCTTCACCTTTAGTGGTGACTTTAGTCATAATTAATTAGTTTTTCACTCTTACAGTAACCTAAATCTTGGATACGCAAAAATGACCATTAAGGAATTACACAAAAGACGAACGATTGAAACAAATAGCTGTCATCCACAGCCGGGATGGTTTAAGCTATCTGAAAGATTGCTAAATTTATGGCAAAGAGGTGGTGGTAGTGTGCCTAAACGTGTAGGATTAATTTCTTTTCTATTTCTGTGTAGCTTTTTGAGCGTATCTCAATGTAAAGTAAATGCCCAAGCATTAGTACCTCATACGGTGCAACTTGACGGGGCAAAGTTGGAACAACAAGGGTTAGTTTTGGCGCAGGAAGCCGCACAGCTTGCACAATTTCGTCAGTTCGACTTGGCAATGCCACGGGCAAGATTGGCGACTCAACTTGCTCCTAACAGTGACAAAGTATGGTTCCTATTAGGAGGATTATATTTACAGTCCCAAGAACTCGATAAAGCTACTAGTGCTTTACAAAAGGCACAGAGTCTTAATCCTAAAAATGCTGAGACTTATTTTGCTTTGGGTTCTACCTACTTTCAACAACAAAAATACCAATCGGCTATTGCTGAATACAAATCAGGTTTAAAAATAAATCCTAAAGACCCAGAAGGGTTATTTGATTTAGGCAATGCTTACTATATGCTGGGTAAATTACCTCAAGCTATTGTTGAGTACAGAAAATCAATTGTTTACAAGCAAGATTTTTGGCCTGCTGTGAACAATATTGGATTAATCATGTACGAACAAGGCGATGTCAAAAATGCTATAAATCAATGGCAGCAAGCTATTACTAAAGCCAATAATGTTAAACAACCAGCTGCCGAACCTCAATTAGCATTAGCTGTTGCTTTATACAATACAGGCAACAAAAGCGATCGCCAAAGAGGTTTAGCAATGGGTGAAGCTGCAATCCGCATCGATCCACGGTACGCCGATCTAGAATTTCTCAAGGAAAATCTTTGGGGCACTCGCTTACTATCTGATACAAAGAAATTTTTGGAATTACCTAGTATCCAAGCTGCTTTAGATGCAGAACCCCTGTCCGAACCTACCGGACAATAGTTTTTCCCCAAGTAGTATTAAGCAGCATATCGAGTATCTTTTTATATAGCGGCGTTTCCCGTCGCTATTAGTATCAACGGCGGCTCTATTGCTAAAAAGTGCATCTAATAGTACATATATATTGTGAAGGTCAACAGCAACCCAGAGTCATGTTGATGGGTTACAATTTTTGGTCAAAGGGGCAATAAGCTTTAAAACCTTCTTATGGGAGGCGTACTTATTCCCAGAAGTACCTGTTTATAAATTGCCTGCCCCTCAATTGGGCAGGCTTTAGAATTGACGGGCTGGTGTATCCGGTAGAGGTGGTTCCAACGAGTAAGCGACTGTTCGCTTTGTTGTGGTTCTCTAACTTGGGTTATTCTCTTGAGGTAAAAGTGCGATGATTTGATCGACAAACAGTTGGTGATCCACCACAGGTTTGGAAATATAACCATCGGCTCCACTTTGTTTAAGAAAGCTTTCGCGATCGCCTTCCATTGCGTGGGCTGTGACCAAAATAATAGGTAATGCTGCTGTTTGGGGGTCAGATTTCAGCATTTGTGTAATCTTGATACCATCAACGGATTTACCTTGGTAAACGCTTCTAGAAAGAGAAACATCCATTAAAATAATGTCTGCTTCTTTTGCTTGGGCAATTTTGATTACTTCGTCTACGTTCTCAGTGTGTTTAACACCTAAGCCTCCGCGTTTAGTTAATATTTTTGAGAAAACACGAGCATTAACAAGATCGTCTTCGACAATCAAAACAGTTTTCATGATAATTGATGGCGTTCTTAATATTTGAAGGGGATAAAGGATTGAACATAGCACGATTTATACCGCGTCTATATTCAATAAAACAATTTGTATCCTTGTAAATAAGGATAATACTACCGCTATAAATAAGACATAAATATCAATATGGGGGCGATGAAGGGTATTTCATCCGTTAAAAGTAAGGTTGCTGCTCTCCGACGTTACGGCAATATCTGTGTAGTAAAAGTTCAGGGAAAAAACTCATGGCAAAACAGTTAAACCTTCTCTCGACGGGACAGGTAATCACTACAGCCTTGCATACAGAAATGCAAAGGTCTTATCTTGAATATGCCATGAGTGTAATCGTGGGGCGGGCGTTACCAGACGTGCGCGATGGATTGAAGCCGGTTCACCGGCGAATTCTGTACGCCATGCACGAACTCGGTTTAACTCCGGATAAACCTTACCGAAAATGCGCTCGTGTAGTCGGGGACGTGCTAGGTAAATATCACCCTCACGGAGATCAATCGGTTTACGATGCTTTAGTCCGTTTAGTACAAACGTTTTCTTGCCGTTATCCTTTGTTAGGGGGACACGGTAACTTCGGTAGTGTAGATAATGACCCACCGGCGGCGATGCGCTATACGGAAACCCGTCTGGCACCTATTAGCCACGAAGGAATGCTCGCCGAAATTGGTGAAGAAACGGTAGAATTTATCGGCAACTTTGATAATTCTCAGCAAGAGCCAACAGTTTTACCCGCACAGTTACCGTTTTTGTTACTTAATGGTTGTGCCGGAATTGCTGTGGGTATGGCTACAAATATTCCACCGCATAATTTAGGTGAAGTGGTGGATGGGTTGATTGCTTTGATTGACAACCCTGCGTTATCAGACGAAAAATTATTTAAAATAATCCCTGGACCTGATTTTCCCACTGGTGGAGAAATCGTAGGAAAAAGTGGTATCCATGAAGCCTATACCACGGGTAGAGGTGGTATATTGCTGCGGGGGGTTGCGCGTATAGAAGAAGTCCCCACAGGTAGAGGAAACAAACGACGCACTGCGATTATAATTACCGAATTGCCTTATCAAGTAAATAAGGCAGGCTGGATTGAAAAAGTTGCCGATTTAGTCAACCAAGGCAGGTTAACGGGAATTGGTGACATCCGCGATGAGAGCGATCGCGATGGAATGCGGGTAGTTATTGAGTTAAAGCGCGATACTAATCCCCAGGAAGTTTTGTATTATTTGTATCAGCAGACTGCGTTGCAAACAACTTTTGGGGCAATTCTTTTAGGGATAATTGACGGACAACCGCGCCAGTTAAGTTTGCGTCAACTGCTGCAAGAGTTTTTGGATTTTCGCGAACAAACTCTTAGTCGTCGCTATTCTCATGAATTAGGTAAAGCAGAAAGTCGCTTGCATTTAGTGGAAGGTTTGCTAGGGGCACTTTCTCAAGTAGATGAAGTAATCGATATTTTGCGACAGGCTCCTGATGGTTCTACTGCAAAAGTCGGTCTTATAAGTAGACTGGAGTTGAGTGAAGTGCAGGCAGATGAAATTTTAGCCATGCCTTTACGTCGCCTTACTGGTATGGAGCGACAGAAATTACAGGAAGAGTACGAAGAACTTGAAACCAGAATTAATACCTTACGCAATTTACTCAGCGATAGAAAAGAACTACTTAAAAGTCTAAAAAAAGATTTACGGAGTTTAAAACGTTCTTATAACGATAAGCGGCGCAGTAAATTTGTAGCAAAGCCAGATAATAAAGCATTCGCTCAACAGAAGAATAAAGCACAAGCTAAAGATAAAGGTGCTAAATCAACAGGTGGGAATCTACAATCACAGGCACCTGTTGAAGATGTAGTATTAGATTTTTCCCAGCGCGGCTACGTGCGACGAATTAGTTCATCCTCAAAAAGGTCGAAATCTGACGGTGGAGTTCCCGATTACGATTTCATTATTCAAGCTGAGGAAACCAATACTCAAAAAGACTTACTTGTTGTAACTAGCAGTGGCAAAGCTTACCCGTTACAGATAGGAGAAATTCCGACCACGACTGGACGCGGAGCGCGGGGAACGCCCCTTATCACTTTGCTGACATCTACTGCTCAAAGTCAAAATGAATCTATTGTTGGTCGTTTATTAATCCCCGAAAATTCAACGAATACAGATGTAGTTCTTTTAACTAAACAAGGACGTATCAAACGTTTAGCGAGGGAAGAACTTACTAATGTAACTCGTCGTGGAGTTAGTATTTTGAAGCTCAAAGAGGATGATGAATTATTATTAACTAAGTTTGTGAACAAGGGCGAACATTTAGTTTTGGCTAGTTCAGGTGGGAGACTGCTGCATTTTGAAGTGTCGGACGAACAACTTCCCTGTATGGGGCGTACTGCTGTTGGTTTACAAGCGTTGCGTGTAGGTAAACAACATCAAATAGTTGGCTGTACCAGCTTTGATAAAAACCACAATTTATTGCTGGTGACTCAATCTGGATATGCCAAGCAAATTAGTGCAAGCAAATTGAAGTTAGCCAATCGCGGTGACTTAGGCGCTCAAGCATTTAAGTTTACCGTTCCAACTGACAACCTTGCCGGTATAGCATTAGTCAAACCCCAAACTGAAATAGCCCTTGTTACTAGCAATCAACGAGTGATACGTCTCGATGGGGAAAGCGTACCTTTATTAACTAAAAATGATAAAGGTGAAAAAGCTGTAGAACTTAATCGAGATGAAACAGTTGTCACCGTTCACGAAATTGCAATTGATAAATAATTTGTAATTTTCAATCTTTGGATAAAATACATTTATTTCTGATGGAACCGTCTCGCACTGCCGGTTCCATCTTTAGTATGGAGCCAGATTAATTTTGTGGGGTAATACATTCGTAGTGGCAGCGTCTCGCTCCCTCGTTACAACGCTTTCTTCCAACGCGCACTACGCAAACCCTCCGCGTACAGCCCCTCTAAATTCGCTAGTATGATGCGCGGGCATCGCTACTACGAACCTTAATTAGGGCTTGCTAAATAAAAACCTAAGTTATCGGAATTGGTGATGTTTTTAGCTCATAACATTGTATATGTCAATAAATAGTCACTTAATTGTTGTAAAACGTTGCATTATTTGAAAAAATTGCTATACAATGTTTCTGTATATTAAGAAAAATTAGAAATTCAGCTAGGAGCAATAATCATGACAGACTCAACAAAAACACCAATTGCAAATGTTGAAGAACGTAATGCTTGGCGCTGGGGCTTTACTCCTCAAGCAGAAATTTGGAACGGTCGTTTGGCAATGATTGGCTTTTTGGCTGCTGCTTTAATCGAACTTTTTTCTGGTCAAGGCTTTTTACACTTCTGGGGCATCCTGTAAATTTTGAAAAATCGCATTCTATCGGATATTAACGTTTTGAAATTATTTTATATAGAAAAAGACCTGAGAGATAATTAATACTCCCAGGTCTTTTGGTTATCGTTTGTTATTAGTTAATAATTACAAACAATTTAATGTAAATAATTAACTAACGGATATATTCTTTAAGAACGCTATTACGATTGGGGTGACGCAGCTTGCGAAGTGCTTTTGCCTCAATTTGACGAATACGTTCGCGAGTTACGTTAAAAATTTGTCCAATTTCTTCAAGAGTTTTCATTCGACCGTCATCTAAGCCATAGCGTAATCTGAGAACATCGCGTTCGCGAGGGCTGAGACTATCTAAAACTTTTTCTAGGTCTTCGCGTAGTAAACTCTTAGAAACTTGATCTTCTGGTGTTTCGCCATCGGATTCAATAAAGTCACCCAAACGGGAATCTTCTTCTTTACCGATAGGAGTTTCCAAAGAAATTGGTAGCTGAGCAGATTTAGCGATAAATCTCAGCTTTTCGATAGTCATCTCCATACGAGTAGCTATTTCTTCCTCGGTGGGTTTGCGTCCCATTTCTTGAGAAAGCAGCTTGGTAGTTTTCTTAATGCGCGAGATGGTTTCGTAAAGGTGAACTGGTAGACGAATCGTCCGAGATTGATCGGCGATCGCACGAGTAATAGCCTGACGAATCCACCATGTAGCGTAGGTTGAAAACTTGTAACCTTTTTCGTGGTCAAACTTTTCAGCAGCGCGAATCAAACCAAGACTACCTTCCTGAATCAAATCTTGGAAAGATAAACCGCGATTCATGTATTTCTTAGCAATCGAAACTACAAGGCGGAGGTTAGATTGAACCATTTTATCTTTCGCCCTACGTCCGACGTGAAGGCGATAGCGGAATTTTTGCAAAGGTAATTGTACCGCTTCTGCCCATTCGCTCTCTTGGGGTTGGCGTTCCAACTGCTGTACTAGTCTGTCGCCTACTCTCTCCAATTCAAGCAAATCAGCAATTTTACGTGCCAATTCAATTTCTTCGTCTGCTCTTAGAAGGCGAATTCTACCAATTTCCTGTAAATAGAGGCGAATTGAATCTTCGGTGTAATGCTTTTTCTTAGCTTGTGTCCGACGACGACTTTTAGCTGCTTTTCCAGCCTTTGCTGTGTCACCAGATCCACCAGGCCCTACAAATTCTTCTTCGCCTTCATTAATTAAATCTTCTTCTTCTTCTTCGTCATCGATTAAGATTTCTAACTCCATCTCGGGCCGATTTATCACTCCCAGGTTAGGTTGATAAATATTTTCGAGTACGTTGTTAGCCTGGTTCATGCCGCGTTCCTCATGCTCCTTGCAGAATCAATTACTAGTGGTGGTGCTTTTGCGTATCTCCAGCTGTTTGTTAAGCAGTTAGAAAGACGTTTCTCTTTTTTAAAGGGCGATCGCCCACTTCTCGACAAACATGGAAAGTTTTTGCATTGGTTGCAGTTGAATGCGACCAAAATACAGCCGATTAATTACTTTCATTTAGACAACAAATTGCCGACTCTGTGGTTACACAAAAAGCACGTTGCGTGTCTAATGGTCGCTTTTAATTCGGGTAATTTCCGGCGTTGTGAAAAGTAAACACCACGATCAATGTCGTTACTTAAAACTTCCGACTTGTTTTTAGAAAAATTCAGCTTTCGGGTCATCAATCCCCCGATACATATATAAAGTAATATGACTTGGGTAAGATTTTCCAGAAAGACTGTTCCGATTGTAGCCTGTTTCACAGAAATTGCACTATGCCTAACTGTGGTATCCATAAAGTTATAAACTTATTAATGGTCTGTTTTAGCAAAAACACATTGAAGTTTGTAGGCATAGTGTGTAATTTTTTGCCAAAGCGAAAGGAATTACACTGACATTATCAATGCAAAAGAACCATTCATACAGTTATATTTATGATTCAGGTCTATGAAGACAACATTACACTTAGAAGGAATTACCCCACCGTTCGCAATTCTGGTTGAATTTGAGCGATTAATGTTGATGAAAACTTTACCTAGATGCATTTCGGTTGTTATATTCTCTCGTAAAACTTAGATGTAGATACCGCGACCGTCGATTCTTGTTTTATCCTCTATCTGATTCAAGTAGGACAAGGTAAAATCGTAATTTACGATACTTATACCTTTTGTTGACACTTCTTGGGTGAAAATATAAACACTCATCCAAAATTACTCTTTGTAGCTAAGCAAACCGTTCAATTGAATCTATTTGCTTATAACTACACCTTAGCGCACCATTCAAATTTCAGCCTTAAGAATCTTGACAAAATTTTGGAACTTGATACATAGATACTTTAATCAATTACCATGTTAAACAGAACGTTCCACCATTTAGGATCGAAAAAGCTGATGACCATTAGTTAATTAGCAGTTGCCTTTACCTAGGACAAATGCCAAATTTGTCACTAACGTGCTTTAACGTAAAACACAGTATACTTTACAATCGCTTATTTCTAATTCTACAAGAAATAATTAATACTTCTGTAATAATCTAAACTCAGTAATATATACTCAAGATTCACCGACCTTTTGAGACATTTTCAAAAAATCATAAATCTACTGTCCTGAATATTCTGTTCATTTTTCACTTTACCTCTTCCGGAAGATTGACAAATTTACTTTTTAGTCTAATACGTATAGCTATTTGAATCAATTGAGTTGTGTTATTGCAATGATTCAGTCAATCAAACTGCATATAGTAATTGTCCGGATTCTGTTCGTATAAATTATAGTTGATCGGATCAAACAATGAAGTTTTGATTTTTTTTAATATATCTTTAACAGATAGCTATTTGAGTTTATAGTCATCAAAAAAGCAATCAGTAATTGTGTTGTCTGCTCAAAGTCACTTACTGATTGCCAATAATAAATAATTCAAAATTCGAGCCAAAGCGGATATTAGTAGGAACTTACGCAGAAATCACCGAAAATATAATGTTCCAGGCATTCGAGATCCCCCCAACCCCCCTTTAAAAGGGGGGCTTGCGTAAGTCCTGATTAGATATCCAAATCTGTCATGTCTAGTTTGGAACTGTGAGTTTCTATGAATTCACGACGAGGTGCAACGCGATCGCCCATCAAGATTGTGAAAATTCTATCGGCTTCTGCTGCGTCTTCGATCTCGACTCTTTTTAAAGTGCGGCTTTCAGGATTCATAGTGGTATCCCAAAGTTGAGTAGCCATCATTTCACCCAAACCTTTAAATCTTTGGATGGTGTACTTGGCATTTTGGGGAAGCTCGTTGGTAATCAAGTTTTGCAATTCACGTTCGCTATAGCAATAATAATGATTGCGCCCTCGTTCTACTTTGTACAATGGCGGACAAGCGATGTAAATAAAACCATCTTGGACTAAAGCTTTCTGATATCTATAGAAGAAAGTTAGTAATAAAGTTCTGATGTGCGCTCCGTCTACGTCAGCATCTGTCATGATGATGATGCGGTGATATCGAAGCTGGGTTGAATCAAATTCTTCGCCTTTAACTCCCAAGCCTAATGCGGTAATTAAAGACTGAATTTCATTATTTTTGTAGATTTTGCTATCGTCGGTTTTCTCAATGTTGAGAATTTTACCCCGCAAAGGAAGAATTGCTTGGAAGCGTCTGTCTCGCCCTTGTTTGGCACTTCCCCCCGCAGAATCCCCTTCCACAAGATAGATTTCTGATTCAGCTGGATCGCGAGAAGAACAATCTGCTAACTTACCGGGTAATGGTGAAGATTCCAATACCGACTTACGGCGTACCAATTCCCGCGCATGACGGGCAGCTTCTGCGGCTTTAAATGCCTGAATTGCTTTATCTAAAATCGTATCTACAACGTTGGGATTAAATTCTAAATACTCGTTGAGAGCTTCTCCTACAAAAGAGTCAACGATTCCTCGAACTTCGGTGTTACCCAATTTTGTCTTAGTTTGTCCTTCAAATTCCGGTTCGGGTACTTTGACCGAAATTACTGCCGTCAAACCTTCGCGCACGTGTTCGCCACTAAGGTTAGATTCGTTCTCTTTAATCTTATTACGTTTGCGAGCAACACTATTAAAAGTACGAGTTAGAACTGTTTTTAAACCTTCAAGGTGCGTACCACCATCAACGGTACGAATATTATTAGCAAAACCCAGCAAACTATCGGAGTAAGCGTCAACACACCACTGCAATGCCACTTCCACCTGGACGTTATTACGTTCGCCTTGAACATAAATTATTTCTTCATGCAGCGACTGCTTATCAGCATTCATGTAAGCTACATATTCTTTAATTCCGCCCTTATATTCATAAACTTCAACCTTGGGAGTATCGCTTTTAAGCAATTCCAAACGGTTATCTGTAAACGTAATTCTTACACCCGCATTCAGATATCCCAACTCTCTTAAGCGGCTGGATAAAGTATTGTAATCAAACTCAGTAACGGTAGTAAAAATTTGTGCATCTGGCTTGAAGCTAACGCGGGTTCCAGTACGATCTTCTTTACTAGAAGCAATTTTTAACTCTGTAACGGCAGCACCGCGTTCGTAGCGTTGGGTATGAACTTTATTATTTCGCCAAATAGTAACTTCCAGCCATTCGGAAAGGGCATTTACTACAGAAACACCTACCCCGTGTAATCCCCCAGATACTTTATATCCGCCGCTACCAAACTTCCCGCCAGCGTGCAATACAGTTAGCACAGTTTCCAACGCCGATTTTCCGGTTTTGGTATGTACATCGGTAGGAATACCCCGACCATCATCTGTTACAGTACAAGAACCGTCGGCGTTGAGTTCTACCTCAATGTGGGTGCAATAACCCGCCAAAGCTTCATCAATCGAATTATCCACCACTTCATAAACCAGGTGGTGCAGTCCTCTCGGACCAGTAGTACCGATGTACATCCCCGGTCGTTTACGAACGGGTTCGAGACCTTCCAGAACTTGAATCTGTTCGGCATTGTAACTGCTCGTCATGAAAATCTCCTGATTCTTGGGGCTGAGGTCGCCTTAAAAAACTCAAAACTCAAAAACACTCCCAGATTCTAGCACAAAAGCCTTGCAGGGGAATTTGGAGGTATTAGAAGTGAATTTTATCCCTTTGGCATTGCCCGGTCATAATAATGGTATTTATAAGAAATTTACTATCATACTAGTTGGGGACAAGTACGCTCTATTACTGCACGTAAAGGCTTTAACAGTGGAAAATCCCGACTTTGAAAAAGCAATAGATAAAAAATTATAAATTAAAACTTAAAGGTTAAAAATTATTTCTTTTTGTATTTAGATTGAAGTTTGGGTTGTATCTCTTGAAAAAATAAGGGAGTGGGTAGTAGGAAAGGGAATCTAACATCTGTCTTGGAAAGTTTGGGGAGAAGAAAATCTACATCCTCAACTTTCCGCAAAATCTAAAATTCAAAATCGAACTCCCTATGTTAATAGTAGTTTGTGGTGCGACAGCAACAGGTAAATCCGGATTAGCTTTGGCTTTAGCTCAACGCTGTAATTCCATCATAATTAGTGCTGATTCTCGCCAAGTATACCGGGAATTTAACATCGGTACTGCAAAACCCACAACCCTCGAACAAAAGTTAGTACCCCATTATTTAATTGATATATGCAATCCAACCGACACTATGACGGTTGCTGACTATCAACAACAAGCACAAAGGATTTTAGATCAAAGGATTTCAGGTCAAAGGTTAGAGGTTAAAGGTCAAAGGTTAGAAATTGCTCCCCTTGTCCCCAAATCTCTCAATCCCCCCACCTTACTAGTCGGTGGTACTGGACTGTATATTAAATCAATCGTGCGCGGAATGAAAATACCTAGAGTTGCACCTGATAAGGGGTTGCGATCGCAACTTCTTAGCATTGACCAAAGTCAACTCTACGCTATGTTACAACAAGTGGACGGCGTTGGGGCACAAAAAATTCATCGCCACGATTCTGTCCGGACTTTAAGGGCGTTAGAGGTATTTTATATTACTGGTAGTCCGATTTCGGAGTTGCAGGGAGAAAATCCACCAGATTATCCGATTCTGCAAATTGGGTTAGATTGTGATGTTACTCATCTGACTAATCGCATTGCACGTAGAACTGAAAGTATGGTAAAAGATGGTTTTGTTGAGGAAGTCGAATATCTTTGTCAGAAGTATGGCAAGGATTTACCTTTGCTCAATACTTTGGGTTATCAAGAAATAAAACAATATTTAGCTGGGGATATTTCATTAAATGAAGCGAAGGAATTAACGGTTTTACATACACGTCAATTTGCTAAACGTCAGCGCACTTGGTTTAGAAAAGATTCTCAAATTGAATGGTTTGATACCGAATCTTCGGATTTGTTAGAACAGGTTTGGTTGCGAATTCACTCATTTTATCAATAATGACAATGTGAATGATTTCATTCCGGTAAAATTCTAATTAACATAACTTTTGTATTACTTGAATCTAAATCATTAGTAATACCACATTTAGAAATACTGGCGTGTCATTAAATGCATAAACGCTTCTTTATTAGTTTTTTTAGAATTAGAAATCGTAGAATGAACTACAATCCTAATAGCCTGTTACTGCTAATTTCTACAAGCTTGAATGTTTTAGTTTTATTGTTTGCTGTTTTTGTAATTTTCCGAAATGGTGGAATTTATTATATAAAAAGCAAACTTTTAACTCTGGGTAAAAAAAATATTCAAACCGATTTGAATATCAATTCTTATTACAAACATAAAAAGAGTCAATTTGAAATTCTTACGAAATCAAATGATTCTATTGTATTTTTAGGAGATAGTATAACTGATGAAGGCGAATGGGTAGAGTTATTAGAAAATAAACATATTCTCAATCGAGGAATTTCTGGAGATACAACAAGAAGAATATTGAATCGTCTAGATGCAATTATTCAAACAAAGCCAAAACAGATTTTTTTGATGGTTGGGATTAATGACTTTGTTAATGAAAAGAAATCAATAGAAGAAGTCTTGAGTAAATATAAAATTATTTTAGAAGAGTTTCAAAATAAAATTCCACAAACAGAAGTATTTATTCAAAGTGTTCTGCCGGTAAATAATAACTTAACTTATTTTTTGGAAAATAATCAGAAGGTAATAAAATTCAACTTTAAATTGCAGGAACTAGCAAAAGAATTTAATTATCAATATATAGATGTATTTTCTAAATTAGCAGATTCCGAAAATCAATTAGATGTTAAATATACGACGGATGGCGTACATTTAAACGGTAAAGCTTATTTAATTTGGAAAGAAGCTATTGAGAAGTATGTTGCAACGAAATAATATTTTTATAAATCATCTGGATTAACACCCATTTCTCGTAATTTTTCAGCTAAAAGTTCCGCACGAGAAAGGGCTTGTTCTTTTTGCTGTTCTTCTTGTTCGGCTTCCTGTTGTGCTGTTTGAGCTTGCTGCTCGGCTGTTTGAGCGCGTTCATCTCCTGTCGGTAAAACTGTACCATCTTGGTAGCACCAACGCAGCCAAGTATCTTGTCTTCCTTCAAATTCTCCCTCCCATAAAGTTAAGCCTAAATCAATATGTTCTAACCAATCTGAAGTTTCTTGATAGCGTCTTCCAACAAGTTCGTATATCCGAAGTTGCTTTTCTCCTAATTGTCGATCTGGGTCATATACTATGTAGTAACTTACTCGCATATGTTCGTAGGTTTTCAGCTTGTCTCCTAATTCATCGCCGATTTTATTCGATACAATTTCAACTACAACTTCTGGGGGCTTACCAAATTCCCACATCAGATAACAACGATTGCGTTTTTCCCACCAGTTTTGGGGTACTTGAACATCGAAGCTGAGGAACACATCGGGAACTATGGGAGGTTGTTTGTATATGTGATAGATTCCAACATTTGATTCAGCAAGAAAAAGTTGATTTTGTAAAGAACTGTAAAGACAACTGACTAAGAGTCGTTGTTGTTTAGCAGATGCAAAGTTATCCACAGGAGTATCGTCTTCGGTAACTAATTTGTTAGCGTCTGGGATATAGAAGTTATCGTCAGAAACTAAAATTTGTTCAACCATAAAATTATCCACCTATTTCAGTTCTTTTTTCTAGTTTAATAAATTTTTCGTCAGCCAGTTGATATATTGTTTCGCTAAGTTCGTGACAAAAAGCAATTGCTTCATCTAAATCATTTGTCGGTTGATGATATTGAAGTAAAGTTTTTTGTATTTGAGATTGATAAATGGGATATTTTTCCGCAAATTTCTTCGCCATTTCTTCCATACTTCTTGTATAGTATGGTTCCTCAACCATAATAATACCCAAACTTAAACGCAATGCTTTTTTAGCTATCCATCGTATATGGTCTTTTATATATTCTGGATGATTTTGGTCTTCTTCGTCCGGTTCAGGAAGATAATTTATTAGTTCTTCAAGTAAATCGCGGTATTTATGATTTAAAAGTTGAGCTAGTTCTAACCCTGGTGAAAATGATTTAAATGAAGCTGTAATATCTTGACCGCAAATCAATACACTATCAGTCTTGAGGATAAATTTGAATTGTTCTATACCTGGTTCATCAAACTCTTTCTCTTCGATTAAATCAATATCAAGCCGCTCAAGTGTGGGATATTTGGGTTCAATTTCGGCTTTAACTTTCTTTAACCATGCTTTATCTTCATCTGTAATTTTACGTTTTATAATAATTTCTGTATCCAGATCGGAAATATCAGGTTTATCATCTCCACGTCCGATACTTCCTAATAGGTAATAAGCGATTAAATCTATGGTAAAGCGATTCTGAACTCTAGTTTTTAATTCATTTAATAATTCTCGATATTCTGGTTTAACTTTTGATAAGGAAGATGTGTTTTTAATTAGATTCATTTTTTTTAATTTCTTTAGTTTGATGATGTAAATGGGTTGTTATTATCCGATGTTACCCGCATGGGGTTGCAAACCCCAAGCTAATAGCACAAGTCCTATAAATAGGACTAGAAAATTATTATAAAATGAGTCAGAATATTAGTTAATTTTTCCAGTCTATATTCTTTCGTCTTTATTCCCAGTTATCAATTTCCCATAAAAAATCAACTTACCTTCATCGCAACATCAACCCCATCACGAATCAATCCATCTTCCATATAAATAATTCTGTCACCGATATCTAAAATACGGTTATCGTGAGTTACCAGTAAAATTGTACAACCTTGTTCTTTGGCTAATTTGTACATTATTTCAACTACATCCCGTCCCGATTTTTTATCAAGTGCAGCAGTTGGTTCGTCGGCTAAAACTATTTTAGGACTACTTGCTAAAGCACGGGCAATTGCTACTCTTTGTTTTTGTCCACCGGATAGATTTTCTGGGTAATAATCAACTCGATTCCCTAAACCAACTTGTTCTAATATTGCGGTTGCTTTTGCATCAATATTTTGTTCTAAAAATTGATCATGTAGTTCCAAAGACATTTTGACATTTTGTTTTGCTGTTAAAAAACTCATCAAATTATGAGCTTGAAAAATATAGCCTATATTTTGACGGAGTTGAGTTAATTGCTGTTTGCTAGCTCCAGGTATTTCTTGTTCTAGAATCTTCAAGCTACCTTCTTGAGCGGAACGTAATCCACCCATTAAAGTTAATAAAGTAGTTTTTCCGGAGCCAGATGGACCAGTTAATATGACAATTTCCCCAGCACTAATATTTAAGTTTATATCGAATAATACTTGTTTGCGGAGATTTTTGTCCCCGAAGTAGTGATTGAGATTTTTTACGGAGATTACGGGTTGTTGTGACATGGTTTTTTAGCGTATAGTACTTCACACATTTAGATCCCCCCAACCCACGCCACTTCTCTCAACGGAGGGAACCTCCGCACGAGAGTGGCTCCCCTTAAAAAAGGGGGGCTTTTTTTATGTAGTGCGAGCATCTTGCTCCTTTTTTATCGTCAATAAAATACTAACCCTAAAACTTTAATCATTTTTTTTTACTACAAAGGTCGCAATCTTGCAGCAATAACGGGTGGAATTTCACTAAATCTTCTCCAATTGATACCATTATTTTTAGCAGCAAATTCAGGTGGAAAAGCAGGTTCTTCTAAACCATCTAAGACAAACCCAGTCTTAAAAGCTGTATTTAACAAAATATGTAGAGGACGATGAAAATAAGTATGTGGTTGCGGTTGGTTTTCTAATGCTAATCCGCGTGTTTGAGTAGCTTTTAAGTATGATTTAACTTTGATAGAATATTCTGTATAAAATTCGCTTTCGTTTTCTATTAATTCCCCTCCTAAGCTGGTATGCATACTATTAAAACAAGGATGCATTACAGCAAAAATAAAACAACCACTGGGACGAATTATTTTGATTAAGGCTCTAAATAATGGCTCAATTTCTGCCATATCCATTAAAGCCATTGCGGAAACTGCTGCATCAAAGTTGTTTTCACCAAGTTTTAATAATGCTGTTTCATCTGTAGCGTCTAAAACCTGATATTTAATTAATTCTTGATTTTTTAGATTAAAATTAGTTCTTTTACGAGCATGATTTATCATTTCCGATGCAAAGTCTATTCCCAGCACCTTAGCACCTAAACTAGCTAATCTACGAGTAGTTAAACCGTTTCCGCAACCAATATCTAATATTTTTTGTCCCGCTTCTAGCTGCAATAACCTTTCTATCGCTGGACGTACTAAATAGCGATGAAAATCGTTGCCTTCATTACCCATTTTTTCATCCCAAATTTCAGCGGTAGCATTCCAAGCTGCGCGAGTTTGGTTATTGATTGAATTAGTTGATTCTTGTGTCATTTCAATTGCTCTTCTTCTTAATTCATCGCTTCTGATTTATTATCATTATTTGAATCATCTGTTAACTGCGTATCGACAGATTTTTTGATAAATGTTTCCGCAAGAATATAAAAAATTATTACCGATGCCCAGGATATATCCCATAGTGATGGTTTAATTAATGCGACGATTATTGTAATTAAAGCGACTATGGGTTCGATTAATGAATTTACTCTGATGTAATTAATAGTTTCTTTGTTCAAATCTGTATCTATCAAACGATGCTTATAGGTTGCGTAAGTCCAATTTACAAAAGAAAACAGTCCGATGAGAAATATATTAATGCTGTAGCAAATTTGAACTATGTAGTTATCTGGGAAATACATAATCAATACATTTGAAAAAGGAACTATAAATAAACACATTAAATAAACTATATAAAGCCAAAGATGTATTTCATCGGTTTTCCGGTAATGACTAAATTGTTTTACGTGGTCTATCCAGTAAAAAGCCAGTATCACAAATGTAATTAAATAGTTTTCTAATGGTTCTAATTGTGAAATTAAAAATTGATTTATCTCCATATTGCTCGCGGATTCGGCAAATTTGGGAAAATCAAATCCGAAAATCGTCAGCGCCATTGCTAAAGCAAAAATAGTGTCGGATAATCTTCCAAGGTGGAGAATCATATTTGTTGAAGTATTGTTTTGATTCATGGGTTAATTCATATATTTAAGTGATTCGTGTTTGTTTAGAATCTGCTTTTATAAAAACCGCAGAGACGCTGAGAGCGCTGAGAAAAGAGATAATGAGAGATTGAAGTAATTTTCAAGGAAGCATTTTTAGAATTAAAAAACATCTGCTGGATCTGCACTTTGGAGTTTCCGCATTGCAACTAAACCCGAAAAGCTACACATAATAATGGTCAAAGTTAGTACAAAAACTGCACGGCTAAATTTCATGGCGATGGGTAATAAAGTCGCAGCGAAAGTAATTTGATATAGCCCCATCGAAAGCAACATACCGGGCAAAAATCCCAGTAATGAGAGAATTAAGGCTTCTTGCATCAGCATCACCATTAAATAACCGTCGCTGTATCCCATTGCTTTGAGTGTGGCGTATTCTGGTAAATGTTCTGACAAATAGTTAGGAGTTAAGAGTAGCGAGTAGCAAGTTAGTTCTTTTTTTTCTCCCCATCTCCCCATCTCCCCATCTCCCTATCTCCCTATCTCTTTGTCTCCCCCTCTCCCCCTCTACCGCTTATCCCAAAATTACTGGCAGACTTTTATACATATGAAAGCCAGGTCTTACCTGTATCTTAAGTTCTGATGGGTTAATGGCTAAACGTAAATTCGGATTTCTTTTCAGCAGGTTAGTAATTGCAATCTTCGTCTCCATTCGCGCTAGTGAAGCTCCCAAGCAAGAATGGATTCCACTGCCAAAACTAAGGTGCTTGTTGGGGGAACGGGTAATATCAAATACCTCTGGATTTTCAAACGCGGTTGGGTCATGATTAGCTGCACCTAAAAGTGGGAAAACGGTTGCACCCTTGGGAATCGTGACACCGTGTAGAGTGATATCTTCGGCTGCATAGTTTGCTTCTGTAGATTGCACCGGACCGCTAAAGCGAAGGATTTCTTCGATTGCTGGCTCAATTAGATCCGGATTGTCTCGCAATAGTGCTAGCTGTTCGGGATGTTCTAGCAGTGCAATTACACCATTCGTAATTAGCTCTACGGTGGTTTCAAAGCCAGCAGTAATCAGCAAAAACACCATGCTGACGATTTCATCCTCGCTTAAGCTTTCTCCTTCTTCCTCTGCCTGAATCAATCCAGTGAGTATATCGTCACCAGGATTATCTCGCTTGCACTCTATCAGCTGACGTAGAAACTTAAACAAATGCGGCATATCCCACAACATCGTGCGGACGATTCGCCAGCCTGAGAAACCATCCATTATCGTTTCGATACCCTTGTAAAGTTCGGACATATCTTCATCAGCAACTCCCACCATTTCCTGAATCACGGTAATAGGAATAGGAAGCGCGTAGGCTTTTTTGAGGTTTACAGTACCTTTAGCTTCCGCTTTGTCGAGTAGCTCGTGGGTTAACTGCTCAATTCGGGCGCTGATTTTGGAAAGTGACTTGCGCGTAAATGCCTGATGTACCAAACTGCGTAAGCGCTTATGGTCGGGTTCGTCCTCGTACAGCATGTTTTGCGCCATTAGTTCAACAGACTTTGGCAGAGAAATGAATGAGGGAAGCGGTAAGGGAATGATTGACTTACTACCACCCGTGATACTACTGCGATCGCGAATAAATCTTGAATCGTTCAACATCATCACGCAATCCTCATAACGGGAGAGGATATAGCAATCTGGAATGAAGAATTTCCCATGATGCACGGGAGATTCTTCTCGCAACCATTTGTAGTACTCGTACCTGTTTTGAGCAAATTCTTTTGAGTCTAAATTGGCAGGAATCTGTAATTTGTTACTTTTTTGTTTAGTTACCATGATTTTAGATTTTAGGTTTTAGATTTTAGATTTTAGATTTTAGATTTGTCGTTGTTCTCTTTGTTTAATTGCAGTCAAGCTAATGGAGTGCCACGAAATATTTAACTCAAAATTATTTCAGGTCAAAGATATTAAGTTAGGAGTTAGGAGTTAGGAGTTAGGAGTTATGAATTAGGAGTTAAGATTTTCTAGATTTTCTACCCCCTCTACCCCCTCTACCCACTCTTCCCCCTCTCTCCAATTGCTTCTCGTTTCATTGTCCAAAATTGAACTGGTTTTTCTTCTGTCCTTAGAATTTTAAAACCATTTTTTTGATAAAAACGAACGGCTTTTTCTGTTGATGTTTCTAAATAACAAGGTAAATTATGTTCGTCTGCTTTTTTCAAAATTGGTTGAATCAATAAACTACCAATTCCTTGTCCTTGATAAGCGGATGAAACTCCTAAAGCTAGTAAATACCAATGCGGTTGATGCATATCTTGTTTATGGTATTTTTCAAAAGATGAAAATAAGGAAAGTAATTTTCCTACTTTTGTAAAACCTAACTGAAGTGGAATTTTGTAGAATCCGACTTGCAATAATTTCAAGAAGTTTAACGGGTATTGTTCTGGGGGAATCCAAGCTGCTATGCCCTTGATTTCTGGAATTGTATATATATGCTTTAATGGTTGAGCATACCGTAAATTAACTTCTGATAATTGACGAGATATTTTTGCTTTTTTACTATTTTCTTCGGGTAAGATGTACTGAAGAAGTGGATCTTTACTGAATGCATTAGTTAAAGTTTCTGTTGCTTTATCAATTTGAGTTGCTTCTAAACGAGTTATTTCTGTATTCATGATATTTTGTAATTCTGTATTTTAGCTAACTACTAACTACTAACTACCAACTACTAACAACTAACTAATTTGCTCTTCATACATCTGAAAGACTTGCTCCTCGATGGGGACAATGTTGGCTTTGACAAACTATTTTTCCGCTACTATCTCTCCACAACACTAAGTCTTCACCCAGTCTTCTTACAGCTACAGGTTTTTTACCGATTGCTTTTGAACCTGCTATTACCCACCATTTATTCCGTAAAAACATCTACCTTTCTCCTTAAATATTGCTTGTATATCAAACATTCGTTATAAAATATACAATAGAAATCATAGTTCAATCTCTGTCTGGTTTGTAATGTTAAGCCCTTCTTTAACTAATAGTTTTGCAACTCTGTCACCATCTAAATTCAAAGGAGCAGATAAATTAATTACTTCTCCCTACGGTTCCAATTTTCCTAGAGCAGTGACTTTTTTAACCGTAGGAGGTGCTTCAACTACGGCTGGTTCTGATGTAGTTAGCAAACCAGTTTGAGAGATTCCGTAAACTGCAAATCCTGCTGTTATCACAGTAGGAGTTGCTACCACACCAATCAATTTATGAGAAGGTTTAGAAATTATTTGCATAGTGAATTACTAATTACCAATTACCAATTATCTATTACCTATTCCCAATTAGCCAAATAACCACTCACCATTTGCACTAATAACTCTCCTTGTTGTTCATAAGAAACCATTTCATCTTCAAACATTCGCACGCAAATCAAACCATTGAGAAAGTTAATTACAAAGTCAGCAACTGCTTTATCTTCAATTTCTAAATACTTTAATAATTCTTCTCTTGAATTTTGTGTTACTCGCTTTAAAGTTTCGTTATTTAATACTTCGCTTTTTCCTTGCTGTTGATAAAAATCACTCCAAAGCAAGAATTGACTGATAAAATATTCTTCATTTTTTTCGGTGAAATCAACTAAAGCCCTAATTCGCTCGGGTACATATTTTATATCTCCTGCTTCAGCTAAAAAATTTGTAACTTCCTGTTGATACTGTTCTTCTACCAGCTGTAAAAATAAAACTTCTTTATTCGGAAAATAATGATATAAAGTGCCTGTCGAAACACCCAATTCCTTGGCAATTTCGCGCATGGTTACGGAAGCATAACCTCTCTGAGCAAATAATTCAAAGCTTTTCCATAGCAGTTCTTTCCTGTACTTTTCACGATCTACAATTTTCGGCATTCGGACTCTAGGGCAATTTTTATCGAACGTTGGTTATATTATAAGCTAAAAATTTGCTTTGTGCCAATAGTTATTTACTGCTGAATGGGGATGTATTATATAGACGTAGCAATAGGCCCCGTCTTTATAGGGTGTCTGGGTTGATTCCCATTTCTCGGAGTTTTTCGGCTAATTGTGCGGCTCGTTGTTCGGCGGAATGAGCGCGTTGTTCGGCAGTTTGAGCGCGTTGTTCGGCATTTTGAGCGCGTTCGTCTCCTGTTGGTAAAATGGTTCCATCTTGGTAGCACCAGCGCAACCAAGAATCTTGTCTGGCTTCAAATTCACCTTCCCACAAAGTTAAACCTAGTCCAACTTGTTCTAACCAGGTTTCTGAAGTTTGGTAATAGCGCATTCCTCGTAATTCGTAGATACGTAGGGTTTCTTCACTAATTTGGTTGGTTGGGTCATATACGATATAGTAACTGGCTCGCATATGTTCGTATATTCTTAATTTCTCTCCTAATTCGTCACCAACTTTGTTAGAAACGACTTCAATTGCAACTTCAGGGGGTTTACCAAAACGCCAAACCATGTAGCAACGATTGTGTTTTTCCCACCAGTTTTGAGGAACTTGAGCGTTTAAGCTAAGAAAAACATCGGGTACTATCGCTGGTTTTGAATCCGTATAGTAAACACCGACATTCGCTGCTGCTAAAAAAGGTTGTTTTTGTAAAGAACTGTAAAGAGAACCGACTAAAAGCCGTTGTTGTTTAGCAGATGCAAAATTATCCACAGGGGTATCATCTTCAGTGACTAGCTGATTGGCATCTGGAATATAAAAGTCATCATCAGTATCAATTAAAGTTTGCTTGACCATAATAGATTATCTAACAATTTGGGTTATATATCTACTTTAAACTACGATCCTATTGTTGATATAAAAATGTAGAGACGGGGTGTATTGCTACGTCTCTTTAACTGTATGATTTGTATAATTTTTTTCTACCTGGCTAAAGACAATAATTTTTTAGAATACTGAGCCAGCCTAATTGTATTTGCTCTCAAATTCTTCCGAACAATCTTACAATCAGTATTCGTTCTTTTTTGCGCTCCTAATAAAGAAGTTTTATAATCTAAGTCTCCTCTAAGAAAATCATAAAGTTTGAACTTGTTTTCGATGGCTTTTTTGATGCTATATGCCATCATCACTCTTCCTGGTGATAATTTAGAATATTCGGGATTGAAACCAGTCACTTGTCCATAAATAACGCTTTTTTCTCTCTCTACATATATACCAGTAGCAGCCACTGGGATTTCTTTGTCCCACAATATATCTATCCACAAAGAGTTATTTTTTGCACAGCGACGAAAAACATTGCGATAGGTATTTAAAACTAACTCAGACTGTTGTCCCCATTTAATTTGCCAGAGGTTTAATAAAACTGTTATTTGATTTTCAAGATTATCAACCTGAATGCTGCTGAATGTAAAGTCGCTATTTTTCTCTATTTTATTCAACGAATTGCGTAAATTCTTGCGAGGTTTTCTGCTAATAAAATTTTGTAAGTATTCCTCCCATTCATCAGGTAAAGAAATGTAGGGGCAAGTTGTACCTGGCTCAATTATTACTTCAAAGTCACTTTCAGAAAAATGTTTGACAAAAGTATCTAATCTGGGATCTTGGATATCTTTGAAGTGAAAAATGTCCCATTGTAATTCGCGATCGATATACAAGGCAAAACTCTCAATTGCCTGCTGTTCATACTCTGGCTTGCAGATAAATCCGGTATAGTCTGCCACTGGGTGAGCGCAAGTTTGCAACGATCTATAGACATTCAGATTAGCCCACTGAAAAGAACGTATTGCTAATGGGAAAAAAGCGACATACGGGGAATAGGGTGTCGATCTAAAAGCTAAGATTAGCCATTTATTAGGAACAAATTCTAACCATCCGCGCAACCAAGACCATGATAAAAATATCTGACTATAACTATCGGAATTATAAATATTATTCCAATTTGTTTCTAATTCATCAAACTGTTGAATACTATCAATTACTTCTACTTGCATTTGATTTCTCCAAGGTATTTAAAATTGAGGAAAATTTAATATATAGCCTAAGATATGGTTCTCATAAACTATACAAAGAGAATACAAAGAATTGTCAACATTAAATATGCAGTACTGATTTACAAAATAAATGATGAAATCTTTGACTAATAATATTGTTGCGTTTTCAATACTATATTCTTTGAGTTCCCAAATGACTTACTTTAGATAAAAATTAAATTAGTATCCGAATTTTATTCAAAACTTCAATAATATAAGATGTAAAAGTGATATGCGAACTATGCTGAATTTCACTCAGGAAATCTTATATTTCTTTCCTACGAATAAAGGATATTAGTACAATAATTTACTCTCGAAAAATATATTTAACGATATTACTAAAAATAGTATCTATGACGACAAATAAAGATTTAAAGCTTCAATTGCTGTTGATTTTTATTTTGTATATAAATAAAAATAAGCTGATAGAGAAAATATTTATTCTTAAGAATTTAATGTAAATCTAAAGTTTATTAGCAAAGGCGATCGCCAATTAACCGATCTGCACAACTGAGTTACAAGCATCGCGGTTGTTGACAATCAAACCAGACATAATTGCCTGCTTGGACTGATTTATTTTTGAATCAAGCCAAATAAATACACTGGTGTTCGAGTTTTGATCGAATATCAACTTAAAAAAACTATAGATTTAGGCGGCGTTAACGGAAAACGAAATTGCTGTAACAATAGTAGTAAGACCGATAAATACAACTACTACATCTCACACCCAACCATAAACCATGCTTACTCAAGAAAAATCTCAACAACGCAATTGGAAACCCATTATTAAAGAATTTGAAGCGGTTTTAGGTAAAAAGGGCGTTATACAGCGGCGGGAAGAGCTAATTACTTATGAATGCGATGGTTTAGCAAGCTATCGTCAACGCCCGGATGTGGCTGTTTTACCCAAAACTACAGAACAAGTTGCACAAGTAGTGAAGATATGCAATAAATATTCGGTTCCTTTTCTTGCCAGAGGTTCGGGTACTGGTTTATCTGGTGGTGCTTTGCCCACTGCTGGATGTGTGTTAATAGTAACTTCTTTGATGCGGCAAATACTTAAAGTAGATTTAGATAATCAGCGGGTTGTGGTTGAACCTGGAGTGATTAACAATTGGGTGACGCAAACAGTTAGCGGTGCGGGTTTTTACTACGCTCCCGATCCTTCAAGTCAGATTATTTGCTCAATCGGCGGTAACGTTGCGGAAAATTCCGGTGGGGTGCATTGTTTAAAGTACGGTGTCACCACTAACCACGTTTTAGGATTAAAAGTTGTTACGGCTAATGGTGATATTGTCGATTTGGGTGGCCAAGTTCAAGAAATGCCCGGTTACGATTTAACGGGAATATTTGTTGGCTCGGAAGGTACTTTAGGAATTGCAACGGAGATAACTTTACGAATTCTCAAAAGTGCGGAATCAATTTGCGTATTGTTAGCAGATTTTACCAGTGTAGAAGCAGCAGGGGCAGCAGTTTCTGATATCATCAGCGCTGGAATTATTCCCGGTGGTATGGAAATGATGGACAACATGAGCATCAATGCAGTGGAAGATGTAACTGCAATGAATTGTTATCCTCGCGATGCTGTGGCAATTTTATTAGTTGAAATCGATGGTTTAGATGTAGAAGTGAAAGCTAATAAAAAGCGGGTTATCGATATATGTAAAAATAATGGTGCGCGTAATGTAACTTCTGCGAACGACCCGGAAACACGGTTAAAATTATGGAAAGGCAGAAAAGCAGCTTTTGCGGCTGCGGGACATTTAAGCCCAGATTACTACGTGCAGGATGGGGTAATTCCTCGGACTCAATTACCTTATGTATTGCAAGAAATTGAGAATTTAAGTCAAAAATACGGTTATAAAATTGCCAACGTATTTCATGCTGGTGATGGTAATTTACATCCGCTGATTTTGTTTGATAATTCAATTAAGGGTGAATTAGAAAAAGTTGAAGAAGTAGGCGGAGAAATTCTTAAGCTATGCGTCAAAGTTGGCGGTAGTATTTCTGGCGAACACGGTATTGGTGCGGATAAAAAATGCTATATGCCGGATATGTTTTCAGATGCCGATTTAGAAACAATGCAGTGGGTTAAGCAAGTTTTCAATAGTAAAGCATTAGCAAATCCCGAAAAGATTTTCCCTACTCCTCGCACCTGTGGTGAAGCTGCAAGGGCTGTGAATGAGAAGAAGTTTGAGAATGTAGAGAAATTTTAAATAATTTGGGAATGGGGAATGGCGGATGGGGTATTCGGATTGAGAGAAGTGAAAAGAGTAAGAGTTAATAATTTAATTTCTAACTCGTTATTCACTAAGAAGAAACCATACGTTCGGTTATGATTCGTTTCTATTCGATCCAGATTTGCAATAAAATGTCTTACCATCGGTAGAACATTTTATTGCTTGGATTTTGGTAAATAGCCTTTCCCATTAAAAATAATTAATTCTCTGTTTTTGCTGCCATATTCTGGCAATCACTTAATTTTTTTTAATCTCTGGAAAAAAACTATACTGTATTTTTCCACTTTCTATATCTGGTTTTATTCAGATTAAGTCATTTACGTATTTGCAACTAGCATTATGAGTAAATATACATCACATACTAATCAAGAATACAGTGTAAATATCGATCAATATTTCAGTCGTGGTTGGGAGATATTTAAGCAGTATCCGTGGGGCTTTATTGGATTTTTAATACTTACATTTGTGATTTCAATATTTTGCTCTATCCTTCCTGCTCCTTTTGGAAATAGTAAAGATGGGGCAGCAGGTTTTGTAAATTTTGTTCTAAATCCTATTTTCTCGGCTGGTTTCTATATAGTTGCTTTACAGATAGCAAAAAATAGACCTATAGATTTTAGCGACTTTTTTCGAGGATTCAATCAATTTCTGCAAATATTTTTAGTATATATAGTTGGCGCGATTTTAATCGCAATCGGCTTTATATTATTTATAATTCCTGGCATTTATTTAGCTGTTGCTTATGGATTTTCATCTCTGTTTGTAATTGAGAAAAAGTTAAGCTTTTGGTCGGCTTTAGAAGCAAGTCGCAAACTAATTACAAAAAAATGGTTTTCTTTTCTAGGTCTTGGAATCATGTTAGCTTTACTCAACTTAGCAGGATTACTTTTACTTGGAATCGGAGCGCTGGTCACAATTCCTTTGACAGTTTGCATTATCGTAGCTGCTTTTGAGGATATTGTAGGTATTAGCGGAGCTTTGAGCTAGATAAGTTGTTACGCATTTAATTTGTATTACTCTAGCGGGCAAGATGCCCGCACTACAATATTTTCAAATTTTTGCATTATACAATTTAGCTGCACATCAGCTTATTGCCGAAGGGGGGAGACAAGGAAGAATAGGTAGAGGAGCTAGATAATTCTTATTTACTCCTCACCCTTAACTCCTAACTATTCACTATGCCCTATGCCCAATCCCCCATGCCCATTTGATTAACCAACTTCAACTAACTCAATATCAAAAGTTAATTGCTGCCCTGCGAGAGGGTGATTTGCGTCGAGGGTAACTTTGGAATCAGAGACATCTGTAACGATAACTGGAATTACTTGACCGTTATTTTGAGAAATCTGTAATTGCTGACCGACTGCAACTGATAAGTCTGTAGGTATTTGCTCTTTCTCAACTGTTATTACAAGTTCTTCGCGTTGAGGACCATAAGCTTGCTCTGGAGGAATTTGTGTAGTTTTTGACTCTCCGGGAGCCATACCAACTATTGCTTCTTCAAAACCAGGAATCACGTTTCCCGAACCAAGGGAGAATTCTAAAGGTTCGCGTTCGGCAGAGGAATCAAAAACTGTACCATCATCCAATTTGCCCGTATAGTGAACCTTTACGTTGTCACCAGCTTTTGCTTGTGTCATGCATGAACTCCTTAAACACTCTTAATACTTTACTGTGCAAATCGCCTTTATCTGTTCGATTCTATTTTTTCGCCGAAATAAAAAACTAACTAATAGCTTCTTATTGACTAAAATCAACTAGTAGCAAAGGCTTCTACTTCAAATTTTCTAATAGCTAACGACTCTATTTTTTTACCGTCTAACAAATAATAGCTAATTAAAGTTTAGATTTTACATCCCGAGGCAGATAAACGCACTTTTCTAACAGTAATACTTGCGGGCATGGTTATCTAAATATTTTCGATTTTGTTAAGATTTGTATGAATAAAAGGGAACGGGGAGCAGGCAACAGGGAACAGGGAACACTTAGGAGTTAGGAGTTAGGAATTGAGAGTAGGGACTAGCAACGCCAGTTTTATGAATGTTTATCCCCTTGTCTCCCCCCTCTCCTACCTGTTCCCCGTTGCCTATTGCTATTTAATCTGCAAAAATATGTAACCCTAAGTATTTTGAAAGTTCTTCGCAAACTTTAATTCCGCGAATGCTGTTACCGCGAGAATCTAAGGGAGGAGAAAATACTGCAATTCCCATTTGATTGGGAACTACGCCGATGATTCCACCACCTACTCCACTTTTGGCTGGAAATCCAACTTTGTATACCCATTCCCCGGCAAAATCGTACATTCCACAGCTATACATCACGCTGAGCAGGTCTTTAACAAAGTTAGAATTAATTGCTCGTTCTTTGGTGACGGGATTTACGCCATTATTTGCCAGAGTCGCTCCCATCAATGCTAAATCTCGACAGTTAATTATTACGCTGCACTGTTGGAGGTATAAACTCAAAGTTTGGCTGATATCCCCGGAAATCATGCCAAAATTACGCAGTAAATATGATATTGCCCAATTGCGATCGCCACTATTTTGTTCGGATACGAGTATGGGTGTGTCTACAAAAACTCTACGTCCGATATAGCGACGATACATTTCTAATATTCGCTTGAGTTTATGAGCGGGGCCTGCTCCTTCTATTAAACTAGTTGTGGCGATCGCTCCGGTATTTACCATGCTGTTGTAGGGACGTTTGGATTTGGATTCAACTTTAATGATGGAGTTGTAAGCGTCTCCGGTTGGTTCGACATCAACTTTGGTTAAAACGTAATCCCTTCCTTTGTCTTCGAGTGCTAATCCGTAAGCAAAAACTTTTGATATTGACTGGATTAAAAATGACTCTTCCCAATCCCCTACGCAGTAAACTTGTCCGTCTATGGTAGCAATGCAGATAGCAAACCAATCGGGATTAATTTCTTTCAAACCCGGTTCGCTGACATAGACTTTTCCATCTCTCAAAGGAAGATATTTAGTATGTAATTCCCTTAAAAATCCAATCAATGATTGTCTGGGTTGATTATATTGAGTTGTTGCCTTTAGCGGAGTGTCATTTTGCGGATTTAATGAATTAGTAAAGTCAACTTTCCGCTGTGGTTTTGCAGTAATCTCTTTGTTATCTGTAGTAAAAATATGCAGTTTAAATCTTTCTGAGAGTGCTTCAAATACTTTTACTCCCCTCCAACTTTTTTTGCGCTCATCTAAAGGTGGAGAAAATACAGCTATCCCCATTTGGTTGGGAACTACTCCGATAATTGCACCCGATAAACCACTTTTGGCTGGTAAACCAATTTTGTAAGCCCACTGTCCTGAAAATTCGTACAGACCGCAGGTATACATGATACTCAGTATATTTTTGACATACTTTTTATCTATAGCTCGCTCCCCTGTCATCGGGTTTAAGCCATTATTAGCTAAAGTTGCCGCCATCACTGCTAAATCGTGACAGTTAATAGTTAAAGAGCATTGTTGAAAATACAGATTAATTATGTCATTAATATCGCCTTCTATTAAACCAAAATTGAGCATAATGTAGGCGATCGCTCTGTTAAGATGGTCGCTAGTTTGTTTGGAATTACATACTCCCAAATCAATAGATACATTTCTACCGATGTAGCGGCGAAACATCTCAAGCAAACGGTTGTAACGTTGAGTCGCATCCGAACCTTTGATTAAACTGGTAGTGACAATTGCACCCGCATTAACCATTGGGTTATAGCGTCGTCGCGATATTTCCTCGCGTTCCATTATCGAGTTGAAAGGTTCCCCAGTGGGTTCTACACCAATACGTTCGAGTACGTAATCTTTTCCCCAATCTTCCAAAGCCAATCCATACACAAAAGGCTTAGAAATCGACTGAATGCTAAACTCCTGTGTAGTATGACCAATATCGAAAACCTTACCATCTACACCAACGGCACAAATTCCAAACCAATCAGGATTCGCTTTAGCTAATTCAGGTATATTCTGTGCAACTGTTCCTTTATTAAGTGGTTGATAAAAGTAATATAAATCTTCAAGAAAACTCGTCAGCGCAGGAGTGATTCCTCTATCGGGAGCATTTAACCGTCGAAAATCCTTGATATCGGTCATATCGCATTCAAAAAAGTTGCACTATATATATACTCAAGTGTCAACTATTTAGACCATTGTTCGCAGTATTCAAGCTGACAAATAATTGAAAATATACTTATTAGTGAATTGGGCATTGGGCATTGATAAGTCTTAACTCCCTACTCCTTGCTATAAAGAAAAAATGAAATTACAAGCAAATAAGCGCCAATCTGTTACACAGGCAGGCGCTTCTTCACTTATCTTCAGAGTCTTTATATAAGCTGACTCCGTTTGAATTAAGAAATATCAAGTTATATATATTCCCATCTGAAAAGGAACTTTTGCTACTTTTTTATATTTTTTTTATATAGCAGATTTCACTTGGGTGCAATACAAATTTGACCTCACCCCCTTCCCCTCTCCTTAGTAAGGAGAGGGGTGCCGCAGGCGGGGTGAGGTTTAGCGAAGTGTATTAGACTCAACTGAAAACTGCTATATCTATAGGTTATGGTTTGCTAACCAACTGATGTTACCAATGAAGTCTCGTTGTCTGACGGGGCTTTCGTTTGGGCATTTGCGAGCTTGATAGTTTTATCCCATAGAATCAATACTTAATTTTAATGAATAAAAAGCGCCAATCATCATAAAATCGAGGTTGGCGCTTCTTTTTATATATTCAAGGACTTTATATAAGCTGTCCCCGTTTAAAACTTCAAGGTCGTTAAAGCGATCGACCTCGCAAAAATTTATTTATGTAACCTATTGTTTAGATTCTCATCAAATTGGTAACGTATTGTAAATTTTAACAATTTCTTTAGATTTAAGCCTTAATATTTTCTTTAGGTTGTTTAACTCGCCTGCATGATATTAAAGTGAACGGTATAGGGCTGGGATTCTTTAAAAATGACTGCGGGCTAAGCATAAGAATTGAAAATTCAATTTAGATTTGGAATGATAAAGCTATGTTGGGACTCAGAGAACGAGCAGTTACAATGCGTTATGTATGGTCGGTGATTGAAGAAACCGAAACAAAGACAATTTTGAGTTTGAATGACACAGACCTAATTGGACAGCTGCTTAACCAATTAGAAAACAAGAAGCTACTTAGCGGCGAACAAATTAACGAAATGAGTACTTATATTAGTTCCCGCGTACCATTAATTCGCGATTTAGCTCAGTCGCGCATGGTGTGTAACTCATAATTTTAATAGATTATAAAGATGGCTCGGCTCGATCGTTATTTCTTCGCGGATACCAAAGCGGACATAAGATAGTGCGTCAAAGTGAAAGCATCTACCCCTAATTCAGTCCGTTCTTGAGCGGCTAAAATGCCTGCTTGAGCGTGCCACCATGCAGCAGTTGCAACCATTTTTTCTACAGATAAATTTCGCGATACAGCTTGCGCCATTAATCCCCCAAGCAATCCAGTTAACACATCACCACTACCCCCACGGGCTAAAGCTGGGGTACTTTGAGGATTAATCCAAACGCAACCTTGAGGATTTGCGATCGCAGTTCTTGAACCTTTGAACAAAACGATTGCACCAGACTGTTTCGCAGCTTCTTGTGCTGCCAATATTTTATTTTGATTAACATTAATATCAGCAAATAGCCGTTTAAATTCGCCGGGATGGGGAGTAAGTATAGTTAATGCTTGCCGTTTTTGCAGTGTTTGTATGGTTCCCATGCTCGCAAGAATATTTAAACCATCTGCATCTAAAAGTAAAGCTTGAGAACTATCTAATATTTCTCGTACAATTGAGTCAGCATCTAAGGTGATACCGGGGCCGCAAGCGATAGCATCAAAGGTATTTAAATCGGTATTATCTGGTAATTTTAATTGAGAAATAGCCCCGCTTTCAGTTTCCGGACAGCCAATAATTAAAGCTTCAGGTAAATGTGAAACCATTGTAGCTGCCAGGGATTGCGGTACAGCAATAGAAAGCATTCCCACACCAGAAGCACGCGCTCCTAAACCAGTTAAAATAGCACCTCCCGAATAGCGACGAGAACCGCAAATCAACAGTAAATGACCTTCTTTGTATTTATGAGTTACTTGTTGACGGGGTAAAGGAAGAGTAGAAAGTGCATTTGATGTAGTGATGCGTTTGATTTGGGGAGATTCTCCAAGTACAGCTTGGACATCTGCATATTGAATATTAAAATCAATTAACTCAGCTTCGCCTACATATTCTAAAGCTTGGTCTTCGAGTAAACCTAATTTCCATAAACCTAGGCAAAAAGTGTAAGTAGCTCGAACTCCTACACCAAGAATTTTTCCGGTATCTGTATGCAAGCCAGAAGGTACATCAATGCTAAAAATCGGTTTATTCCATTGATTTAGTTGATTAACAGCACTTGCGATCGGTTCAGTAACATCTCTTTCCAAGCCGAAACCAAATAAACCATCAATAAAAAAATCGCAATCTTGCAGCTTTTCAATCGATTCATAGCAAGGAATATCTAAACTGCGGACATATTGTAAATGTTGCGAAGTTAATTCCTTCAGTTTGGAAATAGGGCAATAAATCTTAACCTCATATCCGCGAAAGTGTAATTCGCGAGCAACCACTAAAGCATCACCGCCATTGTGCCAGGGATCTGCGAGGATTCCGACGTGTGGGAGAGAGGGGGGAGATAGGGAGATGGGGAGATGGGGAGATAAGCAAGAAAAACTCCCCTTGTCTCCTTGTCCCAAAATCTGTTCAACTCGACGGGTAATAAGTCCCGCTACTTTTTCCATCAAAGCCGCTACAGGCATTCCTGCTGCAAAAATACGTGCTTCAATATCGCGCATTTGGGCTGCGTTAACTACGACTTGGGAAATTAATTCTCGGTTATCAAACATTAATCAGTGAGCAGTTATCAGTGAGCAGTTATCAGTGACCAATTATCAATTATCAACGATCAATTAAGATTTTACCTTGTCACCTTGTCCCAATGCCCAATGCCCAATTCCCAATGCCCAATGCCCCATGCCCAATTCCCTATTTTCCGTAATAAACTCTAGCGTTATTCAATCCGAGGGAACGTATATAGTAGTTCCATTGTTCTGCTTGTAAGCGTCCTGCAAATGGGCCAACTGCTACGTGAGGTCCTCTAGGAGCGTTTCTGACGATTACTCCTACGGTGTTTCCTCCGGCACTTTGCTTGATTTGGTTTTCGATTTGAAATAATTTGTCGGGTTTGTCTGGAATGGCTACATAGTAATATTTAGTTTTCTCTCTTGTACTATTATTTCTGGCAATAGGATCTGATATTGTTCCAGGGGCAGAAAAATTGCCATCGAAAGAATTAGCGATTTCTCTGCCGGTATTCCGACTATAGATGCGAGAACCGACACCGAGAGCTTGTAGCTGTCTAATTCTTTCTTGTGCATTGTCTAACCGTGTGAATACTCCAGCTTGAATGACAGAACGTCCTAGAAACTCTCCTGCAAAAGCGGTAGGTTCAACAATTTGTACTTGCTGAAGTAAGTTAGCGTCGGTATTATCTACAATGACTAAATAGCTTTCGGAATTTTGATTGAATTGAGAATTAAAATCGAATTCACTTTGAGCGTATTGTGTTTGTGCTAATTTCTGAGAGCTATTAGGAGTTTTGGCTTGGGTTGGTGTAATAGAGACAAGCGTGAAGCATCCGGATAGGAAGGAATACGCAATTAAAGAAGGTCGAAGAAATTTGTGTATTGTATTCAACATAGTAATAGTTGTAAATTTTGGATTTTAGATTTTAGATTTTGCGGAAACTTGACGCGGAGATGTTCTTCGCGTCAAAGTTTTCAAGACGGATTTTAGATTACTTCAAGGAATTAATATCATGTCCGCGTAATTACTTGTAAAAAATATTATGGTATCAATTATATTGATTGTTTACCGAAAAACCTCAACCTGCCTTTAGCTGCCGCAAATATTTGATTTCCCTCTCCGATACTTTGGGTAAGGTTTTTAATGGGAGATGATTTTCTCAAATCCAAAATAGATAATAATATAGATAACTTTGAAAATGAATTAACTGAGCAAACCACAGTAGCAATCAAAGGGTGTTAACTTAGAATTAACAGCATAAGCTATTTTACGGATATGGAAAAAGTCGTAGTAGGTCTTTCCGGTGGCGTTGACAGTTCTGCTGTAGCTGCCATTTTACACAATCGGGGCTATGAAGTTATTGGCCTTACCCTCTGGCTAATGAAGGGTAAAGGTCAATGTTGCTCTGAGGGAATGGTTGACGCGGCTCATATCTGCGAACAGTTGGGTGTTCCACATCACGTTGTTGATATCCGCGATGTTTTTCAAAGTAATATTGTAGATTATCTGGTAACTGGTTACAGTGCTGGTGTTACGCCCTTACCTTGTTCGCAGTGTAATAAAACTGTCAAGTTCGGTCCCATGCTTGAATATGCACGGGAAAAGTTGGATTCTCAAAAAATAGCTACAGGACATTACGCTCGCATTAATTACAACGAAACCAGCGGACGTTACGAACTTTTGCGTGCATTTGACCGCAATAAAGACCAGACATACTTTTTATACGATTTGTCTCAAGATTTGCTCGGCGGTTCGGTATTTCCATTGGGAGAAATAGAAAAATCGGAAACCCGTCGTATTGCAGCCCAATACAATTTACAAACAGCCGACAAGCCAGAAAGTCAAGATTTATGCTTGGTAGAAAGCAACGGTTCGATGCGTGCTTTTTTAGATAAATATTTGGCTCCCAAAAAAGGGGATATTGTAGATGCTGACGGTAAAGTGTTGGGAGAACATGATGGCGTGCATCACTACACCATCGGACAGCGTAAAGGATTGGGAATTGCAGCCCCACAACCTTTGTATGTAATTGGTTTGGATGCAGGAGCTAACCGGGTAATTGTCGGCGATCGCACTACGGCAACCAACCCAGAATGTAACGTAGCGCGGGTAAATTGGGTTTCTATCGCAGAACCATCGAGTCCGATTCGTGCTTCCGTACAAATTCGCTATCGTTCGCAACCAGTACCCGTAACGGTAATTCCTTTAGAAAACTCCCACGTCAGAATCGTATTTGACGAACCCCAATTTAGCATCACTCCAGGACAAGCAGCAGTATGGTATGACGGTGAGAAAGTCCTCGGTGGTGGAATAATTGAACAGTTTTAACAGTGAACAGTGAACAGTGAACAGTGAACAGTTAATATTATTAGAAAATTGATAATTGATAACTGTTAACTGAAAAAAAGACCCGACTTCTATTGGAAATCGAGTACATTTGAGAGTATTTTCTAGGGGATTTGTTGAAACGTTGTAAAAAGTTAATTAAAGTTAGTTGGAACGATAAATTGCTCTTTTTTGCTCTTTGCTTACTTCCATTATTTCGTTTATTTGAGTTTGCTGTTCTTGGGAAAGGTTTAGGTTTGCTACAGCCGAACGCATTTTTTGTCCGTCTTGTACAGCGCTTTGGAACTGTCCCTGTTGTTGTGGTGTTAACACGGCTTCAACTTGAGAACGAGCATTGTTTTTAACTTCTTCAATCTGGGTGCGTTGTGCTTGAGTCAAGTTTTCCTTATTTCCGCAAGCGTTCGCAGCTAAAGGAAGTGCAAGAGTAAAGATAGCAGATGCAGCCAATATTGGCATTAATTTAGACTTCATTGATGAATGCCTCAAATCTTTTTTAAAGTTCGATTATTTTTAGTATGAATTAACAATATGACATCAATATGACAAATATAAATTGAGCATTGGGCATGGGGCATTGGGCATAGGTAATTGGTAATTGGTAACTAACAACTAACAACTAACAACTAACAACTAACCAATAAAAAACCTTTGCTAAGTAACGATTAGCAAAGGCTGATTCTGCAAGGAAACGGTTTAAATTATTAGAGCGAAAAATGTATCGATTAGGAAAGAGCAGTCATAGTTATTATTCACCTTTAACCTTTAACCTTTAACCTTTAACCGGCATTACTATCTATCCCGCTCTAAGTCATAAATTGCTTTCTCAACTGTCCAGTTGATTGATTTATCGGGATGGCTTTTTTTTAGTCCAGCTATTAATCGATTTGCAGTTTTAGAATCGCCACCTACCAACCTTAGCAATTCTTTTCTCAATCGCGGATTCGCTTGTTCTATTGAGATTTGACTTTGGTTATGAGCAGATTGGGGGGATAATGTTGGATTTTGTCGGTTTAAGCTCCAAAGTAAGCCAGCGGTACCAGCACCAATTGCTGCTAAACCCAATATTGTGGCATTTTCACCGATTTGATTGCCTATGTTGTCGGAAGAGGTATCAGCGGTAAATACGACGGGTTGATATTTACTGTTGTCTTGTAAGGGTAATGTTCTTTCTTGACGAACATTTTGTATTGATTCTTTTTGTCCGAATGCAGGGGCAGCCCTTAATGATAAAGTCAGTAAACTGCTAACGATGCCGGTACTAACAATAGCTATAGCATCAAAGCGTTTCATATTTGGTTTTTTACCTCTTGAATGTGGTTGTGAATCGATTTTGGATTTTGCGGAAAGTTGAGGGGTAAATGTTCTTCCCCCAAACTTTCCTGCACCATATTTTGGATTTTAGATTTTCTTAGTCGTTGTTAGAACTTAACCTTGGTGCGTGACGCTCGATCAAAATATTGATTTATCTTTCTAAATATCTAATCTAAAAGCATCACACACCCTACATTTTTTGTAACTTTATCGATTTTTGATTTGGACTTTAATCCAAAATCCAAAATCTAAAATCTAAAATCTAAAATCTAAAATTACCCTTGAGAAACCGGGAATTGTCCGGGTTGAACGCGGATATTTACGTTTCTACCAGCGCGATTAACTGCTACTTCAACGTTTCCACCAACAGTGCTTTTTTCTACAGCTAATTGAACGTCATCTGCGGTTTTTACTGATTGACCGTCAATTTGTTGGATTACATCTCCAGGACGTAAACCGGCTCTGGCTGCGGGAGAATTAGGAGCCACGTCTACAATTACGATGCCTTTATTTGCAGCTAAGGTTAAGCCAAGTTCGCGATTTAAATCTTCTTTCAAATCTGAAGTTAATGTCGTCATGCGAACTCCTAAGTAAGGATGCGCGACTTTTTCACCAGCAATCAACTGACTGGCTATTTGCTGGGCTTTGTTGATCGGAATTGCAAATCCTAAACCCTGAGCGCGTCCGATAATTGCGGTATTTATACCGATTACTTCACCGCGTTGGTTCAATAAGGGCCACCAGAATTACCGGGGTTAATTGCTGCGTCGGTTTGGATAAAGCGAACTCGTTTGTCAGCAGCACCGATTACTCCACTTGAACGCCCCGTACCGCTGATGATACCAGCAGTTACGGTGTTATCCAATCCCAAAGGATTACCTATGGCGATCGCCCACTCACCTGGTTTAAGATTTTCGGAATTACCTATCTCTACCTTTGGTAAATTATTCGCGGAAACTTTCACCACAGCTACGTCAGTTAAGTCGTCTAAACCTACAACTTCACCCATCATATTGCGTCCATCACCTAAAGTTACTCGAACTCTAGAAGAACCTTTGACTACATGAGCGTTGGTAAGAATTGTACCGTTGGAATCAATGATAAATCCCGAACCTACCCCACTTGCCTCCCTTGTACGTCTTCCTCTTGTAGAAGTACGAGTAGAATCGATTCGCACAACCGCAGGGCCAGTTTTTTCCACTGCATTAGCGATAAAGTTATTAGGAACGCCTTGGCTTGTACTTCCGGGTAACTGGGCTATTTTTTGCTCTTGTTGCTGTAAAGCTTCAGTTGGTAATAATTGAGTAACAGGTAAAGTGAAAGCCGCTCCAGCAGCGAATACAGATAAATAAGCTAGCGATTTTGGGAATGATACTTTGTTACTCATAGTAGTTAGTGGTTAGTTATTAGTAGTTAGTTGTTTTAAGAAATTAATTAGGAATTTTTCTTGTTAACTTTAGTATGAGGGGTAAATATGACACGAATATGTCAATTCGATTTTGGATTTTAGATTTTAGATTTTGGATTTAATTTTTATTCTGGATTGAATAAAGCTCTTAGGTAGATTTATAAACTATTGCCTGTTCCCTATTCCCTGTTGCCCTGTAAAAATTCATTTAGATAATCCAGTTACTAAGAAGATATTCCTAGTAACCGGAAACAAGTGTGTGTGTGTGGTTTTGGAGAAAAAGTTAGATATCCGTGGTTGATTATTACTTTTGGGTACTAACTCTTTACCCGATATCTTTAATATGACAGGCAAATATGACAAGAATATGTCAGGTTGAAAATTAAAGTTTACAGTTCGTACTCCGCCACATCAATTTTGCTAAGTTGGTATCTTAGATAACTGTCTACGTTTTTTTTACTTTAATGTAAACAAAAGTCGTCGCAAAAAGAAAAAAGAAAAAGCTACTTCTGATAATTAAAACATTAAGCAGAAACCTTCCTCAACGGCAAACAAATTTGAAAAGTCGTTCCTTCCCCAACTCTACTTTCTACAGTAATTTCACCACTGTGAGCCTTGACTATTTGTTGTGCGATCGCCAATCCCAAACCAAAGCCACCAGATGAACGAGTGCGCGAGCTATCTACTCGATAAAATCGCTCGAAGATATTAGGTAAATCTTCAGGTGGAATACCAATTCCGCTATCAATAACTTGAATAGATATTCGTCGCAGTTGAGTAAATAACTTCAGCTTTACCGTACCGTTTGGGGGAGTATATTTACAAGCATTATCCAAAAGGTTTTTTATTGCTTGCTGTAATAAATCTGGATCGGCTAATAGTGTAACTGATTGAGATGGTAGTTCAGTTATAAGATTTAATTGTTTTTCTCGAACAATTAACTGATATTCATCTGATAACTGATTTAATAAATTAACAATATCTACGCTTTGTAAATCTTTGAAATTTAAACGTCCCTCATGTCTAGCTAAAAACAATAAATTACCGATAAGAGCGCTCATTGATTTAGAAATATCAACAATATTTTCCAAACGCTGACGAGGAAGTTCGCTATTATCAACAGGAGCCAGCAAACCAACTTGAGCATTACTTAAAATAGCTGCAACTGGCGCACGCAATTCGTGAGAAGCATCAGCAGTAAATCGCTGTAGCTGTTCGTAGGAGCGTTTTGTTGGTTTCATCGCCACACCACCCAAAAACCAACCAACTATTCCTACTATACCTAAAGTAGTTGGCACTCCCATTGATAAATAAAATCGTAATTTTGCTAATTTTTCTTGAGTTGGTTGCAAGGACTTAGCAACAATTATGTAGCCAATTTTATTCTTACCATTTTGAATTGGCGAAGTTATTTGACGCAGCAGTAGTTGTCGAGAATTAACTGGATAATCGTTAGAAGTAATGGTTTGAAAGCCTGGTTTAACTAAATCCTGTGAAGGACAAATATCATCGTTAATTTTTAAAGGTCTTTTGTTAATATCATACCAGCAAGCAAATTCAAATCCCTTGCGAAGCATAGCCAAAGAAGATTGAAGCGGTATACCTCTAAACTCCACTCGATATTGTTGTTTTTCTGAAGGGTACTTAAATTCAGAAACATAACTTTGAGTTTCATCTTTTAAACTTACGTCAAAACCGCGCAGCCTTTCTCTAACCAAAAAGTAATAAACTACAAAAGCGAAAGTAACCAATATCCCACCCATAGCCAGGGTGAATAAATAAGCCAGACGGCGACGACTACGAGTTAGCATCAGGTGTCAGTGAACAGTGAACAGTGAACAGTGAACAGTGAACAGTGAGCAGTGAGCAGTTAGGAGTTAGGAGTTGGTAATGGGTAATTTAATTTCTTCCCCCTCTACCCCCTCTACCCCTTCTTCCCCATCTCCCCCTCCCCTCACTTAGGTGCATTTAACCGATAACCCATACCGTATATTGTTTCCAAACAATCTTTTGCACCTACTGATTCTAAACGCTGTCTTACCCTTCGTACCAAAGTCGTGACAGCATTACTTTCTGGTTGAGTTCCCCATTCCCAAAGGGTATCTTCAATTTGTTCGCGTGATAACACTTGATTGGGATGACGCATTAAATATTCCATCAATTGGAATTCGCGAGTTGATAGTTTAGCTTTTGCTTCTCCTCGCATCAAAGTTAAAGAATTTAAATGCAATTCTAAATCTTCCAGCTTGAGAATATCACCCTGCCAAAGTGGCGATCGCCTTCCTAATGCTCTTACTCTAGCTAAAAGTTCAATTACATCAACTGGTTTTACTAAGTAGTCATCGGCACCAGCATCTAAGCCGGTAACTTTATCGTCAGTAGTATCTTTTGCAGTCAGCATTAATACGGGAGCAGTTTTTCCAGCTTTTCGATACTGATGACATAACGCAACACCTGTTACATTTGGTAGCATCCAATCTAAAATTAATAAGTCGTATTCTTTCTGAGTAATTAGCCACTGTGCCGTATCACCATCTTCAACAGCATCAACAATATGACCTACTGCTGATAAAGCCGCGTGCAAAGGCTCCAACTGTCTCGCATCATCCTCTACTAGTAGAATAACCATAATTACAGTTAACAGTGAACAGTTAACAGTTAACAGTTAACGGTTTGATGTTGCAACTATTAGAAATAGATTTAAATACTTTTAGGACTTACGCAGCGATAACGAAAAATATAGTGTTCCAGACATTCTAGATCCCCCCAACCCCCCGCTAATTTGGGAGGCTTGCGTAAGTCATCACTTTATCAAAAACTAAAACCGCCTCTGTGCTAAAAACGCTATATATAAACTGATAACTGCTCACTGATAACTGTCATGACTTCAAAAAACCTTTCTCCTCAATGGCTAAAATTCCTTAAATCATTAGGAATAGAATTCTGGCTACCGTTACCACTTTTAGGGCTAAGTTTTTGGTTTGTTGGTGGATGGTTAACTGAGAAAACTTTAAGTTCGTACAATAATAATGATGTCGTTAACTTACAAGCAATCCAACCAAATTATGGATATGGAATAGCATCAATAAAAGTAGATATTTATCCCAATAAAGGTATTTCCTTAGTAACAGTGAAGAAAGCAATAAAAAATCAAATTATTACAAAATATGAGAAATATGAAATTATCTTAAAGACCACAGATATCCTTTCTGTAGAAGCAGAAATAAGCAAAGAACTTGGAATAAGTCGCCAAAAAGTCCGAAAAATGATGCGCTATCGGCGACAGTGAGCAGTGAGCAGTGAGCAGTGAGCAGTGAGCAGTTAGGAATTAGGAGTTAGGAGTTAGGAGTTAGGAGTTAGGAATTAGGAATTAGGAATTAGGAGTTATTTCTCCCCATCTTCCCCCTCCCCCTATCCCTTTTCCCGAAAAGCGCGTAGATATACCCATTTCTTGGTAAGTTATTCATAGCAAGAAAAAGTTGCAGTTAAGGTATATAAAGGAGATACGTTGAGTAATAATCTCGATGCTATTGCCGCACACGGCGGAAAGTTGATAAATCGCATCGCTTCATCGGAACAAAAACAAGAATTTCTATCAAAAGCTGATACTTTACCGAGAGTCGAACTGGATGAACGGGCTGTTTCGGATTTGGAAATGATTGCGATCGGAGGTTTTAGTCCACTGACTGGTTTTATGAACGAGTCGGACTATAAGCGCGTAGTTTCCCAAATGCGCTTGGCGAATGGAGTTGCCTGGGCAATTCCAATTACGCTTTCGGTAATGGAGGAAGTCGCTAATTCTTTTAATCGGGGCGATTTAATCCGTTTGGATAATCAAAACGGTGAATTTATCGGGGTATTAGAATTTTCTGAAAAATATACTTACGATAAAAAACAAGAAGCTATTAATGTTTATCGTACCGATGAAGATAAGCATCCTGGCGTACAAGTTGTTTACAATCAAGGCTCGGTAAATATAGCGGGTGATGTGTGGTTATTGGAACGAAAGGAAAATCCACAATTTCCTAAATATCAAATCGATCCAGCCGAATCGAGAAAGATGTTTAGGGAAAAAGGTTGGAAAACTATTGTTGGTTTCCAAACTCGCAACCCCATCCACCGCGCTCACGAATATATTCAAAAATGCGCCTTAGAAACTGTAGATGGTTTGTTTTTACATCCTTTGGTAGGAGCAACAAAATCAGATGACATCCCCGCCGATGTGCGGATGCGTTGTTATGAAATTTTATTAGAAAATTATTATCCGGATGATAGAGTTATTTTGGCTATCAATCCGGCTGCAATGCGTTATGCTGGTCCTCGCGAGGCAATCTTTCATGCTTTGGTTCGTAAGAACTATGGGTGTACTCACTTTATTGTTGGACGAGATCATGCTGGGGTGGGTGACTACTACGGTACTTACGATGCACAGCATATCTTTGATGAGTTTGAACCGGGTGAATTGGGCATTATCCCGATGAAGTTTGAACACGCTTTTTACTGCACTCGCACTCTTCAGATGGCGACTGCAAAAACTAGTCCTAGCAAGAAAGAAGAACGCATTCACCTTTCTGGAACTAAGGTACGGGAAATGTTGCGTCGGGGAGAATCACCCCCAGCAGAATTTTCTCGTCCGGAAGTAGCAGCTGAGTTAGTACGTGCCATGCGAGTCCCAATTAAGGCTTAGTTGGTACATAATGCATATTTTGCTTTAAAAACCGTATAAGCTATAGCTTTACATAATCGAATTCAGCCCTTTAATCTGATAGCTAATGAATTGAGGGTTGAGGGGTGAACTTATGAAGCGGCGAATCTTTTTACAACGAATTGGCTCTATTTTGGCGGTATTGGGAGTTACCGAGTCCCAGTGGTGGACGAGGGCTAGCAGTCTACAACAGGCGCTAGCCGATACTACATCACGCAAGCTGGCGTTATTGGTAGGCATCAATAAATACCCGCAAATACCCGCACTTAAGGGTTGTCTGACGGATGTGGAACTGCAAAGGGAACTTTTGATCCATCGCTTTGGTTTCCAACCGTCAGATATTTTGTCTTTGACAAACAAGCAAGCTACCAGACAAGGTATTGAAAATGCATTTGTTGAGCATCTTGTCAAGCAGGCAAAACCCGGTGATGTGGTTGTTTTTCATTTCAGCGGTTACGGTAATCGGATTAAAACCAAAAGTTTACTTGGTGGGATGGAAAATGCTTTGATTCCCGTCGATGGAAGTCAAGTTATAGAAAATTCAGAGACTATTGCTAATTATTTATTAGAAGACACTTTATTGCTGATGTTGCAGTCATTGGCTACCGAGCGTGCAACGGCAATATTAGACACTAGTTATTACAAACCCAGCATTTTGCAACCAACGGGATTAAGGTATCGTTGTTGGAAAGCTCCTTTAGAAGGAATATTTTTAGCTGAAGAAATCGAGTTTCAAAAGCAGCTAACGAAGAAGATTGCTCCTGATAAGTTGAGCGTGTTGCTCGCATCAAGCTCTAGCTCGAAAGATGTGGCAAAAGAAATTGTATTTTCTGATTTTAGTGCTGGGTTATTTACCTACGCTTTGACGCAATATCTTTGGGAAACAACCACACCAAGAACGATTCAAATAAGTTTATCTCGTGTCGGAAGTACCCTACTGTCTTTGGGTAGTAAACAAGAACCAGTTTTACTTAAAAATAATAATCAAACTAAAGCTTTGATTGCTGCAAATGGACTACCGAAGCTTATTGCAGGAGCGCAAGGAACTGTAACATCTGTAGAAGATGACGGGAAAACCGTTCATTTGTGGTTGGGAGGAATACCCCCGCAAGTGCTGGAATATTATGGAGTTAATTCGCGATTTACCTTTTATTCGGCAGCATCACCCTCAACTACTCCTTTGATGTTACGCAGTCGCAATGGTTTGAAAGCAAAAGCTACATTAAAGCCAGCAAAGGATAACCAAATAACTCCCCAAGTTGGACAGCTTGTCAGGGAAACAGTGCGAGTTTTACCTAAAGATATTAATTTAAAAATTGCCCTTGATGACGTTAGTTTGCAAAGAATCGAACGAGTTGACGCAACAAGTGCTTTTGCTTCTATTGAGCGCGTTAGTAGCGTAATTGCCGGAGAGCAACCAGCCGATTACTTGTTTGGGAAGCTACCAGAAACCGAAATTCCCGACACGGAAGTAAATAATTCAATGGCTATGTCGTCTTCAAGTCGCTATGCCTTATTTACTTTGGGAGGTGAATTAATCCCCGATACTTTGGGAGAAGAAGGTGAAGCATTAAAAGTCGCAGTTTATCGATTAGCCCCCAAACTAAAAACCCTTTTAGCTGCTAAATTATGGAAGCTGACTCAAAACGAAGCTTCTTCGGGTTTGAGCGTTAAAGTAACTTTAGAAGTAATTGACAAGAAATTGCCCCGTAATTTAATACAGCGTCAAACAAGACGAGCATTAGGTATGGAATTGGGCGAGAAAGCACAAGAAGTGTCTTCCCCAGGAATTCCTACAGTATCTACAGGCAGTAAAATTCGTTACCGGGTAGAAAACACTGGAGATAGACCGCTGTATCTAATGTTGCTAGGACTAAATAATAATAAGAATCCTATTGCTCTTTACCCTTGGTATCAAAATGAAGATTCTCAAGAAAATTCCAGCAAACCCGAACTTCAGCAAGTAGTTATTCCTACCGGAGAATCGTTACTAATACCAAAAACGACTGGTTTTGAATGGGTGATGTCGGGGCCAGATTTTTGGTGCGAAACCCAGATGATTCTTAGCACCTCGCCTTTCATTAAAACCTTGGCAGCTTTAAACGAAGGCAAACACACCTCAAGTGAAAATCATCGCATTTCACCGTTGTTAAATCCTTTAGAAGTAGCTTCTTCACTTTTGCAAGACTTGAATCAAGCCAGTGTAAAAACAGGTGAAACACAAAATCCACCCACTGATTGGGTATGGAATGTTAACAATTGGGCAAGTTTTAACTTCCTATTTCAGGTAGTTTAATTGCGTGAATCTTCAGTACCTATGTATTAAGCTAAACAAACAATCCATAGAATAATATATACACTACATTTGTAGTGTATATATTTACCTGATTCTTAAACTGGTATGAAAATAAAAGATCGGGTTGCGCTTGCTGTGTCAATTATTTTAATATTTATAAGTACTGTCAGTAGTGTAAATGCTCAGACTCAAACTACACCTTCAACAAACGAGAGCCGAATACAAGAATTAGAAGAAAATCAGCGAAAGCAAGAAATAAAAGATTTTATTCAAAAAGAAGTAGAAGAAGAAATAGATAGGAGTGTCGGCGAAAAACTCGAACGCACTACCAGTTTATTAGATGCGAATTTGAGCGTACTAAACTTTTGGTTATTGGTAGCGCCGGTTTTAGTAACTATTGCCTTCGTATTCTTTCGTCAAATGATACTTAAGGAATGGGTTTCCCATACAAAGAAGGAATTAGAAGCGCAATTAAAGTTAAAAAATGATGAGATTAGAAAGGAATTAGAAGCACAATTACAAGTCAAACATGACGATACCAGAAAGAAGCTACAAGATTTATTAAATGAAAAAAGGCAAGAAATTCAAGATGTTATCAACGAATTGTATGAAGATATAAAAATATATCGAGACGAGATTGAAGAAGAATTAACAACACAATTAAGCAAGCAGTTAGAAGCAACTTTAGAAGCGACTTTTAAAAATGTTAAAGACCAAATCCAAGAAAGAGTTGATAATATGGAAGAAAGTATTTTAGAAGATGTTTTGTCAGATTCGCAAGTAAAAAAGGCTAATATTTTACAACAATTATCAAATATAACCCCTTCATTATGGAAAATTCCCGATACCAATCAACCCGATATTCAACTGAAGATACAGCAACTTACAAAGCAGTTAGAAGAATTAAAAGCTAAAAATCCCCAATTATTTTTTACTAT
Source organism: uncultured cyanobacterium (assembly GCA_963838355.1). Lineage (GTDB taxonomy): Bacteria > Cyanobacteriota > Cyanobacteriia > Cyanobacteriales > Nostocaceae > Rivularia. The sequence goes on along the minus strand of CAWIQQ010000003.1, from coordinate 694,807 downwards.
AGATGATTATTTAAAACAAGGCGATGCTTTATTCTTTCAAGGACGTTATCAAGATGCAATCATTTCTTATGATAAAGTTATAAAAAAACAACCCGATTGTTATTTAGCCTGGGTTAGTCGTGGCTGGGCTTTAAGAAGATTGGGGCGTTACGAAGAAGCGTTAAAATCTTATCAAAAAGCAATTGATATCAAACCAAAAGATAATTTAGGTTGGTACGGAAAAGCTAACGCACTTAGAGAATTGCAGCGATATGACGAAGCGATAGTTGCTTACGATAAATCATTAAAATTTAATCCCGATTTTGAATGGGCTTGGTATCGTAAAGCTCGATGTTATTTAGTCAAAGGTGATATCGATAAAGCAGTAGAAAACTTAGAGAAAGCAATTGAATTAAATCCCGACAAGCTGCGTCAAATTGCTAAAAATGATGGTGATTGGGATGTAATTAGGAATATAGACAAGTTCAGAAAGTTGATTGATGAATAATAGATTGGGAATGGGGCATGGGGGATTGGTAATTGGTAATTGGTAATTGGTAATTGGTAATTGGTAATTGGTAGTTGGTAATTGGTAATTGGTAATTGGTAATTGGTAGTTGGTAATTGGTAATTGGTAATTGGTAATTGGTAATTGGTAATTGGTAATTGGTAATTGATAATTGGTAATTGATAATTGGTAATTGAAAACAATTAGGGAGCAAGATGCTCCCACTACAAATTATTTATTTATAAATCTTTCTCCTTGTCTCCTTGTCTCCTTGTCTCCTTGTCTCCCCCTCTCCCCCCTCTCTCCATTACCAATTACCAATTCTTACAAATACTTCTGAAACAACAGCTTTAATTTCTCCTTAGTCTTAGCTGGTGCTTTATCTAAAGGTGTCAAAATTGCATATTTCAAAGCCGAATGTGCTTCGCTCTGGGGTGGATTTTTACTCAAAAGTTTCACAGTTTCTTGAATTACCTTTTGAGCATTAACGGCATTTTTTTGGAGATTACCGATTACCATTTCTACAGTTACACTATCATGGTCGGAATGCCAGCAATCGTAATCCGTCACTAAAGCCAAAGTTGTATAAGCAATTTCCGCTTCTCGTGCTAACTTAGCTTCGGTTAAATTTGTCATGCCGATAACCGTTGCATCCCAACTGCGGTAAAGGTGAGATTCCGCTTTAGTCGAAAAAGCTGGCCCTTCCATACATACATAAGTACCGCCGCGATGTAAAGTAACATCGGGAAGATTTAAAGAGGCGATCGCACTTGCTAAAATCTCAGCTAAATTATTGCAAATTGGGTCGCCAAAAGCAATGTGAGCAACGATTCCTTCACCGAAAAAGGTAGAAATTCGATTTTTTGTTCTGTCAATAAATTGGTTTGGTACTACCATATCCAGCGGTTTAACTTCTTCTTTCAACGAACCCACCGCAGAAGCTGAGATAATATACTCCACACCCAGCTTTTTCATCGCGTAGATATTAGCGCGAAACGGTAATTCCGAAGGTAATAAAGTATGATTGCGGTTGTGCCTGGGTAAAAAAGCAACCTGCGTGCCTTCTAAGTTACCTACAATAAAAGCATCGGAAGGTTTACCAAATGGGGTTTCTATCTCTATTTCTTCAATATTTTTCAGCGCATCCATTTTGTATAAACCACTGCCACCGATCACCCCAATTTGAGCCTGTGCCATGATAATTTCCAGTAAATTTAAGTCATATCGTCGTTATTGTAATGGGAATAGGGCATTGGGGATTGGTAGTTGGTAAATAAAAGTGATTATTTAACCTTTGACCTTTGACTTTTATTCTTCGGTATTTTCAAATATTACATCTTCGTAAAGTAGTTCAATAGGAAATTTGAAATCAACGCTTGTTAAATTAATTTCATCAGTTTGATTATAGGTATGAAGTTCCCACAAACCTTTATCATTGAGTCGGAAACATTCGACCATTATTTGTTCTGCGCTGATTAAAATATATTCTTTTAAACAGAAGAAAAATTAGACAGCAAAAAACGCCCTCCGATCGTTCGGAAGGCGTTTTCACGATGTAGAGACGCGATACATCACGTCTCCCAATTATTTAATTATTAACCGTTGATTGCGGGAGCGCTGATTGCTACAGGAGCAGTTTCGCCAGCTGCCAAATCAAGTGGGAAGTTGTGTGCATTTCTTTCGTGCATTACTTCCATACCCAAGTTAGCTCTGTTCAATACATCAGCCCAGGTATTTACAACTCTACCGCTAGAATCGATTACAGACTGGTTGAAGTTGAAACCGTTCAAGTTGAACGCCATTGTGCTGATTCCCAAAGCGGTAAACCAGATTCCAACTACTGGCCATGCAGCTAAGAAGAAGTGTAAGCTACGGCTGTTGTTGAAGGAAGCGTATTGGAAGATCAAACGACCAAAGTAACCATGTGCAGCTACAATGTTGTAAGTTTCTTCTTCTTGACCGAATTTGTAACCGTAGTTCTGAGATTCGGTTTCGGTTGTTTCACGTACCAAGGAAGAAGTTACCAAAGAACCGTGCATAGCACTAAATAAGCTTCCGCCAAATACACCTGCAACACCTAACTGGTGGAAGGGGTGCATCAAGATGTTGTGTTCAGCTTGGAACACGAACATGAAGTTGAAGGTACCGGAGATACCCAAAGGCATACCGTCAGAGAAAGAACCTTGTCCAATGGGGTAGATCAAGAATACTGCGGTTGCTGCTGCTACTGGAGCAGAGAAAGCTACACAGATCCAAGGACGCATACCCAAGCGGTAGGATAATTCCCACTCACGACCTAAGTAGCAAAATACTCCAATCAAGAAGTGGAATACTACCAACTGGTAAGGACCACCGTTGTACAACCACTCATCTAGAGAAGCTGCTTCCCAGATTGGGTAGAAGTGTAAACCGATAGCGTTTGAAGAAGGAACAACTGCACCGGAGATGATGTTGTTTCCGTAAATCAAGGAACCTGCAACAGGCTCGCGGATACCATCGATATCTACTGGAGGTGCTGCGATAAATGCGATTACGAAACAGGTGATTGCAGATAATAAGGTAGGAATCATCAACATCCCAAACCAACCGATGTATAAACGGTTATTGGTGCTAGTGATCCATCCGCAGAACTGTTCCCACGCACTGGCGCTCTCGCGTCTTTGTAATGTGGTTGTCATGGTTCGGATAATTGCGTTTTTGTTATGTATGTGTAAGCAGATGCGCTTACCTATATTTATACATTAGAGCATATTTTACGTTTTGTAAAGCTTTTTTAATAAAGTTTGTTTTATACAACTGATATCTTAAACCTATCAGTCGATATGAGCAGTGTTTGAATCCATGCAGGTAGCAAGCTTTCGACTATGGGATTGCTGATGGTGTCTAACGTTCCATTTATTTAAGCGGATTGTATATATAAGGAAGAGAGTAGGCACCTTCTTATGTTCGCTGCTTCTCATCATTGGTAAATTATATGAATAAAGATAATTCCGATTCTCGACCAACAGCAAATTTTAATAATACAGATACACCGGAAATGGGTGGAGGTTTACCTGTTATCGGCTATTGGGCAGAACATACTTTGTCACCGGAAGGAGTTAAACTTTGGAACCCACATTCCGCACCTTAACTGTCACAAGTTCATGGGTACTAAAGAAAAATCAGATTAATAGTCTATAAGTACTAGTAAATGAAGCCTAATTTTTAAGTTAAATAAGAATCTATTTCATTAATAAATAATGTATACGAATAATTAGAGTGCGATGTACTCTAAGAATATTCTTGCTGTAAATAAGTTTTATAGTAGAAAAAATGCGAAAATTTTAGCAGATGTTATTCCGGTCTGCTGTCATGCCTAATATCGAAGAAATTGAAATTAAAAATATAGATCACTTGGGCATAGTTGCAGGAATTGTTGATTCTATAGGTTTAGTAGAAATTATTAACGAATACTGTGGAAAAGAGCCAGAAGAAAAAATAAGCTCCGGACATGTAGTAAAGGCGATGATATTAAATGGACTGGGCTTTGTAAGTAGTCCTTTATATTTATTTTCAGAGTTTTTTAAAGATAAACCGTGTGAATATTTAATAGGACAAGGAGTAAAAGCTGAGTATTTAAATGATGATAAGCTAGGTAGAGTATTGGATAAGTTATTTTTAAAAGGTTTGACGGAGATATTTTTAGCTGTTAGTTTAAATGTAAATAAACAATTTAATATTAGTTTAAAATCGTCACATTTAGATTCAACTTCACTACATTTACACGGAGAATATAATACGAGTTTACCTTCGGTAATCATTAATAATGATGCACAATGTGAGATAAAATCGCCAGAAGCTATCGAAATTACTCATGGTTATTCTCGTGACCACAGACCTGATTTAAAACAATTTATTATAGAATTAGTATCGTCAGGGGATGGAGACATACCAATATTTTTTGAAACTGCATCTGGGAATCAATCAGATTCTTCTAATTTTCCTAAAATATTTTTAGAATATAAAAATAAAATCAAAGATAATGATAGTTTAATGGTTGCAGACGCAGCTTTATATAGTGCTAAAAATGTAAATTTATTATCTGGAATGAGATGGTTATGCAGAGTACCTTTGACTATAGGAATAGCAAAAGAATTAGTATCAACATTACTATCAACTGATTTTATTGTTAGTTCATTGCCAGAATATCATTATTGTAAAAGAATTGTAAATTATGGCGGAATTGAACAACGATGGTTAGTTGTAGAAAGCTCTGAACGTAAAAATTCTGATTTACGGAAATTAGAAAAGAGAATATCTAAATCTAAAATTAACGCATCAAATAATTTAAAAAAACTACTGAATTCAGAATTTAAGTCTGAGCAAGAAGCAATTCAATCAGTGAACAATTTCAATAAAAAGCTGAAATATCATCAAATCGATAATATTGAATACAAGATAACAAAATCAAAAAATAAAACAGAACAGAAAACTTTTTATCAAGTAAACGCATCAATCTGTGAAAATATAAATGCTATTAAAATGGCTTATAACAGTGCCGGACGTTTTATATTAGCAACAAATATTTTAGAGGAAGAATCTCTTAGTAATGATGAAATGCTTTCCGAATATAAAGCGCAGCAAAGTTGTGAGAGAGGATTTGGATTTATTAAAGACCCTTTATTTTTTGCTGATAGTATTTTTCTGAAATCTCCGGAAAGAATTCAAGCTATGGCTATGATAATGGGTTTGTGTCTATTAGTATATACGTTGGCTCAAAGAGAAATAAGAAAAGCTTTATCAGCATCTAAATCTACGATTAAAAATCAGCTTGGTAAAGCTATAAATAATCCGACTATGCGGTTGATATTTCAACGTTTCCAATCTATACATTTAGTTAAATTTAACTCGGAAATATCAATCTCAAATTGGACTTCAGAAAGAGAATATATTTTGAAATTTTTACCAGAGAGATGTCGTTACTATTATAAATGCTGAAGCAAATCCACAATAATTTATTTGTAATCAAGACTATTCATTTAATCAATAGTCACAAATTATAATAACTTTTTATTTATGAAGCATAAGTATTATGGAGATATTCAGCTAGGAACAATAAGTTTTTATCTATGAATTCAATATCAAAGCTTATTGCTTCTTATTGAGAATATAAATTCTATGTAAGCTCGGTCAATAATACGACTACTCGAATACCTCAAGTCTGTTTTTATTCTTTACATTGAAGAAAATATCAGTAAAAACACTTCTGTGACAGTTGAGGTGCGGAATGTGGGTTGGAAAACTTTACTCCATAAAAGCGCTTGTTTATCTTGCTCTTGGGGAACTGGTGGACAAAAAGGTGGTTTTACAAATGAGGAAGGCGAAAAGTTACAGCGCTGTATGAAGAGTGTTGAGTCAATCTCAGCAGAAATTAAACCCGCGATTCCCAAGCAATTTTTTGAACAACGCAATATTGAAAAATTACAGCAATTAACTTCACGAGAAGCTGATAGATTGGGAAGATGGAGTTTTCCAGTAATTTTACGTTCTGGTTCGTCGCATTACGAACAAATAAGCTGGAATGAAATTTATCAAATTGCGGAGGAAGCCTTTGCTAAAACCCCCGAAAGAGTGGCTTCCTACAGTTCCGGACGTTCTTCTAATGAAGCAGCTTTTTTGTTACAGTTGATGATGAGAACTTTGGGTTCTAATAATTTAGCTGACTGTTCGGATTTATGTCATGCACCTTCAACTTTTGGCTTGAAACAAAGTATTGGTACTGGTACTTCTGTTGTTAGTTTAGCAAGTTTAAAACAATCCGATTGTGTGGTTTTAGCAGGTTCTAATGCTGCTTATAATCATCCCCGATTGATGAATGAATTAATTAAATTAAGAGAGCGCGGTGGTAAAGTAATTGTCATCAATCCGATGAAGGAAGTTGGTTTAGTTAAATTTGCTTCCCCTGCTTTTCCCGTAAAATCGTTGTTTACAGGTTCCGATATCGCTTCAATTTACTTACAGCCGATTCCCGGTAGCGATGTGGCATTATTTACGGGAATTCAAAAAGCTTTGTTGGAAAAAGGTAAGATTCAACAAGAGTTTTTACAAACATATACAGAAAATTGGCAAGCGGTAATTACTCATATTGAAAATACAGATTGGGAAACGATTACTTCAACTTGTGGTGTCTCTCAAACAGAAATTGAAACTGCTGCGAATATAATTAGTAATTCTCAAAAAGTTGTATTTGCTTGGGCTATGGGTATTACTCAGCAAAAAAATGGTGTTGATAACATTTATAGCATTGTCAATACCGCTTTGATGACTGGTAATATCGGTAAAGAAGGAACCGGAGTTATGCCAATACGGGGACATTCCAACGTGCAAGGTTTTGGTTCGATGGGTGTGACGGTTAGATTGAAAAAAGAAATTCAACAAGCATTAGAAAAATTATTAGGGCGATCGCTCAGTAAAGTGCAAGGATACGATACCCATTCTTTAATTGAAGCTGCCGACGCTGGCAAAGTTGATACATTAATTTGCGTCGGTGGTAATTTATATGCTGCTAATCCCGATTCTGCCAAAGTAAAAACAGCATTAGCTAAAATCGAAACTATCATTTATTTAGCAACAAAACCAAACCTCGGACATTTTCACGGATTAGCTCATAAAAACACGATTATTATTCCTGTATTTAACCGCTTTGAAAATCCTCATAAAACTACAGTTGAATCCGGTAACAACTTCGTTAGACTCAACGACGAAGGAGAAACCCACCTCAAAAAAGCCGATTTGATTGCAGAGGTAGATTTTTTAACCGAATTAGCTTATCGAATACATGGTGAATATCCCGTCAACTGGCGTAAATTGCAAGACACTAAATACGTCAGACAATTGATAGCTCAAACAATTCCCGGATATGAAAAAATAGGGGAAATTGACGAAACAGAAGAAGAATTTACTATTAGCGGCAGAATTATTGAAACTCCTCAATTTCCAACAGCTTCTGGTAAAGCCAAAATGTTTGTTATACCATTACCTAAGCTAAAGCTTCCGGAAATAAAAGACTTTGACGTTGCCGATGGTACGCAAGGAATAGTTGTCGCATTAATGACTGGACGTAGTTACGCTCAACACAATACAGTAGTTTATCAAACTGAAGATAAATATCGGGGAATACCTCATCGTAATTGTATTTTGATGAATAAAAATGATGTTGAAAAAGCAGGTTTTGAACAACATCAAAAGGTGACGGTGAAGGGAAATGTTGGTGAATTAGAGAATGTGGAAATTATTTATGGAGAAGTGCGTGAAGGTGCCGGAGTGATGTTTTATCCGGAAGTTAATGCGATATTTAAAGCCGAAGTTGAACAGCGTTGTGGTACTCCGGCTTTTAAGAGAGTTCCGGTTTTGGTTTATAAGTAATGATGGAAACCTTACCCTATGCACCCTCTCCTTATCAAGGAGAGAAATGTCTGTAGCGCGTGGCAAAAGAGTATTTTTAATTGATATTCGCAGCCCGAGACAACCAAACATGACGAACATCTTCTGAAATTGGCAGTAATTTAAGAAACTTTTGTACTGATTCCAATTCCCATTCTAGAGGTTTAGTAGGCAATATTTCAGATGTACTGATTGCGTAACGAAGAATTGCTTCTATTAAGACTGCTGCTTCGATAATAGGCTTTGAATCAATCCAAACTGGGAAAATACGAGCTTCAAAAGTAAATTTATCGGGGATGGGATAAATTAAGTTTCTTAGATTAAAATCGCAGTATTTTGTCAGTTTAAGTTTAGCAACTCGTGCTTTGGCTTTTTCCCACGGTAATTCCCGAAAACCGGATTCGTTAACTAATTTTAGTAAAGCTGTATCCCAACTTCCCAAACGTCTGCATTTAGGGTTAGTTCCCACCAATTGTTTGAGATTTTCCCCCCGTGCATGAAAAATGTTAACTAAATTAGTAAATACATTTGCAGAACATAATGGTTTTGCATCAAAATGTATGTGAGTTGCACCTTCAATGGGAATAGTAAAATTAAGTAGACGTGCTGTTGTTAAAATCACTTCTAATTGTTCGAGATGATTTGCATCTATTGGTGGCGTAATTATTTCACAGGGACGCTCTCGCTCCCCTGGTAACGGTGCGGCGATCGCTATGGAATTACCAGTATTATCGGCAACGCGCACCATTCCTCCGGGTGCCTGGTTTGCACGAGTGTGAAATAAATCAGCAATGGGTTTGAGAACTTCAGTTGCACTTTCTTCAGGGTTTGCTTGACAGGTGATTAACTCTAAAAATCGCGTATCATCGCTAACAATTCGATACCATCCCGGTAATGATGGCTGGGATTTGTTTAAATCATCTTCAATAGTTAAATCATCAACGCATTTGGCGATTAAATTTCCTTGTTTATCAATTACTTCAAAACCTAAAGTTAGATTGTGAAACACAGACATTCCCGGAACTCTACTTAGTTCGGATTGGGGATAAAATATACGGCGTACTATTCCATTATTTGTTTGTGCTATAGACTCTGCTAAATCTTTTCTACTTAATCCTTTTGGTGCTAGTAATTCAATTTCGCAGCCGATTTTCCAGTTTATGACTGACATCAATATAACTTTTAGTGGTTAGAAATAGTTAATTCCAATATTTTGGAAAAGGGTAAGCTCGCAAAGTGATAAGCAAGCACCCCTTGAATTGCTTTATCGTTAGGGCCACCATCGTGACACATCTTGAATAGCAGAAGCTGTATTTTTGATTGCTTGTTCACCACCTAAAGATAATATAATTTGGGTTAATCTTTCTATATCACGGAGGAATTCTGAGCGAGTGCGAATAGATAAGTTGTGAAGCTCGTCTCGCCAGCCCTCAAAAAGGTGAGAAATCCCTTGTGGTAATAATTCTGGTGGCAGATTGGCAACTAAATCATTTAGAGCATCGGCGCGTTTTTGATCATCCTCAATCTTCCAAGCAGCAGCGACAGCTTCTGATAATAATTGTGGATTTTTGTTTGCTAAATTTCTTAAGAATTTGGCGCGTTTTTGATCATCCTCAATCTTCCAAGCAGCAGCGACAGCTTCTGGTAACAATTGTATATTTTTGTCCGCTAAATTTCTTAGGAATTTGGCGCGTTTTTGATCATCCTCAATCTCCCAAGCAGCAGCGACAACTTCTGGTAACAATTGTGGATTTTTGTCCACTAAATTTCTTAGGAATTTGGCGCGTTCTGTATAATCCTCAATCTTCGAAGCAGCAGCGACAGCTTCTGGTAGCAATTGTAGATTTTTGTCCGCTAAATAATCTAGGAAATTGTCGTGTTCTATATAATCCTCCTCCCAAGCATCAGCGACAACTTCTGGTAACAATTCTGGATTTTTGTCCGCTAAATAATCTAGGAAATTGACTAATCCTGTATAATCCCAAACCCTGATAGAAGCAACGACAACTTCTGGTAACAATTCTGGATTTTTGTTCGCTAAATTTCTTAGGAATTTGGCGGATTTTGTATCATTCTCAATTTCCCTAGCAGCAGCGAGAGCTTCTGGTAATAATTCTGGATTTTTGTACGCTACAAAAATTAGAAATAAGACACGAACTGTATCATCCTCAATCTCCCTAACAGCAGCGAGAGCTTCTGGTAATAATTCTGGATTTTTGTCAGCTAAATTACCTAGAAGATTGGCGCGATCTGTATGATTCTCAATCTCCCTAACAGCAGCGATTGCTTCTGGTAATAATTCTGGATTTTTGTCAGCTAAATTACTTAGAAGATTGGCGCATTTGTAATCATCCTCAATCTCCCTAACAGCAGCCAGAGCTTCTGGTAATAATTCAGACGGCAATTTCGGAACTAAATCACTTAGGAGATAGGCGCGATGTTTATCATTCTCAATCTCCCTAACAGCAGCCAGAGCTTCTGGTAATAATTCTGGATTTTTGTCTGCTAAATCACTTAGAAGATTGGCGCATTTGTAATCATCCTCAATCTCCCTAACAGCAGCCAGAGCTTCTGGTAATAATTCAGACGGCAATTTCGGAATTAAATCACTTAGAAGATTGGCGCGTTTGTAATCATCCTCAATCTCCCTAACAGCAGCCAGAGCTTCTGGTAATAATTCAGATGGCAATTTCGGAATTAAATCACTTAGAAGATAGGCCCGAAATGTATCATCCTCAATCTCCCTAACAGCAGCCAGAGCTTCTAGTAATAATTCAGACGGCAATTTCGGAATTAAATCCCTTAGGAGATAGGCGCGATCTTTATCATTCTCAATCTCCCTAACAGCAGCGAGAGCTTCTGGTAATAATTCAGACGGCAATTTCGGAATTAAATCACTTAGGAGATAGGCGCGTTCGTAATCATCCTGAATCTCCCTAGCAGCAGCGACAGCTTCTGGTAACAATTCTGGATTTTTGTCCGCTAAATTTCTTAGGGCATAGGCACGGTTTTCATCATCCTCAATCTCCCAAGCAGCAGCGGCAGCTTCTGGTAACAATTGTGGATTTTTGTCCGCTAAATTATTTAGGAGATAGGCGCGTTCGTAATCATCCTGAATCTCCCTAGCAGCAGAGACAACTTCTGATAATGATTCTGGATTTTTCTCCGCTAAATTCCTTAGGACTTGCGCGCGAAATCTATCATCCTGAATCTTCCTAGCAGCAGCGACAGCTTCTGGTAACAATTCTGGATTTTTCTCCGCTAAATTACTTAGATAATGCGCGCAAAATCCATCATCCTGAATCTCCTTGGCAGCAGCGACAGCTTCTGGTAAGAATTGTGGATCTTTGTCCGCTAAATTACTTAGGAGTTGCGCGCGATGGAAATCATCCTCAATCTTCCTAGCAGCAGCGACAGCTTCTGGTAAGAATTGTGGATTTTTGTCCGCTAAATTACTTAGAGCTTTTGCGCGATCTATATCATCCTGAATCTCCTTGGCAGCAGCGACAGCTTCTGGTAAGAATTGTGGATTTTTGTCCGCTAAATCAGTTAGGATATCGGTCTGTTCTCCACGATCCTCAATTTTCCTAGCAGCAGCGACAGCTTCTGGTAACAATTGTGGATTTTTGTTCGCTAAATGACTTAGAGCAATGGCACGTTCTGTATCATCTTCAATCTCGTTTAGGATATCGAGTCCACGATATAATGATTCAGGTGCCAATTTAAGAGCTAAATGACTCAGGACTTCTTTACGATTGGATTTATTCTGAATATTTATAGCTGCGGTGAAAGCATCTGGCAACAATTGTGGCGGCACTCTAGAAACTAAATAGCTTATGGCACCTTGATCTATATACGCACTATCCTTAACCTCCCATAGGACATCGAGAGCATCTGGTAACAATTCCTGCGGCACTCTAGGAGCTAAATCATTCAAGACTTTGCCACGTGAATCGTGTTCCTCTATCTTCCATAAGGCATCGATAGCTTCTGGTAACAATTCTGGATTTTTGTCTGCTAAATTACTTAGGGTATCGGCGCGATTGTAATCATCCTCAATCTTCCTAGCAGCAGCGACAGCTTCTAGCAACAATTTTGGATTTTTGTCCGCTAAATTACTTAGGACATGGGCGCGTGTTTCATAATCTTTAATCTTCCTAGCAGCAGCCATAGCTTCTAGTAGCAATTCTGGATTTTTATCTGCTAAATTACTTAGAACTTCCGCGCGTTCTCTATAATCCTGAATCTTCCTAGCAGCAGCGATAGCTTCTGGTAAGAATTCTGGATTTTTGTCTGCTAAATTACTTAGGGCTTCCGCGCGTTTTATATCATCCTGAATCTTCCTAGCAGCAGCGACAGCTTCTGGTAACAATTCTGGATTTTTGTCTGCTAAATTACTTAGGGCTTCCGCGCGTATGCTATTATCCCGAGTCTCCCTAGCAGTAGCGACAGCTTCTGGTAACAATTCTGGATTCTTGTCTGCTAAATTACTTAGGACTTCCGCGCGTATGTTATAGTGAGTCTCCCTAGCAGCAGCGACAGCTTCTGGTAACAATTCTGGATGTTTGTTTCCGAAATCAGTTAAGACCTCGACCTGGAAATGCCCGGCATAGCCATAATCCGGAATCTTCTTAATAACAGCAATAACTTCTGGTAACAATTCTGGATTTTTGTCTGCTAAATTACTTAGGGCATTGGCGCGTCCTATATCGTCTTTAATATCCCTAGCAGCAGCGATAGCTTCTGGTAATAATTCTGGATGTTTGTTTGCTAAATCAGTTAAGACCTCGACCTGGAACTGCCTGGCATAATGATAATAGCCATGAGCCTCAATCTTTCTAATAACAGCGATAACTTCTGGTAACAATTCTGGATGTTTGTTCGCGATATCAACAAAGACTTTGACCCGTTTTTCATCATGGTGAATCTCCCTAGCAGCAGCGACAGCTTTTGATAGTGCTTCTTCTTTGAATTTTTCTGGCAAATGATTGGCTAGTTGTATAAGCAAAAGAGCTTTTTGTTCTGGATCCGAGCTTTGTACGGCGTTATTAAATAATCTTTGAGGAGTCCACAGATTTTTTTCAACTAAGGCAATCAGAAATTCTATTGGTAAATTGGCTGCCAAACTATTAACAGATGCACTCATTAGGGCATAGCGACATTGCCGTCCAACCGCTACCCCAGGATTTTGGTTAAACTCATCTTCTTTTTCAGCCTCTGCCCAAGCAAGCGATACATCTGCTACAAATCCTGCTGTATCTCCAATATTTTCTTTGGCTTCATACCAAGCATTGCGTCTATTAGAAGTTTCTTGGGCTAAGAGGTGATGCAATTCTTGCAAACGCTTAGCTTCAACCAAGTGTTGGGGGTAGTACGTTAGTGCATAGGGGCTGTGGTGTTCCTGCCATTTGGCGCAGAAATCAAGTAGCTTTTTACTATAATCAGCAATTTTTATCTTGCTACGCATATATTGGCGTAGGCGCGGGTGAACTAAGGCATACCCTTGCTCCTGATTACCAAATACAAACCGTCGTACTTCGTTGATAACCTCATCGAAAAAATCATCTTCCCAGTCGTCTTCCAAGCTGGGATTAATTGTCTCCATATCTTTACGAGCAATTGGTCCCAAGGTTACAGTCAGAGTGCCCAGTAAATCCTTAACAGGAGCAGCTTCTTCTTTTGTAGGATATTTCTTAGTAACTTCTTTAAGGTTTTTCCACCATACATCCAAGTAGTTGTCCAAACCATTTGGTTGTTGCCCAATATTATCAGGAGTTAAGTACCCATCGGCAGCATCTTCTGCTAGTAAGCGCACATAGAATGGATCGGCACCAAGAGTTTGATCGTCCTGGTAAAGTGAAACTAGCATCACTTGATGCAAAAGTTCTGTATCATTTGCAAAGACTGTAGCTCCTTTCCCTGCTTTACGCAAAACTTCTGCCACTTCATCACGAGTCAATCCTCCCAAGGGCAGATGTTTAATTTGGTTCTTTGGCAGTTGGTAATCATTAACCCAGTCTTGTCCTACATCCCTTACTGTGACGATGATGTGCAAGTTCTCAGGTAGACTGCGGCTTAGATAAGGATGCAGTTTCCAGGTGCTAACTTCATCCAATCCATCAAGCACCAGTATCTGAGTACGCTCAAGTTTTTGATCGATGAATTTATGGTAGAGTGCTTGTAAATCTGGCAACTTGTCAGGTAACTCCTCAGTGTGTCCGTGCCACTGCGCCATCTGCTCAACTACATTTTCCAAAAAGCCAACTTCAGTGACACTGCTGGCATTCGTATATGAATTAAAGAAATGGTAGGCAAAGGCTTGTGGGGTTTCACTTATCAAGTTTGCCATCAGAGCTGTTTTACCAAAACCAGCAGGAGCTGTAAGTATTAGGTAACCACCTGCTGGTTGACTAATAAACTCTGCTATTTTATTAAATTCTTGAGAACGTCCAGCAAATAGTTTTGTACGATTATCTAATAACGGCTCGAAAATCTTACGCCGCTCTGTACGTAATATGATTGGGTAATATTGAATATTGCCGTAAATTTTTACACTCGATCCAGTTCCAATGGCAATCCCAAAACTGTTTTCGATGTTACCTGCACTAGTTTTATCGCTCTTCACATAGTCGCCATTAAGTTCATTTTGCTCCTCTGGCTTTTGTTCGCTCATAACTTATAAACCCAAGTTTTGTTCGATTTTTGTTAGAAGTGTAGCTATATCTGTTTTATTTAACCCAGTGGCTTGATTCAAAATCGTAGGTAAGGCATCAAGGGCTGTTTCGGCATCATCGCGGAAATCTGAATTTTGGCGATGGCTTCCAAAGTTGCCAATATTTGTTAAATGCTTCAAAGCCTTGTGATGGTTTTTCGGAATCAATCCAGAATTTTCCTTCTCAATCTCAGCTTTTAATTGCTTGAGCAAGTCAGCTAACTCTTGTGCTTCTAGATTATTTGAATTTTGCAGTTGATTTATACAATTAACTATAGCGCTAGAGTTTCTTCCGATGGCAATACCCTTACTATCGGAGATATCACCAACAGTAATTTTGTCACCACCAACCTTGTCACCTGGTTGTTGCAAAACCTCATCCATAGCACTAGAGTTATTTTTCCCGCGAACAGAAGAAGGTCTATATTTAATTACAGGAGTGGAATATTCGGAACTACCTTTTAACCCAATAGAATCCAAACCAATTTGAAAAGCATAGTCATAGTTTTCTCCGTGCCCCAAAGCATCATAGAATCCAGTCGCAAACTCAATTGCAGCCTTATCCCCAATTGGCTGATTCATCCCAATTACGCAATCAACGTATTTATAAATAGCTTGAGCTTGAACTTCGCTATAGCAAGCATTGAGTAAAACACATTCAACAAACTCGCGAAACGACTCAAATAAACTGCCGAGAGATTCAGCGCTCACCGTTTGTCTTGTGCCATTTTCATTCTCAAGTACTAAACCTTCTTCTTCTCCATGCCCGCAAAAATGAACAATAGTCGGCTGATATTCCAACAGCGCACGACGTAAATCTTCAACCCTTACTGCCCACTTAGCAGCAATTTCAAACTTATCTGGGTTTTTGGCTAACAAGAGCGCATTCTCAATTTCTCGCACCTCTTTATCCAAGCGTAACTGTTTTGTATCTGTTGGATTTGCACAGAGGATGAGGATTTTTTTATTTTTCATCGCGCTACCTATTTTTACTAGGGATTTTGATGTCGAAACAGTTGTTTACGACATGATTATGATTAATTTTTTGGCATCACATATTTATATAGGTGTAAGCGCAATCAACTTATGCAGCAACGCCGGGGAATCTTTAACAAAAATCAACAGATGGGTGTTACAAAATATCAGTTAGGAGTTAATTAACCCCGAAAATACTCAATCCACAACTTAGTCACTTCCTGATTATCACCTTCAAGAAAAACCTGACGACGCATCTCTTTTAATCCCAATTCCCCAAACCGAGAAAGTTCTTTTTGTGACAAAGCCCAAGGTGGCCCATCTGCCTCTGCATCGGTATCCCGAAAACGGGTAATAACTATTAATGTTCCCTTTGATGCGACTAATTTACCAACAGATTTAATCGCTTCTGTCCGCACATTTAATGGTAATGCCTGTATATTTCTTATTTCTACAACTAAATCAAAGGTTTTATCCCACTTGGAAGGTAAATCAAATAAATCCGCAACGAGATAATTTACCTGTGATTCGGGAAATCTTTGTTTACACCAATTAATTGCAGTGGGGGATATATCAAAAGCTGTTACCTGTAAACCCAATTTTTGTAATGCTTCAGCATCATCACCCAATCCGCATCCTACTACTAAAGCGGATTTATTATTAGTTTCAAATCTAGATTTATTTAACCAATCTTTTAAGTGAGGATGAATTTTTAATTTAGCCCAAGGTACTTGTGAAGCATCTTGATTAGCTTCGCTGTAGAGAATTTCAAACCATCCACTGGGGTTTGATTCTCTTAGTGACTGCGAAGCTAATGTTTTGACTCTATCTTGTATTTCTTGAGGTTGCTTTTCAAACATTTTTATATAATCAATTTAAATTATTAAACGCTTTGTTTAGCTGAGGGGATTTGTAGGGTGCTGTACTCTCCGATAAATTCAGGAATTACGCACCAATTGAGCTTTCTTGCACAGAATAATACGCTACCCTACATTTTTAAATTTCAATTCACCCAAAAATAACTTCTAAATCCAAATTAAACCCAATCAGCACATCTTCCCCAGATAAACTTGTCGGAGAATCTAAAATCTCAACTTCCTTCCCAGCACGATAAATTTCCACTTGCTTATCTTTAGGATTAATCGACCAACCCAATCTCAAACCATTTTCTATATATTCGAGCATCTTTTTTCTAGTATCTTCCACATCATCGCTTTCAGATACCAATTCCACCGCAAAATCGGGACATAAAGGTAAATATTTCTTTCTTTGTTGTGGTGTTAAAGCATCCCATCTTTCGATTTTTATCCAAGAAGCATCGGGGGAACGAGTTGCACCATTCGGAAGTTTAAAACCCGTCGAAGAATCAAAAGCTTTTCCTAATTTATATTTACGATTCCATATACCTAAATCGATATAAATTTCAAAATTACGGTTTCCCGTTTCTCCCCCAGTTGGTGACATAATAATTAATTTTCCTTCAGCAGTTAATTCCAAACGCAATTCTTGATTAAATTCGACAATCTGCTCAAATTCTTCATCTGTAAACTTGAGTGAGGGAGGTATTTGTAAACTTAAAGTACTCATAATATTTCATCCTAAATTATTTTGATTACATCTTCGTAAATTTCAGCCATCGTTATAGTTAAGTCAATGGAATCTAAACGTAATTCATCATCTTTCCCCAAGATTTGCATTAACCAATTACCTTGACTATCTTGACGATAAATTTCTACCTTGATTTCATCCTGAGAAATTAAGACATATTCTTGTAAACTTTCAATATTTTGATAATTAAGACGTTTTTCTCGCTTATCTATAGTTTTAGTAGAATTAGATAATACTTCTACAATTAATTTTGGACTAGTTTTAAAGTATTTTTCATTATCATTTGGGTCACAAGTTACTAAAACATCAGGATAATAGAAAATATCCGCCTTTTGCACCTTGACTTTCACCTTCATATCTGAAGCAAAAGTACGACAAGGAGTTCCGCGTAAATGAGGACGTAATAAAGCGATGAGATTAGTAACTATCAAATTATGTTCTTCACTAGCTCCAGCCATTGCGAACACTTCACCATCTACATATTCGTGGCGAATTTCGCTGGTTTGTTCTAACTCTAGATATTTATCAATGGTAAGGAAATTGATTGTAGACTGCATGATTTAGACCTCTGAATTTAGATTTTAATTACATCTTCGTATATTTGAGACATCGTTAAAGTTAAGTTAATTGAATCTAATCGCAATTCATCATCTTTTCCCAAGGTTTGCATTAACCAATTACCTTGACTATCTTGACGATAAACTTCTACTTTGATTTCATCTTGGGAAACTAAAACATATTCTTGTAAACTTTCTAAATTACGATAATTAACAAGTTTTTCTCGTTTATCTGTGGTTTCCGTACTAGGTGAAAGTACTTCAATAATTAAACAAGGATAATTTAAATAAAAACGATCTTTATCATCGGAATCGCAGCTAACAACAACATCGGGATAATAATATATATTTTTATTATGTCGGCTGGTTAATTGTATATTCACTTTCATCTCAGCCATGAATACACTACAGGAACCACCTCTTAAATGAGAACGTAATCTGCTAGCAATATTTAAGCTAATAGTATTATGTTCCTTACTACCTCCAGACATAGCAAAAACTTGTCCACCGAGGTATTCGTGACGAATTTCGCTGGTTTTTTCTAATTCTAAGTATTCTTCAACCGTGAAAATATTAATTGCTGACTGCACGATTTTCCCTCAATTCTTTATACTGTAGATGAGATTTCGCTGCATCTCTATTGTCCTACAGTTAATTAGTCAGGAAAATCAAAAACGTATATTTATTATATTTATCAAAAATGTCGGTTAACAAATTATATGTCGTCATAACAAAATAATGTCGTCGAATATAACAAGGCTATAATCCTTACTCTACAATGATTATAGCCTTTTTAATCCCTGTTCAAACCTGAGACTGATTTAACAAATAAAATGTCGCCTTTTAGAAAATTAACATTTTATGTGTCGCTTTCTCAAAAAACGTCATTTCTAAATTTTGACTGAACCATAACAAAATAGTTGTCGCTTTTCCGCAAACAAATCACTGATAAAATTATCTTTAGTAGTACATTGGTGCTATGAAGCCATAGCTTTACTGATGCTTCATTTTTGATAATCCCAAGTGAGTGTGCTTATATGGCTAACCTATAAATCCGCAAGAAGAGCAACACAATTTTTCTTCACTATCACTTCACTGGGTATATGGGAGTTTTGTCGGTGTAGGATTTGTGCTTTAGGTGAGTGAATTAGTTGGGAAGGTCAAAAAATAAAAATTTTATTTTTCTTAGATAAAAACACAAGCTTAAGTGTTTACAAAAAGTAACAAAAAAAAGTTGAATACTACATAAAAAATAAATTCCAATGTAATGTGTATCACTTGTATTTCGAGTATTAGGTTTGTAATATTCAAATTACTTATTATACATTCTCAATCAAATCTTTTAATTTATGCGGAATACAAATTCGTAATTAGATTTTGTTTAATTACCGTATGAATCTTTAGCTATTGAACTTTTGTAATAGTACTTCGTATATATTTGCTAATACATTTATTTACGCCATTTTCTGCAATTTATGTAATTACAACTGATTTAGAGCAGTATCTGGATTGATTTACAGCAGTACTATTTTTATATTTTCAATAATTAAAACCCACATTCCGCACCTTAACTGTCACAAGTTCATGGGTACTAAAGAAAAATCAGATTAATAGTCTATAAGTACTAGTAAATGAAGCCTAATTTTTAAGTTAAATAAGAATCTATTTCATTAATAAATAATGTATACGAATAATTAGAGTGCGATGTACTCTAAGAATATTCTTGCTGTAAATAAGTTTTATAGTAGAAAAAATGCGAAAATTTTAGCAGATGTTATTCCGGTCTGCTGTCATGCCTAATATCGAAGAAATTGAAATTAAAAATATAGATCACTTGGGCATAGTTGCAGGAATTGTTGATTCTATAGGTTTAGTAGAAATTATTAACGAATACTGTGGAAAAGAGCCAGAAGAAAAAATAAGCTCCGGACATGTAGTAAAGGCGATGATATTAAATGGACTGGGCTTTGTAAGTAGTCCTTTATATTTATTTTCAGAGTTTTTTAAAGATAAACCGTGTGAATATTTAATAGGACAAGGAGTAAAAGCTGAGTATTTAAATGATGATAAGCTAGGTAGAGTATTGGATAAGTTATTTTTAAAAGGTTTGACGGAGATATTTTTAGCTGTTAGTTTAAATGTAAATAAACAATTTAATATTAGTTTAAAATCGTCACATTTAGATTCAACTTCACTACATTTACACGGAGAATATAATACGAGTTTACCTTCGGTAATCATTAATAATGATGCACAATGTGAGATAAAATCGCCAGAAGCTATCGAAATTACTCATGGTTATTCTCGTGACCACAGACCTGATTTAAAACAATTTATTATAGAATTAGTATCGTCAGGGGATGGAGACATACCAATATTTTTTGAAACTGCATCTGGGAATCAATCAGATTCTTCTAATTTTCCTAAAATATTTTTAGAATATAAAAATAAAATCAAAGATAATGATAGTTTAATGGTTGCAGACGCAGCTTTATATAGTGCTAAAAATGTAAATTTATTATCTGGAATGAGATGGTTATGCAGAGTACCTTTGACTATAGGAATAGCAAAAGAATTAGTATCAACATTACTATCAACTGATTTTATTGTTAGTTCATTGCCAGAATATCATTATTGTAAAAGAATTGTAAATTATGGCGGAATTGAACAACGATGGTTAGTTGTAGAAAGCTCTGAACGTAAAAATTCTGATTTACGGAAATTAGAAAAGAGAATATCTAAATCTAAAATTAACGCATCAAATAATTTAAAAAAACTACTGAATTCAGAATTTAAGTCTGAGCAAGAAGCAATTCAATCAGTGAACAATTTCAATAAAAAGCTGAAATATCATCAAATCGATAATATTGAATACAAGATAACAAAATCAAAAAATAAAACAGAACAGAAAACTTTTTATCAAGTAAACGCATCAATCTGTGAAAATATAAATGCTATTAAAATGGCTTATAACAGTGCCGGACGTTTTATATTAGCAACAAATATTTTAGAGGAAGAATCTCTTAGTAATGATGAAATGCTTTCCGAATATAAAGCGCAGCAAAGTTGTGAGAGAGGATTTGGATTTATTAAAGACCCTTTATTTTTTGCTGATAGTATTTTTCTGAAATCTCCGGAAAGAATTCAAGCTATGGCTATGATAATGGGTTTGTGTCTATTAGTATATACGTTGGCTCAAAGAGAAATAAGAAAAGCTTTATCAGCATCTAAATCTACGATTAAAAATCAGCTTGGTAAAGCTATAAATAATCCGACTATGCGGTTGATATTTCAACGTTTCCAATCTATACATTTAGTTAAATTTAACTCGGAAATATCAATCTCAAATTGGACTTCAGAAAGAGAATATATTTTGAAATTTTTACCAGAGAGATGTCGTTACTATTATAAATGCTGAAGCAAATCCACAATAATTTATTTGTAATCAAGACTATTCATTTAATCAATAGTCACAAATTATAATAACTTTTTATTTATGAAGCATAAGTATTATGGAGATATTCAGCTAGGAACAATAAGTTTTTATCTATGAATTCAATATCAAAGCTTATTGCTTCTTATTGAGAATATAAATTCTATGTAAGCTCGGTCAATAATACGACTACTCGAATACCTCAAGTCTGTTTTTATTCTTTACATTGAAGAAAATATCAGTAAAAACACTTCTGTGACAGTTGAGGTGCGGAATGTGGGATATAGATTTTTCTACGGATAGCATTTTCTTCGATTTTTCGGAATCTGCTCCTTCTACAAGGGCTGCTTCAGGAACTTTCAATGGCTATGTTTTTACTGATGTATCAGGAACTATCCCTAAAATCTCAAATGTAACTATTGATGAAACTGTTACAACTTTAGGATTAGATAGCTCTGACATTACTTTTACGGAAGATACCATAGAGGTAAATCTTGAAAGTTTAAGGTTTAATACCAATACTATTGCCAAGTTGGATGTTGAATTTGGTGGTGATAATACAAATTCCGGAAAAATTAGCGGTATTAAGTGGGATGACAAAAATGGAGACGGAATAAGGAATGTTGTCCCTGAAAGCAGCAGTATAGTCAATACAAAAGATAATCCTTCAGGTTTTACTCCCGACCAAATTGATGTGCAACTAGTTCCTGGTAATGATCTGAGCTTTGACGTTATAGTCACCGTTCCTACAACCAGCACTAGTTTGCCTCTTGATTTGGTATTATTGCAAGACCTTTCTACTTCATTCAGCAACGATCTTAATAACATCCGCGAATCAGAATTAATACCCGATTTAGTTTCTTCTGTATTATCAATTCAACCAGATACCGCATTCGGTATCACTTCCTTTATTGATAAGCCCCTTAAGGATGATTCTGATATTTACGTTTATAAAACTGACCTTCCATTAACTACCAATCAAGACACATTCAAGTCAACTTTTGATGAGTTGAAGATTCCTGGAAATGATAGTGATAATTCCGATTTTCCTGAATCTCAACTAGAAGCTCTAATGCAACTTGCATTACGAGAAACAGAAGTAGGTTTTCGCCCTAATACCCGTCGTGTTGTACTTTTAACAACTGATGTAAATTATAATATTGCAGGAGATGGAAGTAGGAAATCTATTACAGAAGCTAATAACGGTGACAATGTTCTGGATGGCTCTCCTCCCGGTAGTGGAGAAGATTATCCCGATATTGAGCAGCTAAAGTCAGCCCTAATTGCAGCAAACATTGTACCAATTTTTGCCGTCACTAGTAACCAGATAAATACGTATCAAGACTTAGTTAACCAATTAGGTTTTGGAGCAGTTGAAGAATTAACTAGTAATAGCTCCAACTTGGTAGATGTAATTTCATCTGGTTTAGATAGAGCTTTTCAAGAAATTGTTATGGTGGCTGAAGGGGATGACTTCAGTTATGTACAAAATATTACTCCAACTAGTTATTTAGATGTTCCACAGGGAGAAAGTCGGACATTTTCAGTAACTTTAGCGACCGATAGTACTACAGTAATTCCCGATAACCTTACACTCAAAGCTTTAGGTTTTGGTGAAACTGAGGTTAACATCAGCACTTCTTTGGAACCTGGTTTGGCTGATGTAGAAATTTATCTGGACTTGAACAACAACGGAGTTTTAGACACAGATGAACCTACTACCATCACCGCAACAGATGACCCCAACACTACTGAAGATGAAACTGGTTATTATGAGTTTATTAACTTGTCGGCTGGCAATTATGTAGTGCGTGAGCTTATTCCAGAAGGTTACGTACAAACTAGTCCCGAAGAAGGTTTCTATGACATTTCTTTGGCAACAAACGAGACTGTAACTAACATAAACTTTGGGAACCAGATTGATGATAATGCTGGGGGTAGTCCACTAGAAGTCACTATCAGCGCTCCCAGAAATATTACTGCTAACGGTACTGATGAAGTTACAGTAACTTACCGCAATACTGGGGATACTGAAATTGCTGCCCCTTTACTCGTTCCAAAGGAGAACCCCACTTATCAACCTTTGACGGAGTTGGCTACAGTTTCCAAGGTGCTGGTGATTTTACCTTGGTTGAATCTCTTGATGACGATTTCAACATTCAAGTCCGCTACGTGCAAATTGATAATAATGTAACTGTAGCTTCTGCTGTAGCTACTAAAGTTGACGGACAAAATGTAGTTATCGATTCAGAAGGAATTGAATTTGATGAAAATGGTATTCCTCAAGTAACTAGAAGAGGTTTCGCTGGAGAAGCTAAGGTCACGATTGACGGTGTAGAGGTTGATATTACCAGTGGTGGAAGTGTTGAAGTTGGTAACAGCCGTATCTACAGAAGCAGTGGAGAGCAATATACCGTTGTTTATGCTGGTGAAGATGGAGTACTTAATGATGGAGACGACCAGTTAGTTGTTAATTACTTCCGACCGGGAACAATTAACGTAGTTGATGTTTACCTGGGTGATGAGAAGAAAGGTCAGATAACTGGATTATTAGGAAATTTAAACGATAACCGTGATGATGATATTGCATTACGTGACGGTACTGTTTTACCTCGTCCTTTAGAATTCAATCGTCTTTATGGTGATTATCGGGATGATTATCGCATCAAAGATATTTCCGAATCTTTATTCACTTACGAAGAAGGTCAAAACCCAGATACCTTTTACAATCCCAATTTCCCCAAAGTACGTTTTTCCTACAGGGATCTTAACCCCGAAGCAAAAGCCAGAGGTGATGCAGCAGCGTTAGCAGCAGGATACACACCAGGAACATTTGAATTTGAATCAGCAGCTTTCGATTTTGCTGTTACCAACGAGCCAGGTTTCCTAGAAGGAAGAGAAACTGACCCAGAAGTTACGGAACCTTTAGCAATTATTAATACAGTTAATCAACCACCAAGCATCACCAGCAATCCTAACTTTTCAGTTTCAGAAAACACCACAACCGTCGGCATAATTACAGCAGAAGATGCCGATGGTAATAATCTCAGCTTCAGTATTAGTAATGGGGCTGATCGAGCATTATTTACTATTGATTCCAACAGTGGTGAATTAACTTTTAACAATGCTCCCGACTTTGAAACGGCTGCTGATGCGGATACTGATAACAATTACCAAGTCCAGGTTTCTGTAACAGACGGAAGTGAAACTGTAACCCAAGACCTGACTGTTAGCGTTACTGATGTTGATGAAGCAAACAATGAAGCTCCTACTATTGATGATGCAACTTTTACTGTAGATGAGAACAGTGCTTCTGGGACACAAGTAGGCATTATTAACGCCACAGACCCCGAAAATGAAGCTTTAACTTTTGCGATCGCTTCTGGAAACCTCGACCCAGATAACGATAATAACCTAGCTTTTGCTATCGACCCCTTGACTGGAGTAATTACCGTTAACGACAGCGATGACCTTGATTTTGAAACTAACCCTAGCTTTAATTTAGAAGTTACAACCACAGATCCAGGTAACTCAAGCGCTGCTGCAAATATTACAGTTAATCTTGCAGATAAACCTTCTACTCAAATTGATACAAATCAAAGTCAGAACGGAATATTTACTTTGAATGGGGGAGATTCGAGCAATATCAAATTTACTTTAACTAACAATGATACCGAAAAAGTAAATGAAGTTGGTGTATTTCTTGTAGACGATGAAAACGGTAACGTTGATGGTAATGCTCCCGGTTCGGAAGGTTATCTCAAAGCAGCGCTACAAAGAGCGCAAGTAATCCTCTCAGCAATTTCCAACCGTCCCAGTGGATTTGACTTAGGAGATATTGAGCGAGTACTTGAAGTTGATGGGGATACACGTTTAGGCTTCTACCTAATATCTGACGGTACAACCGATACAGCACTTGCTGAATTAGAAGCAAACGGGACAACAAACTTACCCGTATTCTTCTCCGATTCCTCCAACCTACAAGTATCTGACTTGGTTGCAGAAGGCTTTGAATTAAACTGGTCAGATGAAGCAGGTAGTACTGATTTCACTAATTTAGATTTAAGCGTACAACTTACTCAAGATACTCCGAATCCTGCTACTGAATTACAAGGAAACCTACAAAATGAACTTATTGATTTGAGTAATGAAACAGGTCAAGTATCAGTTAGCGTAGAGGTACACCGAGAAGCCGCTTTTGATAACTTGATTGGTTTCTACCAAGTTGTTGATACAAACGGTGGTATTGATACCAATAATGATGGTGTAGTTGACTTCAATCCTAGTGATACTGGATATGAAGAAGCAGCGTTAACAAACCGTGTCACAGGTTTAGACTTGCTCCAAACCGATAACCAGCAAACTACTACAATCAATGGAACCTTCGACGGTGGAAATATTTTAGCTTCCTTCATGGTTGTAGATGGAACTGTAGATGAAGCAATCAACAACAACGCAGAAGTTTACTTCTCATTCTTGGGAGCAAACAGCGATGGAGTTGATCACATTCGCTTGCTTGGTGATAATACCTTCGGTTACGAAGACGTAGCTGGTGGTGGTGATTTTGACTATAACGATATGATTGTCAAAGTGAATTTTCCTACTGTCTAAAGATTGAAGAAATTTAGATCAAATTGAATTTCATACTAAAAGTTTAGCCACCGAAGTCAAACTAATCGGCAATTAAGAAGTCCCAGTAATATTCTGGGGCTTCTTTTTTACGCTGCGTGGTTAGATAAAACGACCTCAGCTTTGCTTGGATTCTGGAGTAAATGAGATAAAGCAGTTTATTTAACACTTTAAAAGAATTTGTTAAGACAGCATCCTGTGTCAAGTAATGAAAGGCTTACTTCCTATTGAGTATATTAGAAATCAAAATTGCGCTTTTGAGGTATTATGGTATTGCGTCATTGCGGCAGAAGGTTAAGAGTGTAGAAATTTCAAGCGATGAAGGTGTCTTATGGATGAAATGCAAAATCCGAGTGAAAGCAACATATCTCCAGCTTTTGATAATTCGGATCGGGTGGAAAAACCTTTAGAGAATAAAGACTTAAAACCAGCAAACACTATTGTTACCCAACTCTCAGATGAAGCGAAGTTGAGAATGGAGGTAGTGCAAAAGTTGATCGAACCGTGCGATCGCAAAACTTATGGGTTCAAGCTTAAACAAGCGGCACAAAAGCTTTGTAAGTCGGTTCGGACAGTGCAACGACTGGTCAAAAAGTATCAAGAGCAAGGTTTATCGGCAATTACCGAACCCGAACGTTCTGATAAAGGTGATTACCGAATTGATGAAAAATGGCAGGAGTTTATCGTTAAAACCTATAAGGAAGGTAATAAAGGCGGTAGAAAGATGACTCCCTCTCAAGTGGCAATCCGAGTTCAAGTGGAGGCTGAAAAGTCAGGTTTGCAAAGATACCCCAGCCACATGACAGTTTATCGGGTTCTCAATCCAATTATTGAACGCAAAGAGCAGAAGCAGAAGGTTAGAAATATTGGTTGGCGTGGTTCGCGGGTATCGCATAAAACCCGTAATGGACAAATTTTAGAACCAAGATATAGCAATCATACTTGGCAATGCGACCATACAAAATTAGATGTGATGTTGGTTGACCAATATGGCGAAATTTTGGCACGTCCTTTGGTTAACCAAAATTACAGATAGCTATTCGCGCTGTATTATGGGCATTCATATAGGTTTTGATGCACCAAGTTCTTTGGTGGTAGCTTTAGCTATGCGTTATGCTATGTTGCGAAAGAATTATAGTTCGGAGTACAAACTTCATTGCGAATGGGGAACTTTTGGTGTTCCAGAAAACCTATTTACTGATGGCGGAAAAGACTTTCGTTCAGAGCATTTAAAACAAATTGGATTTCAACTTGGATTTGAATGTCATTTGCGCGATCGCCCCAGTGAAGGAGGAATTGAAGAGCGCAGTTTCGGCACTATCAATACAGATTTTTTAGCTGGATTGTATGGCTATCTGGGTTCTAATATTCAAGAACGTCCAGAAAATGCCGAAGAAGAAGCTTGTATTACCCTGCGGGAATTACAGTTGCTATTAGTGCGGTATATCGTTGATAACTACAACCAGCGACTTGATAATCGTAGCGGACAGACGCGGTTTCAAAGGTGGGAAGCTGGTTTAACAGCATTACCAAGTGTAATTGAGAAACGTCAATTAGATGTTTGTTTGATGAAAAAAACGCGCCGTAGCATTTACAAAGGTGGGTATGTAAGTTTTGAAAATATTATTTATCGCGGGGAATACTTGGCAGCTTATGCGGGTGAAAGTATAATACTGCGATTTGACCCTAGAGACATATCAAGTGTTTTTGTATATCGCCAAGATTCTGGGAAAGAAATTCTTTTATCTCAGGCTCATGCAATTGATTTAGAAACCGAACAAATTTCTTTAGAAGAAGCTAAGGCTGCTAGTCGAAGAATTCGCGATGCAGGGAAGAAGATTAGTAATAAATCTATTTTGGCAGAAGTAGAAGATAGAGACAATTTTATCAAGCAGAAAAAAAAGACTAAAAAAGAACGTAAAAAAGAAGAACAATCTAAAGTACATCCCGTTTACGAACCTCCGAAGATTAACGAACAAATCGAACAAATAAAAGAAACCCCTCAACCACAGAAAAGGCGACCTAGAGTGTTTAATTACGAACAACTTCGTAGAGACTATGACGATTAGTTTGATATAAATTTTTTTTAATTGAGCGATTCAATTCTTTAAATCACAATAATATGACAGATGAATCTTTGCGTAGATGGGTGCAGCATTTATGGGATGATGAGCCAATCCCCGAAGAATTAATGGCACGTATTGAAAGGCTAATTACTCCCAGTGTTGTAGAACTTGAGCATATACAGAAAATACATGATTGGTTGGATAGTTTACGACTTTCCAAAGAATGTGGTCGAATTGTAGCTCCACCACGAACGGGAAAATCTGTTACTTGTGATATTTATAAACTCCTGAATAAACCAATAAAAAGAACCGGAAAACGGGATATTGTACCTGTTTTATATATGCAAATTCCGGGAGATTGTTCGTCAGGAGAATTACTAACCTTAATTCTAGAAGGTTTGAAATATAACGAGACTTCTGGAAGATTAAGTGACTTGAGAAGACGCGCATTACGGTTACTTAAAGAGTCAAAAGTAGAGATATTGATTATTGATGAAGCAAATTTTTTGAGGTTAAGTACCTTTAGCGAAATTGCTCGAATTTATGACTTGTTAAAAATTTCAATTGTGCTTGTAGGAACTGATGGTTTAGATAATCTGATCAAAAGAGAATCTTATATTCACGAGCGATTTATAGAATGCTATAAATTAAAAGAAGTTTCGGAGAATAAACTTCCGGAGTTAATACAAATTTGGGAAGATGAAGTTTTACGTTTACCAGTTCCATCTAATTTAACTAAAGAAGAAACTTTGACACAGTTGCATGACAAAACAAACGGTAAGATTGGTTTGGTAGATAGAGTTTTGAGGAAGGCTGCAATTTTATCTTTGAGAAAAGGTTTAAGCAATATTGATAAAGCAACTTTAAACGAGGTTTTAGAGTGGTTTGAATGATGGAAAATACACCTAAAGAGCCTCGTTTTTTGGATGTTGAACTTCTTGAAGGTGAAAGTCTAAGCCATTTTTTAGGACGTTTTCGTCGGGAAAACTATTTCACCAAAACTCAACTCGGTAAATTGACGGGATTGGGTGCTGTTATTGGTAGATGGGAGAAGTTTTATTTCAACCCATTTCCTAGCGAAAAAGAATTAAAAGCTTTAGAAAAGGTTGTTGAAGTGGAAGCTAAAAAATTGAGGGAAATGCTACCACCAAAGGGTATGACAATGAAGCCTCGACCAATTAGGCTTTGTGCTGCTTGCTATGCAGAATATCCTTATCATCGCTTCGAGTGGCAGCTTAAGGATGTGATGAAGTGTAGCCACCATAAATTACGCTTGCTCACCAAATGTACTAACTGTGGTACAGATTTCTTAGTTCCTGGTGACTGGGTGACAGGAGAATGTCCCCATTGTTGTTTACCTTTTGCGACGATGGTGAGAAAGCAGAGGCAGGGTTAAGGAAGAGGCTTTTGATAACCGAGTCTTAGCAAAGTCGAAGCTTGAAGAGTTTATAAACGAGCTACCAGAGATAATTGCCCCTGTTCGGTTAATTACATTCCAAATAGAACCGGCAAGTTAAAAACAATATACAGAAAGGAAAATTGACCCAATCTTCTCTAAAGAGAAATTGAGTCAATAAGTTAATTCTTAAGACACTTTGAGATGTCTTTACTCTCACTTTGCTTAAAAAACCAAGTGAAGGTAAGATAGATTTAATATCTATGCTTAGTTCGATCAACTAGCACAAACGTATAACCTGAAGAAGTTGTAGGTGGAAAAGGTTCTCCTTTTACAGCAGTAACTTCATAACCAGTGTTACGTCCGAAACGGTCAATCACAGCGTATTGACCACTAAAAGGGACTCGTTGCCCCGATCTGTAGTTCATAGATTTGATTCATTAATTAACGATAAGGGTATGAGTTGAGCGGCAACTCACTCATACCTAATAATCATGTTAACAGATGTATTTAAAATTGCCGAATTGAATACAAATATATTTAGATTTTTTAGTATACATACATTCACAATTCATTTATGGGTTTACTTGAACGGTTCACAAGGCGAGAGGTAATGGAATTGACTGGCGCAACGTCCAATCAATTGCAGTATCTTGAGCGTGCTGAACTGATGATACCCATGCGAATATGGAATGGAAAAAAAAAGCCTGATGTATATTACGATTGGAAACAAGTTCTTGAAATTAGGGCTATTCGCAATCTGCGAAATAATACTTCGCTACAGGTAATTCGGAAGATTTTAGAATATTTTGAAGAATGTAATTTAGATACAAGTTTAAGTAATAAGAGAATTGTTGTTGTTGATGATGAAGTTTTTTGGATAAAGCAGGATTGGACTGATTTTGGAAAAAAAATTTCACCTTTAAAGGTTGGGGATAGACGTGGTAAAGGAATCGGTCAGTATACACTAATAGTGGTTCCGACTTTGAGGGAAATTGTGGATGAGGTGTGGGAAGTAGCAGAAAAATCTCAAGTAATCAATATTGATGACTTTAAGTGTAGAGCTAAAAATCTACCTTCTGGTGATGATGTAGCATAAATACGCTGCTTTTATTGCTTAAAGTTGCTTCTATACAACCTAGCTTTTTGCTTTCAAGTCCTTATTTATACGAGGTGAAAGTTCATTCAACACCTAATACTTGAATTGCACCTAACGGAACCTGATTGAATTTCGTCGCACTCTTGACGCTATTCCAGCCTGAAATAATTTGCCAAATTTTCGAGTCTTTTTAATCCGTACTCTAATATCTTATATTAAAAATATTTTACCTTTCGCGACGATGGTGAGAAAGCAGAGGCAGGGTTAAACTTCTGCGTCTGGTGCAGATACTGTTTTATATGCTTGCTGGGGATGATTAGGTTGTTCTGGATGTCGCAACTTGATTAAACCCCTTTCTTGCATTGGGTTTATGTAATGATTTCTGATGCTGTCGGGTTCCCTTCCTAGTAATTCAGCTAATGTTCGGAGTGGTAAGTAATCTTCGGAGCAGACTTCTAAAATAACTTGTTCAACAAGCCCTTTATTGGTGCGACCTTTCCCACGTACTGGTGCAGCAATATCTTTTAAACGCTTATAATGTTCGGAGTTCGGTTCGTAATGTTCGGAGCTTGGCTTGTAATGTTCGGAGTTCGGTTCGTAATGTTCGGAGTTTGGTTCGTAATGTTCGGAGCTTGGAAGCAATGAAACTAAATCTGGTTGCTCTTGATTTGCTAAAGAATAGTGCGTTCCACGACCACGACCAGAGCTTTCTAGCCAACCATTATTTACTAAGCGCTTAAGGCAATCGCCTATATCTCTAGGATGTTCCTTACTATAGACTTGAATATCGGTATTACAAATATCTACAAATTGATGCGCTAGTACTAAAATAATGCGATCTAGCTCTGTAAGTTCACAATAGTTATCCCCAACAATTTCTCTTAGTTCTTTCTCGACATTTTCAGGAATAAAACTCAGCGTTGGTAATGTAACCGATGTCATTTCTAAATCTAGTTTTTCTGATACTAAGGGTATAAACCATTGTTGCTCTCTCCAAGCACGGAGAATCTTCCCGAAACCTGAGCCTGCTTTTTCACCTAAGCCAAGCATTTGAAACATTTTTTGCAGATTGGGGTTGCGAGCATCGCTAATACCACCATCATAAAGCTGTTGAAGAGAGATTCTAAGGCGACCTGGGTTAGAAAATGAAAAACTATTTGTTAATTTGATAACTATCAAAGGTCGAGTAGATTGGTGATCTGCGTGAATTAAAGAATTAACTAATGCTTCTCTAAGTGCCTCATGTACGTGGGTTTCACCCCGTCGCACCGCATCCTTATCAAGTTGAAATGGAACATTTATATCGTTGATTAAACGACTGTAAACACGATAATAGAAATTAAAAAGATTAGCTTCCCACTTACCATCGATTGTTAATCGATAAGTCCATCGGGTATCCGGATCTTTAGAAAGTCGCTCCTGATAATCAAGTTGGTAGTTAGGAAGTGCGTCTAAAATACTACGCTCACGACCAAACATCAGTAAACCTGCTAGTGTTAATCCTTCTTTACCTGTAATGCGATCGCGTCGCCAACCACCTAGCTGAATTAGCAAATCTTTCTCGTCTAATGCCAACCAAGGATGATCTGGTTCCCTGGAACTAAATCTTTGACGGAATGATTTGATTGTTTCCGCATCGAGATCGCCAAGATTAAACCCTTCTAAAAGCTGATTATCTTGAGGTTGATGACCAGCATCCCGCAACATCTGCTGCACTTCTTCTTGGGTACAACGGTAATCTCCTTCAAAATTACGTTTGTAAGTGCCAATCATCGGATTGTTATTAATGTACACAGGACGTTGTTGACGAGTAGCCCTGGGTACTTTAATAATTACCAAATCGTGTGTACCAGTGTTCAATGTTTGAATATCTGAATTGGCACAAATTGGAGTACTGAGTTTTCGTGGGTTATTATGCGTACTCCAAAAATTTTTTAGCAATCCATCTGGCTTACCTACTCCAGAAATGGTAAATTCACCGTCGTTTTCACTGACTCCAAGTACAATATTTCCTCCGTCTGTATTCGCAAATGCGGATACTGTTTCCCATATAGTATTAGGTAAACCACCACTTGCCAACTTGAACTCGATGTCTTTATCTTCTCCAGCGTCAATATGTTGGAGTAGTGTGTCTAAGTCCATTTACAGACCCCTACTAGTCAACTTTATCAATTATGACTTAGTTAAAGTTTCTAGTGATTAAAAAAACTAGAAACTTTTTGTGATTATAGTTCCCCTTTAAATGCTTTATCTAAGATGGAAGGTAACAATGCATCAGTTTCTTTAATTGCTTCTTCTCTTAAATGTTTCATTGTATCTACTTTGGTTTGAAGTTTATTGAGGTAGGTTACGATGCGGCATTGTTCAGAAAGGGGTGGTACTGGGATCTTTAAATTTAATAACTTTGGTGTTTCTAACTTCCGTGTATCATGTGTAGATTTTTCTACTAATTCTAGTAGTGAATCATTAAGTGTCCAGAAAACACAGCATAAAAACTCAGGAGTAATTTCTTCATTGGGAAATAGTGCCTTCATATCTTGATTTATGGCTCCTGAGACTCGCAAAATTGCTGAGGGAACTGTATGAGCCAGAATCATGCCTCTGACGACGATTAAAACAGAACCAGGTTTGAGCAGCTTTGCTGATGACTTAAGAGTTGCTTCCTCAGATATTCGATCAATAGAATTGCATATTTCTCGACTCTTCATATCTTTCGGAGATATCCAAGGTATTGAACCATCCCAGAAAAGGGGATTTTGCTTAGATGGAGTTCCACCACCTTGAACAGTTACCAAATCTCCTAAAGGTTGTGTTCTTACTTGAGTTAATTCATCAAAAATGGCTTTAGCGCTTGATACCCGAAGCGCTTCTGCTTCTTCAAGTGCTTTTTGGCGTAGCGATCGCACTTCCTCTATCTTCCCCACCATTTCCTCAACTCGTGCCACAATCCGCCGTTGCTCCTCAAGCGGTGGTAGTGGGATAGTAGTATTCTCAAATTCTTTAGGATGAAGGCTTTGTCTCCTAATATTTGTACCAGTGCTTCGACTACTAATTAATTTCCATACTGACTCTATTTTAAAATAGTACGCAAGATAGCGAGGATTAATGATGGATTCATCAATTTCATAAGTTACAAAAGCTCCTGACATCACACAATTATGAGCTTCTTTTGGGACAAGACCAAAAGCACCTTCCCAAGCCATAATTTTACAGTAAACAAAATCACCTTCATGGATACGTTGAATTTTATTTAATTTAAAAGTAGAACCTAACTTTTTTTCTCCAACAAATATTCCACGTCCAAAACTATAAGTTCCTGAAAATTGATACTCCTCAAGTTCTTGACGTTGTTCAAATCTTTCTACTCTTTTAAGAAACTCGCATACTTTTACTTTAAGAAACTTATTTTTCATTTTTCTGTGGAAAATCAATGTAAAATGTAAGCTATTTCTTCAAGATAGTTTGAATCTCTGCCATAATTTCTGTTATTCGTCTATCTTTATCTAGAATATTCGACATCAACTGCTCAGGGGGTAAATGCTCGAAAAATTTTTGATTATTAGGGTTTTTACAGTCAAGATTATAAATTGCCCAGTAAATTGCATCACCCTTAGCTTGCTCATCTTTTTGAATTTCACGTTGACGCTGCTCTTTAATTTGCGTCTGAGTAATTTCATATTTTAAACTTGTAATTTCATTTTGAATCTTTTCAACTTCTGACGGTGGTGAAAAATCCAAAATAGAATTTTTCAACGTTTGAACTTTATCAGCTAATTCCTTAATATTTTTCACACATTGGTTAGCTGTTTCATCTGCTTTCTTCGCCGCTTCCCAATGAGGTGTCGCTTCTTTTATCGCCTGATTATAAGCTTCCCTAAAGCTATATTTATAAGCGTATTGATTCTCTTCTCGTTTTTTCCACCATGCTAAACAAGCTGTAAAATCTTCATCTTGTATCGGTTTAGTCTTGGTAAAATTCGGTTCTTGCGTACTTAGCGTGCTAAATTAATATTATAGTGCCAAGAAAGTAAAGCTCTAATTTCAAAATTACGAAAATTTCTAAAGCCAAATCCACTTCGTTTTATTAGTTTCAGTTTATTATTAATTCCTTCTACTACGACCTTAGTAGTTCTTCTCTCGAAATATCCGATTATCTCTCCAAACCATCGTGTAATTGTTTTAACACTTTTTTGATAATAAAGTTTAGCTTTTTTTAACCAATCTAGTAACCCTAAAATTCCTTCTCCTAAATCTTCGCTTTTATCAAAAATATCACGGAATTCCTCTTTCAATGAATGCATAATATCCAATAAAGGTGACGCTTCTCTGATTTTATCTAATTTCACTTTTTGTTTATCCGTAAGTTCGCTTTCAGCTTTTAAGAGCGTAAACTTGTTACCTTTTAAACTATCAAATACTTTCTCTCTTGACTCAACATTTAATTCTAAAGCTGTTTTCTTTTCGTCTATCCTAGCTTGATTTAACTCTTGATGTATAACTTTGGTAACGTGGAACCTATCTACCGTAACGACTGCGTTTGAGCAAACCTTATCTACTAAACTTTTATAATTTCCGGTCATATCAATACTAACTTCTTCTATTTTTTCTAAAACTTCTTCTCCCCAGGTTTTCATGTAATTTTCTATTACAATTTGTTTTCTTTCTTTTACTAACCCTATTAATTTACCCGTATCTATATCTACAAGTACAACAATAAACTTTCCTTGACCTTTAACTAAACTAATTTCATCGATTCCCAACCTTCTTAAATTGCTTAAATCTATTGGCAACAATTTTTGAGCTACGTCTTCAATCATCGAATTAACCTCTTCATCAGTTAATCCATTATTTTCCGCTACATTACTTACACTACTACTAATAACTTGTTTAACAATATTTTCTGCGTATCGATGCGTAAACCCCTTTTTCGTTCCAACAAAATCAAGCTGCTCACTAAACGTTTTTCGGCATATTTTACACTTAAATCTTCGTCTATTTAAATTTAGTATTACTTCTTTATCTCCCATCGGTAAATCTTTTACTAAGTATTTTTGATTTTGATGGAGATGTTCTGATTTTTTACCGCAATGCGGACATACTGCACTTTTCACCTTTTTACTTACTGATAAGATTAGGACTGAACCCTCTTGTAGACTGGACTCCACTACTACATCAGGCAAGTTTAATAGTTCTGTCAAAACTCTTTTCATAAGAAATATTAGTGAAATACGGGATAGTTATCTTAACATTTTAGCACGCTAAGTACGCAAGAACCCGGGTTTATTCGATTTCTTGGTAGTGCGTTTTGCCATCTATAATAATTACGCCGAATACAGTAGATTTTGCAGTTGATTTACTGCTTCTTTTAATTCTGGAACTCCACCAAACCGTTGAGCAATTTCCGCGATATTGCCATATTTATCAAACTCGCGGTTAGCCTTAAATGTTGTCGGAATTTCAAATTCTTCTACACCCTTTTGTGCGTACTTCTCTAAAAGTATTTCTAAAATTGCCCTTGCATCTTCCCCATACTGCTCAAAGAAATCGGGTTTACGGCTTCGCAAGCGTTCAGCCCGTTGCTTGCAAGTCAGTACCGGAGCATCAAAGGCAATATGACATAATAAGTCAAAAGGGTCAGCATCGGGTTGATTGCTAAGTTTTTTTAAGTCTTCAAAATCAATGCCCTTATCGTGCTTTTGAGAAAATCGGTGATGTGTTGCGCTATAGCTTTTGTTCTCGCTTGTCGTACTAATTTACGTTCAAAGTCTGGAGTCTGGTAAACTTCATCAGGAATTTCCCGTCCGTAGCGGTCAATTTCTCCAGGATTGGCTCGCCATCCTTCTTTATCAGAGCGGGTTGTAACGCGGTAAACTCGGTAGGGAGCTAAGAAACCATCCTCAATCCCTTGTTTGAGCGAGTACGTGTAAAGCGGATTACCAAAGTAGCGATAGGTATCAACATTATCATCCCGTAACGGTGTAGCTGTTAGCCCCAACTGATAAGCAGGTTCAAAATATTCTAGAACTTGTCGCCAGTTACTTTCATCTCTGGCGCTACCTCGGTGACACTCATCAACTACAATTAAATCGAAATAGTTCGGGCTGTATTCTTTATAAAGCCCAGGACGTGCTTTATCTTGGGCTATTGCTTGATAAATTGCAAAATAAATATCCCGTCCTTTCTTTGCTTCCCTTTGAATTTTATAGATTTTCTCCTCATCAAAGGCAGAAAAGTCCTTATTCATCGGGTCATCAACCAACACATTTCGGTCAGCTAAATACAAAATCCTGGGTTGACGTGCTTCCCCAGATACATTCCACTCCAAACTTGAAAGCTTCCAACAAATTTGGAAAGCAGTAGTGGTTTTACCCGTACCCGTCGCCATCGTTAACAATAAACGATTTTGACCTTTAAGAATAGCTGAAATTGCAGCATTAATTGCATTGCGCTGATAGTACCGTAGTTCCTTTCCTTGCGTCGGACAAAACGGAGTCAGTAATTTTTCTGCAATATCCGGTCTAACTTGCTCCTTTCCTTCCCCAGTCAATCGTCGCCAAAGTTCATCCGGAGTGGGGAAGCAATCCATGTCATCAGATTGTCTGCCAGTAATAAAATCATATTCTACAACACCCACACCATTGGTTGAGTAAGCAAACTTTACTCCTAAAATTTGAGCATAATTTCTTGCTTGCTCCAATCCTTCATCAGCAGTTTTATACTTCCGCTTTGCTTCAATAACTGCTATAGGGAAACTACCATTGTAAAGTAACAAGTAATCCGCAAACTTTCTTTTTGAACGAGGTTTACGCCTATTTTTCGGACGTATTTTTCCATCAGTGAAGTAATACTGCTCGGTATAATCATGAGGATTATCTTCCCATCCTGCATCTTTTAGTTTCGGCTCAACGTATTTCCGGCAGGTATTAGCTTCATTACTCATAGAGAAATCGGTTAGTCGCAATTGTTTATAGCTTAACCGGGCATTGTGTATAAATCAGTCACTGCACAACAATGTTTAACATCTGAAAACAAAAAGTTGTCGTAGGCGATCGCAAATTATCAAAGTCTCAAAACACACTTGATAAAGTCACGAATCATGACTATAAAGAACACTTGAATCACGTCAAATAATAGACATGATTACCTCAAGGGATAAATATAGAATCGATGCACTCAATGAATTACCCTTGGAGCCATTAGAATACTGCCGAAAATGGGTCGAGATGTCACCCGACGAGCGGGGATATAGAAAAGCCTGCATAGCTGCTCTTGCCGAAGCCACCGGGCTGAGTCCAAGGACTATAGGCAATTGGGGTTCTAATTTCGAGAAGCGCCCTAATTATGCAGCCCATATTTTACGCATGGCGGATATGCTTAACGAAATCAAAAAAATAGTCCTACCTCCTGACTTTCCACAAAAATAATTTAGTCGTGAATCGTGACTAAAAACTTGTATTGGGAACCGCTTATTGCATAAGTTGAGTTGAGCTAGTCAGTTTTTGGGAATCGAGGTATTGCCGAACATCGCTTAAATACCTTTCCGTAAAAGCTAGCTTTACTACTTAGCTGAGATGAAAGATGCATACTGGGAGTAAATCCCACCACGACAAACATCAAATTGATATTATCCGTCAGTTACCCCTAGAACCGATGGAATATTGCCGTCGTTGGGTTACTCACGAACCAGGACGAAATTATCGTAAAACTTGCATAAATGCTATTGCTAAAGTGACAGGTACAAGCCCCAAAACTGTAAAAGACTGGGGCAAAGATTTTCGCTACAGACCAAAATACGTAACTCGCATATTACGGCAAGCCGATTTAATAAATCAATTTAAACAGCTTGTGGATCGAGGAATTATCGATTTACCAGCAGATTTTCCCCAGGAATAATTTAGTCGTGAGTCGCTACCAATTGCCACAAAAACTTATTGTATTGAACGCGATGATTTTCTAGGCTGACTTACAGATTATTCAGAAACCTGTACTTTTTATAGTCGTAACAAACAAATGGATTCCATCTCAACCTTTGACATTACTAAATACCCATTATTCGATTTGATGAAGGACATCAAACTTGGGCGGATTCAGCTACCAGATTTTCAACGAGATTGGGTTTGGGGTGATAACCACGTTCGTTGTTTGTTAGCGAGCGTATCTCTGGCTTACCCTATTGGTGCAGTAATGATGCTGCAACAAAGTATAGAACATCAAATATTTAAACCTCGCTTGTTTGATGAAGTTACAAGTTCTACTGCTCAATTATCAAAGTCACTCATACTCGATGGACAGCAAAGACTCACGGCTTTATTCATGGTGTTGCTATCGGAGCAACCTGTTGTTATCAAAAAAACAAAAAAACAGAAATTAACCAAAAAATGGTATTACCTAGATATCGAAAAAAGCCTCCAACCAGAAGTAGACCGCAAAACGACAATAATCGCGTTACCCGAATCCAAAGTCATGGGGAGTCGAAAAAGCGATTTTATTGACTGTTCCACACCAGAAAAGGAATATGAAGCGCTATTATTCCCCTTATCAAAAGTATTCTTTTTTTCAGAATGGCGCAGTAATTTTTCCAAGTATTGGCACTATGATTCACAAAAACTCAAACTTCTTGACCGTTTAGAATTAGAAGTCCTCAAAAAGTTTGAGCATTATCAAATACCCGTAATTCAACTACGGGACTCCTTACCCAAAGAAGCAGTATGTCAGGTTTTTGAAGACACCAACACCACAGGATGTGACTTAAATTTCTTCGATTTAATGAGTGCGAGTTACTGTATAGGTGATTTTAGCCTTCGAGATGATTGGAAAAGCCGCGAAATCCGCTTGCAATCGTTCAAAGTTTTACAAAAGGTTCGCAATACTGACTTTATCCAAGCAGTTACATTAGTAGCTGGTTATGCCCGAAGAATCGAAGCAGCTAAAAGTGGCTGGAATTTAGATAAATTACCTGGGGTATCTTGCGGTCGTTCTGAAGTATTAAAACTGACAAAAGAAGAATATATATTATGGGCAGAACCAGTTCATAGGGGTTTTGAAGAAGCGGCTCGTTTTCTACATAATCAAAAAATTTTTGATGCTACTGATGTTGCTTACCCGATTCAGTTAGTTGCTTTAAGTGCAATTTTAACCATTCTTGGAGAAGGTTCCCGCTCTTGCCAAGTACGCAGTAAGCTCGAACGTTGGCTGTGGTGTGGAATGTTTGGCGAAATTTATAGCCAGTGGCATGATACACAAGCAGGAAGGGATGTTGTTGAAGTACCAGCATGGATTTCGGGTGGTACAGTTCCCTTTGCAATTGCCCAAGCGAATTTCACTTACGAGCGACTCATTAGTGTGAGAAAACAACATGGTGCCGTATATCAAGGTTTGGCAGCATTACTTCGTCTAGAAGGTGCAGTAGATTGGATTACAGGTGAAGAAATCAATGATGTTGTTTATTTTGAGGAACAAATTGACTCACACCATATCTTCCCCGTAGCTTGGTGTGAAAAACAAGGAATTGACCCCAAAGTATATAACTGTCTTGTTAATCGTACTCTTTTAAGCGCCAAAACCAATAAAAAAATAGGTAGTAAGGCACCTTCAGTTTATTTGAAGAAGTTTGAACAACAAGGAATTACGGTAGGAAGATTAGAAGAAATATTGCGTTAGCGAAGCTCCTCCGAAGGAGGCTCGCACTGCATTGAACTTAATATTTTGCAATGCGATGATTTTGAAGCATTTTTTAAAGCTAGAGCGGAAGCCCTTATGAACCTTATAAGTAAGGCTATGGGTAAAAAATTGACTTTTTAGTCTAAGTTAAGATACTGGGATTACTTTCATCAGTAAATTTAACAATTTATTTTTTAGTTTACAGTCATATCTCTAAGCCAAAAAATAGATTAGCTAGCTTATTTACACGTCGCTTTATTAAAAATACCCTTCTTAACTGAGTACAACACAGATAAGAGGGGCAGTAGAAAGAGATATTTATTAGTTGAGTCTGTGATTCTAAAAATTCTCAGCCATTTCCTAATGTCACAATACTAGTACGTCACACTAATAGTGCAATGCGAATTACATATTATGTGAATTAAGCGTTCAAACCTTTATAATTACTTTGATAAATTATAAATAAAGATTTGAGTAAGCTTCAAAACCCTTTCAGAATAAGGGACGTTTCTAATTCACATTAGGCATGAATTAATAAAAACAAAAATGTTTGAAAAAAGGTAGTTGCCAGTTTTTGCTAATAGGGGGCAATAAAGTAAGCAAGTTGTGTAGCTTGTTGCTACACAACTTAGTCGCACACAAATCCTGTAATGCTATGCGCGAAACACTCCAAAGCCTTATAGACTAACAATTAAAGCAATAGGAAAGCATTTAACCGTTGAATTCACATCATAATCCACACAGAGTTTATTTTAACAGCAACGGCTATAGCTAGCTAATTATACTTTGTACTTGACCACCCCTTTATCACTTTACGCAAAGTCAAGTACCGTAAAGCTTTGGCGACTTTACTTTATACTTTTTGGTTTTAAATTTTTTAAGTTGTTCCTCTGTTGTTTTCGTTTTCATTTTTCTAAGTTGTTCCTGTGGTTTTCGTTTTCTAAGTTTGAACAATCAAGCCAACTTATTACCAGATAAGGACTCTTGCTTTTTCAACCAATCTGTAATAGCTTGCTCCAAAGCTGCTGTCTGCGTTAACTCTAAATGAGCGCAGGCAACTTCAAATGCTATTTTCAACTGTTTGGGGATTCTTCCCCTAACTTCTCGCATATCTTCGATCATATTTTGTCCGGGTTTGCTTCTTGCACAGTATGTTAACAAAAATGAGTTGCGCTTTTTTGGTGTTGCGCTTTTGCGGCATTGAGCTTATATTAAGAGTAGGTTAGTTAAATCTTCAGGTTCATCATCTATGAGCATAAAAACGATTCAATGTCGGTTAGTAGCAGATGAGGAAGTTCTGCGTCATGTATGGGAGCTTATGGCGGAGAAAAACACGCCACTTATAAATGAGATATTTAACAGGCTGCAAAAATGTCCAGGGGTTGAACAATGGTTTGAAAAAGGTCAAGTTCCAGACAGTTTTATAAAAGAATTATGTAAATCCTTGAAAACACAAGAACCGTTTGCTGGACAACCAGGTCGTTTCTATACATCAGCAGAAACAATGGTTAAAGAAGCATATAAATCATTGTTTGCTTTACAACAGAAACGCAAGCGGCAACTTGATGGAAAAAAGCGCTATCTAGCAATGCTTAGAAGTGATATAGAATTACAAAAGGAAAGTAATTGTAGTCTGGAATTAATTCGTGCAGAAGCGAAAGATATTTTAGTTAAATTTACTGAAAAATTTGCTCAAGCCAAACAGAACAAGGAACATCTTAAAAAAAAAGAGAATAAGAATAAAAAATCTTTCGATAAAACGCTTTTTTCTATATTATTTGATACATATGAGAAGACAGAAAATGTTTTATCAAAATGCGCGATTGCGTACCTACTAAAAAATAAATGTCAGATTAGTAGCACAGATGAAAATGAAGATGAATATAATCTATACCGCCGCAAAAAAGAGATAGAAATTGAACGTTTAAATGACCAATTGAAAAAGCAGCTTCCAAATGGAAGAGATTTGAATTCTAATACTTTTCTTAGAACCTTAGAAATTATAATTAATAGTTTTACAGTAGATGAAAATGAATTCAAATCATGGCAAGCAAATTTATTAAAAACACCTAGCAATTTACCATATCCTGTAGATTATGAAACTAATGAAGATTTAACCTGGTTGTTTAATGCTAAAGAGCGTATTTACGTCAGTTTTACAGCATTAGGAGATAAACGAGAAAATTCTAGACAAGTAGACAAACATAAATTTGAAGTTTGGTGTGATAAACGTCACCTACATTTTTTTAAAAGGTTTGTAGAAGATATAAATGTCAAAAAACAAGG
This sequence comes from uncultured cyanobacterium, assembly GCA_963838355.1. GTDB lineage: Bacteria > Cyanobacteriota > Cyanobacteriia > Cyanobacteriales > Nostocaceae > Rivularia. The sequence goes on along the minus strand of CAWIQQ010000003.1, from coordinate 652,477 downwards.
TGATAAAAAAAATAGTCAAAAGCAATATTCAGCAGGATTATTAACTTTCCGCTCTGGCAGGATTATATGGAAAGAAGGGAAAAAAGGTTACAAAAAACATTCTAAAAAAGGCGAACCTTGGAATCTTAATCATTTAGAGCTACATTGTACATTTGATACACGCTTATGGACGAAAGAAGGGACAGAGATAGTCCGTTTAGAAAAAATCAATGCAGCAAACAAAACTATATATAACAGACAGCAGCGAGGTGAGTTGAGCGAAACACAGCAACGTAAACTTGAACATAAAATATCAGAAAGGACTAAATTAGAAAACACATTTCCAGGTCGCCCCAGTAAACCTTTATATCAGGGTAAGTCTCATATTCTGGTTGGCGTTAGCCTTGGTCTAGAAAAACCAGCAACTATTGCTGTATTCGATGCAGCAAATAATAAAGTTCTTACATATCGCAGCACAAAACAATTACTAGGTGATAATTACAATTTGTTAAATCGCCAGCGACAGCAAAAACAACGTCTTGCTCACCAACGACATAAAGTTCAAAAACAATTTGCTCCAAATGATTTTGGTGAATCCGAACTCGGACAATATATAGACAGATTATTATCCAAAGAGATTATGGCGATCGCCATAAACTATAGCGCTGGAAGTATTGCTGTTCCTAAACTCAGCGATATACGGGAAATCATTCAAAGTGAAGTGCAAGCAAAAGCCGAGAAGAAGATACCTGGTTATATTGAAGGTCAAAAAAATTATGCAAAAGAATACCGTAAAAGTATCCATAGCTGGAGTTACGGCAGATTAATTAAAAATATTCAGATTCAAGCAGCACAAGCTGGAATTTCAATTGAAACCGGACAACAACCAACTAAAGGAAGTCCACAAGAGCAAGCAAAAGATTTAGCTTTATTTTCCTATCAATGTCGAATAGCTTAATCAGTTAAATAAATACCGAACCTTGAAAACTTAATATGAGATATATAAAAAACAGCGCCGCAGTTCATGCTCTTTGAGCCAATGTACTGCGATAAATCTGGGTTAGTTTGACGATTTGAAAACCGTTATGCTTTCTGACCCTGGTAGCTGCCCGCTCTTGATGCTGCTGTCTGGCTTGACCAAACAGGATATGCCTTCTTTTTAATTTCTGGATAAATAGTTTTTTACGTTTTCAGGAACAACGAAAAACATTTATACAAGTATAGCAAATAAGGACAGGTGCGCTCCCAGCAATATAGAGTAAAGCAATTGTGCTTGAGCCGTTTTATACGGTGGGGATTACTTCAGTGGTAGCTACTGAATCACCCCCTTCGTCGGGGGAACCCTCCTAAATATTTTTGGCAGATCGAAGCGGGGGGAAAATCCCTGGAGTTCTGCCAAAATCCAAAACCTTTATCAGAATTGCATTACAGAGTCAATGTACTAAAAAAGACGTTGTTCTAAAGCAGAATTTAGCTGTTTTTTCTGTCTCCCGTCAAATTTGACCGCAGAAACCGCTAAATATAAAGGTTTTGCCGGGTAGAGTTTCAATAACCATCTCGGCTTGGGATGAGTTGAAAGCTGCGTCCAACTATCGCCACGTTGATGCGGAGACGGTTTCAATAACCATCTCGGCTTGGGATGAGTTGAAAGAAAGATAACGTTCCCGCTCGCTTATCCCCTTTATTCGTTTCAATAACCATCTCGGCTTGGGATGAGTTGAAAGGAGTTCTTAGAGAAGATTTGAGCTTAAACTTGCAGGTTTCAATGATCATCCCGGCTTGGGATGGGCTGAAAATTTGTGAAAAGTTAAAATAGTTTTACGAGGGTTGAAAGGCGCACTTCGTTCGGGATTACCCTGGATTTTTGCGAATATTTAGAGCTATATTAAAGTTAAAGCAGTTCAAAATTGAATCTGCCCAAAAAAAATAGCCAGCGACATTAATTTGTTAACGATTACTATTTACGTTTCGACGACATTATTTTGTTAATAACGACAACAATTCGTTAAAACGACATTAATCTGTTAACGACGACAAATAATTAGTTAATCGACAAAAAAAATCGGGATGACTGGATTCGAACCAGCGGCCCTTCGTCCCGAACGAAGTGCGCTACCAAGCTGCGCTACATCCCGGCTGTAACTCGGTTATTATATCACAGAAATTAAATGGGAGAGGGGGAAGAGGGGGGAGAGGGGGAAGAGGGGGAAGAGTGGGAAGAAATTCATGTCAACTAACAACTAACTACTAACCACTAACAACTAACCAAATTTGCGTTACCATAAATCCTGTATATCAACAAGTGGTAGGATTGTGACTGTAAAACCAGACTGGTTGCGGGTTAAAGCTCCTCAATGGGAACGTGTTGGGAATGTTAAGGAAACTCTGCGGGATTTATCGCTGAATACTGTTTGTGAGGAAGCATCTTGTCCGAATATTGGTGAGTGTTTCAAGGCAGGTACCGCTACGTTTTTAATTATGGGGCCTGCTTGTACTCGTGCTTGTCCTTACTGCGATATTGATTTTGAGAAAAAACCGCAACCTTTAGATCCTACGGAACCCTCGCGGTTAGCGGAAGCTGTTCGTCGAATGAAGTTGAATCATGTGGTAATTACTTCTGTAAACCGTGACGATTTACCTGATGAGGGAGCTTCCCAGTTTGTTCGCTGTATTGAAGCAGTTCGCACTATTTCACCGAAAACTACTATTGAAGTTTTAATTCCCGATTTATGCGGTAATTGGGAAGCTTTGGAAATTATTTTAAAAGCACAACCGGAAGTTCTCAATCACAATACGGAAACTGTTCCCCGGTTATATAAACGTACTCGTCCCCAAGGTGATTATAAAAGAACTTTGGAATTATTGAAGATTTCGCGTCAAATTGCACCTTGGATTTATACGAAGTCAGGTATTATGGTTGGACTTGGGGAAACAGATGCAGAAATTCGTCAGGTAATGCAAGATTTACGAGAAGTGGATTGCGATATTTTAACTATTGGACAATATTTACAACCGAGTCAAAAGCATTTAAAAGTTGGTGATTTTATTCATCCCGAACAGTTTGCAGCATGGAAGAAATATGGTGAAGAAATCGGTTTTTTACAGGTTGTTTCTTCTCCGTTAACAAGAAGTTCTTATCATGCAGAACAGGTAAGAGAATTGATGAAGCAATATCCAAGGGAAAAAAGTAACTGATAAAAAAAAAGCCCCCCTTTTTAAGGGGGGTTGGGGGGATTCTCACGTTTGGAAAAAACCCGTTTAACTATAAGCTCCTAATTCTTTCAAACTATCAATCATTGCAGTAGTTAAACCCGTAACTCCTGTAATATTCACTTTTTCTAAAGGTCTATTACCTTGAAAAGATTGAATTATCTTACCCGTTTTAATATCCCAAAGTTGAACAACTTCGCTATCTCTAGCTACAGCTAATAAAGTTGAATTTTTACTAAAAGCAAGACTCCAAGGTGAAGAAAACTTTTCCTGTAATATGGCGATAGATTTTTTATTATTAATATCCCATACAGTTACGGTACCGTCGTAACTTCCATAAGCGATAAATTGTCCATCATGACTAAAAGCTATTGAAACAATTGGTTTACCAAATTTTCCTAAAGTCTGTATGCATTGACCATTATTTGTACCCCAAAGTTTGACAATACCGCTAGTATGTCCGCTAGCTAAAATTAAACCGTTGGAATTAAATTTAATAGTATAAGAAGCTTTTTCTCGAATTTTTTGAAAACACTCTCCAGTTTCAATATTCCACAGTTTAATAATCGAATGACCACCACAACTAGCAATTGTTTTACCATTCGGGCTAAATGTAACTGAAAGCACCGGACGATTATGACCATATAATGTTTTTAAACATTGTCCTGTTTGAGAATCCCAAATTTTTACAGTTCTATCGCTACTACCACTAACTATTTTGCTCCCATCTGGATTAAAGGCGATCGCCCAAATGTTATCATCATGTCCTGTAAGGATTGTATTTGGTATTTGATGCCTTTTACTTAAATCATTTACCTGCCAAATTCGGATAACATTATTTGCATTACCAATATTTGCACAAGCAATTGTTTTTTCGTCGGAACTAACAATTATTGAAGAAAGCCAATCATTGCTTTTAAACAAAGTAGATATACATTGCCCAGATTCTACATCCCAAAATTTAATTGAATGCTGACTACCGCTAATAATTGTCCGATTATCGCTACTAAATGTCACAGAATGAACAAAATCAGCACGTCCTTGTAAAGTTTTTAAACATTTTCCTGTAGTGATATCCCAGATTTTTACCGTTCGATCGACACTAGCAGTTGCTAATATTTGATTAGTACTACTAAAAGTTATAGCGTTAATTTCTGAAAGATGTCCCGACAAACTTTGTAAATATAAACCCGTATCAATATCCCATATTTTAATAGTCTTTTCTCCACTACCAGTCGCTATATATTGTCCGTTAAAATTAATATCAATCAAAGAGATGTTATAGCTTTGAGATTGTATTTGTATAGATTCAGAATTATTTAAATTCCAAAGATTAACAATTTTATCTTTAATACTGCAAGCTAAAATTTGATTATCATCAGTAACTCTAACCGATAAAACAACACCGCTACTAGTTGAAAACTGATTTATAAATTCTTCTGTATTAAAATCCCAAATATAAACCCCACCATCTTCACAACCAAATACCAAAAAATTAGCTTCAGATGAAATTAGCGAGCAAATACGACTTTGAGATTCGACTAATATATAAGAAGTACCCGTCTCTAAATCCCAAATTAATATTTGTTTGTTCGAGTAACCAAATAACTTATTTCCATGCTGATTAAAAATAAGATTTTTAACTGTACTTTGACTCGGTGAATCTAAAGTTAAAATACATTGTCCAGTAGAAGCATCCCATATTTTTAGCGTTCTATCTCGACTCGAACTAGCTATTTTTGAATTATCGGAACTAAAAGCAACCGACTCAACTATAGTTTTATGTGCTTGATGTTGAAAAATGTTTTGATTTTCTTGCCATTTCCACAGACAAACCTCACCATCAATACTTCCTGTAACTAACAATTCTCCATCATTATTAAAAGCAAGACTAAAAATAATTCCAAAGCTATTGGTAAAAGTTGATTTGACAAAATTGCTGTTACTAAAATCAATATTACTTAAACTGATTCCTTGTAAATTAGCCTGTTGTATATTTAGATGAGAAAAATCTTGATTGCGAAGTTCTGAAAATAAATAAGATAGCAAATTGATGATATTTCCTACAGCATAACCTGTGAAATACCGCGATTTACCTCGAAAATTAGCTAAAATATTGATTAAATGAGCTTCAATTTGATTGTTGTTTCCGAAAAACATTTCTAAACGTTCAATGATTGGTTTAATAATCAAACGTTTTTGTATATCTTGAATATAATCTGGTGAAGTAGCTTTTAGTAAAGCATGGCTTTTTAATAATGATATATTCCCACTAATAATTTCTTGATATATTCTATCAATGAAATTTATAGTTACATATTCCATAACTACAGGTTGAAGCGAGAATTTGGAATTATTTTTCTCAATCAGCGAACGTCTATTTAATGATTCCAGTATTTCTAATAAACTAATTGATTGTGAAACTAAATCCTCTTGTAATTCTTTTAAATCAACAGCATCTTGATTTATCGAAAACCAATATAATAAAGACTTTTCTAATTCCGATAAACGATTGAATTGCTGTCCTATCAAATTACGAACATCACCAAATATAGTATTAATCTGAAGAATAAAAATTGAAATATCTCCCTCAAATAAATCTAAAACAGTCGTAGCGATAAATTTTAGATATAAAGGATTTCCACCATAGTTAACAGTCAACCGTTCCCAATCCGAATCTACACCATGAGTAATTCCCTTTGCTTTGAATATCTCTTTTACTTCCGAAATACCCAAACCATTAATTTGTAAATAACGAACGGGTAATTCCTTCCCTTCAATAGCAGCAATTTCTTTTGGCTTTTCTCTAGAAGTAATTAATAAGCAACTTCGATGTTGTGTTTCCCCCAACTTTTGAAAAAGTTCGCTATAATCTTCATACCCTTCTAAATAATTTCCAGCATAATTACTATTACAGAAAACAGTATCAACATTATCAATAACTATTAAGCAGCGTTGATTTTGTAGATATGTAATTAGTTTATTTATTAAAACAGTAGTATTTTTAGCTAAATCAATTTCTTCCCCATTCGATAAAACTTGTAATAAACTAGTAATGATTTCTAAGGGTGGTGGAGCATTTCGTAAAGAAAACCAAATAGTCAAATCAACATTATCTCTGAGATTTTGAATTAATTTAGCAGATAAACTTGTTTTTCCAATACCACCAATTCCTACTAATGTAATTAAACGACAGTAATCATTTACTATCCACTTTTGTAATATACTTAATTCTTCAGTACGACCAAAAAAAATAGGAACATCCGGTGCTTCACTGCAAAAATACTTATGTTGTTTACGATCGTTTTTTAAATTTAATTTTGTATAATCATCTTTATCTAACTCCAAATTAAAACTACGTAAAAACCTTTCTAAAGTGCGTCTATCAACACCAACCTCTCTACGTAAAACCTTAGATATCGTAGCTGGATTGAGTTGAGTAATTTCAATTAAAGCCTCAATAGTGAATGGTTTATCATAATTATTTTGAATTTCCCATTCATGAAGAGCAGTTTCTAACTTTCTCCATCCTTCATCAGTTAAAACAACTCCTCTACCCCTTCTTTGTCCCGTCATAATTATCTTTAATCTAGAAGTTATAAAATTTATCGAAGTTGATTTACCTCACCCTCTTTCTCTCTCCTTATCAAGGAGAGGGAGGTATATTTTTTCCTAGACTCTTTCTTGTTTAATCCTTTTCCTCTCCTTAAGAAAAAGAAAAATATCAATTATTACAACTTTTATTTTTCCCTCTCCTTAATAAGGATGTCCGGAGGACAGGGTGAGGTTATCTCCTTAACTTCCCGAACTTCCCTGGTGTTGAAAATTAATAAATGACATCATGCTTATAGATGGAATTACAAATTAATCCACTTTTCGCAGTTATTAATTAGATTATTCTTAAATAATTAAAAAGCTGTATAAACTGCTGCAAAATATACAGTTTATTTGGAAATTTGTAATTTATCAGTATTTATTTATAGATTGTCAGAGGTAATTATGACTAACATTAACATCGTAAATCTACCGCTTTGGGTACAAAATCGAGACACTGTACTTAAATCAAACCAAAACGTACAATGGCGATATGGTAAACAACCAGATTACACTTACTCTAATGATAAATTAGCCACAGAAAGCACGCAAAATCATCCCGCAAATTCCTTAGAAGCACTAGTACAAAACTTAGTTAGAACCTTCGATATCGAAGCCAATTTCAAAACCAATCCCCAACAATGGATATCTGTTGTCCAAGACAAGTTTCGCATGAGTACCAATGGGGGAACTAGCTATAAATTAGAAGACTTAGTAGACTCCGGTACCTATAAACTATTAATTGGAAACACCGAGCATTACAAAGCATCAGAAGAAGACTTTGAAACCTCAACAAATCTTTTCCACTCAGCATTTCCTGAAGGTTTCTTATGGGAAGTTTTAGAAGTCTATTCCGCACCACCAACAATTACTGTTAAATGGAGACATTGGGGAGATTTCCGAGGAGCTTATAAAGATTATCTTCCTACCGGAGAAACAATTGAAGTAATAGGAATGAGTATTGTAAAAGTCAGCGATGATTTAAAAATATTGTCATTGGAACACTATTACGACAACAATCAATTCTTAGATAAACTTACATCTGGTGGTAAAAATTCATCACCTTCTTTACCACAGAAATTCTGGAGTTTTATCAAGCATTTATTTCAACCAAAATTGAAACCAGCAACCGCAAATTTACAAGCTAGTCGTTGCCCTTTTGCGGGTTTATTGAGCTTACTTTTGTTTAGCTTCAGCTATCCTCTTAATATTTTCCATCACATTAGGTAATACAGCTTGAAACTGTTTTCCCAGAATTCGAGAAAATATAAAAGCTGATATTCCCTCAAACCAAACTTTATGAGTAAAGTAAGTTCCATCTGACTGAGTATCAAGAGTTCGGGATACATTCAAACTACATAATGGTAGCTGACATTGAAATGTATAACTTTTTCCTGGGACAAGTTGTGAAATACGAAATTTGGTAACTCCACCTTTTTTCGGTGTTAATTTACCATTAGCTTCCAGCATAAAAGGACTTTCTAAGTAGGAATCAGTCAATTCAGTATCCCAATCCGACCAATTTCTTACATCAGTCCAAATTTCCCAAATACGTTGTGGTGATGCAGAAGTTTTTACTGTATGACTAATTTTCACAAGCTTACCTCACGGATATGATATATTGACACTGCCAATATAGTCCCATGATATTGGCAGTGTCAATATTGAAATAAATTGTTTCGATTACATAAATGAGCAAAGCTAGAGGAAAATATCATCATGGTGACTTACGTAATACGCTGATAGATGTCGCAACAGAGCTTCTTTCTGAGGTCGGTACTCATGCTCTAAGCTTGCGGAAAATAGCTCAGAAAGCAGGAGTGAGTCATAATGCTCCATACATGCATTTTGCGGATAAAGAAGCGGTACTTGCAGCGATTGCGGAAGTTGGTTTTCGCTCGCTTTCAGAACAAGTGAAGATAGCAGTTGTGGAGTCAGGAAATGATGTTCGTCAGCAATTAATTGCAGCGAGTCGAGCATACGTTAAATTTGCAATAGCGCATCCAAATCATTTACAAGTTATGTTTTGTCAGTATGAAGCGCTCAAATATCCAAGTTTGATAGAAGCTTCTCAGGAATCTCTTAATCAATTATTTGAAATTGTTAGTAAAGGACAAGAAACGGGAATATTTATTAATAAAAATCCTCATGAAATTACCAAAGCGATTTGGTCTTTAGTTCATGGAGTCGCTGCAATATCTAGTGCTTACAAAGAAACAATCATACTCCCAGAAAAAAATTCCACTGAAGAGGTAGTAGAAACATTTATTAATTTATTTATTGATGGATTAACTCCATAGCTCTCACGTCTGATGGTAAAAATTTATCATCATTTTTACAACAGAAATTCTGGTTTTTTAGATAATCGCTCATCAGCAGCTTTTTCTATAGTCTATTTTACTATCTCAACCAAAGGAGATAATTTAGTTAACACCATTAACTAATTCTAAAATCCGATTTATTTGAATTATTAGTCAATGAACAAAATAAATACCTTTGCGAAACTTTGCGTTAAATTTATCATTTTGGGAGACGTAGCACTGCTACGTCTCTACAAGAGTTTTGCGTTTGTAATAAAGCATAAAAAAATTCTAGTACAATTCATACTTCATCAACTGACAGGGTAATGTCCCGTTATAAACAGCAATCCGCTGCGATGACTTCAATCCAATATATTTAGCCAATTCCTTATTCCCACTCAGTACAAATGCAGTCCAACCTTTAAAACGCTGCTTCATCACATCGCCCAAAAGCTTGTAAAATGCTCCTAAATCGCTATTTCTTCCCAAACGTTCTCCATAAGGTGGATTGCAAAACAAAACCCCACTGTCTGCGGGTGCTGCAACATCGGCAAGCTCCATTTGAGAAAAATAAATATGATTCTCAACACCGCTGTTTGTCGCATTGATATTTGCTTGCTCGATGACATCTTGATTATTATCGCTTCCCCAAATCGATGCAGGGAGTGTATCTAATTGACAAGCTTCCGCTTCTGCAATTAACTTTTCCAAAAGCGATAAATCAAAATCTCGCCAAGTTTCAAAACCAAAGGATTCCCGGAATAAACCAGGTGCAATATTCAACGACTTTAAACAAGCTTCTATCGGTAAAGTACCAGAGCCACAAAGCGGATCGTAGAACATTTGTTCTGGTTGCCAACCTGAAAGCTGAATCAAAGCAGCCGCTAAAGATTCCTTGAGGGGTGCCCCTCCAACAGCAGGGCGATAACCACGACGGTGTAAACTAGTACCGGAACTATCAAGACTAACAGTACAAACATCATTACGGGTATGTACGTTAACCCGTAAATCTGGGTTGTAAAGCTCAACATTAGAACGTTCCCCAAAAACTTCCTGCTGCTGGTCAACTATGGCATTTTTTACCTGAAGCGCTGTAAAGTGAGTGTGGTTGAGTTCGTCGTTTTTACCAGTAGCGTTTACCGCTAACGTGTCTTCCGGTGTAAGATAATCTTGCCATTCAATGGTTTGGATACCGTTATAAAGGTCTTTTGCAGTTTTGCAATTAAAATAATGCACCTTAAATAAAATTCGGAAAGGTAGCCTAGCCCAAAGATTTACGCGATAAAGTAGAGTGCGATCGCCTTCAAACTCAACACCACAAAATCCAGGCTCCACTGACTTTGCACCCAATTGTTCTAATTCTTTAGCAGCTAATTCTTCCAATCCCCGAGCAACCGTTGCAAAATACTGATTCATGTATTGAAGTAATTATTTAAAAGTTAATAGAGAAACATTTCATATATAGCGTTTCCCAATCTATTGAGGTATACCTCAAAACCTCACCCCCAACCCATCTCCTTGTTAAGGAGAGGGGAGATAAAGCACAGCTTTATCGGGGGTGAGGTAATCGCTGTACCTCAGTTGCTTAATAAACGCTATATAATTTAATTAAACAATTAATTCAACAATTAATTAACCAATTTCTTTAATTAGCGAAAATATCAAAGCTGAGACTATAGTAATAAATACAAAAATTTCGATAATTTTAAGCAATGAAAGAGATGATAGCCATTGGTTAATTGTTGTCATATTAAAATTAGAACGCCAATCAGAAAAATGTTTTCTCCACAAAGTAGGACTATCTTTACTGCGAAATCGCAAATTAACCATTGATAAAATTAAAGGTACACCTCCAACCTTAATACTCATTAACAAATGAAATGCGATACAAATTACTAAAACAAGCCAAGAAATTAGATGAACATAGTACCAGCGATGATTTAACTCTCCTTGGGGTAGCCATTTTTCATCCATCATCCTGCCAGAAGAAACAGCAAAAGTTAATGCCAAAATACTCAAAGTATTAACTAAACGATGTAGAGTATACCACCAGATTGGTTGTCCAAACTTATTTAGTTTATCAAAAGAATTCGACTGAATTAATTTTCTTTGACCCCGATGAAAAGCATAGATAATAAATAGAGGAAATATGACAAATGTCCACACCCCAAATGTTCCATGAATACCTTCAATTTCCGTAAATTTGGGTAACGAAATTGTCCCCCAACGTCCATCAAAAACATCGTAAGTCCAAAAAGCAGTAATAATTGCTCCAATTGTAAATAGTCCAGTTAAACCGTGAAGAATACGTAATAATAACGGTTGATAAGGTTGAGAAAATTTCGGCGACATAAAATAACAAATAAAATAACGAACATAAAAATCATTTCTTTATTATGAATTAAATTTGATTCCGTCTATCCAAATTCTTCTGAGTTCCAGATTTTTTTCTCCCCGATTTTACCCAAGCAATATCAGCAAGGAGAATCCCGCGTCAAAAGTTCATCCCGCTCTGCATCGCTTTTAAATCCCCCGCGAGTCGGAAACCCTGCATTATTCCGAGGACTTTCAAACATACGATAAACCATAACCGCCTTAGTTTTACCAAAAAGATACTGCTGTGAAGCAGTATCTGCACCTCTAGCATCTCCAACAACAAAACTTTGATTTTTTGCCAGAGCATCATCAATTTGATGGCGATAATGTTCGTCAAATTCCGCTTGAGTTAAATCAAGATGACTAGAGATAAAATTAATAATTAGTTCGTCTGTCATGTTTTGATTTTATCTAGTAACTCTACCAGTTCTTTGTTAAGTATTTCATATCCTTGCTTATTCAAATGCAGTTCATCAGAAGCATATTTTTGCAACATCATTCCTTGACTGTCGGCAAGAATCGAGAAACTATCAAATATAATTATCTTATCTTCAGCTAATGTAGCTATATAATCATTCACTTCTTCAACTGTTAATCGTATATCATCCGACCAAAAAGGCTGGCGCTGAATTGGTGCTTCTCCCACCGGGAAAATAGTAGTCAAGATAACTGTTGCATTTAAATTCTTAGATTCATCTACAATTTGCTTAATATTCCCTCGACAATTAGCAACAATTGAAGCCCTGCGTTCTGGAAACAAAGGAATAGTTTTCAAATCTTTAACCCCAACTTGGATAATTACTATATTAGGTTTTAAAGAATTAACATGATATTTAAACCGCTGCACTGTTTGCACCGAAGTTTGGGCATGAATTCCACGATTGATAAATTCATACCCATTTATATTAGGTGATATCCAACCATCTGCTCGGGAGCATCCCGATGCAGGCAAAAATACAATTTGGTAGTGCGTTCGCGTAGCGTGTCCTAAGAGGACACGCTACGCGAACGCACTACAAAAAATAAATTTACACCTGAAGGGATGCTCCCATCTGCTCTGGAATCACCAAAGAAAACTACACGGATTTTATCTTTATCGGTAGCTTTTTTGAAATTTACGGGATAGTGACTTAAGCCAAAAGGATCTAAACGAGTTTGATTAATTTGGAGGTAATATTTTTTAGCTTGATTGTAGAGAAAAATATTTAAAATAATTGAACCTCCAAGCATCAATAAGATGAGAGATTTTAATAGAATAAAAATTTTATTTGACGACATATATATGGGAGTTGACTGTAATTCTGCAATCTGCCTTAAGCTAAAAAATCTCCTAACAACTTATTAATTATCTCAGGCTTTTCAAGGTTGGGAAGATGAGCGGTGTTAAGTATTTCTTCTCCCTTAGCATTAGGAATAGTATCAACAATATATTTGCAACGTTGTTTAATATAGGGGAAATCTAATTCACCCCAAATAACAAGCACTGGTAACGATAATTCAGTTAATCTTTCATAAGCGTTACTCGGTTCAATTTCCTGAGTAAGTTCGGGCATCCTTAAAGCAATACCATTCATATCAAGAAAAAGTTCTCTTACAGCCCCACTGACTCTTCCTTTTGCACTAGTTGCACCGTCAAGCCATAAATTAGCTTCAATCGCATTAACGCGGGCTAAATCGTTTATTTCCTCTGCTTCTTCCAGTGCATCAAAACGTGGCTGAATTTCAGGAGCGCCACTGACAGCACTTGAAATCAGTATAAGCTTAGTTACTCGTTGCGGATAAGTAAGGGTAAAGTCAATAGCAATACGTCCACCTTGCGAGCATCCAACTAAAGAAACAGTAGAGATTCTAAGTTTGTCAAGCAGTTTTCGTAAATCTTCAACTTGTGAAAAAGCTTTATCAGCAGTTATCGTTTCACCAAAACCCCGGCGATCGCAAGCAACTACTTGATAGCTGTCGCTCAAATCAACCATTTGATAACGCCACATACGCCTATCGCCAACGCCTGCATGGAGGAAAATTAATGGTTTGCCTTTACCCGAGCGATCGCACGCAAGCTCAGCGCTACCTATGTTGAGTTTAAAAGTTTCTGTCATTTTCTTAGCTTTCTACGTTTAACTATTAGCAAGACACAGCTAGAAATAACACTTATAAAAAGGTATTCTAATAATCAAATAACCGCTACAAAAAATTTACAATCGTTGAGCATGAATATATTTCGGGGTTCATATTTCTGGTTATTTTGTTTCTGTATAATATTTCTTCTCTCGCTTGATTTTTGGTATTGGAAACCAGATATATCTTTCTCAGTATTTTATCTTCCTCCTTGGGTAGTATATTTCATTGGTTTACAAATACTTCTTTCTTTAACTCTTTTAATATTTGCCCTCAAATTTTGGAAAACGCCTTCTAGTTAACCTGTAGCCATGAATATACAAAGTCTCATTCCTTACCTATTTATTATCATATACTTACTATTTACTCTTGGAATAGGAATTACTGGATATCAAAGACAAAATAATACACCTCAAGAATATTTTCTGGCAAATAGAAGTGTTGGAAATATAGTTTTATTTTTTACTTTAATTGCAACTAACTTTAGTGCTTTTACTTTTTTGGGATTTGCTGGTGCTGGTTATCGTGTAGGTATTAGTTATTACCCAATGATGGCATTTGGAACGGCACTTGTAGCAATATCATTTTATTTTATTGGTTACAAAGTCTGGCTTTTAGGTAAAGAAAAAGGATTTATTACTCCTTCTGAACTAATTGCCGAACGTTTGGGAAGTCAAAGTCTTAAACTAATATTTCTTATGGTAATGGTGATTTTTACATTGCCTTATTTGACTTTGCAACCTATCGGTGCGGGATATCTTTTAGAAAGGTTAACAAACGGACAAATCCCTTACTTTCTTGGAGCAACGGTTTTGACAATTGTAATTGTTCTATACGTCTTTACAGGTGGCATGAGAAGCGTTGCACTAACCGATGTATTGCAAGGGATTTTAATGTTTGTGTTGATGATTGTCGCTGTATTCACTATTGCTAATAGTTTGGGGGGAATTACCGCAGCCAACCGCACAGCTTACGAACAATTACCAGAACTTTTTTCGCGACAAGGTATAGATAACTTTTTCACAAAACCCAAATGGTTTAGCTACATGATTTTGTGGGTGATGAGCGTACCGATGTTTCCGCAAATGTTTATGCGGTTTTATATTCCTAAAACACCCACATCTCTAAAAGTTTCTGCGGTTTTGTATCCAATAATTACCGCCACAATGTTTATTTGTCCGGTATTAATTGGGGTTTGGGCGCATATTCCCTTTCCTAATTTAGCAGGGAAAGCAACAGACCAAGCCTTACCAATGATGTTGGCAGAATATACCCCTATTTGGATAGCTTCTTTTGTAATGGTGGGAGCATTAGCAGCATTTATGTCAACATTAGATTCACAACTTTTAGCATTAAGCTCGATGCTGACAAGGGATATATATATTTCTTATTTTCGTCCGAATGCTTCCCTTAGCGAACAAACTTTAGTCGGTAGAATATTGATTGTGATTCTGGCGATTATTGGTTTAATTATTGCTTACAATCCACCAGCAACTATTGCGGCTATAGCAACTCAAGCTTTTACCGGATTAGCTGTTCTTTTTCCAACAACAATAGCGGCTTTGTATGGTAGAAATATCAATCCATTTAGCTGCATTATTTCAATTCTTGTAGGGGAAGCAGCATTAATTGGTTTTGAGTTAAATTTAATTCCAGCGAGTTTTACTTTTGGTTTTTTACCAGTTGTGCCGATAGTTGTTGTTTCTGGGTTGATTATTGTTTTGGGTAGCGTATTAGTTAAGCAGAAATCAATCAAAAATATGTAGCAATAGCTAATCTATTTTGTAGGGTGTGTTACGGCACGAGAAAATAGCATTTAAAAGTTACTATTGTGAAAATGCCGTAACGCACCATATTTATTTAATTAATTTCTTTGTAAATTACTATCTCAATTATAGAGTAGCTTAAGGCTTTAAATAACTTAAAATAAAGATTACTAATTTGAAAATGCTGTACCGCACTATCTCTAATTAATTGGCTAAAAAATTAAAAACTATTTGATAAAACTTCGATGTTATGCTGTTTTTAAACCTAGCTGTAATACTTCTAAAACTTTAGCTAAATTTCCTGATAATAAAGCTGATTTATCCAACCACAAACCGGGAAAAAATTGAGAACGAATTATTCCTTCAGCATCACCCTCTAATTGAATGTATTTACCTTCATCCAACTTAAACCAATCAAAAGCATTATCGTATACTCGCCATACTAAATATTCTTGTACCTGATTGCGTCGGTAAACTTTGAGTTTTTCATGTAAATCGTAAGAAGCAGTACTAGCAGCAATTTCGACAATTAATTCTGGCGCACCTTCAACATAATCATCTTCACTAATACGCGACTGTCCCCCATTTTCAATTCTTAATAAAGCATCCGGTTGGGGTTCGTTGTCAGCATCAAGACGTACTGTTGAATTATCAGCAAATCCAACACCAAGAGTAGCTGCTTTGTAAACTCCTAACCAAGTCATAATCAAAGCATGAGGCTCTCCATGACTTTTAATTCTTAAGGGGGATGCCAAGTAAACGACTCCTTCAATTAATTCAGCTTTTTTTAAATTTGGCATCGCATCATAACGACGCTCGAATTCAGCACGGGTAAGTTTATCACCGCTTTCTAGAGGAGGAATGGTTAAAGGTGGTTTGGTAGCAGTTTGGGGTGTCATGGTTTTCTCCGGCTATATCAGCATTTTAGCAACCTAACAACTAAAAAAATAACCGCTATTTTTACAGTTAATTCTTTTCAAACAAAGCACTAAAACCAGTAAAAGGTTCTATTGCTATTACAGTATCGAATGCCGTAACGCCTATTTTTGCAAAAGGAATAGTTGCTAGTTTTGCTTTCGCGTCTTCAACACTATCGGCTTCAAGATTGGAATGATACAGCAGAATTAATTCCACCAATCTATTAACTAAAGCCTCAACGTGCAATTCACCCCACAAACCCGAATGAAGTTCCGAATGTAGAGCTTTTGCAATGTGACGCAAACCGATAGCATCGGAACGAAAACAAGGTAAAAGTTCTTCAGCAAACTGCTGCATCAAATTTGGTATACCGATAACAAAAAATACTAAAAGATGTTGAGAAAAACCGTTTTTAGCTTCTAAATCGGCAGTCGGTTGAATCCGCTCATCTGCTTGAAAGTTTTTATTGAAACTTTCCTTTGATAAAAGAATTGTTTCCGGTTGAAGATGGGATAATTCTGACGAAGAAAGTTTTGGTAGGTGCGACATCGACTTAATCAAACTTAGAAGCGAAGCATCTGTAATTAATATTGTTACTCTACAAAAAATGCTGCATCCAAAAGCATACTCTAGCGCCACAGCTATTAGATAATGACTTATGACTTATGACTTATGACCGAAGTATGCAAATCAACTGGCAAACCACCAAAACTTACGAAGATATTCTTTATCATAAAGCCGATGGTATTGCGAAAATAACCATCAACCGTCCCCACAAACGTAATGCTTTCCGTCCGAAAACTGTTTTTGAACTTTACCAAGCTTTTTGCGATGCCCGCGAAGATTCTAGTATCGGCGTAGTTTTATTTACTGGCGCAGGCCCCCATACTGATGGTAAATATGCGTTCTGTTCCGGCGGCGACCAAAGCGTGCGCGGCAAAGCAGGTTATGTCGATGATGATGGTATTCCCCGTTTAAATGTATTGGATTTACAGCGCTTAATTCGTTCTATGCCCAAGGTGATAATTGCTTTGGTTGCAGGTTATGCAATTGGCGGCGGACACGTTTTACATTTAATTTGCGATTTAACAATTGCTGCTGATAATGCTGTTTTTGGACAAACTGGGCCAAAAGTTGGTAGTTTTGACGGTGGTTTTGGTGCGAGTTATTTAGCACGCATCGTTGGACAAAAAAAAGCTCGTGAAATTTGGTTTTTGTGTCGTCAATACAGCGCTCAACAAGCTTTAGAAATGGGGTTAGTTAATACGGTTGTACCTATAGAACAATTAGAAACTGAAGGTATTCAATGGGCACAGGAAATTTTAGAAAAAAGCCCCATCGCTATTCGCTGTTTAAAAGCTGCATTTAATGCTGACTGTGACGGGCAAGCTGGTTTACAGGAACTTGCGGGAAATGCCACTTTACTTTATTACATGACAGAAGAGGGAGCAGAAGGGAAACAGGCATTTTTAGAAAAGCGCAAGCCAGATTTTCGTCAATATCCTTGGCTTCCTTGAAAGAGTTAGGAGTTAGGAGTCGCAAGTAGCCGTTAGGCTTATTAGATAAACATAAAAGTTACGCAAAGCCCCCCTTTTTTAAGGGGGTTGGGGGATTTGAATTTTTGGAACACTATATTTTCCATTGTCGCTGCGTAAGTCCTCAAACATAAAAATTGCACCCTTACTTAAAAGGTGCAATTTTTTGTGGGTGCAAGGGTGAGTAAATACTCACCTTTGCAAATTCTAAAAACAAATTTTGTTTATATATAATCTCGTTCGGTCGGTTTATTTATATCAACTAGACCGATTAATAACTTCTATAGAACGGTTAAATTGTTTCTAAATTAAAAGTTGCTCTACATTTTTTGTCTTGAAACTTAACCGTTCAAGTTTTCCTACAGGATCTAAAAATTGCTCCTCACAGAAAAATTTAACTTAATAAGGCTTCTGCTTTAACGGGTGTAGATACTTGCTCAACTGATGATTCTACATTGTTACGAGCTAAATCCTTAGAAGTATGGGCTAATAACGGTGTAGCATCGGGCAAACTCCAAGCATCTTCCAAGGTTTCCCATGAGGGCGCAAAGGGAGAAGCTGCCAAAGAACAGGCTTTCCAACTTCCACGTACTGGCGCTCCCAGTTGCTGGCAATTTCCTCCGCGCCGACCAACTGATGCGAAGTGACGACAATTTCGGCAGGCGGAGGTGAAGGTTTGGATGCTTTTCATTTTTAATGCCGTATGCTGAACTGATTTACATCTCCTATTCTGCTCCTAGATATAAATACTGAATAAACCCATAAAGCCTTGAGTCTGTATAAGTTTTCCCGATCCCAATCATAAAATAGCTTTATAATCTCTTTATGTTTGTGTAATATTTTTAAATTTCTTTGTAACGAAAAAGCAACAAACTTATCAAAAAGTATCCGTTGAGTTTTACGCCTAAACCAATTAGGGATCGCGATTAATCAACCTGCTTTCTTGTTAGGAGCATAGCTAGATTAACCTTCAAGGAGTACTTACTTAAACTAATTCTTTATCCCAAATGTCAAGATAAGAGGGATAATTATTAATGAACAGTTATCAATATTGCTTTTAACGGTTCTCTGCTCCCCATCAAAAAGACCTAGCAGCACAAATCGAACAAACACCCCAACGTTCTAATTCTCCCTTGGGAGCAGGAGATTGACAGTTGGGGCAAAGAGGTAAATTTGAATATCGCGTTTTTATTGTTTGAGTCCAATTAGTAAAAGCAGCGTCAGGGTTTTTAGGTTGATAGTGAAGATTCGGGTTTTGATTAAAATTATTTCCTAAATAGCTGGGATGCTCTATGGACGAAATATTTTGTTGCGTAGAAGTTTTTTTTTTGGTAGGCTGCCAACGAGCGGTAGAAAAACGTATATCTACTAAGGGGGTTGGTAATATTTTATTTAACTTTTTTAGCAATCTTCGCCGTTCAAAAGTCAAGTTTTGCGCCCAAACAGCGCCCGAAGTCGCAACCCACAAAACGTCCCGTTCAATAGATATTGGCTGGGTATGAGTGGCAATAACTTTTCCCACAACTTCTTGCCAACAATCAAGTAACCGTTGTAATGGCTGTTGCTGGTATAAAGCTTCTATTTGCAGTCGTTCTAGAATTTCTGGAATCGATTGAAAGGACATCTTGAATAAGCCTTTTGGCAGGAATTACATTTTGGTGAAATTATATAACTATGATAATTTTCGCTAGGATTGGCATAAGGGTATCTGTTTTACCCGCCTATGACTCCTAAAAATTGGGATAGGTTTGATAAAAGCTTCTCCCTTAAGTAGGAGATACCGATCGGGATCGGGGCTACCCGCTGATTCGGGGAAACCTGCGTCAATTTTATGCGAAAAATTGTTACATATTGGATAATCTGGCAGTAGGTACGGAGGCACATGGGCTATGAGTGAAAACTCCTTATATTATTCTGGTAATCAAACATCTAAAACATCAAATCTAAAACCGGCAATTAGTGCGGCTCTAGCAAGTTTGGAAGTACAGCTTGATGAAGAATTGTCACGATATCGTCGAACGCGAATTGCACATAGAACCCCAATTCAAAAAAGTCTTGGTAGTTTGATTGCTGCTAAATCGCAACATCAAAACGCTATAACTGTTGCTTCAAGTAAGTCGCAACAAAGCTTAACTGGGGAAGAAGCTGCGGCTTATATAAGACAGCAGCAAGCGAGCATTTCAGGGAACGAGATTAAAACACCACCCATACCACCTCCACCTCCTCCGGCTCCAGAAACTTTCCCCAAAGTAACTTCTAACCGAGAGACAAATTCTGAAATTCCGCTTGCTCAAAATCCTTCTAAAGGGGGGCAAGTACCATTCCCCTCTACGACAACGAATGCTCAAAATCAAACTGAACCCGCACAAAATCAAAGCAGCATCGTTAAAGCGGATATTAATCGGAATACACCTGGGGAAAATATATCCCCGCCAAAGGATGACACTAAGTCGCAACCTGACGATTATTTAGAATCCTCTGAAGCTTTGCTACGAAGCTTGCAAGAAGATGTTGGGTCCCAAACCAAAAAGCCAAAAAACAATAATGATAGTTTGCTATCACCTTTAAGCATTGGTTCGATGCTGCTACTTTTAGTATCAAGCATTACCTTTGGCTATATTATTTTTAACTTAGACGACCTATCAAGCTTAAGTGTAGCCAGACTTTTTAAGCGCAATCCAGAAGTTAGCAGTAGTGAAAACACTGAAACAGTCAGTGATGTAAACTCAGACGTTCAAAAATTAGCGCCCCCCGTATCCAGAAATCCCAATCTTGCAAATGATGCGCTTCCAAATATAAATAGTATTGATGATGTCGCAGGGGCAACTCCCAAAGCCAAACCAACGACCGTTGCTTCCCCATCCAGCCCGGTTACAAGTACAGCCCCAGTAGAAACAACAACTACAGCCGAACAGATGTCGCCCCCCGTTGCAAATACTCCGACTCCACAATCGCCTGTTTCCCAAACCGAAGCAGCAACAACACCTCAAAACCTTGATGAAATAGAACCATCTAATGGTGGATTTTATAATGTCATCGTAGACAACACGGGAAATACTTTAGCTGAGGTTAGAGAAGTAATTCCAGATGCATATTTATCACCAGAAGGCAAATATGTTTATTTAGGTGCCTTTAAATCCAAACAGAGATTAAAAAACCATTTAGAACTTCTTAAAGAAAAGGGAATTACAGCAAGGGTAGAAGAACCAGACAGTTAAATAGTTAGGAGTTAGGAGTGAACAGTTAACAGTGAACAGTTAACAGTGAACAGTTAATAATGTAATTATCATGCATATCGATATGTGGATTTAAAACCAGAGCGGGCATTTTTTGTCGGTTATATTAATTAATTAATAAACAACCAGACTCAATTCCCAACCGATTACGTAGTGCAGCATGAAAGTATTACGATATCCACCCTAAATCCGTAATTATTTCATTTTCGTCGCTTTTAAAATAACTGATAAATTGCACCCAACTGGCGATGAACCATACCTACTTACGTCAAAAACCGATCGCTGTTAATTGTTAATTGTTAATTGCTAACTGCTAACTGAAAAAATGGAGGCTTAACTTATGGGGCTGATGGAGCGTATCGGGCGCTTATTTCGTTCAAATGTTAATAGTTGGACGGCACAAAGGGAAGATCCTGAGAAAATTCTCGAACAAGCCGTTTACGAGATGCAGGAAAATTTGGTGCGGATGCGACAAGGAGTAGCACAGGCGATCGCCACTCAAAAACGTACCGAACGACAAGCGGCTCAGGCTGATTCTACACAAGAGGAATGGTATCGTCGCGCTCAAATGGCTTTGGAACAAGGTAATGAGGTTTTAGCGCGAGAAGCCCTTACCAAACGCAAAGCTTACCAACAAACTTCGAGTGCGCTTGAAAACCAAATTGGGCAACAAAAAACTTTAGTCGCTAAACTTAAAAAAGATATGCAGGCTTTGGAGTTGAAAATCTCTGAAGCCAAAACAAAGAAAGATATGTATATTGCTCGCGCTCGTTCTGCTGAAGCTTCTTTACGACTTCAAGAAATGCTTGGTGAAACTGGCGATACCAGTTCGCTTAAGGCTTTTGAGAAAATGGAAGACAAACTTTTAGAATTAGAAGCGAAGCAAGAAGCAATTGCCGTATCTGATACTGACGAATTAGAAAATCAATTTGCGAGCTTAAGCGAAAGTGATGATGTAGATGCCGAACTTTCGGCAATGAAAGCACAACTTCCAAGTAGTACGCAAAAAAATCAACAGCCTCCCCAGTAGTTAGATAAAATTTTATAACTCGTGCCCGTAATATTTCTTTTGATAATTGGGGTTATGGGGAGGACTAATTGAGAAGAGTCAGATTACATTGAAATAGGGAACTATATAAGTAGTCAGAAACCTAACTTTTTATCACCATACCGCGTAAATCTCAAGAGGAAAAAAATTATGGGATTATTTGATCGTGTAAAACGAGTAGTAAGCGCCAACCTCAACGACTTGGTTAGCAAAGCCGAAGATCCAGAAAAAATTCTCGATCAAGCCATTATCGAGATGCAGGAGGACTTAGTTCGTTTGCGTCAGGGGGTTGCTCAAGCGATTGCTGCTCAAAAGCGTACAGAGAAGCAATATAACGATGCTAATAATGAACTTAATAAATGGCAGCGTAATGCAATGCTAGCGCTGCAAAAAGGTGATGAAAACCTAGCTCGTCAAGCCTTAGAGCGCAAGAAATCTTTTAGTGAGACTGCAACTACTCTAAAGGGAAGTTTAGATCAGCAAACTACTCAAGTTGATACTCTTAAGCGCAGCTTGATGCAGTTAGAGAGCAAAATTTCTGAGGCAAAAACCAAGAAAGATATGCTCAAAGCACGGGTAAGAGCAGCCAAAGCACAAGAGCAACTCGAAGGTTTGGTAACTGGGATGAATACCAGCGGTGCAACTGCTGCATTCGAGCGCATGGAAGAAAAAGTCTTGATGCAAGAAGCACGTGCGGGGGCAGCAGGGGAATTAGCTGGTGCTGACTTAGAAAGTCAATTCGCAAAGCTAGAATCTAGCAGCGGTGTAGATGATGAATTAGCTGCCTTAAAAGCACAAATGACTCTACCCGGAAGCGGAACAGCAAGCCAGCCCCAACTACCAGAACAAACTGACAGTAGTCAAGCAAGTGAGAAGAAAAACAGCGAGCCAGTGGATTCTGAATTGGAATCACTACGCAAAGAATTAGACCAGATGTAATTTTTTAGATTGTAATTCAAATTTTAAAAATTATCCCACAGCCAATACGGATGTGGGATTTTTGCAATATTTTAAATAATAATTGGGAATTGGGCATTGGAAATTAAAAATAGTTAGGAGTGAGGAGTGAGGAGTTAAGAGTTTTCTACCCCCTCTTCCCCCTCTCTCCCCATCCCCTTGTCTCCTTGTCTCCTTGTCTCCTTGTCTCCCCATCTCCCCCTCCCCCAATCCTCTTCCCACAGCTACTAGTTTCAAGACTACAAATTGGGATACATTAAATCTGTGTAAATATAAAAGATGCTATTAGGTGGAGATTAAAATGAGCGAGGGTGTAAACAATATCAATGATGCAGATTTTGATAAGGAAGTACTGCAAGCTGAAAAGCCGGTGTTAGTTTACTTTTGGGCTTCTTGGTGCGGACCTTGTAAGTTGATGTCCCCAGCAATTAGCGCTGCTGCCCAGAAGTATAGTGACAAGCTTAAAGTCGTCAAAATGGAAGTCGATCCTAACCCGGTTTCAGTTAAACAATATCAGGTGGAAGGTGTTCCCGCTTTGCGACTTGTTCAAGGAGATAAAGTATTAGCTTCGAGTGAGGGAGTTGTTAACAAAGATAAATTGATGAACTTATTAGATAATCATTTAAGTGGATAGTTGATAGTTGATAGTGGTATTTTGCTATATGCATCTAATGCAAGTCCACCTTCAGGGTGGGCTTTATTTATGTAACCTACTTTTTCTTGTTTGAGGCTGCCGCTCGCGTGCAGCCTTATGATAATTTAGAACATTAGCAACTAACAACTAACAATTAACAACTAACAATTAACAACTAACCACTAACTAAAACAGCTTAAAAATGCAATTTGCGAAGCGTTTACAACCCCTGCAATCCAATGTGTTTGCAGATATGGACATTGCGAAGGCTAAGGCTTTGGCTAATGGTCGTCAGGTAATTGATTTGTCTTTAGGATCTTCCGATTTACCAGCATCCAGTCATGTCATTGAAGCCATAGCTGAGTCTTTGCAGGATAAAAGTACTCACGGATATCTGTTGTTTAATGGAACTCAAGAGTTTCGTTATGCAGCATCTGAATGGTACGAGAAAAGATTTGCTATTTCGGTAGATCCAGAAACTGAAGTGCTACCCCTTATTGGTTCTCAAGAGGGGACGGCACATTTGCCTTTAGCAATTTTAAATCCAGGGGATTTTGCTTTATTACTCGATCCTGGCTATCCTTCTCACGCTGGGGGAGTTTATTTAGCGGATGGTCAAATATATCCTATGCCTTTACGGGAAGAAAACGATTTTTTACCTGTATTTGAGCAAATTCCTGCCCACGTCTTAGCGCAGTCACGAATGATGGTATTGAGCTATCCACACAATCCTACTGCTGCGATCGCACCGTTATCTTTCTTTGAAAAAGCTGTTTCTTTTTGTCAGCAGCACGATATTGTTCTGGTTCATGATTTTCCCTATGTGGATTTAGTGTTTGCCGAGCCGGAAGCACAAAAATCTAGTCCACGCCATATTGCTCCTTCCATTTTGCAAGCCGACAAGACAAAAAGTATCTCGATTGAATTTTTTACTTTGTCCAAATCTTACAACATGGGCGGTTTTCGCGTCGGCTTTGCTATTGGTAATCGCGAACTGATTGGAGCCTTACGCCGGGTGAAAGCAGCAGTTGACTTTAATCAGTATCGAGGAATCTTAAATGGTGCGATCGCCGCTTTAAGTGGGCCGCAATCGGGAATAAAAAACAATGTAGATAGCTTCCAAAAACGGCGCGATGCTTTTGTCAATGCTTTACACCGCATCGGTTGGGAGGTTCCCATGCCAAAAGCCACAATGTATGTTTGGGCAAAGCTACCGGAACCAATTAGTAAAGATTCTATTCAATTTTGTAAAGATTTAGTTGAAAATACGGGTGTTGCTGCTTCTCCTGGTGCTGGCTTTGGTAAGTCGGGAGAGGGTTACGTGCGTTTTGCATTAGTTCGCGAACCATCAGTGTTAGAAGCCGCTGTAGATAAAATATCCCAGTTTTTGCAGTTGGTTTACTAAAACTTGATTTTAGATTGATGCAAACTTAATCAATTAGTATCGGCAATTACAGTAGTACTCGGTTAAACTTAACGAGTATTACAGAATTTGTGCATCTTTTTTTTCACAGCTTGGAGCAATATACTTACTTTTCTCGGACTTAATATCCTTACGTAATGTAGTTGCACCTAAAATAAAGGGGAGTATCAATTACTTGTTTTTTTAGTTTTAAGGAACGATTGCGTCCATGACAATAACTATAAAAAAAGTTCGTAATTACGTATTACTTGGTACGGTAATTAGTGCAAGCGCTACAGCCCCGGCACAAGCAAGTTTGCTCAAAAATTCTAACAGCAATAATGATTTAACAATAACTTCAGATAACAAAGCTTCAATTGATAATAAAGATTTGGTAGAAAAACAAAATTGCAAAGAAGCAGATAGTTGTATATCCTCTCCCGAATTAGATTTGTACCACCAATTTAATAAAAACGATAATAAAAATTCAATCGATAATTCATTGTTGGAAAAAGACAGAGATACTATAAAATCAGATATCGGAGCTTCTCTATCTCAAATCATAACTACAGAAGACGGAGTTGAACGCACAGTAAATAAAACTGAATTTACTCCATTGGAAAGCCCGGAGCAATATACTTCTACCTATATGTCCTTAGCTTCACAAAAGAAAAGGGTTCCGGAACCTTCTGCACTGCTAGGATTAATTGCCTTTTTCTTACTTGCTGCAAAAAAGGGTCAAACTGCAAAAAATAGCCAGACATTAGTTGAATAATTATCGGCATAATCGCGTAGAATAATATTTGATTTAATTTTATTATTTAACTTTATTTCAAAAATTATTTACGAGATGTTTAATTGAAGGTGCATCTATTTTCTATGCCTGTGTTTAAACTTTATAAGGGATGCAATAGTCTTTTCATTGACGTAAATGTTCAATCCTTTACAAAAATTATTTTTATCGACCTTGATATACCCAGATCAAATAGTAGTATCAATAATTACACTTTAGCCAAAGCCTATTATTAAGTTATAAAAAATACAGATAAATAATAAGTAAGTAATATATTGTCAATAAAATATAAAATTGACAGTGAAAAATCAATAAATTGTTAAAGATTAGTTTAACTTTGTCTTAAATTATTGTTATAAGCTAGTATTTATCATAAGCATAAATAATAACGTAACTAATTTTGTTTGATAGGACTCTTGGTAAGATAGCTTTTATTTAAGTAAATAGGTTTATCTAAATCTATAAATTCAGATATTGTTACATTCTTTTACGAATCATTGACTCGTGAGCGAAAGTGATAGGTGAAAATGATAGCGCAGTTAATAAATGTAGAGCAGCAATTCAAGTCACATTACAGTGAAAAAGTTTTACTAGTTGAAGATAATGATACGAATCGAATGTTGCTGAGTGATTGCTTAAATTTTTGTGGATACCAAGTTAAAGGCTTAGCTGATGGTTCAAAGTTTTTCTCTACAGTAGAAACTTTCCGACCAAACTTAGTTGTATTGGATTTAAAATTACCGGATATTGACGGTTTTTTGTTGTTAGAAAAAATGCAGCAAAATTCTCACACTGCGAAAATTCCTATAATTATAGTTTCGGGATTGGCTTTTAAATCGGATTGCGAACGAGCGATCAATTTAGGCGCTCGTCGCTATTTTGTTAAACCTGTAATTCTCACCGAGCTTACCCAAGCTATTGAAAAAGAGTTATCTTGTAACCAAAAATAAGTATTTAAAAATCAAAGTAATTTTCACCAATGATTCTATTTGGACTTTTGGTTAATTAGATATTCTTCTACACTTTGACTCAAATTTTGTACGGAAGAACCAATTATAGAGATTTTTCGTTGAGCTTGCGCTAACAACAAAATAGCCGATTGTAGTTCGTTGAGCGTTTCATTCATCGCTTCACGATATTGGGATTCAAAATCTTGGGAATTCATATTCTTATCTCCTAAAATATTTTGTTTAAACTAAAAACTAACCATACATGAAATCGTCACAAGAACGTAAGTTTGATTTATACCAATCATAACCATTTGATTCATCTCTATGAATCCGTTGATTCTCTTAATATTCAAGGATTTTAGGAAGATACGGAATCTTGCTTATTTAAATTAGGCGAATATAACGAATTTATGATTATACAAGTCCTAAATGTAGAGAATTTACGAAGAAACGAGTTAAAATCGATATCGTATCGCTTTAGCTAAAATATAAATAATTAAGTTAATCTCAGGTTTAAAAGAATCCGGCTCTAGTTTTCCAAGATTTTATAGTTAATTAAGAAGAAAGTTTGAAAAACTAATAATTATCACTATATATATTGCAAGACGTGTATTAAAATTAATCGCTTCAAAAGCAACTGTAGAGGAAGGAACGTAAATGCGGTTGAAAAATCAAATCGGCGTACAACCACGGTGATTTTACCTAAAATAGTAAAGGCGGGTCGATTTTTCAAATTTTCAGGCTTTAATTGTGACAAAATCTGCTGAAGCTTTACCACTGCTAAAAAATCCAGAACGTCTGGAAAATCGTTTAAAAGAGATTCCCCCAGAGCCGGGGGTTTATTTGATGCGCGATGCAACCGACCGCATTGTATATATAGGTAAATCGCGAAAATTGCGATCGCGGGTTCGTTCTTATTTCCGAGAGTCGCAAAAACTTACCGATCGTATCGCAATGATGGTAAGACTCGTGACGGATATCGAATTTATTGTCACCGATACCGAAGCCGAAGCATTAGCTTTAGAAGCAAACTTGATTAAGCAGCATCAGCCATATTTCAATGTGCTGCTCAAGGATGATAAAAAGTATCCTTATGTTTGTATAACTTGGTCTGAAGAATATCCTAGAATTTTCATTACTCGCAAACGCAGACTTGGTAAAGAAAAAGACAAATATTACGGACCTTATACTGATTCTAGATTGTTAAGGGGAATATTGGGATTGTGCAAGCGGATATTTCCCCTAAGACAGCGACCGCAACCTTTATTTAAGGATAGACCTTGTTTAAACTACGATTTGGGAAGGTGTCCGGGTGTTTGCCAGCAGTTGGTTACGCCGTCCGAATACCGCAAAATCGTGCAAAAGGTGGCGATGGTCTTTCAAGGTCGGACTTCTGAGTTAATTGATACACTCACCGAACAGATGCAGCAAGCATCCGAAGAATTAAACTTTGAAACAGCGGCGCGGAGAAGAGATCAAATTGCCGGGTTGAAATCGTTAAATGCCGACCAAAAAGTATCTTTACCAGATGATACTGTTTCAAGGGATGCCATAGCTTTAGCCGCAGATGAAAAACACGCTTGCATTCAATTATTTCAGATTCGTGCCGGACAATTAGTCGGAAGACTTGCATTTATAGCCGACGCACAAGCTGGGTTTGGAGCTATTTTGCAACGGGTATTAGAAGAACATTATCAAACTGCCGACTCAGTAGAAATTCCTACAGAAATTGTTGTTCAGCACGATTTACCGGATGCAGAAATTTTGGCGGAAGCATTGAGCCAGCGTAGAGGGAAAAAAGTCACCATTGTTAATCCCCAGCGCCAGCTTAAAGCAGAATTAATTGAAATGGTAGAGCGAAACGCCAACTATGAATTGCAAAGAATGCAAAAACTTAGCGATCGCAATACTCTAGCGCTGCAAGATTTAGCCGCTATAGTTGATTTACCCGAGTTACCCCATCGTATCGAAGGTTACGATATTTCTCACATCCAAGGTTCAAACGCAGTAGCTTCGCAAGTGGTGTTTATCGATGGTTTACCAGCAAAACAACACTATCGCCACTATAAAATTAGAAATCCTGAGATTCAAATCGGTCATTCGGATGACTTTGCTTCCTTGGCTGAAGTTATCGGCAGACGCTTTCGCAAATACATAGAAGATCCAAAACTGCAAAGACTGGGTAATCCTGATTTTCCCGACTTAGTAATGATAGACGGTGGTAAAGGACAATTATCTTCTGTCGTCGCCGTTTTGCAAGAAATGAACTTATTAGAAGACGTGCGAGTTGTCAGTTTAGCGAAACGACGGGAAGAAATATTTGTACCTGGTGAATCCACAGCTTTGAAAACAGAAGCCGAACAACCAGGAGTTCAGTTACTACGGCGTTTGCGCGACGAAGCCCACCGTTTTGCAGTCACCTTCCACCGCCAACAACGTACTGCAAAATTAAGGCGATCGCGTTTGGATGAAATACCAGGTTTGGGACACAATCGGCAACAACAACTGTTAGCGCATTTTCGTTCAATAGATTACATTCGGTTAGCAACACCCGAACAAATAGCCGAAGTTTCCGGAATTGGTCCGCGTCTGGCACAGGAAATTTACGATTACTTTCATCCCAATAATGAAGTATATTCGGTTGAGGAAATAGGGAATAAATAGTAAGTTGGGTTAGAGGATGTTTTAAAAGTCTTCTTGTAGGTAGCGAAACGTTCTAGATCCACCATTATTCCCCTTAGAAAGGAAGACTTTGATTCCGATCCCCTCCTTTTTCAGGGGGGTTAGGGGGGATAAATAAGTGTCTAAAATCACAGCTAATCACTTTTCAAACATCCTCTTAAACAGGAAAAAGAAATTTTGTTGTAATAAGAAAGACTATTTATTAATCGTGTTCTAATCCAACATTAGCCCAAAGGCATAATAACGATAAAGAAAATGTTGGTTTACAGCGCTTGAATAAATCTATTGTTGAAAATTATTATTAGTGGTGCGCCGTGAAGCTAGCCGACTAAATACTATTTCCATAATGGTGCGTTAGACGTACTTAAGCTATCGATTCACGTGAAATATAGTTGTGCGTCTAACACACCCTACAAAAATACTGTTCCCTGTTGCCTATTCCCTGTTCCCCATTCCCCATTCCCTGTTCCCCATTCCCCATTCCCTGTTGCCTATTCACCATTACCTAATTGCAGGCAATACAACCTTTTCAACTAATACACGTTCGAGCATATTAATCTCGCCAATATATTCTCTACCATCGAGTTCGTAAAATACTAATAAAGTCGTTGAATTCTTTTGATGCGAACCCAAAAATCTATCTACTTCATCAATAACTTCTGTATAATCGCTTCCCGAAACATCAGAAACGGCAATAGTTTTCTTATCGTTATTATCTAAAGTTTTATCGTTATTGCTATCAGCTTTAACTACTTGATACCATATTCCCCTGACAATTTCATCGTCACGTCTTTCTAGAACTACTTTTTGAGCATCGACAAATAAGAAGTCATTTCCAGGTACTAATTGCTGTGTTGATTTATCGTCAACATTGACAAATAAATAGTTACGGATAGTTAATGCTTTTTTTTCATAAGAATCTTGAGGATAATTTTGTTGAGAATTAATAGGTGCCATTAAATAAGGTGTACCTTCAAGCTCCTGAAAGTTACCCAAACTTGTTTTTACTTTATTCTCCTTTTGAGGTTTATCATTTGCCACAGTATTTGCTGTAGGTTCGCGCAAGAAAAAGCGCCCCAGTTGATAGCCCCCGAAGCCAAAAACAACAAGTACAACTAAACCAATAATCGGAAACAGCCAGCGATTCGTAAGTTTCATCTTCAATGAACGTGGAAAAGAATCGGTAGTACAAATTAATCTATTATTCCATTAATTGTTACAAAAATGTATTAAGTAAAATAACTGACTGTAAATTCAATCTTATACTACCATTTCAATTCTAAATTTTGTTTTAAATACTGCATTTTACGAATTAAATCGGAAGAATACATTGCTTTAACCTAGATTTTACTTTCATATAAAGAAACCCAGTTTTTTTTAATAAACCGGGTTTCTTCATACTCAACAATTATATGAAGTGCTATGTACCACTGCAAACGGGAAACACGTTGAATGCTCCCCGCTTTTCGTGGATTTAATTGTTATTGCTGGGGATTAGAAGAACCGCTAGTAGCTTCAAACCCATTAGTTCCGAAAGTGAAATCTACTTCAGAACTTATAGCAACATCACCACCAGAGCCATCAACACTTGGTAATGAGAAAGGATCTGCCGCACCCGTTGGAATTAGCTTCACATCGTCAAGTAATAGTCCAGAATCGACAATACTATCGCTTAAATCTACAATTCCGAAACCTAACTCATATGTTCCAGCTTCAGAAATTGCGACTCTAACAGTTTTACCATCTGTTGCTTCTGAATATCCTTCTACAAGCTGATTATCTTCAGAAAAAGTTGTGTCAAAAGTATCGGCTAGTTCTAAACCAAAGTTTCTGACGGAGTTGCCAATGATGTCATCAACAGGTTGATCGAGAGGATTATCAACTGATTTGCCAAGAGCAAAGAAAGCTGAATCGTTAAAAGTTGTCGATGGTGTCGCTTCATTGGTAAGAAGCCTATAGTCAAACTCTAGGATATCGCCTGCTTGTGCAGTAAATGTCTGCTTTATTCCCGAACCTTCTGTGGCATTACCCTCAAGCAGAGCGTCGAGAGAGCCAGATGTTAAATCCAAAAATTCGGATAAATCTGATTCTTCAACCGAACCACCTGCATCGCTAAAACCATTAGTAATTAAAGCTTGGGATTCTCCATCGGTAGGAGCAATTCCAATTTCTTCTGTCTCAATCCTGGTATCGCCGATAGTTCGCCAATTCTCGAAAGTACCTTCACTTGGTTCAAAAGAATTACCTTCAAAACTACCGTTGTTAATAAAGCTTTCTAAAATTAAAGGTTTGAGTTCTGAAGATTCTGTTCGTCTTGCTTGAGATACATCTTCAGCAGCAGCAGTGTTGGTTAAATCGGTAATAATATCGGTTGGATTTTTTGTGTCTTCACCAGTTGTATCGCCGTCAGCACCGCTAAGGGTATCGGTTGGATTTTCTGTGTCTTCACCAGTTGTATCGCCGTCAGCACCGCTAAGGGTATCGGTTGGATTTTCTGTATCTTCACCAGTTGTATCGCCGTCAGCACCGCTAAGGGTATCGGTTGGATTTTCTGTATCTTCACCAGTTGTATCGCCGTCAGCACCGCTAAGGGTATCGGTTGGATTTTCTGTATCTTCACCAGTTGTATCGCCGTCAGCACCGCTAAGGGTATCGGTTGGATTTTCTGTGTCTTCACCAGTTGTATCGCCGTCAGAGACAGATACAGAATTAGTTTTAGTATTACCCATAGCATCAGTAACAGATACAGTTGCTTTGGATTCCCTAGTTTCAGTTCCATCTGAAATAATACTTACAGCAGACTTGGAATTTGAAGTATTTTTCTCTAGAACTGGAGTAGTAGTTTGATCTCTATCGTTCATTTTTTTATTACCTTGCTTAGTTCTACCTGGAATTATGATGAAACCATTCACATAGTAAGTCATGAATTCTTATTATTCTCTGGATATAAAATAATCGAATATAAGATATTCATTTATTTTCGTTATTTTAAAAATAATCAGATTATTTTATTATCTTCAAAGCTTGCAGATACACGCATTTCAATATTTTTAAACAAAATAAAATAATAAATCAATTTTTATGTTGTCTAGAAACTATGTTCTTTGAATTTTTTATCAGTTAAATTGGTCAACCCTAAAGCACTTGTATTTTTTAAGTAAATGTTTTAGTGGTTTTCATCAAATAGAAATAAATCTATTATGTTTTAATACTGAATAAACAATATACAGTCTAATAAGTTACACAAGATATTAAATGTAATAAATAATTCATTCATAAAAAAATATCTAATTTTTTAGCGGTTTAATTTAATAGAATACTTTTGCATCTTAGCTATATCAATTGGTCATAAAAACTGCGTATAATTTAACTTATATCTGAAATAAATAAACCAAATGAAACAATAAGTACACATAAATCCGAGGCGAATCTAACCAATTGTACGAATAACTAATAGTGGAAATTGCACAACATTGGTGAGAAAATATAAAAGCATCTCCGAGTTTTTCAGGAAAGGTATGAAATTATGGGTAAACCTACAGTTTTTATTGATGGTGCAGAGGGTACCACAGGATTGCAAATTCACTCGCGTTTAAACGAGCGTGACGACCTTGAAATTGTCAGCATACCTCCAGAAAAACGTAAAGATGCTCAAGCGCGATCGCACTTTATCAATTCAGCAGATGTTGCCATCCTTTGTTTACCCGACTCGGCTGCCCGCGAAGCCATAAGTTTCGTTACTAACCCCAACGTCAAAATATTAGATGCAAGTTCCGCTCACCGAGTTGCAACTGGCTGGGTGTACGGCTTTCCAGAATTAGAAGAGAAACGTCGAGAAAAAATTAGAAACGCTACACGAGTCAGTAACCCCGGATGCTACCCTACAGGATTTTTAGCCTGTATGCGTCCTTTAATTGCATCTGGTATTATCCCCAAAGATTTTCCCGCAACTATCAACGCCATTTCTGGGTATTCGGGGGGAGGAAGAAAAATGATGGAGGAATATCAAAGCGTTTCTGGGGAACAAGCAAACAGTTATGCTTACGGAATCTACGGTTTAACTTTCGCACATAAACACGTCAAAGAAATGCACGAGCATTCAGGTTTACAATCTCCACCGTTGTTTATTCCTGCTGTAGGAAACTTTGAAAAAGGAATGTTGGTACAAATTCCTTTGCCTTTACACTCGCTGCAAAATCCTCCAAGTGGTAAATTAATTCACAAAACCCTCGAAGAATATTATCAAAACGAAAAATACGTTTTAGTTAATCATCTAAATGATGACGGTTGTTTACGCAAGGGTAAGTTTTTAGATACTCAAGCAGCAAATAATACTAACTCGGTGCAATTATTTGTATTCGCCAATGATGAGACAAAAGAAGCTTTATTAGTAGCTAGATTAGACAACTTAGGAAAAGGTGCTTCCGGTGCTGCGGTGCAGAATTTAAATATTATGCTGGGATTGGATGAGGATTTGGGGCTTAAATAAATATTGTATTTATTAGTAGGTTGGGTTACAAGCGCACTAGTGACTTATGATTTATCTTCGGCTTAAAATGCGCTTTTAACCCAACATTAACTAAAAGGATTTCTATTTTTGTAATCAATTTATCAAAACTAATAAAACCTACCAATAGCACGACTCATCACATAAACAGCGTGCATTTTATTCCCAAATTGTCTGGGTTGTCTCTTATTAATAACCTCAAATCCTAAGCTTTTCCAAAATTTTAACCCCGATTCATTAGCTTCAACTACAGACAACGATACTCGCTTAATTTCTTGCGCTGATACCCAATTTTCAAATCCTTGATAAAACTGCGAACCTATTTTTCTCCCTCGGTATTGGGGACTTAACATCATTAAACCCACCCACCAGGTTTGATTGTCTGGATAATGTCGCAAGGATTCAATCATTCCGATTAATTCATGCCGCGAATCAAACAATCCAAAAATATATTTATCTTCCGTCGTTTTTCCATCTGGTAAAGCATCAAATTCGTCCCGTGCTGCTGTTGGTGAAGGAGGTTTACCATCGGTTAACAAAGCAAATTCCGTGCATTGCTCGTAAAGACTTTGCAGGATTTTAACATCCTCTAGTTTGAGCAGCTTTGCTGAATAACCAGGAAGATTTAGGGCGAAACTTGATGAATTATTCATGCTTTCATTCGTAAATTTTAAGCTATCACTACATAATCCTGCTATCAAAGGTTTCAACAATCAAGTTCTAAATTTAAAGTAATCTACAAGGTAAAATTATAAATAATATTGATTAAGACTTAATCCGATTACAAGTTTCATTAATTGCGGGTTTCCATTTATTCGCTTCGTCGGGAATAAAATAAGTAGCGGTAAATTTGTCTGGACTATTTTGGATAATTTCTTGACGAAGCGGTGTAGATGTTCCTTTCCTAAAAAGAATTCCTTGCCAAATTAATTTTCCATCTTTCCAATCTGTTGCAGTCATATTGTATGAATTACCATCACCCACTACAGCCGAACGAATCAATTTTTTAGACGCTCCATTATATCCGAGAAATTCTTGGGAACTCACAGGTTTAGCATTATTTGGGGATCTGGTTTCTTGAGCTTTTCCCACATACCAAAAATTATTCAAATCTCTTCTGACATTCCAAATAAAAATACTATTAGCTGGTGCAGGTGCTGCTGGTTGCTGACAGCGCCAATTTCCCTGCAAATATTCTAAGCGTTCGAGTTCTTTTGGTGGTTGGGGTTGTTTAGATTCAGTTTCTTGAGCTATGGCAGTATAGCTAATCGTAAATACGGTTAAAGCCAAACCTAAAGCTTTACTTAATTGCCAAAATAATTTCATCTATTACTTAATAAAAAAACAATGTATTGATTTAAGCTTACACCTTCTTTGTCCGCAGCTTCAGCTAAACGGTGTTGGGTAAAATATCAGTTACTATCCGAAAAAACCGACAATTGCAATCGCAACTACTACAGCGCCAAACTCGCTATCAAATATTAAGAAAACTTTTGATGCACGATGCTGTTTTTTGTTTGTTAGTTTCAAACGAATCGTAATAATCAGTTAGAGGTAAGCGATCGCCAGATACTAATACAATGCTAACTCGGTAAGTACTGCCGTCACTATCTATGGATTCTTCGACTTGGACATCTTTTATCTCATTCAAAGGATGCTCAACAATTTTTGTGCCAGACAAGCGCTTTCGCTTTAAAATGAAACTACGGAGGGTTTTATCGAATCGGTAGGTTGCAAATGGAGTTGCGTATATCGTTAAAAAACCACCAGCAATAAAAATCCCACAAAATAAGATTCCCCAAAATTTGTCATCTTGATTTTGTGTCAAATAAGGAATCAGAAAAAATCCCAATAGTATATATACACCTGCCAATATCCAGAGTAACACTGGTCGTTCTTGGAGTATCAATAGATTTTGGGAGCGGTGTACAACTTTCACGGCTTGTCTCCGGTTACAAGATTTGGCAAAAATACCGAATTGATCGTACATATTGTACTATCGCTACATTATTACACGGTAAATTTCGCATATTTAAAATTAAATATTATACAAATAATTTAATAAGTACTTAAGATTCGGTTATTTTTAGGAGTATTTCTCTAAGTAAAGTTTTTGGCATCTTTGAAGTTGTTATTATTCTATTTTTAAAATTTTAATATCAATTTATAAAACTTTTTATATAAACCAAAAGAAATAAAGACGTTGCAATGCAACGTCTCTACACAATTTATATGTATTATCCAACATCAAACGTATTACTGTTGAGGTGTTTCCTCCGCTGCGGGAATCTCCAAATTTCCTTCAGCAGGAATCAATGTATTTAGAAAATTAATGTAGCTTAAAACAGTATTACGCTGTTGTTCTAAATTAACTGCAACATTAATATTCTTTTTGGCAATAGCCTGTTGCAACTCCTGTATTTTACTAATATTCAAATTAGCGTCTGTATCTTCAACTTTACCTAAAGCTGCTGCTGCTTCCTGTAAGCGAGTATTCGCCATCCCAAAATTACGCTCGTCTAAATTGACTGTAACATCGTACAAATCGCCGCGAGCTTCCATTAAATAAGCACGGTTTGTAGCTGTATTTAACAATTCCTTAGTTTGCTCTAATTCCTGCTTGATTGGCTCATCATCACCAGCAAATTGGGAACGCCCTTGCCACCAACCAGCACCGTATAAAGCCGCACCCGCAATGGTGGCAACTACGATACCAATCAGAATTTTTTTGAATTTAGAAAACCCCGAACCTTTATCATTTGTATCTGTTGTTTTAACGTCTGCTGCTTCACTCATAGCTTTTTATATTCCTTCTTACCTATGCTTAGTTTGTAAAACGTTTATAGTCTTTTTC
Source organism: uncultured cyanobacterium (assembly GCA_963838355.1). Lineage (GTDB taxonomy): Bacteria > Cyanobacteriota > Cyanobacteriia > Cyanobacteriales > Nostocaceae > Rivularia. The sequence continues at coordinate 615,621 of CAWIQQ010000003.1, read as the reverse complement.
TTTAATTATCTCAAGAATATTTCGTAAAAAACCCGTTATTTAATATACGTAATAAAGGTCAAAGGTGAAAGGTTTAATAACTCCTAACTCCATCCGTTGCCGCCACTCCATCCGTTGCCTAATTCCTAACTCTCTAAAGCGGATGCCGAGACGGTACCCCAACGGCACGGGGAAATTTCGCGGGTGTGTTTGCTACTTTTCGCAAATACAAACAATGGCGATCGCCGTTACTTAATGGTGTATTAAATTGTTCGATTGATTCTATTATTCCACCCAATTGTTGAACGGCCTTTTCCATACCTATATTTTCTTCTTCTGTCCAACTACCCCGGTAAATTACAGCTAATCCCCCTGGTTTTAACAATGGCAAAGCATATTCTGCACAAGCTGAAGCTGAAGCTACAGCCCGAATCAACGCGACATCGTAATTTTCTCGATGCTTGCTATCTCGACCGATTTCTTCTGCCCTACAGGTACTAGCTTTAACGTTATTTAAATTAAGTACGGGCAAAATACTATCTATAAAATTAATTTTCTTTTTAGTAGAATCAACTAGATTAATTGTACAATTATTGACAACAAAAGCTACGGGAATACCAGGGAACCCCGCACCCGTACCTAAATCAATAATCCTAATTTCTTTTTTATCTAACCCCTCTTCCCTCTCCTTCTGTGCCGAAATCAAAAACTTAATTCCCCGCAGAGAATCCCACAAATGTTTTTCCCAAAAATCTTCAGGATGGGTAATCCGAGTTAAATTTAGCTGACGGTTTCCTTCTACAATCAAATCATAAAGATGCTGAAACTGTTGTTGCTGTTGAGAAGATGGCTGCCAATTAAGGGTTTTTTCCCAGATGTCCATCATCAACGGCAAACGAGATATAGTTGAATCGTTCACAATTGTAGTCATTCCAATTTATTTCCGTAGTGCGAGCATCTTGCTCGCTAGTACCGAGCGAGCAAGATGCTCGCACTACAAATCAATCGTTTTTTATTTGGAATCGCTATAAGTTCACAATTAAAATGGCGAGTTATATTTTTTGAGTCCAAAATAGTATTTTAAATAGTAACTCGACTATTAACTCAAACAAAGCTGAATTAACAGGTTTTTAATTTGGAGACGAAGCCTAAAATCTTACTATTGTTAGAACAAGTCAGCTATACAGAAAGACTGACTGCTCAAACTAAGCATAAATTGCCCGAATATCCTATATTGCAGGATATTTCATTCGAGGTTTTTGAGGGCGATCGCATTGCAATTGTCGGCCCAACTGGCGCGGGAAAGTCCTACTTATTGCGGCTTTTAAATCGTTTGTGCGAACCTACAAATGGTAAAATTTATTTTGACAATCGAGATTATCGGCAAATTGCCGCTCGATCGTTACGTGAATCTGTAATACTAGTATCACAAGAACCAAAGCTATTAGGAATGAGCGTTAGAGAGGCTTTAGCTTATCCGCTAATATTGCGAAATTTACCCAAGCCTCAAATTCAACAACGCTTAAGTTATTGGATGCAACAGCTACATATTCCAGAAGAATGGTTAACTAGAACAGAAGCGCAGCTTTCCACTGGACAAAAACAACTGGTAAACCTCACGAGAGGTTTAGTTATCCAGCCAAAAATTCTCTTGTTAGATGAGCCAACTTCTAACTTAGATTTAGGAACAGCTTCCCGCATCACAGAAGTTTTAAATCAGCTATACGAAAAGCACCAAACTACAATTTTGATGGTGAATCACCAACTAAATATAGCCCAGATGTTTTGTACCCGGCTTTTATACTTGCAACAAGGGCGTTTAATAACAAATCAACCAGCTTCTCAAATAAACTGGAATAATTTGCAAGAAACTTTGAAACAAGCAGAAGCCGACGATGATTTTGAATTTTAAAGCTGGGAATTGGGAATTGGGCATTAAAAAAGTTAGGAGTTAAGAGTTAGGAGTTAGGAATTATCTCCCTGTCTCCCCATCTCCTTACCCCCTTGTCCCTTTATCTCCCCGAAGCAATCGTAGTATGCCGATTGGTAAGTTGATTTTGTGGTTGATGTGTTCGTATTTTTGTCGGCGATTGCGGAATATTTTGAGAAACATTTGTATTCAGAATTTCGACATTAAATCGGTATCCTACGTTGCGGATGGTTTGAATCAAACTCGGTTGGCGTGGATCTAATTCTACCTTTTTCCGCAGTGATAATACGTGTGTATCAATCGTGCGCGGATTATCTATTGCGTCAGGCCAAGCACGACGTAGTAATTCCGAGCGAGACAAAGGTATGCCAGCAGCTTGAGCTAACACATAAAGTAAACTAAATTCTTGAGGTGTTAAATCGATAAATTCACCTTTAAAGCGGACGCGGCGTTGGATTAAGTCAATTTGTAAGGCACCATAATCTAGATAAGCAGGCGCTACAGGAGTACGCTTGCGTCGAACAAGTGCTTCTACTCTGGCTAAAAACTCTTGCATCCCAAAAGGTTTGCTTAAGTAATCATCAGCACCTGCTTTCAAACCCGTCACAATATCAGCTTCGTTATTTCGCGCAGAGAGCATTAGAATCAAAGGCTGTTGCTGGCGATTTAACCAACGACAAAATTCAATTCCATCACCATCAGGCAGATCGGCATCAAGAACAACTAGTGTTGGTTGATGAGTCAGAAAGGCTTCTCTAGCTTGATAAATGCTAGCAGCCTGAAATACTCTATAGTCCAATTGTTGTAAGTGCCAACCTAACAGCGACCTTAAATGGGGATTCCCCTCAATAATTTCTATACAAACCGAACCCACGGTGGCAAACCCCTCATTCGAGTATGACTTTCAAGGTAACAAAGCCTATAGCATCGGTTTTGTAACCGTTGTTACTCCAATTGCCATTTGCTTGACATTTAAAGATTTTTTTTAATTAGATGCTATGTTTGGGCGGCTGCTTGATTTGCAATAGCGTTGGTAACATTTATCGATTTTTGGTATACTAAGGCTAAGATATTTGTTAATAGCTTTGTTCACTTTATTGTATTAGTTGCATTCAAATTGCAAGGGGTAAAGCCTAGTTCTGTAATAAGCTCTGAAAGCGTTTTCTGATGAACTGGGGGGCACATACTTCCTTTTTAGTAACGTAAAGCATTCATTTGTATAATGAATTAATCATGTAGGAAAAATATAACAATCGCTTATTTACTCATCACATTTCGCCTTTTAAGGAATAGGATATGTGTAGAGATCGTGACAATAGCTAATTTTTTTTACGCAAATTTTATTCATTTGCAAATCATGACTACTTAAAAATTAGACTTCACATTCAGGCTTGAATCATTTACAATTCTCATTCCAACCCTTCTGACATTTATCTCTTATCTTATGCTCCAAGACGCACGAACCATCCGATACTATCAAACGTTAACTGATGCCTTCGTCGAGATGTGGAATCGGGGTTATCGTACAGATGATATGCGGATCTATCTAGACGGTTACTTAGCCGCACTACGACATAGTAACGGCATTGAACCTTATTTAATTCATCGTTTAGAAGAAGAAGCTACTCGTTTTCTATTCGATGTATCTAATTTTGCAGTTACTCAACCAGAGGCAGAGCCAGATTACTATCAATAAACTTTTCCCTGTCAATTGATAGCGAATTCTGCATAACGCAGATAATTGTAACATATTCTCTGGGAATATCAACTGTAACAGTGGTGCAATTACGAAATGTAAATGTTTTTCAGCAATTTAAGTTAATAACCCCTTACCGATTTAATTGGTTATCCAAGAAATCGGTAAGGGGATTTTTTTGTAAGCTAATGGCTCACTCTTCCTCTCTTTGATAAGGCTACGGTGTACATACATCTCGGCTCGATCCCCCTACATCCCCCTTAGAAAGGGGGACTTTAACTTTAATTCTCGCCTTTTCAAAGGGACTTTAACTCTAATTTCCCCCTTTTCAAGGGGGCTAGGGGGGATCTAAACGCCATGAAATAAACTGAATAAAAGTATGCTACTAAGAAGCCATTGCCACTTCAACCATTTGTTGTAATTCACCTTTCTGGTAAAGTTCAATCAAAATATCACTTCCACCAACAAATTCACCATTTATGTAAACTTGAGGAATTGTAGGCCAATCAGAATATTCTTTGATTCCTTGACGTACTTCTGCATCTTCGAGAATGTCAAAAGTTTCGTAGGGAACTGCCAAGGTGTTAATAATTTGAACAACATTGTTAGAGAAGCCGCACATTGGCATTAACTTGCTTCCCTTCATGAAGACCATGATTTTGTTCTGTTGTACCAGATTATCAATTTTTTCTTTAGTTTCTGGTGTCATGATGGTTCCTTTTTTAGTAGTGTTTTGGCTGTGAAGACTGGTATCTTAAGCTAAAAGCTAGAGTTTGTTTACAACTATTGTTGCAGCTATAAGTTAATTAATCGAAACTGTAAATAACTCATAACTCATAACCTATAACTAGCGATTATGAAGCGGCTACTGTTTGCCAAGCTTCGGGAGTATATGTTTTAAGTGCTAGAGCGTGAATGGCTTCGGTAGACATAGCTTGTTTCAGCGCACCATAAACCAACTGATGTTGCTTTACTAATCCTTTACCTGCGAACTGGGATGAAACTACACTTACTTGATAATGATCGCCGCCGCCAGTTAAATCTTCTACTTGAACTTGAGCATCTGGCATTTGCGCCTTAATCATTTCCTCTACTTGCTGCGGACTTATCATCGCTATCCCTAAATAATTATTTCCCTACACCTTATTATTATGTACAAATTTTGAACAACAGCGAACAGTTAGCAGTTAGCAGTTAGCAGTTAGAGAATAGTTAGTCATTTTTCTCCTTGTCCCCTTGTCTCCCCATCTCCCCATCTCCCCCCTCTTCCCCCTCTCCCCCTCTCCCCAGAAATTCAAAAACCACCGCTGAATATTTAGCGATGGCATATTTAATAATTTTATTGTAGATATCAAAAACGGTTATTATTGGCGGGAAGAAGAGGAACTACCGGCTTCTTTACGGAAAGGAGAATCAACAAAACCTAATTCAAATAATTGTTGATAAGCTTTTTTGCCTAAATCTCTGGTTGGATTTTGACTTTTGATAATTTGTACCAACAAAGGTACGGCTAATTCTGGTTTGTTCTGCGCTCTGTGTACCAATGCTAGCTGATAAGTGGCTTCATCTCGCATTTGAGCGGTAGATAAAGCTTTTTTGCGCTGCGAATCGGCTAACCTGTTGTCAATTCCGGCAAAACTAGAGTTTAGTTGCTGGTAGAAATTTGATAGCTGATTGAAAACTAAACGTGCTTCCTTTAGTTTGTCGGCAGCTAAGGAGTAGTTCTGTGAAGCAACTGCATTACTAGCCTCGGACATCAAACGCTTTCCACCTTCGAGACTCAACACGCTTGTTGTTTGTCCGGTTGGCTGAAGATTATTTGGATCGTTGGGATCTATCGGTTGTACTTGCGTGCTACCACTAGGTAGTTTAACCTGAGCGTGAGCAGGCGATCGCAGGTTAAAACTTGCTATTACCGATAGCAAAGTCAGACAAATAGTAGGAACGGTTGCAGCAATTTTCATGGGGATAAATACTTGGGATTACTAAAAAGACGGCTTTGATGAAAACTTCGGGTATCTTAACTCTGTTTTGCTATGAAAACAAAGCAAAGCCACATACTAACTGTCTGTGAATTTAGACTGAAAATCCAATCGATTGAGTTCCCACAACCATTACAGTTACCAAAATCGCTGTCATGAATATGAACGCAAATACAAGCGAAAATTTCGACTTTGGGGTACCAGATAACAGTTTAGGAATGATTATACAACGTGGCGGTGAAGAATTAGTACTAGAAAAGATTCCAGACCGCTTTACAGTTCGTAAAAACTCTAATATTTCTGTCAAGCAATTAGCTCAGAATTTTTTAGGTAGTTGGCGTAACACTATTCCTACTTCACATTTAGAGTTGTTTAAAGTTGCCCCCAGTAGCTTGGAGATGGCGATGTCTCAAGCACGGAGTTCGACAAATGTTGCTTTCGCCAGTCATGTTTACCAAATTAAAGGTAATACTGGAAACAGAGTTTATTTAGGCGATCAAATTACGATTGAATTTGCTTCTTGGGTCGATTCTGCCAGAATAAATGCTATTGCAGCTAAGTTTGGCTTGATTCTTTATAAAGCTATTGATGGTCTTCCTAATACTTTTGCATTTAAAGTTGGTAAACAAGCTACACAAAATCCGATAAAAATTGCTAATAGGTTATATAGATTACCCGAAGTTGTAGCTAGCGAGCCTAATATTATTATCCATCAACAAGCCTACTATAAACCTCGCGACCCCCTTTATTTTCAACAGTGGTATTTAAATCATAATGGTGGCAATCAATTAGCTTATGGTTCTCATATTTCGGTAGAAAAAGCTTGGGATATTACTAGAGGAGTTCGTTCGGTAACAATAGCGGTTGTAGATGATTCTTTCGATCTAAATCATCCCGATTTTATGGGTAGTGGAAAAATAGTCGCTCCCTTAGATTTAAAAGATAAAGATTTTTTACCAATACCATCACAAAATGTGCCCAGCCACGGTACTGCTTGTGCGGGAATCGCGATCGCCGAAGAAAATGGTACGGGAATTTCCGGAATTGCTCCGGGTTGTGCGTTTATGCCTATTCGTACTAGTGGATTTTTAGATGATGAATCTATAGAAGCGATTTTTGATTGGGCAATTGAAAAAGGAGCGAGTGTAATTTCTTGCAGTTGGGGAGCAACGGCAGTATATTTTCCTCTTTCCTTACGTCAACGTGCTGCTATTACTCGTGCTGCTACCAAAGGACGTAACGGTAAGGGTTGCATAATTTTATTTGCTGCTGGTAACGCCAACCGCCCGATTAATGGCACGGTATACGAACGCGGTTGGGTAAAAAATATTGTCACTGGTAAGACAAGGTGGCTAAGTGGATTTGCCGTCCATCCAGATGTAATTACGGTTTCCGCATCCACTAGTTTGAATAAAAAAGCAGCCTACAGCAATTGGGGTACCAATATTTCGGTATGCGCTCCTAGTAATAACGCTCAACCGGGAATGTGGTTTGAACAAACAGGTTTTATTTATTCCCAACCGGCAATTTCAAGTTCGTTGCCAGGAAGAGGGATGTTTACAACCGATCAACTAGGATCTGCTGGCTACAGCAAAGGCGATTTTACTAGTTATTTTGGCGGTACTTCCAGCGCAACTCCGGTAGTCGCTGGAGTTGCAGCGCTAATTTTGTCAGTAAACCCTGACTTAACAGTTGGACAAGTAAAACGCATACTTGAAGAAACCGCAGATAAAATTGTTGATTTGGACACAGATGTACAGTTAGGTTTGCGTTACGGTAGTTACGATGATAACGGTCATTCAAAATGGTTTGGTTACGGTAAAGTAAATGCGCTATCCGCAGTCAAAGCAGCGCAAAAGTATCAAACAGATGCCGCAGTTGCAACCAGACTTATAGAAGGACGTAATAATTCGGTATTATCTATTCCTGATAATGATAAACAAGGGATAAAAAGCGGACTTTTCATATCGGAGTCGGGCAATGTTCGGGATATTCAAGTTAGCGTCAATATCCAACATGAATTTTTGAGCGATTTAGAAATTTATTTAATTGCTCCCAACAATCAACGAGTGTTGTTGCAAAGCCGTACTTTAGGCCGTCGTCAAGATTTGCTTACAACTTATTCGGTGCAAACTCATCGGGTTTTAAAAAATCTACTTAATCAGTCAGCTAAAGGAAACTGGCAATTATGGATTATTGATACTGCAACACAAGATGTAGGCAAATTAAAGAATTGGGAACTTGCTTTATCAATTAACAATTAACAGTTAGCAATTTTCACCAACCGGGTATGAATAGTTAATTGACTACTAACAACTAACAACTAACAACTAACTTTGTATTTGTACAAAACCACTGTTAGCTAAATCATCATGTTGATAATTTAGTTGTTGAAGAGAATAAGCCAAGTCATCTGTAAGACGTTTCGCATCTTGCTTTACACAGCCCCTATCGTAATCAGAGACTTTGATTGCTGGAGCGATACTAATACTCACATCCGTACCCCAGCTTGGATAAGTGTGACTGTAATTGAAAGTTAGGGGTACAATTTTCACTCCTAAACCAGGATCGGATGATTCAGCACTCAAAGCTAAGCGTCCGATTCCTGGTTTTAATGAGTGAACTTCGCGATCGCGAAAAATACCGCCTTCAGGATAAATAACCAACATTTCGCCGCGCTTAAGTAATTCAACAGTATGCCGAAGAGTTGTAATTGAAGGGCGTTGTGAATTTACGGGGAATCCTCCCAATCGTCGGACAAACCAACCTTGAAAACCCCGACACTCAGTACTTGTGACCATAAAACGTAAATCTCGCCCGGTAACGTAACGTCCTGTTGCATAAGGCAAAAGTAACGAATCCCAACGTGCCTTGTGGGTGGGAGCTAAGATTACAGGACCGCTTTTCGGTAAATTTTCCTGTCCGACGATGGTGATTTGACTGAAGTAAAAAGGTAAAAGTACATTTCCTGCCAGTAGGTAAGTCAAAGAACTTAACCAAGGAGAAATTCGCGAATTATCAGTATTTGCCAACTTAGTACTTACTTTACAATTGGCTGTTTTCTGTCTGCCGGTATCAAATATCGAATCAAATTCCATCATCTCGGTGGCTGTTGAATATTAAGTAAATCAAAATGTAAAGAATTCTTGATTAGTAACACCGTAGATTTTCTGCCCTAACTTTTGTAGCACTCACTGGACAGTTTTACCTCTGTCCTTTATGTTGTGCTATGTCGCCGATTAGCAAACCAAATTTGTAATAAGGAGCGACATTCAGATTCTAGGATGCCTCCAATTACACTCAAACGGTGATTGGAAGCCGCACTATCGGGAATGTTAGCAACCGTGCGAATTGCCCCAGTTTTCGGGTCATCTACTCCATAGATTAACCGACCCACACGGGCTTGGACAATAGCACCAGCGCACATCGGGCAAGGTTCGAGAGTAACGTAGAGACTACATTCATGAAGCCGCCAACTTTGTAAAGAGCGCGTCGCTTCTCTTATAGCGAGGATTTCCGCATGGGCGGTGGGGTCATTGTCGCGTTGTTTTCTATTTTCACAGAAAGCAATCATATTTTCGGATGAATCAATAATAACAGCGCCTACAGGAACTTCACCTGCATCTCCCGCTAATTGAGATAGCCTTAGAGCTTGCTTCATCCATTTTCTGTGTATGAAATATTCTTCGTTGAGATTTAACATATTTTTTATCTGATAGTTAGGAGTTAGGAGTTATACATAAAAGTAGAGACGCGATACCCTTGCGTCTCTACAAAATTTCGGTTTTGCCAAATACTTAATATTCTCAAGCTGCTGCTGGCTGATTTAACAAAGAATCAAGTTGACCTTGTGTATCTAATTTATACAAATCGTCGCAACCACCAATGTGTTGATTATTCACAAAAATTTGTGGTACTGTGCGCCCTCCATTGGCACGGGAAGCCATTGCGCTTCGAGCGTTTGCGTCTCCATCAATTTTGTATTCGGTGAATTTAACGCCTTTCCACCATAAAAGCATTTTTGCACGGATGCAGTAAGGACAAGTCTGCCAAGTATAGATTTCTACGTTTGCTTTGATCTTTTCGGGATGGCGACCTAAAAATGGATTAAGGAAATCGAGCATCTTTTTTATGTGAGGAATTTTTGAAACTTTCTTTTAGCCTAGCAGAACAAGTTTTTTTCTTAATTGCAAATTCCCAAGAGCCATCTAAAAGGATGTTTAATAAGTATTTTTTATAATCCAATTTTCGGATTATCCCCCTTCCCCCCTTATAAAAGCAAGGCTGATTTCATTACTTAAGGAGGTAAAATTATCAATATGATTTGAGAGCAATTTTAAGAGCGATTAGTCATAGATAACTAATAATTTGGGCAACAAAACTGGAATATAATTCCAAGATTTAATTCTCAAGCCCTTGACTTTACAAGCTTTTGAGGCAAGAAATCAGCCCTACTTTATAAAAGAGGGGGTAATGAAGGATCTAAAAGAATTTGCAAGTTTTATTTACAGCTTTCCCGCCCATCCTCTAAGAAAATTGACTACAGCACTTACACTTAACTTCGTAGCCTGGGAGAATATTTGCTGTTACAAAATGAGATTAATAATTAGCAGAAGGATGATTAATATTCAAATTTATTTTTATTTTTATAAATTTTATTGTTTTTAAGTTCAGACATTTAATCGGGTATTTTATTTCAATTAATTTATCTAAAAATCCTATTTAATTTTGAAAAAGCAATATGTATTTTCCGATCGATCTTTGCAGCTTACCCTTACCTACCTTCACAAATATTAAAAAAAAATCATCTAAAATCTATTTATTTCACGGTGTAAAATTTGTATATTATAAGCAATAAAAATCAAATTATGCAATTTACGATAAATACCATAACAGCATATTTATTTATTAATTAAAATAATAACGAAACTCAACTGAATGTTAGTTTATTAAAATTGAAATCAAATATATCCGAACCTAAAAAAAGTATTAAAATAAAATAGTAATATATACTAACAGTTTGATGCCAGAAATATGCTCGGCAGCAAAACTTAACAAAACGAACGGGCAAGACAGATTTCCACGGGTATACGCCCTTTGGTAGACTTAATAACTGAAATCGCAATTCGCTTTTACCGCGAATGGCCAAGCAATTGAGAGGGCAGACTTCGTGGAAAATACTCTTGGATTAGAGATTATTGAGGTAGTTGAGCAAGCGGCGATCGCCAGCGCTCGTTGGATGGGTAAAGGCGAGAAGAATACCGCCGACCAAGTAGCTGTGGAAGCTATGCGGGAAAGAATGAACAAAATCTATATGCGCGGACGCATTGTGATTGGAGAAGGCGAACGCGATGACGCTCCCATGCTTTACATTGGTGAAGAAGTGGGAATTTGTACTCGCGAAGATGCCAAGAGCTACTGTAACCCCGACGAATTAGTTGAAATTGACATCGCCGTTGATCCTTGCGAAGGTACAAACCTGGTAGCATACGGTCAAAATGGTTCGATGGCAGTACTCGCAATTTCGGAAAAAGGCGGACTATTTGCTGCACCTGACTTTTATATGAAAAAGTTAGCAGCACCATCGCAAGCCAAAGGCAAAGTAGATATCAATAAATCTGCTACTGAAAACCTGAAAATTCTAGCTGAATGCATGAATCGTTCGATAGAAGAATTGGTAGTAGTAGTGATGGATCGTCCCCGCCACAAAGATTTAATTGCCGAAATTCGTCAAGCTGGCGCAAGAGTACGTTTAATTAGCGATGGTGACGTTTCTGCTGCTATCTCCTGCGGTTTTGAAGGTACCAACATTCATGCATTAATGGGTATTGGCGCGGCACCCGAAGGTGTAATTTCTGCTGCTGCAATGCGTTGCTTGGGCGGTCACTTCCAAGGACAATTGATCTACGATCCAGAAATAGTAAAAACAGGCTTGATTGGTGAAAGCAAAGAAAGCAACCTTGCAAGACTCAAAGAAATGGGTATTAATGACCCAGATAAAGTTTACACTGCCGAAGAACTAGCTAACGGTGAGAACGTACTGTTTGCAGCTTGCGGTATTACTCCCGGAACTTTAATGGAAGGAGTTCGTTTCTTCCACGGAGGAGCTAGAACTCAAAGCTTAGTAATTTCCAGTCAATCCAAAACTGCCCGGTTTGTTGATACCATTCATATGACCAATAAACCAGAAACCATAAGTCTTACCTAAAAAACACCAGAGTTAAGAGTTAGGAGTTAGGAGTTAGGAGTTAGGAGTTAGGAGTTAGGAGTTAGGAGTTAGGAGTTAGGATTTTTGAATTATTGATTCATATTTAATGTGAATTCAAGGTTCAAATCATCTGAAGTTGCGTTAATAATCCTCTTTAGTAAGATTTGAGGCTTATCTCAATATAGGTAATAGAGGCATTTTTAATTCACACAACTTATAACTCATAACTCATAACTCATAACTCATAACTCATAGCTTTTCCCCATTCCCATTTCAAGAATATCAATTATCAATAAATAGTTAGTAATTACCATTTAAAGTAATGCATATAGCAGTAGTAGGCTTAAGCCACAAAACAGCGAGCGTAGAAGTTCGAGAAAAACTCAGCATTCCCGAACCACAAACAGAAGGTGCGATCGCTCACCTGTTAAGCTACCCAAGTATTGAAGAGGTAACAGTTCTTAGCACTTGTAACCGCTTGGAAATTTATATCGTTACTCAAGAAAGCGAGCAAGGCATTCGAGAAGTAACTCAGTTTCTTTCGGAACACAGTAAATTACCTGTAGCATCATTAAGACCTCACTTGTTTATGCTCCTCCATCAAGATGCAGTAATGCATTTAATGCGAGTATCGGCAGGTTTAGATAGCTTGGTACTTGGAGAAGGACAAATTTTAGCCCAAATTAAAACTACTCATAAAATTGGTCAACAATACAAAGGTATTAAAACGGTTTTAAATAAATTATTTAAACAAGCAATCACTGCCGGTAAGCGCGTGCGTAGCGAAACTAGTATTGGAACTGGTGCGGTTTCCATTAGTTCTGCTGCGGTGGAATTAGCTCAAATTAAAGCACAAAATTTAGCCGCAGTTCGAGTTACCATTGTTGGCGCGGGCAAAATGTCACATTTGCTGGTAAAGCATCTGATATCCAAAGGCGCGGTAGAAATTTGTATTTTAAATCGTTCGGTTAAAAGGGCTGAGGAGTTAGCAAATAAATTTAGTGCTTGTACTATCCGCACTCAACCTCTGGAAGAAATGATGCCAGTAATTAATGAGAGCGATTTAGTGTTTACAAGTACTTCTGCGACAGAGCCAATAATTGACCGCAGCAAATTAGAATTGATTTTAGAACCAAATCGTCCTTTAATGTTATTTGATATTTCCGTACCGCGTAACGTTCATTCGGATGTCAACGAACTAGATAACGTACAGGCATTTAATGTAGACGATTTAAAAGCTGTGGTAGCGCAAAACCAAGAAAGTCGTCGTCAAATGGCTCTGGAAGCAGAAGGGATTTTAGAACAAGAAGTAGATGCTTTTGATGTTTGGTGGCGCAGCCTGGAAACAGTTACTACTATTAGTTCATTGCGAAACAAAATTGAAACCATCCGCGAACAAGAATTAGAAAAAGCCTTATCAAGATTGGGTTCGGAATTTGGCGAAAAACATCAAGAAGTAATTGAAGCCCTAACCCGAGGAATTGTAAATAAAATATTGCACGATCCAATGGTGCAATTGAGAGCGCAGCAAGATGTCGAAGCCAGACGACACTGCATGCAAACTCTACAAAAGTTATTTAATTTAGATGCAGAAGAACAATTCAGTTAGCAGTGAGCAGTGAGCAGTGAGCAGTGAGCAGTGAGCAGTGAGCAGTGAGCAGTGAGCAGTGAGCAGTGAGCAGTGAGCAGTGAGCAGTGAGCAGTGAGCAGTGAGCAGTGAGCAGTGAGCAGTAAGTAGGAGCTATAATTATTCCAATTAATTACCGTAGTGGGAGTATCAAGTTTCAATAGTAGCGAGCAACCATATGTTTTTTAGCAAAATGACACTGGTAATTGATAACTGATAACTGTTCACTGCTCACTGTAAACAGTTCACTGTCAAACTTCCGCCCATTTTCGCAGTAAGTTAGCGTGGGTTTTGGCGATTAAATCAAACTCTGGCGTTTTACCATGTTTTTGAAACAGGATTTGTTTAGCTGTATCTAAGTCAAATAAAATTTCGCGCTCGGAAGGTTCGCGAACTAAACTTTGTACCCAACTTACTGCTGCTAAACGTTTGCCTGTCTCTACTGTTTCAACTCGATGCAGGGTTGTTGAAGGATATACAACCATCGAACCTGCTTCTAATTTGAAAGCTTGTTCTCCTAAACTTGTGTCGATTACTAATTCTCCTCCTTTGTAGTTTGAGGGAGAATTGAGGAATAAGGTAAACGACACATCAGAGCGTATTGGTTTCTCACCACCCATTATTGCGTTATCAGTATGATCTCCGTAGTACATACCTTGTGAATAACAGCTGAAAAGAATCGGACGAATAATTTTTGGTTTGACTGCTGCTTGAAATAGTCTATTACGTTGAATCGCTTTGATTGCAATAGTTCTCAACTCCCCAATAGCTTCAGCATTCCCAGGTAGTTGAGTATTATTCTTGACTTTTTTGGCAAACCATCCTGCCGTTAACTTACCGTCTACAAACTCAGCATTTTTAAGCTTAGAAGTAATTACATCTAATTCTTCAGCAGTCAGAATATTTTCTATAGTAAGAATCATCTTATTTTAGATTTTAGATTTTAGATTTTAGATTTTAGATTTTAGATTAGGAGTTAGGAGTGAGGAGTGAAGAGTTGGGAATGAAGAGTTATTTCTAAATAATCTACCCCCTCTACCCCCTCTCCCCCTTCGGGTTGCGCCACTTCTCTCAACGCGGGGAACCCGCGCACGAGAGTGGCTTACCATCTCCCCCTTCGGGTTGCGCCACTTCTCTCAACGCGGGGAACCCGCGCACGAGAGTGGCTTACCATCTCCCCATCCCCTCATCAAAATAGGGCAAGATATAGGTGGTTTTCTCACCTTTACCTTGCCCCTCGCAAGTCAATCTATAAAAAAGTAGATGTTATAGAAGTTTAGCCTTCTCCACCTTCTCCACCTTCTCCACCTTCTCCACCTTCTCCACCTTCTCCACCTTCAGTACCTTCAGTACCAGGTGCAGCTTCTGGGGTAATTTCTTCAACTTCAGGTGTACCTTCGCCACCTTCTACTTCAGCAGGTTCATTTGCACAAGCGGTAACGCTAGCTGCCATACCTAATGCAAGAAATAAAGCAATTGTTTTTGAACGAATCATTTTCACACTCCTCACTCTTTAATTAATCTTTAATCGTTGCTTATCTTACTGCACCCCATTTCTCGACGATTACTCAACATAGATTGATAAGTCGAGAAGTAACGCTTCTTTAGTCGGAAGCTAATTGCAAATAATTGTAGCTTGTATTTGTAATTGCAACAATAAGTTTAAGCTACAATATATCTTGGTATAGTCAAAATTTTTCTACGAACTATATTGGCTCAAACGCTTATATGATAAGATATTAAGAGTCTTTGATTGTTCGACCTTGCTTTTAAGACAGTGCAATCGATCCGACGAATTTTGGGTATAAGTAGAAGTTTATTGAGAATTATTCATAGAAAAATTTGTTGCATTTCAATTGGGTTACTTGTTTTTATCGGGCTTAGTTGATAATTTTCATAGGGAATATTTATCTATATCCTGCAATTAATACTTCCTAATCTCTCACATAGGTAATATAGCGAATTTCACTTGAGTAGAATACACAATTACTTCACCCCGACAAGACCGGACACCCCTCTCTTATCAAGGCTACGGTGTACACACATCTCTAAGATCCCCCTAAATCCCCCGATGAGTTGGGGGACTTTCAATCCAATTCCCCCCTTTTTAATGGGGGTTAGGGGGGATCTAAAGGCTGTGAAACCAATATAGAAGACTTCTGGGTAGACCGTAGCTTATCAAGGAGAGGGGAAGGGGTGAGGTTGAAACTGTACACCCAACTAAAAACTGCTATATTCTCACACAAGTAGAGTAGTTGTATGTAATATCGAATCATTGCCGATCGTTAATCGATATATTGAGGAGAATGTATAGTTATTAATTTTTGTATAGTTGACTTCTTGATAATTAATAGAAAGTCAGAATAGAAATAATCCGGGCAGAAAAACACAGCATGATTAGGTGGTCGATCGTTTTTACTGTCCGGATATTATAGCTATGAGAGAAATAATGTATAAGCCTTCCACAGATATTCAATCTAATTCTCATGTATGAGAATCAGTTAAATTACTATTAGTTGGCTTTTTCTTCAGTTTCTTCTGGGATATCTTCACCATTCTCTTCGATGTCACCACCTTCCGTATCTACAGTTTCCTCAGTTAAAGGAGTGGAATCTTCACTAGTTTCTGTATTTTCAGAACCACCACAAGCGGTAATGCTTGCAGCTAAACCTAGTACCAAAAACAAAGCAAACATCTTAGAACGCATTTTTTCACTCCTCATCGAATTACTAACCACACAAAATTTCGCAATAGAGTTTCTTGAATATGACTTAATTTCAGTAATTTAACTCATCAAAATGGTGTAATATTCAAAAATGATAGAGTATAATTACCGATCGAAGTTAATCAAGAAACTCCTCATAGTTTTAACTCTTAAAACTGATAATTCTCAAGATTGATGAGTCACAAATTCCGAGCAATAGTGATTAATAAAAGATTAACCTTGAGTGATGCAAATAGTTAATGTTTTTTCTAAAATAAATTATCGAATAATTCCCATTTTGTTGGGTTTATGGTTAGTTTTTGATTTAGTTTCTCACATAGGGGCAGAATTTCTTTGGTTTAACAAAGTTGGATATTTATCAGAGTTCGTATTACGCTTGGTGACGCAGTTTGGGTTATGGGCGATCGCCTTTTTTATTTCAATCTGTTTTTTGCTGGGTAATTTGTCTATAGCCAAGAAGTTTCAGCATCCGAAAGCAGGCTATATAAATCAACAAGTTAACGAAAAAGGAAGAAGATTTTTCCCTTCTCCTACTTTTATGGAGAAGCCTATTTCTCCGGCTTACCGTTATGGATTTAAGTTACGCTGGCTTTTACCGACGATTTTAGGATTAACTGTTTTAGTCGCAACAATAGTACTTTTTTACAGTCAGCAAACTTTAAATGTCTGGTATCCCGATATAAAATTACCCTCCGAAGCGCTGAAATTTCCATTTTGGTTGCAGTTAATCTTAAATTTTATTGGTTTACGCCAACTTGTTGTTTCGATTTTGCAACTAATTGTACTCACAATAGTGACTGCGGCAATTTTTATTAGCTACGAATTTTGGTTAAAGGCGATCGCGGTATTTGTTAGCTTGCTTTTAGGTTTCTTGATATCGGCACGCTGGATAAATGTCTTAGAATATTTCCAGGCTGCTAGCTTTAATAATAAGGAACCTTTATTTAATCGGGATATTAGCTTTTACGTTTTTTCGCTGCCGATTTGGGAGCTATTACAATTTTGGCTGTTAGGATTATTTTCGTTGGGTATAGCTGCGGTAGCGTTGACTTATTTACGTTCGGCTAATAGCTTAAGTGAAGGAAAGTTTCCCGGTTTTACCGTAAAACAACGGCTTCATCTCGACGCTTTGGGCTGCTTGACGATGTTAGCTATAGCTTTACGTTATTGGCTGTTACGGTATCAACTTTTATATTCGGTATTGGGAGTAAACTACGGTGCTAGCTATACAGATGTAAAAGTATTGCTGCCTATTTATACCGGCTTAAGTTTTTTAGCTTTAGGTATTGCAGCTTATTTACTAGTGCGAACTTTAGATTTATACAAAAGAAAAAACGAAAGCATAAAACGCTCTCCCTACCCGCGTCAATTAGTTTACGTATCGGCATTTTTCCTGGTAATGGCGACTGTTGCCGTAGGCTTTCTACCTACAGTGGTGCAAAAATTAGTCGTACAGCCCAATGAAATCACCCGCGAAAGACCTTATATAGAGCGTACAATTAAGCTTACCCGCGAAGCATTTAATTTAGACGCTATAGATGCAAGTACTTTTAATCCTCAAAATAATCTTACTGCTTCTGACTTGCGAGAAAATGACCTAACTGTAGGAAATATTCGTTTGTGGGATGCACGTCCACTTTTACGAAGTAACCGTCAATTACAACAAATTCGACCTTATTATAAGTTTCCTGATGCAGATATTGACCGTTACACTCTCAAGCGCAGTCTTCAATCCCAAGATTCTTTTAAACAGCAAACTATTATTGCTGCGAGAGAACTTGACTATAATGATGTTCCCGATGCCGCAAAAACTTGGGTAAACAAACATTTAGTTTATACGCATGGCTATGGTTTTACCCTTAGCCCCGTAAACCAAGTAGCACCTGGCGGACTACCTTATTACTATATTAAAGATATTGGCGTTGAAAATTCCGGGAATCAAGCTTCTTTATCAATATCAAATGAAGAGATTCGGGCAAGTATTCCCGTTGCAAATCCGCGAATTTATTTTGGAGAAATCGCTAATACTTATGTAATGACGGGAACCCGAACTCAAGAGTTTGATTATCCTAGCGGAGATGCCAATGAGTTTAACGTTTACGACGGAGAAGGTGGAATTCCCATCGGCTCGCCTTTTAGACGCTTGCTGTTTGCAGAGTATCTTAAAGATTGGCAGATGCTGTTAACCCGCAATTTTACGCCAGAAACTAAGGTAATTTTCCGCCGTAATATAAAACAAAGAATACAAACAATAGCTCCTTTTTTACGTTTCGATCGCGATCCTTATTTAGTTGCAGCCGATGGAAAAGGAACAACTATCGATGGTAAACCAACATATTTGTATTGGATAATTGATGCTTATACAACTAGCAACCGTTATCCTTATTCCGATCCAGGTAAAAATAAATTTAATTACATCCGCAACTCCGTAAAAATTGTTGTTGATGCTTATAACGGTGATGTCAGCTTTTACATTGCCGATCCAACAGATCCGATAATTGATACATTGGGGAGAATTTTCCCATCAATGTTCAAACCTCTATCGGAATTACCTGCGACTCTTCGCAGCCATATCCGCTACCCGTTAGACTATTTCAGCATTCAGTCGGAACGCTTGCTGGCTTATCATATGATTGATCCCCAAGTGTTCTACAACCGAGAAGATTTGTGGCAGATTCCTACAGAAATTTACGGTACCGAGCAGCAACAGGTGGAACCCTATTACTTAATTACAAAATTGCCTAGCGCTCAAAATGAAGAATTCATTTTACTACTTCCTTTTACTCCCACCCAACGAAGAAACTTAATTGCTTGGCTGGCTGCTCGTTCTGATGGAACACAATATGGTAAATTAGTGCTTTACGAATTCCCCAAACAGGAATTGGTTTACGGTATTGAACAAATAGAAGCTTTGATTAACCAAAAGCCAGAGATTTCCGAACAGATAACCTTATGGAATCGCGAAGGTTCCAGAGTAGTTCAAGGAAATTTATTAGTAATACCTATCGAACAATCGCTTCTTTATGTTGAACCCATATATCTAGAAGCAGAAGAAAACAGTTTACCGACTTTAGTTAGGGTTATTGTGGCTTACGATAACGAAATTGTCATGAGAAATACTTTAGAAAATGCCCTAGAGGATATTTTCAATGCAGATGATATCAGAACTCCTGTGTTTACTCCTGAAGTACAACCGCAACTACCAGTACCTTAAATTTGGCCTTCACCTAAGAATCAATGAGTATGGAAGCGGCGCACCTTTAGGTCGCCGAGGAAATACGAAACACGCAGCGAATTTATTCGCCTTCTTCCTCAATTAATTTGTCAACGTATTCCCTTAGTTTATCTTGCCAGTTAAGAATATTTTTTAATTTTTCTTTCTGACCTTCATAGCCTTTGAAGCCGATAATCTGTTTATCAAGCGGTCTTTTATATATACGCTTTGCACCAAGTTTGTGATTTTTCTGAAAAGGCATTGACAATTGTCTCTGTATTAGTTAACTTATATATCATTCATTGAGAGGTCGGTCAATGTACGGAACGCAGCAAGTGTTAATCAAACCGAATAAGCAGGTGTTAGCTTGTTTAGAATATATCTGTTCTGAGGCGAAGAAGCTAAGTAACTGTGGTATTTACTATTCTCGTCAACTTTATTTTAAGGATAATAGAATTCCTAGCAAGGTAGACTTACACAGGGAGTTAGGGACTAATCAGAAAAACTCTCATTATCATGCACTTTATTCGGATACAGCGCAACAGATACTTACCTCTGTAGCCGAATCGTTTAAGTCATACTTAGCTTTAATAAAAAAATGGCGTAAATGCGAAATAGCTGACAAGCCAAGATTGCCAAACTATTTAAAAGGTAGAAGTGGTTTAGCGGTTGCAACGTTTACAGGAAGGTCTGTAAGGTTAACTGGTAAGAAAAAAGGACAAGAAAATAAATATGGGATTAGATTGCCTTTAGGGACTCGCGTCTTTGCTTGGTTTGGCATTTCTGAGTTTTATATACAGATGCCGTCTAATCTTGATATTAAAGAACTCAAAGAGGTTCGTATTCTTCCTCGCAACGGCTGTTTTTATGCTGAATTTGTTTATAAGCTCTCATCTCAAAGCGTAGAGCTAAATAAAAATACCGCTCTAGGCATAGATCCGGGATTAAATAACTGGATTACCTGTGTTTCAACCGTGGGAACAAGTTTTATCGTTGATGGGTTACACCTTAAAAGCATTAATCAGTGGTACAACAAAACTGTTGCTAAGAGAAAGAAGAATCAACCGGGCTGTTTTTGGAGTAAGAAGCTTGCTTCAATAACCGAGAAGCGCAACCGTCAAATGAGATATGCAGTCAATAAAGCAGCGAAAATCGTTATTAACTATTGCTTAAAATATAGAATCGGCAATGTTGTTTTTGGATGGAATAAGGGACACAAAAACGGTTCCAACATGGGGAAAAAGAACAATCAGAAATTCGTTCAAATCCCTACTCAAAGGCTAAAAGAAAGAATAAAGCAATTATGCGAGTTGTATAGAATTAAATATATAGAAACAGAGGAAAGCTACACATCTAAAGCGTCTTTTTGGGATGATGACTTTGTACCTACGTTTGGTGAGAAACCCAAAGGGTGGGAGCCGTCAGGAAAAAGAATTAAAAGAGGTTTGTACCGAGTTTCTTCTGGCGAAATTATTAATGCCGATGCAAACGGTGCGGCTAACATTCTAGCCAAAGTAGAGACAATCCTGGGCTTTGAGCTTGGGGGAGTAAGTAGAGGGGCTTTAAGCGCTCCTATCCGAGTCCGATTGTGGACTCAGGCGAAATCCCCCGTTTTATAAACGGGGGTAAGCTTAACTTCCATCTCCATAGAAAGGTTCTACGTGCCCGCTGTCTTCGTCTCCGGATTTAGGGAATACGGCCCTTAATACGAACCTTACGTTTTCTGTCGCAGCATAGGTTTGTTTCTGCTTAAGTTCTGTTCCATAGTAGCGAGAGTGTATGCTCCTATTTTGTTATAGATTTATCAACAAATTCACTATTCTTATAGGAATGGCCGCAACTGGCATATTTTTTTGTAGGGGAGGCAAATTGGGAGGACACTGCGTTGCGGTGAGACCACTTGCGTGCGGAGGTTCCCCCCGTTGAGTAAAGTGGCGAACCCGAAGGGGGGAACACAGCCGTTGTAGCAAGTGTCCGGGTGTAGATTTTCTTCCCCTAATATTGCCGTTGCTGTGACACTTCGACTTTTTTGGAACGTAGTAATAATGTTTTTAGTGTCATGCACCAACGGGACACTGTGACAATTGGGTAAGTCCTGTTCTTAGTAAAATATAATTTCAAAAAAAGGACTAAGAGGAAGCCTGACAAATCTATTCCTAAAGGAATAGAGCTAAACTACTTAATATCCTTTTAGAGGGATATCCGAAATGAGAGTAAAGATGTCAAAATTTTAAAGAACGTTGTATACCTTTGTAGGTTACACGAAATACTAAATGTGTAGGGCTACTCGATAATATTTGGTCTTACCGATTGATTTTAAATCCGTATTTTTAAATTACTTTTAATTAATTTTGAAATTTATTATAACTAAAGTACTTATTATAGTTATCTATTTAGTAGTGACTGGATAACTAGTAGCGCGAAATTTTTGAGAATGACTTTCATTTAAGGCAAACTTCTAATTTGAGGAGTGTTATGCAGAGCAGGTTTTCTCAGGTATCGAAAACAGAATTTCTGCTCTCATTGGAAATGATAACTTGACTATAATCAGCGTTCTATCAATATTATTTATACAGCGCTTTTTTTAGTCAAATCTAGCCAAATGTAAAAAAATAAGAGAGATTTATTTTTTTTACAAAAATAAATCTAAAATTGACTAGTGTTAAAAGTAAGCTAAAAACATTGTTTTTGCTGCTTTTTTTATCAAACAAAGTGATTCTATTTCCTTCTAATTAGATAGGTGTCTAAAACAGTAATACCGCAAAATGAAAAATGAGAAATTGCAAAATCTGTTGCGTTTTTTTAAAGCGTTAGCAGATGAAAGTAGACTGAAAATTATTGGTATTTTAGCGAATCAAGAGTGCAGTGTAGAAGAATTAGCAGTGTTATTAGAATTAAAAGAGCCGACAATTTCCCATCATTTAACGAAACTAAAGCAGCTTGAATTGGTAAGAATGCGCCCAGAAGGCAATACTCATTTTTATCAATTAGATAAAAAGGTTTTGCAAACTGTGAGTAACGAAGCATTTCATCTGGAAAAAATGGCTTCGTTAGCTGATGATGTTAATCTTCAATCTTGGGAAATGAAGGTGCTGAATACTTACATAGAAGGAGATTTTCATAATTCTGAATCCGCGCAATACCTTAGAGAAATTCCTAATAGTAGTAAGAAGCGCTTGACAATTCTTAAATGGGTAATCGAAAAGTTTCAATTGGGAGTGGAATATTCTCAAGATGAAGTGGATAAAATTCTTAAGCGCTACTATCCAGATTTTGAGACTTTGCGAAAAGCATTAATAGATAGTCGCTTGTTGCAGGAAGATAATGGAATTTATAAACGAAGCTGATGAATGAAAATAAATACACCAATGAGATAAGCTTCTTCGTTAGAAAAGTATAAGGTAGCTAGGAGACAAGGGATAAAGTACATTAACTACTGACTCCCATTCTCTCAATTACTCAATCATTTTTTAATAGGTAACTTTGTACGGCATGGCGAAAACAATTCTAATTTTCATCAAACTAAGTTGGGTTTATAGGGTTGGCGGGAACAGCGAATTGGCAACGGTTAAAAGTACTTGTGCCAAATTTAATTAAACGTTTCGTTTACATGGGGAGTAAAGAACCATTATATAAATCATTTGAGCTTAACTATTTAAAAGCGTTATAAATGATTTTATTAAGTTATTATAATTTTTGATAAATATTGTTAGGGCCGTAATATAAAGTATTTGTAAAGGTTAGGTATTTGTATCGTCAAGCAAAGATGATTTTATAAAAGCGATAAATATATAAGTGAGCATTTCATCAAATTTACATAAAAATATATTCATAAAGTTATTAAGTTGTTATTAATGTCACTGTTTAGATACAGGTAAAGATAATGTTTAAGAAAGTTGTACTACCAGTCGTTGTAATTTCAGGTATGATTTTTGCTGGCTTTGCTACGCTTTTAGCTCAATACGGTTCCGAGCAAATAGAAGTTCGAGTGGATAATCAAAATGTGTTTTATGGTGAAGTTAAAGATATTGTTTCTCCCCAAATAGGGGTAGCATTAGGTTTAACGCTTGGTGTTGCAAGTATTGCAGTAATTGGATATAGCAAATCTGTAAGTAAAGTAGAGCTGTTAGAGAAGAAATTATTATTTATTAAAACAGCGATATCGGATAAAGATGCTCAAATTGAAGAATTGAGAAATCACGAAAGAATAAATAATCTAGAATTTGTGGACTTTAATAAGCGTTGATAATTTATAGAGAATAGGAAATAGAAAAAATATTCAATTAAAAACAGAGACTTCGCAATAGCAAAGTCTCTACATAGTTTTTGTTTTGTTTGTAAGTTAGATCGGCGTTATTTTACAACTTTGGTTGTTTGAGATAGCGTTGGTAATCGTTCAAATCTTCTAACACTTTATTACTCAGGAAATACATTCCAAACAGATTAAAGATAGCCATTGTAAAAAACGTAGCGTCGCCGAAATCAAGTACTGATTGAGGCTTGGCGATCGCACCGATGAACGTAGCACCCACGAATAAAGTTCTGTATACAATCAAACTACGTTCGCTGAAGAGATATTCCCAAGCACGCTCTGCGTAGTAGCTCCAAGAAATCATCGTCGAGAACGCAAATAAAAATACGGAAATTGCAAGTAATATGGGAAACCAAGATATTACCGTACCAAAAGCAACGGAAGTTAGGGCTGCACCTTCGCCAGCTTCTCTTATTTGTTCGTATGCGGGATTGTTGTAAACGCCGGTAATTACAATTACCAAAGCAGTCATATTACAGATAACGACGGTATCAATAAATGGTTCCAAAAGCGCCACCAAACCTTCCTTGATAGGGCGATCTGTTTTTGCTGCGGAGTGAGCGATCGCAGCCGAACCAATTCCGGCTTCATTGGAAAAAGTGGAACGTCTAAAACCTTGAACAATCACACCAATGATTCCTCCCTCCACAGCTTGGGGATTAAAGGCTTGTTGGAAGATTGTGAGAATAGCACCGGGAATAGCAGTAAAGTTAATTAATAGAATCCACAAAGCAGCAACTACATACAGCACGCACATTACTGGTACTATAGTCCCTGCAACTTGACCGATACGGTGGATACCGCCAATAATTACTAAGCCTACCAATACAGCCAGAATTAAACCGTAAACCCAAGGATATATAGGAATGATTTGCTTAACTGCGCTTAAAGATTGGTTTACTTGAATCATATTTGCAGCAGCGAAGGCAGCAAAGATGCAACAGATAGAAAATAGAATTGCTAAAACATTACCTAACCGTGCTAAACCAATTTCTGCGAATCCTCTAGAAAGATAGTACATTGGTCCGCCTGAAACTCTACCGTCGGGCTTAATGATGCGATATTTTTGACCAAGGGTACATTCAACAAATTTACTCGACATACCCAGCAAACCACCAAGAGTCATCCACAAGGTAGCACCGGGACCACCTACACTAATTGCAATTGCTACCCCAGCAATATTACCAAGTCCGACAGTTGCAGACAAAGCAGTAGCCAAAGCTTGGAAGTGAGAAACTTCCCCTGGTGCATTCGGATCGTCGTGTTTTCCGCGAACAATATCAATAGCGTGTCCAAACAACCGAAAATTAACGAATCCCATGCGGATGGTAAAGAAAACTGCCCCGAAAATTAGCCATATAACGATCAGGGGAAAACCGCCAATGCTGAAAAACAGAACATCAAATATTACTTTCACAAATTGAGCAAAAGCAGCATCAAGTGAGTTGATGAAAGGTTCCCCAGCTGCTTCATCCTGGGCTAAAGCCACTGTAGGAATTAAGCATAATATAACCGTTAATAACCATTGACGCTTTGAAAACGACTTCCGCATTTAATCCCATTCTCCATTAACTATTTTTTGGTTACACTTTGTTATTCCACGGATACTACCTTAAGGTATATGTTTCCTACAAGATTGCAATTTACACACCGTCATCTAATAACTCAGCATTTTTTTAGTTGAGATTTTTTGGCTGTTTTAATTTATAGATTTGGACTCCACCGCGATATGCAATATTAATGGCAATACAACTGTGTTTACTTTTGTAAAATATAATGCATTACTTCTCTTCTACTCAAAGAAAGACTGTATTTGCCTAACTTCTCTTACTAAGTTTTATAAAAACCGGGATTCCAGCGATAAAATCATCAATATATTACCCGTATACATTAAATATGACGGTATAATTGTTAACTCCGATTTATTGAATCGGAAAATTGAAAAAATGGAGAATGGGATTTGTTAATTTTTATTAATAACTTTTTTATTGCCAATCCTTTATCCCAAGACAAGCATCATGGAAAATCTGCGAAACAAGATTCATAGATTAATCGAGCAATTGAGCGAAAATGAACTAAAAACGACTTGGGAGACAGTCTACAACCTACATTGTGACTTCCAAATGAAAAAGGCAATACAGGAAAAGAAGGATTCCCAGCAACCGTGGGATTTCTTAACTTACGATGAAGCGATGCAGTACCTGGAGGATGGGGAGATGGGGTAGAGGGGGAGATAGGGGAGATAATTTAGAAATAATTCCTAACTCCTAACTCCTAACCATTAATAACTAACCACTAACAACTAACCACTAACAAATATTAAATGTGAAGTTAGAACTGAGATACACGCGGTCATTTTTAAAAGATGTAAAGGAATTAGATAATCGTGTTCAAAAGCGGGTGTTTGATTTTGTGTTTGTGGAGTTTGCGTTTTCGGAGAACTTGCACTCGCTGCCCTTATTGCGTCAAATTGATGATTCGGGCATCTTTCACCGTTTTACCTTAGATAATTATTTGGTTGGAATTGAGGTAAAAGGCGAAATTGTGAAATTTCTGCGAGTCATACCTATGCCAGATGTTTAAGGAGAGCAGTTATGTCAACAGTTAAAACTGTATAAGTTGACAAGGTATTATCCGAACCTTAGCTTAAACTTGTTTGTGAAATAACGTGACTTGAGATTTTCCCTTATGGATGCTACGGCACTTTGGCAACGATACCAGAAATGGCTATATTTCCATGAAGGACTAGGTTTTTACCTAGACGTTAGCCGGATGGGCTTTGATGATGATTTTGTTACTAAGCTAGAGCCTTCATTTGATAAGGCTTTCGCGGATATGGCAGAATTGGAAAAAGGTGCGATCGCAAATCCAGATGAACAGCGGATGGTTGGACATTATTGGTTGCGAAATCCCGATTTAGCTCCGACACCGGAGTTGACCCAAGAAATTGTTAGTAATATTGAGAAAATAGAAGTATTTGCGGAGAAAATCCACACTGGTGCGATTCATCCTCCCAAAGCTCCTCGCTTCACCGATATCATCTCAATTGGGATTGGTGGTTCCGCATTAGGGCCTCAATTTGTAGCTCAAGCTTTGGCTACAGATTATCCACCTCTGGCAATTCACTTTATTGATAATACCGATCCCGCAGGTATCGATCGCGTATTAACTACCGTGCGAAACCGTCTTTCTAGTACTTTAGTATTAGTAATTTCCAAATCTGGAGGAACTCCCGAACCTCGTAATGGAATGATGGAAGTTAAGAAAGCCTATGCCGGGCAAAACTTAGACTTCGCACAATATGCGATCGCGATTACAATGCCGGGTAGTAAGCTGAGCAAGATTGGAGAATCTGAAGGCTGGCTGGCACATTTTGCGATGTACGATTGGGTGGGAGGTCGTACTTCCGAAATGTCGGCTGTAGGGTTAGTTCCAGCAGCACTGCAAGGGATTGACATTGGTCAAATGTTAGACGGTGCCAAAGAGATGGATGACGCAACTCGCGTACCAGAACTTAAAAATAACCCGGCTGCACTATTAGCAATGTCTTGGTACTATGCTGGCAACGGCAAGGGTGAGAAGGATATGGTTGTTCTTCCTTATAAAGACAGCCTACTTTTATTCAGCCGCTATCTGCAACAGTTGGTAATGGAATCTTTGGGTAAGGAAAAAGATTTGGATGGTAACGTCGTCCACCAAGGTATTGCAGTTTACGGTAACAAAGGCTCAACCGACCAACACGCATACGTTCAGCAATTGCGTGACGGGGTAGCGAACTTCTTCCTAACCTTCATTGAAGTTTTAGAAGATAGAAAAGGTTCCTCTTTAGAAATTGAGCCGGGAATTACATCCGGCGATTATCTTTCTGGTTTTCTCCAAGGTACTAAAAAAGCCCTTTACGACAACCAACGCGATTCGATTACAGTTACCATTCCCCAAGTTAACCCCCGAACCGTTGGTGCATTAATTGCTTTATACGAACGCGCTGTAGGTTTCTACGCCCTTTTGGTGAATGTTAACGCTTATCATCAACCGGGTGTAGAAGCGGGTAAAAAAGCAGCAGCAGCTATTTTAGAAGTGCAGCAAAAAGTAGTATCTGTTCTACAAGCAGCAGATAATCCACTTTCTTTAGAAGAAGTAGCGAGCAAAGCGGGTGCATCCGAGCAAATAGAGTCAATTTACATC
The DNA here is from genome assembly GCA_963838355.1 of uncultured cyanobacterium. Classification (GTDB taxonomy): domain Bacteria; phylum Cyanobacteriota; class Cyanobacteriia; order Cyanobacteriales; family Nostocaceae; genus Rivularia. The sequence goes on along the minus strand of CAWIQQ010000003.1, from coordinate 587,763 downwards.
ATATTGCGTCACCTTCATGCCAACGGACGCGGTGTAGTAATAGATGGTAATTTTGGACAACCCAGCAGTTTAAAATTCTCTATTGCCAAATAATTTATACTTCACTACCATGTTTTGGTAAATTTTGTTGCATTCGCAACATTTTTTTATTTAACAGCATCTTAAATTGAACTAACTATTCAATATTTAGGATGCTTTTTTAGCACAATTTTTATATGAGTAATATTAGGGGAATTGGAATCCGTTATTTGGAGTCAATGAAAGGAGGGATGACAAACTTCTTTACTCCGCAAACCAGCGACGAAACAATATTGGTACAAATTCCAGCCAATACAGTAGAAGATTTATTCGTACACAAATCCCAAACCGATCAATTATTAGTAGTCAAGGGTAGATTTGTTTTAGTTACTCTGATTAACAAGCAATATCAGTACATTCCATTAAGTGAAGATTATCCAGCAGTAGTAACAATTCCACCGGGAGTTCTGCATGGGGCAATTAATATCAACTCAGAACCTTGTGTAATAGTAAATGCCGTACTGCGTCATAGAGAACCGCAAAAGCTCGATTATGTTGTTCGTAAAAAACCATTTCCCTATGATTTAGAAGCAGCACAAGCCGCATGGAGTAATTTTGAAGTAGAAAACAAGCTAAGGGTTAGTTGATAGTTAATAATAGGTTGGGTTCATACCGCATTGCAAAATAATGGTTTTTAACTAGGAATTAATGTTGCGTCGTAACCTAAAATTTTCTAAATAGGACTTACGCATGAGTAATGTAATTGCGTCATTACGAGCGAGAGCGACGTAATCCCAAGATTTTGAGATTGCTTCCCTATACTGCGTTCCGGTCGCAATGACAAATCTTCGTTGCGTAAGTCCTGGTAAATTAATATGAAGGCAATATCTTAACTTATCCAAAGTACGGATGTTGGGTTACGACACAAGATTGAGATTTTGTTTATTAATGGAAATTGCCTGCTCGTGTCTAACTCTACCTACCAATTGATAATTGATAATTGATAATTGATTAAGATTGTTTATCAAAATATTCGCGCCAGTAAACTATCTTTCCATCTTCAATTTCAAAAATAATTGCATCATCGATCAGTGATTTTTCACCAGTTTTTTTATTTTTATCGCTCCAAGTCCACTCTACTGCACCTTCTTTGCCATCGCTGAAAACTCTAGTAATTTTAACTTTGGTATCTGTAAATTGTTTAAAGTAATCTTCCGCAGCTTTTTTTATATCTTTCTTGCCTTTTATAGTGGTGCCGGGAGCGATAAATACACCATTTTCGGCGAAGTCAGCAATGATTGCTTCAGAATCTGCATTTTCCCAAGCTAATCCCTGTCTTTCTACAAGTTGTTGAATGTCTTTATTTGATATTTGCGATTCTGAAGATATATTAGTTGCTGAATTATTAGTTATATTATTATCTTCAACCATCTTAGATGAACAGCCAAAGGTATAAATAGTAAGAGGAATGAGAATTACTAAGTACTTAGGCAAAATTAATTGTGTATTTGTCATTGCGAGTGGAACGGTATTCGTAGCGTCTCTCGTTCACCGTCAGGTGCGGTTTAGAGAGATAGTGAAATGAAGCATTCACCCCAAAGGTGCGGCTCAATGTCCTATCGGACACGCTCCGCTAACGCAACACTTTGAGATTACTATCTCCCTCCGGGAGACGCTTAACCGCACATAAAGGTGAACGCTAACGCGCAGCGAATAATGACACAATTAATTTTGCACACCCACTTATTCTTAAGTTATTTAATAATTGATTTTTATTCAAAATTGAATTCGAGTTAATATTGAGACAGTACAACAAAAGCTGAAAATATTGCTATGAATGAATCACAATCAAAACGTACTGCACGGCGAGGCAGAATATTTCCAGAACTAACTATACCACCAGAAGAACTAGCTCGACGCAAAACACAAAGAGAAGCATTTCACCAGCGTTGTCGGGCAATTTTTGAACAAGTACGTCCTCAATTTCTCGATCAACACTATGGCTGGTATATAGCTATAGAACCATTAAGTGGCGATTATTTCATAGATGAAGATATAGAAATTACTCATCGAAAAGCGCTTAATAAATATCCTAACACTACACATTGCGTATTTTGCCTGAATGAAAATGGAGTTACAGGCACAATATGATTCAGGGGATTTTCGGTGACAAAGGGCAGCTATTTTTTGAAATAGAATTAATAGCTGCTGACGGATTTAATTTGCCTGTAGAGGCGATGTTAGATACAGGCTTTACAGGTTTTTTAGCAATTAATAAACAAGATTTAGATGCTTTTGAATGGACTTATGTTGGTGATGAACCCTTATTAACAGCTAAGGGTGAAACAATGTTTACTAGATATTTGGGCAAGATTTTATTAGATGAAAAAGAGTATGACATTCCTGTATTTGCAGGAGATGAAATAACAGAAGTTTTGCTCGGTTCTTAATGGTTAAAAATATTACCTTTGGTAGTTAATTATCAGCAAAGAATATTAACTTTAGGATAATTATTAACTAACTCGATAAATCGCGAAGAAAGCAGAATTTATCGCTTTTCCAATCTGCACCTTTAATTCTTTTCAAATAACCAGTTGAAGACAAAGAAAGCTCGATCAAAATTTTGTGCATTTCCTTTATTTGTAAAGATTGCGGTGGTTGAGAACCAAAATAAGCACCGTGTAACGCTTCTACACTTATAGAATCCACCTGAAAATTTTGTAGATAATATTTTACTAATTCAACTAAGTGCGATCGCAACTGTATGTCTTGCTCGATTTTGCTGATATAGCTATTAACTTTATCTTCTGCTAAACCAAAAGGTTCCTGCTGCAAACATTGCTTCAATTCCAATAAATCAACGCAACCTTGATAATTAGATTGCAACTCAACAAGTTTTTCTAAAGTTTCTGGGGTAATTACGTTCATTTGATTGTTTTGTGTATAGGAATAGCTGCAACTGGCATATTTTTTTTGTAGGGTGTGTGACGCTACCAGAAAATTGAACGTAGCAATAATACTTATAGCTTCACGCACTACCCTGTCAATTGTGACTGTATATATACTTACTAGCGTTAATACCAGCACCAGTATAGTTTTGATGAACTTATTTTAGCTTTTGGAAAATTACTGAAATATTTCTATAGAATTTATTAATTTTTTTGTATTTTTAAGTATATTTAGCAGTTTGTTTATTAACTAAGTTGGCAAATCGCGGAGAAAATAGAATTTATCGCTTTTCCAATCAGTACCTTTGATTCTTCCGAGGTAGCCTGTCAGGGGAGAAGATAGTTCGATTAAGATTTCGTGCATTTGTTGACGACTTAAGGATTGAGGAGGGTTTGAATACCCATAAGCTCCATAAAGAGTTGCAACTTCGATGTTTTTATCTCCGGTATTTTCTTGATGCTTTTTGACTATTTCGATTAAGTGCGAACGTAGTTTTATATCTTGCTTGATTTTGCTGATATAACTATTAATTTTATCGTCTGCTAAGCCAAAGGGTTCTTGTTGCAAATATTGCTTTAATTCTATTAAATTGACGCAACCTTGATAATGCGATTGAAGTTCAACAAGTTTTTCTAAAGTTTCTGGGGTAATTACATTCATTTGATTATTTTGAGTAGTTAAAAGAGCATCTTTAGTTAACTCTCCAGCGGCTAGAATAATTTTGACGCAGGGTTCGTATTTTTCTTGAAGATGGTTTTTCCCAAGTTGAATTAACTGTCCAGGTGTACTACTAGGAACTTTTTCACTTTTGGTAGCTTTGCATTCTCCGACAAGAGGATAAGGAGATTCGCAATAAAAATCAACACCCCCAGCACCTCCAACTTTTTCTGGTTCTAAATTGGCTTTAGGATTAGTATTAGAACAAGAAAATCCGAGTTTGATAAAACTTTTACGTACTAATCTCTCAAATTCATTACCGTCACTTGAATTTCCTACTTCGGCAATTTTATTAATCCAAGCTAAGTCTGAATCAAGATATTTTACTTTTTGTTGATTGCTCCAACCTAAAAATATATGTATATCTTTTTCTAATTGTTTAGCGGTAGAATTATTAATAGTTAAGGGTGATAAAACATTTAATAATTCTTCTAACTCTGGATGCTGTGGCGGTTCGAGTTTTTCTAACTGACGCTTGCGAGTGGCAAAAATTTGATCGGTTAATACTGGGTTTGTATTGGAAACCCTCAAAGAATTAGGTAATCCTAAAAATTTTCCTAACTTCTTTGATTCTACTTTTAGCGATATTTCATAAGGCTGAGATAATTTGTAGATACGTAAATAACTTAAAAAAATATGCTGTTGTTTATCCAGTATTTTCTCTAATGCTTCTTGCGTCCATATCGTCAACTGGGATATTTTTTCTAAATATTGCTTATCATCAATAATTTGGCTTAATTCGCATTTAGCCCAAGCTTTGATTAAAACTTTTTCTTCTGTAGATAAAGGAAGTTGTAACTGTTCGTTTTCTGGGATTAATTTTAATTGTTGAGGTTGGGTGAAAACTTCTTGAGATTTTGATTTTTGACTAATGCTTTGAGCAACAGATACAAAATTGGAACAATAATATTTATCTATCGAAAGTGGAATAGCTAAAGAATCTACCGGATAAAGCGCAAATTTCTGTCCCGGACGAATAAACATCCTGGGGATAGCAGCAATAATTCGTCCTTGAATTAAAGCTGCAATATCAGGATCGGGTAGGCATAATGCTGTTGGGATTGGAAGCAGCGAATTCATATTTAATTGTCTACAGGTAGATTTAGGTCGATATTATCAGTGGTGTTATAAACGCTTTGAGGAATACTTATTGGTAAATCATCATCAGTTAAATCGCTTGGTTGTTCTCCTGATGGTTCGCTAAGTATTTCTCGAACCAAGGGATTGTTAATCGCTATTTGCTTTTGCTTGATAAAATCAAAAATTTGTTCTTCAGTTAGTTCGTAACTTTCACAGTTAGATACAAACCAAATAGCCAAAAGAGATTTAATATCGTGGCTTTGCAGTTTTACCCATTCTCCACCTTGATGATGCAAAAGTTGTTTTAAACATTTGTTGGGTATAGATGCTCCAGAATTAATCTTTTTTGAGCGAACTAAACAACCACGAGTAATATCAAATTTTTCATAGTCAATTAGTCTTTTTAATGCGGCTCCTATATACTTTCCACCGGATTGCTGAATGACATCAACGCCAATTTTGACCTTGCTATCGTTACCAACAATTTTGAAATCAAGATATCCCTTATCTACTGCATTGGCTTGAATTTCTTCAACTGCTTCTATTGCTATTCCTTCTAATTTTTCACCTTTTAAACTTGAGAATGCTAACTTAAGCGCGTTGGAAATTGCTTCGTTGTCTTCCATTAATTCATCAATAGAAGCTTCAACATTAGTTAATTCATTGTTAAAATATGCTTCTACTTTACTTGGTTGTATTTTATTTGGTTCAATTATTGGATTAAAATTTTCTGCACACCATTTTAACATTGACCTTACAGTTGGCTTGCTCTTACCAAATTCTCTCAGCTTCTCTTCATTAAACGGATAAAGTGGGTGTGATGGAATAACTTGATTCTCTTCATAGAAAACTTGCAGCCACTGACTTACAATTGCAACAATATCATCAGAATTAGGATTACTCAGCTTCAACGGGTTTCTATCTGGTTGCTCGCTGGCTAATCGATCGATGACAGCATTTGCTTGCGGTAAAACCCTTATTTGCTCGTTCCAAGTACCAGGATACATTGCCAAAACAAAAACACCGCGTTTCAGGCTGTTGTATAAATCTTTTACTAAATTAGCAACTAAATGCGAACAAAGTAAGCCATTATCATTAGTTTCTGTACTGTCTAATTCATCGAAGCAAACTACAGGTACTTTATAATCACTGATAATATCCAAAATTTGACGAACTGTTTTTAACCCTTCTGCTTCTTTATCATCTTTATCAAAATTTGGTAATCCCATTGCCTCAGCTTGTTTCTGAGTTAAATCCAATCCAGCTAGCCAATAATTTGCATATGTACTATGTACGGAAGATAGCGTCCATAAAATAGCTTTGACTAAGTAAGGATTAGTAATTTCAGGCTTATTTTGCAGAATAATTTCAGTTAACTTATCAATAAATCTATTTGAGTACTTTTCCAACCATTTTGGATAAATACTATTGATATATTGTTGCGGTGTATAGTTCCATTCTCTAATTTCATTAATGAAAGCAGTTGCGATTTCTTGCCACTGCATCACATTTTGACTACCATGCGCTCTTAAGCTAGAAGCAACAGTTTGCAGAAATTCGTACTTAATCTGGTTTAGATTATCATACTTTCCCATGTAGATAAATAATGCACTATTTTCTGTCTGCAAGTGATGTCGAATTCTGCTAATAATATGGCTTTTACCTGCTCCTTTTTCAGCAGTAATTGTAATCCCGACAGTTTCGCGTTCCCCTTTACTAACTTTATCCACTGCATCAAAAACAGCATTGGAAGCATGAGAATTAATTGAAAGTACATCAGGAAAACTTTTTCCCCATACTTGTGATGAACGAACAACAATATGCCCTGCAAAAGGATTTCTATTTTTAATTAAATCGTCAATCGAAGATGTGTTACCAGTCATGTTTTTTAATATTTAATAAGCAAGAAAAAAATTAACTTGTCAATTTGGAAGCGTAGCAACGCAATCCATCTAATTCGGTAGTGATAGAATCTTCTATCTTGTCCGAAGCGCTGTCTTCTACACTCCCCCCTTCAAGTTGGAAAATATCTTCTGCTTGCATCTCTAAGAGCCATTCACTGAACTGTTTACGAGAAACGCGATCGCCAATTGTTCTTCTAATCCTATAAATTGGTACCAAGTTATTTAAGTTATAATCACGATTCAAATTCTCATAAACTTCCAGCGTAGTTTTCTCAAACTCTTTATAAGATGCAATTTCTTCGTTTGAAGATTTTCCGTTAGTTGCTGGCTGCTTCTGCGTTAAAGGTGCAGAATTCGCGCTACCATCTATTTCTGCAATCCAGTTTAATAAAGCATTCGCAGCCCAAGTTCCTACAATTGTTCCTTCAAAATTAAAATCAGAACTTTTCAAACCTTCACCCAGCAACTCTAAACCCTTTGGAGATACTAAAGAAAAACCTTTTTTAGAAACTGCGATCGCATTCTCTTTCTCCAATTCGTCAAAAATTTCCTTATAATCTGCGACTTTCTTACGTTTAGATACAATTCGTTTGGTGAGTTCACCTCTTTTAACTTCCTGTTTTGCTCCTCCTAATGCCCACAAAGCTAGCAAAACGCGAATTTTATTTGGGTCAACCATTGTTTTTATACCTGCCTAAATTACCTGTGTTATATATTACACTCAATTAATGTTTAAAAGTATTTTTATCAAGAAATATACTTAAATATATCTAATACATTCAATAATAAATCATAAGTAAATATATTGAGGAATTATTGAGTAGCAAAATACAAATTTGGCAATAATAAATCTTATTTTCAAATTTTCATTAAATATTCTAAATACTGGCAATAATGAATAACTTAAATAAATAGCAAACACGGAAAAACGAGCAGCAAAAAACACCGTAAATCAACATTAATTTCACAATTCATACGCTAAAATTGCAGAATTTCTACCAAGCAATAAACTCTGCAATCTGCGCTTACTAATTGTTTCTGCGGAGCATGGTAGACAACAATCGAATCACCCAAGATAGAGGTTTGGATGCACTTAATACCAATCGCATAAACCATCAAATCCGTTGCAATAGCTAGCTAAAATGCCGAGTCATTATGTCTGTGAGAAGCAAACTGCGATATCTATCTAGCCTTAATCGTTTCAACAGCCTGCTTTATCGTTACATTGTCGTCTTTATCGAAACGTACAGCCCTTGCTTTCAACTAATTTCTTACCGAATGAATGCCACAGTTGATAGGGAACACCCTGACGACATTAATATTATCTGAAATTAAAATGCGATTTCGGATTCTTTGGTTTCTACTGGGGAAGAAATTGTTGCACCATCCATTTCTCGTATCCATTTGAGCAACCCACCAACGAATTTACTTGCAACTATACTTCCAACCTGCTTTCCATAAAATTGGAAATCAAGGGTTTTAAGTCCTTCATCAAGCATCAGCAAACCTTTATCGGTAAGCTTTATGCTTTCAACTTTACTCTTGCGAGTGCTGATGATAGCACCAGCTTTTTCTAACTTTCTGAGAATAGAATTATACTCTCCTGCTTTCTCGTTTTTGCGTTGTACGCTGCCAGTTACTTCTGTTGTTTTAATTGCAGTATTTGTTCCTCCCAAATTCCACAAAGCTAAAAGCAAGCGAGTTTCATCTTGGCTTTTCTTTGTTGCAGCTTTGGTTTTACCAGTAACTTTCTTGGTACTGGTTTTGCTTTTTGCTACTGAAGAATTAGCAGCTTTAGTTTTCGTCGCTGCTTTCTTAGTGGTTGTTTCAGACTTATCAACTGTAGTAGATACAGGTGTTTGTGCTTTCACCTTCTTAGTGGTGCCAGCAGGTAATCGTTTACTAGCAACTTTCTTGGTAGCAGCAGGTTTTTCTACTTCCTTGGTAGACTTCACCTCTTCTACCTTGGTAGTAGCGGCTTTAACTCTGCTAGATACTTTCCTTCTTGAAGCCTTAATTTTTCCAACACTGGTGCTAGCGGATTTTGTTTTGCTGGATGCTTTTTTGGTTGTATTTTTCACTTCAGTTTCTGGAGTATTACTTGAAACTTTGGTTTCTACAGATAAAGCTTCAGGCTTTGCTTTTTTTGTGGTTGTTTTAACTTTTGCTTTTGTAGCACTAGTTTGAGCTTTAGCCTTAGCAGCGGAAGATTTAGACTGAGTTTTCTTACTTTGCAAACGACTTTTTCTAAGTGCCATTGAGGGTTAATAATGTTAGTTCACTTCCTAGAATAATCTAGTACTAAGTGTTTTCAGGGTATGATAAAAAACATCAGGGTATTTTCTAAGAAATTTTCTATCGTTTTTTTTCAAATAGTATTTTTATCTACAAAAAAAGACGAAACTTCATAATTAAGTTTCGCCTTTTTTATATTTTGAAATCCTCTGAGGATATGCTCCCAAGCCTCTGTAGCTAGCAAGATATAGCATTCTTATTCGATTTGTAAAAATTGTATGATGTGGAAAAACCCGGTTTAAAAAAAACCGAGTTTCTTAATTCTTAGAAAAGCTCTATGTTACATTCCTCCTGGAAGGATGTTTTTAAATTATCCGGTACCAGGTATAATCACATAGCAAAGTCCGGCGACGTAAACTAATTATTTTCAACCCAAGCAGGCAGATTTAGCTTGATTTGCAGTGGTTTCAACCGCCATCTTTAAAAACATCCTTCAAGGCAAACTGAAATTTATTTAAACTCTTCAAGCTGATCCATACGCAACCAAATATTCGGTGTAGGCACCTTTCCAAACTTCACCAAAGCATAATCACCTTTGGTATCTAGAATTTCCCCTTCAGTTTCAAATATATAGGAAGGAAGACGAGAATCACTTGCCTTTGCTTCCAAACTATTTTCCAGTTGTTCTCGGATAGCACGAACCATCGATCCTTTTTTGACAGCCATAAATTTTCCTCTTTAATAAATCCGATTAATTTTACTCAGAATTGTAGCTTGAATAAAAAATTGGGCATAGGGAATTGGGGATTGGGAATTGGGAATTGGGCATTGGGAATTGGGCATTGGGCATTGGGAATTGGTAATTGGTAATTGGTAATTGGTATTTATTCTTCCTCCCCATCTCCCCATCTCCCCATCTCCCCATCTGCCTATCTACCCATCTCTTAATTGTTCACTGTTCACTGTTCACTGCTGACACTGTGGGCAAAAATGACTGGATCTTCCAGCTAATTTAATTCGCTCAATCGGATGACTGCAATTTCGACAAGGTTCCCCGGTGCGGTTATAAACCCACGCTACATGGGCGTAGTTTCCATTCACGCCTTGTACATTGAGGAAATTACTGAAAGTAGTGCCTCCAGCTTCGATGCTATTTTTTAAGACTTTAATAATGCTAGAGTGCAGATTCTCTATTTGTTCTATTCGCAAATTTAGACACAAAGTTTCTGGCTGTATCCCACTGAGAAACAATGCTTCATCAGCATAAATATTACCTATTCCCGCCACCATAGATTGATCTAGTAGCGCAGTCTTGATGGCGCGGCGGCGATTTTTGAGTTTATCTGCGAGATTATCTACAGTAAATTCTGTTGAAAAAGGATCTGCTCCAAGTTTTGCTAAACCAGTAATAATACTTTGTGTTTCAACCGAAGGAGGAACCCACCACATCTGACCAAAGGTACGCTGATCCACGAAGCGCAATTCCCATTCATCACCAAAGAACAATCTCACCCGTGCATGCTTGTGCAAAGGTTCATCTTGAGGCAACCATAATAGTTGACCAGTCATTCGCAGATGAACGCCGAGGCAGGGGGACGGGAGTGGGAGATGGGGGGAGGGGGAGAGGGGGAGAGGGGGAGAGGAGGAAGAATTTTCTACCTTGTCTCCTTGTCCCGTTGTCTCCTTGTCTTCTTCTGGTAGAAAACTCAATTCTGCGATCAGATACTTACCGCGACGATGCCAAGATATTATTTCTCTTTTTTTAAGACCATTTAAAAAATCTTCAGCAGAAAACGGGTAGGCGATGGTGCGATCGAGCAACACATCTCCTCCCGTAATTTTTTTTAAGCGGGTTAATTGATTTAAACCCCTTCGGACTGTTTCAACTTCTGGTAATTCTGGCACAACTTAACGAGCTTCGGTTCCTTGATCTGGAGTACCTTCTTTCTGAACGTTAGCTTCAGCAGACTCTGGTTGAGCGCCTGTTTTACCAGTAGGCTTGGTACCTTGTCCAGTTGCACGTTCTTTTGGATTTACAGGAGTTTGTTTACCACCAGAAGCTGTAGGCGTGGATTTCTTAGCCTTAGCTTTAGGTGCTTCGATTTCAAGAACTTCGTCTTCTGCAAAGTTATTGGTATTGATTCCAGCGTAGTTAACCTTATCAAAGCGGACAATTACCGGATATATAATGCCGCTTTTATCAACAGTAGCCACGGTTCCTTCATCTTGATACCAATAAGATTCGCGGCGAAGAATGCGAACTTTAGAACCACGTTGAACCATAAGTTTTTCCCTCTTTAATTATTTATTGCCTTTTATGCAGGGCTGATTGATTTCACTTTACAACTTCAAGGACTCCGCAAGATGGTTTGTTAAGTTATTTATCTAGATTTGGCGATTGGTAATTAGTGTTAAACAACTCAAGGTGGTTTGTTTCATTAATTTTGACTGGTTCGTTTTCTCGGTAAACTTTGGAAGACTTTATATATAACGTCTCTACATTACGTCGGTAGACAAACAAAACTATCAGAACTAATGATTTGGACTACTATTAACTCCTCACTCCTCACTCCTAACTCTTCAATCAAAAATAAGGTGTCTCACCCCCTTGACGAAGTACTGCTTATGAGATATGTTCTTGTTCGCAAACAGTTATTAGGGAATATTTCATGATTTAGTTAATACAAAGACACTTCCCTGGTTTCCTCTACCAATGCGTAAGTCGTTATCTAAGTAAGTAATGTCCAACCATCCTTGTTGTTCGTTACTTTTAATCGGAAAATCAATTGCAAGAAATTTCTTACCTGATTCAATTTCTTCAATAAAGTTTCCTGGGTATTTGTAATCGATTAAACGCTGCAAACCAATAATTGAACGTTCAAATTTAACTTGAACTCGCTTCAAGGAAACTGGTTCAAATTTTGCCGCGACACTAACTAAACCTTCGAGAAATGGTAAACCACTTATTTCCGCAATGTTATATACACTCCTATTTTTTACGCGAATACACTGATAAATTTTAGTTAGATTTGTTAGCGGTATGCGGTTAAGATTTAATAGTTCAGAACTAGTTGTATATAACAGTCGCCAATTACCATCTAACAATTCGGTGGCTTCTAGCGGGCGCGGTGTTGGGTTGAAGTCTTCTAAGTTAGCGATCGCCGATAAGATATTTTGTTTATCAATGTCGGTAGCGTTACTACCAAGATTTTTTCCCGCGATAACTTCTAATAAAGTAGTTTTTCTCATCCCTGCTATGACCTCAATTAGGATTGATAATTAAAACGAAATATGTAAGCGTGAATATGTATTGCACCCTACAAAATCAAAGAAATATGTGGTTGTTACTATGCAGCAATATTAAAGAAGGAGTTTTTTGTCGGATTTATAAGCAAAAGAGTTGAATGAATAACTAAAATATTCTGTATCAAGTGATAGACTCTTAATGTCAAGTCAGTTCCTTACTCTTCGTATCCGAAGTCTTTATGTTAAATTCTCCTTTATATGAAGTTCCCCGTAGCCGGAGAGCATCTGTAATTCCATTAAAACAAGAATCTTCCTTGTTAGACTGGTTGCAAGAAAATGGTCGTTTAATATCTCGCGATCCAGTAGAACCGCAACCGGAAGAGAAACGACAAGACATAAATTCCTTGATGGGTATTGAAGAAAACATCGGGGATTATGAATTTGATGATGATGATGACGATGATGATGATGATGACGATGCAAGTTAAGCGTGTAGACTAGCTCGTTAAGTATCTAAAGAGCGCACGTGAAGTGCGATCTTGCTGAGTGTGATTTTTTAATAGTGTGGAGTGAAGGGAAATTTCCGTGGACGCTAAATTATCTCCAAACCAAGGTTTGAACCTCAATGGTATCCGTTTGGTTTCTTTGTTGGGCATAGGGCTAGGTGCAACGGCATTAGTTCTAGATGGAGCAGCTTCTCGCTCTCCCTGGCAAGGAACTTCTTTAACCCTACCATTCTTAGTATCGGCTTTGATTGCTGCCGGATTGGGCTTTTGGGCTGTTCCTTGGCTCTCTGCGCTTAAAGCTGGGCAAGTTATCCGCGAGGATGGACCCCAAGCCCATTTAAAGAAAGCCGGTACCCCGACGATGGGAGGCATATTCTTTGTTCCCGTAGCAATTTTAGTCGCTTGTGTTTTATCTAATTTTGCTACTGAAACTATTGCTGTATCAGCTTTGACATTAAGCTACGGATTTGTCGGCTGGATTGACGATTGGCAGATTCTTCGCCGCAAGTCGAATAAAGGTATTTCACCTAAAATGAAGCTTGCTTTACAAGTTGGTTTCGCAGTCGCTTTTTGCGGATGGTTATTTATTAGTCAGCCTTCTACTATTACGAGTATTTCTTTTCCCTTGGGCTTTTCTTTGCCTTTAGGGTGGTTGCTATTTTTACCTTTATCTTGTTTCGTAATGGTGGCAGAAAGTAACGCCACTAACTTGACTGACGGTGTTGATGGATTGGCTGCTGGTACTGCGGCGATCGCGCTGTTAACGTTAGCTGCAATTGTTGCTCCAACTTCACTTGGATTAATGGTTTTTTGTGCATCATTTAGCGGTGCTTGTTTAGGATTTCTAGCACACAACCGCAACCCTGCCCGTGTTTTCATGGGGGATACAGGCTCCTTGGCATTAGGAGGAGGTTTAGCTGCGGTTGGACTTTTGTCTAATACTTTAGTGGCGCTATTTATTATTAGCGGAATCTTCTTTGTAGAAACGCTTTCAGTAATGGCACAAGTTAGTTACTACAAAGCAACAAAAGGGCCAAATGGTAAAGGTAAGCGTTTGTTCAAAATGGCACCTTTACATCACCACTTAGAACTTTCTGGTTGGTCAGAATTACTGGTAGTTAGTATCTTTTACATTATCGCTGCAATACTAGCTTCTGTAGCTTTCGGAATTACTCAAATGTAGATTTCTCCCCAAATAATCGAATAAATAGATTTAAACAATCCTAACTGTATGTGAGGATTGTTTTTCAATTTATATGATTTTGGGAATTGGGCATTGGGCATTGGGCATTGGAAATAGGAGATAGAGAGACAACGAGATAAAGGTAATTTTAACCTTTAACCTTTAACTTTTGACTTTTAATCTTTAACTTAATTAACTCCTAACTCCTAATTCCGGTGGTACTAACTCTTATCAAGTCCTAATTCGTTTTCTTCGGCATAACGTTCCATAAATCGCATGAAACGTTCCCATTCCTCAGCAGATTTCATTAAATAAATTGCTTCTAAAGCTTCTGCTTTACCGTTAATAAATTTACCTTTAACTTCGCGAGTGACGATTTCTCCTTCTTCGTCAACCATGTACATTCCAGTAATTTCATCCGTGCTTCCTTCATCCAAAGCTTTAGGATTGTTAAAAATGAACGTTGCGGTACCGCTATCTCCACTACGCGAACGTGTTAAGCGTACTTCTGGAATAACTTGTTCGTTGACACCTCTAGAAAACTGTATTTTTGCCATAACTACGTATAATTTAAAATTCGATGATGGTTAAACCATCATTGTCTCATCATTTAGAACCAATTTATAATATTAGGTTTAAAAAAATCCTTGAAAAATACTTATAGTTATGGTTTACAAAAGGATGTAGCAAGTTTTGAATATTGTTAATTCAAATCGCTGCATCTATTGGTTATTACTTTTTGAATATTTTTTAATATTAATCTTTACGTCTAAATACTTACTCTACTTCGCGTTCTAGTATTAAAGTTACTGGCCCGTCGTTTTCAATTGAAACTTGCATCATTACGCCGAATTTACCCGTCTCTACCTGTAAACCGCTACTACGCAACTTTTCTACGAAGCGATTGTATAGATTTTCCGCTATTTCTGGAGATGCCGAACGACTCATGGAAGGGCGACGACCTTTGCGACAATCTCCATAAAGGGTAAACTGGCTTACTACTAATAATTCGCCACCGATTTCTAATATCGATTTTTGCCAAGGTTTATCTTCAGCAGAATCTGGAAACAACCGTAAATCCAGACATTTACGCGCCATCCAATCTAATTCTGCTTCGGTATCGGTATTGGCGATCGCCACAAGTAAATTAAGTCCCATGCCAATGCTGCCGATAATTTCATCATCAACGGTAACTTGAGATGATTTGACTCGCTGGATAATTACGCGCATTTATCAGTGAGCAGTGAACAGTGAACAGTGAACAGTTATCAATGAATGTAGGGTGTGTTGTCGCGCAGCGCAAGGCACCTTGATGTTTTTATGAGCAACAAAGCTTCGTAGTAAGGGCTTAAGCCCTTTCCGTATTGGGACTAAAGTCCTTACTACAAACTTTTATTTATCCTTGATTATTTTCCGAAACCTTTACCTTTATTAGCAGAAGGCATACATACGCAGTTTTCTATCTGCTTTAATAAACCTTCTTCATCCAAATTTTGACCGATTAATACTAATTGATTTTTCTTTTCACCTTTCCACTCGTCGTCATCGAGGGTAAAGCGTTTACCGCAAAGGTGGAAAATATGTCTTTTAGGACTTTCGTCAAACCACATTATCCCCTTACCACGGAAAATATTCTCGGGAAGCTGATTATCTAGAAAATACTGGAATTTACGGATAGATAGCGGTTTATCGCTTACGAATGATACCGATGTAAAACCATCATTTTCTAAGTGGTGTGAATGATGGTCGTGGTCGTGATGTTCGTGGTCGTGACCGCATTCTGAATGGTCGTGATGGTCGTGTTCGTGGTGTTCGTGGTGTTCGTGATTGTGGTCGTGGTGGTCGCGATCGTGTTCTTCGGCAGCGTCGAAATACTTATCCGACTCGAACAAACCGACGCTGAGAATTAAAGGTAAAGGAACTTCAGAGTTTGTGGTGCGGAGAATTCTTGCTCCTTCTTTAATATCTCGAACTTTTAGTTCTAAAGCATCTAAATCGGCTTCATCAACTAAATCGGCTTTGTTGAGAACAATTACGTCACCGTAAGCTATTTGACTAAAAGCAGCTTCGGAATTGAATAAATCCATGCTGTAATTTGCTGCGTCTACCATAGTGACGATGGAATCCAAACGAGTTAAATCTCGTAATTCGGTTCCTAAAAAGGTTAATGCAACGGGCAAGGGATCTGCTAAACCAGTGGTTTCTACAACTAAGTAATCTATATTTTCTTGGCGTTCCATCACTTTGTAAACCGCATCCACCAAATCGCTGTTGATGGTACAGCAGATACAGCCGTTGTTTAACTCCACCATATTGTCGTCGGTGGAGACTACCAACTCGTTATCAATGCCAATTTCGCCAAATTCATTTACCAAAACAGCAGTTTTTAAGCCTTGCTGGTTGGTCAAGATATGATTGAGTAGAGTTGTCTTACCACTACCGAGGAATCCAGTAATAATTGTGACTGGCAATCCTTTTTTCGTTTCTTCCATTGCTCGATCTGAAGTTGCTGTTGATTGCATGGCGAGAACAGTAAATTAACTAAAATTGGAAAAGAATTAAAAATAATAATGTAGCGTAGGTAGTAACGCAAAACTGCTTTACCCTATTATTGCGTATCTATATTTAAGAATTAATTGGTCATGACCCTAACAGTTTACAACAGTCTTACCCGTCGCCAAGAACCCTTCAAAACAGTAGAACCGCAGAAAGTTAAGATGTATTACTGCGGGGTGACGGTTTATGATTACTGCCATTTGGGTCATGCTAGAGCCTGCATTGTGTGGGATGTAGTAAGGCGCTATTTACAATTTAGCGGTTATCAAGTCCGTTACGTGCAGAATTTCACCGATGTTGACGATAAAATTTTGAAGCGAGCGAGAGTTGAAGGCTCGTCGATGGAAGCTGTAGCCGAGAAATATATCAAAGCGTATTTTGATGATATGGCGCGTTTGAATGTCAAAGAAGCCGACGAATATCCCCGCGCTACTCAAACGATGGATGGAATTAAGCGATTAATTCACGAGTTAGAGAATAAAGAATATGCTTATCCTTCTCAAGGGGATGTTTATTATTCGGTACAGAAATTTGATCAATACGGCAAGCTTTCCGGACGTAAATTAGAGGATATGCAGGCTGGAGCCAGCGAAAGAGTAAATGTAGAAGATTCGGAATATCAAAAGAAAAGATATCAGTTTGACTTTGCATTGTGGAAAGCAGCAAAGCCCGAAGAACCAGCTTGGGATTCACCTTGGGGAAAAGGTCGTCCGGGGTGGCATATTGAATGCTCTGCAATGGTTAGAGAGCGTCTGGGAGAAACTATAGATATTCATGCAGGTGGAGCCGATTTAATTTTCCCCCACCACGAAAACGAAATTGCTCAATCGGAAGCTGTCACGGGTAAACCTTTAGCTAATTACTGGCTGCACAACGGCATGGTGAAAGTTGACGGTGAAAAAATGGCTAAATCTTTGGGCAATTTTATTACTATTCGCCAACTGCTTGATAAAGGTGTTGAACCGATGGCTGTAAGGTTATTTGTATTAACAGCACAGTATCGCAAACCTATAGATTTTACAGATGAAGCCATCAAAGCAGCTACAAACGGTTGGAATACTCTTAAAGAAGGATTGGTTTTTGGCGATCGCTATGGAAAGAAATTGAATTGGGACAAGGAGACAAGGGGACAAGGAGACAATTCTTATATTCAGCGTTTTCAAGAAGCTGTAGATAATGACTTTAATTTTTCTAGCGGTTTGAGCGTATTGTTTGAGCTTGCCAAAGAACTTGCTAAAGAAGGAAATATTCTAGTACATCAAGGTAAAACAGAAACCGCACCTGAAGAATTACAAAAAATGTGGCAAACATTAGTAACATTAGCTGATGTACTTGGATTAGAAGCTCAATTAAAATCCCTTGAGACAACAGCAACGGATGATGGTTTGAGCGACGAACACATAGAAGAATTAATTCAAAAAAGAAAACAAGCCAGAATTGCCAAAAATTTCGCCGAATCCGACCGCATTCGCGACGAATTACAATCTCAAGGTATTGCCTTGATTGATAGTAAAGAAGGCACAAAATGGCATAGGAATCAGTGAACAGTGAACAGTGAACAGTGAGCAGTGAGCAGTGAACAGTGAACAGTGAACAGTGAACAGTGAGCAGTGAACAGTTAGGAGTTAAGAGTTATAATTTTCCCCTTGTCCCCCCATCTCCCCCTCTCCCCCTCTCCCCCTCTCCCCCTCTCCCCCTCTCCACATCCTTATGTCAGAAAAGCGTAAATCTTTCACTCTGTACGATGTTCTACTAATTATTGCTGGATTTTTTTTGGTAATTTTGCTGTGGCAATTACGAAGTTTAGTTTTAACTTTGATGATTGCTGTGGTTTTGGCGGCGACTATAACGCCTTTTGTTGATGCGCTCGAAAGATTTCGTTTTCCCCGATGGTTGGGGGTTATTCTGTTTTATCTAAGCTTGATTGGTGGATTAACTGTAATCGGTTTATTGATTGGTCCTTCTGTTTCGGAACAAATCCAGCGTTTAGCCCGCAGATTTCCGATTTATTTGGAAAATTTGGGTGTAGCTGTTGAAAATTTAGCTGCGCGAGTGGGAATCACTCAATTAGAAACTATAGAACAATTCTTCGATCTTCAAGCGCTTACTAATGGGTTATTTCGTTCCAGTCAAAAGTTAGTTTTACGTTCTTTTGGAGTGACTTTTGGTATTCTTGGTGCTGCGATCAATTTGATTTTAGCTGTGGTAATTTCTGGCTATATGGCTGCTGGAAGCAAAAGTTTAATTAGAGGTTTGGTAAGCTTGTTTCCCCAACCGTGGGATGAGCGTCTCGAAGCACAAGTTTTACCTATTTCTCGGCGGATGGGGGGATACGTTCAAGGAAGGGTTTTAGTTTCTTTGATTTTAGGTATTGTTATTACCCTTGCTTTGCGAGTTTTAGGGCTTTCGGAGTTTGCTTTGGCATTGGGTACCATCGCAGCGTTTACCAACGTTATACCGTTTGTAGGGCCAGTCTTGGGAGCGGTTCCGGCTTTGATTGTTGCCATTCCCCAAGGAGGATTGACTGTTTTATGGGTATTGCTACTATTTGTAATTATTCAAAATGTTGAATCTTATGTATTAGATCCTTTATTAGTCGGTAACACTGTAAGAGTTCACCCGTTTTATCAGTTGTTGGCGGTATTGGGGGGAACCCAAGTTTTAGGAATTATCGGGGCTGTGATTATCCCCCCTTGGGTAGCGGGTATTGCAGTAGTTTTGGAAAATTTGTATCTTCGTCCGAAATTGTTAAAGGAGGGAATAGGGAACAGGGAATAGGGAACAGGGAACAGTTACCAATTACCAATTACCAATTACCAATGCCCCATGCCCATTATTTTTTTTGAATAAAGAAAAAACTTAACAAATCATAGCTGCAAAAGTTGACGTTTTGTTGTAAATAATATATTCTCCCTTCTTACTCACACCTAACTTTTGTCTTTTATGTGGTCTGAACTTAAAAAAGCAATCAATAGTATAGATGTTTCTGCTGACTGGATTGGTATTAGGGCAGTAAAAGAAACTTCGTCTAATCGTTTTTTCCGGGATGGTTTACCCCAAAGCAATGGTAAATCTTCTACTGTCGGAGCAATGGTAGAAGTTCTGGTTGATGGCTGTCTAGGCTACGGAGCTACTAATTCTCTAGATTTGGATTCGCTGCAAGCGGCTGCGATAATTGCGTATAAACAGGCACTTGCTGCTAGCGAATGGTGGATACATCCATTTCAGATTAGGAGCGAACGTCCGAAGGTTGTGGGTGAATTTATTTCGCCGTCGGTTGAAAATCTGGATGGTTTGAATCCACAGCAAATTAACGATCTACTTGTGCGAGTCTGTAAAACATTAAAAGTTGATGACAAAATTGTTCAGACCACTGCTAGCGCTACGACTACTGATAAGAATACTTGGTTTATTAGCAGTAATGGCTCGGAAATTTATCAAAAGTTATTGTTATTTAGTACTCATTTCGGAGCTACAGCACAGGATGGTTTAATTGTCCAGCAGCGTACTAATAATGGTTGGTCGGCACATTGCTATCAAGGTGTTTTGGACTTTGGGGAAGAAATATGGCATCGCGTGGGACAAATTGGCGAGCAAGCTATAGAACTTTTGACGGCCGAAGAATGCCCAAATACTCGCACTAATTTGGTTTTAGCACCAGATCAAATGATGCTACAAATTCATGAAAGTGTAGGACATCCTTTGGAAATTGACCGGATTTTAGGTGATGAACGGAACTATGCTGGCGGTAGTTTTGTCAAGACGGATGATTTTGGCAATTTGGGATACGGCTCCCCAGCAATGAATATTACTTTCGATCCCACTGTCAAAGGTGAATTTGCTAGCTATGGCTTTGATGATACTGGTGCTGTGGCAACGCGAGAATATGTAATTAAAGAAGGTGTATTGCAGCGTGGTTTGGGAAGTTTAGAAAGTCAAGCTAGAAGCGGCGTTGACGGCGTTGCTTGCGCTCGTGCTTGCTCTTGGAATAGACCGCCAATCGATCGCATGGCAAACTTGAATTTGGAACCTGGTGAAGCCAGTTTTGAAGAAATCATCGCTGGTATACAGCACGGCGTTTACATGGAATCCAACCGTTCTTGGTCAATAGATGACCGTCGATATAAATTTCAATTTGGTTGCGAATACGGTAAATTGATTGAAGATGGTAAGCTCACAAAAACTCTGCGTAACCCGAATTATCGAGCTACTACCCCTGAATTTTGGCAAAGTTTAATCAAAGTAGGCAATAAATCTACTTGGCAAATGTACGGTACTGCTTACTGCGGTAAAGGAGAACCCAACCAAGCAATTTCTGTAGGGCACGCTTCCCCCGTTTGTTTATTTACAAATGTTGAAGTTTTCGGAGGAGGGTGAGGGGATGGGGAGAGGGGGAGATGGGGAGATGGGGGGACAAGGGGACAAGGGGACAAGGGGGAAATAAATAGTAAGTAGTGCGAGCATCTTGCTCGCTCGATACTAGCGAGCAAGATGCTCGCACTACTTTAATTCCTAACTCCTAACTCCTAATACCTAACTCCTAACTCCTAACTCCTAACTCATAACTCCTAACTATTTATTCCCAATGCCCCATCCCCTATTCCCCATCCCCAATTACCAATTACCAATTACCAATTACCAATTACCAATTCCCAATTAACTATATTTTTATGAAAAACGAAGATATATCTGCTTTTGAAGTCAGCTTTAACCGACTGTTTGAATATCTTTTAGATGAAAAGAAACCGGGGGAAGAATTTAGTTTTAAGCTTAATAGAGAACGCAGTCAGTTTACTCGGTTTAATCGCGCCAAGGTTCGACAAACTGGTGTTGTGGCTGATGGCTGGGTTGAATTAACTTTGATGGAAAATCAACGCGATGCTTTTCGCGTTTTTCCTGTTAGTGGTAATTGGGAAGTTGATTGCAAGCAAGCCTATGATTCTTTGCTGGAATTACGAGCAGAATTGCCATCATTACCTGTAGATACATATCTCGTTTTACCATCAGGAGATGAAATTACTCGGGAAGTCCATCCGGGTAATTTGTTGGCTGATGAAGATGTTGCTAAAACTATTTTAGAAGCTGTTACAGAATTGGATTTTACTGGGTTTTATGCGGGGGGTATTATAAGTCAAGGTTATGCTGATTCGGGTGGTAATAAGCATTGGTTTAGTACCGATACTTTTACGTTGGACTATTCAATTTTTACCGATTCAGGGCAAGCTGTGAAAGGTTTTTTTGCTGGAAATGATTGGAATAATCAAACTTATATCGATAAAATTTCTCAAGCTAAACAGCAATTAAAGTTACTTTCTCGTCCTTCTAAGCAAATACCGCGAGGACATTACAAAACTTATTTTGCTCCTGCTGCTGTTGCAGAATTATTAACAATGCTTTCTTGGGGGGGTTTAAGCGAAGCTGATATTCAACAAGGGAACAGTGCTTTAGTAATGCTAGCCAATAAAGAAAAGCAACTTTCTTCAAAGTTTAACTTGCAAGAAAATTTTTATGCTGGTTCGGTACCGCGTTTTAATGATTGGGGAGAAATTGCCCCTTTGCAGTTAAAAGTAATCGAAAAAGGTACTTTACTAAATACTTTAATTAATTCCCGTAGCGCTAAAGAATACGACAAAATTGCAAATGGTGCTGGTAGTAATGAGTCTTTACGTTCCCCAGAAATTAGTCGAGGAAGTTTGGCATCCGATTCTATTTTATCAACTTTAGGAACGGGGCTATATGTATCGAATTTACACTATTTAAATTGGAGCGATCGCCCTTCTGGGAGAATTACGGGAATGACTCGATACGCTTGCTTCTGGGTTGCTGATGGCGAAATTGTCGCACCGATAGAAGATTTGCGTTTTGATGATAGTTTATACAGCTTTTGGGGTGATAATTTAATAGATTTTACCGACGAACATGAATTTATTCCTGAAGTTGGAACTTATGAAAATCGTCAGCTTGGCGGTAGTAAGGTTCCCGGTATGTTAGTGGAAGATTTTACTTATACGCTTTAGGAAAGTATTGTGAAGTAGCAATATCCTATAAGGGTATCGCTACATTTACAAAGCCCACCTTCGTGAGCTAAAGAGTTTAATTTGTCAAGATTTTATTTATATAGCTTCTAAATCATATTCGATAATTGCAGCGGAATTATTCTTCAAAACTCTAGAATAAATTAAAGTTTAAGTCAAATGGGACTAACAATTCACTATAGGTTTAGTTTAAATAATGCAACTGTTGAACAAGCAAGGGAAAAAGTTGTTGCTTTACACAAGTTGGCTTTGAAACTTCCTTTTAAAAGCGTTGATGATTTAGTAGAAATTTCTGGGGATGACTGTCATTTTGATAAAGATGATATTTACGATCCTTATGCTTTTATTAAAATTCGAGCATTGAAACCAGTCGAAATTGCTCTGAATGGTTTTTCTTGGAAAAATCCTACTTATATTATTGGTTTTGATTCGCTTCCGGGGGATGGTTCTGAAACTCCTATTTTTGGTTTAGCAACTCATTCGGAAGTTAAAAAAGTTAATGATTGGTATTGGACGGGTTTTTGTAAAACGCAATATGCTAGCAATCCCGAATATGGAGGATTAGAGAATTTTCTCAAGTGCCATCTAATAATTGTAAAAATGCTTGATGCTGCAAATGAACTAGGAATTGTTAAAGATGTTAGTGATGAAGGTGGTTACTGGGATAAACGCGATCTAGAAGAACTAACAAAAACTATTCGTCAATACAATACTTTAATCGCAGGTTTTGCGGGTAAGCTTAAAGATAATTTAGCTGATGAAGTTAATTCTATTGAAGCTTCTATTTTTGATTATCCGAATTTTGAATATTTGGAAGCTGAGAGTCAAGATTCTTAAATATTTTTAATACAAAATATGAAATTATCTATTTCTCCTAACTGTATTAATTACCATTTCTTTAATTATTAAAAAAACAATTAAAAGAAACAATATAAACTGCTGCAACTGTAAAATTGGGTCTAATCGCCAGCCTTGAAATATTAAAATTGAACCCGATAATAGTAAAAAAGCTGGTATAACAACTAATTGAATACAATAAAATATTGTAGCCGAGCTACTAAGTCTATTCCGAGTTCGTATTAATTGAATTATTCCGAATATCAAATAAAATAAGCAGAAGATTATCTGAAGTATACCCAGGAAAGAAGCAATATTTATGCCGATATTTGTTCCAATATTAACTTGCGCTACATAAAACATTCGTAAATATTATATTTTAATCGAAACATCTCTACTTGTTCTACTTCTTTTTAATAATTTTGCCGGGATAACCGCGCTGGGGTGGCTGGGCTTCTCCATATAGCTGCTGTCTACCATTACGAATAATCTTTAGCGATTCGTTAAGTTCATGCTCCATATGTTCTAAAACATTATCGGCATATTGATCTGCACCTTGGGCGATTTGTTCGGCTTCTTCCATTGCTAAACGACGCATTTCTTCTATTTCCTGCTGACAAGCACGTCGTTTGCGCTCGATTTCATCAAGAGTTTCTTGCATCCGAAGCTCGCACTCTTGCTGTACTTGTCGGCGTAATTGCTCTGTTTGTTGTTCGGCTTGTCGGATAATATCGCTTTCGTTCAACACTTGCGCTCTTTTCGCTTGTGCTGCTTCTACCATTTGCTGCCCGTAAGCTTCGGCTTCTAACAGAATTTCTTCTTTTTGCTGGATAGTTACGATCGCTTCTTGGAAAGCATCAGGTAGAGATAAGCGGATAAAATCAAGCTGTTCGAGTAATTTTTCTTCATCTACCAAAGTCTTTCGCGTCAACGGGATGCGAAAACTGGTAAGAATAATTTCTTCTAAACGGTTAAGCTCCTGCTGAATATCTACGCTTCCCGATTCTTGGGGAAATTGAGCGGGTGGGTGACTTCCGTTTTGTCCGTTTTGATTGGGTTCGATACCGTTTGGTTGTGGGTGAAGCATTTATATGTATCCAAAGCAACGTGAGGGGGAACGAGATGATTAATAGAACCACCAAACCTTGCAATCTCTTTTACCACACTACTACTTAAAAAACTATATTCGTTTGAGGTTGCTAAAAAAACAGTTTCTATTTCGGTGGAAAGAGTTTTATTGGTGTGTGCCATTTGCAGTTCAACTTCAAAGTCGGAAATTGCTCTTAAACCTCTGAGCAAAACTTTCGCTTTGCTTCGGGTAGCATATTCAACGGTTAAACCTTCAAAAGCATCTATTTCTACATTATCTAAATGTGTGGTAGATTGACGTATTTGTTCTAAACGTTGTTGCACCGTGAACAATGGAGTTTTATTGGGATTACGCAATACAGCAACAATAACTTGTGAAAATAACTGACTACCACGTTCAATAATATCAAGATGTCCTAGCGTAATAGGGTCAAAACTTCCAGGATAAATCGCAATCATTATACTTAGTCATTTTAAGGTTCAGTAATTATATTGAAGTATTTGTATGCCGGAGATAATGTGTTTAAATTTACATATTCAATTGTAAGATTCAAAATGTAATGTATTTATCTATTATCCCTGAATTCGCATCAAAATATACTATTTCCATCTACAGCCAATGTCAAACGATTTTAGATTTTAACAACGGATGCGTTTGGTTTGGTTTGTTTTTGGATTTTACATTAGCACCATGAATTAATACAGGGCTTATCTTCGGTACTTTTATTTTCAATTCTTAATCAATAGTTTTAAATCTTGATGAAATTAGCCGCTTTATGGAATAAAAGACAAATCCCCGATATCAAGGTTATATCGGATTGGTATGTAGTTTTAGGACGGATAAATGCTAGCAATTATGATGTTACTTACGGAAGTGAAGATTTTTTTGTAGTTAAAACCCTCGTTTCACTGTAATTGGATACATCTGGTTAAGCAACCGCTGTCATTTGCGGCATATTTTACATTTGAATAGAAAATATACTGATAAAGAAATAGTAGCGCATCTTTGGGAAATCAAAGGTGAAGAATGTCTCAAGTTGTTAGAAGGAACGTTCTCGCTATGTGTTTGGGATAACAAAGAAAAGCAGCTATATTTAGTCCGAGATGGTGTTGGTTGTCGTACTCTTTATTACACTAATTACGGGAAAAGATGAAGTTAGTTGTTCACGAGGGTACTTTATACTAATACGGCGTAAAAGTTTACTTATATTAATTAATTTGTAGGGTGTATTACGGCTTTAAATGTATTGGGGAAAAATAAATATGTATCCGAAGCCGTAACTCACCATAATGTTTGGAGTTAAGGCAAGCAGGGATGTTTAACCCATAACGGTTTTTATTATTTTTGCCAATACCCTATGTATATTCTTAGCGGCTGGATTTAAAAAGTTATGCCAACTTAGGTTTTACCAATTTAAGTAAAGCAAATTTAGATGGCGCTAATCTTAGTTATGCCTATATTAATAGTAATAATTTAACTGATACTAATTTTCTTTTAGCCAATGTAGAAAAAGCTCTGTTTAGAAATAATATCGGAATTTATGAGTTAATGAAGCGCGATTTGATTCGACGAGGTGCGATTTTTTAGAATTTGCTAATCTCGGATGGTGCGTTACGGCTTCGGATACATATTTGTTTTTCCTTCAAAAATTTCGTGCCATAACACACCCTACAATTTAACCAATGCCCAATACCCAATGCCCAAATCACTTAACAGTAAACTTATTGCTAGTCTTAACTTCATCGTTCAAAGTCATTTGTACCATCCAATTACCAGGAGGAACATTCTCGTTAAATTTGTAGCGGCAATGAGTATTCCAAAGTTTTGTATTAATAGTTTTGGTTTTCCAAATATTTCGATGAGCAATTTCACGACTAGGATTAACCCAATTACAGCCCAATTCTATTTTTTCCCCGATTGGGGCATCTTCAAGAATTACATTGTAAAATACTTCCGGATTCTTTTGGCGGTCAATTTCTTCTAAGCTTACAGAATCATTACGCCTAAAACCAATTCGGCTCTGGGAAAAAGTAATACCTTCAAGCGCTTGCTGTTGCTGTTGTTGCATAAAAAATGTCGCTGCGATCGCACCTACCACCACAGCCAGCACACTCCCAATTATCAAACGATTGCGCTTCTTCTGCTTATCTATAGCTTGCTTGCGATAAACCTGCATTACCGCTTCATCGAGCAAATCATCAGGTAAATTTAACTCCTGTAAAATCTGCTGTAATTCTTCGAGTTCAATTTCAGATTGTCGTCGTTGAGACAAACGTTCAACTTCTGCGACAATCTGAGAAACTTGTTTTTGTGTCAAACGCTTCTGCATAACAATCAGCCAAAGGTTATGTACGTAATTTAACTTCTACACTGCACCCTTGGTATCAGCAAACTTAATCCGAACGAGATTTTTTAAGCAAAAAGGCAACGGGCAACGGGCAACGGAAAACAGAGAACAAACAATGTTCTTATTAATATTTTCCTATTCACCTGCTGACAAAATTCTATAGATATCTACTAAATATTTACTGAATCTTGCTCCATTTTTATACAGCCAATAATTTAGTTTCCCATAATACCAGACTTCAATTATCAACAATTAGTAACTAGGTAACAATTGGCAGTTAACAGTGAAGAGTGAGCAGTTAGGAGTTAAGAGTTATTTCTAAATTGTCTTCCCCCTCTACCCCCTCTCCCCATCCCCTGCTTGCAAAAGTGTGGAAGTATGTCAAAGTATGAGTGCAACAATAAAGTTACGGTATTCCGCATGGCACTGGATATTTCCTATTTGCCCTTGGCGTTTATGTTTACTTCTCCGGGTCCGATTTTAGTAAAATTAGGACCGTTAACTATCCGCTGGTATGGCTTATTAATTGCCTCAGCAGTATTAATTGGTGTTACGCTTTCTCAGTATTTGGCGAAGCGTCGTAATGTCAATCCCGATTTAATCAGCGATTTATCGATTTGGCTGGTAATTGGCGCAATTCCGGCTGCCAGAATATATTACGTTTTATTTCAATGGCAGGAATATTCTCAACGTCCTGGGGATATTATCGCTATTTGGAAGGGTGGTATTGCTATTCATGGAGCGATTATAGGAGGGCTAATAGTTGCTATACTATTCGCCAAACTCAAAAAAGTTTCATTTTGGCAGTTAGCAGACTTAGTGGCTCCCTCGCTGATTTTAGGGCAGGCAATTGGACGCTGGGGAAATTTCTTTAACTCGGAAGCTTTTGGAAAGCCGACTAATTTACCTTGGAAGCTTTATATTCCTCGTGAAATTACGCTTATTGATGGCTCAAAAGTTTACCCCCGCCCACCGCAATATATAGATGAAAGTTTCTTTCATCCGACATTCCTTTACGAATCATTGTGGAATGTCATCATATTCAGTTTGCTGATGATATTATTCTTTCGAGCCTTGCAGGGAAAACTTCACTTAAAAACAGGAACGATATTCCTAGTTTATTTGGTAGGTTACAGCTTAGGACGCTTTTGGATTGAAGGATTGCGTTTAGATAGCTTAATGCTCGGTCCCTTAAGAATCGCTCAAGTAGTAAGTTTAGTAGAAATAGCTATCGGATTAGCTGGTTTATGGTGGCTATACATCAGAAAACGCCCTCTGCCAGATGTGGTTTCTCCCCAGAGTGATGAGAAAGTAAGTGAGATGAGGAGGTAGGGTGATGGGGGGACAAGGGGATGGGGGGACAAGGGGACAAGGAGAAGGCGGGATTAATTTCCTTTCTAAATTCCTAACTTCTAATTCCTAACTCCTAATTCCTAACTCCTAATTATTTAATCCAAAATCCAAAATCTAAAATAAAAAATGCCCCAGAGTTTTCTCTAGGGCTTAACCAGGGTGCATCTACCAATCAATATTTCTATATATAGGGGTTGAATCCGGAAAGATACCGTGATTTTTCTGAAAAAAGTTTGAAGGAGAAGGCATTACAATTTGTTTTTATGCGTGAAAATACTAGTATTTTGTGTGAAGAAAAAGCTGCCAATAAATTAAAACCAGCAGTTTATATTGTGGGTGCGGGTCCTGGCGACCCAGATTTATTAACTATTAGAGCGCAAAAGCTACTCCAACAAACCGATGTAGTTTTATTTGCAGACTCTTTAGTCCCTCAAGAAATTTTAGAATTTTGTCGGGAAGATGCCCAAATCATTCGCACGGCTTCTAAAACCCTGGAAGAAATTGTGCCAATGATGGTGGATATTGTCAGAAATAATAAATCGGTTGTGCGTTTGCATTCGGGAGATCCAAGTCTTTACAGCGCCATCCACGAACAAATGCAGCAACTTGCCCAAGCCGAGGTTCCATTTGAAGTAATCCCCGGTATCAGTGCTTTCCAAGCCGCCGCCGCAAAATTAAATATAGAGCTTACGGTACCGGGTTTAGTGCAAACCATTATACTTACCCGCATCAGCGGACGCACGCAGGTACCCCCCAAAGAAGAATTAGCCTCACTAGCAGCACATCAAGCTAGTCTTTGCCTGTATTTGAGCGCTCGTCATGTCGAAGATTCCCAAGCCAAACTTTTAGAGCATTATCCCCCCGAAACCCCCGTAGCAATATGCTTTCGCGTCGGCTGGCATGACGAAAAAATTCTCGTAGTTCCTCTGAGTGAAATAGCAGAATATACCCACAAAGAAAAACTGATTCGCACCACACTTTATATAATCAGTCCCGCCCTTGGTGAATCTTCAGCCAGGTCAAGATTGTATCACCCAGAGCATTCGCACTTGTTCCGTCCGAGGTAGGGAAGAGATGGGGAGATGGTAAGCCACTCTCGTGCGCGGGTTCCCCGCGTTGAGAGAAGTGGCGCAACCCGTTCACGCGGAGCGTGCGGCTCAGGGGGAGATGGGGAGATGGTAAGCCACTCTCGTGCGCGGGTTCCCCGCGTTGAGAGAAGTGGCGCAACCCGTTCACGCGGAGCGTGCGGCTCAGGGGGAGAGAGGGAGATGGGGTAGAGGGGGAAGATGGGGTAGAAATAATAATCTTAACTCTTAACTCTTAATTCCTAACTCTTAACTCCTAACTCCTAACTATCCCCAATCCCCAATCCCCCATGCCCTATGCCCAATTCCCACTCTTCGATAAACTGAAAAGTAGAGAAATAATAGGTAAATAAACTTATGTTAGACGAACAAGCAAAAAAAACGATGTTGCGGAAGATTCCTCACGGTTTATATATCTGTGGGGTTAAGGATGGTGAAGAAGTAAACGGTTTTACTGCTAGCTGGTTGATGCAGGCTTCGTTTAAGCCGCCTTTAGTTGTAAATTGTGTCAAAGGAGATTCTATATCCCATCAAATGATTGAAAAAAGTGGGGTATTTGCTATCAGCTTCTTAGAAGATGGACAAAAAGACATGGCAGAAAAATTCTTTAAACCCATGCGCCGCGTCGGAAATAAATTTGAAGATATAGAATTTTCCCTTGGTAAAGAAACTGGATGTCCGATTATTACTGACTCCTTGGGATATATCGAATGTCAAGTTGTTGGAAAAGTTGATAAAGGTGATCATACCGTTTATGTCGGTGAAGTTGTTGCTGCGGGAGTACATCGTGAAGGCAAACAACTACTACTTGAAACAACAGGCTGGAATTACGGCGGGTAAATGGAGTTAGGAGTTAGGGGTTAAGAGTTAGGAGTTAGAAATTAGGAGTGACGGTGCGTTGCGCTGTCGCGACAACACACCCTACTAGTAACTGTTAACTGTTAACTGATAACTGTTCACTGTTCACTGTTCACTGTTCACTGTTCACTGATATTATGCCTTTAATTAAAGTCCAAAGTTCTATATCGGCTCCCCAAAAAGCTGAAGTTGAGGGAATGCTGAAAACTTTATCTTCTAAGTTAGCAAAGCATGTCGGGAAACCCGAATCTTATGTAATGACGGCTTTTGAAGGAGAAGTTCCCATGACTTTCGGTGGTAGTACTGAGCCAGCTTGTTATATAGAAATCAAAAGTGTTGGTACAATGAAGCCCGAACAAACCAAGTCCATGAGTCAGGACTTTTGCCAAGAAATTAATCAAGCCCTTGGTGTGCCTACAAATCGCATTTATATCGAATTTGCCGATGCCAAAGGTGCGATGTGGGGTTGGAACGGCAGTACATTTGGTTAATTTTTTGCATCAAATATGTAGAGACGTAGCAGTGCTACGTCTCCTTCAACCCCCGCTAAAATAAATTTAAAGTTAAAAGTTAAAACTAAATATATTTGGGATGAAAGGCATCCATAATGGCTAAAGACGTTTTCCATCAACAGGTTAAAAATGCCTTAATCAAAGATGGATGGAAGATTACCCATGACCCCTTAACAATTCGTATTAGTGAAGCAGTAAAATTACAAATTGATTTAGCAGCAGAAAACGCTATTGCAGCAGAAAGAGATTCAGAAAAAATTGCTGTAGAAATTAAAAGCTTTATTGCGGATTCAGATATTAGCGCGTTTCATACTGCATTAGGGCAATATCTTAACTATTGTCAAGCACTTGAAGAACAAGAACCCAACCGAATTGTTTACTTAGCTGTTCCTATTGAAACTTACCAGGATTTTTTTCAGCTTTCTTTCATCCAACGTGCTTTAAAACGCTACCAAGTAAAGCTAATAATTTATAATCCTAAATTAGAGGAAATCGAGCAATGGATAAGTTAGAAAAATATCGAGAATTTGTGAAAAATATTCTAACAGAACACGCTCAAATAGCTACTAATAATAATGATAACGTCAAGGCAGAGCTAATTTTTGATACAGAAAATGACCATTATCAATTAGCTTATGTTGGTTGGCAGGGAGATAAGCGAGTATTTGGTCCTGTAATGCATTTCGATATTCAAAATGGCAAAATCTGGATTCAATATAACGGTACGGAAGATTCTGTTGCTGAAAGGTTGGTTGAAATGGGTGTACCGACTTCAGATATAGTTATCGGTTTTCATTCCTCTTTTAAACGTCAATTTACTCGTTACGCGGTTGGTTAAATATAAATCTATACTTCCCACAACAATAAAAACGTTAAATAATCTACGATAAAGATTCACTGTCTTCTTAATAATCGCGGTTTCACTATGTCTGTCAACACTGTAGCTTCTTCTAAACCTCCCACTCCTAAATATCCGAAAATTTCTATTCCTCCTCTACTAGGAGCGTCTTTGGAAGAATTGACTGCTTGGGTACAAGAGCAGGGGCAGCCAGCTTACAGAGGAAAACAGTTACATCAGTGGATATATCAAAAGGGTGTTCGTTCGCTGACTGATATTACTGTATTTTCTAAGCAGTGGCGGGAATCTGTAGCGGAAATTCCGATTGGACGTTCTACTTTACAACATCGTTCGACTGCTCCCGATGGCACTGTAAAATATCTTTTGGAATTGTCAGATGGGGAAATTATAGAAACCGTTGGGATGCCAACTTTTAAGAAATGGGGAAAAAATAGGAATAGACAAGGAGAAAATCGAGGAGAGTTAGAACGTTTAACGGTTTGCGTTTCTACTCAAGTTGGTTGCCCGATGGCTTGCGATTTCTGCGCTACTGGTAAAGGTGGTTTCAAGCGAAATCTAACTCGTAGCGAAATTGTCGATCAAGTTTTAACGGTACAGGAAGAATTTGGACAACGAGTTAGCCATATCGTATTTATGGGTATGGGTGAACCTTTATTAAATGTAGATAATACTTTAAGCGCTATTCAATGCCTTAATAAAGATGTGGGAATCGGACAGCGCAACTTAACTGTTTCTACAGTAGGTATTCCCGGACGTATTCGTAACTTAGCAAAATATCGTTTACAGGCTACCCTTGCAGTTAGTCTCCACGCACCAAATCAAGAATTGCGAGAACAACTTATTCCCAGCGCTCGTAAATACCAAATTGAAGAATTGTTTGCCGAATGTCGCGACTACGTAGAAATGACCGGACGGCGCGTATCTTTTGAATATATACTCCTTGCTGGTGTCAACGACCTTCCAGAACACGCACATCAACTATCGCGGCAGTTACGGGGATTTCAATGTCACGTTAATTTGATACCTTATAATCCCATTGACGAAGTAGATTATCAACGTCCAACTTACGATCGCATTCAAGCTTTTGTACAAGCCTTAGAAAAACACCATACCGCACACAGCGTCCGTTACTCCCGTGGTTTAGAAGCAGACGCTGCCTGCGGACAGTTACGAACTAGTAAGAAATAGGATGGGGAGATGGGGAGACAAGGAGAGAGGGGGTAGAAGGGGTAGAGGGGGTAGAGGGGGTAGAGGGGGGTAGAAAATCCTAACTCCGTGAGCTATGCCCAATGCCCCATGCCCAATTCCTATTTATTCGCGTAAATACCGGGAGCGTAAGCTTCAATCACTTTTCCGGTGCGAGTGCAGTTGATCATTAAATAGTCACAATTTGCACAACTCGTGCGACATATTTGGCTTTCACAAATATTATGCCTTTCACATTTACTTCCACAGTTGGGACAACAAACTTTTTGTATTGTTCGCATTCTCGCTTTTTAACCTCTTTTTTTTATATTTATTCAATAAAGTAGTGCTGTCTTTAACTCATTAACATTCACCTGCTTAACTCATAAAAGCTCATAGAAATAGAATCGGATATATTTTTTCGTCTATCTTGACTTGGCAAATTTGTTAATATGTTTTGTCATTATGCCTCGACAGCAAGCAAACTTTCATCCAACTTCAGATACAAAAAACGCTTATTTGGCGCTACTTATCTCTTTCGATTGGTCGATCCTCACTGCTGATACTTTGAGACCGCTTTATTTACGGTCATTCTAGAATAGCTTAATTTAATTTATTTTATGTAAAAACATTATTATTTTTTAAGCAAGTTTAATTATTGATAGTTTGACGGCAAAGATAACAAAATATAAAGATAAGGCAATTATGGATTTGGTCTGAAAATAAAGGTGTAGATGAAAAAATCAACAATTTAAGCAAATATTTCAAAATATCTTATGAATTGTTTTGAATTCTATTTGTTAATCTGATAATAGGTAATGGATAATCGCTTTTTGCAGTTATCATTTACCCATTGTTTTTTTATTTATCTGTTTCTGACGGGTTGTAGAGACGTTATACATAACGTCTCCCAAGGTTTACCGGAAAAACGAACCCGTCAAAATTAATCCAATCGATTAGTAGTACTTCACCACATTAATTTTGATGGGTTTGCGTAGTGCGAGCATCTTGCTCGCTCGATAGCGCCAGCGAGCAAGATGCTCGCACTACGAATGTGCTACCCCTCATAACTTATGTGGTGAACCAGTACTTCACCACATTTATTTTGCTAGGTTGAGAGATTGATTCGTAGGTTGGGTTAAGCGAAGCGCAACCCAACGCGGATGTTGGGTTTCACTCCGTTCAACCCAACCTACAAATACCATTATGCTACCCCTCAGAATTAATGTGGTGGAATACTAGTACTTCACCACATTAGTTTTGCTGGGTTGTAGAGACGTTGCAGTGCAATGTCTCCCGACGTTTGAAAGAAAAATAGTAGAATGTTGAGCGATCGCCTGCTATTGCTTGTTGCCGTTTATCTCGAATCATTCAAACCCATCTTTTAGTTAAAAACGCTCATCATTCGTAACGCCGCCGCGATAACCGGCTTGAAATAATTTCTTTTTATTATTTTTAGATAAAATTTACTCTTCATAGTCTAAAAGTCTTACCCAGCTTGGATAATGGCGACTTTAAAATTAAAAATTACATCAATTGTTTAACGCCTGAAATACTTAATTTCCGATCGAAAGTGCATAATCTTTACCGAACTTGAACCATATAAGAATAGTGGATTGCTTTGCTAAACCTTTAACAATCATTAAAAATACTGTTGGTATCGACGCATACTTACAGTAACTGCCTAGTTTGCTGTTATTATTTCTCATGCATTTATAGTGATAAAAAATGAATAACGAAAACCACCGCGCTTACTGGCGAAAAAATGTAGCTTTAATTCGCAATCTTTTAATAGTTTGGGCAATGGTTTCCCTGGTATTTAGTATTCTGTTGGTTGAACCTTTAAATACAATCCGGTTTTTTGGCGTACCCTTTGGCTTTTGGATGGCACAGCAGGGTTCAATCCTAGTATTTGTGGCGCTGATTTTTATTTACGCAATACAGATGGATAAATTAGATCGCGAACATAATATTAGAAGATAGGGGAAAACTGTGTCAGTTGAAATTTGGACAATTTTGTTTGTTGGCGCTTCATTTTTAGCTTACGTTTACATCGGTTGGCAGTCTCGCGTTAAAGATACTAAAGGCTTTTTTGTCGCGGGGCAAGATATACCTTCCCTCGCTAACGGTGCTGCGACTGCTGCTGACTGGATGTCGGCAGCTTCGTTTATTTCGATGGCGGGAATAATTTCTTCTTTAGGCTACGACGGTTCAATTTACTTGATGGGATGGACTGGCGGTTATGTACTCCTAGCATTACTTTTAGCTCCCTACCTGCGAAAATTTGGTAAATATACCGTACCCGACTTTGTTGGCGATCGCTATTATTCCCAATTTGCTCGATTGGTTGCTGTAGTAGCCGCTATCTTCGTTTCGCTAACTTACGTCGCCGGACAAATGCGCGGTGTTGGTATCGTTTTCAGCCGCTTTTTGCAAGTTGATGTCAATACTGGTGTAATTATCGGTATGGTAATTGTCGGTTTTTTCGCCGTATTGGGAGGAATGAAAGGTATTACCTGGACGCAAGTAGCCCAGTATTGTGTTTTAATCGTTGCCTATCTTATCCCTGCAATTGCTATAGCCTTTCTTCTTACAGGAAATCCAATTCCTCAATTTGCATTTACCTTCAGCGATATTGCCGATAAACTAAATGCAGTTCAAGTTGACTTGGGTTTTCAAGAATATACCCAGCCATTCGCCAACAAATCAATGTTGGATGTGCTGTTTATTACTATCGCCTTAATGGTAGGAACGGCAGGTTTACCCCACGTAATCGTCAGATTTTACACGGTTCCTAACGTCCGCGCCGCTCGTTATTCTGCTGGTTGGGCATTACTATTAATTGCCATACTTTATACTACCGCCCCCGCTCTTTCGATGTTTGCCCGCTACAACTTAATTAATTCATTGCACGATAAAACCGTTGTAGAAGTACAGCAATTAGACTGGGTGAAAAAATGGGAAAATACCGAATTATTAGTTTTTAACGATAAAAATAGCGATGGAAGGTTGCAGTTAACTCCAGACGAAGCAACCAACGAAATTACTATCGATAGAGATATCATCGTACTTTCTACCCCAGAAGTAGCCAAACTTGCACCTTGGGTAATTGCTTTAGTAGCCGCAGGAGGTTTAGCAGCAGCATTATCTACAGCATCGGGTTTGCTGCTAGTAATTTCTAGTTCGATCGCTCACGACGTTTATTTCCGAATGATAAACCCCCATGCATCAGAAAGTAGGCGAGTATTCGTCGGCAGAATCATGGTAGGTTTCGCATTAGTAGTTGCCGGATACTTCGGCATCAACAATCCAGGATATGTCGCACAAGTTGTAGCATTTGCCTTTGGTTTAGCAGCAGCGAGCTTCTTCCCTGCCATATTTTTGGGAATATTCGACAAACGCACAAACAAAGAAGGTGCGATCGCCGGAATGTTAACTGGCTTAATCTCCACTACAGCCTATATCATCGGCGTAAAATTTGCTGGAATGCCGACATGGTTCTTCGGTGTTTCCGCTGAAGGAATTGGAACATTAGGTATGATAATTAACTTAATTGTCACCCTAATAGTTTCACGTCTAACACCACCACCGCCACCAGAAATTCAAGCCTTAGTAGAAAACTTACGCAGCCCAATTGTGGAAGAAGAGACACCCACGGCAGTGCATTAAGGAATATTGGTAATGGGGCATAGGGCATAGGGCATGGGGCATGGGTAATAGGTAGTTGGTAATTGGTAGTAAGTAACAGGTAAGTGATGAATGGAAACTGGAAACTGGCAATAGAAAGACAATTAGTAAATTTATAAACCATTTGTAGTGGGAGCGTCTCGCTCCCTAGCTGTTTCTAATTCACAATGCCCAATTCTCAATTACCAATTACCAATTACCAATCCCCAATGCCCAATTCTCAATTACCAATTACCAATTACCAATTACCAATTACCAATTACCAATGCCCAATTCTCAATTACCAATTACCAATTACCAATTACCAATTACCAATCCCCAATGCCCAATTCTCAATTACCAATTACCAATTACCAATTACCAATTACCAATTACCAATTACCAATCCCCCATTCACAATGCCCAATCCCCAATCCCCAATGCCCAATCCCCAATGCCCAATTCTCAATTACCAATTACCAATTACCAATCTCCCATTCCCAATCCCCAATGCCCCATGCCCAATCCCCAATGCCCAATCCCCAATGCCCAATTCTCAATTACCAATTACCAATTACCAATCTCCCATTCCCAATCCCCAATGCCCTATGCCCAATCCCCATCACTCTTCAACTCTATATCCCAATTCCGCCAACCGAATGCGGGAATGTCGCCATTTTGGTTGTACTTTGACAAATAATTCTAAGTAAACTTTGCCTGCAATTAATTTTTGAATTTGTTCTCTGGCGGCGCTGCCAATAGATTTAAGCATTCCTCCACCTTTCCCAATTAGAATACCTTTTTGGGAATCGCGCTCGACGTTAATTGTTGCCAGCACGCGGGTTAATTTGGGTGTTTCTTCTACTAAATCAATGCCGACGGCTACAGAGTGGGGAACTTCTTCGCGAGTTAGCAGCAAAATTTGTTCCCGAATTAGTTCACCCATAATAAAGCGCTCCGGTTGATCGGTAACTAAATCGGGTGGATAATAATATGGCCCAGATTCTAAATGTTCTATTAATGATTTTTGTACTTCCGGCAATCCATCGCTGGTTTTAGCAGAAAACTTTACCGTTTGCCATTTTCCAAGCTCTGCTAACTCTAAATAACTTTCATCTATCAACTGAAAATCTTCAGGCTGACTATCAATTTTATTGATGCCTAAAATTATCGGCGTAGTGGTATGTTCGAGTAGTGAAGCAATGTACTTATCTCCACCACCGCAAACAGTACTACCATCAACTACGAATAATAAAACATCAACAGATTCGATGGCAATTTTGGCATTCGTAACCAAAACTTCCCCCAAGCGATGATGAGGTTTATGAATTCCTGGTGTATCTACAAAAATTAGCTGTGCTTCTGGCGTAGTTAAAATACCGCGCAATCGATTTCGCGTAGTTTGAGCTACTGGTGAGGTAATCGCAATTTTTTGACCAACCAATTGGTTCATCAAAGTAGATTTACCGACATTCGGACGACCGATAATACCGATAAAACCCGATTTAAAACCGGGAGGAGCCTGGGGAATTAGAACTTCTCCTGGAAGAGAAAAGTTGTTATCTTGAATACTATTCACTTTAAACAATTATCAGTTATCAATGGACAATTATCATTTAATTTATCTTTAGATTGCCAATGAAATATAAGTTCTATTTGGCAACATTGTTAAATAAAAATGCTATTAATTGCAGTCGCATTCATTGCGATTAAATTTTCAAAGGCAGTATCAATAATTAATCCTTCTGCTTTCAATATAACGTTTAATTGAATGATATTTTAACTTTATTTATGCATGAATTATAGTAATAGAACGTTGATTTTGTGTTACAACCATTTCCGTTGATAAACGTTCTTCAATTGGTAATGGGTTTTTATGCGCTTTTATCCTTGGTTGCCGTAAGCCTTCAGCCAAACTATCAAGATAGATGTCTCAAAGAGCAATCAATATTTCCTTAGTTTATAAAATATTTTTTGGTAAAACTTTGTAGGAGTAAGATGAGCAATTGTAATCTATCCCGCCGTGAAATGTTACTGGGCGGTTTAGTCTTAGGATTTAGGTTAATGCCAATTCATGCATTTGCTAAATCTAAGTTGAATAGTGCTATTACCGATGTTGCTGGTATCAAAATCGGTCATTTCACCCATAGTCGCAGAGCAACAGGTTGCACAGTTGTTTTAACTGAATCCGGTGCGGTTGCAGGCGTAGATGTTCGCGGCGCAGCTCCGGGAACGCGCGAAACAGATTTGCTCGATCCTACAAATTTAGTGCAACAAGTTCATGCGGTTCTACTTTCTGGGGGTAGTGCTTTTGGACTTGATGCAGCAACGGGAGTAATGAAATTTTTAGAAGAACGCGGTGTTGGCTATGATGTAGGTGTAGCAAAAGTTCCTATCGTTCCCGCAGCAGTTTTATTCGATTTAGCTGTTGGAGATGCCAAAATTCGTCCAGACGCTACAGCAGGCTATCAAGCTTGTAAAAATGCTTCCAATAAATTACCAGCAGAGGGGAATTTTGGTGCAGGAGCGGGTGCTACTGTGGGAAAGTTTTTTGGGATGAGTCGTGCAATGAAAAGTGGGATTGGCACGGCATCAATTAAATTACCAATGGGAGTTACAGTTGGCGCAATCGTTGCCGTTAATGCTGTTGGCGATGTATTCGATCCATCAAACAACCAATTGCTTGCCGGATTGCGCTCTTCTGATGGCAAAAAGTTAATCGGAACGATGAATGCAATTTCCCAGGGTGAAAACTTACCGCCTCTACTTGGTGGTATGAACACCACTATTGGAGTTGTTGCTGTAGATG
Organism: uncultured cyanobacterium; assembly: GCA_963838355.1. Classification (GTDB taxonomy): domain Bacteria; phylum Cyanobacteriota; class Cyanobacteriia; order Cyanobacteriales; family Nostocaceae; genus Rivularia. The sequence continues at coordinate 548,733 of CAWIQQ010000003.1, read as the reverse complement.
CGAAACTCGATAAGGCACAGTGTCAGAAAATTGCACAAATGGCACACAATGGTTTAGCCCGGACAATAAATCCGGTGCATACGATGTATGACGGAGACACAATCTTTGCATTAGCCACTGGCAAATCGGAGACAACAGCTAACGTAACTTTACTTGGAACATTAGCCGCCGAAGTAATGGCACAATCAGTTATTCGTGCTGTTAAAGCGGCTAAATCTATCTATGGCTTCCCAAGTCATCATGATTTAAGTTAGCTCTTGAGAAAATATGAAAGCTAATGGCTTTAATAACTTTATTTACGCACGAATAACAGTAATCGAGCGTTGATTTTCCGTTGTGACAACTTGCGTTGACAAACGTTCTTCGATTGGTAATGCGTTTTTACGTCGATCAAATATAAGCAACCAACCTTCATTTAATCCTAAACGCGCTAAATAGGATTCTAACTGCTCAATTCCTTCGTTTTGGGGATCACGTTTCTTTTCACGCCATACTTTTAATTCAATACCAAGAGTAGTAGAACCATACCTTAAACATAAATCCATTCTGTCACTACCGATGGCATATTCGCGTTCAAGGGTGCCACCACCATTAACAACACGATGCAAGAAAGCCATTAATACTAAATGAGGTGCGATTTCATGATAGCCAGTGCTACCTAATAATGGTTCTCCATGCTGTCTCCAAAATTTAATGAAAGCTTCGAGCAAAGCATCTTTATTTAATTCCCCTTCTGCGGTTAACCAAGTTGGTGCAATCATTGGTAGGGAAGCCATTGGTGTCACCGTTAATACCCTGGGTAAAACCTCACGATAAATTGGATTTGCGATTGTTAATCCACCTTGGGGATGCATTTTACACAAACCTAAATCAATTACAAACTGAATATCATCGTTAGGTATATCCCCTAATTCCAAACCCGCTAACATTGGTTGGATAATTGCTTTTATTCTTGGTTCCCGTAAGCGTTCGGCTAAACTATCAAGATGAGTATCTTGACGAGCAATTAATATTTCCTTGGCTTGTAAAATATGCTCGCGGGTAATAGAAATACTTCTATCCTTAACCATTTTTTCTACAACTTCTTTAGCCAATGCATTCACTAACCAAGGTTGTCCTTGGGTTAAATCAAATGCTGTTGCCGTGGCTTCAGGTGTAAAAATTTGTCCTGTATTCTCAGTATGTTGTTGATATAATTCTTCTACTTCTGAAGCGTTGAAATTTCTTAGGGTAATCGAACTAACTTTGATATTAAAGGGGCTAGCTGTGTTTAATCGATCGCCCTTCGGGTTCAACAGTTTGCTTATGCCGGGGAACCCTTCCACCGCAACTGTTTCACTCCCACCGGATGCAACCTTATAATCCCGAACATCTCGTAAACCAATTAATCCCACAGATGAAGGAAAATTTTGTGGACGATTGGGAAAACCATCCCGTAATTGTCGTAATACCGATATCAGTGTTTCGTCTTGCAAAGAGTCGATTTCATCAATAAATAATACCAACGGACGCTTGATTGATCGCGACCAAGCTCTTAAATTTTCATTAATTCTCTGTCCAGGAGCATCATAAATCCAAGCGGTGGGATGTAGTTCTGGAGGTAGGTAATTTTCAATTGTATTTCGCCAAGCTCCTAGAATTGCTAATTCTGCCGCACCTGGGTCATTATTAAAGGCGCTTCCCACCTCTACCGATACCATCACAGCCCCGTAACGTCCACTTTCGGTTAGCTGTTGCGCTAGTGCTAGCATTGCCGTTGTTTTACCAGTTTGTCGCGGTGCGTGGACAACAAAATAACTACGCTGTTGAATTAGCTCCTCCAAATCCGGCAATCGTGTTGTTGGAGATAGCATATAGTGAATATCTTCTTGGCATGGGCCAGCAGTGTTAAACCAGCGAGACATGGGGTGTAGAGAGTTAGCGGACACTTTGAGTTTAGACGATTTTGGGGAAGGAAATTTTTAAACTCATATTCTTAACAATACCCATCCCCCATGCCCAATTCCCCATTCCCTATATTAAATATTAAATAATTCCCAATACAAACTCACCTTCATTTACCGATTGATTAGCAGAAACATCGTACACAAATCCATCTCGATCCGCGAAAATATTTACAGTTGTAGGTAATTTACCTTGTTTATTAAAACTAAGAATTTGATAAAGTTGTTCTCCTGCTTTAACTTCCGTTCCAAGAGCAATTCTTGAGTTAATCATTCCACCAACGGTTGCATAATATTTTGTCGCTTTACTTTTGGTTTTAAAATTCATTTGATGATTCCGTTGTGGAATATCATCCAATTTAAAATATGCAGATAAGACACCTTTCTGTTTTAAATAATTTTTAATACCCCGAACGCCTTTTGTAACTGAATCGGGAATCATTTCCATTCCTCTACCAAGTTCCAGCGTCCAAGCTTCTACATCAAATTTAATTGTTCTACCCAACTGCAAAAAACACTCTTCTAACGCCAACCAAGGTTTAATAAAAGCTTCGTCAAAAGCATCTCCGTCATATTCATCTAATAAAATGGCAAAATCGAGCAAAAAATATTTAGCACTGTCTTCGCGATCGCGAAAATAGTAAAGATAGTCTAAACCTTGATTTGTAGAACTATGAATATCAATCAAGTAGTCAGCATCAAAGCTCAGAGACTGCAATTTGTAGCGAAACTTTTCCGTATAAGGTACGCAGCTATCGGAATTAATTTCATCTGAAAGCTTGACAAATTGCTGCTTAATTGCATCTAAAAAATTCTTTCTAATCTGCTCTGAATCTAAATCAAATTGCGATTGCGCGAATGTTAATAATAAATTTTTCTTATCAGCACTAATTTGAAATATCTCTTTCTCATAATCCCAAAAAATCCGATTCCAATCTTTCGCTTCATAAGCACAATGCCTACCAGAAGAAAAATGATGAGAGCGTTGATTAGTGCCCATCGGATTACATACCGGAAGCAGCCAGATTTCTCCAATTAAATCCGTATTATCCAACATCCATAAAAACTCAATTAGCTGGTAAATAACAGCATTTCCCACAATTTCCGCACCATGAAGATTCGATTGAATGTAAACTTTTTTGCCGGGATTTGCACCGATAAATTTGTAAACTTGTAGCGATAAAATATCGCCAGAAGCCATTTGACGTAAAGGAATTGTGGAAATAATAGGGAGCATTAATGATTAAAAATGATAAATCCTAAATTTCCAAATTATCTTTTTTTAGGACTTACGCATAGCCCCTTGAAAAGAATAAGATTGTTTTATTCTATGAAATACTTGTACTGTCAAGAGTTGAGTGAATTTTAAAAGGCATTTAATCAAATATATTATTTATAGGCAAAATTGTTGTCACCACCAACTAATAATCTTTTTCATTAATTTCGACCATCCGTAGTGCAAGCGTCTCGCTCCCTAATAACAGTTAACCAGCTAAAATCTCTTCTTATCGCCAAAAATCAGTAATAGAATACCCTATCTCCAACAACATTAACCGCAATAAAGGTAAACTCAAACCAACTACATTACTGTAACAACCTTCGATTTTCTCCACAAAAACCGAACCTTTACCTTCCAACGCAAAAGCACCAGCACATTTAAGGGGTTCTTCGGTAGCAACATAAGCATCTATTTCAGCATCGCTCGCCGAAGCAAAATAAACTTTCGTCACCTGATGTTTGACTAAATTACGGTTTTGCACATTATCAATAAAAACATGTCCGGTAAAAAGTTCGCCATAATTACCACGCATCATCAGCCATCGCTGACGCGCTTCTTCTCGATTAGCTGGTTTACCGTGAATTTCGCCATTAATAGCTAAAACCGAATCGCAACCCATAACTAAAGCCGATTGAAAATGCGGTGCAACAGTTTCAGCTTTTCGTAAAGCCAGAGTTTCCACTAATTCTGCTGGATTATCAAGTTGAATCTGCGACTCATCAAAATTGCTCGCATAAACAAAAGGTTGAATCCCGACATTTTGCAGCAAACGACGACGCGCAGTTGAAGCAGAAGCAAGGACAAAAGTTGGAGTACCCATATTTTTAGAGGAGATGGGGAGATGGGGAGATGGGGAGGGGGAGAGAGGGGGAGATGGGGAGAGGGGGAGACAAGGAGAGATGGGGAGATGGGGTATAAATTAACTCCTAACTCCTAACTCCTAACTCCTAACTCCTAACTCCTAACTCCTAACTCCTAACTCCTAACTCCTAACTGTTCACTGTTCACTGTTCACTGTTCACTGACTAATCGACGCGGAAGGAGCCTACGGAATCTTGAATGATTCGTTTCATGCGATTCCAACGTCTTTGGGGTACTGAAGCGTTGAAGGTGAATAACTTGCCACGACTGACGGCGACGCTAGCAAGATTGTGACGCTCTCGGTTGTTAGGAAATTTTACTAAATACTCTAATAAATAATAGGTTTTACCGTCTTCGCCTTGTGTTTGTTCGGCGTTTACTAATTCTGCTGTACGATTAGAGCCTTCGGGAGCAAGAGCATTTTTTCCCAACTTATATCCAACTTCTGTTGGGGTACCTAATTCTGTTAAAGTTTGATTTGACGGAACCGGACTCATGACTACAGATACGTTTTCAGTTGTTTCGATGAAATCGTGAAAAACAACATCGGGGCCGTTATTTATATCTACTTCTACCCAACCAGTAGGATATAAGAATTGATAGCCATCGGTTGAGTCTACATAAGTGTTAAGTGCAGCAGCCGCTGCTGTACCAATATTAGTAAGGCACAAGCTAAATACTAAAAATAAAGTAATTGAAATTTGTTTCCACATTGGTTCTGGTTCCTGAATAGCTGGAAATAATGCTCCCCGTAAGGGTAATTTCTCGTTTTATTGTCCCACGTATGCTGACAACTTATGAAGTTCGCTGGTTTAACTCAGGTAATATTCCGGAAAATATTGAATCTTGGTTTAAGCACGGTTGCTTGTTATCACCCACAAAATTACCAGAAAAAAGAGAAGATGTATATCTTTACACCCCTAAATGCGATTATTTGGGGATTAAATTACGTGAAGGAGGATTGGAAATCAAATGGCGTTATGTAGAAAAAACCGCGATGCAATTTGGTTCTTCAGTGGAAGGTAATATTGAAAAATGGAAAAAGTGGCGATGTTTGGATTCTAGTGAAGAAAGCTTTTCTCTTCAACAAATTGGCGATAATCCCGTATGGGTAAAAGTTGGAAAAGTTCGTTCCTCCCAGCTTTACGAAATTGTGGAGAAAAAACCACAAGCTGTTTCTAATGATGCAAATGTAGATAATGGTTGTAGTTTAGAGCTTACCAATGTAGAAATTAATGGGAATAAATGGTGGAGTATTGCATTGGAAGCTTTTGGGGAAGATACTAATTTGAAAGATAATCTTCACGCAACGGCTGATTTTGTATTCAGTAATTATGATAGTTTACCTTTGCAAGCTGAGAATTCTTATAGTTATCCAAGTTTGTTGGAATTAGCTGTTTACTTATCTACTATCTACTAACAACTATCCACCATTAATTCATCGCGCTTGCAAAACAACTAAAGTCATATCATCGTTGTTTTGTCTATCCGAACCGATAAATTGCTTAATTGTATTAAATAGACAATCAAGTATTTCTTGTGGTTCTTTGTAATTTCTGCAAGCATTATTAAAAGCATCTATGAGGTTTTCTTCATCGAAACGCTCGCCGGAAGGAGAAGCAGCATCTGTTAAGCCGTCAGTGTAATAAATAATTGTATCCCCTGGTTCTAAGTAAACCTGACCGTTTTCGTACTGACTGTTAGCTTCTAAACCAATAAGCATTCCATTAGTATCCAATCTACTCACGGTTTTGGTTGCAGCGTGCCACCATAAAGGGGGATTGTGTGCGGCATTGCTGTAAGATAAAAGCCGTTTTTGCGGGTCATATTCCGAATAAAATAACGTAATAAAGCGACTAGAATTATCCAAATCTGCATACATGACTCGATTCAAGTTTTGCAGAATTCGGGCTGGAGAATTTAGGTGTAATACCTCACCTCTTAACATTCCTCGCATCATCGTCATAATTAAACCGGCAGGTACGCCTTTACCCATCACATCCCCGATAACCATAGCCCAGCGATTGGCTTCAGTATCATCCATGCTTTTCCCTTTAATCATCAAATTATGATTCGTGGGGATAAAGTCGTAATAGTCTCCGCCGACGTGATTCGCTGGTTTACATCTGGCGGCTAAAGCAACACCGGGAATATCTGGACATTGACGGGGCAAAAGTCGCCGTTGGATTTCTGCACCAATTTCTAATTCTTGATCGAGACGTTCTTTCTTACGTAATTCTACTCCTAATTCATCATTTTCAATTGCAACTGCGGTTTGATCGGCTACTAAGCGTACTAATTTTTGTCTAGTTTCCGTCCAGGTATATTCGGGGTCCCGACTTAAAACGTAAAGCCACCCACGTTCCTTGTGTTTAACCAAAATTGCAGTACCAAAAGCTTGCATATCTGGCCCCAAACAACGATGCATCTGAGCATCTAACATACCAGTAGTGGTTGCTAACGGTGTAGCGTTTGTTGGTAGAGAAATTTGACTGCTGGCTGCTTCTAACGCCTTACGTATATTTTTGCGCTGGCGGCTATCTTGCCAATGTAGCTGTTCTAAACGAACTTGACCATTTGGTTTGTAGAGAAACAAGGCGCTACCATCGGCATCCGTCACTCTAGTTGCCATCAGCGGTATTAGTTCCAAAAACTGATTTAAGTTATTGAAACTCCGTAGAGCAAATCCTAAAGACGAGAGTAAATCTTGGATTTTATTCTGCTCCCGATGCAGCCGTGCCACAAGCTCTTTGAGTGCCACCACTGGAGTGACATCTGTTGGGGTACTGCTATTACTATCAGCTGGTTGGGAAGGCAGTTGAGACACAGGCTATTGTATTATATTGCTCTTTATAATTTGACGGTTAGCAGAAGTTTAAATCAAACAACTAGAAAAGTTATGCTAAACCATATTGAGACAAGGTTTACAAGTTTAGCAAGAGTAGAAAGACAATTAGAGTAAATTTTATAACTATTTTCTTGTTTGATTTGTTTTGTTAATTTGTATAGATTTCTTCCTTGCAAGGGTTTGGAGTTTAATACCAATTTGTCTCCTGCTGGGAATATTTCTATCTCATCACAAGTTTTTAATCTTTTCATAACTTTATTATCAAATCATATACCTTCGGACATAAAAAATATACATCGAATGGGTATCGCGGCTATATGCAGTTTTTTCTCATTAATTTGAGTATGTACTATATGGGGTCATAGCCTTTATGGGTGAGAGACTGAGCTCCTTTTATTGTGAAGCTAAATCAATCAATTAAGATGTTATTAACAGTATGACAAATGACAACAAAATTACGTATCAAATCTAGGGAAAGTATACCCCAAGACCTTCAAATTAAAACTTAGTCAAGATATTTTTTTGAATAATTACGTTTTTATCTTGTATTTCCTCCTCAGAATATGTTTGTAGGTTTCGTTAACAAGCAACTATTTAACAAATATAAAATTGTTCTATAGCTCAACTAGTATAAATATCTTTTCCTCATCTGTGAGGGAAGATAACATATAAGTGGAATAATTCCCAATTCTTTTGTGAAAGTATGAAGCAATATTTTGAATCAATACCCTCGCAAAACGAAGACTTACGCTCGGGTTAAATTTATCTTGCGTAAGCCTCTGTATGGATTATTGCTTTGTATAAACGATTAAACTTAGGTAACAATTAACCTGCTTAACCGCTAAGCAATGCCTCCACAAATTCGTAACTGGAAAAGGGACGTAAATCTTCCATACCCTCACCAGCCCCGATAAAACGAATTGGTAAACCTAGCTGTTGTACCACCGCAAGAGCAACTCCTCCTTTGGCGGTTCCATCTAGCTTTGTCAAAACTACACCACTAAGTTCGGCAGCTTGAGAAAACACTTCCGCTTGTCGCAATCCATTTTGACCTAATGTAGCGTCTAGAACCAACAGTGATTCTACTTTGGCATCGGGAGCTTTTTTCTTAATTATTCGCCGGATTTTACTTAGTTCGTCCATTAAATTTTTCTTATTCTGCAATCTTCCTGCGGTATCTACTAGTAACAATTCAGTTTTTCGCGACTGGGCAGCGGCGATCGCATCAAACACAACTGCTGCTGGATCTGTATTTTTCCCTGGGTTTGCAATCACTTCAACGCCGCTTCTTTCTCCCCAAACCATTACCTGCTGCACTGCTGCGGCTCGGAAGGTATCAGCTGCGCCAATCAAACATTTATAACCAGATTTCGAGGCCAGATGAGCTATTTTACCGATAGTAGTAGTTTTACCTGCACCATTTACCCCAGTCATCAACCAAATATTAAAACTTTCTTTATCTGGAGTAAAAGAAGCGGATTCGGGTGATTCTCGCAGCGGCTTATCTAAAATATCCCGCAGAATTTTCTTCAAATAAGCAATACCTTCTTCAGGTGGTAAAGCTTCTTGACGTAATTTTTCCTGCAAAGCATTAATAATATAATCAGTAGCTTCTATACCTACATCGGCTTGCAGTAATAAAGCTTCGATTTCATCAACCGCATCTGCATTTAACGGCCCTTTTCCGACAATCGCTTTAAGCTGGTTGACTATACTACGACGAGTTTTATCTAAACCTTGCCGCAGCTTTTTAAGCCAATTAATTTCTTCAATTGATACATCTTCGGCACGTCTACCTTGTGCTGCGAGGACTTCCGTTGACCATAAAAAGCCTTCATCAAATGGAAGTACGTCGGCTGTTTCTTCAACGCTGGTATCGCTAGATACCGCCGCTGGTTGTTCTACCTCGGAAGTATCCGGTACTTCTATTGCACTTGCAACCAACCTTTCCTGCCTAGCTTGTCGTTCGGCTTTAGCTCTTTCCAAGAAAGACAGCTGTGCTGCTGGCTGGGATATTTCTTCTGTTTCGACTTCTGTTTTGACTTCAGATATTACATCTTCCTCAGTTACCTCTGCATCTGATTCTGCTTCCGATACAGTAGTTTCGCTGATTTCTTCCGGTTGCCGCTGTATACTTTCTTCTACAACTTCTTCGGATTCGGCAACGACTTCAGTTGCTTCTTGAGTAGATTCGGTGACTTGTTCAGATTCAGCAGTTACTTCAGTTGCTTGTTCAGATTCGGCAACTTGTTCAGATTCAGCAGTTACTTCAGTTGCTTCTTGGGGAGATTCGGCAACTTCTTGAGATGTTTCTTCAACTTCAGCACTTACCTGAGTTGTTTGTTGCTTATCTTGAATATTTTTGTAAGCAGCCTTAGCAAAAGCCAACAAATCTTCCGTCTGAGCCGGAGGAGATTCTGGAGTTTGCGCTTCGGTTGATTCTGTACTTACTTCTTGTTCAACTATCTCTTGCTCCTGCTTCTGTTCGGAAGAAGTATGGGAAGACTTTTTGTTTTGACGGCGGAACCAATTAAAAACCATTGCAGCAAATATTTTTAATTTTTAAATAATTATGAATAATTAATTATTAATTATTAAGGAGAGGAGGAGAGAAAAGTTAGGAGTTGGGAGATGGGAGTTAGGAGTTAGGAGCTATAGCCGTTTCAAATCAGAAGAAGATGGTAGTGGGAGCGTCTCGCTCCCTCGTGGCCGTCTCGCTCCCTCGTGGCCGTCTCGCTCCCTCGTGGTCGTTTCGCTCCCTCGTGGTCGTTTCGCTCCCTCGTGGTCGTTTCGCTCCCTCGTGGCCGTCTCGCTCCCTCGTGGTCGTCTCGCTCCCTCGTGGTCGTTTCGCTCCCTCGTGGTCGTCTCGCTCCCTCGTGGTCGTCTCGCTCCCTCGTGGTCGTTTCGCTCCCTCGTGGTCGTTTCGCTCCCTCGTGGTCGTTTCGCTCCCTCGTGGTCGTTTCGCTCCCTCGTGGTCGTTTCGCTCCCTCGTGGTCGTTTCGCTCCCTCGTGGTCGTTTCGCTCCCTCGTGGTCGTTTCGCTCCCTTGCAGCCAGGGAGCAAGATGCTCCCACTACGGAAATGAATTATTAAAATAACTACACATAATATCACTATTTACCTTTAACCTTTAACCTTTAACCGGATTTTGCTCGGTGACTTTGCGTAAAACACCGTTAATAAATCGATGCCCATCTTCTCCACTGTAACGTTTGGCAAGTTCTACAGCTTCATTGATTGCTACTCTTGGGGGAATACTAAAAAACTCCATATCTACTACAGCGATACGGAGAATATCTCGGTCAATCTGAGCGAGCCGGTTTACTTGCCAATCTACCAAAGCAGTAGATATTTTTTCATCTATAGCTTGACGATCTAAGGTAATTTTTTTTATCAGCTTGATAGCATACTCATTTATTTCTTTGTATTCTCTATTGGTTTCCTGACTCAATTCTAGAAAATCCAATGTATATGCTAATTTGTTAATTGCCTTTTGAGTATGTTCAATTGCTTCTTTAAGCATCGTTCTAGAAGTCTTTAAGTCCGCAGCACGAGTTTCGCTAGTTAAAAGACGGTCGTTACTGTGTTTTAATTCGTCAGAAGCATTTTCTAAACTATCTTTTATTTCTGCTCTTAAAGCACGTATTGCTCCAAGCACTAATTCAGGAAGTTGATCTTCTGTTAACTTTTTCGGACTTACAGGTAACTGAGAAAGGCTTAATAAAGCTAGTTCGCGAGCAATCTGACGAGGTTTACGGTCTTGCATAGCAATATCAATATAATTCGTAATGTAGCCGATATATCTTCCAGAAACGATCGACCGCATTTTACGGTTATCGTTGACGCAAACGTAATTATGGGCAAAACAAAGCAAAATGTTTTTTGATAAATTAGTAGTTTGCGCCTTCCTAGAATTAACTTGCCATAAAAATTAATCAGTACTGCTCAAAATACCATGCAACCGGGCACTGCGAGGCAACAATAAACATTAAGCTTCCTCAACGGGTATTACTTGCCGCTTTTTTTCTCGCGATTCCATTTTGCGTTCTTTAGGAATTTCTAAAGGAGGTAAAGGAGCCGATTGAGAAACAATACCACCAGATATCAATATCTTGAACGCTTCTTCTATGGACATTGATAGATTAACCACATCTTTTTCCGGAACTACTGCATACCATCCCGTAGTGGGATTCGGAGTAGTAGGAATAAAAACGCTTAACATCGCTTCTGGCATTTGAGCTTGAATATCGCTATTGACACTACCCGTAACAAAGGCGATCGCCCACATTCCCGCTCGCGGATACTCTACCAAAATGACGCGACGAAATTTATTATTAGTATCTTTTAATAGCGTTTCTAAAAGCTGCTTAAGGGTTTTATAAATTTGTCCGGCTAAAGGAATTGCCTGTAATAAGCGTTCTCCGAAATCAAGCAACCATTTACCCGCAATATTGCGAGCCATCAATCCAATTAAAAGAATACTTAGTAGTGGTACCGTAAATCCCACTACAAAATTTAATACATTAATTAATAAAGGGTTTAACCCCTCAAAAGGATTAAGTTGCTTAGGTATTTGAGTAAGAAAATCAATTACCCAAATAGCAATAGTAACTGTTAACCAAATAGTGGTTGCTAAAGGAATTATTACCAGCAAACCAGCAATCAAGTCATTTTTTAGGTCTTGCTTCCAGCGTTCGTAACCCAAGCCCTTATTCTCCTTAATACGGCTAGTGGAATTTCTGTTATTAACATTCATACCAGCTTGCTTCGTCCAATTGCTCTGAGTATTTGCTTTTTTTTTAGCTGCACATCCGTTTTCGGTTGCTTTCCTAACTGCCTGTATTATGAATACAAGAATATTGGCAATGAATCATGGACTTGATAATTATATTGCGTCTCTACACCATTAAATTACTGCCATTGCCTTTGATTACAGAAAAAAAGCATTGAACTAAAAATCCTCTTTTCAACAACACACCACCATAAGTACCAAAACAAGAGGTCGATTAACCCATTATTTAAGCTAGATTACAACTGACTATCTGCCGTCATCAACTAGCTTCCGTTTTCTGAAACCATTAAAAACGCACCCCACCAAGCTGCACCAATAAGCTGTAAAACGACAAGATATTCAAGATATTCTCCTGCCTTGGCAAGTGGCTAATTAGTCCATACACCTGATTTTATTTTTAAGACTTGTAAACGAATGTTGCAAGTTATAAGGCATATTATTAATACTACCGCGCCCTCCAAAATACTGCTTACGACATCAGCAAAGGTCGCAAAAGCGCTTCCACACACGTTTTATCTAGCTAAGAATCCCCATCAAGACCGAAAAATTATTCTAAAAAAGTTAGTTAAATATATTAATTTATATTAAATGTAGCATTTATATTTGAAATGGGGGATGAGGAGTTGGGAGTTAGGAGTTGGGAGTTAGGAGTTAGGAGTTGGGAATTTCTCCCCATCTCCCCATCTCCCCATCTCCCCATCTCCCCCTCTCCCCCTCTCCCTACTAATTACTTGCCACTGGCAACCGATCGCTGCTAACAGGCATATGCTTAAGTTCCCAGGTTTTGAGAACGATTAAGTATTCGTAGAAGGCTTGTAAGGTACACCAAGCGAATCCGGCACGTCCGTCTAAACAGCCTCCAAGGAGGAAGTACATATAAAAAAATCGTACCAAAGGTCTACCCGGTACTCGTAATGATAAGTTTTTCAAAGCGCGACGACGTTCTACTTCTGTTTTGCCAAAAAATAAATCGCGCCAGTTGACGCTTCCTTTTTCTAATTGATGTAATGTTTCTTTGGCTTCATCGGTGGAATAACGGTTATGCTTGTCAATCCACCGGCTCAAACCTTTGCCAGAAGTGTAGTGGGGATAAGTTTCTTTTAAAAAGCTGGTATTTCCTTCACAGACTTCTCTTTCGGTATGACCGTAGTCTGTAAACCATACTTTCCCATGACGGAAAAGACGTAGTTGGTAACGGGGATATTGAGTACTGCGACGAATCCAAGTGTTCATAAACATTACCCGCTCGGCTGCGTAATAACCGATATAGTCTGGGCTTTTTGTTGCTTCCACACATTCAGCAAACAATTCTGGTGTCATGCGTTCATCTGCTTCGAGAATATAAACCCAGTCATACTTCGGGGATATATTTTCTAACATCCAGGTACGCTGCTTGCCGTGACTTTCAAAAGCGTGTTCCACAACCCGAACCGGATATTTATTTGCTATTTCCACAGTGCGATCGCTACTTACCGAATCCACCACAATAATGTCATCCGACACCATCGCCGACTCAATACAAGCAGCAATATCTAATTCTTCGTTATAAGTCAATATGTAAATAGTAATCATTTAGATAATAGTATTTTTGTATTAAAAAGATCAAATAGTGAGGAGTGAGGAGTGAGGAGTTAGGAGTTATGGAATTGGGGGATTTCACTGTTGGGTTTTGAGTTTTAAGATTAAAATCATGGGATAAGAATAGGGGAGTTAAGAGTGATTAAAAGTTGCAGGTTTAAGGTAACAGGACTATGAACTTTAAATTCATAATTCATAACCTATAACTCATAACTCATAACTCTTAACTCCTAACTCTTTTCCCTATCTTTCCTCAACGTGCGGTAGCTTTACGCTTCCCACCACCGCTTGTTGCACCTTTACTTCTTAATCCAGTCCAGCCGATAACTATGTAGCCAATCGAAAGCAATAAGCTACTCATGCTAACTCGCAATCCAGACTTCCAAGCTGATTGCTTAGCTCTCTCTACAGCCGCTTCTTTGTCTCTGCGGATTGCAGCTAAGCGTTGATTTGCTAATTTTGTTGGATCGCTTTGATCGGCAATAAATGCATCAAGGGCTTTCGGATCGGCCTTAAACTGCTTGAGTAATTCTTTCTGCGGTTGTGGAATTGTATTACTTTCTAAGGCTTCCTTGTATTTTGCATCGTCTTTAATCAAGTCGGTAAACTGAGCTTTAATTTGAGCCTTTTGTTTTTCTATCTGAGCTTTTGCTTCGGGAGTATTTAATCTCTGTTGCACCTGCTGTAGCTGACCTTGAACTTGACTTTCCTCTCGCTGCGCTGCTTGAGTTACTTGTTCAATATTGCGATCGCTAATTTGTTTAACGCTGTTGAGATGCAGTGGAAAAAATAGCAAGAAAACCAGCCCTAAGATACTTGACAAGATTAATGTCGGGAATCTTAAATCGACACCAGACGGACTAGAATCATCAAAACTATCAACCCAATGTCCTGCGAATAACATACCCATACCTACCAAAGGCACAATTCCTCGGTCAACCGATCCAGTTATTAACCCGATTAACCATGCATTATCAGTTGGTTTGGGGGGAAATGAAAGTATTAAAATGTCAACTAAAAAAGACAAAATCAAGATTATCCCTACCACTTTCAAAGTGCGGGAAGTATTTACAGTAGCCAAACGATTAACCATTTTTTTCGTCTCGTATTCAATTACAGCGATCGTCCTACATTAAGTTACTCGAATATTGTTGCCAATACTCTAGCTACTGTTGATAAATAAAGTAGGTTCAATACAGGTGGAAATTTTAACACCTATGTTCGAGATTACACCACAGTAGCAAAGGTTATTTGACCTGTCTTCGGCAAATTTTCGTACAGCGAGCAGTTAGCAGTTATCAGTGAGCAGTGAGCAGTGAGCAGTGAGCAGTGAGCAGTGAGCAGTTATCAGTGAGCAGTTATCAGTGAGCAGTGAGCAGGGAGCAGTTATCAGTGAGCAGGGAACAGTAAGTGGGAACCTAACCCCCCCAGCCCCCTTGCCTATAAGGGAATGGGGAGATTAACAACCTCTCTCCTTGCAGAAAACATTGGTACTCTACGAGAAAACGCTCCGCGTTCATGGAAGAATGTGTTAAGTAAGCTTTATGGGCTTTTAAAATATCTGATAAGCTGTTATGCACTTAATTTGTATAGTACTAGCGGGCAAGTGTATAGTACTAGCGGGCAAGATGCCCGCACTACAATAATTCCCAAATTTTGCTTTATACAATTTAGCTGCACATCAGCTTAACTGTTCACTGCTCACTGTTCACTGTTCACTGTTCACTGTTCACTGTTCACTGCTCACTGTTCACTGTTCACTGATAGCTGTTCTGCCAAATTGGTAAATCCTCCGGTCTATCTACATCAGCTAAGGTTCGCAAAGAGGCAACAGATAAATTAAGTTGCTCGGCAATATCCACAGTTTGTTGTAATACCTTGGCGGTTCCCCAATCTATGTTAATAAATAATTCTCCGATGGCACGCTTTAAACCAATTAGATAATAGCCGCCATCGACAGCAGGGCCGAGTAATAAGTCGCAATTTTGGATTTTTTCAAAGGCTTCTGCTAATACTTGGGCATTAACACCAGGGCAATCAATGCCGATGATTACTACTTCTTGGGCACCTTTATTAAAAGCACTTAAGAAAGAGTTTTCCATCCGCTTTCCTAAGTCACCATTTCCTTGAAGTTGGTAATTCAATTCTGTTCCCAACCAATCTTGCATCAGTTGTAAATCGCCACCTACAAATCTAACTTCAAAGGATATTGCCGCCGATTTTTGAAATTTTTTGACCTTAGATAAAGTAAATTCCGTCATTTGGCGCTGAAGATTAGCAGCACCTTCGACTCCTAAAGCCGGTATCAGTCGGGTTTTAGTTTTACCCGGTTGGGGATAGCGCGTGAAAATAATTAAGTGTTTTTTGGCAATTTCGGATGAGCTAACCACGGAAGATATGATTTTTATAAATTTTATAGATCGTGTTAGCGACAGCGTAACGCACTATAAACACTTAATGTAGAGACGTTGCAGTGCAACGTCTCTCCGTATTTACCGTTGTATCCAGAATTCAGTTAAATAGTCTAATTATTCATAAAAAACCGGATACATCTAAAAAAGCCTGCATATAATAATAGGCGGGCAGGGATGCCCACCCCACAAGATTAGATGAGTTATTCTAAAAAACTTAATAACAATAATCATCACTGCCGCTTTTGGGTTTATCGCGTTCCTTTGCGGTTCGCATTGCTCCTAAAATTGTCGAAATATAAACGCACCGTTTGGCTTTACCGCCATATTTACTAGATAAAGTGATTCTTCCCAGAGGTGGTTTTTTAACAGTACCTCTATAATCAAACTGAATTCGTCTAACGCTACTCGATTTTGGTTTAAATAAAGTAGTTTCTTCATCCAAAACTACGTTAGAGTCTAAACTATTCCAGTTGGCATTATTTGGATCGAGCGTCTCAGGATGAACCGCCCACTGTACAGTATCTTCTTTTTCGCGAAGACTGAATTGCCAAGTGGTTTTAGTTCTTTGGGCTTGACGTTTTGCGCGACGTAAACCGAGATGAACTTTTTCCGAAGCATCGCTGAGACGACGAGTATTAGTAAAAGCCATCCAAGAAGGAGCGGCATAAGCAGACAATATACCGATCGCTGCAATAACTACCAATACTTCGAGCAGAGTAAAGCCACTGCTAGAGTTATTATTCCAGTGTTTATTAAACATTCAATTATTGAATAAATGCACCACACTGGTAGATACGGATAGTTAGATTTGTTTGATTTAACTAAAACCTGATAACTGAGAAATAAGATACCTGGGGATTGAATGTGCTGTACCTGGCGATTCAAATCGCGGCTACACAAGCAAAACCTGCCTCCGCAGGTTTTAAGGATTATTCCAACTAGTTCCCAGTCTCTGGCTGGGAATCTATTTCAGAAGGCTCTGCCTCCATTCTAAACTGAAGGCAGAGCCTTCCGTAATTGCGTTACTAGGCTCAGCCTAGTAACGAGAGAACGAGAGATAGAGAGGGAATTACATTTTTTAGCCCACGCAGGTGGGCTTTGTAATTGTAGCCCCATCCTTCTAGGGTGAGGGCTAATAGGTAATAATCATCCCTCAAATCTCTTATTAAAATAGCCGTTTTTCCACAGATAAAAAGGGCTAATTAAGCTATTAACAAAAAGTTGCATTTCGCAGGCTGCAACTAAATCTGTTTTAACTTTTTTACCGTGTTTAAATATATGAAAGAAAATTTTTCGTAAATCGTTTGCCATATAAGCAAATATTGCTGCTGGCTTTAAATATGGTTTGATATCAACCATTCTGGTGACGTAGCGACTTAATCCAATTCCTTTAAAAAAGGGGAATAAATATTCTTTTTGCAATCTCCAATGAGGAATTTGATGATAGATTTCCATTTCTGGATTGTACCAAATTTCCCAGTTTGATTGTTGAATATAAGAGAGCATTTCGGTGTCTTCGCCCGTAAGCATATTACCAACAATTCTGCCGGTTAAAACTAAATTTTTGGGTACGCTTTCCAACCAAGCTTGTTTGCGAATAACTAATCCTGCTGAAGGGGGTAATAATTTGCTTTTTGGTTGGTAGAGTAAAGGTATATTACCTCTTTCGGTGATTGCTAAAAATGGCGCGATACGCTGAAAGTTTTCCGGTGGTTCAATCTCCCAGTTGGGGTGGATTTGACTGGCGATCGCCCCGGCTTTGGGATATTTTTGAGCGAATTCATAAGCTTTGGCTACCCAGTTTGACACGGGATAGTTATCGTCATCGAGAAAACCGATAATTTCACCTTTGGCTTCTGCAACTCCTCTTTCGCGAGCGTATGCTGCGCCTTGTTTGGGTTCAAAGCTGTATTTTAAAGGAAAAGAATGCTGCCAGTCTTTTTGATAGTTTTTCACAATATCTGCCGTGCGATCGTTGCTGTTGTTATCGACGACAATAATTTCCCAAGAAATATTTTCGGTATGCAGTTGATTTCTTAATCTTTCTAAAATTTCGGATAATCTACTTGCACTGTTATATGTGGGGATAGCTACGGTGAAGTTAATATACTCTGTCATAGCGCTTATTCAAATTATGTTAATTTTATGTTTTTAAGGTAGATGAAAGTGAATTGTATTTGTCTACAATTCAGAGAAATGTAGAAATAAAAAACTGCACCCGATATCTTAATTTTCTTCGTTCAGGTGCATTTTTTGGTTCAGTATTTTTATTGATTTTTGATATTTTTCGGTGTTGGGCGGATTTAGTTATGTTTATTAATCGCACTCATCGTTTATTCCTGTTTGTATTCCTCCAATTAGGGTTTTTACGATGACGCAACGTTTTACATCGCTAGCTTGATTGTTATTACTTGGTTTTGGTGTAGCTAAAGCTATAATTAAACCTTTATCACCTAACTTTTCATCTTGCACTGCACTTAAATTTTCATCACCTGTTTTTACTGGTAACTCTAAAGCACCTCTGTAATCAAACGTGATTGTTCTTGGAGTATTTAGCGCTGAAGTATTCGTATAGTTAATAGTGCTATCTGCGCTATTATTGCCGTTGAGATTAGTAAATAATAGAATTGTTCCTGGTTTTATTTCTAGATCGGCACCTATATTGCGCCAACTGCTTGAAGTTGTGTTTGGGGGTGTTGAACCGCGATGAACTGATATTTGTGGAATTTTGTTAATGCTATTATCTAACTGAATGCTAACGCTATAGCTACGTTTATTTTTTTTCGCTTCTCGCTGCGCTTCTTGTAATGCTGCGAAAACGGTATCGTTAGCTTTGTTTAATCTTTGCCTGGCAACAAATCCAAGCCAACTCGGTGCAGCTATTGCTGAAAGAATACCGACGATAGCTATAGTTACTAAGACTTCGATTAAGGTAAAACCAGAAGTGTTTCTAGATAATCGAGAAGATAACTTTAATTTGGTTAATGATACCTTTACAGGTAATTGATATAACATTTTTAATACCACTAAATTAGATATGGCACTCTTTAATTAATTAAAGGTAGAGATAATTTGTTTTATAAAAATTATTTTGTAAATACGAAACCGCGTCCTTCAACTCTTATCCGTGCTTGGGGAAAATAATTATTTTTTTCTGCGCTGTAGTCAGGAGGGGTATTTTCAATACGAGCGAGTGCATTACCGCGTAAGTAAACTTCTGCTGCCGTATTTTGTGAATCTACGCATACGTGAAAACTAGCTGTTTTAACATCTCCGGTAGGAACAGAATATCCGCTTCCAGTGAATTTTGGTATTTGTTGCATTCCTACAGGACAGTTGGTGGGAACAGGATTAGTAGTGGTATTTATCGGTGTTTGGTCGATGTAATCAACTAGAGTTAATATTTGTGGATTTCTATATGTAACGCTTTCCCATTGATTCATTTTTGTCTTCAAGTCGCCTATACCTGTAAGATCAAACAATTGAAAACCAGCATCTCTGGTTCTATCTTTCGCTTGATCGCTGTCTCCATAGCCATCACTAATTTGAAATCTACCAATTCTAGCAGCTTTAGACCACGGAGAGGTTCTGTTATCATCTTTAATTAAATAATAGGCAACTAAAGAATAACTAAAGGTATCATCGCATCGTTCTGGTTGACGTTCGCATGTATTACTATTAACTCCAATTCCAATTCCGTTTTTTATGTATTGTCGTTTCCAGAAAACAAGAACAGGAAAATATTTTGTTCGCTGGTTATTTTGAGGTAATTCATCTCTAATTGCATCTATTCCATCAGCATCGTATATGTAAACTGCTTGTTCTAAATCTCGCGCAATAAAATCAATTGCTGATTTCAGTTCTTGCTCAGTATTTGCTTTAGCTTGTTCCCTACGATCGGCTTGCATGATGTTAATCATGAATCCTAATAAAGGTGTGAGAATTAGTGAAGCTAAAATCATTGCTACAAGTAATTCTATAAGTGTAAAACCAGCCGATTTATTAGTGGAATTTGAAAATTTTGTTTTTTTATGACGTATTAGTAATTTAAGTGGAATCATAAGAAAGATTTGTTATTTATAGATATTTAGCAACTTGAATTAGTATTGCTGGTATTTTCTAAACGTTCGCAGAAATCACTAAATGTTGTACCGTTAGATATTTCTGTTGTGACTTCCATTAGAGGAGTTTGAACAGATCTTAAACCCGTTCCTCCGGTAAATGTTGACTCTTTTTCGTAATTTTTATTACTACGATCTTTATCTTTCAATGCTTTTAATTCTCTGACCTTTGTCCTGTCAAAAGCATCGGCTCGATAAACCCGTACCCCTAAGCTGTAACCATCTTCCGCTGCGATAGAACTGCTGCTGTATCGAAATGCCTGAACAATCATGTCTTTGGAGTTAGTGATGCCACAGCTACCATCACCATCGCCGTCTATGCAGTACAAGTTATCGTCAGGTGAAGTACAGTATTCGTTCGCGTTACAGGTTAAATTACCTTGTCGAGGAGCATCATATTTACTGAAATCGTAGCTCAAGAGCTGCTGTTCGGTTTTGTTTGCAGGCAACTCTGGAGGAGCAATTGTGCCACTTCTTACACCATCTATATAGCTTTGAGCGGCATCTGTCGATAATTCGACTCGTCTTGCTTGTACGCGAGTTGCTACGGATAAAACGATGGTGGGTGCGATCGCAGTCATTAAAATTCCGACTACAATAATTGCTACGAGCGACTCAATGATGGTGAAGCCTGACTGATTGGATAAGGATGGGTGCTGTTTTTTTAGGTAAATCATCTGAATAATTAAATTATTCTCGCTGGTTGACTAAACTTGAACTGAGAAAAATTATCGGCATTCAGAAGGACGTTGATCTCGCGGAATAGCGTATTCCTGCTGATTGCCATACTTGTTTGAAGGTGCTGTCCCGTAGTTAGCAGAATTTCTAGGTTCGGCAGCACATAGTAATGTTGATACCCAACTATCATCGCGACTAACTTCTCTATAAAACTCATTAGGATCTCCTGTCGGTGGTGCGGTGAAGCGTTGAGAAAACAAGTCAGGTAATTGAGTTAGCAATGCGACATCAAAACCCCAAGCACGAGTGCTTGGTTGAACGTAGAAGGGAGTTCTACCCAAAGTTGTCCTACTTTGACCGTTAACAGTTGTTCGATACATTTGGGGGTATCCAAAAATTGTTCCATTTGGAGAAAAGCCTCTAGTCGTATTGTTGTAGTTGTCAACTATCGGATACCAAGGTGCTGTTGCGTAAGAACTTCGTTTGTATTGAATGAATGAACCACTAGCTTGGTGTGTTGCGTTTGCACCTCTCCAACTCTCTAGATAGCGGACAAAGTTTTCTAAACCTCCATTTGATTCGTTTGGACGTGCTGGAGTATCACCTTGAGCAAATATTAGGTTCGTTTCTGTATCCTGAGCGACTTGTAACCAATTATTAGGTTGCCTTGTATCCTGTATGTCGCGTTCGCTACTAGTTAATAAGTTTGCGCTTCTGCTTGCTTCAGTGCTTCTAAAGGGAAAGTGAATTTGCAATACTGGAGTTAATAGTGGTTGATTAGGGCTTGGCTGCAAACCCGCGATATTTTCAATCCACAGAGGAAAGTTCCAACCATAATTATCGCTGCCACCGTTCCTGGTCTTAAACCATAAGGCTCTGGGATGAAGTCGGGGTCGGTTAGTCCCCGTATTATAAGCCGGGTAAGAGGCTCCATTTGTAGTATTCATCAGATAGAATGCAACCTGTCCTGCATTCTCTTGAGTTGGAATCGTAGGGTTTGGGTTATCGGTTCCACTAATTCCAAGAGCAACTGGATTACCGTTATCTAAAATTAAATTACCAGAAGAATCACGCAGGAATGCAATTCGACGGGGATAATGTCGGTGATTTGGATATAACGCAGGTCTAGCAGTAGTTCCTGCACCAAGTCTATTAACAGCATCGTTTGGTTGTATGCGATTTGTTGTTCCAGCATCTATAGCTTTATAGCTCCAATCAATATTACTAGCAATTGCAGGTAGAGATGCAGGTACATAGCCAACCTCCCAATCATTTGGTCTGCAAGCAGCAACTGTTGTTTTACGACAGATTTCCATTACATATTCTGGAAATGAATCCCGTCGCTGAATTGGGGTAGCGAAATTATTAAAGTAAGAACTATTTATATTATTTCCACTAAAATCACTAGGAAACCCAACGGCTCTTTCTTGCCAAGGGAAACTGGTGACAAAGTTATTATCCCAAAATCCATTCCACCTAGAAGTGACTATACTTGGTATGTTTTCTTCTGTAATAGGCACAGAAGTATCAGTTTTATGACCATCGTCATTTAGATCGACTCCTAAAGCCGTTTCATTCATACGAGTGACGTTAGTGTCATTCGTATTACCGTCACCATCCAAGTCGATTAGAAGAGTCCTTTCATCTAATCCTTGTGCCGCTGGGATTGGAGTTGTCTGAATTCTGCCGTCCCCGTCAAGGTCGTATCCTTGAGGCGCGTAGCCCCAATTGTCTCTCAAATTATAATCGCCTTCATTGCGGAAACCTTCTTGGAAATTTCCAGATAAGACGGTAATTGCATCGGCAATAACTGTAGCAGGTCGCCATGTTTCACCAGTAGTACAACCAGTAAACTGACCGCTACGACAAGCAAAGTTTGAATTCAAAGTAGCTTTGGTACGACTGTAAAAGTTACTCCAAGTACTGTTTAATCTATTAGTGAATTCTTCATGTTGATGCTGGTTAAAGTCACCTTTTATATAGACTGGCAAGTTGCTAACTAAAATCAAACCTTTTTCTTCCGGTCTGTTTAGATTTGCATTGGTACGGTTCAACTGTTGACCATTAATCAACATAATTCCATTCGGACGACGAGTCGGGTCTAAAACAAAGTCATTCGCACTAACCTCAACTCTATCGTCATCATCGTTGGGGTCTGCGTCGGCACTTAAATCAGGCAATGCATCATCGCGAGTTGCATATATAATTCCACTGTTAGGTAGCAAGTACTCAGTAGTACCATGCGTTGTAGTACCAATCGATTTGTTTTTCAGCAGACTTAAATCTAAAACGGTGGTACGAATCTCTAATGGTTGACGCAGTTCTACATCTAAGTCATAGGTTGTTGCGGAAGCTTGTGCGGGTTTATCAACTGCTTTAACTTGTCTTGCATCCAAAAAAGTTCTTTCTTTAATTGCACCATGAGGAATAATGGTACTGCTCGGAGTTAGCGAACGATCCATAATTTGCAAGGCGCAGATTGCTGAATCAAGGGTAGATTTTTCAGCTAAAGTCAGATCGCCACTGCCTTTGGCTAAAGCATTCCGAAGTTCTTTGTGAACAAAACGTCCATCGGGATATCTAAGAGAAGCTTGATAATTTAGGACTCTTTGATAATTTAACCTAGTTCTGGTGGGACGACCATAAACTATGCCGTTATTGGAAAGACCGCCAGTACCTCGATTTAAAGGATCTGTTCTATCTTGAAAATTAGGAAGTGTAGGT
Organism: uncultured cyanobacterium; assembly: GCA_963838355.1. Taxonomy (GTDB): domain Bacteria; phylum Cyanobacteriota; class Cyanobacteriia; order Cyanobacteriales; family Nostocaceae; genus Rivularia. Next base: position 525,496 of record CAWIQQ010000003.1, on the reverse strand, counting down.
TGATTTTGAGCTGTAGTTGCGTTTGTGGGGTCGTAGTATGAACTAACGCACGCGATTGGTGTTTGGGGGTTTGAGCTTGGATTATTTGGATCGTAATCGCTGCGTTGAAAATGATAAACTGCTGTGGCTCGCATTTGCAGATAAGGTGTGCCAACGTAAGGCAGTTCGGTATCGGGATCTGCGGGATTGGTACTTACCGGCGCGAGATTTTCCGGAACTGCCATCTGGTCAGACCAAACTTTATCGGTAGCATTTGTCGCTGCGTTATATCTAGTCGCTGATTCGGTTATGGTATAACCTTTAGGTAAATAAATACCTGCACCCGTGACTACACGCAATCCACCAACTACATCCAAAGCATCTTCTGGATATAGTGCTGCGCTTTCTTCCCAAAATTGATCGCGACCTGTTTCTCCCAAATCGTCTAATTCACTTACTTGGGGAAAACGCTTACGGGTGCCACCACCTTCATCCCATTCTTTACCATCAATTTCTTGACCAGCTTCTTCTTGGCTAACGAATTTATTTTTGGTATCGTCCCACCACATTTGTGGTAAGTTATTTCCTACTAAAATTCTGTCTCCAAGATATTTTTCTTCGCCCTGTGGTTCGGGGAAATCAGTTTGTTGTGCTGGTAAATAAACTTTTCTACTACCGTTCGTCTTTAAAGGTAGGTTGGCATATCCCCCGTGAGTTTTACCATCACTAGGTCTAAATGGGAAAACCCACCGATCCGGTGGTCGCATCTCATCGCCCCTAGTGCTTCCCAGCACATTGCCTATTCTATAGCTTCCTACAGCTTGAGTAGCTGTATTAGCTAAAGATACTTCTGCATAAGGAACGCGCCGGGTACGTTTTCTAAAGTAGCTTCTGAGTAATGCTTTTTTCTCTTTATCTTCATCTTTTCCAGCATCTACTCTATTTTTAAGTTCCTCTTGTATTTCTGTAGGAAGAGAAGTTTTAGGAAGTGCCGCAGCAGCATCAATTAAAAGGTCGATTCGCATTTCATAAGCTGCACTGTTGTAAGCAATTTGCGTACCTCCATTTAAATTAATAGACCTATTTGTACTGCTAATACTTTGTGTTGTTGGGTTTTGACCAGCACGTATCTGTTTAAATAAATCTACGGTTACAGCTTGTTGGTTGCCAGCGTCGGAAGCACGAGCATTAGCAACATTACCTCCAACTACAATCTTGCTGTTTCTTTCGCTGAAGTAGCAAGAATCTGGACTGCTAACTAGATAAAATCGGATTGGGTCAAATCGTCTTGCAGCAAACAAATTGGAATTAGTTAGAATTCGTCCGTTTAAGTTAATTCCACCACCAGGAGATATTTCTAAATCGTCGTTATACAGTACGGCATTGTTAGTCAGGGGACGACGTTCTCTATCTTGCTGATATTCTAAAGCTGCAAAGCCTTTGTTACCCTTAAATTCTTCATACTTGTTTCTATCAAGGCCTGTAGAGTCAGTTATCGGTACGGTAGCGGTATAAACAAAAAGACTTCTTCTAAGGACGCTACCTCTTTGATACCAACCTTGAGAACCAACCAATTGGGCGCTGGTATTATTACCGCGATCGCAAACATTACCACCGCTGGTTTCATTCATGGGCGGCGTTCTAGCTTCTAGAGGATTTCTTGCTCTGCTTGGATTGCCATTTGTTTGAGGAGGATTTCTAAATTTAATGCTGTATAGTGTATAGCTATCAAATTTACCGTTATTATCAGTATCAACTGGATACTTCCAGGCAGTATTTAAATTTTCTTCATCAGTCAAACTTGCTGGATTTGTTTCACGCCTACCATCTCCATCAACATCATAAAACAGTGTTAGCTGAGACTCATCACCAAAGGTAAATTCACCAACATTATTTGCAATAACTTGTTGAAGCGAAAAATCGTTAGGAGTCGAACGAGGTAATCTAGGGTCATTAAATAATCTATCAATCTTCGCTCTAGCTCTATCAATCGCCGGAGTCGCCGCATTCAAAACCGCTTGATTAAGCCTAACATTACTCGCATTCTTAGACCGCTCAAACGACCTAAACAAAATTGCAATAGTCAACAACACAACTACCAGCGAAACCATCGCCACTGTTGGCAACACAAAACCAGCATTAACCCAATCCGGTCGCTTCTTAGTAACTATGAAACTTCGTAAAAGCCATAAACTTTGTTCCTTTACAGTCGATGGAGATTTACGCGAAAACTGCTGGTAAAAGTTTTGAATTGCCCTGACAAACTTACGATTTTTCGACATAGCTACTTTCCTATCAAGAGTTTTGATGCGAATTTTTAAATTGAATAGATTTAAAGTTATTGAAAATTATGCCTATCATTCTATTAGGCAAATATGAGTGTTTTAATTACTCTCTAATGCAGTAACAAAATAGTTGCCGTAAAGACTTAGTACAAAAAAATGATATGTAAACATTACCAACTCAAATCATTTTTGGTTGGCAGAAGTCAGTATCATAAAATTTCACAAACCAAACAAAAGTGCTATTTCAATGTTGTAATTTTTTGGTGTTTTTCCGGTCGAGAAAAATATTATCTGAATTATTTAATTTATAGCCGACGTATAAAAATAAAGCCATAGCTTCACAGGATTTTTGCTGATTTTTTACTTAATTTAGTGTTAGCTCAAGACAACTTTATGAAGTTGTGATTAGCCGACTAAAGTTATAGTACCCACTTGCAACGGTAAAGTTATCAGTCGGAGAAAAAATACTGTGGTTTTGATTACAAAAATGTAGAGACGTAGCAGTGCTACGTCTCCCCAAGATTTCGATACAACGCATAATTTTTGCAAAGTGGGTATGAAAGCTCATGGGTGGTCTAAATCACATACCGCAATTGAAGGTTGGGTTAATCCACAAGAAAGCTCCGCTTAAACTACGTATTGCTTCGCAACGCTTACGCCAACAACCCAAACTGCAAATTACGAACTAAAACAGTTGACTTAAAAGCTCATCACGAGTTAAATCGAAATGCTCGGCAACATCTCGTAATATGGCATTTAATGTTCCGACTTTTAATGGATTATGGGCGGGAATTGTAATATGGTGTTCGCCATTTAGTTGAGTTGTAAGCCGAATAAGTAAGTGGACAAAAATATTTATGTCATTGTTCGCTGTGCGTTAGCGAAGCGTCTCCCGGAGGGAGATAGCAATCTCAACATCTTGCGGTTGCGTCGTTTCACTCCGTTCCACTCGCAACGACAAATATACAATTAATTTTGTCTAAGTACTTATGACTTCCGGTTTGCCTATCTAATATATAGTCAAAACGTTTTAATGCCTTAGCTAATCCTTCACCAGACAAATCTCGTGGCAATTTCACGAAGCAATGACCTCATCTCGAACAAAATGCAATCTAATTACTTTTGGACGATTAATTTCATCAGGAAAATGACAGCGAACCGCATCACGCACCATTTCTTTCAAACTAGCTATATCTTCAGCTTGAGTAAAAATCGATTCCCCCAAGCCTTTAGCTGTATAACCACCTTCTGGATCTTCTTCAATTAGAAATACTATTTCAGTTGCGATATTATTCACTGATTTTTTCGTCTAACTCATTAAATATCTTATAACAAAGCCCACATACATAAATATGTGGGCTTTATATCTTGATGGATTGGAAAGGCAATATTTGTTTAATTACCCGCAATTCCAATTTAAACTCATGCAACCGAAGAGAAAAAACTAGTATTCCAGACATCCCGATCCCCCCAACCCACGCCACTTCTCTCAACGGAGGGATGACGACCCACGAGAGTGGCTCCCCTTTTTTAAGGGGGGCTTTTCGTGAATAAGGCCAAACTACATCCGATTGAGATTGATTCCAGCTTCTTTAGCCATTGCATTCAAACCCTTCTTTTCCAAAGTTTTGATTGCTTTAGTAGAAATCTTCAATCTCACCCAGCGATTACCTTCAGCCCACCAAACGCGCTTGCTTTGCAGGTTAGCTTGCTGAAGCTTCTTTGTACGACGGTGAGAGTGAGAAACCGCATAACCGTTATTCGCTTTTTTACCAGTCAGTTGACATCTACGCGCCATATGAATAATCTCCTATTTTTTAACGTAATTTTCTATTTTATATGAGAGAGGGGAATGGGGGATGGGGAGATGGTGAGTCCACTCGCGTGCGGAGGTTCCCTCCGTTGAGCGAAGTGGCGAACCCGAAGGGGGGGATGGGGAGACAAGGGGACAAGAGGACAAGGGATTATTAGTGCGAGCATCTTGCTCGTTAGTATCGAGCGAGCAAGATGCTCGCACTACTTAAACTTAATACTCCTAATGCCCAATCCCCCATGCCCAATCCCCCATGCCCAATGCCAACTCCTAACTCCTAAGTATTACCAATACCCAACTACCATTCCCCAACTGCTCACTGCTCACTGCTCACTGCTCACTGATTCACTTTGCTGCTTGTTGTGTCAGCTTGGTAAGTACTTCGTTAGAACGTTCCACGAAGGATTTCATTCCGTCTGCGTCGAAGCCTTTTTGGGACATTAAAGCTAAATCGTAAACGTGTTGGCAAATTGAGTTGACTATTTCGGCGTTGGAGGATGTTCCGTCACTTTGAATGATACTACCTTGGTTGAGATTTTCCAGGTTTTGTATCAGTGGATGGGCTGTATTAACTAATAACACGTGTTCTTCGGGAAATTCTACGTTTTGCTGCTGCATCATGGCGTTCATTTCTCGCAAGCGACGCAGTATTTCTGGTAAAAGCACCATTGCTGGTGGTGTTCCTTGGGGATTGTCGGATTTTAAGGCTTCTGTACGAATGTTGAGTTTGGGTTTGTTGAGGGCTTTCTCAAAGATTTCTTTGATTGTATCTCCTCGGGTTTTATTGGTTGTTGGATCTACTATTTCGCTGGATTTATCTTTGTCTAGCAGGGTGTTATCTAAGTCGGAGTCTACGCGAGTAAATTTGACTTCGTTGTATTCGCGTTCGAGGAAGTTGATAAAGTGGGTGTCGATGAAGGAGTCTAAATATAAGACTTCTAAACCTTGATTCTTATGTAATTCTACGTAAGCTGCTTGTGATGCTGCATCGGTACAGTAAAAGACGCGATTTTCGTGACTTTCTTTGTTACGTTCTAAATATTCTTTGATGGTTACGTAAGGTAATGATGGTTTTTGAGTAGATTCGGCGTTTTCTCCTTCACCACCAGGGGTCACATCTTGCCATACGTCGCCTTCTTGAGACTGTACTTCTACTGCTGGGGTTTCAGCGGCTTCTGGTTTTGATTCAGTATTTTCCGTCTCTTTGGTGGTTCGGAAAACTACGATATCTTCAACTTGTTTTTGGAACTTCTCATCATTCATTACCCCGAATTTAACGAAGGTTGCTAAATCCTTCCAAGCATAAATATACTGCTCGCGGTCGTCGCGGTACAGTTGTTTGAGCCTATCGCCGACTTTCTTGGCAATGTAATCGCCGATTCTTTTTACGGTGCGATCGCCTTGCAATGCACTACGGGATACGTTCAGGGGAATATCGGTACTATCGATTACACCCCGCATTGGCAACAAGAATTGAGGAATGATTTCTTCGCAGTTGTCGCTAACAAATACTTGGTTACAGAATAATTTAGTTTGTCCTTTGCTAACGTCAACGTCTGGTTTTAATTTAGGGAAATACAAAATACCGTTGATGATGAAGGGATAATCGGTATTTAGATGTACCCATAATAAAGGTTCTTCCTCAAAAGGATACAGGTAGCGGTAGAACTCCATGTAATCTTCTTTTGTCAAATTACTGGCAGATTCACGCCACGGTGCTTTTTGTCGGTTTAATTCCTCGCCATCAAGTTTGATGGGCACTGGCATAAAGTCGCAGTAAGTCTTAACAAGATTCTTAACTCTTGCTTCCTCGACAAATTCTTCTTCCTCTTCCATCAGGTGAAGAGTAATAGTAGTACCGCGAGTTGTACGGGATGATTCTTCTAAAGTGAAATTTGGGGAACCATCGCAACTCCAGTGAACTGGCTCTGCGCCTTCCTTGTAAGATAAAGTATCGATTTCAACCTGTTTCGCCACCATAAAGGAAGAGTAGAAACCCAGTCCAAAATGACCGATAATAGGACGATCGGATTCACTCTTGTACTTCTGAACGAATTCTTCAGCACTAGAAAAAGCAACCTGGTTGATATACTTCTTAACTTCATCAACCGTCATACCAATGCCATTATCGGTAATAGAAAGAGTTTTCTTATCCTTATCAACAGCAAGTATAATTTCCGGTTCGCCAGTTTCACCGGAGAATTCCCCAGAGCGAGCAACCATTTGCAGCTTTTGGATAGCATCAACGGCGTTTGATACCAGTTCCCGTAAAAAGATTTGATGATCTGAGTAAAGAGACTTTTTGATAATCGGGAAAATATTCTCAGTATGGATACTGATGGTACCTTGTTCTAACATAATTTAATCGCAGCAAATACAAATATTTTAATTACTATTCGGGCAATAAAACCCTAATACCCCACTTTACCTGACAAGGTAAGCGGGGTTGTTATCAATTTGGATTTTAATGCTCAACTAGATAAATTGCACTAAAATTACTGGACTGTTTGCCCTATAAAGGTGATTCGGATTTCCCTACCGGGTGTTATGTAGAGACGCGATATATCGCGTCTCTACAGTTGGGGAAAGAAAATTTTTACTGCTGCGATTATCATCAATCGTTTATTCTTCATCACCGCAGGATTATTTTTAATCCAATTCCACCAAAAATAAGCAGCAGTCATAGTTTGACGTTGTTTGGGCGGTGCTTCAATAGCTTTAAAAGTCAGGTATTGATAAAGATGTGAAAGACTTTGTTTTTTCAAATGCTGCAATTTTTCGGCTTTAGGATAACTAAAACCACGTTCAATTACTTTTAAAGATGCAGTTTCTTGTCTTTTAAGATTAGTAGACATTGAAGTGCTTGAAGTTCTATATAATATTTGCGGCTTTTCAACACAAACAAATTCGTAATCAGCCGCCAGACGCAACCACATATCTTTATCTTCTGCTGCGGGAAGTGATTCATCAAAACCACCAATCTCCAAAGCTTCTTGACGAATTAAAGGATTGGAACCATTTTCTAAAAAGTTCGTTATTAAAAGTTTACTAAAAGCATCACCGTTAATTTTAATTCTTCTACCCGATTTAAGAAATTTACTTGATTCATCAATATAATCAGTCCAGCTATAGGCTACAGCAGCTTGAGGATTTGATTGTAAAGCTTGCCATTGCGATTCGAGTTTATCTGGTGTCCATAAATCATCAGCATCGATAAAAGAAATATATTCCCCCTTAGCTTGAGAAATTCCTCGATTGCGACTTGCTGATAAACCCGCGTTTGGATAAGAAAATACTTTGATGCGAGAATCTGATATTTTTTTGATGATTGCTAAAGTTGCATCCGTAGAGCCATCATTAATTACAATAATTTCTATATCCTGAAAAGTTTGATTTAATATTGAATTAATTGTTTCTTCAATAGTTTTTTCTCCGTTGAATACGGGAACTACTACGGAAATAGGCATTTTATGAAATTCCTTGTTTTATGGTAATTCGGTTCGTAGTTGCACTTTAGCGCCTCAGATATTTAAAGGATATTGAGGAAATAATAAAGAATATTAAAGCCTTTTTTTTGCTAAAGAATAAGCTTCAAAAGTCATTTACTGGCAGAATAAGGGAGATAGATTTTTATGGTAAATGCTTTTATGAAGCGAAGACAGCGCAACTACGAGCCAATATTAAGTTGTTTTTTCGTATCCTAAAAAAGTACTGGTATTTGATAAGCGAGGAAGTTTTTTAAAAAGCACGTTTGCCCAGTTAGCAGGTAAAATTATCATTGCAATTAATTTTAAAACTGCTTTGAATATTATCGGTTTGGATAAAAGATTTATATCTGTTTTTATAGCAGTAAATAAAAATCTTGCTGCAACTTTACTTTGCTGGTTTCCGGCTGGTGCTTTCAGAACTTTGTAACAAAGATATTTATAAAGATTTCCGATTGCTATAGGCTTAAGATGCTGTAATGATTTTGCTTTTTCATGAGCAAAAGCACGTTGAATAATTTCTAAATTTGATTTTTCTAATCCTAATACATTAGATGACATCGAATGAGGAAGAATTCGATATAGAATTTGTGCTTTCGGTATGCAAATAAAATTAGTTCTAGCTGATAATTTTAACCACATATCGGTATCCTGAGCGTTGCTTAATGATTCATCAAAACCACCAACCTCGCTCAAAAGTTCTTTACGAACCATGACGTTAGAACCGTTACCGATAAAGTCATCTAATAGTAATTTAGAATAAATGTCTCCGTTCCAATTAACGTGAGAAGTTTTACGGAGAAACTTGCCATTTTCATCTATACAATTTGTCCAACTATAGGCAACTCCAACTTGATAGTTTTCTTCTAAAGCCTTATATTGTGCTGCTAATTTATCAGTTGTCCATAAATCATCTGCATCTAAAAAAGTAATATAATTCCCAGTAGAATGCTTGATTCCCCGATTGCGATTGACTGCTACATTGGCTTTAGGATAAGAAAAAACTTTGATTCTATCGTCTTTTATTTGAGAAATTATTGAAAGAGTATTATCTGTAGAATCTGCATTTATAATTATTAATTCAAAATTAGTAAAAGTTTGTTCTAAAACAGATTCGATTGTTTGTTTAATTGTTTTTTCTGCATTATATGCTGGTATAATTACAGATATGAGATTGTTTAACATATCAATTAAAAAAAATGATAATAATTGATATGCTAATCTTGCATTTCTAAAAATAACCTCAGTATTATCTCGTGAAATTAGTAATTCGCATCTGCCATAAATAAAAAGGACTAATTAAAGTTGCTAACAAACGCTCCATTTCACAAGCAGCAACAATATCGCGATCTAAAACTTTTCTGTAACGAAGAAAATGCAATACCGTTTTACGAAAGTCGTTGATTAAATAAGCACAAAAAGCAAAAGGTCTTTGCCACCAATCAAGCATTAACATTCTTAAATGGAAGCGTCCTAAACCAATAATTCGCATTAAGCCCCGGAGATATTTTTCATCCAATCGCGATGATGGAATTATATGTTCAATTTCCATTTCTGGGTTATACCAAATTTCCCACCCTGCTTTATGAATATACAATAATGCTTCGGCATCTTGACCAGTAGGCATCCAACCTTTTTTGGTTCTACCTATTAACAATAACTTCGCAGGAACGCATTTCTGCCAAACATCTCTACGTACCACCAATCCCGCACCAGGGGGAAGTCCTTTTTTACGAGGTTCATACATCAAAGGTTCCGAACCTCGATCGACTAAAGCTAGATAAAAAGTAATATCTTTAAGTTCTTCAGGAGGATTTGTTTCAAAAATACCATGAATTCTACTACTAAAAGCACCAGCTTTGGGATGTTCTTGAGCGAATTTATAGGCTGAATTTACCCAGTTTGCAAACGGTGGATTATCATCATCAATAAAACCAACTAATTCCCCTGAAGCTTCATTCATCGCCTTTTGTCTGGCAAAAGAGATACCTTGCTCTGCTTCAAAATAATATTTTAAATGTACATTTTGCAGCCAATTTTGTTGATATTCCTTAACAAGTTTTGCGGTTCCATCCGTGCTGTTATTATCAACAATAATTACTTCCCAATTGATATGTTCGGTATTTACCTGTTCTTTTAGTTTTTCTAATACTTGGGGTAAACGATTTTCTCCGTTGTAAGTGGGGATAGCAACGGTTAAGTTTACGGGTGTATTCATTTTTTAAAGTGGTTTCTAAAGCTTGCTGAGATTATTATTCCCAGTTCAATGGAGAAACTCACAGTTTGGATGAATATAGCTGCTCCAATCAGCAGATTGACTCGTTTGACTCGTTCCCAGTCTCCAGGCTGGGAACGCATAGCCCAGAGGCTCTGCCTCTCATTAATCTACTGAAGGCAGAGCCTTTAAGGCATCGGTTCTCAGCCAGAGGCTAGGAACCAGTTCCTCACCCTTCTGCCGATTCCACCAATTGCACGGTAGTTGTACTAGGTGCGGAAACTTTAACAATGTTTTTTTTGCTAAACGTTAAGCCGCTTTTACCTCTATCAATTACGATTGTGTCACCAGCGATAAAAGTATTTTCTAAAATTTTGGTGGCGAGGGGGTTTTCAATTTCTCGCTGAATTGCTCTTTTAATTGGACGAGCGCCGTACATTGGATCGTAACCAATTTCTACAAGTTTCTCGCAGGCTGCGGGGGTAATTTCGACGGAGATTTTTTGATCTGCTAATAGATTTTCGACTCGTTTTAACTGTATGCGAGCAATATCTCCCATTTGTTTTCTACCCAAAGCATGGAAGATAATTAAGTCGTCGATACGCTGGACGAATTCGGGGCGGAAGTGTTTTCGCAAGGCTGCCATGACTCGATTCCGCATTTTTTCATACTGGGAATCATCGCCGGATATATCTAATATATGTTCGCTACCAATATTACTCGTCATTACAATTACAGTATTGCGAAAGTCTACAACTCTTCCTTGTGAGTCAGTAATTCTACCGTCGTCTAACACTTGCAGCAAAATATTAAATACATCTGGATGAGCTTTTTCAACTTCATCAAGTAGTATCACAGAATAAGGACGACGGCGCACTGCTTCGGAAAGTTGACCGCCTTCTTCAAAACCAACATATCCTGGCGGCGCTCCTACTAAGCGGGATACAGAATGCTTTTCCATATATTCCGACATATCCAAACGCACCATAGCGTCTTCGGAATCAAACATGAATTTTGCTAAAGCACGGGCTAATTCCGTTTTACCAACCCCCGTAGGTCCCATGAATAAAAACGAACCAATGGGACGCTGCGGATCTTTCATCCCCGCACGAGCGCGACGAATTGCAGCAGAAACTGCCGATACTGCTTCATCTTGTCCGATAACTCGCTGATGAAGATGATCTTCTAACTGCAATAATTTTTGTCTTTCCGACTCTAAAAGGCTATTTATCGGAATTCCCGTCCATTTCGCCACGATTTCGGCAATATCGTCTTCAGTTACCTGCTCTCTTAACAAACTAGAGCCTTTACTTTGAACTTCTAACAATTGCGCTTCCTTAACTTCCCGTTCGCGCTGTACTCCTTCTAATTTCCCATACTTTAATTGCGCTGCGGTATTTAAATCATAAGCACGCTCGGCTTGTTCAATTTGCACTCTTAGTTTTTCTTCTTCTTGCTTCAAAGCGCTGATTTCTTCTAATACCTGCTTTTCACCCTGCCACTGTGCGTTAAAGTCTTCCTGCCTTTCGGTTAAATCGTCAATTTCTTGCTCGATTCGTTCTAACCGCTGCTGCGTCTGTACAGTTGCTTTTTCTTCTCCCGCTAAAGACAGCTTTTCCATTTCTAGCTGCATCAAACGACGCTCAATATTTTCTAATTCCGCAGGTTTGGAAGTAATTTCCATCTTTAACTGCGCTGCTGCTTCGTCTACGAGATCGATCGCTTTATCTGGTAAAAAACGGTCGGAAATGTAACGCGCTGAAAGTGTAGCGGCTGCAACTAAAGCCGAATCGGAAATTTTAACGTTGTGGTGAACTTCATAACGTTCCTTTAATCCTCGTAAAATAGAAATCGTATTTTCGACACTAGGTTGAGTTACCAAAACCTGTTGAAAACGTCTTTCTAAAGCCGGATCTTTTTCAATATATTTTCTATATTCATCCAAAGTTGTAGCACCAATACAGCGCAATTCACCCCGCGCTAACATCGGCTTGAGTAAATTACCAGCATCCATCGAACCTTGCTGTCCCGAACCCGCACCAACTACCGTATGTAACTCATCTATAAACAAAACTATTTGACCGGCAGACTCAGTAACTTCGCGGAGAACAGCTTTTAGTCTATCTTCAAACTCACCGCGATACTTTGCACCAGCAATCAAACTACCCATATCCAAACCGATGATTTGCCGATTCTTCAACGATTCGGGAACATCACCATTAATAATTCTTTGAGCCAACGCTTCGGCGATCGCAGTTTTTCCAACTCCAGGTTCGCCAATCAACACGGGATTATTTTTACTGCGACGAGATAACACCTGAATCACGCGGCGAATTTCTTCATCTCGTCCAATCACCGGATCGAGTTTACCTGCTTTTGCCTGTTCGGTTAAATCTCTACCAAATTTTTCTAAAGCTTCATAGCGAGATTCGGGATTTTGGTCAGTTACCTTTTGTTTGCCCCGCACGTTTTTAATCGCAGCTTCTAAATCTTCACTGGTAGCATTTAAACTTCTAAATATTTTTCTGCCAACACGTTCCTCTTCAGCAAAAGCCAGCAGAAGATGCTCCACACTAATATAAGCATCATTCATACTATCCTTAGCATCTTGGGCACCATCAAGCATCCGGTCAAGACCTTTGCCCAGGTATAATTGCTCGCTCCTGCCTACCTTCGGCTGACGACGAGTAAAATCTTCAAGCATCTGCTGTAACTGCTCAATCTCCACCCCAGCACGACTTAGAACCTTATGAGCCAGCCCATTATCTTGTTCCAAAAGAGCCAGCATCAAATGTTCTACATCTAACTGCTGTTGATTGTAAGCACGGACAATATCCTGAGATTTAACAATTGCTTCCCAGGCTTTATCAGTAAATTTATCTGGATCTGTAGGCTGCATATTAAGAAATTTAGATTTTCAAATTGGGAATTGGGAATTGGGGATGGGGCATTGGGCATTGGGCATTGTAAATTGGTATACGCCCTTACGCAATACCTACGGTAGCGACCTTAGCCGTGTGAATGGTAATTGGTAATTGGCAAAAATTAAAGGTTATAACTAATGAGTTATCAATTCGTGCATCTCTAGAAGGGCATATTAAAAAAATTCTAAAAGACTTCATAATATATAAAATCAAAAATTACATAATCACTCTTAATTTCTAATAATTTCTAAATCCTAATTTCTAACCCCTCACTCCTCAGTTTCACCCATGCCCAATTACCCATGCCCAATGCCCAATTCCCTATTATCAATTTAAAACGAAAATACCGACCTTAACGTAGTTTGCCAAATAGTACCTTGGTTGCTGTCGTTGTCGGGGTTAACTACTAAAGAAATTGCGGGAGTAAAGCTGATGTTATCGCTTAATCGCAGATTATAAAATGTCTCGAAGTTAGTTTGAGTAGCATTTCCCAAACCATCGGTTACAAAGGGTTGTCCAATTGCGACACCGGCAATGGTACCGGGAATGCCAATGTTACGCAAACCAACACCTAACGTCCAACTTACAGGGTTTAAATCCAACTCTCGATTTATAGCCGTATTAAATCCTTGATAATTACCGATTCCCAACCGACCAAAAATTCCTGTATTGCGGTTGAGAGCATATTCGGCATTTACCCCATAAGCGTTAATATCGGTATCGTCAATTTCGGCATTTGTATATTGCAGTTTTAAAGTTAGTTTATCGCTAAAAGTATATTCTAATTCAGCACTCGCTTGATGTGGGTCGCCAAAAAAGCCTTTATCATCCAAGTTGGAATCGGCATCCCCAGCAATATAAAGCGAACGAAAAGCCAGTTTACTATTTGGTTTCCAGACAACAGCAGCCCCAGCACCACCATTGCGATCGATTCTATTTTGGACAATCAAAGGATTATTGAGAAAAATTCCCGAACTAAAATCAGTCGCTTCATTATTTGCATAGCGATTACCATCGATAAAATCTCGCGGTGACATTTTCGTTCCCACAGTTACCGCTAAATCCGGCGAAGCACGTAAAGTATAGTGCAAACGCCTGAGTTTAACATCATCTTCTACATCCGTAAAATCAAGTCCGCCAGCATTAGCAAAAACACCAGCGCTTCCTAATAAATTAGCATCTTCCTTTTGAGCCAAACCAACAGCATCACCACCGTTGTTACCAGATTCCAATTGAGTTACCAGTAAATCTTTTTGACTAAAACTAGTTTCAAAAGTCAATCTAGTTCGAGAAACCACCGTAAAATTAGCTCTTCTTCCATCCGTTAAACCTACAATTTGCTGTCCTTTTAACTTAGTAGTCGTAGAAAACTGATTAGCTTGTAGCTTAGAAGAACGAGATTCTATATCATTTAAGCGGGTTCGTAAATCCTGCAAAGCCTGAGAGTATTCTTTTTGCAAACGTCGTAAAGTTATCCTATCTTGCAGAATATTGCTCTCACCGATAGAAGTAGCAATATAACCTTCCACCTTGTCCAAGGTAGCAGCTAAACCAGCAGCAAACTCATAACGAGAAACAGCGCGATTTCCCTTAAAAGTTCCATCCGGTAAACCCGTTATTACCCCATATTTTTCAATCAAAGACTTCAAAGCTTGATAAGCCCAATCAGTTGGTTTAACATCCGAGAGTTCGTCTACAGAAGTTTGCTGAGCCAGGATTTGAGAGGGGGGAGACGCGGATGGGGAGATGGGGGGATGGGGAGAGGGGGAAGAACTTGTAACCTCTAACCTTTGACCTTCTGAAGCTGCTTCTGCGGGAAAACAAAGCAGACTAAAAATTCCATAGCCAACCAAACATCCTGCTAACAACTTTGGAAAACGGATTCTTTGCTTGAAAAACTGCTTCACGCTCAACTCCATCACACTTATAAAATTAAGTATAATTCTTGACCTTTAGATAATTATTTTGTTTCTGGCTCGATTGCAAGAAAATAAGTATAAATTCAATTTCACGATATTAAAAAATAAGAAAATACAGGCTACTCCGACTGCATTAAAAATTTCTCGCTTCTAACTCCTCACTCCTCACTCCCAACTCCTAACTATTCCCAAATATTTCTCCAACCACTGGAAATCTTTTTAAATCTCCGCTTATATAGTCCCGTAAACCTCTATTCTAACGGTGGGGTTCACAACTCCCCTGTTTGAAAGAAAGTCGTTATAACGAAATGAGTACAAAGGAAGGCAAACAAATGATGGATACTTCTATCGAAGCGATTGTTGCTCGCGAGATTCTTGATTCACGCGGTAGACCTACTATTGAAGCTGAAGTACATTTAGTAAACGGTGTGATGGGATTGGCGCAAGTTCCCAGCGGCGCTTCTACAGGTACTTTTGAAGCTCACGAATTGCGCGATGGCGACAAAAACCGTTATGGCGGTAAAGGTGTTCTCAAAGCGGTAGAAAACGTCAATGAAACTCTAGCACCCAAGCTGTTAGATATGGACGCTCTCAACCAAGAGCTACTTGATAAAACCATGATTGCCCTCGATGGTTCTAAAAATAAGTCCAATTTGGGTGCAAATGCGATTTTAGGTATCTCCTTGGCTGCTGCAAAGGCAAGTGCTGAAACTTTAGGACTTCCCCTATACCGTTATTTAGGCGGTCCTTTAGCGAATTTATTACCCGTACCGTTGATGAATGTAATTAACGGTGGCGCACACGCTGCAAATAACGTTGATTTCCAAGAGTTTATGATTGTCCCCATCGGAGCATCTTCCTTTCGCGAAGCATTGCGTTGGGGTGCGGAAGTATTCGCGACTTTGAGCAAAGTTTTAGATGAGAAAGGAGTATTAACTGGAGTTGGTGACGAAGGTGGTTTTGCTCCCAACTTGGAATCAAATCAAGTTGCTTTAGAATTATTAGTTGATGCAATTAAGAAAGCTGGTTATAAGCCAGGTGAAGAAGTAGCTTTAGCTTTAGACGTTGCAGCCAGCGAATTTTACAAAGATGGACAATACGTTTACGACGGCAAACCTCATTCTCCCAAAGAATTTATTGATTACATGGCACAGTTAGTAAATCAATATCCCATCGTTTCCATCGAAGACGGTTTACATGAAGAAGATTGGGAAAGCTGGCAGATGCTCACCGAGAAAATCGGCGATCGCGTGCAATTAGTTGGCGATGACTTATTTGTTACCAACGCCGAACGCTTGCAGAAAGGCATCGAGCAAAAATCAGCTAACTCAATTTTGATTAAACTCAATCAAATTGGTTCTTTAACCGAAACCTTACAAACCATCGACTTAGCAACTCGTAACGGCTTCCGCTCCGTAATCAGCCACCGCTCCGGCGAAACCGAAGATACCACAATCGCTGACTTAGCAGTAGCAACCAGAGCCGGACAAATTAAAACAGGTTCCTTGTGTCGTAGCGAAAGGGTAGCTAAGTATAATCGCTTATTGAGAATTGAAGATGAATTAGGAGACGCTGCGGTTTATGCAGGTACCGTAGGAATGGGACCGAAAATGAAAAGTTAGGAGTTAGGAATATTGACTTTAGGAACCCGGTTTTTGTTGATGAAACCGGGTTTCTTTGTTCGTAGTTGCGCTCGTAGTTGCGCTTCAGCGCCAAACCAATTTGTTATACATTGTTTAACTGTAAATTAAATTTTATTTGTAATTCGTAGGTTGGGTTAGGCGTGCGATGAATTATCATTTTCAACAAGAGATTTGTCTTTTTCGCCGTAACCCAACATTAATGCCGGGAAATTAAGAATAGGGAATTAGAGTTTGTAGGTTGGGTTAGGCGAAACATAAATTATGATTTTCAGCGAGAAATTTATCTTTTTCGCCGTAACCCAACATTAATGCCGTGAGATTATGAATCGAGAATTGAGGTATTAGAAATTAAGAGTTAAATTAAAATATTTTATTCACAATCTTGATGTTGGGTTACGACACAACAGTTCAAATTCGCGTTACTTTCTTTAATTAATTTTTGTGTCTAACCCAACCTACGAACTAATAGCAAAAGTCCATTAAAAGGACTAATTAATTCGTAGGTTGGGTTAGGCGTGCGACAAATTATAATTTTCAGCGAGGTATTTATCTTTTTCGTCGTAACCCAACATTTATGATTTAAATAATTAGGAATTAAGATATTAAAAAATAAAATAAAGCTCGTTTATTCACAATCTTGATGTTGGGTTACGACACGATAGCTAAAATTCGAGTTATAAATTTAATTTGTTTTCATGTCTAACCCAACCTACGGATTTAAGAAAATTACAATTGCTGGTTGGTGCGTGACGCTAAAAAGATTATTTTCCGTTGTGCGTTCAAGTTTTCTCGTAGCGTCACAGCACCCTACAAAATAATTATCCATAATGGCAGATGTTGGGTTACGACACGATAGTTTAAATTCGGGTTGTAAATTGAATTTCTTTCCGTGTCTAACCCAACCTACGGACTACAAACTCATTAATCTTTTAACCCGCGAAGGCGGGTTTTGCTTGTGTAGCAGTGGTTTCAACCGCCAGGTAAAGTATGCCCAATCCTCTATTCTCAATTAAGGATAAAATCCTAACTTCGGTAATCCGAGCATTTCATCCCAGCCCATGATGATATTCAAACACTGGATTGCTTGCCCTGATTGTCCTTTGATTAAATTATCAATTGCTGACATTACAATTACGCGGCGGGTTCTTGGGTCAACTTCTATACCTAAGTAGCATAAATTAGTGCCGTGAGTCCATTTGGTTTGAGGATAAATTCCGGGTTCGCAAATCTTTACCCAGCAGGAGTTACGATAAAAGGCTTTATATATGGTAATTAAGTCGTCTCTTACTAATCCGGGGTCGCGCAATGTTGCGTATACTGTTGCTAAAATACCGCGCACCATTGGTATGAGGTGATGGGTAAACTGTACGGTGACTTCATGTCCTGCTAAATCGCTGCAAATCTGTTCTATTTCTGGGGTGTGACGGTGACGAGCAACGTTGAATGCTCCGACGGTGTTGTCTGCTTCGGATAGTAATAAATGAGTTTCGGGTTGTCTTCCGCTGGTTGAAGTGCCGCCTTTGCCGTCGATAATGGCGGTTTCGGGTACGATTAATCCTTGCTTGAGCAGGGGTGAAAGTGCTAGCAAACTGGCCGTGGGATATGAACCGGGACAGCCTACTAACTGAGTGTCAGAAATGCGATCGCGATACAGCTCTGGTAGTCCGTAAATGGCATTGGCTGCGGTTTCAATGTCTTGACGCTTTTTGCCATACCAATTACTATAGGTTGTCAATTCGCTAAATCGATAATCTGCGGACAAATCGAGAACTTTACATCCGTATTCGAGCAGTTTTGGTGCAATTTCGCAGGCTAATCCGTTTGGTAGCGATAAAAAAACGATTTCGCAACGCCGTGCAATTGCTTCTGGTTCTACTGCTTCAACTTTGAGGTTTACGACGTGGGCTAAGTGAGGATAAATATCGCTAAAAGATTTTCCCGCACTACTTTCGCCGCCTAAATAAACCAGTTCTAGTTCTGGATGATTTAGTAGCAGTCGCACCAACTGAACTCCACCATATCCTGACGCGCCAATAATTCCCACGGGTACGCGCCTAAAATTGCCCATGTTTTAAAATTCCTATCGATTTTTCTTTTTATGCAATAACTCCGCCTTTAACCGCAAAAACGGCTAAATTCACGGAGCCAATTGGCTTAAAATGTTATGTAATTAAGTATTAGTAACATTATGAGCGTTGTAGACACTTCTGCTATGTTATCGAATCATTGCTACTATGATGGCGGTCTTTCATAAAAGAGCTACAATGTAAAATAAGATTTATTAAAAAAAATTAACGTTCGCTCTTCGAGAAATTCTCTGTGTCGCAGCATAATATCGAAACGCACTCTCCGCAAGGTGGGGAATCCACCCCGGTAACATCCGATTCAACCGTCCGATTTAAATTTGATTCGATTGATACTGCATTGGCTGACTTGAAAGCTGGTCGCTCTGTGGTAGTAGTAGATGATGAAAATCGAGAAAACGAAGGCGATTTGATTTGTGCAGCTCAGTTTGCAACCCCAGATACAATCAACTTAATGGCCGTAGAAGCGCGAGGATTGATTTGTCTGGCAATGACTGGCGATCGCCTTGATGAATTAGATTTGCCTTTGATGGTGAAAAACATCACCGATACCAATCAAACTGCTTTTACTGTCAGCATTGACGCTGGCCCAGAGCTAGGAGTTACTACGGGAATTTCCGCTGAAGATCGCGCTCGCACGATTCAGGTAGCGCTCAACCCTCATACCAAGCCGGAAGATTTACGCCGCCCCGGTCATATTTTCCCGATTCGCGCCAAGAAGGGAGGAGTACTCAAACGAGCGGGACATACGGAAGCTGCTGTGGATTTATCTCGATTAGCTGGTTTGTATCCGGCTGGGGTAATTTGCGAAATTCAAAATCCTGACGGTTCGATGGCTCGGCTACCAGAATTAATTGAGTATGCCAAGCGTCATAAGATGAAAATTATCAGCATCGCGGATTTGATTAGTTATCGTCTCCGTTACGACCGGATAATTAAACGCGAAACTGTTGCCGATTTACCTACACAGTTTGGAAATTTCAAAATTTACGCTTACCGTCACACTCTTGATGATACAGAACACGTTGCCATAGTCAAAGGCGACCCGGAGAAATTTGGCAACAAAGCTGTAATGGTGCGAGTGCATTCCGAATGTTTGACGGGAGATGCTTTGGGTTCCTTGCGCTGCGATTGTCGAATGCAGTTACAAGCAGCCTTGAAAATGATTGAGAATGCAGGCGAAGGTGTTGTTGTATACCTACGTCAAGAAGGACGCGGCATTGGTTTAGTTAACAAATTAAAAGCCTATTCCTTGCAAGATATGGGGCTGGATACTGTAGAAGCTAACGAACGCTTAGGATTTCCCGCCGATTTACGCGACTACGGCATGGGAGCGCAAATGTTGATGGATTTAAACGTGCATAACATACGTTTAATTACCAACAATCCCCGTAAAATTGCTGGTTTGAAAGGTTATGGTTTGGAAGTAGTTGACAGACTACCTTTGTTAATTGAAGCCAACGATTACAATACTCATTATTTAGCAACGAAAGCCAAAAAGCTCGGTCATATGCTGTTGCAGACTTATTTGGTAACACTAGCGCTGCACTGGCAAGACGAACCTTTAGCGATCGCGCAACGTTACGAGCGTTTAGAAAAAATACGGCATTTAGCAAAAACCCACGATTTATTATTACAAGAAGAAAGCCGCCCTTTAGGATTGGCTTTGTTTACCGAACCATCTTTAACGGTACACTTAGGTTTAGATCAAGCCAACGTTGCTTCAGCGGATTGGTATCAGCAAAAAGATCATCCTTACGTAAAAGCTGTAATTAATATTCTCGATAAACTTGCCGAATTGCCTTACGTTCAAAAATTAGAATTTCTAATTTCTCCTGGAGTAGATCCTTTAAGTAAGCTACAGGTAAAATTAGATAGACAAGCTTTTGAATTGAGTCAATTACCTTCTTCGCTTAGCGATAAATTAGAAACCCAGAAGATTTATAGTTTTGGGAAGTGAACCAATTTTGGATTTTAGATTGTAGGGTGTGTTACGGCACGAATATGTAATACTTTAAATTACAAAGATCAAAATACCGTAACGTACCATCGAGTAATTGTGATACGTTACTAAAGAGAAAATAAATTATTAGTTCGTAGTAAGCGATTTATTGCTCTTCCTTAGCCTAAATACAAAAACTAGAATTAAATAAAGTAATCCAAGCAAACCACCACCATAAATCAACCCCAAAGAAAGACTCGAATTAAAAGTATAATTTGGACTATTTTCTAGTAACTTATGAAGTCCACTATGAATTACTAAGAATCCAGCAAATACAATCCGCGATAAATTTTTAACAACTTCAGATTCACTATTTGTTAACCACAACAGCGCTACAATCAACGGTACATGAAGAACAACAAAAGCCAATGAGGCTGTTTGCTCCGGTAGATTTCGCAATATAAATAAAAGCCTCCATTCCGATTGCGTCATCGCATCAAGTTCATGAGTGAGAATTGTTGCAAAGCTTAAATTAAAAATTATGTTTTTCATTACAAATTAAATTTTTTCAAAATAGGTTATAGATAATAATGTCTATGCTTGCTAATTAGAAATTCTGTAACGCACAAAAATTAAGAGACTTCCAAATTAAATATCCGAATTAGATTAGGTAGTGCGAGCATCTTGCTCGCTCGTTACAACCAGCAAGCTAAAAGCAACCAGCGAGCGAGACGCTCGCACTACGCAAACTCCGCAAAACTTACTTATGTGGTTGACTGCTAGCGAGCTAGAAGCTCGCACTACCTTGGATAAATTATTTTTCGGAATTCTTTAATAGTGCGTTAAACTCCGCTACAACACAATGGCAATATTTGAGGAGGATAATCCACATCCAAATTTGCCTTTCCTACGATTTCTTTACTACTTTTCCTCCAAAACTTCTTCGCGGAAATATAAAAACAACGGTAAACTACAACTTAAACCAATTCCAAAAGTAGCAGCAACGTAAATTAACAATCTGCTAGGAGATAAACCCAGTCGCTTCAATTCAACAAAGGAAAAGCATAAGAAAGTCAATATACAAATAAGCAAATCAATTACAAAAACAGCAGATGAGTAATTCACGAATGCTTTCTCAATCAATAAACTTACAGAAAAACCATTTTGACTAAAAAATTTTAACAAGAAACTCCAAGGTGCAATGCTTCCAATAATTACCAACAGTAGATATAGCGATTTTGCAGAAAATAATTTACCGGATGCAGATTCTTGATTTTGATAAGTTGCAGTCTTCATAACTTTTATTCTCCAATTCAAATTCAATCGTTGTTGTTTTGATTATCATTGCTGTATCCCGGAGAAACAATTACCTCACAGGTAATTAAACAAATGTAGAGACGCGATATATCGCGTCTCTACACCATTGATATTTATCAACAAATATTACAATGCAATCTACATCAAACCAACACACAACTTTCGGAAATCTGCTGAAACACCATAGAAAACTGCGAAAATTTAGCCAGCTTGATTTAGCTTTAGCTAGCGATGTTTCTCAAAGACACATTAGTTTTCTCGAATCCGGTAGAGCAAATCCCACTCAGGAAATGATATTGCAGCTTGCTAACGTACTAGATATTCCTTTACGGGAACAAAATGTCATGCTGACAACTGCGGGATTTGCACCAATTTATTCTGAGCGCGATTTATCTTCACCGGAATTTGAACCCATCCGCAAAGCCTTGGATTTTATTCTGCTTTCTCAAACACATTCACCCGTGTTGATAATGGATAGATATTGGAATTTGATTCAAAGTAATCCAGTTTCCCAACGGTTAATAAATTGGTTAATTGATTCAGAAGACTTAGACAATCGTTTTTATTTTGACGGAAAAATCAACTTGATGCGATTGATGTTACATCCCCAAGGTTTAAAACCCTTCATCACAAATTGGGAAGAAACCGCTAGTCATTTAATTAAAAGAGTCTATCGAGAAGCAATAACAAACGATAAAAACCAACAACCAAAGCAACTTTATCAAGAATTCATGACATATCCAGATGTTCCGCAGTTGTGGAAACTTTCTAATTCACGCACCTGGCAAATGCCATTATTAACCGTAAACTTTTTCAAAGACGGATTAAATCTAAACTTTTTTACAGCAATAGCAACTCTGGGTACACCCCAAGATATCATGTTGCAAGAGTTACGCATTGAAACATTATTCTCGGCAGATGAAATTACGCAGCAAAATTTGACCAAGCTAAATTAATCCTTAGTATCTTAAACTTATAAAAAACTACTTCTCTTTCTTTCTTCCCTCAGCACCCTCTGCGTCTCTGCGGTTTTTTATAAATCCGATTATTACCGTAAAAGAAATTCATTCTCCCTTTACCGACACATCTTCAACCTATCCTTCTCACTAATCCAATATTCCGGCACCCAAAACTTATCAATATTCATTAAAATCGCCACTGGTGCAAAAGTATCAAATTCTTTATCCGCTAAATGTTGAGGTGGTAGCAGCCCAAACAATTCATTGTATACCGTCACCTCAGTAATAATATCATCAAATTCCGCTTCCATTTCATCTAGTAGAATACAGTGAATTCCCCCATCATCTTCGTAATATTCTTCCTCGTATGGTTCCCAAATGGGAGGTACGAGTTCGTGTTCCAAATTTTCTAAACGATGAAACTCTTTGATTGGAATTATTGCAGCAACTTCTTCACCAGCTTGTTGTATAACAATACGCTTACCTGCCAAAACCACTATTTTTAAGGCTTCAAGTAAATTGCCTCTAATTTCCTGAGTACCCCAACGAATAAACCCTTCATCTTGGTTAACCGACTGTTTTATCATCATAAATGTAATCTTAGTGCAATCTAATAAGTCATTTAGTCTAGAAATCCGGGAAAATAATAAATTAAGGCTAACCTAAATTTTTCTTGAATTTTATGGCTCATTCATTTTTAGAACATCTCAAAAGCCCCAAACGCCCTGTTGTAGTGTTTGACGGTGCGATGGGAACTAATTTACAGGTACAGGAACTCACTGCTGAAGATTTTGGTGGTGCAGAATACGAAGGTTGTAACGAATATCTCGTTCACACCAAACCGGAAGCTGTAGCAACGGTTCACCGTGATTTCTTGGCTGCTGGTGCGGATGTAATTGAAACGGATACTTTTGGGGGTACGTCAATTGTACTTGCCGAGTATGATTTGGCAGACCAAGCTTATTACCTGAATAAAACTGCTGCGGAATTAGCAAAGAAAGTTGCTGAAGAATTTTCTACACCAGAAAAACCTCGGTTTGTTGGTGGTTCAATGGGTCCTGGTACAAAATTACCAACTTTGGGACATATTGACTTTGACACCTTGAAAAATGCTTATGTAGAGCAAGCAGAAGCATTATGGGATGGTGGAGTCGATTTATTTATCGTCGAAACTTGTCAGGATGTGTTGCAAATCAAATCAGCGCTGAATGCAATTGAAGAAGTTTTTGCTAAAAAAGGCGATCGCCGTCCGATAATGGTTTCTGTGACTATGGAAACTATGGGTACAATGCTCGTAGGTACGGAAATTGCAGCGGTAGTGACAATTCTCGAACCCTACAATATCGATATTTTAGGGTTAAACTGCGCCACCGGACCCGATTTGATGAAACCATACATCAAATACTTGTCGGAACATTCACCATTTATTGTTTCTTGTATTCCCAACGCGGGTTTACCAGAAAACGTCGGCGGACAAGCGCATTATAAATTAACTCCAGTAGAGTTAAAGATGCACTTAATGCATTTCATCGAAGACTTAGGTGTCCAAGCGATCGGGGGTTGCTGTGGGACACGTCCGAAACATATTGAAGCTTTGGCAGAAATTGCTAAAGACTTGACACCGAAAGAGAGAAAACCGCAAACTGAACCGGCTGCGGCTTCGATTTACGGTACTCAACCATACGATCAAGATAATTCGTTCTTGATTATCGGCGAACGTCTCAACGCTAGCGGCTCTAAGAAGTGCCGTACCATGCTCAATGATGAAGACTGGGACGGATTGGTTTCTTTAGGGCGATCGCAAGTTAAAGAAGGGGCACACGTACTCGATGTTAACGTTGACTATGTAGGACGCGACGGCGTGCGTGATATGCACGAATTGGTTTCGCGTTTGGTGAATAATATTACCTTGCCTTTGGTGCTTGACTCCACCGAATGGGAAAAAATGGAGGCAGGTTTAAAAGTCGCTGGCGGTAAATGTTTGCTTAATTCCACCAACTACGAAGACGGTGAAGAACGCTTTTTAAAAGTGTTGGAATTGGCTAAAACTTACGGTGCTGGTGTGGTAATTGGTACCATTGACGAAGACGGGATGGCGCGAACTGCCGATAAGAAATTTGAAATTGCTCAACGCGCTTATCGTCAAGCTTTAGAATACGGTATTCCCGCTCATGAAATCTTTTTTGATAGTCTAGCACTACCGATTTCAACTGGAATTGAAGAAGACAGAGCCAACGGTAAAGCAACTGTCGAATCAATCCGTCGGATTCGTCAAGAATTACCCGGATGTCATGTTGTGTTGGGTGTTTCCAACGTTTCCTTTGGTTTAAACCCCGCAGCCAGAATTGTTTTAAATTCGATGTTCCTGCACGAAGCAATGCAAGCCGGAATGGATGCGGCTATTGTGAGTGCCAGCAAGATTTTACCGCTGGCTAAAATTGAACCAGAACACCAAAAAATCTGCCTTGACTTAATTTACGACAACCGTAAATTCGACGGCGATATCTGCGTTTATGACCCCTTGGGCGAACTGACAACAATGTTTGAAGGTGTCAGCGCCAAACGCGATAAAGGCGTTGACGTTAGTTTACCAATTGAAGAGCGGTTGAAACAGCACGTTATCGACGGCGAAAGAATTGGTTTAGAAGATGCTTTAAAAGAAGCAATGGAAAAATATCCGCCGTTGGATATTGTCAACATCTATTTATTAGATGGAATGAAAGTTGTAGGTGAATTGTTCGGTTCCGGACAAATGCAGCTACCTTTCGTATTGCAGTCAGCAGAAACCATGAAAGCAGCAGTGGCATTTTTAGAACCGCACATGGAAAAATCGGAAGGTGTAGATAATGCCAAAGGAACCTTTGTTATCGCTACCGTAAAAGGTGACGTTCACGACATTGGTAAAAACCTTGTAGATATTATTTTATCCAACAATGGCTATCGGGTAATTAACCTGGGAATCAAGCAACCAGTAGAAAACATCATCAAAGCCTACGAAGAACATAAACCCGACTGCATAGCCATGAGCGGTTTGTTGGTGAAATCAACGGCGTTTATGAAGGATAATTTACAAACCTTTAACGAAAAAGGAATCACCGTCCCCGTAATTTTAGGTGGTGCAGCTTTGACTCCTAAATTCGTCTATGATGATTGTCAAAATACCTATCAAGGTAAAGTTATCTACGGGAAAGATGCATTTTCCGACTTGAATTTTATGGACAAATTAATGCCAGCCAAATCTGGTAATAATTGGGATGATTTCAAAGGTTTCTTGGGTGAATTTGCAGAAGAAGAACATTCTCAAAACGGAAACGGACATAAAGCAGCAGAAGAAACTGTAGAAGACAAACCCGAAGAACCAAAAATCATTGACACCAAACGTTCCGAAGCAGTCGAAATAGACACCGAACGTCCCACACCACCATTTTGGGGAACCAAATTACTGCAAGGAGAAGATATTCCCCTTGAAGAACTATTTTGGTACTTGGATTTACAAGCATTAATCGCCGGACAATGGCAATTTAGAAAACCCAAAGACCAGACAAAAGAAGAATATCAGGCTTTCTTAGCAGAGAAAGTGTATCCAATTCTAGAAACTTGGAAAAAACGGGTAGTAGAAGAAAACTTGTTACATCCACAAGTAATTTACGGTTATTTTCCTACTCAAGCAGAAGGAAATACCTTAAATATCTACAACCCCGAAAACCATTCCGAAAAAGTTACAGAATTTGAATTTCCCCGTCAAAGATCATTGCGTCGTTTGTGTATAGCAGACTTCTTTGCTCCTAAAGAAACCGGAGTAATTGATGTCTTCCCCATGCAAGCCGTGACGGTAGGTGAAATTGCCACGGAATTTGCTCAAAAGCTATTCTCCAACAACCAATACACAGACTATCTGTATTTCCACGGAATAGCCGTCCAAATGGCAGAAGCCCTCGCTGAGTGGACGCACGCCAGAATCCGCCGCGAATTAGGGTTTGCAGCAGAAGACCCCGATAACATTCGGGATATGTTAGCGCAAAGGTATCGCGGCAGCCGATATAGCTTTGGATACCCCGCTTGCCCGAATATTCCAGATCAGTACAAGCAGTTGGATTTATTGAAAACTGACAGAATTAACCTGTATATGGACGAAAGCGAGCAGATTTATCCAGAGCAAAGTACAACAGCGATTATTACCTATCATCCTGTAGCTAAATACTTTAGCGCCTAAACCAATTATCTCCCGTAAAGGGGGATAATTGCTTTATGTCCTAATCGCCTGGGGTTGTAGTTAAGAGCTAATAGCTTTATATAATCCGCCTGGGGTTGCAAACCCCAGGCTAATAGCGCAAGTCATCTGAAGATGACTGGGGAAGGTTGATATTTCAAGCTGTATTTTCAATCAAGCCCCTTATGTCGCTATGAATCTTTACGGTACAAAACGAATCAAATTGCAGTCCTATTCATAGGACTTTTGCTATTAGCTAGGGGTTTGCAACCCCTAGCGGATGTGAATGCCCAAGCGATAATTTCAAACCACAAGCGGTTATAATGTTCAACTGATAATTTCAAACCCCAAGTGGTGTAAATACCCAAGCGATAATTCACAACCCCAAATTAAACACAAAAATTCAACCTATTATTTACAATCCAAACTGTATGTAGCTATAACCGAAATATTAATACAGCGAATAAAAATAACGTTATGGCATTTTGGCGAATTTATTATCATTTAGTTTGGGCAACAAAAGGAAGACAAAATTTAATTACCCCTCAAAGAGAAACCAGTTTTTATAAATATATAGTCGGTAAAGCAGATTCGTTAGGCTGTATAATTCACGCCATTGGTGGAACAGAAAATCATATTCACCTTGTCACATCAATTCCACCAAACCTTGCTATTTCTGATTTCGTTAAAAGAATCAAAGGCAGCAGCGCTCATCAATTCAATCTTGAATCACCACTAAACGTTGAAAAGTTTAGTTGGCAAGGTGGATATGGTATTTTTTCTTTAGGAAGCAAACAATTAAATCAAGCTGTAGCTTATGTAAATAATCAAAAACAGCATCATGCTCAAGGTACGGCGATCGCATCTTTAGAAAAAGATAAATCAGAAGATGACGCTCCTAAATCTAGTTTGCGAATATATAAATAAAATTGGATTTTGGATTAGCATTACAAACCACCTGGGGTTGCAAACCCCAGGCTAATAGCTCAAGTCCATTAAAATGGACTAAATAAATCTATCTTATAATCCTATTTATAGGACTTTTGCTATTAGCTAGGGGTTTGCAACCCCTAGCGGATGTGAAAGCTAAAGCAATAATTCACAACCTAAAGCGGATATGAATTATAAACCAATAATTCACAAATGAATTGGATATATTGCATATGAACCAGCTACGAAGGTAATTATAATATGGCAAAGCTAGAGCATTTTCGCCAATCAATTAAAACTATTTTAACTAAACACGGTAGCTCAAAACCGAAGCTTGAAGATGTAGAAAAAGAATTGATTTTTGATACAATACACGACCATTATCAATTAATGTATATCGGTTGGAATGGTTTAAAACGGGTTTATCATAGCATGATGCATTTTGATATTAAAGATGGCAAAATCTGGATTCAGCAGAATATGACTGATGTTGATTTAGCGCAAGCATTGTTAGATTTAGGAATTGAGAAAGAAGATATTGTGCTGGGATTACAGCCACCTTATAAGCGTCCTTATACGGGATATGGAGTTGCTTAGATTGAGAAATAATTGACTTGAAGTGAATATAAATTAACTCATATATCAAGCGATTAAAAAAATAACTTGTTATTAAATCGTTAAAACTGACGCATACGTTCAATTATCACTTCAAGAATTGAAAAATCGAATCTACATCGTTCTATGTTCCCCGAACGTAACATTAAAGCTAAAGGAAAATGTCCTGGAGGTGTCATTCTTATTGAGTCATAAAGGTCAACGTAATAAACCCATTCTCCAGCTTTACGCCAACCAACTGCATCACCAAACTTATTTCGTATTTCATAATAAATATAAGAAGTATCTGAACCACTACTAACTTTTTCCCATATACGTTTTTGAACGCTAAAGCCAAAACGTCCTTTGCTATGTTTTACCCAAAGTGTATTTATGGTATTTAATTCTCTTCTAGGAATGACTTTAATATGCTCTGAAACAATATAATCCCAACCATAATCTGCATAATCATCTGGAAGTAATTCATTAGATATAGCGTAAATAATTTTCGCTGTTTCTAAATCAGCTTCTTTCCATTTTTTTTCACGAAGCAGTGCATCAAGCTTTTGAAATTTCCCTTCAGTTACTTCAGTAAAATGATTAGAAGACGTATAACGATAACTTGTAGCACTTTTCACTACTTCTTTTGCTACCTCAGTTTCATCATCCGTTTTATTTGTTTTATTATTTCCACGACTTAAAGATTTTCTTAGTTTAAAAAGTTGATTTCTAAATTTACGTTTCTGACGAGCTTGTTCAGCTAACTCATCCGCAACTTTAGTTTCCGCATCTTCCTGAGTCAAACCTTGATTTTTCAAATGATTGATTAATTCACGAATCTCCGCTGCAACTTCAGAAGAATCTTGATTTATATTAATATAATTACCTTGAACCTCAATATAATTGCCTTCAATTGATTCGTTATAGTTTCCACCACTTGTATAAATATTGCTATCTTGAGTTAATTCTTCGTTGTTAATTGAATCATCATATAACTGCTTTTTCTCTTTCCTTAATCTTGAAATATATAGATAGCAGCCAAATCCAAATAGCAATATCCCTGAAGAGACGGCAATAATAAAAATAATTTGGTTAAAATTTTTCGTAAAATATTTAGTAACAACTTCCAGTATAGGGGGAATAAAAAAGTGACCTAAAACTACACAAACAAAAGCAAAATAAGCTTTCTGTGTCGTAGAAAGCTGCATTACAAAAAAATATATTTTTTTTAAGGCTTGTGCAATTTTATTTACCATAGCGAAGCTTCAACTTACGATAAATCACCTATGGCAAAGGAATACCTGAAAACCTCAAGGCTAATTTAATTACCTCTACAGCAGCTTGCCCAATAACACCATTTGCAGCTGCATTATTGATATAATCTCCTAACTTAACCAATGTCCCTTTAGCTTTAGGGTCATTTTTAGCTTCATTTGCCCAATCATTTGCTACCTTCTGTTGAGCATCTGTTTGACTGTATCCTTGGGATTGAAGTTGATTTAATAACTGCTGTATTTGAGCCGCAGCTTGGGGTAAATCCTGATTAATATTTATGCGATCGCCTTGAATGTAGTCTCCTTGTATAGATTCGTTATAGTTCCCACCCGCACCCATATAGATATTACGATTTCCACTCATATAAAACTATGTTTAGTATATTTACAAATAGGAAAAGTTGTTTTTAACACTTTTATCATACTTCAGAAGAATAGTATCAGAATTCGTCATTTTATACAAACTTTCTCCGTAAGCTAACTGTAACGATATTTAAATAGGATTCTGAACACAAAAAATTAATTTTATATTCAATGCCCAACCAAAAATCAAAACCCCTCTTAACAATCAACTTTCTCAAAAAAATGATTTTGTCCCTAATCCTCATCTACCTAACCTTCGCTATCATCATCTATACCCAAGTAGAAAAACTAATCTTCCTTCCCCCACCTTCCACCTATCAAGACACCGAAGAAATAATCAAATTAATCAGCGAAGATGGAACTAAACTTTCTGCAATTCACCTATTAAACCCCGACGCAAAATACACAATCATTTACGCTCATGGAAACGCATCCGATTTAGGTATGATTAAACCCAAATTAGAACAATTACAAGATATTGGTTTCAGCGTTTTAGGTTACGATTATCGCGGTTACGGAACTAGCGAAGGAAAACCATCAGAAAAAAATGCTTATAAAGATATTGATACGGCTTACAATTATTTAACTCAAGAATTAAACATACTACCCCAACAAATAATACCTTTTGGACGTTCTGTTGGCGGAGGTTCCGCAATCGATTTAGCTATTAGAAAACCTGTTGCTGGTTTAATTACAGAAAGCACTTTTACTTCTATATTTAAAGTTAAAGTACCTATTAAAATTTTACCTTTTGACAAATTCGACAACTTGAAAAAAATTTCAAAAGTAAAATGTCCGGTATTAATAATGCATGGAAAAATGGATGAAGTTGTTCCCTTCTATCACAGCGAACAATTATTTAATCAAGCACCTTCACCAAAACTCTTTTTATGGATTGAAGATGGTAAACATAATAACTTTCCCTATGCAGCAGGAGAAAGATATACGAAAATTTTGAAAGAGTTTATCGAACTAGTTGATAATAATTCATAGTATTCTTGTGGGATGGGCATCCCTGCCCGTCCGAATTATATTTTATATTAATATCCATGCCAGAAGGACCTGAAATAAAAATAGCAGCTGACAAAATCAAAGCTGCAATAATTCACTCCCCAGTAGAAGAAATATTCTTCGCATTTGAACGTCTTAAACCTTACGAATCACAATTAAGAAATCATCGCACCACTAAAGTAGATACTAAAGGTAAAGCGATGCTGATTCACTTCGATAACGAACTTACTATTTACAGCCACAATCAACTTTACGGTAAATGGATGGTGCGGAAAGCTTACGATTATCCTCAAACTAACCGGCAGCTACGTTTAGCAATTCACAATCATCAAAAATCAGCTTTATTATATAGCGCTTCGGATATCGAAGTTTTAGATAAAGACGAATTAGCCCTTCATCCGTTTCTTAATCGTCTTGGTCCTGATATTTTAGATGAAACACTTAATGTAGAACAAATAATTAATAGACTACAAGATAAAAAATTTTTCAAAAAACGTTTTGCTACCTTATTTTTAGACCAAGGTTTTCTCGCAGGAAACGGTAATTATCTACGCAGCGAAGTCTTATTTGTGGGAAAAATACATCCTATTCTACGTCCGATAGATTGCAATAATAAGCAATTACAACAGCTTGCTAAAGCAGCAATTACCGTTCCCAGACAATCTTATCAAACCAAAGGTATTACCAATAATCTCGAAATTGCCGCCGATTTGAAAGCAAAAGGATACAATCGACAAGAATACCGCCACTGGGTATTTGGACGCGATACAAAACCCTGCCATATTTGCAGCACTTCTATTATTAAAAACATTACTGGTGGAAGGCGATATTATTATTGTCCGCAATGCCAAAAACAATAATCATTCCATACAATTAAGAAATGTTCTTATTCAACGTTGTCAGATATCTGGCATTGTTCGCAAATAGGGTTTCTTAATTCTCATAAACGTTAAAAAAATACTATCTAACTATTTTTTTTATTAACAATTGAATTACTTAAATTGTGTATAATGCGAGCAAAATGTAAATATTCTTAACGCAACCAGTCCTACAAACCTTTTTTGGCAATAACTTCACAATAATCGCAGTTCTAAAAAACTCAATTGTTCTTTGTTTACAAATGTTAAATATAAAATGATAGTACATACTCAGTTTTGAGTAAATATTTGTGAAATAAACCAATCTAAAATAGATTGATAAAAGTTGTAAACTTATTTTCCGTTAATTCGTAGTATTAACAACAAAAAAAGAATTATAAATTAAAAAGTTTGTCCGAAATCTCATTTTAAGTTCTACAATTGCCTTGTAGAATCGTAAATTCTTAAAAAATATCAAGTAATAACTCAATATGTTAAGTTTTTTATAACACTTGTGTCTGGATGTACGTTAATACCGGACGTTGCTGTTTAAATTGTGTATCCTGAAAACAACTAATCAAATTTTCATGAAATAGAGGTCTATGACTCCTAAAATTATGCGTCAAGTTTGGTCTGTAGTTGAAACAACTCAAACCAAGACGTTGTTACAGATGGATGATGCAAGCTTGGTTCAGTTGTTAGTAAAACAAACAAAAAACCAAGCATCGTTAGATTGTCACGAAGCCGATTTCCTTTGTGATTACATTCAATCCCGACTTCCTCTTATCCGCGATATAGCTCATGAACGCCAATACGATTTACAATCAACGTTCAATTAGTGAACAATTTATTCAAACATCATCGCTTCTCGATCGAAACTTGGAAATAACGCTTTTGACAAACAATGCACGCTACAAAAAGCGGAAAAAATTAGCGATTATGAGTACGGTAAATATCCTTCCACCAAACAATCAGAACCTACTATTCTCATCTCTACACGTTCTAAAGACAAAGCTTGAGTCATTGTAGTAAAACCTAAATCTCCTACAGGTGTGGGAGCATTACTCCCACCAATAATTTTTGGAGCTATAAATGCTAATACTTTTTGTATTGCTCCGCTGGCGATCGCACTAGCAGCAAGAATTCCTCCACATTCCCAAAGCACGTTGCAAAAGCCTAAATCATATAGGTAAGCCATTGCATTTTCGGGTGTAAGTGGTGATAATTCCACCACTTTTACGCCTTGTTTTTGTAAATTTTCTTGTATATCTGGGTTACTTCCGACTTCTGTTAATACAAGGGTTGATGATTCTTCGGTTTGCCACAAATGTGCTTCTGTAGGCAAGTTTAGAGTGCGACTCATCACAACTCGTAGGGGGTTGTGCGCTCCTGGCAAACGAGAAGTTAAGCGGGGATTATCTTGGCGTACTGTATTGCCGCCAACAACAACAGCATCGCATCGGGCACGTAATTCTCTAACTGCACTGCGGGCATCTTGATTCGTCACCCAAGCACTATGACCTGTTGTAGTAGCGATTTTACCATCCAAAGTCATAGCGTATTTTAAAATACCCAAAGGCTTTTTATAAACAATCCGATGAATAAATCCTTCATTTAGCTTGCGACAATCTGCTTCTTCCACTCCCGAAATTACTTCTATCCCAGCTTCTTGCAAGCGCTTAATTCCACCTCCTGCAACTAATGGATTTGGATCTACCATACCCACTACAACTTTTGCCAATCCTGCGGCTACTACAGCCTCCGAGCAGGGGGGAGTACGTCCGTAATGATTGCAAGGTTCCAAACTAACGTAAATAGTTGCTCCACGAGCATTTTCACCAGCAGCTTGGAGTGCAAAAACTTCTGCGTGGGGTTCACCAGCACGGGGATGAAAACCCTCCCCAATAATTTCCCCATCCTTGACAATTACCGCTCCTACCATCGGATTTGGTGAAGTACGTCCCAAACCACGACGAGCCAGTTCCAAACAGCGCTGCATCATCCTTCTATCGAAATCGCTTCCTACCGCTTCGTAAGGCGATCGCGAATGCAATGGCAATTCAAATTCCGAAGCTTTTTGCTTTTCGATATTAGATATTAAATTATCTGCACTATGGTTTGCAGGAGAATTATTCATAATAATTAAAGGGAACTTGCTTTTAGTTTTTGCTTGAATACAGTCCATTTTCCATTTGAAGAACGGAAACTGAAGGCATCCCGAACGGTAAGAGGAATTAATACAAGCCCTATAAAAGTATAAAAGCCTGCAAGATGAAAACTCCACATATCGCTTCTAGCATCCATATTGCCAGAGCCAGCATAATAAATTCCAACAAAATTTATTCAAAAAAAAGAAGGAAGCAATCAAGTAGCCGTAACTGCGATTGCTTCCTCCTTATTTAGATAGGGGATGGGGAGACGGGGAGACAAGGAGACAAGCAGAACTAACTCCTAACTCCTAACTCCTAACTCCCAACTCCTAACTCTTAACTCTTAAGAAGTTTGTTCGGCCAACTTCAACTGCTGCCACCAACGATTTAAAGGATAATAAACTACAGGTGCCCAAAGACTGCTGAGAATAGCGGAAGCTAAAGTCACTTTTTTATAATATGCCCAAATCACATCTGAGCTAGCAGTACCCGCAGCAATCAACTGCAAGGCAAAAATTGTATCCGATAACATAGCCATCACAAAGACGATTAAGGCAATAGAAATAAAATCTTCTTGGATAAAACGCTGTTTCTGAAATAAACCGATTAAAAAACCCACAATACCCAAACTGACAGCATGAGTTGGATGGGGTGATGTCATTGCATCTTGGAGTAAACCCAAAACGATACCAGCGAAAGCACCTTGAAAAGCCGAACGCTTGACACTCCAAGCCACAACCCAAATTAATAGCCAGTTAGCCCCAATTCCTAATAATTCCATGCCCGGAAAGCGATTAGGTAACAAAAATAAACATAATAATACAGACGCAGCAATTATTCCCCAATCGGTCATTTGACGCAAGCGGGGATGCCAGCGAGAAAGCGGTTTGATGCGCTTCTTCGGTTTTTTTGGTTTTCGGGATGGGGGTAATCCGGAGGTTTGTTTCTTTTTCTGTCGTCGGGATGGGGGTAATCCAGAATGTTTATTCTTCTCCCTAAGTTTGGGAATTTTCATTTCCTTGTAGCCTTGCTGCCAAATAAATTTTTTAGTCAAATTACTTCTGTTTATCTTCGCTTTTAACTGCTGGATTTGCTGGCTTGGGATTAACTGTTACCCAGTCAAGAGAACGAATCGGAGGAAAAAGTTCTATTGTTGCAACTGATGCGGGAAGTCTTTTTAAATCTAATGATTTGATTTTTCCTATAGGTACGCCTGAAGGAAACTTGGAACTATAAGTTGAGGTAGAAACCACGTCTCCCGGTTTCACGTCTGGTACCTTCTCGTAAAATTCCAGCACCGCGTCAGCAGAGCCATCTCCTCGTAAAATACCTTTAGCTCCAGTGCGGCTGATATTTACACCTACTTGTGAATTCATATCGCTAATCAATAAAACGCGGCTGGTATTGGGAGTTACGCTATCTATTAATCCCACCAAACCACCTTCAGCCTTGACTACATAACCTTTCTTTATTCCCTCAAGGCTACCGCGATTCAAAGTCACCTGTTGCCACCAATTGTCTGCACTACGTCCAACCACGCGAGCCGGAATCGTAGGTGCATCTTTTGGTTCTTTTTCTACATACTTTAATAAAGCCTTAATATTCTTGTTCTGGCTTTCTAATTCAACTATCCTAGCTTGCAGTTCCTGTACCTTCGCATCCTTCAGATATTGTTCTTGATTGGGTTGGCTTTGGAATACCTCAAACGGACGGGAAATACCATCGTAAAACTCAACTAAAACTTCACCATGAGTTTGTCGAATTGCCAAAGCACCACCAGCAACCATTGCTAATAACCCAAACTGTAACCCCAAACGCTCCCACCAACGACGTGCAGTAAACATATAAACCTTTGTATAACAGATAGTTTTCTTAATTTTCTTAATATTTTTAATAGAAAGATATTGGATTCCCGATCAAATCCAATATCATAGATAACGAAGCAGAACCTACATATTTCGAGAACGTGCGCTGAATACTCGTTCCAATTGCTTGAAATTTTCTAACACGCGCCCAGTACCTAAAACCACACAGCTTAAAGGATCGGCAGCAATATGCGTTACAATGCCTGTTTCATGGCTGATTAAAGTATCTATACCCTTGAGCAAAGCACCACCACCAGCAAGCATAATGCCCCGATCGATAATATCTGCTGCTAGCTCAGGAGGTGTGCGCTCTAAAGTCCGCTTCACTGCTTCAATAATAACTGAAAGCGGTTCGGCCATACTTTCACGGATTTCTGGCCCTTTAATAGTTACCGTTCTTGGTAAACCAGAAAGCAGATGCAAACCTCGAACTTCCATGAATGCTTCTTCATCATCATGAGTGGGATAGGCAGAACCAATACGAATCTTGATATCTTCTGCTGTACGTTCCCCAATCACCAGGTTATGAACTTTCTTCATATACCCAACGATTGATTCGGTTAATTCATCCCCAGCAATACGAACTGATTCGCTCAGCACAGTACCTTGAAGACTCAATACTGCAACTTCAGTGGTACCACCACCGATATCAATAATCATGTTACCAGTAGGTTCGGCTACCGGCAGTCCCGCCCCAATGGCTGCTGCGACAGGTTCATCGATTAAATAAACCTCTCTAGCCCCTGCTTGAGAAGCAGCATCCATCACAGCCCTTCTTTCAACCCCAGTCACGCCGCTGGGGATACCAATTACAATCCTGGGTAAAACCAAAGATTTGCCTTCGTTTACGCGCTGAATAAAACTCTTCAGCATTAGCTCGGCAGTATCAAAGTCAGCAATTACACCATCGCGCAAAGGACGCAAGGCAATCACATTTCCGGGAGTCCTACCGAGCATTTTCTTAGCATCTTCTCCGACAGCCAGCGCTACCTTTTCGTTTTGATCGATGGCAACAACTGACGGTTCTTGAAGTACAATGCCTTTACCAGAAACATAAACGAGAGTGTTGGCAGTACCCAGATCGATACCCATATCCCGCGACAAGGAAAACTTACTGAAAAGACCCACGCGCTTTTACGCCCCCTATTCTCGTTACTTTTTACAACGTCCGAAATACCGAATCGTGCTGGATTCTATTATTTTTTTTGACCTGAGTCTAGTAAAGCAGATTAACTTTTGATATATCTTTTCCGAATCTTTACCATGTCGTGGCCCGTCTGAATTTTATATTCTTGGTCTCAGTAAACTTATCAGTATGCTTTTACAATTTAAGCATAGTCATTTTTATCATTAATTCGATAATTTTCATTGTTAATTATTTAACACTATGCCAAATGTGTTCTAATCCGCTATTATATTGATCGACATTTGAAAGTACACTAGTACTAAAAGCACAAACATATGAGTATTAATGTTGTTCACCTTGTCGGTCGTGTAGGTACTGACCCCGACATGAAGTATTTTGATTCGGGGAATGTTAAGTGTAGATTAACACTAGCAGTTGACCGCCGCAGAAAAGACACCGGCCCCGACTGGTTTAACTTGGAGCTATGGGGAAAAACGGCAGAAATTGCCAATAGTTACGTGCGTAAAGGTAAACAAATTGCCGTCAGAGGTTCTTTAAAACTTGACAGCTGGAACGACCGCTCCACAGGGGTACTTCGTTCCTCGCCAGTTATTAATGTAGACGACTTACAGTTGTTAGGTTCAAAGAGAGATTCCGAAGCTGAAATGATGAATAACGATCCTGGAGAATTTTAATTATTAGTTAGTGGTTAGTTGTTAGTAGTACTCCACGACATTAATTTTGCGGGGAAACACATTTGTAGTGGGAGCGTCTCGCTCCCTCGTTACAGCCAGGAAGCGGAACGTATGTCTTTGGGACAGGTTCCGTTAGCGGAGCGAGACGATAGTCTTATAGATGCACTCCCCGAACCCCTTATAACTTATGTGATGGAGTGCAACTAACCACCAACAACTAACCACTAACAACTAACCACCAACAATTAATAACTTATTTGCAAAGTAACAGATGCTTCTACTTCTTGTTCTCCACCAACTACAGGAGTCGGTGCTGCTTCTGCCATTGCAGCTGCGGGAACCGATCTGCGATACATAACTGATTCCGGCATGGAAGCATTATTTACTTTAATTTGAATTATTTCTTTTGAATTTAAACCCAAGCTAGAAAAAACTGCCTTAGCTTGTGTTTGAGCGTCTTGAGTAGCTTCTTGGAGTGCTTGTTGACGTGCTTTAGCAATTTCTTCATCGGTAGCGACAAAACTGACGCTGTTAATTCGCGTTGCACCGGCTTTTATCGCTTCATCCAATAATTTTCCTGTTCTTTCGGTATTAACGCGAAAACTCACAATATTTGTAGCTTCGTAACCCTCAATTTTCCGTACATTGTCTTTATAACTGTACGTTGGATTAAGTTGAATGCCTGTGGTTTCTAATTTCTCTACATTCCGCGACTTGAGTAGTGTTACTACAGCATTAGACTTGCGAGCAGCTTCTTGCTGTACGGTATTTGCTGCTTTACCTTGAACCTGTACCCCTAAACTAACTTGAGACAAAGTTGTAGGAATTGTTTCTGTTCCTTGTCCGGTTACTGTTAAAGTTCGTAACATTATTTTCTCTTCTGCCCAACCTGGTTGAACGGAAGCAGCGCCGATTAACAAAGCTATAGGCAAAGCTTTCCATAATTTTTGATAATTATGACTGTAGTTTTGACATTTATCACCGAATATTTTTGTTTTATCCATGATATTTTGACTCCTAATTATCCTAATTAAATTGTTATCTTGTGATATCCCTAGAGTATTTACTTAATTTTAATGTTCCTGTTTTGTTAATCGGCTTTGCAAAAATAGAACTCTAGTTCGTACAGAAAAAGATTTATTATTTGATTTAATGACAAATTGCTAAGTAGAAAATATACAAGTAGGTTGGCGTTAAAAACTGCCTTCAGCTTGCTGCCTACATTGTGGCAAGGCGTAAAGTTAAAAATAAATTAGATTGTTCCTTGTCTTCTGTTTCCTATTCCCTGTTTCCCGTTCCCCCTCTTAAAGAATTGTTCTATTAATCTTCATGGGATTGTTATATGAATTGGCTATTAAAAACCGAACCTAACGAATATTCTTATACTGACTTAGAAAAAGAAAATACTGCTGTATGGGATGGAGTTAAAAATGCTCTTGCTCTAAAAAATATGCGTACAATGCGAACCGGAGAAGAAGTATTTATTTATCACACTGGTAAAGAGCGAAGAATTGTGGGAATTGCACAAGTTGCGAATATTGCATATCCAGATCCCAAATTAACCGATCTTAAGAGATTAGTTATAGACATACAAGCAGTGCGGAAATTGGCTGAGCCTATTACTTTAGCGCAAATTAAGCAAGACGATAATATGAAAGGTTTTGAATTATTGCGCTTACCAAGACTATCAATAGTTCCAGTTTTACCCCAATACTGGCAGCGCTTACTAGAAATAGCAGGCCATCGAAGCTAAATTGACTATCTTTAGCGATCGCACGAGGGCAAAGCATATTAGATCGAAATGTTCTGGGCGATCGCTTGCTCGTTTAATTATGGCAACTTTCCTGATTGGAGTTGCAATCCCAGGTAAAGTTATCACAGGTTTTAACGTTTTTAATCAATGTCAAGTCACGTTATTGAAATGGGATTGCTGTTCAAGAGCATTGGTTCCGATACTGGAGTATTACGGCTTTGATTCCTCTTGCAGCTACAAGCATTGCTAAAATTGTTTTAAAACTGAACCGCTTGAGTTCTCTTAAATAGTGCCATTCGGCTCTGCCTGGACTCGATCGGAATTGAAGCGTCTATAGTAGAGCATGAAGAGTCGGTTAATTGTTTTTAGCTCCAAGCATCGTTAGCTGCTATGGATGCAAATAGTTTTACCCAACTTTGTTCGAGGAACAACAATCAAAAAATCTCTAACTTAGCTGCTCCGGTGAATAACTGTAAATCTATTAAACTAAAAATTGTGACAGATATAAGTAAAATCTCATTGACTATTATTCAACTAAGCATTTGCACTTCAGTAAACGAGTCATAAAAGTATTTATGTTGGATAACTTATTATACCAAGGGAAACTTCTTTATTAAAACCTCCGTCCCCTAAGCAGCAGGAGTTTTTTAGAATTTGTAAAATATAGGCTTGAATATTTATTCAGTTTCTGCATCTCACCATACATTTCAAAGCTGATAATTCTAACAGGCGTGCATAAATTACCGCTTCAGCAAACCGCATTTCACAAATACGATTTACCAGAGATGAGTGTTTTGACTAGTATTAACTGCAATAGTTAATTCTAGTAATCTCTTTGCGGGTGTGATTATTATGCTTTATATCATACCTAAAGTTCTCTCGCCACAACGACATACAAGAATTAGTTCTCATGCTAGAATTTCTTGCCAACAGCTAATTGCGTCTTTTTTAAGAAGCATCTTCTATTGTGGGCGTATATTAGTAAAAAATTGTCTTTCGTGGCAAACACCACTGGTAACATACTTATCTTTAATAAAAGTTCTTGCTTAGATGACGAGAACAAGAACTGAAACTTTTTAGCGATTATAACCGCCCTGATAAATGCGACTTAGGAGAAAGCACCTTGAAACTACACTGGTTAATACCTGGGACTTTTTTAACTGTCTCCCTGTTATCGTCGCCTGCGGATGCAGCAAAATTAAAATCTTGGGATTTTGATGCTAATCAAAACAGCCTAGAATTTAATACTGATGCTGCTGTACAACCAAAGGCACAACTAATTTTTGGTCCGACTCGGGTGGTAATTGACTTACCCGGAGTTGAATTCGGTCGTCCACAGCTTAAAAAACCTGTAGGTGGTGCTATCAAGACTATCCGTATCGGTCAATTCGACCCTGAAACTACACGTATGGTGGTTGAATTAAGCCCTGGCTATACATTAGACCCAAATCAAATCAAATTTGAAGGAATAAGTCCCAGTCGTTGGAAGGTAAAATTACCGCAACCGCAACTTGAAAGGGCAGAAGTTGAGGAAAAATCTATCTACAGCGTAGTGCGAACCAGCAATACTGCACCTAGCAATACATCTACGAACAGCAATCAAACGGTAATCAAAACTGCTCAAGGAACGGCTCAAATTGAAAGAGTCCTCCCGACGGGTGATGGCTTTTTTGTACGTACAAGTGGCGGTAAACCATCTGGGGTAAAAGTTAACCGCAGTGGCAAAGAATTTATCAATGTAGATATTTCTGGAGCCAGATTATCTTCCAACTTACCGCGAAACGAATTTCCCATGAATCGTTTTGGTGTGAAGGGAGTTGAATTTAAGCAATTAAACTCAACAACTGCTCGTATTACTTTGCGGGTAAACCAAAATAGCCCTAATTGGCGAAGCTCTATCAGCAGTTTTGGTGGTGTAGTTTTGCTGCCTAATGGTTCAGTTAGCAATTTGCCTACAAACAGCAATCCCAGTCCACCAGCTAATCAACCAATATCTGCTCCGCCGCCAGTCGCATCAATTAGTACATCTTCTGTAGCTGAAATTAAATCCGTAGAATTAGACGACAACGGTAAGGAATTAATTGTAAAAGCTAACAAATCTTTATCTGGAAGCACTAGTGGTTGGGATAAAGCTACTGCAATGTACCGAATTCTAATTCCCAATGCTCGACTAGCATCTTCTGTCAAAGGCCCAGATTTCAAAGCTAATAGTTCGGTATTGCGGGTACGTATGCGACAGCAAAATGCAAATACTGTTGCTATCTACATTTTGCCAGCATCTAAAGTTAGTTTCGGCAGACTTGATGTTCGAGGAGATAAATTATCGTTATCGTTACAGCGCACTAATGCAGTGAGGCCCCCAGTTGTTTTACCTCCGATTCCGCAACCAAATCCAGTTGCAGGTGCTAAACCTAGACCTGTACCTGTACCGGCTCCTGCCAAGCCTAAGCCAAATCCAGCGCCAAAACCGGCTCCTACCGGACGAATAGTAGTTATGATCGACCCCGGACATGGCGGTAAAGATCCAGGTGCAATTGGCATTGGTGGGCTACGGGAAAAAGATGTGATTTTGCCTATCAGTCAAAAAGTAGCTGAAATACTGCGAAAAAATGGAGTTAATGCGGTACTCACTCGTAACAGCGACTTTTTCGTCAGCCTTCAAGGGCGGGTTGTGATGTCTGAAAGACGCGATGCCGATCTATTTGTCAGCATCCATGCCAATTCTATGGGTTTAAGTCGTCCTGATATTAACGGTTTGGAAGTTTACTACTATGACAGTGGTAAAGGACTCGCCGATGCTGTTCGTAAGGGCATTACTCAAAAGGTCAAAATTAGAGACCGAGGAATACGACGAGCTAGATTTTACGTACTCCGCAAAACTTCTATGCCAGCAATTTTGGTAGAAACTGGCTATGTAACTGGTAGAGAAGATGCTTCTAAACTAAAACAAACTTCGTTCCGAAATCAAATGGCAGAAGGTATCGCTGATGGAATTCTTCGGTATCTGAAACGTAGGTAAAAATATATAAATGAATTACAAGCAGTGAGTAAAGTTGGGTAAATTTACTCATCAAAAATTGTCATCCTAAATCAAAAAGAGCGGTTATTATGGGGGAATTATTGTTCGGAAGCGAGCAACAATTCTCCCATTTTTAAATGATTTGCCCGGACTTATCTAGGGATTCCCATCGATGGAGTTGGCTTCGATCAAATATTGTCAATTGCGATAAATTTATGTAGATCTAAACAAAAATTTCCCAAATGCTATTCTAAGCCTTGGTCGCTGGAACTATGCTCGATTGGGTTTGATTTTAATCTGTATTTATA
The DNA here is from genome assembly GCA_963838355.1 of uncultured cyanobacterium. Lineage (GTDB taxonomy): Bacteria > Cyanobacteriota > Cyanobacteriia > Cyanobacteriales > Nostocaceae > Rivularia. Next base: position 482,776 of record CAWIQQ010000003.1, on the reverse strand, counting down.
TAATCCCATATTTTATGTTTTGACTCAAGCGAAAAAAATAATTCTGCCGATAAAATTTATTTCAGATATAATTGACGGCAATATTGACCATAATATTTACCATTATTTTAAATATTTTATTCGTCAAAATCGGAACGTCAGTCAAACAAAAGTTAAAAAACTCGCGTGATTTACCTATTTAAAAATTATTGGTCAAATTTAGAGGTAACGAAGATTGAAACTTGAATAAATAAATAGTTTACTTCTGTATGGATAAACTATAATTGTCCGATCGAATTCAGTTTTACCCAACGGAATGCAGCGAGGGCAGTAGCTTTTTTATCTTTAAAACTAATAGTAAAATCAATAGTAAAGAAAAATTCTCGATCGGATTTAAACTAAGCCAGCCCGTGAAGGGCAAGCGGATGTTTGTACAATCGGATAATGCCGAAATTATCTCGACCGTCAACCATTGACTCAAAGTTTAATCTAAAATCTAATAAAACCTAAAATCTATAGGTCGTTACAGTCAATATTATTTTTTGTAAATTGGGGAACATTTTCTTTCAAAAATACAAGAGCGGCAGATTCTGTGGCATTGTAAAATTCCAGACGCATATCGAAACTCTATCTCCTTATTTCAGGATTAAAGCTAGCTAACCTTGACAGGACTTAAATATCAATCTATCGATCAAAATTTGGAGATGAAAGCAATAAGCACGTTTTAAATAAATAAATTTTTGATCGAGACTACTGCCAACATTCAAATGACACATCATTAGTATAAATATTGGATTTGACTGCTAAATTAAACTTTAACTCCTTAGTATGTTGGTATAATCAAATGCTAAAAAACCTGATTAATGATGTCTTTGAGGCAGATTATAGGAAAAGCTTCATGCTAAGGTTAATGCGATTAACAATCTCTTTGTTCAAGATAAATTATTCGCTAGAATGCTTGCGGTATCGTCGTCAAATATTCAAGCATGAAGCAAAACACACTTTTACACATTAATAGTTATCAATAAAATACCGATTAGGAGAAAACGCTGTGAAAATAAACTGGGTTTTATCTGGTACTACTTTTGTTTCTGTACTAATGCTATCGTCGCCCGCTCACGGCGCGAAACTGTCTTCCTGGCGTTTTAATGCCAATCAAAACAAACTGGAATTTCAAACTGATGGTGCAGTTCAACCCCAAGCACAATTAATCTTTAATCCAACTCGTCTAGTAATTGATCTGCCAGGAACTACATTTGGGCGACCCCAGTTAACCGAACCTGTAAGCGGTGGTGCGATTCGTTCTCTTCGTGTCGGACAGTTCAATCCCCAAACAGACTCGTATAGTTGTCGAAATGAATCAGGGGTATACTCTTGACCCCGCTCAAGTCAAATTTATCGGTATAACTCCCAGCAAGTGGACGGTACAGCTACCTTCGCCAAAACCCGAAACAAATGCTGTTTCTTCTACTAACTCTACTAGAAATATTTACAGTGTAATTACCCCAACATCTAGCACCACACCACCAAAAACAATCGCTGCTACCAATTCAAATGCAGCAACAAAAATTGAAAGTTTGCAAGTTACCGGAGATGGATTTTACCTGCGTACCAGCGGCAATAAACCCAAAATTAAAGTCAATCGCAGTCGCGATCGCAAAGAAATTAACGTAGATATTTCAGATGCGGCTTTAAGTTCGGCAGTTCAACAAGAGATATCGGTTAACAAGCACTCGGTTAGCCTGGTTCAATTTACCCAAGTTGATGGTAAATCTCCAGTTCTTCGCATGACTTTGCAGGTGGATAAAAATGCTCCCGATTGGCGAGCTGCCACTAGCGGTAACAATGGTTTAATAGTTCTACCCAATCGTCTGGGCAGTAGGTTATCGGGAGGTAGTAGTTCTAGTAATTCGAGCAGCGATAGTAGTTCTAGTTCAAGTGAGAGTAGTGAATCGGATTCTTTTCCCGTTCCAGCAGTGCCAATTGCAAGAAATAAAGTAGCAACAATTGAATCTGTAGAATTGGCACCTGCTGGTACTCAACTACTAATTAGAGGAAATCAAAATCTCCAAGCTAATGGTGGTTGGGATAGAAAATCCGGTTTGTATCGCATCACTGTTAACAATGCTAAATTGGCTCCTAAAGTTAAGGGTCCTAAATTTAATGGCAGTAGCCCCATTTTACGAGTCAAATTGCAGCAAATTGAATCGGACAAAGTTGCTATCTTTGTTCAACCTGCATCTGGAGTACAAATTGGCGAACTAAATCAACTTACTAATCAACTTTTATCCTTAGAATTACAGCGCAACCGTAGAGTTCTACCTCCTACTAATTCTAGAGCTTTACCACCCATATCTCCAACAATTCCCACACCTTCAGCGCGTCGTCCGATTATGACTATTCCACGGACTACCCAACCAACAATAGGGCGATCGCGAGTTCCTAATGGTAGAGTTTCAGTTATTATTGACCCCGGACATGGTGGTAAAGATCCAGGTGCAATTGGTATTGGGGGACTGCGAGAAAAAGACGTTATTTTACCTATTAGTATAAGAGTTGCACAAATTCTACAAGAAAATGGAGTGCAAGCAGTACTCAGTCGCAATTCCGACTACTTTGTCAGCCTCAAAGGACGGGTAGATATGGCCGAACGAGGAAATGCCGATTTATTTGTCAGTATTCACGCTAATTCCGTTGGTTTAAGTCGTCCGGATGTCAGTGGTTTAGAAGTTTACTATTACAGCAGTGGTTATAACCTTGCCCGAAGTGTTCGTAGCGGTATCTTAAATTCTGTAAACGTTAAAGATCGAGGAGTACGAAAAGCCAGATTTTATGTACTCAGAAAAACTTCTATGCCTGCAATTCTTGTAGAAACGGGTTATGTTACCGGACGGGAAGATGCAGCAAAGCTATCTTCTCCACAATACCGAGAGCAAATGGCACAAGGAATTGCTAATGGTATTCTCAGCTACATCAGAAGCAGATAAGTTAAAATTTGATCGTAAGCATAGCCGTATCATCGTATATTTACTGAAATATGGCTATTTTTTTTATTTTTTATTCTTTCTAGAAATATAATATTAAAATTTGTATTTACTGAGAAAATATGTATTTTTTAATACTAAAAATCTATTTTTCAGGCAATGGTATCTAAGTTTACCTAAGTTTAAGTAAAAAATATAGTAAAAATTTCTTGATCGACAAAGTTAGGATGTAAAATTCTCTTTCATGTCGGATTTAGTAATTCAAATCTTGAAGTTTCTTCTAAATCCTCCGTGCAAAATTCAAAAACTATTATCAAAATTTGCCTGTGTTTTCATCTTCTATCTTTGAAGGCAATCTTTACCGTTTATCATCTCAAGAACCCCAACGTGCCCCTATAGGTGTCTTTGATAGTGGCGTGGGTGGTTTAACGGTACTGCGCCAAATTTACGAACAACTTCCTAATGAATCAATAATTTACTTCGGCGATACAGCCAGACTACCTTACGGCATTCGTTCCCAGGAAGAAATTATCCAATTTACCCGAGAAATTATCTTATGGATGGAAAGTCAAGGCGTGAAAATGGTGATTATGGCTTGCAGCACCAGTTCCGCTTTAGCGTTAGAAACGGTACGTTATGAATTTAAAGTGCCTATACTTGGACTTATCCTACCGGGTGCAGTAACAGCCGTGAAAGCCGGAAAACGTATCGGCGTGATTGCTACACCCGCAACAGCTAAAAGCAATGCTTATAAGCTAGCTATCCAAGAAATTAACAGTAATGCTCAAGTGTGGCAAGTTGGTTGTCCTGAGTTTGTTCCTCTTATCGAACAAAACCGCATTAATGATTCCTATACCTTTGAAGTGGCGCGTTCCTATCTCGAACCTTTATTAAAACAGGAAATTGATACTTTAGTCTATGGCTGTACTCATTATCCTCACCTGGCAACATTATTGCGAACGCTGCTTGGTGAATCTGTAGAATTAGTAGATCCAGGAAAGAGTGTTGTTGAAGCTTGTGCCCAAGAACTAGATTTGTTAGGCTTAAGAAATAATTACCCACCTTTACCAACTCGGTTTGCTGTAAGCGGAAGCCCACAACAATTTGCTCAGTCTTCAGTGCAATGGCTCGGCTGTACTCCAATGGTTGAATCGGTAAATTTGGAACACCTAAACTCTAACCATCTTTCACAAGAGAATGGTGGGTTAATTAGTTATTAAATGCAATACAGCACACTACGCGCTTGTGGTGTGCTGTACTAAAATAATAAAATTAAATATTTAAGCAAAATGACCGTAAAATTTGCCTTTATGCTTCATTCAAAATTATTGATCGACATATCAGAAGAATAATCTCCAATATTTTGCGATGAAATCGCTGTCGCCGCAGTATTTTTAATTGCTTTCTTCGCGATCGCTAAAAATACATATACACCAAACAAATAACTAGAAGCTAGAACAAATATCATCATAAGTATACTTCCCCGACAAGTTTTATTTTCAATTACACGCTTAAAAGCAAACACTAAGTTGAATACAAATACAATAATTGAAGCTATATAGCCTTTTGCTATAGCTTTTGTATTAAAAGATTTCGGATTTAGTATAAATACTCTCCGATTTTTTATTCGTAATTAGTTTTTGCAGGCTATGCCAGCAATAAGAAAAAATTATCGCTATGCAATCTACCTAACCTGCATCCCAACTGCATCATGCAGTTCTTCCTATGAACATACAACAACCCAACCTTGGGTACTCTAAAATGAGTCTTCAAGATGCGCCAATATATACATGGCAGGACAGCATGTCGCTATTATTGGGGAATTTATTAATTCGTAGATTTACTAACGAATAATCCCCCTAGTTTGAGCTTCGACTTATTTAAACCCACTGTCATCAATAAAGTATGAACGCGAATAAAGCAGCGACTTACTTTTTTGAGTGAATATTTTAAGTATTTGAAATCCCTATATATAAGAGTAACATAAGAACTCTAACTTTTGAGGGATTTTATTATTTAATTTGGAATTTTTTAGATAATATGATTCGTCTAGTTATTCTCCCTATGTCCGGATAATCTTGTCGGTCATATATGATGAAGTAACACAGTTTTCACTCTGTTCTCAAAGATACTTGTAGTTATATAGTAAAATATTAAATTTTTGTTAATAAGAGCTTTTAACTTGATAAATCATTTAGATACAAATAATTTAATTGTCCGAAACGAGTAGGGTCTATTACGGAATACACGTATAGAGATATAGTATAATTTTTTAGGGTAATTTAATAATAGATATTTTTTACTCGCTCTGAAGATAGAATATCCCTCTCTCCTGAGAAGAGTATTTAGTTGAGGCGAGCGATCGAGAGGCGAAGACACCCGAAAGTAAAGATCGGGGAATACAAAGAAAAATTGTTTAAGGTCAAAGCTATCTTGGCAAACTATGTAACGAAATGTAAAATTAAACTGCTCTTTTTAAATAAACATATGCTTGTAGATCCATTGAAATTTGAATTGAAAATACAGTGCTTTGTAACAGTAGATAGTTACCTACAAGCATGGATACCGATCTTTATCTGAATCGCAACATTTGTAGAATGCTTTGAGAAAAGGCACGGGCTTATCTTAAAATGAGTATAGGATATGTAAACTTTCGTAACCAAAGTCAGAGTCCGCCCATTCATGACCCCAGCCACCTCCTTGTTTTCCCCAGTGGAAGCAGACCTGCATATATTGGCAGATAACCTCAAACAGTTAGTTGGTAACGACCATCCCATCCTCAGTCTCGCCGCAGAGCATCTCTTCGGAGCTGGGGGGAAGCGTATTAGACCTGCAATTGTCTTGCTTGTGTCAAGAGCAACAATGTTGCGCGACGATATTACGCCCCGTCACCGACGTTTAGCTGAAATTACAGAAATGATTCATACGGCTTCTCTAGTCCATGACGATGTTGTAGATGAATCAGAAAAAAGACGTGGCGTTGATACAGTACATAGTTTGTTTGGCAATCGAGTAGCAATATTAGCCGGAGACTTCTTATTTGCTCAAGCCTCCTGGTATTTAGCCAATTTAGATAATTTGGACGTAGTGAAATTGCTTTCACAAGTAATTATGGACTTAGCTACTGGGGAGATTTTGCAAGGAGTAAATAGTTTTGATGTCGATATTTCGATGGATACTTACTTGCAAAAAACTTATTATAAGACTGCTACATTATTTGCTAATAGTTCCAAAGCTGCTGGAATACTTAGTGGAGTATCTCCTCAAACAGCCGAAAACTTGTATGAATATGGGCGCAATCTTGGTTTAGCTTTCCAAATAGTTGATGATATTTTAGATTTCACTAGTTCTACGGATACATTAGGTAAACCAGCTGGTTCCGATCTTAAAAGTGGTAATTTTACAGCACCAGTCTTATATGCTTTGGAAGAAAAACCGGAACTGAAAACGCTTATTAAGCAAGAATTTGAACAAGCCGGAGATTTAGAAAAAGCTCTTGCATTAGTAGAAGATAGTAAAGGAATTCAACGTTCTCGCGATTTAGCCCGCAAACACGCAAAACTCGCAGTCGAGCATATGAGTCAATTACCATCTTCTCCAACTCGTCAAACTTTAATCGATATGGCAGATTATGTACTGAGTCGCTTGAACTAAAAATTAATATTTTTAATGATGGTTCATTAGTTAGTAGTTATTGATTTATAATTCATCCCCTCCTTAAAAGGTAGGGGTATAGTACTCATCCTTGATTTCTTTTGTAATAAATCCTTAACTTATAATTTCTACCTCAAAGCATAATTTGGCAATACCTATAGGTATATGTTTTAACTATATAAATCTCTATTTCCTTGATTATTTAAGCAATGTCCGGAGGAACATTCGATCTGCGACTATTTTGTTGTAGCGAGCTTTCAATAATACTGTTAACGCGCGAACGTGGAATTTCCACAGCATTGGCTGTAGTGCCAGGAGTATCAAAAAAAATTATACTATCTACGGGTTGTAGGGCTACTATCTGGAACAAAATTTCAATAACACCAATCGGGGCAGCTATCATTTGAGGGTCAAACCCAACACCAGAGGTAGTACTGACATCTTGTAACGTAGGATAAGCGTATATTATATGCTTTTGCAATTGCGGATTTTTATTGTTACTTAATGTTGTTAAAACCCAGTCACCAGAAGGGTTCTGGACTATGTAATATTGAGATCTACGTAATTCTTGAGCAATTTGAATAAGTGCCGGAGCAATTGCAGCAACTAGTTGAGGTGTAATACCATCTTGGGGTGCATTATCGATCAAAGATTGAATTTGTGCTTGTAAATCCATAATTACCTATTAATAGTTAGTGGGCATTAGCTATAACTTCTATGAAATGCGATTCGATTTCGCTCACATAATGGGAATAATATATAACGACATATTGAAGGGGGCAGAATAATCGGTTTTTGGAAAAGCGTTTCAACGCACAACCGAATCAACCGGCAGTCCCACACAATATGGCTTGTAATGTTTGTCTATATAAACGGTCTTTTAAACAAGTAGACTATGAAATCAGCCGCGACCACAACTATTCAGGGAGAAAAGTCTATCGGCGTGGAGGCGATATTTAAACTCCTATTCGGAGAACTTAAATCGAATACTAAAGCTTCGGAGTCTAATTGCCATGAAGTGGCAACACGAATTGCTGCCGAAGTCATGCGGATTTGTAATGAGAGCAAACGTATTCAAGCTTCTGGAGATATTAAAAGCTCGGCGATCGCTCTAGCTAGACACCGGCTAACTCAGTGCATGAGATACTACCAATTCGGTTCAAACCGGGGTCGAATAGAGCTACACAGCACTTTAAGCGCAATTATCTATCGTTACATTAATCCGCCAAATAGACAACTGAGCTATCAAGGGCGGTTGAGTGTAATTGAAGATTTTCTGCAAAATTTTTATTTGGAAGCGTTGAATGCTTGCCGACGAGAAAATAAACTCGAACCGACTTATCGTCCTCAGACTCTTCTAGAATTAGCGGAGTATATGGCGTTTACCGAACGCTATGCCAAAAGACGTATTCCTTTACCCGGACGGCAGCAGCAGTTAATTATTCTACGGGCACAAACTTTTTCTCAACAGCAACCTCCAGAAACCTGCGTTGATATAGAAAAAGCCGCAGAAGGTAGCAGCAATGACGGGGATTCTTGGGAAGATCCAGCCGTACAGCAGCTCAGATCGGCAATGGCATCTCAACCAGAGCCGGAACCAACTGAGGAAACCTTGCGTTCTGTAGTCATTAACGAATTAATGAGTTATCTGGAGGAACGACAGCAAGGAGACTGCGCCGATTACTTCGCTTTACGTTTGAAAGATTTATCCGCTCAAGAAATTGAGTCAATTTTAGGTTTAACTCCCCGTCAGAGAGATTATTTGCAGCAACGCTTTAAATATCATCTAATTCGGTTTGCCTTGTTGCATCGCTGGGAACTGGTTCACGAATGGTTGGAAGCAGACTTGCATACCAATTTAGGTTTAACCGAATACCAGTGGCAAATTTATACAGAAAAGCTTGACGATAAGCAACGTTGTTTATTAGAACTAAAGCAACAAGGTGAAGCTGATGTTCATATTGCCAAAACCCTAGGTTTATCTATGGCACAACTGCAAAAAAGGTGGTTCAAAATTCTCGAACAAGCTTGGGATATTCGTAACTCTTTTATGTCCGGATCGAGTGCATCTACTCATGAATAGTGACACAGAATCCTTACAGAACCAATTACTCGCTTGGTTGCTAGCAGAAGATGCTTCAACCGAGGAGGATTTTTTGGTCGAAAGTGAGGAAATTAACGGGGCTACAACGATTTCTGCAAACACTGCTTCCATAAGCGGTGCTTCTGAGTCGGAAGATATGCTAAAACATTTTCAATTGGGAGAAATTCCTGCTGTGCAAACACGTTTCCAAGCCGTTCTTAAACGTCGGTTACAAAATCAAATCCAAGATAATCCACCGTTATTCCCTTGGGAATCAAAATTAGTAGATTATCCCGATTATGTTGACAGCCCATCTATAGCTTGGGTTCCTGCCTGGGGATGGGCAGCACAACAATCTAAGCTAAGTTTGCCAATTCTGATGCCGGAGAAAATTTTCCAGCAATTATTGGCAAGGTGTCAAGAATTACTTACATTCCCCATGCCTTTGGGTGCAAAACTTGTTGGAGCGGTAGAAAGTCTATTCCCTAGCGAGCCGCAGGCACTTAATGACTTAGCTGGAATGGTATTAAGAAGTCCATACCGTTCTGCCGATACTTTAGAAAAAAGCACAACGCTAGAAGGTAGTTTCTCAGATTTGCAACCTCGTCAACAAATGGCATTATCATTGTTGGCTGCTAAACAGTTGTTAGAAAATCTAACTTTAACTGTAGATGCTGCCCAAGAAATGGTAGATCATGAGTGGCTAACTGATGTCGGTACCGTCACTCTGAGAGTCAAGTACGATCTAGATGCTGAAAAGCTCATTGTTGAAGCGGACTTACCTCAGAAAGGCAATTTGAAGTTTGAAGGAGAGACAACAAGTGCAGTTGCAACTTCAACTTCAGGAATTGTTAATTTAGAGTTGAACTCAGTTGTGCCTGGGGCTACTTATACATTGGCAGTTGAGTTACAAGATATGGATACTCAACCGTTAACATTTGCGATTGTTCCAACAAATTCGTCCGAACTCAGCAGTTAAGTTTTTTTTACTGCCAGTTTCATCAAAAATGACGAATATGGTTCATGTTTAGGGGTAGTAGTGAAACTGAACCTTTGTTTAACAAGCAGACAGCCCCGAGCGTCTACATCGACTCTCTAATAATTACGCCTTGCTTTCATAAGGATTATTTTTCCTTATCAAAATTTAGCGCGTACTAATAAAAGATGATCAAGCGGGGAAATTAAGCATTTGAAATTTTTAGGGATGAATAGGTTCAGGGGTCTACATATAGGGTATTGGCGACAAAAAATTGAGAATTCGCCGCCAATGGAAGTAGAAGATTCAATTACTTTTAGGGTGCTAGTTAGCGCTTTGGTAATTATCGGAATTGTGGCGACAGATGTAGCCGCAGAGACTACGTTTAGTTTTTGGGCAATTCCTTTAAGTCTTGTGGGCGGTAGTTGGAGTTATTACCGTCGCAAGCAACCGAATGTAGCAGCAAAATTCTGTATCGCCATCGGAATGTTATTAGCGTTGGGTGCGTTTTTCGGGCGATTGCTGGGTGAGTTGAACGATACCCGGCTGTTATTAGCAGAATTACTCATTCAACTCCAGGTGCTGCATAGTTTCGATATGCCTCGACGTAAAGATTTGGGGTATTCGATTGTCATAGGACTGATTTTATTAGGTGTAGCGGCAACATTAAGTCAAACTTTAGCTTTTGCACCAGTGTTGCTGCTATTTTTAGCTATTGTTTTACCAACTTTGGTATTAGATTATCGTTCGCGTTTGGGTTTAGAGCCGTTAACAGTAAAAAAACAACAATCGCAAAAAAAAGATACAAAGGCTTTTAATTTAAAATTTTTATTTGTTAATTTTTCAATAATATTAGCTCTCGGATTAGCCATTTTCGCGGTTTTACCTAGAGTTCCCGGCTACGGCTTGCGGACATTCCCGGTTAGTTCGCCTATTGACGTACAAGGCGACTTTACCGGACGTAAAATTGTTAATCCCGGCTATGTACGTTCTGGGAATAATAACGGTCAAAATGGTAGCGATGGTGAGGGAACATCTATTGGTGCAACTGGCAATCCTCAAAAAGTAGACGATAGCTTTTATTACGGATTTAATACCACAATTAACCAGAATTTGCGCGGAGAAATGAAACCTAAACTGGTGATGCGGGTGCGTTCTCAAGCTTCCGGTTTCTGGCGAGTTTTAGCATTTGACCGTTATACAGGTAAAGGATGGGAAATATCTCGTAACGATAAAGTAAAGCGCCTCAAACGTTCGCCTTTTTCTTATCAAATTTTTCTGGAACGACCTTTAATTATTGGCAAAACTAAAGAAGTAGTACAAACTTACACTTTAGTCTCGGAATTGCCTAACCTAATTCCAGCCATGTCATATCCCAAAGAAATTTATTTTCCGACACCGATAATAGCTGTGGATACAGAAGGTGGCTTGCGAGCGCCGGTTGGTTTATCTGAAGGTTTAACCTACACTGTATTATCTGAAGTTCCCTATCGCGATCGCACTTTGTTAGGGAAAGCTGGAAGTAAGTACCCAGATAGCATTAAAAATTATTATTTACAGGTTCCTTCAGAGATTAACGATAAAGTAAAGCAGCTTACTCAAGAAATTCTCGTTGGTTACAACCGACAAAGAGTAGGTCAAACTGAGAAAAATCTTTCATCACCTTATGAAAAAGCTTTATACATAGCTCAATATTTGAAACAAAACTACAGGGTACCGCAAAATCCTTTTGAAGCACCATTATTAGATGAGCAAGAAGACTTGGTAGAAGCTTTCTTATTCAAAAACAAAGGAGGGCTACCCGATCAGTTTTCCACAGTTTTAACGGTAATGTTGCGTTCTATCGGCATTCCATCTCGGTTAGTCGCAGGGTTTGCTCCGGGAAATTTTAATCTATTTACAGGAATGTACGAAGTCCGTAATACTGATGCTTACGCGATGACAGAAGTTTACTTCCCTAAATATGGTTGGTTTGCTTTCGATCCAATACCCAATCATCCTTTGATTCCTCCATCAATCGAAGAAACTCGATCCTTTCCGGCTTTAAGACAATTTTGGAATTGGATTGCGGGTTGGCTTCCTTCTCCTGTTACTGGCTTTCTCAACGGTGTATTTGGAAAAATATTTGGCGCTATTCTAAGATTTATATCGTGGTTTTTCTCTTTATTCTCCCAAGGTATTTTCGGAATATTGAGCGGATTAACTTTATTAACAGCAATTTCCTTATTCGGTTGGCTGGGCTGGGATAAATGGCGAAAATGGCGCTATCAGAAGTTTTTAGGTAAATTGCAGCCGATGGAAAGACTTTATCAACAAATGCTTCAGTGGAATACCCAAAAAGGTTTAACTAAGCATCCGGCACAAACTCCTTTAGAATATGCTCGGGTTTCTCACGCACATCATTCACCAGAAATTGTGGAAGTTATAGAAGAAATTTCACAGGCTTATGTAAGTTGGCGTTACGGAGATAACAGCCCAAATTTAAACAGCTTGGGTCAAAAATGGCAAAATATAAGAAATACTTCCAAAAAATAAGTTTGTATTCGTAATTTCTAATATCTACAGTTGTTATTTGAGTGCAACAAATTTTAAAGTTTTGTAAAAAGATAGATGGTACAGGCTTTTAGCCTGTATTTTTTTATGGGTAAACTGCCCGTAGGATAAAAAATTTCTTGAATTTAATGCGATCTTACAACGAGAGATAGAAAGCGACTAGAAAATAAATTTCCAGAGCAAGAAAGGGAGCAGCGAAAGCAAAAAGAAAGTGTTCCAGACATCTATATTCCCTTAACCTCCGCTAACTTAAGGGGCTTTGCATAAGCCTTAAAGAACATTTTAGCGCCGTAGTAATCTGCATCCTTTTACTACTAGGAGAAACGGCTTTTGCGGAATAAACATAAGTACTTAAGCCCGCATTATTTATATAATTACTACTCAGTTATATAACCGTTCCCTATTGCCTGTTCCCCCCAACCCTGACTAGAAGAAATATTTAATTAATTTTGCACAGGTATTTATTACTTCTAAATTAAAATCTTTACCAAAAAAGGTATGGATTAATAACTTGCTCTAGAACAAAATAGTTAAGCAAATGTTAAGTCAATGCTCTGAAGATAGAAATATATATATAAGAATTTTTTTAAGTAAGCATTAGGAACATTGATTGTTGAAAGACTGTTAAAAATCAGTAAATATTAATTTCTGAAATTGTTAGCTAAAAAACATTATTATTAATTTACGTAAACTGCCATCATAGAACTGTTTAAACCTATGAAGGCAGCTATCTCTAAGAAGTAGAAAGTGAATAGGGATAGTGAAACTGGGTATGAAGAACCGGATAATATCGAAACTTCAAATTTTATAGGGAATCGTATAATACCTTGTTTCGGGTAATTTATATCTATATCTTAAGGAGTATTTTAAATAAAAAAGCGATTATAAATTATTAAAAAAGTACTGTTGTAAATAAAAACAAAAGTAATTACTAACTTAACGCGTTGTTAGTGCTATTTTTTGGGGATAACATGGAAAACAGTTGCTTTTAAAGGCATGATTAATCGTGTCTAATCCTCACACACATTTATCTTCAGTTTTCTTATGGACATTCAGTTAATCAACATCGGTTTCGGCAATATTGTTTCTGCCAACCGAGTAGTTGCAATTGTCAGTCCAGAATCAGCCCCAATCAAGCGAATTATTACCGATGCGCGAGATAGAGGTCAGCTGATTGATGCAACTTACGGTCGTCGGACAAGGGCTGTTATTATCACTGATTCGAGTCACGTTATTCTTTCGGCTATCCAGCCAGAAACGGTAGCGAATCGTTTCGTTATTTCCCGCGAGCATCATGTTGTAGATAACTAGAAGTGGTATGGGTTCCATCTCGGAACCGATATCTCTACTCTTAAAATGTATACATTTTTCTGTACCATGTGAATTAAGCGATTCAAAAAGTCGTTCATGTTACAAGCCTTACTGGTCAATAGTCATTTGCCAAACTAACAAATGACTGCTGACTGGTGAATAATGTATATAAATGATTCACAGGGAAAGCGGATGATGCAAGTGTTATCGACTCTTGGTGGTGCAACTACTAACAAATTACTGTCTCCGGGGAAACTCATTGTTTTAACAGGGCCTAGTGGTGTCGGAAAAGGCACTCTAATGCGATTACTTCTTTCGCGTCATCCCGAACTTAATTACTCGATATCTGCCACTACCCGTTCTCCTCGAAATGGAGAAGTGGACGGCAAGGACTACTATTTCATTAGTCGCAGTAAATTCGGGCGGTTAATTGAACAAGGTGAATTTTTGGAATGGGCGGAGTTTGCTGGTAATTTATACGGTACTCCTCGCAAGCCAGTAATTAACTTGATGGAGTCTGGAAAGTCAGTATTGCTAGAAATTGAGTTGGAAGGCGCACGACAAATTCGTGCGACATTTCCCGAACTGTTAAGTATTTTTATACTTCCACCCACTTTTAATGAATTAGAGAAACGGATACGCGGTAGGAGAAAGGATTCAGAAGATGCTATATCCCGCCGTCTAAAGCGTGCTCAAGAAGAAATTAACTCTGCTTCTGAATTCGACCTTCAAATCGTGAATGACGACTTAGAAACGGCTATTCATGACATTGAAGTGGCAATTTCGGATCGGGAATTATTTTGACCGATCGCTCCTCCACGCTTAATGTCCCATAAACAATAAATAAAGGACACTAACTAAGATCATTTAAGTCTTTGTTTGTGTCCTTTTGCCTTTATTAGTAACACCTAGTTTTTGAACTAAGTATGGGGATAATCTAATATCAACCGAATAAACCTTGGATAAACGCCAGGTTACTGGTTAAAAAGTAAGCTGTCACCCCACCACCAATACCACCAATTAGAAAAGCACTAGCAAAGTTATTCCAACCTTCAGTGGTGTTAAAAGCACTAGGGGGATTGGGGACGGTAACAGTGGCAACTGGTTTGGGTGGATTGCTATTTGCATACAAAGATAAACAAGCAGTGAGAATCACAACCAAGCCTATTGTGGAAAGCAAGCCAGCTAAATTACCACTAGGAGCATTACGCAGCGGTCCCAATTTAGCGAATGGGCCGAATAGTAAGTAGCCGTGAGCCATACCAACTTCTAATCCCCGTCTGAACGGAGTGTGATCGGGACGATAAGCAGGCAAGTTTCTGATAAACCACTTGCTTAAGGGAGAAGAATTTATTGGCGTTTCCAGGTTGCCTGTCTGCGGATTGCCTTCTGCGGCAAAAACAACTTCCTGATTTCTCACGTCGTTCGGTCTATCCTTCGCTGCATCGATATTATCGACTATATTTCCCATATTTTACTTTTACCTCTCAGATAACTTGATATTTTTCTCCATATTAATAATTGTATTTGGAGGAGATTTTTAACAGTAATTTTTAGAAAAATTAATAAACATAAATAAACATAATAAATATATACAAAACTCGCTTCTACCCTCATAGAGTAAAAGCGAGTTGGATCGCAAATTATTCCTATATAAAGTAGGGGTTTATTCAGAGTTAGAAGTCGTATTAGAAACGCTAACTCCAAAAAAATGTCTTATATACCCAATTTACCAAGAACTGATAAAAAATAGGATATCTCTTTACAAAGCCTTTTATTTGAATAGTAAAGTTTTGTCCAAATTCGGCTCGTAAACCTAAATTTAGCAAGACAGCCCTATTTTTTATAGAGACATTGTTACGGTAGTGGATGGAACAATAGGTCGGGGAAAATGTAGTTGAATACAATCAACAAAATTGCAGTAAAAATTAACCAGCCAAACAGTAAGACTGGTGCGAGGGAAAGATACTTCAAAAAATCATTCTGCTGCATGGATTTTACTCCCAAATAATGAGCTTTGATGGATTTTGGATGAGTAGATTTACGCGCCTGTATAATTAAGAATGAGTTCTTGAAAATACAGCCAATAAAGATAGCCAATAAATCAACTATTAGTTAACAATAATTAATAATTAGCTTGTCTTTTTATAGCTAGGGTCGCTTAACTCAAATTGTCTTAACTAACAATTGCTACTAGCGTGGAGAAATTGGAATTTCTTCATCTTTGGCAGTCAATTCACCCGAAAGCAATTCTTTGATTGCTGCTGCGGGCCAAGCAAAACCAGAAAGCATTAGTGGTAATGCTGTAGGTACGTCGATGATTACTTCCTTCATTTCAGCATCTTTTTCTCCCCTAACGGCTATGAGGTAAGCACGTCCTACCCAACCAATCCAGCCAGCCATGTAAAGAAATAGAATGCTAGGAATTAAAAAGTCACCAGCACGACTCAAACGACCATCAACAATCAAATGAGGTAGACCCTCTGGACCACATAAAGCCTGAGAATAACGTTCAAAACGGTTTTCTCCGGAATTGGGATCGGAAGTTGTGTTGCGGGCGGCCGCAGCACGTTGTTGAAAGGCAGGAGATTCGCTGCATCGTACTAAGTCCGCGCCTAGAGCGGAAGCTGGTGGAGCGAAATTAAACGCCAAACAAACAGCTAAAATTAGAGCAAACAAGCGTCGCATGAAATTGTTTCCCTTTATTACGAAACAAAAATTTTTTGTACAAAACGAAGCGGCTCGTACAAATTTAAATTTGTCTTACTAAGAAGCGATCATACTCTTGATGCGTAAACTGAGTAAAGTTGAAGTAAATAAAAGTTAAAGCTTCTACAACAAAATTTTTAATTACATAATCTTGATATATGGCAACTGTTTTAGCTATAGAAACTAGCTGCGATGAAACTGCCGTAGCAATTGTTAATAATCGTAAAGTTCTTAGCAACATTGTTGCTTCGCAAATTCCAGTGCATAAAAACTACGGTGGGGTAGTACCAGAAGTCGCCTCCCGAGTGCATCTGGAGACGATAAATCAAAGCGTAGCCCAAGCTTTAGAGCAAGCACAATTAGATTGGAGCGAAATCGATGGTGTAGCCGCAACTTGCGCCCCTGGATTGGTAGGGGCATTGTTAGTAGGATTAACTGCCGCAAAAACTCTGTGTATGGTACATTCCTTACCATTTTTAGGAGTTCACCACCTCGAAGGTCATATTTACGCTAATTATTTAACCGAACCTTGCCTTAAGCCTCCATTTCTAAGCCTGTTAGTTTCGGGGGGGCATACGAGCTTAATTCGCGTCAAAGATTGCGGAATCTACGAAAGTCTTGGAACTACACGCGATGACGCAGCAGGAGAAGCATTTGACAAAGTAGCGCGGTTGTTAAAACTGGGATATCCTGGTGGCCCAATAATCGATCGACTAGCCCAAAGTGGAAATTCAAGGGCTTTCAAATTACCAGAAGGAAGAGTATCTTTACCATCGGGTGGCTATCATCCCTATGATGCGAGTTTTAGCGGGTTAAAGACAGCCGTATTGCGATTAGTACAGCAGTTAGAGAAGGATCGTAACATGGTACCAGTAGCAGACGTAGCCGCCAGCTTTCAGCATACCGTAGCCAAAGCGCTGACTAAAAGGGCTATAACTTGTGCCTTAGATTATGGGCTGGAAACTATTACCGTAGGTGGTGGAGTCGCAGCAAACAGCGCTTTGAGAGAGCAATTACTTGCAGCAGCACAGCC
The DNA here is from genome assembly GCA_963838355.1 of uncultured cyanobacterium. Taxonomy (GTDB): domain Bacteria; phylum Cyanobacteriota; class Cyanobacteriia; order Cyanobacteriales; family Nostocaceae; genus Rivularia. The sequence goes on along the minus strand of CAWIQQ010000003.1, from coordinate 465,494 downwards.
TCATAACCTGCGAGTATTATTTCCTTGTTTAAAATTTTGTACCGATAACGCCGCCATGATCGGTTGTTGTGCCGCAGATCATCTTTCAAGAGGACATACTTCTTCTTTGAGCCTTGGCGTTGAATCAAGATTGGGGTTGAATCGGGTTATGGAGCTTTATCAGTGAGCAGTTAGTAGTTAGGAGTTAGTAGTTAGGAGTTAGGAGTTAATCTCTCTTTGTGTTCGCTCCAATTACCCAATGCCCAATGCCCAATGACCAATTCCCAATTTTCAATTAATAATAGAGCGAATGCGTTCGGCGACAATATCTGGTTGTTCTAACATTGCTAAGTGTCCGCAGTTGGGGATTTCGATGGTGTTGTCGCCGCAGTCTTTAAATAAGGGATGAAAACTGGCTAAGTGACGGACGTATTTTGGTTCCATGACTTTATCTTCGGCACCTGCTAAAAAATATACTGGCTGTTTAAGTTGAGATACTAATTGAGGTAGATAATTGATTTCTTCTTCTGTTGTAGAGTCTAGTAGCGCTCCTAAAGCTGCTTGGGGATCGGCTACTAAAAAATCAATGATTCGCTGACGCGCCCACTGAGGTTCTAAGGGACGCGCTACAGAATTTCTGGCAAACAGTAAGTCAATTAAAGGTACTTGAGATAACCATCTGGGACGAAATTGTAAAAAGCGCTGCCCTACGGTACGAAATTTTTCAAAAGATTCCTTGAGATAAATCCCACCACCAGAATTGATACAGATTACTCCTTTGACTTCTTGAGGCATTCGAGCTGCTGCCCATAAAGCGATGGTGCCACCGAGGGAATGACCAATCAACCAAACATTATCTATATTTAAATTTAACTGTTGTAGCAGCACTACTAAATCCTCTACGTAGGCTGCTGGAGTATAAAAAGAATCAAAAGGATTGTCGGAAATGTTGCGTCCCGTAACAGTTAAATCTGAAGAAGTGCGATTAGCTTTGCTAGATGCGTTGGGCATATCGCGGGCTATATCAGTTTTTTGTTTGGGCTGAGATTCCCCAAAACCCCGCAAGTCATATGAGAGGCACTTCATATCTGACTGTAGGCGTTCGATGACGGGTTGCCAGTATCCACGGCTATTTAACCAGCCGTGAATAAATACTAAGGTGTATTCTGTTGTTTTGGGACCACGTAGTTCGTATGCGTGGGGAACGCCGAATATTTCGATAGTTGCCTTCTGCATAACACGTACCTTTAAGGACATCATGGTAACAATAGCTCTGTTTACAAGAAACTAAAAAACTCCCGATTGAATGTTTGCGGCATCTCCAGCTTTCTTTATAGGAGTTTTCTTGCTCGACGAGTATTATAAAAGATGAGATTAGCGGCGTTAGCTATATCTAGTGTAATTTTTACAGCTACACGGGGAGCATTTTTTATAGTTTCATATACGAAGATATTCACCCACCAAGAAATCTCCCCCGCACGCTTTCGGCAATTTTATGACCCAAATATTCAGGAATTAAGCTTTCATTAGGCCCTAATAAATAAAGAATCAAGCGGGTGCGCCCTCGCCAGACTAGTAAGTTGGCATTTACTACAAGCAAATCCTCAAGCCACATAGCGTACATCACTTTATAGAATAATCCGGGTTGGTTGTCAGCTTCAATAACTAAAGCCGGTAAATGAAATACTGGATCTACATAGAACTCGGTTTCTACCTTTTCTAAACCAGCATCGAGATTGAATTCGACTGCTAGCATTTCTTCTACCTCAAAACGTCCTCCTAAAGCTTCACGAATTGCACGGCAGGCGTTTTCTGCTGTTTTCTCCGAAAGGGCTTTGCTACCGCGAGAAACAATTAGTTTCATGAAAACTAACATTGGTGGTTTAATTTGTCCGTACAAACTTAAACTGTGAATTGTAAGTCCGTAAGCCGCTAGCACACCAAAAATATCGCTGAGGAGAAAAGACTGATTGCGATAGGCAAAATGCAAGGCACTTTTACCGCCTTCGGGTTTCAACTCGATAACGGCACGTCTGGTTTTATAAAGGCGATATGCTAGGCGCAAATTTTGCAGTTGAATCTCACTGCTGACAAATTGCTCGTAAAACTGGGGAAACGATTTATTAAAGCGTTTGAGTAAATCCAGTGTTGATGTTTTTAAACCAGAAGCCATTTTTAAATGTAAGACGCAGCTTGTTGTGAAAATTGATGCTCGAACGGAAGATGCTAGAAATAAAACGTCCCGATATTTTACAAATATTCCGAGAAAACCGATACATGGATTGCCCAGTAGGGCGACACCGTGCGAACGGGATATTTTCGGCAACGGTAATTATCTCGATCGGGAAATCGATCAAACATATTGCCGTCCCTCAAAATTTTAAGGCAGTGTTGTATACAATTGTTTTTAACCTGGGGGGGTAGCTTTTAGTTAATTTTTCCGTCCTGTCTGTCAACAAGATGCTAAAGTTGAAAATAATTGATGTTAAACACGTTTTTCAATGGTGGCTTTTCTATCGAATATCTAAAAATTAACGAAAGTTGGTTGAAGTAGATTTTTATAGATAGTTTGCCAAGAACAACGTGGAACCGTCTTCAGTTATACTACCCGAACCAGGCTGGCATGGGTTTTTGGAAAACTTGGTTTAATACTAACGATGGAGTCGTGACAACTAAAACGACTCATGGACTTGAAGAACATACCGCTACTTCTAATGGAGACAACTCCAATCGTGGTGGCGATCGCATAGTTTTTAGTACGGAGCGAGATATTGACCTATATGAGTTAGAAGAACTTTGTGACGCTGTAGGTTGGTCTCGTCGTCCTTTAAGAAAAGTAAAGAAAGCCATCGAGCATAGTTTTCTTGTAGCCACTATGTGGCAAGTACGAGGAAACAAAAGAAGACTGGTTGGTTTTGCCCGTGCGACCTCAGATCATGCCTTTAATGCCACTATTTGGGATGTAGTAGTTCATCCAGACGTTCAAGGGAAAGGAATGGGTAAGGCTTTAATGAAGTATGTACTAAAAAAACTTAGAAGTGAAGATATTAGCAACGTGACTCTGTTCGCAGATCCCCATGTTGTAGACTTTTACCAGAATCTGGGTTTTATGTCCGATCCAGAAGGCATTAAAGGAATGTTTTGGTATCCTCACTAATCCGCTCCTATATTACCTTGGCTAAAAAATTTACATATTTTAACGTTTAATCGTAAGAAGTCTTCTGCCGGAACCGCGCACAATCCCCCTAATCTCTAATTATGGGGATATAGTGCGCCACGGAAATTTATTACCCGTGATACTTTGATAAAAAAGAATCACTTGTAAAAATTGCTGTCTTTGAGCAAATGAAAACAGCCAGTAATATTTATTTGCCATAAGTATATTAAATGTGATAGGGTATGACTATTGCCAGTCAAAAGCTGGATTTTACGGGATGTAGCGCAGCTTGGTAGCGCGCCTGCTTTGGGAGCAGGATGTCGCAGGTTCGAATCCTGTCATCCCGATTTTAATTATTATTGCTAAACTTTTATCAAGTATTGCTTTAAAGTGATTAAAGCTTCTAAAGTTTTTGAATGCTAACTATTTGAAAATCAAAATCATAAATATTATTTTTGCAGTAAATCAAGTGTATTATGAGTCATAAACATCATCTATATGCTTAATTTATCTGTGAATAGACTGTAGGCTTTTTTATGAAAATTATCCTTAATGTTCCCTAAAAACAAGTGAAAGGTGCCCTAACAACAAAAAAAAGCAGCAGAGGAAAGGGTGTAAAAAATTACTTATTAATAGAGCTTTGTTTGGAACGATTTTATTTTCCAAAGCGTCAACATTATTTAAGAAAAAGCAATAAAATGGCATTTGACATCTTTGAGAAGCTGTAAAGCAGGGTTTTTGTTTTTCGGGAGAAGAATGTCTTTAATCCGCATTTTGCCTTGTTTTTATCAAAAAATTGCATAAAACTTGGCTTAGATGCAAATAACATAGCCAAAATAAATTCTTGAAGAGACTATAACTGATAAAGTCAGTTAAATCATTAATCTGACTTGACTCGAATTTACTGAAGTACTTAAGAAGCGGAGAAGTCATGAAATCATTAATTCGCTGGGGAGCAACATTAGGTTTAGTGGGGAGTACTCTGCTAGCAACTGTCACGAGCGGAATTGCCCCAGCAATCGCATTATCAGAGCAACAAATTAAAAGTAAGCTAGATAATATACCAGTATGGTTGATTACCAATCCACAAGGTTTACCACTGAGTCGTCCACTACCCGAACAAAATGGTAAGAAAACCAGTGGTTCTGTAACTGGCGTTTATATGAGCAAACAAGAAGCTCAAGCCTTCATCAGCGAATTACAGAGCGTACAAGATAAAGATCCTAAAATGGCTCAGATGGTGAAAAGCCTGCAAGTAACTCCCGTACCTTTAGGAGTCATTTTCCAGCAAGTACAGAAAACGAAAAACGAACCTAACCGCTTGTTATTTGCCTTTAAACCCGTTGATAAGGAAATTAAAGGGGCAATGAACTTGTTGAAAAAAAGCGGTCAACAGGTAAAACAGTTTAGAAGCGTACCTGTTTTTATTGTCAGATTCGCACCAGATAAAAGTTACGTACCAATTAAACTTGGAGATCAAAAAGCAGAAGAGGAAGTCGTTCCTTTATTCTTTAGTATGCAAGATGCTAACAATCTGTTAAATCAAGTAAAGCCAAAATTTCCCAAAGCTGATATTCAGGTGGTAGATGTTGATGGGATACTTAATACATTGCAAGAGAAAAACGACCCTTGGTTAGATAAAGTCCTGTTTTTCCCAAATCCAGAAGCTAGGCAGTATATCCAAAAACTTCCTAAGCAAAACGCCCCTAGCTCGGCACCCGCAAAGAAATAATAGTACATCTACACGAACTCTAACTTAGACAACTTAAACTAAGACATGGTGGATAAGCAGCAGCTAGAAGTATCTGGGTTACAACTTTCGGAGTGGCGAGATACTGCTATATCAGCTGCTGTCTCCGCTAATGTCTCTTCTAATGAAGTAGATTGGCTATTGCAAGAAATTGCTGGATTAGATTCTTTAGCGCTGCGTATTGGTTCCTTCAAAGAAAATCAAATCCAGCTAAAGCTACCCCTCGAAGAATTATCAAAACTGTGGGAACAAAGAATCAGTGAAAGTCTTCCAGTGCAGTACATTGCAAAAACTACGACCTGGCGACATTTTAATATAAAAGTTTCACCCTCAGTTTTAATTCCCAGACCAGAAACCGAATCTTTAATTGACTTAGCTGCTTGGGCAACTGCTGACAACTCAACAATGCAGCAAGGAAATTGGGCAGATTTAGGTACTGGTAGCGGAATAATCGCTTTAGGATTAGCGTCTGCTTTTAGTCAAGCAAAAATTCATGCCGTAGATCGTTCTTCCGAAGCGGTTTCTATTGCTCGCTTAAACGCTGATAATTACGATTTAGGCTCGCGCATTAAATTCTATCAAGGTTCTTGGTGGGAACCCTTAAATTTTCTTAAAGGCGAATTTAGTGGCATGGTATCAAACCCACCTTATATTCCTACAAGTACCTTACCCGAACTGCAACCCGAAGTATACAAGCACGAACCGCATTTAGCCTTAGATGGTGGTGAAGATGGTTTAAAATGCATCCGCCATTTGATAGAAACTTCATCCGATTATTTAAAACCTGGTGGAATATGGTTGGTTGAAATGATGGCAGGACAAGCAGATGATGTAGCTCAAATGCTGCACGATAACGGAAGCTATTGCAAAATTGAAATTCATCGCGATTTAGCTGGAATTGAACGTTTTGCCCTTGCTTATAGGAGTAGGGAGTAGGGAGTTAGGAGTTAGGAGTTCGGAGTTAGGAGTTCGGAGTTAGGAGTTCGGAATATCCTCTATATTGATAACTGATAACTGATAATTGATAACTGTTCACTGTTCACTGTTCACTGATAAATGACACAGGTTTCTATTGCTGAGTTGGTAGCGGGAGCTAGAATTGGTAAAGTAATCAGCTTCCCTACGGATACTGTTCCCGCACTGGCGGCAAAACCAGAAAATGCAGAATTAATTTTTAAAGTAAAACAGCGTAGTATGAATAAGCCGCTAATACTTATGGCGGCTGCTTCAGAGCAGATATGGGATTTTGTGGAGGGCAGTGAAGAAGAGTATGCAATTTGGCAAGGTGTTGCGAAAAAATACTGGGGTGGAGCGCTGACTTTGGTATTACCTGCATCTCGGAAAGTGCCGTCATGCATGAATCCGAATGACCCTAATACAATTGGAGTTAGAGTTCCTCGAAGTGATATTGCTTGCAGTATTTTAGCTCAAACAGGTCCCCTGGCTACTACTAGCGCCAACTTGTCTGGAAAACCTCCCTTACAAACCATAGCGGAAATTGAAACAGAGTTTCCAGATATATTAACTTTGGCGACAACAGCATATGATAGTAAAGCGCCTGCTATGGGTATTCCTTCGACTGTTGCTAAGTGGGATGGTAGAGAATGGCAGATTTTGCGCCAAGGGGCAGTTAATTTGGATATATAAGTATAAGAATCTTGTTTGTTAGCAGAAAAGTATTTATTGAAAGAGGCAGCAGAAAGCAGATTGAGTTTTTTGCTGTCCTGAGATAGTTTTGCTGTATTATTTTCAGTACTTATAAAAATTATATTTCTCGACTAATCTATCCAATTGCGGAATCGAATATTGTACCTTTGTAATCAATTAAGAATTTGAGATTTAGCACAAAATCATGGATTGGAATAACTGGATATATTTTGGGGCTGGATTAGCATCAGGAATAGGCATTTACAAGTTTTTGCTCAATTCAAAGACTCCTAATAAGTCAGAATTTACCCCTCCCGAACTAGAATCAAAGCAAGATTTGTCGGAACTATCTCAAAGGATGAGAGAAGTTGAACTGGCTTACCATATGGCACGGGAAATGAGCCAGTTTAAAGCCGGATTTCTTGCTCGAACTACTCATGTATTGCGATCGCCACTTAATGGTTTAATCGGATTACACCAATTAATTTTATCGGATTTATGTGAAAATCCAGAGGAAGAACGCGAATTTATTGGTCAAGCTCACGAACGAGCTTTACAGTTATTAAATCTTATTGATGAAATTCTTCATATCGCTAGAGCAGAACATGGCAATAGTAAGTTAGATATTCAGTCTTATTCATTAAATCAAATTTTACAGGAAGTACATGAATTAACTTATATGCTTGCTGAAAATCGTAATTTCCCGTTTAAGATATTACAACCAGACGAGGAAATTTATGTTTGGGCAGATCGGCGTTGGTTAAAACAAATATTAGTCCAGATGGTAGATACTGCTATTTCTCGAATGGAGGAAGGTAAAATATCTATTTCTACCAAAGCTGATAATGATAGTAATTCCGCTTTGATTTGGCTGGATGCACCCCGCGAGGCTATTCCTTCTAAAGAGCCTGTAGATTTAATTGAGTCGGAAGACGATAAAAACATGGACTCCGAAGAAATCAAGCAACTCCAAGCAGGAATGAAGCTATTACTAAATCAAACTTTACTGGAAGTAATGGGAGGAAAACTCGAAATTGTTTCCTATCCCGATAATAGAGACGAATATTCTAGATTGCAAATTTCTATCCCTCTAAGGGCCTCGTCAGCACAGTTACAGCATTGAGGCTATCAAGATGTGCAAAGTTTGAGCGATTGTATATCACCATTGTTGTAGAGGAATTTTGCTCAAACCCAATCTTTTCGTAAAATTGTTGCTGGTGAGTCGTCATCAAATAGACACGTTCGACCTTATTCATCCGGGGATGACTCAAAACCGTTTCCACTAATTTGCTACCTAGTCCAGTTCCACGAAAGTCTGGATGAATTACAACATCCCAAATCGTAGCACGATAAACACCATCACTTGTTGCTCTAGCAAATCCGATTAATTGCTGTTTATTCCACACAGCAATTACTGGTTCGCTATTTTTGATCGCTTCCGTTAAATCTTCTATATTACGCTCTTTAGCCCAAAACGCGCCCAAAGTAAATAATTTTTGCAGTTGCTCTACATCAATTTTCGATTTTGCATCGCTAAATAAAATCTGAGAATTATTCATCGTAACCTACTAAAAGTTGTACTAATTGCAGTTACACCAGCATAAATCTTACTTACACAAAGCCTCTCAAAGAATCAAGGGGCTTAAGCTTATATCAAAAGCTGGAACACTGTACTTTTCTTTCTTTCGGCGTAAAACCTAATTTTAAAACACAAAACTTAGATTTTTTCTATACAAGTATTTAAAAATTAACATTAACATATAAAAATTTAATAGCAAAATTATTTGCATACCCATTTCCACAAAGGATGAGAAGAGCCTTGCTGACGAATGCGATAAACCTGCTTTTCCAACTGCTGTTTTTCCGAGACTGGCAAACCAAATAAAATATTACGGCTTTGCCAGACTAAAACACTAACAGTCATACCTACACATAAACCGAGTCCGACGGCCGCAAAAGGGTTGAAAAATAGACCATATCGCACCGAAGCCCAAGTAAAATATTGCTGCAACAACTTAATATCTTCGCGCAATTCCCACAAACACCAAGGTGCTAAAGTCAGCCATAAAAATCCAACTAACAGCCATCTACCATAAACAGTCAGCCGATGCAGTCTTTGCACCTGTTGAACAAAAGATGAATCAGATGATGGTTGTTCTACTTGAGCCATGAGAAGAAGAGATGGGGAAGATGGGGGATGGGGAGAGGGGGAGAGGGGGAGATAGGGGGACAAGGGGACAAGGATAATTTTAACTTTAACCTTTAACCTTTAACCTTACTAACTCCTCACTCCTAATTCCTAACTCCTCACTCCTAACTGTTCACTGTTAACTGTTCGCTGTTTCCAGCAGGAGGGTTTGATTTCTCTTGTCGTTCGCGCCACCAAGCTAGAAGCGTGCTGGCAATAAAGATACTAGAGTAAGCTCCTGTGACGAAACCAATAATTAAGGCTAAAGCAAAGTTTTTGATTGTTTCCCCACCAAATAGAAAGATTGCGATTAATGACAGTAAAGTTGTTAACGTAGTATTTATCGATCGCCCTAAGGTTTGATTTACGGCATCGTCTACAACTTCAACTATGGGGCGATTGGGATCTTGTTTAAGAGTTTCGCGAATGCGGTCGTAAATTACTACAGTATCGTTAACTGAGAAACCCGTGATAGTAAGTAAAGCGACAATGAATAAGCTATCAACTTCTATACCGAATAATAATCCAAATATCGAGAAAATCCCCGTTGTCATTAAAAGATCGTGAAAAGTCGCGACAATGGCAAATATTGCGTAGTCTTTCTGAAATCTAAATGAAAGGTAAATTACAATACCAATGAATGCCGCAACTAAGGCCTTGATTCCACTGCTAAATAATTGCCTTCCTAAAGTAGGACCTACAGTATCAATCTGACTTTTTTGCGGGTCAAAAGTACCAATTTTTTCGCTTAAAGCATTTTGCAACTGTGTGCGCTTTTCGACATCTAGAGTTTTTGTACTAATTAATACACCGTTTTTTGTCCCAGTTTCTGCGTCAGCAATAAGTTGGATGCTGCTATCGGGTAAATCCTGCTGCTCTACAACTTCTGTAACCGTACTAAGATCGATTGGTTCGTCGCAGTTATTCGGTAACGTACAGTCTCTTTCAAACTGCAATCGCGTACCACCAACAAAATCTAAGCTGGGACGAAGCGGTGCGCCAATTTGCTGCCAAGATATCAGCATAGAGATGATGCCAGCCAAGATGATAGCACCGGAAATACTCCACCACAAAGTTCGCGATTTATTAACACTTATTTTCATCTGGCCACCTCTGCCTTATTTGAAGTTGGCAGGTTGGGACAGAAAAGTTCTGGCTTACGTATTGAATTAATTCTGATTGCTAAAAACATCAACGTGCGGCTACAAGTTACTGCTGTAAACATACTAACTGCTACCCCTACAGCCAAAGTTACGGCAAAGCCTTTGACTAAGCCAAATCCCAACTGAAACAGCGCTGCACAGGCAATCAGTGTAGTGACATTACTATCTAAAATACTAGACCATGCTCGGTAAAAACCAGATTCTACAGAACGATATAGCGATTTACCAGCTCGTAATTCTTCCCGCGTGCGCTCAAAAATTAGTACGTTGGCATCAACTGCCATACCAATACTCAAGATAAAACCGGCAATACCGGGTAAAGTCAAAGTTACGCCAAGTAAAGCGAAACAAGCCCAAGTCAAAAGCGCGTAAATTACCAGCGCGATATTAGCAATAATTCCGGGTAGTCTGTAGTAAACCACCATAAATATTAGTACTAAAATCAAACCACCAACAGCAGCATAAATACTCCGCCTGATGCTATCTTGACCCAATGTCGCACCGACTGTACGATTCTCGACAATTTCTATCGGTACTGGTAGAGAACCACCGCGCAACTGGACTGCTAAATCTTGAGCTTCTTGAGCTGTAAAGTTACCTTCAATTACAGCATTACCACCAGTAATTCCCGTGTTTGCAAATTGAGGCCCTACAGAAGCGGCGCTAATTAATTCATTATCAAGAAAAATACCAATACTGCGTCCAGTACCCGCAAGGTTTTTGGTCAACTCGGCAAATAGTTCGCCACCTTTTTGGTCGAATTGAAGCCCTGCACTCCATAGACTCCCCTGTTGTGGTAAAGCGTTTGCATTAGTTAAATATTTACCAGTTAGTGGCGTTTCCAGACTTTGAAATAATTCAGAAATGGCTTCTTGATTCGTTTTTAATTGTTGTTGCAAATTCTCAATTGCAGCTTTATCTTTCTCTTCAGCAGCAAGTAACTCTGCTTGTGTAGCTCTGAGTTGTTGACGGTTAGCTCTTAAAGCAAAAAGTTGAGTTTCGGTTTCCGGTTTTTGAGTCTTAAACTCTAATTGTGCCGTACCACCTAAAACCCGTTCGGCTTGTTCTGGATCGCTAACTCCAGGCAGTTGAACAGAAATTTTATCGTTTCCAACAGTTTGAATTAAAGGTTCGGAAACACCAAGTCCGTTAACTCGATTACCAAGAACCGTTTGTACAGCTTCCAATTCACGTTCGCCTATCTGCTTGATTTCAGGAGTAGTCTTTACTTGAATAGTCAGTTGCGAACCACCTTTTAAATCTAGCCCTAAAGGCACCGGAATCGTAGCAATTACTGTCACCGCAGCAATTACTAAAACAAATATCAAGGCTAAAAACAATCGCTGTTTTTGCATACCATCCCCGAAAAGCGCGACAAACGCTATAATAACGCTTCTCGATCGGTTATGAGTAAATAGTTATTATTTTTATGCATGGGAAATTGGTGAGACAGCGCGGTCTTGGGGAGCCAGCCCCGTGCTGTGAAACACTTGCGGTGGACGGGTTCCCCGGCACAGGCAAAGTATTTCACCCGGAGGGAGGTTACCGCAGTACGAGGGGGCTGGCGTGGTTTCCCCCATGTGAGCCGGAGGCTTTCTCGCAGAGTGCGACTGCGTTCGCGCAGCGTGTCCGATAAGACATAGGAGATACCCGAAGGGGAATTGGAGAGGGGGGGAGATAGGAAAGAGGGGGTAGAGATTTTTATTTCTAACTCTTAACTCCTAACTCCTAACTATTTTTAAACTCTTGCTGCAACCATTTTTTCTACTGCTTCAACTATTTGCTCTGGCTGAACAATTGTTAATCTTTCCAAGTTGCCGTTATAAGGTGTGGGAATGTCTTGAGAAGAAAGTCGCAATACTGGCGCATCCAATTCGTCAAATAAGCGTTCGTTAATTGAAGCAATAATTTCCGCTGCTACACCTCCGGTTCTCATGCATTCTTCTACAATAATTACTCGGTGGGTTTTGCGTATGGATTCACCGATGGTATCAAAGTCTAAAGGTTTTAAAGAAATTAAATCGATAACTTCTGGGTCAAAACCTGATTTTTCTAATGTCTTTACGGCCTGCATCACGTGATGGCGCATCCGCGAATAAGTAAGGATTGTGACATCTTTGCCGCTGCGGACAACTTCTGCTTTATCTAATGGCAGCAGGTATTCTTCTTCGGGTAAATCTTCTTTTAAGTTATAAAGTAGTACGTGTTCAAAGAACAATACGGGATTATTGTCGCGAATAGCTGATTTTAATAAACCTTTAGCGTTGTAAGGTGTGGAACAAGCAACGATTTTTAATCCTGGAACAGCTTGGAAGTAAGCTTCTAAACGCTGGGAATGTTCTGCACCTAATTGTCTTCCAACTCCACCAGGGCCGCGAATTACTAAAGGTATTTTAAAATTACCGCCACTCGTGTAACGCAACATTCCAGCATTATTAGATATCTGGTTAAAGGCTAATAGCAAAAATCCCATATTCATGCCTTCAATTATCGGTCTTAATCCGGTCATTGCAGCACCTACCGCCAATCCGGTAAAGCTGTTTTCGGCAATAGGTGTATCTAAAACTCTTAGTTCGCCATATTTTTTGTATAAGTCTTTAGTTACTTTGTAGGAACCACCGTAATGTCCCACATCTTCACCAAGCACCATCACGGTTTTATCGCGAGCCATTTCTTCGTCAGTGGCTTCCCGTAAAGCATTAAAAAATAGAGTTTGTGCCATTAGACCTTAAATTACGAATATTGTTGAATGAATTTTATCGCGTCTCCGTAAAAAATACAGTGGAGAATAGCACTAGTTATGCAAAAATTCTAAATTGCTTTCGAGCGTTTTGAGTTTTTCACTGGACACAACACTCAGTGCAACATTCATCTGTATGAATGGTTTGGATACAAGATTTCAAGATTAATAGGACTTACGCAAAAGTAACGTAAATAGGTCATTACGAGCGACAGCGACGTATATGTCCTATCGGACACGCTCCGCTAACGCAAAAATCCTGCGATTGCTTCCCTACACTTCGTTCCGGTCACAATGACAAATCGACCTTGCGTAAGTTTTGATTAAAAAGATAAGCGGAACGTTGTCATTCGTGTTCGTAGACAAACGCAGGCAATTAAATTCCTTGTTGAGAAAATTATGATGTTGGGGTTAGCCACTTAGTTTAATACACGGAAAGTTTCCGTATAAGAAATAATTAGCCCTCCGCAGAACAAGCGAGATCGGCAAGTTCATCGTTGAGCAAGTCTGCCATCAAAAGCCTAGATCGTTCGCTTTTACACCTTTACCTGCTAGACTATCGTATTGCTGCTCCGTCTTTTCCATTTAAGTTGACTCGCCCTATGGATTCGATGCCTTTGCCTACTGTCAATGAACAATTAACAGATCTGGAGATTTTTTGGGCAATTCAGGCACAGCAGGTCAAAGCCTTAGACATACTGCTCGGACTTAGGCATCTTCCGTCTACAAAAGACTCAGCTTTCGCTTTTCCCTTACCCCCCATAGAAAACAATGAAACTCTCGAACTATTTCAAATTCGCGAACAAATTCGCAGGCATTGCGGCTGCACTGTTGCTGATGCCAATCGCCCTCGCTTGCCAAGATCAGGATGTTGCCACAACGCCAGCCCCCACTACCCAGGAAAGCCCATCCACGACCGAAAACACCGCGTCAAGCCAAACAATTGTGGAGACGGCGATCGCCAACGGCTCCTTTAACACCCTAGTCGCGGCTATAAAAGCTGCCGATCTGGTCGATACGCTCAATGCGGCAGGACCTTACACCGTGTTTGCTCCGACCGATGAAGCGTTTGCCGCACTGCCTGCCGGAGTGTTGGACAAGCTCTTGCTGCCTAAAAATAAAGCAACACTAACCAACATCCTCACCTACCACGTGGTTGCTGGCAATGTGCCTGCGAGCGCGGTCAAGACGGGGCCGGTACCCAGCGTTGAGGGTGCAAATTTGAACCTGACGGCCGATGCAGGAAATGTCACTGTCAATGGTGCCAAGGTTGTGCAAGCTGATGTGGCAGCCAGTAACGGCGTTATCCATGTGATTGATGCGGTGCTGCTACCGCCTAATTTGGATCTTTCTACGCTGTAGTAGCTACTAAGTACCCGTGCAAAATTAATTTAACATTTCGTTTGGATAGGGAAAAGGGAAAAGGGAAAAGGGAACAGCTATAGCCCTTTTCGTTTGAGTGCAATACAGTTTGATACCTCACCCCGCCCGACCGGCACCCCTCTCCTTATGAAGGAGAAGGGATACGGTAAAGCTATGATTTGTATTCTACTCAACTGAAAACCGCTATATATAACTGACTAGTAAATATACAATTAATGCAGGCTTACCTACTTAATGGCACCTTTACTCGTGTTCCTTTCAACCCACTTACCTCGGTTCAATTATCAAAACCCTCAGTTGTAAGTTTCCCTACAAAGGCAATGGCGGGGATGTTATGTTTCACAGGAACAGAAAACGTGCCAGTTCTCCAGTTACCGCCGAGCTTACTGCAACGAGGCGATCGATAGATCGTTCACCATGAGATTTTGAATGCTCTTTTGCAAAACAAGTGCCGATGTCGCGATCGGCATTTGCAGCTCAATTCACTCAACTGGTTGCGTATGCTCAAAGCAACAGAACTATTACGAATTGTCACCTCTACAGATTAAAACCCTATAATTATAAAGTTCGATGGGACAGTAACTTTGAGTAAAACTAATGCATCCAAAATAGAAAGCGTTGCAATTCTCCACTAGAATCACAACGCTCTGCGATAATTGGTTGTCAAAGCCCTAACTATAAGATTTAGCGATTAAAAGAAATTGGATCTTCTACAGAACTAATTTAAGTTACGCTTGCACCATCGCTTTTTCCAGAAACTGCCGGAAGCTGTTCGGGAAACCTTCTAGGTCTTCCTGGTTTACGTTTGTGCCTTTGATTAATTGATTTTTCGCTTGCAAAGGCCAACTCTTCTGGCGTGCATTTAAACAGGCGCAACGCATCCCAGTATTTTTTAGGTGTCATGGTTGGTTCGGTTCGCCCTGCTTCCCAGTTACGAACGCTCGTTTCACTGATTGCAAGCCTGAACGCAACCTCTGCACGGCTGAGTCCCGCACGTTCTCTCAGGACTTGCATATCCATATCTCAATGCTCCCTTTTCAAAACTCATTAATTGGATTTATTAAATCAATTGACATAAAACTTAGTCAACTGAAAATGATTTGTTAACTATATTATTGTATAGGAGATTGTATACCCGTATAGCAATCTAACCATACTGCAATCAATCTTTTACTATTTTCTACAATTTTTCTTCTAATTAATATCTACAAAAAGATAGATGTGAAAAATCCAATGATAGTATTAATGATATTTTTTTAGTTTATAATTAAAAATTTTTCGATAGGAATAATCAAAAACAACAATAACTAATACCGTCTTCTTTCTATTCCCTATTTTAAATTCCCTGCTTATAACCATCGTCTCGACGCAAAATTTTACGCCGAGATGTTTGTTGTCTTTATTGTGCAATACTCTATTAATCTTTGTAATTCGTTTTGCTTGTCATAGCCATCGTGCAGCATCTTTAGCGTGGTAGGTCAAAATTAAGTCAGCACCGGCACGCTTAAAGCTGGTTAAAGTTTCAAGTACAACTCGTTCTTCGTCAATCCAACCATTGAGGGCTGCGGCTTTAATCATAGAATACTCGCCGGAAACGTTGTAAGCCGCGACTGGCAAATTACAATTTTGTTTAACCTGCCAAATTATATCCATGTACGACAAAGCAGGCTTGACCATTAGCATATCAGCCCCTTCAGCAATATCTAATTCGATTTCTTTGATCGCTTCGCGGGAGTTGGATGGATCCATCTGATAAGTTCGGCGATCGCCAAATTGCGGAGATGAATCGGCTGCATCGCGGAATGGGCCGTAGTATGAAGAAGCATATTTGGCAGCGTAGGACATAATTAGCGTATCTTGGAAACCAGCTTCATCCAAACCTTGGCGAATAGCTTGTACAAAACCGTCCATCATTCCGGAAGGAGCAATGATATCCGCACCGGCTTTGGCTTGGGATATTGCGGTTTTCTTGAGCAATTCTAAAGTTGGATCGTTCAAAACTCTACCGCTTAAATCACCTACTTGTAAATAACCGCAGTGCCCGTGACTGGTATATTCGCACAAACAAGTGTCAGCAATGACAATTAAATCCGGTACTGCTTCTTTGATCGCTGTGGCAGCTTTTTGGACGATACCGCAATCATGCCAAGCACCTGTGGCTTCTACATCTTTATCTTCAGGAATACCAAATAAAATAACTGCTGGAATTCCCAAATCATAAACTTCCTTTGCTTCCTCCACTACTTTGTCAGGAGAAAGCTGAAAAACTCCAGGCATTGATTTTACTTCGTTGGCAATACCAACACCGGGTACGGCAAACAAAGGATAAATCAAATCATTTGTAGTCAAAACGGTTTCGCGTACCATCCGACGCAATTGAGGATGGCTACGCAGACGGCGGGGACGATGGGTAGGAAACATAATTTTTTTAAACAGTAAGAAAAACTTTTACAGACAAAATTCAAAGCGTCACAAACACAAAGCAAATTTGAAATTTGAAAACACAAACTGCAAACAGCGCTTAACTTTTCAATGCCCTACTGTCTGCGAAGATGTGGGGCAATGCAGGTATTTTACAACTAGCTTTACATATATCTTACAAAAGCTTAAAAAGTATCCACTTGAAAATATTATTTAATCAATTTTAAATTTGATACTTGATGAAGAAAGTCAATCATTTTTGACAATTTTTAATATTGCGATGAAATAGAGTAGATTCTCGATTACTTGAAGTTTATTTTCGCGGGTAGGGATGCGGGTACCACAATCAAGAATGCCCGCATGGTATTTTATCTACAAGATTCTTGGTGTGGTTGGGATTTATGGGAAAAATTATGTTGCGTTAACAATTCAATTTCTAATTCTTGTAAGGAACAATTCTCGACAAAAGAATATTTTTGCAACATTGAAAAACGTGGCATTGTTGAGTATTGTGCTTTGGTAGTTAATTGAAACGGGTTCTTACAGCAGTTGGAGCAAACCCGGTTTCAATAGTATTTCACAACGAAATATTCATAACACGTCACGAAACCGGGTTTCTTTGAGTGGAATAGAGAATGGTGCATTCCGGTTAATTGAAGCGGACTTTTGCAAAAAAGGAAGATGTGTGAGTAGCGCAAGTGAAAAATTTACGATCTGACTTTTTCAGGCTTTTGAGCTAACTAAAAAGCAGGGGTGATGGTATCCTTTGTTTGCTGGAGAATAAATGCTAAATGACTCTAAAAATGAAGGGATAGCGAAAAGGTTTCTCTGAATCTCCTAAAACGTGGTAAAGCGCCCAGATGGTAAGTCCCCAATGGACGAAAAACCATAAAGCTAATAAAGGTGAGAGTAAACCAAAAGTAACTGTAGCTAGCACTCCGATAATGATTCCACAGAGCCAAACATTCAAGTAGAAATTAAGAGCTTCTTTGGCATTATCTTTTACAACTGGATCTTGAGTTATAAAAAATATGACAATAGGAATTGCAATAGGTACCACAATGAAGTTTAAAAAAATCGCTCCATGACAAAGTGCTGATAAAAGCTTTCTACTGTCGGTATCGTACATTTTTCCTCCCCTGACGTTGAGATGACCGAATTATATAACGAACCGATTACCTTGATAGTTGTCTTAAGATTAAAAGACTCCGCTAAATTGAAAAACCATTATTTTAGATAGAATACAACCAAACAAACACCTTATGTCAACTGAACTTGAGAAAGAAATTTACGAAGAAGTTGAACGTCGTCGCAATTTTGCCATTATTTCTCACCCGGATGCTGGTAAAACTACTCTGACAGAAAAACTACTTTTGTACGGAGGTGCCATTCACGAAGCTGGTTCCGTCAAAGCTAGACGGGCACAGCGTAAAGCGACATCTGACTGGATGGCAATGGAACAGCAAAGGGGTATTTCTATTACCTCAACGGTGTTGCAGTTCGAGTACAAAAATTGTCAAATAAATTTATTAGATACTCCCGGACACCAAGACTTTAGTGAAGATACATATCGTACTCTTAGCGCTGCCGATAATGCGGTAATGTTAATTGACGTAGCAAAAGGTTTGGAACCCCAGACGCGAAAATTATTTGAAGTTTGTAAAATGCGGGGTATTCCCATTTTTACCTTTATAAATAAACTCGATCGTCCCGGAAGAGAACCGCTAGAACTTTTAGACGAAATTGAGCAAGAGTTAAATTTACAAACTTATGCGGTAAACTGGCCTATCGGCATGGGCGATCGCTTTAAAGGTGTATTCGATCGTCAAGATAAAAAAATCCATTTGTTTGAAAGAAGCGCCCACGGTAGCAAAGAAGCGGCAAATACAGTAGTTGATTTGGGTGATGCCAAAATAGAAGAACTTTTGGAACAAGACTTGTATCATCAACTCAAAGACGATTTGGAACTGTTGGATGGAGTCGGCCCCGAATTAGATATGGATTTGATACACCAAGGCAAAATGACTCCGGTGTTTTTTGGATCGGCTATGACTAATTTCGGCGTAGAGTTATTCCTGAAGAATTTTCTTCAATACGCTCTCAAACCCGGTTCCCATTCCAGCAGTGTAGGTGAAGTTCCCCCTACCTACCCAGACTTTTCCGGTTTTGTATTCAAACTACAAGCGAATATGGACCCCAAACATCGCGATCGCGTTGCTTTTATCCGCGTATGTACGGGTCGTTTTGAAAAAGATATGACAGTTAATCACGCTCGTACTGGTAAAAACGTGCGTTTATCCCGTCCGCAAAAACTGTTTGCTCAAGAACGCGAATCTATTGATGAAGCTTATCCGGGGGATGTGATCGGTTTAAATAATCCCGGTGTTTTTGCAATTGGCGATACAATTTACACTGGTAAAAAATTAGAATATGAGGGTATCCCCTATTTTTCACCGGAGTTGTTTGCCATTTTGAGAAATCCCAATCCTTCCAAATTTAAGCAATTTCAAAAAGGTGTAACCGAATTGCGCGAAGAAGGAGCGGTGCAAATTATGTATTCGATAGATGAATCCAAACGCGATCCAGTTTTGGCAGCTGTTGGTCAGTTACAGCTTGAAGTTGTACAGTATCGTTTGGAAAACGAGTATGGTGTAGAAACTCGTTTGGAATATTTACCTTATAGCGTAGCCCGTTGGGTAGAAGGTGGTTGGGAAGCTTTGGAAAAGGTGGGACGTTTGTTCAACACTACCACCATGAAGGATAGTATGGGACGACCTGTATTATTATTCCGTAATGAATGGAACACCAATCAATTAAAGCAAGATCATCCGGAGTTAAAGTTAAATGCCATAGCTCCTGTATCCGGAACAACTTCAACCTAAAGAGCGGTATTTATTATCCACAAAACCGAATTATGGCGACCTTAAAGGCCGTTTCCCAATCGTGGGCGATATTTGCAGGATACAAAGTCAGTAACTATTCTTAAATACGTTTGGTGAAAGAATATCTATGTCTTCACACTCCAAATCATCTTTGAAGGAAGGTTTAGCTGCCCTCAAAAATGAAGATTACCGCACGGCAAAAACCATCTTAGAAGATGTTGCAGCTAGGGATAATGATACTAATAAAAGCTTACAAGCCCAGGTTGGCTTAGTAGTTGCTTATTCCCGCAGCGACGAAATTGAAATGGCGATCGCGGTGTGTGAATCTCTCATTCAAAGCAATAATTCTCAAGTTCAACAGTGGGCAGAAAACTCTTTAAAGCAACTGAGAAAAAAGTATCCTGAAAAAAATAAGCAGATATACTCAACAGGATTTGTTGCTTTTGAATCGCCAGAAGATGAAATAGAAGAATTATCGTGTGAATTACAAAGCATTACGACTCCTGCTCCTACACCACCTCCACCTCCACCATTATTTTCTAATTCAAAAGCGATAAATACTTCGACTTTAAAAGAAACCCCCGCGCAAACCAAAAGAAAACCTAGTAGTAGTCAAATAGTACCTGTTTCCCAAGCAAATTCTACAAGTCCCAATATTAACTCTAATATTCACTGGCGTTTAGGAGGAAGGGCAAAAGTATGGCAGCCTTTACCAAAACCGAAGTTTATCAAGTCTATTCGCTTGCGATTGCTGGGAATTGGAACTGGAGTTGCTTTGTTTTGGCTGGTACGGGCACTGATACAGCTAGTAATGCAATTAATCAACGATATTTTAGTTGCGCTGCCATTTTTAGAACCGATACAATTTTTATACAATGACCCGAGTTACTTAGTACTGGGTATATTTATCGTAATACTAGCTGTTTCACCGTGGCTACTTGATTGGCTGCTATGTAAGTTTTACGGTAACAAAGAATTAGAAAGAGAAACTTTAAATACGTATTCTCATGAATCATTACGGGTACTGCAACGCTACTGTAAACCGCGAGGCTGGAGCTTACCAAAATTAGGGATTTTGCCCATCGCAGCACCAGTAGCACTTACTTACGGTCATTTGCCCCGTACCGCTCGCATTATAGTTAGTCAGGGACTTTTAGAACAACTTGCTACTGACGAAATTGCGGCATTAATAGCCTCTCAACTAAGTCAAATCGGTCGCGTAGATTGTGCAGTCATGTCTGTAATGCTGTCCATCACAATTCCGATTTACAAACTATATCAACTGATTTGCGAACAAAGTGATAATATATCCAACCGAATTGCAGGTACAGTTGTAGGAATAATCGGTAATGGTATTTATGTAATTTGGTATTTGCTTTCCTTAACAGGTTTATGGTTATCGAGAAGCAGAGTTTTCTTGAGCGATAGAATTGGTGCAGAAGTAACTGGAAACCCCAATGCATTGATTCGCGGTTTACTCAAAATTACCATTGCTACAGCCTCGGATATAGCAAAGAAAAAACAAACACCTTGGCAACTAGAAAGTTTAAACCTATTAATACCAGTTGGTCACGAACAAAGTTTATGGTTGGGTAGTATCGCTGCAAATACCACCTTTGAATCGTTGCTAATGTGGGATTATCTGAATCCCTATCGTCAATGGTTCACAACTACTAATAGCCATCCCTTGATGGGGACACGCTTGCAAAAATTATGTAAACTTGCCCGTTACTGGCACGTTGAGCCGGAAGTATACCTC
Source organism: uncultured cyanobacterium (assembly GCA_963838355.1). GTDB lineage: Bacteria > Cyanobacteriota > Cyanobacteriia > Cyanobacteriales > Nostocaceae > Rivularia. The sequence continues at coordinate 444,425 of CAWIQQ010000003.1, read as the reverse complement.
GAAAGTCAGCAGTCTTTGAAGGTAAAACGCGAGTCATTCTTATTACAAATTGCTCCTTACTTAGGCATTTTATTTGGTGCTGCATCGGCATTTCTCTTCTGGTTGGTTTGGCAAGCATTGTTTGCAGCGAATTTAATTAACCTCAAATGGATATACGACAATTGGGATTATGTTAGGGGTTTCATGCTTATCGGTTTTAGTATCGGTAATTTAATTAGAATAAATTCTTTATTTACAAATATTGAAGCCAAAAATATTCAAACCTCTGAGTCAATACCCGAATTATTAACAAATCCAACAGCCCTACCTATAGATAGTACCCCCATTGAACTTTCGGGGAAATTATTAGGTCGTCGCGGAAGCAACAATTATTTAGGGCAAGACTTAATTCTTCAAGTCGGAAATAGTTTAGTTAAATTACATCATGTCTCTTGGTTAGGACAATCTGTCAACCCTCAAGACTTTATCGGCAAACAACTTTCCGTTACTGGCTGGTTGCGACGAGGTGCGACACCGTATGTGGATATTCAAACTTTAAAAACGGCTAGTGGCTCTAAAGTTAACAGTCCTCATCCTATTTGGTCTACCATTTTGACAGTCGCAGCTTTTGCTTGGGGAGCATACATCCTTTTAACAGGATAATCGTACAGTTACCAGTTCCCTGATTTTAAAATACTTTTGTAAATAAAAGTTGCGGAATATCAAAAAAAATGTTACATATATTAACAATAACTAGTGCTAGCTCAAACGAGAAAGCTATTGGCTTATTTAATGTATGACTGTTTGCGCTACTGTATCTCCCTTTCGTCCTTCCAACACAGCAGGAAATGCACCAGCCGCTGACTGGTTTCTGTTTCTTGAAAGGGTTTGCTTTACGAAAAAAATGTATTTTATGCTACTATACATTAATAACTGGGCTAATTTGTCTGTGCTGAACTAGTTGTGCTAAGAATAGCGTGATATTGTAGAAAATGGTGTTTAAATCTTCATAATATAAAGAGCATTGAATCAATTTTGTTTTGCAAGAAGTATAATGCAGAATCTATAATTTTTGGGATTAACCTATTTGCACGTTCAAGCGTGTAATTTTGCATAAAAAAATCAACTTGGTGAAAAACTGTATTGTAAAGATTGACAGTTTGGAGTAAAAAGATGGTTCGCGACAATGTTAGGTAATAACATATGTCCGTCATCTATAAACCCAAGTTTTTGTTTTAAACCCGCTCCTAAACATCTAACCATATTGGAGGTTCTTTCATGTCCATTCGCCTATACATAGGCAATTTGCCCAAAGAAGAAATAGATAAATCAGAATTGCAGGCAGTTTTTGCTGAAGAAGGTAGTAGTATCACGACTAAATTAATCAAAGATCGTAAGACAGGCAAATGTCGCGGCTTTGGTTTTATGACTGTGAACAATGATGAACAAGCTGACCAAATTATTGAAAAATACAATGGTTTAATGTTCAAAGAATCTCCGATTAAGCTTGAAAAAGCATTACCTCGCACTAAAAGTAGTGAGGAAGGAGAAGAAACGGCTCAGCCAACTAAAGCATCAACACCAACACCTGCTGCTGTTAGTGGCTCTGGTACTACTGGAGTTAGCAAGAGTAAGAAAAAATCTCGTCGCGGTAGTGGTTCCAAAGATAACAGCAGTTCAAGCAGTTCTTCGACAGATGGGGTTTCTCCAGATCCTCGTTGGGCTACCGAGTTAGAGAAGTTAAAAGAAATGCTTGCAGCACAGACTACCAACTAACTTGTTAACTAGGAAGAATGAACTAGCCCACCGAGTTCGCAGGTTGAGGTATCATTACCTTTCTTATTTCTTAGGTTGGGCTTGTAATCGCTTCCTTTTTATTTACAGTAGTTGCTTATAAACAAGCTATTTTGATGCGCTTTTAATTGATAAGCGCTATTTCTATATAATTGATTAAAGAAATTAATTTGTAATCCCAGCTATGGGGATAGATTTATACAATTGAAAGACTTTCCCCAACCGCCCGCTTAAAATGGTGCGCGATAGTTTTCTTCGATCTCTCTTCAAAAAAATATAATTTTCTTGCTTGACATTAGTTCCTATTTATCTTCTCCTCTATCTCGCAGCCAATAGATGAGAAGTGGATAAGAAATAAGTGTTTCGAGCAATCTTTTAATGACGCTAACAACCTTATTAAGCTTCAGACAGTTTCAGGAAAATCTGTTTACTTACTTTTTTAGTTAGATTCCTGTCAATTTTAATAATTTTTGCTTTCAAGTTAGTAGTTGTTTTGAATATAGGTAGTAGAACTATAAATAGATCCTATACTATACATATTTTATTTTTTGGTCATAAGTATTAACTTATACCATTGTTCTTGCAAGAAACTTTTGAAAAAAGTAGCCTAAAGCACGATTCCTCTGGCCAAAAAACATTGTGTATAGTAAGTTACACGAGATACGATAGTAATTATGTTTTAGTATCTCCCAAAAAAACTAATCCACATTGATTTACTATTTTGGATGAAATGTTATATAAATAAAAGCACTTAGGCTCAAAGTATTATTTATATCTTGAGTAATGTGTATCTGCTTAAAACAAACAAGCTTAACAGTCATAAATCATACTTTGAAGCATAGATGTATAAGAATAAATATGGCTTTAAGTAAGTAATATCCTAGGTATTAGAAAGTACAAGTATATTCTTTGTAGCATTACATGAACCCACATTATTACTGAAACTATATGAGTAAAGGCGATCGCAAATAAGCAAAAAAAGATCGCATATTAAATTAAAATAAAGATTACATGAACATTTACAACGAATTAGGTATTAAGGGTTGACGCGCTCTTTATAGCAACAACCTGGGAACCAAACACATAAATAACCAACAAACTATGAACCTTGCAACAGAACAACGCATCGCCTTGATATCCGTCCACGGCGACCCAGCGATTGAAATAGGTAAGGAAGAAGCTGGAGGGCAAAACGTTTACGTTCGTCATGTAGGGGAAGCATTAGCTGAACTTGGATGGCAAGTTGATATGTTTACCCGTAAAGTAAGTGTCGAACAGGAAGATATCGTTTGGCATTCTCCTAATTGTCGAACAATTCGTTTGAAGGCTGGTAATGTTGATTTTGTGCCACGCGATCATATTTTTGGGCACTTACCAGAATTTGTAGATAATTTTCTCAAATTTCAAGATCGGAACGGAATTATATATTCTTTGATTCATACCAATTACTGGCTTTCTAGCTGGGTTGGTATGCAGTTAAGACAAAAACAGGGAAGCCAGCTTGTACATACATATCATTCTTTAGGGGCAGTTAAATACAATACTGTAAAAACTGTTCCTTTAGTTGCTAGTACCCGCTTGGGAACAGAAAAACAGGTATTGGAAACGGCGCAAAGGATTGTTGCAACTTCGCCGCAAGAACAAGAACATATGCGTACTCTTGTTTCGACAAAAGGAAACATTGATGTAATTCCTTGTGGTACGGATATTGAACGCTTTGGTCATGTTGACAGGAAAACAGCCAGAACGCAGTTGGGAATAAATCCCGACACTAAACTTGTAATGTATGTAGGACGCTTCGATCCACGTAAAGGTATTGAAACCTTGGTACGTGCGGTGGGACAATCTAAAATATTTGGTACTCCAGATTTAAAGTTAATGATTTGTGGGGGAAGTCGAGCAGGACACAGCGATGGTGATGAGTGCGAGCGAATAAAGAAAATCGTTGCGGAATTGGGAATGAGTCAGATGACAGAATTTCCGGGTCGTGTCAGTCAAGATGATTTACCATCTTATTATGCTGCTGCTGACGTTTGCGTTGTCCCCAGCCATTACGAACCTTTTGGATTAGTAGCTATCGAAGCAATGGCAAGCTATACTCCAGTAGTTGCAAGCGATGTAGGTGGACTTCAGTTTACTGTTGTAAGTGAAGAAACTGGTTTGTTGGCACCACCCCAAGATGTCGCAGCTTTTGCGAATGCTATTGACCGAATTTTATCGGATGCTCAATGGAGTCAAAAATTAGGTCAAGCTGCGAGAAAGCGAGTTGAAGATAAATTTAGTTGGGATGGAGTTGCAATGCAATTGGGCGAACTCTATAAAAACTTATTGCAACAATCTGTAGAGCAGCCTATGGTAGCCAATAGTTAATAGAAATAATATATCAATAATGGGGAATCGGTAATTGCGAATGTGGAATTTACTACTATTAAATTTAATCTGTATCTTTTAATAGTGAATTCCTATTATAAAGTTGTTATTGCCGATTACCCATTGTTAAATATTGTTCATAATAAGTAGCTGTGCAAAATTAATTAAACATTTCTTCTAGGTAGGGAACGCCGGATCTGGGAACGGTTATATAATGAGCGGAGTAATTATATAAATAATGCAGGCTTAAGTACTTATGAAACCAGTTTCTGCACCATATTGCCTGCCTAATTGATAAAATTGTGACTAGTTTACTTATATATAGAATTAATAGATTTGCTTGTCTATTAGCGCGACGTTTCTCCCTACATATAAAGCCGAGGGCTTTGTGTCGCGTATTTTTGGTAATGCTTTGTCGATCGCTATAATTTCTATGCCCCAGGTATCGCTTCCCCAATCACTCCATCCAGACTTACCCCTCACCGCTCTTGCGCCGATGCAGGATGTAACAAACCTTTGGTTTATGAAGATTATTGCCCACTACGGCAGTCCCGACTACTTCTTCACCGAATATTTTCGCGTTAGAGACAATTCACGGCTTAATCGTAAAATTCTGGCTGCAATTACCGAAAACGATACAGAACGCCCCGTTTTTGCTCAAATGATTGGCGAAAGCATTCCAGATTTAGTAAGAACGGCACGGGAACTCTGTCGCTATAATATTGCTGGAATTGACTTGAATCTGGGTTGTCCGGCACCTAGAGTTTATCGCAAAAATGTTGGGGGTGGATTATTGCGAGAACCCGAAAAAGTGGATCGGATTTTGGGAGAACTGCGTTCTGCTGTGAGCGATCGCCCTTTGACTGTTAAAATGCGCGTAGGCTTTGACAATACAGATAATTTTTATTCTATTTTAGATACTATTAATCGCCACAGCATTGATTTATTGAGTTTGCACGGTCGCACGGTAAAAGATATGTACCACGGCGAAGTGAAATACGATCTAATTGCCCAAGCTGTCAAACAGGTTAATTGTCCGGTGCTTGCTAATGGCAATATCAACTCTGCTACAAATGCCCTTAAAGTACTTTCTCAAACGGGCGCGGCGGGTGTAATGGTGGGACGGTGGGCGATTGCAAATCCTTGGATTTTTAATCAAATTCGGCAAGCTTTACTATCTGAGCCAATTTCGCCCGTTCCTTTAATCGAAGTACGTAAGTATATCGATCGTTTACGGCAAACCCCCGCAGCAGCAAATACACCAGTGCGAGCGCGTGCAGGACACCTCAAAATGTACCTTAACTACATTGCACTCTTAGTTGACGCTGAAGGTCATTTCTTACGGCTGATGCGAAAGACACAGACTGAGGCAGAATTGCTTAACCTCTGCGATCGCTTTCTTCTTACTGATAGCAACCAAAACTTAGCCTTAGCACCGTACTTAAGCAATTAATTTACTAATAAATAAACACCTGTGCCAACATTCAATTTAACTTAATAATTTAAATTTTCGCTCTCTTCTTCCTCCGTGTTTTTGCGTTTTTTTTATTTTGGTGCAACCGGAATTGATATTATCGGTTAAGCTAATTACCGCCGTTTGTATATTAATCCAGTACCTATCAAACCTAAAAATACTAATAAACCAAAACTATTTGATGACTCTGGTACTGATTTCACTTGATGACTTGCAACGAATTTTGCCATACCTTCACTGATAATTTCATGTACTCTCCGAGTTGGGTGATATTCATCATTACACTATTTTATGAAATAGACGAATTGCTGGGAATGTCTGCATATAATGAAAGGTATCATGTACCATCCGAAATAACTTGGCTATTAAAAACACTAGCTTTTAAAACTGTTGATATTTTTGGCGCGAAACTTGGTGCTTTTAGTCGAGCCGATAAATTATCAACCGAAGATTATGAAATGTTAGTGATTGCGGAAAAATAATCAAATGCCAGAAAACTATAATTCTTTTGTATCATTGTCACTGAGCAATTTCTCTAACATTTGAGCTAACGGGACTGCTGAGCAAGTGGCAAGCTCATTGATATGTGTTTTTTTGTTCTCTAATTTTTGGTCAAATGCTGTAATAAATTATTTGGGAAGATGTTTAAACGGCTAACAAACTCACAAGTTCGCCAAATTGTTCCAATAGCATAAAAACACAAAGCAGTCGGAGACATACAATATGTTTAACTGGTGTAATTCTATTGGTTTGATAGCTTTATTTGGCTGGCTGCTATTTCCCAACGCAGCAACATTATCATTAGGAAAAGAACAAAGGACTAATATTTCCGCAGAGACTTCACTAGCCAATTTTCCAGACGGTGCTTATCAGTTGTGTACTCAACCATTACCTCAAGATTGGCCCGATGGAACAGGTGTATGCTTCAATTACGTGAAGAAAGGTACGACTATCGATGGTTACTATGGCTATCCCCACAGTGGCGACTTTGTGTGCCTACGGGGAAAGGTTTCTAAGGATTGGCTATACGGTGAGGGAATGATAATTTCCTGGGGTGAAGGTACCGGGCTTGAAATTCCTCAAAAAAAGTTTACTTGGGACAAAGAAGGGCGATTATCTCTCTCCCAGGGAGATTCGCACAGCAATGGGATAGGCGAAGATCGGCTTGACTGGATTATTTTTAAACAGGCGAAATTGAACGCGCAGGGGTTGTATCTTTATCCCAATCCCCGCATGAAGTCACCAACCCAGTTGTGCGACTGGTCCCTTTAATTAGCAGGAAGCTTTGCGATGGTGAGAGTTGACGATATATTAAGAACGCATAGCATGGGTTTTTAAGTAATATCCGATACTTGCATAAAGCGCACTTTTTATTATGAAGAAAAATTTCCTGATTCCTCACAAGTTTCTCAAATTTATTTTCTAAATTGAATTGTATGCTCTCATAGAGCATAAATATAGTTTTATCTTTAATCTTTTTCAAACCAGCATATCTTTGGGGCCAACTTCTGGTTGGTTAAATGGTAATTTCGCTAGTAGCAATGCTATCGCGCAAGTATCTGTGATTCCAGCAAATACTAAACCAGCACCGACAAAACCACCGCAGTACTAAACTCATATCTCCTTTCTTAACTTCAGCAGCAATAATTTCAGGTTTTCGGGCAAAGTTAATTTTGGAACCTTTGATTTCAATGTGTTTGATAATTAATTAAACGGCGTTGCAATTAAAGCAAATACAGCATTCACAAAAATTAATGATTTAGGGCAAGTTGTAACTATCATTTCCGAAGCCCTCCTCCGCCAAAAAGTCTTTTATAAGCCTTAACAAATCGAATAATTAAGATAAGGGAAACTGACGAAATGGTATTACCTTTATTCTGCATCACACAGATAAGGAAACACTTTTTGCGAAGCATCGGGAGAATGTTTAGTTCGACATTCAGGAAATGATGAATATCTACAATCAATTGCTCAGAAAAATGCTTTAGATTCAGGCTGCGGACACAGCTTTATTATTTTTTTGAAAAATGCTTATCCGATGAATTTTGTTAACACCATCAGACCAGTTCCTGAAGTTTGCACTATTCACTGCGCTACTGAGAATCCTGTGGAGGTGATTGTGGCAGAAACTGAACAAGGAAGGGGTATTATCGGCGTTATTGATGGGTTTTCTCCTAAAGGTGTAGAATCTTCTCAAGATATTATGGAGCGCAAAGATTTTCTCTGTCAGATTGGATATAAACTTTGATTTACCGAATTCTTAATACAAATGGAAATCATGGCGTTGCTAACTGTAAGCCTTGAAAACTATACTTATTATTTAGGCTTTTCTGTCAATGGGTAAGTCCTAACATCGTATATTTATTGAAAAAGAATAATAAATTGATGAAGTAAATAAAATTTTATTAACAATATTGTTTTTTAGGTAAATAAACTGTTGACAAAAAGATAATATAAATAGAAGTTCGGATTGATCATATGGAACCAAAGATAATAAACAGGGTTACTCTATGAATCGCGACAATCGTCTAACAGTTCAAAAAGTTTTAACTATCACTTTATTATTTAATTTATTAGTGATGGGATTAAAAATTTTTGTCGGATTATCAACTGGTTCTTTAAGTTTAATTGCGGATGCACTCCATAGTGTAACAGATAGTGCCAACAATATTTTAGGATTAGTTGCCAACAGATTTTCTTCCCCCTTGCCCGATAGAGAATATCCTTATGGACACCAAAAGTTTGAAGCTTTAGGAGCATTAGGTATTGCAGCTTTTTTAGGTATAGCTTGCTTTGAAATTATTCAAGGTGTAATTGATAGAATTATTCAAGGTGCCCGAGTAGTTAGAGTTTCACAGTTTGAACTGTGGATATTACTAATTGTTTTAGGTCTTAATATATTTGTAGCATTTACTGAGCGTGCTGTTGGTAAACGTGTTATGAGTGCAATTTTAATTGCTGATGCCAAACATACGATGAGTGATGTTTGGATAACTATTACAGTGATTGGGGGTTTAATAGGTGTTTGGTTTGGTTATCAGTGGCTAGATATAATTTTGGCTTTACCAGTAGCGATGTTGGTATTTAGGAGTGGGTGGTCAATTGTTAAAGAGAATTTACCTTGGTTAGTAGATAAAATCGCAATAGCACCAGAAGTTATTCATAAAATAGCACTTTCGGTTCCTGGAGTAGTTAATTGTCACGATATTGCATCGCGAGGTGTTGTTGGACGGCAAGTATTTGTTGAAATGCATTTAATTGTAGATCCTCTCGATGTAGAACAAGCACATTGGATTACTGAAGAAGTCGAACACCGTATACAAGAAAAATTTCATCCCGTGCGGGTTGTTATCCATGTTGAGCCACCTGCTTATAAAGTAGATAGCATTACTTTTGGTGATAAGGAACTATAACTAATACATTGCGGCTTAGATAAGATTTTCTCTGTTTCCTTCACTTACATAATTTAGGCAGCAAAGGTAAGGATATCGGGTGGGTTTAGATATCTTTACCAAAAATTTGGTATAAGGTGCAAATACTGCAACTATGCCAAGGTCAACGACATATTGTCGTTCTTTAAGAGTCGCTGCCAGTGCTTTGGCAACCCGCTTATCATCCTCTACGAGTAGAATTTTCATAGTAATTCATCGTAGTTAGCTGGGTAGTGTGGGAATTGGGGACTAGAATATTACTCGTCATAGATGAAACCTTCAACTGACATTCCTAAATAAAGGAGTAAAAAGTTATCAATCAAATACAAATAACTTCTTACTCCTATTCTCAACAATTAACCAATAGTTAACAGTTATTTATCTCACGTTGATTTTGACGGCTTTATGCTTCTCACCTTCAAGCTTGGGTAAGTTAAGCGTAAGAATACCGTTTTTGTATTCTGCTTGTACTTTGTCATTCTGAACGTGGGCTGGTAAAGGAATTTTCCTCTCAAATCTACCGTAGTTGAATTCAGAGCGTACCATACCTTTTTCTTCTGTCTTTGTTTCAGACTTACGTTCTCCGCTAATAGAAACAGAGTTTTCTGTCACATCAACGTTTAAGTCTTTGGCTTCCATTCCTGGAATTTCCAATTGGGAGCAACGCGATTTTGTGAAATCAACCAGTTTTATCGCGATCGTTAACAACAAATATCAGTAATATTAATACAAATAATACAGAGTATGGAAGTAATAATACTGTCTAAGAAAAGAGATGTGTGCCGCTTTGCGGCACACATCTCTTAGTTATAGATATAAAGTCAGCAAAAAATACCCCAGCGGAAGGGTGCTAATAATTACATAATAAAGAAGAAAAAGAATGATTGGTATAATTTATGCAATCTGTATCGGCTTAACAAGTGCAGTTAAAATAGAGTCACAGAAGTTGTTCCAACAACCTGCAATCCATTGACAACGAAGGTGTAACATAATTTCAGCATTCTCTTTTAACCAAAATTTACTATTTCCTTTCAAACGTAAATTAACAACTTGTCTGATTAAACTTTCTACAGCACCGCTGCCAATAGGTAGTTTAAGAGATGAAATTTTATGGTAATTGAAACGTCTTTCTTTATTCCCTTTGATAAAATAATTGATTTCTCTATCTACATTTTTGCGGCGCTCACCAGTAAATTCTAAGGTGAGTTTATTCATTTCTTGAATAATGGAATTTATCTTACCTTTTTTCAATGCAGAACGAGTTTGTTTAAACCATTTTTTTCGCTCTGTTTCTTTAGAAAAAGCATTATCTGCAAATACTTGTAAGTGTTCTGTAGCGTGATAAAAGTCTAATAATTGATAAGTTTCTGTTGGGCAATTTAATTTTTCAAGAAGTGGAGGAATATGTTTCCATATCCATTCGGCTCCATCGGCAATTAATAGCACTTGTCTAGCTTGATTTATTCCCAGACTAACAAGGTACATTTCTAGTATTTTAAGAAATCCGCGGTAATCTTCATAAGTTCCGTCATTTATAATAGGGATTTCACCATTTTTATTTTTTTTACCTTTCTCATCTACGGTGTAGATAGTCAAAACTTTTGGCTCAATCCATTCTCCAGTAAAACCATGCCTGTTTGTTTTAGAGTTTTTGCGACCTTTTTTATCAATACGAATCCTAGTCCTTCCGCCGTCGGCAGCTATCACTACCCGTTGGTTTTTTAATGTATTACCTGGTATTAAATTACCAATTTTAAGATTAAATATTTTTGATTCACGTAAGCTCAATCCTATTTTACCAAAACAATAAGTCAATCGTTCTATACGTTTTAAACTAATATTAATACCCCAGTCTATTAATGTTTTACGAGCAGCTTCAAAAGACGAGCTTATTGCACCATACTTTGCAATGTTTGACCAGACCAATGGGGTAACTCCTTCTTCCATGCCTAACCATCTTAGAAAAGGACAAAACCCTTGATTTAAAGTTTTATTTTTTTTATTATTACGTTCTACAACATAAGGCAATGTAAGATTTAATTCTACATTTCCTATAGTTAGTATTTGACGATTTTTATATCCATGATTTTTCGTTCTTGTACGCCACCATGATTGTGTTTTCTTATTTGCTGTATTGATAGCAGTTGTATTATGAGAAAGATTATATAATAGTATTGCGGTACATTGCCCTGCTAAAATCAAAGCAATATTCCTTATTTCTTCTTCTTTATTTTTTATTTTTATTCCATCCCAATTTTCAACATCAGTCAATTCTAAAATTTTCATAACATTCTCTTTAAATTCTTTCACAGATTTGTTTAAATCTAAAGTTGCATATATTTTATTCATCTTGGTAAGCACTCCGCTCTCGGAGGGTTTTGCTTTTCAAAACCCCTGACAATAAGGAATCTTACCTTTTTTTGTTATTAAAGAATAAGGAGTTGCAGCTTCGCTGCAACTCCTTATTTCTATTTATTGCGTATTTATACATATAATATGTGTACTTTTTGTGTTGCACTATTTAAGTGTAGGTATGGCGATCGCACTGGTTTTCACAAAATCGCGTTGCTCCCTTTCCAATTTGAGTTTGATTTCCTCAGCAGTTTCTTCCATTTCTGCGGAGGGTATATAGTTGAGTGCAGAACCTCCATTACCGCTTGGCATAAAGCGCTCCATCAAGCGATTCATTTGCCGCTGCATTTGGTCTAATGACCACATCGGCTCTCGGTCAAAAGGTTCCCAGCGTTCTATCTCTTGAAAAGGTTCCCAACGAGTAATTGGCATAATGTTTGACTCCTATGGATTTCTTAATTGAAGGTTTTGAAATCTTTTAAAGCTTTGAAATAGTAATTAAATTACTATTCAAGGATGTCTATACATTTAGAGTAGAAAAAGAATTTGAGGAAGTTGTGAGGAAACAAGTTTAGTTCTCAATATCCCTCAAAACTGACATCCACAGGTCTAAAACTCCATGATGTTGCCGATCTAACATTATATTAAGTATTACGGAACCTAAATGAGTAAACGATTGAAGCAAGTTATAGATTAAATAGTTAATGGCAGCAATCAATTTTTATATCTAAGCAAAAAATAATCAGAAACTTATAAAATCAATTTTTATGAATATATTGATATTTTTAAGTAAATTCACTGTTGACAGATAGATAATATAAATAGAAGTTCGGATTCGTCATAAGGAGATCCGACTGATGAAAAAAATACTAAAAAATACAATTGCCCTACTGGCACTTTTAACATTAAGCACGGTAACATTACCTGCATTTGCTTTAGAGGCAAATTTAGCTGAAGGTAGCGCACAAGAGGTTTTAGTTGCTCAAAGAATTAGCCGACGTGGATCTCAATCCACCACAACCCGGTGTACTACTATCCGCCGGACGAGAAGATGGCTATACCAGCGCTGTCGGAGAACTATATGCTTCAGAAGAGGCACGCGAGGAAGACTAAGATGTCGGCTGGTAAGTACTTGGAGAAGGCGGATAAGCCGCACATCCAGAAGATTTTCTAGAGGAGAAATACCTCGCACATCTGGAAGATTTTTTAGAGGAGAAATACCTCGCACATCTGGAAGAATTTGGAGAAGAGATTAACTTAGATATAAATGATAGATCCGCCGCCAGATTTAATACTCCGCCACATTAATTTTGGTGGGTTAGAATTTGATTCGTAGGTTGGGTTAAGCGAAGCGAAACCCAACACCGATGTTGGGTTTCACTCCGTTCAACCCAACCTACAAAGATGCATATCAACCCATCATATTTATTGTGGTTGAGTACTAGTACTTCACCACATAAGTTCTGATGGGTTTGCGTAGTGCGAGCGTCCCGCTCGCTGGTTGTAACGAGGGAGCGAGACGCTCCCACTACGAGCGCGTTACCCCGCAAAATTAATGTGGTGAACCACTAGAACAATCTACAATTTCTCTTCTCTTGTGATTAATAGGATGAATAATTACGATGTTGCCGAATCATGCGGATGAAGCGATGATTTTACTAGAGACGTAGCACTGCTACATCTCTACAAATTTTTTGGTTATCCGAAAAATCCTCATTATTCAATCAATTACTAACACCGCAGCGCCATTGATTTTACCGTTACGAAGTGCTTCCAATGCTTCATTTGCTTTCTCTAAGGGAAAAGATTCTACCTGGGTAGTAATAGGAATTTTAGGAGCTAATGCAAGAAACTCTTCTCCATCCTGACGGGTTAGATTGGCAACAGAGCGGATGGTGCGCTCTCCCCACAAAATATCATAGGGAAAAGATGGAATATCGCTCATATGAATTCCCGCACAGACTACTACTCCTCCTTTAACAACGGCTCTTAGTGCTGCTGGAACTAAATGTCCTGCTGGGGCAAAAATAATTGCTGCATCTAACTTTTGAGGTGGTAATTCCTCAGAACCACCAGCCCATACAGCACCTAGTTCGCGAGCAAATTGCTGTCCCGAATTATCACCAGGGCGAGTAAAAGCATATACTTCCTTTCCTTGGTAACGAGCAACTTGCACCAAAATATGAGCTGCTGCACCAAAACCATAAAATCCTAAGTTTTGAGCATCACCAGTCATTCTTAGAGCGCGGTAGCCAATTAAACCCGCACATAATAAGGGTGCAGCCTGTAAATCTGGAAAATTACGAGGAATAGCAAAACAAAAACGCTCGTCTGCAACAGTATATTCTGCATAGCCACCGTCTATTTGATAGCCAGTAAATTGGGCATAGTCGCATAGATTTTCTTGGTGAGTGCGACAGTAACGACAGCAATTACAAGTATGTCCCAGCCAAGGTACTCCAACGCGATCGCCGATTTGAAATTGACTTACTTCTTTACCAAGCTTTTCTACAATCCCGACAATTTGATGTCCTAATATTAGCGGTAACTTAGGATTTGGTAATTCTCCATCGACAATATGTAAGTCAGTTCGACAGACTCCACAAGCAGATATGTGAATCAAAACCTGTTTGGAGTTAGGTTTTGGCATTGGTACATCTGACATTGATAATCTAAATTCGGGCTGTTGTAAAATCATTGCACGCATTACTCAAATCTCCAAGAATTGGGGAATTGGGAATTGTGAATTGGGGATGGGGCATTGGGAATTGTGGATTTTAAAATCCAAAAGAAAAAGACAATTCAAAATCCACAATCCTGTCTAAGGCTATCGCCTCGCTCCGTTCACCCGGAGGGTGCGGCTTAGCGCGTAGCGTGTCGGTAAAACATAATCTAAAATCTAAAATCGATGTGATGCCAATGCATTGCATGAACTGATAGTTCTTGTTGTTGAGTTGATGCTAGATAATGATTAAACCAACAACTTGCTAAACGAGCGACTTCATCTAAAGCACCCGGTTCGTTAAATTGTTGAGAAGCACCGGGAATCATTTCTATTTGTTTTCTAGGTGCTTTAATATGGTTGAATGCATCTTGATTCATCGCAATTAACGGTAAGTCATTTTCACCAACAATCAGTAAGGTTGGGGCTTGTATATAAGTTAGAGCATCTGATGTTAAACAGGTTTCTCCGCTACGCGAAACTATTGCTCCAACAGACATGGGGCGCTGTGCTGCTGCAAGTAATGCTGCTCCCCCACCAGTGAAGTCGCCAAAATAGCCAATTTTAAGATTACTGGTACTATCGTTATTAATCAACCAATCAGTTACACCGATTAATCTTTTCGCTAAAAATTGCACGTTACTGCTGCAATGTTTGCTTCGTAAGTCGATTTCTTCTTCTTTAGGAGTTAATAAGTCTATCAATATTGTTCCAACCCCTGCTGTTTGACGCAAGACATGAGCAAGGTAACGATTCCGAGTACTATAGCGTCCAACACCGTTACCATGTGCAAACAAAACAATCCCACGAGCATCTAATGGTATTACCAATTCGGCTTGTAAATTTACATAACCAATCGGAATCGAAACTATCTTTTCTTCAACTTTGTTTAAAACATTATTAATCATTACTCTGCCCCCTGAAATACTATGTTGTTTACAAAAAAACATTTTTAAAAGCAAACACTCTTCGAGTAAAATTACTGGTGGCTATTTATTCCCAATGCCCCATGCCCAATACCCCATGCCCAATATCTATAATTTCATGCTGCATTCGCAATTGTTCTAGATTTTTCGAGTAGTTGATGTACTTGCTCATCGGTCGTTTGCGAGAAATTTTCGTACCACAAACCAACAGCGTAGAATTGTTCTGGCATTGTCAAACATACAAGTTTATCAACTTCTGCTTGTAGTTCTTTGCATACGCTTTTTGGTGCAACAGGAACTGCTACGATTATTTCTTTAGGCTTTTGTTGTCGCATCAAAGCAATAACTGCACGCATGGTTGAACCTGTAGCTATACCGTCATCTACAAGTATTACTGTACGATTTTCCACGTTAATAAATGGAAGATTATATCGATAAGAATGTTCGCGTCTTCGTAATTCTCGCAGTTCTTTAGCCGAAACTTTGTCGATTATCTTATCGGGTATATTCCATTCACTCAAAATATCGTAATTGAGTACTCGCACCCCATTAGAAGCAATAGCACCCATAGCCAACTCTGGATGATGTGGAATGCCCAGCTTTCTGACTACGCAAACATCAAGTGGTACATTTAATGCTTTGGCTACTTCAAATCCCACCGGAACACCTCCACGAGGTAAAGCTAATACAATTACATCTGAAAGATTTGCATAAGCTTTGAGCTTTTGAGCCAAAAGTTTTCCGGCTTCAGTACGGTTGCGGAATGTAATTGTCATCGATATCACCTCCTTAAAAATTTAAGAAGTGTTGATTTGCACTTTATTCTTCCTTCATTGTTATTTTCCTGATCAATTAAAGAATCTGTTTATCTACTTTTAGTTATAGAGGAATAATTTGAGGAAGTTGTGAGGAATAATCTCCATTAACTGCTGCTTACTTATGCCCTATCTTACAAAAAAGCTAGTATTCCACAGGCTCATTCCCTATTGCCTCTAAAACCTACGATTCATTGAGAGAATGTAATATTTATATTTGTATCATTTGCTTAAATATTAATACTTGGGTAGTTACAATAAAATCTATCAATATTCCTGTTTTTGTGGTGATACATATGCCTCTATTTACAGGTAATTGCCAATCTTGCTTAAAAATAGCGATAAGCTATCAGGAATAGCCACAATTGTGACAATACTCTGGTTGGTGCGTGGCACGACATTATACGACCTTAAAAATTAGTCAAAGTGTCACAGCAACGGTAATAATGAGGGAAGAAAATCTACACCCCTCAACCGCCTTCCCTACAAGAAAATATGGCAGTTGCGACCATTCCTAACTATAAACAACAATTCTAAGTAGAGAGAAACCAAAATGACTTCTACTAATGCATTTTCAGACATTCAAAAGCATATTCCCGTTATGGGAGATATGTCACAAAAGAGCAATGCGGCTTACAAAACAACGCGGCTGATGGCTAGCGCTGTTAATGGGATACAAATGGCATTAGCCGAAGCTTATGTTAATGGTCTTGAAATACCGGATGGAGTCTATCGAGCGCTGTTGCACGGCTCTATGCCTATATTATTTCGACACTTCCCAGGGTTGTTGGCTCCCTATGAATGGGTGCTGCAAGAATCCGACCGGCTAGCCGAATCATCAAAAGACTTGATGGATATTCAGTACGATCGACCTCAACCCATGCTCAACCAGATGCTGGGAGACTGGTCTGTTATCTATCCCAAATACAGTATGGGATTATGGGAACATGGAGCAACCGATCTAGAAGAATCTCAAATGCACATGATCGATCAAGTGATTGAGCGGTTGGGGATTGTCGATGGCGATCGCATTTTAGATTTTGGCTGTGGCTGGGGTTGCGTACCTAACTACATCATGTCTAAGTTCCCTAATGTCCGGTTTACAGGGTTAAACCTTAGCCATCAGCAGTGCGAA
This sequence comes from uncultured cyanobacterium, assembly GCA_963838355.1. Lineage (GTDB taxonomy): Bacteria > Cyanobacteriota > Cyanobacteriia > Cyanobacteriales > Nostocaceae > Rivularia. The sequence goes on along the minus strand of CAWIQQ010000003.1, from coordinate 427,427 downwards.
TATATACGTCAAAAAATGCAGATACCGCAGAGTTACCTGAGTTCGGGTCGGTTTACGCTTCATGAAGGTGACTTGAATGAGGCGCAGTTTACAGAAAAATTTGACAAGATTCTCTCTATTGGTGTCTTTTGCCACGTTGGTAATTTAACCAATGCATTCCAAAAGCTAGCCTCTTTTCTCAAGAGCGATGGCAAAGTATTCATTCACATTATTACCGTTCGGATTCCGAATAATATGTCGTCGGGCTTTACACACAAGTACATTTTTCCTCACGGTCGCTACTGGAATCATGATGCGGTGCCGAGCCACAACCGGGATCTAAAAACTGTTGATCGCTGGTATATAAATGGCATGAATTATCATAAAACCTTAACGGCATGGCTACAAAGATTTGATGATGCTCAAGAGAGCATAAAATCTTTGGATTACGGCATGGACTATGCCAGGTTCCGCCGCATATGGCGTTTTTATTTACTGCTGTTAGGAACTATTTTTGCGACTTGCGATGGTGAATACAACGGTAACGGTCAGTATCTTATGGTTCATTCCTGAAAGGGCGATCGCAAATTTTTCGAGAGAGAATCTAACAAAAAAACGATGTTGTAAAATCCTTGTTAATGTAGAGTTACGATTCCCGATCGAGAAAGCTGTTTGAATTATATGGGAAAAACATTCTCAGAAATATCAAAGAAGATAGAAACAAGTTTAATGCTTCCCTTAAGTAATATGGTAATGTTGCCGGGGGTAGCATTACCTATGACTTTAACCGATTCCTATTCGATTGGAGTAGTAGAAGCAACATTATTATCAAATCACAAGCAACTTGTTGTAGCTACAATTCGACCAGAAATTCAACAGCAATTTGATCGAGATAAAAATGCTGAGATTGAAAGCTTAGATGATATTTATCCGGTTGCTGCTTTGGTTACAATAGAAAGTTTAATCAGGTTGCCAGTCGGAGCAATAGAATGCGTTTTTCGGGGATTAGACCGCGTAAAAATTGAAAAAGTACAGGTATTTGACCATATTTGCGAAGTTAAGTTTAATCGACTCTCAAAATTGAGTAAACAAGAAACTTCTGCAAAAATCGCAGTACTTGTAAAGATAATAAAATCTAATTGGGAAGAAATAACTGTATTAAATTGTAATAATTTTGAGCAGATTGTAACTGCGCTTACGGAATGTAATGAACCCTCCAAATTAGCTTATCAAACTAGTGCTTTATTAACTGACGATATTCAAATACTTCATGATTTTTTAGAAGAGGAAAATTTAGAGCAGCTTTTAAAAAAAGTTTTAGAATATTTGAGCAAAGAAGTTAAAATTCAACGTTCGCGCTCTCAGATTTTTGCAGAAATGAAAAAGGAGATTAATCAACAGCAAATAAAATTAACTAATTCACAGCTATTTGATAAAATTGAATCGGAATGGAACCTTAATGATGTCGAAATTGATGAAATTGAAGATTTAAAAATGCGTTTGAGGAAAGCTGGCTTACCTCGCGCTATATACAAACAGGCACAACGAGAATTAGCACGTTTAAAACGTCTGGGAAATAATCCCGCAGAGGGAGATGTAATTCGGACTTATCTTGATTGGTTATTAGAGATACCTTGGAATAAAACCGTTGATGCAAATCTAGAATTAAATGATGCAAGAGTTGTTTTAGATGCAGATCATCATGGCTTAGCTAAAGTTAAAGACCGAATTATTGAATATTTAGCTACTTTTAAATTAAAGCAAACTATATATTCAACAGAAAAGCAATCAAGCCAAATGTCTGTGGGTACGGTTTTATGTTTTGTTGGGCCTCCTGGAGTTGGTAAAACTAGTATGGGTAATTCCATTGCTCGTACTTTGAATCGTCCATTTGAGCGGGTTAGTTTGGGTGGCTTGCGCGATGAAGCTGAGTTACGCGGTCATCGGCGGACTTATGTTGGTGCAATGCCGGGTAGAATTATTCAAGCTTTGCATCGGTGTGGTGTCAGAAACCCGGTAATTATGCTCGATGAATTAGATAAAGTCGGCACGGATAGTCATCGGGGGGACCCTGCTTCGGTATTATTAGAAATACTCGATCCCCAACAAAACAATTGTTTCCGCGACCTTTATTTAGATTGCAACTTTGATTTATCCCAGGTTTTCTTTATCGCAACTGCGAATAATTTATCTGAGGTACCCGCACCGCTGTTAGATAGGTTAGAAATTATTGAGATATCAGGTTATTCGGAAGCCGAAAAATTAGCTATTGCTCAAAAACATCTGTTACCTCGTCAAATTGAAAAAGCCGGACTTCCAAATCAATCTTTGCAGCTATCACCTCAAACTATAAACTTGATAATTGAAAACTACACCCGTGAAGCTGGAGTCCGTCAGTTAGAACAGCAGTTGGGTTCCCTGTGCCGTAAAGTTGCCGTTCGCCATGCATCTGGCAATACCGAACCTGTAGTTATTTATCCTGAAGAATTAGAAGAATTACTCGGTGCAAGAAATTTCTTACCGTCACACATCCAAAAATCAAATAAACCTGGTGTAGCTTGCGGTCTTGCTTGGACTTGCGTCGGTGGAGAAGTTCTATTTGTAGAAGCAGTCAAACTACCTCAAAGTAAAGATTTCGTAGTTACCGGACACCTCGGTGAAATAATGGTCGAATCTGCTCGAATTGCTTATGACTACGTTTGGTCAAATGCAGAACTATTAAGTATAGATACAAATGTATTTAGAACTAACGGCTTGCATATTCATATTCCAGCAGGTTCCGTACCCAAAGACGGGTCATCCGCAGGTATAACTATCGTAACGGCGATCGCTTCTTTATTAATGAATCGTCCGGTACGCCATGATACAGCCATGAGCGGGGAAATTGATCTCAGCGGAGAAATTCTTCCGATTGGTGGTGTTCGAGAAAAGATTTTGGCAGCTAATCGTATTGGCATCAAACGTGTGATATTACCTACTGCAAATCAACACGATTTAGTAGATATACCAGAAGAAGACCGCGAAAACATCGAATTTATATTTTGCGATTGTATCGAAAAAGTCTTAGAAAATGCTTTGGTTGAATGAAGGGGGCATTGGGCATGGGGAGAAATTTATACAACTAACTCCTAACTGTACAGACGTAGCAGTGCTACGTCTCTACACTCCGGTGGTACTAACTGTTCAACACCCCATTTATTGTATTAAACAAGTCTGACTTGGTGAATGGTTTAGCTAAAAACCCTTGAATTTCATTACCTGCTGCTTGTGCTAAAGTTTCAGTTGATGCTAATCCACTCATGGCAACAATTTGCACTTGGGGATTTAGCCGCTGTATGGCATTGATAGCTTTTGCTCCGTCCATTTCTGGCATCATCATATCTATCAACACAAGGCTAATTTTAGTTTTATTCTGAACATATGTGGAAATTGCTTCGATGCCATCTGCGGCTGTAAGTACTTCAAAGTTCTGACTTTCTAAGGTAGTTTTAATAATTTCACAAATTGCTGGTTCGTCATCTACTACTAGAATCAGTTCTGAGTTTCCTAGAAGCGCTACATTTTCTTGTGCGGCTTCGATTTTCCGATCCTGAGTGCTGGGCAAATAAACTTTGAATTGACTACCTTTTCCTAACTCGCTGCTGACTTCAATAAAACCACCGTGGCTTTTAATGATGCCGATGGCAGTTGATAATCCCAACCCCGTTCCTTTACCTACTTCTTTCGTCGTGAAGAAAGGATCGAAAACTTGCTCAATGACTTTTGGGGGAATACCTGTTCCGGTATCGGCAATTGCGATAACAACATAGTTACCAACTTTTGCCTCGATGTTCATTTTGGCGTAGTTTTCATCAACACACAGGTTTCGTGCGGTAATGGTTATAGTGCCACCATTGGGCATGGCATCGCGAGCATTAACAACTAAGTTCATCAAAACTTGATGCATTTGCGTAGGGTCTGCGGAAACTGTCAATAAGTCTTGCGGTAGATTCTTTTTAATTGCAATCGATTTGGGAAATGTTCCTTTGGTAAAATTCTCAATATCTTTCAAAATATGCGTGACTTGCAATACGGTGCGCTTACCTTCATTACCGCGAGCAAATGTGAGGATTTGCTTAACTAAACCAGCACCGCGTTTGGCACTGTTTTCTAACATAGTAAGCATTTCGCTACAATCTGGCTCTTCACTGTTGAGCTTTAGGGGTAACAGTTGAGCGATCGCCAAAATCGGTGTGAGCATATTGTTCAAATCGTGAGCAATACCGCTTGCTAAAGTTCCCAGACTATCTAAGCGCTGAGTGCGGAGAAACTGGTTTTCCAGTTGCTTTTTCTCGGTGATGTCGGTATCTACAGTTAATATTGATTGGGGATTTCCGGCTTCGTCACGTACTAGAGTCCAGCGACTAGCAACGATAATTTTTTTACCTGCTTTAGTCACTTTATTTAATTCTCCCATCCACGAGCCGGTTTCAACAACCTCGCTTAATGCTTGCTCTAATTCTGGTGAAATTTCTTGATATAAAAGCTCGTTGGCTACCTTGCCAATTAATTCTTCTTTCTTCCAACCATATATTTGCTCGGCGCTGCTGTTGCAATATAGAATAGTTTCTTCTAAATCTTTAACTAATATTGCATCTGTAGTTATATCGAGTAGTTGCGCTTGTTGTTTAATTTTTTCTTCGGCTTCCTTGCGTCGGGTGATGTCGGAAAACGAGCTAACTACAGCATGAGGAATATTTTCTCCGGGTAAAAATAGCGGTTCGGAGTGAATCAAAATCCAACTGAGTTCTGCATTCGGTTTGTGAACTCCCATTACCGTATTTAAACAAGGTTTACCCGTTTGCAAAGCAATCATTGCGGGATGAGTTTCGCCGGGGAAGGGGGAACCATCTTCATGGATTGTATACCAGCGCGGGTCTAAAGAACTACGTCCTTTTATTTGTTCGGCTGATAGCCCCAAAATCTTTTCTGCACTGGCATTACAAGAAGTTATAGTACCATCAGCTTGCTGAACTACTACACCTTCATGCATCGATTTGACAACCGAGCGATAGCGTTCTTTACTTTTTCGTAGTTCTAACTCTACTTGCTTGTATTCGCTAATATCTTGAGCAATACCATAGTACCGAGTCAGATTTCCTTGACAATCGCGTTCTACTTTTCCGCAAAGAAGTAAATAACCAAAGCTATCATCGGGACGCAAAAAGCGAACTTCTGTTTCGTAAGCAATACCCCGCTCAATACAATTTATTACCATTTGATAAATGCGATCGCGCTCATCTGGATGCACGATTGTATTAATAAGAGTTTCTACATTTGGCATTGCATCAGTGGGATTCAAATTTATCGTGCGGTAGAATTGCTCCGACCACCATCTTTCATTTGTTGTCAAATCCCTCGACCAACTGCCCATTTTGGCGATTCTTTGCGCTTCTTGCAGCGAAGTTTGAGTCAAACGTAGTTGTTCTTCTGCTTGCTTGCGTGAGGTGATATCGGTCAAACTTCCCAAATATCCGGTAATTTCTCCTGTTCGATTGCGAATGGCTATTGCATTTCCAAACACCCAACTTACTTTACCTTCTGGGGTACAAAAACGATATTCCATTGCAAACTCTCGCCCTTGCGCTGCTGCATCGTACCATTCGCTAAAAACCCGATCTCTGTCTTCGGGATGTAGGGCGCTAACCCAACCTTCTCCTGATGCTTCTTCTTGAGATAATCCAGCAATTTCTGACCAATGCGGGTTGACAAATAAACATTCTCCTTTATTGTCAGTTTGAAAAATTCCTACAGGTACGTGAGTTACTAACAATCGAAAACGTTCTTCACTTTCGCGTAATTTGTCTTCTGCTTGTTTACCATCGGTAATGTCTCTGTCAATACCGCGATATCCCCGAAATTTACCGTTCGCATCAAATATAGGCACCCCGCTTGTTTCCACAACTACGGAATGTCCGTCTTTATGTAAGTGAATATTCTCTAAATTCTTAAATGGCTGTTGAAGTGTAATAAATGAGTTAATAACTTCACTCAGCCGTTGAGTTTCAAAGGGAGCCATCAAATCAAACGGCGTTTTACCTAATATTTCTTGATGGGTATAACCAAGAATATCAAATACTTTTGGACTAGCATAAGTAAAAAAGCCATATTCGTTGACTTCCCATACCCAATCACTTGATATCTCTACCAAAGAGCGAAATCTTTCTTCAGAAATTTGTAGCGCAATTTCTGTACGTTTGCGAGCAGTAATATCGATATTTACTCCATCTACAATCAAATCGCCATTTTTATGATTGAAACAGCGAAAATTGTTTCCAAACCATTTTACTTGTCCCAAAACATCAATCGCTCGATATTCAATGTAGTTCGATTGATGCTGCTCTTGATTTGCATTTATTAACGCTTGTGAAAACCGCTCCCTATCATCTGGATGTATGGTTGCGAGTACATCTTCAGGATAAGCGCTCATATCAATGGGATTCAAACCCAATAGTTCGCGATAACCTTCACTTGCATAAGGCATTGATACGCTACCATCGCTATGGTAGATAAACCGATAGATCCCCACCGGATTATTAGCAGCAATTGTTTCTAGCTGTTGCTGTTTCTCTCGCAAAGCAATTTCTGCGCGTTTGCGCTTGGTAATATCGCGGATAACTGCAACAAAGCCCATATTTTCGCCGCTATCATCCTCAAGCACGCTAACCGATGACTCAACGAAGATTTCTTCACCATTCTTTTTTATATGAATATTTTCTCCCTGCCAAACCCCCGTTGCTGACAAAGCATCATATGCAGCTTGCTCGTCTTGTGGATTGGGCCACCGATAATCGTAAGCCTCTTCAAGATGCCGACCAATAAATTCTTCAAGTTTAATATTGTATAACTCTTCTGCTGCTTGGTTTAAATAAACAATGCGATACTCGCTATCAACTCCAACTATTGCATCGCTGACCCGATTTAAAATATTTTTATTTAAACCACGTAAATCAATCGGCACGGCATTAGACTGCATTGTTAAAATGGCTCGGTAATATTTCAGTTAGGCGAAAATTAATAATAATCTCACACCTTTAACTTTAACGCCGATTACAACTTAGATGATTAACGAACAACATTGAATAGCATTTCACAATACACAGAACGATCGCGGATATCATCATAACAATATATTCCGTGAGTTTTGCAGACAATTATCTATTGCAAGCAGCTTTCTATTAATTATTGTAAAGAATATATGAAGAAAATCTGGATTTTTCGATTAGGAAATCTTATTATTAGCAGAAACTAACATTGATTAATTCTATTATCGTTAAGTAATTAAAGCGGTTTTTAACTCAAAATCTCATCAACTCCAAGACGAGGAGTTGGCTTTTGGGAATTGCACAAAATAAAAGCTTATCATCAGTACTTTCTACTATCAGACAACCTAATTTAATGCGGGCTAACAAGTTAACATTTGTCGGATCGGGAAAAGTGATAATTTCACCTTTGTAGCCGAAATGATGCAGAGCAATACGTAAATTAAACAAAGCCGTACCGCAACTGATAATTAATTCTCTATCTTTTCTTGTTTCGTCTATCCACGTTTATTAACTTCCTGAATACTTGATAAATGCTTCTATCCGATTCGGTTAGTGAGGAAAATTAAGTGTTTCTTGTTCAAAGTCCAGTTTGAAATTTTTAACTACTAATTATTTAATTATTAATTAGAAGCTTCTACCTCTTGATTTTGAGATGCTTCCGTAGTTGAAAGAATTGGTCCTTGCACAGTTAGTACAGAACATGGTGCGTGATGCATTACATAATTACTTACGCTACCCAAAAAGAATTCAGTAAAACCACGACGACCTCGACGACCAATTACTATTACATCAGCATCCCAAGCACGAGCCATATCGCAAATTCTGTTACTTGGTTCGCCAATATTAAGAGTAAATTCAGCTTTTACACCAGCAGAAGTAGCTGATTCACATAAATAATGCAGCCAATTATGTTTGTCTTGCTTAAATTTTTCCCAATCGCTTAAATTTTTGTTTCGAGTTTCTTGGTGTAACTCTGAATAAAGAATAGTTGGTTGCATAAACAAAGGATCAAAATATGGCTCATCCAATGGAGATATAACGTGTAGCAACATCAAACTTCCACCAGTTGCCTTTGCTAAAAATACAGCTGCATCAACAACGTGTTGAGTCATATCAGAATTGTCAATCGAAACCAAAATTTTGTTAAACATGATAATAGTTAGTTGTTAGTGGTTAGTTGTTAGGGCATTGGGCATTGGGCATTGGGCATTAGGAATTGGGAATTGGGGATAGTTAGGAGTAAGGAATTAGGAGTTAGCTAATAATTATCTTCCATTACCCATTTCCCCATGCCCATAACCCTACTCCATCGAAGCAATTTCTAAAAGTGTCTTCAGCACCGAATCTGAATGTTGACAAATCATTTCTCCTAAAGAGGCATTCTTTCCGCCAACTTTAGGTATATCAGCAATTCCAACTTCATCAAAAGGCAATACTAAAGCTTGTTCGGTAGAACGAAGACGTTCCGATTGTTGATTAACCACTGTGTTTCCCATAGCTCTCGCTTCCATAACTCAATTTAAGCAATACCAGCTTTTCCGCTCTTTTCTTCTCACACTTAACTTTTATAGTTAGATAATTTGAGGATTTTGTGAGGATGATTTTAAAACTTAGGAATTAGGAGTTAAAAATTTTCTCCCCATCTCCCCCTCCTTCTACCTCCTCACAAGTTCCTCAAATTTAAAACTTATGATTAAAAGTAGATTATCTGCTGTTTTTTACTGAGGATTAAAAGAATCATGAATTATTGTCCTTGCTGCAAAGACATACTTTTATCTCATGCAGATGCTAGTGGAATTTACTGGTTTTGTCGAAGTTGTTGGCAAGCTATGCCAGTATGTACCTCCAAACAATCTGTTTCATCATTAGAGACGATACCCGGAGAATTGCCAACAAAATTTAATCCATTGAAAAAAGACAATTCTCTCTTCGCTTTCAGAAGAAACAACATTGTCAATTATCGTCAACCATTATTTCGTTCATCTTCTTGATTGTTTGGAATATCTGCTGAAAAAAGTTTAATAGTCTTCAAAAAATGAACGATAGTAACAACAATCAAATCATCCCTTACAAAACACCCCCCGGAACAATTGGGAGGTGTATATATTTAATATCAAATCAATATTAGATATCAACAAATTACATCGAAGCTGCTTCCATTACTAAAGAATCAGTTGCATCTTCATGAATTGGTCCTTGAATTGTCTAAGCAAAGCTGCGATCTAACCGAATTAATAACACAAGCACTAAATTTAGTGAGCAGTGAACAGTTTTTTATTTATACTCGTAACTCCTAACTCATAACTCCTAATTCATCACTCATAACTCCTAACTCCTTCCCTTTTCCTCACAAGTTCCTCAAATTATTTTCCTATTTTAAAAGTAGAGCCAAGAAAAAAGGCTCGCCGAGTAAAGTTTTCATCAGGATTGCAGGGAGGAATATATGTCACAGAGAAATTGGCATCCGCTTAAAGATATAGATACTCTACGCCATCAAATGAATAATTTGTTTGATGAGGTTATGCATGGAAGCACCAAAAAAACTGCTAATAATACTTTGAGTTCTATTCCTAAAGTTGGAAATGCGACTTGGGAACCAGCGATTGAAATTAAAGAAACGGATTCCAATCTTATTCTTCAAGCTCAAGTACCTGGTATAGAACCCAAAAATTTGGATATTCATGTAACTAAAGATGCTGTTTCTATTTCCGGGGAACATGAAGAACAAAAAGTTCACAACGAAAAGGGTATTTATCGGACTGAGTTTGAATACGGACACTTTCAACGCATAATACCTTTACCGATGTGCGTTGAATACAACAAGGTGAAAGCCGAAATTCACAACGGACTTTTAACTTTGAGCTTGCCCAAATCTCATACTGAAAAACATGATGTGGTCAAACTTGATTTGACTATGCAAGAAAGAGCGCGTGAATCAATGGCTAAACAGCGTCAACAAGAAGAACACATCGAAGAAACAATGCATTCTCGGATTGAAGAAGAGTTAGAAAATCCTCATGATGCTGAAATTTCAGAATCAGCAAGATTGGGAATGAACAAGCAACTTCAACACCTAGAACATTTAGAAGAAACAATGCACGCTCGAACCAAAGCCCAAATAAATCCACCTTCGTAATCTACCATTTAAATAACTTAAAAAATATACAGGGTGTTTTCCAGGATGAGGTATCAGGGTAAATCTGAAATTTAATAATTTACTTATTAATAATGCAGGAGAAAAAATTATGAAAACCCAAAATACCCGTCCGGTTCAGCAAAATATCTTCATAATTTACATATCATTACTGAGTTTAATCGTAACTGTAGTTTGGTTGAATGGAGTAGGTGTTAATAAAAATCCTACTTCTACCGAAACAATTACAACTCCCACACCCGAACAAGTCAAACAATCACCAATTTCTACAGAAAATAACACATTTCCAAAACCAACCGTTCCATTTACAATTCCCAAACAAACTGAAAAATTAACTCCCAAGGATATTACAGTCGCAATAGAGTTACAGCCGAAAGCTTATTTATTGCAAGTCGAAGATGAAAAAATTAACTTAGTTCCCCAATCTGTTGCAATTGAAAGGGGAGCATCGAAAGAAGCTGCATTAAAACAAGCTTTAAACCAGCTTTTTGATACAACTCAAAATAATCAATTTACTTCGACAATTCCAGCAGGAACTAAATTATTGGGTTTGAGAATTGATGAAACTGGAATTCATGTAAATCTGTCCGATGAATTTCGCTATGGTGGTGGCTCCACTTCGATGATTTATCGTGTAGCTCAAGTACTTTACACTGCTTCAAGTATTGACGAGTCAGCTAATATTTATCTTTCAGTTGAAGATAAATTATTAGATGAAGAAAATCCTCTTGGTGGTGAAGGATTAATATTAGCAGAACCGCTTACAAGACAAAAGTTTGTTGAAGATTTTTCTATTAACTAAACCAATAAAAAAGGAGAATGCTCGTATGTCTACCGCATCTAAAGCTAAAAGAATGATTAAATCAGTTGTAGAAATTCCTCAAAAGTTGATTAAATTTACAACTAATGGAATAAGTCGAATCTTTAGCCCTAGCGACGATGATTATCCCAAATCAGGGGTACAGCCATATGACGGCGATTCAGCCGACAACAGACACTATTAAGCATTGAAAAAAGTTAGCTCGAAAGAAGCAGGGAGCGGGTAAGGATTATTTCTAGCCCGCTTTATGCAAACAGTTGTCCGTTTTTTTAAGAAAATTATAAATAATGGTAAGTGCATCTATCCCAACTTTAATTAAACAAATGCTAAAACCGGATTTTTATCCGCATCCAGTTAGCAAAAAAATACAGTTAGTTCAAACTCATATTTCTTATATTTTATTAACTGGTGATTATGCCTACAAAGTCAAAAAACCTGTGAATTTTGGTTTCTTAGATTTTTCCACTCTGGAGAAGCGCTCGCATTTTTGTCAAGAAGAATTGCGATTGAATAAAAGAGGCGCAGCAGAACTATATTTGGAAGTGTTGCCCATTACTCAAGATGGCGAACAATATCATCTAGGAGGTACAACAGAGCCTGTAGAATACGCGCTAAAGATGCATCAGTTCCCACAAGAGGGGTTGCTGAGTACTATGCTCGAACAAAGGGAATTAAATGAGTCCCATATAGAAGAGTTAGGTAAAGTTGTAGCTCGCTATCATTCTCAAACCCAAACGTCGGATTACATCCGCAGTTTTGGTGAAGTTGATAAAGTTAGGTATTCAATTGACGAAAACTATGAGGTAACTAGTAAGTATATCGGAGAAGCGCAAACAGAAACTCAATATAAAGAAACCAAAGCTTATACCGATAATTTTTTTACTCAACATCCAGAATTATTTGTCAATCGCATCAAAAATGATTGTATTCGTGAGTGTCATGGAGATTTACACTTACACAATATCTGTATGTGGCATTCGCAAATCTTACTGTTTGACTGTATTGAATTTAACGAATCATTCAGATTTGTTGATGTTATGTACGACATCGCTTTTACAGTCATGGATTTGGAAGCTCGTAAAAGAAAAGATTTAGCTAATATTTTTTTAAATACATACTTGGAACAGACAGGAGACTGGGAAGGTTTACAGTTACTACCCCTGTATTTGAGCAGACAAGCTTATGTCAGAGCCAAGGTAAATTCATTTTTGCTTGACGAGTCAGAAGTTTCTGTGGATGCAAAAGAAGAGTCGAGAAAAATTGCTGCTGATTATTATAAACAAGCTTGGAGTTATACTAAGCCCCAACAAGGTAAGCTATTTTTAATGTCCGGAGTTTCCGGTTCCGGTAAAAGTACAGTTGCTCGCTATTTATCTCCAAAGTTAGGAGCGATACGAATCCGTTCTGATGCTGTTCGCAAACATTTAGCAGGAATACCTTTGTTAGAAAGAGGCAGTGATAAATTATATACCGAAGAAATGTCGTCAAAAACTTACAGTAAACTCCTAGAGTTAGGAATAATGCTGACAACTCAAGGATTTAGGGTAATTTTAGATGCTAAATACGATAAACAAAATATTCGCGCTGATGCGATCGCCGCAGCTAAACAACATCAAATTCCTCTGAAAATTATTCACTGTACTGCACCCGAAGAAATTCTGCGCGATCGCCTAAATCGGCGGAGTGGTGATATTACTGATGCTACTGCTAATATATTGTCATCACAGTTACAGAATGCAGAACCATTTTCAGATCAAGAAAAAAGTTATTTAAAAATTTTAGACACAACCCAGCCACGAGAGACACAATTAGAAGAAGTGATTCGTTAATAGCTAAAAGCCGAGTAAAAGAATCGGCGATTTTACTGACAATAGGGACTATTAATTATAAAAGACGGGAAAAATTAAAAGTTTATTTGGAAGCTTCGCGATTCGGGTTGAAATCATTTCAACCCGTTTTGTGCTTGCAAGCTGAACAGGGACGCTACGAAGACCGCGCAGCGAATAATGACGGTAAATATTTTTGTTCACCTACTTAAGTATAGATTACTGCTAGCTGTCGCTACAAAAGTATCTGTCAGCTAGTAGATACGCTTTCAACATGAAGAAAGATTTACTAGAGTACTTGACTCTACAGTTAACTTGAGAGTTTACCTTTGATGTATAGTTGCTCAAATAAAGAATATGAATAGTTTATGATTAAGAAGTGGTAGAAATAGGCAGTGAAAAAACTATGAATAAATTAGCCTATCTAAAAATTGGAGAATTAGCCAAGCAAACAGGACTTACCGTAGGAACTTTACGTTATTACAGCGATATCGGACTTTTGCAACCAGTACATAGAGGAGATAATGGCTATCGATATTATGCTGCGAATGCCTCCGAGCAAGTAGAATTTATTAAGAAAGCTCAATCTTTGGGATTTACCTTAGAAGAAATCAAAAAAATTCTGGATGTTCGCAATGGTGGTGAAATTCCTTGTGATTTAGTACAAAGTTTATTGAACAATAAGATAGAACAATTGGCAATTCAAATTAAACAAATGACTTTGTTTAAAAGGGAGTTAGAAGGATATCGCGATCTGTGGGCAAATAATCCTGAATCTAATTTAAAACAGAAAGAAGTCTGTCCTTTAATTGCTAGCGTTCCCTTACATTAAAATATTCTCTCTTTACTTCTTCCCTCTGCGTCCTCCGCACCTAGCAAGGTTTTTTAATCAGTAATTCTGATAGTAACCAAAAATTAATCAATACTAAACTTACTGAATACAAATAAAAAAATAAGTTTCAAGTCTTATCACAGAACTAAAAACTTGCTATCTGAATAAAATCTAGATAAAAGCCATCTACAAGCAAGTAAATCACGGGTACAACAATTAAAGTTAGCAAAGTTGAAATAACCAAACCTTGCAAAAGTCGCTTAAACTCAATCATCATATCCGTCATATCCCCCATTGAATCGATACCGTAACGAGTGAGGAAGTATTTCATAAGCAAAGGACCTTTTCTTTTATCAGTTTCAATATCTTTACCTTCGGGGTCATCGAGTTGCCAGTCTTCAAATGTATCTCTTGTTACCCATACCAGAAGCTGTTAAAGTGAAGGATTTAATTTCAAGTTTTTAACAATGTATCTTGAGTTACCCGTCCATCTTCCATCCGTAAAATTCTATCGGCAACATCTAAAATGCGGCTATCGTGAGTCACTAGCAAAATAGTACTTCCTTGTAGCTTGGCTAGTTTTTGCATGATATTTACCACATCTCGACCAGATTTACTGTCTAATGCTGCTGTCGGTTCATCTGCGAGTACAAGTAAAGGTTCACCTACCAATGCACGAGCAATAGCAATTCTTTGTTTTTGTCCACCAGAAAGCTTTTCGGGGTAATAATCGATGCGTTCCCCTAAACCAACAGATGCTAATATTGCCTGTGACCTTGCGGTACGCTCCTCAATCGACAAATTTTCGTGCAAGCGTAAGGACATTCCCACATTTTGCTGTGCTGTGAGTGATTCGAGTAAATTATGAGACTGAAAAATAAATCCGATTTGCTGGCGAATTTTGACTAACTGTAATTTGCTAGCACCATATAATTCTCGACCAAACACGCGAACGCTACCTTCTTGAATCGAACGTAAACCACCAATTAACGTTAATAAAGTGGTTTTACCGCTTCCCGATGGTCCGCGCATAATAACAATTTCACCTTTGTAAATGTCTAAATTGACATGATCTAAAACAGGCTTGCATAAATCTCCTTTACCAAAAGCATGGCAGAGATGACGAACGGTGACAACAGGTTCCATAGCTTCTCCTCGGGCTTCTCAAAATACATCGGCAGGGTCGGCAGAGCGAAGTTTCCGCATGGCAATTGCTGAGGAAATCAAACACATCAAAACAGTGGCAATTAATACTTGCGATGCGACAGCAGTTTTCATTACCAGGGGAATCCGCGTTAGGTTTCCAAGTAGAGCATACATACCAATCGAAGTTGTATATCCTGGTACAAATCCGATGAGAGCAAGAATTATTCCTTGTTGCAAAACTACAGCTAACAACTTACCGTCTGAATAACCCATTGCCTTTAAGGTTGCGTATTCGGGTAAATGGTCGCTGACATCGGTGTATAAGATTTGATAGACAATTACGACTCCGACAACAAACCCCATAATTGCGCCAAAGCTAAAAATCGTACCGGCAGGATGTTCGTTCGACCAAAATGATATTTCAGATTGTTTAAACTCCTGACGATTCAATACTTTAATATCGCTTGGTAATCTCGCTTGCAAATTTTGAGTAATTTCAACAGCGTTTGCTCCTGGTTCAAGCTTAAGAATACCAACATGAACTTTATCGATGCTATTACGACCGAACAAACGCAGATAATTTTGGTCGCTGGTAACAATATGACCGCGAATAAACATCGTGCTTCCCAAGGTAAAAAGTCCACCAACCTTGACTCTGCGACCGGAAAATTCAGTTGTAATAGTTTCTCCCCGATTAAAAGATTCAACTACATGACCAGCAGTTGGTTGAGATTTGCGGTCAAACAGCACTACATTAGATAATTTAATTTTGTCCAACTGCTCATTTAACTCCGGCAAATCAAAAACTGGACGATATGGGTCAAATGCAATTACAGCAACTGGTGCAATTTCCTTATTCCAAGGATTTACCCAGGCTCCAAAAGAATAGTACAAAGGACTAGCCGAAGTCACACCTTTAACATCGGTAGCTTGATACAAATATGCTTTGGGAAAACCTCGGGTTTCAAATAAAGTTTTTGTCCGCTTGCTAACTAAAACAAGGTCAGCATTTAAATTTTCGTGAACTAAGATTGAACCATCGAAGAGCATTGATTTAAACCCCAACATCATAAAAATTAAGATGTCAGCAAAAGCAATTCCCGATATTGCAACGAGCAAACGAATTTTCTGATGGCTTAGTTGCGACCAACCAAGGGGAGGTTCCTGGGAAAACTTCGATAGCAGATTTGCGATAAAAGGAATTTTCATGGTGGATTCCCCCCGAACAATCTAATTACATAGAAGCTTAAAAATGTGAGGAATTTGTGAGGTGGTGAGATTTATTTATAAACCTTACAAATTAGAAAAAAATACTGAAATTATAGATTATTTATCTCATATTAACTGTCTTCTTTGAATAACTGATTTTCAAAAATTCAATACATATCGCGCATCAGTTCAGTTTTCCCAACTCCAAATTGTTAAATCCCAAATCATTCCAAAATCACCATAACCCGCACTTGCAAATTAGTCAGTCCGGCTTTCGCTGTATCTTCGGCATCTAACCTGACTTTTACCTCAACAATTCGCGCATCTTTATCGGCTGCTGGATCTGAATCCAATTCCTTTGGTGGTAATTCGTTCTTTGTAATAAAGATTGGATTGCTTATGAAAAATAGCTACTTTTTCTTGAATGCTATTCTGGCTAAGAAAACCGACGCTAAAATTCCTAATGCTAAATTTGGCTCGGGAACGCTAGCTTTTGCTGAAGCAGTAGTAATTGTTAACTTAGGACCTTTACCAGAAAATGTGCCACGGTCTAAGAGTATACCTCCAATAGTTTGAGCGCGAACACCAAAACCTGCAAAATCATTTTCCTCGCTAACTATATCTTGAACAAAGGAAGTTACATCAAAATCTATAAGTTCTTCTACATATTCTGGCGAAATACTAGCGATATCTAAAATATTTCCAGCCTGAAAATCACTTGCATCAGGTTGTCCATTACCTATATATCCACGCACTGCTAAACTAGAAGGTCTTTCTCCAGTAGCTCCTGACCCAAATGTTTCGTTTGGTAGGACTGTTACTTGGAAAGTCGCTTCAGTAATTTTTTCTTCATTTGGAACAGAAAATTCACTTAAGTCAAATTCAGCATTTTCGCTATTTTCAGCAAAAGTGCCGAGTACTACAGTATCAAAATTGCCAGGAAAAATTGCATCTTCATCACCCTGACCATCAAACGAACCGCCAAAAAATCCATCTCCCACCTCAAATGTAGTAGTTGGGTTAAAACTAAAATCAGCAGCGTTAGCTTTAACAGTTGCTAGTAAAGTTGAACATAAGCATATTGTTGTTGCGAGAAAATATTTCATAATACTAACAAAATGTAAATTATTCTAAGTGTTGAGAAACCACTACACTTTTAGCATATTAGGTACTACGGAACCAACTTTGTATTATTTATTATCACAAAAATACTTTAACCTTAGTTTCAACTAGAATCTAAATGTTAAAGTTGGTAATCATATTTGGCTCTTTTACAGTTAGTATTCTAGATATACAGTCGAAAAAAGTGATTTTTAATTACTTTATCTTCTATAATAACCATTCCTGTTTCAGAAACAGCCAATTTGGCTAAAAGTATTCTTTGATTATTGGTTGCTTATGCTGCGTGTTTAAAAATAAAATCAACTTTTTACTGAGAATATGTAGCGTACTTTTCTTGTGCTGCTTTGACGGTTTCTACTAGTAACTCTAATTCTTGAATATTGGTAACTTGCATAATTTTACTCCTTTATTGAAATGCAGAGTTTCTCAAAGCTTTAGTTAAAGAGTGAATATACCTTTGCTGCGGAAGATATTTAATGCTGTTTCTACTTGTTCGGAGGTGGGACTTGGAGTTTCTTTTAATTTGTATTCGTAACCTAGTTCTTCCCATTTGTATTCACCCATTTTATGAAATGGTAATACTTCAACTCTTTGAATATTGTTAAGGGTAGAAATAAAATCGGCTAATCCTGTTATATTGTCCGTATCATCTGTTAAGTCAGGTACCAATACAAATCGAATCCAAGCTGGTTTATTAATATCACTCAAGTATTTAGCAAGGATTAGCGTTGGTTTAATATCAACTCCCGTAACTTTAGTGTAAGTAGCTGGTTCAAATGATTTAATATCAAGCAATACTAAATCTACAAATTCTAATACAGATTTTGCGGTTTCTAAGTTACAAAATCCCGATGTATCCAAAGCCGTATGTATTCCTAATTCTTTACAGCGTCGAAAAACTTCTCTAACAAATTCCGGCTGAAATAAAGGTTCACCACCGCTAATTGTTACACCTCCACCCGATGCTTTCATGTAAGAAGTATATTTTTTAATTTCAGCAATCAATTCATCAACTGTTACCTGTTTTCCATGTTCCAGATAGCGACAGTCGGGATTGCTGCAATAAAGACAGCGTAGGGGACAACCTGTAGTAAAAATTATAAAACGAATACCAGGGCCATCCACCGTACCGCAAGTTTCAACTGAGTGGATGTAACCGGATGTAGCAACTTCAGATACTGGATGTAACATAGCCTTTACCCATAGCACGCAAGAGATTGAAGCTTTGTACTTACTTCACTTTGAGTTATACGGAAATAATTTGAGGAACTTGTGAGGAAGGCTCGAAAGCATACTTTACGCTGTAATCTGTTCCTGAACGGCATCAATTACTATGTAAATTAGAGCAAATATTCCTTGAACACAAAAATTAAATTAATATTAAGCTGAAATTCAATTACAAAGCAAACTTGATAAAAGCACTATATGACAAGCAAATTAGCGAAAGAATAGCTTGTTGTTTAATAGTAGATGAAAAGTATTGCTATGTTTCATTAATTGACCAGCCTAATAATTAATATGCATTTAGTCTATACAAAAAATATGAGAATAAAAAACATTGTAGGAAGAATAAAAATTATTTATTTACTCACAACTTCCTCACAATCTTCGTTTAAATTAAAAGTATAGAGAACATTAGTTCGAGGGTTTCAATGTTTTATATAGAATGAGTTAATTAAAACATTTAAGATATTAGATTAGCTCATATATGACTCAACTGCATTGCAGTAGAAACCCTCGTAAATATATTAAGAGGAAACAAATTATGCAACTTCAAGACAGAAACGAACTGGAAAACAACCATCTTATTGATGTAAATAACCTTCCTACCTTTTCGATGTCGGAAACAACAACTAAGTTGAATAAGCCGATTTTAAGAAAAGGGGATACGGGAGAAGCAGTTGAAGAACTGCAAAAACTGCTGAGATATTGGGATCTTTACTACGATCTTATAGACGGTATCTTCAGCGAATATGTTGAATGGGCTGTCAAAGCATATCAACATCGCGTTTTCCTGGAAGAAGATGGTATTGTGGGTTCGCTAACCTGGAAAGCACTTTATAGCGGCGCTCCTCCGGTTCCACCTATCCCAGTTCTTAGTCGTGGTAGTACTGGCAAGTATGTAAGAATGGTTCAAAAAACCTTATCATTGCACGGTTACTATAGCTTTGATATAGACGGTATTTTCGGTCCAGTCACGGAAGTAGCAGTGAGAAAATTCCAATTAGACATGGCTTTAGTTCAAGATGGAGTTGTAGGTCCTCGGACTTGGCACGCTCTAAGTAAGCTATATCATTAGAAATATCCTGTTTAACTGTGGTTAGCCAATGTTTGGATAATACAGACTGATACATCAAATTTAAACAATTATCCAGGCATATGAATCCTTTAATTACCGAAAGCAATCGTTATTCTTCTAGAGAGTAACGGTTGCTTTTTCGCTATAATTCAACGATAAACTAATACGATCAAAAATCGCGGATAATTGAGATTAATTGTCCGCAATTTTTAATTTGATAAAATTATTAAATTCGATCTATTTCCCCTTTAGCTTGTCGCCAAATTTCTGTTAAAGCGTCATTTACTTTGACATATTTCTGTCTGAAAATATTAGGGGTGATTTTCAAAACGTATTTTTCTGTAATTGGCACACCATTTAATTTAAAAGAAATTGGTAGCCATAATACCCTCCATCTATACCTGACTAATAAAGCCTCTGTCGAGTGTATACAGTTACCTTCGTAGCAATAGCGTTTAATTACTAAAGCATCATCGTAGTATGATAGTGCCTTCTCCAATGATTTTGTGGTTTCATTTTCGATCGCAAAAGATTGATTGGAAATATTATCGAAATTAAACTTCAAGTTTTCAAGCTGTTGGGAATATTCGATATACCCCATAGGAGTACGAAGCCGTTCGGCAAATTTTTTGAAACTATTCACTAAAAGATTTAACCGAATTGCAGCCATTTTGTATTGAATGTTATTCAGTACAATTTGATAACTTTCCAAATATGTTTCTTTGTTTTCAGCTATGCTTGTTTGATTTGGAAGGTCGTCGAGCAACTGAATTGCATTTCTTACTTTCAATTCCGCTTGTGATAAAGACTTTAAATTAAAGTTATAGCGAATCATATTTTCTGCCTGTAACTTTAAATTTATCGAGCGATTCAAAGCGTTAAGAGCAATTTGTTCGTTTTGAATTTTCTGATTGATCAGTTGCAACTGCTCCTGATATTTGCTTAACTCTGTTTGAGCTTCTTTTGATATGTCAACATCAGGTGGAATACTTTGAGTCTCAACAATTGCCGATTCTAAATCAACACGAATGTTTTGCCATTCTCCTATAGCAAGAACGGTTTGGTTATCAATAGAAAAAGCCTTGCTGCTTAAACTTTTAGCAGTTAGTAAACTACTTTTAGCGTTAACAGCTTTGATGCATTCGGAAAACTTCGTCAGTTCTTTTTGAGCTGCTGGATAAGTAGAACCAGGTAATTTAGGAATACCGTACAATAACTTAACTGCTCGATCTACATTTTGAGCAGTCGCTGAAAAATTATCTGCTTGAGTTGGTTCAACACATTCTTTGGCTAACAAGTTTTGAGCTAATCCAATTTTTTTTTCTTGTTCCTGCTGAAATTTAACCCATCCAAACGAACTACCCGCGACTAATAATGTCGCAAACAATACAACAAAGCTGGTTTTTCTATATTTTATTTGTGGATTTTTATCTTTTACGAGTACCATAAAACACCTTCCTTTTTATAGGCTTCCCCCAGGTTTCGATAAATGGATGTATCCAGAAGTATCTAAAGACTGCGGCTTTTGCTGATTATGTTGTGAATTTATAACTTTGCTGTCGAATGCGATTTCCCTTTCTATCAAAGATTCTGAGTAGAATATTGAGTTGTATCTAATTCGATATCTCTATATTTTTAGTTATAAATTACAAAGTTGGGGAAGTTGTGAAGAAGTAAATATTCATACATTAAACATAATAAATTTAATACTTCGGTTAAGATAATACTTACAGATGCTTGAATATAATTGAATTTTCAATGACACAATTTCTTCACATTTAGTTTATAAGATGAAACTAGAGAAATTACTTTAATAACCCACTGTTCATCAGTTTATGATGAAGTTTTTTAAACAGCGAGGAAGTGAATTATGCTATCGACAATCGAAACATATAACATCGAAACCATCAAAGATGAAATAAGAGAACTGGTTGACAAAGGAAAACTTTGCCGCAACGAACCAATTTGTCACATCTGTAAGTTTATTCCCCCCCGTGAATGGATTTGCTTTGAATACGAGTTAGAAAAAAATGATTTTTTACCTAGAGATTGGATTATCGATCTCATAGGAGATCAAGAATGGGTTGACGATTAAAGAATGAGCTTTGATATTAGCCAACGGATTGAATTAACGTATAGTTCAATCCGTCATACTTTTTGCAGATAAGGACTTAAGTATCACTTTACAAAACTTCTTGTCTGCGGTTATTAATCTCTTCAGTAGCTGATAGTGCTGGTGATTTGCGTCGGAAACCTCCAATTTTTTCCGTTATCCACGGCGAAGCTAAAACACCTCCAAAGCCAAACGCAGTTAATATTAAAAAAATCATTCCACCAAATATTGGAATAAGACTGATTGCTCCCATAACTACAATTCCTACTAGCAATTGCGGTATAGAGTAACGTCGATTTCTTAAGATTTTTTCACCGATAAAAAGGCTAATTGCATTTATACCCAATATTTTGGCGAATCCTAATATCAAAGTAGTTATAGGAATTAAAATGCTTCCTAACATACTTCCAGTAGTTAGAATTACTAAAATAAGAAATGCGACAAAGCCTCCCAAACCCCAACCTATGCTTTTAGTTGGCTGTTGATTGATAGTTTCGGCAATACTTTGGAGAAAGCTGGGTACTAACAACATTAAAACGATGCCGATAATAGCAACCGATAACATCAGCAAAGCGTAAAAAGTAGCATTAATTAGATAAATCCGCCCTAACAGTCCCCAAAAACCCCAACGTCTTAAACTTTGGAAAATACCGCCATTTTCTTCCGTAACTGTGACTGCATCTCCGCCAATGGTAACTCCTTCTTCTTGAAAAATTTCTCCACCAACAGCAGTAGCATCGCCGTCTACTTTTGCACCCGTTTTTAATCTCACATCACCACCAACCGCTACCGCATCGCCCGTGACGTGTCCGTTTTTTAATACTATTACCGAACCAACAATTGCCGTGACATCTTTAACAACTTCATTTTCTGCAACTGTAACATCGCTGCCAAAATGGATGATATCTCGATTGGGTATTTTAGTTTGTGCCGCGACAGTACCCGATAATAGCAGCATTAACAGTGCTAGAACTATCGCTGCAATTATTCTGATTCTCCGATTATGTAGCATCTGAATATCTCCACTGTGGAAACTTAAAACACACTTTTTAAATTTTGATTTTTAATTCTGAGTTATAGACAAAAAATTTGAGGAAGTTGTGAGGAATTAAAAAGCTGTTTTTAATTTTTTCATCATCATAAAAAGTTCTCTTTTAAAGTTAAGTTTTATATACTCACGAGTTCCTCAAGTTTTTTCGTTATCTTAAAAGTAGATAGAAAGTAGATCAATAGCAAAGAAACATTTCTATCTAATCCAAAAAATGTAGAAAAAATCCTACATCAAGATAAATCTTTTAATTGATATAGCTAAGAATTAACTTGGTTTATATCGGGAGGGTTGTATGAGGTTTTTAAATTTAGCAATCAGTGTATTTGCTGCAACCTCCGTTATTCTTTCAGGTGGAATTGCTGCTGCTCAACCTACGGGTATGGATGGTAGTTATATCGGTGTTGGTATTGCAGGAGGTGTTACTAGCGGCGGACAAGGAAACGATGGTGAAGTATTCGGTGGCAACGTTCAAGGACGTTATGCAATTCCTGAAACACCAATTTCTGCCAGAGGTGCAGTTCTATTTGGTGGAGATGCCACGGCAATTATGCCAATGCTAACTATTGATACATCTATTGCCGACAATACTAACCTTTACTTAGGTGCTGGTTATTCCTGGATTACAGACGAAGGTGACAACACCCCTCTGGGTAACAGAAATGCTGCTGTAATTACTCTTGGTGCAGAATCCGAAGTTAGCGATCGCGTTATCGTTTATGGTGATGCAAAATGGGGTATTGATGCCTATGAAAATAGCTCTGCTGATGCTGTTAGCCTTCAAGGAGGAGTTGGTTATAGATTCTAAATGATTAGTTCGTTTAGTTTGGTGTTGCTTATGAATGAATTATGAGTGCGATTGGCTTCCTTGTCAGTCGCACTTTGACTTGTGATATTTTTAGCTTACCTAAATTGATCCGTTAATTAAAAGAATTGTTCTAAGCTGATGTGCAGCTAAATTGTATAAAGCAAAAATATCAAGTTCTTGTAGTGCGGGCATCTTGCCCGCTAGTACTATACAAATTAAATGCGTAGCAGCTTAGTTCTCAGGCTCAGCCTGGGAACCAGAACAAAGGCTATTATTGATTATCCTAATATTTCCCCCGACATCTCAACCTCTTCCTTCATCACCCGCCAACCTGTTTGAGAACCCATCTTCCCTGCTTTCACAAACAGCCAGCAGCCGCGCTGATAAGAATTTTTACCCGCTTCGCATCTCGGTTTTACTCCAATCAAATCTTCTACTTCTTCAGTAGTTAGTATCCAGCCATTAGCTTGAGCGCGTTCCAATATATCCATATACCAAACTGGATTTGAGGGTTGCAGTCGCGAATAAACAATGTCTTCAAGGTTTCTCAATGACTGCGATATTTCTGCAAGGCTTTCATCAATCCATTGCTTTGTCGAATCATTTACTTGTGGTTGGGATGGTGTAGTAGTTTCTTTCGGTATACCATTATCTGGCTTTTCTTTCGGAATTCCCACAGGCTCGGTAAATCTTTCAAAGTTTTCAAAGCGATTGTTGTTATCAAAACCAGCCAGCGAAGCATCTTTCTGTAAATTGGCTTTATAGTTATCAACTGGCACTAAATTACGACCAATTTCAGCAGCTAAATTGCTCAAAAAACGAGCCGCTTCTGCTTCATTACCTGTCCCCATTTGAGCCGCGACTTGTTTCATCATTTTGACTAAATTTGCATCAATTAAGTTTTCGTTTGCTGCCAAGATATCTACTTCCGAACCACTAGGACAATCTAATAATGCTTGAATTAACTTTAGATAAGCTT
Source organism: uncultured cyanobacterium (assembly GCA_963838355.1). Lineage (GTDB taxonomy): Bacteria > Cyanobacteriota > Cyanobacteriia > Cyanobacteriales > Nostocaceae > Rivularia. Next base: position 403,007 of record CAWIQQ010000003.1, on the reverse strand, counting down.
GAGATTTTTCGTCACTGCTTTGATGATGAACCGCTACTTCAAATAAGTGATTTATTTGCTTTGACCAATGGTGTAAATACTTAGCGGCATCTGCTTTTCCCTCTCCTGCCATTTGTACGGCAAGTTGTTCGAGTACTTGTACCAACTCAGGAGTAACCAATTGTTCGTTGCGTTCTAATAAAGTCCATTCTTCACCGTGAGGACAACTTAGCAGTTGTTCAACTAATTGGAGATAAGCTTGGAGATTTTGTTGTTTAATTTTCATGATAATTTTAATTATTAATAATTGGGTGAATGCCTAGATTAGGGAGACGTAGCAGTGCTACGTCTCTACATAATGTGTGCGTTCACATCCGTTCGTGGAATGTCCGTTTCACAACGTCAAGCTGCTGTTCTCGGGTTAATTTAATGAAATTGACAGCATAACCGGAAACTCTAATAGTTAACTGGGGATATTCTTCAGGATGTTCCATTGCATCTAACAACATTTCTCGATTGAGGACGTTAACGTTGATATGATGTCCCCCGTCGTGGAAATATCCGTCGAGCATTCCTACTAAGTTGTTAATTCTGTCTTCTGGAATTTTACCCAGTGCGTTAGGCACAATAGAGAAAGTGTTGGAAATACCGTCTTGGGAGTATTCGTAAGGAAGTTTCGCTACCGAGGCAAGAGAGGCGATCGCCCCTTTCGTATCTCTTCCGTGCATGGGGTTTGCTCCCGGTGCAAAGGGTTCTCCAGCTTTTCTACCGTCTGGGGTACTACCTGTTTTCTTACCGTAAACTACATTTGAGGTAATGGTTAATATTGACTGGGTTGGTAAAGCATTGCGATAGGTTTTATGCTGGCGCAATTTGTTCATAAAATCGGTAATTAAGCCCGCAGCAATATCATCGGCGCGGTCATCGTTGTTACCATATTTAGGAAAATCGCCTTCTATTTGATAATCAACAGCAAGTCCTTTTTCGTCGCGCAATACTTTGACTTTGGTATATTTAATAGCTGCTAATGCATCCGCAACCACCGACAAACCAGCCATACCGCAAGCCATTGTCCGGAAGACATCGCGGTCGTGTAACGCCATCTCGATGCGTTCGTAGCAGTATTTATCGTGCATATAGTGGATGACGTTAAGCATATTGATGTAGGTTTTTGCTAACCAGTCCACCATCAAGTCAAATCTTTGGATTACCTCTTCGTAGTCTAGATATTCTGAAGTAATTGGTGCAAAAGCTGGTGCTATTTGTTCGCCGGATTTTTCATCTTTACCGCCGTTGATAGCATATAGCAAACATTTGGCAAGATTCACTCGTGCGCCAAAGAATTGCATTTGCTTACCAATTCGCATTGCAGAAACACAGCAAGCAATTCCGTAATCATCACCCCAATAGGGGCGCATCAAGTCATCGTTTTCGTACTGAATTGAACTGGTATGGATAGAAACATTTGTACAAAATTCCTTGAAAGCTTTTGGCAATCTTTCCGACCATAGTACAGTTAAATTCGGCTCTGGTGCTGCTCCCAAATTATACAGAGTATTGAGGATGCGGAAGCTATTTTTGGTCACAAGAGTTCTACCGTCTTCACCCATACCACCAATACATTCTGTTACCCAAGTGGGATCCCCGGAGAATAACTGGTTGTATTCTGGGGTTCGCAAGAAACGCACCATCCGCAATTTCATCACAAAATGGTCGATGAATTCTTGCAACTGGGTTTCTGTTACCTTACCTTGCTGCAAATCTCGTTCAAAATAGATATCCAAGAAAGTTGAAACCCTTCCTAAAGACATTGCAGCACCATTTTGTTCTTTGACTGCTGCTAAATAACCAAAGTAAAGCCACTGTAAAGCTTCTTTAGCATTGCTAGCAGGACGGCTAATATCAAAACCGTAGCTCTGTGCCATCTCTTTAAGTTCAAACAAAGCTTTAATTTGCTCGTTTATTTCTTCCCGGAGTTGAATTACAGTGGATTCTATGGCATCAACTTCTAAAGATTCGAGTTGCTCTTTTTTATCGTCAATTAGTCTATCAACACCGTATAAAGCTACCCGACGATAATCACCGATGATTCTACCTCTACCATAAGCATCAGGTAAACCCGTGATGATACCGGAGTGTCGTGCTAACCGCATTTCGCTGGTATAAGCATCAAAAACCCCGTCGTTATGGCTTTTGCGGTATTTAGTGAAAATCTCTTCTGTTTTAAGATTAAGTTTATATCCGTAAGCTTGTAACGAGGATTTTACGACTCGAATACCGCCAAAAGGCATAATAGCGCGTTTGAGAGGTTTATCGGTTTGTAAGCCGACGATTTCCTCTAATTCACGGTCAATATAGCCCGGTTGATGGGAAGTAATTGTCGAAACAACTTCTGTATCAACATCTAAAATTTCTTTTTCTCGCTCTGTTTCCATCAGAGTTTTAACCTGATTCCACAGAGTTTGAGTTTTTTTGGTTGCACCTGTTAAAAAAGAATTGTCTCCCGTATAAGGATTATAGTTTTTTTGGATAAAGTCACGCACATTGATTTCCTTCATCCACTTGCCAGCTTCAAACCCATTCCATTGTTTCATCATTTTGACTCTGGTATCTAGGTGTTTAATTGCCGAGTAAGAAGTCAAATTTATACAGATGCACATTTTGTCATTGCGACGATACCCAAGGTTTCTGGAAAAGCAAAATGTGCGGCTTCCTGCATTCAAAAAGAGGACGGTTAATCAAAAAAGTTGTTTATAACTCGTCCTCAATCAGACGCTTGTAACCTAATTACTCCTGCATTCTTCTACAATTCCGTTGTAAATAAAAAAGATGAGGAACTTGTGAGCATATCGAGATATCAAAACCACCTCACAAGTTTCTCAAATCTATTTTCTATAAATAAAAATAAATTCAGAAATCATTTTATATGCCACGGAGGTGAATTATGTTAAAAGCAGCAGACATTATGACTACAGATGTTGCCACTATTAGCAGTTGGGCAACTGTGGCAGAAGCAGTTAAATTAATGCAAACCTCTTGTTGGCACGCGTTAATTGTAGAACGTCGTCACAACCAAGATGCCTACGGGATTATTACCTTTTCAGATATAGTTTACAAAGTAATTGCTCTTGGTAAAGATCCAGCCAAAATGCGCGTTTACGAAATTATGAGTAAGCCTTGTATAGTAGTCAATCCCGATTTAGATGTAGAATATGTAGCGCGGTTGTTTGCCGAACATCATTTACTCAGGGCACCTGTTATTCAAGGAGAATTAATGGGCATAATTTCGCTTGTGGATATCATCAATGAAAGCAAGTTTCTTGAATTACCTCGGGTTGCACTATTAGAACAAGAACTTACTGTTGCAATTAAAAATACCCGTATTGCTAAGAAAATTTCTAAAACAGGCTTTGAAGAATATCGCGAAGAGTTACCAGAGGAAATCGATTGGTGTAAGTATGATGCTTTATACAGCTAGAAATTCGGGACAGGGGATTAGATGTTGAGTTAATAATTATTAACTCTTAACTGTCTGGCTGTGCTTCTTTTTGGCGGAGAAGTTTTAGAAGAAAGAACATTTGCAGGTTTTACAATTCCTTCTCAAATAAATGTAGGTTGGTGGTTTGTACAGAAAATTACTATAATTTTTTCCGTGCAAATATTGAACAAGCTGAATTTTACTAAACCCATAAATCAACATCTTCCTCACAAGTTTCTCATTATCTTATCTTAATATTTAAATATAGATAAGCCCTAAGTAGAACGCTTTCCCAAACAGGACTTATATACTTCTTTCTGAACAATCGTATATCTTTATGGAGGTATATATGATTAACTTATTGATTTTTATTCTCAAAAATGTTGAAAGAAAAAATAAAGGCTCACCAGCAAAAGAAAACTTACCTGTATTACCTGGACTGAACAAAGATGTTGTTTTAGTAACCGTGCCCGTCAAATCTTCTTAATTACTTAAAAATAACATTTTCAAGGATTGCATTGTTCAATTTATACTTGAATTATGCAATACCTTGATTCAGATACTTTCAAGTCAGGAGGTGTTTGAAGTGAAAACTATATTCAAAACCAAAACAAAAATACTTCCCTTTACTATATCTATTTTAGGACTTGCATTGCTCGTAATTTCAATTACAAGTTGTTCGTCAAATACTCCCACAGACGAAATTCCTCCCGTAGCTGAAGATAGCGGGTTAACAAACCGAATCTCCCGGCAAAATTGGCGGAACAATAGAGAACCTTTTGGATCTTTATCAATCACAAAAGCACCTACATCACAAGTACGTGTAATTTTAGTTGGTTTCCTTGGATTGCAGGCTGTGAGTGTTGAGTTCTTAGAAGACCTTTTCTCTAAAGAAATTTGGCAAACACTGGGCTTAAGTTCTTGTTTCTGGACAGTCGGTTTTGCAAGTAAATAATCCGAACAAGCGGGAATAATTAGACCAATAAGTAAAGCGATATTTAAAATGCCTAAATTCTTTCTATTTTTGCTATATAACACATAAATCACCTCTTTATAAAGATATTTTTTTAGATATATTATTTATTTTATGTAAAATTAAATGTAACTAAAAAACCAGTTTTACCAAGACAAATTAGCTTGAATTGGTCTCGATCAATTTTAAATACAAATTTAATTATGTAGAGACGTTTTTAGATGTAGCGTCTCTACATAAGTCATGTATATCCTGCTTAAAATTACAAGATATCAGACCTTATTTTAGTCCCGAGGAAAATAAGGTAAATTGCGAATCATTTCCAAAACTTCTGTAGTTTTGAAATTGCCTTTTACAAGAATCATTGGATTTTCGGGTATGCAAACAATCTCAATTTGCACGAATATATTGTCCGATGCACCAATGTTGACGAATGCTTGTATTTTGTGAGGATTTCGTTGACCTGTTTTTATCAAACCTCCTTGCATAGCCCAACGAGTTGGGTCAGCATCCATCGTCTTAAAATCGTGGAACACCAAAACACGCATCAACTCTGTCATCACTTCATTAGTGTCTTGTAAGTTGATTTCGCGGATCAGAGATTTGTCATCTGTAAGAATATCAGCTTTTTCTTCAGGAATCACGGTTAAACGTTCGCGCAGCATAACCTCGACCTCCTATATATATAATTCGCGTAAGGTAAGTAAAAATAAATGTGCTTTGTTAATTACTTTAATTATTTTCCATTCATCAATTACCGCTTACACTTTAATATTAACTAATTTAAGAATTTAATGCTTCAAATAAACTTATTTATTTACATTTTTTACAAACACCAAAAACTATTATTCATCCTTTATTAAATAGTAGTAAGTTTATTGTTTGTTTACTTCAAATACTTTTTTATCTTCATGACAAATTTGCTGGATAATATTGCGTCCCGACATGGCGACTACTGGAACACTTCCACCCGGTTCTACCCATTGTCCAATCATATAAAAACAATCTAAATCTGGTAGAGTTTTGGGTAGACCAGAAATCATCATTCCCATTATTTCTTTAGTTAACAACCAGCCACAACTCGAACCTTGCCAGTTACCTGTATAGCGCTCATAACTCATTGGTGTAGCGACATCAACATATTCAATATCAGCCTTAATACCGGGATAAAATTCTGACAATAAATCAATTAAAATACCCGACTCTTGGATTTGTTCGGCATCATAAATTTTTCTGCCGTAAATTCGCTGCCAATAATCGTATGATGTTCTCAACATTACGATTAATACTGACTTTCCTGGTGGAGCTAACGAGGAGTCAAAACAATAGTGCTTTACACTAATTTCCCTGCATTCCTCACCGGCTATTAATACTGGTTTATTTAACAAATAAGTTATCCAATGGGGTTGTTTCGATAAATCGCGGTTAACACCTAGAGATACTTGAAGTTGCGAATGTACCGGGAAATAACCGTCGTAAAGCATTTCCATTTCTTCAGTTACATATTCACCCCGAAGTAAATTAAATAATGTACTCCTACCATCACAAGCAGAGATTATGCGACTACTCCAATATTCTTTATTGTTATAAAGCCGCACGCCAATTGCCCTATCGTTTTGTACTAATATCCGTTCCACTTGTGAATCATAGTAAATTTTACCGCCTAATTTTAAATAACGTTTCTCGATAGCGCGAGCAAACTCCAAGGATGCTCCTATAGGAAAACCAGCATTTTTATTGTGCATATATGCTATTAATGACATCCCCACCATCATGGGAATATCTTTCCATGCAAACATCTGCGGAATTGCTTTACGTAAAAAAGGGTTTTGAAAGCGTTTTGCAAAATCTTCAGCCGATATTCTACCCCATTTGGCTAAAATTCCGGAAAATGGAAGTATTTGCCGACCTAAAGCCCACCAATCAGAAGCACTCATCAAAGCTTTGGGTTTTTGTTGAAGTAAAGATAAATCGAAGCGCGTCAAAACCCTAATACCTTGACAAAAGTTAGTAATTAATTTGCTGTCGCTAGGTGAAAGTTGCTTGAGATGGGATTCTAATTTATCGGGATTACTGTAAACAATTAGCGTTTTACCTCCTGCTTCGCTAACTCGCATTAATTCATCGTGATGAACAAACTTTCTACCTTGAACAGCTCCTAATTCTTCCCACATACTATAAAATGGCTGTCCTTTTCCGGAACCAAACAAGTAGTGAATGCAGCCATCAAAAACATATCCATTGCGATTCCACGCAGTACATAAACCACCCGGTAAATTGTGCATCTCGAATATCTCGGTACAATAACCGTTCATTTGAGCATAACAACCGGCTGCTAAACCCGAAATACCCGCACCAATAATTATTATGTCGGTTGAAGATTTTTTCATAACCGAATATTGGAATATGCTTCTTCAAGGAATCTCTTTAAAACCTTTGAGCAACATAAGCAACATAATTTAAACTTCTTCTATTTATCAATTAAAAAATGAATGTAATTTCGTTACGTTTTATAGAACACTGATGACAGCAAGATAAAAAACTAGTAGGATAATAAGTATATAGTTTCCCCACAGCTTTTCTTTATCTTCTTCTAATGGTTCAATATGAGCATTATCATTCTCGTTTAACCATTCTTGAAAAGGATTTGCTTTCTTACTAGGTTCTAAATTAGTCTTATCTTGTTCTCTTCTGTTAATTTCGCGGTCAATTTCTGAAAGTTGTTCTCGCAAATCTTGAATCTCGCTTTTAATTTGTTTGATTTTATATAGGTCTGCAAGTGTATATTTAGCTTGTGTTTTCATTTTATACTCCTTGTTAAATATTTAGTACAACAGTAGTTTTTTGTTCGTAAATTCCATACCAGTGAATGAGAATTTAATTTGTAATGTCGCTGATAAATTAAGTATTATAAGCGTTTATTAATCTTCAATATTAAGAATAAAGATAAATTATGAGGAAGCTGTGAGGAATATAAAGCATTATGGTTTATTTTATATCCCTCTTGAAGCAGCACTTGAGATATTGATAAATTAATCTGACAAACAAAAACTAAACTTATGCTGAATATTCTTGAAGGTAGCACCCTCCAAACTCGGTAAAATAATTTGAGCAGCACCAACTCTTTGATCTGAACCAATTCCTATAGTTCTCATTCCTCCAGCAAGTGCTGCTTCAACTCCGGAAGCTGCGTCTTCGACTACAACGCAATCTTTTGGTTCCAATCCTAACTGACTTGCAGCATATAAAAACAAATCTGGTGCAGGTTTAGAACGCTTAACGCTGTTACCATCAGCAATTGCATCCAGTTTAGGAGCAATTCCCAATTTTTCAATTACTGTACGAGCGTTTTTACTTCCCGAACCAATCGCAATTTTAATTCCATGTCTTCGCAGTTCATCTATTAAATCACTAGCCCCCGGTAATAAGTCTTTCGGTGTTATTTGCTGAATAAATTCTACATAGTAACGGTTCTTGCGCTCCATCATCTCTTGGATTTGCGACTCTGAGTATTTTCTGTCTCCTATTATTTTCATTAATGAATCTCGACGAGAAATACCTCGTAATGCTTCGTTGGCTTCGCGATTGAAAGAAATATGTTCTTCGTCTGCTAATTTTTGCCAAGCTTGGTAGTGGAATTCTGCTGTATCTGTAAGTACGCCATCTAAATCAAAAATAAAGCCTTTAATTTCCGATTTAACGCTGCTAACTTTTGGCTTTAAGTCAAAGGAATGCCAATCACCTCGCCAGAAAAGCTTAAATTGCAAACGTTTCCAAGTAGGTGGTAAATTAGGTTTGGCTACGGGGCCATTTTTTGTAAATTGGATTCCGGCAACCCCGAAAATTACAGCCTGCCAAATACTACCGCAAGATGCAGCGTGAATTCCTTCGGCTGCATTACCTCGCGTATTTTCTAAATCAACTAATGCAGCCAATCGAAAATTTTCGTAAGCTTCACCCGTATTACCTAAAGAAGCTGCTACAAGTCCGTGAATAGCAGGACCTAAAGAAGAACCATAGGTAATATCGGTACGTGGTGCGTAATAATCCCAGTTTTTTCTTAAAATTTCTCTACCATAATCTGTTTCGGCGGTTCTTTCCATTAAGTAAAGTAGCATCAATACGTCTGGTTGCTTGAGAATCTGCCGCTTGTTAATTTCCTTGATTCCCAAAATCGATAACATTGAATCGGTACGGGGTTCGTAATCGGCAAGGTTGACATTTTCTAATTTGAAAAAGCCTTCAAACTGTTCGATAAGTCCCGTTTTTGAATCAAAAGGAATCAAAAGATTTTCGGCAATATCTCGCCAACGTAAACGTCTTTTTCGAGTTACTTGTAGCTTTTTCTCTAATTCTGTAGCTTTTTGGGGAAAGTGTTTGTGAAGCCAATTATAAACTTCAAGGGCTTTCTCTAAATGCCATTGCACCATCCTATTCGTAAAAGCATTGTTATCTATATTTTCGTGATACTCATCCGGTCCAATTACATCAAGGATAGAGTAACATTCGCGCTTAACATCAAGATAAACCCTGCTACCCCAAAATAAAGCAGTATCGAGAATAATCTCTGCACCACAATCGCGCATCCATTCATCATCGTTCGTAACCTGCCAATATAACCAAGCCGCAATACTAATATCAGAACTAATGTGAATTTCGCAATCGCGACACCAAATGCGAATATCTTCTTCATATAAATGCTTTGCTGGTGCCCATCTCGGAGTTACTTCGTCACCAGTTGCAGCGCTTTCCCAAGCATACATTGCACCACGGTAGCCGTTGTATTTTGCTTTGCGTCGCGCTCCTTCCAAAGTATGGTAGCGGTAGCTGAGTAAATTACGTGCAATATCAGGTTGTGTAAACAGGAAAAAAGGCAGTATAAAAAACTCTGTGTCCCAAAATATATGACCGCGATATCCGAAGCCAGATAAAGTTTTGGCAGGAATGCTAACTCTATCGTCATGACGGGGAGCGCTAATTAATAGTTGGAAAAGATTGTAGCGTAAAACTAATTGAGCTTGAGCGCTTCCTTCTATAACAATATCGCTGTGATGCCATATTTTCTCCCAAGCTTGTTCGTGATGGTTTCGTAAATCTTCGTAGCTTGGTAGTTTCTGCAACTTATCGCAAGCAGCTTTAATGGGAGCTTCTATATCTCGTGAAGTAAAAACTGTAACTAATTTTTCTACAGTAACAGTAACTCTTCGAACAACATCAAACCTTGATTCCACTGTGGGAAAACCGGGAACGCTAATATCTCGATATGTAGCTCCTGTTCCGGATATTACTAATTCAAATGCCATTCCCAATTCAATGCGAGAAGTTCTAGTCCGAACTAGGAAACAAGAACTAGCTTCACTATAATCTTGGTCAAGAATTAACCAGGGATTGAATCCATCATTATCTTCAGGATTACCATCAATACTACCGCGAATCCGAATTGTGCCATCAAAATCAATCGGTGTCAGTTGAATGCGTAATCCTAAAACATTTTGGTCTGCAAGACTGGCAAAGCGTTCAAAATGAAAGTCGATTGTTTTACCATTCGGACTGCGCCAACCAATTTTACGACTTAAAATACCTCGTTTCAAGTCTAGCTGACGCTGGTAATTAAACAATTCTCCTTTATCTAAACGAAATTCTTCGTCATCGATAATAATATATAAGGGCAGCCAATCGGGACAGTTAACAAGTTCTGTATAGTAAAGCGGAACATTATCATAAACCCCATTAATTAAAGTAGCAGCTACTGCACCGGGATATCCTTCCTCAAAACTTCCTCGCGTACCAAGATAACCGTTACCAATGGTAAATACAGTTTCTTTATAATTAAGTTGTTCGGGGTCGAAATAATTTTCGGTTAGAATCCAGTCTTCGTAATGTAAATGGGGGTCTAAAATATTTTTGTCCATTGATACTAAGGCTATTGTTATTTTTTAGAAAAATTAAATCAATTTATATATCTGTTAATCAATTTTTGAATTCGATATTAAGGCTCCTTCTAAAAATAAAATCTTGTCAAATTAATTTTTATAATGCCAATTAAACCGTTGAATACAGCTTTTTCCTTAGTATCAAACAATTGTGAGTTTCTTGTGAGGATATACCTTTATATCTCTTAAACCTTCTATATAGAAAGACCTGTTGAAGTCACAGCTAGTTAACTTTGAAGTAACACCACTAATAATGCGTCCAGTTAGGAGAATGCCTCCCAGACTGCAATGCGGTATTTTCTTCTAATGGCGGAATATGGGAGGGTGAGAGCCTTTTGGTTTTAAGGTTCCCTATTCCCTCTCGAAAGAAAATGTTAAAGTAATTTTGCACGAGTACTCAACTAGGAAGATGAATGATTTAGGTAAAAAAAGATTAGAATCCCTATTAGCTATCGCTCGTTATGCTGTTGGTGGTGGAACTTTGGCTGCTGCCCCTCTTCCAGGTGGAGAAGTTCCTAAGCAAATTGTGCTAACTAGCTCTGATATGTTTATGTATATTTCTATTTGGAAAATTTATTTTGAGGAGGATTTATCCCGTCAAGAATTGTTAAAACTGCTTGCCGAGTTGGGTTTGATTACGGTAGCTGCTGCGGGAACAGCATATATCGTAGCTAAAAGTAGTACTGCAATATTATCAGAGATTGCTAACCGTTTTGGGCTAGTTGGTTGGGGTATTGCAGCAACAGTAACCGCTTCGTTAACAGGTGTATGTGGCTTATTATGGATTTTATATTGTGATTTTTTGTATGAAAGAAAGGCTGGGAGTCAAAGCTTAGAATTATAAAAAATAATTTAAAAAATAATTTAAAAAATAGATACTTTATCGGTTTTTTCCCAAGGCAATTCTAAGTCTATTCTGCCCATGTGTCCGTAGCTCGCTAGCTGTTGATAAAATTTACCTTGATTAAGAGACGGTAATAATCTCAGATTAAACTGACGAATAATTCCTGCTAAACGAAAATCAAAATGCTGTTGAAGTTGCTCGATTATTTTTTCTTCAGCAATTTTACCCGTACCAAAAGTTTCTACTTCAATACTTACTGGTCTAGCTTGCCCAATGGTATAACTCAGCTGTACTTCACATTCGTCTGCTAAATTGGCTGCTACTATATTTTTGGCTGCGTAACGGGCAGCATATGCAGCGACTCGATCGATTCGGATTGGATCTTTACCGCTAAGTGCTGCACCACTATGTTTAGCATATTCACCATAGGTATCTATGGCATTTTTTCTACCAGTTAAACCGGAATGGCTTGCTGGGCCACCAGGAGAGTCTATACCATCGGGGTTAATAAAAATATGAGTGTTGCTATCAGGTTGAAAACTCTCCTCGGCAAAAGCAGGCTTGATGACAGTTTCGTAAATATCCTTTTCAAGCTGTTTGAGGTCAGGTATTGATGGCTCGTCTTGGCTGGCAACAATCGTAATACTGTGGATTCGATAGGGACGACGTTCGCGATATTCTACTCCTACCTGAGTTTTACCATCTGGAGCAAGGTAAGGTAATATTTTTTTCTGTCTCACTTTATCTAATTGTCTTGCTAGTTTGTGTGCCAGCCAAATTGGTAAAGGGATTAAAGCCTCGGTTTGATTGCAAGCAAAACCAAACAATGTGACTTGGTTTTTAACGGTAATTAGCTCGATTTGCGAATCTGAAAGCTGTTGTTCGTCAAATTTTCTTTCTTTACTTGCTGGTAATTCTTCTAAACTGGTTAAAATGCTACAGGTTTTATTATTAAATGACGGTTGGTCATAACCTACATCTTTAATGATCCGTCGGGCAACATTGGTAAAATCAACATTGGCATTTGGTTCAAAACGAGCGGAAAGAAAGACAATACCCGTTGATACAGCACATTCAGTAATAATACGTGAATAGGGGTCTTGTTCTAGTAGACGGTCTACAATCGCATCGCTAATGCGATCGCACAGCTTATCTGGATGTCCTTGAGTAACTGATTCCGAGGTGAACATGAAATTTTTTTTCATAGTTGTTAGTTGTTAGTTGTTCGAGTACTAGTAGTTCACCACGTTAATTTTGCGGGGTAACGCGCTCGTAGTGGGAGCGTCTCGCTCGCTCGATAGCGCCAGCGAGCAAGATGCTCGCACTACGAATGTGCTACCCCTCATAACTTATGTGGTGAACCACTAGTAGGGACACGGGAATACCGTGTCCTTATCACTCAAATTGTATATTATCTTGCAATTGCTATTATTTATAGTAAGTGATATCAACTATGTATTTTTGATCTTTAATTGCCGAACTTGATTTTTGTAATACTAAGTTGATAAGGAGCAACGCGATTTTATCCCCTACTTGATTAACGAGACTTATTTAGAAGATTATGTTTATATGACCGTAATTTTTGCCGCATAGATGTAGTCAAATATCCAAGCAAAAAGGGAATTGGCTTATTTTGATATAGTTTGAGATTATAATACCGGCGTTTTTCCATTTTCCAACTGTCATACCAGGAATGGTCGGTCATTAAATTAATTTCGTCAATATCCTTAGACTCATATGCTAATTTCACCGCTTCCTCTAAGAGGATACTACCGGGAGAACATTTTGAGTAGCTTGGATCGTAACTTAGCTTCCAAATTAAAATTGAACGTTTCAAGCGAACTGCAAAGTTAATCGCAATTGTTTTACCCTCAGCTTCTAAGATTTGCCATTCTAAAAAACCTGCTGCTGATAGTCGCTGGGTAAGATTTTGAAAGAATTTCATATCTGTTGGGCTATCGCTTATCGCTGTACCTTCATCTTTTTTCCAACTTTTTGCTTCAACTTCTATTAATTGAGTTAAGCATTCTGCTGTTGCTTGATTTCCATTCAAAAAACTAATTTTTACGTTTAATAACTTATGCAGTTTTTTTGATGCTTTATTAAGATTGCTTCTAAAATTACCGCTCAAACTGGCTCGATATTCCGCGAAATTATCGGCAATTTTTAAAAAAGCTCCCACACTATCAAATTCCTTGATGAGAGTAAAACCCGATAAATTTTCTAAAACATCAATTGTTGGCGAATTTTCCGGTAATCGGTCGAAAATAAAACCTACTTGATTTGGATAATGTACCATTACCGCATCAATCATCGCCCGAATAACTGTATTTTCCTCACCCTGTTTAGCTAATACATCAATTGAACAAGTTTGTGTAGACCTACGGATACCTAATAAAGCAAAATCGAATCCAAATAAACGGCGTGACTTCACAACTAAGGGCATCACACCCACTAGCTCGTTTCCATCGTAAGCGAATAAACAAACCCACGATTCGTCATCTGATAAATAGTGTTCTAAATACGATGAAACCCAAGCATAAGAGGACATTGGCAACTGCTCAGGTGCATCAAAAGCCAATTGATTCCAACCATCTATATGTAATTCCAGTTCCTGAAAATTTTGAATTGCTTTTATTTGCAATTTTTCTTTCTTAAATAAATTTTGCTGTGTAAGCATCATTAATTGATATTTTGGATAAACTGTAACTATTATTACAGAATATTGAATAATTTGAAGGCTAATTTTTTTCAAATAGCGTTTAAAGAGATTTTTGTAAAAGTCTGTTTATCAGCTTGAATTATCCGTAGTTTTTGAATCTTTGGATAGCAACTGGATAAGGAACTACAAAAATATCAAATAGCGCAAGTAAACCAATATTTATGGTGATATTTATTATACAAATTGCAAAGAAATACGAACTAAAACTATTACTTTTGACCTAAATTTGGTACGATTTAAGTAATAAAAGTGGTGGAGGTTGCAGCATCATGACTATAAAGATTTTGCAACGCTTATTTTGCATAGAACAGCCTGACTCGCCTCAAAAGCCTGATGTCAAATTAAAAACGCGACCTTTGCGGACTGATGCGGAGTATGAATCCTTATTTCTCCAGTTGCTGTCTGGGGTAAATGATGAAGGTTGGACTCACGGACGGGTAAGGGGCTTTTTAGATGCAAATAATATCGCTGATGCTGATTTAGCGGCATGGTTGCGTCGTTTTGGCGAAAAGTTGCTGGCTGCGGATGGGGATAACCATGAGTTAGGTATGCGGATACTGCGGTTGAGTCAGGTGGGTTGTGGACGATTGGAGGATGTAGGTTGTGGGGTGTTGGGTGAGGTTGCTGGTGAAATTGGGATGGAGTTGTTGAGGAGAGGGGGAGAGAATGGAAAGCAGAAGAGAGAAGAGAAATATGTTTGAAAATGAATCAAGTGATGTAACTCCATCAACAGTTAATATTGCCGACGAATGGTTTGAGCAAGGATTTGAGCTATTAGAGGCTGGGGATTTTGAAAGAGCAATTGCATCTTAGGATAAAGCCATTGAATTTAAACCTGATTATTACAAAGCTTGGGGAAACCGTGGTGTTGTGCTGGATCAGTTGGGAAGATTAGAAGAGGCGATCGCATCTTGCGATAAAGCAATTAAATTTAAACCTGATTATTACCAAGCTTGGATTAATAGGGGTATTGAAGCAGGAAAATCCATCAATTCTAATCAATTATTTACTTTTCCTAGCCCTATTGCCATCAAAAACCCAGCCTTAAACCAGCGCAGTTATGAAGGAAGATTAGCAAGCTATCAAGAAGGCTTAAAATTTTGCCCCATACCCAATTCTCAAAACTCCCTCTGCTCAAACCAAAACTTCATTTTGTCATACCGAAAAACTGGCCCATCTTTGCAAATAAAAGTAGGTCCAAGTTGACAATGTCCGCAAAAACCAACAGCACACTTCATATTCCGTTCCATCGAAATATAAATACTTTCTGGGCTGACACCGCGTTTCAATAATTCTGCAATCGTGAACTGCATCATCACTTCTGGGCCGCACATGATTGCCGTAGTATTAAGTCGGTCAAAAGGCGCTCTACGTATCAAATGCGTCACAACCCCTACATTTCCCTGCCAACCTGCTTGAGCGCGGTCAACTGTGACCAATACTTCCATATCAAGGCGAGATTTCCATGCTTTCAATTCACGATGAAAGGGTATATCTTCAGGAGTACGAGTTCCGAAAAGTAAGACAACTTTACCGTATTTTTGCCGATTTGCAAGTATATGATATATCGCCGGTCGTAGCGGTGCTAACCCAATTCCCCCAGCTACCAATACCACATCATTACCCTCAGCTACCTGTAAGGGCCAGCAACTACCAAAAGGACCCCGTATCCCCATCGTGTCACCGGGTCTAAGTTTACTTAAGGCAGTAGTAACAGTTCCGACAACGCGGGTTGTATGTTGTAATTTATCCGGTTCTTGCGGATTACCACTGATAGAAATAGCACATTCTCCGGTACCGAAAGCGTAGAGCATATTAAATTGACCCGGTACAAAGATAAATGGTTCTTTATCTTGCGCTGGTTCTAAATCTAAAGTGAAAGTATCATGGGTTTCTTTATGCGTCCGTTTGACTCGGTAAATTTTCGGTACCATTGGGTTGATGGCAGCAGGAGAGGGAGAAATTAATTCTAGCTTGTTGTCTTTACTTCTAAAGGTGGTCATAACAACTTCCTTTTTGGTAAACCGTAGAGGTCTAAAAGCTGCAACCGGGTGGCTTGGAGACTTTCTAACATGATGAAGGAAAAGCGTTTCATCATTTCGTAACCCAGTTCTGGGTCATTGTCACATTTACCGCGCAGACACTGACCATTTAGTGCGATCGCCCGCGTTAATTCTAGCGCTCGTGAATCAAATTGCCATTCGTAAGGTGGGTAAAGCCAAGACCATCCCAGCACATCATGGTCTGCAAGGGTTCTAATAGTTATTGCTTGCTTTCCGGGAGAACTTATTTCTAAAGATACTCTACCATTTCTAATTAGGTAAAATCGATTTGCTTCCTCACCGCGCTGGAAAATCATCTCTCCTGCTTCAAACTTGATATTTGACGCACATTCAACCAAAAGCTGGATGTATTCTGGTTTTAATCCTTGAAAGAAACTGTGTTCTTTTAATAGTGGTTCTAAAGTTGATAATGGCATTTATGTTCTCCAACGCTTTCTACCAGGACTTACAGTCTTCGGCTATTGGCTAGCGTACCGTAGGTATTGCGTGACGCGTTAACGTCATTATTGTCATAGTCAAAAGGGTGGTGCGTGACGCTACAAGCATTATTACTACGTTCAAATTTTTTCATAGCGTCACACACCCGACAAGAAAAATTGCAAAAAATATTAGTAGACCGAAAGCACCTATATTTTAAAGTGGCGTTGCTTTACTGGCGTAGCATAGTGGTATGTTCTTGCAGTTTGCGCTTAGCTGTATTAAAAGCATCACGAATTGCTACATAAATATCCTCGTGAGACTGACGTTGAGGTGGGTTACGTTTTACAACTATTTCTCCAGTTGGCACAGTCATGTAAATTCGCACTTCATAAAGGTTGCCATGATTCTGGTGTTGATGTGGCACATCAACTACAACTCGGCAGCTTGTAATCCGATTGTGAAAACGGTCGAGTTTTTCAGCTAAGGAGCGAATTTTAGCTTCTACAGTTTCTGATGGGGGGATGTTGTGAAAAGTGATTTGTAGCGGGTTTATCATAATTTCTCCTTTGCTCGCGTATCTTTCAACTTGATTGACAAATTAATTGTCTTTGAAAGATTCTGTTTCTACCTTCAGATTAAAAGGATAATTTGAGTAACTTGTGAGGAAATGGTTGATATTTATGTTAAATGATTTCTAAATGGGGTAATGGGGATGGGGCAATGGGAAAATAATATTATGGGTTAGATAATTGGCGGTGCAAATTTATTTTGGTGGAGATTGATTTGAAAATACATCTAAAATAGTACAAAAATATTGATTGTGATGATGCCTATTTAGCTAAAAATTCTTTTCCTTATTTGCTTTTCCTCCAATCACGAATTACGAATCACGAATTACGAATTACGAATTATGCTCACCATTCAGCTATCTTCCGCTCCGGGAAACGGACAAATCACGGGTGTCGAATCACCATGCCCCATGCCCCATGCCCATTTCCCAATCTTATTCATTTAGCTTTCTTTAATTGCTTTCACTTCTTGCGTAATATCAATCGCCACGGGACACCAAGTAATACAGCGTCCGCAACCAACGCATCCTGAAGTCCCGAATTGGTCAATCCAACTCGCTAATTTGTGGGTCATCCATTGACGGTAGCGGGATTTAACGCTGTTTCTTACGCTTCCACCCCGTAAATAGGAAAAATCGATTGTAAAACAAGAGTCCCACTGTCGCCATCGCTCTGCGTGGTCGCCGGTTAAATCAGTCACATCTTCTACGTTGGAGCAAAAGCAGGTTGGACAAACGAGGGTACAGTTACCGCATGTAAGACACCGGGAAGCGACATCATCCCACTGAGGATGTTCTAGATTATCGTAAAGCAGTTCTTTTATACCTTCTGTGTCTAATTGTCGTCCCATACTTTGTGCAGTCTGAGCAACTATTTCATCTGCTGTTACTTGTTCTTCACTTGTGGCTGGTGTGTGAGATACTTTACTAAGTACTCTTGCGCCTGCTTCGCTACCAACTTCGACTACAAAATAATGACTGTCGGTTTCTAAAACCTCTGTTAAAGCTAAATCGAATCCTTGAGTTGCTTTTGGTCCCGTTTGCATTGATACACAAAAACATGTACCCCCAGCTTGAGCGCAATTAACGGCAATTATGAAGACATTATCTCGGCTTGCTTGGTAATGGGGGTCAATAGCAACGCCTTCTAGAAATACTTTATCTTGAATTGCGATCGCGTTTAATTCACAAGCGCGAACTCCAATCAAAGCCCTTTTTGTGGAGTCAGGAGTTTGTGGGTTAACTTGAATTTCCTGACCTTGACGTTGTGCTGACCACAAACGCACCCGAGGAGGAAATAAATATTTTTTCCAAGAATGGGGTCCTACAGAATAACCAAAAACGGCTTTATCATTACGTTTTTCTAAGCGGTAAGTTCCACCATCTTGTTTATCAGTCCATCCGATGGGTAAGTCTTCTACCGTAGATACTTCATCGTAGACAATTGCACCTTCTTTGATAATGGGAGCAATTAGTTGATACTCTTCTTGAGCCAATGCATCCAGTAATTGTTGCAAATCTTGTCTGTTAACAACAACTTTTTTATTGATTTGTAGAGAATTTGTCATTTAATTCAAGTTCTCCTCAGCCTTTTCAATTAAGCATCGTGCCATTCCAATAGCCAGTAAGATTAAATCTTGCTCTTTTTGTCCTCTAGCCATTTCATCGCTGAAAGTAGGATAAAGATGGGGATTAGCAATCATACCAGCTAGTAATTGAGCCGCAATTTGTTTTAATTCTATTGTTTTTGCATCCATATTTACCAAATTCTTCCATTTTGCCAGAAAACTATATTTTTACTTTGACGCAGGCTGGATGTAGCAAGCGATTAGAAAAATGGTTTTAAAACCATTAAGCAAACAAGAAAGATTCTGTGACAATCTTGAGATTAAAAGGAAAACTTGAGGAACTTGTGAAGAAGCGGTAACTAAACGCTATATTCCCGACAAAAAAATAATTGTATAGCAATCCGAATTTGAACGTGAGAAAACACGTAGATGTAGGATTAAAATAATAAGTAATTTTTTATTCATACCTGGCGACTATAAGTCGCGGCTATACAGGCGAAACCCGCCTGCGCGGGTTGTTTTATTAAGTCCACGCAGGTGGACTTCGTTTGTGTAGTAGCGGTTTTAACCGCCAGATAAAGTATCAATTTCTTACAAATCATTTAGGATTGCTATATAAGTAATAATTATCAAAAAAATTGCGTTTTTTTCTCAACAAAGAGAGTATCCTCACAAGTTCTTCATATTTTATATTTACTATAAAATAAAAGCTCAATGTAGAGAGTTTACATAAGGAGGAAGTAAGATAATCTACATAAAGAATAGTAACTGAATAAAAAAGAGGGTTAAGACTGCTACGCTCCTAGAATGAAAATATTTTAGATCAATTAGAGATTGTGTAAAAAATATAAGTTAAGAGCGTAGTGAGGGGAATATATCCCCTATGAATGAAAAAAGTATTTAGCTTATTCAATTCAATATCCCTTTTAATATCTGCCTCCTGCCTTGTGTTTACTAGGAGGTTAGGATGAAAACTAAAAATGGACGTAAAACATTAATCAATTTTGCTGGAGCTTTTCTCGCTACAGCCACAATCATAGCTGCTTCTGCTGCACCTGCTTTGGCAGCACCGAAAGTTAGAATACAAGGTGTTGGTTACGGTGGTACTGGTTGTCCTGGTGGATCTGCTAGCGCAATTGTTAGTCCCGATGGTCAAAAATTAAGTATTCTATTTGACAAGTATACTGCCTTCGCAAATAGTAGAAGAGAAAGACGTAAAACCTGTAACTTAACAATTCCGATTAAAGTACCTTCAGGCTATCAAGTTTCTCTTTTCAATGCTGATTATCGAGGTTATGTAGCTCCCCGCACAACTGGAAGACTCAGAGCCGAGTACTTCTTCGCTGGCGAACGCGGACCCGTGTTCAGTAGAAATATCCGTGGCGAAAAGGATTATACTGTTCGAGACAGGTTAATGACTTCAAGCTGGTCGCGCTGTGGTGACAGCCTGAATATGCGGATTAATAGCTCCATGACAGCTACTGGAAGAGGTATGGCTGCTGTTGATACATTGGATGTCTCACGCGGTCGTGGTGGTTTTATTTATCACATCAGATATCGCGGATGCAATAAATAATCAATTGCATGAAACCTTTGTTTGAAGTTTCCGCATTTTGAACACTGACACAAAATCAAATGTTACGTAAAGGTGTTGTCGAACTTCGGCAACACCCTGGCATATTTTCTTGTAGGGTGCTGTAACACTTTGAATAATGCCCGAACGTAGAGTAATGGTATTCGATGTCACGCACCAGCCGGATTGTGTGACATTTGCGTAACTCCTATGTAGAAAGAAAGATTTTTTCGGCTAGGACGAAGCTATCCTCACAAGTTCTTCAAATTTTATATTTACTATAAAATAAAAGCTCAAAATTGAGTGCAAAAAAGAGTTTACATAAGGAGGAAGTAAGATAATCCCTATTAAGATGTTAATTGAATAGAAAATAGGGTTAAGACTATTACGCTCCGCTGATGAAAAGATTTTACCTTGATTAGAGATTGTGTAAAATATATAAGTTACGAGCGTGGTGCGGGCAAAACAACTCCCGCTGCGGAATGAAAAAATAATTAGCTCATTCAATATCCCTTTTAATATCTACCTCCTGCCTTGTGTTTACTAGGAGGTTAGGATGAAAACTAAAAATGGACGTAAAACATTAATCAATTTCGCTGGAGCATTTCTGGCTACAGCAACAATAATAGCTGCTTCTGCTGCTTCTGCATTAGCAGAACCAAAAGTTGAAATACAAGGTGCTGGCTACGGTGGTACTGGTTGTCCTGCTGGATCTGCTAGTGCGATTGTTAGCCCCGATGGTCAAGAATTAAGCATAATATTTGATGAATATTCTGCCTTCGCAAATAGTAGAAGAGAAAGACGCAAAAGCTGCAACTTAACCATTCCAATTAAAGTACCTTCTGGCTATCAAGTCTCGCTTTTCGATGCCGATTATCGAGGCTATGTAGCTCCTGACACAACTGGAAGACTCAGAGCAGAATACTTCTTTGCTGGTGAACGCGGACCTGTTTTCAGAAGAATTCTCCGTGGCGAACAAGAATACAATGTTCAAGATAAATTAATGGCATCAAGCTGGTCGCGCTGTGGTGACAGCTTGAATATGCGTATTAATAGTTCAATGACTGCTACTGGAAGAGGAATGGCAAGTGTTGACTCCTTGGATCTTGCGCGTCGTGGTGGTTTCATTTATCACATTAAATATCGTAGCTGCGATAAATGATACAACTCTTGATTTGCTCATGGGTTCTCGTGTATTGAATACTGACAACTAATGAAATGTCCTGCTAGCGGTGTCGCCAAGATTAGACGATACCGCCATATATTTAGATAATAAATAGTTTGAGAATATGCAGATTAAAAATATTGACAAAAAATTGATTTCTTTTTGTTTAACATTACTGGCAACTTTAACTTTTTTTACTTCATTTGCTCATGCTAACAATCAGGAATTAAACGTCTATTTCTTTTACAACCAAGCCTGCCCCCATTGTGCTAAACAAAAGCCATTAATGGAATATATTGATAAAAATAATCAAGAAATTAAAGTATATGCTTACGAGGTAACTCAACATCCAGATATTTGGCAAGAGTATTTAGAAAAATATCAAATTTCTAACGAAGCGGTTCCGAGAACATTTATCGGAGAGAAATCATTTATTGGTTATAGTGAAGAAAATGGTAATTTAGAATATAGCTCAGTTTTTAATGGTTATACTGGCTATAAAAATCAAATCATTCAAGCTATAGAATCCGAATTAGGTAAAAAAATAAATATTCCAGCACAGAAGAAAAGTTCAATTAGTGCTTGGCAAATATTTTTTCTGCCTGGGTTATACGCTGTTAGTTATTTATTATTTCAAAATAAATTCCGAAGCGAGCAGGATAAAAGATATTGGTTTGGTGGATTAATCGCTACATTAATTATTAGCATATTTGTTTTCATTAACTTGATTCCAGATACAGCAATTACCGAATTTTCTCAACAACTCCCTTTTCCCTTGTTCGTATCTATAATTGCATTTGCAGATGGATTTAATCCTTGTGCTTTTACCGTTCTAATTATTTTGCTTTCATTGCTGACTTATACAAAAAGCAAAAAGGATATGACCATTGTTGGTTCAACGTTTATCACCACTTCAGCGGTGATTTACTTTGTATTTATCATGATTATGGTGCTGCTTGGTTCCATGTTTCTGGAAAGATATGGCAGCATATTCATGTTGATATTAGGAACTTTCATTACGATTGCTGGCATAATTAATATTAAAGATTACTTCTTTTTTAAGAAAGCCATATCCCTATCATTGTCAGAGTCACAGCAACTAGAGATAACTAAAAGAGCCAGCAAGATAGTTAGAGATGTCCAAACTGTAGGGCAAGATAAAAAGAAATTTTTTGCTGCATTATTTGGGACGATTCTGCTAGCGATTGTTGTTAATATTGTGGAATTGGGATGTACGGCTATACTTCCAGTTGTTTACATGACTAGTTTAGTTAATTATTGTACTGGAAATATTTGGTTGTGTTACGGATTGTGGACGGCTGTTTATGCCGCAATTTATGTTATTCCTCTGTTTGCGATTTTATTTAATTTGATTTATTCTTTTAAATCAGCCAGACTTACAGAGTTGCAGGGGAGAAATCTGAAGCTTTTTGGGGGAATGTTTATGTTATTTTTCGGATTAGTAATGATATTTAAGCCGGAGGTTTTGATGTTTGGGTGATTTATTGAAAAACAAAATAAATAATACACAGAGTATGAGAATATGCAGCAGAAAATTACAGTCATTAACTTATTATTACCCTTTAATTTAGGTAGTGTAAATTGCTATTTGATAAAAACCGACATTGGCTATATTCTAATTGACACCGGGAGTTCAAATAAACGTACAGAAATTGAGAAAGCGCTCGAAAATGCAGGCTGTAAAAAGGGAAATATCAAGCTGATTGTTTTAACGCATGGAGATTTTGACCATACGGGAAATGCTGCCTATCTTCGCAAAAAATTTAATACCAAAATAGCTATGCATCATGATGATTCGGGTATGTTAGAACGCGGAGATATGTTTTTCAATAGAAAAAAACCTAATTTTTTTATCAGATTAATGCTTCCTATTGTCCCAATTATTTTTGGGTTTGGTAAGTCGGAAAGATGTAAACCAGATTTATATTTAGAAGATAGCTACGATTTATCCAAATATGGATTCGATGCTAAAGTTGTTTATATTCCTGGACATTCAAAAGGTTCAATCGGAATTTTGACTAATGATGGCGATTTATTTTGTGGTGATTTGCTTGAAAATATTGATGAACCAGCTTTCAGTGCTATTATCGACGATTTAACAGCAGCAAATACAAGTATAGAAAAATTGAAATATTTAAAAATTAATACTGTATACCCCGGACATGGTGAGCCATTCGCGATGGAAACATTTATAGCAAATAGTAAAGAATTGAGAAGAAAGGGAAAAATGATTTAAAGCTTTTTGAAGTGGTTTAGTAACTGATATCTTGCACCACTCGCAAAAAGAGCCGTCTTACTCTTGATTTGGCTCCCAGGTTCAACCTGGGAGCAAGGGTTTGAAGGCTCTGCCTTCGGTTATTGAAAATGGTGCAAAATGTAAGTTAGTGACAGTTATTCCTTCGTTTTCAATACAGCAATCAAATCCAAACTTTTCAGTTGACGACGAACTATCAAGCCGGAAATAATCGCAGTTACTACAATTACAATAAACGCAAACGCATAGCTGGAATTACTAACAACCAAAGGAAGCCGATAAAGTTCTGATTGATAAGCACTAGACATCAAAGCACATAAACCAAACCCCAACATAAACCCAACAGGAATTGCAACTAAAGTAATTACGGCTTGTTCTCCCAACAAAATAAAAGCAATTTCCCCTTGAGTAAATCCGATAATCCTCAACGTAGCTAGTTCCCGACTGCGTTCGGAAAGAGCAATTCGGGCAGCATTATAAACGACTCCAAAAGCAATAATACTTGCAAATATCACTAATACAGTCGTAAAAATGCTCAAACTTTCAGCAATCGTTTCCTGAAATTTTTCTATTGCTGTTTTGCGGATGGAGACACCAGCAACTGCGGGGGTTTTTTTGAGTAAAGCGTAGAGACGATTGATATAGCTGTCGTCAACCATCAAATATGCTCCCGAAATACTTCCTCCTTCTTGCATTAATCGATTTAGCGCTCCAATTTCCATATATGCAGACATTCCCAGCAATTCGTCAACTTGTCCTACAACTGTTACTTCCCGAATTGGTCTGGCTGATTCTAATACTTCTACGGTTAATAGATCGCCAACTTTTACGCCTAATGTTTTTGCTAACTGTGTTGTTAATACAACTCCATTTGATGGTAATAATACGGGATTTAAATTACTATTCACTAAACGGCGTAATTCAGCTTGGGGTGTAATTCCTGTCAAAGCGCTGCGATAGGTGCGATGCTCAAAGCGTAGTCTAGCTGGTACGCTGCGGAAAGGTTCGGCGTAGATCACACCGGGAAGATGTTCTACTTCATACTTTACCCGCGCCGGACGAGGTTCGTTGAATACAATAGTTACATCCTCGCGCTGGACGTTGCGGAACTCTACGTCAACCATGTATACCATGACATCGCTAAAATAACGACCGACAACTAAAATGGCGATCGCCAAAGCAATTCCTAAAGTCGAAAACAATGCTTGAAAAGGTTTGCGTTCGATATTTCGTAAAATTATTCTGGTACCGGGAGAAAGTAACTTTTGCAGTCCTAATTTTTCGACAAGGGTAGCTTTAAATTTGGCTGGAGGTTCGGGACGCATCGCTTCGGCTGGTGGTAGTGAAACGGCTTGTTTTACTGCCACAAAAGCACCAAATACACCCGAACCACCGCTAATTAAAATTGCTCCCAATACTAAACCGAGGCTTGCTTCGTAACGCAACAAAGGAAAGTTGAAAAATTTAGTGTAATAGGATGTTACAGCCATACCAAACCATAAACCCAAAGCCGTACCTAGAAATCCACCGCAAAATACGATAACTAAAACAAATTTGAGATAGTGAAAACCAATGCTGAGATTGTTGTAACCAAAAGCTTTTAATACGGCAATTTGTTCGCGCTGAGTGCTAACCAAACGAGAAAGCAACATATGCAGCAAAAACGCCGCGATACCGAGAAAAATTGTCGGGATAAAGGTTGCAGTTCCTTGAAGCTGAGTAATTTCTTCCGATAAAAAACGGTTGGAAATTTGGTCTTCTTTGCTATAAGCCCCAAAACCACCGTATTGTTCCAAAAGTTGATCGAGTCGAAAAATTACCTCTTGGGAATTGGCTCTTGGGATTAAAGTTAATGCGACATCATTAAAAGCTCCATCCATATTAAAAGCCGTTCCCAAAGCTTCCCTTCCCATCCACAATACGCCAAAACGTTGGTCATCGGGAAAAATATCCCCCGTACCGCGAATTGCATAAACGTATTCTGGGGAAAGCGCTATGCCAACAATTTGTAATTTCTGCCAGCGTCCGTTGATTACCGCACCCAGATTATCGCCTAATTTGAGATTGTTTGCTTTCGCGAAAGCTTCACTCACTAAAACCTCATTACTTTTACCCGGTTCAATGTAGCGTCCTTGACGAATATACAAATCATTGAGCATCGGGGTTCTTCGTTCTGGAATTGACACCAATCTTCCGGTAGCTGGTTCTGCAAGTTCTGGAACATCAAGAGTTACATCAACAACAACCCTTGTTTGTATTCTTGCAATTCCCGGAATATCTTCAATTTTTCTTGCGAGGGTTTCTGGTGCGCGTTTTAACTGGACAAAAACATCTGCAAAACGGTAGTTATTATAGTAAGTTGCTTGAGAAAGCTGTAAAGATTCATAAGCACTCAACATACTTACAAAACTGGCAATTCCGCAAGCCACAACCAAGACAATGGCTAGGATCTGACCGCGCCAATGTAAAATATCTCTTAATAATTTTTTATCGATTGCTTTCATTTTATCTGTCTCCCTTCACGATTTAAATTAGCAGCTATGGGAAGACATTCAATATTTAGATTAACTGCTTGAGTAATAGTTTATTTTGGATTTATGCTTATTTTCAATACAAATTGTTTCAGTTATCGGTCTTTACCTAAATCTTGGGAGACGTTGCAGTGCAACGTCTCTACATATCAGCTTCTACTAATTTCTAAACGAAAGAGAAAGCAGGATCGGAAATAGTTAAATCTGTGGAAACGTTTTCCAAAATTCCAATAACTTCACCTCTAGCTAGAACTTCTGGGTCATATATTAAAGCTGCATTTATCGAACCAGTTGAAGTCGGGAAGAAATCTAGTTCGTATAAATCTGCACTGCCTTGTAATTGAATTACATCTTCACTCACATTAAAATCTTTAACTAAGCCGAAATCCGAATCACCTGTAGTGGAAGGGTCGCCGTCAGAATAGTAAACGCGGGTTGCATCAGCAAAAACAAATTTATCGCTACCTGCTCCACCTGTAAGAGTGTCTACTTCACCTGCACCAAATCCAATTCCACTACCTGCTGTAGTTGGATCAACTCCAATTAATTCGTCGTCACCTTCACCTCCATCTAAACTATCGTTGCCAAATCCCCCAGTTAAGGTGTCATTTCCGACTCCGCCGGTTATTTGGTCATCATCGCTACCGCCAAATAATCTATCAATACCGTTACCACCCGCAACTGTGTCGCTACCGCTACCACCGTTAGCAGTATCATTACCGTCATCACCGTTAATAGTATCGTCACCCGCTTCTCCTAAAAGCTGGTCGCTACCGCTACCACCGTTAATTTGGTCGTTGCCCTCACCACCAAAAATATCATCTTGTCCCGACTGACCGTTTAGATTATCGTCACCATTATCACCAGAAATCAAGTCAGTACCGGCTCCCCCTTCAACAGTGTCATTACCATTGCCCGCGCCGATCAAATCGTTATCATCGTCACCAAAAATTTGGTCGCTGCCACCAAGTCCTTGAATAATATCATTACCACCAAGCCCAACAATCCGCTCGCCTCGATTAGTACCTGTTAATACATCATCATCGTCAGTACCGATAATATCAGGAGCCGGAGTCAGTTCTCCAAGAGCATTGAAACCATTTAATCGACCATCGGAAACAGTTATACCTGTCAAAGCAGGGATTTCATCCGTTGTGTTCAGAATTAATTCTTTGATTTCTGAGGAAGTTAATTCGGGGTTTTGAGATAACGCTAAACCAACAGCACCGGATACATGAGGTGTAGCCATTGAAGTTCCACTGAGCAAGCCATAGCTGTTACCGGGTAATGTACTGAGGATTTGCGCTCCGGGCGCTCCTAAGTCTACAGATGTGGCTCCGAAGTTGGAAAATCCAGCTTTTAAGTCTGCATCATCCGTAGCTGCTACAGAAATAATATTATCTAGGTCGTAGCTTGCAGGATAAAATGGAGATATATCATTGTTTTGACCAAAATTTCCGGCTGCGGCAACAAATAACTGTCCTGCTTCTCCAGCAGCCGCAATTGCATCCTGTAGCGCTAAAGAAAATCCGCCACCTCCCCAGCTATTATTAGTTAATTGCGCTCCGTTGAGAATGCCGTATTCTATCGCTTCAATTGCATCAAAATTTGTACCAGAGCCGCCTGCATTAAGAAACTTTAGCCCCATGATTTGGGCATCCCAATTCACCCCAGTTACGCCGGTGTTGTTATTTCCCTCAGCGGCAATTGTGCCGGAAACATGGGTACCGTGGCTATTATCATCGAAGGGGTCGCCATCTTCATTAACAAAGTCGTAGCCGTAGAAATCATCTACAAAACCGTTACCATCATCATCGATGTCATTGTCCGGAGTTTCTCCCGGATTCGTCCACATATTATCGTTAATATCTGGGTGATTGTAGTCTACTCCTGTATCGATTACCCCGATTACTACGTCGTTTCCGGTTTGAATATCCCAAGCCTGTGGAGCATCGATATCTGCATCTTCTAAACCTCCAGTTTGCCCGGTATTATTCAAACCATATAGTTCATCATAGCGGGGATCGTTGGGGACAGTATCCTGAGTTCGGACAATAAAGTTTGGTTCAATGTATTCAATTGTATCTGCCAATGCAGCATTAGTATTAAAGTTAGAAATCGCTTCTTCAACGGTAATTTCATTTAATTCTAAACGCTGAATACCCAATGTTTGAGTAGTTTCCAAAACTGTAGCACTCAAGGTTTCTTGCGCGGAGTTAATACTCGCAGTATCTGCCCCTGGTTTGAATTTAATAATTACTTCACCAGCAACATAGTCTTCTCCAGCAACTAACCCATCGAGGTTTGTTAATCCGCTATCATTTGCCATAGTTGTATTATTAGTACTATCTACTGTTTGCTCCCCGGAATCAGTTGATGGAGTTTGGTTAGTTTGTGTATCGCTAGTATTCTCGGAATCAGTTGCTGGAGTTTGATTAGTTGCTGTATCGCTAGTATTCTCGGAATCAGTTGTTGGAGTTTGGCTGGTTGCTGTATCAGTAGTATCAACAGTAAAGTTAGGTTCTATAAATTCAATTGTGTCTTCCAAAGCTGGATTGTTATTGATAGTATTAACCGCTTCTACGACGCTCATATCACCAATTGCCAAACGTTGAATACCTGATGTTGGAGAAGTTTCTATAACTGTGGCGTTTAGAGTTTCCTTTACCAAATTAATACTCGAATCATCTGCTTCCGGAGTGAATTTGATAACCACTTCACCCTTAACAAAGTCTTCTCCTGCTACTAAGTTATCGAGGTTAGTTGGGTTGTTATTATTTGCCATGACTGTATTTTTGGTAATTTGTTGAGAACAATTGGGTAGAAAAACTATCAAGATATAGTGGAATTCTTCATTACAAGAAGCTTCAAAAGGCAAAACCTTGAAGAGTTGTAGTATTCCTGCAATGAAGCAGAATTTTAAACAAAGGAAAAGCCAGGAGATGAGATAGTCAAATCGGTTGAGGCATTTTGTAAAATTCCGATGGCTTCACCTCTTGCGGTAACTCCTGGGTCGTAAATTAGTAAAGCATCAATTGTACCCGTGGTGCTGGTAAAGAAGTCTAAGCTGTATAGGTCGGCACTACCCTTTAGCTGAATCGTGTCTTCGCTGACATTAAAGTCAGTAATTAAAGCATAGTCTGAATCCCCTATGGTTAATGGGTCGCCGTCAGAATAATAGACGCGGGTTGCATCTGCCAAAACAAAGGTATCGCTTCCTGCCGCACCCGTAAGAGTATCTACTTCCCCAGCACCAAATCCGACACCGCTTCCAGCAGTAGTCGAATCAACTCCAATTAGTTTATCGTCGCCTTCGCCACCGTCTAAATTATCGTTGCCAAATCCACCTGTGAGGGTATCATTATCAACCTCACCACTGAGGCTATCTGAGCCGCTACCACCGAACAAATTATCAATACCGTTACCACCTCTGATAGTATCGTTACCCGTACCACCATCTACAGTATCATTCCCACTATTCCCGTCTATGGTGTCATTCCCGGCTTCTCCTAAAAGGCGATCGCTATCTTCACCACCATAAAGTTCGTCGTCATCGTCGCCACCAAAAATATTATCTTGTCCCTGATTGCCAAACAGCGTATCATTACCATTGCCCCCGGAAATGAAATCTTGACCACTTTGGGCTTCTACAATATCGTTACCATCACCCGCACTAATCAGATCGTTATCGCCGCCGCCGAAAATCCGGTCATTGCCGCCAAGCCCTTGTAGGATATCATTACCACCTTTACCGTCAATTAATTCTCTGCGATTAGTACCTGTTAAGACATCATCACCCTCAGTTCCGATAATATCAGGTGCAGGAGGTATAATAAGATTTGCAAATTCAGTATTCGGAGCTGCATCTGTTGGCTCTGAACGAGTTCCAATTACCGAACCATAGTTTATTCCATCAACTTCTTCTAACAAATCGAAAGCTAGTTGGACTTCAAAAAAATCCGAACCATAATTAATCGGTAATTGTGCGATAGTTGTAAAGTTTTCAGTATCTATAAGATTGACCAAACCACCGCTTTCATTGAAAAGGTCTATATATGCTTCATTCCCAAGCAGACCTCCTTGTTGTCCTGGTGGCGCAAAGGAACTTTGAAATGAAGAGGTACCAGTCGAAGCATTCTGGTCTAAATCTAGGTCAATATACCCTACGACAGATTCAGCGGAAAATGAAGATGGTGGGGCAATTGGTGTAAAAAAATCAAATTTTAAGGTAACAGCATCACCATCTGCGCTACTACTAAGGCTTTCAATATCGAGCTGGGTTGTACCAAATCCAAATGTATCGCCAAGCGGGTCGCTAAATATACCATCTGTTGAAGCGATACTGTCTGCGGCTGTCTGCTGCTGGTCTGTTGCCGATTCTGTTTGATTAACTCTTTGAACGTTATTGGTATTTACGGTTTCGCCCCATTCTAAAGTATTTGTTGAGATTTCATTTTCAGTAGCCATATCTCACTTCATCTCCTAATAATTTATTTTTCTTTGCGCTAATTTCTAAACCAATACTTGTTTAAACAAAAGAGAAGCCAGGGGATGAGACAGTCAAATCAGTTGAAGCATTTTGTAAAATTCCGATGGCTTCACCTCTTGCGGTGACTCCTGGGTCGTAAATTAATAAAGCATCAACTGTACCCGTGGTACTGGTAAAGAAGTCCAGACTGTATAAGTCAGCACTACCCTTTAGCTGAATCGTATCTTCACTGGCATTAAAGTCAGTAATTAAAGCATAGTCCGAATCTCCCAGAGTCAAGGGGTCGCCGTCAGAATAATAGACGCGGGTTGCATCTGCCAAAACAAAGGTATCGCTTCCTGCCGCACCCGTGAGAGTATCTAGTTCCCCAGCGCCAAATCCGACACCGCTTCCAGCAGTAGTCGAATCAACTCCTATTAATCGGTCGTCCCCTTCACCACCATTTAAATTATCGTTGCCGAATCCACCTGTAAGGGTATCATTATTGGCTCCACCACTGAGGCTGTCTGAGTCGTTACCACCAAACAAACTATCAATACCATTACCACCATTTATGGTATCGTTACCGTTGCCACCATCTATAGTATCGTTACCGCTATCACCATTGATCGTGTCGTTTCCGGCTTCTCCTAAAAGGCGATCGCTATCGTCACCACCGTTAATTTCGTCGTTACCTTCACCACCAAGGATATTATCTTGCCCTTCATTTCCTGAAAGGTTATCATCGCCGCTATTTCCTGAAATAAAATCGGAACCAGTTCCACCTTCAACAGTATCTTTACCACCACCGGCGCTAATTAGGTCATTGTCACCACCGCCCAAAATCCGGTCGTTGCCACTAAGTCCTTGCAGGATATCATTTCCACCTTTACCGTCAATCAATTCTCCGCGATTGGTACCTGTTAAAACATCATCCCCCTCGGTGCCAATAATATCTGGTGGAGGTGTAGTAGAAAAATTAACTAACTGCGCTATTTCTTCTTCACTCAGCCCCTCTAACGCACCTAACTCAAGCAACTCTAATTCAGAAGCTTTAGCTAGTGCTTCCGCTTGGTTCTGATTCTGGGCTGCGAAATGCATCACAATCTGGGTTTCACCAGGTTCTAAATTTAGATTGTATGCAAAATTAATGTTATCAAAATTTATAGAAGCAGCATTAGGACGAACAATTCCATCCTCTCCTGCAATTACATGAGCTATGGTTGGATTGCCAGAACCGTCCACGTCATCGGTTACTAGCCAGTTATCATCCGTGTTGAAAATATTATCGCCACTAGAAGTATCAACCACAATAGTCGAACTGTCAGAACCAAGATTGGTATTAAGATTAACCGTATAATCAACCGCTGAAGAACCAGTATTCGTGACAATCTCCAGGAATCTAGCAAAAGATTCGTCTTCTGGGACATAAATTTTCCGCTGTACTTCTACCCCATCAATAGAAGCTGTTCCGATTGCTATTTCTCGACCATCATCTTCTGTATCACCATTACTAAAGAAAGGAAAACCATTCAAATTTAGACCACCATCAAAGGCATCATTAGTGCCATTTATAATATTTCCATTTCCTTGAATATCCCATAGGAATCCTGAAGAGTCGAACAAGTTAGTAGGCAAAGAAATTAGTGCCATCTTCTACTCCTTAATTATTTTCATTAATTCTTATGTAAGTCAGAGTCGCAATTCGTACCCCAACTAATTAGCTAGAAATTCACCTTAAATATCTAACATCAAGCCTGCGAACCAAACTGAACTTGCCGATTGTTTTCCTTGAAGCTTTCAGGACAATCCCGAACACCGCAAACAAACTTATTTTTCTCAGAGAAAAAGTATTGTTTGTTACTTGTTTGTTTTCAATAATCATATTACACCTCGATACTGTATTTTTTTCGTTAACAAAAGATTAAGAAAATGTGAAAATGTATCAAGTTAATATGAAGTTATTATGAAGTTAAAAGACCCATCTATGGTCTAAATCATTGTATTCACAAGTTTAGAGCGTATTTAACTTATGCTTGGCAATAAAGAAAACAAAGGTATAAGAATTAGTAAAGCTAGCCATAAATAAATAAGATAAATAATTAATTCAATTAGATAAAATCTGTTTCATAGCATCTTAACTGGAGTTTGCATCTATTCTGTTTATTTTTAGCTACTATTCGTGACTTGAAAACTGATAATTAAAACTTACCATTCCAACTCTTCAGGCTCTACTTTTGTGTCGTTGCAATGAATACTTGTAATTTCACCACTACGCATAGTGATTACCCTGTCTGCCATTGCGGCAATTCCAGCATTATGAGTAATGACTGCGGTTGTGGTTCCGAGTTCGCGGTTGACTCGTTCTAAGGCTTCTAAAACTAGTTTACCCGTCTGAAAGTCAAGCGCTCCGGTGGGTTCGTCGCACAGCAGAACCTCCGGACGTTTGGCAATAGCACGAGCGATCGCCACTCTTTGTTGTTCTCCTCCGGACATCTGCGAAGGAAAATGATTCAACCTTTCTTCTAAACCGACTAATTCTAATGCTTGTTCTGGAAGCATGGGATTTGATGCAATCTCGGTAACAAGGGCAACATTCTCCCGTGCCGTTAAACTAGGAATGAGATTGTAAAACTGGAAAATAAAGCCGACACATTCGCGACGAAAGCGAGTGAGTACATTATCATTAGCGTGAGTTAAATCTCGTTGATGAAAGAAAACATGACCGCTTGAAGGTATATCTAATCCACCAATAATATTAAGTAAAGTTGATTTACCACTTCCAGAAGGACCTAATAAAACTACTAATTCCCCTTGATAAAGATTTAAGTTAACCGAATTAAGCGCTTTTACTTCCACCTCACCCATACGGTAAACTTTGGTAATTTCTTGGATTTGAAAAATAACTTTTGGGGGTGCATTTGCAATCATATTTTTGAGACTATTTAATTATATTTACCGATTCAAAATTAATATATGCGGGGAATAAGTTGTAAAAAATTACGATGAATTCAACTGTTATAATTATTGAGAGACTTCCAGCTTATCGATAATTTGCTGAGGATTTAGCATACGACTAGTATCGAGTTGAATACTTATTTGATGGTACTTGGCTAATGCTATCTCAGTACTAACAACAATATCTTTAAGGGTAAGTGATTCTCCTTCTAGGTTCCCAGCTATTGCAATGCTAGTTATAACATGATTTCTTAAATTTATATAGTTAACTAACATTTCCAAGTGCTTTTGAGCATTATTCTCATACTGAAAAACTAAAGGAATAGAACCACTTAATAAAGCGATACTGGAAAAAACTGTAAATACATTTATGACATAGTTATTTGCAACCTTCCAGCCCTCTTTACTTATAGAGAACAAGCATAGTGAAGCAATAATTATTGAGATAGAAAACGTCATGATTGTTGCAAACAACCATTTATAAAAATCTTTAGCAATTGCCAGAGAAGACAATGCTCTGTATTCAATAATTTGAATTTGAGTGTTTAATCTTGTTTTTTCTGCTTCTGAAGCCTGCAAATTTTCTTGCTCGATAAAAGATTTCCAATTAGAGGTATTGGTTTGATCCACAAATTCTTTTTTTAAATTGCGAGTCCAAGATGTCGCAATGTACTCTCCACATCTCTCGGAAGCGAATACTCCACAACCCGCTAAAAAAATTAGTACAAATGATAAGAAAAAATGACGATGTAAAGGGCTAATTTCCTTGATTGGATTGAGTGTTAATCTAGACATGTTTTCTCCTTATTTACACAGAAGCATCTTCAAATATCAAGTTAATAGCTAAATTTGAAGATGTTGTGAGGAGAAAATTTGAATTTTTACGGTTAAAGAGTGAAAAACGTTAATGTTAATAACA
Source organism: uncultured cyanobacterium (assembly GCA_963838355.1). Lineage (GTDB taxonomy): Bacteria > Cyanobacteriota > Cyanobacteriia > Cyanobacteriales > Nostocaceae > Rivularia. The sequence continues at coordinate 368,570 of CAWIQQ010000003.1, read as the reverse complement.
ATGCACAAAAAATATCATGGCTAACCAGAACCACTGTTAAGACATTGCACTGCAACGTCTCGAAATCTTTATTGATCGCGGATTCAGTAACGCGAAAATATTTAATGTTCACAATAATTTTGTGCGTGCTGGCAGCAGTTTTCTGTTGGCAAGATACTCATGTATTTCTTTAGTTCTGAGTTTGCCGAGGTCTTTTGCCAATTCACTTAGTTCTATGTTTTTAGGTAGTATAGGCATCAGGGCTTCTCGCATAAAGCCTAAAATTTGGGGTTCGGCAACCAAAACTAAATATCTTGCCTGACAAATCTGAATGAAACTAATAATTTGATGGGAAATAGTTTGGGCAAAGCGTCTTTCAAATTCCATTATATGATTTTGACGGTGGTCATCATAGGAGTGGGCTTGAGCCGCTGCACCGCGATTGCGTCCTGTTTTGGTGTTTGCCCAAAGTTCTTGACCTGAAAGTTCATTATTCGGATTATATAGAACTTTCTTTTCCATCAAATTTGGCCAAAATCATCATCGGGTAATTGTTCTAATTCCAAAGTTAAAAACCGTGCTTTTGTACCATCAATTACTGCAACAACGATTGTTTTTTTGTCGAGAGACTTGTTAACGTTCATTTTACATATAGTTTCTATGAAACGATACTGTTTGATTCCGGCTTTATTATCAGAATATTAAAAAAACTTGAGGAACTTGTGAGGAAGGTGTCGATAGAGTAAGTAAGTCGGCACAAATAAACTTAATTATGTAACAGACTGTAAACAACACTGAAAACCTTGCGATGATCCACACCCTAAGCCGCACCTTGCGGTGAACGGGTGAATGCGTCGCTCCATTATGTCCTTCGGACATGCTTAACCGCACATAAAGGTGAACGCTAACATTTCGCTCGCAATGACGTACCTTGTTTTTTTAACGCTGAGTTACTTAATAGCAAGATAAATAATTCGTTTTATTTTGACTCATCATCTGTCCAAAAAGATAAACCCCTACGCTTTTCTTACCCACGCATCGCAAACGCTGCAATCAAACTTAAACCCAAAGCGCTTAACAAAATAGTTGCACACCATCTACCCAGCAACCACCCACCAATAAATGTGGCTAGTACTGCTTTGAATAAAGTATTTACCATTGCAGCAATTAGAATTCCTGTCGCAGCAATCTCAAGCGATAAATTTTCACGAGTCGCTTGTGCTAAAGATAAACTCACCGTGTCTACATCGGCAATTCCCGATATTGCTGCCAGTACATAGATACCTATATCTCCAAAGAAAGTTTGAGCAGCACGTACAAGCACAAACAAAACGCTCAAAACGGCAGCAAAGCCTAAAGCGGCTCCTAATTCAACCGGATTTTTCAACTTTACTTCTGCTGATGATACATTTTGAGTCGTTCTAATTGCGATTGCTACCGTTGCAATCAGAGGGACAATTGCCAGTAATCCAATTGGAACTATTAATAAAGGAAGTAAAGAAGGATTAACAATTCCGATTTCAATCAGCAACCTTACTGCCATAATACCGCCTGCAAGAGAAATCCCCGCACCCAGTAAAGCTAAATTATCCCGTTCTTTACGCGCTATTCTGGCATAAGCGAGCGTCACCGCAGTTGATGATACTAATCCACCGATTACCGCAGTTGCTAACAAACCAACGCGGCTGCCAAGGATACGCATTGCAAAGTAGCCAATATAGGAAATACCTGCAATCAACAGTACTATCCAACCAATCGTTCTGGGATTCAATGTTTCCCAAGGACCAATATTACGATTTGGAAGTAGAGGAAGCGCTACAGCAGCCACTATTAATAGTTGCAGTGTAGCGATTAATTCTCGTCGTTCTAATTGATTGAGAATTGAATGAATTTCGTGCTTGTATCCTAATAATGCAGCTACAACTACAGCGCTAGCAACCGCTTCTCCTTCTAATCCACTCCCCGTTAATGCTCCTAAGATAAAAGTAATCAACAACGATAGTTCTGTGGTGATGCCGAAATCTTGAGAACCTTTGGCGCTGATGCGATAGGAAAAAGCTACTATCAATACCAGCCCCAGAAACGTTACCGCTAAAATATTTGCTCCGAATTTGCTTGCTAAAAGTGCCGACAACCCACCAAAAAGCCCGACGAAAGCAAAACTTCTCACTCCCGCAGTCCGAGAACCTTGAGGACTATCTCGGCTTTGCCAACCTCGTTCCATACCGATAATTAAACCGATTGCAAGGGCAATAGCCAATTGCAATATAGTGGTAATATTCATTTTTAGTCATGAATCAAGCAGTTACCAACCCTGGTGATTTTTCAAAACGCTGGGATAGCGGTTAAAGCCAATGCTAGCAATACCAGTACAATTAGTATGCTAAGTCTGAGCGTCGTGTATCTAATGACATCAGTTACAGAAATGTCAAACATGGTTTCACCTCCATAGCAGCTTTGTAGTAAGATTTGAGGTTTATATAACTAATAGCTGTCTATATCTTTATTGTCTCCTACAAGTAAGGTTTTACAAAGCCAAAAGTAACATTTCTTTGCTGTTTCTGTAGAAATATCCAAGCAGTATCATCATTTTCGCAGAGCAGGTCTGGGAGGCATCCTCATTTCTTTCCTCATCACTGGCAGTTTTACTTCAAAATTCCCTAATTCGGACTTGAGTAGTTCTTTTTGACGTTCGCTCAATCCTGAGATTTTTAAGACATCTTCAACTTTTTCATAGGGACTGTTGAGAACAATCTTTTTTGCAAGATTTGGATAGAAACCCCGGCAATCTTGGAAGGCAATAATATTCGCATTGTTCAAATCAATTTTCGTATCAAATTCAGGGCATGATTTTTGTAAACCAACTTCGGGTAATTCGGGTGCTAATGCTTGTATAGCTGATACTGGTTGAGGGATAGCAAAGATTATCAAGCTAATAATGAGCATGAAACTAAGTAATGCTAAGCCGCGAATTAAGTTTTTCATAGTTATCTCCCAGTCTTTATCTGACTCATTTCAACAAATCAATTTCGGAGTTTAATTAGCTTTGCTCTTAAGGTAAAAAAATAATGTGAGTAAATTGTGAGGAAGTTTTAGTTTACGCTTGGGAGGATGTCAATTGTACCTGTCTAAAGAAAGAAGAATTATTTGTAGACAAAGAGTTAATCTGTAGAAACGACTATCGGCAGCAAAAAAAATGACAGCAGAATTTGATTGGGACGAGATAGAAGTATCAGAAATCATTGAAGGGCTGACGGCAGTTATGCTCGCACCAGTGGTACTACCTTTGGCTGTAGGAATTAATCAGCCATTAGCTAAAAAGACTGTTAAAGAAGCGATTGCCTTTTCCCAAAGATGTAAGGAAGCAGTAGCCGATGCGAAAGAGCGATTTGAAGATGTGTTCGCAGAAGCACGGGCAGAATTAGACCAAGAACAACAGTTAGAGTCGGATTCAGAACCTCTCCGTCCGCGTTCTTCCAGATATCACACCCATGACTCGGAAGGAACATCAGAAGTGGCAGGAGAAATGCTTGATGCGGTGTCAGACTTAAATTCTCAAGTTAGCTGGCTTACTAATGGCTATGTGGATTTACGGTTATTGATGCCTTTGGGTTTGGGAACTCTCGCTTTAGGACAATTGATAACTCAAGGACCGCAACTAGATAAAATTCCCTGGTACAATTTAGCTTGGTATGCCTTTGATAGTTTTAACAAGCTCAATCATCCAGAATCCAAGTCCGAATCGCTTGGCGAAGAAAGACCTGCTTTAACCCCAGTCGAATTGTCAAATAAAAATGAAATTACTAACGATAACGATTAGTAGTTTGTTGTAGCATAAACGTAAAGTAAAAATTGTGGTACAAGCAATACATACCGCTATAAAAGGAAGAGCGAGATATTATGTTCGAGAACTTTATCGTTCGGCATCTCTACAAAAATATTTAGAGCGATCGCTTTCCCAACAAGCAGAAATAATCAAGGTCACGGCTAGCTCTTTGACGGGCAATTTGTTGGTTAAATTCCAGCCCGATAAATCTTCTGCGGAAATTGCGACTCTAATTGAAAGAAGCGTTTCTACCTACCAACAACTTGGGCAAGAATCGCGTCAAGCAAAAACAAACCAAAAAGCCATTGAAATAGAAGAACAACCTACAGAAAATTGGCATTTACTAGATTTAGATTCGGTTTTAGAAAAATTCTCAACTTCTAAAAGTTCTGGATTAGATAGCGATACTGTTAGTCAAAATCTACAACGATACGGTAGAAATGCCCTTACTACATTAAAATTACGTTCTGACTGGAGCATCTTTGCCGAGCAGTTTGAATCTCTACCCGTAGCTTTACTAGGTGTAGCTTCGGTAATTTCGCTTGTTAGTGGGGGATTCGCCGATGCAGTGGCGATTATGGGAGTAGTATTTACCAATTCTGTGATTGGCTATACCACTGAAAGCCAGTCAGAAAAAATTATTAATTCCCTACAAAGCAATGAAAAACCATCAGTTTTAGTTATTATAGATGGCAAACAGCAGCAAATAGAAATTGAAGCAATTGTTGTTGGAGACATTCTCCAGATTGAGAATAACAGTTATGTCGCTGCCGATGCCCGACTCATCGAAACCAATAGTTTAAGTGTAGATGAATCAGCTTTAACAGGAGAAAGTATTGCCGTTAGTAAAAACACGGAAACTCTTAACGGCGAGAAAATTCCTTTGGGAGAACGTACCAATATGGTTTACAAAGGAACCTTTGTCACGGGAGGTAAAGGAAAAGCTGTAGTGGTAGCGACGGGTAAATTTACCGAGATGGGAAAAATACAGGGGATGGTTAATGAAGCAGAAGCCAGTCTTACTCCCCTGCAAAAACAATTAGACGAAGTTGGTTCCCAGTTGGTTTTACTCTGTAGTGGAGTCTGCGGATTTACTTTTGGTCTTGGCTTACTGCGGGGTTACAGTTTTTTACCAATGCTCAAAACTGCTATTTCCCTAGCAGTGGCTTCAGTACCCGAAGGCTTACCAACCATAGCTACTACGACTCTAGCTTTGGGAATGCGCGACATGAGAAAGCGTAATATCCTCATTCGTGGTTTAAATGCGGTAGAAGCACTGGGTTCGGTTCAAACTATTTGTCTGGATAAAACGGGAACCATTACCCGAAATCAAATGGTAGTTGCCGAGGTGCATATCGGTATTGGCATTATCAAATTATCTGGCAATTTCTTGATACAGTCGCACTCTGCGAGAAAGCCTTTGGCTTACATGGGGGAAACCACGCCATTTGCTACAACGGAACGCCAGTTGCTCTACTTGGGGAGACCCCAAGACCGCACTGGCTCGGAGACCTCCGCAACGCAATGGCTCCCCAAGACCGCGCTGTATCGCTTTCTTAAAGATAATAAGGAATTTTTACCATCAGAATCTAAAGCTTTGTCAAAACTGCTACAGGTTGTAGTTCTTTGTAACGAATCCGAGGTAATTACGGGGGAAGATGGAAAATACGAGGTAAAAGGTTCTGCTACTGAAAATGCCTTAATTTACATGGCAATGGCTGCGGAAATGGATATTCCAGATTTCAAAGCCAAACATCCTCTAATTAAAACTTATCCCCGCACCGAAAACCGTAATATTATGACCACGGTTCATAAAACCGAAGGGGAACAAATGTTAGTCGCGGTTAAAGGTAGTCCCGAAGAAGTACTACAAATCTGCACCCGTGTGAGTAAAAATGGTGAGGTCGTAACTATAACAGAAGAAGATAAACAAGCTAATGGTTTACAAAACGAACGCATGGCGGGTAAAGCATTGCGGGTGTTAGGAGTTGCTTATGCTTACGTCGATAATCTTGATGAAAACCCCCCCGAACGCGACTTGATTTGGCTTGGTTTAACTGGAATGGCAGACCCAATTCGCGAAGGGGTAGCCAATTTAATGGAACAATTCCATCAAGCGGGAATTGATACAGTAATGATTACCGGAGATCAAAGTCCTACAGCTTATGCGATCGCCAAAGAATTACATCTCAATCGCAATCATAAATTAGAAATTCTCGATTCTTCCGACCTCACTCAACTTGGGTCAGAAAAGTTACAGGCTCTTTGCGAAAAGGTAGATGTCTTTGCTCGTGTTAGTCCTGCCGACAAACTGCAAATCGTCCAAGCATTACAGGCAAAAGGTAAAATCGTTGCGATGACTGGGGATGGTATTAACGATACTCCCGCTTTAAAAGCAGCTAACGTGGGAATAGCAATGGGTTCGGGTAAAGCCGATGTAGTTAGGGAAGTTGCCGATGTAGTTATTGAAGATGACCGACTCGAAACGATGATTAATGCCGTTAGTCGGGGAAGAACCATTTATAGTAACATCAGAAAGTCCGTGCATTTCCTGCTTTCTACTAATCTCAGCGAAATTATAGTTACAACAGCCACCACTGCATTAGGACTGGGAGAACCCCTCAATACCATGCAATTGCTGTGGCTGAATTTAGTCTCGGATATTTTTCCAGGACTGGGTTTAGCAATGGAACCACCAGAACCAGAAGTTTTAAACCGTCCTCCCCGCGACCCCGAACAACCGATTATTAAACGGTCTGACTTTGAACGTATTGCGGTAGAATCGGGAGTAATTTCCGCTAGTGCTCTGAGTGCTTATAGTTATGGTTTACTCAAGTATGGAGCAAAACCCCAAGCAAACACGATTTTGTTTATGAGCTTAACTTTGGCACAAGTGCTGCATACGGTTAGCTGTCGTTCGGAAACCCATAGCATCTTCGACCGTGAAAAACTACCTGATAATCCCTATCTAGATGGCGCAGTGGTCGGTTCCGCAGCCTTGCAGCTTTTACCCGTGTTTATTCCCGGATTAGGTAATCTATTGCAACTCGCACCTCTTGACCCCTTTGATTGGTTGGTAATTGCCAGCAGTGCAGGTCTGCCTTTAGTAATCAACGAAACCACAAAAGGAGTGACTAGTGGTCTGTCCCATAAAAATTAATGGGTGAGGGCTAGGAGTGGGGGAGTGGGAGAAAATAATTAATTGTTCATAAATACGACATTCCATCAAAACTAATGAAAAGGAGTACTAGTAGTCAACCACAAAAGTTATGAGGGGTACACGACTGTGCGATCGCCATGTAGTAGTAAGCTATATATTAAAGCATTTATAACATTATTTGTGTGCATCTATTGGTCATGTCTAAGAAGTACAATATTAACCTTTGTGTCTCAGAAAGAGAGCAATTAGAGCAACTGAGTAAAAAAGGGAAAATCTCGGCAAGAAAATATAAGCGCGTACAAACTCTATTAATGTCAGAAGCTGGGTATTCTGATGTTGAAATAGCGACTATATTAAAAGTAGGTACAGCTACGATAGAAAGAACTCGTAAAAAATTTGTGTTGTCAGGATTGGCAGAGACACTAAACGAAAAACCACTCCCCCTGGTAAACCAAAAAAAATGATTGGTTCTGATGAAGCATTTTTAATTGCAACTGCTTGTAGTAACCCACCATTAGGAAGAAGTCATTGGACAATGCAATTATTAGCTAACAAATTAGTTGAACTATCCATCGTAGATAAAATAAGTGATGAAACTGTACGTCGAACACTAAAAAAAAACGACATGAAACCTTGGTTAGTTGAGCAATGGTGTATTCCAACAGTTAGTGCCGAATTTGTATGCCGAATGGAAGATGTTCTAGATATATACGCTCAAAGCTCAGACTCTAAGCGCCCAATCATCTGTTTTGACGAGCGTCCAACACAATTGCTTGGTGATACTAAAATTCCAATACAAGTTAAGCCGGGACAAAAAAAACGGGTTGACTATGAATACGAACGTATGGGAAATTGCAACTTATTCGTATTTTTAGAACCGGCGCGTTGGTTGGCGACATATTGAAGTAACAGACCGGAGAACTTCTATAGATTTTGCTCACTGTATGAAAAATTTAGTCGATATTTATTACCCGAATTCTGAGCTAATAAAAATTGTTATGGACAACTTAAATACTCATACCCCTGCATATTTATATAAAGCATTTGAGCCGACTGAAGCAAGAAGAATACTTAATAAATTAGAATTTCACTATACTCCTAAACATGGGAGTTGGTTAAATATGGCAGAAATCGAATTATCGATTCTTTCACGTCAATGTTTAAATCGTCGGATTCCAAATCAAGAAATTATTAAAGAAGAAATTGCTGCTTGGGAAGAAGTAAGAAATCAAGAAAAAGCAACTGTCTCTTGGCAGTTTACAACTGATAATGCCCGCGTTAAATTGAATAAACTATATCCAAAAATTGAGCAAGAAGATGGTACCTGTGACTTGGGTTCACAGTCAATAAATAGTGAGGCGATCACGAAGGTGTGTACCCATCAAAATTAATGTGGTTGACTACTAGTGGTTCACCACATAAGTTATGAGGGGTAGCACATTCGTAGTGCGAGCATCTTGCTCGCTGGCGCTATCGAGCGAGCAAGATGCTCGCACTACGCAAACCCAGCAAAACTAATGTGGTTGACTACTAGTACAAGTCGGCATAAATAAGGCAACCATTAAAAATGGCACAAAAGCCTAGAAAATCAAACTTCTTACTTGTTACTTTTTACTTCCGCGAAGCGGTACTAGGTATTGCAGTTATCTCAGTCAAAGGTCAAACACTGTGCTTTACCTCCCTTGATTAGGGAAACAATATAATCAAGTTTTGAGGATGTAAACACTACTCAAAAAATTACAAACTTACTTTCTCTGCCATTTTTTGCTGACTAGCCTGAGTAATAAGACCGTACCAATTTGCGAATGGTAGCTGTGAATTATCGGTGTTGACTAGACTCTCAAAAACCTGATGACTTAATTTTAAGAATGGTTGATAAAGGCTAGTTTTCCAATTTTTCGCTTGTTCTATCAAAGAACCTTCTTTGATGTTGCCAATCGCATAGTTATGGGAGAAACCATATTGAATTGGAACTACCGAACCATCATTCTCAATAATTAAAGGTGATACTAGCTCTGATAGCGGATAATTCAGAACATCTTCGTCATCTTTGATATCAAGAGCAAAAACTCGCTCTGGATTGTCTCTAATTAATTGACGTGACGCAATGTCAAACTGTATTTGTAATTTGTCCGCGTAAAGTTCCTGAATTCTGGCTACTTCTAAAAAAGCATAAGCTAGCTCTAACTCATCAGGTGCTGAATTAACTAGATTTTCTTCAGCACGTCCGACTTCTTCTAATGGATGAACCTGTAGTAATGATGCACCCTGTTCCACAGCAAAATCAGCAATAATTTCGAGTTCGTTGAGATTGTGCAGCGTTAAGGTGAAGATAAAACCAAAGCAAACATTAGCTTCTCGCAAATCTTCTAAACACTTTGTCATCAATTCAAATGCTTGTGGTGTTCCTCGCATTTGGTTGTGGGATTGTGCTACACCATCAAGGCTGATGGCGATTAAGTTAACATGCTCGCGCAAATCCTCTATTTTTTGCTGGTTTAATAGTATCCCATTGGTTGTAATAGATGTAGTCATGCCAAGCTTACGAGCGTGCTGTAAAACCTGTGTTAGTGGCTTATACAGCAATGGTTCGCCCCCCGATATGCCCAGCACATTATATCCTTCAGTTCGTGCATCCGATACTGCTTGCAGAATCAGTTCTAGAGGTAGTTCTTGGGTTAACTCTGGACTAGATGAGGAATAGCAATGCTGGCATCTTAGATTACACCGCAAACTAGGATGAATCTGTAGTACGCGGAATTCGCTACCTGTTGGATCTTGCATTATTTCATCTTATTTAAGTTTATTTACCTGGGACATTTCGCTCAAACAAAATATTAATATGAACTCTTTCCGGACGAGGAATTCCGTAGGGAAAGACATCTAAATTGACTTGAAGTTCTGTCCCATGTGCATCAAGTACACTCTGGATAACCTCTCCAGCAGTTCGCGGACTAACCTCAAATGTTGCTTTGATCCGGTCGATAGCAGGTTGACCATATTTCCACCACCGAAGGACTTTGTATTTCTCGGCAGCCACCGCGAGTGCTGCATTTAGTGCTTCATCAGTAGGGGCGTTTTCTTCAAACACCTGCATCCAAAGCTTGCTAGAACCTCTTTCCATTTGTTCTGTCATAGCTCCTAATCTCCTATGTAGTGATTTGATTACTTCGGAACTGTCGGTAATATAAAGACTATGCGGAAAACTCGGAAAATTCTCTATCTCAACCCCTTGGTAAGTTGGCTGATTAGGCACGTTAGTGTACCTAAAGAAAATTTTTGACCGATGTTTAGTGTATGGCACTAGACTCAATAGTATGTATAAAAACACAAAACGATTCATCAGCTTAATTATTCTACACATGAATCTTTTTGTCAGATAAAATACAATCGTTTGCTGTTGCTCAGAGGCATTAAAAGATTATGTAATTGACCCTTGTCGCAGAAATTGCTCCACAATCACATCGCTGATTTGGTCGCAAAGTTTATCCAAGTATCCTTCTGTAAGAGACTCGGATGTAAACATAAAGTATTCTTTCATTAGGAATCACACCTAATGTAATTTCGTAGCTTTAAAACTTCAATATTAATAAATAACATCAAAGTTTTAGTTGTGAAATAGCATTGTGCAAAACTTCGCTAGAATTCTTGAGTTTTTCTAATTCCGTTTCTGTGAGAGTAAAATTCACTTTTCTATCAACACCACGACGGTTGATAACTGTGGGAAGACTCAGACAAACATCTTTTATACCGTAAAAATCTTCTACGAAACTGCTAACAGTAAATACACGATTTTGGTCGCGCAAAATAGCTTTGACAATATCCGTTACTCCCAAACCAATTGCGTAGGAAGTTGCACCTTTACGTTTGATGATTTCGTAGGCTGCATTTTTAACTTCTTCAAAGGTTTGATGTAAAAATTCTTGGTCTGCGGTTGTACGGTTTTCTAAACCCCCGTCACACAGATGCATCCCAGAAATATTGATTTTACTCCATACAGGAACTTCACTATCACCATGTTCGCCAATTATGTATGCATGGAAACTACGGGGATCTAACCGTAATTTTTCTGCCAATAGATAGCGAAAACGAGCAGTGTCTAAAACTGTCCCCGAACCAATGACTGAAGTACTAGGTAAGCCAGATAACTTTAATGATACATAAGTCATTACATCTACTGGATTGGTCACAATCAGTAGAATTGCATCAGGACAATGCTCCACCACCTCTGGAATTAAGTTTTTGAATAATTCCGCATTGCGTTGCATCAAGTCGAGACGGGTTTCACCAGGAAGTTGCTTTGCCCCAGCGGTAATAATTACAACATCTGCATCATCCGCGATACCGTCCGCGAATGAACCTGCTTTAATCGCAGTTGGCTCAATAAACGGCGAACCATGTAACAAATCCATGACTTCACCTTCTAGCTTTTTCTGGTTAATATCAACCAGTACTAATTCATCTAAAGTATTTTGAATTAGCAGAGAATAGGCACAAGCTAATCCTACTTGACCTGCACCAATAATTACACCTTTGCGGGGGCGAAGTTTTGCAATAGTTTCTTCTGTAGCATCTGATGGAGACGTGAAAATTTGTTGCAACATAAGATTAGATAGGAGTTAGGAATTATGAGTTATGAGTTATTTGAGTATTCATTAATAACGTCAAAGTTTTAATTTTGAAATAGCATTGTGCAAAACTTCGCTGGAATTTTTTAATTGTTTCAACTCGGTTTCTGTAAGTGTCAAATTCAGCTTTTTATCAACACCATGACGATTGATAACTGTGGGAAGACTCAAACAAACATTTTTAATTCCATAAAAATCTTCTACCAAACTGCTGACGGTGAATACACGATTTTGGTCGCGCAAAATCGCTTTGACAATATCCGTGACTCCCAAACCAATTGCGTAGGAAGTTGCACCTTTACGTTTAATGATTTCCTGACCTGCTTTTTTGACTTTTTCAAAGATTTGATCTAAAAATTCTTGTTGTGCGGTTGTACTTTTTTCTAAACCTCCCTCACATAGATGCATCCCAGAAATATTTACCTTACTCCATACAGGAACTTCACTATCACCATGTTCGCCGATAATGTACGCATGAAGATTACGTGAATCTAACTGCAATTTCTCTGCTAATAAGTAGCGAAAACGAGCAGTGTCTAAAACTGTTCCCGAACCAATAACTGAGGTACTAGGTAAGCCAGATAACTGTAATGAAATATAAGTCATTACATCTACGGGGTTGGTAACAATCAATAGAATTGCATCAGGACAATGCTCCACCACCTCTGGAATTAAGTTTTTGAATAATTCTGAATTGCGCTGCATCAAGTCTAGACGAGTTTCGCCAGGAAGCCGTTTTGAACCAGCTGTGATAATCACAACATCAGCATTATCCGCAATACCGTCAGCTAATGAACCGGCTTTGATTACAGTTGGTTCAAGAAACGGCGAACCATGCAACAAATCCATTACTTCCCCTTCCAGCTTTTTCTGGTTAATATCAACCAGTACTAATTCATCCAAAGTATTTTGAATTAGCAGAGAATAAGCACAAGCTAATCCTACTTTACCTGCACCAATAATTACACCCTTGCGTGGACGAAGTTTTGAAATAGTTTTTTGTGTAGCATCTGATGGAGATGTGAAAATTTGTTGCATTATCTATAAATTTGGTTTGGTTTATGAATCAGTTATATTTAAGCAATTTGCCTGCATTACTGACTGACTAAATTCTGTGGTTTAAGTTGTCCAAATCGAGAGAAAGTTAGACCAGCTAAGGTAAGTGAGCCTAAACCTAATACAGCGAATAATCCAATCATAAACAGATCTAATACTTGACCAAAGTAGGGTTTAAGCAATTCACCTAAGAACACTGAAAAACCCAAGGTACCTGCTTTGATCAGAATAACAGGGGCAAGCAAATCGCCCAATGGTTTTTTGCGAAAGAGTAAAACCGCTCCAATAACTAATAAAGGCAAGACAAATGCTAAATCTAAAACCCATACGGTGTTGATACCAGATGAAACACCACTCCTAATTGTTGAAAAGATTTGCGATAACCAAATTATATAAAAAAGTGCAGATAAAAAGAATAAATATATGCTGATGATTTTGCGCGGTATCTGCCGTTCTTCGACTCTTTGAAAGAAATCTAAATTAACATTGGCGAAGAATAAAATAGCGGCATAAACAGTTAATCCGACAATCGCGATATAGCAAAGAAAGAAACGATTATAAATCGCGTCAAATGCGTAGAGGGCATATGCATAAAAAAAGTATCCCGTCAATCCCAGCCAAATCGTCCAAGCTCGATGCGCTCCCCTTCTAATCGCGACAAGACAAACTAGCAGTCCTAACGATGCAAGCAAGGAAATAATATCCTGGCTCATTACTCCAGGTAAAAGCTCTTCTGGTGTAAACGGTAAGTAGATTTGATTATTGAGGATACCCACAAATGAAATTACACCCGCGATTACAGCAGTTAAACCAGAAAGAATAAATAGTGGAGTTTGGCATTTTACAGGAATCATGATTGCTTATCCCCCGCTAATTACAAGCAATAATTTATCTAATATCACAGGTTAGGGAAATATGTTGAGGAACTTGTGAAGAAGTGCCAAAACAATCAAACTGATTAAACCAAAAACTTATGTTTGACGTGCTAACAAAGCAGCTAGTTAATCTTGAGCAGCTTTTAGCTGACGTAATGCTTGTGCTGGTAAGCCTTGCTTAATCGTAAGATTACGGCGATCGCTTTCCTCTTTCAGCTTTTCTTGAAAATCCTGGCGTTCGCGCTCTAATTCTTTGTCAATCGTTATTCTCTAGATCGGGCAGATATGGAGGAAAAACAATAACTGCAAACCGTTGTTTATTCTTATGAGCTTTCAACACCCACCGAATGTGTTTCTTAGGAGTAAACATTTTTGTTACAAATTATTGACAAATTTATATAAGTATATTTTTCTATCTTCCAGTTTTTAAGAATAACTACTTAGAGATACAATAAAGGTGTAATAATATTCACCGATTTATTTTAAATAATATTAGTGATAAATTCAGTCACAAGGCTTATGAATATTTGATTGAAGATAAAATAGAAGTGATTTATCGGACTTGACTGTGAAAATAAATTATACTAGCAAAAAGCCTATCATGGTACAGATGAAGAACGCACCATTCTTCTTTTAAAAGCCGAAGCTCTAAATCTGACTGATAACCCAGGGGTAGGGTAGTTTTACTTCTTAAACTTGAAAATCCAGATGTATTTATTAAGAAAGAACCTGCCTTACTTTTGTAAGTTCTTTAAATACTGGATTGCCTATGGTTATATCGATGGCTTCCACATTGATACCTTCAAACACATAGACATTGGTGCAACTCGTTACTTCATCTTAGTGATTCGCGAGTTTATCCAAACCATTGCCATTTGAAATAGTGAAGGAGTGTAAAGTGCTAAAGCAAAGAATCTCGTTAAGTTGCGATCGCCGAAATTATAAACAGCGCGATCGATGTGTCCTAAAACTAGTCCATCAACCCTTGATAGAGACAGATCAAAATACTCCTAAATTCAATCAGGAGCAACAAATACTCACACAACTCAAGCTTTTCGATAGGATGGGTGCGATTGTTGTCAAAGCTGATGGGCAGGTGGATATCATGACTCAGAGAGCAGAACAACTATTGAGCCAGTATTCTTTATCCCACACCCCACAGTCGTTACCAGAACTCTTACAACATTGGTTCAAGCATCAGATTTCGTTACTTACATCTAATAACATTCTATCTCCTTGTTTACCATTACACATTGAGCAAGGGGAGAAGGAGTTAGTAATTCGTCTTATTTCCGATCTAATCGCAGAGCAATATTTTCTGCTGTTGGAAGAACAAGAATTGCAACTGTTCTCAATTTCTTCCCTGGAATTAATCGGACTTACTAAACGTGAGGCAGAGGTTCTCTTCTGGGTTGCTAAGGATAAAAGCAATGCGGCAATTGCTAAACGAATCAATTGTACAAAAGGCACAGTACGAAAACATCTGGAGCATATTTTTGCGAAACTAAATGTACAAACCAGAACAGCGGCTGTAATGGTTGCTCTAGAAAGGTTAGGGCTACTCAAGGGGTCTTTTGTTGCAATACCTTAATAATCCTATACGCTGATTGTCGTATTGTCTTAAAAGTGTACTTTGAAACATACTTGTATTAGGTTTAAATAGTAAATTTTCTTAGGAGGATGACAATTATGTCTAATGTAGTGAATCTCGATAATGGTGCAGAGCGATTTAATATCTGTCTAGAACCAAACGGAAACTTAAATTTCAAAGCAAATGCTGAAAACTGCGCTGGTACAAACATAGTTACAATCAATGATGACAGCAAAAACGTTGGAATTGGAACTACAAATCCTGCTCAAAGGTTACACGTCCAGGGTAATCGCATTCGCTTAGAAAATGGTGGAAGAATTCTCGATTTGAGAGCAGACGGTTCAGAGATTGATATCGAAACTGGAACAAATAGTTTGTTTATCAAAGCGAGCGGAACGGGAAACCACGTTGTTTTTAATCCCTTTGCTGGAAATGGGAATGTAGGTATCGGTCTGCCAAACCCCCAAGCACCTTTACAAGTTCGAGGTCGTTTAGGACTAGAGAGTGATACTAGTACTGGTGCTGAGCTTTGGAACTTAAATGTTAATAGCAGTGGTAATCTAACTGTAAATTCTAACTCTGCGACTGGGGGAACTACCCGATTATTTATCAATGATGATAGTGGTAACGTTGGTATTGGTACGACAAGTCCAACTCAAAAGCTACACGTAGCAGGCAATATCTGCTACACCGGCAGCATCGGAGCATGTTCCGATCTGCGTTACAAAACGGATATTGAGCCGCTGACAGATTCGCTCAACAAAGTGTTATCGATGCATGGTATGCGCTATCAGTGGAATCAAGAAGCTTTCCCAAATCATGCATTTGGAGAAGAACCGCAAATCGGTTTTAGTGGTCAGGAAGTAGAAGCTATCTGCCCAGAAGTTGTCTCTACTGACTCAGAAGGCTACAAATACCTTGATTACTCCCGCTTGACTCCCGTTTTAGTCGAAGCTATCAAAGAACAGCAACAATTTATCGAACAACAGAAATCAGCATTAGGAGAAGCTTTAGCTAAGATCGCGCAGCTTGAAGTCACCGTGCAAAACATGAATGCAGATTTTTAAGGTGATTTTACTTGCTTAAAATAGATTTCACATTACCTGAGACGTTGCACTGCAACGTCTCTACAAGTATTTGATGGGAGATATAAATAATGTGATAGCGAAGCGAGAAAGGCAAGCAGATCGCAGCAGTTAAACCAGAAAGAAGAAATAGTGGAGTTTGCCGTTCTATAGGAATCATGATTGCTTATCCTTGGATCAAAGAAAGCATTATGTTTGATTTAGAATAGACTTAATCCGGTAATTGAATTTTAGGTAGTCCGGTTTCCTCTGATACTCGCTCAACATCAAAGTTGATAATATTAGTTTCAAAGCGATTAAAGATAATACGAATTTCGTTATAAGCAATTCCACCGGAAGGTCCTCCTGTTCCACCCTTAACCCGCATCAAAGTTTGTAAGCCACCATATGGCTCATTAAGATAAAAGCTTCTAGTAGACTTATGACCAATAAAGCCTTCTAATGCTACTTGATTAAGTGCAGCTACACCCATAAGACTGTTAATCAGGGATTTTATTTCTTTTATTTCTTCTGTTTGTGTCATTCGTCGCCATTTGTCTGCAATTTCATTTAATTTTGACCAAGTTTTGGGACCGACAATTCCATCAGGTACAAGTCCACGATCGTTCTGAAATCTGATAACTGCATCCTTAGCTTCCAAATCAAAAATATCATCAATAGCATCATAAAAATTCAGTTTTTTCAAGGTTTGTTTTAGTTTGATGACTTCTGGACCTTTTGAACCTTCTTTGAGAGTAGGAAGAGTTTTAGTATTCATAACTTTTTCCAAATATTAAAGCCTACCCTTAATTTAAAAATTAAATGTGAGAAACTTATGAGTTAATTATAAATAGTTTGACTGTTCCCCATTTCCGAAATGAATAATTAGCATTAGTTTGATAATTGTTTTAACTAATTAAAAATTACGCGAGGAAACTTTCCTCACAAATTCCTCATATTCTTTCTCTATAAACGTAGATGCCGCAACCAAGATTTCAGATGAACAAAAAACCTAAGCTAGCAGTATGGAAATTTGCTTCCTGTGATGGTTGTCAGTTAAGCTTGCTTGACTGTGAAGATGAATTACTGACATTGGCAGGGGAAGTTGAAATTGCCAATTTTCTCGAAGCCTCTAGCGCCGTTATCAAAGGACCTTACGATTTATCTTTAGTAGAAGGTTCAATTACCACACCCCACGACGAGGAACGCATTCACCAGGTACGACGAGTATCAAAACATCTCGTTACAATTGGAGCTTGTGCAACATCTGGCGGTATTCAGGCATTGCGTAATTTTAAGAATGTTAAAGAATTCACTTCTATTGTTTACGCATCCCCAGAATATATTGAGACACTAAATAAATCTACCGCGATCGCCGACCATGTATTTGTTGATTTTGAGTTACGTGGTTGTCCAATTAACAAGTACCAATTATTAGAGGTAATTAGCGCGTTTTTGCATCACCGCAAACCAAATGTTCCACAATACAGCGTTTGCATGGAGTGCAAGCGTCGGGGTACTGTCTGCGTTATGGTTGCTCAAGGTACACCCTGCCTCGGGCCTGTAACCCAAGCTGGCTGCGGGGCAATTTGTCCGGCATATAACCGGGGTTGTTATGGTTGTTATGGGCCTGCTGAAACTCCGAATACTAAATCCTTAAGTAGTTGGTGGCAGCGTTTGGGTGTCAGTGAAGCCGATTTAGTACGCAGTTACCGCACTTACAACGCTTACGCAGAAGCTTTTCGTAAAGAAAGTGAGTCTCATGACTTACCCTTGGCTTAAATAAAACAGTTACGATGTTGCAGGAAGGCTATGGATGAAATTGGCACCTATGAGGAGCGAAGATTTCCTGAATTTCGCAATCCAACACTTGACACGCTGGACTTTGGGCAAACAAAACACCACATCCCCCTGTTATTTGAAGTTGACGTAACGAAAGCTCGCGACTCTATCCGTGAGTTTAAAGCCAAAACTGGCGAAGGATTGTCCTTTACAGGTTACATTATTAAGTGCATTGCTCAGGCAGTCAGCGAACACAAATATATCCACGCGATGCGAAAGGGAAAAAAGCGGCTGATTCTTTTTGATGATGTGGATATCTCGGTTGTCGTAGAAAGATTAGTTGATTGTGATGAAGACTTAGAAACCCTACCAATGCCTTATATAATTAGACAAGCGAACAAGAAAACGGTTAAAGAAATTCATACTGAAATCCGCACAGTCCAAAAAGAATTGCTGAGTGCAGGACAAGTCCAACTAGGGGCGCATCAAAATATTAATTTAACTAAGATTTTCACATTAATGCCAAGGTTTATGAGAAACTTACTGGTGTGGCGGCGATTGGCTACAGATCCCTTTTTTGCCAAGAAAACGATGGGAACAGTTGCTGTGACATCGATAGGTAGCGCTAATAAGTCCAGATATAGCGGCTATGGCTGGGGAATTCCGATTGGCATCCATCCTTTAATTTTTGCCTTGGGCAGCATTGCTAGAAAACCAGGGGTAATTGGCGACGCGATCGCAATCCGAGAATATTTGAGCATGACGATTCTATTCGATCATGATGTGACTGATGGAGCGCCTGCATTTCGCTTTTCTGCACGGTTGATAAAATTGATTGAGGAGGGTTATGGTCTTGATCAATAAGGCAAAACACTTGCTACCACTGTTTAATTAACAATTAATAGACATCTCCGGAAATTAGATATGCGTCATCCAGAAACCTTGTAGAGACGCGATATTATGACCTTGCGGTCACGCTGCGCTAACGCGTCTCTACATTATTTTTCGGAGATGTCTAATGAACACTTTAAATCATGTCGCACGATCTTTGAGTCATGACAACTAAAACAATCAAAGTTAATTATCTGGCTCGCGTCGAAGGTGAAGGCGCGATGTATGTGAAAATCAAAAACGATAAAGTTAAAGAAGTTAAACTAAAAATCTTTGAACCACCCCGATTTTTTGAAGCCTTTTTAAGGGGACGCAAGTATAGCGAAGCACCAGATATTACTGCTCGCATCTGCGGTATTTGCCCAATTGCCTATATGATGAGCGCCACTCATGCAATGGAAGATTGTTTTGGAGTTGAAGTTACTGGTGCAATTCGAGCAATGCGACGGCTAATTTACTGTGGTGAGTGGATGGAGAGCCATAGTTTACATATCTTCATGTTACACGCTCCCGATTTTCTGGGCTACGACAGCGCCGTTGAGATGGCAAAAGTTTACCCGGATATTGTTCAACGAGGATTGCGATTAAAAAAAATCGGCAATCATATCATGTCTTTGGTTGGGGGTAGGGAAGTTCACCCTATCAACGTGCGTGTGGGTGGGTTTTATAAAATGCCTACGCCACAAGAACTACAGTCTCTCATCCCAGATTTGCAATGGGCAATTGACGCTGCCGAATCAACAGCACGTTGGGTGGCTGAGTTTACTTTCCCCGAATTTGAGCCAGACTACGAATTTGTCGCGCTGCAACATCCTGACGAATATCCGATGAACGAAGGACGTTTGGTTTCCAACAAAGGTTTGAATATTCCGATTAGTGAATTTTACAATCGCATTGCAGAAATACATAAACCTCATTCTACAGCTTTACATTCAACTATTAAAGAACGAGAAAATTACTTTGTTGGACCCCTAGCACGCTACAATTTGAACTTTGATAAATTAACACCCCGAATTCAAGCTATTGCCCGCGATATTGGTTTAGAATCATTCTGCGGCAATCCCTTTCAAAGTATTATTATTCGTAGTTTAGAAGTATTGTATGCAGCCCAAGAAGCACTGCGTATTATTGAAAGCGAAGAAATATCTAGTCAACCAGTGATTGAATATACAGTTAAACCCGGTACCGGACATGGTTGCACCGAAGCACCTCGCGGCATTTGCTATCACCGCTATCAACTCAACGAACAAGGAGATATTCTCGATGCCAAAATTGTACCTCCTACGTCTCAAAACCAGTCAACTATTGAAAAAGATTTGTGGCAGTTTGTCGAAGAGCATATAGATTTACCAGAAGAACAATTGCGCCAACAATCGGAACAGGTAATTCGTAATTACGATCCTTGTATATCTTGTTCAACTCATTTCCTTAAACTTGATGTCGAAAGAGAATAATAACCAGAAAATATTACTGATTGGCATTGGTAATAAATTTCGCCAGGATGATGCTGTGGGGTTGATTATTGCCGAAAAATTTCGTAACCAACTACCCCCAGAAATTCAAATTATTGAAGCATCGGGGGAAGGGGTTGCATTGATGGAATTATGGCAAGATGCAACAACAGTTTATTTATTTGATGCGGTATTTTCTGGCGCTGAAGTCGGTAAAATTCACCGTATAGATGCTCAAATAGAAACAGTCCCCGCAAAGTTTTTTAACTATTCTACTCATGCTTTTAGTGTTGCTGAAGCAGTAGAACTTGCAAGAACTTTAAATCAACTTCCGTCTAAGTTAATTATTTACGGTGTAGAAGGAAAGAATTTTGCTCATGGAATTGGACTTACTCCAGAAGTTGAACGAGCCACGGAAGAAGTGGTGAAACAAGTATTAGTAGAATTAGGTATGAAGCTAGATTAATTAATAACTTAATAAAAAAATTAACACTATCGCGTTGGAATAAATGAAACCACTAATGGTCTGTCCGATTAATTTTGACTGGCTTATTTTTGCTGTAAATTTTGGGAGACGTTATGTATCAATCTCTACAACCCGTTGGAATAAATGAAACGCACTACTAGTACTCCGCCATTTTTAATGCCGAGAGAGAATATTAAATTAGTTTATCTTAATTATTTCTACATTATTTTTAAGTAAATTCCACAGTATTCCTCACAAGAATATCACAATTAATTTATAGCATTACAGTATAGATGATTACATCATATCAATATATATATAGAACGTTGTTTGGGTAATCGTTAGAACGTAAACTCTCATACTTTTTCTGCTTGTTCGACAAAGTAAAGGTTTTAAGGATTTTAAAGGAGGGAATACATAGTTGTAACAAAATAAAAAGTGTTTGAAATTATTGATGTTTTTGACTTGATATACTCCTTTTATTTGAAAAAAAGCAATTTCTGTTTATTGATTGCATTTTAAAAAAAAAGTTTCTAGGAGTGCTAATGAATAGCTTAAACATCAACCAAACGGCAAGTATTATTCCGTAAATATGAGTCAATTTAAGTCAGTTTCAATTTGGCTGATACTTAAGTGATATCTCTCTGCTTGAGTTTAAAGCAGTAAACTACTACTTGAGGAATTAGGTAAATCCAGCATTTGATGCTGTGAAAAAACAATAATTTGCTAAATAGTAAGTAACAAAAACTTTGCTTATTTGTCAGCCATAATACTCAATCAATAGGAGAGTATTATGTTAGTCAAAAAAGTTGTAACAATCGGTTTAGTTGGTTTTTCCGCAGGTGCTATTTTTCTCGGAAATCCAGCAGTTGGTCAAAATGTTGAGCAAGAATTTAATGGTCGTGCTATTGGTCCGGAAACTTCTGTTAGCGGAAGTAACTTGACAATTAATCCAACTGGTAGATTACGTCAGTTAATTAATTGTGAAGCCAGAAATGACAACGTACCACTCGATCCTAGTTGCGATGCAAGTAATACCGCAATTTATGATTCTCGCGGTCATGGACATCAAAAACCACCGCATAACGGTGACAATGGAGGTCATAACGGAGGTCATAAAAAACATGGTTCTAGTGTGAACCAAAAAGTTGAAAATGGTGGCACTAACACAACTGTTATCGCTCCTGCTTCTTCAAACTCTAATTCTAGAAGTCGTTCTGATTCATCTAGCGAGAGTAATGCTAAAGCAACAGTTCGCGATAGTGGCAACAGTCGTAATACTAACTTGAATGTTAGCGAAGGTGGTGAAGGTGGTGAAGTTCGCGATAGTGGCAATAGTCGCAATACTAACTTGAATGTTAGCGGAGGTGGTGAAGCTAGAACCGGCGACCAAAAGAATCAAATGTCTGTAAATACTGGTGCAACTAGCGTTTCGCCATCCACAAAAGTGAAAGTTGATGGTGACGAATACAACAGTATCGTGTTTGGTTCTCAAGCACCTGGTACTGGTGGTGAAGCATTTTCTTTCAACTACCGTTCGGCTTGCGGTACTAGTGTTAATTACCGTCAAGGTTTTGCCCTCAAACCGAGAAGGATTGCTGGTGGTGGCTTCGGTTATGCCTTGGATGTTTCTACTACAAAAATGGATACAATCGAAAATCGTGGTAGCGTCCAAAACAAGATGAATACAGCGTTTGAAACGGCTATGGGTGTTGTAAATAATCAACAAGCATTTGAACAACGTCTAAATACAGGTGGAGTCAGCCGTCGGGAAGCAGAAACCCACGCGATCGCAAATTGTACACCCGTCCATAGCAAGCAAGAAGTAGTACGAATTAGTAATCCAGAACCAGTGGTTGACAAACCTCGTAACTGCACGGCAAGAGGCTGTAACTAAATTTCTGAAAGAATACCTCTTGAGCAATCTAATTCTGAATCAATGTTGGAAAATTTAGCTGTGAGTGCATCTACCAAATACTTATAAATTGCCAAAGATTTGAAGAAAGCTATCTAACGAATGTTTTACATATGATAGTTGTCCATAATAGCTAATTCACAATCTAAAATCCTTACATCAAATTACCTTTGGACAATATTTATAATTTAATATTTATTGTTCGGGGAGGATAGTTATGAAATTTTTTTGGAGTTTTATCTTTGCTGTTTTTTTAGCTGCTTTACCCTGCAACCAAACTGATGCACAGACAGCAACATCTTATTCAAGGAATGCAAAAAGTTTACAACTTGAAGAACCCATTGCAATAGTGGTCAAACACGAAATTACTCCTGGAGCGATAACATTTACTCGTGAAAACGGTTGTTTGGTCAAAATTCCTGCATCAACATATTTTTTAGATAATGGAATAACTTTGAAAACACCCACGAAGTTAACTATTTCTGGAAATACAATTCCACAATGGCGTAATGAATACAGACAGCCTTGGATGTCTAAATTAACGGACTATGAAAGAGGAGAATACAAAATGATGCTTTTACAAATTGGAAAACATCCTTCAACTTTAATTAAACTTGAAGAAAGTGAGAAACAACTTTTAGACTCACAGACAGCCTGTGCTGTAGCAGCTTATAAAATTTTTGGTAGTAATATCAGACTACTTCAAAAAATACCACTACAAAGGCAGGATAGTTTTTCTTTACCATTGAATCAGGGTTGGAACAGGCTTTTTTGTAATTAGTGATAGATCTAATGTTGATTAAATATTGGTCGTGAAAAAATTAGGATCAAAAAATTACATTCAGCCCTTAGCTGTTACAGGAAAGTAGAGATTAAATTATTGATATAACGTTATTATTTATAGGAGTAATAAAAATGATAACGCCAATTTTAAAAAGCTGGTCAAAAATAGCCTTTCGTAACTTACTGATGATTATAGTTTTGACATCAGTCAATGTGAGCCTGCTTTTAGAAAAAACTCATGCCGCACAAATTTACTCCTACACATTTGATAACTATAATCAAAATCAAAGCGTTTACTACGACCCAAATTTAGCATCAAACGAGAATAAATGCCTGAATGGACTATTTAATCGAATGGTTCAAACAGGAGACAAAGAAACCGTAGAATCTTGTTTTAATACTTTTGGCTATAATCCAGAAAATCAAATAAAATCTCCCGTAATGATTGTTTTTGAAATTGATCAAACTTCTCCAGAAGTTACAACTACAATTATTTATAAAAGCAAAAATAACCAGATAAATAGAGAAAGCTTTTCTGCCATTGGCGCACGTTATTATGAATGGCACCCACCACATGGTATCTATACATTAGATTATATTGAGCGCGATAATAGTTCTAGTTTCAAACCTGCCTACGGTAATTTTTATTCTCCTAGAGGGCAAAAAGATAAAAATGGGAATCCAGTTAATTTTGGCTTCCACGGACGTGAAGGTAATTTGATGGCTGGTAAGGGTTCTAATGGTTGTTATCGTCATAAAGTAGCAGATATGAAAAGAATAATGACGATAATTAAAAATGCTGGGAAAGAGTTGAATTTACCTTCTAATTGGTTTGAAAATAATCTTCCAATTGCTGTAATATCAAAACAAAAATAACAGCAGTAGTAGAATTATGCATGAAGCCAGTTTAATTAATGACTTAGTTCAAAAAATTAATGCTATTGTCATCGAACAAGATGGGAAAAGAGCCGTAGCAATTAAGGTAAAATTAGGGGCACTTTCACATATTTCCAGCGAGCATTTAAGAGAACATTTTGAAGTAGCATCTAAGCATACGTTAGCGGAGGGTGCTACCCTAGAATGCGAAAGTTCAAAAGATTTGAGCGACCCTTTAGCCCAGGAAATATTGCTTGAAAGTGTAGAAGTTGAGGTTTGAGTTCTCTAGTATTCTGGTGTTACCAAACTTAGATAAAAATTATGGACATTGGCAATTTTAGAAAAGAATACGCCTTAAATGGTTTGAGACGCAAAGACCTGAATCCGAATCCTTTCGAGCAATTTGAACTGTGGTTTCAACAAGCTTGCGATGCCAATTTAGCAGAACCTAATGCGATGAGTTTGGCTACTGCTTCAGTTCAAGCCCAACCTTCACAGCGGATGGTGCTTTTGAAATATTTTGATAGGAAGGGATTCGTTTTTTTTACTAACTATGAAAGTAAAAAAGCACAACAAATCACAGAAAACTCCCAGGTATCGCTATTATTTTTCTGGGTAGCTTTAGAGCGTCAGGTACAAATTTTAGGGAATGCTGTCAAAATTTCTACAGTCGAATCCATAAAATATTTCACGACTCGTCCCCGAGGAAGTCAAATCGGAGCATGGTGTTCTCAACAAAGCAGCGTAAGTACTTGGGCAAAATTAATTGGACATTTGTCATTGCGAGTGGAACGAAGTGAAACGAAGCAATCGCAACACTCTGGGATTGCTTCGCTGTCGCTCGTAATGACACAATTAATTTTGCGTACCCACTTAATCTCTTCTCGCACAATGCTGGAAATTAAATTTGATGAAATCAAACGCAAATTTCAAAATCAAGAAATTACTTTACCTTCGGCTTGGGGTGGTTATCGAGTTGTCCCCCATAGCTTTGAATTTTGGCAAGGTAGACAGAATCGACTACACGACCGCTTTTTGTATTCTCTCTTAAATGATGGTTCTTGGGAAATTCAAAGATTAGCTCCTTAAGTTATAAAATTGATGAAATTGCTTAACTTCTTCACAAGTTCCTCAAATTTTTTAATTAATATTGGTATCACTACAGATAAGTAGGTGGGTACAAACAAACCGAACTATGTAACGGAATGTTAAATACTCGAAACAATTGCGATTGCTTCGTTTCACTTTGTTCCACTCGCAATGACGCACTTATGAACTTTCCCACCTACCTACTTACTGCACTGCGATATTTACAAAAGTTTCAGTCTGCTTCTCTGAGATTGTGTACTTTATTAGATAAACCAGCACGTCGTAAAATAGCAGTCAAGATTGATTACTTGGGTCTTGAAGTAGAAGATTTATTTATTGTTGGTTATGGGATTGATTTCGACCAAAAGTACCGGCAACTTGCCGATATTTATTATTTAAAGGAAGAAAATTAGATCAACTTCTTACTGTATAGATGATTACCCTAGTACCTTTATCTTCTATCAAAGCGTTTACTGGCTTTTGTAATATCCATACTGATACAGCCATATCTCCCACCGAACCACTAATGTTAAAGCTTAAAAAACAAATCAAGGTGGCAAGTGCATTAACAGGTAACAGAAGTAATAGTAAAACGCCGATAAAACTTAAGATCGCTAAAGGTGAAAGCCCAACAATTAAGTATTGATTTCTTCTGAGATAAACTCCTCTAGGAGTAGCAGTATAGAAAAGAAGACCTTTGAATCCAAAATGGCTCAATTTCCCCGTAAAAAGCCAGAAAAATAACCCGTGGATTGCTTCGTGTATTACGATTACCAGAGGTGTTGCCAGCACTGCACCGACTATCCAAGTTGAAGGGATTCTCATTCTCCAACCCCCCTGCGGTAGAACTGTAAAGATATTTTCGGGAATTAATAAAGCTGCTGAGTTCGGACGAAGGAAAAGTATTAAATTAGTTAACCACCAAATACTAGCACAGAGTAAAATTACCGCTAACACACTCAAACTAAGTAATACAAGCTTATTTTGCGACAGATTAAAAGTACTTTGTCGTCGATAGGTTTTTGGTAATTCGGTTACTGGAGACATATGCTTTTATAGTACCGTTATGTTTAAAGCTGAAAAATCCCTCTAAGATATGATTCTAAAATAAACAATGGTAAAGCTAATTTAAAATGCCACGAAAAGTTATTATTGCTTCCGATGCTCAAATTGTAGTCGATGCTGGTGCTGCCGTAGCTAATCGCGGAGGTAATGCGGTTGATGCAGCCATTGCCGCTACTATAAGTTCCATGTGTACTAATTTAGGAATTATTGCTCCTGGTGCTAGCGGGTTTATTACTATTTGGCAGAAGGGAGAAAACCCGGTTACGATTGATGCCTATGCAGAGATGCCTGGAAGAGGACTGAATTCAGTCAAGTTTGGCAGTGGTATGAAAGAGGTATTTTTTGATTACGGTGGTGGTACGAGTACAATGGTGGGCTATGGCTCTGTGGCTACCCCTGGAATATTTGCTGGCTTGGGTTTAGCAGCAGAAAAATATGGTAATCTTCCTTGGTCGGAAATAGTTGCTCCAGCACAACAGCAAGTAGCAAAAGGCTTTCCTTTATCTCAATCGGCTGCCGAGTATTTGTCCTATACTCATCAAGCTATTTTTGGTTGGCATCCCGATAGTTATCAAGTTATTCATAAAGCTGATGGTAGCCATTTAAAGTTAGGAGATATGGTTCGACTTCCCCAATTGGCTCAAACTTTACAGCTCATTGCCGAGAAGGGAGTAGATGTTTTATATGGTGGGGAGTTAGGAGAGAAAATTACCGCAGAAATTCAAGCTAATAAGGGATTGCTGACTCTTAAAGATTTAGCTGAATATCGAGCCATTGAGCGATCGCCAATTATAATTAATTTCGGAGATTGGGAAATTGCGACTAATCCAACTCCGGCAGTAGGTGGAATTTGTTTGGCTGCGATGCTGTTGTTAATGGATAAGCAATCGCTGCATAAATGGGATGCACAAACAGTAAAAGCAATAGCGGAGATTCAACAAGCAGTATTGCAGTATCGCAGTAACTATTTAGAAGGGGTAAGTGAAAAAATCATCGATGCACAAGCAGCCCGTTTACTGGAAATGGCAGCTAAAAATGATTGGCAACAGTTAACTAAATCTCCCTCCACAATTCACATCTCGGCAACAGATAATGATGGCTTAGGTTGTTCGATTTCTGCTTCTTCTGGATATGGCTCGGGGGTAATGTCTGGAGGTACGGGTTTATGGTTAAATAATTCTTTAGGAGAAATTGAATTACATCCCGAAGGTTTACATGACTTATCTCCAGGTACCCGGCTCACTTCCAATATGGCACCTACAGTTTGTCGGCACTCTGATGGTACGGTGTTAGCAATAGGTTCTCCCGGAGCATCCCGTATTACTACCGCAATTGCTCAAGTATTATTTAATTTTATTAGTTTAGATATGCCTTTAGAGCAAGCAATATCTCATCCTAGATTACACTTTGAAGTTTTTAATAATACTCCTGGGATTGCTTTTGAAGCTGGATTGAATGTGGATGCATTGAATTTAACCAGTCGTCAATTTGACAGACTTTCGATGTATTTTGGTGGAGTTCAAGCTGCTTGTAGTCATCCTAATAATGGTTTAACTGCTGCTGCCGATCCTCGTCGTGCTGGAGGCATTGCTTGGGGTGAAAACTAACTTAAGAAAGACAGTATTTGGAGATAAAAAAGATGAAACAGTGGTATGAAGAATTATTTGAAAATTACGCAGTTAAATATGATAAAGAAAGTTACACTCAAGGAACTATTGGAGAGTGCGATTTTATTGAAAAAGAAATCGAATATAACAAGGAAGCAAGAATTCTTGATATAGGGTGCGGTACTGGCAGACATTCTATTGAATTAGCCAAAAGAGGCTACAACGTTGTTGGCATTGATTTATCCGAATCGATGTTAAAACGAGCAAAACAAAAAGCAGCCGAAGAAAATCTACAAATTGTTTTTGAAAAACATGACGCAAGAAAACTTCCTTATTTGTATAAATTTGATTTGGTTATTATGCTATGTGAAGGTGGATTTTCATTAATGGAAACCGACGAGATGAATTTTCAAATTTTGCAGAATGCCGCTAATGCTTTAAAATCAAAAGGGAAATTAATTTTTACTACCTTGAATGGTTTGTTTCCTCTATTTCATTCCGTTAAAGAATTTATGGATGAAAACGCAAAATCAGGAAATGCAACATACGGCAATTATTCATTTGACTTAATGACTTTTCGAGATAGTAATACTATTTATGTCGAAGACGATTTTGGTAACAAAAAAGAACTAAAATGCAATGAAAGGTATTATGTACCACCCGAAATAACTTGGCAATTAAAAACATTAAATTTCCAAAATATTGATATTTTTGGTGCAAACCTTGGTGCTTTTAGTCGAGCCGATAAATTATCAACCGAAGATTTTGAAATGTTAGTAATTGCGGAAAAATAATCAAATCCTAGAAAAATATCATTCTTTTGTGTGTTTGATGATGGCATCAATAATTGTGTCCCAACCATTTCGATGCAGTTCGTGTGCTGTACCTCTATAGAAAACAAAACCGTTAAAACGGGCTGAAATAAACTACTAGTTGATTGTAGTGAATTTTACCGAGGATTCTGTGAATGTTATGGAGTTTACACTTTGCGTATCGTATATCGTATTTACTTACGATTAATAAAAATTTCCTAAATCCTCATAAGTTCCTCAAATTTATTTTCTAAATTAGAGATTATACTCCCATCGAGTATAAATATAGTTATTTAATAAATTTGATTATGAAAACTGATTACCTGATTTTAGGCAGTGGTTTATCGGGGTTGGTGTTTGGGGCACTGATGGCAAAATCTGGAAAGCGGGTGCAGGTTTTGGAAGCTCATGAATACCCCGGTGGATTTGGTCATACTTTCACTATGGCTAAAAAATATCGCTTTAACGCCCAACTTCACTACGTTTGGGATTGCGGTGAAGGTAAACCTGTGAATCGAGTGCTGAAAAAACTTAATTTAGACCAAGATATAACTTTTGAACGGTACGATCCGAATGGGTTTGACCATATGCGAATGCCGAATTATGCTTTGGATATTCCTTCAGATTCTCAAGAGTTGATTCGACGACTTGCAGATTTGTTTCCTGAAGATGCAGACAAAATTAGTAAGTTCGTTTTTGAAATTAAAAAGATTAGAGAAGGATTGAAAATATTATCACCTCCGGTGAATCCTGGGGAATTATTCACGCATTTCGGTGAAGTTAGCAGCACCGTTAGATATCTGCACAGCACGCTACAAGATGTTTTTGATAAGTTCAAGCTACCTCAAGCCGCGCAAACACTTTTAGCTTCGCAATGGCCTGACTTTTTACTTCCACCAAATCAACTTTCTTTTTACGCTTGGGTAATTCTATTTTCAGGATATCAAGAAGGCGCTTATTATCCTACTCATCATTTTGAAGCTGTAATTAACGGATTAGTCAAAGCAATTGTTGATAACGGTGGTGAAGTGATTTTCAATACTGAAGTTGTAAATTTTCTGCTTGAAGGTAAGACAGTTACAGGTGTTGAGGCTATGGATTTGATTACCCATCAAACCTTTAAGTTTACCGCCGATACCGTTATTTGCAATATAGATCCCAAGAAAGCCGCCAAAATGATTGGATATGAAAAATTTTCTCCAACGGTACGAAAAAAACTCAATTACGAATATTCTGCATCAAACTACATGGCATACTGTGTAGTCAAAGATATTGACCTGCGGGACTACGGATTTGGTAAATGGAATACTTTTCATACAGGTCATCAAGATTTGAATGAAGCATTCTACCAAATGTACGTTTCTCATGATTACTCAAATCCTAGCTTTGCAATTACTACCCCCACTTTATTAACTACCGAGGAGCGCGATTGTCCAGAAGACTGTCAAATTATCGAATTTTTGACTGTGGCTGACTACAACTATTTTCAAGAACTTAAAACACGAGATGATAAGGCTTATCGGCAAAAGAAAGAAGAAATTCTCAACTCTATTTTAGATGTTGTCGAGAAGCACTATATTCCAAATATTCGACAACACTTAGTTTTCAAAATTACCGGAAGCCCTACAACTAACGAACGGTTTTGTCACTGTCCTCATGGTAATTCTTATGGTTCTAGTCTTACCCCTAAAAACATGGGGATTGGTCGATTAAATCATCAAACCTCTTTGAAAAATTTCTATTTTTGCAATGCTTCATCGGGGTATCCAGGATTTGCACCGACATTTTGGACGGGAGCGCTTTTATATCAAAGGCTGTCGGGAGACAAGATTTTAACAGACAGTTAACAGTTAACAGTTAACAGTGAACAGTGAACAGTTATCAAAAAGCAATTAATAAATATAGGAGGTTAAAGATGAGAATAGCTATTATTGGCGGGGGAGCTAGTGGTTTAGTCACGGCTTATCTTCTCGATAAACAAGGTCATCATGTCACTGTGTTTGAAAAGCAGCCTATTCTAGGGGGACATATTCGTACCTTGAATAAAAATGTTAAACCCGATAGCTGCGAATGTAGCGAATTTTTAGAAGGTGGAGTACTGGAATTTCCCGGTAATTTTCATAACTTTCTCAATTTGATGAAAGAATTGGAAGTTGATTTAGAACCTGTAGATTTAGCTTCTACAATGTTTTTTAAAAACGGTCGTCATATACATTCTGCCTCCTCTATCCGAAAAAATTTTACTGGAATACAGCGACTAATCGAATTTCTTAAGCTTGACGGTTTATACGCTCGTTCGGCTGGTTTTTGGTTAAAAACTCATTTTGCTCGAATATCGTCTGTTTCTAATCGTTCTTTGTCTTACTTTTTAAAGACTGGATGTGTGAGAAACACCTGGATCAAACTGCTGACGATGTATAGTTATTCGATGCACTTTGAACTGATTGATGATTTTCCTGCGGAACTAGGAATTCTCTCTCTACGAGATTATGTTTTTATCGACTGGTTTAGAATCAAGGGGGGAGTATATTCCTATATTGAAAAGATTTTGCAGCGTTTTAAAGGAGAAATTCTGCTAAACATTAACGTTGCATATATTTCAAGAATGAAAGATGGTGTCAAAATTGAACTATCAGATGGTGCAACCTACAGATTTGATAAAGTTGTGTTTGCAACTCCACCGGATCGAGTGTTAAAGCTATTGTTAGATCCAACTGCTGCTGAAATTAGACGCTTTGGTGCTTGGGAGAACAATCAAATGACCACGCTGATTCATGCCGATACTTCGATGTACGATAGATACGGTATTAAACAACCTTCGGAGTTTGATTTTTTCGAGACGGCGACGGGATGGGGATATAATGCTTATCTTAATCAATTGTGCGGTGTATCATCTGAAGTTAAATATAACTTGGCGTTTAATCTCGAATCTTTAATTAATCAGAATAAAATTATTCAGCGTTTGGAACATGATACGCCATTATATACTGTTGAATCTTTCCGATACCGAGATGAGGTCGTTGATACCAACGGAGAAAACCATACTTATCATGCAGGTGCTTACTTAGCAGATGGCTTACATGAAGGTGCTATTACATCTGCAATCCGAGTAGCTCAATTAATCGGATAGATATGCTCGAAGAGAACCTGAGTCGGAGTCACGCGAAAATCTCCCGTCATTGTAGAGGGGAGATTTTCCATGATGGCTCAAACACTCAGAAATCACCAAGTTTAATATGCTCGGAGAGAAGTTTCTTCAATTCCTTAATATTGTCTTTCTCTTGTTGCTTGACTTTTTCCCAAAAGGCTTGCACTGATTTATAACCTTGTGCATTGTCAATATATTGGTCATATCGCCATAGTGCATCTAGTCTTCGACTCAAATCATGAATCATATCGTGGTCGTGGTCTTTTACACCCCGCGATTCTCCCATATGAGCGACTTCTTTTTGATAGGCTTCTAAACTCATTTTGTATTCTCCTTTTTAATTAAGTAATCAAATTCATAGGTATTGATATTGGATGGATGCATCCAACCGAAATAGTAGGCAAAGATTATGAGGAAGTTGTGAGTAAGATTAAATTTTTGTATTACTGGTTTGTCCTATTAGTTCTGAGGGTAAAATATTGTTTGTACCTAAAGGCTAAAACCCTTAATGTTTGGCGCTAAAGCGCAACTACGAACTAAGATAAAAACCTACAAAATTAATGGGACAGACCACTACTATTCCACAGTCGCTAAACTTTCAGGTGCTTTAATTTTCTTACGTACAGATTTTCCGGTAATCAATTCCACCAAATCCATACCATTACCAATTACACCGGGAACGCTGGGATAGCCAGCACTATAGCAATCCGAATTTGAACGTGAGAAAACACGTAGATGTAGGATTGAAATAATAAGTAATTTTTTATTCATACCTGGCTACTATAAGTCGCGGCTATACAGGCGAAACCCGCCTGCGCGGGTTGTTTTATTAAGTCCACCTGCGTGGACTTCGTTTGTGTAGTAGCGGTTTTAACCGCCAGATAAAGTATCAATTTCTTACCAATCATTTAGGATTGCTATAGCACCAACAAAGAATAAATTAGGTAACTCTGTAGTATATCCCAAACGATTTAAACCTACTTGAGAAGTATTCATAGTTAGTCAGCCGTTGACGTTCTCGCTTACTCAAAGCTTCAGAATCATGCATTAACTCTACAGTTAATTTGGGGTCGAGGTCGCTAATGTAACCATAGCTTGCTTGATAAACTTTACCATCTGCGATAATGCTTTCGATGGTACCTTCATCGACTTGAATATGTTCTATTGGAGTTGAAAGTTTAACTATTCCTCCACCGGCTATAATAGCCTCGACAATAGTGTTTACAAAATGCCTAAAATGATGTTTGGGATAGATAGTAAGCACCTTCTAAATAGACTTCCATATCTTACCTCCTCTGGTAATCTCGATATATTTTCTAGTACTCCACCACATTAATTTTGATGGGTTTGCGTAGTGCGAGCATCTTGCTCGATAGCGCCAGCGAGCAAGATGCTCGCACTACGAATGTGCTACCCCTCATAACTTATGTGGTGAACCACTAGAACTTAATTTCTGATAATTTGATGCCATTACTGTAAAAAATAGCTTAACAATTTTCAGATATTTCAGAATGGTTAGTGAGGCTGGGGTACAAATAGGTGTAGAAACTTTGTTGCCTTTACATAATTAATTAATACAACCATTTACTATCTATGGTTTATATTTATAATACTACCAAGTGAATCAAGTCTTGTGGCACAAAAATCAAAAAAAGTAGTTTTTATTTACCAATGTTTACTTGTTAGTATTTAGTAAGTTATTCTCGCAACGCAAGTAACATCTTTGTTTAATCTTACAGGTTCTTTCAATCTAAAACAGATTGTTTACAATTAAGCTTCTTGAAAATAATATTTAGAGGGTTCATGAAACAACTACCCTTACCCGAAAAAAAAGACATACACCAACAAGATGGTAAATACGATGGGTTCAAAAAACGCTTACCCAAATTCAGCCGTCAGCAATTAATTTATACTTCTATTGGGATTGCTAGCTGCGTGCTTATTGTCTTAGCTTTTCGTCCTACACCAATATTGGTAGATGCTAAACCTGTAGAGCAAGGTACGCTGCTAGTAACGGTAAATGCTGAAGGTAAAACTCGAATCAAGGAAGATTTTGTAATTTCGGCTACTGTAAACGGTCGTCTTGAAAGAATAAAATTGGACGAAGGGGACTTTGTTAAACAAGGAAATGTAGTTGCAAGTATTGATCCTTTACCTTTGAATACGGCAGTCAAAGAAGCTTTGGGAAAATTAGCAGAAGCAAAAGCGCAACGTCAAGGAGTCGCTACTTTAAGACCAAAATCAGAAAAATTAGCTCAAAGTCGCAGTCGCATCAGTGCGGCGATCGCCAACCAACTTCAAGCTGAAGCTAAAGTAGCTCAAGCGCAAGCTGCACTCGCACAAGCACAACGCGATACACAACGCTCTCAAGAGTTAGCAGCTAAAGGAGCAA
This sequence comes from uncultured cyanobacterium, assembly GCA_963838355.1. Taxonomy (GTDB): domain Bacteria; phylum Cyanobacteriota; class Cyanobacteriia; order Cyanobacteriales; family Nostocaceae; genus Rivularia. Next base: position 334,114 of record CAWIQQ010000003.1, on the reverse strand, counting down.
TACCAAGACAAGACAAAGAAAGAGCGGAACTGAATCAAACTACAAGAGCAAAAGAACTAGAGTCCGCTGTTTTAGCTGTTTCAGCCGCAGCCAAGGAAGTGGAAGCAGCACAAGCAGAGTTAAAGTTATTGCAAAAAGAACAACGCGACCCCGATTATCTACTTAAAGTGTATGATGCTCAAATTGCGAGTATTGAAGCGCAACTTTCCAAATTGCAAGATGATGCATCGCGGACTAATATTTATTCCCCTATCGATGGAAGAGTATTGCGGATATTACAAAAAAGTTCAAATTTTGTCAGCGAAGGTACTCCCTTAATAAAAGTAGGCAACCCCAAAGATTTAGAATTAGTAATTGATGTTTTATCACAGGATGCACTCAAAATAAAACCGGGAGATTCAATTTTAATTGAGCAGGGAAATAATATTCAAAATTCTACTCAAAATTCTTTAAAAGCCGAAGTTAGGTTGATAGAACCATCAGCCTTTACTAAAGTTTCTGCTTTGGGAGTAGAAGAACAACGGGTTAATGTGATTGGTGATTTTATTGATTCTGCTAGTTTTTTCGGTGACGCTTATCGAGTTGACGTGCAAATCGTGGTTTGGGAAGGTAAAAACGTTTTAAAAGTACCTTTAAGCAGTATTTTCCGCTGTGATGACAATAATTGGTGCGTGTTTATCGTCAAGGATAGAAAAGCGCATCGTAAAACCGTAGAAATAGGAAATCGTAGTAATTACGAGGTAGAGATTCGACAAGGACTCAACCAGAATGACATCGTAATCTTATATCCGAGCGAACAAATAGAACCAGGAGTTGCTGTTAAAGCTCGATAAATCGAATTAATTCCTTTACTATAGCGAATAGTCGAAATCCTGTTTGATAGCTATCGCCACAAAAAGTAAACTATTTGAACCACAAATTATTAAGTTAATTAAAGGTAAAGATTCGTTTCAAAATTGTCTGCACCTAACTAATAATTGCTATATTAAATATGAAGCTAATTAAGGCTTCCCTGGCAGATAAAATAGCCTGGTACGTACAGGTTAAATCAAGTGAAGAGGTAAAGACAACTGTTTCATAATCTGTCTCGAAAACTAACAACAACACCCAACTCGAACGCTTATAATTCCTCGCTGTGAGAGTCAGGGGGCAACGTTACTATAATAAAATTTTAAATCATTTTAGTACGTCCCTGTAAAAGCAACAAATAAGAGGAAATCACTAAGCAAGTAGATGCTTGGGTGTTGTTGTTTTAAAGAATATATAATTATAAAATTGAATGCTGCCGATGCAAGAAATTATGATTTTTTTTGATAATGTTAAAAGCTTTTGTATATATAGTTATTGAAAAATAATATATAAGAAAAATAGTTTTATATTTATAGGTAAAGGTGATGCCCAATAAATATAAAACTATCTTCGTACACAGTAATCAGATAGCTAATCTGATTATTGGCAAGTTCAATATATAAGGTAAAAGAAAAATGTGAGGAACTTGTGAGGAAAATTATTTATTTTCTTGACACTAACTTTTGATAATCAAGAAACGCAGTTTGTAGGATAAATTAGCTTTTTCAACATCATGAGTTAGTAGAAATATATCTAATTAGATTCTATGAATTCTGACTAAGGATATAGATTGCGATATCATTCAATATCAATAACTTGACGCAGCTTTCTCAACAATTCTTCGCTAGTATAAGGTTTTGATAAAAATAATTTGGCACCATTACTCATCGCTGCATTTACCTTATCGCTAGTAGCTAATCCGCTGACGGCAATTATTTTCACTTGAGGGTTCATTCTTTGCAGGGTGCGGATAGTTGTTACACCATCCATTTCCGGCATCATCATATCTATTAATACGGTACTTATTTCGTTTCTATATTGGGCATAAAGGGCAATTGCTTCAATTCCATTACTAGCGGTAAGTACTTGATAATTATAGTTTTCCAAAGATGTTTTAGTAATATCCCTAATGCTCATCTCGTCATCTGCTAAAAGGATTAATTCTCCTTTTCCTTCGGGAATTTCTATTTGTTTATCTTGTACTATTTCTGCTGTCTGGATTGCTGGTAAATAAACTTGGAATTTTGTTCCTTGCCCAACTTCGCTATCAACTTGAATAAAACCACCGTGGCTTTTAATAATACCAATTGTGGTTGAAAGTCCTAATCCAGTACCTTTACCTTGTTCTTTAGTAGTAAAAAATGGTTCAAAAATTCGCATCTTAGTTTCTGGAGGAATACCAGTACCCGTATCTGCAACTGTAACTACAACATAATTTCCTACGCCCGCATCAAGATTCATTTTGACATAGTTTTGATCGATATCAATGTTTTCAGCTTTTAAACTGAGCGTACCGCCGTTAGGCATGGCATCGCGAGCATTAACGCAAAGATTCATTAATACCTGATGAATTTGTGTCGCATCGGCGCTAATTAATCGTAAATTATCGGGTAAACCTACTTGAATTTCGATTGATTTAGGAAAAGTGTTGCGAGCAAAATCTTTAATCTCCGAGATGATATGCTTAACTTGTAGGGGAGTGCGATCGCCTTGAACACCTCGCGCAAAAGATAGCACTTGTTTAACTAAAGTTGCTCCTCGTTTGGCACTATTTTCAAGTACATCGAATAAATGCTTTGTTTGCTCATCTGCTTGCGGAATTGTCAGCGGAAGAAGTTGAGAAATCGCCAAAATCGGCGTGAGAATATTGTTTAAATCGTGAGCAATTCCACCGGATAATGTACCGATACTTTCTAAACGTTGAGCGCGGAGAAATTGAGCTTCCAATTTCTTTTTATCGGTAATATCGGTATTAACAATTAGTGTTGATTTGGGATTCCCTTCTTCGTCGCGTACTAAATTCCAAGTACTAAAAACAATGATATCATTGCCAGCTTTAGTAACTTGATGTAGTTCCCCTTTCCAGTAATCTTTATCAAACAGTACTTGATAGATTTCTTCTAATTGTAGTAAAGAATCGCCCAAAAGTAATTCATTGGCATTTTTGTCCAAAGCTTCTGCTGAGGTAAAGCCATATAAACGTTCTGCACCTTGATTCCAAAATAAGATTTGATTTTCGAGATTCCGAACCAAAATTGCATCGGTAGCGACATCTAGTAAAGCAGCTTGTTCCTGGATTTTTTCTTGCGTTTGCTTATACTCAGTTACATCTCGCGCTACAGCATAAAACAGTTGTTCGTGAGGAGTTGCATTCCACTGCATCCACTTATAAGAACCATCTTTAGTGCGATAGCGGTTTTCAAAGGCAATCGTTTTTACTCCCTGGGAAATTTGATCCATTTCCGCTAAAGTTGCTGCTACATCATCTGGGTGAATAAAACTTAAAAAGGGTTGTGCAAATAATTCATCTTTCTCATATCCTAAAGTTTCTTTAAAGGCTGGATTAACTTGTTTAAAATAGCCATCGAACCCACCAACACAAAGCATATCTATAGAAAGCGAGAAAAAGCGATTTAAGTCTTCTTCTAATTGTTTTTTCTCTGTAATATCAATTCCTGTAGCAATGATATATTTTACCGAACCATCATCATCAATTAAACAAGTATTTGACCAGCTAATTAAACGATGAGTTCCATTTTTTGCTATCCAATAGTTTTGGTATTGATTGGGGAAATTACCTTTTTTAAGTTGCTCAAAAACTTTTGTAGTGGTTTCTATTTCTTCGGGAGCAATTAAATCCCATACTTGCTTATTTTCCACTTCTTCAAAACTATAACCAGTTGTTCTTTCACAGGCTTGGTTAAAGCTAACAATTTTTCCTTGTTTATCCAGAACGACAATTAAAGCACCAGCAACATCTAAAATCGCCGATGTTAAATTTCTTTCTTCTCGCAGCGCTTTTTCTATCTGCTTGCGTTCTTCGAGTGCTGTTTGTACTTGTTGATAAAGTTGAGATTGCTTGGTGTAGCTTTGCGATAGTTCGCTTCTTTCAACTTCCAAGCGTTCTACTTTTTGCTGCAATAGATCCAAAACTCCATACATCTCAGTCGGATCTAAGGCTTGTAATAAGCTTGTTTCGGTAATTATGCCTCGTAATTCTCCCGCTTCACCAGCAATTACCAACCTTCGTACCCGATACTGGTGCATTTTCTGGTGTACAGCCCATAATGACTCCTCCGCATTTACCAAACATAGCGGCGAACTCATAACATTTTGTACCTGCGTGCCTTCTAAATTTAACTCCAACTTCTGAAATTGAATTATGTCGCGTTCGGTAAGAATTCCAATAGGAATAAGTGGAGAAGATTGGGAAGGACTCATATCTGTGCCTTCATTACCCCTTGCCCCTTGCACCATACCCAATGCCCCATGCCCATTGCCCAATGCCCTATTCTCTTCCACAATCACCACACAGCTAGCATGATGTTCAACCATTAATTTGATTGCATCTAGCACCGATATTGTTGGAGGTGCATGAAGAACTTGGGTATTCATCACTTCAGCAACCCGGCGAAATCTCAGCCACTCGGTAGGATGAAGCGCTTTTCGCATTCCTTCGGGGGTAATTATCCCCAGAAGTTGGTTTTGCTCATCAACAATTGGTAGATGACGAATATTGCGATGGCAAGTCAAACTCAAGACGGTAAAAACATCTTCAACATCAGCAGCTTTGAGCGTCACTATTTCTGTGCTCATTACTTCTGCAATAGTTGTCTCCTGGCTTATTCTACCAGCAGCAAGCAACCGCATCATATCGCGCTCTGTAAAAATACCAGTCACCTGCGAATCCTGCATTACCAAGGCGTAGCTGCTATGCCCTGACACCACCTGATTTTCATCTGAAGAGAAATGATTTTGATCGAGATGACAACTTCTTACCCACCCCTGACTCATTAGCTGAATAACTTCAACTAATGGTGTGTTGGGAGTGACAATCAAAGGATTGCGTTCTATCGCTTGTTCCAGTGCAAATCGCTGGTTCTGCTGCATAGTGCAAGTGCGGTGGGTAATTTTAAGAAAGCATTTTTATCTTTAATCTTTACAATAGAACAAATTTAAGGTTTGCGTAACCTTCGATATCTGAAATTTCTTTTACTTGTATATTGAGCGTAAATCTTGTATGAGAAGCAAACTTACATGAAGCTTTGTTTCCTCGCTTCTAAATAAATAAGGTTTATCAAAGCCCATTTTATGAAATATTACTAAACGTATTATTTAATACAACAAAGCAGCAATCTATAATAATGCTTTCAAAAAAGAGACAGCTTCAAGTCCAGCATAGCAACACTTTGAAATAAAAATACTCAAATTTATTACAGTAATATCACTAAACTTATTATTTACATATAAACAAGTAAACTCACGAATTTCTCACATTATTCTCCTAATCTTGAAATTGTAGACAATAAACCACTAAAAAAGAAGGAGAAGAACTTATATTCCTTTCTCTTATAAAGCGTGAATAAGGACAAACTGACACAAAATTATTTTATACTTTGGGAGAATAACCCGAAATTGAACTTGCATGATTATTCCAACTCAAATATTTGTAGCAAGCATCTTTGCAAAAAATATACTTTAAACCAAACTAGTGAAAAGACTAGCATTATTTTTAACTACTAGGTAAATTTCCTCACAAGTTCCTCATATTTTTCTTCTAATTTTGAAATCGAAGACAACAAGCAAGTTAAACAAAGAAAAAGGAGTATTACTATGTTTCATGAAGAATCTAGCTTACGTCACCGTGCTAACAGAAATCGTATTGATGCTTTATTATCCGATAAAACTGTCGAACCAATGGCTTTCGCTTCCCAGGAAAGTAAAGCGCTTTTAGAAAAGCGTCCGGGAGCTTCTGTAAAATGGAATACAACAACTGGAACCCCTAGCTGGATAGAAGGTAAACTATCGATACCAATGGTGGGTAGTGCTGTTGGAGTCAGTCAATCATTCTTGATGGAAAATCCTACTGCTTTAGGGTTGAGTTCGGAAGATGCAGAGGAACTAACCGAAATTGACTCTTTCGAGTGGAGCGGTTTGCAGTTTATTCGTCTCCAGCAAAATCATCAGGGATTACCAGTTTTTGGTGCAAGCGTTTTAGTCGGTATAGATGAAAAAAACCAAGTTCGGATGGTGACAAGTGGTTTGCGTCCGGAAATTTCCGTCAAACGTAGTGAAAAGGCTATATCCCTCAAAGAAGCTCGTCAAATCGCTAAAAAAGATTTGGGTGAAGCTTTTGAATTGAGAGGTCATATTGCTCACAAAACCGTTCTTTATCCAACACAGAATGGACATGTAGAAACTTATCACTTGACTATTCCGGCTGAAAATCCTTTGGGTGATTGGGAATATTTTATAAATACCCAGGATGGAGAAATAGTTGACAGTTACAATTCCATGATGTTTCATTCTCACTACTTTGCTCCCCGAGCAAGAGTTTACCCTGAAAACCCAGAAGAAACAGCCCTGACAACTGTGATGCTTCGAGATATTAAATCACCTTACAAAAAGCTGGATGGTGTATATTGTAAGGTCATTAACGAAGATGTACCCGAAGCAATGGTAGGTAGTAACTTTAGATTTGATTTTCCTCCCGAAAATACCCATTTCGATGAATGTCAAGTTTATTATGCCGTAGAAAAAGTTTATCAATACTTTCTTGATTTGGGATTCCGAGGATTTAAAGTTAATAACGCCTATGGTAAAGCTAACAACGGACAATTAGCTGCTATCGTTCATATCGGTACTAACTACGACAACGCTTACTACAGTTCTGTAACAGGACAAATTTATTTTGGTGATGGTAGTTATCCGGGGAATGTTAATGGACTCAACGATTTAGCTAAGGAAGTCGATGTAGTTGCTCACGAGTTTACCCATGCCTTAATAGATGAATATCGTCCTGGTATGTTTGGAAAAGATGGAGCAGCATTACACGAAGGCTACTCTGATTATTTCGCTGCTTCTTTAACAAACGATCCTCAAGTCGGGGAATATGTAGTTCCTGCTCCGGAAGCTGCTGGAGTTATTCGCAATTGCGATAACAACTTTAGATATCCAGACGCACCTACTTCACCTCATGCTCGCGGTAGAGTTTGGGGTGGAGCTTGTTGGGATTTGAGAAAAGAACTCGGACAAGAAGTTTCCGACTTTCTAGTCTTCGGTAGCATACTGCTTTTAGGTACAACTGCACCTACTTTCAAATACGCTAAAGATATGCTTTTGCTAATTGATAAATACTGGTGCGGTAGCGAGTATAGAGCAACCATTAAGCGAATCTTTGAAGCTGAAAGAGGTATTCCTGTTTAGTCATTAATAGGCTGAATATTAGCCTTCAATTGATAATAGGATTTCAACCTCACCCCATCCCTCTCCTTTACAAGGAGAGGGTGTACACACATATTGTAAGATTCCCCTAAATCCCCCTTTTAAAGGGGGACTTTAACTCAAATTCCCCCCTTTTTTAAGGGGGTTAGGGGGGATAAAAACGTTATGGAGCAAACTAATAATACTTCTGTCTACACCGTAGCCTTGTGAAGGAGAGGGTGCTATATCTAGTTGGGTAGGGACAGTTTCTGAAGCCAAAATGATATTATAAAAATATGAAAAAACGTTCTGTTAAACAACTGATTTTGATCACCATTTTTATATTTTGTTTAGGGTTTATGGGAGCTATAGCGATGAATAAATCTAGTAGCAATAGTTTTCTCAAAGAAAATGGTAATCTAATTGCAGAGTTAGAATTTAAAGATGGACAGTCAGGTTTTGTAGGTGTTTCTGGAACATCTTGGACAATCCTTCCTGATGGAAGCTCTCGGGCTAATCGTTTTGTTAACGATACAATATCATCTGCTTACAAAACCTGCCTTCTTGATAAACGGGAGTTAGCGAGTATTGCTAAAGTTTTATCCGATGTGAATTTCGCCGAACTCCCTCCTGATATCCCATCTGAACCAACTATTAATCCCCACCATCTCACCATTCGTTTGGGAGAAAAATCATCAACGCTACAATTAGAAGCAGGTGAAACCATTGAAAATGCTTTACAAGCACGAAGAAATCAAGGAGAAACTCTTCAAACCAGATTCTTGGATATTGCATTGGAAATTAATCAATTAATACAGCATCGATGCAAAAATAATTAATGCTTGAAAAACAATCATCACTTTTTTTACCTACAACCTAAAGCTTTCATAGCTTGATGCGTACTTAGAAAAATATGGTCAGCGCCTAATTTATCAATAAATCCAACACGAAGTAAATTATCCATTACCGGACCTTTGACTTCAGCTAGGTAAAAACTGATTCCCGATTCTTTCAAACCTTCTATTAAGTTCTCTAAGGTTTCTAAAGCACTAGCATCAATAAAATTAATTCCGCTACAAATTAATACTAGATGTTCAACTTCGGGTTGTTCGTGGATAAGTTTTATTAAATGTTCTTCTAAATAATTGGTGTTAGCAAAATAAAGGCTTTCATCGACTCGAATTGCCGTGACATGAGGATAAGTTTTGACATCATAACGGAGTATATTACGAAAATGTTCGCTATCTCCTAACCTTCCCACAACTGCCATATGGGGTCTACTTGTTCTCCACAAATATAAAACTAAAGAAGTAAAGATCCCGATGATTATTCCAGTTTCAATACCTGTAATTAGTACTGCGAAAAAAGTAACTAACAAAGATAAAGCATCCGCTTTGTTGTAGCGCCACATCTGCTTGAAAGTACTTACATCAACTAATCCAAATACGGCTACCATAATGATTGCTGCTAAAGCCGTTTGAGGTAAAAAATAGAATAACGGCGTAAAAAATAGCACAACTAATCCAAGCAGCAATGCTGTAATAATCGAAGCTAAACCAGTATTTGCACCAGCAGTAAAGTTAACCACCGAACGGCTAAATCCACCAGTTACCGGATAACCACCCGTAAAAGCCGCGCCTAAATTTGCAGTTCCGAGTCCAATCAGTTCTTGATTGGCATCAATTTTTTGTCTACGTTTGCTGGCTAAAGATTTTGCAACAGCTATGCTTTCCATAAAACCAACAAAGCTAATTGTTAGGGCAATTGGTAATAATTTTTGCCAGATTGTTAAATCAAAATTCGGTAAAGTAACAGGAGGCAAGCCAGCAGGAATGTCACCCACAATTTTGATATTTGCGGTCTGTTCTAACTTTAAACTCCACACCAGCAGCGTACTTGCTAATACAACTAATAACGAACCACTGCGAGTAATCGGTGTGATTAAACTTGGTGCTAGTTGCCGACTTTTAAGATAATTATCTAAAGGTTTATTAAAACAAACTAGTAGCGCAATACTACTTAATCCGATACCTAATGAAACTAAATTAGTTTGGCTCAAGTTGTTAACTATTGCTTCTAACAATTGATAAAATGATTCAGTCTGGGGAAGATTGATGCCGAGTAAATGCTTAAGTTGACTTAAACCAATTATTAAAGCCGCAGCGCTAGTAAAACCAGAAATTACTGCATGGCTGAGAAAATTAACTAAAAAACCCAAGCGCACCAACCCCATAAATGTTTGTAAAATTCCCACCAACAAAGCCAGAACAACAGCGTAGATGAGATATTGGGGTGTATTTGGTTGAGCGAATTCTCCTACACCAGTGGCTACCAACAGCGAAACCATCGCTACGGGGCCAACAGCTAAAGCTTTGCTAGTACCGAATAAAGCATAAATAATTGGAGGAAGAATACTAGCGTAAAGACCTACTTGGGGTGGAAGTCCGGCTAAAAGCGCATACGCCATTGCTTGGGGTATCAGCATGATTGCAACTATTACCCCTGCCATAATATCGCCTACTAGATACCCTTTATGGTAATTAAACAGCCAATCAACAAAAGGTAGATAATTACTTAATTTCTGTTTTTGGCTTTTGCTTGTTGAAATTTTGGGTTTCATTTAACATTAATTTTTTGTATTTTAATAAGATATATTTTTGGGATGATAGTTGATACAATCGCATATTTATTATGTTGTATAAAATCTTGTAGAGACGCGATACCCTTGCGTCTCTACATTTGTGTGGTTGATTTTTTCCAATTCAAACCAGCATATCTTCGGGGTCAACTTCCGGTTGGTTGTATGGTAATTTTCCTAGCAATAGTGCCATCGCGCAAGTATCTGTGACTCCAGCAAATACTAAACCAGCACCGACAAAACCACTGAGAATAAGAAACCACGGAGATATAAAAGCACCTAAAACCGTTCCTAAGAATACTAAAGAACCTGCCACAATTTGAACTTGGCGAAACATACTAATCGGTGCTTTTTTATTCTTCTGAGTAGGATAACCTGCGGCTTTCCAAGTCGGTAAACCTCCTTTTAAATGAACAACTTCCCTAAATCCCGCAGCAAACATTTTATCAGCAGCTTTAGCCGAACGATTACCCGATTGACATTGTAAAACAATCTTTCTATGTGCTTCATTTGATATTTTTCCAGGGTCAAATTTGGAAAGAGACATCAATTTAGCACCCCTGATATGTTCTGCTGCAAATTCGTTTTTTTCCCTAACATCAATCAATAATGCTCCATCTTTTTCCATCAATTGCTTGAGCGTGGCAGCATCAACTTCTTGCAGTTTGTTTTCAACAAAGCTAGTCATGATGATATATCCTTTTTGAAGATAAATACTCATATCAGTTATCAGTGAACAGTGAACAGTGAGCAGTTAATAATCTTCTCTTTGTCTCCTTATCTCCTCACGCTGCAACTCTACCGCATAGCTCATTAGCTGGAACTGCTTCCATAATCTTTTTCGGATTAGGAAGGTCTAAATTGTTCATTAATTCGATAAATTCTTCACGGTTATGTCCTGCAAACCGAGGATTGAATTGTTTTTCTTCACCGATGGTAGAAACGGTGTGTCCTCTGTAGTCGTGGGCTGGATAAACTAATGTTTCTGGAGGTAGAGTAAACAAGTTCTGCGTTACTGAGTCGTACAAAGTTCCTGCATCACCATTTTGAAAATCGGTACGACCGCAACCGCGAATAAACAGCGCATCTCCAGTTAATACTCGGTCTTTGTTGACTAAATATGCCATGTGGCAGCTTGTATGACCGGGAGTCGCGATCGCCTTAATATTTATTTTACCAACTCCGAGACTATTACCTGCTTTAATTCTGACATCTGCACAAGCTGCGGTTGAGTGTTCCGGAACTACACCTAAACAACCTGTAAGTTGACGCAGTTTGTCAGTACCCGTGATATGGTCGGCGTGTACGTGGGTTTCTAAACAGCAGTCTAAATTTAAACTCAATTCTTGAATCAATTTATAATCTCGCTCTACCTGTTCTAGTACGGGGTCAACTAACACTGCTTCTTTCGTTGACTCATCCGCTATCAGGTAGGTATAAGTAGAAGTCTGAGGATCAAACAATTGACGAAATAGCATGATGCAGTTCTCCTGTATGGTTCGTATAGGTAGCCGTCACTACTCAATCTAATTACAAGTTAAAACAACAATTTGAGGAACTTATGAGGAAAATGCTAATTAGTGGAGATAATTAATATTCAGTATTCAACTATGCTGCCTCGATAGCCATTTTAAATATCAGATGATTTGATATCTTTTTATTAGCTTCTATATCTATTGATAGATGACAACTCAAATAAATAAAATTAGCTTCTTTGCTAAAGAATAGTTGCGGAAAGCACTTAAAGTATTATAAATATGAGAGAATTAATTAGTAAGATAAAGCTTGATTGAACAAATACTAAGTAGATGGGCACAAATAAATATAATACGCGAAGTCATTGCGAGGAATGAAGCAATCGCAGTGATTGGAGTTGCTTCGTCGTTCGTCCTCGAAACCACATTTTACATTTAATTACACCTACCTACTTGTATCTATTAACTCTTCAAATAACATAGTGGAGGTTATATATGCAGGACTCTTCAAAACTGTACGCAACTCCTACAGAAGGACATATTTCTTTAGGAAAGGGATTGCGAGGTGTTTTAACTCTAATTCCCATTTTAGGATTAACCGCGATCGCCATGTTCGGCTCTCCTCAGAAAAAGGCTGCGGCTGCGGTAGCAGGTGGATCTTGGATTGTTGTTGTTAGCGGTGTACGTGTTGCCGCAGAATGGGAAAGGGGGGTTGCTCTTCGTTTGGGTAAATTTGTTGGTGTTAAGGGACCAGGAATTTTTTACGTGATTCCAGGAATTGAAACGGTGCGTTTTATCGATACGCGCACTTTGGTTATTAATATTCCTCACCAAAAAGTCATTACCCGAGATAATGTTCCGGCAGAAATTGATAGTGCTTTATTTTTTCTAGTCAGCGATTCAGAAAAGGCTGTTACTTCTATTCGAGATTTTCAGTTTGCTATCTCGCAATATGCTCAAGCAGCACTCAGAGATGTTATCGGTGGATTAACATTAGATGAATTGTTGTCCGAGCGGGAGCGAATTCAAGCACAAATTCTGGAAGCGGTTGAGGAGAAAGTCCAAGAATGGGGTTTACATCTTGATTCAGTTCGCTTGCAGGATATCGAATTACCTGAAGATTTAAAAAGAATGATGTCGCGTCAGGCTTCTGCGGAACGAGAAAAGAGAGCAACAATTACTAAAGCCGAAGGTGATAAATTAGCAGCAGAGAACTTAATGCAAGCTGCTATGGTGATGAAAACCCATCCAATAGCTTTGGAATTGAGGAGATTGCAAACAATTGATGCTCTTGGAGCTAGCCCTTCAAATACCGTTATTCTTTTCCCCATAGAAATGACAGACAATCTTAAAAATGTGAAAGCAAAACTATCTGAGAATTAAGATTTTTGAATTTTAGATTTTGAATATAAAACTCGAACTCAGATAATTCAAACTCTACTAGTGTTTCATTTCATACATTCTGAAGGGTCGGGTCATCCCCGAAATCCTGTAGAGACGCGATACCCTTGCGTCTCTACAATCCTGCAAAACTAATGAAATGAACTACTAATACATGACTATTGATGATATTTAACTTCCTAAATCTTGTCGTGGGTGACGACGCTGACGAAATATTCTTGTCTGGTTTATTCCTGTAACCAACATCATAATCAATCCCAAACCCACCAACAAAACATAAATGGGCTTGAAGAAATCCCCTAGATAACTTCCTTGATGAATTCTCATGAAAACTGCTGCATTCTCTGGGGACATTCCAAACCAGCTTTTTCCCAATCGATAAATTACACCCGTTAACGCACTTACTGTTAAAGGCAAAAATATAATAGGTGCAAGTATGCGGTGAACTTTACGAGCATTGAGTTTTCTTGGTTGAGAAGCACGATTTTGACTAAATATTCCAGTCATGCTCAAACCAGTAACAATCATCCCTAATAGTCCTAAACCAACTAAAAGCACGTAAATTGGTACAAGTGGAGTTCCAAGATATTCTCCTTGATGAATCACCATGAAGATATTTCCTACCTTGTTTGACATTCCAAACCAACTTTTTCCCAGTCGGTAAATAATTCCCGTTAAAGCACTAATTAACAAAGGTAGAAAGATAATTAAAGCAGTTTTACGGTGGAGTTTACGGAAAAACCTAGATGCAGCCATGATTACTCCAATTGAATGAATTTTTCGGAAACAAAGTGGGAGCATCCCAAATGTGTAAATTTATTTTTTCGTAGTGCGAGCATCTTGCTCGCTAGCAAGCACTAGGGAGCGAGACGCTCCCACTACAAATCTTATTTTTGCAAAATTGGGATGCTCCCAACAAAGTATCATTTGTTAGATTTAATCAAATCGATTTCTTCTCCAACCACTCCACACGGGAAAACCATCTTCCGAACGCAACACTAAAGTCATATCTCCTTTTTTAACTTCAGCAGCAATAATCGCGGGTTCTCCTGCAAAGTTGATTTTCGAGCCTTTGATTTCAATTTTGTCTTTTGGTTTAAGAATGATATCTTGGTTTTCAATATACCAAGCTGGTCCTAAATGAACTTTTACTATTTCTTTTTGCGTTTCTACCTGTAAATGTACTCCGTGAGACATTCCTCGGGTTGGAATGAATGCATCTACACTCAAAACTTTTCCCTTAATAGTTTCTACGGTTTTGGTACGTACATTCCACCGTAGCGGTTTCCCTCGTGTCTCCATCCACCACCACCTCGTCGATCATCTCTACACTGAGCCATTTTGTTTGAAGTTGGTTGGTTATATAATTGCTCTTTAACTGGTGTTTGATTCAAGACGTTATTATCTGGTAAGAATGCTTGTTTGTTTAGGAAGCTTGCGGGTGTTTTGTAAGCAGTCAAACCGATTGCAGCTAAAGCAAATACAGCATTGACAAAAATTAAAAATTTAGGGCATACTTTAGTTCTCATTTTATCTGCCCTCCTCTTTTCAAATAATTATTTTATACAGCCGAGCAAATCGGGAGCATCCCGATTTTGCAAAAATACAATTTGGTAGTGCGAGCAAGATGCTCGCTTGATATACATAGCGAGCAAGATGCTCGCACTACAAAAAATAAATTTACACATTTGGGATGCTCCCAGCAAATCGAACTGTCTATCATCCTCAAATTTACAAAAACAATTTGAGGAAGTCATGAGGATTTAGGTCATTTCAGTTATCAGTCAATGTATTTTCTTTAAGTACTTAGGCAAAATTAATTGTGGATTTGTCATTGCGAGTGAAGCGAAGCAATCTCAAAGTGTTGCGTTAGCGGAGCGTGTCCGATAGGACATTGAGCCGCACCTTTCAGGTGAATGCTATGTCCTGACGGACACGCTTAACCGCACATAAAGGTGAACGCTAACGCAATGACACCATTAATTTTGCACAGCCACTTATTCTGCATCACACAGATAAGGAAACATATTTAAAAACCAATCCGATTCCTCTTGTTTTTTGTCACCCCACAAAGAAAATCCGTTTTCGTCGCGTAATTCAAAAGTAATATCACCTTTAGTTATTTGAGCCGCAAGAATACCAGTTTCTCCATTAAAATTAACTAAAGAACCTGTAATCTCTACTGCATCATTGGGGTTGATTTCAATATCTTGATTTTTGGTATACCAAACTGGTGCGACATAAACGGGAATAGTTTCTTCATCCGTTTTGACCTGTAGACTTACAGCATTACCAACAATATCTACACTCAAAATTTGCCCTTCAATTGTTTCTACTGTTTCAATATTGTAGATTGTGTCGTTGTAATTTTCATAGAACCATTGCGGACATTCATTCGGAGTTATATTATCTGAAAACTTTTGATGAATTTGTGAGAATTCTGGTGTTTTTTCAAAAGTATACTTAGAAGATAAAAATAACTTCTGTGAAGGTCGAACAAAAGAACTACAACCTGTCAAAAGTTGTAAAGCTAATACAAAAGTAAATACACAGATTAATAAATTAGGGCATCGTATTGTCTTCATAAAAGCCCCCTGACTTCAAAGCAACTATTGTCTTTCTATTTCCAACCTAGATAATTAACTTGAGGAAGTTGTGAAGAAGTGGGAATAGGTAATTGCTAATTGGTAATGGGCATGGTAAATAGTTAGGAGTGAGGAGTTAGGAGTTATGAGTTAGGAGTTAGGGATTATTAATTTTTCTACCCCCTCTTCCCCACGCCACTTTGCTCGTACTGCGGGAACCTCCGCACGCAAGTGGCTCCTCTTCCCCCTCTTCCCCCTCTTCCCCCTCTTCTATTCCCTCGAATTAAGAGCTTCAAACCCGGAAACAATATCAAGAAGTTCCGAAGTGATGGAACTTTGTCTTTGATGACGATGTTGTGAGTTTAATTCTGTTAAACGTTCTTCTATGTTCTTCTGTGCGGCTTGCATGGAGGAAAGACGACTGGCATTTTCGCTTTTGAGGGATTCTGCAAATGCTCGGTATAAAGAAACAAAAAGATATTGACGAACTAATGATGAAAATAAATCATCCCAATTCATTGTAAAGTTTGGTAGCCCTTCTCCATGCCAAGCTTGTTTTTCTAGGCGCTGCAACCATTGACGATTCATGGGTAGAAGCTGCACGCTTTGCGGACGATATGATGCGCTAGATAAAGATTTATTGTAAAAAAGAATTATTTGATCAAATGAAGAAAATTGCCAGCTTTCAATCATTAATAGAATGGACTGTACCATCGGTGTAATTACTGTGACCGAATTTGGTAAATTGAATTGAGCGGATACTGGTTCTTTTGCTGCTTCTAAGTAAGGAATTAGGCGATCGCCAACTGCTGCAACAATAATATTTTCTGGTTTTTCTGGTTGTTGGTTAATTTGTTCGAGAGCGTAGGATGTAATCTGCTCGTTAAATTGACCGCACAAACCGTGGTCTGAACCAAATATAATTACACCCAAAGTGCCAGTTTTTTTATGATTGGTAAAATCTTGCGGTAGCATTAGGGGTTGTTCGCTAAAGTACCGATGGCGAAGCAAAATCTGTAACCCCATTTCCACGGTGCGGTTATAATCACTCAGAGCTGCTACTGCTGTTTCATATTGACGAATACTTACCATTGCCAATGCTTTCATTGTTTTGACAACAGATTGCAAGTCATTAATACTCTCAATTTCTGCTGTTAATGCTTCTAGGCTTTTCATAATTGATTATTCTACCATTGTGAAAAAATCTATTTTTTTCCTCACAAGTTCCTCATATTCTTATAGTAATTTGAACTTATAGCAAGAAAAAAATCCGTGTTGCTCTTGAAAAGTACTATCTTTAAGAATACTAAATTAATCGTACTATTCTTAAAGATACTATTTAATAAAATTATTTCTAATTCTGTGATGTCAATGATATTATTTATCAGCCATCATAGAAGGCGAAATTCAAGTAGCAATAAATCTTGATTTTTTATTTGCTAAGTAACTTGTGCTTCCTTGTGTATTATCTTGCAAATTCCTTCCATTAGAGTAAGTGCAGAGAATATATATGCCATATTGTTTTAGCAGGGGCTGCTAGCAATTCTGGTTATGTATTCTTTGCACTTATTTATTAACGTTGCTCAATCATAAGTATGAATTGATTATAGAGGTTTTCAGTTGAAATATTAAGCCGGGAACCTCACCCCGTCCTACGGACACCCCTCTCCTTGTTAAGGAGAAGGGAAGACAACGAATCATTACACCCCTCTGCTTGACAAGGAGAGGGGAAGGGGGTGAGGTTTATCTGAGAATAGATTTTCGTGATTAAGATGCATTCAAAACATCATGAATTCTATTTAATAGTTCTTCTGCGGTGTAGGGTTTATGCAAAAACACTTCATTAGGAATTTTTTCTGCAACATCTAGATTACTTGATATGGAACCACTCATGGCAATAATTTTTACTTTTGGATTCATTTTTTTTAAGTTTTTAATAGCTATTGTACCATCCATGACTGGCATCATTATATCTATTAAAATAAGCCGAATTTCTTTGACGTTTTGTGCGTAAATGGCAAGTGCATCAATGCCATCATTAGCAGTTAATACTTGATAACCATATTTTTCTAAAGACATTTTGGTCACGTCACGAATTAAGGGTTCGTCATCAACAACCAAAATAATTTCTCCATTACCTCTTAGTACTTGAGAAGAATTTTCTTGAGATACTTCAACTGTTTGCGATGCTTTTAGATAAACTTTGAAACAAGTTCCTTTTTTATCGCTATATACATTTACAAAGCCACCATAATTTTTAACAATACCTATTACTGTAGAAAGACCTAAACCCGTGCCTTTTCCTTGTTCTTTGGTGGTAAAAAATGGTTCAAAAATATGCTTTAATATTTCCGGAGGAATACCAACACCCGTATCTGAAACTGTAATTACAATGTAATTTCCTAGTTCGGCATCATCATCCATTTGAGCATAGGTTTCATCAATTGCTAAATTTTCAGCGGAGATTTTTAGCTTACCACCATCGGGCATTGCGTCTTTGGCATTGATACAGAGATTCATTAGTATCTGATGTATCTGCGTCGCATCTCCGTAAATTGTCCACAATTCTTGGAAAAAATCGGTTTGGATTTCAATTGATTTGGGAAAGGTTTCTTGAATAACCTGCTGAATTTCGTTTAATATGTGTCTTAACTGTAAAACAACGGAATTATTTTCAACTCCTCGCGAGAAAGATAAAATTTGTTTGACTAAAGCTGTACCGCGTCGGACGTTAGTTTGCAGCAAGTCTATTAAGTATTTTGTTTCGTCGTCAACATCGGGTAGTTTTAAAGGTAAAAGTTGAGCGCTTGCTAAAATTGGCGTAAAAATATTATTAAGATCGTGAGCAACACCACTAGCTAAAGTCGCAATACTTTCTAAACGTTGAGCGTGGTAATATTGCTTTTCAAGCTGTTTTTTTTCTGTATTTACAGAATAATATCGCGCTTGTGCATCTTGATAATTTTTGGTAGCAGTTTCCGCTCTCTGCTGCATTTCTAAAGTTTGACGCTGCAACAACTCTAATTTTTCTGCTTGTAGCTCGTTGACTTTATTCTGTAATAGTTCAAGAACCCCGTACATTTCTACGGGATCTAATATCTTCAAAATTTGACTTTGGGTAATAATCCCTTGTAATTCTCCTTGGGAACCAGCTACTACTAATCGTCGCACATGACGAGAGCGCATTAACTGGTTGACTTTAAATAAAGAATCCGACGGATTGACTAAAATCAACGGGGTACTCATAACCGTCTGAGCCTCGGTTGCAAAACTTATTCCTAATTTCTGTAATTGAACTATATCCCGCTCTGTAACAATGCCGATTGGGGAAAATTTTGGTGTTGCTTCCTCAATAACCTCAACTATTTTTCTATTGTTTTCACTAGTTCTATCGCTCAATTCTTCTACAATCACCACACAGCTAATTTTGTGTTCGGTCATTAATCGAGTTATATGATGTATAGATGCTGTTGGAGGTGCATGAATAATTTCTGCGTTCATTACTTCGGTAATTTGGCGAAATCTGAGCAAATCACTTGGTTGAACCATCTCCCGCAATTTTGTTGTGGTTACTAAGCCTATAAGAGAATTGTTTTCATCAACAACTGGCAGATGACGAATTCGATGCCGACGTATTAATTTGATAGTTGTAAAAACATCTTCAAAGTCATTCTGCTTCAAAGCAATAACTTTTTTAGTCATTACCTCCGCTACCGTTACACCTTCGATTTCCACATTATTAGAAATCAGCCTTACCAAATCTCGTTCGGTGAAAATCCCTTGCAGTTGATTATCTGACGCTACTAAAACGCAACTAGCAGAAGATGAAGCTAGTAAATCGCTGTCATTAATCTCAGAATTTGACGTTTGGCAACTACTACCCCATCGCTGACTCATGAGGTGAATAACTTCTGAAAGCGGCACAGAAGGAGTCACTACCAAAGGGTTGCGGTCGATAATTTTTTCTAAAGAAGTAAAATCACTAAGAGACTGATTTTGAAGTTGTTCTTGCAGGGGATTGGTGCAGTTCTGGGCAGGTATTTTCATCGGAATTACCACTTGAATAAGTTTACATCGGACTGATTCTTGAAGCTGTCTGAAGTACCTTTCTATCCTTTGAAAGTCAATTTCCATGCACTAAAAAGCAAAAGGTCGGTTTCTCCAATCCGATTGTGGTAATGCTTCTATAAATCAGAGGAACTAGGGAGAGACTTAATGTTTTGAGCATTAAACTATACCTGCCACCCCCCCAAAAAATACGCATAAATACTTAAACTTATTTTCTAATCATACCGAAACATCAACAAGAAGTCTATTTAGATTTCTTCATTATTATTATAAATTATCAAATAAACGTTTATATTCTTGTTTTACAACCTGATAGCATTCGCAGGAATTTTCCTCTAATGCTTCTCTATCGAGAATAGTAATCTTGCCGCGAACATAGTGAATTATTTGTGCTTGCTGAAGCATACCAGCAGCTTGGGTAACTCCCGAACGACGCACCCCAAGCATACTAGCCATAAATTCCTGAGTTAGCGGTAATTCATGTTGTGGAATACAGTCTGCTACAGTCAACAACCAACGAGCTAGTCTTTGCTCTATTTTATGATGGACGTTACAAGCTGCATTTTGAGCAATCTGAGCAAATAATGCTTGGGTGTAAATTTGAAGTAATTTTTCCAACTTCTCTTTTTGAGAATATTCGCTTTTGAGTTTGCTAGCACTAAGTTTAATTGCATTTCCAGCAACTTGTACTACCGTATTCACTATAGAAGTGTTTCCTCCCCATAAAACTGGTAAGCCAACCATTCCCTGATTACCTACTACAGCAATTTCAGTTGTTAAACCATCTTTCAAAGTAGAAACTGTAGAAATCAAAGCATCAAGGGGAAAATAAACTTCTGTTATTTCCTCATTAGGTTGATAAATAACTTTATTATTTTCTAACCACACCTCTTTTAAGTCTGGTAAAAGCCGCTGATATTCCGTTGGTGATAAAGCTGCTAATAATCGATTAGCTTGTTCGCCATTGTCTTTGTAAAAGGGCATTCGGTTTCACACTAATAGGGTCTTTTACAGACAAAAATAGCAGTATAAAGTGAGAAAATCAAAAGTATTCCTATTAGTCAAAACTAATTCTGTAGTAACAAATAAAAGGGGAGCATCCCAAATGTGTGATTTTATTTTTTTGTAGTGCGAGCATCTTGCTCGCTATGTATATCAAGCGAGCAAGATGCTCGCACTACAAAATTTTATTTTTGCAATATTGGGATGCTCCCAATAAAAGTAGCTTTAGTTGCCCAGCAGTTGTTACAACTAACAAACAAGTATGATCAGCTTTAGCGTTACTAAATTAATTTTAATTAACCAAAAATAGTTTTTTACTGCATATCTATAGTTAAATTAGCTATTTATTTCTTTTAAAGATTATACAATACTAAAATTCCTATCTGTACTGTTTCAAACATATAATTTAAAAATATGCCTTTTGGATTATTTTTGATACATATCGAAATAATAATACGGTTTTACTTGCAGTGAATGTAGCGGTTTTCAGTTGAAGGTTGCTGAAGAAGTTGCCTCAGTCTCCGGTTCAACACACTCCGGAACCTCACCCCGTTCTACACCCCTCTCCTTGTTAAGGAGCTACGGTGTACACACATCTCGAAGATCCCCCTAAATCCCCCGATGAGTTGGGGGACTTTCAATCCAATTCCCCCCTTTTTAAGTTCTACAGTGTACATACAAGTCTTCAAATCCTATTTGAAATAGGACATACCTTTTTACTCGTCAGAATTAATGGTTTATTTGATTAATTTTGATCGGCCGCACAGTAGGGTGAATGGTTTGCTGCTGCGGTAAACTTTAGGAGACGTTATATATAACGTCTCTACATTATTTTTAACTGTTATTAAATTATTCTTCCTCGTAGACAGTCAAAACTTTTGGTTTACATTTCTTGATTTCAACATAGATTCCCAAAGCTTGTTCTGAGATCAAATCTTCGATATAACCATTCTGATTCAGTTTAGCTTCTTGAGGATTATCAAAGGGACCGAAGTAATAAACACATTTGGGGTGAGCCGTTCTGATTTTTACCCAATAAGGTGTAATAGAGTTATTTATAAAAGGCAAATTTTTTATTAAAGGAAGATTTTCTAAAACGGGTAGATGCATGATAACTTTTACTCCTTAATTACTTGTCTGGCTATTTTCAGAATTGCTTGATATTCTTCGTCTGTTAATTTTTTACCCGATTCGATACTTTGACAAACAGATGCCAATTCTCTCCTCACCATTTGACAAAGTGCTTTACTCACATCATCAATTTCTTCTAAAGGCACTGAGTCAAAAACACCACTAGTTACCGCTAAAAGTACCGCGATTTGTTCGGGTACTGATAATGGTTGAGACTGCGATTGTTTGAGTATTTCTCGGACTCTTTGTCCTCTAATCAGAGTTTTTTTAGTTTGTTCGTCAAGTTGCGTACCAAAACGAGCAAAAACTTCTACTTCTTGGAATTGAGAATATGAAAGTCGTAAATCTCCAGCGACAGCGCGATAAGCACTTAATTGTGTTTTACCGCCTACTCGCGAAACTGATTTACCTACATCAATAGCAGGGAAAATAGCTTTTTGAAATAAGTCTGGAGACAGATATATTTGACCGTCTGTAATAGAAATTAAGTTGGTAGGAATATATGCCGAAATATTCTGCGCTTGTGTTTCTACTATCGGTAATGCTGTTAGAGAACCACCTCCATATTCCGAGTTGAGATGGGTTGAGCGCTCCAACAACCGCGAATGAATATAAAAAATATCTCCCGGATAAGCTTCTCTACCGGGGGGACGACGCAGCAACAGCGACAGTTCTCGATAAGCCCTGGCATGATGGGTAAAATCATCATAGATAATTAATACATCGTTTCCTTGCTCCATGAAATACTCTGCCATCGTCGTGGCTCCATAGGGAGTAATATATTGCAATCCTGGAGAATCTTGTCCCGAAGCGACTACAACAACAGTGTATTCCATTGCTCCCTGTTGTCGCAGAGTCTCAATTACTTTCGCTACCGCTGAAGCTCTTTGTCCGATAGCGCAGTAAACGCAGATAACGTTTTTATCTTTTTGGTTGATAATTGTATCGAGGGCGATCGCCGTTTTCCCAGTTTGTCTGTCTCCCACAATTAATTCTCGTTGTCCCCTACCAATTGGGATCAAAGCATCGACTACCTTTAAACCAGTTTGCAAAGGTTGCGTTACCGGAGCGCGGTTAATAATTGCTGGTGCTTCTCGTTCTATGGGAAGACGTTTAGTAATTTCGATACTTCCACCTTCGTCTAAAACATTACCTGTTACATCCACAACTCTACCCAGAAGCGCCTCTCCTATTGGCACATCCATAATTCTACCAGTCCGGTAAACTTCGCCACCTGCTTGTAAATGGACGCTTTCCCCCAATAGAATTACACCAACTTCATCAGGATCGAGATTAAAAGCAATTCCGAATAAAGGTGATTTGGTATTAGATGTCGGAAAATAAAGCAATTCATCCGCTTTAACACTGGGTAAACCAGATACGCGAGCAATACTCCTACCGACAGATTTTACTGTACCAATTTCCCGGATATTTATTTGGGATTGATAATCATTTAATACTTGTTCAAAACTTGAAAATGTATCTTCTATTACTGATTTTAATATCATGATGGGGATTGGGCATGGGTCATTGGGGATGGGAAATAGTCTCGTTACAAGGCTCTGCCTTGTAATGCATTTTACGAGGCTCTGCCTCCCTCCGCTCTGAAGGCAGAGCCTTCCGCGCTTCGGTTCCCAGCCAGAGACTGGGAACCAGTAATCCCGCGCTTCGGTTCCCAGCCAGAGACTGGGAACCAGCAGAGAATTACCAACTCATAACTGTTTAAACTGCGATTCTAATGTTTGTAAATAATCATTTAAATTCCAGGAAATTACGTATGCTGCTAGCTTGACTTGAATACCGCAAATTAAATCGGGTGAAGTTTGAAATTCTAAAGGATTGCTACTAACAATTTGAATTTGTAAAGCTTTGATTATTTTTTGACGGCTTTCTGGAGATATTTCAAAACTACTTTTAATAATTATCGGTTGAGAAGAATTTTGAAGAGACTTAGTAATTATTTGTCTTTGATTCTCATCGATTTCTTGCAAGCGCTGAGTGAAGTTAGCAATTATTTGCTGCTCTAAATCCGCATTTGCTAAATCTTGCAAAGCTCTACGTACAACCATATCGGTTTGTTCTGCTATTTTTTGTCGTAAGGAACTAACAAAATCAGTTTGTTCTTGTAATAGTGCTTCTTTCCATTTTTTCTGCATTTCTTCTACTTCTCGACGTGCTTTAACTAAAAGTTGTTGATGTTCTTGTTCAACTTTTTCTCGCATTTGTGCTGTCATCGCTTGTTCTTGCTGCTGTAATTTTTGTTGCTGCTGACGATAAGTATCTGCTTCCCGTTGTGCTTGTTGTTGAGCAATTTCAGCATCTTCCCATCTTGCATCAATCATTGTTTGTCGTTTTTTGATTGTTTGCATTATGGGTTTATATAAAAAGCGCTGAAGTAAGAAAACCAGAATCAGGAAGTTGATTATTTGAGCGATAACCGTAAACCAATTTATTAGCACGGTTTAGCCTCCTTTAAAATGTTCCCAAAATGGATTTACGAATAACAAAATCATAGTTACCACAAAGCAGTAAATAGCAGTAGACTCAATCATTGCTAAACCGACGAAAAGCGTGCGGGTAATGACGTTTGCCTTATCCGGCTGTTGGGCGATCGCACCTAAAGCACGAGCAACAGCCATTCCTTCACCCAGAGCAGGTGCTATCGAACCAATTGCGATTGTTAACCCAGCAGTTACAATCGATGCCATACCAATTAAACCAAGATTATCCATAATTCAGTTATCAGTGAGCAGTGAGCAGTGAGCAGTGAGCAGTGAGTAGTGAACAGTTACCAGTTACCAGTGAGCAGTGAGCAGTGAACAGTTACCAGTTACCAGTGAGCAGTGAGCAGTGAACAGTTACCATTTACTAGTTACCAGTGAATGAAATAAATATTTAATCCCTAATTCTTAACTCCTAATTCCTAACTCCTAACTTTGATTTTGTCGTTGTGTACTCGTAGCGGAAGCAATGTATACCATTGCTAACATTGCGAAAACGTATGCTTGAATAAGTCCGAATACTAATCCTAATGCTTGCATAACAATCGGGAAAAATAACGGCACAAGCGATAAAAGAATGGCTACAAGCATGGTACCGCTCATAATGTTGCCGAATAATCTCACCGCTAATGCTAAAGTGCGAGAAAATTCGCCGATAATATTAAATGGCAACATAAATATTGTCGGTTGAATATAATTTCTTAAATACCCAAAAAAGCCGCGTTTCATAAAACCAAATAACGGTACAGCTACAAATACACACAAAGCTAAAGCTGTTGTTGTCGAAAGCGAACCCGTTGGTGGTTGATATCCGGGTACAATTGTTAGAGTATTTGAAACGGCAATAAATAGAAATAAAGTGCCAATAAAACCAATATATTTTCTAGCTTCTTGTTGGCTGACTTCATGAATTTGATTGGCAATTCCCTCGACGATTATTTCTAATAAACTTTGCCATCGGGATATTTTTGTTTGTGGTGATAAATTGCGAGTTACCAACCAAGAAACTATGACCAAAAATGCCATTACCAACCAAGTAAACACAATCGTAGCATTTAAAGTAATTGCACCCGACTGCCAATAAACTATATTGTCTGGACTAATTTCCATGATTAAAAAAAATCTCTAACTATGCCTTATTTCCTCAGCCGCAAAAACGACTTACCTCTCTTTATCTCTTACCTTTGCGCTCTCTGTGTTCTCTGCGGTTATTTAAATCAGTATTCTTTGAACAGAATAGAACTAATTACTGTAAAAATCGCCTTGGCTTCCAACGTCTAATTAAAATACTGCGTGCTAACACAAAACCTAATAAAGCAATTAATAATCGTTGCCAGCTTCCATCCATAACTAAGTAAAAGCCTAGTACAGCAATACTCAAACGACCGAGCAAACTACCTACAATTAATAATATTGGTTGTTGCGTTGTTGGTAGTTGTCTGACTGTTACCCAAAGACTGCTAAAGTAAAATATTCCGATTGCAAAACCGAAAGTTAAAGCTAGTAATAAATGCATAGAAGAATTCATTTTTACTCCTCCTGAAGTTGTAATTTACCGAGTAAAGAATGTAGAAAAATCGGTACTATGACGCTGGTTACTGCACAGACAAAAAGCATTGCAGCAAATACATTAGGAGGGACAGCCCAATCTCCTAATATTAACCCTCGCTGCATGACAATCATCGCAATTTCGGCTCTGGGAATCATGCTAAAACCAATAAGTGTCGCACCAGTCCAACCTGTAGCAAAAAAAGCTGGAATCCCAGCACCAATTAACTTACCCAGAACTGCGGCTACGAGCAGAATTGAACCTATTGCTAAACCAGTATTCAATGCACGGGGGTCAATATTCAAGCCGATACCGATAAAAAAGAATGGTGTAAAAAGTTCATATAAAGCTCCAAAAGAGGCATCCATTTTCACGGCTTCGGGATCTCGACTAAATAAAAGTCCGGCAAAGAATGCACCAATAGCAACAGAGAAACCCAGCAATCCAGCAAGGGCAGCAATCACAAAGCCCACTCCAACTACTTCTAACATGGGGTCGGGTGGTTTTTCTATTTTGCTAAAAAACTTAGTCAAATTTCTTTCAACGTAACGTGAAAATAACAGACAAAAAGCAGCAAAAGCAATTGCTTTAATCAAAAATACTTTGGATGTCAGGATAAGAGTGGGAAATAAAGGTACTGTAGTACCATTGTGTAAAGAAGGAGCAACTGCAAACAGCAAAGCCATTAAAATAACGCTAGCTATATCATCCATCTCCGCTACATCCAGCAGAATTTCACCATTGCGAGAACGAATCGCGTTTTTTTCTCGCCAGACACTTACAGAAACGCCTACACTAGTTGCAGTCAAGGCTACAGCAATAAATAAACTAGGAATTAGACCTATTTGTAATAAAAAATAAGCAGTAACAAAACCAAAAAAACCACTAATTAAAACATCACCAATTAAAATTCCCAGTGCTTTAGGTAACTGACGTAGCAATCCTAATAAATCGCTTTCCAAGCCTACACGAAATAGCAGCGAAATAATTCCAATTTCGGCGAGAAACTCGAAAATTTCTTCTGCTTGTGTTGAAAGAAAATTCCATTCCACATCTGCCAATTTCAACAGAAATCCCAAAGTTAAATAGCCAATCAATGCAGGAATGCCAATTTTTGCAAGTAAAGACTTAATCAAAATAGCAAGGGTAAGAGCCACACCCATTAATAAAATTACTAGCGGTAAAGTCTGCACCGACTCAATCATCGCTACGCTCGCGTTGAATCCAATACCAAGCATTTATACAACCAAAAACAACACCAACAAACAGCAACATCAAAGTCCAAGAATATTGACTGGGAAACTTAGTATCAATCCAAATTCCTAACGCAATACCGAGCAAAGTTGGAATGGCGATCGACCAACCAACAATGCCAAACATACCCAAACCAAACCAAACGGTGTGGTTTCCTTCCTTTCGCGCTTTCAACTTACGTTTTGATTTAGCGCTAATCTGTTCCTCAAAATCCTCCCAAGGTTCGCGAGGCTTTTTAGATTTCATGGTTTACCCCCCACTTCTAGAAAACCGCGTATAAAACTAGCTTCTAATTTCGCTAAAGCATTGCGAGTCATTTGTTCTCTTTCATCCAAATTTTGAAATTCTTGCTCTACAGTATTTTTCAAAGTTTCTAAATCATTTCCCCTCACAGCATTTCGCACCGACACCAACACCTCAGAACCGCATTTAACTAAAATTCCTTTATCAACTGCTAAAAAAACTTCTTCTCCCTCACTTGATTCAAACAACAACAATCCCGGAACCAATCCAGCCACAAAATCAACATGATTGGGTAACAAACAAAAAGAACCATTTTCAGCTTCAGCAGTAATTTTGCTCGCTGCTTCATCTATTAATACTTCTGTCGGTAACAATACTTTTAATTGCATCATATTAAAAGTTATGAGTTAGGAGTTAGGAGTTAGGAGTTTGTTACTGGTTCCCAGCCAGAGACTGGGAACCGAAGCGCGGAAGGCTCTGCCTTCAGAGCGGAGGGAGGCAGAGCCTCGTAAAACGCATTACAAGGCAGAGCCTTGTAACGAGACTCAATGCCCAATTCCAATTATTCAACTTCATCAATCCCTCCAATCATATAAAGTGCTGATTCTGGATATTCGGAAAACTCATCATTTAAAATCCGCTCGCAACCGTCGAGTGCTGCCGATAAACTCACCAACTTACCCGCTCTTCCGATAAACTGTTCTGTAGAAAAGAATGGCTGTGTTAAAAATCTTTCCAATCGTCGCGCTCGGTAAACTGTTTTTCTATCGTTTACCGATAATTCTTCAATCCCCAACATGGCGATAATATCTTTCAAATCTTCGTAATTAGCTAAAGTTTGACGCACAGCTTGGGCTATTTCGTAATGACGTTTACCTGCAATTGTCGGGGTTAACATTTTAGAACTAGAGCGCAAAGGATCAACTGCTGGATAAAACCCTTCACTGGAACGTTTGCGGGATAATACAATTGATGCCGATAAATGACCGAAGGTGTGAACTGCTGCTGGATCTGTAAAATCATCTGCTGGAACGTAAACTGCCTGTACTGAGGTAATTGCACCTTTGTTACTGCTGCTGATTCGTTCTTCTAACTCTGCTAATTCCGTTGAAAGAGTTGGCTGATAGCCGACGCGAGAAGGTAATTGTCCCATCAAACCAGAAACTTCTTGCCCTGCTTGAATAAATCTAAAAATATTGTCTATTAAAAGTAATACATCCTGTCGGGCATCATCGCGGAAATATTCAGCCATCGTCATAGCTGCGTGACCTACACGAAACCTTGCTCCCGGTGGTTCGTTCATCTGACCGAACATTAAAACCGTGTTATCCAAAACACCAGCATCCTGCATTTCTCGGTAAAGTTCTTCTGCTTCGCGGTTGCGTTCGCCGATACCGCAAAACAAGCTAATTCCCGAATGCTGGCTGACCATATTATGAATCATTTCGGTAATCAAAACCGTTTTACCAACACCAGCCCCACCAAATAATCCGGCTTTACCTCCTCTTTCCAAAGGTGCAAGCACGTCAATGATTTTGATCCCAGTTTCTAATATTTCCGATTTGGTTGACTGTTGGGAAAGCGAGATAGAAGCTTGATGTATAGAACGCCATTCTCCATCACTTAAAAATTCTTTGCCATCAATAGCATCTCCAAATACATTGAACATTCTACCCAGCAAGCGTTTACCTACAGGTACTTGCAAGGGATGTCCTGTATCGACCACTGTAGAATTACGAGCTAAACCAGAAGTTGGTGTTAAAGCGATACCTCTGATAATTTCATCGCTAAGATGACTGACAGCTTCGATAATTATTTGCTCGTCTTCACCTGCTCTCAACTGAGTATAAATTTCTGGAAGACATTCGCAAAACTCAACATCAATTACGCTACCCCTGACTGAAACAACTTTACCGAAATTGGTTTTGTTTACCACCTGATTTGTATGCATGGATTGAAATTACCGCGATTGAATTCAGTATAAAGAAATAAAGTTGAGGAAGTTGTGAAGAAATAAATCAAGGGCTTAAAAAATATCGAAGGCTCGGTAATTATATTCGCTACTTGCTACTTCTTTTTTCAAAGAAAACGGTTTGCATATTCACGTCCCAAGCGGTGCAGTTCCCAAAGATGGCTAGCAGATTTACCCGAAGATATCCGCAACCATCTAGAATTTGTTTTTTGTGATTCTATCAATCAAGTTCTAGAAAATGCTCTACTACAGAAATCCTAAATCATTTATAAAAATTAAAAAACCCGGCTTTTTAAACCGGGTTTCTCAGCACTCTAAGCTGTTACAGATCATAAGTAGGTAAACAAAATTAATTGTATATTTACTAGTCAGTTATATAGCTGTTCCCTATTCCCTATCCAAACGAAATGTTAAATTAATTTTGCACGGGTACTTATTAAATTGCTTGTAAGATTTAACCAAAAACCCCTATAATTCAACTTGAAAAGGATTTTCACCTATTTGAAGTTGCTGCTTACTACGTTTTAATTCTTTCCAAAGTTTTTTAATTATTTGATAAGCTTCTATAGTAGAAATTTTACCATTAGTTTCAAGGTTACAAATATAGTTTACCTTCCCAGCAAATTCTTGAAGATTAGCATCGAATACTAAATTTTCTGGCTTGACTTCGCCGTGATAAGAATAATGAGGATATAGGAAATCAGATTTAGCAGTCATAACTATCTCCTTAAATTAAATCTGTTTGCTCTTATACAACTTAAAGATTAAATCATAAATATGGGGAAGTTGTGAGGAAATTTATCTCGCAAAGCCCACTGTGGAAACTTCAACAGTCAGTTCTGTATCTGTATGGGTAATTGATAGAGGAGCTACACCTTCTTCAACATCAAGTACAGTACCTCTTGATATTGCTCCTTTTTTCGGAGAAAATAATCGAATCGTTGTTAACTCATCGCGACGGGTGGAACCACCCTTGGGTTTCATTCCACTTTCTTGCACTAAATTACTTTTTTGTCCAACTAATTTGGTGACACTTTCAAAGTAATTTTTGGAGCGTAAAATTTCTCCTAAATCATCAGCTACTTCCCCAGATTGATTCAAAGTTGCTGTAGCTGGTAATTCTACATTAATACTGAGGTTGCGTCTGTCATTGTCAGGGAAAAGTGTTCCAGGTAGCTGCGATACTGCAAATAAAGCACAGATAAATAGTGCGATCGCGCCAGCAATCCAAGCTCCGGAAGTGGCTTTATTCGTTCACAGTTGCTCAAAGTGTCACAGCAACGGCAATATTGGGGGAAGAAAATCTACACCCGGACACTTGCTACAACAGTCTGTGTTCCCCCGCACGCAAGTGGTCTCACCGCAACGCAGTGTCCTCCCAATTTGCCTCCCCTACAAGAAAAATGTCAAGTTGCGGCCATTCCTAGTAATAAGTGAATGTAAACCCAGAATATTTTTAGTAAATGTTTGAATGAATTTTTAATTATAAAACATGAAAATTTGAAGATTTTGTGAGGTAAAAAAATTATGCAGGAGATAATATCTTCATTAATGATGAATTCCTAATTATACTCACAACTTCCTCATAATATTTTTTTAATATAAATAAAGATTATCGAGAGCGAAAATCAAATTTTTCAATTATTCTATTATCAGTTCTAATCAATTATGAAAATTCAAACAGTTGCAGTTGAAATTCCTGAAGATTGTAATATCATCATTGGTCAAAGTCATTTCATCAAAACTGTTGAAGACTTACATGAAGTAATGATTCAACAGGTAGCACAAGTTAAGTTTGGATTGGCTTTTTGCGAAGCATCGGGAGAATGTTTAGTTCGACATTCAGGAAATGATGAATATTTACAAGCTGTTGCTCAGAAAAATGCTTTAGAGTTAGGGGCAGGACACAGCTTTATTATTTTATTGAAAAATGCTTATCCGATGAACTTTCTTAACACCATCAGACAAGTTCCTGAAGTTTGCACTATCTACTGTGCTACTGCGAATCCGGTAGAGGTAATTGTGGCAGAAACCGAGCAAGGAAGGGGTATAATCGGTGTTATTGATGGATTTGCCCCAAAGGGTGTAGAATCTTCTGAAGATATGATAGAACGCAAAGATTTTCTACGTCAGATTGGATATAAACTTTGATTTATTTCAATTTATCTATCAATAGCACAGCCCCAGATAATAGATGTTGCTCTAACTTTTTGATTTTTTGAATAAATTGTTGACTCATAATGTTTTCAAAATCTATAGACAGTTTTTAACTCAAAACTTCATCAACTCCTCGTCTTGGAGTTGGTTTAACTTGCTTGCAAAAACCCAGACGCAAAACAATTTGTGGGAAACCGGGTTGAGATAATACTTGGCTCAGTTCGCTTCGCAATTGTGGTACTTGAACGGGTTGGTTTAAAAACGAACTGCTAAGTCCTACAGCTTGACTTCTTAATAATATTTTTTCTAAAGCTTGTCCGGCTGCTAACCAATTGTTAGAAGTATCATTTTTAGTACCTAAAACTACAATTGCTGGCGACTCTTCAACAAGTTTACGACTGCGTTCGGCTAGAGAATTTCCTAAGTCAAAAGTTCGTAAAACCATAGCGAATAAAGGAGTCGTAAAATCAAAATGTTCATTGATACCTTGAGCATAACCAGGAATACCATCATGAGTATTACTATTAGCAGGACGAATCCAATTTGCTAATTCCTTACGGTAATTAGGATCGGACATTAGCTGGTGTTCGGCTTGTACTATTAACTCTGCAACTTGATGACGAACAGTACCTTTTCTGACAATATGTAACCATGCTCCTTCTTGTTCTGCATCGGACTGTAGCCATCTGAGTAAAGATTGCGGAGCATCCCACCACTGATAATTTTGTCTATTAGTATGTCTTTTGGGAATTGCACTAAATAAAAGCTTATCATCAGTACTTTCTACTATGGAAAAACCTAATTTAATCCGGGCTAACAAGTTAACGTTTGTCGGATCGGGAAAAGTGATAATTTCACCTTTGTAGCCGAAATGATGCAGAGCAATACGTAAGTTAAATAAAGCCGTACCGCAACTGATAATTAATTCTCTACCTTTAGGATCGGCAACAAATAAACTACGATTCTGGTCGGCATAAAGATAAATTGCTTCTGAATCTATTTTGAATAACCACGGTTGAGTATTGTGACTAGAAGGAGCCAAAATTGCGTAATTGAGAATAAACTTAAGTTTTTCCTCGGTTGTTCCAGTTTGAGGAAATTCGTTTTCTTTGACTTTCCAAATACTTAATGATTCAGACATCATAATCCCCCTGAAGAAATAATTAAAAGTTTAAAATTATAGTGCAGTTTTGATTAGACTTTCGACAAAAAATAGTGATTCGCAAATAAATTACCTATCAAAACTACACTGATTTTCTTTAAATATGTTGAGTATCTGTGAAAAAATCAGGATTAGATTGAAATGATACCTAACACACCTAATATTGCGACAATCAAGCCAACTATCCCCAATAATCCCAAATATTTAAGTTCTTCTCTCAGATAGCGAAAAGCACTAAAAAAGGAAAAGAATGTAAAATAGAACAATAACGGTGGGGCATTTTGGGCAAACCCGAGAAATCCGAGAAACCCGATGAAACCTAAAAAACCAAGCCAAAACCGCTTTTTATTTCGCCTATCCACGTTTAGTAATCTCCTCAATTTTTGATAATCGCTACATGAGAAAAGTTACTGTTTTTTGCCCGAGTCCAATTGTAAATTTTGAACTACTAATTTTTATTTAGAAGTTTTTACTTCTTGATTTTGAGATGTTTCCGTAGTTGGAAGAATATCTCCCTGTACAGTTAAAACCGAACAAGGTGCATGATGCATTACATAATTACTTACACTACCTAAAAATAACTCACTCAAACCACTATGACCTCGACGACCAATTACGATTACATCAGCACCCCAGTTGCGAGCAATATCGCAAATCCTTGTAGTTGGGTTGCCTATATTAAGACTGAATTCAGCTTTTGCACCAGAAGAAGTTGCTGATTCACATAGAGAACGTAACCATTTTTCTTTATTTTTTTTAAATTCTTCCCAAACGCTCAAATTCTTCTTATGAGCTTCATTGTGTAATTCTGAATAAAGAATAGTTGGTTCCATAAATAACGGGTCAAAATATGGCTCTATATCATACAGAGATATAACGTGTAGCAACATTAAGCTTGCACCCGTTGCCTTTGCTAAAGATACAGCTTCATCAAAAACGTGCTGAGTCATATCAGAATCGTCAATCGAAACCAAAATTTTTGTAAACATAATAATAGTTAGTTGTTAGTTGTTGCTTGCTAGGGAATTGGGAATTGGGCATTGGGAATTGGGAATTAGGAATTGGGGATAGTTAGGAGTTAGGAATTAGGAGTTAGCTAATAATTATCTTCCATTACCCATTTCCCCATGCCCCATGCCAATAACCCTACTCCATCGAAGCAATTTCTAAAAGTGTCTTCAGCACCGAATCTGGATTGAGACTCATTGAATCAATACCTTGCTCTACCAAAAAGCGAGCAAATTCGGGATAATCGCTGGGTGCTTGTCCGCAGATGCCGATTTTACGTCCGTGTTGCTTTACGGTAATTATAGCTTTGGCTATCATCCGCTTGACTGCTTCGTTGCGTTCGTCAAATAAATGGGCTACTAATTCCGAATCTCTATCTAAACCAAGGGTTAGCTGAGTTAAATCATTGGAACCGATAGAGAAACCGTCAAATACTTCACAAAATTCGTCAGCAAGTTGAACGTTAGAAGGTAACTCGCACATTACATATACTTCTAAGCCGTTTTCACCTTTAACTAAGCCGTTTTTCGCCATTTCTGCTAAAACACGGCTACCTTCTTCAGGAGTGCGGCAAAATGGAACCATTAAAATCACGTTGGTTAAACCCATTTCGTCGCGTACTTTTTTCATAGCACGACATTCTAAAGCAAAACCTTCACGGTATTTTGGATCGTAATAACGAGAAGCACCTCGCCATCCTAACATCGGGTTTTCTTCGTGGGGTTCAAATTGTTTTCCACCCAAAAGATTGGAATATTCGTTACTTTTGAAATCACTCAAACGCACAATTACAGGTTTGGGATAAAATGCTGCGGCTATAGTTCCAATTCCTCTAGATAATTTATCTACGAAGAATTGAGTTTTATCATCGTAATTGCGAGTTAATTCAAAAATTTTGGATTTCTCAAATTTGTCTTCTAAGTCATGAAAGTTAATTAATGCTAATGGATGGGCTTTGATATGGTTAGCAATAATAAATTCCATCCTTGCAAGTCCCACACCCGAGTTAGGTATAGCACTTAAACCAAAAGCTTCTTCCGGATTGCCCACATTCATCATTATTTTCGTAGGGATATGGGGCAATTTTTCCAAATGTATTTCTTCTACTTCGTAAGGTAGTAAACCCCGGTAAACTTTACCCGTTTCACCTTCAGCACAGGAAACGGTAATGTCTTCCCCAGTCGTCAAATTTGTAGTGGCATTACCGCAACCAACTACTGCCGGTATTCCTAATTCTCTAGCAATAATAGCGCTGTGACAAGTACGACCGCCAGAATTAGTTACTATGGCAGCAGCCTTTTTCATAATCGGTTCCCAATCTGGGTCGGTACGATTTGTTATCAGTACATCGCCTTCTTCAAACAGATTGAGATTATTTACATCAAGGATTACTTTGGCTTTACCTTGTCCGATTGCAGAACCTACGCTGCGTCCGGTGAGGATAGGAGTGGGGGAGGGGGGAGAGGGGGAAGAAGGGAGGAATTATTACCTTTGACAAAATGATAGGTACGTAGAACGTTATTTACCTTCTGTGACTGTACGGTTTCGGGACGAGCTTGGACGATAAATAATTCGTTAGTGATGCCGTCTTTTGCCCATTCGATATCCATTGGGGTATAAGTACCGCGCACTTTTGAGTAGTGTTCTTCGATTAAACAAGCCCAATGAGCTAACTGTAAAATTTCTTCATCTGATAAAGCAAATAAATGGCGATCGCTAACGGGTACGGGAATATTTTTGGTTAATTTTGTCCCTCCCATTTCGTAAACCATCTTGATTTCTTTGCTTCCCAAACGTTTTTCTAAAATGGGACGATAACCTTGTTTCAATGTTGGTTTAAATACCAGGTATTCATCGGGATTCACGGCACCCTGGACGACGTTTTCACCTAAACCGTATGCTGCTGTAATTAATGCAGCATCTTTAAAACCAGTTTCGGTATCGATGGAAAACATCACACCAGAAGTCGATAAGTCAGAACGTACCATTTTTTGCACGCCGACAGAAAGGGCTACATCAAAGTGGTCAAAGCCTTTGATTTGACGGTAAGAAATGGCTCTATCGGTAAAAATGGATGCAAAACACTTGTGACAAGATTGCAAAACACCAGGTAATCCGTGAACGTTGAGATAAGTTTCTTGTTGTCCTGCAAAGCTTGCATCGGGTAAATCTTCAGCGGTAGCACTAGAACGAACTGCGACATCGGTATCGGTACCGTACTGGTTGCAGAGATTTTGGTAAGCTTCGGCTATCGCTTGTTCTAATTCTTTAGGAAAAGAAGTTTGCAACATTAAAATTCTAGCTTTCCTACCTCGTTCTCGCAGGTTGTCAATATCTTCTACATCTAAATCTGCAAATATTTCTCTAAGTTTCGTTTCCAATCCTGCCGAAGAGATAAAATACCGATAAGCCTCAGATGTAGTAGCAAACCCGGTAGGGACTTTTACACCTTTGGGTTGAAGTTGACAAATCATTTCTCCTAAAGAGGCATTCTTTCCGCCAACTTTAGGTATATCAGCAATTCCAACTTCATCAAAAGGCAATACTAAAGCTTGTTCGGTAGAACGAAGACGTTCCGATTGTTGATTAACCACTGTGTTTCCCATAGCTCTGGCTTCCATAACTCAATTTAAGCAATACCAGCTTTTCCGCTCTTTTCTTCTCACACTTAACTTTTATAGTTAGATAATTTGAGGATTTTGTGAGGATAATTTTAAAACTTAGGAATTAGGAGTTAAAAATTTTCTCCCCATCTCCCCATCTCCCCATCTCCCCCTCCTTCTACCTCCTCACAAGTTCCTCAAATTTAAAACTTATGATTAAAAGTAGATTATCTGCTGTTTTTTACTGAGGATTAAAAGAATCATGAATTATTGTCCTTGTTGCAAAGACATACTTTTACCCCATGTACATACAAATGGAAGTTACTGGTTTTGCCGGAGTTGTTGGCAAGCAATGCCAGTATGTAGTAGCAAAAAATCGGTTTTATCTACAGAAACGATAACAGGAGAATTACCAACACAGTTAAGTCCAGCTAAAAGAACTAGTCATTTAATGTCTTACCAAAGAAAAAACATCAGAACTTATCGTCATCCATTAGCAAGTTAAAACCATCCATCAATTAATTGAATTATTTGTTTCAAATGATGGTTTGTTAACTATTTAATAAAAAAATAACTTTCAAACAATGAACCATAATACTAACAATAGAATCATCATTGATAAAATACCTCCCACGCCGATCGGGGAGGCACATAAACATGATTTTAAATTACATTAAAGCTGCTTCCATAGCTAAAGAATCAGTTGCATCTTCATTAATTGATCCTTGAATAGTTAAAACCGAACAAGGAGCATGATGTAAAACGTAATTGCTAACACTACCTAAGAAAAATTCACTCAATCCGGTACGTCCGTGACGACCGATCAAAATTAAGTCAACCTCTCGACCGCTCGCAACCTTACAAATCATAAATCCAGGAGAACCAGTAGCTTGAACAACTTCAGCCTTCACACCGCAAGCTTTGGCTTTATTAGCAAAGGATTGTAACAATTCACTGCCTTTTTGTTCTAAAGCTTCTAATCTTTCCATATAGTATTTCATTGTAGTTTCACCATGTATCGTTGGGTGATAACCATGTGCAGCAATATATCCAGGTTCGGGATATATTTCACTAAAGGGGGGTACTACGTGTGTCAGTATTAGTTGGGCATTGGTGAAGACAGCTAAAGAAATAGCTTCACGTAAAACATTTTGATTGGTATCTCCATCATCTATGGCAACTAAAATTTTATTAAACATATTATTTACCTCTTCTATGGCAATGCAAAAAGAAATATCTTGATAATTGGCGCTATTAATAAACCATCTAACATCTAATTTAATGTTAAATCTAAAGTTTGAGGAAGTTGTGAGGAGAGGCTTCAGGATTTATTAAACGATCAATTGTCAAGAAAAGGTAAATTTTTTATCCTAAAAATATGATCTTAATCATTAATATTTACAAATACGTGTAAAATGCCTAAAGAAAAATTATTTTGTTAACGAAAGTCAGGTTATGCTTATCTTTTATTCTAAAATAAAGGTGGCAAAGCCCTTTATCGTTAATCGTTAAAATTTGCTGTTCTAAACCTTTATAAAATATCAACTGCCACAAACTATGAAAATTCTAGTTGTCGAAGATGATGAACTTGTAGCTCAAGCCTTAAGTGCTGTGCTAACTCAACAAAATTATGCAGTTGAAATTGCTTCGGATGGAGAAACGGGTTGGGAACTAGTTCAAGCTTTTGACTACGATTTAATTATTTTAGATATCACCTTACCGAAATTAAATGGTATTAGTCTTTGCCAAAAAATCCGTTCTGGTGGCTGGTTAATTCCTATCATGTTGGTAACGGGATGCAATAGTCCTCACGAAAAAGCAACTGGTTTGGATGCTGGTGCTGATGACTATGTAGTTAAACCTTTTGAGGAAGAGGAATTAGTAGCTCGCGTTAGAGCATTATTACGAAGGGGAAAAGTAAATTTACCAACTGTATTAGAATGGGGCAGTTTGCGACTTGACCCTACTAGTTGTGAAGTTGATTATGACACAAAAAATCTATCTTTAACACCCAAAGAATATTCATTATTAGAACTATTTTTACGCAACAGCCGCCGTGTATTTAGCTGTGGAATGATTTTAGAGCATTTATGGTCTTACTCCGATATTCCTTCGGAAGAAGCAGTTCGTACTCACATAAAAGGATTGCGAATGAAGCTCAAAGCAGCAGGTGCCCCTGGTAATTTAATTGAAACTGTCTATGGTATTGGTTATCGATTAAAACCCCAGGAAGAGAATAAAAAGGAGCAAAGAGACAAGGAAGAAACGTCAACTCAAGTAACCAAAGCTCAAACTCTCTTGGCTGTCGCTGGAGTTTGGGAAAAATATAAAGGAAGAGTATCCGAGCAAGTAAATGTATTAAGTCAAGCCGTACAAGCACTACAAAATGATGAATTATTAACAAAAGAATTGCATTCTCAAGCAGCAGCAGAAGCACATACCTTAGCTGGTTCTTTAGGTACTTTTGGCTTTGCAAATGGTTCTAAATTAGCACGTAAAATCGAACATTTGCTTAAAGCGGATAAGGTTTTAGATAAAACAGAAATAGCCCAACTTGATGCAAAAGTTAAAGCTTTAGTTGCTGAAATTAACGTACCGATTTCTGAAGCTGCAACTTCTAATAATACTTATGAATTAGATGAGCGTCCCGTTCTGTTAATCTTTGATACTTTTAACAGAATAACCGAAGATTTGGTTAAGAAAGCTGCCGATTCGGGATTGCAAACTAAGATTGTTAATAGCATTTCATCCGCAAGACAAAAACTCTATCAAGAACATCCAAATGTAGCAGTATTTGATGCCGAGGTTTTAGATTCAGATGATGGTTTAAACTTATTGTCAGAATTTAAGAATCGTAAACCTGCAATTCCGACAATAGTTTTAACTCAAGAAATAGATAATAGTCAGAAACATACTATTAATAAATTGGAATGTGCCGTAGTACAAAAAACCGCATCATTAGAAGAAATTTTAGAAACTGCAACCCAATTAATTAAAAAGTCAGAAAATGCCCAAGCAACGGTATTAGCTGTAGATGACGATCCAAAGATTCTAGAGATATTGCAAAAATTACTTAAGCATTGGGGAATTACAGTTAAAACTCTTTCTCAACCGGATTTATTTTGGGAAAGCTTAGAAACAATACAGCCCGATTTATTAATTTTAGATGTAGAAATGCCCTCCGTTAACGGCATTGAACTTTGTAATGAAGTCCGCAATCATTCACGCTGGAGCGAACTAGCAGTTTTATTTTTAACGGTTCATAATGAAGCAGAAATTGTCAACCAAGTTTTTAGCGCTGGTGCAGATGATTTTGTCAGCAAGCCAATTGTAGGGCCGGAATTAGTTACCCGAATTGTCAACCGTTTGGAAAGAATTCAATCCCAACAGCGGATGATAAGGGAACGGGAAAAAGTTAATAATACCAAATCGGAACGCTGGCAAAAAATATTTGAGACTTCACCTGAATGTATTAAGTTGATTGCTGCCGATGGAACTTTGTTAGAAATGAATCCCGCTGGTTTCGCGATGATTGAAGCCTCGGAAACTGCAATTGGTAAAAATATTTATACTGTAATTTCACCCGAATATCGTCAGGCTTTTGAAGATTTAAATAAAAGCGTATGTCAAGGGAATGAGGGGAGTTTGGAATTTGAAATAACTGGTAATCAAGGTAGTCACCGTATTTTAGAAACTCATGGAGTACCTTTACTTAATCCGGAAAACGGTGAATTAGTTCAATTGGCGATAACGCGAGATATAACGAAGCAAAAACAAGCTGAAGTTGAAAAAGAAAAAATTAATCATTTAATAAAAATCAAAGTTGAACAACAAGCAACTGTAGCGAAATTGGGACAGTTGGCTTTAACAAATAAAGATATATTTGCTTTGATGGATGAAACTGTAGCGCTAGTTGCTCAAAGTTTAGATGTAGAATTTTGTCATATTTTGGAAAATTTACCTTCTGGTAATGCGATGCTGCTACGTGCGGGAGTTGGGTGGAATCAAGGGTTAGTAGGATTAGCTTTGCTGAATTTCGATCAAAATTTAGTTACAAAAGAACCTTTTATTATTGAAGATTTAAACCAAGAAACTCGATTTCATAGTCCGACTTTATTAAAAGAACACGGAATTATTAGCGGTGCAACCGTGCCAATTTTTGGAATTGACTGTAGTTATGGTGTTTTGGGTGTATATACTTCTGCGAAACGTACTTTTAATCAAGACGACATTTATTTCTTGCAAGCGATAACTAACGTGATTTTTGGCGCTATCGAAAAACATCATACAGAAAATTCTTTACGTAAAAAATCTCAAGAGTTAGAAAACAGAGTAGCCGAAAGAACAGCAGAATTAGTCAAAATGAACGAATCTTTACAATTGGAATTAGGAGAGCGTCAGCGAGCGCAAGCGCAATTTGCTGGGATTGTAGAAATTGCCTCGGATGCAATCATTTGTATTGATACCAATCAGTGTATTACTTTATTTAATCAAGGTGCCGAAAAGATTTTTGGTTATTCGGTTGCAGAAGCAGTCGGAAAACCTTTAAATTTACTTTTACCAGAACTTGCGATAGAAACTAACCGTTATCATGTAGAGAATTTTGGTAAATCAAAAGCCGAATCCCGAAAAATGGGCGAACGTCGCGAAATTTATGGTACACGCAAGGATGGCAGCGAATTTCCAGCAGAAGCTTCTATTTCCAAGTTAAATTTAGGCAATAAAACGGTTTATACAGTTTATTTACAAGATGTTAGCCATCGCAAACAGATTGAGCGGATGAAAAATGATTTTGTTTCGGTAGTTTCTCACGAACTCCGTACTCCTTTAACTTCGATTCATGGTTCATTGGGAATGTTAAGTACGGATTTAATACCTATATGTTCCGAAGATGGCAAACGCTTAGTAAAAATTGCAACTGATAGTACAGAACGTTTAGTCAGACTGATTAACGATATTCTCGATATCGAACGCATTGAATCGGGAAAAATCACAATGTCTAAACAAAGCTGCAATCTAACCGAATTAATAACACAAGCACTAAATTTAGTTCAACCTTTAGCCGATAAAGCACAAGTAAAATTATTAGTAGAAAATTGTTCTTTACAAGTGCTAGTAGATGCGGATCGCTTTATTCAAATTTTGACAAACTTGCTTAGTAACGCAATTCGATTTTCTCAGCCTGGTGGTACAGTTCGTTTAACAGCAATCGAGCAAAATTCAGAAATATTAATTACAGTACAAGATAGCGGAAGTGGTATTCCTGAAGATAAATTAGAAATTATTTTCGAGCGCTTTCAACAAGTAGATTCTTCAGATTCGCGCAATCATGAAGGTACTGGTTTAGGTTTAGCAATTTGTCGCAGTATAGTAGAAATGCATGGAGGTAAAATTTGGACTGAAAGTACCGTAGGAGTTGGTAGCACTTTTTATTTCACTTTACCAGTTAACAGTTAACAGTTAACAGTTAGCAGTTAACAGTTATCATTGAGTATAAGAAAAACGATTAAAAAATAAATCTCTATATTAATAATGGCAATAAAAAAGATATTAGTAGTTGATAACGAAGAATACATTCGAGAAGTTACCAAAATTTGTTTGCAGACTACTGCTAAATGGCAAGTTGTCACAGCAAGTTCTGGAATAGAAGGAATTAAAAAAGCCGAAATAGAAAAACCTGATGCAATTCTTTTAGATGTAATGATGCCAGATATGGACGGCATTACCACTTTTAAATATTTACAAGAAAATTCAACAACTAAGCAAATACCAGTAATTTTACTTACAGCTAAAGTACAAAATTCTGACCGTAGCCGCTATGATAATTTAGGAATTAAAGCGGCGATCGCCAAACCTTTTAGCCCCCTAACATTAGCCCAAGAAATTTCCCAAGTTCTCGGCTGGAGTGAACAGTGAACAGTGAACAGTGAACAGTGAGCAGTGAACAGTTTTTTATTTATACTTATAACTCTTAACTCAGTTTATCCAAACTTTTTCATCATTTACATACTCTCATTACTAAGTTTAGTTGTAACTGTAGTTTGGTTGAATAGTATAAATGTTAATCAAAATTCTACTTCTACAGAAATTACAACTCCCACACCCCAACAAGTCAAAAAATCACCAATTACCAAAAAAAACAATACATTACCAAAACCAACTATTCCATTTACAATTCCCAAACAAACTGAAAAATTTACTCCCAAGGAAATTATAGTCGCAATAGAATTACAGCCGAAAGCTTACTTATTGCATTAGTTTGATTCCCCAATCGGTTGCGATTGAAAAGGGAGCATCGAAAGAAGTTGCATTAAAACAAGCTTTGAATCAGCTTTTTTACTGCTAGCGTTTTCTACTAAATGAAGAATTAATGATTAATTTTAATTAAACTTCTGGTTCATCGATGTGGGAAACCACTTCACGGTAGATGTTGGTAATATGGCTATCTTTCAGACTGTAATAAACATTGCGTCCTTCGCGGCGGTATTTAACTAAACGCATAGTACGCAAAATTCTGAGTTGATGGGAAACGGCTGATTCGCTCATCTTTACAGATGCAGCTAAATCGCAAACGCATAATTCCTGTTTTGCTAAAGCCGAAAGCAAACGCAAACGATGCGGATCTGCAAGTGTTCCGAATAGATCGGCAATCTGCTGCGCCTTTTCTGTAGGTATAATTTCTGGCTGCACCTCGCGGACATTATCTAGATGAATTTCACTCGAATCACAACTGGGTGAATCAAGATTTAATAATTGCTGTTTTGGTTTTGATTTAGTCATGGGAGTTGCATCTACAATAGACAGAGCCTATTTCCTCGCTGTCTTGGAAGACAACTTTAAGAAGAAATAGTGATACTGATTATCATTGTAGCCAAGATTGAACAGTTATTCATTTGTCTGAGTTAGCAGTAACTAGATCAATTATTCAAATAAATGCGTGAGTTTGTTCCATATCGTCGTAAAAAAGTAAAAGCTTGTCGCTGTAGCAGTAGCACTCTATCTTGACAAATGCCTGATCGGGAAAAGAAGCTCGTACCTGATTCCAGTTCGTAATCATGACATTTAAC
The DNA here is from genome assembly GCA_963838355.1 of uncultured cyanobacterium. GTDB lineage: Bacteria > Cyanobacteriota > Cyanobacteriia > Cyanobacteriales > Nostocaceae > Rivularia. The sequence goes on along the minus strand of CAWIQQ010000003.1, from coordinate 291,026 downwards.
TGGGCACATCTATGCGAATAATCTTAAAGCTTTATCTAACGTAGGGACTCGCCCATTCTGGCTCTCCGACCCAGAATGGGAACCCTGGGCTTCCCATTTTTTTAAGGTTCCATCTCGTGACTTTAAGACCTTTTAAAACAGTTGACGAGTTTCTAAATGAGCTTCAATATCCTTTTTAGTACGCCACACTGGACGCAACTTTTGACGTGCAAAAAGCGGTAACTGGTCTACAGAATGGCGCGAACCCGGTTGAGAGGAATTACCGTAACTCATCAATGCCATCGCTTTAACTGGTTGAGAAAACTCAATCGCAGCCACATAAGAATCACCCGCAACAGGTTGAAATTGACCATTTTCCTTATGAGCGAAATTAACAACGCGAAAAATACCTAAGTACCCATCACCACCATTACCTGGTAAATTTACGTTCCCATATTTCAAGCGATAAACCTCTCCCCAAGCCACATCTAATTTTCCATAAGCTTTCTCTACTTTTGTTGCTACCGTTTCGAGTAATTTCACCGCATCTTGAGGATTTGCTAACCCATCGGGTGTAGTCCGAGGTGCATCTTGACTCCAAGGTTTACTAAAGGCACGATCAAAATCTAGTTCTTCTGCCCAAGCAGCAAATAATACTGCTCCTTTACTATCTGCATTCGCTTTTCTATCCCACTTTTCTAAGACGTTTACTGCTCGTTGTCCCAATTCACTTCCATATTTGAGCGCTGCTGGAATTAAATCATCTAAAATTCGGTCGGCAAAGTCCATCCGCGTTGAATGCTTGTATTTAACCATTTCGTTGAAGGTAATTTTTTTATCTTCATCGAGCATTCTGGCAGAACTCTGCGCTCGAAAATCCATAAAACGCGGTGCCATATAAGACGGATATTTATCTGGTTTGATAGCGACTGGAAAAGTTGTTGTCCAAGGTGGATCGTTAGCATTTTGTAACCAACCGCTCTGAGGATCGACAACGCGAGGTAAATCTTGATAAGGATGATTTTTTGTCCATAAGGTTTTAGATGTATCCCCCCGAATAATACTTTGCCAATATGCAAAATCTCCTTCCTCGCGCACTGGAACTAGTCCGTTAAATAGGTGCATAATATGACCTTTTCGGTCAGCATACATCACCGTAAACATCGGTAACTGCAAACGTTGGAGTGCTTTTTCAAACTCTACTAAATTTTGCGATCGCGCCATATCCCACCATTGTTCCAACACCTTTGGTTGGTCAAGACCGACAACACGTAGCGCAATTGTTTTATCATCTTTCTCTGAGACAACAGGTCCGTGAACGGAATTTTTGACTACCAGTGGTTGTTGGCGTAGTGTTCCGTCTTTTTGTTTTATCTGCAAAGAAACAGTTTTGGTATCAAAAGACCGCACTTTGCCATCAAAAAGATAGCCATCACCAGCTAGTTCTAGTTGATAAGCATCCCATCCATCATGAGTATTGACGGTATGAGTCCAACCTAAATTATCGTTGAAAGCAATATTTAAAACCGGAATACCTACCAGCGATGCTCCATAAGCATCAATTCCGGGTGCGGTAATTTGAGCTTCATACCACAAATATAAATCCGACCAGGGAAGGTGGGGATTTGCTAATAGCATCGCATTACCAGATGCCGAACGAGAAGGTGCGATCGCCCATCCGTTAGAACCTGCCCTTGATTCTGAATTACTTACACCGGCAACTTGTTCTGGACTGACTACAAATGTAAAGTTAAGTACTCTTTGTAGATGAGCGAGGATGTCTTCTCCTGTGACTGGTAAGACAACTTCAACCTCATCACTAATTGCATCGGGATTTTCTTTGACGTAAGTATTGATACCATTCGCAAAAGCATCTAAATAAGTACGGAAAGATGCATCTTGTGCTTCATACCAAACACGAGCGCGTTCGGGTACTCCCATTGTCAATACCCAACGATCTGAGTCTACATAGTCCTCTCCCCAGTATTCTGCTGCACGTCCTCTTGCTTGTCCGTAGAGACGCAAAAGTAAGTTTCCATGACTTTGCATTTGCGCCCATCCAAAGGCACGGAAAGCACTGGCGCTATCTTTGGCATAAATATGGGGTATACCGTAGGTATCCCACAATATTTCAGTACTTTTTGGTGGAGAGCCTAGAGTTTGGCATCCTAAAATTAATGCTAGTAACAAGCTGAATATAAATAGTAAAATTCGATTTCTTAGGAAAACCTTAAGTATGTGTGGTTTATCGCCATTCGGCAAAATGTTAATGGTAGAAATTAACTGCTGCATAGAAAATAAATTGTCAGGTTATCGATCAAATTTTTAAAAAGCTATATATGTGTCAAAACACATTACGAGAGATATTTGTCAAAAATTAAGTTTTCATTGATTTATTTTGATATTTTGCAAATATTTAATTAAATTTTCCCATAAAAGCGATTGGGCTGAGTGGATAAAAAAGTGGTCTCCGGGGAATAATTGCAATTTAAAAGAACTTTGCGTTTGCGATCGCCATCCTTCTAGTTCTGTTAAACTTACTTCTCGATCTTCTAATCCACCGAAAGCTACAATCGGACATTCTAATGGTGGCTCTTGAGTATAAACATAAGTTTCTAAAACTGCAAAATCTGCTTTAAGAACTGGGATAAATAGCTGCATCAATTCATCATTTTGCAAAACTGATGCAGGTGTACCATTGAGACGGTGAAGCTCTTGTTTGAATTCATTGTCTGGTAGTGCGTGGATGGGTGGTTTTGATGAAGGAATTTGGGGAGCGCGACTAGCAGAAACAAATAGGTGGACTGCCTTTTTATCATATTGTTTGCGAAGATAGCGAGCTAGTTCAAAACTGAGCAATCCCCCCATACTATGACCAAAAAAAGCAAATGGTTTGTCCAAATAGGGAAGCAGCATAGGAGCTATCCCGCTTACTAGAGCTTCCATACCTGTAAATAAAGGTGATTTTATTTGGGTTCCTCTTCCTGGAAGTTCTACGGGACAAATTTCGATATTTGCAGGTAAACTCCTAGCCCCTGGTCGAAAAATGATAGAACTAGCACCCGCATAAGGAAAACAAAATAACCTCAAGGAAGCTTGAGGTAATGGTTTAGTACGGAAAATCCACGACTTCGATTGATGTGTACTTGTCATTAGCTAAATAATAGGAAGCAGTTCGTTAAATTTGAGGAGAATCCAAAAAACCATTTTGAATTAAATAGGATAAGAATTTATCAAATATATTATGACTTACAGGTGGACATTTAATATCAGTTCCATTTAGTCCATTTAGGGTATTCTGATAGTCAAATTCTAAAGTTAAAGATGTAGTATTTAGATCTGGTTCTTTTGACCAAAAAGGTACAAGGGGGTATAAAGCATGATCTGGAGATTTGCTGGCAATAGTCCGTAATTCTTCTCGCCACTGTGCATCAGTAATTTCTCGTAATTGATAGCCGAATGAACGCACCCAATTGACAATTTCATTCAAAGGAGCAGGATTAGGATTGATTAAGTGGAAAGCTTTACCAAAGGATTCTTTTTGTCTAGATAGATGTAGAATTGTTTTGGTTATAAAATCTACTGGAATTAAATTTACCATACCCTCCCCTTGCGGTACGCTTCCTAACTGAATGCAGCCTTTGAGCATTCTGAAGGTGTTATCGCTAGTATTACCCACACCAGTTTCACTGTGCCAAATAATACGTCCTGGTCTGTAAATGCAAATAGGCAAACCGCGATCGCGGGCAATATTTATTAATTTTTCCGCAACCCATTTACTTTGAGCGTAACCTGTATCTATGATTTCGTCAGAACCGATCGCATCACTTTCTCTAACTATCTTAACTCCCGAACCTACGTTTGGGGAAATCGCGTTAGTGGTGGAAATAAAATGTACTGGTTTAGTTTTAATTTGACTAGCCAAGCGCAAAATTTCCTGTGTTCCTAGAACGTTAGTCGGTTTCAAGACAGAATAGGGATAAACAAAGTTAACCATTGCCCCGTTGTGATATATAACATCTATCTGGCTGGCTAGGGTGGTAAATTCTGCCTGGGTTAACCCCAACAGTGGTTGTGATAATTCTCCGATTACAGCCACAATCCGAGAACTAAAGGATTCCTGCCATAAGTCATAAGTTGTTAAACAACTGTGAATTTTTTGTTTGGCTGTTTCTAGGTTAACTGCACGCACTAAACAGAAAATATCTGCCTGAGTTTGTTGTAAAAGTTCAGCTAATAAAAATGAACCTAAAAAGCCTGTAGCACCAGTTAATAAAATAGCTTTTGGTTCTGTTTTTGACCAAACATATGGTGTTTCTGGGAATATCGTCTCGTCTAAAACCGCTTCTGCATTTAAATCGATTCGGGAAGAAATCGCCTTGACATCACCCGTCTTGATAATAATTTCAATTTGTTCGGCAAGTCCAGCCACAGTCGGTGTTTCAAATAATATGCCATAGGGTAAGTTAATTTGAAAAGCCTCGCGGACTCGCACTACAAGCTGAGTTAAGAGTAAAGAATGTCCTCCTAATTCAAAGAAATTACTGGTAACACTGACATGAGTTAAACTTAACAGTTCTGCCCAAATTCCTGCTAATACTTGTTCAACTGGGGTCCGAGGAGCAATAAAGTTTTGTTCGAGTTCACCTATAACTGGTATTGGTAAAGCTTGACGGTCTATCTTTCCATTTGCTGTCAGTGGCAAAGATTTGAGTAGAACAAACGCAGAAGGAAGCATATATTCTGGCAATTTAGCTTGCAAAAAGCTACGTAGTTCTCTTGTACTACTATTAAGCGATCGCTTTTGTTGGCTAATTAAATAAGCTACTAGCCGCTTTTCTCCTGGTGTATCTTCTCGTTGTATAACTACTGCCCGATCGATATTTTGATGCTGCTGCAATACTGTTTCAATCTCTGCTAATTCAATTCGGTAGCCTCTAATTTTGACTTGATTGTCAATTCTTCCTATAAACTCAATATTGCCGTCTGGTAAGTAACGAGCTAAATCTCCTGTTTTATACAGTCGTGCTTTGCCATCATGATTAAAAGGATTGCTAATAAAGTTTGTTTGTGTTAGTTCAAGATGATGTAAGTAACCTCGTGTCACACAAGCACCACCGATATACAATTCACCCTTAACTCCGATAGGAACGGGTTGCAGATATCGATCTAATAAATAAATCTGCGTATTGCTAAAGGGACGACCTAGTGGCACTGTTGTCGATTTATATTGATAGCAATCCGACTGCAATTGATAGCTCAGCACACCCACAGTTGTCTCTGTTGGTCCATAGTGGTTAATAATTGTGCATTCAGGATTTAATTGGTAAATTTTTTTGATTAAATTCCAGTTGGTTGCCTCTCCTCCCAAAATTAATTTTTGTCGGGGTAAGATTGACTGACTCTTATAAGATGTCAGTATTGCTTCGAGATGGGAGGGTACTATCTTTAAGCAGTCGATGGGATAGCGATGAAAATAATCAATTAGTGCTTCTGGATCGGTGGCACGTTCAAAGCTAATTATATGTAAACAGCCACCTGTGGATAGAGCGGGAAAAATAGCTGTATTACCTAGATCGGCGGCTAGAGTCGAAACCATTGCAAAACTAGCTTCTGATGGTAAATTGAGACGCTTGATAATACCATGAAGATAATTAAGTAACTGCTGATGCTCAACTGCCACACCCTTGGGTTTACCTGTAGAGCCAGAGGTATAAATAACATAGGCTAAATTGGTAATGTTAGTATGCGTGCGGGGATTTTCTTGACTTTCAGACGCGATCGCGTTTTGGACTTGCTCTAAGCAAACTACTTGGATTGCTTCTAGTGCAAGTTCTGTGACTAAATGTTGTTGAGTTAAGAGAATTGGTATTTGGGCATCCTGCAACCTCAATGATAAATTCTCTGCTGGTGAATCAGGATCTAATGGTAAGTAAGCACCTCCAGCTTTGAGGATAGCAAGTAGAGCAACAATGGTATCAACGGAGCGTTCCATGTATATCCCTACCACTACTTCTGGTTTCACTCCCAGTTTTTGTAGATAATGGGCTAATTGATTGGAGCGAGCATTTAGTTCGGTATAGGTTAATTTTTGATCTTCAAATACAACAGCAATACTCTGGGGTGTACGTGCGACTTGTTCTGTAAATAGTTGGTGAAAACATTTATCTTGAGGAAAATCTGCTTGAGTATGATTAAATTCTACTAACAGTTGGTGGCGATCGCTCTGGTTTAAAATTGCCAATTTATCAATTGGAGTTGCGGGAGCATCAACAGCACTTTCTACTAGATTCTGAAAATATGTCGCTAAAAGTTGGATATTTTCTGGGTTAAATAAATTGAAATCGTAATCAAAATTAGCTATTAAAGAATCGGCTTGTTGGTAGCAGGATAGTTTTATTTTGAAAGGCTCGGTACAAGCAAATTGTTTATAAATTGAAAATGAAACTTCCTCAGCAGTATATTTTGCTGTTTCTGATTGAAATTCAAAACTAAAGGGGAAAAAAGTAGAATTAATTTTAATATTATTATTTTCACCTTGAGTCCAATTGTCCCATGAAAAATATTCTTGCCATTCCCAATTTTCTTGTATTGACTGGCTAACTATTTCTAATATTTCTTGAAAAGATGGGTTATTTTCTAAATTAACTGATAGCGGTAAATATTTAGTTAGTAATCCTATGACTGATTCTAACTCTTCATATTTACGTCCATCAGTAGCAATACCAATAGTTAGCTGTTTTTGTTCGGTGAAACGAGATAATAAAATTTGCCAGCAGCTAACTAAAAAGTCAGATACAGAGGATTGATATTTCTCAGAAAGAGTTTTTATTTTTGAGAACAAATTAGGCTCAATTTGCCAAGTATAAGAACCAATGTTGAACTGATAATCATCATTTGGCAGTTGATTCTCAAAAGATATACTTAATTTTTCTAATGAAGATAAGTCGTATTTCTGCCAATATTGTTTACCATCATCTGCCTCAGCATCTTCTAATAATTCATTTTGCCATTCAGAAAACTGTAAATATTGTACAATTTCTTCAACATCTAATTCAGTATCTTGTAAAGCAGCATCATAACACAGACCAATTTCTTGTACTAAATTTTTAATTGAACAACTATCGGCACAAATCGCTGGTAAAGTCATCAGTAAAATATACTTGTTTGCTGATAAATTTATCAGTGAAACACGCAACAGCGAACCTTGTTCAAAATTCCAAGGAATTAATCTTTGCTGCTGTAATAAAGATGCAACTTGATTTAACTGTTCCTTTTCTTCTATATTGCTAAAATCAACTTCTTGAATAGTCAAATATCCTCGTTCGCTGATTCCCTGCATCGGGGTTTTGATTCCTGGGGGTTTGATAAAATTAGTCCGCAGAATGTCTTGACGATTGACGACTTGTTCTAAAGCTAATTTGAGAACATCTTTTTTTAGTCTTCCCTCGATTAAAATCGCACTTTGGACGCAATAAGAAGAATTATCTTTTTGCAAATTCCAAAGATATTTTTGTTGAGGAGAAATCCGAAATATGTTAGTGATTGTTTCTTGTAATTGCATTTTATTTCACTTAAATTTTTATATCTGTACTATTGATGATTTCGCCCATTGCCACAACAATTTTGCGCTTTCCCGTATAGGGATTGCGAGCGTGAGCTACGAGCATATTATCAAGCATTAAAATATCACCTTTGTGCCAAGGAAAAGTGATTTTAGATTGTTGATAAGCAGATGTAACCTCATTAATTACTGACTGTTCTATGGTTGTACCATCACCGTAATAAACATTACGTGGAAGATTTGCTTCATTAAATAAAGATAATAAAGATTCACGAACCGATGAATCTAAATAAGCAATGTGATGTAACTGAATTTGGTTAAAAAACACCCATTCCTTAGTTTTGGGATGTTGAGCAATAGCTTGACGAATCTCTTGAGTTTTTAATCCTCCATCTGCTTTCCATTCCCACTTAATTCCATTGCGATCGCAAAATTTTTCTACTTCTGTTTTATCCGTTGTATGAAAGAAATTTTGCCAGCTTACATCTAGCCCATCGGTGTAGTTACGGACATACATTAATGCTTTTTGGGCAAATTTTTCTTTAATTTCAGCATTTAATAATTGATAAACTTGACGACAATCAACTATTGGTGTTTCTCCCCTTTCTTCGGCTGGTTGTACGCAGTAAAACCAAATTTTCATGGGGTAGCTGTGCATATGAGAGCTTTCATTATGAAAGAGAATGGCTTTATCTGCGGGATAAGGTGTAGAGCCGTAAACTTTACCACCTAATTCTTCCCTGGGTAAATCACCATATTCACCAAATAATTCTGGGCAAACAGCTTCAGCAAAGTTTTCAAAATCCTTTACTGAATTGGTATTGAATCCTCGGAATAGAATTGCACCATGTTTGAGTAAATTACTTTCTATGAATTGTCGATTATTCTTAGCCCAGTCGATAAAATCAAGGTCAGATGTATTGGGTTGACAAACAAAAGGTAAAGTTTGTTCTGGTTGAAAATAATCAGTTTTAACTAATTGTTCTGGAGCAAAACTAACAGCTTTTGGCTTTACCTTTTTGAATTTTTGCAAGTTACGAGACTGACGTTTTGTTTTTTCAACAACTTGTTGTTGTTTTTCCTCTGGAGTCAGCATATCTAAGGAGTTTATTTTAGTATCTGGTTGGGTAATAATACTCTTGAGAAGAGTTTGGAAGTGAATAGAAAACTTGGCTATATCTATTTCGTTAAATAAATCTGTTTTATATTTCCACCCCAGTGAAATATTATTTTCTGTTTCGATGGCAAATAAAGCTAAATTAAACTTTGATTGCCCATCTTCAATTTCTAAACTTTGTAATTTTAAATCGGCAATTTCAATTTCTGGAGTTGGAGTATTTTGTAAAACAAATAATACTTGAAATAGAGGTGTTTGTTGTAAATTGCGCTCGGTTTTAAACTCTTCAACCAACTTTTCAAAAGGTAAATCTTGGTGAGCATAAGCTTCTAATGTTACTTCACGCACTCGCTGCAATAACTCTCGAAAGCTGGGATTACCGCGCATATCTGTACGTAGTACTAACAAATTAATAAAGAAACCAATCAGTAATTCAGTGTTACTTTGAGTGCGGTTAGCAATATCAGTACCAACAACGATATCATCTTGATTAGTATAGCGATAAAGTAAAGTTTGTAAACCTGCCAGTAAAGTCATAAATAAAGTGACATTTTCCCGACGGCTAAATTCTTGAATCTGCTGTGATAAATCTTGAGATAATTCAAAATTATAACTCGCACCTTTAAAAGTTGGAGTAGCAGGTTGATAACGCTGAATAGGTAACTTTAATACAGGTAAATTACCACCTAATAATTGTCGTTTCCAATAAATTAAATGATGTTCTAAGACTTCTCCCTGTAACCATTGTTTTTGCCATACTGCGAAGTCAGCATATTGAATTGGTAAAGGTGGTAATGGGTTATTTTTACCATTACAAAAAGCCTTATACAAAGTTGTAATTTCTTTAACTAAAACTCCCATTGACCAAGCATCAGAAATAATATGATGCATTGTGAGTAGTAGTATATGTTCTCTGGAAGATAATTTTAATAATTTAACTCTGAGTAAAGGAGGATGCTTTAAATCAAAGGGTTGTAATTTTTCGGATGTTGCAATTTCTTCAACTAAATGAGACTGTTCGGTTAATGTCGTAGACTGTAAATCAATAATTGGTAATTCTAAAGTTAAATTAGTTGTAATATTTTGAATGGGTTTATCTTCGACAGTAACAAAGCTTGTTCGCAAACTTTCATGTCTTTGTACAACCCGATCTAAAGTTTTTTCTAGTGCAGCAACATTCAGCGAACCAGTTAACTTGACAGCAGTAAAAATATTATATAAAGGACTATTAGGAATTAATTGACTCAAAAACCATAGACGTTGTTGAGCAAAAGAAAGTGGTAATTCTTCATCTCTAGAAACCACTTGAATAGCAGGATATGTAAGTGAGAAGTTAGGAGAATTGCTATCAATAATTTCCGCTATTCCTGCTATAGTTGGAGATTCAAATAAACAGCGTAAAGCAATATTTACGTTTAATTCATCTCTAATTCTTGACATTACTTGTGTAGCTAATAAAGAATGTCCGCCTAAATTAAAAAAGTTATCATATATTCCTACTGTTTCTATATTTAAAATTTCTAACCAAATTATGACTAAATTTTCCTCAATATAATTGCGTGGTTTTGCATATTCAGTATCTCTTTCCAGTTGAGAGAAATCGGGATTTGGTAGTGATTTTCTATCAACTTTACCATTAGGCGTTAATGGAAGTTTATCCAATAATGTAAATGCCGATGGTATCATAAACTGAGGCAATTTTGAATGCAAATACTGACGCAGTTCTAATATAATTTGGGAAGTATCGGTAGATGATATCGGTACAATATAAGCTACTAGTTGCTGATTTCCTAACATATGTTCTTTAGCAACAACAACCGCTTCTTGTACGGTAGAATGTTGTCTAATATTAGTTTCAATTTCTCCTAATTCTATGCGAAAACCGCGAATTTTCACTTGATTGTCAATACGTCCGAGATATTCAATATTGCCATCTGCAAGATAACGAGCTAAATCACCAGTTTTATATAATTTTTGATTCAAGTTATTATTATCATCATTAGGATCAATAAAATTTTCGCTTGTTAAATCGGGACGGTTTAAATAGCCTCGTGATAAACCTGAACCACCAATATATAATTCACCAGATACACCAATTGGTACAGGCAGTAATTGTCTATCTAAAATATAAATTTGAGTATTAGCAATAGGACGACCAATAGGTAGTAAAGGCTTGGATAATTGATTTTTTTCTACTCGATAAATTGTTGACCAAATTGTTGTTTCTGTAGGTCCATATAAGTTCCAAACTTCGGTAGATTTTTCGATTAATTTTTCTGCTAAATCGCGAGAAAGAGCTTCACCACCGCAAAGAATTTTTAACTGTTTGCTACCAACCCAACCAGAGGTAATTAACATTTGCCAAGTAGCTGGAGTTGCTTGCATAATAGTCGCATCACTAGCGGCAATTTTTTCACTTAGTAATTTACTATCCATCGCTACTTCACGGCTAACTAATACCACACGTGCGCCACAAATTAATGGTAAATATAATTCTAGTGCTGCAATATCAAAAGATATGGAAGTAACAGCCAAAAGTGTATCGGTTGCAGTTAATCCCGGCTGTTGTTTCATTGATTGTAAGAAATTGACAACACTACCACGATCAATTTGTACACCTTTGGGTTTACCTGTAGAGCCAGAAGTATAAATTACGTAAGCCAAGTGAGATGACTTGATATTTTCTAGTTTAAAATCAGGGTTTTGCTGACTAATTTTTTGCCAATCTTTATCTATCAAAATAATTTCAGCATCATGACAAAAAAGATGATTTAATAAACTTTCTTGAGTCAATAAAAACTTAACTTGAGCATCTTCTAACATTAATGATAAACGTTCTTGAGGATAAGCTGGATCTAAGGGTAGATAAGCTCCACCGGCTTTGAGAATCCCTAATAATCCTACTACCATTGCTAAAGAACGCTCGATACAAATTCCTACCTTAATATCTGCCTTAACTCCTAATTTTTGCAGATAGGATGCTAATTGGTTGCTTCTTTGATTAAGTTCGCGGTAAGTTAACTGTTGTTGCTCAAAAATTATAGCTACAGCATCGGGTGTTTTTTGCGCTTGCAATTCAATTAATTGATGAATACAAACATCTTGTTCCCAATCTATTTGGGTATTATTCCAATCAATTAACAACTGATTTTTTTCTGTTGCGGTTAGTAATGGTAATTCAGCTATTTTAGCTTGGGGATTAGCAACAATACCAGATAATAGATTTTGGAAATGTACTACCATTCGCTTAATAGTAGCAGATGTAAATAACTCAGAACTATATTCTAAATAACCAACTAATCCTGCATCTGTTTCTGATAAACACAAATCTAAATCAAATTTCGCTGTTTGATGTTCGTCATTATCCAATTTACTCAAAGTTAATTCTGGTAACTCCAGAGTTTTTGCTGGAGTATTCTGGAGTTGAAAAGCAACTTGAAACAAGGGATTATAGTTAAGATTGCGCTCTGGTTGTAGTTCTTCTACTAACTTTTCAAAAGGTAAATCTTGATGAGAATAAGCTTGTAAAGTGACTTCCCGCACGCGAGCTAATAATTCTGTAAAAGTGGGATTACCTGATAAGTCGCTACGCAGCACTAAAGTATTAACAAAAAAGCCAATTAATTTTTCTATCTCTTCTCTATTACGGTTAGCAATGGGAGAACCAATACAAATATCATCTTGATTAGTATAGCGATACAATAGAACTTTAAAAGCCGCTAATAAGGTCATAAATAAAGTTACACCTTGTCCGCGACTTAAAGAGTGTAATTTATTGGTTAAATCTTGAGATAATATAAAAGAATGGGTTGCACCTTTAAAAGTAGGAATAATAGGTCTGGGTTTATCTGTAGGTAAAGCTAGTAGAGAAATATTATTTAGTTGCTGCTTCCAATAACTCAGTTGATTTTCTAAAACTTCACCTTGTAAGCATTCTTGTTGCCATACTGCAAAATCTGCATATTGAATTGGTAACTTTGGTACAGAGAATAACTGCTCACCAGTACAGAAATTTGAGTAAAGCGTAACGAATTCTTCGACTAATAAACCCATTGACCAACCATCAGCAATAATGTGATGTAAAGTAAATAAGATTATATATTCTGTTTGGTTTAATTTTAGTAATTTTACTCGTAATAATGGACTAGATTCTAAATCGAAAGCAGTAAGAGCTTCTCGATCAATTAACTTGTGTAATTCTGGTTCTGGAAGTACCGATAGACTTAAATCAATGATTGGATTTGTCAATTTTAAAGATGGAGCAATTACCTGTACTGGTTGCCCATTTACAGTTTGAAATGTAGTGCGTAAAATTTCATGACGCTGAATAATTTCGTTTATACTTTGGTCTAAAGCTACTATATTTAATTTTCCTTTGAGCTTCACAGCACCAGGTATATTATAAAAAGGATTATTCGGTTCTAATTGGTTCAAAAACCATAATCTTTTTTGAGCAAAAGATAAAGGAAAAGTATTAGATTCTCGACTTTGAGATTTAATAAAATTAGTTTTAACTTCCTTTTTGTTTCTTTGATTGATTTTTTGCAGAAGTAGTTCGCGTTTTTCTGGTGGGAGGGCTGCAATTTTTAGTTCAATATTATTCATCGTCTTTGTTATGTTTAACTGTTTAATAAATGGTTAAAATATGAGTGAATTAGGACTCTGGTAAATCTTCTAATTCTGCTAACATTTCTTCAAGCACTTCACTGTCTGTTTGTTCTATCTGCTTTTGTGCAACCAATACCCCTAGTTGTGCAATGGTAGGTGTAGCAAATATTTGACGCAATGTTAACTCTACTCCCAAAGCGTTATACAATCTTGAAGTAACTTGAGTTAACAGTAAAGAATGTCCTCCTAAATCAAAGAAATTATCATGAATACCAACTTTTTCTAACCCCAATACTTCAGCCCAAATTTTTGCTAATACTTTTTCTATTTCCGTTTTAGGTGGTACATAATTTGCTGTTAATTCTGGTTTAAGCTTTTCAGGTATGGGTAAAGATTGACGGTCAATTTTTCCATTTGGTGTTAAGGGAAATGTCTTGAGAAACACATAAACCGACGGAATCATGTATTCTGGTAATATTTCTTTGAGGAAATTTCGCAGTTGATTAGTTGTTGGCTGAGATTGAGCATGAGGTACAATATAACCAACTAATATTTGATTACCATATTCATCTTTGTTCGCTACAACTATCGCTTTTTTAATAGCTGCTTCTTGAGACAGTGTAGCTTCAATTTCTCCTAATTCAATACGGAAACCTCTAATTTTTACTTGGTTATCAACTCTACCTAAAAATTCTAAATTACCATCGCTATGGTAACGAACTAAATCCCCAGTTTTATAGATAGTTTTTACTTCTGAATTATCAAAAGAATGTTGAATAAATTTATCTCTGGTAATTTCAACATTATTTAGATAACCTCTAGCTACACCAGCACCACCAATATATAATTCTCCCGGTACACCTATGGGTAAGGGCTGCAATTGTGAATCTAAAACATAAACTTGTGTATTCGCTAATGGTTTACCCAAAGGTACCGTTTGAGAGTTGATATCAATCTGTTCAACCTGATAAGTCAATACTCCTACTGTTGTCTCAGTTGGGCCATAATGATTAATAATTATGCACTCATAATTTAAAGATTGAATCTTCTTAATTAACTCCCAACTACAAGCTTCTCCTCCCAAAATTAATCGTTTTTTTGGTAATATATCGGCAGCAACTTCAGAACTTAATAATGCTTCTAAATGCGTAGGAACAATTTTCAAGCAATCAATGCTATGTTGACGGAAATAACTACCTAATGCTTCTGCATTGGTAGCACGTTCGTTAGAGATAATATGCAAACACCCACCACTACATAAAGCCGGAAAGATAGATGTATTTCCTAAGTCTGCTGCTAAGGTAGAAATTAAACCAAAACTAGCTATTTCTGGTAGATTTAATCTTTGTTGAATACCGTACAAATAATTGAGAATTTGTCGATGTTCAATTGCTACTCCTTTGGGTTTACCTGTGGAACCAGAGGTGTAAATAATATAAGCTAAATTTTCTGCTGTAATTTCATTATCTGGATTTTCAGAATTACAATTAGCAATTTCTGCCGTGTTGATGTCTAAACAAAGAACAACTGGTGTTGTAAGCGTGGGGTGTTGTTGCTGAATAGAGGAATCGGTTAATAATATTTGTACTTGAGCATCTTCTAACCGACTAAGTAAGCTTTGGGTAGGAAAGTTGGGATCTAATGGTAAATATGCTCCTCCGGCTTTGAGTACACCAATAATTGCGATAATTGCTTCTAATGAACGTTCTAAACAAATTGCAACTATGGTTTCTGGTACTACTCCATGTTGTTGGAGATAATCAGCTATTTGGTTAGCACGAGTGTTGAGTTCTTTGTATGTTAATTGTTGGTTTTCATAGACAACAGCAATATTGTTAGGGTTAATTTTTACCTGTTGTTCAAATAATTGATGAATTAACTGATTTTGAGGAAATTCTGTTTGTGTATTGTTAAATTGATAGATTAATTGTTGATAATCTGTTTCTGGAAGGATGTTTAATTTACTAATTGCAATTTCTGGAGTCGATATTATATTTTCTAATAACGTCTCAAATTGCGCTGCTAAATTTTGGATATTCTCTGTTGCAAATAAATCAGCATCGTAATAAAAATCTAGCTGTAATTTAGCTTGTTGTTCGATACAAGCTAATCTCAATTTCAACTTATCTATACATGATTCAATTTTATCGATTAGCCAGTGAAGATTTTGCTTGTTTTGTGATAATTCTATTTGTTGATAATCAAAACCAAAGGCTAAATTATTATCATTAACAATTTGTTGATAATTATAATATTGCTGCCACTGTTCGGCTTCTGCTTTGTTCTCTGCTATTTGTTCTACTATGTCAAAAATTGTTTGCTGGATATCTAATTTTGTTTTAATCGGTAAATATTTTGCTAGTAATCCTATTGCCGATTTTAATTCTTCATACTGTCTACCATCAAAAGCTGTACCAATAATTAATTCTGATTCTCTAGTAAGTCTTGAAAGTAAAATTAGCCAACAAGCAAGTAATAGATTATCTGGAGCAATTGTATATTTATCTGTAAAATGATTGATTTTTTCTATTAAACTAGATTTAAGCTTTTGGCTAAAAATGCTTGGTTGATAATTGTTTTCCTCAACAGTCTGTTTTTCCCCAGGAAGTTTAATATTTATACCATTATCAATATCTTGTTGTTGCCAATAATTTGTACCTATTTCTGCATCTGCTGTTGTTAATAATTCCTGTTGCCACGCTGAAATATCTACATATTGTAAAGGTTCTTCAGCAATTTCTGTAGATTCAAAATGAGCATAATATAAATTACTAATTTCATTGACTAAATTCTCTAATGATGTTGTGTCCCCGCAAAGTGAAGGTAAAGATATCAACATTATATGTTGCTGGGAACCAAGAATTAATAAATATATATGCAATGGCAAATCTTGTGCAAAGTTAAAAGTGATTGTTTTGAATTTATCATATAATTCCTTACACTTTTGTTGTTGTGCTGGTAAATCTAATTCAGTTAAATTGAATTCTTGATAATTTAAGGTTTTTTCTGAATTAATAACCTGTAGAGGTAAGCTAACTCCAGGAACATTTTTAAAATTTGTACGCAGAATTTCATGACGCTTAATTACTTTCTCAATTGCTAATTGTAAAATATCCCGGTTGAGATTATCTTTAATTATGATAGAAGCTTGAACGCGATATGGTTGACAATTATTATCTGCTTGTAATTTCCATAGATATATTTGTTGGGGTGATAATTGATAACCTTCAATTGTTTCTTGTAGACTTTCTATATTAGTAGATTGCATATTTTTATCCTTAATTGCTTAACTATAAATTGGTGTAACTCCGAGGCTCAGACATACCAACTATGACTTTTCTCGTACCTTTAAATGGTGTGCGTCCGTGAGCAACTTGAACATTATCTAAAAGTAAAACATCACCTGCTTGCCAAGGAAATATTACTGTTTCTTGTTGATATGCAGCCCGTATTTCTGTTAATGTTTCGGGTTCAATAGGAGAACCATCACCGTAATAAGTATTGTGAGGTAAATCGGCTTCAGAAAATTCTGCTAACAATGCTTGATAAATATTTGGTTCTAAGGTTGTGACGTGAAAGAAAGCAGCATGATTAAACCAAACATTTACACCTGTAATCGGATGTTGAATTACCGCTGGTCGGATTTGCTTAGTTCTAAGACGATTACCTTTTTTCCATTCAAATTCAATAGCGTTTTGACGACAATATTCTTCTACAACTGCTTTGTCTGAGGTTTGAAATACATTTTGCCAAGGTAGTCCAAAGCCATCATTGTAGTTACGAACGTATAATACTTGTTTGGCTATAAATTTATCGCGAATTTGAGGAGAAATCCGCTGAAAAATTTTGTGAGAATCAGCAATTGGTGTTTCTCCTCCTTGTTGTGCAGGTTGCAAACAACAAAAGTAAATTTTTTGTGGCCAAGTTAAACAATATGTACTTTCACTGTGTAGAAAAATACTTTGTTCGGCTGGATAATCTGTAGAAGTATATATTTTACCTTTACCGCTAATTTCATGACGTGGAGAAGAACGGTCGTTATAACTAATTGCTTCTCCTATGGATGTGGCTTGAATAAATTGGTCTAATTGGGTTGGTGAATTAATTTCAAAATCGCGAAATAGTAAGGCTTTGTGTTTAATTAACATTGCCTGAATTGTTTCTTGATTTTTTGCCCACTCTAAAAGATTGACGTTTGCTACAGCAGGTTGAATTATTAGGGGTATGAATTGACAATCCAAAAAGTAGCTTGTACGAATTAATTCTGTTGATGATATTTTGACAGATTTCCGGTTAATGCCTAATTTTTTTAAACTGACACTGTTTAGTTTTTGATTTTTCATAAGATATGGTTACTTCATGCTTAGGTACGACGAGAAAAAGATTGGCGTTTGATATTCTTTAACATCTGAAGATTGGCAGTTTCTAATTCTTTGGTTTTGCTGTTTTTTTGAGCTTTTTTAGTTTCGTTAAATTTGGTTGCTATTTCATTTAGTGTCAGGTCTGGTGTAGTGACAAATTCTTTGAGTAAGGTTTGGAAATTATCAGCTATTTGATTAATTGTGTCAGCAATGAATAAATCGGTACTGTACTCGAAACATCCGCTAATTCCTGCTGGTGTTTCTTCTAAGAAAAGCCCTAAATCATATCCGGTTGTGTCGTTATGAATATCTAAGGGTTGTAAGGTTAAGTTGGGTAATTCTAAAGTACCATTAGGAGAATTTTGGAGAACAAACCACACTTGAAATAAAGGTAAATTACTTTGATATCTGTCTGGTTGTAGTTCTTCAACAATTTTTTCAAAGGGTAAGTTTTGGTGAGTGTAAGCACCTAATGTTACTTTTCTGACTCGTCCTAATAATTCTCGAAAACTGGGATTAGCAGATAAGTCTGTACGTAAAAGCAAAGTGTTAATAAATAAACCGATTAATTTTTCTAATTCTGTGCGATCGCGATTAGCAATGGGAGAACCAACCCTAATATCAGTTTGCCCTGAATAGCAATAAAGTAAGGTTTTAAATGCTGCTAATAAGGTCATAAATAAAGTTACACCCTCTTGCTTACTCAACTGTTGTAATTGCTTACTTAAATCGAGTGGTAATGAAAAATCTATTTTCTTACCTTGTTGACTAAGCTGTGGGGGACGAGGTTTATCTATGGGCAACTGTAAAGGTGGTAAATTTGACTCTAATTGCTGTTTCCAGTAATCTAATTGTTTGTGTAATTCTTCCCCTTTTAACCATTGACGTTGCCAAACTGCAAAATCACTATATTGAATTTTCAATTCTGGTAAAGGTGATGTTTCACCTTGAGAATAAGCCGGGTAAAGTGCGGTTATTTCTTCTAACCAAACTCCCATTGACCAACCATCAGAAATTATATGGTGTAGGTTTAATAGCAAGATATATTCTGTAGAATCTAGCCATAATAAAGTAGTTCTGATAAGGGGACTTTTCGCTAAATCAAATGGTTTTATTGCTTCTTGTTTAGCTATTTGTAAAGCTTTTTCTTGTCTTTCTTGTGCGTTTAATTCCCGTAGGTCTAGGATTGCTAAATTAACATTAAGTGTAGGATTGATAGCTATTTTAGGTTTTCCTTGAACTATGGGGAATGTTGTGCGTAAGGTTTGATGACGACGGACAATTTCATTAATGCTCTGTTCTAAAGCAGGAATGTTTAATTGTCCATTAATTTTTAAAGTGACAGCATCATTGTAGATAGCATGATTGGAAGCAATTTGAGACATTAACCAGAATCTTTCTTGAGCAAAAGAAAGCGGTATTTCTCCATTTGACACTGGTACAAGAGGAGGAACTTGTGAATTTTGCTGTGCTTTAATTTCTGCTTCTATAGATACCGATAACTCCCTAATAGTGGGTGACTCAAACAAACAGCGCAATGGTAATTCAATTTGAAAAGTTTCTCGAATGCGGGATATTACTTGAGTCGCAAAAAGTGAATGTCCACCCAAATCAAAAAAGTTATCGTTAATGCCGATATATTCCACACTCAGGACTTGACTCCATATTCCTGTTAATATTTCCTGGATAGGAGTATGGGTTATGGCATCTTTTTCAGGTTCGGATCTGCTTAAGTCCGGTTCTGGTAGAGCTTTGCGGTCTAGTTTACCGTTGGGTGTGAGTGGTAAGGTATCCAGTAGGACAAAAGCCGAAGGAACCATATACTCAGGCAATTTAGACTGTAAATATTGACGCAGTTGTGGAATTAATTCACGGGTTACTTTTGCCTGTAGGGGGTTATTGGCGTAACTGTGCAAAGGACGTTTAGGAATATTATTGATATTATTTAATAATCCTGTGTGACTGCGATTTTCTTCTCGTATAAATAGCGCATCATAACTACCATCTTCGTAACCAGCAGACCAACTAATATTAACAGAGTAATTGAGTTTTTTTGCTAATTCCCATAAATTTTTCGGTTCAATTCCGGTATTTTCCAAAGTTTTTAAAATTGAGCGAATTTCCCCTACTGTTGTTGATTGTTGCTTGAATAATTCTTTGATTTTAGTTACGTTGCTTAATCTGTAATTAGGTATGCAGCGCAATCCTAAAACCTCTGTTTGCGAAGATTCTAATAGTTGATTGAGAGAATTTAAGGTAAATTCATTTTGCTGCCAATCTAACCAATCAACATGAGATAAAGTATTAACCTTGGGTTGAAAATCAAGAACCACATCATAACGAAACTGAGTTAGTTCATTAACATAACGTCCCCGTTTAGGTTGAATTTCTATATTAGTAATTTGGGGGAAATCATCAGTTAAATTCACAAAAAATGCCGGATCGATCGCTAATTCTTCTTCTTGCTCAATGCTTTTTTTTATTTCCTCTTTCAGGGTAAGAGTAGATAAATCATCAGCAGCAGAATGTAAAGCAGTCGCTGTATGAAATGCCTCTAACAATGGTAAGCTTCGCACATCACCAATAAATATTTTCCCTTCCGGTTTTACTAATTCTACAGCACCCTTAATTACAGTAAATAAATAATCAATACTGGGGAAATATTGAATCACCGAGTTAATAATTACGGTGTCGTAACTTACAGTTTCCAAACCCTCTAAATTATCCGCCATTCTCTGGCTCAGAGTCACCTGTGGAAGAGAATATTCAGGAATACTAAGTACATTTTGAATATAATTCAAAGCACCTTGAGAAAAGTCTGTACCATGATATTGACTACAGTGAGGAGCAATATTAAACAACAGCAAACCTGTACCACAACCAATTTCTAAAACTCGATTTGGTTTAAGGGAAATAATTCTTTCTACCGTAGAATCTACCCAATCGCGCATTTCCTCCGCAGGAATAGGTAAATCTGTATAACTGCTGTTCCAACCAATAATATTAAACTTAGGATCTGCAACTACAGAAATTTCTTGATAGTTATCGGCCTCAGATTCATAAACTACCTGCCATTGTGATATTTGCTCAGTTTCAATTTTCTGGGAATCACCTTGATATTGAGGATTTTGGACTACATAAGCAATTAATCTTTTTTCTGCTAAAGTATCTCCTTGAGCGATTACAGCATTTGCTTTTACTCCTGGATGTTGATTGAGGTTCGCTTCAATTTCTCCTAATTCAATGCGATAACCGCGAATTTTTGTTTGATAATCTATCCGACCAAGAAATTCGATGTTACCATCTTCTAACCAACAAGCTAAATCACCAGTTTTATATAATTTTGCTTCCTGTTTATTACTAAAAGGATGGGGAATAAATTTTTCGGTTGTTAATTCAGAACGATGTAAATAACCTTGAGCGACACCAGCACCACCAATGTATAATTCACCAGGTACACCCACAGGTAAAGGTTGTAAATTAGAGTTTAAAATATAAAGTTGGATATTAACAAAAGGACGACCGATAGGTACTAAACTATGATTTGATAAATCTTCTGTAGTTTCAAAATAGCAGCTATCAATTGTTGCTTCCGTAACACCAAAGGAATTAATTAACCTAGTTTGAGAACCACAAAAACTGCGGAATTTATTGTATTCTGAACCATACCAACTGTCAGAACCACAAATCAACAACCGCATAAAATCTAAACGATTTCCACTTTGTTCTAAATATTGCATCAAGTTACGCAATACAGCCGGTACAAATTCGGCACAATCTACTTTTTCTGTCACCATCAAATGATAAAGTTTTTGCGGTTCTAGCAGAAAATCACGGGGACATAAAACTAATTTTCCCCCAGAACATAAAGCCCTAATTAAATCTCCCGTACAAACATCAAAAGCAAAACTAGCCATCTGTAAATGACTACGAACAGAACATAATTGATATGCTTCTTTCCAAGCAAAAAAGGCATTAACCAAGCTGCTATGCTGTACCATCACCCCCTTAGCTTTACCTGTAGAACCAGAGGTATAAATTACGTAAGCTAAGTCAGAAGGATTAACAGTAGGAAGGGGAACACTTACAGGTTGCCAATCTGCATCTAAACATAATATTTGCAAACTATCAACAGCAAGAATATCTAATAGTTTGGTTTGAGTTAATAGCACCTGTACTTGCGCGTCTTCCAGCATAAAAGACAAACGCTCTTGAGGATAAGCTGGATCTAAAGGTACATAAGCACCACCAGCTTTGAGAACTGCTAAGGGAGCAACGATCGTATTCAAAGAACGCTCAACGCAAATTCCCACTAATACACCTGGCTTAACTCCCATTGTTGCCAGTTTCTGAGCTAATTGATTAGCCTTTTGTTCTAATTGTAAATAAGTTAATTGTTGCTCACCAAATACTACTGCAATATCATCAGGGGTAGATATAACTTGTTGTTGAAATAGATCGTGAATACATAAATCTGAAGGAATTGGATACAGATTTTGGTTAAATTCTTCTAATAGTTGTTCCTGCTCCTTTAATGTTAGTAAAGACAAATCTGATAACCGGGCTGTAGGATTTTTTACCATGCCCATCAGTAAAGTTTGCAGATGCCCTAATATCCGAATAATAGTTTGCCGATCAAATCTGCGGGTGTCATACAATAAATCTATTCTCAATGAATCACCAGGAGCTACTAATAAACTTAAAGCTTCGTTGGTTTTTTCAAAAGATTGACCGCTTTCTATTTTTAAACCATCTATTTCTTGATTTAAGGCCGCGTCGATGGGATAATTCTCTAAAACATAGCCAATCTCAAACAAAGATTGACCTCTATCTACATCACTCCATCGCTGCACTTCTACCAGTGGACTATATTCATATTGAATCACTTCAATTTGGTGATTTTGTAACTCTTTTAGCCAAGGTAAAAGTAAAGCATCTTCTGTTACTTGCACCCGCAAAGGTAAGGTATTCACAAATAACCCCACCATATCCTCAACACCAGGCAAAGTGGGGGGACGACCGGAAGAGGTACTACCAAAAACAATATCTGACTCACCACTATAGCGACTCAAAAGTATAGTCCAAGCCCCTTGTACCAGCGTATTTAATGTTAATTGGTGCTGTCTTGCTAGAGATTGTAAAGCAGTTGTAGTTGACTTTGATATTTCAATTCTCTGCCAATCATAATCTTCATCTAAACTAGGTAAAATACCAGGATTTTTATCTAAAAGTAAAGTTGTAGGCTTGTCAAAACCTTTGAGTGTTTTTCGCCAAAAAGCTTCTGCTTCTAACAAATTTTGTTGTTGTAGCCAATTAATATAATCCCGATAGAGACGTGGTGAATTTAATTTGATATCTTCACCTTGACAAAATCCTTGATAAAAAGCGTAAACTTCTTTAAAAACTAATGATTCCGACCAACCATCTAATAATAAATGGTGACTGCTCCAGACAAATTCATAGGTATTTTGGTCTAAACGGAATAAATTTAAACGAATTAATGGAGCTTGAGAAAGTTCAAAACCACGCTGTCTATCTGCTTGTAAAAAATCATCTAATTTTTGTTTTTGTATTTCAGCAGAAAATTCTCGCCAATCTTGTACTTCCCAAGGAAGTTCTACTTGTTGATAGACAACTTGATAGGGTTTTTCTAAATCTTGCCAATAAAATGCAGTGCGTAAAATTGGGTGTCTGTCTACTACTTTTTCCCAAGCCTGTTTAAATGCTGCAACATTAAAATCACCTTCTAAAGTCCAACAAAATTGTTCAAAGTATATCCCAGAATTCGGAGCATAAATCGTATGGAAAAGTAAACCTTGTTGTAAAGGTGAAAGTTCGTAAATATCTTCTAAATTTGCTGTATTCATATTTTTGATTATCTTTAACTGTTATTTTTTACCTGAAGGATTGATTTTAGCTAATAATTTATTAAAGTCTTTTTGACCTATTTTTGCAGAAGAGAAATCAGAAGGTGTATAGCTTTCTATATTTGGATTAATACTACGATTAATTAGATATTTTAAAGCATCTACAAAACCTTGCGCTAATTTGTTTACGGTAGTTTGATCGTGTAAATTCTGGCTATAAGTCCAGTCAATTTGTAATTTATCGTTAATTACCAAACAATCAATTTCTATAAGATAAGAACGCTTTGCTTGGGGACTCTGAACTAAACCAATTGCTTCGGTAGCAGGCGTTAAAAATTGTGATTCTTCGGAAATTTGATTGAATTGACCCAAATAATTAAAACTTACTTCTGCTTGTGGTAATTTTTGCAATTTTTCAATTATTTCTTTTCTACCTAAATAGCGCAGTAAGCCATAACCAATTCCTTGATTGGGAATCAGTCGTAATTGCTCTTTAACCGCTTTGAGAATTTGGATTAAATCGCTTTTTTTATCCCAGTTTAAATATATCGGAAATACAGATGTAAACCAACCAACAGTCCGAGATAAGTCTATATCATTAAATAATAATTCTCGTCCGTGACCTTCTAAATCAATTAATAAGGAATTTTCTCCAGTCCAGTTAGTAAAACTTTGAGATAATGCCGTTAATAATACTTCGTTAATTTGGGTACGATAAGCTGATGGAATATCATAAAGCAAAGTTTTAGTTTCTGATTCTTCCAAAGTAATTGACACTCGATCGGTAGATTCAACATTATTATTACCGCGATGAAAATCTATAGGCAAGTTAGCAATGTTCTGATGATTCTGTGTTAACCAATAATTAATTTCTGGTTCGAGTTCTGATGATTGAGCATAATTTACTAATCGCTGCGACCATTGTTTATAAGCTGTAGTTTTACTGGGAAGTGCAATAGCTTTTCCTTGATTCAATTGAGTATAAGCTGTTTGGAAGTCTTCCAATAAAATTCGCCAAGAAACACCATCAACTAGCAAATGATGAATGATAAATAGTAATCGGCTATCTCTATTTTCACCTAAATTAAACAAGGCAATTTTCATCAAGGGTGGTTTATTAAAATCTAGACTTGCTTGTAAATTTTCAGAGATTATCTTAATTTGTGATTGTTGCTCTATCTCTGATAATTCTGACAAATCATATTGGATCACTTCTGCTGTCACATCATCACCACTATTCACCTGCTGCCAATCAGAATCAGTTTTTGTAAATTTAATTCTCAAAGCATCATGATGCAAAATCAATTCTTGTACAACTTGTTGCAAAAGTTCCAGATTAATAGCTGATTTTACTCTTAATAAATTGGCTTGATTGTAGTGATGTGGTTGAGAGAAGTTTTCCTGGAAAAACCACTGCTGAATAGGTGTCAGAGGTAAACTACCCGTAATTAAACCTTGTTCGCTTTCTATGATTGGATTTGTACCGATAACTGTTGCTAATTCAGCAATTGTTTGATATTGAAAGAGTTGCTTTGGTGTTAATTGTAAACCCTGTTGGTTAGCCTTGGCAACAACTTGAATGCTAAGAATTGAATCGCCACCCAAGTCAAAGAAATTATCATAAATACCGATATTTTGAATATTTAATACTTCACTCCAAATTTGTAATAATTGACTTTGTAATGGGTTTTGTGCGGGGACAAAATTTTCCGCTGTTTCTAATTTATTATTTTCAGGTATTGGTAACGAACGTCTATCTAATTTACCATTAGGTGTAGTCGGCAAAGCATCCAAAATCACAAAGGCAGATGGAACCATATAATTAGGCAACTTTTGCTTAATTAACTGACGCAGTTCCTGAGTGGATAAGTTTGATTTTTGAATGGGAACAATATAAGCAACTAAACGTTGTTTGCCAGGTTCATCTTCTCTGACAATTACTAGATTTTCTTTGACTTTTGAATGGCAAGCTAAGACAGTTTCTATTTCTGCTAATTCAATTCGATAACCTCTTATTTTTACTTGATTATCATTCCTTCCTAAATATTCAATTTCCCCATTTGCTAAATAACGAACTAAATCACCAGTTTTATATAATTTTGCTTGTGGTTGATTGCTAAAAGGATGCTGAATAAATCTTTCTGTTGTTAGTTGGGGACGACTTAAATAACCGCGAGCAACACCAGCACCACCAATATATAATTCACCCGGTACGCCGATGGGTAATGGTTGTAAATTAGAGTCTAATATATAAAGTTGGGTATTGGCAAAAGCACGACCGATAGGTACTAAACTATGATTTGGTAAATCTTCTGCTGTTTCAAAATAGCAACTATCAATTGTGGCTTCTGTAACACCAAAGGAATTAATTAACCTAGTTTGAGAACCACAAAAACTACGGAATTTATTATATTCCGAACCATACCAACTGTCAGAACCACAAATCAGCAGCCGCATCCAATCTAAACTTTGTTCGCTTTGCTCTAAATATTGCATCAAATGTCGCAAAACAGCCGGTACAAATTCGGCACAATCGACTTTTTCTGTCACCATTAAATGATAAAGTTTTTCTGGTTCTAGAAGAAATTCACGGGGACATAAAACCAATTTTCCTCCAGAACATAAAGCCCTAATTAAATCTCCCGTACAAACATCAAATGCAAAACTAGCCATTTGTAAATGACTGCTAAGTGAAGATAATTGATAAGCTGCTTCCCAAGCAAAAAAAGCATTTACCAAACTATGATGCTCTACCATTACCCCCTTCGATTTACCCGTAGAACCGGAGGTATAAATTACATAAGCTAAGTCAGAAGGATTAACAGTAGGAAGGGGAACATTTACAGCTTGCCAATCTGTATCTAAACACAGTAGTTGCAGATTATCTACAGCAAAAATGTCTACAAGTTTAGTTTGAGTTAACAACACTTCAACTCGTGCATCTTCCATCATCCAGGATAAACGCTCAACAGGATAAGCTGGATCTAAAGGTACATAAGCACCACCAGCTTTGAGAACTGCTAAAGGAGCGATCGCCATATCAAAGCAACGCTCAAGGCAAATTCCTACCCTAACCCCTGCCTTGACTCCCATTGCAACTAGTTTTTGCGCTAGTTTATCTACTCGTTGATTTAGTTGTTGATATGTTAATTTTTCCTGGTTGAAAACTACTGCTGTTGCATTTTGTTTGTTAGCAGCTTGCTCTACAAATAATTGATCTATGGTTCGAGTTTCTTGCCAATTAGTTTGATTATTATTCCATTCAACTAATAATTGATTTCTTTCGCTAGATGTTAATAATGGTAACTCATAAACTTTGGCTTGAGGATTAGCGACAATACCATAAAGTAAAGTATGAAAATGTTCCACCATCCTGGAAATTGTAGCTTGTTCAAACAATTCCGTACTGTACTCAATTGCTGCCGTTAGTCCTTTTTCCCCGATGTAAATATCTAAACTCAAATCAAATTGAGTTGTACCTCTTTCTAATTCTATGGGTGTTAAGGTTAAATCTCCAATTTGTAAAGTTGGTATGGGGAAATTATGCAGAGCAAACCAAACTTGAAACAATGGGTTACGGCTTAAATCTCTTTCTATTTCTAGTTCATCTACTAATTTTTCAAAGGGTAAATCTTGATGAGCGTAAGCTTTTAAAGTTGTATCTTTTACTTGATTTAGTAATTCGCTAAAACTAGGATTATTTTTAATTTGAGTACGCAGTGCTAAAGTATTGACAAATAAGCCAATAATACCTTCACTTTCTGCCCAATTACGATTGGCGATCGCCGAACCAACTACAATATCATTTTGGTTTGTATAACGATATAGTAAGGTATTAAATGCCGTCAGCAAAGTCATAAACAAGGTGACACCTGCTTTTTGACTGAAAATTTCTAAAGAATTGGTTAAATCCTGGGGAATTTGCCAACTATAAGTTTTCCCCTGAAATGTTTGTAGGGCTGAGCGGGGATTATCTGTGGGTAATTGTAAGGTAGAAATATCATCAAGCTGTTGTTTCCAATAAGCTAATTGATTTTCTAAAACTTCTCCTTGTAAATATTCTTGCTGCCAAACACTGTAGTCTGCATATTGTAGTTGTAAATCCGGTAAGTCAACTGGTTGATTATTAGATAAATTTTGATAAACTACGGCTAATTCTTTTAATAATATACCTATAGACCAACCATCAAAAATTACATGATGTATAGTTAGTAATAATATATGATTTTGCTCGTTTATTTGTAGTAATTTTACCCTGAATAAAGGACTTTCTGATAATACAAAGGGACGTTTTACTTCTTCTATAGCTATTTTTTGCGCTTGCTCTTCTCGCTCATTCTCTGATAAATATTGTAAGTTTATTGAATCAATTTGTAAATTTACATCAGGATTTATTACCTGTACTGGCTCTCCATCGACTGTTAACAAGCTAGTTCTTAAACCTTCATGTCGCCGAACAATAATTTGAAAACTTTGCTTCAACAAAGCGATATTTAACTGTCCCGTTAACCCTACAGCATAAGGTAAATTATAAAAAGGACTACCAGGTTCTAATTGGTCTAAAAACCACAATCGTTTTTGTGCGAAAGAAGCCGGGAATACATAAACTTCTGTTTCTTCACTATCTTGAAAATCTTGATTAAATTCTTGGCATTCAAAAATTTCTAAATTCATCATAATTTAATTATTAGTGTTTAATTATTAGTGTTTAATTATTAGTGTTTAATTATTGGTATTTATATTCTTATTCAAAGAAGATAATTTCACGCGGCGTGCGGTTCTAGATAAACGTTGGGGAGCCTTAATAGACTTTTCTTCTTGTTGTTCTAAAGTTTTGGTAATTTCTGCCGATAATAAGGCAATTGTAGGCATTTCAAACAAGCGACTTAAAGGTAATTCAATTTGCCATGTTTGACGAATTTTAGACATTATTTGAGTTGCTAATAGAGAATGTCCGCCTAATTCAAAGAAGTTTTCATCAATACTAATTTCCGTTGTTTGCAGTATTTGTGCCCAAATTTCTGCTAATTGATTTTCAATCGGATTACGCGGTAATACTCTTTGATGATTAGATTTTAAAGTTATTTCTGCTGCTGGTAAAGCACGATAATCGAGTTTACCATTAGGTGTTAAAGGGAAGCTATTTAGTACCACAAAAGCTGAAGGAATCATGTAATCTGGTAGCTTCCGTTGAAGAAGTTCACGCAAGTACTCAAATTCAGGTTCTGGAGAATTAGCATCGGGGACAATATAAGCTACAATTCGCTGAAAATTAGATTCATCGCGAACTATAACTACAGCTTGTTTTATCTCTGGAATTTGTTGCAGAACAGTTTCAATTTCTCCTAATTCAATCCGGAAACCACGAATTTTTACTTGATTATCAATACGTCCTAAATATTCAATTGCCCCATCTGGTAAATAGCGAGCTAAATCCCCTGTTTTATATAACTTTTCTCCCGGTTGATTGCTAAAAGGATTGGCAATAAACTTCTCATTTGTTAATTGAGGACGGTTGAGATAACCGCGAGCTAAACCCACGCCACCAATATGTAATTCTCCCGGTACGCCAACAGGAACTATCTGTAATTCTTTATCTAAAATATAAATTTGCGTATTCGCAATTGGACGACCAATTGGTACTATTTGCTCTTGATTATCGGGTTGACAATGCCAAAAGGTAACGTCAATTGCGGCTTCTGTGGGGCCATAAAGATTATGTAATTCTACATTTTGACAGCGAGCAAAGAATTTATTTTGCAATTCAAAAGATAATGCTTCCCCGCTACAAAATACCCGTTTTAAGTATTGACAATTTTCTATATCTGGTTCATCTAAAAATATTTGCAGCATTGACGGGACAAAATGTAAAGTTGTAATTTGCTGCTGTTTGATTAGCTTAACTAAATAATTACTATCCCGATGTCCTTCTGGTTTAGCTATGATTAAACAAGCTCCAGTCATCAAAGTCCAGAAAAATTCCCACACCGAAACATCAAAGCTAAAAGGAGTTTTTTGTAATACTCTGTCAGCGGTAGTTAACTTATAGTTATCTTGCATCCACAGCAAGCGATTGCAAACTCCTTGATGGGTGTTCATAGCTCCTTTAGGTTTACCTGTGGAACCGGAAGTATAGATGACGTAGGCTAAATTACGGGAGTTGAGATTGCAAGTTAAATTTTCTGAGTTATGATGAGCAATTTTATCCCAGTCGCTATCCAAACAAATTACTTGAGCTTTGTGAGGGGGAAGATTTTCTACTAAATGTTGCTGCGATAATAAAATTGGGGTTTGAGAATCTTCTAACATCAAAGCCAAACGTTGTTGAGGATAATTTGGATCAAAAGGTACATATGCACCACCGGCTTTAAGAATACCCAACAATCCAATTACCATTAATGGCGTTAGCGAAGCTTCTCCGGAGGAGGTTCGCTCTACGCAAATTCCCACCAATACCTCTGGTTTGACTCCCAGCGAGCGCAAATAATCTGCTAGTTGATTGGCTTTGATGTTTAATTCACGGTAGGTTAATTGTTGATTTTCAAAAACAACTGCTATTGCATCGGGTGTTTTTTCTACCTGAATTTCAAATAGTTCGTGAATAGATTGATACTGGGAATATTCAACTTGTGTATCGTTCCAATCAACTAATAATTGATGTTGCTCGGATGCTGTTAACAATGGTAATTCTGACAAACGCTGTTGCGGATTAGCCACAATTCCTGCAAATAACGTTTGTAAATGAGCCGCCATTCTTTGTATGGTATTTTCTTCAAATAAATCGGTATTGTATTCTAAACTTCCAACTATTCCCGATTCTGTTTCTGCCATATATAAGGTTAAATCAAATTTGGCACTATCACTATGGCTTTCTAAGAAATTTAAACTTAAACCGGGCAATTCTAAAGCCGATATTGGTGCATTTTCAAGCACAAACATCACTTGAAATAATGGTGTATGGCTTAAATCTCTTTGCGGTTGCAATTTCTCGACTAACAATTCAAAAGGTAAATTTTGATGTGCGTAAGCTCCTAATGCTACCTCTCGCACTCGCTTTAACAATTCTGCAAAGCTGGGGTTTCCGATTAAGTTTGTTCTTAACACTAAGGTATTGACAAAAAATCCAATTAAACCTTCTATCTCTGCTCGATTGCGGTTAGCGATGGGTGAACCAACTACAATATCTTCTTGTGCCGTGTAACGATATAGCAGTGTTTGGAAACCTGCCAACAAAGTCATAAATAAAGTTACACCCTCTTGCTGACTCAATTTATTCAGTTTGGTTGATAATTCTGTTGATAACTCAAATGAATAAGTCGCACCCCGGAAAGTCTGTATTTTCGATCTGGGATAATCTGTAGGTAATTCTAATACTTTTGGTGCGTTTTCTAACTGCTTGAGCCAATAAGATATCTGATTTTTGAGTATTTCTCCTTGCAACCATTTTCGTTGCCAAGCTGCAAAGTCTATATATTGTATTGGTAATGGAGGTAATGCTGTTGGGTTAACATTATTATCGCAAAAGATTGGATAAAGTGAAGAAAATTCTTTTACTAATATACCGATTGACCAACCATCAGAAACGATGTGGTGCATTGTCACTAAGATAATATGTTCTTGCTCCCCCAAACGCAATAGTTTTATTCTTAGTAAACAATCGCTGCTGATATCAAATGGTTGTTGTGCTTCTCGTGCAATTTGTTGTTCAATTTCGGCTTGTTGATTGACATTTATTGAACTAATATCCAGTATTGACAGCGTTAAAGGCTTTGCTTCGGAGATAATAACTAATGGTTGTCCTTCTTTTGTTAAAAAATTAGTTCTCAGAGTTTCATGACGACACACAATTTCGTTGAAGCTTTGTTGTAGCGCTTCTACATTCAATTCTCCCTGTAGCCGTACAGCCGCCGAAATATTATAGAATGGGCTGTCTGGTTCTAATTGAGTTAAAAACCACAGTCGCTGTTGAGCAAATGATATTGTTAATTGTTGCCCACGGGAAATCGGTTCAATATTCGTCGCTGCAACTGCTGAATCTACCTTAATCGCTTTTTCAATTTCTTTTGCTAACCCTGCTATTGTTGGTGTTTCAAATAGATAGCGTAAAGGTAGCTCTACTTGAAATACTTGCCGGATTTGAGAAATTACGCGAGTTGCAATTAAAGAATGTCCTCCTAATTCAAAGAAGTTATGATTAATACCTATTTTTTCAATCCCGAGTATTTCCGCCCAAATACCCGCTAATAAAGTTTCCACTGGTGTCGAAGCAGGAACTATATCCGATGAGGATATCTGCGTTAAATCTGGTACAATCAGCGCTTTACGGTCAACTTTACCATTCGGCGTGAGTGGTAGGGCTTCCAAGGTGATAAAAGCTGCTGGCACCATGTAATTTGGTAACTTTGATTCTACAAAACTACGCAGATGATCGGTTAGCAATTTTTGCTCTTTTTGAACAACTACATAAGCAATTATTAGTTGAGAATTTGCAGAATTTTCGCCGATTATGACTACAGCTTCCCGTACTGCTGGATATTGTCCGATTACAGCCTCAATTTCTCCCAGTTCAATCCGGAAACCACGTAGTTTAATTTGGTTATCAATCCTACCTATATATTCAATATTCCCACTGGGTAAATAACGAGCCAAATCTCCGGTTTTGTAAAGACGATTGCCTTCAAAATTGCTGAAGGGATTGGGAATAAATTTTTCTGCTGTCAAATCAAAACGACGAAAATAACAGGCAGCAAGTCCTTTTCCACCAATGCACAATTCCCCCGTTACACCCACAGGAACCAACTGATTATATTTATCGAGGATATAAAGCTGGGTGTTGGCAATTGGTTTGCCAATCGGTACGATATTTTCACCAACTTCTACTTGACTAACAGCCGACCAAATAGTAGTTTCGGTAGGGCCGTACATATTCCACAAACTATGGCATTTGTCGAGTAACTGATTGGCTAAATTTCTGGGTAAAGCTTCCCCACCACAAAGAATTTTTAATCGACTATCTCCATCCCAACCTGCTGCCATAATGTTCTGCCATGTTGCCGGTGTAGCTTGCATGACTGTAGCTTTTGTATCCATCAGCTTTGCCGATAACCGGATTCCGTCGGAAATAATTTCTCGACTGGCTATTACCAAGCGAGCGCCTACTATAATTGGCAGAAATAATTCTAATGCAGCAATATCAAAGGAATAAGTAGTAACTGCGAGTAAAGTATCCGAAGATGTTAATCCCGGAGCTTGCTGCATCGAGTACAAAAAGTTGCTCAAAGCACCGTGGGTAATTTGTACTCCTTTTGGTTTGCCCGTGGAGCCAGAAGTATAAATTGTATAAGCAAGGTCATCAGTAGTAGCTAGTGAGCATAGATTTTCCTGGCTTTGTTGGGCTATCAGATGCCAATCGCTATCCAAACAAACCACCCGAGCTTGATGTTGCGGTATCGTTTCCAATAGCGAAGCTTGAGTTAACAATACTGCTGCTTGAGTCTCTTCTAAGATAAAAGCTATCCTTTCTTGGGGATAGACTGGATCTAAAGGTACATATGCACCACCAGCTTTGAGAATAGCCAACAATCCAATTAGCATATCCAGGGAGCGCTCGACACAAATTCCCACCAGCACCTCTGGCTTTACTCCCAAAAAGCGCAAATAACGGGCTAGTTGATTTGCCTTGTTATTTAATTGACGATAAGTTAACTGTTGGTTTTCAAATACAACTGCTACAGCATTGGGCGTTTTTTCTACCTGGGCTTCAAACAATTGGTGAATACATTTATCTTGAGGGAAATTAGTCGCTGTATTATTCCAATCAAATAACATCTGACGCTCGGCTTCTGTTAATAACGGTAGCTCCGACAAACGCTGTTCTGGTTGAGCAACAATACCCTCAAGCAAATTAATCAAATGCCCTACCATTCTTTCAACAGTGGTAGCATCAAACAAATCTGTATTGTACTCCCACCATCCCCGAAGTTGTGGCTGTGAATCCACCACATACAAGCTCAAATCAAACTTTGCTGTTTCACTGTGGTTTTGCAACCATTTTAAAGTTAAATCAGGTAATACTAAATCTGTTTTAGTATCTGATTGCAAAGCAAAAGTGACTTGAAACAAAGGAGTATGACTGAGATTGCGCTCCGGATGTAACTCCGCCACCAATCGCTCAAAAGGTAGCTCTGCTCTCTGATAAGCCCCTATACATACTTCACGCACTCTATCCAGTAATTCTAAAAAGCTAGGATTTTCAGACAAGTCGGTACGAAGCGCCAGGGTATTGACAAAAAAACCGATTAACCCTTCAATCTGACTTTGGTTGCGATTTGCAATTGGAGAACCAATACAAATATCTTCTTGACTTGTATAGTGGTACAAAAGTACTTGAAATGCCGCTAACAAAGTCATAAACAAAGTAGCTCCTTGCTGCTTGCTCAAGCACCTCAACCGCTCGCTCAACTGTGGTGATAGCTCGAACTCTCTCGCCGCTCCTTGAAAACTTTGCACTGGGGGGCGTTGATAGTCTGTCGGCAAAGATAAACTGCTTGGAGCATCTGCAAGTTGTTGCTGCCAATAAGAAAGTTGAGTTTTTTCTCGTTCCCCCTCTAACCATTGCTGCTGCCAAATCGAATAGTCTGCGTATTGAATCGGCAGTGGAGACAGCGGAGAAGATTTTCCTGTTGAAAAAGCTGCATATATCGCTGCCAATTCTTGATTTAGCACTTGTATTGACCACCCGTCACAGATAATGTGGTGGATGACGAATAAAAGTAAATATTCTTGTTCGCTAGTTTGCAATAACATCACTCGCAGCAAAGGAGCGGATGTTAAGTCAAAAGGCTTTTGAACAATTTCAGCAGTTAATCGCTTAATTTCAACATCTTGCAATGCTTGTGTCAAAGCGCTTAAATCTACTACTGGCAAATTTATAGTTAAACTAGGACAAATTACTTGAACTGGTTGCTCATCAAAAGTTTTAAAACAGGTACGCAAAGATTCATGACGTTTGACAATTTCATTTAAACTTTTCTCTAAAGCTGTAACATTCAGCGTACCTTTTAGCTGCATACAAGCGAATTCGTTGTAAACACAACTTTCGGGTTCTAATTCTTGGAGAAACCACAGTCGCTGCTGGGGTGCAGATAAAGGAATTGGATGCTGAGTACGACGAGGAATAACTATTTGTTGAGTATTGGGTTGATGCTTTCCCTGCAAGCGCTTTTCTAAAATTGCTCGTTTGGCTGCTGAAAGATTGGAACGCCGTTTAATAATTTGATCTGTGTGATTATCCATAATACTTTTTTTATAAAAAATAAAGATTGACGATAAGCTGATACGCAATTCTTTTGTATAAGATGAAAATATTTGATTATAGTGCGGGCATCCCAATCGAGTCTTATAAACCAATTAGATATGCAACAGTCTAAGCGATTTAATTTTTTATATTGGAAACCAGTTTTTCTGCTTCATCTTCAGTTAAATCTTCCAACTCCCCTATCAATAAATCTTCAATAACAACAGCTAATTCAGCTATAGTTGGCGCTGCAAAAATATGACGTAATGATATTTCAACTTGAAAATATTGACGCAGCTGAGAAACTATTTGAGTTGCAATTAAAGAATGTCCGCCTAAATCAAAAAAGTTATCTTCAACACCAATTTTATTAATACCTAATAATTCTTGCCACAGATTAGCAATATGATGTTCTACTGCATTACTGGGTTCAACAAAATCGCTATTTAAAATCGGTCTTGAATGCTTACCAGATGATAAATTATCAGTGCTTGTTTGTTCCCGATTAATAAATCTTGTTAAATCATTTACCCGCTCAATTGCAGTTGTCAGACTTTGTGTTGATACAACTACTTGCGGTTGATTAATAGATAAAATCCGATTCAATGCATCAGTACCTTCTGTAAAGCTAATACCATATTTTTCTCGCATTTGTTTAAACTCAGCTTGTAACCCAGGGATTGCTGACATCAATGAATCTGCCCAATTATTCCCCTGCCACCAATCCCAATTAATAGAGATAGTTTTGTTTTGTTTTTGATAGTAATTATAATGAGCAAAAGCATCGAGAAAAGCATTCACCGCACAATAATCTACTTGTCCCATACCACCTGTAATTGCAGTATTAGAAGAAAACAAGACAAAGAAATCTAAATTTATATTCTCTAAAACCGCATCCAAAACCAAGGTACCTTTTAGTTTCGGTTGAAAAACTTTTACTACCGATTCAGGTGTTTTGAGTTGAATAATACCCCCACCTGGAATTCCTGCTGCATGAATTACTCCATGAATATCACCAAAGCGATCGCGTACTTTATCAACTGCACTCTGCATTTGTTCGAGGTTGGCAACATCTGCTTTCACAACTAAAACCTCTGCACCCAATTCCTCTAAAAGCTGAACTTTTTTAATTTTTGTTTTGAGTAAATCATCCTCATCTTGACTCGATAGTAATTCTTCCCACTCCGAATGTAGAGGTAATCCCGAACGTCCGATTAATACTAGCTTTGCTTGTACTGTCTTTGCCAAGTGTTCTGCAAATACCAGTCCAATTTCTCCCAATCCACCCGTTATTACATAAACTCCTCCTTTTCTTAACTTGTTTGTGGATAGAGTTTGGCTTGGTATTGGCAAAGGTTCAAAACACTGTACCCATCGTTGATTTCCGCGATATGCAATTACTTGCTCAGTTGTTGATGTAGCAAGTTCGGGCTTGATATTATCTATTAATTGCTGCCATTGCTTAGAATCAACTTGAAACAAATCAATATCTATACTACGACAAGAAATGTGAGAATATTCTTGAGGAATAACTTTACATAAACCTAGAATTGTCGCTTTTTCTGGGCATAAATATTTTTCATCAAGCACCTGTTGCATATTGTTAGAAACAACATCAATTTCTACAGAATTAGTTAAATTTTGTTCTCCAAGTGCTTGTACGATAAAAAGTATACTATAAAAACTTATATCTTGAAAACTATCAAAATCATCAATTGGTGAATTGATATTCTTCTCTTGTGTAATATTCCAAAAATGAGTTATTTTATGAGGAATTTTACCCGAATCGCAAATCGTTTTTAATAAACGCTCGTAGTCCTTCCTAATAACGGGATTAATCGTATATTCTATATCTGTAATTTGACTAAATTCTTCTCCAAATTTGATACTTATAATGTTTTTATATTCACTTTGAAGCTGTTCTACAATTTGAGAGCCAATACCTAAATTATCAATAAATACTAACCAACAATGACTTGATTCCATCAAATTTTCTGGTGTAATAGCTATTACAGAACGTTTCCAAGAAGGAATATTAAACCAGTTTGCAATATCAAGCTTTTCTTCTGAAGATACTTGATGTTTAAAAGAATGATTTAATTGTTCTTGTGGCTCTATCCAATAACGTTGACGCTCAAAAGGATATGTTGGTAAAGGAACGCGATGACGACGCTCGCGAGCATAAAAACCAGACCAATTTATACAAACACCTTTTAACCAAAGCTGTCCTAAAGTATTTTGTATAAAAGCTATATCTGAGTTTGCCTCTTTAGGATGGCGCAAACAAGTTAATCCAACTTGTCCCCTTTGTTCCTGAGAATGTTGTTTAACCAGAGTCGATAATGTACGTCCCGGTCCGACTTCTAGTAAAATGCGGTTAGGCTGTTCTAATAATGTAGATATACCAGCCGAAAACTGCACTGTTTGGCGTAAATGCTGCGCCCAGTAATTTACATCTGTAGCTTGTTCTGCTGTAATCCAGGTTCCCGTAAGGTTAGAAATAAAAGGAATTTGGGGAGCATTCAATTTGATTTTCTTCACCATCTTAATGAATGGCTCTAACGCCGGTTCCATCATGTGAGAATGAAAAGCATGAGATGTATGCAAACGGCGACATTCTACACCTTTAGCAGTTAATAGCTCCTGTAAACTGTTGATGGCATCATCAGTTCCGGAAACTACACATAATGAAGGTGCATTACTGCTAGCTAATGATAAATCTTCGTTTAATAAAAGTTTAATATCAAATCCGTTTGTATCGCAATAATTCGGTCTGCCCCTTCTTCCTCTTCCTCTGCGCTCTTTGCGTCCTCTGCGGTTTTTTAATAATTCCAAGGCTACCGAATTTGATATAACCTCAGTTTCTGGTAGCGGAATCGATAGCATACTACCCGGTGCCATTTGCTGCATTAATTTTCCTCGATTCGCAACTAAAACTAGAGCATCTTCGAGGGACATAACACCAGCTATACAAGCAGCAACATACTCGCCAATACTATGTCCGATAGTGGCTTGAGGAGTTATACCCCAAGACATCCACAACTGAGCTAAAGCATACTCAATTACAAATAATGCTGGTTGCGCGATGTCAGTTTGCTTGAGTTTTTCTGCTGCTGCTTCTCGTTGCGATTCTGGGGGATAAATAAGCGATCGCAAATCGAATCCTAATTGTTTGATTAAGATTGCACAGCAGTTGTCTACTATCTCGCGAAATGTTGTTTCAGTTTGATAAATTTCCCCAGCCATATTTACATACTGGGAACCTTGCCCTGGGAACATAAAAGTAATGGGATGCTCCCTAGCTTCCTCAAAGTGAGTTAAAACTTTTTTGGGTTCTAGATTCTCTAATCCATTAATTGCATCTGCAATATTCTCACAAACCAAAATTCGACGGTAATCGAATTCAGCCCTTCCCGTTTGTAATGTATAAGCGACATCAGCTAGTTTTGATTCGGGATTTTCTCTCAAATATTCAACTAAATTTTCTGTCGCAATTTGCAATGCCGAGTCTGTTTTGGCAGAAAGTACTAATAACTGCCAAGTTCGAGATTCACTCGACTCTGGAATAACTGGAGCTGACTCCATAACGACGTGAACGTTTGTTCCACCTATCCCCAAAGAACTCACACCTGCACGACAAGGAGTAATTTCCCATTCCTTGAGCTTGGTATTAACGTAAAAAGGACTGTTAGCAAAATCAATTTCTGGATTAGGCTGCTCAAAATTTAAACTCGGAGGTATTTGCTTATGTTTGAGAGCCAAAGCAGTCTTGATTAAACTTGTAACCCCTGCTGCTGCATCTAAATGACCGATATTTGTTTTTACCGAACCGATAGCACAAAATTCTTTTTTATCGGTGCTTTCGCGAAAAACGTTGGTTAAAGCAGAAATTTCAATGGGATCTCCTAAAACAGTTCCCGTTCCATGAGCTTCTATATAACTAATG
Source organism: uncultured cyanobacterium (assembly GCA_963838355.1). Classification (GTDB taxonomy): domain Bacteria; phylum Cyanobacteriota; class Cyanobacteriia; order Cyanobacteriales; family Nostocaceae; genus Rivularia. The sequence continues at coordinate 252,288 of CAWIQQ010000003.1, read as the reverse complement.
GTTTCAGGTTCCACATCTGCTAAAGCTAGCGCTTCTGCAACTACTTGCGATTGTCCGTTAACGCTGGGTGCCGTGTAACCAACTTTACCAGAACCATCATTGTTGATAGCGCTACCTTTAATTACGGCATAGATATTATCACCCGAAGCGATCGCCTCAGTTAACCGCTTTAAAACTACTACCCCAACACCATTACCAATAATCGTTCCTCTGGCTTGAGCATCAAAAGCACGACAGCGACCATCTGGCGATAAGATACCTCCTTCTTGGTATAAATACCCTGTTTTTTGCAGAATATTAATCGATACTCCTCCTGCTAAAGCCATATCGCATTGATAATTCAATAGACTTTGACAGGCAAGGGTGGTTGCAACTAAGGAAGTAGAGCAAGCGGTTTGTACCGTTAAACTTGGACCTGTAAGATTTAATTTATAGGAAACGCGAGTTGCTAAAAAATCTTTGTCGTTACCAATACTGTTTTGAAAAATACTAGCTAATCCAGCTTTATCTTGATTTACCCCAGATAAATAATTGTTTGAACTAGCTCCAGCATAAACCCCAATAGGAATTTCGCAACGTTGAGAATCATAACCAGCATTTTCTAATGCTTCCCATGCAGATTCTAAAAATAAACGATGCTGCGGATTAGTCAATTCTGCTTCTTTGGGATTAAAACCAAAAAAGGCAGCGTCAAATAAATCTATATTTTCTAATAAAGCGATGCTTTTGACATATTTAGGATTATTAAGCAATTCTGAATCGATTCCAGAAGCGATTAATTCTGCATCGGTAAAATTAGATATTGATTGTATCCCAGAACATAAATTTTCCCAAAACTTTTTAATATCATTAGCACCAGGGAAACGTCCTGACATTCCAATTATTGCGATTGCTGGTATTGAATTATCTAATTCTGGAGAATTCATTGTTTTTACCTAAATACTTTACCTACAGCTATTTATTCTCAGGCTTTTTACTTTTTTTTAGTTGAAATTATTTGCTTTTAATTATTTATTACTCATCAAAACACTATATTAATTATTTCAGATTTTTAAGACAATTTTATATTGATTAGGACTTACGCAAGCCCCCCCTGCTTACCAAGGGGGGTTGGGGGGATCTTAAATGTCTGGAACACGCTTACTTTCGTTGCTGTTGCCTAAGTCCTGTTGATTTGTAATCATTTTTCTAATTAATATTTGGTACGACGCATCTTTTTTTGATAATTAACAGCCGCTTTCTGTTTTTCTACTCTACTATTAATTTTTTGAAAAGAATCTTTGTGACTTTGCTCTTGAATTAAATAATTAGCTAAAGCACTGATATTTGGATATTTGAACAAATCTGTAGCTGATACATTTTTGTTCAATACTTTTTGCAATTTACTTTGAACCTGGAGTACCAGCAAAGAATGACCGCCTAAATCAAAAAAATTATCTTCCATTCCTACTTTCTCTAGTTGTAGAACTTCTTGCCAAATATGGGCAATTTTTTTCTCAACTTCATTGTCAGGTGCAACATAATTTACGCCAAAATTATTACTTAAATCCGTTGTTTTTGGCAAAGCTTGACGGTCTAATTTACCATTTGCATTCAAAGGTAAATTTTTCAGCATTACGAAATTAGCAGGAACCATATATTCTGGTAAATGTTCCTTTAAATATTTTCTCAAACTTTGGACTAATTTGATATCTTCTTTTTCCGGAACAATATAAGCAACTAAGCGCTGATTACCAATTGTTTCTTCCCGGCTAATAACTACACTTTCTTTTACGTCTGAGTGCTGATTTAATAATACTTCAATTTCACCCAATTCAATACGGAAGCCTCGAATTTTGACTTGACTATCGATGCGTCCTAAAAATTCCAAATTACCATCAGCAAGATAGCGAACTAAATCCCCTGTTTTATAAAGACGCTCTCCGGGTTCTTTACTATATGGATTGGCTATAAACTTTTGTGCTGTTAATTCTGACTGATTGAGGTAGCCTCGTGCGATTCCCACACCTCCAATACATAATTCACCAGCAACTCCTACAGGTACAAATTGTAAATCTTCTGGTGAAAGCACATAAGTCTGTACTTGGGGAATGGCTCTGCCAATAGGTACTTCACCAGTCGTCGCTATTGATGATAAATCGCACATTGTCGCCACAATTGTAGTTTCTGTAGGTCCATAAGTATTAACCAAACGCACTTGTTTACCTACTTTCTGCTGCCAAATTTCTAGGTAATTTCTGTTGGCTTTTTCACCTCCAATAATCACCAGTCGCACCGAATCGGGAATTGTCAAATTTTCTGTTGTTAATTGGGCACTAACTTGATGCCAAAATGCAGTAGGTAAATCCAGAATACTTATTTGCCATTTATCGCATTGCTCTAAAAAGTGAGATATGGAACTTAACATATCATCTGTCCGCAGTATCAGAGCAGCACCACTAACTAGACAGGAAAATATTTCTTCTGCTGCGGTATCAAAGTTAATAGAGGCAAATTGTAAAACGCGATCGCTCGACTCGATCTCAAATTCAATACAAGCAGTATTGATGTAATTACTCAAGGAGCGATGCTCTATCATTACTCCTTTAGGTAATCCTGTCGAACCTGACGTATAAATTATATAGGCAAGGTTTTCAGGTTTTGTATAATGAATCGGATTCTCTTGGCTGTTTTCGGCAATGGTTTGCCAGTCTCTATCTAAGCAAACGATTTGAGATTGATGTTCGGGGAGTGCATCCAATAATACTGATGTAGTTAATAAAACTGGTACTTGGGCATCTTTTAACATCAAAGCTAAACGTTCTTTGGGATAGTTAGGATCTAAAGGTACGTATGCTCCCCCAGCTTTGAGAATTGCCAAAAGTGCGATCGCCATCTCCAAAGAGCGCTCTATGCAAATTCCCACCAAAACTTCTGGTTTAACTCCCAAGGATTTGAGGTGATGCGCTAGTTGATTAGAGCGTTCGTTTAGCTCTGTATAAGTTAAATGCTGGTTCTCAAAAACCACTGCAACTGCATCCGGTGTCAGTTTTACTTGTGCCTCAAACTGTTGATGAATGCATTGTTCAATCTGAGATGGAAAATTATAAATCTGGGACTTATTAGTACTATATTCCAGTAATTGTTCGCAATCTGTTTGACTCAAAAGTGGTAATTGAGACAGTTTTAACTGTGGATTTTCAGCAACACCTGAAAGTAAATTCTCAAAGTGTCTCAGCATTTTTGTAATGGTGAGATTATCAAACAAGTCAGTATTGTACTCAAATGAAGCCATCACTGCTGTTTGTCTTAACTCTATAGAAACACTTAAATCGAACTGGGCTGTTTCGGGTTCAATTTTAATTAAATTTAATGCCAAACCAGGTATATCTGGCAGTTGTGAGTAGTCTTGGACGCTAAACATCACCTGAAACAGAGGCGTGCGACTAGTATCTCGCTCTGGTTGCAGTACTTCAACCAGTTGCTCGAAGGGTAAATCCTGATATGTATAAGCTTGTAGAGCAACTTTTTTAACTCGTTCTAGCAATTGAGCAAAAGTCGGATTACCCCTGATATCGGTACGCAGAACTAAGGTATTGACAAAAAAGCCAATTAACCCTTTTACTTCATCACGATTACGATTTGCAATTGGTGAACCAACAGCAATATCATCTTGTCCTGTATAGCGGTAAAGGAAAGCTTGAAATGCTGCCAATAGCAACATAAATAAAGTTACATTCTCTTGACAAGCAATCTCCTTTAGTCTTTTAATTACCGATCCAGATAATTCGATAGATTGTTGAGCGCCGTTGGATGTTTGTACTTTAGGTCGTGGTTTGTCAGTAGGTAGTTGTAATGCTGCCGGTATATGCTCAAGTTGTTGCTTCCAGTAAGAAAGTTGGGTTTGCAGTATTTCTCCTTGTAACCATTTTCTTTGCCATTGGGCAAAGTCTTTATATTGGATAGAAATTTCTGGTAGAGGTGAAGCAGTTCCGGTTAAGAATGCTTTATACAGGGTTCCTATTTCCTTTAATAAGACTTCGCTAGACCAACCATCAGAAATGATATGGTGCATTTCCAGCAAAAGAATATGCTCTTGTGCTGCTAGGCGCAAAATTTTAGCACGCAATAACGATCCCCGGCTGAGGTCGAAAGGTTGTTGACTTTGCTCGGTTAAGAATTGCTGAATTCCAGCATCGCCCTGTGACTCTATATTTTTTTGATAATCTATTACTGATAAAGATAATTTTAAACAAGGAGCAATAATTTGCACCGGCTGTCCGTTGACTGTAGTAAAAGTAGTTCTCAGAGCTTCATGTCGCCGGATAATTTCATTTAAACTTTGCTCTAATACCCCAACATCAAGCTCACCACTTAATTTTACAGCCAAGGAAATATTATAAGCCCGATTACCTGGTTCCAATTTGTTGAGGAACCATAGCCTTTGTTGAGCAAAAGATAAGGGATAAGCTTCGGCTTTCTGGACTTTCTCAATAGAATTTGAGACTATAAAACTTTCTATTTTTATCTGAGTAATTATCTTTGTTGCCAAAGAACGGATACTCATTCCTTCAAAGAAGTCCGCTACAGATACCGATACTTCTAAGTCAACCTCAACTCGATTTTTCAATTCAAATACTTTGAGAGAATCAAGTCCAAGAGTAGTTAAAGGTTGTTCGGGATTGATATCATCTGGTGCAATACCTAAAACTCTTGCTTGTTGTTCTATCAAATATGTTTCTAAAATTTCTTGAGATTCTTTTGCTGCTTTCCCCAAAATTTGAGAACGCTGCAATCGAGTCACATTTCCCACAACATCACTAACTTTAAGAATATTGCTTGCAACTACATTTAGTTCATCCTTCTCAAATTGAGCGCGAGTTGCGCGTCTTTGAATCTTACCGCTAGAAGTTTTGGGAATACTACCTGGTTTAATTAAAACAACAGCATAAACCTGTACTTGATGTTCTTCACTAATGCCTTGACGAATTGCACCAATTACTTCTGTCTTATCTGGTTTAGCCCGAAACTCTAATTCTTGAACAACTACCAGCTTTTCTTCATTGTTAGCTAAAACCGTAAAGGCTGCACTAGCACCGGAACGTAAACAACTATGACTGCGTTCTGAAGTTAATTCTATATCTTGCGGATACAGATTGCGACCGCGAATAATAATTAAATCTTTGGCTCTACCTGTAACGAACAGTTCCCCATTCTGTAAAAAGCCTAAGTCTCCCGTTCGCAGAAACGGTCCTTCTCCTGTATCTGATAGATAAGCCCCGAATGTCTCCCCTGTATCTTCTGCACGATTCCAATAACCTTGCCCAACACTCGGTCCCGATACCCAAATTTCCCCAATTTCCGAAGGTTGACAACTTTTGAATGTTTCTGGATTAGCAATTACTACCTTCTGTTCTGGTATGACTCGACCGCAACCAACAAAATTATATTGTTCCTCATCCTCAACAGATGATTCAACAACTTGATTTGATTCTAATGCAGATTTCTGGACTGTTTTTACAATCGGTGATGTAGCCTTATTTACACCGGAAACCATCAGGGTAGTTTCAGCCATTCCGTAACAAGGGTAAAAAGCCTCTCTACGGAAGCCACACTCTGAAAAAGCTGTTGCGAATTGCTCTAAAGTTTCATAGCGAACAGGTTCTGCTCCATTAAATGCAACATCCCAACTACTCAAATCCAGGGTAGCTTTTTGTTCGGGAGTAATCTTTTGCACGCATAAATCATAGGCAAAATTTGGGCCTCCACTGGTTGTTCCTTTATACTTTGATATAGTTTGCAACCATCGGTAAGGACGTTGAAGAAATGAAGTTGGAGGCATAATTATACAAGGAAAACCCCCGTACAAAGGCTGCAATATTCCACCAATCAAACCCATATCATGGTACATCGGCAGCCAAGTGACGAACTTACTTTCTGGTGAATGCTCCATGAATTGGTAAGTTGTCTGAGCATTATTCAGTAAGTTTCCATGACTAATCATTACACCTTTGGGTGTTCCCGTAGAACCAGAAGTATATTGCAGAAAAGCTAAAGTATCTTTATTAATAGAGGGTTGTTTCCAAGAATCTTCTATTCCTGGTGCAAGATTGTCCGTAGTCAACCACTGCAAAGATTTGATGTCAGTCTTTTCTGTCATTAAAGACTGCACTGTAGACAATTTTTCCGTTGTCGTCAGAGCTATGGTTGCTTGTGCATCTGCACAAATCGCTTTAATTCTTGGCGTATTGCGCTTATTTCGTGGAGGATATGCAGTCACAGCCACAACCCCCGCATACAAGCAACCGAAAAAAGCAATTAAAAAATCTAGCCCCGCCGGATAAAGCAATAAAGCACGCTCCCCAGTCAAACCTTGTGCTTGCAACTGAGTAGCGATTCGACGCGCAAGCCTATCTAACTCTTGATATGTCAAGGTAGCTTGTTCGGTTTCACCATCCAATAAAAAGGTGAAAGCATTTTGATTTGGTTGCTTAAAACTTCTCAGACGCAATAATTCAATTACTGTAGAACAGTTGCGAGCGTCTTCTTCAAAGCTAGAAGAGTATTGATTCATTTTTTTTTCGGATAAATATACCTTAATATCAAGATTATTTTTCTCTTACCTTGACTAGAGAAAAATAAGCACTAAATCATCAACCTTCCGCAATCTCAGGTATGTTTACACACCAATAATCTCTTGCTAATTTTCAATTTATAGCAAATATTTAAAATTCCAAAATCTCGGAATGACTATTCTCTATGTTTAATTTAAGTTCGATCGAAACCGAATTCAGAGGCAGTAAAAGATGCCTCTAAATTATTAAAATACGCCTAAAAATATCAAAAATATATATTCCTATTACATTAGTTAAGCTGCGGAGCATCCCCATTACTTACCTCCTATACCAAATGCTTATTATTGACTATATTTCTCAATCTCTAAGTCTCAAGCACGGTAGTCAGCCAAACCAAGACTTATTCTTCAAGTCAAGAAAGATATATTTTCTCTAATTTCAAGTCTTAAGCGTTGATTGTCAGTTTAGCCCAGCACCAGTAAATATCAAATATAGACAGTACGGGAAATGTACTTGCGTCTATTGATTTAACATTATTGAAACTAAATTGCTTTAGCCTTAATTACTTTAACGAGAATTATTTGCTTTAGCAATAGATAATATATTAATATCGCTTATGCTTAAAGTTTTAACCATAATGTTTGTCTATGTTAAATTATGTCGAAAATATAGCTTATTCAGGCAATTTATCTGATTTACTTGTGATATTGCACATTTATTAGGTAATTGAAGCTAATTCGGTATAAAGAAATATTAAGCAAGCTTAGAACCTTTTCCCTGAAGCCTCCTGACTTTAAAATTTGCAGCAGTTGACAAACCCAAGCAGAAATTCTCCTTAAATAATTGTTAATGAAAATAATGATTTATAAGGGTAGCGAGTTGCAGCGATAATTTTCACAATTACCTGACAAATTCCAGATTTGAATAGCAGAAATTAGCCCAACCCCTACTTAAGAAAAATATCTGTAACCCTTGACACCAATATTACAACCAAATTAATGATACTATTTCTCATCTAGCTTGAAAAATTTTAATCTACAATTGATATGACCCTTTTTCTTAAAGAATCAGCAGATTGTAATCGCTTATTGCCTTTAAAATCACTGGATAATCAAAGCTGTTTTCAACCAAAAACTTACGAATTTCAACTGCATGACCCCAAAGGAATCAGTCATGGTTCTCGAAATTGGTTTCACCTGCGTCCGGGAATCTCTCTTTTGGTAGAAAATTATAAATTGCAAGAAAACTTAGTTGTTGAAACTTCCCAAGATCAATCTTCTACTTCTTTAGAATTAGGTTTTAGTCTTTTTGGTCATGCTTGTGGTACAAATATTTGCCCAGGACAAAATTTTCTATCGCTTGACTTAGATACAGATGCAGATGGAACAAACACTAAAGAATGGCTTGCACAGGAAAGAATTTTAAAATTAGATATTCATATTGAATATTCGTTATTTGAAAGTTTGGTCTTGTCTCGTAACTATAAATTACCTGACAATTTCCAAGATATTATTGACAAAACAAATATCGATAAAAACTATTTTCAAGTTGGTAGAACAACACCGCAAATGCAAACTATTTTGCGTCAAATTTTAAATTGTCCTTATCAAGGTTTAACAAGACAGCTTTATTTAGAAGCCAAAGTATTAGAATTAATGGCGCTACGTTTGGAAGATTTGCAAGATTCTAAACCGTTAAACTCAACTACGAATCTCAAGTCAGAACAAATTGATAGTATTTACCAAGCGAGAGATATTATCATTAGTAACTTTAGCAATCCACCATCATTATTAGCATTAGCGCGGCAAGTAAATCTTAATGACTGCACTCTCAAAAAAGGGTTTCAGGAAGTATTTGGTACAACTGTCTTTGGTTATTTGCATGATTATCGCATGGAACGAGCCAAAGAATTACTTTTAGAGGCAAATGCAGTCAGTCAAGTTGCACGAACTGTTGGCTATGTTAGCCGTAGCGCTTTTGTAAGGGCTTTTAGCAAAAAATTTGGTGCTAATCCTAGCGTTTATTCCCGAAAAAATTCCGTTTAGGGAACGATCAAATTCCGTCTGGAGAACATACTGGGCTTCAGTTTTTCCCCAACCTACCGTAAGATTACTGACAATAGTTACTAATAAGTCTGTAGTTTGCAGTCAAAAAAAATATTTGAGCATTGATTGTCTGGTGTGTGTGTTTACGGGCAATTATTATTTAATGTGGGGAGATAGATGAAATTAGATAAGTTGTTTCAAAGCCTGCTGCTGACAAGTACGATTGTTTTTCTAATTGGTACTCCTGCTAAAAGTGAGGATTTACAAAAAGATAGAATCAGTAAATCTCTAGATTCTCGAAAACCCCGAAATTTTCAATTGCAAAGAGCAAGTTCGGAAAAAAGGATAAAGTTGGATGAAGCAGGTCAAAATATTCTCCAACTGGGCGAAATCGAGCTTCCTGTAACTAATGCTCAAATGCTAGTACAAACTCCAACACCTGCTCAAGGGAGTATTGTACCGATTGCGGGAGTTAAAACCAATTCAACAGATAAAGGTTTAGAAATAATCTTGCAGACACCTCAAGCAAGACAATTACAGGTAATAAATCGCAGCAGCGGTAATGATTTTATTGCCGATATTCCCAATGCTCAATTGCAACAAGCGACCGGAGATGCGTTTAAATTTACTCAAGAAAAACCAATTGAGGGAATTACTGAAATCACGGTAACTAATTTGAATGCGAATACCGTGCGGATTGCAGTTAAGGGTGAGACAGGATTACCAAAAGTTGATTTATTCGACAGTGGAGAAGGTTTGATTTTTGGGTTAGCACCTGCTGCTGCAAGTACGGCACAAACCCCCACTCAAAGGGAAGAGTCACCAACACAAGAGGAGCCTACTACAACAGAAACTCCATCAACACAACCAGCGCAACCAACAGCAGATAGCGATCAACCGATTGAGTTGGTGGTAACAGCCACGCGTACCGCAGAAGATTTGCAGAGAGTACCGCGTTCGGTGACGGTAATTAATCGCGAGCAAATTGAGGAGCAAGCAGAATTAAGCACTAACTTAGCCGATATTTTGGCGAAAACTGTTCCCGGTTTTGGTTCGCCGACTAATCGTAGTAATACTTTTGGACAGACTTTACGCGGACGCAATATTTCTGTTTTAATTGACGGTGTTCCTCAGAATGCAAATTTGCAATCATTTCCAGCCGCACTTACAACTATCGACCCCAGCGCTATCGAACGAATTGAAGTAGTGCGCGGACCAAATGCAATATACGGCAGTCAAGCGACTGGTGGTGTTGTCAACATTATTACGAAAAGGCCGAGCAGTCAAAGATTAGTTTCCACGACAAATATTGGTTTAGATGCTTTTTTAACTAACTCTGAAGATAATTTTGGTTACAATCTTTCCCATCAAATTGCTGGTACGGAAGGCAAAGTTGACTATACTGTAGGTTTTTCTTTGAATACGACAGCAGGTTTTTATGATGCTGAAGGGGACAGGATTGCCAATTTTTCGGGTGATGATGACACCAGAAAAATAAATGCTTTAGCTAAATTCGGGTTTGAATTATCTCCGGAACAGCGTTTGCAATTTACATTCAATCACTTCGACCAGCAACAAGATAGCGATTTTATTTCCGACCCAGCTATTGATGATATCCCCGGAATTCAAAAATCTCGTGCTTTAGAGCTACCGGACGGGACAAGGGTGATTGGTGCTGATGATGGTAACTTCATCAAAAATACTTTACTCAGCTTAAATTACAACAACGACAATATTTTAGGTAGTAGTTTGCAAGCTCAAGCTTACTATCGTGATTATAATTTTGGTGGAGGAATTCCTGACGATAATCGGGGTTTTAGGTTGGATGAAATTGCCCAATCTGAAGGAGAATCCGAACAGTTTGGTGGAAGATTGCAGGTTGACACACCCTTTAACTCCGAAAAAACGGTGAGTTTGCTTTGGGGTGTTGATTATCAAAAAGAACGCAGTTCGCAAATATTTAACATTTTCGATCCAGTAGAATTTGACGCTTCCGGTGGTCGAATTTTTCGCAAAATTGAAGAGCGTGTTTTTGTTCCAGAGTATGACTATGGAGAACTGGGTGTATTTGGTCAGCTACAGTGGGACGTTACCGATAAACTACGTTTGAGCGGTGGTGTGCGTTATGTAAATATAGATGTGAATTTGGATGACTACACTAGTGCAGAACCACCCCGACGCGATATTGAGGGTGGCGATCGCAATTTTGATTCTACAGTATTTAATGGAGGAATAGTCTATGGCTTGAGTCCATCCGTCAACGTTTTCGCTAACTTTGCTCAAGGATTTTCAGTTCCCGATTTAGGTCGTGTTTTCCGCAGACCTCCAGCAGGAGCGGTGAACATTTTAGACTCTCTACAACTCACCGAACCGCAGAAAGTAGATAATTATGAAATTGGAATTCGGGGTCAATGGAATAATTTACAAGCTTCTATAGCTGGTTTTTATAACTATTCTGACTTGGGTTCGGATTTTACAGTTACAGATGACGATTTTTTAGAAACCGTCCGCGCTCCCCAACGTATCTACGGGATAGAAGCTACGGTTGATGTACAACCTGCCCGAAATTGGAATTTGGGAGGTACATTAACTTGGACGGAAGGTGAAAATGATGAGGACGATGATGGTGAATATTTAGCGCTTAATAGCATTACCATTCCTCCATTGAAATTAACAGCTTATGTAGAAAATCAAACTCTCAAAGGTTGGCGAAATCGATTGCAATTCTTATATTCAGGTAATCGCGATCGCGCTTTTGATGATGCTGTAGAAGATGCTGGAATTGACAGCTTCTTTACAGTAGACTACTTGAGCAGTATCAAATTAGGAAAAGGGCAACTACAAATAGGGGTTCAAAACTTATTTAATAACCAATATTTCCCGGTTTATTCACAATACTTTGCACCTTTCTTTGATAGTGCCAACTATGCAGCAAAAGGTAGAACCCTCAGTGTTGGATATAAGATTTCCTGGTAAATAATAAAGGAGAAAATGCATCTATTTATTCACCTAAATGCGTAAATTTATCATAATTTGGTTTGGTCAGTTAGTATCAAATATTGGCAGTTACATGACTTATTTTGCGATCAAAATTTGGGCATGGCAACTGACAAATCAGGTAACTACAATTGCTCTATTGAGTTTTTTTGAATTAATTCCAAGCATTTTCATTACCTTGGTATCGGGATTAATTGTAGACCGTGTAAATCGGAAATTTTTGTTAATAATAGCTGATTGTGTAGCGGCAATATCTACTATAGTCATCGGCTATTTGTATTTAACCGACCAACTACAAATATGGCATATTTACGCAACTGGTGCAGTAAATGGAGCTTTTAGCGAAGTTCAAGCGCTGGCTTATTCCTCCTCAATTTCCATGTTAGTACCCAAACAACATTACACGCGGGCTACTAGCATGAATTCTGCAATTCATTACGGTTCAGTAATCATTGCTCCAGCACTTGCAGGTTTTCTCTATTACATAATTGATTTGGGTGGCATCTTATTGATTGATTTTATTACTTTCACAATTGCAATTCTTACTATTTTAAAAGTACGTATTCCTCAACCAAAAATAACAATTCAATCTGAGAAAAGTATCGGGATTTGGCAAGAAATTATCTTCGGTTTTCGCTATCTTATGAGACAAAAAAGCCTTTTAGCTGTGATTGCTTTTGGTTCTTTATTTTGGTTTGCTCATGATATCGGTGCAACTTTATACTCGCCGATGATTTTGGCACGTACAAATAATGATACTAGGATATTAGGTAGTATCTCTTCTGCCGCTGGATTGGGGGGAGTAACCGGAACCGTACTTTTAAGTGTTTGGGGTGGCTCCAAACGGCGCATTAATGGCTTTCTTTTGGGAATGATTGGTGCTGGAGTAAGCAAAACAATATTTGGTTTGGGACAAGGGTTAATGATTTGGCTCCCCGCTCAATTTTGCTCCTCTCTCAATTTTCCCATGTTGAGAAGTTCTTCAACGGCTATATTGCTGAGTAAAGTTAAACCAGATGTACAAGGACGAGTCTTTGCCACCGAGTCTATTATGCAACAGATTGTTTCGGCAATTGCTGTATTTATTGCTGCTTTACTTGCCGACCATGTTTTTGAACCTGCTATGATGCCAGGAGGTAATCTTGTACCCTTGTTTGGTAATTTATTTGGTACTGGGAAAGGTGCAGGAATGGCAATTTTATATGTAGTTTCTTCTGTTAGTTTATTGTTGATTGGTTTGAGTGGATATACTAATCTCAAACTGCGGAATGTGGAAACTATTGTGCCAGATCATGATACTGAAGATGATTAATATAAATAATATTTAATTTTTGATATGAACAATTTTTTCTGTGCGGAAGAATCTTGTAATCTTAAAGAAGATCCCATTGGCTGTGCATTAAATCGCCAATATTATGTCTTATTAGAATTTCCTCCTCCTTGGACATCTGACCCCTTAGATTCAAAAGCTCTTTCCGATCAATTAAAAGCTTTAAAAGCAGCTATTAATGAAGAAGTAGAATTATTTTTAAGACTGGTATTTATTTACAATGCCAAATATTATCATCAGGGATATAATCGCTTAATTATATATTATCATCAAGAAGAAAATTTCTCTACTTATCTGAAGAAAGAATTTGTTTTATCAGATATCAACGATGCAGTACCAATAATCGAAAAATGCATCAAAGGTGAAGCTCTAGAATCCGAAAATACCAATATTCAAGCTAGAGATTTTCTCATATGTACTCATGGAAGTCACGATAAATGTTGTGCTAAATATGGCAATCCTTTTTTTCGCCAAGCCGTATTCACAGTAGAAGATTTGTCATTATCTGATGTTCGAGTTTGGCAAAGTAGTCATTTCGGCGGACATCGTTTTGCACCAACTATGATAGACCTTCCAGAAGCTAGATATTACGGTAGACTTAACCAAAAATCTTTTGCTGTTATTTTGACTAGAACTGGTAATATTGAATGTTTAAAAAATGTCTATCGTGGTTGGGGAATTTTACCTTGGCAAGTTCAACTTTTAGAAAGAGAGTTAATGCTAAAGTATGGCTGGGAATGGTTTAAATATCAAGTAGAAGGACGAGTAATTAAACATAATGAAGATCAAACGTTTAATCAAGTAGAAATATCTTTTAAAACACCAGACGGTAAAATTAATATTTATCGATGTAACGTCATTGAAGATGAAACAAAAAGTATATATACAAAAGGTGAATGCTGTAATACTGAATTAACTGAGACTCCACAATTTAGAATTACAAATTTTTTCAAAGTTAAATCTTATTGATAATAGTTATATTATGTTTTTTAACGCGAAGGTACGCGGAGGTAAACGCGGAGTAACGCAGAGCTTTTTCCTTCACATTTCTAATTATCGTCAAATCAAGTTACTTTTATTTAGTACTATTACAGCTTTGATCGTTATTAGCTGTGGAGTAAGTACTACTCCAAACATTAATTCCAATTCTGATAATACAACTTCTCAAACGCGAGTTGTTAAACACGCTATGGGTGAAACAAAAGTACCATTAAATCCTAAACGAGTAGTTGTCATCGGTGGATTAGATAATGCTTTGGCTTTAGGAATAAAACCAATTGCAGCCACTACGCTTGGTGATAATAATTATCTAAATTATCTCGAATTAAAAGCTAAAGAAGTACAGAAAGTAGGTGTTAATGGTAGTCCAAATCTAGAAAAAATTTTATATCTAAAACCAGACTTAATTTTAGGACTTAATTGGGATGCTGACATATATCAGCAGTTATCTCAAATTGCACCAACAGTTTTAGCTGATGGAGATAAGAGTTGGAAAGAATGGCTGACCAAATTTGCCCAAGCATTGGGGAAGACGGAAACAGCAGAACAATTGCTGCAAGATTACGACCAAAGAATAAATACTTTACGTCAGCAATTAGGTAATCGTCTAACTGAAACTCAAGTATCTTTAGTTAACTTCTGGAATAACTATACTCGTATCTACATGAATGATTCCTTTGCTGGTTCTATTATTAAAGAAATCGGCTTACCTCGTCCTAGCTATCAAGATAAAGATAAAAATCATGAAAATATTTCCTTAGAACTAATTCCGCAATTAGATGGTGATGTCATCTTCTTGATTCTAGGAGGACACGATCCATCAAGGCTGAAACAATTTACCAATCATCCATTGTGGTCCAGATTAGAAGCTGTACGGGAAGATAAAGTTCATGAAGTTAAGGGCGATACCTGGGTTAGCTCCTGGGGAATGATTGGAGCTAATAGCGTTTTGGATGACTTATTTAAATACTTGATAGATAAATAAACAATTACTGGTTAACATACTAGTTCCTGCTTGTTAAGTAAATTTTAAAGCTAATAACTTGCAATTAGCTGGTAAGGTTAGTTTATCTGGTTGCTAAAATGCTGTCTAGCGATGAAAACCCAATTAATGCAAAACCAGGCTGCTGAAACATTGGTATCTTCTCAAGCACCCATTCTTTCAGTAAGAGGCTTGGGTCGAAAAATCGATAAATACTGGATTTGGCGTAATTTTAATTTTGAATTATTCTCGGGTGAAAAAGTAGCTGTGTTGGGTGCTTCTGGTTCGGGCAAAAGTTTACTTTTACGAACTTTAGCTGGACTTGACAAAGTACAAGCGGGAAAGATTATCTTTAAGAAAAAGGCTATTGATTCATCATACTTACCAAGATGGCGATCGCAAATTATTTATCTCCATCAACGTCCGGCTTTGTGGTTCGGAACTGTAGAGTCAAACCTAAAGCAAGTTTATCATCTCAAAGCCAACCGCCATCTAATTTATAACCGCGCTGCAATTCTTGATTATTTAAAGCTTTTACATAAAAACGATGACTTTTTAAAGCGTCCGGTAACTGCCCTGTCTGGAGGTGAATCTCAAATAGTCGCTTTTTTACGAGCATTGCAACTCGCACCAAAAATACTGTTACTCGATGAACCTACAGCGTCATTAGATGCCCAAACTGCCCATAGTTTAGAAGCCTTAGTCGCAGCTTGGCAAGCCCAAGACTCACAACGAGCCTATCTTTGGACTAGTCACGACTCAACACAGTTACAGCGAATTACCAACCGTCAAATTAGTTTACAGGGAAGAGATTGATGGACAGTTATATTTCTATTAGCTACGCTCAACTGGCTTTAGCGACTCTATTTATTATTATCAATGTTTGTCTTTCTTTAGCTTTACGATTGGGACTTACGCGCAGTTTGGTAATAGCATCGCTGCGAATGGTAGTACAACTATTGCTGGTAGGTTATGCATTGCAATGGGTGTTTACTCTGCGTAACCCATTATTAATATTGCTTGTAGCTGTTACGATGACTACCATCGCCGCTAGTTCGAGTGTCAACCGTACCCGCAGGCGATTTTCTAGTATTTATTGGAACAACTTTGTCTGTCTGTTGAGCGCTTCATTTTTGGTGACAGGATTAACGGTAAACGGAATTATTCGTGTTGAACCTTGGTACGATCCGCAATATTTAATTCCGTTATTGGGTATGGTTTTGGGTAACGCTCTGACGGGTACATCTCTAGCGCTAGATAAATTCATGGAAGATTTAAGCAGTAAGCGCGAGCAAATCGAAGCATTGTTAACATTAGGTGCGACTCGTTGGGAAGCAGCACACGAAACATTAAAAGAAGCACTGCGAACGGGGATGATTCCCACAATTAATTCGATGATGGTGATGGGATTAGTTAGTTTACCGGGAATGATGACAGGTCAGATATTGGCTGGAGCTAGTCCCACTGATGCCGTGCGCTACCAGATTCTAATTATTTTCACACAAGCTTCGGGAACGGCTTTGGCTACGATTGGGGTGTTAACTTTAGCGTTTTTTGCTGTGTTTAATCGACAGCATCAGTTGAGTGGGGATTTGATTCGGAGTTCCTGATTATAAGTAGTTGATTGGTGGAGAGAGGGAACAGGGAGTATGCCATGAAAATTTTTAACAATATTCCGCGTAATGTTTGGATTTTAGGTTTTGTCAGCCTCTTGACAGATGTCAGTTCCAAGATGGTTGAATCGGTGCTACCTCTATTTCTAGTTTCGACACTAGGAGTAAATTTGCTAACGGTTGGTTTAATTGAAGGAATTGCAGAATCAACAGCTTCCATATTAAAAGTTTTTTCCGGAGCCTTAAGCGATTACTTCGGACAACGTAAAAAACTTGCTGTGGCTGGATATGGTTTATCGACTTTAGTTAAGCCTTTATTTGCTTTAGCGACAAGCCCAGCTTGGGTATTGATGGCTCGTTTCGGTGACAGAGTTGGTAAGGGAATTCGTGTAGCTCCCCGCGATGCTCTAGTTGCAGATGCTACCGATAAAGCTCATATTGGTGCTGCTTACGGTTTACGTCAGTCTCTTGATACCATTGGTGCATTTACAGGACCATTGGCTGCATTCGTGTTGATGTCTGCTGGGAGAGAAAACTTTCGTTTAGTTTTTTGGTTAGCCTTAATTCCAGGTATTTTAGCAGTAGCTTTGTTAGCTCTTGGTGTACGAGAGCCAAACAGTAGCGTGAATAGAATGCGGAATAATCCTCTACGTTGGAATACTTTGCGTAGTTTGGGTAGAAACTACTGGGGATTAGTGGCAGTTGCATTATTATTTAATCTAGGAAATTCTAGCGATGCTTTTTTACTACTCAAAGCACGGCAAGCTGGAGTCTCAAATTCATTCGTACCCTTAACTATATTTGTCATAAATCTAACTTACAGCTTAAGTGCATATCCAGTTGGATTGATATCTGACCGCATCGGAAGATTGGGGTTGCTCGTAGGAGGTTTTTCTTTATATGCTTTGATATACTTGGGCTTCGCTTTTAGTTATACTCCCTGGCAAGTATGGGGATTATGTGCGTTGTATGGGTTATATCAAGGCATGAGCAAAGGAATATTATTAGCATTGGTAGCAGATAGAGTTCCATCTAATCTACGCGGTACTGCCTTTGGGTTTATCAACCTCGCTATAGGTGCTGCACTTCTTCCCGCTAGTCTTTTAGCAGGTAGTTTATGGGAATTAATTAGTCCAAAAGCAACTTTTATTACTGGAAGTATTTTTGCTATTTTGGCAACTACGTTACTTCTAGTAATTAATCGAAAAAAGCAATAGAGCAATATCATAAGACAGTAAATGTTCCATGCACCTGTAGATAAAAATGAAAACGTTTTTTAACAAACTTACTGAAGCTCATATCGAGTAATAATCATCACTCCTTGCCTACCATTAGAACTACTTTTAAGTTTCCATCTACGTGCCATTTTCAAATGGTGGTCATCCAATCTACTGTTACCGCTACCACTAATCAACTGTACATTAGTAACATTACCTGAAGCATCAGCATCAACAGATACCGTTATACTTCCTTCAATTCCTCTATTTCTAGCCCAAGATGGATAACTTCTATTACATCTAACACAAGCTGCGCTTCCATCACCGTCACCAACTGAGCCACCACTACCATTACCCAAACCGTTACCAGTTCCAGCATCGGTAGTATTAGGTGCAGATGCAACATTACCACCAAAACTTCTCCGTTTTCTTCTGGGAGCGTTATTGCTACTTCCACCACTATTAGAAGTATCGAGTACGGGTGGTGTGTTATTTCTACTTTCTCTAATTCCTGAAAGAGTATCTTTCAAGTCCGAACTATCTTGTGAATTTGTTGCTGATGGTTCTACTGGAGTCGAAAAATTTCGAGAATTTCTTCTAGAATCCCTTTCTTGTGCGAGCGAATCTTTCAAACTTTCGTCGGGTAATGGTGCTGTTGCAGGTGGTTCCATCGGAGGAGTCACCGGATTTGGTAAGCTTCGCGCTGTTCTTCTTGAATCTCTTTCTTGTGCAAGTAATTTTTCTAAATCTTCATTAGGTTTTGGTGGTTCTATGGGAGGATTCACCGGAGTAGAAAAATCCCGTGGTGTTCTTCTAGAATCTCTTTCCTGTGCAAGCAATTTTTCTAAATCTTCATTAGGTTTTGGTGGTTCTATGGGAGGATTCACCGGAGTAGAAAAATCCCGTGGTGTTCTTATTTCTGGTTCCGGTTTAGGTATTGGTTTCGGAATATCATTTTTAACAATGGGTTCCGGTTTGGGTTCCGGTTTTTGTTGTGGAACAACTGGCTTTTCCCTTACTGCTACAGGAGGAGCTGAAGGTAAAACAGGTGATATTGGTTCAATTGGTTTAAATTGTTTGAATGGTTTAGAGTCTGGTTGCTTTATTTCTGGTTTTGGAAGCGGTTGTTTAATAACGGGTGGTGCTTGAGCAACTCTACTTTGTGCTATGTTCGGTCGAGAATTAGACAAAGCAGGACTTCCACCACTAACCCGAGACTGGCTCGGTTTGGTATCTAAATCGGGTTGCTTTATTTCTGGTTTTGGTTCTGGCTTCGGTTCTGGTTTTTCTAATTTCGGCTCTATCTTTTTTGGTTCTGGCTTAGGCTTTGGTTTAACAACTTCATTCGGTTCTGGTTCAATTTCTTCTTCTTGAGTATCCAGGAGAGTTATTTCAACTGGTTCATCCTCAATTTCGGGCACCCTATTCAATAAATATTTGCCAATCCCCGAAGCCAATAACGCTAGATGAAATATTAGCGAGCCAGCCAGACTACAAGCCAAAAAAGTTCTCAGCGCTCTCGATTCTCTTTCCCGCTGTCGTAGCGCTGTACTTGCAAAGCTCATGGTTTAAAAATAATTGATAGTAATTTCCATTAATTGCCAAGTCTAAAATAATTAGGTGTAAAAGTCAATCAATTTTTACCGATAATTACTTAACAATATGTTGCAATTATAAATGTAAATAATCCTTAATTTGCAGTTTGAATTACATTACCAATAGCAAATATCTAACAGGACTTAAAAAAAGGCTACAACTACTAATTTTAAATGATTTCAATAGTTTAAATATTTTTAATACAAGTCCAGTAGCACGCTTACTCAAAAAGTAAAAATATCTATAGACTTAATTTTTATTGATTTTGAATCCTTTTAGATGATTGACATTTATTCTCATCTGTTCTAAGTTATTTTGATAACTACTATTATCTACCTGTGTAGAGATTAGTAATTACTTTCATTAATAAATTTGAGAAGCTCTAAATGGGAATAAATAATCTATTCTCGGCAGGTGGTGTAGTCATGATACCGCTGCTGGGATTTTCGGTATTGGCTTTAGGGCTGATTGTCGAAAGGATAAGCTTTTGGCTGAAGATAAATAATCGTCAGACTAAAGTAGTCCGAGATATCTTAAATCTCTATCGTCGGAATAATGTCGTAGGTGCAATTGATGGATTGCGGAAGAACGCAGATTTACCTATAGCACGAATGTTTCTCACTGCTTTGGAATTAGAAGAACCGACTCCGGAAGAGTTTCGTTTAGCATTGGAAAGTGAAGCTCAAGCTGAGATACCTTTACTCAAACGCTTTCAAAATATATTCGATACTATAATCTCTCTCGCACCGCTTTTAGGTCTTTTGGGTACGGTTTTAGGATTAATTGGTTCTTTCGCTTCTCTAAATCTTGGTGATGTTGGTGGTTCTCAAACAGCGAATGTAACTGGTGGTATTAGTGAAGCGCTGGTTTCTACCGCTGCTGGGTTAGTCGTGGCGATTTTCACGCTGATGTTTGCTAATGCATTTCGAGCAATGTACCAAAGACAAATGGCATTAATTCAAGAATATGGTGGAGAATTAGAATTGCTTTACCGTCGTAATTACGAGAGAGGAATCAAAAACTATGCGTCTACCAGATGAAGCGGATGTACCAGCACAAATTAATATTGTGCCGATGATTGATGTGATATTCGCGATTTTGACTTTCTTTGTGATGTCAACTTTGTTTTTAACTCGTCAAGAAGGATTACCAGTCAATTTACCTCAAGCATCTTCCGCTAAGAGCGCAACTCAACCAGCACGAGTGACGTTGACTGTGGATAAAGCAGGTGAAATATTTTTGAACAAGGAGCCGATTACTTTGGATAAATTGGAAGCAGGTGTGAAAGCCAAAGTCGAACCCGAACAACCTTTAATGGTGGTATTGAATGCAGATGAAGGGGTGAATCATGGGAAAATTGTCGCGGTGATGGATGAAGTGCGACAGGTGAAGGGTGCAAAATTGGCTATAGCGACTAAGAAAAAGTAATTGAATCAATCGTATTATTATCAGTTTCGTGTAGATTTACCACCAAATGTCCCAGACGTAGCAATGCTACGTCTTTTTAGATTCAAAATCCGACCATTGATGAAAAATTAAATAATTATTATGAATAAGATATTGATTGCGGGTGAATAAACTAATATCTAATTTCCACACAAACCCATATGCAGACACTATCGCGAACCAAACCCGTAATCGGTTTAATAACTGGATTAATAGTACTCGTCATCTGTCTTTTTATCAGCGTTTCCTATGGTGCGGCTGATATTTCTTGGCAGGGTGTTTATGATTCGCTAATATCTTTCGATGGTTCGAGAGAACATCTAATTATCCGTACTGTGAGATTACCGCGTTCTTTATTAGCGATGATAGTGGGTGCATCAATATCCACTGCTGGTGCAATTATGCAAGGCATCACTCGCAACCCCTTAGCAGATCCAGGAATACTAGGAATTAATGCTGGTGCGGCTTTTGCGGTGGTAATGGCAATATTTTTATTCGGTGCTTCCTCACCGAGTTTTTATGTTTGGTGTGCTTTTGCAGGTGCGGGAATTACTGCGGTGAGCGTGTATTTTTTAGCCTCTTTAGGTCGTAGCGGGATTACTCCACTCAACTTAACTATTGCTGGTGCAGCAATTAGCGCTTTTCTAACTTCTCTCACCACTGGGATATTAATTGTTAGTCAAAGTACTCTCGAAGAAATTCGCTTTTGGTTAGCGGGTTCCTTAGCTGGCGCGGATACAAGTCTGATTCTACAAATTCTGCCTTATGTCAGCATTGGAATGGTATTAACGTTAATTATTTCCAAACAAATCACAATTTTAAGTTTGGGGGAAGATATCGCCAAAGGTTTAGGGCAACAAACCGCATGGGTGAAAATCGTTGCTGCTGTGTGCGTTTTGCTATTAGATGGTAGTGCGATCGCAGTTGCTGGTGCGATTGGATTTATCGGTTTGGTGGTTCCTCATATTGTTCGGTTTATCGTGGGGGTAGATTACCGCTGGATTTTACCCTATAGTGCTTTGTTCGGTGCCATATTGCTTTTAGCTTCAGATATCGCAGCTCGATTAATTATTAAACCGCAAGAAATCCCCGTAGGTATTATGACAGCTTTAGTCGGTGCGCCATTCTTCATTTATTTAGCTAAAACCAAGGTGAAGAAATGAGGACAAATACAATAGTTTTTCGTTCTCGATTACTTCCGATTTCTTTCCGTCTCAAAAAGCGCGTTCCCATTGTCTTATTAATTTTAACTATCATTACTTTAACAGCGATGGTGATCAATACTTCCTTTGGGGAATATCCCATTCCACCGCTGGCAGTTATTCGAACAGTTTTAGGAATAAATACGGGAAATGCAGATTATGGATTTGTAATTAATACTTTACGCTTACCGAGAACCCTTACCGCTTGTCTTGTAGGTATGGCTTTAGCAATTTCCGGGACTATTATGCAAGGTATAACTCGTAACCCCCTTGCCGACCCAGGAATTATTGGTATTAACGCCGGTGCGAGTTTAGCGGCGGTAAGTTTGATTGTATTATTACCAAATCTACCTGCGGGTATTTTGCCTGTGGCGGCTTTCGGTGGGGCAATGATTGCTTCATTATTAATCTATTTTCTAGCTTGGGATAGGGGAACTCATCCGGTACGTCTAATTTTAATTGGTGTCGGAATTGCATCTGTTGCTGGTGCTTTTACTAACTTAATGGTGACATTTGGCGATATTCGCAATGTCAGTCAAGCATTAGTATGGTTGGCAGGAAGCGTTTACGGACGCAATTGGGAGCAGCTTTTTTCATTCTTACCTTGGTTAATTGTTTTTATACCCTTAGCTTTAATAAATGCACCTGAGTTAAATGCTTTGAATTTAGGAGAAGAAACCGCTAAAGGCTTAGGTAGCAAAGTTGAATGGCAGCGGAGTTTTTTATTATTAATTAGTGCTGCTTTATCAGGTGCAGCAGTAGCGACAGCAGGAACAATCGGTTTTGTAGGATTAATAGCACCTCATATAGCTCGTCAATTAGTAGGTAATATTCATGAAGGATTGATTCCTGTAGCTGCAATTACTGGAGCAATGATTGTAGTTATAGCTGATTTTTTAGGAAGGATTTTATTTGCTCCCATAGAAATTCCTTGTGGAATTATTACCGCTGTGATTGGTGCGCCTTATTTTATTTATTTATTAATAAGAACTCGTCGGAAGTGAGAGGGGATAAGGAGACAAAACACTATCACTTGCGACTCGCTACTCATTACTCCTAACTCCTCACTCCTAACTCCTCACTCCTAACTATGTCCCATGCTCAATGCCCTATTCCCAATATAAATATATGAAATTAGCAACTAAAACCCACTACCAGCTTTCAACCAAAAATCTCACATTAGGTTACGACAACACCAAAATAATTCAAAATATCGATTTAAGTATTCCTCAAGGTAAAATCACTGCTTTAGTTGGTGCAAATGGCTGCGGTAAATCTACATTACTGCGGGGTTTAGCAAGGTTATTAAAACCCTATCACGGAAGTATTTATTTAGATTCTAATGATGTATTTAAATTATCGACAAAAACCGTTGCCAAAAAATTAGGAATTCTTTCTCAATCACCAGTTGCACCGGAAGGTTTAACGGTAAAAGATTTAATAGCTTGCGGACGATATCCTTATCAAAATTGGTTGCAGCAATGGACGAAGGAAGATGAGCGTTTTGTTGATGTAGCGCTAGAAACTACCCGAATGAAAGAGCTAGCAGAACGAGAATTAGACACTTTATCTGGTGGGCAAAGACAACGGGCTTGGATTGCTATGGCTTTGGCTCAAGATACTGATATTTTACTATTAGATGAGCCGACAACTTTTTTAGATTTAGCCCATCAAATTGAAGTTTTAGATTTGCTATGGGAATTAAATCAAAATCAAGGAAGAACTTTAGTAATGGTTTTACATGATTTAAACCAAGCTTGTCGTTATGCTGATTATTTAGTAGCAGTTAATCAAGGAAATATTTACACCCAAGGTGAACCGGAAGAAGTGATGAATGAAAAAATGGTTTTAGATGTGTTTGGACTAGAATGTAAGATTATTCCCGACCCTGTTTCCGGAACTCCGATGTGTGTTCCAATTGGTAGGAAGGGTAAGTAATAACAAAAGTAAAATGCATGCGGGAGCAACACGATTTTGTGAAAACCAGTGCGTTACGCCCTTCGGGCGTTTAGCTCCGCTAATCGCCATAGCAATAGTTAAATAGTCAATTATAAAAAGTACATTTACCCTATGTATAAATACATAGAAAATAATTTTGTTTATCAACCTAGTAATGTTCGTTGTTGAGTTTGCAGCAGGTATTCGTGCGGATTCGATATCTTTGACTGGAGATTCGCTCGATATGCTGGGTGATACCTTGGTTTATGCAAGCAGTTTGTACGTCATTAATAAGGGTAGTAAAGCTCAGGCTGGAACAGCATTTCTGAAGGGAGCGATCATGTTTGTGTTTGCGATTTCGGTCTTTACTAGAGCAATTTATCAATTCTCTTCGGGTGTAATTCCAGAAGCAACGGTTATGAGTGCGATTGGAGTTATAGCGTTACTTGTCAATCTAGTCTGTTTGCTGTTATTGGCTAGACATCGAAGGGATAATCTGAATATGTCTTCTGTGTGGTTGTGTTCGAGAAATGACATCATTGCCATAAAAATTGGTAGAAACATTAATGTATAATACATATGTTCTACCAATCATTCCAAAATTTTAATGGATGAAAACAGATACAATCTTTTATACGCTGCGGCAAAACCTCCCCAGCGTACTATTTGAAATACTGCAACAATCTCCTACCCAAGCTTTACATTATGAATTTTCCTCTGTGGAGATAAAAGAGCTTACACGACGAATTGACGGTTTATTTATACCCAAACCCGAATACCCGCAAGACCCAATTTATTTTGTAGAGGTAACAATATCAGCGTGATGACGATTTATACTGGCGATTAATTACCGAAGCATTTGTTTATTTAAATCAATATAGACCTGATAAATCTTGGAAAGCAGTAGTTTTATGGGCAAAACGCAGTCTCGATCCAGGTATTCCGATTGCGTATCAGACATCACTCAGGACTTACGCAAAGCCACCCTTTTTAAGGGGGGTTGGGGGGATCAAAATTTATGGAACACTAGTTTTCTCGTTCTAGTTGCGTAAGTCCTGATCACTATCTGATGGGCAAATACAGGTAATATATCTCTATGAATTAACAGATACTTCTTCTTCAATTGGGTTGGGGATTATCGGATTAGTAGTTGCTCCCGAAGGTGAAGCGGTAGAAGTTGCGAGAAACTTAATCGGACAAGTCCCTTTTACTGCGATAGTCGAAAGAGATTCTGAAACTAATCTTTACGTTGCTTATGTACCTGGTTTCCCCGGAGCGCATTCCCAAGGAGAAACCTTAGACGAATTGCAGGAGAATCTCCGTGAAGTAATTGAGATGCTATTAAAACTTAATATTGGTTTAAAGGTGAAAGAAATGAAATGCTCGAATCGCAATCAAGTAACTTAAAAATTGCGAACGCGAGCTTGTTACTTTCGACAATTCCTAATTCAAGGAGTTCGTTTAGAATACCAAGCACGAATAAGAAGGGTTTGATAAAATAATGTAGGTGAGTCAAAGCCGCCTTTGATGATAATCGATTCAACTTTTTGCGGTGACAACAAAGCGACATTTTGTCCATAGGAGGAGCGGATATTTTCAATTTCGGAAACAGGTACTTGAGAGAATTTAAGCATTCGCAGCCAAACTTCTAGCAGGCTTTGATACTCTAAAGTGTCCATATCGCAAGTTAAATCAGAACTCACCAAATATGCATTAGGATGAAGCCGTGCAGCGATTTGCCTGAAAAAATTGCTTCGCTCATCTTGTTGCATAATGAAATGAGAAACCAGAAGACACGTTGCCGCATCAAAAGAATTTGAAGTAGGAAGCGAATCGAGATAACCTTGGTGAAAAGTGCAACGAGACGAAATACCGCATTCTTCAGCTTTCTGGCGACAAATATCGAGCATTGCTGAGGCTGGCTCTACCGCAGTAAATCGCCATTGTGGAAAATTCTGTGCAAGATAAATCATTTCTGCTCCTGTTCCTGCTCCGACACAAAGAATGTTTGCATTGGTAGGAAGCTCTGAAAATATTTGACGGATTAATAGATAAAGCGCATCGCGGATTGGAGCCAAGCGTGCAAATGTTTCATCATAAGACGAAGCACGCTCTTTGCCGAAAACAATAGCAGGTTCTTGATTCGTCATTTTTTGACACCTATAGTAGTGATTTTAAGCAGTAGCTTTAATCATGTCATATTCTCCACTAGCGTTATATGCTATGGCGCTTTATTTTGTTGCTAATTTTATCTGTCATCATTAAGTAATTATCAATCTTCAACCAAAACCAACCCCACGATTACCTTTAGACCAAATTAGCACTTCACCATTTTTACCCCCAGCAGCAATTTTATGACCTTGGGGATGCCATGCGACACAAGAAAACCCGTTGTTAGCACCCTGAAGAACTTGCGCTACTTTTTTGGCTTTTTTCCACAAACAAAGCCAACCGTCAGCACCAGCAGAAGCAAGCATTAAGTTATCGGGTGCAAATTCGATTGCTTCTACAATATCGCTGTGATTGGTTAATACAGTCGCACCCCAACCCGAAGATGCATCATCTTGCTTTTCCCAGACTACTATACCTTCTGCGCTAGAAGATGCGAGCAATGGCTCTTTTTTAGGTGTAGTAACTTTTGACCAAGCTAAATGACGAATTTTACCTGGAAAACCATGCATTAACCAAGGTTCGGCTTGTTTAGCATTAACAATAAAATCTGTTGCCAATACACAGATAGTTTTATCCATGTTACCCGAAGCAATGTATTTACCATCAAACGACCAAGCCACAACAAGACTAGCCGATGGTACGCTAAAGAAATATGGGTCTTCATCCCATTCATGAGAGCGCCAAATTTTTACACCTTGATAACCAGCGATCGCCAGAAATTTACCATCATGGCTCCAGTCAATGCTCAGTACTGAAGAATTATCAAAATTTAAGGTGACAGCAATTTCTTGATTATCTGCATCCCAAACCTGGATGTAACGTCCTAAACTAAAAGCTAGTAAATTTTTGCGGGGACTCCATGCTAATTTATCTACCCAAGCGGTCGCATTTTCTAAAGTCGCAATCAGTTGATGATTAGAAGTACTCCAAATTTTTACTTTACCATCTTGTCCGCCAACTGCTAAAAACTTTCCATCAGTAGAAAAAGCTAATCCATCAATGGAATTATTAGTAACTTCTTGCAAAGTTATTAATTCGTTTTCCACAAAAACTTTTACTTCACCAGCAGCAGAACTCATCGCTAAAGTACTACCATCAGGCGACCATTTTACAGCGGTTATATAATCGGAAAGTGTATTATTCCAATTTAAATCAAAGTCTGTAGATTTAATAGTTTTCATTTGTAACTTTACGAAGGAAGAATTTAGAATTTAGAATTTAGAGAAAATAAAATAGCGGAATATAGGATTTCCACCAGCAAGCGAGTCCGCCGGGGGTTGCAAACCCCCGTCTAATAGCTCAAGTCGTCTCAAGACGACTAAAAAATTACCTAAAAATCAAACATGATAATTATTAATTTAGTCCTATTTATAGGACTTTTGCTATTAGCCAGGGACTTGCAGTCCCTGGCGGGTAATGGTTTTAACTACTTCTGTGTACACCGTAGCCTTAGTAAAGGAGAGGGGTTTTTGGTGAGGTTTTGAGCTATACATCAGTAGCTATAACTATTAAGAAAAACTAAGCCATACAAGCTAGAAAATCTTTTTTCAACTGAGCTTCATCTAAATCGCGACCAATAAAAACTAGTTCATTTTTACGCTGTTCGCCTTCCTTCCATAAACGGTCTGGTTTTCCATCTAATAACATATGTACTCCTTGGAAGACAAATCTCTCATCTTCTCCGGCAATATTTAAAATACCTTTCATGCGGAAAATATCGGGTCCTTTGGTTTGTAATAAATTACTTAACCATTGATTTAATTTATCCCCATCTAATTCACCTTTTTCTACCAAAGCTATAGAATAAACACTTTCATCATGTTCGTGAGCATCTTCGCCTAAAAAATTTGGATCAACTTCCAAAGCTCGATCTAAATCAAAAGCTTTCACCCCTAAAAGCGCATCCATTTCTAACTCAGAATTACGAGTACGGTAAATTTTTGCCATTGCATTCATTCCCCGTATTCGATTTTCTAATTCTTCAAGTTGTTCTGGGGTTACTAAATCAGTTTTATTAAGTAAAATTACATCAGCAAAAGCAATTTGTTCTTGAGCTTCATCCGCATCCCAATGTTGCCAAATATGCTTGGCATCGACTACTGTAACTACAGCATCTAAATTCAATTTTTCCTGCATATCTTCATCTACAAAGAAAGTCTGAATTACAGGTGCTGGGTCTGCAAGTCCAGTAGTTTCAATTACTAAATGGTCAAATTTATCACGTCGCTTCATTAAATTAGCAATGATGCGAATTAAATCACCACGCACCGTACAGCAAATGCAGCCATTATTCATTTCAAAGATTTCTTCATCAGCATCGATAACCAATTGATTATCAATCCCGACTTCCCCAAACTCATTTACTATCACCGCGACTTTCTTACCATGCTCGTGGGTGAGAATCCGGTTAAGTAAAGTTGTTTTTCCCGCTCCTAAATAACCAGTGAGGACGGTTACGGGGACTGTATCTAGTGTTTGAGCAGTCATCCTTCTTCTCCAAGATAATGAAAATCATTCTCGTAATATAGTACTGCATTACCTTTAGATAGGAGCGGCTCTTGAATAATAAAATTTGTAATGCATTACTTAAAATGATTCTGGCAATCAAATTTTTCGGCGTTGCTGAATTCGGGTATGAATTGGAATGTAGAGACGCGATATATCGCGTCTCTACAAGGGTTTGGGTTATCCAACAAATGAATTTCATACATTAAATCAGCAGCGCCACTTTTTTTAAATCCTAATTCGCTAACCGAAGCATTTAGCATTTCTCAACAACCGTAAACCACTCAAAGTAACCAACACTGTAGAGCCTTCGTGTCCAATTACTGCCAAAGGAAGATTAATATCATTGGCAAAATTGGCAACCAGTAACAAACTAATACTGCACAAAGCAAAGACAATATTTTGCTTGATAACCTTCACAGCACGACGACCAAGATCAATTGCAGTCATTAACTTTTCTAAACGATCTGCCATTAATACAATGTCCGCTGTTTCTAAAGCGATATCGCTACCTGTAGTTCCCATCGCTATTCCCACGGATGCTGTTGCTAGAGCAGGGGCATCATTTATACCATCTCCGACCATTGCAACTGTTTGATATTGTCTTTTTAAGCGACGAATTACAGTTACTTTGTCTTCCGGGAGCAATTCGGCGTAAACTTCGGAAATACCCAACTGTTGGGCAATGTAGTTAGTGGTTAATTGGCGATCGCCACTGACAATGATAATATTTTGAATGCCGATTTGTTTTAAGCGCTGAATAGTTTTTGCAGCTTCAGGACGTATTGTATCGGCAACGGCAATAATTCCTAATATTTTTTCGTTATCAGTAACCCAAACGATTGTTTTACCTTGTGTTTCTAATTTTTGGCTTTTGGCAACTAAATCTGCGGGTAAATCAGAATCGGATTGAATAAATTTAGCATTACCAACTTTAATATCTATTTCCTCAATTTGACCACTAATACCAAAACCTGTATGAGAAACTACGTTATTAACAGGTGCTAAATTCAAATTTTTATCCTTAGCAGCTTGGACAATTGCTTTACCAATGGGATGCTCTGAATAAACTTCTACCGCAGCAGCAACTGATAGAATTTGGTTTTCATCCCCATCAACTGCGATAATATCGATAACTTGGGGTTCTCCAGTCGTCAGAGTTCCAGTTTTATCAAAGGCGATCGCTTTAACTTTACCTACCAATTCTAAAACTGCTCCACCTTTAAATAAAATACCCCCTCGCGCTCCATTGGCAATTCCCGATAATAATGCAGGCATGATAGCAGCCATTAACGCACATGGAGAAGCCACGACTAAAAAAATTAAAGCTTTGTAAATAGTTGTTTCCCAATCCCAATTCAAAATAAAAGGTGGTAAAACCGCTAATAAAATACCGCATATTACAATTACTTTGGCGTAATTGCGTTCTAAATTTTCTACAAAGATTTGAGATGGTGGTGCTTCGGTTTGAGCTTGCTTTACTAAGCGAATTACTCTTTGAATCAAACTACTTTCTGGTGGTTGGTGAACTCTGAGTACCAAAGCTCCCGTACCGTTGATAGTTCCTGCAAAAACTTCATCCCCAACAGTTTTTTCTACAGGTAAAGATTCTCCGGTGATAGAAGCTTCGTTAAGATTGCTCGCACCTTGGATAATCACAGCGTCGGTGGGAATCAATTCTCCCGGTTTAACCAAGATTTCGTCATTGATAGCTAATTTATCAATAGCAACCTGTCTTTCCTCACCATGCAATATTAGCCTCGCAGTATCCGGTGTCAATCCCATCAACTTGCTAATAGCGTTGTTTGTTCTCTGCATAGCGTAACCTTCCAACGCACCACTAATAGCAAAAATCAGAATTAACACCGCACCATCAACAATCAGATGATATTCTCGTCGCCAAAGTCCTAAAAATGCAGCCCCCAAAGCTGCTACTATCATCAATAAATCAACGTCGAATTCTTTTTCCTGAAATAGAGTCGTCAATCCTTCCTTGGCACTTTCGTAACCCCCAATTACATAAGCTGCACACAAAATTAGTAAAGCTAATCCAACCCAACTAAACTGCAAACACAACCAACCGAAGAGTAAAAGTACAGCACACATCATTGCTGCTACAGCATCTGGGTGTTGTGATATTAACTTTCTAAAATCAGTTTTTCTCAATAAATAACTAGTCATGGTTCAGAATCAGCGGGTAAATGTGATTCTTACTCTAAACCTTGACATTAATGTCAATGTCAAGGCTTAAAATATTGCCATGCTAATAGTTTGTCCCATTAAATATGATGGGCTAAGATACCTCTTCGTAGGTTGGGTTAAGCGAAGCGCAACCCAACACCCGAGTTGGGTTTCACTCCGTTCAACCCAACCTACAATTATAAATGTTGTACCCCTCAAAATTAATGTGGTGGAGTACTAGTACTTTCTCCCATTAAATATGATTGGTTTTACCGCATAACCGCTTACAGGCTAAATCTTGACCTTAACATCAATGTGAAGGTTTAAAATATGGATATGAATAACAAATCTGAAAACAACACCGCTCAGATTAATCCGAGCGAAAATATAAAAAACAAACACCTAACAATCAAACAACTTACTCAAGAAGTTGGTGGTGGTTTGACTCCCAGAATGGTCAGACATTATCACAAGTTAGGTTTATTACCTGAAGCAGAACGCTCTGAAGGTAACTATCGCCTTTATACTAATAAAAACGTGCAATATTTACGACGAATAGTTGCACTTAAGTCACAGGGTTTTCAACTAGACCACATTCAAAAATTATTAGCAAATAATCCCGAACCAGATAACTTAGATACGATTACTGCTCAACTACAGCAGCAATATCAATCTGTCATCGAACAACTATCGCGGTTACGAAAAACAGCATCCGCTTTAGAAGGTTTGTTAGGTAGAGATAAGCACTGTCAAAATATCCAAGCAGAAGCACTCGCACAATTACAACATTTAGAAATCGAATCTAGTTTGGGGACTAAAAAATTAGAAAAACTCTGGCAAGGTTTAGACGCAGCTGTAGAAGCTCACCCGGAAGACTTCAGCGAATCGTTACAGCAGTTGTTACCAGATTTATCAAACAGAAATGAAATTGAAAGAGATTTACTAAGCAAACTAGTCTTAGCTTCTGGTGATGTAAGTTTAGTAGACTTTATCCGTTTGAGTCAAAGTGCGATCGCCGACTCAAGAGATGCTCTCAAAAATAACTGCGAAATAGTTGTAGATATTCCCCCAGTTTCTGCTGCTCTCGACCATACCAGAGCAACACATTTAGGCACAAAAGTCAATATATTGATTAATGACCCCCATGTTTACACTGCTTCAGAAGCCGAAAATCAATTTTGGCAACATCAAGAATGGCGCGAGAATTTAAAAAAGTTAACTCCTGGCTGTATTTTAATTATCGGTTACGCGCCATCAGTGTTAATATCTGCTTTAAAACTCGTCGAACAAAAGCTGCTACAACCTTCTTTAATTATCGGAATGCCCATCGGCTTTAGCCATGCTCCAGCAGCCAAACGGCGGTTAATGGCTTCTGAGGTAAATTATATTACCACCGTTGGTACTATTGGCGGGGGCTTATTAGCCGCAGTCGCGCTTAATAGCTTAATGGAATCCTTGATTGAGAAACCATTATGTCATTGTTATTTGGGGAAAGGGGATTAATGTGTCCGAAACGAAGGTAGTCTGTGAGGAATGCTTAATTTTGGTTATAACATTTCTCCATAAATTAGCTGCTGCACTCGTAAAAAGTTAAAATTTACTGGGATAGAAAGCAGAAAGAACTACTAGAAAACGCCAAAACCAAATCTGAATTAACAAATCGAGAACGACTGTCGAAGGAAGCAAAAAAACAAATTGAAAATCAAAATCCATTTACCTGGATTCTCACGGTTAATTGCAGTGAAAAACTATTGATATTATGTAACGCTCAACCAGCACAAGAATTGGGTGTAGGTGTGTATCGACTTTCACCAATTTTGCGGATGGGAATTGTGATTATTGAGCAACTGGTAGATAGTCCAGAAACGATGTGGTTGAAAATGTTGGGAAATAAAAAAACTGCTCGGAGTGCTTTTAAGTCTATCAAGCAGTTATCTCCAGACCGCAGGGAAAAAAATGATATAATTAGTGCATGTATAAAATACTGTGTTTACCTGAAAGATATACCTACTGATAGCTTAACTCCAGAAGAGGAAGATTTTATGAAAACGATGCAAGAAATCGATGCTTGGTATGAAGCTGAAATTAACAAAGCTAGGTTAGAAGGTGAATTTCTAGGTAAGCTAAAAGGTAAGATTGAATCGGCAAGTACTATAATTCGGGCTAAGTTTAGTGCTTCGTCTCTCACGCCACAAATAGTTAGTCAACTCAAACAGTTAAACGAGCAGCAACTTGATGATTTTATAGTACTCATGTTTAATTGGCAACAACCTCTTGAGATGCAGGAATGGCTCTCTATGATTGAAAAGTCTAAACGCTAATTAAGCTGTTACGCATTTAATTTGTATAACACTAGCGAGCAAGATGCTCGCACTACAATATTTTCAAATTTCGCATTATGCAATTTAGCTGCACATCAGCTTTAATATCATTAAATACAAGTTGTTCGGGGATAGAATTTTTGTAGTTACTTAAGAGCTAATTGTTTACCAATATCAATTTCAAGAAGCAGCAGTTGTTTTTTTACCTCCAAAACCCTTATTTACCCCGTAGCGAACAGTTTTAAATTCCACTTGATTATTATTCGGGTTGTAGAGAGTATAGGTTGCTTCCCCTGATTTTCTACCGACATTTCCTACACCTACAACCATACGTGGAGTGACGTTGATAGTTTGATTTGGTGTTTGATTATCAAGGGTAGTTATTCCCGTATCAATCGAACCAGCTTCTAAATTATATTGAAAAGTTGAACCAGAACGAGCGCAAAATAAATTATTTGCTTGCATTCGCGCTACCCGGTCTAACATAATAACTGGAGAAGTTTCCGGAGTTAATGCTTCATCCACAGATACAGTTGTACCGTGAATTAATAAACAATCCAACTCAAAGAAACCAAAATCAAGATTTCGTATCCACTCTACAGTATGACGAGAAACATTATCCCACAGTAATTTTACTGTCTCGCCACCAAATTTTTCCAATAAATCGTTCTCGTCTGAACTTGCCGATAAACCATGCAATATTAAACATTGCTCCTCCCACCAGCCCTTACAAACGAGCGGTGTTAACCCAGACTGTGGCTGAAGCAAACGCTCCACCAGCTTCTCAGACTCCGGAGTTGGTCCGATCGCATCTCCTAGAATATATAAAGCTTCTATATAACGACTTTGACGCTTAATATCCGCCATCACCGCTTCATAAGCTGCCAAATTACCTTCAATACCGCTTAAAATTGCCCACTTCATAAGTAATTTTGGATTTTAGATTTTAGATTTTGGATTTAAAGAGTTAGTAGGTTGGGTTGAGCGACAGCGAAACCCAACAAATGCTGATAAATGTTGGGTTTCGTTCCTCAACCCAACCTACAATTTCCCTTAACTGATTTGATATATGAAACGGGTTGATTGGAAAACCGAAACGGTTGTAGAGACGCGATATAATGCCCTCCGGGCACGCTGAGCCGCACGCTCCGCGTGAACGCTAACGCGTCTCTACATTTAAATTTATACCTGGATTCAGCAACGCCCAATTCCCATTACCCATTACCCATTACCCATTACCCATTACCGAGTACAAACATGAGTTGGATCGTCTGCGCGTTCTGCAAATTCTATTCCCCGCGCTAAACGCCATGCAAAGATGGGTGGTAATCCGTTTTCTACAATTGCCGTACAGGTTTTTTGATAATCGTAAGCAACTTCTCGTAATATGACTTCTTGAGTGTCGGTGTCATAAATCACATAAGTTGCATTGGGTCTTCCATGTCTTGGTTCTCCTACCGAACCTACATTAACAATCTTTTTCAAGTTAGCTGTAAAGCTTTTTTCTTCAGATAAATTTTTGCTTTCTACTCGAATTTTTAGTTTACCTGAATCTAAATTACGGTAATAAGGGGCGTGAGTATGACCGCAAAAAAGCACGTCTGCACCTGATGAAATCACTCGTTCTAATGCTACAAATGCATCGAGTTCTGGTAATAAATATTCGTGGTTGCTGTGGGGACTACCGTGAACAAAAGCTAAGTTATCTTCTTTGATAATATGAGGTAATTGAGCTAAAAAGTCGCGATTTTCTGGTTTTATCTGTTTATTAGTCCACTCATGAGCGATAAGACCGCGTTGTTCTGCTAACAATGAAGGATAACTACAATCGCAAGCATTTAGACCTTCAACCACATCTTCATCCCAACAACCAGCACAAGTAGGAATATTTAAAGAACGAATTTTTTCTACTACTTGATTCGGATAAGGGCCATAACCAACTAGATCGCCCAAACAAAATATTTTTTCAGCTTTATGTTTATCTATATCCAATAAAACTGCATCCAAAGCTTCTATATTGCCGTGAATACATGACATAACTGCTATTTTCATACCGGCATTCCTTCTAATAACATTTGTTTAACTTGTTGCTGGCACTGCTTAATTAATGAATCTGATAAAAAACAATCAGATAAAGTTTGTTTGAGAGCAGCTTCATCCAAATCTTCTCCCGCAACTTCAATACCGCTAAAACGTTTTGGTCTACCTTCTAAATAACGAGGTAAGTTTAATTCCAAAAAACCTGCTTGAGGTATACCCGCAACGAAATCACAGTAAATACTTCTACCATCATTAACATCAAAAATTGCCTTAGCACGAGTAACATTACCATAAGCACCGTGAGTTAATTCATACCAAAACTCTTCTAAAGAATCTTCATCAATCACTTGAGTATCTGTTGCAACTCTGCACAAATGTTTAGATGAATTAGTTTCTGCTGGAATTCCTGGAATAATTTCATCAGCCCAAGCATGATATTCAGAATCTATGAGATGGGGTGGTAATACAGCAACAGAATGGTAAGGTAAATTATTTAATAATGCTGATAAACTTCCCAAATCCAAATAAAAACCCAACTCCATATAAACCGCTTTCGCTTCGGGTAATTGTTTGAGCAAATCAGCTTCTTGATTGTCGCTAAAAACTTGTATTTGGGGGAAATTGGCTGCAATTCGGTTTTTATCTATAGAAACATTACCAGTACCGGGACTGAAATAAATAATATCTTTATCTTCGACAGTTGTATCTTGGATTTGTTGATGAATCCAAGCAGTTTTTCCCGAACCCGCGCAACCAGCTACAACTTTAATTAAAGGTACAGTCATTTCAGTTATCAGTTATCAGTTATCAGTTATCAGTTATCAGTGATAGATAGATGGAAATTTATTAACCCTAAGTATAAACTATTATATGTGAATGATAATCGTTTTCAGTTATTTTGAAAATAAGATGAATTTACTATTTAGCGATCGCACTTCAATCGAACAAGTAGAAGAAGGTCTAGAACTTGCTCCCAAATTTGATTGCAACGGTTTGATACCAGTAGTGACCACAGATGCAAACACTGGGGACGTTTTAATGCAAGGCTATATGAATCAGGATGCATTAGTCAAAACAATTGAAACTGGTGAAGCCCATTATTATAGTCGCAGCCGTCAGCAGCTATGGCATAAAGGTCAATCAAGCGGATTGGTACAGAAAGTCAAGCAATTATTGATTGATGATGACCAAGATTGTATTTGGATGCGGGTTGAAGTTGCTGGTTCAGGAGCAAGTTGTCACGTTGGTTATCGTTCTTGTTTTTATCGTAGTATTCCTGTAGGAAAAGATGTTATTTCTTCTGAGAACCATATACGGTTAACTTTTACTGAAACCGAAAAAACTTTTGACCCCAAGACAGTTTACGGTGATGCACCCAATCCAACAAAACTTTAATTTATCCTCGTGATGGTAAATAAGCGATGGGATTAACAGCCCTTTTACCTGGAGGGTGAATTTCAAGCGATGGTTTGTTAGTTCCGATACCAGCGAGTTTCCCCATTGGGTTGATCGATTAAATTTACTCCTACAGCTTGTAATTGATCGCGAATAGAATCGGATAAAGCAAAGTTACGATTTTGACGTGCATCTTGTCGTTGCTCAATTAAAGCTAAAATTTCTGCATCACTAATTACTTCTGATGGGTTTTTATCTTCTGCTGGGGATAAGATTTCAAGTCCAAAAACCTTTGCTAATGTGACTAAAGTTTGCCACATTTGCTTTAGCTTTTCTGAAGGAATTTCCGTATTACCTTGATGAGTGATGATATTAGCATTTCGACGCAATTCTTTGGCTAGTTCAAATAATACGGCTAATCCCCCTGGTGTATTAAAATCATCATCCATTGCTGTTTTAAAGCTGTTTATCTGAGAATTTTGCAATTCAGTTTCAGGATTTAAATTTGTTTCCTTCCATCCCAGTTTTTCGCCATATTGCTGTCGAAATAACAAACCAGTTTTGAGAGTTTCCCAAGCATTTTGAGCGGAAGAAATAGCATCTTCTGTAAAATCCAAAGGCTTGCGATAATGGGCTTGCAGTACAAATAATCTGATAACCATTGGGTCGATTGGTCGGTCAAGTAATTCGCGAATGGTCGTAAAATTACCTAGAGACTTGGACATTTTTTCACCATTCACAGTCACCATACCGTTATGCATCCAGTAATTAGCAAGCGGTTTACCCGTGACTACTTCTGATTGAGCGATTTCATTTTCATGATGGGGAAATACCAAATCACCACCACCACCATGAATATCAATGGTTTCCCCCAAATTAGCACGAATCATTGCCGAACATTCAATGTGCCATCCCGGTCTTCCCATTCCCCAAGGTGACTCCCAAGCGGGTTCTCCCGGTTTTGCTGCTTTCCACAATGCAAAGTCAGATAGTTTATGTTTCTTCTTGCTAGATAAGTCTTCTAAATCAATACCACTTGCCCCGGCTTGCATATCTTCTAATTGCTTACCGGAAAGTTTGCCATATTCAGAAAAGTTGTCTGTCTTATAGTAGACATCTCCATTTACCGCATAAGCGTAGTCTTTTCGTTCTAATTCTGCAATTAACTGATGAATAGGAGTGATATTTTCAGTCACACGGGGATACTCTGATGCATCAATGACATTTAAGCGACGGATATCTTCAAAATAGGCTTGAATGTACTTTTGGGAAACCTCTTCCATTGATGTATTCTCAGCGTTAGCGCGATTGAGAATTTTATCATCAATGTCGGTAAAATTTTGCACGTAACGCACTTGATAACCGCTAAATTTTAAATAGCGTCGTACTGTATCCCAAATAATATAAGACCTTGCATGACCCAGGTGACAATAATCATATACCGTGACACCACAGCAGTACATTTTCAACTTTCCTGGTTCTAAAGGTTGAAACGTTTCTTTACGACGGGTGAGGGTATTGTATATTGTTAAAGTCATCCGATTTTAGATTTTGGATTTTAGATTTTGGATTGTGTGTACGGATCAATCTGGGGATTTGAGGAATGACGGAATTTTAGATTTATTCCATTAACGAATTCGGGGAAACCTTTACCATTAAAGAATAACTGGTAATTTTAATTATCAATTATCAATAAATTTAGGAGGAAAAGGAAATTACAGTAGAAACACCCGTAGATGTCTCTACTGTTGAAGGCACGCGAAAATCATTAATGTTAACAATTCCTTGAATAGCATTAAATATTGGCTGCCATTTTACTCCACGAATATGCTTATGGCATTTATTTATTTGCTCGTCAGTTGCTCTGTCGCAGTGATTAACTACTATTTTATCGGCAAAGAATATCTGATTAGTTACTAAATAGCGTTCTGCATCTGTAGGTGGATAGTTTGCAGCATTAATTACTGTAATCGCTTCTTTCAAAAAAATACTTGCTGGTGAAAAAGATTGTCGAATTGTTCTGATAACTGGAATTGGATCGGTTTCGTAACTAGCTTCGATAAACAATTGCTGACATTGATTTTTTCCGCTTTCTCTATCAATAAGTAAATCTTTAATTAACTGTTTTAAATCTTTGAGTCCATTACAGCAAATACAACCACTACCAAGTTCTGAAGAACCACTTTGTATATGTTCTACAGTAGTCCCAATTTGATTACTTAGATGTTGAATTAAACTAGTTTTTCCACTACCTGCGAACCCCAAAACTAGGGTAGCAGGCAATGGTGAAGTTTTGTTTACCATTGCCTAAAGTTATTAATTAATGAAAGTGAGCCTTGTGTCGAATCAAATTCATAAACTCCTCGCGAGTTTTTGCATCTTCTGAAAATACACCACGCATTGCACTAGTTACAGTCCAAGAACCAGGTTTTTGTACACCACGCATTACCATACACATATGACTAGCTTCTACAATTACTGCCACACCTTGGGGTTTGAGTAAACCTTGGAGCGCATCAGCAATTTGTAAAGTCAATCTTTCCTGTACTTGTAAACGTCTTCCATACATTTCACAAATGCGGGCAATTTTTGATAATCCAATGACTTTACCATTAGGAATATAAGCTACGTGAGCGCGACCAAGGATTGGTAAAATATGATGTTCGCAGGAACTAAAAATATCAATATCTCTAACCAATACCATTTCATTGGCATCTTCTGTAAACACTGCACCATTTAACAGTTCATCCAAAGATTCATGGTATCCTTTGGTCAAAAACTGTAAGGCTTTCACAACTCTTTTAGGAGTATCCTTGAGTCCTTCTCTATCTGGATCTTTTCCTAATCCAAGTAGTAAAGTTCTCACGGCTTGCATCATTTCTTCATCCGTAACCTTTGGTTTATTTTCTGTAGATAAAGATGAAACAACTTGCTCGGCAGAATTTAATTCGGGACGAAAAGATAAAGTCATGTTTTTAATTTCATTGCTTTTTAGTTAACAATTATTACTTATTACTTATTAAGTCGGTAGGCATAATTAAATGTAAGATAGAACCTCACCCCCTTCCCCTCTCCTTAGCAAGGAGAGGGGTGCCTTTAGCCGGGGTGAGGTTTTATATTTAATTTGACTCAGTTACTTAGTTATTAATTGATGTTTACAATTCAAGACGCAGTAAAGCATCACCCCATGAATTAGATAAATAAAATATAATTAAAGGGTGTATTTACAGTCTTTCAACTAACTATTTAACGAGCAATAATTATTAACGCTATTTGAATTATAGTAAACAATTGTTAAGTTGAGAATGAATTTCATTTTTATCCAAATTGCGACCGATGAAAACTAGCTGGTTTTGACGGTTTTTGGTAGACCATTCATCAGCATCAAGTTGATAGCGAGGACCGCTTAGTTGAAAAATATGTCGTAGTTCGCTATCGCTAAACCAGAGGATACCTTTGGCTCTAAACACATTTTCTGGCATTTCTTCATTAAGAAATGTCTCAAATTTATGCACATCAAAAGGGCGATCGCTCTGGAAAGAAATGGAAACAAATCCATCGTTTTCTAGATGATTTGAGTGATGATGATGGTCGTGGTGGTCATGATGGTCATGGTGGTCGTGATGATGGTGTTCGTGGTCATGGTGATGATGATGGTGATGATGTTCGTGAGTATCTTCCTCAATCAAGGAAGAATATTCATCTTTTGGAGTCAAGTCCACATCTAAAATTAATGGTAAAGCAACTTTACCGTAAGAAGTGCGAAGAATTTTTGCACCAACTTTAGTTTCCTTAACAAAACTTTCTAGCTCACTTAATTTTTCTTCACCAACTAAATCAGTTTTATTGAGCAGAATAATATCACCATAAGTTATCTGTTTTAAAGCAGCTTCACTTTGGAAATGTTCGCTATTAAAAGCTTCTGCATCAACTAGAGTAAGTATAGAATCAATATTAGTTAAATCTCTGAGTTCTGTACCTAAAAAAGTTAAAACAATTGGCAACGGGTCAGCTACACCTGTAGTTTCTATAACCATATAATCAATGCGTTCGTCTCTTTCTAAAATGCGATAAACCGCATCAACTAATCCATCGTTAATAGTACAACAAATACAGCCGTTACTCAGTTCCATCATGTCATCATCTGTAGAAATGAGTAACTGACTATCAATATTAATATCACCAAATTCATTTACAAGCACGGCAACTTTCAAATCTTCTTTGTTATGAAGAATTTGATTGAGTAATGTTGTTTTACCACTACCTAAAAATCCGGTAATAATAGTAACAGGCATTCCTCTTTTAGGAATATCGGGGATAATATCAGATTTGGGCGCAGTTAGTTGAGTCATAATTTCTCCTTGTGTTTGTTACTAATTTTTTACTAGATTTTGATTTTTTTAGATTCTTTAAACGTAAAACTAATTTTCTCTTTTTGCTGGTATATTGGTGCTGGAATTCTTGCTAATATTCCTTTTTGCAAAACTTCTGGTCGTTCATTTCGTGGAACTATGCCATTAGTGGTAGCACGATATTTTTCGCATAATTTTAATATATCTGCTGCACTTTCTAATGGTGGTAAATCGCCAAACATTAAACTCGTTTTATTGGGAGCAGTTAGCGCTACAGCACAAGCTCTTTTACAAGCGCTTAAACATTCTACTTCTGCAATGACAAATTCAGATTTTAACGACCATTGTTCATGTAATTCTAGTAACTTACTTAATAAATGTTGACCACCTCTTTCGCCCATGTAATCGCGTTGTGTGGATGAAAAGTAACAGGATTTACAAACAAATAATGTGTGATCAGCCATATTAGATAAATTCCAACAACAAATAACAAAAAAGATTATTTTTCCTGCTTGAGCGAACTGATATCTGTGTACTCAATTTCAGCAATAGATTTGTGAATTTTGTA
The DNA here is from genome assembly GCA_963838355.1 of uncultured cyanobacterium. GTDB lineage: Bacteria > Cyanobacteriota > Cyanobacteriia > Cyanobacteriales > Nostocaceae > Rivularia. The sequence goes on along the minus strand of CAWIQQ010000003.1, from coordinate 210,835 downwards.
TTGTTGTACGGGATTAGTCATCACATTAATTACCGTTTCAATTGGTGGACATCCAGGTTCGGTACATTGCAGTTGACTTAAAGAAATAGAAATTTCATCATCAATTTCCAAAGCTTGATAAATCCATTGTTTGATTTGCCCGATTGCTAAAGAACTGGCTTTCTGAGATTGTTTACCTAAAGAAAAACTCATATATTTGATGACCTGATTTAATAGCCGAAATTAACTTTAAATAGTTGTATTCAAAGCAATAGCCGATTGCAAACAAGTAACTGTTTCATTGATTGATAGCGCTCCTAAATCTCCTGCTTTTCGGGTACGCACGCTTAAATTTTGATTTTCCATCTCTCGTTTTCCAACTACAGCAACTACAGGAATCTTTTCTAATTCAGCATTACGAATTTGTTTACCTAATCTTTCTCCACTACCATCCACTTCTACTCTTAATCCTTCTTTATGCAATTCTCTTGCTACAGATTCTGCATATTCTCGTACTTCATCGCTTACTGGTAATAATCTACATTGAATTGGCGCTAACCACAAAGGAAAATCACCAGCATAATTCTCAATTAAAATTCCAAAAAAACGTTCTATCGAACCAAAAATAGCCCGATGAATCATAATTGGTCGTTTTTTAGTATCGTCAGCAGCAACATATTGCATATCAAATCTTTCAGGTAAATTAAAATCTACCTGAATCGTCGAACATTGCCACAAACGACCAATCGCATCTTGAATTTTTATATCTATTTTTGGTCCATAAAAAGCACCACCACCTTCATCAATAATATAGTTCCAACCTTTATTATCCAATGCTTCTTTTAAAGCCGCAGTTGCTAAATCCCAAACTTCATCTGTCCCTACTGATTTACTGGGACGAGTAGAAAGATTTATTTCGTAATTATTAAAACCAAAATCAGATAAAATCTGCTCGGTAAGATTCAATACTCCTAAAATTTCATCAGCTATTTGATTGGGTAAACAAAAAATATGAGCATCATCTTGAGTAAACCCACGCACCCGCATCAAACCATGTAGCGCACCAGAACGTTCGTAACGATAAACTGTTCCTAATTCCGCCCATCTTAGCGGTAATTCTCGATAGGAATGTAGTTTATTTTTATAAGTCAGAACGTGGAAAGGACAATTCATCGGCTTAATTTGATAAGCTTGTTTTTCCACTTCCATCGAATCAAACATATTTTCATTATAAAAATCGAAATGACCCGATGTTTTCCATAAATCTAAATTAGCAATATGGGGTGTATATAGTAATTGATAACCAGATTCTATGTGAGATTTGCGCCAATATTCTTCAATTATGTAGCGAATTGTTGCACCTTTGGGATGCCAAAATACTAACCCTCCACCAGCATCTTCTTGAATGCTAAATAAATCTAATTGCTGACCTAATTTTCTATGGTCGCGTTTTAATGCTTCTTCTCTTTGTTTTAAAAAAGCCTTTAATTCTTCTGGAGTTTCCCAAGCTGTACCGTAAATACGCTGTAACATCGGCTTGGTTTCATCTCCTTGCCAATATGCTCCCGCAACGTTTAATAATGCAAACGCTTTTTTATTAATTTCTCCAGTAAAATTTAGGTGAGGTCCCGCACATAAATCCCACCAATAACTATTAGCTCGATCGGGTTTTGTTTTATTTATTGTATTATTTATATCATCTACAGCAAGCAATGATGATTCTTTATTACCAGCATCAGGACTACCAATAAAATAACGAGTAATTATTTCTTGCTCAGGAATTCGTTCTAAAATTTCTAACTTATATGGTTCATTCAAAGCTGTAATTTCTTTTTGAATGTCTTCCCTTTCCACTTCCTCACGAATAATAGGTAAATTTGCTTTAATTATTCTCCGCATTTCGGCTTCAATTTTACCCAAATCATCTGGGGTAATACTTACAGGACAATCAAAATCGTAGTAGAAACCTGTATCGGTAACTGGTCCAATCGCTACTTTTGTCCCCGGAAACAGCTTTTGTACAGCCATAGCCATGACATGAGCGCAAGTATGACGAATCCGCTCAAGCTTTTGGGCATCTTTTTCTTGCAAGCCTTCCTGAGATTGGGATAATGAAATGACCATACATAATTAGAATGAGAATCATTATCATGATAGCGCAAATTGGTTTGATGTGCGAAGGGGCTAGCACAAAAATAAACCGATTATCATATTCAATTTGTGTCTTGGAATCCCCAAGACACCCGTACTAACTAAAGCAACATCAAAGCAACTTCTTTGGCGAAATAAGTCAAGATCAAATCGGCTCCTGCCCGCTTCATGCTAGTCAAAGTTTCTAAAATCACCTTTTTCTCATCAATCCAACCTTGCTGTGCAGCGGCTTTAATCATGGCATATTCTCCACTGACGTTATATGCAGCGACGGGTAAATTTGTTGTTGATTTAATCTGACAAATAATATCCATGTATGCCAAAGCAGGTTTCACCATGACTATATCCGCACCTTCGGCAATATCTAACTCTACTTCTTTTAAAGCCTCTCTAGTGTTGGCTGCATCCATTTGATAAGTCTTCTTATCCCCAAATTTCGGCGCTGAATCCAAGGCATCGCGGAATGGGCCATAATAAGCAGAAGCATATTTAGCAGAGTATGCCAAAATACTCACGTGAGAGTATCCGCACGCATCTAAACCTTGACGAATAGCGCCGATTCTACCATCCATCATGTCGGAAGGTGCGACTATATCCGTACCCGCTTCCGCTTGGGAAACTGCCATTTTCACCAATACTTCTACTGTGGGGTCATTTAAAATGACTCCATTGTCATCGACAATACCGTCGTGACCGTGAATACTGAAGGGATCGAGAGCTACATCGGTAATCACAACTATGTCAGGTACAGCTTGTTTAATTGCTTTGACAGTTCTTTGTACCAAACCATCAGGGTTGTAACTTTCCCTACCGACATCATCCTTTTTGGCTTCTGGAATCAGAGGAAAAAGCGCGATCGCATTAATCCCTAATTCACTAACTTGTTTGATTTCTTCGAGCAATAAATCCAATGTATAACGATAACATCCCGGCATAGAAGAGATTTCTACTTTTTGATTTTCCCCTTCCATGACAAACATCGGGTATATCAAATCGTCTACAGTTAGTTGATTTTCCCGCACCATGCTACGCAATCCGGGAGTACGACGCAGCCGACGGGGACGTTGAATTAAGGTTTTAACAGCAGATGCGGTGTTGTTAGTAGGATTTTCTAAGGACATATTATGATAATGATTATCGTTATTTTTAAATCATAGTTGTTTTTGGAGAAAATTTTTTTAGTTTTTGATGATAACTACAACTAACTTAAAGGTGAACCAGTAAAGTTGAACCAGTATTGATTTTTCTTGGTTCACAAAAAACGGGAACGACGATGCAAAATCACCCACATCACAACGGGAGTACCAATCAAAGCAGTAACGGAGTTTAAAGGTAAAACAGTCTCATTTCCCGGTAGTTGGGATACTAAATCTGCGAGTAACGCTAGTATTGCACCCATCACAGCAACAACGGGAATCAATATTTTATGATTTACAGTTTTAAACAAATTACGACACAGGTGAGGTACCACAACACCCAAAAATCCAATGGGACCGCAAAAAGCGGTAATCGCACCAGCTAATAATGAAGCACTGGTGATAATCCAGAATCTTGTTTGTTGTACTGCTAAGCCCAAAGTTTGAGCTTGAGATTCACCCAAAAGCATTACATTCAGAGGTTTTGATAATAGCAAAGCCATAATTAATCCTAACAAAATTACAGGCGCTAAAATTACCATTTGTTGCCAAGTGACACCCCCAAAGCTGCCAAAAGTCCACTGTAAATAAGATTGAATTTGATTGTTTTCACTAAAATGTAGCAAGATGCTAACAATAGCACTAGTCGCATAACCAAATAGTAATCCCAAAATTAGTAACGTCATGGAATCGGGTACGCGATGAGATATTAATAAGACCATTCCTAACACTAATGCCGCACCCAAACAAGCTGCTATAACTAAAGTTAAATCGCCGATTATTCCTAACTTTATCAGCCATACACCTATACCAGTAGTGTTTGTAGCCAGTACCACTAGCGCAACTCCTAAAGAAGCACCGGAACTAATTCCTAATACAAACGGTCCCGCTAGTGGATTTTTAAAAAGCGTTTGCATTTCTAAACCACTTACACCCAAAGCAGCACCAGCTAAAGTCGCAGTTAAAGCTTTTGGTAAGCGAAATTTGAGAATAATAGTAGTCCAAGTAGCTTTTTCTGATTCTCCTCCCAAAAGAATAATAATTACTTGTTGAATCGGAATATTAACGGAACCAAAAGCTAAATCTAATAAAAATACAAAAATTAAGCTACTAACTAAAGTCGTGAAAATAAACAAACTGTAACTGTTTTTCTGTAGATTATTCCTGCCCAAATAAAATATTTTATTCCCCATTCCCCATTCCCTATTCCCTAACTAAGCTTTTGATAAAAAAATAATTGATGATTCGGTAATAATTCTGGATGAAAAATTTTAATTAAATCGGCTAAAATTACATCGGGATTACTGATTCCAGCTTCCCAATAATCATTACCTCCATTTTCATTTAAACGAGCATTGTTATTATAAACATTACCTTTTTTCACCGCTTGAAAATCACTATAGCGACTATCTTCTCTAATTACATCTTTTAAACTTTGCCAAGACTGACTAACATTTAACCAATAATCTGCTGTTGCAGCGCGTTCAAAAACATCTTCAAAAGATAAAGGTATACTACCATCGACATTCTCAACACAAAGTAATTCTGCACCAGCATCTGCTAAATATTGTGCTATATAACTTTTACATCCAGGAGCATACCAAGTCCCTTTAAAATTAAATCCTGTAAATACTTTTGGAAGTTTTTCGATAGCTTTTGTTTTAGCAGCAATTTTCTGATAATTTTTGCTGATTTTATTAAAGATTTTTTCTGCTTTTTCTTCTTGATTAAAAAATAAAGCTGTAAATTTTAACCATTCGCTTCTACCCAAGGGTGTATTTTCCATATATTCAGCATTTATTGCTACTTTTAATCCTGCTTCTAGTAATTTAGGATAACTATCTGTTTGTGGATTTCCCGTTCCAAAAGTAGTGACTAAATCTGGATTCAGTTCTAACAATCTTTCTACATTCACATTATTGCCTAATTCAGCAATTTTACCCGCTTTTATTTTCTCGATTACTTCTGGTGTATTAACTATTTTTGGATTGCTAACACCAACGAGTTTATCAACTACTCCTAATTTTGCTAAATGGGGTAAATGAGTAGTAGAAAGAGATGCGACTGTATTTATGGGTATTGTAATTATTTGAGTTTCTTTAAAATCTTCCGGTGCTGGTGTACCGCATTCAACTAAAACATATTTAAAGGCTGTATCAGCATCTTTCCAAGGATTATTTACCGTTACAACTTTGTAATTGTTTTTATATTCTACAGAAAACCCGGTAGCATATTTGATATTAGCTTTTTGAAAAAAATAATCTGTATTTGAATTATAATTTTGAACGCAACTTTTATTAGAAATAGACGAGACTTCTGGAGGAACTGAGGTGTTGTTACAACCAATAATTAACAATGCTACACATGCAACCTGAAATAAAAATGATAATAATTTCATTATATTTAACAATAATCAAGAGTATGAATGTAGAGACGTAGCAGTGCTACGTCTCCCCCGTGAAGTAAAATCACAACATAAAAATGTTCCGGGAACACCCAAATTTTTTAAATTTACCCAGATTTAGATTGTCATTGCGAGCGGAACGGAGTGAAGCGAAGCAATCGCAATAACTAGACTTTGCGATTGCTTCGCTTCGCTCGCAATGACGAATTATGTTTTTAAACATTTGGGATGCTCCCAATTTTCCCTAGAATATCTTTAAGCTGATTCTGGTGGATAAAGATGCTCGGTAACTTTATTTCCTTGAACTAAATGTTCTTCAACAATAGTTTCGGCGACTTCCGGCTTAACGCGAGTGTACCAAGTTTTATCCTCAGAATTAAATACTACTGGCCCCAATTTACAAACTTCTAAACAGCCAGAAGTTCTTACTTCTATATCCAAACCGGCTTTTTCAACAGCATTTTTTAGGGATTCAAAAGTCGGTTGCCAATTACGTGAAGGTAAACATCTTCCAGAAGTGCAAACCGAAATATAAGCACGTTTTAAGGGATTTTGTGTAAATGGCATTGGTTTATTACCTAATACATAAATCTCCCTCAGTTCTTGATAAAGTTCTAATTTTGCTAAATTTGGTTTACCTTCTGGTAATAAATTTTCTCCTTCAATTAAAGGATTTGGCAAGAAAATTGTCATCACATTTTCACCATCACCATTCCAAAGTTCTATTCCCCAACTTCTGGGATTTCCTGCTGCATTAAAACGTCGATAAAAAGCTGCACGACTAACTTTTCTTTGTCTTCTTAATTCCAAAGGAGTTTGACTATCAGGACCACCAAAAGTTTCATCAATACACAGGTGCAAATGCCAACCTTCAGCTACTACTGTGAGATAACCATCATAAAGAATACAAATTTTAGGTGGATTGGTAAATTCTAATTCTAAAACCCCACCTTGAGCAACGTGTCCCAACTCTACCTGCTGCCAATTTTGCTGAAATAAAGTGTAAAGCAAAGAGGATAAAACGTCACAACTGCAATCAATATCTTCATATTCAATTTTTCCACCTGTTAGCAAATCTTCCGTAATTTGTCGATTTAATGGTGTTACCCAAGGATTATAATTACTCATAATAATTTTGGATTTTAGATTTTAGATTTTGGATTAAAGAGTTAGAAGTTGTAGAGACGTAATATATTACGTCTCTACAGGAGTTAGGAGTTAATAATTACCCATTACCAATTATCAATTATCAATTACCAATTATCAATTACCAATCCCCAATTCCCTAAAACTTATAATTCATACCTACCTGTACAATTCTACCTGCATCGGGGAAGCCAGGGAATAATTGAAATCTCTGGTCAAAAATGTTTTCGACACTACCATTAAGCGCTAAGTTTTCACTTACAGGGACTCGCAATTTAAAATCAAAGGTTGTGTAACCTGGTAAGGATTCTGTATTAGTATTATTCGTGGGATAACTACCTAAAGAATGCATCAAAATTCCTGCATACCAACCTTGAGCATTTTCATAATTAAGTCCCAAATTAATACTATCAGCACCTGCAAATCTTAATTCTTGGTCAACTTCGTCAGGATTTGAACTTTCAAGAATTTTGGGGTCATTTAAGGTATAGTTGCCAGAGAAATAGAAATTTTTGGCTAATTGCAAGTTTAAGGCAAGTTCTATTCCATTTGTCCGAACTTTACCAATATTTTCATAAGTAAAATTGACATTATCATAAGCAATATTATCGGTAATGGTGTTACTGAAAAACGTTAAACGTAGCAAACCAATGTCACCTAACTGTTGGTCGATACCTACATCAAAACTATTACCTCTTTCTGGTTTTAAATCTGGATTACCTTGTGCAAAAGGAGAATTACTAAATAAATTAAATAAGGTGGGAACTCGGAAATTACGGATATAGTTAGCTCGGACGGTAGTCGTTTCTGCCAAGTTCCAACGCGCTCCTACTGCTGGAGAAGTCACCGAACCATTTATCAAACTATTGAAGTCTTGACGCAATCCTAAGTTTAATCGCACGTCTGGTGTCACATCGACCAGATATTTGGCAAATACCGCTCCCTGTCCAATACTATCGTCGTAATTCTCTGTTTCTGTGCCATCTTCGAGGTTTCGAGTTACATTTTCAGCGCTGACATTACGATAGTCAAAACCATAGGTAATGTTTTGATTTTGAGCAATTTGCCAATTGTGCTGTACCTGAAAACCCAAGGATTTTTGATTGTTATCAAATTGCTGCTGGTTGCTAATATCTCCCGTGCGGTTGTCAAAGCGAGTATTGAGAAAATCGAGATAGACTTTTGCTGTTAATAAGGAATCGTCTGCTTTTCCTAACTTTGCGTTCCAGGTCAAATCTGTAAGAACTTGGTCGGTGTACTTACGATTGTTATCGGTAAGCGAGTTAAAAGCAGCTTGAGCAATTTCAGGAATTGCCACACCACCGGGAACCCCTTGGTCTTTTGCAAGATAGATAGTATTGAAACTCAAACTTTGGCGATCGCCTAGTTCTGCATTTACCTGTAAATTCAGATTATTGTAGAGTACATCGGCATTTTCCCTGGTTCCATCAAAGTCAACTTCGGGAATAGAATAATCAAAATTATTGTTAGCGCGAGTGCGGTTGTACCCTAGTAACCAAGAGACACTACCCTGTTTACCGCTATTTTGAATGCTTTGCTCGTTCAAATCGTAGCTACCAAATCTTAGTTGAGCAGTGGTAGTAATATCTTTTGTCGGACGACGAGTAATTATATTGATTGTCCCTCCAATCGCATCGGAACCATAGAGGGTAGAACCTCCACCGGGAAGAACTTCAATTCTTTCGACAATATCGGTAGTAATTTCTGAAAGGTCAAAACCACCACTACCAAGGTTATTAACTGGTCTTCCATTGAGCAATATCAATACTTGTCCGGTATTAGAACCGCGAATAAACTGACCGCTTAAACCACCAAGTTCTGTTCCTACAGTACCGTCGGGTAAAATACCGGGGACAAATCTCAGCGCTTCTTTGACAGTACGCGCTCCCTGGGCTTCAATTTCTTCGCGGTTAATCACGTATACTGGACGAGTCGCATCCCGTACCTTTCCTTCCCGACGGAATGGTGTAAATACTGGCTGGTCTAATATTTCTCCTATAACTGTAAGTTCAATATCTGCTTCTTCTTCTTTTTCTGCTTCTGGTGAAGGAGTATTTTGAGCAAGATTTTCTGTATTATTAGTTTTTTTAGAAGTATTCTTTGGTGGTTGTTGTGGAATTTTTTCTGAGATTAATTCTAAATCCTTTGCTGTACCTTGATGCTGGGAAAATTCTGATATTTGCTTTATTTCTTGTGCTGTAGCGCTATTATTCCCCGATACTATCCCTAGTACAGTCAGAATTGAGACTATAAACTGTACTCCCGATTGGCAATTAAAAATATGAGTTCTCATGCGTACCTCGCGAATAGCTGTATTTATTGTTACAATTAGCAGGCATTTTGACTTAAAGACTTCTGTCTTATTACCGAGAAAAGGACAGCGCTGGATTTACACCAGACTTTCCCCATTAGGTTTGATAGCTGACTTTCATCAGAACCAGCTAGCTAATTTAAGATTGAAAATACATTCGCACCATAGCCTACGCTTAATTTAAAAAAATAGAAATCTATCTCAAACTAAATATTTACTATTTATACATCATTTTTCTGGTTCCAATATTTTTTTGTGTAAACTATTTCTAGTTTATTTTGTAAGATGACTAATTTGAAAAAACTTGCTATATATGGCAATCCCATAAAAAAGCGCTCGATTACATATCTCAAACATCGATTTTGATAAATTATCTTTAATTAAAAATGACAATGTTAATGTCAATGTCAGTGTTACTGTTAATGTCAATGTTAAGGATTTAAGTGATATTCTCTATTAATTAATTTGACAAAATTTTCCTTAATAGTTTATCGTTTTTTACATGATAATTTAAGTCTATTTAGACCATAAAAAGGAGTAGGAAGGAAGCGGTAAGTGAGCTTAACTTGAATAACCTACTCCCGAGCAAATTTATCCTGCTAGTTAAAGGAAATTTGCCAATTTAATCTCAAAACTAGATGTATCAACTTATCCTCTCCCAACCTTCTCAAGAGTCAACTATCGCAGTATAATGATAATGATTATCATGCACAAGTCGTTCATGTTACATTAATTTTTATGTATCTACTTGAAATAACTGCTATATATGCTTTTAAAAGTTTTTTTGATTAAAGTGCTTTCTACTTTTATAATTATTTAGTTAAAATTGATTATCATTATCATTGTCCACTTAGCATTTCTATTAAAACTATGCCAAGCAAAAAAATTCATGTCCGAGAATATAATGTCAAAGCACACGACAGAATTATCCATACCAGGGTTTACAATTTCATTTGTCAATACTGTCGAGAGATATCACAACGGGAGACTTATGCTACAGGATGTCCTAAGTATGGAGAGAAATGTAATGGAGTCGCGAGTAAATGCTTACGATGTAAAAAGCAGTAGACATCTCCAACAAAAGTAATCTGTATATTGTGTAACAAATCCTTCTATATACTTTTATAGAGGATGTCAAAATAAAAGTATTAATCAAATACTTTGTGGTATTATTGATAATTATTATTAATAAGCGTGATTAAATACAAAATTTTATTGATAGTTAAGATTATACTAAGTATTATGAATGGCTATTTTAAAATTCGAGAAATTTTCGCTCGCAGGCAGCGAGTGAGTAATGCTTTGAATTTCTCTTTTGGTAACTCAAAATCGTTAATGATAGGGTAGAGCATATGGATAAACATGATTTTTTGTACCCTCGCAGTACCTTCTACGGAGAGTTTAATCCCAAAAATTTGGTCTTTAATGCGAATTTACAGGAATTTTCTCAAACGATAAACTATATTGCTAACTTACAAACTGGTGGAAAAATATCTCCTTTTCAGGCATATCAGCAAATTAAAGCTGCTTATAAACGCTTAAAGCATTCCAAAAAAGAATTAGAACAACTTTATATTGAGAATAATGATTAATAGTCTAGTTAAGTAATTAGAACTTTATTTATCCAAAAAAAATCTATAGACGTATCAGTATATAAAATCATGTAGATTTGCTATTGCAAATAATACCTGTGTTATGTATCCAATTATCAACTCTACAGGCAAAGAAACTCAATCAAATACAGAATGAACGAAGAAAAGATAGTTGTTGTCGGTGGTTATGTTGGTTGTGGTAAAACTTCTTGGATTTATCAGCAAATAGCTTCACATATAAAAGCTTTTCCGAAAAATTATCAAAAAATACTATATTTAAAAGCTGGTACAGAACAATTTCAGATAGACCAGAAGATAATTAGTATTGACTTACCTATAGTCAAAGTTTTTTGTGCAAGTCAAAAAGCAGATTTTCTTAATGAAATAGAATCGGCTGATATCGCCTATATTGAGTTGGGTAATAACTTAGGGCTAGGTTATCTTGAAGAGCTTTTAGATGATTTACCTTATTATCCAGTAGCTATTTTACCTCCAGGATATAAGCGTTGTAAATGGCATTCATGGGCAAAAGAAGTACTGACTGGTGCAGCATTAAAAGTTCCCATTAACCAAGTAGAGACTTTGTATATTACTACTAGTCATAAAGTGATTTCAGGAAATAACCTAAATAAATTGTGGAATCAATTAATTTGCCATACTTATGGAAAAGTTATTCGTGCTAAAGGTATTTTCCATTTAGAGGATAGTAATATAATTTACGCTGACTTTATTGATGGTGTACCAAGCATAGATTTCTTACATTTGAATGTACAACATTATTTAAATTACGAACCAAGATGTTTTAGCGGTTTAGAAATAGTAGGTTATTCTCTAAATGAAGTAGCTTTACAACGAGTTATCCAGAAAATTTATCTACCCTTATTAAAATATCCTTAGTGAACTTAAGGATGAATATCCTGCTAATGGCTGAAGTTTTTACATAATCATAAAATCAAAGAAATAAGCGGTGGGGAGCATCCCAAATTTTTAATTTTGTAGTGCGAGCATCTTGCTCGCTCGATAGCGCCAGCGAGCAAGATGCTCGCACTAACAAATATTTTTCAACAATTGGGATGCTCCCTAAGCGGTGTTGTTTTAAATGCAATAGCATCCAACACAACACCGCAATATACATTACTTTCTAACTTAATATTGTAAAACTAATTACTAGAAAGTAAAAGTAGTTCTGAAAGTACCAATTACTACATCATCATTATTTTCGTTGTGGTCTGGTGCAGTCAGCCAAATCACACCAGGGGTAATGGCAATATTGTCATTAATTTGATACTGATAAAATGCTTCGATGTGATAAGAAGTATCTGGATCTTCATTCAAACCATCAATACTAGAACTAGTAAGTCTGGGTTCCACACCAAAGATAATACCTGCCAAATTACCTTTCTTACCAAAATCCGGTAGTCCTAAAGTTACGGCCCAGTTCCATATCTCCGCTTCTCCACGGTCTGGGAAAGCTGCGGATGTGGTTAAATTACGAGCATTAGTATAACCAGCCCAACCGCCTAAAACTAAGTTTTTACTGATTCCTAATGATGCTTGGATACCATAGGAATCGGCACTGAATGGAGTATCTGCAAGGGTAGATATATTATCCAACGGTGAAACTGAATTGAAGTTAGAAGCACTACTACCAGAACCATTGAACTGATTGTAGGAATTGATATAGGTTAAACCAACTTTAAATCGCTCGCTTGGTGCAAAGGTTAACTGTGCTAATGCACCGTAGGAACCATTGAATAAACCATTATCAGTACTTGAGTCGCTTGCAGAACCAGCTAAATAAGCCAAACTCAAAGATAGATTCTTGCCGAACTCTTGGGTAACTCCTACACCAGCACCATCCATTGCTCCATAAATGGGGTTACGAGTACCAAAGCTAGATAAAGCTCCTTCAGTACCATCACCATCGAATAGGTTAACGGTGTCTACAACATCATCTGCTGCACCTGCATTTGCGATCGCGATGACGTTAGTACTCTGGGTTAAAGGAAAAGCGTACCAAAGTGCATCTAATTCAATGTCATTATCTCCGCTCTCACCAGCAAAAGCTAAACTTCCTTCAGGTGTACCAATATCGGGACCAACTATATTATTGCTTTGCAGTCTGGTGTAAAGAGTATCTTTTCCTGTGAAGCTGGTAGCAAAGTTGATTCTTGCTCTTGCACCCAATGTAGTATTGTCGTCGTTTGTATCCCCTTCAAATACATCTGTAATCCCCACGACTACTTCACCTTCGAGTTTAGAAGTTGTAGAAAATTGATTTGCTTCTAATTCAGCAGTACGTGCTTCTAGAGCATCTACTCTTCCTCTAAGAGTTGCTAGCTCTGCTGAAAAATCTGATTGCAGTCTTTGTAATGTTCCTAAATCTTCTTTACTAATTAGGTCTGCGGTTGAGGTTGCAATCAACTCATTTACTCTATCTAAACAAGCATTTAAACCTGCTGCAAACTCGTATCTAGTTAAAGCTCGATTTCCTCTGTAGGTACTATTTGGATAACCCGCGATACAACCGTAACGCTCTACCAAAGACTGTAATGCTTGAAATGCCCAATCTGTAGGCTGTACATCAGAAAATTGTGAAACAGAAGTAACTTGCTCTAAGGTTTCTTCTTGGGTTTGAGTTTGTGCAACAGCGCTGTCATTAATTAATAATGATGTTGCAAACACGACGGGACTAACTAGTAGAAACTTCCACAAGCCTTTCTTCATGATTATTCTCTCCTCACACTTAAATTTAGAATACAGATATGCAAATAAATGCGGATGGTGCCAGATATACTTACACCACCTATTTTTCCCCTGATATTGATTAACTATTAATTACGAATAAAACTGGAGTACACCCCAAACCTAAAAAATAATCAACCATATTTCTTGATTTACCTACAAGCAATTTAACTAATAATCAAACTTTTGAGCTTAATGAATTCTTAAGAGGATGTGCCGGAAAGTCGGATTTAATACTTTACCTGGCGACTGTAAGTCGCACGCCACTTGCTACAACGGAGGGAACCTCCGCAACGCAGTGGCTTGGCTACACAAACAAAACCTGGCGACCTAGTACTCCGCCACATTAATTTTGATGGGTTTGCGTAGTGCGAGCATCTTGCTCGCTGAGGCTCCCGAGCGAGCAAGATGCTCGCACTACGAATGTGCTACCCCTCATAACTTATGTGGTCAACCACTAGGTTTTAAATTGCTTAGTCCACGCAGGTGGTGAGACTAGTTGGGGGTGTCGGTTTCCGTCCCCCAAACTAGCGAACCCGTTCACGCGGAGCGTGCGGCTCAGGGACTTAGTTTGTGTAGTAGCGGTAATAAAGCGCCGGATACTTTTAAAACATCCTCTTAAGAAACCCAACTTTTCCACAAATATTCTGATTGATTTACTTTCATTCCACAACCTCTAAGCTAGTCAAACTAATTTTAATTGCTTTAATCCCACTCAGGTCTATTATTGCCCAAAAGCCGTGTATGTACCTCCCAAACCATCCACAATAGCCTTAGTATTAGCAACTAACATTTTCTGATAACTATCAGCATCACTACCTTGTTCACCTAAATTGTCAGCATATAGTCTTTCTTCAGAAACTTTTACGTTGGCTTCTTGAGCAACTCTTTCAATCAGTTTTGGACTATGGGTACTTTCAGCAAATATTGTCGGTACGTTTTCTTGTTTAATTTCTTTAGATAGTTCGGCGATTCTTGATGCTGTTGGTTCTACTTCAGTACTCAAACCTTCAATTGCACCTTCGTAGTCAATATTATATGCCTGGGTATAGTAGCTTAAAGCGTCGTGAGTGGTAACTAATTTACGTTGATTTTCAGGAATCGTAGCTACATTCTTTTTAATCCAGCTATCTATTTCTTTAAGTTCTCCAGTTACTTTCTCGGCATTAGCTGCATACAATTGAGCATTATCTGGAGCAACTTTCTCTAAGTTACTACGAATAGCTTCGACCATTTGCACCCCATTTTGAGGATTATGCCATACATGGGGGTCTGGTGCTTTTTCTTCTGAATGCTTTTCTTCTTTGTCGTGATCGTGCCCGTCGTGCTTTTCTTCCTTATGTCCGGAATGACCGTGGTCGTGTTCTTCCCCCATAATCGGCTTAGGAACAGCAACTTCATGAACCGCTACTTTCGGAGCCTGATTACTGCTTGCTTCAACTAATTTGATAATACTAGGTTCAAAATCATAACCACCGTATAAAACTAAATTAGCCTGCTCGATTGCTTTGCGGTCATCTGGTTTCGGCTGGTATGTGTGCGGGTCCTGACCTGCATCTACTAAACACTTCAAGTCAACAGTTTCAGCCGCTACTTGCTTTGTAAGGTCGCATATTACGCTTGTAGTCGCAACAACTAAAGGACGCTCGCCAGTTGCAGTACTGCTGGTATTTACGGCAGAATTTTCTTCTGTACCAGAATTGGAATTAACTTGCTCGTTACCGCTACAGCTAATTAAACCAAAAGCTAAAGTTAATGCCGTAATCGCGCTTAGAGGTAATTTTCTAAACATCAGTTATTAGAAATAGTGCAGTAAAATGATAATCGTTATCATACATTAGCTACTGCGGGAAGGGAAGTAGATTTTTAACATAAATAATTATCATTATCATACAGGAGAAATTAGTGCTAGAAGTAGAGCATTTGGATGTAGATTACCGGGGTGTAGTGGCTGTTGAGGATGTGAGTTTTTGCGTTTCCCCCGGACAAATGGTTGGTGTAATCGGTCCAAATGGCGCTGGTAAAAGCACTTTGGTTAAAGCGATACTCGGTTTAATTCCGGTTTCAGATGGCACTATTAAATTTTGTAACTGTCCCATCCACAAGCAATTACGCTCCATTGCTTACGTACCTCAAAGAACCCAAGTAGACTGGGATTATCCGATTACGGTACAGAATGTGGTAATGATGGCTCGTACTGTAAACACGGGTTGGTTTCGCAAGCCAAATCGTAAATCTAAAGAAATAGTTAAATCTGCATTGCATAGAGTGGGAATGTGGGAATTTCGTTCCCGTCAAATTGGTGAGTTATCTGGAGGACAGCAGCAGCGGGTATTTTTAGCTAGAGCATTAGCACAGCAAGCTGATTTATTATTTTTTGACGAACCGTTTGTGGGGATTGATAAAAGTACTGAAGATATAATGTTTGATATTTTTAATGAATTAAGAAGGGATGGTAAAATTTTGCTTTTAATTACTCACGATTTGGGTGAAACTTTAGCTCAATGTGACTCTTTATTATTGTTAAACAAGCATATTATCGCTGATGGTTCAATGAAAGAAGTTGTTACAACCGAAAATTTACAGCGAGCTTATGGCAATAATATTTTATTTTTGAATAGGCAAGAAAAATCGGCTTAATCAGTGAGCAGTGAACAGTGAACAGTGAACAGTTATCAGTGAACAGTTAGCAGTTAGTAGTTATCAGTTGTCAGTTGTCAGTTATTAATTATTATTCAATATTTTTGGCGCTAAAGCGCAACTACGTACCAATAATGTTAAATTTGCTTTTGGAACCGCTTAGTTTTGGATTCATGCGAGATGCCTTCTTGATTGCTGCTAGTTTAGGTATTCTTTGCTCTGTGATTGGTTCTTATCTTATAGTACAGCGTCAGGGAATACTCGGTGATGTGATTGCTCATGCTATTTTACCCGGAATTGCGATCGCGCTTTTTTTAGGTGTTGATATTTTCCTGGGTGCTTTTGTTTGCGGGACTTTCAGCACTTTTGTGATTGCTTGGATAGAATCGCAGTCTCGGGTTAAAGTCGATGCTGCAATGGCTTTGGTTTTTTCGGGTTTTTTAGCGTTGGGTATCATGCTAATTAGCGTGCTGAAAAGCAAAGTTGATTTGCACCATTTTTTATTTGGCAATATTTTAGGGGTGACAGGAGAAGATGTTTTTAGAACTTTAATAATTACAATTGTTACTCTACTTTTAGTTAAACTTTGTTATAAAGAATTGCTATTTTACACATTTGACCCATTAGGCGCACAAGCGAGCGGGTTGCCAGTAAATATTATTAAATTTGGATTGACGGCAGCAATTACGTTAACAATTATTGCTAGTATGCAAGCCGTGGGAGTAGTGTTAGTAATTTCTTTATTAATAGGTCCTGGAGTAACGGCTTATTTATTAGTAAAAGAGCTTCATCAAATGATGCTTTTGGGTTCTGTAATCGGTATTATTGGTAGCGTTGGCGGTTTATATATTAGCTATTATCAAAACGTGCCTTCTGGTGCATCAATTGTATTATTTATTTGCGGATTATTTTTATTAGCATTATTATTCAGTCCTTCGCAAGGTATATTAACTCGTCCGAAGGTTAAAAAGATAAAACGTTCCGAAAAGGTTCTGCACGAAGTTACAGAAGTGAAGCGTAAGTAGGAAGAATAAGCAAGATTTACAGAATACAAATTTTTATACCTAGTAGTTCATTTCATAAAATCTGATGGGTTCGTTTTCTTTCTAACGTAGGGAGACGTAGCATTGCTACGTCTCTACAACCCGTAAAAACTAATGCAAAGGACTACTAGTGGTCTGTCCCATTAATCTTGATGGGTTGGATAAATCTTTGAAAGCTTAACTCTTGCGTCTTCTGTACGAAAACGCCAGTCTGCACAAACTTGGTTTTTATTGCGTTCGTACTCCCAAGCCCAAACCTGTTTTTCTAAAGTTGTAATATCAGGAATTCTTCGTTTTAAACATTGCCGTACAAGTACGCCTAATTCAGATTCAACCATATTTAACCAACTACCATGTTTCGGTGTATAGTGAATCTCTAATTTTTGAGTAATTCTTCTAGCTTCTTCGGGGGTAAATACTTCATATAGAGCAGCAGTAGTATGAGTGTTTAAATTATCCATTACTAATCGAATAACTTCAGCATCTTTAAAGTGAATATCTACTAAATCTTTCATACAGTAAGCGAAATCAACTTTTGTTCTCCTTTGAGTGACTTTAATGTGTCTCCATCCCAAATATGGAGCAAAGAAAGCAAATAAATTACAAGTTCCATTACGCTCATACTCGTAATCGATTTTTTTATTTTTACCTGGTTTGTCCTGCTTTTTAGGTGTAGGTAGTATTGGTTCTTTTACATCTTCAACTAACTGGCATAGTCTTTCATCAAAACAGACCAATGGTCTCTCTATATCTACTGTCTGAGCATATAAGTCAAGCACATCTTCCATTTTCGATACAAATTCTGAACTACATGAAGGTATACACCACTGCTCTTTTAACCAAGGTTTTAATTCGTTTTTTTTAGTATCCTACCAACTGTACTTTTTCCCAAACTATCTACTATTTCAAGACTGATCATTTTTTCTGCTAGTAGTCTTAAAGTCCAAGACTCTCTGCCTTCGGGTGCATCGCTACAAGTTGTCGCAATTAAATATGCTTCTTCTTTCGGAGTTAATTTAGGTGGCTTACCACTACGTGGACGCTCTTTCAGCGTTATTTCTAAACCTTCTGTACAGAATTGTTTACGAGTTCTTTCAACAGTTGGAATTGATATATGTAAAGTTGAAGATATTATTTTATCCGTCTTAGAATCATCTGCCATTAGCAAAGTATGTGCCCTACGAATTGCTCTAGCATTGCTTGAGCCTTTCTTTAAAATATCGAGTAGTTTTTGCTTTTCTTCTACTGTCAGATTTACTTTATGCTTGATCATGAGTACACCCTACCAGCAACGGCGATCGCAACCTGCTCGTGGACTTTTAAGTCCACATCGCTTTTTAATTATTATAAGATGAAAACCCCTCAAAACTAATGGGACAGACCACTAGTAGTGCAAATCATTAGTTTTGATGGCTTGTTTTCCAGTCATATTTATATGACTTTAGCTATTAGACTGGGGTTTTCAACCCCAGACGGGCTAGTAAGAAAACCCATCAAGATTAATCGGACAAACTACTAGTAGTTCATTTCATTAGTTTTGATAGGTTTTCTTTCACACACACTCGGGGTTGCAAACCCCGAGCTAATAGCAAAAGTCCTATTTATAGGACTAAGATACACCCCGTCAAAACTAATGCAAAAGAATACTAAGTGGTCTGTCCCATTGTGAGGGGTCAATTTATATAACCGCAGAGGGCGCAGAGGGCGCTGAGGAAGAGGGGAGAGTTGAAAAGTTTACTTAGCTATCAAGGTTAATGGGACAGACCACTAGAACAAATCTAATGCTATTATGATAACGATTATCATTATGATTGCTATATATAGTGAAAATTTATGGAAAGTAATCCACCACACCTTTTGAGGAAAATCGACTTAGCAATTATCGGTGCCGGGCCTCACGCTCTAACTTTAGTTACTCATTTGCTACAGAAACGTCAGAAAATCCGTTCCAAAATTGCGGTCTTCGATCCAAGTGGAAAATGGATGAGTGGGTGGGAGCATCAATTTGCAGCATTAGAAATACCGCATTTACGTTCTCCAGCGGTTCACCATCCAGATCCCAATCCTTTTGGATTACGTAAGTTTGCAGAGAATCGCTCTAATGAATTTTTCCCTCCCTACGATTTACCGGGAACTCGGTTATTTAATAATTTTTGTCAGGATGTAATTCGTCGTTGGGATTTAGAAAATATAGTTATTAGTGAAAAGATAACTCGAATTCAACCATTAAATAATCCTTTTGGATCGAGGTTTCGTTTGTGGTTGGGTTCCGAAAAATCAATATTAGCTCGTCGGATAGTATTAGCAACTGGTAGCAGTCAACTACAAATACCTGGTTGGGTAAATGAGATCAAAAACAATTATCCAGAGGATAACCTTTGTCATTCTACATCAGTAGATTTACGTAAACTGTATTTAGCTGGTGAAAAAGTATTAATTATTGGTGGAGGGCTAACAAGCGGACATTTAGCGGTAGGTGCAATGTCTCGCGGAGCCGAAGTACAGATATCAATGCGACGACAGTTACAGGAAAAAATATTTGATGCGGATGCTGGTTGGTTAGGGCCAAAATATCTCAAAGGATTTTTTGCAGAACCAGATTTTGAAAAGCGTTTTGAAATGATTCAACAAGCGCGAAATGGCGGTTCTATGACTCCTGCAATGGTAACGCAGCTAAGACGACAAGCGCATAATGGTAAGTTGAGAATTCAGGAAAACACGCAAGTTGTTGAAGTTAAGTGGACGGATAATCAATGGTTGGTGAAATTTACTGATGGGGAGCAAAAACAATTTCATCGCATTTGGTTATCTACCGGAACCCGTTTTGATGTCAATTCCGAACCTTTATTAAAGGAAGTTTTACAAGCATATCCAATACCTGTAATTAATGATTTACCCGTTTTAGATGATAACTTACGTTGGCGCGGTTGTTCGTTATTTATTATGGGTGGGTTAGCGGCTTTACAAATCGGACCGACAGCGAGAAATTTATCAGGTGCAAGAATGGCAAGTGATAAAATGCTCAAGGCGATTATTAAATCTGATGTAGTTCAAAATCAAGCTAAAATTGCTTAAGGATTCAATATTTATAATTATTTGAGCATAAAACTTTTATTGATAAAAATTGACATGGCAATCGATGAGGTTAAATTAAGTAAAATAACCCAGATGTGGCAGTAATTAGAAATTAGTTAGAATTAGCAATTAACTATAGCGTTTATTATTCCAGGTGCAGCAGTTAGAAGACCACAAAACACCTGTAAGGGAAATTTTAAAAGTCTTAGGAGTATACCAGTAATATAATGATATTTATACCAGTGCAACGCTTGCAATAATTACAGGAATCGGAGCAGATAATGTAGGTAATCTATGGGAATACGATTCATGCATATTATGCTGATTATAAATCTTTTTTAGTTGTTCAAATAATTCTTTACCAGTAAAACCATTGCGACGTAGTTTATTTAAATCTCGATTAATCGCTTGGTTTGTAGAATATCGAAATGCTTCTTCAATAATATTTACTTGAGCTTTTATTTCTTCATCCTTAATTGACTTAAAAAATACCTTCAATTCCCGCACTATATATTTTTGTCCTTGAGTCATGCGATGATTAAACTGTCTTTCGGATTGACGATGTGTTACTTCTTCTGCAAATTGACTCTTGATGTGCATTACAATTTCATTATGATTTTTTGGTAATTTTTGAGTAGGAGTTGTAGAATCAGCTTTTATTGCACCGAGAATAAGAGGAATATCTCTAGAAATAATTTCTCCTTTGTCATTCACTAAAAATAGCTGTTGATAACCTTTAATATCGGGACGATTGGGGTCGGAAGCTTCACAAAAAACAAATGTTCCTTTCTGTGTAGAGAATTTAGCACTACGAATACCGTGGGGTAAGTTGGCAATTCTTTCAAATTCTCCTGGGTCATCTTTTTGTAGTTTTCTGAGAATTTCTTCTGCTTCGTTTAAGTCTAAAAATTCTTCTTCGTCTTCAGTATCAAAAAGACTTAGTTGCTTGCCATTATTTTCATAAATAGCATACATTGCTTCTTGATTCAGTTGTTCTGTTTTATCGAGAATTGCCGCATCTTCTCCGATTGTATCGTGAATTTCTTTAATGCGATTTTTAAGTTTTTGCGTTAACCCTAAGTTACGCTCAATTCCTAATTCTGGTAAAAAGTTGTATCCATAAATCACATCTTTATCGCTACCGATTCTGTCAATTCTTCCAAAACGCTGAATCAGCTTTACTGGATTCCAATGTAAATCATAATTAATGATTAAATCCCCATCCTGTAAGTTTAAACCTTCTGCTAAAATATCGGTTGCAATTAATATGTTAATTTCAGATTCGCTTTTATTAAACTTATATTCTGGATTAGCTTTCGGTGCAAATCTTCCTACTAAACGAGCTTTATTTTTATTCAGTCCGCTGTAAATTACATCAATATCATCATGCTTATCACCTGGATTTAAATTTTCATATAAATATTTGGCAGTATCTGCAAATTGAGTAAAAATTATGACTTTTTTATCCTTTAATGCTGGTTTAGATAACCAATTTTTAAGCGTTTGTAATTTAGTATCTTGATCGGGGGTAATTGGTTCTACTAATTGTTGAATTTTTTGCAATAAATTAATATCATGTTCTATATGTTGCTGCAATCTTTCTGCATTGAAATCTGCTAAGTCATACTTTACCGATACTCGATGTAATTCATCCATCAAGTCTTGTTCTATAACGTCTTCTTCTGATTGATTTTCTGAAAGTAAAGTTTGTGCTTCTTCTCCAGCAGGAATAAAACCTTGGGAAAGAGCTTCTAAGAATCTTTGATGAACCAGCAATAATCTTTTGATGGTTACTTGAAAAGCATAAACGCTCGACTCAAACCGTTTAAATAGCAGTACTCTCATCAGTCCCCGTAAATTAGAACCAGCACGCTGTAAGGTGTTATATGGTTCTTGTTTTTGTTTATCTTTTAATACGTAGTTCCACAAGCCATAACGAGCATAGCTGAGTTCATTGGTTGGAGCTTTAACTAATTTACGTTTGCGGGGTTTACCTAAATGCTGACGTAATTCCTTATATAATCCTTGATAGGTGTCTTCAATGCTGTACTCAATAGTTTCTAACTCTCGTTTGGGGAAGAAGCGATGCTTACCACCAACGATAACATAAGCTCGTTTGCTTCCATTTAAGTATTCTTGGAAGTTAGTTGGATCTACTTGTTTATGGGTTTGTGAATCAATACCGTAAAAGCGTAGGATATGATTGCGGGTACGACGGATAAGAATATGAGATAGTAATTCTGGTAGTTTCTTTTCACCTTTTTCTACTAGTTGAAAAAACTCTTTTAAATCTGGTGGGTCTATAGGTAAATCTGTCTTATCATCTTGATGGAATAGTTTGAGTTGATGATAAATATCCCAAGCGCTTTTATTTCGAGGAGTAGCTGTTAAAAAGCAGCAGCGTTTACCAGCACCTAAAAATGCTTCTACTACTTTATATCTTTGAGTGTTTTGATTTCTTAAATTATGACTTTCATCAATTAATACAAAGTCTCTATCCTCATATTTATAATCGTTCAATAACGTTTTTACGTCTCCATTTTCATCTTCTTTCAGCATCCCCATTGAAAGAACGCGAGCATTTAAATGATAAACTTCATTATACTTTTCCCACATTTCTATTAGCGGTGCGGGACAGATAATTAAAGGACGTGCGCTTTCTGTTTGTTCAAATCTTTTAACAATTGCAGCACCAATAAAACTTTTACCGAGTCCAACTACATCGGAAACGAAAGCACCACCATAATCTCTAATATTTTGTACCGCATTATTAACCGCTACTTTCTGAAAATCGGCTAGCTGTTTGCTGATTTCATCATCTATAATTAATTTCTTTAACTCTTTGTTTTCTAATCTATCTTTAACTAAATTATAAAGAGTTTTCATATAAACATCATAGGGACGAACTGGTAAACCAGCCCAAGATGTTTTCATTTCTTGCATCAAAGCTTGATTAAAATCTTGTGCTTCATCCCATAATTCATCAAACCAATGAGTTAATTCTGTATGGTTATCGTTGCCGTGAATAACTACATTAAGTTCGGTATTGTGTGTAATACCGGAAAGGGAAAGATTAGACGAACCAACAATTGCAATACCGTTTTCCTGACGTTCTAAAACCCTACCTTTATCATCGTAAATCTGACCGTAATCAAAAATATAAGCTTTAGCGTGTAAATTTCCTTTGGTGTAAACTCGAACCTGTAACCGTTTTTCCTCAATCATCTCTACAAGATTTTGAAGCAAAGTCTCGGCTTCATCGGTTTGATCCATTAATTCAATACTAGAACGGATATTGGCTGCTGTTTCATTAGCCATCCGTTTTTCATCAACACGTTTGGGATATTTTTGAGCTTCAATTTTATCTTCAATTAACTCTAATCTTCGGTATCCCTGAGCAATTTGTTCGATGGTTTCGCGGTTGCTGGTATTACCAATTAATAAACGTAATTCTTTAATATCTTTAAGACGTTCTGCAATAGCTGTGAAACCGGAGAGAAAGAAATAACCTACTGCAAAGTGAGCGGCTTCAGATGAATCGAGAATGCAGTTTATTTTATCTACTAATTTTTGATTGCGATTGTCAATTATATCGTGATTGGGCATAATAATTATATTTTAATAACATCTTCGTAAACTTCCGCCATTGTTAAAGTTAAGCCGATAGAATTTAAATGCAATTCGTTATCTTTACCTAGAATTGTTAGCGACCAATTTCCTTGGGAATCCTTTCGATAAACTTCTACTTTTACTTCATCTTGGGAAACTAATACGTATTCTTGTAAACTTTCCAAACTTCTGTAGTGAGCAAGTTTTTCTCGTCTATCTGTTATTTCCGTGCTAGGTGAAAGTACTTCTATAATTAAGCAAGGATAATCTAAAGAAAAGCGGTCGTTGTCATCAGCATCGCAGCTAACAACAACATCGGGATAATAATATATATTTTTAGTATTTTGAATATTTTGATTGGCTAATTGTATATTTACTTTCATGTCAGCCATGAAGACGCTACAGGAACCACCTCGTAAATTAGAACGTAATCTGCTGGCAATATTTAAAGTAATTGTGTTATGTTCCTTGCTACCTCCAGACATCGCAAATACTTGTCCGCAAATGTATTCGTGACGGATTTCGCTGGTTTGTTCTTGTTCTAGGTATTCTTCAACAGTGAAGATGTGTATGGGAGACTGCATGGTTTTTTGTTCAACTTTTCTTGATATTGTAATCCTACTTACAAGGTGCGTTAACGAACCATAACGCACCATATTTAATTTCAAGATGCTAAAACTTCACTGAGGATAACCACAGGTAAACCGGGAATATTACGAAAGCCTTTATCGTTTGTAATAAATTGATTACAATTAATAGATAAAGCTGTTGCAGCATGAATAGCATCTGGTGTTTTTAAGCTCGTTGTTGCTCGAAGATTTGCAGCTTGTCGCAGTATTGATTGACTAATAGGAATAAGTCGCATTTCAGATGAAAATAAAAGCTGCTCATAAGCGTTAATTAAAATTGAGTTAGAATTTCGCAGAGGTAGAACTAAAGTTTCCATCAAAATTAATTCACTGCTAACAATTTCAATTTCTCCCGTTTGTAGTTTTAACCATAGAGGTGCCAGTAGTGGAACATATTCAGGAAACTTCTCAACGCTATAAATAACAGGTGAGGTATCTAGATATACTAAGCTAGAAGTTAGAATATTTAGCGTTCCCATGATTCCCGCTCCTCTTGGAGATACTTGTCCGCTTCTTCAGCAGTTTTAAAAAGCTGTTTCCCTGGTAACTCATTAAGAATATCTACTGCCGAACGCTTTTTAGTTTCTACTTTTTCTGGCAAGACTACAAATACATCAACACTATCGCCTTCTTGAGCTTCTGGTACTTGAATTTCTATTTTGTTTCCTGGTAAAACTTTGGTTGTGATACGTACAGCCGATTGCATGGTTTTTGCCTCAACAAATATAATACTGCGGAGTGAGATTGTTCTCCTCTCTATTGTGCTACAGTCGGTAAAGAGCAGCGACGCGGTTATCTATTTCTTTTTCCCATGCTTCGCAGTTAACCCCTTTTGCGTCTAGGCATTTTTGGACAAGTTTGGATATTGCTTCCCGTTCGGTTGATGATGCGTTGGGAATGGGGATTTTATTTACATAAGGTGTTTGCATCGCTAAAGCACCACCTGATAACTTTGAACAAGTATTTTGTAAAAATTCCCATGCAAAGGAAGAATTGAATACCCCAAATAGATATAAATCATTAGTAGGAATTATAAAAACCTTATTATTTACATAAGTACCTGTATAATCGAAAGCAAATGATTGATATGTCGCTATTTCTTGATAAATAATTTTTGGTTTACCAAATTCTAAATAATAGGCTACATTATCTTGTATTTCATACCATTTATAAGAACCAGATTTTCTGCCAATGCATTTTTCTAATTTAGACCAATTTTGCGGTTTAGGTTCTAATTGATTACGCCATTGACTTAAATATTCTTTTATTGCTGGATAAGCGTTAATATTAATACCACGTTTAGTGAATATTAACCATCTATCTTTATTTTTGATACACCACTTACGAATATCTTTCCCCACTACCAAAGGCTTAATAATTTCAGCGCTTTTAGAATCTTTAGTAATTAGTTCTGCTCTTGTTGCACTATCAATCACAAATGCTTCATTAAAACCAGTTAATACACCTCGATAAATATTCCCTTTAACATACTCACCTAATGGTATACCAGCAGCTTCCATCTTTTTAAGTCGATTAGCAGAAGTTGCGTCAGTTAGTATCCAGCTTGAACCTTTGATAGCTGTAGATGGTAATTTTTCTCCTTTCTCTTCAATAACAGCTTTAATATCGGGATAAGGGGATTTTAAAGATTTAACTTGAGTAAATTTAGTTGAATTGTCTACTAGATTGTCATTCCGAGCAACGAAAATCATTGGGTATGCTGTTGCACTCTTGAAAACAGGTAAGTCACCAAAATCTGTTATACTCTCAACCTGAGAAGTATCAGCAATATGTTTTCTTAACTTGTCCCCATACTTAGCGCGAAACCATTTATTTGAAGAAATAAACGTCAACATTCCACCAGTTTTTAAAAGCTGTAAAGCACGAGCATAAAAGAAACAATATAAATCAGCGGTTCCTGTATAAACTGATGGATAAATCTTCTTTAATGTTGGTTTTAAATCTTTAATCAATTCCTGTCTAACATACGGCGGATTAGCCAGTACAATTTCAAAACCTCCATCAGCAAAAACTTCTGCAAACTCAACAGCCCAATCAAACCCGTCTACTTTTGTACTTCCATGAGTTACCAAAGCAATTTGAACTTTTAACTCATTAATTTCCCCTTCTAATTTCTTTTTCTTTCCACCTTGATGAGTCCGCATATATTCGGCTTTCTTTTGGTGGTAATTTTTGACAATCTCAGTCCTAATCATTCCTGTAGTTGCAGGGCTAGGAGAAATTAAACTATCTCCAATCTCGATTTTATATTTTAAATTTGGTAATGGTTTCGGTTTCTCACCTTGATACTCAACAGCTAACGATAACCATAACCTCAATCGCGCAATATTAACCGCAAATACATCTTTATCTACACCATAAAGATTGTTTTCAATTATATCTAGCTTGCGTTGATAAACAGTATTAGAATCTAGCCCCTTAGTTGCAAATAAACATTGACGTAATTCTAATAATTCGTGAAGCATTCCTAATAAGTAAGCCCCGCTGCCAGCGGCTAAGTCACAACATCTAACTTTACGTAATGCTTCTAATACGGATTCTGGATTAACTAGATTATCGGGGTTATGTTCGTCAACAAATTCTGCTACTGCATCTTTAGATTCTGCTGAAATCTCTGTTTTTAAATAGCCTTTTAAAGCCTCACGACACATGAAAGATACAATTGGTTTCGGGGTATAATAACTGCCCGATTCATGTCTCCCAGTTACCAACTCCTCGAATACTTTTCCCAACATTTCCGGGTCTACAGCTACTTCGACATCAAGCGATGTACTCTCGGTAACGGTGAATGCAAAACGTTGAAATAAGTCGTGTAAAATACTATCTATGCAGTCATCTGGAATAATGATTTGGGGATTTTCATCATCTTCACCCCGTTCAAATAAACCACCATTTAAGTAAGGTACGGTACCAATTAAATCTTTAAGAAAACCACCATTATTAATTCCGGTGATGTCGTGTTCTTGAGGGTTATTTAGTCCTGAAAAGAAAAGGTGTTGTAATCTGTCTCTATAAAAGTTTTTGTCTGTTATACCGTTGTCATTTTGGTATGATTCCCACAAGGCTGATAAATAATCAGTTCTCTCCTGTAACCTCAACCAACCTTTTTTTTCAATAAACCTAACAAACATCAAACGGTTAAACAGCTTTTGCGTAAACAACCGCTTGTTTTCCGAATCAACCGACCATTTTATTAATCCTTCTACCTTCTCAAAAGTCTTGCGGTACTCTTGGAAAAATTCTTCTGTAACAGCCTCGACATCAAATGCTTCGTCGTGGAGCGTCTGAATATCCAAGGGTGCTGCATCTGCTTTGATAGTTTCTAAATCTAATAGAGCAATTCTTTCTGTTGCAGTGCGTAATTGTTCTCCTTCCCCAACGGTGATACGACGGAATAATCTACGTTTTTGCGGTGAATCATCATACTTGACATTGAGAAAATGCCATTGAGACTGAGAAATATTAGAAAAAATAAATAAAGCGTAGGGATGCTCTTTAAGCAGATGATTGACAACTACTCTTTGATCTTGTCTGGATAAATCTTGTGATTTTAAACGAGTATAAATGACGTGAAAATCTTGACTAGCTCCAGAAGCTAATAATAAAGGTTCGTCTTCAACTACATTAGTAACCGCATCAGTTAATTTTCGCCGCGAAAGCTGTTTATTTTCTCGTTTGTAATTTAATTGATTCCAAAATAACTTTTTCAGGGATTCGAGATTGTTTAAATTTTTGAGTGAAGATTGGATTGACTGTTGTACTTCTAATGCGACGACCATATTTATACCCTGTTATATTATATATTTTTTCGGAAATTTGTAGCACGATATATCTGCAAAGCTGATTCAACTTTGTAGTAATTGTGGATAATTGAAAGCATGAAAGGTTGGCATTAGTCAGATTTATATCTGCCTACTGCGCTCATATCGTTAAAATTGCAAATAGAATTGTCACACAAGTTTATTCACTTGGTGAAATAGATAAGTATCCTTACCGTAAATATAATTCCAAAGCCCTAATAAGCGTCACCTGTAAACTGAAATGCAACTTTGACCTGACTTTCAACAAGTATCATCAGTTACGCAATTCATATCAAGTCATCTGGATAAATAAAGAAAAATTTATAAACTTGTTTTCTTGTATAAAATTATAAAACATAGACAGCACCTGAGTTTTATTGATAGTAATCTTAAAAAATTAAAAAAAATATGTAAGCTAACTTACAATCGCTTCATCTCAAATTTAATTTACAGGTATAAAGATGTCGCTAGTATTTATACGGTATAGCTTGACAAGAAAGACACAAATAATTCACGAAGGCGATATTATTGCTAAATCCAGTTTATATTACCGCAGGCTGAGTTCGGGAAAATTTTCCTGAATATTTCTTAGATAAATATCAGCATTCCCCTTTGCTCAAATATAGAATCCTTGCTGATATAGATTTGTAGGATTCGAGGGGTTATTCATATCTTCTGGATTTGCTTCCAAGCCCAACAGCTAAAACTATAACTCCGGCGATCGCAAAAAATATTTCTTTTTTAGTCCACTGGTTTACCAAAAAAAATATCCCCTTTTAAGAGGAATATTATTTACCATCAACAAATTCTCCACCTACAGGAGTTTGCATCCAAGAATTAGCACTAAGTATCCAAAATGTAGATAAATTAGCACCAAAAGCAACCATGATAGTAGCTATGTAATGCCGGGCGAGGCGGAACGCGATTCCAGCCAAATAGCATAATCCCCAGAAAGCCAGCTTCTAACATAAATGCCATTGAACCTTCAAATCCTAGAACGCTGCCAAAAAAATCACCAACAGCTATTGAGAAGGGTGCCCAATTAGTACCAAACTGGAATTCCATTGGTAAGCCAGATGCTACACCAAGACCAAAATTGAGAACATATAATTTTGACCAAAAGCGAGCGTGGTGATAATAATCAGAATCGCGTGTTTTTAACCACAAGCCTTCAACAATCACTAAGTATATCCCCATACCAGTAGTCAATACGGGCCACAACATATGAAATATGCTGGTCAAAGCAAATTGCATCCGCGACAATATGACTGTGTTAGATAAAAAATCCATAACTCCCGTTATTTTTAGCTTTTGTTTAGCTTCTGTTCGGTCGTTTTCTTAAAAATTTTTGCCCAAAATACCCAAAATGCTAATGCTATTCTTCTCCTTGCAGCCACTAACTTGACTTAATCATATTACCATGTGGTAATATGATTAATAGAGAAGAAAATCTAAAATTTAGCTGCTAGCTAATATGTCCTCTTAAGGATAAATAGTTTATCTTACAACACTTCAAAGAATTATTACTATGCTATTTCGCCAATTGTTTGACACAGAATCAAGTACTTATACGTATCTAATTGCCGATACAGATACTCAAGAAGCTGTATTAGTAGATCCAGTATTAGAACAACTTAGTCGCGATTTAAAACTTATTAAAGATTTAGGTTTAAAACTACGCTATTGTTTGGAAACTCATCTTCATGCCGACCATATCACTGCTACAGGTAAACTTCGAGAAGAAACTGGTTGCCTTAGTGTTGTACCAGAAAATGCTGATGCTGCCTGTGCTGATAAGTACATTAAACATGAAGAGATATTACAGCTAGGGAAAGTAGAAATAAAAGCGATCGCAACTCCCACACGTACAGATAGCCACATGGCTTATCTTGTCAACGGTACTCATTTATTAACTGGAGATGCTTTATTGATTCGTGGCTGCGGACGCACAGATTTTCAGAGTGGAGATTCGGGAATTTTATATGAATCTGTTACTCAGAGGCTATTTAGTTTACCCTTGGAAACTTTAGTTTATCCAGCCCACGATTATCGAGGACATACGGTGTCTACTATTAGTGAAGAGAGAAGGTTGAATCCGCGATTTACTAATAGAAGTCGGGACGAATTCATTGAATTTATGAAGAACTTGAATCTTCCAATGCCACAAAAAATTATGGAAGCCGTGCCTGCAAACGAGCGTTGCGGTAACTTAGATGCGGCATAGCCGCAGATATATAAGCCCTCATTGAATCATAACCAAAGGAGTAGAAAAATGACAGCAACTAATAGAGAAAATATTAACGTTCAACTACAAACAATTGATGCTAAAACACTTCAAGAATGCTTGAAAGAGGGAACCGTTGTTTTAGTTGATGTTAGAGAAGCTGGCGAATATGCTGGAGAAAGAATTAAGGGCGCAACAAGGGTATCACTTTCAAATTTTGACTCGACAAAAATACCTTCATCTGAAGGTAAAAAATTAGTTTTACATTGTCAGAGCGGTAGACGTTCAGCACAAGCAGCACAAAAGTTGTTTGCAGATGGATTTAATCAAGTTACTCATCTTGAAGGTGGACTAAATGCTTGGAAACAAGCAGGATATCCAGTAGAAAAGAGTGAAAATGCGCCTATTAGTATAATGCGTCAGGTACAAATAGTGGCAGGTTCTTTAGTAGTTATAGGTACTTTACTTGGTGCGTTTATTTCCCCTTGGTTTTTAATTCTGAGTGGATTTATTGGCTCAGGATTAGTATTTGCTGGTGTTACTGATACTTGTGCTTTAGGTATGTTGTTGGCAAAAATGCCGTGGAATCAAAGGTAAGCAGCTTTTCTTTATTTAGTTGAAATAAGAAGATAGCTTTGTATCTTCTTATTTAGTTTAGCTCCTAGCAAATACAATGAATTAAAAAATAATGAAATTGATAGTTGGAACATTGTTAGCAGTTTGCATTGGTATCACTTTAGGATTGATTGGCGGAGGCGGTTCTATTTTAGCTTTGCCAATACTTAAATACGTCATGGGAGTAGAAACAAAGTCTGCCGTTGCAATGACATTAGTTATTGTTGGTGCAGTTAGTCTCATTGGTGTTATCCCCCATTGGCTACAAGGTAATGTGAATTTCAAAACAGCCTTACTTTTTTCTCCTGCTGCAATGTTAGGAGCATATATGGGTGCTAGAATTGCTTCACTTCCCATAATCGACCCTACAATTCAGCTAATTTGTTTTGCTTTAATGATGTTAGTAGCTGCTTTCTTTATGATTCGTAAAAGTAGCCGTACATCTGACAATAAGCAACAAGATGATTTATTTAACTCAAAACATGACAGTCAATATCGTCTTTTGATGATACCTATAGAAGGTTTGATAGTAGGAATAGTTACTGGTTTTGTTGGTGTTGGTGGTGGATTTATGATTATTCCTGCATTAGTTTTATTAGGTAAAACACCAATGAAAGAAGCGGTGGGTACATCATTATTAATTATTACTTTTAAATCTCTGGCTGGATTTGCTGGTTATTTTGGTCAAGTACCTGTAGATGTAAACATAATGATAATTTTTACAATAGCTGCTAGTTTAGGTACTATCTCTGGTGCATATTTAACTAAATTTGTTAAGCCTAAGCTACTAGAAAAAAGTTTTGGTTACTTTGTGATTGCCGTTGCTGTATACATTTTGGTGCAGAGATAAATTAATTAATAATTGCTGCCTAATTTTCTTAGCCTAAACTGAATTTCAAAGTATTACTTGCTTTGTTAAAAAGCAATTTAAGTTATTTTCACAAAATTATCTATTACTATAACTATATGGTAATATAATGAGTAGAATTAACTTAATCCTTATGTCAAAGAATGTTCCTCCAAAGAATTCTCCAGAAGTACTTGCTCCCGTTGCTGAGTATTTTAAGGTACTGTCTGAAACAAGTCGCTTGCAGATTTTAAGTTGTCTGAGAACCGGAGCAATGAACGTGACAGAAATGGGTGAAGCAACGGGTTTGGGACAGGCGAATCTCTCAAAGCATTTAAAAGTTTTAACTCAAGCCGGTTTGGTATCGCGTCAGCAAAAAGGTATTAGCGTTTATTATTCTATCAGCGACCCTGTAATTTTCGATTTATGCGAATTAGTTTGCGATCGCATTGGCGATCAAATACAAAAACGGGCTAAAGAATTTGAACAAATCAAAGCCTTTAGCAGACTCTCCGAATAACTATTTCCTGCCTAGCAGATTGAGAATAATTTGTAGGGGAGTTCCTCCCCCGTTGACTACACATGCACCTTTAAATTATCCTCCCAACGACGCGCACCACTAGCACAACGAATATCTCGCCAAATTTGGGTAGCAGCTAAAGCCCCATCTCCCGCAGCAATTACTACCTGGTTCAATCCAACCTTTAAATCACCAATGGCAAAAACTCGCGGGTGGGAAGTCCGACACATCTTATCTGTAACCAAATTACCTCCTTTGAGTTCCAAGTTTATCCCTTGCAAATAGGTATTGTGATAACGAGAACCCATAGAAATCAGCCCAGTTTCTAATTCAATCACCGAACCATCTACCAGTTCCACCCCAGTCATTTGGTGCTTTTCTCCCAAGAATTGCTTAATTGGTGTCTCTACTAAGGGATAACCATGTTCTTGCAGTTGTTGACGCATTTCGGGACTGACTGCAAAAGTGCCATGAGTAAATACGGTAATGTAAGGTGTAAACCAGCTTAAATTAAATACCATCTCTTCAATACTGGCTTCACTACCCGCAAAGAAACCACATTTTTTATCTGTCATTTCATAGCCATCACAGACCATACAGACGTGCAAATTATACCCAGCATAATCGTAAACATTCCGCATTTCATCTAATGGCAGTAGATGGTCAATAATACCGCTAGCAGCAATCAAATACTTAGAACGGAATACAGCCTCAACGCCATTTACACGCCCTACTTTAACCTTGAGTGCAAAAGTTTCTCCCTCTTCAACAACTTGCTCAACATAGGCATTGAGAAAATCGCCATCAAGGGAAGCATAATGTTCTTTGCCTTTCTGTAACAACACCCGTCCAGGGGTATCTGGAGGTAAACCAAGATAATTGTGTAATTCTTGCATCCAGAAAGAACGTGCTTTTCCTTTGTCAATAATTAAACTGGAAAGATTAAATCTTTGTAAGTAAATACCAGCAGATAATCCCCCAGCACCACCACCGACAATAATCACATCGTAGATTTGGTTAAGACGTTGGTTAAGATTTTTTTTAGAAAGTTCCATTGTTTCTTATTCCTTGAAAGTGAAAAAAACAGGTCATTATATTAATAGTTAAGAACAAAATCCACATCACCAGGGGATGGAAAAATTGTGACCAAGTTTTAATTGTTTCAGGAATTTCCAAGTTCATTTTGTTTTCCTCTAATAATTGATTTGTCTGAATTATTGGTGATGACAAGTTCAAGCAAATGGCAGTAATTAAATCGATAATATTTGCTTAATTTGAGGAAGTTGTGAGCTTATTTTCCCTTGCAAGTAGGAAGTAATTGTCGCCACTCCATCATCCCACCGCTAATATTGAAGACTCTAGTAAAACCAGCTTTGAGCAAATACTCAGCTGCGATGGGGCTGCGGTGTGATGTTAAACAAATTACAGCCACAGATTCATCTTTGGATAAATCTTGAAACCATTGGGGATACATCCATCGTTGTAAACCCGGTATCATTCCCATGATTAGACGAGGTAAACTCAGGTTTCTCGCTGCCGGTGCATGAAACATCC
Organism: uncultured cyanobacterium; assembly: GCA_963838355.1. GTDB lineage: Bacteria > Cyanobacteriota > Cyanobacteriia > Cyanobacteriales > Nostocaceae > Rivularia. The sequence goes on along the minus strand of CAWIQQ010000003.1, from coordinate 176,773 downwards.
CATACTCAAATTTGCTACGTACATCTATCAGTAAAGGAGGTTCGGGTAAGTTGGCAAACTCAGAAGGAGAAATATTAATCACAAATGGTTGAATAGAAGATGTAGATGCCATATCAGTTGTTTTTGATTCATTCTGCAAAATTTTCAATTAGCTTTCTTAATGTAGAGTGATACAAATAGAAGCATTAAGTACTTGGGCAAAATTAATTGGACATTTGTCATTGCGAGTGGAACGAAGTGAAACGAAGCAATCGCAACACTCTGGGATTGCTTCGCTGTCGCTCGCAATGACACAATTAATTTTGCGTACCCACTTAACAATCAACTAGCTTGCTGATAATTGCTTATATAGCTTTCGATAAACTGCTTCAACTGGGGATGAGCATCAAAATTCAATCCCAGTTGTTTACCAGTTTCTAAAGCATGTGCTGCTGTCATACCTTCACGCCTAGCAACATAAATCAACCCAATTAAACCAGCCCGCATCCCGCTTTTACAATGAATTAAAGTTGGTTTTGCCAGCCCGTCTATGTGCTGCATTAATTGGTTAGTCAGTTGATGATTGATTTTCGTGGGATGTACAGGAGTATGAACATATTGCAGTCCTGCGATTTCAGCGTGCTGTTGTTCATCTGCAAGGAAACCTTCTTCATCAGCAGAACGCAGATTTAACACCGATTTAAATCCCGCATTAGCCCATAGATGTAACTCCTCTGGGGTTAACTGACCTTTTACTCCTAATTCTTCGTTAATCTTAATCATATTTTCCATTTTTTCTCCTTTATATCTATTACTGTTCAATTTCAAAGTCATATGACTTGGGTTAAAACATCATAAACAGTTACTACCCCTTGCGAAAAGGCAATCTGTAATTATTTAGCTTGCTTGCACGTAGCAGTATTGAGAATTCCCTATTCCGCCGCACTGTACTAGTTACTACTAAACCCACCAGGGTTTTTCCCCAGTCCGGGGGTCAATTTCCGTCCAGGGAGAAATGCGGATATATCCCCCTTCTACCTTCACGCCAACCAATTTCAAGGGAAGAGGTGCAGGACCACGTATAACTCTCCCATCAGCATCATAGCGAGAGCCATGACAGGGACATTGAAATTGATTGTCGTTCGGATTCCAAGGAAAAGTACAACCCAAATGAGTACAATTATCAGTAATTCCCCAAGGATGCAGAGTGCTATCTGACTGTACTGTCAGGTAAGTTGGTTCTGCTGCTAAACCCGCAACTAAGGCACGAGTTCCAGGGGGTTCAGCCAAAATCTGGCTAGCCGGAATCAGATTTCCGTTAATATCCTTAGCAAGGATAGAACCACCTTCACCCGCTTCTGTGGGGGGAACAAAGAATTTAGCCACGGGATACAACAGCGTACTAGCTGTAGTGACGACAACTGCACCTGTGAGGAAGTTGAGCAATTGTCGTCTTGACATTGACGGACTTTCTAAAGGAAGACTCTCTGACATGAATTTACGCCTCCTAGTTGCGGTATTGATGTTGAGTACTTTATTGAATGTTTTTGTTTAGCAAAAATCCTTCACATACATACCATATTACCATCTAGTAATTTAGTCAAACAATATTTTAATCGCTTATCAGAATCGACCAAACAAAGGATAATCTAGGGTTAAATGGTAAAAAAGATACCATTTTGTGGTGATTTAATAGCGATAAATCCTTTTTAGATATAGCTTATAAGTCTCATACTTTATCTCAACTGTATACTTTGTGACTCGTAATTCAAGTAACTATAGCTCTGGTTTTACTCAAGTAAATCGGGCGGTAAGTGTTAACTTGTATTGCATTAAAGATATAATTATATTACTATCTGGTTAGATAGTATAAGAGAAAGTCTTAAAAACGGCGTGGGTATAGAACACAGTTTGATGGTGGCAATTTTCCTTGTTCCTGCGCCCATTTTTAGTAATCGGAGTAACCAGCATGGTTCACGTTGTCATAGTGGGTGCAGGAATAGGGGGTTTACCAACAGCTTACGAACTGAGGCGTTTGTTGCCGAAATCCCATCGCATCACGCTGATTTCTGATAGCTCCAAATTTACCTTTATTCCTTCTCTACCTTGGGTAGCCTTTGATTTAACCCCCCTAGAAAATATTCAACTAGATATTAAAAATCTGCTTTTAGGACGAGGTATCGATTGGATAGAAGGAAAAGTGACAGCCCTCGATCCTGATGCACAAATCCTTGATGTTGCAGGAAAAACCCTTAATTACGATTACGTTGTTATTGCCACGGGAGCATCTTTAGCACTGGATGCAGTAACGGGTTTGGGACCAGAGAAAGGTTATACCCAATCTGTATGTAATCCCCATCATGCTGTATTGGCACGGGAAGCATGGCGAAAGTTCCTAGATAATCCGGGACCTATAGTGGTGGGAGCAGTACCGAAAGCAAGTTGTTTTGGTCCTTTGTATGAGTTTGCTTTGCTGGCAGATTATGTGCTGCGAAGACGGGGTTTGCGTCATAAAGTACCGATTACTGTAGTTACACCAGAACCCTATGCTGGTCATTTAGGCATTGGGGAGATGGCAAACTCAGGGGAATTGGTGGCTCAAATGCTACAGCAGCGAAATATTGAATTGATTGAAAGCGCGGAAATAACTGAGATTCATCCCCAAAATATTACCTTAGTAGATGGTCGTAATTTACCCTTTAAATACTCAATGGTACTGCCATCTTTTCGGGGTGCGACATTTTTGCAGTCAACAACAGGATTGACTGATGAGAAAGGGTTTGTGCCGATTTTACCCACATATCAACATCCAGATTTTCCTTCAATTTACAGCTTGGGTGTGGTGGTGCAGTTAACTCCACCGGAAAAGACACCCATACCTATTGGTGTACCGAAAACTGGGCAAATGGCAGAAGCGATGGGAATGGCTGTGGCTCATAATATTGCTAGGGAATTGGGAGTAATAAAAACAGCACCAGTAACACCCACATTGGAAGCAATTTGTATGGCAGATTTTGGCGATACGGGTATTATTTTTGTTTCTGCTCCTGTATTACCTGATTCTGTAACAGGAAAACGGCGTATTTCTGTAGCTAAACGGGGACGTTGGGTAAGTTGGATTAAGATAGCGTTTGAGAAATTTTTCTTAACTAAAATGCGATTGGGGATAGCTGTACCTTGGTTTGAGCGTTGGGGTTTAAGGATTTTGGGTTTATCTTTGGTGGAACCGATAGCAGAGTTAGAAGTAGTTCAAGTTAATTCACAGTTAGCGAGAATGACTGATAAGAATTAAATAATTTCTTCGCATCATTTTTATAATTTTCGGGGAAGAGAACCATGTTTAAAATATTGCCTAGAGCTATCATTGTAGTGTTAATTTTTGCAGTATTTTTAATTTACAAGCCATCCATTGCCAAGGCTGAAATTGAACCGGCACAATTAGCTGCTTCAGTGCAAGAAATTGAATTTTTAGATGAGATGCGTTCTGGTTTGGCTTCTACTTTAGAAACTCAAAAACAAGAACCGACAATACAGACTTTTAAAGAAGTTTGTAAACCAGTGGGGATGAGAGCGAAACAACTGAGTCAAGAAAATGGCTGGCAAGTCAAACAAATTGCCACAAAATACCGCAATCCGGCTCATGCTCCCGATAATTTGCATTCCCAAATGGCACTAGCTAAGTTTGAGCAAAATCCCGAATTAATTGGCTTTTGGGAACAAGAAAAATTCAACGAACAAGATGGTATTCGCTATTATCGCCGTATCAATGTTGAGGCAAGTTGTCTTGCTTGTCATGGTAGAAAAAATGCTCGTCCTCAGTTTGTCCAAGATAAATATCCTCAAGACCTTGCTTTTGATTTTAATGTCGGAGATTTACGGGGAATGTATGCAGTTTTTATTCCTGATGGATTGAAACAAGCTTTAGAGAATAGTGGAAATTAATTTATGACTGATGTTAATTGCCAATAAAAGTATCAAACAATAAGGTAACATCTAATGTGGTGCAAAATTCGACAATTTTTCTCGTGGTTATCGTTATTGGGAGCCACTCTTCTATTCATTTTGCTAGGATTAGGAATTTTTAATCCTCCACCTGCTGTAGCTACAATCAGCACCATTGAAGAAGTCCCAGGTCAAATGCTTTATCAATCGAGACATAAGTTAAGAGATGAGCGAGGAAATGCTTGGCAGGTGGTGTTGTTTAAACGGATGAAAGCAGATGATTCTCTTAGTATTAATTTACGTTTAGTCGCTTTTCCTGGTACTGCTGATTTTGCCCATCCAAAACCTTTAAAAATTAACACAAGAACGGGTAAAAATTTCAATGCAAAGGATATATTTGCACAGCAAGCACCATCTGCCAATGTTGGTCAATATGATATCAAAAATATCTTAAATAAGTTACCAACATCAACATCAATTAATCTTTCTTTAGCGATGAAAGATAATCAAACTGTAGACTTAAAAATTCCTCCAGAAGTTTTGTTGGAATGGCAAACAATTGCTCATAATGAGTAATGTGATTTTCTTGCATACCAAGAGGTTTGATCAATTATGTGGAATGAGCGATATAGCCAAACTGAATATGCCTTCGGCAAAAATCCCAACGAATTTCTAGTAGAAGTTATTCAACATATTCCCAAAGACTTTGTGCTTTGTTTAGCCGAAGGGGAAGGCAGAAATGCTGTTTATCTAGCACAGCAGGGGTGCCGAGTGACGGCTGTTGATGCATCTCCTGTTGGCTTAAAGAAAGCCCAGAAATTGGCAGCAGAGGGTTCTGTAGAGATAGAAACCATCGTAGCAGATTTGGCTGATTTTATAATTCAACCGAATTCCTGGGATGCGATTATTTCTATTTTCTGTCACTTACCACCGAACCTACGTGCTAATATCCATCGACAAGTGGTTTCTGGATTGCGTTCCGGTGGTGTATTTGTGCTGGAGGCTTATACACCCCGTCAACTAGAACTCAAAACAGGAGGTCCACCCAATGCCGATTTGATGATGGAACTGACAACCCTCCAGCAAGAACTTGATGGGTTAGAGTTTAAACACGCTACAGAAGTTGAGCGGGAAATTCAAGAAGGACTGTTTCATCAGGGACATAGTGCTGTCGTGCAATTACTGGCTGTGAAACCATAATTAGCACTGTAAGGATGGTAGAACGTAATTTTGGAGTTTAGAAACCGTGTATCAATAAGTCATACAAATCTTATCTAGAATTGTTCTTCAATATAGCTTTTAGGTAAAATTTTGATTTCCTCACAAGTTACTCAACATATTTTTTTAGATTAAGAATGCAGGAAAGCCAAAAGTTATCCAATAAACACCTAATGCTGTGTTTAGAGTAAGCGGATTACAAATAATAGCCCGCAAATATCAATTCATTATAGTATTCCTACTGTATTTTGTTGTTATTTAACGGCTTCACTCATTACTATCAAGAAATAATTACTCATGAAAATCGGTCATTTTTTAACTGTAAATCTATTAGTATTTTGTGTATTTATTTATGCATTTTTGGATCTTGGCTATGACTCGTCAGCCTTAGCATCCCCTATCCCAATAGTATCTAATTCAGAGGTTAATAACATGAAAACAGCAGTGGATGATTATCTCAAATCCATCCCAGGAAACTATTACACTGTAGGAAAAGTGGAAGGGTTAAAACGTTTGCTCAAACAAGATAATATTTTTTTGGTGGATGTGAGAGAGCTTTCTGAGTATGCATCTGGTCATATTGATGACGCTATAAATATTCCCCTGCGGACATTGGCTCAAAACTTAGATAAAATTCCCAAAAAACAACCTGTAGTAGTTTACTGCTCCTCTGGTTATCGTTCTGCAATGGCAGTCATGTCTTTACACTTGCTCGGCTATGACAACGTGCAAGGTTTTCCACCCAGTATGAATGGCTGGAAAGCAGCCAGTCAAGATAATTCATAATACTCCTTACACAGAAATATACTAACGATGACCAGTCAAGTGCAAATACTACCTCTACAACCCCCAATTGATGGGGAGTTAAAAATTGACGAACAAGCGGTTTTAGAATGTGTCGATTGGCTAAGTTTCCATCGTATTTGGGGACAGTTGAGCCAAGAGGTGATTAATGCGATCGCCAAACGTTTGCAAATTCTCAAAGTAGAAGCAAATACCGAAATTTATCGGCAAGATTTAAAACCAGTAGGTTTGTATCTACTCAAATGGGGTTCGGTGGAGATTTATCGCCAATCCCTTGTAGGTAAAACCCACATCACTTATCGTAATGCAGGTGATGTTTTTGGCTATGTCCCATCAGTAGAGCAACAGGTAAATGCTACCTATCGTGCTGGTGCTGTGGCTCTTTCTAAAAGCGAGATTTGGTTTCTGGGACGGGATGATTTTCTTCAACTCCAGGACAATTATCCCCAGATTCAAAGTGCAATCAATAATTTTCTTGCCCAAGACTTAGCTAATTTTGCTCAACGTCTATCTAAAGAACAAGCCAGAATTCAAGGGTTACAAAGTTATATTCAGCCTGTACCAATGGTTGAGTCAATCATTGGTGAGAGTAAAGCAAGTCAAAAACTGCAACAGCAACTTAAGCAAGTAGTGGCTGATTTAAAGCCTATAATTTTACAAGCTCCACATGGTAGTGGTAAAACTTTTATTGCTGGGTTAATTCATGCAAGTTCGGGATTACACAATCGCCCCTTTGCAGAAATTGATCTAGCTCAGTTACCCCGCGATCAAGCGGGTTTAATTAATACAGATAGCATATTTGGGAAACCAGACCAACCGGGTGTAATTGAACTCTTGGAAAGAGGTACATTGTTAATTGATAACGTTCAATTATTGCAGAAAACAGAACGCGAACGCCTGATTAATTACCTTAAAACAGGTAAATTAAAAACCAACGTAGAAAATTCACCTCCTCTTTCTTCTTGGGTACGTTTAATCCTCGCTAGTCACAGTAAGATTAGTTTGAATGACGTAGAAGCCCATCAAATCAAGTTATTTTCCCTTCCTCAACGCAAACAGGATATCCCAGATTTTGCTACCTATTTTTTAAAGAAATTTTGTCGGCAAAGAGGACGAAGTATTTTAGAACTCAATCAAGCCGATATCCGTCGCTTGATAAGTTACGATTACCCAGCAAATTTGGTAGAACTTGAAGGTATTATCAAACGCGCTGTCGCCATGACACCCACGGAACAGTCAGTAATTCCAGAGCAAGTATTATGGTCGGTGGAATCGAAAAAAAATGCCTTTCGTGTAGATTTACTCAATCAAATACCCTGGTTACGCCGGTTTCTCTTGAGTAAATGGTGGCCCGAACGCTTCTGGATACTGATGATGGTGATTTTTATCCCTGTGACTATTATGGGCTATATTGGACCCCAAACCAGGGATGCCAGCATAACTCTAAATTTCTTTTGGGCATGGTGGTGGCCCTTTTACCTGTTGTTATTTCCGATTGCAGGTCGCCTATGGTGTGCTGTCTGTCCGTTTATGATTACCGGGGAATGGTTGCGAAAGATATCCTTGTGGATTTTCCCTCGAAAATTATTACCTTGGCCGACAAAATGGTTAAACAAATGGGGTGCTTGGTTACTTTGGGCTGGTTTTGTTGCCATTTACCTATGGGAAAAACTCTGGGATTTACCCCATACCCCTTATCTTTCCGCCTCGTTATTACTAATTATCGCTGCTGGAGCAGTAATTGGTAGCATAATTTATGAGCGTCGTCTGTGGTGTCGCTATCTTTGTCCCATCGGGGGTATGAATGGGATGTTTGCCAAACTATCGATGGTGGAATTGCGTTCAACTCAGCAAGTGTGTGGCAGTCAATGCAGTGTATTTGCTTGCTACAAAGGTAGTGATGTTAACCCAGTTAATTTTGCTGATGCTCTTTCTACGGAAGGACAAGCTACAGATGGGTGTCCCCTATACTCCCATCCCGCTCAATTAAAAGATAATCGGGATTGTGTTTTATGCATGACTTGTTTAAAAGCTTGCCCCAATCGTTCTGTACAGCTTAATTTGCGTTTTCCTGCCACTGATTTATTAGAAAATCATCAAGGTTTCTGGGCAGAAGTTGCTTTAATGTTGCTGCTTTTCGGTGGAGTGTTTATGCACTATTCCCACCGAATTTTAACTTGGCTTGGTTTTGGGGATATTCTCCTTGATTCTGAACATTTACTAACTGCTATACCCGTGGTGACAATATTATTAAGTATTCCTTTTATTGCTACTTATTTTACTCACCAAATTGCCCGATTTATTGACAATAAAATGCCAGATTACCTTACTGTAATCTACGCTTACTTGCCCATGACTCTGGGAGCAAATTTAGCTTACTATATCCCCTCGGCAATTACAGAAGCAGGAAAAATTCTCCCGGTATTTGCTCGTAGCTTTGGATATAGTGGTGCAGGTTTACCTACCTTGACTTGGAGTATGGATGTAGCAGCTTTCCTTCAAGGCGTAACTCTGCTATCTATACTCATTTTCAGCATTTATCCTTTAGTCAAAATTACCAAACGTCCACTACTAAGTAACTTACCTCATATATTTTTAATGATAGGGTTCATTTTCGTATTTTTTCAAGTTATGTTTTAGAAATTGCAGAGTAAAAATTTTCAAAAATCTGATTGATTTCTATTGCATATTACAAGAAACTTCAGCTTGCTGATATTTATTTGTAGCTTGTTCGTAGGAAAAGTACTGTCATTAAATATCAAACATAACTATTTCAACTAATAAAAACCATGCCCATTTATAACAATATTACCGAAATCATTGGTCGTACCCCCTTGGTAAAACTACAAAATTTACCCAAAAATGCAAACTGCGTTGCTAATATCGCCCTAAAATTGGAAGGGATGAATCCGGCAAAATCAGTAAAAGACCGCATTGCTATCAGTATGATTATTGAGGCAGAAGCAGCTGGTTTAATACAGCCAGGAGTTTCCACAATTATTGAGGCAACTTCTGGTAATACTGGTATCGGTTTAGCAATGGTTTGTGCTGCTAAAGGATATCGTTTAATCCTGACAATGCCAGAAAATATGAGCCGAGAACGTCAGCAAATTATTCAAGCTTATGGTGCTGAAGTTGTCATCACTCCCGAAGCAGAAGACATGGCTGGTGCTATATCCCGCGCTAATGAACTGCTAGCCAGTATCCCTAATACCTTTTCTCCCCAGCAATTCAGCAATCCTGCTAACCCCAAAATTCACTACCAAACCACAGGACCAGAAATTTGGCAGGATACAGAGGGAAAGATTGCTGTACTTGTGGTTGGTGTCGGAACTGGGGGAACTCTAACAGGTGCTGGACGCTACCTCAAACAAAAAAATCCCCAAATAAGAATTGTCGCGGTTGAACCTGCCACTAGTGCTGTCCTAAATCATCAGTCCCCCGGATTACACAATATCCAAGGTATTGGTGCAGGCTTTATTCCAGATGTGCTGCGGGTCGATTTAATTGATGAAATTGTCACTGTTGCTGATGAACAAGCTTATGAACTAGGTCGTCAACTGGCGCGACAGGAAGGCATTATTAGTGGTATTTCTACAGGAGCAGTTTTGTATGCAGCATTACAAGTAGGAGTCATACCAGAATATCAAGGTAAATTGATTGTGGCTGTTCAAGCAAGTTCTGGAGAGCGATATCTCAGTACTCCGATGTGGAATCAATAAAGAGGGAGTGAGGGAAATTATTCTAAATTTTTACGGATAAATCTACAAAAACTATTTCGTCACAAAATCTATAATATCTACGAGTAATAGACTATAGATATTGACACAAAATCAAAAATATATTCTATAATAAAAGTGTAAGAAATAAACGAGGTCATGAAAATGAAACCGAATATGAATATGGGTAGAGGTGGATGCCGGAGAAATGCCGGGAGAAAAGCTGGCTGGAGACACGGTGAAACCAAAACCATCCGGGTTCCCGTAGTACTGAGAGAGGAACTGTTGGAGATTGGTAAACAGTTAGACCAAGGAGAATATATGTGTCGAGCAACTTATTCGCAGCTGAATGCAATTTTAAATGAATGGCAAACCAAATGTGACGCTGAACCTATTGAGTCTGGAGAATGGCAAAAAGTACGACAATTGATAGGAGAGATTCAACAACTCTTATCCACACAAGAGACTCAAATTGATGATTCCCCCTCAGAAGAAGCTTTTGGTCATCGTCACAAAAGACTTAGAGGTCGTCGTTTTGGACAGTTTGGTAGAGGTGGGGATTTTGAAAGAGATTTTCACGCAGATAATGGAATAAAGGAGGAAATTAATCGTGAAATGGAAATATGAATTAGCCAAAAGTGTGGCTCTAAATAGTGAGGACGGGTTATCGCTGTCTCTTTCCTAGTGGAATGACAGGATTAATCCTTAGTGTGTAGATGCTTTTTTACTTGCACCAGTTGTGGTTCCGGTGGTGAAGAAAGCTGGTAAATCCATTGCTAAGGGAACCATCAAAGCAGGTATGAAGGTGGTAAAGAATTGGCATCTGAAGCTAAAGCCGAATTAGCAGCAGCTAAAACACCGCGATATTTTTAAATCAACCACCGCTATCAGAAATACTACTCTTGCTCATTTTCCAAATCTGGGAACTGTTGTTTATGAATACAGGTTGGCAAATTCAGGATAAAATCTTAGAGTTACACTCCCGATGGGTGACAGTAATTGGCGAACATCTCCAAAATGATAAGGGACAAATCCTGGAATATTGGCGAGTAGAAAAAGCAGACTCGGTAATTATTTTACCAATTCAAAACCAGCAATTAATTTTACCACCACCAAGCTATCGTCCGGGAGTGCAAGAAAAAACCCTCGATTTTCCCGGTGGAAGAGTTCCAGAAGCAGAGAAACCTATTACAATGGTGCCGAAAATTCTTCAGCGAGAATTGGGAATTACAGCAGAGACAATTTCCCAACTGACACCTTTAAATACCCAGGGCTGGACTATAAATAGTTCCTTCTCTAATCAGAAACTGTTTGGATTTATTGTTGAATTACAATCCACCGTGCAGATACCATCAAATTTTATCGGAGCTATGTATCCAATTAATCATGATGGTATCGCATCCTTGCTTAATTCATTGACCTGTTTGCAATGTCGAGCTGTGTTGTTGGAGTGGTGGACAAAAATCAAGTCTATTTAGGTTTGGTGACAGAAGATTGGACGGTATGGAAAATCTTGCAATATTTGTAGGTGAGTTTGCGATCGCGCTAACTACTAACCCTCAAAACATCACCTCATGTGGCTGATTCAAGTTGGCGTTAGTTTACTCCCCTAAATTACCAACTCGTCCCAAACTAATTAGCAGTAAAACTGAAGCAGCTACAGCACCAATAGATTCTGCCACAATATACGGAAAAACTCGATATCTGGGAAAGAAGCTTCTTGTCCAAAATGCTAAGGTAACAGCGGGGTTAAGGTGTGCGCCGCTAATATGTCCCAAGCAGTAATATCAATTCCGGTTGCACCGGAATGATATATTTCTAATTTTTGGGCACCAATGAAAATGTGTAATTTATTTTATTAAAGAAGGTTGTTTTAGAAGAACTTGACAACGTTGAAATAGTACTTCCTCTAAATCGTCAAGGTTTTTAAATGAACGATTTGCTATCGGTTCATTTACGCTTAGACCACAAACGTTCGGCGGATTGTAATTCAGGGGAATGGGAAGGAATAAATTCTAGATGAAATATATCCCTTTTCTGTTAAACTGGGATGAAACCTTAATTTTTCGTTGGCTGAAACATCGAAAATTCGTTGATTTTTCCAAGACTGATAAATGAGGGATATTTACTCACAAAAATCTCACATTTTACTTCTAATCTTTGAACTTCGCTCTCCTCGTGTTCCTCAACCCATCAAAGAACCTACGATACGCCCGCTTCACGCCAAATAGGAGCTTATGCCATCTGAAGAATTGATTTAGCCACTGCTTCATCTGTAATTAATCCATTAATCAGCCTGCCTTGTAGAGCGGCTTCCAAAGCTTCTTTTTTGTGTAAACCCCCTGCAACTCCAATCGTCAGTCGATGAACTGGTTGTTTGAGAGGAACACCCGCGACTCGCGTATTAGTACCCTTTTTCAATAATATACCCTGTTGGTCGTAAGCCCATCCCGCAATTTCTCCGACAGCACCTAATTCTATAAGTTCGGTAATTTCTTGATCGCTAATAAATCCACTTTCATGCAGTGGAGCATTCCAGCCAATATTACCAATGCCAACAAAGGTGACTTTTGCCTGATTGACTAAAGATTCGACGGTGATAAATGATTGCTGCGTTTGCAGTAGTTTACGTTCTTTGACACTGGTGGCTACTACTGGAGTCGGTACAGGATAGACTTCAGCACCAGTACGCTCGCTCAGGTGCATAACTACTTCATGATGACCTGCCCGACCATAGTGAGCCATGTTGCCAACAATAGAGACAATCTTATGTTGAGGCTGATTCATGGAAGGAATTTGCTCGACCATCGCTCGCAATGTTCGACCGGAAGAAAATGCCATAATCGTAGGTGCTTTTGCTACTAGATATGTCTCTAGGTGAGTTGCGGCGCAAATACCCAGACCGTTACGCGAACCGTCTGTACTGACTGGCACTACTTCACAAGTAGACAGTTCAAATTTATCGCGCAGTGCTTCAGCTAAAGCAATACAATTGCTAAGGGGGTGGTCTAGTCGAAATTTGATCAGCTTTTCACTGACTGCCAAAGCGACTAGTCGTTGAACTGCTTGCCGTGATACATTGAGTTTTGTAGCAATTTCTTCTTGTGTATTGTCGGCAATGTAGTAGAGCCAAGCAGCGCGGGCTGCCAGATCGAGCTTATGACTGCGCTGCTGGGAAGAAGTATTTGTCATATTTTTGTTATTCAATATCTATATATTGTATGTTATGTCGCATATATCTGAATATATGCTCAAGCAAATGCGTTATGCTCAAATTGACAACATACCTTTATTGCAAGCCTATGGAAGCGAATCGGAAGCAAAGGGCAAAACGCGATTGACCATTGCCACCGTCAATAATGGTGACATGGCGATCGCACCCCGAAATAACCTATTCTCGTTCTTGGTTTCAGCTTTTCACAAAATCGCGTTACTCCCTAGCTGGTTTTGGAGTTGCTTCACGGATTGAATCCCTCATCTGCGGCTGGTAGGAGCATGAAAATGGAAATCAAAAATTTTTACAGCAGCACTCTAACTAGGTACGCAAAACAAGGAGTTTAAACAATGACCACCAAAAAAAATTTCGGACCGAAGGGCTGGACACCGGAGCGACTCGGCTCCCTTGCAGGCAAAACATATGTCATCACTGGTGCTAACGCTGGTGCAGGATTCGAGGCAACACGGGTATTCCTGTCCAAAGGCGCAAAAGTGGTGATGATGAACCGCAACGCCGAGAAGTCAACCGCTGCTATCGCGACCTTGAAACAGGAATTTGGCACTGACACTGATGTGACCTTCGTACACATGGATCTAGCGGTGCTGGATTCCGTGCGGGAAGCGGCAGCGGAGGTTCTGGAGAAGGTTCCCCACATCGACGCGCTCATCTGTAACGCCGCCATCGCGCAGGTAGCCAAACAGGAGATTACCGTAGACGGCTTTGAAAGCCAGCTTGGCGTGAACCACTTCGGTCATTTCCTCCTGTGTGGATTGCTCTTTGAGCGGATCGAAGCGTCAGCAGGACGCATCGTGGTCGTTGGTAGTAACGGGTATAAAATGGGGCTGAAGAGAATTAAGTTTGAAGACCTCAACTTCGATAAGAACTACACCCCCTGGAATTCCTATGCTCAGAGCAAGCTGGCGCAGATGGTATTCGCCTATGAGTTGCAGCGCCGTATCAAGGTTGCGAACAAGAGCGTTCGGGTGCAGGTCTGCCATCCTGGCGCGTCACGAACGAGTTTGATAGAGGGCAACGCCAACCTCACCACAAAGCTTCTCTGGAAACTGCTCTCTCCTATGGCACAATCTGCCGAGAAGGGTTCTTGGCCTGAAGTTATGTGTGCGACGGAAGAGGGGTTGCAGTCAGAAAAATATTATGGTCCGACAAGATTCGAGATGGTCGGTCCCATCGGCGAGTGTCCGCTAGAGGAGTTCGTCTTGAACCAGGAAGAGGCAGCCAAACTCTGGACGCTCTCCGAGCAGAAGACATCCCTGAGATGGTCGCCGTAATTCGACTAGAAAAGAGGGCGTTGGTAAATGCGTAATGCTGTTAGTGTAATTTCTATCTTTGAAGAAGTAAATCCAAAGGTTAAGCGACAAGCTATTTGACAAGCTAATCATGAGGCAATTCTCATCAAAAACCTTAAGTGGTTTAGATAATTAAGGCATATTTTACAGAACGGCTTTACCCAATCGCGCTCCATATGTCCACCTCTAAATAGGTAATTGTTTCAAATGGTAACGTTTTTATCATAATTATTGAGAAAAAAAGTATGATTTTATTCACAGGGCATTTGATTGAGATTTGAGCAAATGCTCGAAACTTGAAATCTGTTCAAAATAAAAGGAGTAAAACGGTAAATATGTTCCGCGTCCTCACAACTTACTCATATTCTTATCTTAATTTGAAATATCAAGGAGGTAATAAGTCTTACAGGGTTTACGTAAGTGTCACAAAACTGTCAACGACCCCGACCTAAAGGTACGGGGCTTCCAACCTAAAAACTGATAGCCCCAAGTTGACCAGACTTTCGTTAGTGGCAAGCGTTCAAGAACCTACCAAGGGATGCGTAGCTAGTTCCTTGCTCTAGAACCGGGCAGTTAAACAGCTTTAAGGGGTTAAGGCAGTGCTGCTTGGATAGTCACCGACCACTAACAATGTCGAAGCTAACATTACCAATTGAGGCACTAACAATGCAACAAAATTATGTATTTTTGATTGACACAAACAAACAACAATTAAACCTAGTATCACCAAAACAAGCTCGTAGATTGCTAGAGAAAGGTAAAGCGGCTGTGTTCCGCCAATACCCGTTTACATTAATCCTAAAAACTGCAATTGATAGTCCTACCATTAGACCATTAATCTTAAAGCTTGACCCTGGCTCAAAAATCACAGGTATTGCATTACTTGATGAGGAAAATGTTATTTGGTGTGCTGAAGTAGAGCATAGAGGTTATCAAATAAAAGAAGGTTTGTTATCTCGTAGACAGCTAAGAAGTAGTCGCAGAGATAGAAAAACTCGGTACAGAGAACCACGTTTTGATAATCGTAAGCGTAATGATAATTGGTTGCCACCAAGCTTAGAGCATCGAATTCTAACAACAGAAACCTGGGTAAAACGTTTAATACGTTATGCCCCAATAACTGAGTTATGGATTGAAAAAGTCAAATTTGATATGCAGCAAATGCAAAATCCAGAAATATCTGGAGTTGAGTATCAACAGGGGGAATTACAGGGTTATCAAGTACGTGAATATCTACTTGAAAAATGGGGTAGAGAATGTACTTACTGCGGCAAAAAAAATATTCCTTTGCAGATAGAACATATCCATCCCAAATCAAAAGGAGGTAGTAACAGAGTTAGTAATCTTTGTTTAGCTTGCGAAAAATGTAATCAAAAGAAATGTTGTAAACCGGTTGAAGAGTTCTTAAAAAAGAAGTCAGATTTACTCAAAAAAATTAAATCTAAAGCAAAAAAACCGCTTTTAGATGCAGCCGCAGTAAACGCAACTAGGAATAAGTTAGTAAAAGTCTTATCTAATTTATTACCTACTAAAACTGCGACAGGAGCGCAAACTAAATATAACCGAACTAGGTTAAAGCTTGAAAAACATCATTGGATTGATGCGGCTTGCGTTGGTGATATTAACAATATAAAACTATTGACTAACCAACCATTAAAAATTAAATGTAATGGTCATGGTACACGCCAAATGTGTAGAACAGATAAGCATGGATTTCCTTCAAGATATGTACCTAGAATCAAATTTGTTAAGGGTTTTCAAACTGGTGACATAGTAAAAGCTATTGTCACAAAGGGTAAAAAAGCTGGCGAATACATAGGAAGAATAGCTACTAGAAGTACTGGTAGTTTCAATATTTATACTCGCGAAAAATTAGTACAAGGTATTTCTTATAAGTACTGCACAACTATTCACAAAAAAGATGGATATTCTTATGCTTTTTGATTTTATGTCACTGCAAATAAATTTGCAAAGTCTGCCGGAAGAATCTTCTTCCGGCGAGCTTTGCGCTTGTGGCGGTTTTCCTCCGTGGTCTAAAGACACACGGTTTCCAACCTACCAGGAGTTTTTTAGATGATGGTGCCGTAGACTCCGAAACCTTATAACTACGTTGGCAATCAGTCAGTGTACAAGCAACGGCAATAAAGCCCGAAGTTAATCTACACCCGGACATTTGCACATGAGCGGGAACCTTGGTGCAGCAGTGTCCTCGCTTTTTGCCTCCCCTACAAAAAAAATATGCCAGTTACGTAGGTCCTACCTTATTAAAGGACAAATTAAGATGAAAAAAATAACGAAGTTCCTTTTTAGCGTCGTCCTGATACCTTTATTGCAAGCCTGTGGAAGCGAATCGGAGGCAAAGGACAAAACGCGATTGACCATTGGCACTGTCAATAATGGTGATATGGTGGTCATGCAGGATTTATCGCGCAAGTTTGAAGCTGACAATCCCGATATCGAGCTGCGCTGGGTAGTCCTAGAAGAAAATATTTTACGTCAACGTACTACCACTGACGTTGCCAGTCAGGGCGGTCAATTTGATGTTTTAACAATTGGTTCTTACGAGACACCTATTTGGGCAAAACGAGGTTGGTTAAAGCCTCTCGATAAACTACCTGCTAAATATGACGTTGAGGATCTGATAGATCCGATTCGTACTGGTCTTTCCCATGAGGGTACGCTTTATGCGCTACCGTTTTATGGCGAGAGTTCGATGCTGTACTACCGTCGCGATCTGTTTGAGAAGGCAGGTATTACAATGTCCGAGAATCCCACCTACGACCAGGTGAAGAAATGGGCTAGTCAGGTAAACGATCCAGCTAATGGCGTTTACGGTATATGCCTGCGAGGTAAGCCAGGTTGGGGTGAAAATATGGCATTTTTAACCACGCTCGTAAATACTAATGGCGGACGCTGGTTTGATATGGAATGGCAGCCTCAACTCGATACGCCACAATGGAAAAATGCCGTTGGTTTTTATGTAGACGTGTTGAATAAATACGGACCACCTGGAGCTAGTTCTAATGGCTTTAACGAGAATTTGGCACTATTCTCGACGGGTAAATGCGGGATGTGGATCGATGCTACGGTTGCAGCAGGATTGCTATCTAATCCTGAAGTGTCGCAAGTTGCGGATCGAGTTGGTTTTGCCCCTGCACCAGTCGAGTCTTATCCTAATGGTTCAAACTGGTTATGGGCTTGGGCTTTAGCAATTCCTAAAACGTCGCGTTCTCCAGAAGCGGCGCAGCGATTCATCACCTGGGCAACCTCTAAAGAATATATTCAATTAGTGGCGGATAAATCGGGTTGGGTTTCAGTGCCACCAGGTACTCGCACCTCAACTTACGAAAATCCTAACTACCAAAAAGTTGCTCCCTTTGCCAAGACTGTACTGACTTCGATTGAGTCTGCCGATATCGAGCGTCCTTCCCCTTTGCTCACTCCTTATAAGGGAATTCAATATGTAGATATTCCCGAATTTCAGGCGATTGGAACTCAGGTAGGACAGCAGATGGCAGAAGCTTTAGCTGATAAGGTTTCGGTCGAACAGGCGATTGAGAGATCGCAAAATATAGCCGAACGGTTTATGCGTCACACGGGCTACATCGACGACAATAAGCAAGCTAAGAGAGAGAAAGAGCAATGACTTCTTCAGTAGTAATAAGACCACAAGAACCACCGCCGAAGCCGAAACAGCAATCTTCAAGAAAGCTACCCACCTTGGCGTTAGTCGCCCCATCAGTAATCGTGCTGATTCTGTGGATGGTAGTGCCGTTGGCAATGGCAGTCTGGTTTGCTTTTCAGCGATATAATCTGTTAATTCCTGAAAACCGCGAGTTTATTGGATTAGAAAACTTTACTTTTATTCTAACCGATCCAGGATTATGGATTTCGATTGGCACTACCCTTGTCCTAGTCGCTTCCGTACTGCTAATTACAATTGGTTTAGGCACTTTACTAGCGGTACTGTTTAACCAAGATTTTCCAGGTCAGGGTATTACCCGTGTACTAGCAATTTCGCCGTTCTTTGTCATGCCAACGGTGAGTGCTTTGATTTGGAAAAATATGCTGATGCACCCGGTTAATGGGCTATTTGCTCAAATCACTCGTGGGCTGGGTTTAGGAGCGATTGACTGGTTTACTGATTTTCCCCTGTTGTCAATCATCATTATTGTTTCCTGGGAATGGCTGCCGTTTGCCTTACTAATTTTATTAACGGCGATTCAGTCTCTAAGTACCGACCAGCTTGAAGCTGCTCGCATGGATGGAGCAAAACCGTTGGCATTGTTTCGGTTCGTAGTCTTGCCTCACTTAAGTCGGGCGATCGCCGTTGTGGCAATGATCGAGACAATCTTTTTTCTGGCTATCTTTGGGGAAATTTTTGTTACTACAGGCGGTGGTCCTGGACTTGCCACTACCAACCTAGCTTACTACATCTATCTTAAAGCATTACTAGAGTTTGATGTGGGTGGAGCTTCCGCTGGCGGGCTGATTGCCGTAGTGCTAGCTAACCTTGTCGCGATTTTCTTAGTCCGTAGCGTTGCTAGTAATTTGGATAGTTAACTCATGAAAACTAATAATAAATCGAATCAATGGCTAATCGCCTTACTAGGTTGGCTAGTCGCCTGTATTTTGTTCTTCCCAATCTTCTGGATGTTTATTACCAGCTTTAAAACAGAAGTAGTCGCAGTAGCGACACCACCTCAGCTTTTCTTTACCCCAACTTTAGATAACTATGTTGCCGTTCAACAAAGGGCTGCTTATTTTAACTACGCTTGGAACAGTATCATTATCTCCGTTGGCGCGACTATCTTAGCACTATTGCTAGCGATTCCCGCAGCTTACGCCATGTCCTTTTTTCCGACTAAACGCACTAAAAGCACTCTGCTGTGGATGCTTTCAACCAAAATGCTGCCTTCAGTAGGTGTATTAGTACCGATTTACATTTTAGGTCGCGAATCAGGATTGTTAGATACCCGTATCGGTTTGATTATCATTTATACCTTAATTAACCTGCCGATTGTGGTCTGGATGATCTATAGCTTTTTCAAAGAAGTACCAAAAGAAATTCTCGAAGCCGATCGCATGGATGGTGCGACAACCTATCAAGAAGTAGCATATGTACTGCTTCCTCTAGCTCTGCCTGGAATTGCCTCTACCGCACTGCTTTCGATCATCCTTTCGTGGAACGAAGCCTTCTGGAGTCTCAACCTGACCACCTTTGATGCAGCTCCCTTAACCGCATTTATTGCTTCCTTCTCTAGTCCCCAAGGACTTTTTTGGGCAAAACTATCGGCAGCTTCAACTATGGCAATCGCACCGATCTTGATCTTTGGTTGGCTCAGTCAAAAACAACTGGTTCGAGGTCTTACATTTGGAGCCGTCAAATAGGCTCACCCCTTTCATTTAACATCTATTTAAAGCTAATTAATTATGTCAACTGTAACTTTAAGAAACATTCGCAAAACCTATACCGACACCGAAATTATTAAAGGCATCAACCTTGATATTGAAGACCGCGAATTTGTGGTCTTCGTCGGACCATCAGGCTGCGGTAAATCTACCCTTCTGAGAATGATTGCTGGACTAGAGGAAATTAGCTCTGGGGATCTTCTGATTGATGGCGAGCCTATGAACCATGTTCCGCCAGATCGGCGCGGGCTGGCAATGGTGTTTCAAACCTATGCCCTCTATCCGCACATGACAGTAGCCGAAAATATGTCCTTTAGTTTGCGACTGGCGGGTGTGCCCAAAGCCAAACGGCACCAAAGGGCTAAAGAAGTCGGTCGGATTTTGCAGCTAGAACCATTATTGAATCGTAAGCCAGGTGCGTTATCTGGGGGACAGCGACAGCGGGTAGCTATCGGTCGCGCATTAGTACGAAACCCCAAAGTGTTTTTGTTTGATGAGCCGTTATCTAATTTGGATGCAGCTTTGCGGGGACAGATGCGATTAGAGCTTGCCAGTCTGCATAACAGCTTGCAGTCCACTATGATTTATGTCACCCACGACCAAATTGAAGCCATGACCTTGGCAACTAAAATTGTGGTTCTACAGGGTGGTATTGTCGAACAAATCGGCGCGCCGATGGAATTATACCATAATCCCCGCAATCGTTTTGTCGCGGGATTTATCGGTTCTCCGAAGATGAATTTTCTTTCGGTGATGACTACTAGCGTTCGGGATTATGGCACTACCCTTAGACTACCTGGTGATGATACCGTAACCGTGCCAGTACAGCCGAATAATCTAATGGTAGGCGACCGCGCTACCTTGGGCATCCGCCCCCAACATCTACGCATCGATGCCAACCATCCCACCCTGATGTGTGAAGTACTGGTAGTCGAACATCTTGGTGATGCTACTTCTCTTTACGTCAGAGCTCCAGGTGGCGATACCCTTATCGTCCAAACCGAAGGCGACAGAAGGGTAACAGTAGGCGATAGCCTACCTATTTATATCGATGGTAATCTATGTCATGTATTTGACTCTAATGACCTAGCTATTCCTAAAGCCCAACAAGATAACTTTACAACAGGACAATCCTATGAACAGCAGCTTCGCCCCATCCAACCATTCCCCAACTCAATCGATAAAGACCGCTATTCGTCTGAATAAAACCAATCTCCCGCAACTCTCCGATTTGGCTCGCGTTCCCCAGTATGACCGTGATACGGTGACAAATGGCATCGTTCATATCGGCGTAGGTGGTTTCCATCGCTCCCACCAAGCTCTTTATTTGGATAACTATATCGAGCATGAGCAGCGGGCGAACGATAAGCAAGGTAGTACTTGGGGTATCTGCGGTGTTGGTTTGCTAAAGCACGACGAGAAAAAGCGAGATATTTTGCACGCTCAAGACTGTCTGTACACTTTAATCGAACGTTCTCCAGAGCAAGACACCGCACGTATTATTGGCTCGATTACCCGATACCTATTCGCCCCAGACAACCCCCAGGCTGTTATTGATGTCCTCGCAGGGTCGGAGTGTAAGATTGTAACTCTAACTATTACAGAAGGTGGTTACTACGTAATTGAAGGTACTGGCGAATTCGATGTCCAACATCCTACCATTCAGCATGACTTGCAGCATCTCGTTCGCCCGATAGGGGTTTATGGCTTTCTCACGGCAGCGCTGGATCGACGACGACAAAATGGCTTACCGCCTTTCACCATGTTATCTTGCGATAATATCCAGGGTAACGGCAACGTCCTCCGTAAAATGCTGACCGCCTTTGCCAAGCTGCAAAACCCAGATTTGGGAGAGTGGATTGCCCAGCATGCGGCATTTCCTAATAGTATGGTAGACCGGATTACTCCTGCCACTACCGCCGCCGATATCCAAATGGTAAGCGGCCGCTTTGGCATTCAAGATGCTTGGCCTGTGGTAGCTGAACCCTTTAGTCAATGGGTTATTGAAGATAATTTCTGTGCGGGACGACCCGATTGGCAAGCTGTCGGCGTGCAAATGACCGACGATGTTCATCCTTACGATCTGATGAAGCTGCGACTGCTAAATGCTGGTCATTCTTTATTAGGCTACTTAGGTTCGTTACTGGGCTATACCTACACTTCTGAGGCAATGAACTATGAACCAATCCAACAAGCTATTGCAGGCTTGATGGATGAAGTAACGCCTACTCTTGCACCCCTACCAGGTGTCGATATCGGGGAATACAAAAAAACTCTAGTCGAACGATTTTCTAATCCCAAAGTTCGCGATCGCCTATCTCGCCTCTGCCTAAATAGCTCTGACAAACTGCCTAAGTTCATTTTTGGCAGCCTCAGAGACCAACTCGAACGGGGTGGTTCGATAGATTACCTAAGCTTTACCATCGCTTTATGGTTTCGCTACCTCCAAGGTGTTGACGAACAAGGTCAGTCTCTAACTATTGAAGATTCTAGGGCAGATATTCTCACCGAACGCGCTCGTATGGCTGGCTCAGACCCCCAACCCTTGCTCGAACTAAAGGAACTGTTTGGCGACCTCGCTCGAACCCCACGCTTTGTTGAAGTCGTAACCAAATACCGAGGCGAAATCGAACAACTCGGAACAAACGTAGCTTTATTACAATTCTTACAAAAGTTCCAAAAATTACCTATATTAGAGGATAGATGAAACAATTTGGTCGAGACTAAAGCTCTGACAACTTTATGAGCAATTGCACAGATGTACTAAATATGATGTAAACTGCATCCACTTTTAAAGACCGTTATTCGATTTGGGTACGGTTCAAATGGAAATTACTTTTAGCGAAGCATGGAAACTTTGGTTGTCCGATAACTTATCTGCCGATGCAGTACTTTGGGGCATAAGTATCTTTTGGTGGGAGCGAATCGGCAAAGTAATGCAGTTTTTAGGAGCAACTACTATCGTTGCCGATATTATTGGACCAGAGAAAATTCGCAAATTTGGTACATCTCTGCAAAGGAGAAATTCGCCCAAGACGTTGATCCAGTTTCTCAAGCGCTGTTTTGCTTGGTACATCGTAATCTTTCGTCAAACAATTATGAAAGACTACACGAAAGATTCTACCAACAAAGAATCAAAATATAGATTTTTTCAATTAAATATTCTCAATTATTTTATCTGTTTTCTGTTAACTGTTTTTACTGTGGTGGTAGCGGAATTGCATATTTTTAATTGGTTTTTTTTAATTGAAGCTATTTTTATTTTCGGCTGTTTGTTAGTATCCATTGCTCCTTTACTTACTGTTCTAACAATCATTGTTATAACAGTGCTTGGGCTGGCAATTAATTCTATTTTCATCAAACCTTTGGCATATTTACTGGAGCATCCTTCTCTCGACCGCTTATTAAAGATAGCTAGCCTGTTGCTTTTATTATTAGGATTCTTTTTGGAATTACTAGGCTCATAAAATAAAACAGCATCAGGAAAAAAAAGCTTTATTGTGCAGATTTTTAAATAATTTACTTCTGCTTTTAATTAATTTTAATTAAGAGTAAACAACCGCCATTACAATCTATTTCTAGAGGATTCGATTATGACTATCTGTAGAGAACACCAGTTACACCAGTGTCATCATTTAAACAGTTTAATACTAAAAAGTTTTTTATCCAGTTTTTTTCTGGTTCTATTTTTTCCTTTAATATCTCTGGCAGTACCTTTAAACAATCGCACTATACAAGGACAAGTCACTTCAGTTTCTCAGTTTTCTGATGTACAGCCAACAGATTGGGCATTTGGAGCATTACAATCCTTAGTTGAACGCTATGGCTGCATTGCAGGTTATCCAAACTCTACTTATCGCGGCAATCGGGCTTTAACTCGTTACGAATTTGCCGCAGGCTTAAATGCTTGCTTGAACAGGATTAATCAGTTAATTGCCACAAGTACCAGCAATATAGTCAATCGGGAAGATTTGATTGTACTGCAAAAATTGCAAACAGACTTTGCAACAGAACTAGCAACCCTACGCGGACGAGTGGATAACCTAGAGGCACGTGCAGCAACCTTAGAAGCACAGCAGTTTTCCACTACTACCAGGCTGAATGCTCAAATTATTACCGCCGTTGTCGATACCTTTGGTAATAGTGTCGGTGAAGATAGCGACCAAACCGATGCTATGTTTGGAAATCGCGGTCGTATCAACTTCGAGAGTAGCTTTACAGGTAAAGATTTACTGCGAGTTCGTCTGGAATTTGGCAACTTTTTAGAGTCTGATGGCACGAGTAAAATTGGCACAGCTACGGGTACGGGGATGACGCGCCTAAATTTCGACACTAACATCGACAATCAGCAAACAGTTCCCCATATCCGTTACTATTTCCCGGTAAGCGATCGCCTTTCCTTTGTAGTTGGTCCCACAGGTATTGGCTACACCGACATTACCAGCACTGTTACCCCTGCGACTATCCCCGATGACGGTAATGGAATTCCTTCACTATTTGGTTCGTACAATCCTCTTTTTCGTCGGGGTGGTGGTGGTGCGGCTGCTAACTTGGAACTTGCTCGCGATTTAACGTTGACTCTAGGTTATTTAGCAGAGAATCCGAATTCACCTGGTCTAAAAAACGGTTTATTTGATGGTGGTTACAATGCTTTGGCACATTTAGTCTATTCTGGCAAGCAAGGGGCTGTTGGTATTGCCTATTCTCACGGCTATGCCCCTGGTGGCAAAGTTAGTCTCACAGGTGGAACTGGAAGCAGTTTGGCAAGTTCTCCCTTCGGAGATAATATTGCTACTTCTAACAACATATTAGGCACGCAAGGATACTACCGCTTTTCGGAGAATTTCCAAATTCACGCTTGGGGTGGATATATTTGGACAAATGCTGAGAACTCTAATTTTAGTAACATTTCCAATGGTAGAGGTGGAACGGATTCCCTTTTTGTCAACAAGGGTGATAATGCTAATACTTGGTATGGGGCTATAGGTGTCTCCTTTCCTGATGTCGGAGGTAAAGGAAACTTACCAGGAATTCTGGTTGGTATACCACCACACGTTTCTAAGAGCGATGTACGTGAAGAGAACGATAACGCTTACCATATCGAAGCATTTTATCGCTGGCGGGTCAACGATAATATCTCAATAACTCCAGCCTTCTGGGTAATTTTGAGCCCGGAAAACGATAGCAGTAATGATACGCAGTATGTAGGAGTAATGCGTACAACTTTTGATTTTTAATCAATGGGCAGTTTGCTGTAATTCCCCATGTACATAAAGTCCCACCGATAAATTGGGTGGGATAATTTTAAGTAAATTTCTTCAAGAGAACTAACTCAAGGTTTCAACTAACTTTATTACTCGTTCTTTAACTTCTTCTCGGATGCGGCGGAATGTTTCAATATCTTTACCTTCCGGGTCTTCTAGTTGCCAGTCTTCAAATATATCTCTCGTTACCCATTCTGGTGGTAAATTTACACCACAACCGCACAAAGAAATTACAGCATCATAATCTTCTGGATTAAAATCACTCAAAGGCTTGGATTTTTGATTACTAATATCAATACCAATTTCTGACATGATTTCTATAGTTTTGGGATCTACAAAACTTGATTCTAAGCCCGAACTAGTAACACCTATTTTGCCTTCTCCTAAAGTACGAGCGAACGCTTCTGCCATTTGAGAACGGCGAGAATTTTTCTTACATACAAACATAATTTTTTTCATGGTAGTTACCTATTATGAAATTAATGAACGGTTGAGTGGAAAAACTTTTAACAGAATTGAAAAAGCGCTAAAATTTGGGCAAACAAGTATCCACGCTAATACCTGCTTTGATTGCTTCTTGTTTGCGTTCGCTGTAGCGGTCGGTAAAATAATCTACTTCGGAGCGCAACAGCAAGGTAAATTTATACAATTCTTCCATGACATCAATTACCCTATCTCGATAAGGAGAATCTTTCATGGTTCCGTCTTCGTTAAACTCTTGGTAAGCTTTAGCAACGGAAGATTGATTGGGAATTGTAAACATCCGCATCCAACGTCCCAGAATCCGCATGGAATTTACAGCGTTGAAAGATTGAGAACCACCGCTGACTTGCATTACAGCCAAAGTTCTTCCTTGAGTTGGTCTAAGTGCTCCTATACTTAAAGGAATCCAGTCAATTTGATTCTTGAGAATGCCAGTAAGATTACCGTGCATTTCTGGAGATGACCAAACTTGACCTTCTGACCATTGGCTTAATTCCCGTAGTTCTTGAACTTTGGCATGGGATTCGGGTACGCTGCCTCGAATCGGTAAGTCATGGGGATGAAAAAACTTGACTTCTGCACCAAATCCCTCAATGATTCGGGCTGCTTCTTCTGCTGCAAGCCGACTGTAGGAACGCTCTCTTAAGGAGCCGTATAAAAATAATATTCTGGGTGGATGATTGAAATCGGTCATAATACTTAAATAATCGGAAATCTACAGACGATTTGACTGGTGTTTTACCCAAGCTTGGGCAGCCATTTGTACTGGGTCCCAAGGACTACTCAAAGGTGGTGTATAACTAAGGTCGAGTTCGCTAATTTCTTCAACTTTCATGTGATGAAATATAGCGATAGCAAAAATGTCAATCCGCTTGGCTACTTCCCCTTGATAATGTCCGGCAATTTGAGCGCCTAAAAGCTTTCCGGTTTGCTTGTCTCCTGTAACTAAAATGCGTAGTTTATTTGCTCCTGGATAATAAACTTTGTGGTCCCAGGTTTCAAATTCAACTGTTAAAGGTTTAAATCCAGCATCTGTGGCTTCCGAGTCTCGGAATCCAGTACGGGAAACAGCCATGTCAAAAATTTTCACTACCTGAGTACCAAGAGAGCCAGCAAACTCGCGATTACCACCAACCGCATTTTCTCCGGCAATTCGACCTTGTTTATGTGCTGTAGTTCCTAGAGGAAGATAAATATACTCGTTGAGCAGTCGGTGTAAAGTTTCTATACAATCTCCCCCTGCATAAATATCGGGGACATTCGTTTCCATCTTGCGGTTAACTTGAATTGCCCCACGTATACCAGTTTTCAACCCTGCGGATTCAGCTAAATCGGTTAATGGTCGCACTCCTACTGCTACAATTACCATGTCAGCATTTTTATGGAAATTATTAGTACCCGATACTACTAATTGTCCACCTTGTTGCTGAATAGTTTTAACTTCAACGCTTGATGCGACTTCAACTTGATGACTTTGTAATTTAGCAGCAATCAAATTTCCAATACCGGCATCAACTGTTCTCATTACGCTGGTAGAACGTCCAACCACTGTTACCTTTATACCCCGGTGAGTTAGA
Organism: uncultured cyanobacterium; assembly: GCA_963838355.1. Lineage (GTDB taxonomy): Bacteria > Cyanobacteriota > Cyanobacteriia > Cyanobacteriales > Nostocaceae > Rivularia. Next base: position 149,851 of record CAWIQQ010000003.1, on the reverse strand, counting down.
GCATCTGCCATTTCTAAACCGATATATCCATCACCGATAATTACTGCTGATTGCGCTTGAAAGGTAGTTAAATGTTGATGAACTGCAAAGCTATCTGCCATCGAATGCAATAAAAATACCCCTGGTAAATTTAACCCATCAATGGCGGGTTGAACGGGTACAGCACCAGTACCAATCAATAACTTATCGTAAGTCAGCCAAATTTCATGATTTTCTTCGTTGACTACTTGAACTTTTTTCTGTTCGGCATCAATACTTACTGCTTTATGATTGAGCAATAAATTGATACCAGTTTGAGTGATTTCTTCTGCTGTGCGGTGTGCTAAATTTCGCCAATCCGGTACTTCACCACTGAGATAGAATGGAATACCGCAAATACTGAAATTAGGATAACTATCAGCTACAACAATTGTGACATCAACCGTTGAATCAACTTCTTTAGCCCGTAAAGCTGCACTAATACCCGCATCGCTACCACCAATAATTAATAAATGAGTCATGGGCAACTAGTACTCCTTGCAACAAAAACTACATTAAAAGCATAATCAGTCACTTAACATCCCTAAACCCATTAGAAAGATACCAATACACTATTACTGCTAGCTGCGCTCCAATAATTGGTGCAATCCAATATACCCAGTGATATTGCCAAATCCCTCCTACTAAAGCTGGAGCTAGGGAACGAGCCGGATTCATACTTGCACCCGTAATCTGTCCCATAAAAGCTGCTTCCATTCCTACGGTTAAACCTATTGCTAAACCTGCAAAACCTATATGGGCGCGACGGTCTAGCCCAGAACCAAATATAACCAGCATAAGAATAAAAGTAAGTATTATCTCTAGTACAAAAGATTGCGACCAATTATTGTCTAACGGTATAGTAGCTCCTAAATCAGCAACTCTACCCAAGCTAACAAGCAGTAAAGCAGAAGCAATTACAGCACCAATGCATTGTGCCAAAATATATGAGATAACCAGATGTCTGGGAAAGAAGCCACTCGTCCAAAATGCCAATGTTACTGCCGGGTTAAGGTGTGCGCCGCTAATATGTCCCAAGCAGTAAATCATTGCAGCAACCACGGAGCCAAACACAAAACTAATTCCAATATGGGTAATAGAACCTCCACTAAGGGAATTAACCATAACAGCGCCCGTTCCAGCGAATACCAGGGTAAAGGTTCCTAGTGCTTCTGCCAATGTTTCCCGGCGGAAAATTTCTTTGAGAAATGATTTCATATCCCCAATTTTTGTTTGTCTCTTTTATAACTCCCTATCCTCGGACTAGCGATACTCGGACATTGTAAGAGACTACTGACTTTTGACTTCCACTTTCCTTGCAAAATAGCGGTTGACAGTCGTTTTACCTGGATGAACTATCGTCATTCATCCGGATCATTAAAGCTGGGCGCGGGTCGCGTAGAGTTGCCTTTTCTGGTTCCCGTGGAAACCAAGCTGCGGTACGTTTACAGAATTCAACCAACATCAACATTAGTGGTACTTCAATCAAAACGCCCACTACTGTTGCCAAGGCTGCACCGGAATTCAAGCCAAACAACATAACTGCCGTAGCAATAGCGACTTCAAAGTGATTGCTAGCACCAATCAAAGCTGCGGGTGCGGCATCTTCATAGGATAAATTTAGCTTCAGCGCTGCTACATATGTAATTAAGAAGATGAAATTGGTTTGGATAAAAAGCGGTACGGCGATTAATAAGATGTGCAGGGGATTTTCTACAATTAATTCGCCTTTAAATGCAAACAATAGTACCAAAGTTAATAGTAAAGCAGTGATGGAAATTGGAGTTAAATACTTTAAAAATCGTCTCTCAAACCATTCCCTACCTTTATGTTTCATAATCCAGTAACGGCTGAATATCCCGGCAATCAGGGGCAACCCCACGTAAATCAGTACCGACAACACGATTGTTTGCCAAGGAACAGTTAAATTATTAGCTGCTAACAACCATCTACCCAAGGGTGCGTATAAAAACAGCATTGCCAGGGAATTCACCGCTACCATCACCAAGGTATGTCCTTGGTTGCTGTAAGAAAGATATCCCCACATCAATACCATTGCGGTACAAGGGGCAATTCCTAACAAAATCGCACCAGCAATGTAAGAATTCGACAGCGCAACTTCGCTACCGCGAATTATCTCGCTTCCCTCAATTAAAGGACGAAATAACCATCCCAAGAAAAACTGAGCAAATGCTACCATCGTAAATGGTTTAATCAACCAGTTAATTACTAAGGTGAGAATTACAGGTTTGGGAGCGCGAATAGCATTGACTGCTTGAGTGAAGTCAATTTTTACCATGATGGGATACATCATGAAAAACAAACACACCGCGATAGGAATAGATACCTGAAACACGCTCATAGCATCTAATGCGGTTGCTATCCCAGGAAATGTTCTCCCCAATGCAATCCCAGCAATAATACAGAAAAACACCCAAACTGTAAGATATTTTTCAAAAAAACTTAGATTACTCCCAGCTTTAACTGGTGCTTTATTGGCTTGCGAATTATTTGTACTCATCTGTAAACCCCGAAATATCTATAGTTAAGTGTTAAAATTCGGCTCGTTTCCGCAATACTTCATCGATAGTTAAATCCAGACGGGCTTGTCCTTCAAATACCGTTCCTGCTTTACCTCTAGTAAAATGAAGCTTATCTAGGCTATAAGCATCTTCTGGTAAAGGTACGTACCCTACAGAACTAACTTTTGTCGGCGCATTTTCGATATAGAAATTTACAAAATCTCTAAGTGCTTCCTTTTTCTGAGCGGACTTAATACTTACGTAGATAAACAAAGGACGAGAAAGTGGTTGATACTCTGTTTTTTCAACCGTTTCTTTTGCAGGGAATACTGCTCCTTTTCCATTATCTATACCCAAAGCTTTTAATTTATCTTGGTTTTGTTCGTAATACGCATAACCAAAATAACCCAAGGCATTAGGGTCTTTACTGATGCCAGAGACTAAAACTTCGTCGTCTTCGCTGGCTGTATAGTCAGTGCGACTATTTCCAGATTCACCTACTATCGCTTTTGTAAAGTAATCGTAGGTACCCGATTTATCTCCAGCACCATATAAACTCAATGGCTTATCGGGGAAAGAAGCGCGTACCTGTTGCCAATTGGTAATTTTTCCTTGGGCTGCTGGTTGCCAAATCTTCTTCAATTCAGCTACTGTAATGTCTTTCGCCCAATTATTTTGAGGATTTACCGCTACAGTTAGAGCATCAAAAGCTATAGGAAGTTCGGTAAACATTACACCGTTGGCGGTGCAGGTTTTCAATTCCTGCTTCAAAATTGGACGAGAAGCGTTACTAATATCTGTTTCTCCTTTACAAAATCTTTCAAAGCCTCCTGTAGTACCGGAAACGTCTACTTTTACTTCTACTTGACTCTGCTCCTGGAATTCTTTAGCAATAGCTTCTGTAATCGGATATACCGTACTAGAACCATCAACCTTAATTGTCGTCAGCGCTTGAGAATTACTAACCTCAGATATTTTTTCCTGTGACTGGGTTGTGCTAGAAGTGTTAGATGTATTTGTACAGCTAGCCGTCAGAACTAATATCCATAGCACCAGAGCTATTTTCTTTGCTGTTGCTTTCATGGTAGTGCCTACATTGACTTCAAGGGAACATCTCTATCATTTCAAAAAAAATTGATGTTTCAAGTAAACAGTATCACAAAATAGAAAAATGAATCAAAAAAAATTGATGCAACTGTCAATATTTTTAATGATATTGATACTTGAGAGATGTATTAAGAATCTTTACAAGAGTGTGCGGGTAATACTTGGTTGATGAGCCGGTATTGTGCGAGGTAATGCTCTAAAACCTCAAACTGAGCCGAGTTGAGACTGTAATAAATCCAGCGTCCTTCCTGACGAGCATAAACTAATTTAGCTTCTTTAAGAGTTTTGAGATGAAAAGATAGCTTAGATTGACTTACCGCTAAAATATCGCACAAGTCACATACACACATTTCTTGTTTTCTGAGTAATTGCAAAACTTGAATCCGCAGTGGCTCCGACAGAGCATGAAACCCAGCAATAATGTCGTTTGTATGAGTATAAGTAACTTGCATCAAAAAAAATTGAAATTATTGGGCTGCCTTTCCATTTTAATTCAAATTACATGAATTTAGTGTTGAAACTACCTTTCGGGGATTTTACGTTTACAATTGAGCCTCGGAAGATTGTTAGTGCTAAGCTTTTCCTTAGTGGGCTAGATTGTTGACCAATCCTGATTTTTATTGGAGGTATTGTAGGAGATGCCATTACATCTGTGGTAGTTGAACAATTGTTGAAAAAATAACGCTAGTACTATTATTTAAAGAATATACCTAAAACGCGATCGCACTCCTCAAAACAAACCCCCACACCACCCCAAAACATCAAATTCCCAACTTCCTTAAAACCCCCTTTGTAGAAACAATATGCTTATCCATCCCCAATTTTCCCGGCTTAATCCCCAACGCTAACCCAATTAATTCGGTAATGTAAATTACGGGTAAATCATAATTAGCACCGTATTTTTTCTCAATATCAGGCTGTCTCAATTCCAAATTAGTAGAACACAAAGGACAAGCCAAGACAATACAATCTGCATCCAAAGATTTAGCCTCGTCCAATAATCGCTTCGTCAACTCCAAAGCTACATCTTCCTGGGGAACTAAAATTGGCCCACCACAGCATTTAGTCTTGGAACGAAAATCCACCACTTCTGCACCACAAGCTTGAGCCAATCTATCCATGGACATTGGGAATAGAGGGGAATCCCATCCGGTGATATCTGCTGGTCTAGTTAACAGGCAACCATAATAACAGGCAATTTTTAAACCTGTGAGGGGCTTTTTTATATACGCTCCCCGCCGTATAATCCCGATTCTCTGGAAAAGCACATTGCCGAAATCCCATGCCACAACAATGCCTGCGTTCGGGATAATCCACCACCTCCGCACCAAAGGCTTCCAATATCCCCACCAACACTTGCGGAAACTCAGCACCACCCATAGCATGGTCGGGGAAAATCTTGGCATAGTGACAGCCGACATGATCTGTGGCTTTGATTCCCTTTAAACTATACTTAGCCTTAGCAGCCAGTTTGTGACGATTAGCAAAAAACACATCGGAAGCGTGAACCACCGAGGGTTTACCGCCAGATACATGGGAATCCAAAATTCTCTGCCAGTTGTTTCTTTTAAAGTTTGTTCAGTATATTCCCGTAATTCCGGTTCTTCTGACCAAAGTTTAATTTTTAATTACTTCAGTTAATTGATTTATCGGACCTAAAACGCTTCCAGAAAGCAACTATGCACCAATTGCAACTAATAACAACACTCCAGGAATAGAAATCAAGAAAATATTGTTAATGGTAGCCATTTCTCGATCAACTACTTGCAGATTAACCTGATGTGACGGACACCCTGTTCTGGAATTGCGAGGATTAATTCTTTACTGCTGGCTTTATAAAGAATTGCAAAACTGTCTTGCGAAGGAAGCAATACGGGAGTGGGTAGTTTAGCGATCGCCCCTTCTTCTAAATTAGTATTGCCAGTAATTTCCGTTATTGTTGGTGCTGCATTATTAACTTGAACTTGTAAAGTATCGCTGCTGGTACCCCCATCTTTATCGGTAACTGTCAGCGTTGCTGTGTAGGTTCCAGGGTTTGCGTAGGTATAATTTGGATTCAATTCATTTTCTACAACGGTACCGTCTCCAAATTCCCATTTAATTGTATGAGTATCTAATATTCCGGGGTCGGAATAGTTTCCGTTGAAGGTGATTGCTTGATTTTCTATGGTTGTTTGGTCATCTCCTGCTGTGACGGTGGGAGCAATATTGTTGACATTCAACGTCAGCGTTTCTACTGTTGATGCTCCGTTGCTGTCTGTAACGGTAAGGATTGCAGTGTAAGTTCCGTTATCTAGGAAGGTGTGGGTGACGCTTTGTCCGTTCAATGTAGGAGTGTTGTCCCCGAAGTTCCAACTATACGTAACTTCTCCTTCGTCGATCGCATTAGCACTAAATGTGGCTGCTATTCCTTCTGCTAGGTTGGGTTCTACGATAACTTCCCTGATGGAGGGAGCGCTGTTGTTAATCGTAATATTTACTGTTGCGGTGTTGGATGTGTTGTTGTCGTTGTCTTTGACGGTATATGTAAAGGTATCGGCTGTTGCATTACCGCTTGGGGTATACGTAATTGTTCCGTCGTCGTTGATTGTAATATTGCCGTTAACTGGTGCGGATTCTATTTGTATTGTGCTGGGGTTGATTGTTCCGTCTGGGTCGGTGTCGTTGTCTAAAACGTTGATGGTGACGGGTTTTCCTTGATTGGCGATCGCGGTGTCGTTGTTGGCTGTGGGGATGAGTATGTCGTCGGTGAGAATGCGGACGTTATCTATTACTACTCTACTTTCTTTATCGCCGAAGCCCAGGAGGTCGAAGTATAATGTGGCTTCTGTATTAGCGTTAATGTGGCTGATATCTATGGTGACAGTGCGGGTGACGTTAAGGTCAATTTGATTACCGCTGGTTTCTGTTCCAGATATGTTGACTTTATCGCTAAAGTATGAATCACCGTCATGTTGGATGTTGAGTAGTGCATCGGTATGCGTTAATCCGGCTGCTGTTCCTGCTAGGGATAGGTTTTGGTTGTTTAGGAGAGCGACTTCAAAGGCATCGTTAGGAGTGAGGGAGTGAGGGAGTGAGGGAGTGAGGGAGGATTCTAAAATATTGAATTGTAGGTATTTGGCTTCTTCTGGGATGATGAAGTTTTGGGTGAAGCTGCTGTTTAAGCGGGATTCCTCGGTTAGGACTGCTTGTCCTTGGATGATGTTGGCTGCACCACGGGTTGACCAGTTTTCTTGGGTGTCGAAGGTTCCGTTATTGATTCCGAGGAGTGGGTCGGATGTAAGTGGTGCGGTTAATAATCCCTCACTCACTCCCTCTCTCACTCCCTCACTCCTTAAAGCATTGAGTATTTGCAAGTTGAGTAATGATGGTAGTTTGCGAACTCCTGGTCTTAATGTTGTGTTCATTAAGTCGTAGGGGTGCGCTTCTGAGTCTAGGTGGCTACCGTCGGGGGATAATGTGGCGGTGAAGTTGTCTGCTACGAAGGTTTTCTTGCCGTTGATGTTTTGGATGTGACGGTCGAATTCGTTGTAGCCGGAGATGAAGCCTGCTAGGTGTCCGAGTTCGTGGAGGATGGTTGTTAGGAGGTCGTATTTCCCGTGGGCTTCTGAGTCGGCTGTGGCTAGGAGTGCTGTGTCGGTTAGGGTATGCGAAAATTCGCTGTGGTCGAAGGGGGTGGTGTCAATGAACCAGCCCAAGCCGTTGGCGTTGTGGTCGATGAGGATTTTTCCTCCATTGGGGATTCCTTGGTCGGTGTAGTGGGTTACTTGAGCTTCGGCTAGTTGTCCGGTGGGGAGGTCGGTAGCTTCAATGGTTATGTTTAGTGGGTTATCTTTGAATGTGTTGATAATTTCAGGAGTTGAGTTATGGAGAATCCAGGTTCCGGGGAAGAGATAACTGGAGAAGAATTGCTCCAGCGCTATGCCGCCGGAGAGAGGGATTTTAGAAGAATCATGCTGGAGGAATCCGACAATTTGGGGGGTGCCAACCTTAGAGGTGCTGATTTCCGAAATGCTTGCCTCTACATGGCCAACCTTGAAGGGGCTGACCTTAGAGATGTCAACTTCAGTGAAGGATGCATCTTGTACAGTTCCGATTTCACTGGTGCCGATTTCCGAGGGGCCAATTTGGAGGCTGCTCATTTTGGTGATGCCATTTTGAACGCTGCCAACCTTAGTGGAGTTAACTTGCGAGGTGCTAAATTCGATGGCGCTGACGCTGAGGCGACTAACTTCACTGGGGCTAACCTCGAAGGCGCTACTTTGTACGAGTCCAACCTCGAAGGTGCCTTGTTGGTCAATGCTAACTTGAGGAATGCTGAATTGCTGCAAACTCCCTTGTTTGGAGTAGATCTTAGCAATGCGAATTTGACTGGGGCTCTCAATACTAGCCTTAGAGGAGCCACTCTTTACAACACCACTATGCCCGACGGTAGTATTGCCAGTAATTTCATCGATTGATGAGTCATCAAGCCTTTTATGAGGAGAGGATAAAAACGTTTCTGTTTGTATAACATTTGAACTCATGAGATTTGCAGATAAGTCAATATCTACCAGAGGTTTTAAGACAGGAGGACGTTCAGGAAGTAAACCTATATCAGGGACAAAATCACTAGGAATCTTACCTCCACTAACCCTTCTTCTATTTTTTTCAATTACATCTTGAATATCTTTAGGAATATTTGAGAAAAAGTCATAACCAGTGAAATCTTCGATAAAATCAACACTGTGAATAATAGTACTATTCTTCCAACTATCACGCTTTTTATTCCATTGCTTTTCTTCTTGTGTTGCTGGACGATTAGCTGTTAAGAAACCAACTGTATATGTATTAGTATCAACAACAGGATTTGAAGAGTCCAGAACTAACAACACATTCCATAGATAAGCGGGAATCTTGATAGGTTTGGCAGAAGGAATTTCAGCATCTGTACCATCGTTAAGTTTTTTAATTCCATGAGTTCCAGAAATCACATATACTTCATAGTTTTTAGTCTTATTCTTAACAAAGCTATTCGCATAATTTTCAATTGTTGTCCAAAGACCCCGATTAAATGTATCTTCTTGAGGAACTATGTTTGAGAATAAACTAATAGCTAAGTTATTTTTTGATTCTTCGCCCTCTTGCTTACCTTCTTCATACCTAGTATCTGGACGGTTTCTATGAGCTACAGGCACCAGATGACCTTGAGCGTATTTTTGTTTCTCTATTACTGGAGCAGGAATATAATCCGCATCTCGTACTTGATGAAACTCATTAGGAAGATTTGTATCAGGTTTAAAATTGCGCTTACCTGCCAGAATAGGGTCGTCTGGTTGAAATATCCACGTTTTATTAACTAGCCAGCTAGCCCAATTAGCTGTATTAGTATCGCCATTATAAGATAATGCGTACTGAGGTCTTTCTATTAACAACTCATCTCTGTATTGATTGTTTGAATAACTAGCATTGCTGTATCTTGCTTCTTTTCTTTTAGAATCATTATCTATAGGAGTTGGAAGACCAAATCGTAAATGATTACTTTTGATAAATACATCGTCAAGATAAATTTCAAGTTTATCCGAACCACCAATGACTTCAAATGAAATTGTAGTTGATTTATTGTGTAACTGTGACTCTATTGGAATATCTAAAACAAAAGTTTCAAAGCCCTGGGTAGCGGCATTACCCGAACCATAACCTAGCTTACGGTCTGCATCTTTATTAATGTCACTATTTCCATAAGTATCGGTATAAAAGTTCACGTCTTCTAACAAAATAGTTTTTGTTAAAGAATCTAAACCGCTACCAACTGGGTCAAGCTTGACTTTAATTTGACCTCCTCCTTTCTCTACTCCTTCAGGGACAAAAAGATTGAATCGAAGTGAACCCCATTCAGGTATAACAAAGCGATTGTGGGTGATTTTATCTCCCTTTCCTAATTTCAAAGCATAGTTTGGTTTATTGGGGTCAACACCTAAACGTTTTCTATAATTTTTCAGCTTAGGAATATCTTTCCAATCAACTAAATACTTTTGCAAAGCTTCATCATCTTCTATATCACTAGCAGAAACACTACTTCCACCATTATGAAGCGACCAACCAGGGATAAGCTGGTCATCCATTTTCTGAGTAATTGCATCAAAATTACCGTTAAATATCGTAGGAACAGCAAAATCACCACGCATTCTAGCTTCAACAGTATTATCAAAAATAAGCGGAGTTCTTACACTTTCTACTTCCAGTAATTCTTCACGCTTGTTAAAACCAGCACCAAGTACCGAGTAATACCAACCATTACCAACACCTTCAGTTTGTAAAGTATCTTCCGTTTTATCGTTCGTACCTAATGTCTGATAAGCTTCGTACCACGGTTTAGCATCGGGGAATTTAGGGTCAAATAATTGATGATTACTAAAATCACCATCACGTCGATGAATCGGAGAACCTAAAGGATTATTCTCAAGCCAACTTAAATTAGTAGTACCCCCATACCAAGCTGTAGTGAGTGTATGAGGATTATTCTTCTTACTTTCTAAGGTAAATCCAGAACGGCTTTCCGAATTATCTTTACCCCCAAGATGAATTGATAAATCAGCTTTATTTTCTTTAATCTTGCTATTCTTTGGTAGTAATTCTTCAGGAATTTCATTAACAATATCTCGTCCCTGGGGGTTCTTCGTTGTTGCAGTTTGATAATAATTGTCTGCAAAAGTTACATTTTCCCAAACATGAATTTTAGGGTCACGGTAATTGTTATTCTGTACACCTCGCGGCTGTTTAAAGTCATTGGGGTCAATAGTAGTCATTTGCAGGTCGGGGAACATATCTTTGTTCCCATAGTTGGGGTCTTTCTTATCCTTTGGATCTTTAGGTTTCGGGAAGAAAGTTCCTAACCGCTGAATGATTTCGCTGTTAACTACAGCACCGCGACCGGCGATTGAATACATTCATCGGCGTTTGTTAGGTCGTCCTACTTATGGACGAGAAGAAATGAATCGCTATTATGATATCAGCGCCACCAAAGGGTTTTATGCTCTGATAGACGAAATAATCGACAGTTCCGAATACATAGAAGCTTTCGGAGAAAATACGGTTCCTTATGAGCGTTATGTTACACCCAGAGGTTTCGCCATGCGCCGTTCTACATCAGTTGACGGTGTAAATTTAAGAGCTAAATCTTCAATTTCATCACCATCTGAACTAGATGCATTTATTCCTCAACTGCGGAACATTCCAAAACAACTTTTCTGGTCGGAATTTGCTCATACACAACAGCAACACTCCGAATGTGTAACCGACAACTCAAAATCCGAACCAGTTGTAGAAACAATGACGCAATTACAAGAACCAATGACTGAATCTCAAACCGAGGATAATTATGAGTATAGTCAAGCAAGTGATTCTTAATGCCGACGAAGAACTGCGTTATCCTACCCCCGGAGAAATCCGGATGATTCAAAACTTTTGTCATACAGGAACGCAGCGGATTCGGGTTGCTACAACTTTAGCGAAAAATGAAAGACGGTTGGTAGAAATCTCCAGCGATAAATTCTGGAAGCGGTGTCCTAACACCCCTAGTAATAGCGGGAATATGAGAAAGACATCTTCATGTCAGCGCGATCAAGGTTGGTATATCCGGTTAGTTGCTTACTGTGTTTTAGCAGGCAATGAACAGCCACTAACAGAAATTGGCATTGTCGGGATGAAAGAAATGTACCAATCTTTAGGTATACCCTTAGCAAATTGGGTAGAAGCATTACGCTGTATCAAACAACAAGCTGAAGAACTTCTTGGTTCGGAGGATGCTGTTTTCTTTACTCCAACTACGAACAATTAATTAATGAACAATGGAAACACCTTTTGAAAATTCAAGCACGACGACGACAACGACGACTGTTAACTCTGAGAAAAGAGAAGGTCGCGACGAAGCGTCTACTGGATACGCATGGTGGGCTGGAAATGCTCGTTTTATCAATTTATCCGGTCGCTTTTTAGGCGCTCATGTTGCTCACGGGGGACTGATTGCGTTTTGGGCTGGAGCAATGCTGTTGTTTGAAGTTGCTCACTACATACCAGAAAAGCCGATGTACGAACAGGGCTTAATTTTAATGCCTCACATTGCAACTCTCGGTATCGGTGTGGGATATGGAGGTGAAATTGTAAACACTTTCCCATTTTTTGCGATCGCGGTAACACATTTAATTGGCTCTGCTGTTTTAGGTTTTGGTGGCGTTTATCACTCTATCAAAGGTCCCGAAAAGCTAGCGGGTTTCTTCAATTTTGATTGGAGCGACAAGGATAAAGTTACTAGTATTCTGGGATTTCACTTGATTGTCCTTGGTATAGCCGCTTACTTACTTGTGGGTAAAGCTATGTTTTGGGGTGGTTTATATGATACTTGGGTACCAGGTGGCGGTGATGTGCGGCTTGTAACTAATCCTACCCTCGATCCAAGAATAATTTTTGGTTACGTATTCAGTCCATTTACGGGTGGTGCTGGTAATATTGTTGCCGTTGATAATTTAGAGGATTTAGTTGGCGGTCATATTTGGGTAGGAGGGCTGCTAATACTAGGTGGCATTTGGCACATTGTAACTAAACCTTTTAAGTGGACAGATCGAGTCTTTATCTGGTCTGGTGAAGCCTATCTTTCTCAAAGTTTGGGTAATGTTGCCGGACAAGCTTTTATTGCTGCGATGTTTATCTGGTTTAACAATACTGCCTATCCTAGTGAGTTTTATGGACCGACAGTTGCAGAGGCTGCGAATGCTCAAGTATTCAACTTTGTAGTGCGCGACCAAAGTTTAGGAGCGAATATATCCACATCTCAAGGTCCCACTGGTTTGGGCAAATATTTACAGCGATCGCCAACAGGAGAAATCATCTTTGGGGCTGAAACAATGCGCTTTTGGGATGTAAAAGCACCTTGGTTAGAACCGTTGCGGGGAACTAATGGATTAGATATAGACAAATTAAAAAATGATATTCAACCTTGGCAAAAGCGTCGGGCTGCTGAATACATGACCCATTCTCCCATCGGCTCTTTGAACTCAGTTGGTGGTCTAGCAACCGAACTTAATTCCTTTAATTTTGTCGGACCCCGTACTTGGTTAGCTTCTGCTCACTTTATTTTTGCACTACTGTTTCTTGTCGGTCATCTTTGGCACGCCGGTCGCGCCAGAGCTGCTGCTGCTGGTTTTGAAAGAGGCATCGAACGGGAAGATGAACCAGTGTTATCAATGAAACCGTTGGATTAATCAGTGAACAGTGAACAGTTACCAGTTATCAGTGAACAGTGTTAGCGTGTTCCGGAGGGACATACAGTGAACAATTATAGTCATTGCTGATAACTGGTAAATACTTACTTTCTACTTTCTACTCCCTTGTGATAATTACAATTTTCAACTCTAACCTACTTATGCTTCGAATTCGGTGTCTTCCAGAAAGTGGGCGACATGAGTACTCGTAAAAAGCAGACAGTTTAATTAAGGAATTGGGAATTGGGAATTGGGCATTGGGAATGGGGAATTGGGCATTGGGAATTTATTCTTGGAGACAATCCAAAATCTGTCTTGGAAAGTTTGGGGGACGGAAACCGACACCCCCAACTTTCCGCAAAATCTAAAATCCAAAATAAATTGACAATTAATAACAAAAGATAATGCCATGAAAAGATTATTTTTCGCACTACTACTCGCAAGTTTTCTATGGATGAATTTTGTACCTGTTGCATTAGCAGAAAATACTACACTTGTACCTTGTAAAGATTCTCCGGCGTTTATAGAACGGATGCAAAATGCGCCTGATAATTATTACAATACTAAGCCATTTCAGGCTTATTCTCAGTTACTTTGTGGCGAGGATGGTTTACCACATTTAGTTCTCGATCGTTTGAACCTTGCATTTGATGTAATGGCTCCGATTACGATGTTCTTATATATTGCAGGTTGGATAGGTTGGAGCGGACGTTCTTACCTAATAGCAATAACAAAAGAAGGTGCAGGAGAAGAAAAGGAATTGTTTATTGATGTAGCACTTTTCGTCAGTTGTATGCTTAAGGCTTTGATGTGGCCAATTTTAGCAACCAAAGAGTTCCTAAGTGGCGAATTAGTTGCTAAAGATGATGAAATTCCGATTTCAATTCGCTAATACAACACCATAAAAATTAACGGCGTTGCTGATTTGATGTATGAAACGGGTTGATTGGAAAACCGAAACGGTTGTAGAGACGCGATATATCGCGTCTCTATATTTAAATTCATACCCGGATTCAGCAACGCCAAATTAACCCTACATTCAAAAGGAGAATCGATCGTGGAATCACGTTATTTCTTTAAATATCTTTCCAGCGTTCCCGTTGTTGCAACCTCATCTGTAATTATTATCTTTGTAATTTTCGTTGCATTGAATTACTTTTTCCCTGGATTGCAGTACGGGACTTTTTTCCATCCTTTACCTCAATAGATTAATCGTTACAAAGAGATAAACTCGGTCTTCTTTTGTCTTAGATAGTCGGGGAATGATCGAAAACTGCGTGCAATTTGTAATTTATAATTCGGATAGATATTGCGATATCCATCCGAATTATTTAGTGCTTGCTGAAAAAGTAATAGAAAAGCAGCCCGGAGAATTAGTTAGTTACTCGATCAAAAGTAAAAGGTAAATTTTTGTTCACTAAAAATATCGGCTCTTCAGTACTTAGTATGCAAAAAATACAATAAAAAGTTATAAAATCAAGAAAGAATAGCGCACATTGACTCGTTGGTGCCGCACCTTAATACCGTTACACTATGTTCTGGTGGCGTGATGACAGGCTACAAAATTAACTTGTTAAAGCTTCAAATACTAAAAGCCTGCCTTAACGCCGCTGCGCTATATGTCCTTCGGACACGCTTCGCTAACGAATCATAGTTCAATTCTTAAATGTAAATAAATTTATCAAAAAATTACTAAAATGTAAACAAGTTGGTTTGGTGCTTCTAATTTATTCAAAAATAAAATTAGAATCAAACTAGTCTAACAGCGAGTGTATCTACCACAATGAAGTTCAAAAAGAATATAAAAATATTAACACAAATATTAAATATAGAAGGAGTAAAAGTTATCTCACATAGTCAATATAAAGGAATTGGGATAATTTTACAGATTGAATCATTAACAAACGATTGTGTTTGCCCTCGTTGTGGAATGAAAAGTCATAAATTACATCAAAATCACAGATACCGCCATTAAAGATTTACCTCTAGGAGAACAACAAGTATTTTTAGAAATCAATAAACGACAATTTAAATGCGATAAGTGTAAAAAACCTTTCAGTGAAGAGTTAGATTTTGTAGATAGCAGAAGGAAATATAGAACCCATTTAGTATCTTTACATTCTCCGGTATAATAATTCAAAATGGTGATTACCAAATACACATTCAATAATGCGATCGCCCTTTACCGCAAGTTGTGGAAGGTGCTTCGCACCTTCCACAACTTGCGTGAATTAAGAGACAATGGGCTATTTAAGTAGTTTGACGGATAAGGAGTGGGAAATAATTGAACCCCTCTTACCTAAGAAAAAAAGAACCAAACCCCCAAAATGGAGTAAGAGAGAAATCTTAGATGGGGTTCTCTATCAATTGAAAAATGGTTGTAATTGGTGTGACTTGCCCAAAGACTTACCTCCATACTCAACTGTATTCTGGCATTACAAACAGTGGCGAGAACAAGGAATAATTGAGAATATACGAGATGTTCTGCATGAAAAAGTGCGGCAGCAGGTAAAAAAAACCCTTATGGACAACCTTGATAATTATTGATTCACAGGCAGTAAAAAATACCTGCAACGCTAGCTTAGATACAAAAGGATTCTGTTTCTACAAATCTACAAATGGTATTAAAAGGCACCTAGCTGTAGATACTTTAGGGTTCCCCTTTTTTACTCACTGCACCAAAGCCAATGTGTCTGATGACAAAGGATTAATTGAAATGTTGTCAGACAACATTGATTATTTTAAATCTAAACCCGTTAACATTCCCAAAATAAAATTCCTTCTTGATAATGGATATCATCCAGAAAAATTAGAGGAAGAGTTAAAGAAAATCTACCCCCAGATAATGACCAAGATTAGATTTAAGCTATCACCAAAACCATCTAAAGCACAAAAACAGAAAGAAGGCAAGATAGGTTTTGTCCCAGTAAAAGCAAGGTGGGTCATAGAAAGAACCAATTCTTGGATGGAGAGATGTAAAAGTTTGGTCAAAAATTTTGAAAGAACCCTTGCTAATTCTACCACCAAAGTTAATCTCTGTTTTATTCGACTGATGCTTAAAAGATTGGCAACTGATTAGATAGATCCCAAATGGGTTCTATAGAATTAGCTATTGGTTTATGGCAAGGTACTTTTCAAAATATCGATCGCCTGTGGTTGCGCTGGTATGATGCTCAGGGAAACTTGATTCCTACTCCTGCGGAGAAAGAACGTACAAAAGCCGAACGTTTAGCCGCAAAATTGCGAGAGTTGGGAGTAAATCCGGAAGATTTGTAAGGTTAAAGGTTGAAGGTCAAAGGTGAAGAGTAATAAAAACTTTTAACTCCTAATATCTTCCCATGCCCAATCCCCAATGCCCCATGCCCACTTCCTTAACTCATCTCCCGCAACACTTCCCGAATCACATCCGAGGGCACTTGATCGGTAATTATCACTGCACCAATCTGGGTTGGTAATATAAACCTTACTTTACCGGCTTTGACTTTCTTATCTAATTGCAACGAATCAATTATCTCTGCTATATCCAAACCCGGTGGTAATTTTGTCGGTAAACCCGCTTTTTCAATCAAAGCATTCTGTCTTTGTACTTCCTCTGCTTTCCACATTCCTAATTTCACGGCAATTTCCCCTGCTGCTACCATGCCAATTCCAACTGCTTCACCGTGATTGACTACGCTGTAACCCGTCAAGCTTTCCACAGCATGAGCAACGGTATGTCCGTAATTCAAAATTGCCCGCAATCCTGCTTCTTTCTCATCTTTACTAACTACATCAGCTTTTGCTTGACAAGAGCGCGTTAATATGTAGTCAATTAAAGACTTATCACTATTAGACAAAGGAGCCATCAGATATTTCATTTGGTCGAGATTTTCGCATTTTTCCATCTCTGCAAATAAATCTGCGTCCCAAATTACGCCGTATTTAATTACTTCTGCCATTCCAGCACGTAATTCTCTTTCTGGTAAAGTTTTCAGCACTTCTGGATCGATTAATACCAATTGCGGTTGGTGAAAAGCACCAATCAAATTCTTTCCTTGGGGATGATTAACACCAGTTTTACCACCCACCGAAGCATCCACCATTGCTAAAAGCGAAGTCGGCACCTGCACAAACTTAATTCCTCGAAGCCAAGTAGCAGCAGCGAAACCAGTCATATCACCAATTACCCCGCCACCCAAAGCTACCATAGTAGAAGAACGTTCTACGCGATTTGCTAGCGCCGTATCGTATATTTTTTGTAGAGAATCTAAATTTTTATATTTCTCGCCATCGGGCAAAATGCAGCGACATACATCAAAACCAGCAGTTTCAAGGGAACTTAACGCCCTTTCCCCATAATGCTCAAAAACCGTTGAATTAGAAACCAACAACACCTTCTTACCCAACTGCAAATTACTCATATAATCGCCGAGCTTATCCAAACCAGATGGCGCGATCGCAATTTCGTAAGATGACAGCGGAAGATTTACTTTAATCGCAGAAGACATACTTTAAACCCCATAACAAGCCCCCGTGGTGTATTGTATCGTAATTTCGGGGATTGGGCATCGGGCATCGGGCATCGGGCATCGGGGATGGGGGAGAGGGGGGAGAATAAATAATTATTACCTATTACCCATTACCTATGCCCAATTCTCCCTTCGGGTTCGGTAGTTCGCTCAACGGAGGGAACCTCCGCACGCGACTACTCTCACCATGCCCAATTCCCAAAGTATTAAAGTATCTTAGCTGCACGTAAGCCGAAGAGTAAACCAGCAGCGATGCCGATAAACAAAACTAAGAAACCAATATATGAAACTATAGCTAGCATTTACTTTTCTCCACAATCGTTCATACATATTATTGAAGCATTAGTTATGGGGCATTGGGAATTAGAATTAAGAATTAAGAGGCGGGGAGTTTGGTAACGGATGGAGTTAGGAGTTAGGAGTTAGGAGTTAAGAGTTAGGAGTTAAGAGTTAAGAGTTAGGAGTTAGGAATTAAAAATTTTTCTCCCCCCTCTACCCCCTCTACCCCCTCTACCCCCTCTACCCCCTCTACCCTCTCTACCTGCTAGCCGACAATTCTTTCCGATTCACCGGCTCTCGCGTTTCTAAGCCGAGTAAATCTAACATTTGCTTATCGGTATCATATCCGGGGCAAGGTGTGGTAACGGTTAGCATCTTTCCGTCGTTGCTGGAAAAGATGGAATTGGCTCCTGCCATGAAGCACATTGCTTGTTCGATTTGAGAAAGTCTCGATCTACCTGCACTCAAGCGCACGTCGGATTTTGGCATGACAATTCTTGCTGTGGCTATCATCCTTATTACTTCCCAAACGGGGACATCTGGCTGATTTTCTAATGGTGTACCTTCAACTTGAGAAAGTATATTGATGGGTACGGATTCTGGATGGGGTTGCAGGTTGGATAAAGTTTTTAGCATAGAAACCCTATCGTCAACGCTTTCACCCAAACCAAGGATACCACCGGAACACACGGTTACGTTTGTTTGGCGAACATTATTGATTGTGTTGAGGCGATCGCCATAAGTTCGAGTAGTAATAATGGTGCTGTAATAATCTTGTGAGGTATCGAGGTTATGGTTATAAGCGTAAAGCCCCGCATCTTCCAAACGCTTAGCCTGTGATTCGTTGAGCATTCCTAAAGTGCAGCATACCTCTAAATCTAATGCTGTCACATCTTTAACCATATCCAAGACTTGCTCGAATTGGGAGTTATCCCGTACTTCGCGCCAAGCAGCACCCATGCAAACTCGACTGACACCGCTTTCTTTAGCTTGTTTTGCGATATCAACTACTGTTTGTTTATCTAAAAGAGATTCGGGCTTAACTTCTGTTTTGTAACGGGAAGATTGAGCGCAGTAGCTGCAATCTTCCGGGCAAGCACCAGTTTTAATCGATACCAGCTTACAAACCTGTATTTTTCTGGAATCGTGATGCTGACGATGTATGCTAGCAGCTTGGTAAATTAACTCTAGCAAAGGTGTATCGTATATTGCGCGTATTTCTGCTTCTTGCCAATCGGAGCGTATTCCCACAGAGCAAATAATCCTTTTTTACAGTTATCAACAAACAATTTTCAATTATCAGTTATCAATTGCGGCTTTGTTGCAGATGTATATGAATTATTAACTATTACTGCAAGAAATGAGAAATGAGGAGTTAGGAGTTAGAAGTTAGGAGTAATAAAGGTTAAAGTTCTCTTGTCTCCTTGTCACTTTGTCTACCCCCTCTACCATATCTATATTAATAATTTTAGGACTTACGAACCGCAACGGTATATTAGGTATTTCAGACGTTTAGATCCCCCCAACCCCCCTTAAAAAAGGGGGCTTTGCGTAAGTTCTGAATTTCTTCTTAGCCGTTACAATTAATATCCATTAAAGAATGCGAATCTGACCAATTCTTGTTATAACAATTACACTTTATTTGATACAAACTTCGATCCAGTTGCAGCAGGTATGAAAGAAGTGGCACAATTCCAAATGTGTTCCTAATAAATACAATTTTGCTTTGACAGTAAGTCCTGAGAATAAACAAATGCAATTGCTACAGCCGCGCATTGTTACTAAACGCCTATTGTTACGACTACCTAATCAAGAAGATGTACCTGCTATTATCAATTATTACGGTGATAATAAAGCTTATCTTACTCCTTTCTATCCTGCATGGTCGGAAAACTTTTTTACGGAAGCATATTGGTATAGTGAAGTAGAAATAGCAATAAAAGAATTTTTTTTAGGACAATCTTTAAGACTACTGATTTTTTCTCAAAACGAATCTAAAATAATTGGGATAATTAATTTCCGTAACTTTATCCGGGGTGTCGCACAATTTTGTACCGTAGGTTACAGTTTAGCAGAAGAAGAACGAGGTAAGGGTTATATGACAGAAGCCCTACAAGCGAGCGTTGATTATGTATTTGAAGAACTAAAAATGCATCGGATAATGGCAAATTATATGCCTCACAATCAAAGTAGCGGTAATTTACTCAAGAGGTTAGGATTTGTAGTGGAAGGTTATGCTAGAGACTATTTGTTAATTAATAATCAATGGCAAGACCATATTTTGACAAGTTTGACTAATCCTAAATGGGATTGAAAATGTTAAGAAGGGAACAGAAAATAGAGAACGGGGAACAGGGAATAGGAATTTTAACTACTACCAAAGAACCAACTTTTCTTTGTTTTCTATTTATTGTTACTATGTTCTTACTTAATTGAATTTGAGTGTTGACAAATCCAAAATCCAAAATTATTTAAGGGGTTTTTCTCAATGTTTAGTAAATCCGCCAAGCGTCTGTCTGTTTTTTTGAGTGCTGCAATTATCAGCATATCGTTAACTGGAATTTCCGCCAAGAAAGCCGAGGCATTAATACCTAGATTTATTTTAATTCCGCTGACAATACAAGCAGCAGGATATACAATACCGCGTGTTTATAAAAGACTAAGCCCGCAACAGAAGAAAAAAGTAGATGCTGTTCAGGATGAAGCATTTAGACAAGTTGCGAATGTATTAACTAGAGCGCAAAAGAGTGAAGTTATGCAATCCCTAAAAACGCGGCAAGGAAGAATAAAGCTACTTCAATCTATGAGGTTAACGCCACAACAAAAAGCTCGGATTAAATCAATTGTTCAAACATCTCGTCAAAGAATTAATGCCATTGTTGGCAATTAATTCAAATGAAAAGGTTTGTAGTAAGCAATGCCCGTGCCTTTTACTGTCTTACTACGAACCTATGATAATCTAACGTTTAACCTCTAATACCAAATCATTAATAACTGGCAGATGATCGGAATTTGCGTTATTTCCAATATGAATTCCCGCTACTTTAAAATTTTTACTTACAAAACAATGATCTATAGGAATACTTAAAAAGTTTTCCATTACAAATACTAGCCATTGCGGATAATTTAAATATGACGTATTTCTGATCCAACTGGGTAAAATACCATAACCCAAACGAGTATTATGTAATTTAGTTCTATTGACAAACATTTTATAATAAGGCGACCAAGGAGTTAAATTGAAGTCTCCAGCTACAACTACCGGGACTTTAACTTTTTGAATATAATCGCTTAAAGCAGCTAGTTGCAGATTGCGTCTGTGAAAGGTTGATGATTTTATCGGAACGAAAGGGTGAGTTCCAATAAATTCAACAAGTTGATTGTTAATTAAAAAATTTGCTATTAAGTGATAATCTTTTCCGCTCAAGTTATCTCCCCGCGCATCTTGAATAGGTAAGCGACTTAATAGAGCTAATCCACCCCCAGGACTTTTAAAACTGTAAGGTAAATTATCTTTTAAGCCTGTATTTAATTTATTAAAGACATTTTGGTTGATTTCAATCAATAAAGCTATATCGGGACGTTCAACGCGCACCGTATCTATAATTTCTTGGTAACGGTTATTTTGGGTATTAATATTGAACTGTAAAACTCTAATCGATTGAGAAGTATTTTGCGCGATTTGTTGTGGATGTGGAAAATACCAAGGAATTACTTCTATTGCATTTAATCCCACTAAAGCTAAAGCGCAGATTATCAAAAGTTGATTTTTGAGATAATGGCGAATATATAAAACGGATAAAATAGCAGCAATAATTAGCGATAAAATAAAATATTGAACCCGGAAATGAGTTAATAATTCGATAGGATATTTCCAAGCAACATAGCTGCCCAAAGATACAATTCCTAAAGCAAATAAACTCAAAATTGCTAAAATAAAAATCATTTTTCTAAGCATAATTACCAATTACCAATTACCAATTACCAATTATAAATTTCTCCCCATCCTCCATCTCCCCATCTCCCCATCTCCCCTCCCCCTTCCCCCAATCATCCTCTCAGATGTACCATTAAGGGTATGGCAAACTTACCCGTACTGGTAATGCAAACGGCTGAAACTACCAATCCCCTACTTAACCTTAACTACGAAGCGGCTTTTGAATCTTTAGGCTCGGACTATTTTGATGAAGTTGCTGCGGAGGAATTTTCCCTTCATAAACTCCGCTTCCGCAATAATGCGCTGCTTCCGCTTTTAGGATTGAATCCTCAAGAGGTAACAGACGAAGATTTTATTCAAGCTTTTGGTAAATTTGAGCAGCGTAAACCGCTTCTGGCAATGCGCTACCACGGCTATCAATTTGGTGAATATAACCCCAGATTGGGTGATGGTAGAGGTTTTCTTTACGGACAAGTACGCGGAATCGATGGCGAACTTTATGATTTTGGTACTAAAGGTTCCGGTAGAACACCTTATTCCCGTGGCGGGGATGGAATGCTCACTCTTAAAGGCGGAATGCGCGAAGTATTAGCGGGGGAAATGCTGCATCGCATGGGTGTACGCACTTCCAGATGTATGAGCTTGATTGAAACGGGAATGCAGTTGTGGCGGGGTGATGAACCTTCCCCGACTCGTTCATCGGTAATGGTAAGGATGAACCGTTCCCATATTCGTTTTGGTACTTTTGAACGTTTAAATTATTTAAAGCGTCCAGATTTAACTAAAAAGCTTTTAGATCATGTAATAGAGATTTACTATCCGCATCTAATTAGCGACCAAGAAAAATATGCTTTATTTTATGCGGAATTAGTAGAAAGAGTAGCGAAATTAGCAGCACAATGGATGGCGGCTGGTTTTTGTCATGCGGTTTTAAATACTGATAATATGTCAATAACTGGGGAAAGTTTTGATTACGGTCCCTATGCATTTATTCCTACTTACGACCCACATTTTACCGCAGCATATTTCGATCATTACAGCCGTTACTCTTACATCCACCAGCCAGATATTTGTATGTGGAATTTGGAGATGCTCCAAGAAGCATTAAAAGCTGTAATTGATAAGTCTGATATGGATGCTGGATTAATAAAATTCGGTAAATATTTTCTGGGCAACTACCGCTTATTGATGTTGAAAAAATTGGGATTCAACCAAGAATTACCGCAAGGAGAAGTTGACGAAGTATTAAAAGCAACAATTGATTTCCTCAAACATTATCCTATCAGCTACCATCATTTTTATGCCGATATTGCCGCAACTTTTTCTCCTAAATGGCAAGATGACGCTAGCTATATATTAGAAGGTTCTGAAATCAAGAAATCTTTAGGTTCATCGGAATTATTCTTTAATTGGGCAGGGGTTTATCACAAAATATTGAATACTATGGCAACCGATGATATGGATAATATTGCTCAAACTCTAAAAGATTCTAACCCCCAAACAGTAATATTAAGACCAGTTATTGAATCAGTTTGGCAATCAATTGCTCAAGAAGACAATTGGCAGCCTTTTAATGATTTATTAAAAGAGATTCGGCAATAGGGAATAGGTAATTGGTAATTGGCTCGAAGGGCATGGGGCATAGGGAATTGGGTAATTAAATTTTTCTAACTTTTAACTTCTAATTCCTAACTCCTAATTCCTAACTCCTAACTATTTTTATAAACTTTCCCAAAGCTATGATTCGGATTAATTTCGATGACTAAATCAACTGATGGAGATTTGATTAATGGTTTGATAAATAATTCGGGGTGCAGTGCTTTCCAAAAGTAATTTACAAATTCTTCAATTTGTAAGTCTGTCATTCCAGGTTTACCGCTGGCTTTCATCTGATGTTCGGCTTGTTTTCGCCATTCTAAGGAAAGACGGTAATCTTGGGGATACAGCACAATTAAACTATCTAAACGTTGCCATAAGGGTAGATAGTCGTTGAGTTTATCGTTCATATCTCTGGCAAATGCTTTGTCTGCTTCTGTAATAATCGGTAGCGGTAGAGTATCAAATGCTTTAACATTAATTGGTTTAACGCCGACAAACCAACCTTCAAATAACACGATATCTATATTTTCTACCGTCTCTGGTAAAGTGCGATCGCCATTTCCTGAATGTAGCGATTTATCGAAGCGAGGTACTGAAATTTGAGTTTGTTGCTGAAGAATATTATCTAAAACATTTAACCCTAAATCAACATCATGAGTTCCCGGAGGTCCCCGCCAAATCAAACGGGGATCTTGTTGTAGTAAAATTAAACGGGCTTGATATGTTTTGTATAAGTCATCTATAGATAAACTCAAAACTCGGTATTCTAAGTGTGACAAAATCAAGTTGAGAATTTTACAAGTTGTGGTTTTGCCAGTTCCTTGTCCACCTAAAATTCCTTGTATAAAAGGACGTTGAATTTGTTGATGTCGCGATGCAATTTGTATTGCCAAAGGTAGCCATAAATTCCATAATGTTGGTAACATCATGTCGGCTGGCATTTGTAGATTAGTTTGACATAATTTTTTAAAAGCCGGATAAATAGATTTGAGTAAATCCCAACGTTGAATTATAGTTGCTTCTGCATTTTCAGGTGTAACCCCAAAAGCTTCTGCTCGTAACTTATCTGCGAGCGCTTCTGATATTAAACTTTGCTCTGGGGTGTCGTTTTCTATTAATATTTTAGTAACCATTGGGCGTTAAGCATTGGATATTGTATTTCATTAAAGGCCAAAGGTCAAAGGTTAAAGGTTAAATAACTCATAATTATTCATTTTACTATCTAAAACGAAGAGACTTCGCAATTGCGAAATCTCTTTACTATATTCAGTTAAGTAGAATTCCCCTATTATTCTCTTCGTAACTTATTTATTGTTGTGGAACTAATGTCATTCTTTGTCTTTTTCTTTGTCTTTTTTCTTCTTGTCGTAGATTTTGACTTCGTAATGTTCGTCGGGCTTTTCTTCTCTTTTCCCAGAAGTAATTAGTAGAAATAGAATGAGTATCAACAAAGCGCCTTCCATACCAAAACCTCCTTCCTAATATTGGTTTGGCTCGTATCCGCAGTCTATCTTTTTAACTTCAAATCCTCAGTAAACTATTCTGGAATCTTGTTTGAATTTATTTACATAACTAAGAAAGTTATATATTTTGCCTTCTGCCTCAAGAACTATTTTACGCAAAATAAAGGTTAATAGAAAGATTTTAAATTACATTATTAAAGATTAAATACCTGCTTTTAAAACTTATTAAATAGAGAATATAAGGTTAATAAGCGGCTCTAGGATTATCGATAAAAAATCTTAGAAGTACTACACAAGATTAATTCTGATGGGTTGTAGAGACGTTATACATAACGTCTCCCAAAGTTTACCAAGAAAACGAACCAGTCAGAATTTATGAAATAGATTACTAGTGGTTCACCACATAAGTTATGAGGGGTAGCACATTCGTAGTGCGAGCATCTTGCTCGCTCGATAGCGCCAGCGAGCAAGATGCTCGCACTACGCAAACCCATCAAAATTAATGTGGCGGAGTACTAGTAAGCGCTTGGGTACATCATATTAGGAAATTCGGAGGGGAAGACGGCCCAACTACAAACCTTTGATAGCTCATATTTCACATTCATCAAATAGTTTTATATAATCTGATGTTGTATAGTATACAAAATATTATTTCCTAATTTTTTAATAAATCAGGGTTGAGAAGAATAGTGAGTAGAAAGTAAAACTTAAATTATAATCAACTCCTAACTCCCAACTCCTAACTTTTAACCGTTCACTCCCAACTCCTAATTGATTTATGCTTCCTCCATCTTTTCAACCAATTTCCCAACGTCCAGAATTGAAATTACCATCAAATGCAAGAGTTGCCGTATGGGTAGTAATGAACGTCGAACATTTCACCTTTGGTAAAATAGGAACGGCAATTCAACCTCATTTAAATAGTTATCCAGAAATTGCTAACTATGGTTGGCGAGATTATGGAAATAGAGTTGGAATTTGGCGTTTGTTCGATCTATTTGCTGAATTAGAAATTCCCGTCACCGCAGCAGTAAATGGTGAAATTTGTACGCTGTATCCAGAAATTATGGAAGCGATGCTTTCTCATAATTGGGAAATAATGGCACATGGAATTAATAATTCCACTGGTCATAGTGGCATGGATAGAGAAGCAGAAACCGATACCATAAATAAAACTTTAACTTTACTTAAACAAGCCACGGGTAAGACTCCAAAAGGTTGGTTAACGCCAGGATTTTCGATTACAGAATCAACATTTGAATTGTTACATTCAGCCGGGATTGAATATACTGCCGATTGGGTAAATGACGATCAACCTTATTGGTATCCCGTTCCCGATGGACGTTTATTAGCTATTCCTTATACCATAGAAGCGAACGATATTACCTTGTGTTTGAGCAACCGTTTTTCTGGCGCAGAATTTGCTAAAGCCATAGAAGATCAATTTTATCAATTGTGGCAAGAAGGAGAATCGCAACCGCGAGTAATGGCAATTGGTTTACACCCTTTTATAGTCGGTCAACCCATGCGATTAAAATATTTAAAAGAATGTTTGATGAACATTAAAAATCAACCAGATACCTGGATAACCACCGGCGGAAAAATGTATGAATCAGTTAGCAGTGAACAGTGAACAGTTATCAATTATCAGTTATCAATTATCAATAAACAATTATCAATTATCAATGTTATTAGTTCTTGTAGTAAACTTATCCAAAAACCTCACCCTCGATTTACAAGAATGTAAATCTTTCCCTCTCCTTATTAAGGAGAGGGATGTCCGCAAGGACAGGGTGAGGTTTTTAGGTTTATAATGCAATATCTGCTGTTAAAATCTAAAATTCCTATGACAACTTCTCAAACTAAAACTTTAACAATTCCTGTAATAGATGCTGATTCTGAAAATATTCAACCTTACGGGCATTTATTAGGTGATGATGTCAGTAAACCGGGGTTGGGAATACCTTTTTATCAAGGAAGAGTATTAGAAGGTGAAAATATAGACTTTACCTATCGCGGTGATGCAACTTTTAGAACTGCGAAAATAATGCCGGGATATCCAACAATAACCTGGCTAGAACGTCATATGTACATGACGCAAATGTTTATCGGTTTGGGACAATCACCTTTTATTATGGTTTTGTCACCACCAACTCATCAAAACAATCAAGATTTACCAGATTTATCGCAAGTAAAAGCGCTGCGTTTTCCTGCTGGGCACGGACTTTTATTGCATCTTGGTACGTGGCATGATTTCCCCATAGCTTGCGATCGCCCTGTAGTTATCTTAACTGCAAACTCGGATGAAGTTGTCACCGCTTTAACTCAAATGAAGGAACCCGGAGAGATGAATCAAGGTGATGTTTTAAAAATTTCTCTTGCTAAAAGATTGGGATATGAAATTGAATTAGATGTTTAAGATCGAATTGGTAATTGGTAATTGGTAATTGGGAATACTCCCTACTCCCTCTTCATCAGTTATATTTTCTGTTCAAAATAGCTGTTGATAAAACTCAGGTGTATATACTGCTTTTTCCCAGTTTTTAGCTTGTTTAATTTGTTCTAGAGTTAAGTTTTTAGCTTCGACTAAGTTGGCACCAGTGAGTGAGGCATTATCAAGCTTGGTATTACTGAAATTTGCACCACTGAGCTTTGCATCGCTAAGATTAGCATTGAAAAAATTTGCTCCACTTAAGTTTGCTCCACTAAGTTTGACGCTACTAAGGTATGCACCACTAAGGTTAGCAAAACAAAGGTTGGCACCACTAAGGTTAGCAAAACATAGATTAGCACTACTGAGATTAGCACTTCTGAGACTTGCACTGTAGAAGTTAGCTCCATTCAAGTTAGCTCCACTAAGATAGGCTCGATTGAGTGAGGCACCATAGAAGTTAGCTCCGCTCAACTTGTCCCACTCAGCTTTGCTCCACTCAAATCAGCATTATAAAAGTTAGCACCGCTCAGCTTGGCTCCATAAAAGTTAGCTCCACTTAAATTAGCATTACTTAACTTGGCTCCATTGAGCTTGACTCCGTGGAAGTTAGCCCCGTAAAAGTTAGCTCCACTTAAATTAGCTCCACTCAAGTCAGCACCACTGAGCTTGGCATAACTCAAATCTAACTGCAATTCATTAATAAATTCTGCATCAATTAAAAACCTAATAATGCTTCCTTTTCGTTCTCCATCTATATCTAATCTCCGCAATACTGATAAAGTTCTAGCACGTGCAACATCTAATGCTGCCTCTCGTAAAGGATCTTTTGCAGATAAAGATTTTAACTTTTTATCGAGCAATAACTCTGACATCCTGTCAATATAGGCTTGCAAAGCTTCTTCGTTTAAAATATTAGTTGTTTTTTGATTTTCAGCTTTAACTTGTTCGTCGGCTCTTTCTTTTTCAGCCTTAACTTGTTCGTCAACTCTTTCTTTTTCAGCCTTAACTTGTTCGTCGGCTCTTTCTTTTTCAGCCTTAGCTTTTTCTTCTGCTAATTTCTTCTCGTTAATTTGAAATTGAGTACCTAAAATAACTAATAAAACCGGAATTCCCAGCAATTCTAGCCAGTCCCAAAGCTTTTTTGCTGATTTGATATGTTCGGTTTGCTTATGAAGAGTAACAATATTTCCAGTTTTAAAATTTATTGCCTCTTCCTCACTTATATAAATATCTGAAACAGTTCCAAAACCAATCCAGTCAAATTGATATAATTTTGGTAATAAAAAAATAAAGATAGTTATGCAAGCTATAATAATGATACTTGTTACTAATATTTGTTTCTTTTTAAATAACTGTAATAATTCTACTAATTTTATCATTATATATGGACAATTATCAGTATTTGACAAAAATTATAAGTTTCAATTGGTAAAGGTTAGCGAATAACAAATACACATCAACATTATCAGGACTTACGCAAGGTCGATTTGTCATTGCGATCGGAACGTAGTGTAGAAAAGCATTCACCCGTTCACCGCTAGGTGCGGCTTAGGGTGTGGATCATCGCAGGATTTTTGCGATGATCCGCAGCTTCCGCTGAATACGTCGCTGTCGCATGTCAAGCGCGGACACGCTGCGTTAACGTAATGACGCAGTTACGTTAGCGCAGCGTAAGTCCTAATTATTATAAACCTGGTTTGAAAACTAGTAAAAATGATTGAACTTTTTATCTAAACCTACTACTTATTATCTTGCAATAAATTACACGTGGCAAGTAGTAAATCTTTAACACTTTTCTACGTGCCACCCAAAATTATATGATACTGTTGACTGTTCACTGTAAACTGAAATGAAAAAAGTAGTAGTAGTTGGTGCTGGTTGGGCTGGTTTGGGTGCAACTCACCATTTAGCAAAACAAGGTTATGATGTGACGCTTTTGGAAGCTGGGGAGTATCCTGGGGGATTGGTTGCTGGTTGGAAAACTCAAAAAGGTAAATCTGTTGAAGCGGGTATTCACGGATTTTGGTATCCTTATAGAAATATTTTTTCGTTGATAAATGAATTAAACATAAATCCTTTCACTACTTGGACTCGTTCATCTCAATATTCTCCCGCAGGTTTGGAGGTTGAATCTCCGATTTTTCAAGATTTACCCAGACTTCCTACTCCTTTAGGAACTTTTATTTATACTCAGTTTAAAAGATTGCCGTTGGTTGATAGACTCAGCGCTTTACCTCTACTCTACGCTTTAATCGATTTTGATAATTCTGATGCTGCTTGGCGACGCTACGATTATGTCACGGCGCGGGAATTGTTTAAACAGTTTGGGGTTTCTGCACGACTTTATCACGAGTCTTTTGAGCCAATGCTGTTGGTGGGTTTATTCGCACCGGGAGAACAATGTTCGGCAGCGGCAACTTTAGGAATGCTCTATTATTTTATTTTGGCCCATCAACCGGATTTTGATGTAGTTTGGTGTCGGGGAACAGTTGGGGAAAAAATCTTCCGTCCTTGGGTAGAGAAAATTGAACAAGCTGGAGGGAAAATACTTGCCTCGAAGCGAGTTACCGATTTAGTTACTGATGCTAATCAAGTTAAAAGTGTAGTTTGCGGCGATGAAGTTTTTGATGCCGATGCGGTAGTTTTCAGTGTTGGTATAAGCGGAATGAAAAAGATTGTTTCTAACAGCGAAAGTTTACAAAGTCGTGAAGAATTCCGCAATTTAAAGAATTTAAATGCAATTGACGTATTAGCAACTCGTTTGTGGTTCGATCGCAAAGTTAATATTCCTCTTCCTTCTAATGCTTGTTTTGGATTCGATGAAACCACCGGATGGACATTTTTCGATTTAAACGCGCTCCACGATGAATATAAAGATGAGCCGGGAACAGTTGTAGAAGTTGATTTTTACCATGCAAATCAATTTATTCCTTTGAGTGATGAAGAAATAATTTCTATAGTCCAAAAGTATTTAACAAGTTGCGTACCGGAATTTGGCAGTGCAAAAGTAATTGATAGCAGCGTAATTCGTCTACCCCAAGCCGTAACGCACTTTTCGCCCGGTAGCTATAGACATATGTTGCCAGCAAAAACAACATTTAATAATGTATTTATGAGCGGTGATTGGATTACTAGCCGTCACGGATCTTGGTCCCAAGAAAAAGCTTACGTTACGGGTTTGGAAGCTGCGAATTTAGTAGTTGATTATTTAAGAAAAGGTGTAAATGCGAATATTTTACCAGTAGAAGCAGACGAATCACACATACAAATTGGCAGAACAATTAACGATACCGTGCGCTCACTTGCCAAATCGATTGTTCCCGATTTCTGGCTACCGTAATCAGTGAGCAGTGAGCAGTGAACAATGAACAGTTATCAATTACCAATTATCTATCTATTTTAACCTGCGGAGGCAAGTTTTGTTTGTGTGGTTTATTGTGGTTGAAACCGCCATTTCACATTCCCTGTTCCCTATTCCCTGTTCCCTATTCCCCATTCCCTGTTCCCTTATTCCCTGTTCCCTGTTCCCTGTTCCCTTCTTACTAAATCATTTTCGATAAGGTTATAACTACAACTCCCAAAATCATAATTATCGAACCGGCAATTCTTTCTCTAATGTCTTGTTCTTTAAAAATTAACCAACCCCATAAAACATTAAATAAAGCACTGGTACGTTTGACTGCAATTACAAAAGATACCAGAGCAAGCTGCAATGCAGTCATTTGACATAATATTGCTAAAGCATTTATTAAACCAATTAAAATTAAATTTCGACTATTAGATTTAATATTTTGAATATTGGGTTTCGATTTTAAAAATAATATAGGTAAGGTAAATACAGCGACGCTTAAATGTCCGGCGATCGTCCACATAATTGGAGAGGAATTCTGCACGCCGATTTTGTCAACATTGGCGGTAATACTCCATACTAATACTACGAAAAACATTAATCTTGACCCGGTTTCTTTGAATAACGATCTAAAAGGAGCTAAATATCCTCTCGTATTATCTTGAAATTTCAATACATAAGCGCCAATTACAATTATAAATATTCCCAAAAGACCAATAGCGTTAGGAAATTCCCCGACAATAAATGGAGAAGTAATTAAAAGCAATAGCGGACTTAATGTAGTTATCGGTGCGACTATCGATAAATCAGAAGCCTTGATAGCTTTGAAAAAAAGTAAAAATGCTATAGTATTTAAAATTCCGATCGCAATTACAGCATACCAAAACCTATTTCCTAAACTGGGAATATCATTAAAGAAGAATAGCGGCAGAGAAAATAATGCAGTTAATAGATTTAAACAAAAAGTAATAACGTATTCATCAACTTTAGAAATTGTCTTTTTATTGAAAATATCCCTGACTGATTCGAGAAAAGCTGTAGAAATTGCGAAGAAAAACCAAGACATATCAGTTAGCAGTTACCAGTGAGCAGTGAGCAGTTATGAAGAGAGAATATAGTGGTTGAGTAGTTGTGCAAAATTAATTGAACATTTTGTTTGGGTGGGGAATAGGGGATAGGGAATAGGGAATAGGGAATGGGGAATAGGGAATAGGGAACGATTATATAAGTAGGTGAACAAAAATATTTACCGTCATTACGAGCGAAACGAAGTAATCCCAACCCTTGCGAATGCTGAGTCCTTCGGACACGCTCCGCGAACGTTTCACTCCGTTCAACTCGCAATGACAATGTGTAATTAATTTTGTTTAATTACTTATATATAAATAATTTTGCTTGACTACTTATAATCCAAAATCTAAAGCAAAAGCATCCGTTGTTAAAATCTAAAATCTAAAATCTAAAATCTAAAATTTAAAATAATAAAGCCCGCTGATGCGGGCTATATAAAAACGGTTGGTAAACTGATTTTTATATGAGTCTACTTACAGTTCACCTTACTAACATACACGGGAATAATTCAAGCAAATTTAATATATGTTTGCTTGCAGTTGCAAAACTAGTATTAAATTAAAATTTATTCCTATGTAAAAACCGTCGTTCTCGTCTGGGTTTTATGGGCTGTCTTCGTAATGGAAGCACGTCAGCTTCGTTACTTTCTCGTGCAACTCGAACTAATAAACCTGTTGCAATTAATGTAGCAATTATTGAGCTTCCGCCGTAACTAAAAAATGGTAAAGGTAAACCTGTGGTTGGTAAAACTCCGCTGGCAACACCAATATTTATAAATGATTGTCCTGTTAGTAAAGTGGTAATCCCAATTGCGGATAATCTGTATATAACACTTTTTGCTTTGAAAGCTACAATTAATCCTAAAGTTGCGAATACAGCTAACATTACTAACAACGTGACGCTGCCAACAAAGCCAAATTCTTCAGCAAATACTGCAAAAATAAAGTCGCTATCTTGAATTGGTAGCCAAGAAAGCTTTTGTTGAGAAAGCCCAAATCCAGAACCCCATGTATTACCCGAACCTACTGCTAATAAACTTTGAATTAACTGGTAATCTGTACCTTGAGGATCGTCCCAAGGATTGAAAAAAGAAGTGATACGCGATCGTTGGTATTTATTAACGGTAACACTCATCAGCGCTAATATAACTCCTGCACCAGCGCTGCCTCCTAAATATTTGTAAGGCAAACCAGCAGCAAACGCGATTAACCAGATAGTCATTCCGCAAAGTGCAGTGGTACTTAAGTTTGGTTGTGCGAGAATTCCTAACAACACAAAACCAAAAACCACCAGCCAAGCAATGCGAATTCCCCAACTAAGTCTGTCCCAATTTCCAAAAACTCGCGCACTTTGCAATACTAAAAAGGGTTTGATAAATTCCGAAGGTTGAATGGGGAATCCTGCGATAGATAGCCAACGACTCGTACCGTAAACCCCCCTAGTTCCCAAACCCGGAATTAAAGTAAGAATAATCAATCCCAAAAACAGCAGTAGCAGCCAATGGGATACGTTAATTATTTTATGAAAGGGTAAATTGACAATGATATTAAAGAGTATCAAACCCAAGAATACAGTTATCAGTTGACGTTTGAAAAAGAAAAGCCCATCACCATGCTTAACATCAGCAACTGGGTAAGAAGCCGAAAACAACACGGCTAAACCTACAAACAGCCAAATCAAGCTTAACCAGCGTAACAAGCGGGCTTCTAATGCCCAACTGGATACAGTTTCATCAAGAAATGGAATCAAACGGCTTAGTTTCAATTTCACAGCGCAGAAGGTAAGGTAATGGTTTTTGGTTTCGGGTTGTTTAGTTTATAACCCGACTTTGGTAGATTTTAATGGGGATTAGTGTTTTCGCATAGATGTATCCGCTTCATTTTTCTTAAAATTTTGAGAATTGGGGATTGGGTAATGGGTAATTGGTAATTGGTAATTGGTAATTGGTAATAGTCGTAGGTTGGGTTAAAGGCGCACTCCTGTATTTTGTCGCGTGGTAAGTATTTATAATGCGCCGCAACCCAACATCGATACTTTAAGGTTTTATATCAGATGTTGGGTAATGGGTAATTGGTAATTGATAATTGATAATGATATTACGGGGAATGCTTGCGCTGGTTGGATTTTAGGGTAATCAATCATTAATTATCAACGAACAATCATTTACCTTTCTTCATAACTGCATAAGTTGATTTCACTTTTACCTATATATATAGAAGGTAAAATTCCGATTAGAACACCTTAAAAGTGGTAGGTTGGGTTAAAGGCGCACTCCTGTATGTTGTCGCGTGGTAAGTATTGAGAATGCGCCGCAACCCAACATCGATACGCCAAGGTTTTATATCAGATGTTGAGTTTGCAGGGTTTCGAGCATGGAATAAATATTACAGGAAATGCTTGCGCTGGTTGGATTTGAGCGTAATCAATTATCAATTATCAATTATCAATTATCAACGAATAATCATTTACCCTTCTTCGTAACTGCTAATCGTTAATTTAACTTTCACCTATATATATAGAAGGGAAAATTCCGATTAGAACACCTTAAAAGTATTTTGAGCAATAAAGCTGTTTTCTCGATTTACGGCAGTTCTATATTTGGTGAATCCGAAATCATACAGTTATTAACTGTATTTTTCATCAGGCTAACTTTATAAATCAAATAAATAAACAATGCAATGGAAAAAATATTAATTCTGGCAGCAATTCCCCAAGGTTTGCGCTTACATGAGGAAATTAGGGAAATTCAAGAATGTATCCGGGGCGCTGTAAGACGGGATATGTTTGATGTTGATATTAGAACAGCTGTACGAACCCAAGATATTCGTAGAGCGATCGCCTTATATAAACCCACAATCGTCCATTTTTGCGGACATGGTTTAGAAGATGGTAGTTTACTGTTAGAAGACGATGGGGGAAATAATAAATCTGTTTCACCAGAGGGTTTGGCATCACTGTTTGAGTTACACAAAGATTACGTAGACTGTGTGCTGTTAAATGCTTGTCACTCTGTTAAATCTGCGGAGATGATTAGTGAATATATTAATTATGCCATTGGGATGAATCAGAAGATTCAAGATAAATCGGCAATTCGGTTTGCTAAAGGTTTTTATGATGGATTGGGTTACGAAAATTCAGAAAATCAAGATGTTTTTCAAAGAGCTTTTAAGGAAGGGTTAGTAGCTATTAAATTAGAAAGCCTTTCTCAAGCTGAAATTCCAGCTATTAAAACAAAAATAAATTTGGAAAAGGATTCAGCATTAGCAGCAGAAATTACTAAGATTTTAGAAGAATTAGCGACACCTCCAAGCGGTGATAATATTCAGATGAGTGGTAATTCTTATGAGCAAAGTAGCTTTAAGCAGGTAGGGAAAGTTGAAGGAAACCAGATTAATTTTTAGGGGAGCATCCCAATGAAGGCAAATTTACCAAAGTGTTAATTGTCATTGCGAATGTAGCGAAGCGGAATGAAGCAATCGCAATAGCTAGACTTTGCGATTGCTATCTCCCTTCGGGAGATGCTCCGCTAACGCTCCATTTCATTCCGCTCGCAATGACAAATTCAGTTTTTACACATTTGGGATGCTCCCAATTTTTAGCAGTAAAAAATCACATCCATCGTTTTTAGTTTAGTTGATTATGAATAATGGCAGAATCCAAGAACTCTAATAATTCAGATGAATTTAAACTTGAAGCAACTGCTCGGGAACAGAGTCAACTAAATCAAGTTGGGAATATAACAGCAGAAACAGTCAATTTTGGTAATGTACTTTCTGTTGGTAAACCTTTCCAAGCACCACCCCTACCAACTTACTATGTAGATCGTCCCGAATACAGCCAAGATTTAAAAAATCGTCTGCTGACAAATTCTTCAGATGTAGGTACTTTGGTAGTTACTGCTATCCACGGTTTGGGTTCGATTGGTAAATCTACCATTACAATGGCTTTAGCCCACGATCGAGATGTGCAAAATCACTTTAGTGATGGTATTTTGTGGGCAACATTAGGTCAACAACCCAATCTTTTATCGCTTCTGAGTGGTTGGGTACAAGCTTTAGGAGATTATAATTTTAAAGCTACTAGCGTCGAAGCTACTTCTAATCATCTGCGTACATTGCTTTATGATAAAGCTGTGCTGTTAGTGGTGGATGATGCTTGGAATCCAGAACACGCAAAAGTATTTAATATTGGTGGAGCGCGTTGTCAAGTTTTGGTAACAACCCGCGAAAGTGCGATCGCTGATGTATTAGGGGCTAGCAAATATCCTCTGGATGTCATGACACCATCCCAAGCGATGGAATTGCTGACTAAGAAATTGGATCGTGAGTTGACTGACACAGAAATTGAGCAGGCTAAAGCTTTTGCAAAAAAAGTTGGCTATCTACCTTTAGCATTGGAGCTAGCTGCTGCTCAAGTTGCTGGTGGTACTTCTTGGACAGTTTTATTAGAGGATATGCAAAGGGAGGTAGCCCGATTAAAAACATTAGATAACAAGTCAGCTAGAGATGTTACTGATGAAGGAAGCTTAAAAAAACTAAGCTTGCAAGCATCGTTAAATTTGAGCGTACAGCGACTGGAAGAAGAAACCCGAAAAAATTTCATTTGGCTGGGAATTTTACCGGAGGATGTAAATATTACTCAGCAAATGACTGCAACGCTCTGGGATATGGATGATGAGCGGGATGCTGGGGATGAGTTGGAATATTTGCAAGGTAAAGCATTGTTATTGTCTGGTGTTCCCTTAGCTGATGGAACACCAACTTATCGTTTACATGACTTATTTCACGATTTGGCATGTAATTTGTTAACTGCTCCAGTAAAGCCGAAGCGCAGCAATATACCAGGGTTAGGCATAACTCTGGCTGATGCTCACGCTACTTTCTTGGAAAAGTACCGAAATCTAACCGATAATAATCTTTGGCATACTTTACCCAATGACGGTTATATCCATCAGCGTCTTGTTTGGCATTTGGAAAAAGCACAAAAGCAAGAAGAAATTCACAAATTATTGGCAGAAACATCAAAAGAAGGAGGTAATGGTTGGTATGAAGCCTGTGAAAAATTAGGACAAACTGCTAACTTTGTGACTGATGTTGCTCGTGCTTGGCAACTAGCAGAAGACTTACCCACGGATAATGTAAATACAGTCATTGCGACGACAGGAAGCAATCCCAAACCATTGGAAATTGCTAATGAGTGTGTAAAAACTAAAGAAGTTAAGACGAACCTATCTCAAGTTATTGGCTTACAGTGTCGCTATGGTTTGATTACTGCATCCCTTAATAGTTTGGCTGCGAAACTACCAGTAGAATTGCTGATTGCCTTGGTTAAAAAAAATGTGTGGAATCCCGAACAAGGATTAGCTTATGCTTTGCAACACCCGAAGCCAGAGAAGAAAGTTGAATCGATTGCTGAGTTAGTCAAGTTTTTGCCACTTAACCTACAAAAACTAGCACTCTCAGAAGCTTTGAATGCGGCTCGTGAGATTCAAGATGAGTATAATCGCGCCAATGCCCTAATAACTTTAGCTCCCTTGCTGCCAGAAGAAAATTTGTTAATTGAAGCATTGAGTGCGGCTCGTGAGATTCAATCTGAGTATAATCGCGCCGATGCCCTAAAAACTTTAGCTCCCTTGCTGCCAGAAGAAAATTTGTTAATTGAAGCATTGAGTGCGGCTCGTGAGATTCAAGATGAGGATTATCGCGCCCATGCCCTAATAACTTTAGCTCCCTTGCTGCCAGAAGAAAATTTGTTAATTGAAGCTTTGAGTGCGGCTCGTGAGATTCAATCTGAGTATAATCGCGCCGATGCCCTAAAAACTTTAGCTCCCTTGCTGCCAGAAGAAAATTTGTTAATTGAAGCATTGAGTGCGGCTCGTGAGATTCAATCTGAGTATAATCGCGCCGATGCCCTAAAAACTTTAGCTCCCTTGCTGCCAGAAGAAAATTTGTTAATTGAAGCATTGAGTGCGGCTCGTGAGATTCAATCTGAGGATTATCGCGCCCATGCCCTAATAACTTTAGCTCCCTTGCTGCCAGAAGAAAATTTGTTAATTGAAGCATTGAGTGCGGCTCGTGAGATTAAATCTGAGAATTATCGCGCCGATGCCCTAAAAACTTTAGCTGAGAAACTTTCACAAATAGAAAAAAAACAACTTTTTTCTTACTGGCAAGAAACCGTTCATATTTTATCTCTTCGCACTCGCCCAAATTTGCTCAGTGATATAAAATCATTAACTCCAGTTATATCTACTTTAGGTGGCGAAGAAGCAATAAGAGATGTAGCTGATGCCATCGTAGATGTGACGCGGTGGTGGCGGTGAGGGAGAGAGAGGGGGTAGAGGGGGGAGAGGGGGAGTTATTTAAATATATATGATATCCACACTCTACAAAAAAATTGCTGGTTGCGGCGATTCTTAAATTATTTTCGACAAAGTTATCACTACAACTCCCACAATCATAATTATTGAACCAACAATCCTTTCTTTAATACCTTGCTCTTTAAAAATTAACCAGCCCCATAAAACATTAAATAAAGCGCTGGTGCGTTTAACTGCAATTACAAATGATACGAGAGCAAGCTGTAATGCACTCATTTGACATAATATTGCTAGGGTATTTATCAAACCAATTAAAATTAAGTTTCTGAAATTAGATTTGATGTTTTGAATATTTATTTTTGATTTCCAAAATACTATAGGTAAGATAAATATAGCTACGCTCAAATGTGCGGTAATTGTCCAGAGAATCGGAGAGGAATTCTGTACGCCGATTTTATCAACATTAGCG
The DNA here is from genome assembly GCA_963838355.1 of uncultured cyanobacterium. Lineage (GTDB taxonomy): Bacteria > Cyanobacteriota > Cyanobacteriia > Cyanobacteriales > Nostocaceae > Rivularia. The sequence goes on along the minus strand of CAWIQQ010000003.1, from coordinate 111,537 downwards.
GTAATGCTCCATACTAATACTACCCCAAACATTAATCTTGACCGTCTTTTTATTAAAAATATCTCTGACTGATTCTAGAAAAGCTGTGGAAATTGCGAAGAGAAACCAAGACATATTAGTTATCAGTGAACAGTGAACAGTGGTAGGTTGGGTTAAAGGCGCACTCCTGTATTCATGGTTTATGAAATATTGAGAATGCGCCGCAACCCAACATTAATATTCTGGTTCTATACGAGATTATGTAAGATATATTTTTGAATAAAGCGTGTTGTTTTGAATTATGTTGGGTTTCGTTCCTCAACCCAACCTACAAATCTACAAAAGGCAGAGCCTTTAATACATGGATTCCCAGCCAGAGTCTGGGAAACAGTTAAACCAATTACCAGCCACCAATTCCCAACGCCCAATCCCCAATGCCCCATGCCCAATGCCCAATTACCTCCCCAATTTATTTTCAATCCCTTCACAACCACCGGGAATTGTCTTTCGACTTTCTTCACCGCACCAAGAACAACAATAATGTCGGTTGGATTGGGACATTCTTTTAACATGAGAAAAATTAGCGTTTTCTACTACTGCACCCGTTCGCTCTCCAGTTCGATAATTAGGTGGATGCAGCCGACTGCGGGGTGATGCTGTTTTATCGGAACCGTAAAATAGTTTAATTGCGTTTAAGTCGGCTCCCGATAAGTTGGCTTCATATAATATGGTGCGGCAAAGGTTGGCTTTTACTAAGTCGCAGTTACTCAAGTTAGCGCGTACTAGGTTGGCTTCGCTCAAATCCGTCCACCGTAAATCTGTATTGGAAAGGTTCGCACCTGCGAGCATCACACCTAAGTCAATTACGCGCACTCCTAAAACTAAATCTTCTTCGTACCCTCCATTGCCATCAAAAATAGCTCTACCTAAATGTCCGTCTCGTTTTAATGGTGTTAATAATTTGGAACGTGATAAAAAGCGAATTATTTTGGCTTTACCAACTGAATCAACGCTGCTCAAAATAGCTGCGGTACGCCCTTCTGCAAGCAATCTTTCTTGCGGCCAATCTTCTAATAATCCTTCTTCATCTAATACTAAATCGGAAATTCCTTGAAAATATGTGTCGATTGTCTGCTGCTGGGTAATATTATTTTGCTGAATGGTAAGTAAGTTTTGCTGAATTGTTAAATCTTTAGAAATTACATACTGTCGCCAAGCAACATAAACGGCGATAATGGCGATCAGAATTTGTCCCAAAGCGCCAAACCAATCGGCTAAAGTTCCTGAAACATCCCAATCAATTGTGCCGGGAACGAATTTGATTAAGCCTGCAATTGCGACGACTATACCCAAAAAAGCAATAATTAAGGCTCGCTGTTTGGGTGTCAGCATCTTGGTTACGACAGTTCGGAACCACGGCAATAGTATTATTACTGATAAAAATAAAGTGAATACGGTTCCTATAATGCCAACTATCGGTTGATTTATGGCTATTCCAACTACCGTAACTAAAGTTGCAAATAAGGTTATTAATAATGCTTGCGGTGTTACTTGCAGTTCTGTGGAACTGTCGTCAGAAAACGTGGAACGGGCTTGCTGTAGGGCACTCGTGTTTTGTTGCGACTGCACCGAAGCTATAGCTGAATTTACTTGTTGAGCGGTAAGCCCATTGGGTAACTGTCCTACATCTGTTATACTCTCGTATTCATCTGGCTGCCATTTGTCTTCGGATGCGGGTTGCTGGCTCCGAGACTGCGATGAGTGGGAGTTAGATTCAATTGACATGATTATATTTTGACATCAGCAGTACTAAATGGCGCGTTGTGCATCCAGAAAAGGTTTTCTCATCAATAGCTAACGGTACTATTTTTAACATTTATATCAAAAAAATTTCAATGCTCCAAATTCTATAATTTTATATTAGAAAGTATTACTGTTTGCTTACTAGTAATTCAAAAAATTTTCTCAAAGCGGGTCTAATTTTGTCATTGTCTATTTGCTGCTTTACAAATTGGATTAAAATGTGTAGCTTGAAATTATTTTATTACATTGACTTTGTTTTTAACCTAGCTTAATTAATGTTTAAAATAATATTGAAATTATTACGTATTTAGACTTTTTAAAATGCTTGAATTGATATCAACGTGTCTCTACCAAGAAGCTGAAAAATCTTACGACAAAGCTATTGCGATCAAACCCGACAAGTACGAAGCTTGGGTTAACAGGGGAAATGCCTTAACCAAATTGCAGCGATACGAGCAAGCTTTAGCATCTTACGACAAAGCTATTGCAATTTAACCCGACAAACATCAAGCATATTACAACAAAGCCTGCACCTACGCTTTGCAAAAAAATACTGAGCAGGCGATCGACAAGTTGTAAAAAGCGATGAAAATAGTTCCCGGTAAATACGAAAAACTAGCAAAAACCGATCCAGATTTTGCCAAAGTACGAAATACCCAGCAGTTTCAAGAAACAGTGAGCAGTGAGCAGTTAGGAGTTAGGCAACGGATGGAGTTAGGAGTTAGTTGTAATCTCCCCCTCCCACCTCACTGTGTATAAAAAAAAAGGAAAAGATAGTTAAAATTATTTAATAAATAGTACATGAAATTATTTTTATTTGTCGGTATGATAAGTTAATATACCGCAGTTTTAATAATTATGTATTCCCAAGCAAAATATATAGATTCAACTATTGATGAATATCTGCAATTCGATTTAGAAAGTCTGGTTCGCTATGAATATATTGCAGGACAACTTTACCCCGTGTTGGGAGATTCTCATAATTTAAAAATAATTGCTGAAAATCTGTTTGCAAGGTTGCGTACCCAGTTGTACGCTACTGATTGCCATGTATTTTCTTCTGATATGAAAATACGAATTGAATCAATGAATGCTTTTTATTATCCGGAAGTATCGGTTGTTAAAGATTCTCAAGATAGAGATATATATTTTAAATCTTGTCCTTGCTTGATTGGAGAGGTTCTTTCACCAACAACAGAGCGTATAGATCGAAATGAAAAATTGTTTAATTATCGACAAATACCCAGCTTGCAGGAGTATATTTTAGTTCATCAATCGGAAGTAAAAGTAGAGGTTTATCGTAAAGTCTATCAAAATAACTGGTTGTTAGAAGTTTTAACTCAAGACAGTATATTAAAATTACAATCGGTTAACGTTGAAATTACGATGGCGGAAATTTATGAAGATGTTGAATTGGAGCAGCGAATGTGAAAAAGCTTTTAATTACTGGTGCAAGCGGATTTTTAGGATGGCATTTATGTAAATTAGTCAAAAATCAATGGGATGTATATGGAACCTATTTTTCTCAAAATCTAGAAATTCCAGGAAGCAAGTTGCTGAAAGTTGATTTAACCGATTTTGCGGAACTTAAAAGGGTATTTCAAGAAATTCAACCATCAGCAGTTATCCACACCGCAGCATTGTCTCAACCTAATTATTGTCAAACCCATCAAGCAGAATCGCATTCAATTAATGTTACAGCATCTGTAAATATTGCGGGATTATGTGCTGATAATTCAATTCCATGCGTTTTTACTTCCACAGATTTGGTGTTTGATGGTAAGAAGGGTTTTTATAAGGAAACAGATAGCGTAAATCCGGTGAATATTTACGGCGAGCATAAGGTTATGGCGGAAGTTGGAATGTTAAAACGTTATCCACAAGCTGCTATTTGCCGAATGCCTTTAATGTTTGGTAATGCAACTCCTACAGCAACCAGTTTTTTACAATCATTTCTCAAAACGCTTGAGGAAGGAAAGGAATTAAAGTTATTTACAGATGAATTTCGCACTCCGGTAAATGGAAAAACTGCTGCTGAAGGATTGTTGTTAGCTTTAAAAAAAGTACAGGGAATCATTCATCTTGGTGGAAAAGAAAGAATTTCCCGTTATGATTTCGGTCATTTATTAGTCGAAATATTTGAAGTTACCGGCGCAAAAATTCATCCCAGCCAGCAAAAAGATGTCAAAATGGCAGCACCAAGAGCTAGTGATGTTTCTCTCGATAGCTCTAAAGCTTTTGAATTGGGGTATGCACCTTTAAGTTTGCGAGAACAACTTATTTCAGTGAGCAGTGAGCAGTGAGCAGTGAGCAGTTATCAATTATCAATTATCAATAAAATTTCTACCCCCTCTACCCCACGCCACTTGCTATAAGTCGGGGAACCGCCCAACGCAGTGGCTCCTCTCCCCCCTCTCTAAACCTCGGCAGCCAGAAAAGAAATCACGCCGCCATACAGTGCAGCGAATTGTACTTCATCAACTGGTGCATCGCTGTTATTCCAAGTTGCAACTACACAATACTGTTTACCGTTTTTTGCTTTTAACCAAGTTGTTAAGTTAATCACACCGGGTTCGGAACCACCTTTATATGCTACTCTTTCCCAATCTTTTGGATTAGCAATTCCGGGATTAATGCTCATTAAAGGTAAATCTGCAACATATAAGATTAATTCGCAAAGTTCTTCGGCATTATAAAACCATTCTACATCTAAGGCGTTGGGATTAGTTTCGATAAATTCGTTTACGTCGGGAAGCGGTTGATTTGCTAATTCTGCTAATATTTCGCGACGTTGTTTTACATCGCTTTGACGATAACGCTCTAGTAATTTACGATTTTGAGAACCTTTTAAAATAAATAGTTCGCGGGTTGTAAGAAACGGAATATTCTGCTGAGAAGATTTTGATTCAATCGATTCTCTGCCAACTTGTTTAATTAGAATATCTGTAGCTGTATTATCGCTCATAGATATCATTAAATTAGCGAGTGTTTGTAGCGTTAAAGGTGAATTATCCGGCCAAGTTTGTAATATTCCAGATGGTAAACTTTTATCTTCAGCTTGTAGGGTAACTATATCCGACCATGATTTTTGTCCGGAAGCTATTTGCGATTTTAATGTTTTGAGAACGGATAATTTAAAAGCTGAACCTACTGCTAAACTTGTTTTGGGGTTATAATCGGCAATAATTTCTGAATCTTCTTTTACTAAGAAATTAACTTTACCTGGTAGTTTTTTGAATTCGGCGATCGCCTCTGATAAACTATTAAGTTTTAAGCCGGGTTGCAACAGTAATCCTATTATCTGTCCTCTGCTATTTAACGCTATTTTGGTTGGTACGGAACCCTGACTAAAATTTACTACATAGTCGCTACCATCTTTTTCAACTCCTTGATAGGTTCCCAGTTCATTTTTTAAACTAGTAATTATGCTATTAATTTGATTTATAGGCACTTGTTCTAAAAATTCTGGTGCAAACCATTCAGCTTTGACATCTTCGCTAGTAAATAATTTTTCTAATACTGCTTCTGGAGTCATAGATTTAACCGATTTTGTTGTTTTAGCTAAGTATAAAGCTTTTATCGGTGAAGAGTCAGGCGTACTTAGGAAAAATTAAGGAAGGAAGAATAAATAATGTAATTGATAATAGTATTGTTAATAATCTTTTGAGCATACTAGGTAGATACAAATATGATATTGAAGTATATCAAAAATGATGGTGCGTTAAACTAAAGTCGTAACGCACCCAATACTGCTCGGTTAAAAAATTAAACAAAATTTTTAGATCCCCCAAACCCCCTTAAAAAGGGGGCTTTAATTCCCTCCTTCTCTAAGGAGGGTTAGGGAGGATCTAGCGTTAACCGAGCAGTATTGATAACACATCCTACAAAAGGTAATAAATGATTACCCTTTAACGCAAAGAACTTGTTTTAAGGTGGCAACAACTTCGACTAAATCCGCTTGATTTTCCATGACTTGTTCTATGGGTTTATAAGCACCGGGAATTTCATCTAAAATGCCTTCATCTTTACGACATTCTACTCCTTTTGTTTGCTCGATCAAATCATCTAAAGTATAAGCTTTTTTTGCTTTAGTTCTTGACATTAAACGCCCTGCACCATGAGCGCAAGAACAAAAACTTTCAACGTTACCTTTACCCTTAACAATATAAGATTTTGCTCCCATCGAACCGGGAATAATTCCGTAATCTTCTTTTTGCGCTCTGACGGCACCTTTACGAGTAACGTACACATCTTCGCCAAAATGTACTTCTTTTTCGGAATAATTATGATGACAGTTAACAACCAATAAAGGTTTAAACGGCTTTCCACCTGATAAATGTTTTTCAACAATCTTCTTAAATCTTGCCATCATTACATCGCGGTTAAAACGCGCATATTCCTGCGCCCACTGCAAATCATGCCAATAAGCCGCAAATTCGGAAGTACCACAAACAAAATGAGCTAAATCTTTGTCTGGTAAATTCGTATCAGCCATTTTAGCTAAATCCTTCGCCGTACTAATATGATACTGCGCTAACTTATTGCCAATATTGCGGGAACCAGAATGCAGCATTAGCCAAACTTGATTTTCTGTATCCACACAAACTTCTATAAAATGATTCCCACCACCAAGGGAACCCAACTGTTTGATGGCTTTATTTTCTAAGTCTTGCACTCCACTATGCAACTCTTTAAAATCACTCCAATTTTGCCAGTTGGTTACACTCTTTTCAATATCTTTATTTTCATTGAAACCAACAGGAATTGCTGCTTCTATATCAAGGCGAATTTTCTTTAGTTTCCCTTCTAATTTATCGGCTTTAAATGGGGTTTTGATCGCTCCCATGCCGCAACCAATATCAACCCCCACAGCCGCAGGAATTATCGCTTCTTTCGTGGCAATTACCGAACCAACTAAAGCGCCTTTTCCTAAATGTACGTCGGGCATCAAAGCTACGTGCTTAAATACAAAAGGTAGCGATGCCACGTTTTTCGCCATCTGGGTTTCATTATCTTTTAATTCGTGATTTGCCCAGGATAATACGGGTGCTTCTGCTGGTATTTCTAACTTTTTATAAGGCATAATTTAATTCGATTTTAACAACGGATGCTTTTGTTTTAGATTTTAGATTTTAACAACGGATATTTAATAAGTATCGTTTTTAACCCAATCATCAGATTATCCCCCCTTCTTAAGGTTAAAGTCCTCCTTTTTTAAGGGGGATTTAGGGGGATCTCAAACGTGAGCAAGTTCGTGTAAGACTTTTCAAACATCCTCTAAGACTCGATCGCTCGGTTACGATAACTACAAACCAAATCTTAATCAAATTCTTAACGTAATACAATTGTAGTACATAAATAGCGAAAGTCAATTTTTCGGTACAGAACAAAAAACCCCTAATTGACAAAAATATAATAAAATTTCATTAACTAAATGCTTTTAACTGAACGTAATACCCATACAAAGGATTTATACAGATGGCAGTCCGTGAAAATACAATTTGGGAACGTTTTTTATCTCCTGTGGCTCGTCTGTTGATTAATGAAGAAGAGTTGCGACGTTATTCACAGAGCGTTGATTGGGAAGAAGAGAGCGATCGCTTTCGACGAGATGATGTTGTGATTCCTGCATACTACAGTTCGCAAAATTTTCATGGAGTAGATAAAGGATATTTGAATCCTGGTGCTGCGGTAAGTTACGATGCGGTGACTCAATATGTTTTACCGCCGAATGAAACTTGGATTCGTCAAGCTTTAATTGATGGGGTAAATGTTTTACCGCGACGTATTTTGGATTTGGGTTGCGGTACAGGATCGACAACTATTATGTTAAAGCAAGCTTTCCCTAATGCAGAAGTTGTCGGGTTAGATTTATCTCCTTATATGCTGCTGAGAAGTTTTCATAAGTCGCAAAATGCTGGTTTTAATATCGAATGGCAGCAGGGAGACGCTGAAAATACATTTTTCCCCGATGCTTCGTTTGATTTAGTTACGGCTTCTTTATTGTTCCATGAAACCCCAAGCAGCACTACACAAGGGATTTTGCACGAATGTTTTCGGTTATTGGTACCCGGCGGACAAGTTTTAATCCTGGATGGTAATCAGAAGACTTTACGTCAAATGGAATGGCTAAATAACATTTTCGAGGAACCTTATATTCACGAATATGCTGCTGATAGTACGGATGCGAAGATGGGTGCTGCGAGATTTGCAATGGTACGAACCGAAGAGGTATGGTTTACTAGTCAATTGACTAGCGGTATCAAGCCAATTTCTGCGGAAGATACAGCGACTCAAACCAATATCAAGCGCTATACTCCGACTTCTAATAGTACATTAGATAATAGCCTTGGTTTTCCGTCCCCAGCGTAGCAAGATAGCATGATAAAGGCAGTTATATTTGATTTTAATGGCGCTATTATTAATGATGAGTCAATTCATCAACAATTAATAGAAGAAATTTTGCTAGAAGAAAATCTAGTACTCAAACGGGGTGAGTATCGGAAAATTTGTTTGGGGCATAGTGATAGAGCTTGTTTGCGAAATTTATTAGCCAGTCGCGGAAGGGTTGCTTCCGAAGAATATTTAAGCAAGTTACAGCAGAAAAAAGCTCAAAATTACGTCGAGCAAATAGAAAGTTTAGAAAAACTGCCTTTATACCCCGGCTTAACTGATTTTATCTTTAAAATACGTTCGAGCAATTTAAAATTAGCAATAGTTAGCGGTGCAATTCGTCAGGAAATTGAGTTAGTTATCAAAAGAGCCGAGTTAGCTGAATATTTTAAAATTATAGTTGCAGCCGATGACATTACTACTGCGAAACCACAACCCGACTGTTATTTACTTGCACTCGAACGTTTAAACCAAGAATATCCAGAATTAAATCTGCAAGCAAGCGAATGTTTGGCTATTGAAGACACACTTGCAGGTGTTCAAGCAGCCAAAGCAGCAGGTATGAAAGTAGTCGGAGTTGCCAATACCTATCCATATCATATGCTACACCGTCAATGCGACTGGACGGTAGATTATTTAAACGAGTTGGAATTAGAGCGCATAGAAGTACTTTATTCTCCTGACGATGGGTTGTAGAGACGTTATACATAACGTCTCCCAAAATTTACCGAGAAAACGAACCAGTTCGTAGTTCGTAGGTTGGGTTAAGCGACAGCGCAACCCAACATCCGTGTTGGGTTTCTACAATTACTAGTAAGTATTAGATTGGTAGGCTGGGTTAAGCGACAGCGCAACCCAACATCCGTGTTGGGTTTCTCTATGTCCTTGCGGACACGCTGCGCTAACGTTCAACCCAACCTACAATTACTAGTATTCTACAAAGGGAACAAAGGTTCTGATGATGAGTCATACCTGCAATATAAATATAAACCGGAAAACTTTCTATTCTCATGCTCAGAAATTGTTCTGAACCTTACTTTACATATACCTTTGCGTAGCGATATGCTTTTTCGGTTATTAGTTCCTTTATTCGTAGAATATTTTCTCGAAAAATATTATGGCTCAATTGAACTCATCATCACAAAAACCGAGTGCAATTAATCTTGTTTTTGTCGGTTTTATTGCGGTTGCGATTATTTTTGCAGCTTATACAAATAATATGGAAGCTGTTACCAAAGCAAGTTTTGAGTCGGCAAAAACTGCTGTTGGTTTAGCAATCGATCTAATTGGAGTCATGGCACTTTGGTTGGGATTGGTGCGGGTTTTGGAAGCTGGTGGTTTGATGTATACCATTGCCAAATATCTTAAACCTTTAATGATAAGATTATTTCCCGATGTTCCTGCTACACACCCTGCGATGGGGGCAATAATTCTCAATATTTCTGCGAATATGTTGGGTTTGGGAAATGCGGCTACTCCTTTTGGGATTAAAGCGATGGTTGAGCTTAATAAGATTAATCCGGTTAAAGGAACTGCTACTAATGCTATGTGTTTATTTTTGGCGATAAATACTTCCAGCGTTACTCTACTTCCTTTAGGTGTAATTGGGATTAGGGCTGCGGCTAACAGTGAAAACCCGGCAGCGATTTGGATACCAACTTTAATTGCTACTTTATTGTCTACTTTTGTGGGAGTTTCGGTAGCTTTGTGGTTGGGTGAGAGAAGTAAGAAAAAAGGTGAAGCACCAGAATGTAAAAATTTAGAATTAGAAGAAGTAGAAATAGAAGAAGCACAAGAAGTACAAGAAGTAGAAAAGGAAGCTGTTGAAGGTGATTATTCGCATCTGCTTTATCCCGCAGGAAAAACATCGCAAGTAATAGCTTGGTTATTTATTTTAGGATTTATAGGAAGTTGGATTTATGGGGTAATAAAAGCTGGTAACTTGGGGGGATTTTTTAATCAAGATTTTCTTTCCCATTGGTTAATGCCAGCTTTAATACTATTAATTATTGCTTATGGTGTGGGCAGAGGAGTTAAAATTTATGAAGCGGTTACAGAAGGAGCTAAACAAGGATTTGGTATTGCAATTAGCGTAATTCCTTTTTTAGTAGCTATTTTAGTAGCAATTGGAATGTTTCGAGCATCGGGTGCAATGGATGTCATTGCTGAGATTTTAAATCCGATTACTAGTTTAATTCAACTTCCAGCAGAAGTATTACCAATGGCTTTAATACGCCCTCTTTCTGGAGGTGGTGCATTTGGAATTATGAGCGAATTAATTGAAAAAGCACCGGATTCCTATAGTGCTTTCGTTGCTTCAACCATGATGGGAAGTACCGAAACAACTTTTTATGTACTTGCAGTTTACTTTGGTGCAGTCGGAATTACTAGCATTCGTCACGCTTTAGTTGCTGCTTTATTAGCCGATGCAACTGGATTGATTGCTGCGTGTTTTCTTTCTTCTATATTTTTTAATCTCGTTTGAGTCGAATACATTGGAAACCTCACCCTCGTTCCCTCTCCTTATCAAGGAGAGGGATGTCTTGTTGTCAGTTACTTCCTTCCTGGCAGAAGATTATCGATTAAAAAAAACCGCAGAGAGCGCAGAGGGCGCAGAGGAAAGAAGTAAAGAGATATGAAAGTAGCTTTTCCTAAATTTCCGACTTTTGAAAAATAGCTACGGATTTTGATAATGGGTATTTCCGGAATTTAATTTTAGCTAAGTGAATCACTGTTATTAGTTAAAATAAATATTTAGTAATTACCCGTAGCTATGGCAAGAAACTGCTTGCGAATTACCCATCAAGGCGAAAATATCCAACTTTCCTGGCAGCGCGGGCAAGCAGCACCTCGATTAGCTGATGCGGTAAAACTTGAACATCCATTTAATAAAGAAGCTTTAACAGATTTACGTTGGTATTTAGAAGAGTATTTACGCTTTCCTTATGGCATCTTCCCAGATGAAGCTGCAAAAATAGAAAAAAAATTGCAGACTTGGGGAGAAGAGTTATTTAACTTGGTGTTTCGCAGTAGTGAGAAAGCGCGGGAGTTTTTTCAAGCTGCTACTTATGATGGTTTGCATAATTGCGAGTTGGCGATTGCCTCTGATGATTTCGCTATTTTAAATTTACCTTGGGAGTTGATTTATTCTCCTAGCGACAGACAATTTCTTGCACCTTCTTTGGCGGGGATGTCGCGCAGTTTGAGCGATTATGCGATAAGAGGAGAAATACCGGCGCTACCTCAAGACAAGCTAAATATACTTTTGGTAATTGCTCGCCCTTATGGGGAAACAGATATTGCTCTGAAAACTATTGCGCGTCCATTGCTGGATTCTATATCAGATATTCGTCAAAAAGTCAATATAAAAGTATTGCGTCCGCCGAGTTTTGAAGAGTTTGAACGGGAATTAAGCGCTAATAAAGGATTTTATCACATCGTCCACTTTGACGGACATGGAGATTTTGATGCCAACAGCCAAGGATTTCAGCATAGTTTGGGTGGTTTGGGACAAGGAGTATTGGTATTTGAAAATCTTGATGGTTCGCCACAGATTGTCACAGCAGCGCAGATTGCTCAAAATTTAGCAGATTGCGGCGTACCGATTTTTGTGTTGAATGCTTGTAAATCAGCACAAGAAGGAGAAGATAAATTTTCTTCAGTGGCTACACGCTTGGTATCTTCGGGAGCCAAAGGTGTGGTGGCGATGGCTTATTCGGTTTATGCTGTTGCGGCGAAACACTTTATCGGCAGGTTGTATGGCGAATTGGTGAAAGGTGCGAATCTTTCCCAAGCAGTTGCAGCAGGAAGAAAAGCTGTATTAAATCAACCGCAACGTCCAAGTCCAAAAGGCGATAAAATATTGCGAGATTGGATTGTTCCGGTTTTGTACGAGCAGGAAAGTTATGCGCCGTTTATTCCTGAAGATAGTGTAGATGATATTCTCGATCTTGATGATTTTCTTGTAGAGACGCGAAATTTCGCGTCTCTACATGGGTTTCCAGATGAAGGAGCCTACGGTTTTATCGGACGCGATTACGATATTTTGCGGTTAGAGCGAGCATTTCGCCAAAATAATATCGTATTGATGAAAGGAATGGGCGGTGTAGGTAAAACTGAATTATCTTGCGGATTTGCGCGGTGGTTAGAAGAAACTCAAGGGCGTGATAGTAAAATGTTCTTTGTCTCCTTTGAACATGGCGCAACGTTGAGTAATGTTATCAGCCAAGTTGGTAGGGAAGTTTTTAAAGATAAATTAGATAAATTTAATTCCCTTCCACTAGATAAACAACAAGCTGCGGTATTGAAATATCTGCAAACACAACCTTGTTTATTAATTTGGGATAACTTTGAACCTGTAAATGGTTTTCCTACCGGGAATCAACCGTTATTAATTGAGGAAGAAAGAAACGAGATCAAACAATTTCTCAAACAATTACGCAGTGGGAAAACATGGGTATTAATTACCAGTCGTTGCGAGGAAGCTTGGCTTGATTGTGGTTATACCTTGTTGAATTTAGGTGGTTTGATTGCAGGGGATGTAGAAGAATTAGCCGCGAAGATTTTGCAAACTGCGGGAGTAGATAAAGCCAAGTTACCGAAAGAGTATTTGAAGTTATTGAAATTATTGGGGGGACATCCTTTGTCATTGCGAGTGGTGTTACCGCACTTGAAAACGCAAACACCAAAGCAGTTAATTGAAGCCTTGCGTCAGGGATTGGATACTTTTGCGGGGGAGGAAGAAGAAGGAAGGGATAAATCGCTGACGGTTTCGTTGGATTATTCCTTTAGTAAATTGTCGGAGAAAGCGAGGAGGCATTTACCGTTTTTGGGGTTATTTTCTGAGAGGGTTAATGCAGATTGGCTTCATAATTTTTCAGAAAGCCTTGATAATGAATTTGGGCAAGCTTATCAAGCAGTGTTTGGGGAGAATTTGCACAGAGATGATTGGTTAGCAATTCTCAATGAAGCCGCAACAGCTAGTATTGTGGAATATTTGGGTAGTGATATCTATAAAATTCACCCGGCTTTACCTTGGTTTTTGCGGAAACGGTTGAACACTATCGCGTCATTGTTCGCTGTGCGAAGCAATCGCCAGATTACTCAAATGGATGAGATTGCTTCGTTACACTCCGTTCCACTCGCAATGACAAACGAGGAGGTAATCAGCGAACTCGAAAAAAAGTTGCTGATTTTTTACGCTTCTCTGGCAAATTATTACCGTAAAGAAATGATAAGCAATGCCGAATTAGCAACCTCGATCTTGGTGATAGAAGAACCAAACCTGTTGCAAAATCTGCGTCTCGCCGAACAATACCAACAATGGGCAGAAGCACAATCAATTTTACAAGCCTTGGGAAGGATATACCAACGTTTAGGGCGCAAACCGGAATTTAAAGCATTGCAACAACGGGTGTTAAATCAAATTGGTATACATCTATCGGGAGCTAAAGCAAAAGGTAAAGATGCTTTTAATTTCTGGGTGTATCTGCGGGTTAATGAAGCTAATGAAGCGCTATTGCGTGCTGATTTAGAAGCAGCAAGAGTAATTTATCAAGGAATTCTCGATGAATTGTTAGCTTTAAAGGATTCCTCAGTGAATGACAAAATTGCTGTTGCTTATCACCAACTGGGTATGGTAGCCCAAAAACAACAGCAATTTGAGCAAGCCAAGCAATATTACCTCAAAGCTTTGAAAATATTTGAAGATGTAGGGGATTTGTACAGCGCTTCAAATCAATATCACCAACTGGGTATGGTAGCCCAAGAACAACGGCAATTTGAGCAAGCACAGCAATACTACCTCAAGGCTTTGAAAATAAAAGAAGATGCAGGGGATTTGTATAGCGTTGCGGGTGACTATCACCAATTAGGTAATGTCGCTTATCAACAACGGCAATTTGAGCAAGCCCAGCAATATTACCTCAAGGCTTTAAAAATATATGAAGATTCAGGGGATTTGTACAGTGCTGCAAGTGAATATCACCAACTGGGTATGGTAGCCCAAGAACAACGGCAATTTGAGCAAGCCAAGCAATATTACTTCAAGGCTTTGAAAATAAAAGAAGATTCAGGGGATTTGTACAGTGCTGCAATTGAATATCACCAACTGGGTATGGTAGCCCAAGAACAACGGCAATTTGAGGTGGCGATTAGTTATTATCAAAAAACATTTGGTATTTTTGAACAATTCCAAGATTGGTACAATGCTTCACGAACGTTGGGTAAATGGGGAAGGATGTTAGAAGCGCAATCAAAGTTTTCTGAAGCTTTACCAATTTTTATTCGTGGTTTCGTGATTGATTTTGAGTATCATCAAGAGTTTATTGGTTGGTATATCAATGCTTTAGCGCGGATGTTGCGGGTTTTGGGAGAAAATCAATTTGATACGATTTGGCGCGAGGTGACGGGTGGTGATTGTACGGGTAAATTGCGGGAGGCGATTTGGGCGATGCGGGATAGGTTGGATGAGGAGGGGTAATTGCTTATATATCCGCCTTGGAATAAATTTGAAATCAGTTTCAAGACTGTATCGGCAATTTCATCAACTTCACAATACCCCCATTAATAACCTGTATTTTTAACTCGTAACCTTTCATCAATAACATCCCAACAAGTGGATCGCACTCAGCCTCATCAATTGGAATTGTTAAAAACTGTCCATCCCAAACTACCGTTGCTTCATATATATCAAAAATACTTTCGCTACCATCTGCTAGTAATGCTCTTCCGCGTCTTTTCCAATTAAGTTGTAGTTCAGCAATCAAATCTGGAGGTAAGCAAAGCCACCCATCAAAACCTGTATCTATAACTGCATCTCGTTCGTGTAGCTTTCCTTGTTTATCGCAAATTGCAATTGGAATAATTGGCTCGTAGTCAGCATTAACTTTCCCTATTATCATCTTGTTTTTGCTTTTTGAGTGCGATTAGCACCAAACTGACGAACATACCTAGAACCAACTTTTATAATCCAAATTTGTGCGCTTGGATAACGTTTCTCAAGACGATTACAAACTGAAATCTCATCATTATCTATTTCCCATGCACCTGTAGTAATGTCGATCGCGACTATCTTACCTTGACTATCTGCTTGGAGTTGTGGATAAATATCGCGTGTATAAATTTCATCCCCCAGTCGTGCAAATTCTTCTTTACTGTATTGTGGTTCTAGGGCTGCCATAATTTCTGTATTGCTCGCTTTAATCTATATAAATATAGCGGTTTTTGGTTGAGTGCAATGCAGTTAAAGCCTTGAATCAGAAAACTTATCATTCCCAAGCAACGGCAATCGACGCAGCCGTGCGGCTGAACGCCACTCTAGAAAAATATAATGATAAGGAGTAATGTGAAATTACATTCTTCTAAATATCCTAGAAATAAAAGGAACCATAATATGCAAGCTTACAAAGCTAAAGGCAAAATTGACGCGACAGGTAATTTAGTAGTTACACAACCTATTGAAATACCACCCGGAAATGTGGAAGTAATTATTTTACAGGTAGCTGATGAAGTTAATTCCACAGAAACCGCCACCGAATCGCAAACAGAAACATCTAAAAATCAAGTTCGATATAGAACTAATGCATTTAGAGACTTACTAGAAAATTCTCCTCCAGTACCACCTGATTTCGATCCAGAAAGCGCAAAGTGGGAATATTTGAAGGAGAAACATAATCTATGAATGTTCTGATAGATACTAATATTATTTTGGACATTGCTCTTGATTTAAAGAATATACTAAAAACCCCGGTAGCGCTCCATTACTTACTGGGTTAATTGTTTCTATTACAACTTTATCTGGTATACCTTTAGATCCAGCTATTTCAACAGTTGTTGTTTTATATTTACTCAAGGTGGGATTGAAGATTTTTTGCGAATATACCGAACCTGATAAATGAAATACAACAATCAATTGAAAATAAAAAGTGGTCAAAGAAGCAAACGTGAAAGTTTCTCAGCAAAAACGATATGCTGATGGTTTGGGTGAAAAAAGTACTGATGCAGATACTTATCAGAAAATGCTGATTGCACTGAAGCGATTGTTGAGGGTTTGGAAGGGAAAGATAGGAGTTTTTAGTAAATAAACTTTGATAAAGTATCGCAATATAGATGTATTTGATGCAAAACTAATTTAATATTGTTTAGTATTGTTTAATACTACAATAAAAATGGATATTTTACTGTCAGATCCTCGTACTTTAATCGTAATATTTCCGATTTTTTTAGGATGGTTTTTGGTATATATCTTACTTAGAGAAATAGATCGAGATATTTATTAATAAATCATTTAACAGTTAATTTATAACTTAAATAGGGAATAGGGAGTAGTAGCTTAGATAAAGCTTTGCAAAACCCAACATCAACGTTGATGCTGGGTTTGACTTTTAAGGTAATGATAAGCCGCACGGCATCATTAAATAAATTGGCAAACCAAAATCTTGTCCCTAATCCCTACCCTTTTGAGAAAATATTGACTTTAACAAATATTAGGCAGTTTCCAATGATGCGCTAGGAAAATGCGGTTTTAATGCTTCAAGCCAACGTGCAATTCGCTCGTCAGTTTTTTCACTTTCATTAACTTCATCAATAGGTAATCCAACAAATTTACCATCGCGCTCTGCAAAGGAATATTTATAGGTATAACCGTCGGTAGGAATTTCACCGACAAGGGTTGCACCCAATTTCTTAAAGTGATCGTACAAGGTTCCCAATGCACTAACAAACTGTTCGCCGTGGCTGGCATAATCTCCCGCACCAAATAACCCAATGGTTTTACCTGTAAAATCAGGTTTATCCATTTCCATTTCAAATAGTGGATCTCGCCAGTCGTTTTGAACTTCCCCACTTCCCCAGGTAGAACAACCAAAGAGCAAATGATCGTACTCAAGCATTTCATCAACACTAGTGAAATCTTCTTCCATGCTAAAAAGATCGCACAATTCTTCACCAAAATGCTCGTGTATCTTTGTGGCGATTTCTTCGGTTATACCGGAAGTACTGCCATAAAAAATAGCCATCTTTGCCATAATTAAAGCTCCTCTGGGTTAAGCAATATTTTTTTAGGTTTACTTTCAGAGATTCCCAGAGCCGATTCGATTTTAACAACGGATGTTTTTGACAACGGATGCGTTTGGTTTGTTTTAGATTATCCACCAAACGATTTGATGATGAAGAAATTATTCCCGTCATCAGCCGATGCAAATCTAAAATAGATTAGTCACAACATTATTCCAAATTACATTTAGATTTGTTGCATTGTTGTAACAGATATGACTAAATCTGTTATATGTCGTCTGCTTTTAATCAAACATTTAAGTACTTATGCAAGATTAATTAAACATTTCGTCTGGGTAGGGAATGGGCAATAGGGAACAGGGAATAGTTATATAAGAGCCGTCGGTACAAATAAAACCAATTATGTTACTGCTGGGTAAATTATGCTCCCATTACCAATTACCAATTACCAATTACCAATTCCCAATTACCTCTTTTTGTACTAACTGCAATTTGTGCGATCGCCAAAAATATAAAATCTGCTCTTTAACTATTTCGGGATAAAAATAATGAAAAAAGTGACCTCCTTGGGGACATTTCCAAAGAATATCATCTGAGTGTAAGTATTTTTTCCATTCATGGAAATCGGAATAATCTAAAATCATGTCGATTTGTCCGCCACAAACCATTATTGGCATCAAAACTCCTCCCGATGGCAAGCTTTGGATTTTAATAAAAGAATGCATTAAAGGTAGATTGTCCAAATCTCGATCAAAATTATCGATTAAATTGTGCAAACAACAGGGGTATTTATTTCTAAACACGTTATTAAGAGTGTTGAATAAAGCTTCTGCTTTACTGAGAGTGTATATCTGACGTTGTTGATAATAATTGACGTGCCAAGTTTTTGCAGGTTGGGCGGCAACTGAAAGTAAAGTTAAAGATTTGACAAAAGCAGGATATTGACGAGCCAACATTAATGCAATAATTCCACCTATACCATGTCCAATTAAGTTAACAGGAGCATCCTTAGTTTTAAGATAACTATGTAATAATTCAACTGCTGTATCTATGCAGGCTGGTTCATCTACTGATTGAATATATTCCCATACTGAAATTTTCGTATATTTTGCTAGTTTATTAATTAAAGGTGTACTAAAATTTTTCAAAGAAGGACTACCGCTTACCCAAATAGCTTCACCGTATATAGACATACCAGTTTCCTCAAAGCAAAATTACATCAACAACTAATAACTATTCTCAATAAACGCATTGCCCCAAAATTACAATTATTCCTATTAGTTCAACAAATCAACCAAAGGATTGCGACTTAATGAGGATTAATTGCAATAAACACTAATTTAATATTATTAGATACAAAATTTCAAAAAAGTTTGCGCGTTACAAATGCTATAAAAAAAATGAATGATTAGTTACAGTTTCCCGAAGCAACAATCCAAAATCCTGTTAGCGAAAATCTGGTGCAGGAAAGTTTGGGGAAGAAGCATCTACACCCCCAACTTTCCGCAAAATCTAAAATAGATTGACTCTCCATCTAACTAGAGAGTTTAGTATATTATCGAAAGCTCAAATTTCAAGACTATGAAACGAAATCGGAAAGGTGAGCTTTTTAGTTTTACTAATTAGATACTGATGATGCAGACTAATTCCCTTAAATTACGAGGCATGACTTGTGCTTCATGCGCTAGCAATATAGAAAAAGTTATTAACTCCGTTTCTGGAGTTAGCGAATGTAGTGTTAATTTCGGTGCCGAACAAGCTACTGTTAAATATAATCCTCAAAAAACTGGCATCAAACAAATTCAAGATGCGGTGAATGCTGCTGGATATACTGCAACTCCCCTGCAAGAAGAAATGATTACCGGGGAAGATAATGATGATATTGCTGCTCGTAAAGCCAAATCCCGTGATTTAATTCGTAAGCTGGTTGTGGGAGGTGTAATTAGTGCTTTACTGATTATTGGTTCTTTACCTATGATGACTGGATTGGAATTATCTTTCATCCCTGTATGGTTGCACAATCCGTGGTTGCAGTTAGCACTAACCACACCTGTACAGTTTTGGTGCGGTTATGGATTCTATACCGGAGCTTGGAAAGCTTTTAAGCGCAGCAGTGCAACAATGGATACTCTGATTGTTTTAGGTACTTCTGCGGCGTTTTTCTATTCTTTATTTGTAACTTTATTTCCCGATTTCTTTACTAATCAAGGTTTAAAGGCTGAGGTATATTACGAAACTGCTGCGGTGGTAATTACTTTAATTTTATTAGGAAAATTATTTGAACATCGGGCTAAAGGGCAGACTGGTGAAGCAATCCGCAAGTTAATAGGTTTACAGGCTAGGGATGCGCGGGTGATTCGCAATGGTATAGAAATAGACGTTCCGATTCAAGAAGTTGAACTTGGTGATGTTATTTTGATACGTCCGGGTGAGAAAATTCCCGTAGATGGAGAAATTATAGAAGGTAGTTCTACTATCGATGAAGCGATGGTGACGGGAGAAAGCATTCCTGTTAAAAAGCAGCTTGGTGATGAGGTTATTGGTGCGACTATTAATAAAAATGGTAGTTTTAAATTTAGAGCAACCAGGGTAGGTAAAGATACGTTACTATCACAAATTGTCCAATTAGTCAGACAAGCTCAGGGTAGTAAAGCCCCTATTCAAAGATTAGCAGACCAAGTGACTGGGTGGTTTGTGCCGGTAGTAATTACCATTGCAATTTTTACTTTTGTCATCTGGTTTTATGTAGTGGGTAATATCAGCCTTGCTTTAATTACCACCGTCAGCGTTTTGATTATCGCTTGCCCCTGTGCTTTGGGTTTGGCTACTCCAACATCGGTAATGGTTGGCACGGGTAAAGGTGCTGAAAATGGTATTTTGATTAAAGGTGCGGAAAGTCTGGAACTCGCTCATAAAATCCAGACAATTGTTTTGGATAAAACCGGAACTTTGACGGAAGGGAAACCTACGGTAACTAATTTTGTCACGAAGCGCGGTACTGTTAATAGAAATGAATTTAAATTAATTAAATTGGCAGCGAGCTTAGAGCGTAATTCCGAACACCCACTAGCGGAAGCAGTAGTTAGATATGCGGAAGCTCAGGGTGTAGAGTTAACCGATACAGGTGAATTTGAAGCCGTTGCTGGAAGCGGCGTTCAAGGATATGTTTTAGATAAATTTGTGCAAATTGGAACTAAACGCTGGCTATCAGAAGTTGTAATTAATACCAATTTATTCTCAGAACAGAAAGACGCTTGGGAAGCACTTGGACAAACCGTAATTTGGATTGCGGTGGATGGAGAAATTGAAGGTTTAATGGGAATTGCCGATACTCTCAAAGCTACATCTATAGAAGCAGTAAGGTTAATGCGTAAGTTGGGTTTAGAAGTAATAATGTTGACCGGAGATAACCGTCCGACAGCAGAAGCAATTGCCTCAGAAGTTGGTATCGATCGCGTATTTGCAGAAGTGAGACCGGACGATAAAGCCGCTGTTATCAAGTCTTTGCAAAGTGAAGGGATAACAAGAAAAGGAAAAAAATCTAAAATAGTGGCAATGGTCGGGGATGGTATAAACGATGCCATCGCTTTAGCCCAAGCCGACGTAGGAATGGCAATTGGAACCGGAACAGATGTGGCGATCGCCGCAAGTGATATTACATTAATTTCGGGAGATTTGCGCTCAATCGTCACTGCGATCGAACTGAGTCGCGCTACTATCAATAATATTCGTCAAAATTTGTTCTTTGCATTTTTCTACAATGTTTTAGGAATTCCCATCGCTGCGGGAATATTATTTCCCATATTTGGCTGGTTATTGAATCCGATTATTGCTGGTGGTGCGATGGCTTTTAGTTCCGTTTCAGTTGTTAGTAATGCTTTGCGATTGCGTAAATTTGAATTGAAGGGGTAATTTCTTGTAGGGTGTGTGACGCTCTGACAAATTTTGTTCGTAGTCATAAAATTTATAGCGTCACGCACCATTTACCTTATTTAAAAGATAACCAATTTAATTTAATCTCATATCTTGCACCATTCTCATAATCACCGGGCAATCGAATTCCCTGCTATAGAGGCAAAAGTCCTATGAATTTCAAATTTTTCATCATTCTCAGTTAGCTTTCATCCTGCGTCTTGGTTGGGAATTCCCAGGCTGATATACGAAGTTATCTAAAGATGACTAATTAAGGTTTTTAGTGCGTTTTAACGTACTTTGTTTATGAGTCTTGAAATTGATTTCAAGGCAATAATTCGGACGTGAATATAATTCGTAATTCGTAATTCGTAATATCGCCTCCGGCGACGCAAGCTACGTAATTAATGCCCCATAAATAAATTTAGGGGCGAGGACATTACCTAAAATGACATCCACGGATAAATCCGGGGGCTTCAAACCATTAATGTTTTCCCGGTGAGCGTGAATCAAACCTAAGTAAAACTGTAAAAATCCACAACGCCGGAAACTTGGTTCCTCAACTGACATCGGTTTTCTGTCAAGATGCTCTTGGTTGACCTAGATTTTTAACATATTTGAAAGACTATCTGTTAATTAAAACTGTAAAAATCAAAGTTAAACTGATTATAAAAAAATGAATAAATAATGATAGAAGAATGATAACTAATTCTAAAAAAAATCAATAAATAATGATAGAAGAATGATAACTAATTCTAAAAAAATGAATAAATAATGATAATTGTAATTTTAAAAATCGACTATAATTCAAAAATAGTGTAAATTTTTATTAACTAATGGAATTATCAAGTTCGATCGTACTTGCTTTTGGGTTAGCTGCTGACGCTTGTGCAGTTTCTTTAAGTAGTGGATTGACTATTAGACATATCAAAATTTCTAAAGCAATTAAAATAGCGCTTTTTTTTGGAATCTTCCAAGCCTTTATGCCTTTAATTGGTTGGCTGGTTGGATTAACTATCAGAAGTTTTGTAATTAGTTTGAATCATTGGATAATATTTGGCATACTTAGCTATCTTGGCGGAAAGATGATTTTGGAATCATTTGCAGATGATAGTGATGAAAAACCTTCATTTAATTGTTTAGAAACTTACACTCTGATAGCCTTATCAATTGCCACTAGTATTGATGCCTTCGCCGCTGGATTGGGATTATCAATTTTTAAAAGTTCTATTTTATTGACAGCTACCGTAATTGGTTTTATCACCTTTGTTTTATCATTTGTAGCGGTTTATATTGGTCATTTTTGTGGCGATATGTTCAAACAAAAAGTAGAGATAATTGGTGGGGCTAGCTTGGTGTTTCTGGGAATGAAGATATTGATTGAAGGTTTATTAAAGTAATTTTGGTATTGAATGATTTTTCGATAAATTGTGTAAAGATACAGCATTTAAAATTCTTTATTAACTACTTTCAATGCTTCATACTGTGCTGTACGAATGCGTTGCTTAATTTCAACTAATAGTTTTCCGTAATTATTTGCATTTAATTCGCTCATGTTTGTATTCAAATAAATAATTGTTGGTAGTTGCGCTTTAGCGCTCTACATAATTGGCGCTAAAGCGCAACTACGAACGAACTTTTATTTAAGCAATTTCATCGCTTTTTGTTTCAAAGTTTCTGCTGTCAAGTTATTAAAGCCCATTAATTCACCTGCACTCGATGTGGTTTCCCCACGTCTCCAGGATAAGGTATCTCGTTTACAATTACTTCGCAGCATCACGGGTTCTAACATCGCCGGAGCGCCGCCGGTAGCACCGATTAAGGCATCTCCATCGAAAAATTGGGCAAATTTGGCATCCGATATAAAATCACCGTCTGGTTGCGAGCAGGTATCCCATGCTGTATCTTCGGGACGATATAAACGACGGGGATTAATTATGGAAACGATTTTTACGCCAATACCTTCTTTTTGCAGATGTTCGGCAGCCTCAAAAACTGGCTTTAACATCATATCTCCGATTACCGCAAAGACTACTTTTTTATTGCCATCGGTGTCTTGTAATACTATTGCACCATCTTTCAATCCCTGACGGGTTTGTTCTAAAGTAGTACGAATCGGTAATGGTGATTTACTTGCAGTTATGACAATTCCTTTATTCTTTGTAGTTACAGCCCATTCGTAACAAGCTTGAATGCTGTTGGCATCCGTGGGGAATAATGGGAAAATGTTACCGTTACGCATCATCGAAGCAAAGTAAGCTTCGATTTCTGGACGTTGGTGAGTCCATCCGTTGCGCCCTTGCTCTAATGCTCCTGCGGTAAATAAGGTAATTGTCGAAGGTGTAGCGCGGCGTAATTCTGCCATTGCTTGGGTTACAGTTTGCCAAATTGGTAAACCGTTGACGGCAAAGGATTCGTAGGAACACCACAAACTGCGTCCGCCCATCAAGCATAAACCCGCAGCTAAACCAGCACAAGCATCTTCACTCAAAGGTTCGTAAACTTGCCCCTGTGGTGCTTGGTTGTAATCATCATCTTGGGTAGGATGGATAATTTTTAAAGCTTGGTTGATATTGCCAATACCCGATGCGGCGTTTCCGTCAGCGTTGGTAACTAAGAAATTTTTGTCGGCTTGTCCAACTTTACCAACTAAAAGTCCCATCGCAGTGGTAGAAACTTTTGGCTCCCCACCGACTTCAAACTCTTGCAAAGGCAACTCGCCCAACTCAGGTAATTGTAACTCAAATTCAGTCACCGCAGTCTTTGCAGCCGGGCCACCACCAGAGCGATCGCAATTGTTTCGCACTAATTCCCAAGCTTCCACAGATAAAGCCCGTTCTTTCAATGCTTCCATCATATGAGGTGCATCTAAAGTATCCTTGGGATAAAGGTTGTGGGATTTGGAACCAGTTGCGTGAACTCCCGCACCTTTGAGTTGTTTAATAATAAATACAGTTAATTTGCCGCCGAGTGCAGACTTCGCAGCTTTATCAACTCCTTCCAATACAGCTTTGGTAAACTGCAACCTTTTCTCAAAAGAAAACTCGGTACTATCAACATAATCTCCAGGTTGATTTTTATCGTCAAAGTCTTTAGCATCAACAATAACAACTTCTTTAAAACCATTACCAATCCAGTAATTTCCCATCTCCGAGTTGGTTTTCAAAGAAACCATGCTGTGATGTTCCTGAGAGTAACCATTCCATACCAACACCGGGAGAAAATTGGTAATCTTAGGGAAAGCCGTATTAAAATGCGCGATCGAACTCATGATATAAGGTTCCCCCAAACCACCATCACCAACGGTAAAGGGGAACAATTTATCTCGATTCAAATAAGCCGCAGCCATTGCAAAATGCTGACCTTGACCTAAAGGACCCGCAGGTGCGAGAATGCCAGGAATCATACCCGAAAGGTGTCCCAGCAGTCCGTGTTTTTCCCGATAACGTTCGCGCAATTGTGCCACCGTGGTGATATCCATGTCTTCTAAAGAGCGATCGAGAAACATGGCACTATAAAAACCAGGAGCGTGGTGTCCCACTTCAGTCAGAATATTCTTGTAACCCAGCATGACTAAAGCAGCATAAGCTTCCGCTTGAGATGCAAAACCTCCAGGATGTCCCGAAGATTTACTTCCAGTAATTTGTAATGTTAAATAACGTAAAGCATCAGCATAAAGTAAAGTTTGGTAAATAGCCGCCATATCTTGAGTGCTGCTAATAGCGGTTTTACCATTTTCTATGGCACTTTGCTTACCATATTTATCAAATAATGGTTTTGTTTCCCCAAAATATTGAATACCTTCGCAAAACTTGGGAGCCGATGTTGCTTTGGGAGTAGTTGCTGTCATGCCGATTACCTAATAGCCGCTTTGTATCTAACAAAATTTTACAACTTTACGGTTACTGAGGTTGATTGCGATTTCTCAACGTATTGATAAATAATGGCAATGGGGATTGGGGGATTGGGGATTGGGCATGGGAAAATAGTTAGGAGTTAGGAATTAAGAGTTATAAATTTAAAACTGGTAACTGGTAACTGTATGAAAGTTTTTACTGCAATTGTAGAACAAGATTCAGACACTAATCTTTACGTTGGCTATGTTCCTGGATTTCCAGGAGCGCATTCCCAAGGAGAAACTTTAGACGAATTACGCGATAATCTTCGTGAAGTTATTGAAATGCTTCTAGAAGATGAAAAAGTAGTATTCAAAACGGATTTTATTGGTACACAACAGATTGTGGTTCAATAAATTATGAGTAATATTCCCGTACTTAAGCCACAAGAAGTTGTACGTATATTAGAAAAACTCGGTTTTGTAGAAGTACGTCAAAAAGGTTCGCATAAACAGTTTCGTCATCAAGACGGAAGAGGAACAACTGTTCCGTTTCATAAAGGACGTGATATTTCTCCTAGACTTCTAAAACAAATAGCAAGTGATATTGAATTAACGATTGAAGAGTTTTTAGACTTGCAGTAGTTAAACAAATCACTGTTAACTGATAACTGATAACTGATTTTTCGTAATTTCTCCAAAATCCTCAGATATACATATAGAGTCCAAATTTGAGAAATTTACTTCAAGATTATGGAAATCGTTTTTGCATTAATATTTATTGGCTTAATAGTGCTAGTTCTAAACTCATCCCATAATTCCGGTAGAGGAAATAGTTATCATAGTTCTTCTAGCAACTCGAACAACCACCATATATATTCCGGTAACGATTACAGTTCCGATTCTGGAAGTTCTAACTATTCCGATTCGGGAAGCTCTAACGGTTCAGATTGTGGTAGTTACGATGGAGGCAGCAGTTATGGAGGTGGTGATTGTGGGAGCAGTGATTTTGGCGGATTTTGAATTTTAGTTCTAATTTGTATTCCGGTACTGGAAATATAACTGTTCCGGTACGGGATTAATTAAAAATCTCATAATTCAACGGTGAATGTTTTAAATCAATACTGTAATTATACGGCTAATATTCTTGATGTTTTGCAAGGGCGATCGCCAAATTGAAAACCTTGTACAAACTGATTTTGAAAAAATGATACTAAATAGAAAATTATTGTTATATGAATGTATAAATTTAGTATATTAAGAACTAAAAGATAAGTTTGAGATTATCAGAAACACAATATCCTCTAATTTAGTTAAAACAGCGACAGCAGCGACTTCAGTGGTGGTGAAGATGATTGGAAAAATAATTATTATCAACGGCTCGCCAGGAGTCGGAAAATCAACAACAGCCGAACTTCTTGCTAAGTCTTCTCGAAATTCAGTTTATATCCGAGGAGATGATATAAAGCATTGGATTGTGAATCGAGACTCTCAAGATTTAGTGCGAGGTTTGACTTATATAAATGGTGGTGCTTGCTGTCAGAATTATGCTAAAGCTGGTTATGAATTTGTTGTTTTCGATTACGTTTTTACCAAAAAAAGTCATGTAGAGCGGTTTATCGAAAATTGCGGTATGAGAGATAGCTGTTTTCTATTTACCTTGATTGCTCCTTTACCAGTTATTAAACAGCGAGAACAATTACGTCCAAATCGCGAACCATTGGGAGAAGCTGTTGATATTGCTTATGATGAGATAGTTAAGAATAAAGCAGATTTAGGTACGTTTATAGATACTGAGTTTCTTTCACCACAGGAAGCGTGCGAACTAATTTATGAACGTATTAGAAAAGCCTTAAAAAATTAATCATACCAACGCGAAACAAGCTAGCACAAATGATAAAGCGGTTAGGACAAATCCTCACCACACTCATTTACTTAATTAGTTCTTTAAACTTGTCGTTATCTTTAATTGAATCAAAAGCTGATTCTTCTTTAGCTTTTAGTTTGAACTCTTGATTTAATTCTATAGCCTTTTTTAATTCTTCCAAAGCTTTGTCTGTCTTATCTATTAATGCATAGAAACAAGCTTTATAATAAGGATTCTGAATTGAATTAAAAGCATTATAATCTTTAGCTTTTTCCTTAAACTCGTCAGGTTTTAAACTAATTGCTTTTTTAAGAGATTCAATTGATTCATACTCTTGTTTTTCTAAAGCATGACAAGCAGCTTTGTAATAATGAGCAGTATGATATTTATTCTGGTCTTTGTCTAATTGAATTACTTTGTTAAAATAACTGATCGCACTTTTGTGTTCTTTTAACTGTCTGTGTGCTTCAGCAATCTTATAATAATAATATGGATTATTGGAATCATATAAAATTGCCCATTGATAATAGATAATTGCCTTAAGATAATTTCCTTGAGCAAATAAATTATCTGCCTTATCTTTATGTTCATCGGCACTTTTTACTTGGTCTTCAAATTGTTGTTTAATTTGCTGTTTAATTTCTTCGATAGAATTCTTTAATTCTTGCTTAATTTGATCTATAATATCTTCTTCATTTAGCTTTATATTTATAGAATTATTTATTTTGTTTTTAACTGATTCTATGATACTTTTTTTGTTGTTATCTATTTTGGTAGACAGACTATCAATTTTACTAGCAATTTCTTTAATTTCATCCATAATTTCAGAGCGAATATTTTGTTTGATAATTTTTGCAAAAGAATCATCCTTCTCAGAATTCAGAAGTTCTAGTAATTTATTTTTAATATCTGTATCTAATTCATTTGATCTTAATAAACCCTGTATTCTTTTTAATATTTCTTCATCGTTACCTAAAATTTCATTTAACCTTTCTGGTAATATCTGATCTAAAATTTTACGTAATTCTTCTGGAAAAAGGTCATTTATTTTTTTCTCTAATTCCTTTGTAGAATCATCAATCATTCCTGCTCTAACGCTTTTGTATAGTAACCAGAAATAAAAATTGCCTACTATTGGTAATGCAGTTAAAACAAAGAGTAAAATATTTATTAAATCAGTATTAGTACTAATTCTTCTATCAACTATCTTTTCAATTTCTTCTAATTGACTATTTGGTAAACCTGGACCAATACGATTATCAATTCGATTGCTGAAGACATTAGAAATAATAGCTATTCCTGGTATACACCAGATAATTAAAGCAAGTGCTGAAATTCTAATCCCAAGTTTTTCCAGGAATTTTTCATTATTAGCTGTGTCTGTTGATTGATTAGACATAGTGCTTGAGAGTTATTTTACCAAACTGGATGGTCTGAAAAACTACTGTTTCATAAAACAGCCTAACAGCCTTTTTCTAATACGTATAGCTAAGAATATTACATTCAGATTTATATTTAAAGATAAAATTATTTGTAATCTATCATTAACATCTTTATTTAAAAAAAAGGCAAATTTTAACTTTTAAAGATGTGGTTAAAATAACTATTCTGCGGACATTATTATATATTGAGCTTGTAGTTAGTAGGTTGGGTTAGACACGTTAGCAAAGGGGAGCATCCCAAATGTGTGATTTTATTTTTTTGTAGTGCGAGCATCTTGCTCGCTATGTATATCAAGCGAGCAAGATGCTCGCACTACCAAATTTTATTTTTGCAATATTGGGATGCTCCCTAGCAAAGCGTGTCCGGAGGACATAAAACAATTTGGTTTGTAACGACAATATTATCAATCGTGTCGTAACCCAACATCAGTATCTTGAGTATATAATATTATTGCCACGAATATATGGGATTTTTAATAATATCAATAATGCAATTTTAGGTTAGGTTGCAATATAAAATTTTCATTAAAACCTATTATTTTTGTGCGCCGTGAAGCCAACCTACTACTGATGATTTCACTCTTCATTATCCTCAAATGCTAATAAAATCTCTTCCGGTAGAGCATTAAAGTCATCCGGTACTACATACTTTCCCCTATCTTGTCCTAAACTAGAACGTCTAATTTTAATCAAAGTCGTTTCTTCAGGTGTTAATTCTAAGAAATCTTCTACTGCTCCAATTTTCCATCCTTGAGATTTATTACGTTGCTTCTTAGATTCATCCATTGCTTTGTTCCTCACCCAATATTTACCTTCTTAGGTTGTTGATTAACATAATTGGTGCGTGACGGTAATTTCAAATTATTAGATTTAGTTTGATTATTTATCGTCACCGTCACACACCCTACAAATAAATCAAAATCCTTAACTCCTTAATACGATAAAATTATGAAAAAATATTAAGGCTGTATTTTATGAACTGGTTGCTTTCTACCTTGGGAATTATCCTGGCAATATTAATTGTAAGTATTCCACTATATTTACTAAGCGCTCGTCGCTATCAATCATCTGACTCAGTAGCTAATTCCTACGACGAATGGACGGATGATGGAATATTGGAATATTACTGGGGTGAACATATTCACTTAGGACATTATGGCTCACCACCCACAAATAAGGATTTTTTAACTGCTAAATACGATTTCGTTCATGAAATGGTGCGTTGGGGTGGTTTAGATAAATTACCCGCAGGTACCACCGTTATAGATGTTGGCTGTGGAATTGGTGGCAGCAGTCGCATTTTAGCCAAGGATTACGGTTTTGACGTGACGGGTGTTACTATAAGCCCGCAGCAGGTTAAACGGGCAACTGAATTAACCCCTGAAGGAGTAAGCGCCAAATTTCTGGTAGATGATGCGATGGCTCTTTCTTTCCCCGATGCCAGTTTTGATGTAGTCTGGTCGATTGAAGCTGGGCCGCATATGCCAGATAAAATGGTTTTTGCCAAAGAATTGATGCGAGTGTTAAAACCCGGTGGAATCTTGGTTGTAGCCGATTGGAATCAAAGAGACGATCGCCAAATTCCGCTGAATTTCTGGGAGAAACCTGTAATGCAGCAACTACTCGATCAGTGGTCCATCCGGCTTTTTCTAGCATTGAAGGTTTTTCCGAACTTTTGGAAGCTACGGGATTTGTGGAAGGGGAAGTAGTAACAGCAGATTGGACAAAAGAAACACTTCCTTCATGGTTCGATACTATTTGGCAAGGAATAGTTAAACCCCAGGGATGGATGCGTTTTGGGGTTCGTGGTTTTCTTAAATCTGTGCGGGAAGTACCGACTATTTTGTTGATGCGTTTAGCATTTGGTACAGGGCTTTGCAGATTTGGGATGTTTAAAGCAGTTAGAGGTAATTCGGTATCGCGATCGCAAAACGTTTCTGGTGAAGTTGCTCAAGTTTGAAAAATTTATCATGATATTAAGTTTGTAGTTGTGCTTTAGCACCTCTTATCGGAAGCGCGAAAGCGCAACTACGAACCTCGTTAAAATTCTGCATACCTAAAAAAAATGGTTCAAACAACACCAAAATTAATCGCTGTTGATGAGTTTATTGCCAACTACGGCGATAATGAACGTTATGAGCTAATTGACGGGGAATTATTTGAAATGGAACCAACTGGATTCCACGAGCAAGTAGGTGCATTTACTGGAAGAAAGTTAAACGTACAAATTGACCAATATAATCCAAATTATTTTATTCCTCATCGATGTTTAATTAAGTTATTGGGAACAGAAACTGCTTTTCGTCCAGATTTGATTGTATTAGATAAAAATCAACTTGTAAGCGAACCATTATGGAAACAAGAACCTGTTATTACTTCAGGAAATTCAATTAAATTAGTTGTTGAAATAGTTAGTACAAACTGGCAGAATGATTACGCACGAAAAGTAGAAGATTATGCTCTTTTGGGTGTCCCCGAGTATTGGATTGTAGATTATCTTGGTATTGGTGGAAGAGAATATATTGGTAAACCGAAACAACCAACTATTACAATTTGCGATTTGGTTGGCGATGAATATCAAAGAAACTTGTTTCAAAATCAAGATATTTTAGTTTCTAGAATATTTCCCAACCTTGAATTAAACGCAAATCAAATTTTTGAATATGCTCGTACAGTTTAAATAATTTCACTCAAAAAATTACCAATTACCAATTACCAATTACCAATTACCAATTACCAATTGTTACTCAAGATTTTTGGCGCTAAAGCGCAACTACGTACCAATTACCTGTTTAAAACATCCATTTTATGTGAAGGAGCAGCAGCAACAGCACCAACTTCTTGAATTAACTGATCGGAAATTCCTAATTCCTTCAAAGTTTTAACTAAGTTTTCGACAACTGCATCAAAATGTTCGCCGTTTAATCCCATTTCTTCAACCAAATACTTGTGAGCTTCTCTCATTTTCTTGCCATCATAGGTAGAAGAACCACCAAAAGCATAGGTCAAAAATGACTTTTGATGTTCGCGCTGTTTTTTCATGTCAACGTTTGCAAAAAAATGCTTGATTCTTACGTCATTTAAAATATGCTCGTAAAACTTATCAACAGCGATATCAACAGCATCTTTTCCACCCAATTTTTCATATAAAGTAGCCATATGCTTTTTCCTATAAAAATTAAACTTGTAGG
The DNA here is from genome assembly GCA_963838355.1 of uncultured cyanobacterium. GTDB lineage: Bacteria > Cyanobacteriota > Cyanobacteriia > Cyanobacteriales > Nostocaceae > Rivularia. Next base: position 80,100 of record CAWIQQ010000003.1, on the reverse strand, counting down.
GTGTGTTATGAGGCGATAAAGAATTCAGATTATGACAAAATATATATTATTCGCGCTTAACGCACAATTCTAATATAAAAAACCATGAATTTTAAATTATTTAAAAGTATATCAGATTGCCGTAACACAAATGATTTTAGAAATTTAGCTAAATCAAAATTACCATACCCGATATTTCACTATATAGATGGAGCGGCAGATGATGAGGTTACTTATAGGAGAAATACTAAAGCTTACGAGGAATGCGATTTAATTCCCAACGTTTTAGCAGGAGTTGAAGAAGTCGATACTTCTGTAGAAATAATGGGAATGAAAATTGATATTCCGATGTTTTGTTCGCCCACAGCATTACAAAGGTTATTCCATTATGACGGTGAAAGAGCAGTCGCGAAAGCAGCAGAAAAATACGGAACTTTTTTTGGTATTTCAAGTTTGGGTACGGTTAGCTTACAGGAGATTGGTAAAACAATTTCTACACCAAAGATGTTCCAATTTTACTGTCATAAAGATAAAGGTTTGAATCATGCAATGATAGAAATGTGTCGGGAAGCAAACTTTGATGCGATCGCCTTAACCGTCGATACAATTACTGGAGGAAACAGAGAACGGGATTTGTGGACGGGATTCACTACTCCCCCAAAACTTACACCGCAGAGTATAATTAGCTTTGCTCTACATCCAAGTTGGTCGTTAAATTATTTATTACGAGAGCCATTCAGCTTACCACAATTAGAACAGCATATTAATAAAGGAACAAATGTAGCGGTATCGGTAGGTGATTATTTAAGTACGATGCTCGATCAATCAATGGATTGGCAAGATGCCGAAGAAATTAGAAAAAAATGGGGTAAAAAGTTTTGCCTCAAAGGTGTAATGAGCGTTGATGATGCTAAAAGAGCAGTTGACATCGGAGCCGATGCCATTATGGTATCAAATCATGGTGGGAGACAATTGGACGGGTGTATATCTCCTTTCGATCAATTAGCAGAAATAGTCGATGCAGTTGGCGATCGCATTGATGTAATCTGTGATGGTGGTATTAGAAGGGGTACTCACGTTTTGAAAGCACTGTCAGTTGGAGCTAAAGCCTGCTCTGGTGGAAGATGGTATTTATATGCTTTGGCTGCTGGCGGACAATCAGGAGTTGAAAAAGCTATTTATAATATGAAAAATGAAATTGAAAGAGATATGAAACTGATGGGAATTACAAAACTTTCTCAGTTGTCGAGAAAGAATATAAAATTTAGATGATTGTAATAATATGATAACCTCACCCTGCCTTCGGCTTCCCTCTCCTTGTTAAGGAGAGGGAGTGAGGGTGAGGTTTTGCATTTAAAGTAATACCTAATATCAAATCTATGGATAACAAAGAATCTTTAATTCCTTTAAAAATTGCAATATTAACTGTTTCCGATACTCGCACAGAAGCTGACGATAAATCGGGCAAAATATTAGTTGAAAGTTTAACAACAGTAGGACATGATTTAGCAGAAAAATTCATTGTTCCCGATGATATTTATCAAATTCGTGCAGTTGTATCTCGTTGGATTGCGGATGAATCCGTTCAAATAATTTTAACAACTGGTGGTACGGGAGTTACCGGACGTGACGGCACTCCAGAAGCAATTAAACCTTTATTAGATAAAGAAATCGAGGGATTTGGCGAGATATTTCGGATGATTTCCTATCAAGAAATTAAAACTTCTACAATTCAATCTCGCTGTTTAGCTGGTGTCGCTAACGGTACCTATATCTTTTGTTTGCCAGGTTCTTCTGGTGCTTGTAAAACCGGATGGGAGATTATTAAAGAACAACTTGATTCTCGCAATCGTCCCTGTAATTTAGCTCAATTGATTCCTAGATTGAGGGAATAAAAAATAGGGAATTGAGCAATTGGTAGGTTGGGTGAAGGCTCGAACAAATTTGAATAATAACGAAGCAATGATAATATACCGTAACCCAACATCAATTTTGTGAATAAACTAATTAATTTACATTGAATTTTATGAAAATTATCCGCCTTCTGCTCAAAAATTCAGGTAAAAATTTCTTTTTAGCAGCAATATTTAGTATTCTTAGCGGTGCTAGTGGTGCGGGTATTATCGCCGTTATCAATTATGCAATTGCCAATTTGCAAAACATACCTGTTTGGTTAATTGTGCTGTTCGTTAGCCTCTGCGTTAGCTTATGGATTTTTCAGTTTATTAGTTGGGTATTGATAAATCGTCTGGCTCAAGGAGTTATTTACGATTTGCGCTCGTCAATGACTCAACGTATTTTGGATTGTCCTTTGCAGCATTTGGAAACTTTAGGTATACCAAAACTGTTAGCAACTTTAACAGATGATATTACCATAATTTCTTCGGCTTCAATTCAGTTATCATTAATGATAGTAAATCTTGCTATAGCCTTGGGGATTTTTGTTTATTTGTTTTGGCTGTCTCCACTACTATTTTTTGTTGTATTTGGTTGTGTTTTAATTAGCTTTTATCTTTATAATTCTATACAAAAAGGAGGTATTAAAGATTTAGAAAACGCTCGTCAAGTTCAGGATATTTTATTTGGACACATTCGCACGGTTACAGAAGGAGCAAAAGAGTTAAAATTGCATCGTCAAAGAAGAATTGCTTTTCTTAAAGAAGATTTACAATCGAGTGCTAGTAAATATAAGCAATATCGAATCAGCAGCATAACGGTTTTTGCTTTTGCTGGCTCTTTGGGAACAGTATTATTTTTAATTCCCGTTGGATTAATAATATTTGTTTTTCCTCAATTAAATACGGTTTCTACCACGATTATATCTAGTTATGCATTAGCTATTTTATATTTGATTAGCCCCATAAGCGAGGTAGTAACTTCTTTACCTCAAATTGCTCAAGCAAATATCGCTTTAAATAAAATTGAATCTTTAGGAATATCTCTTTCCGAAAAAGTTACCGAACCGAATTTTCCTACAGGTTCGGATTTTGAATCTGATTGGACGAGTTTAGAATTGGTTAATGTGACTCATGCTTATAGTGGAGATAGCGAAGAGCATCAGTTTACTTTAGATAATATTAACCTCAAGTTTGAACCCGGTGAATTAGTTTTTATTGTTGGTGGCAACGGTAGCGGTAAATCGACTTTAATTAAATTAATTACGGGTTTATACGTTCCCGATCGCGGTAAGATTTTATTTAACAATCATCCCGTTACAGATGATAACCGCGAATGGTATCGTCAGCAGTTTTCTGTAGTATTTTATGACTTCTATTTATTTGCTCGCTTATTAGGAATAGAAGAAAACCGCGAAACAGAAATACAGAATTATCTTACACTATTGGAATTAGAACGAAAAGTAACGGTTAAAGACGGTGTTTTCTCGACAACAAATTTATCACAGGGACAGCGCAAACGTCTAGCTTTACTGACAGCTTATTTAGAAAATCGTCCAATTTACGTATTTGATGAATGGGCATCAGATCAAGATCCGGTATTTAAAGAAATATTTTATAATAAATTGCTTCCCGAATTAAAACAGCGTGGTAAAACTGTAATTGCTGTCAGTCACGATGACCGTTATTTTAATAATTGCGATCGATTGATAAAATTAGATTATGGTCGTGTGGTTGAAAATAGAGAATAGGGCATTGGGGATTGGAATTATATTATTAGTAGGTTGGGTGAAGGCTTGAATCAATTTAAATCATAACGAATTAATTATAATATGCCGAAACCCAACATTAAATTATCTAATTCAATTTAAGCAGACTTTTTCTTAGCTTTATTCATTATTTTGGTACCTAAAGCAATCAATCCTGCAAATAAAATCGACCAAAAACTAGTTTCATCGGGAACTTTAATGTTAGATTTTGTATTTTTAAACGCTAACAAAGTTATATTGCTATTTTGTTCAAAATACCTTTCTACAGAACCTTCAAAAAGAGAAGTACTAAATGCTCGACTTCTACCTAAATTGTTAATTTCTTCAACATTAGAAATACTGTAATCGCTGGTAAGATTAATATTTTGACTCTTAGTATTATTAAAAGAATCAATTTTACCTAAAGCATCAATACTTGCTGAAAGCGTAAAGTATTCTAATATCTTATTTTGACTAATCTGATTTGAATCTAATTTTGTTGAGTTGAGAAAATCAAACCGATTCTCTGTAGACATCTCAGTTGTATCCAAAAGATAAAACGCAATATCTCCAGCAGCACTCGCAGTTTCAACTCCTGGTTTGTTTACGGAAGCTTCTAAATCGAGAATAGTTGTAAAGTCAAATGATAAAGTATCGTTGCGACTTACATCAAAATTGGCAAAAAATCTTGGCATAGTTTCCGCTGATGCTTCGTAACTTGAACCCTCACCAGATGTCAAACTTTCTGCAATATTAGATATTTTTAATGGAGTTGGTTCAGCATTAGTTCTAGAAAAGTTATGAAAATCTGCTATGCTATCCGAGGCATTAGTTACACCATTCGTATTAGCATCATTAATCGCTTCAAATATTGCGTTTTCTCGATTGAAATTTGTGAAAGTTAAGTCCCCAAAAGAGCCAGCAAAAGTTGCAGCTAAAGTAGGTGAAGTTGCTAACATTGAGGTAGCAACAAATGGAGAGACTTGTAAAATTAATTTTTCCCCAAATTTTGAATATAACTTCTTCTGCATTTTTGTCATGATTTTATTCTTAATGTATATAATGTCCGAAAAATTAACGATATTAGCTAGTATTTTTAACATACAAATTAATTAGTCAAATTACGGAGAAAAAACCCTCAATTGTGAAAAATTTACAAAATGCAAGTATTTGACCTGATACAATTACTGTAATCATGAGAAAACCACAAACCGTAAAAGCTTTAGAAGAATTAGGAAGAATCCAACTGTCGAAAAACTTTTTCATGCGAGAATTTCTATATTCTGAAATTTCTCAAATTGAAGGTATACCCAATATTCCAGACGATGTTGACTTGGCTGTAGAATCCGGTAGCAATCTCTGCAAAAACGTACTGGAGCCAATTCAAGAGGCACTCGGTAGAATCAGCATTCGTTCAGCATACCGTTGTGGTGCAGTTAACGCCCTTGGAGCGGAAAATAAGAATCAATACAACTGTGCAAGTAATGAATCAAATTATGCTAAACATATTTGGGATGTTCGAGATAAAGATGGACATATGGGAGCAACAGCCTGCATTATTGTCAATTCATTTTTACCTTACTACACAAAAACAGAAGACTGGACGGCTTTGGCATGGTGGATAAACGATAATATAGATGCTTATGCAGATATGGTATTTTTCCCGAAGTTTGCAGCATTTAATATTAGCTGGAGCGAAAATCCGAAGCGTTCAAAATGGATTTATAGCTATATTGAAAATCCACATACTGGTAAAAAAGGGTATTTGACAAAACAAGGAATGGATAATTTTTCGGGTTCCCACGAGCAGTTTTATCGAGAATATATCGAAGAGTTGACAGCAGTTTGATAGCAACTTTCATGCTGTTGATGGTGAAGTTGAAATATCCGATGGTAAATAGATATAGGAATCAAAAAAATAACGAAAACTTGCTCAAAAAAATCTCAAGTAGAAAAGTGTGGATAAAATTTAAATTAAAATGCACTCAAGTCTTACCCAGTCAACTTTAGATCACTTTGAATCAAACAGCAGGTAATTCCCAACCAAGGCGGATATGGGATTGATTATCTTTACTTAATCTTAAACAACTTATTCTGGAATACTTGATGTCGCGATTGTATATACACCAAGATTTAGTGTGATTCCTTAATTTTGTCTGCAAACAATAGTAGATTGTCCAAGTGCGCCTCCCAAATAGCTAGGTTCAGAAAATAATGATTAGTAAATTCCTCGCATCGCAGCTTCGTCAGCCTTCAGGATGGTTTGGTAAGCAAGTTATTTCTAGAGTTTTAAATAGAGATAATGCTCCTATGAACAAGCTTGCATTAAGAATGTTGAATTTAGAATCCGCAGATGAGCGCGTTTTAGAATTAGGTTTTGGTGGGGGTTATTTGCTAAATAAAATTCTCAAAAATCCGGGAGTAAAATCTGTTGCTGGTATAGATGTTTCACCGGAAATGGTTGACTTTTGCACAAAGCGTTTTGCTTCAGATATAAAAAGGGGTAAGTTACAGTTAAAATGTTGTAATACAGTTAATCTCCCGCATTTTGACAGCAAATTTACTAAAATTTGTACTGTTAATACTATTTATTTTTGGTCGGATGTTAAACAAACTTTAAATCAGCTGTATCAAATTCTAGAAGAAAGAGGTTCGTTAGTTATTTGTTTTAATTGCAAAGAATTTCTTAAACAAACAATTCTTCCCAGACATGGTTTTCAGGTATATGATATTGAAGAAGTAAAGCATTTGATGCAAGCTGTGGGTTTTAAAAACATTCAGTGGATTATGAATTCTCAACCCAAAGAGCAATTTGTCTGTATAGTTGGAGAAAAGTAATAATTATTAATTGCAGGGTGTGTTTACCATGACTTTTACTCAAAATTCCGCACCAGAAAAAGTTTCTAAATTAAAAATATTTCTAACACTCTTTATTAGTAGCTCCGATTAAATTTCCAGAAGGTATTGAATTATCATTACCGCTACCTGCAATTATGGGAGGTGCTATTGCCTATATTGTAACTGCCCTTGTACTCAAAATTGCCGAACCTTTTTTACCCCCAGAATATCTTGCTCTGAATCAAAATCCCGCAAAACAAATACCTAGACTTACTCGCATACTTTACAATGGCATTGTCGAATAATTATTAATCCGTCGGGGTTTGATGACATTTTTTAGTGCATATTCTGGGTTTTTCGTCAAGGTGTCTGCGGATGAATTATTAAAAGGTTTATAAAATGTTTCAATAGTACTATAAGATAGTATACATTTTGTTTAGGAATTAGTTATGCTAGGCTCTGCATCGGAATCTAAGAAGAAAATTTACCGAATTATTTACGGTTACTGGCAAAGTCAGTGCGTTTATGTTGCGACAAGTTTAGGTATACCAAATTTGTTACAAGATGGACCTCAAACTGTCGAGACAATAGCAGAAAAAACTGGAACTAAAGTAGAAAAGCTTTATGTGGTATTGCGTGCTTTAGCTCATTTAGGTGTGTTTGTTGAAAAACCAGGACGGGTTTTTGCCTCGAATGAATTATCAGAACTTCTGATTAATAATGGTTCCCCATCTATTGGTGATTTCTTAATGCACATTATAGAACCTAATATGTGGGATGGTTGGAGGGAATTAGAAAACGCTTTAAAGACGGGAGAAGTGCCTTTTGAGTTGGCTAGAGGCCAGGATTTTTATAGCTCCTATATGACTGAGAATCCCAACAGTAAAAAACTTTTTACCAATGCCATGAGTTTTTTAACTAATGAAGCTGTTGATTCTTTATTTGAGGTTTATGATTTTGGTCGTTTTGAAACAGTAATGGATGTAGGAGGAAATCAAGGCACATTAATTGCAAATATTGTCAAGAGATTTGGCTGCAAAGGCATTCTGTTTGACTTGCCCATTGAAGTAGAAACTGCTGCTGATAACTTTGCAAAATATGAAATTAATGGTGCCGTGAAAATTGTTGGTGGGAGTGCTTTGGAACCCTTGCCAAAGGGTGCCGATGCCATTGTAATGAAGTATTTTCTGTCAGTATTTAGTAAAGAAAATTCGATGAAGGTACTTGCTAACTGTCGGGAAGCTCTGCCTAAAAATGGTAGGTTGATACTGCTACAAACTCTAGTTCCCGCTCTTGGCGCTCCTGTAGAATATCCTGATGGAACCATGCCAGCTTTGGCTGCCGTACAGATGATGATTACAAATCCAGGAGGTTACTGGCGCACCGAACAGGAATATAAGGATTTATTTGAAGCTAGTGGTTTTAAACTAGAAAAAGTCATTCCTACCGGAACAAGCCTAACGGCGATGGAATTTAGCCCGGTATCATAATTTAATCTTATTAAATCTTTTGATTGCAGCGATGCAGACATAAAAGAACAAGCCTCTTTCATGTATTAGAGAGAGGCATTAAATTGTTGCTTGCCTAATTCAATTTAGAAACCTGTCTTCCTCCCAAACGTTCTTTTTGCGCTGCTGGCAATACATCAACCGAAACAGTTGCATAAGAACCCAATTTTTGCCCAATTATCATAAATCTAATAAAGTCTCCCAAACCTTCCAACAAACGCGCATTCCTTAAACCACCGCAATCAACTGGATTAAATCCAATATCTTCCGCAAGCTTCATCACCTTAATTCTCGCTTCCTCATCATCCCCGGCAACAAAACAAGAAACGTTGTTATCTTTTAACGGCGTAGGTGCAAGTTCAAATAATTCTTGCGCCATTGTATTAAATGCTTTGACTACCCTAACTTTTGGAACCTCTGACGCTAACTTTTCAGCTAAGGATTTTTGTATAGGCTCATAAGCAAAACCTTCAGGAATTTCAAAATTATTGCAATCAATTAAAATCTTTCCCGACAGCACTTCTATATCTCCTAAAACTTCTGCCGGATTCACGCCACGAATAGTGTAAAGCAAAACTTCTCCCCATGCTGCGGCTTCATTATTACTACCACCTTGAGTACTGTTTTTTGCCAACTCTGCAACAGCTTCACCCTTTTCTTTTGTTCTCGCACCAAAGTATATTTGATGCCCAAGTTCCGCCCACAGAATACCTAAAGAACGACCCATATTTCCACTGCCGATGATTCCTATTTTCATGGTTTTGCACTCCTGAAACTAACTTATATTCTTTGATTATTTAAAACAATACAGACAGGTCTGTATCGAACAACTATTTGAAAAATAACAGACAGGTCTGTATCATGTCAATAGTCGATCTGTTCTAGAGAAATGCCAAGAAAAGCCAATAGTTCAGCGCGAGAACGTATATTAGAGGTAGCGAGCAAGTTGTTTTACCAGTACGGGATTCGGGCTGTGGGGGTAGATACAATAATTGCCGAATCGGGAGTTGCCAAAACAACGCTTTACCGCTACTTTCCATCAAAGGATGATTTAATTGTGGCGTTTTTAGAAGAGCGCGATCGCCTGTTTTGGGAATATTTTGATATAGCGGTGGGTAAGCATCTGGATAATCCCAAAGCGCAATTATTAGCGGTATTCGAGTGGATAGATGAACTATTGGTAAAACCTGAGTGTTACGGTTGTCCGTTTTTGACAACTACCAGCGAATTTCCTCAATTAGATTATCCAGGGCATCGGGTGGCAATTAATCATAAAAAACAAATGCTGCAACGCTTAACTCAACTTGCTGAAAATGCAGGTATTCCGAATGCGGAACATTTAGGAAAATATTTATTATTACTGGTAGACGGGGCTTTTTCGCAAAGAAGGTTATTTGGGTTAAGTGGGTTTGAAAGTAATTTGAAACAAGTAGCAGAAATTTTGATAAATGCTCAAGTTTCTTCCTCTATCTCATACCGAACCAAAAGATGAACGATCGTGTCTTGCACCTTACGGCTAATTACTTAAATGATAAATTTATAAGTTAAAATGTTATCAATTGTATGGCGCGATATTTTCAGTGTATTTTAATGAACTTATGCTATTAGATTAGGACTTGCAGTCCCAAACGGGTAAATGATAACTTCAGAAATGTTGTAATAATATATGAAAATGTTGGGTTACGGTGCATCTTTACTCTTCGTTGGCTATAAAAGTTATTTATACACATTTAACCCAACCTACTAGCTATTACCAATTGCCAAGATTGATTATTTATACTCATGCATATTTTGAGACATTGCCGTAATATTTTACGCAATCAGCAGCAACCGAATTGTAGTTATTAAAAATGCGCGATCAAATAATCCGTACTTTATTAATTCGCGAAGATTTAAGTTACTCAACCTAATTTCATTTATGGAAAAATTGAAGGAATTGATTCATAAGGAAAGCTCCCAAACCAACAGCGATAAAATTACTCAACCTAAAAGCAAGCGGGGGTTTTGGGGGAAAATGGGTACACTTGCGATTGTATCGGCTGTTGCTGGAGGGTTATTTGGAATTTTTTTAACTGGCAAACCGTTTATGCAAGCTAATTTGAATCCAGAGGAAGCAGATTTTTTTAATAATGATGCTATTGATGGAGGACAATTTTTACAGCTAAATCGTCCAGTTAATATTTTAGTGATGGGAATGAGCGTACTTCCTCCAGATACGCAAAATGCACCGGAAGAAAGTAAAGATTTGGGATATTTACCGCAAGTAAATTCTTTTGATGGACTTTCCGACGTAATGTTATTAATTCGGTTCGATCCGAAAACTAATCAATTAAATATGCTTTCTATTCCCAGAGATACGCGCACGGAAATAGAAGGTTATGGTTTGAGAAAAATTAATTCCGCCAATCGTTTGGGTGGTGCTTATTTAAGTGCTAAAAGCGTTAGCAATCTTTTAGGAAACATAGATATAGATGGTTACGTTCGGATTAATGTTTTGGGAGTTGGTAAACTTGTTGATGCTTTAGGAGGTGTAACTGTTAACGTTCCCAAAGACTTAAAATATCAAGACGATTCCCAACATTTATATATTAATTTAAAAGCCGGAGAGCAGCATCTCAACGGCGACGAAGCATTACAATTACTGAGATTCCGTAACGATGGACAAGGAGATATCGGACGCATTCAACGGCAGCAATTAGTCATGCAAGCCTTGATAGAACAAGCATTAAATCCTGCAACATTAGCGCGATCGCCGATTATTCTCGGTACTATAAAAGAAAATATTGATACAAATTTAACGCTTGATAGTTTATTAACTCTAGTTAATTTCGGTGTCCGAATCGAAAGGGAGAATATCCAAATGTTAACTTTACCTGGTAGAGTCAGCAGTGGTAGAGAATTTGCAGCAAGTTACTGGCTACCAAATGAAGAAGAAATAGACGCGATGATGGCTAGTTATTTTGATGTTGGTAGATAGTTGTTAAGTAGGTCGGCCGGCGTAGCCAAATCGTAATGCCGGACAAGGAAGTAGCGAGTAGCAATAAGGGTTTGAGGGGAATTTACCTGAATGTTACATAGCTCAGTTTATTTGTGCCGACTTACTTAGTTGTTAATTGTTAATTGTTAATTGTTAATTGTTAATTGGTAATTGTTAACTGGTAACTGGTAATTGAGAGTATAAAGTAGTGCGAGCGTCTCGCTCGCTAGTATCAAGCGGGCAAGATGCCCGCACTACTAACTTTTTCTCCTTGTCTCCCCATCTCCCCCCTCTTCCCCCTCTCCTGATGCTCAAAACTTTAAAAATAATTACCATTAATAAAAGATAATTTATTAGAAGAGTCATGAAACTACCAAATGGCCCGCAAACTCCTTCATTCATTCAAACGCTTAAATTTATCCTCAATCCTTTATCAGTCTTGGAAAACTGTACCAAACGCTATGGAGATATTTATACTTTAAGCTTGAAATCTAATGAAGTTATGGTTAGTAATCCGCAAGCGCTACAGCAAATACTAACTAACGATAAAACGGATTTTAGCGTTCCTTCTGAAGGGAATAAAGCTTTTGAACCTTTGATGGGTAAGCATTCTGTAATTATGGCGAGCGGTAATGCACATCGCCGTCAGCGTCAGTTATTGATGCCTTCTTTTCACGGGGATAGAATGCGTTGTTACGGCGATACAATAAATCAAGTTACGTCGGAGATTATGAATCGCTGGGAAGTTGGTAAAACTTTCGACGTGCGAGAAGGGATGCAGGCTATTACCATGCGGGTAATTATGCAGGCAGTGTTTGGAATTTATGAAGGCGATCGCGCTACTGAATTAGAAAAACTTCTTGGCTCAATGTTAGAAGCTGGAGGAAGTTCCCCTATCAATGCAGCTTTTATGATTTTCCCAATTTTACAAAAGGATTTAGGCGCAAAAAGTTATTGGGGAAATTTTCTTCGTCAAAGGGAACGAATTTATCAATTATTAAATGACGAAATAGAAGAAAGACGTGCCAACCCAGATGATTCGCGTACTGATGTTTTAAATATGTTAATGGCTTCTAGGGATGAGCAAGGGGAAGCGATGACTAATGCCGAATTACGCGATGAATTAATAACATTGTTATTTGCAGGGCACGAAACCACCGCAACTGCTTTAACTTGGGCTTTGTACTGGATTCATAAGTTACCTGAAGTGCGAGAAAAATTATTGGAAGAAATTGATAGTTTAGATGAAAATCCCGATTTTAATATTATTTTTAAACTGCCATATTTAAACGCGGTTTACTGCGAAACCTTGCGAATTTATCCGGTAGCAATACTTTTATTTCAGCGAAAGGTAGAAAAACCAGTTTCACTGTGCGGTTATGATTTGGAACCGGGTACATTATTATATGGTTCAATTTATTCGGTTCATCAAAGAGAAGATTTATATCCCGAACCCAAAAAATTTAAACCAGAACGTTTTTTAGAAAGACAGTTTTCACCTTACGAATTTATTCCTTTTGGTGGTGGTGCAAGACGCTGTATTGGTATGGCGTTAGCTCAATTTGAAATGAAGTTGATTTTAACAAAGATTTTGAAAAATTTGCAGTTAGATTTAGTTGATAATGGTGAGGTAAAACCCAAACGTCGCGGTTTAGTGACTGGCCCAATCGTTCGATTCAAATGGTTGTTAAAGATAAGCGAGCGGTTGAGTCTCGGAGTTTGGAAACGGTTAGTTAAATTTAGTTAAATTATGATGCGATTGGTGTAACCGGGCGATTCAAATCACGTCTACACAGGCAAAATCCACCTGCGTGGATTAATTATTCATAACCCGCGACGGCGGTGAATCCACCCCCGTGGGTTGTCTCCCTCCGTTGAGGGGAGTGGTGTTAGCGAAGCGAGGCGTTAGCCTTACCCGAAGGGGTTTCGTTTGTGTAGACGCGGTTTCAACCGCCGGGTTATATTAACTTTAACCTTTAACCTTTGACATTTAACCTGATGACAAATTCCTTAATTCAAACTCTTCAATTAATCGCGAATCCGATAAACTTTTTTGATAACCATGCAAAAAAATATGGTGATACTTTCAGTTTGCGAGTTTTGGGTATAAATTCGCCGCCAGTTGTCTTTTTTAGCAGCCCCCAAGCTATTGATGATTGTTTCGCTATTCCCGCTAAAAAATTAGATTTTAAAAAAGCTACTCACGTATTTAAACCATTATTCGGCAGCGATTCTATTGTTTTTCAAGAAGGTAAATCTCACAATCGGCAGCGGCAATTATTGATGCCTCCCTTTCATGGCGATCGCCTCAAATCTTACGGGGATACAATCTGCAATATTACTAAAGATGTAACTAGCAGTTGGCAGGTTAATAACACAGTTTCTATGCAGCAAGTAATGCCGGATATCACTTTACAAATTATCCTTCAAGTGGTATTTGGAATCACTCCAGGTGAACGTTACGAAAAATTAATCAAATTGTTAACTGCTCTATTAGATGATATTACTAAACCGTTGTTTTCCAGTTTATTTTTCTTTCCACCTTTACAACAAGATTTAGGAAAATGGAGTCCTTGGGGAAATTATCTCAAAAGACGCGAAGAAATTGATAAGTTAATATATGCAGAGATATCCGAACGTAGGCTAAAGAATGATAATCTAGGTGAAGATATTTTAAGTATGTTAATGTCAGCGAGTGACGAAGCAGGGGAAAAAATGACAGATAAGGAATTGCGAGATCAGTTGGTTTCTTTACTGCTTTTAGGTTACGAAACCACCTCCGGTGTATTAGCGTGGTTATTTTATATGATTCACTCGCATCCAGAAGTTAAAAATAAATTAATTAACGAATTCCAAACTTTAGATAGTAATTTAGATCGAAATTCTCCAGAAACAATTGCTCAACTACCTTATCTTAATGCAGTTTGCTCCGAAACCATGCGACTTCACCCCATAGCTTTAATTTGCACTCCCCGCATGGCTGTAGATAAAGTAGAAGTTGCCGGAGTTAAGTTCGATCCAGGTACCGTTTTAGTTCCCTGCATATATTTAGCCCATCGTCAGGAATTGACTTATCAACAGCCAGATAAATTCATCCCCGAAAGATTTTTGCATAAAAAGTTTTCTGCTTTTGAATATCTGCCTTTTGGGGGAGGTTATCGCGGGTGTATTGGTGCTGCTTTTGCAATATATGAGATGAAGTTGATTCTAGCGACAATTATACAAAAATTTGAATTGGAATTAGTCGATAAAAAACCAGTTAAACCCGTGCGTCGAGGGATTACTATTGTTCCTAGTGGTGGAGTGTCGATGAAAGTCAAATCGGTATAGTTAATAGAAACCTAAAAATGTGAGGAATTTGTGAGACTGTGGGATTTAAGTAGGTGAACAAAAATATTTACCGTCATTACGAGTGAAGCGTTAGCGTTCACCTTTATGTGCGGTTAAGCGTCTCCCGGAGGGAGATAGTAATCCCAGCCCTTGCGATTGCTGAGTCGGATCATCTCAAAACTTTATGATTCCTTCCCTCGTTTTCATAAATAGATGTGTACTTTAAAATATTTTCCTCACAATATTCTCAGACTTATCTCCTAAATTAATAATAGTTATTTCCCATTGCTCGCCATTCTCTAATTAATTTGAGGGGATACGTAAAGGGCATTTGCGAATAAAAACTGGATGCATCACTAAGTATATTTTAATGCTGACAGTAAAAGTAGAGGTTTAGATATGCTGAAAAAGAAATATACGCTGTGGATAAGTTTATTTGTAACTACGGTGGTCGGTTTTGGTCTAGGAATACTGGTGGGAAATCAGTATCAAATACCAGAAACTTCAAAAAATCTTGCAGTATACGGTATGGACGAACAGGTAACTAAAGTTCAAACCGATTTATACGTGAGTTTTGATGACAAGCTCAACCAAACACAACAGTTAGAGAAATTATCTACCCTAATTTCGCGCTACAAATTTTGCAATTTACCAATAGAAGTCAAAAGCGTAGAGAATGGTATTGCTATGGTTAACTTGGACGAACATCCTTGGGTAAAACAAAGAACTACACCCCCTTCTATTCCTGGTTGTTCGGGAAGAAGTTGGCGCTATGGTTATTTCCAAGGTAGTGCGGGTGGTTATGCTACAAGTGCGACTTTAGCACGAACTTTTGTCCAACCGAACTATAAAGGAGATTGGATTAAAGGAGTTCGGTTTTCTTATGCAGGTAAGCCGATTCAAGATGGTGATTGGGATCATATCAATTTGGATGGAGTCATTACTCGCGAAAATCTTCCCTAAAAGCGGGTTGAGAGCATGGTTAGCTGTGGAATATTAGTTTTTACGTTCCATAAGGGACACGCTACGCGCTTCGTTCCAATTCTGTAAGTCCTATATAAATAAATTAACGGGTCTAGTTTTTCGCAACCAGACCCGTCAGTCTACTATTTATTTGATGCAAGTTTTCCTCCATAACTAACTTTATTTTATACGTATCGCCGTTTCTTAACTCGAACCTCTTATAGTCACATCTTCCGATATTTTGGTTTGGCTTTACTCTTATCTCAGTTCTCTAAGAAGGGTGTTACCACTTTATTTTATCTATGTTAGAGGTTCTTTACGACATCACTTATATATTAACATATTTTGATAGTTAGAACAGACATTTCTTGTTTTTTTATTTAGAAAATATTTTCTCAAAATAGGTTAAAATGCTTGTAGAAGCTGGCAAAATATTGGCAGTAATTTGCGAGAAATCTTAAGATATTATTTGCGAAGTTAAAAGTCATCTAAATGGATTTTGCCAGAAAATATTAGCGGATATTAAGAGGCTAACTATGATGCACAAAGAATATATGGAAATTGTGGAAGGATTAATTGACAAATTGACATTACCCACAATTTTAGAAATGTTAGAGCGAATATGTCACAAAAAAGCAGAAAATCTTAGAACTCATTGGCAAGATGAAACCACAGCAAAGCTTTGGGAGAAAGCTGCTAGACAAATAGAACAGATAAATGTTGATGTTTGATTAAACAGCGAAACTCTATTCATAAAACGGGTTAGCTCTTAACTAACCGTCTCCGGCTAATTACTTATCTTTCACAAATTTCTAGAGAGATATCAGCCAGTTCAGTTTTTTACAACTCCAAATTATTCCGCCGTTCCGGATAGCTATTCATGCGGTTTTCAGCTTTTAAGTAAACTAAGTTTTCAACCGTTCCTCTAATGGCAAAAGACTTCTATTAAAGTTAATTTTTTCCTTTTCTCAAGAGGGCTAAATAACTCTTGCTATTCTTTAATTGAGCAAAGATTTAGTCTATTGCAAAACAGAGCATTTTAATCGGCTAGAGAAATAAATTCACATTCTGGATGATTGTTTGCTCGATCTTACTAGTGGTTTGTCCCATAAAAAATGACAGGTTCGTAGTTGGGCTTTAGCCCCTCCAAATCCCGAATCATGATGCGAAGACAGCGCTATTACGGTCTTCGAGCGTGTCCGTGCTTGACATTAGGACATACCTTAATTACTCATCAAAACTAATGAAAAGGACTACTAGTATTCCACCACATTAATTTTGCGGGGTATGACATTTATAATTGTAGGTTGGGTTGAACGAAGTGAAACCCAACACCCGAGTTGGGTTGCGCTCCGCTTAACCCAACCTACGAAGAGGTATCTTAACCCATCAGAATTAATGTGGTGAACCACTAGTATTCCACCACATAAGTTATGAGGGGTAGCACATTCGTAGTGCGAGCATCTTGCTCGCTGGCGCTATCGAGCGAGCAAGATGCTCGCACTACGCAAACCCATCAAAATTAATGTGGCGGAGTACTAGTATTCCACCACATTAATTCTGAGGGGTAGCATAATGGTATTTGTAGGTTGGGTTGAACGGAGTGAAACCCAACATCCGCGTTGGGTTGCGCTTCGCTTAACCCAACCTACGAATCAATCTCTCAACCTAGCAAAACTTATGTGGTGAACCACTAGTATTTCATTTCAAAAGTTCTGACGGGTTGTAGAGACGTTATACATAACGTCTCCCAACGTTTGAAAGAAAACGAACCAGTCAAAATGTATGAAAAAGACTACTAGCTTTGAACAAGAAAACGAGAATTCGCTTGATTAATATGACAAATGACTTCGCGAGTGATTCCCACGAAGTCATTTGCTTTCTTCTGTTACTAATCTCTAGATGTTAGTTGGCATAGACTCCGCCTTCTGGTTGAATCATAATGCTAGTTTGACTTTCGCTAAAATTAGTAGTCTCATTCAAAGACAACTCTAAAACCCCAGTTGAAGAGGTAGATAGAGGAAGAATTTTTAACAATCCTTTATCTTGACGAATTGTGGTTAGTGTTAGTGGTAAGGACAAACTACGCAATGTCACTTCTTGTTTACCTAACAAAGTCCGTTCTCCAGTATGTCCAATGGCTTGATAGGTAATAGCCGTGTTGGTGTCATTCCTCAACTTCACATCGACAAGGGAGTTTATAGGCTTCACCGTGGCGATCGCCACGGAACTCGTTTCTGGTGCGGGAGGTGGAATTATATTAACTTGTCGCTGACGATAAGGAAATCTTTGTTCGGGATTAATTCCTTGTTCAGACAATCGCATCGTGAGAGCATTAGGAGGAC
Organism: uncultured cyanobacterium; assembly: GCA_963838355.1. Taxonomy (GTDB): domain Bacteria; phylum Cyanobacteriota; class Cyanobacteriia; order Cyanobacteriales; family Nostocaceae; genus Rivularia. The sequence goes on along the minus strand of CAWIQQ010000003.1, from coordinate 62,517 downwards.
ATCCTAAAGGTACAACGTTTCTTTGGTTAAAAGGCTCCTCGTAATAAATACGCGGACAAGAATTTACAGTTCCAGTAAGTGCTTCCCCACCAACTCCTAACCTGATTTGTTCTGCTGTTGGAGTTACAGGAACAATAGGAATGGAAGTCATTCCTTGTTCGATCATTTTGAGCGTAAAAGCATTAGGGATACATCCATTAGGAACTAAAACCCGGTCATCATGAGGTTTTTCGTAGAAAATACTCGGACAAGGGTTAAGTTTGGAAATAGATTCATTAATAGGTGTTTCTGCAACTGCTGTTTGCCCAATTGCGGCTAAGCCTATCAGTAATCCGCTGCCAATAGCTCCTACCACCTTAGCTGAATTACAGAATATCTTATAGTTTTTATTCATTTTTACCTCCTAGAGAAACAGATAAATTTTCCCTAGGTATTACTGTTATTCTCGTTAGCTCCCTCACCTAATTTATTCTTAATAAAAGTAATTAGTGATGAGCCAAAATATCATCAATATTGGTTGTAAAGTTAGCGCATCACAATCAACTTATTATCTAAGTATAGAGTTCATTGATGATTGTGACATACCGCTAAATACAGATGAAAAATACCATACCTCTACAATATTCTATCTGTCGTCTTATTTTTCCAAATTAGCGTTACATTAGAATACCAGGGTATTAAATCGAACAAGTATTCATCACGCATTGGAAGATAAACCAACAGTATGCCGTGAGACTATCTATCTAATTTAATTATAATTATTTCCTACTTTAACCAAGTGATGATGTTTCAAAAGTTTATATAGTAACTCTAAATCATTCGTGAAATTGCTTGTAAAAATAGAGAGAATGGGAAACCCTAATTTATCCACACCAGGACTTAATAGAACCCCCCTAAAAAAGGGGGGTTAGGGGGATCTTCCATGTCTGGAACACCATATTTTCCGTACCCTTGTTATCCATATCCGCCTGACCGAGGAGCATTCCTCCCCTATCAAAAACGTAGGCTGCCAGTTTCAGTTCTCCTGGTTGATATTCAGGCTGTTCCCATTGAATCTGACCTTCGATGCGGAAGTCGTTAGCTCTTTGAGAATCAGTGGGTTCATTATTGTAAGTTGCCATTTAAATTATCCTTTCTGCAAAAATTGAACGTAGATTTTATTCTGATTTCCCTTATTAAGGGACATTGAATAACTAATAACAATAGTGTTGCTTGATACTTTCAATACTGTAGTTACCTCTTATTTATCTGTTTGGGTAAGTACGCCCTCAAGCTAAAAGAAAAATGTGAGGAACTTGTGAGGGAATTAAAAAAAGAAGTCATAATTAAAGCAGTCTATTACTTGAAAATACTTTCAGTAATAAATTTATATAAAAAATCTTTATAAATACGATATTGGTTTATAAACCCTGTAAAAGCTTTATAATCTCGTTTTAAGAAGAAATTAGAAATTATTTCGGTAGTTGTCGGAATATTAATAATCAAAAAGAATCTAAAACCTTAATGAATAAAAGACATCTCCGGAAATTAAGTTTTAGCCCTTACATCATAAGGGTTTGAAGTTAATTCTCGGAGAGGTCTATATATGCCATCAAATCATTCCAAATTCACCGTAACCCGCACCTGCAAGTTAGTTAGTCCGGCAACTTTCGCTGTATCTTCTGGATCTAATTTGACCTTCACTTCCACAACTCGCGCATCTTTATCTGCTGCTGGATCTGAATCCAAGATATCTTGCTTTTTAATTTGCAAACCTATATGGTCAATAGTTCCGTGTAATGTACCTGCAAATCCACCGTGTTCGCTGATTATTGATGCACGCTGACCGACTTGAATCTTACTCACATCAGTTTCGTAGATTTCAGCTATTGCATACATTTGTTGAGTGCGTCCTAACTCCACAATTCCTTGACTGGTATTAACTTGTTCGCCGACACGGGTATTAATTTTCAAGATTTGTCCTGCTACGGGAGAGCGAACGTAGAAATCCTCTAACTCAGCTTTGACACGGTTAATCAGAACTGCGGCTTTTTCTACTTCTGCTTGTGCAACTTTTATATCTACGGGACGGACTTCTTTCAATTTTTCTAACGTGGCTTTTTCGGCTTGAATTTGTTTTCGCAAGGTGGAAACAGTTGTTTGTAATTGTGCTTGAGCAGTTTCAAGATTTGCTTGCGCTGTTTTAAAAGCTTCGCGTTTGTTGTCAAAATCTGCTGTTGCAATAGCTCCTTGACGATGTAATGCTTGATAACGTTTATAGCTAGCTTCCGCGTTTTGTAATTGTGCTTTTGCTTTAGCAATAGCAGCTTGTTTCTCGACAGTTTCTGTTGTTAATTGCGCTTGTGTTCTGGCAATTATCGCTTCTTGCGTGTTTATTTCTGCTAGTTTTGCTTCTCCTGCTTTAATTTTGGCAAACTTCGCTTGTGCTACCGCTAAATTCTTTTCTGCTTCGGTTAATTCCATCAGCTTTTTATCGGTTCCTTGCAAAATCGCAATGGTTTGACCGGCTTTTACTCTATCTCCTTCATTAACAAGTAATTTATTTACTCGGCTATCTTGAGCATAAGCAACCGATAATTTTATAACTTCACCTTGCGGTTGCAATCGTCCCAAAGCTGTAATTTTAGTAATAGGAGCAATAGTAGTTGTTCGAGTTGGTGTAGGTTTTCTTGTTTGAATTTGGGAGATTACGTAAACCGAACCCGCACCAAGAAAAGTTGTCAAAATTACGCCAGCTACCCAGTAAATAACTTTTTTACTACCCCTTTGTTTGGGGGAATTTGCTGGCTGTACGAATAAAGAATTTTCCGGTTTTTTATCTTTTGTTACAACCATAATCTGCGGACGGGATTAATGTTACACAATTAATTAGCCCCGTACTTATGTTGTATAGAAATAACATGAGGAACTTGTGAGGGTGATTTATTGGGCGTTGCTGAATCCGGGTATGAATTTAAATGTAGAGACGCGATATATCGCGTCTCTACAACCGTTTCGGTTTTCCAATCAACCCGTTTCATACATCAAATCAGCAACGCCATTTATTGTATATTAATTATCTTGAAGATGTAATTTTTTACGGTGAATTCCTTGTCTCATCCACTGATAGGAAACAAGATTCAATAGCAAGCCGACAACAAATAAAATTAACATCAAGGCAATTTGCGCCCATACGATTGGTTTAACTTGCAAATCAAACACCAAATGCATCAAATTCATCACTGAGTACAAAATAGTTAGACAAAAATGAGCTAATCTGTATCTTCTGGAATGAGTAAAGTTTGTCGCAATAATTGCAAACATTGGTAAAGTAAAGAAAAGCAACATTAACCATAAAATAGGCGATATCTCTTTTAAATCGTGAGCTTGCAAATGGGGATGGGCAACGCTCAAGCCGTGGAATAATGGCATTAAGGCTAATTGAGTATGAAAAAGCGTATCCAAGAGAAAAACATTCTACAGAGATATGATTTTTTGCTGATAGTTATCAGACATATTTAAAACCTTTTTTATATCAAAATTTTTACGTATGTTTTTTATATCTATAAGTAGGAATAAAGTGGATTATGACACCAAATAAAGCCCGCGATCGCGAACTTTTTTGGTGTAGTCTATTTATTGATTGGCTCCTCACTTGGTAATAATTGATGCTGCAAAATTTATGAAGATTTAATAAGCGGGATGCGTCATAACTATCATCCAAACTAATAGAACCGCAAGCAGTACTGCGAGTTTGACAATTAGATATGTAATATCTGTTGTGAATGGTATTAGTGTAAAGTATTCCATTTTTGCTACCTCTAGTAAATGGCTGATAAGAAAGGTATATTATTAATCTAGAAAATAAATTTGAGAATGTTGTGAGGAAAATATATTCCGGCAGATGTGGAGATGCAGTAGCCTAAAACAGAAGCAACTACATTAAAGTGTAAAAATACCTTTGCTTCTAAAGATATTCAGTGCTTTTTCTACTTGTTCCGAGGTTGGACTTGGGGTTTCTTTTAATTTGTATTCGTAACTAAGTTCTATCCTTTACCAATAGCACGCAAGAGATTGAAGCTTTGTATTTGCCTTATTTTGAGTTATAGGGTAATAACTTGAGGAACTTGTGAGGAAGCTTTGAATTTGTATCCTCACATTTTCTTCAAATTGTATCTATAAAGTAAAAGTATTAAATTTCTGAGTAGTAAGACAAAATTAATTACACATAATTTAGCCCGAAACCCTTGTCCATAACTGAAGATGTAAATATTTTGTCCGATTACTTATTTACTATAAGGAAAAATCATGATTAATCGCAAGATTCTAGTTGCATTAGATAAATCTAATCAAACAGGAAAAGTCTTTCAAACAGCGTTAGATTTAGTCAAAGAAAAAGAAAGCGAAATCAAATTATTACATTGTATAAATAGCAATATGATGGTTGGAGATGTATCATCTATTGGGGGTATTGGTACTTTTGGCGATATAAATATTTATGGAAATTTGCACAAAAAGTATCAACAAGAATTAAACCAAGAAATTCAAAAAGTCAGTGAATGGTCGGAATATTACACTCAGCAAGCACGAATGCAGAAAATTCCCGCATCATATACCTATGAACTTGGAGAACCAGGGAAGAAAATCTGCGAGTTTGCTCAATCTTGGGGTGCTGATTTAATTATATTAGGTTCTAGAGGACATAGTGGGATTACAGAAGTTTTGCTCGGTAGTGTCAGCAATTATGTTATTCACCACGCTTGCTGTTCGGTATTGGTTGTTAAATAATTAATATTAATCGCTCTTAAAGGAAAAATTATGTCATTAATTCATTGGGATAAATCGGTACTTTCATTTCACCTCAGAGAAATAGTTGAAGATGGTCATAATGATAGTCATCCTCTTGTTTTAGCAGGATTAAGCGCAATAGCAGTAAGTTCTGTGCTTGTTCCTGTGGTAACAAAATTAGGCAGACCTTTTCTTAAGTCAGCAATTAAGAATAGTTTATCCCTCAATCAAAAAACTACGGCATTACCAACTAACGCTAACGCTTCAGCCACTGAATTAACTAAAATATGGCAACAAGCTGCAATCGCTAGTCAAAATAATGCCGTTAAAAATAATTCAAAAAATTCAACCAATCAGTTATCTTGAGTCTCTTGAACGGTATTAGATGTAGCCATTAAACCCCCAGCTAAACTTACTTTCTTAGCTTGTTCGATTGCTGCTTCGGCTTTAGCTTCGGCTACAATATCACCAATCACTTCTCCTGTTTCGGCAATTGCTCCTTTGGTTTTTTCAAATAAATTAACACCACTTTTAATTGCTACTTTAGCAAGAGGTTTAACACTTTGAATTACCGTAGGAGCTAAAACTGCCACTCCTACACCAATGGCAAGAGTTTGAACGGGGTTATTTCTGTAAGCATTTTTAATTTGGTTGAAAACAGAATTGTTTGCTAGTTGCATTTGCGAAGCATTATTTTCCATTTGTGACATTGACATATGACTTTCTCCTAAAATTAATTAAGTTTTATCTATTGATTTTTATTAGGACTTACGCAAAAGTAACGTAACTGCGTCATTACGAGCGGTAGTGACGTATTCACCGGAGGTGTGGATCATCTCCCCAGCCGCTGGGATTGCTTCCCTACACTACGTTTCGGTCGCAATGACAATTTTACTTTGCGTAAGTCCTGTTTATATATGATTACTGGAAGTAACATTAATTGTTTTCCTCCATCTGATGTTGTATTAGAGGACGAAGACTGTTAAGTCCAGCAGCAATTGCAGAACCATTGTGAACTACTGTAGCGACGAGGGGATTTAATCCAACTGTAGAAGCCAAGCCTAAAGCAACTAGATTGGGAGCAACCACCAGCAGCGTATTTTGCTCGATTAACTTCTTGGTGTCTTGAGCAATATTGAGGGCTTCCATTAAGCTAGCTAAATTGTTATTCATTAACACCACATCAGCTATCTCTCTGGCAATATCCGAACCATTAGCAAAAGATACCGAGACATCTGCATAAGCCAAGGCTACAGAATCATTCAAACCATCACCCACAAAAGCAACAGTTTTACCAGCCAGCTTTAAATCGCGAATAATCGCTGCCTTTTTTTCGGGAAAAGCTCGAGCGTGGACTTGAGTAAGAGGGATATTTAATTCCTCTGCTACTATTTTAGCTCTTTGTGGGTTATCTCCGGTTAATAAATGAATTTCTCTCCCATAAGCTTGAAGAGATGTTATCAAAGCACGGCTTTCGGGACGTATAGGGTCAGCGTATTGTATTACACCTTGAAAAACTCCATCACAAGCAATATAAATTGAAGATAGCCATACCGAATTAGCAGATTTTTGTTTTAAATCGCAGCTATGAAGTAAAGATAAATCATTATTTTCTAACAACTCTAAGCTAATTTCTTCTTGAACCAAAAATCTTTCGCTACCAACTAAAACTTCTTTTTCTTCTATAATTGCACGAATACCTAAGCCAACTTCATAGTCCCATTGTTGACGACGGGGAATATTGATATTTTGATTTTGAGCATAATTAGTAATTGCCTCAGCTACAGGATGGGCAATCCTCTGTTCGGCAGCAGCAGCTAAGCTCAATACTTTTTCCGCAGACATCCTCCCCGGTATGGTTTGAATGTCTACCACAGTTAATTGTCCTTGGGTTAAAGTCCCCGTTTTATCAAAGACTACTGTATCTACTTCTGCTAATTGTTCGATGGTTCGTCCGCTGCGTATTAAAATACCGTGGCGGGTGTTGTGGTTTAATGCACCTAAAAACGCTGTAGGCATGGAAACGCGGATACCTGTGACAAAATCCAAAGTTAGTATCGATGCAGCTCTAGCTGGTTCTTTAGTAGCTGCTAAAACAATACCAGCTAAACCTAAAGAAGGTAATATTAATTTATCTGCTAGCTTGGCTGCATAATTTGCCATACGGGTATCGTATACTGGTGCATTTTGTAATAGTTCCAGACTGGCAGCAGCACGAGTATTTTTTCCTACCCTGTCTGCACGGATGTAGATTTGTCCGGAGCGTACCAGAGTCGAAGCATAAACCACCGTTCCGACTTGGGCAACAATCGGCATTGATTCGCCTGTAAGTTGTTGTTCGTCAATGGTACTATTACCTTTAATAACTTCTCCATCTACAGGAATTTGTTCTCCAGGATAGACAATTACAGTTTCTCCCGTTTTAACTTCATCGCTGTTAATTTGTACCAGTTTTTCATCTCTTAATACCCAAGCAAAATGTCCGATAGCATCGCGGAGGCTTGCTGTTTGAGTTTTTGTAGAACGAGCAGTGCGATCGCGAATTAAATCCCCTAGTTCGTGAAGAGTAATTACCAAGGCTGGAGTTACTAGTTTTCCTTGTCCATAGCTCAAACCCACTGCCACTAAATCTAAGCAATCAATATTAATTTTACGATTGTTAAAAATACTTTGACTGGCTCGTTTAACTATAGGTAAGGTAACAGTTAACAGACCACCAAGAGCGATGGGTCGCAACCAAGCCAATCCGCTTTGATTGCTTAACCAGCTAACAATAGTGGTGAAGACGGGTAATGTTAAATTAGACCAACTATCGGTTTCTGAAGTTAAATTATTAGTTTGTTGATTTGAGACTAACTTAGCTGTAGCTGCTTGTTGAATTAAATTAGCTAAAATAGAGGCAATTTTTGTTAGCGAACCATCTATATAGTCATATTTGATAGTAATTGAAGCTGCAACCGGATTGATTCTGACACTATAAACTAAAGGTTGAGCAAGTAAGAATTGTTTGAGATTAGCTGTATATTCTGGGTTATCTTTTAAGCGGTATAAGCGAAACCTAACTCTACCCCGCACATGATGAACCAAACAAGGTAAACAACTATTCTCCTCAGTGTTTTGTCTGTCAATGACGGATAAGGAATTGCTCAAAGTCATTCAAGTTTTGTATTTTAATCGCAAAGGAAATAAACATTGTCCTGTTATTTGTTACTCTTAATTACTAACAACTAACAACTAACAACCAACAACTAACTATATAGATTGATGTTCTTGTCGAAGATTATTAATGATATTCATCAAACGCATTCCCAATTCCCAATCAGAAAGTCCTTGGTTATCATAATTAATAGCGATGGAAGCTGCTGCGCGATTAATCCGGACTTGTTTGACATATTCATCAGCATTTAAAGCCTGTTGTAAACGATGGGCAAAATTAGCATCAATCGCTAATTGAGGCATCCGCAAACGAACTCTTCCGGGAACAGCATGAGCAATTGCATAATCCTGGATATTCGCCTCTGATGCTCCCATCTCTTCAGCAGTTGAATTGTCACTATTGTTTTTTGGTAGTATAGATGGCTGTTCCTTTTTCAACTGAACAAACATTTGACGCGCTAAACTTGCCACCAACAAATTAACTAGTAAAGCATTTGCTCCTCGCAGTTGTAATCGACTGGTAACAAACACTCCAATTGCCACAGGAAGAATCATTTCGACTTCCCCATGTTCTTTTAAAAATGCTGCCACCTGGGAGGTTGTATCTTCTAAGCCAGAATGACTGAGATTATTATTTACAGTTGTAGCTGTCATGGCTATAAATTCCTCTCGCTATTTATAGGTTAAGCAAAAATTTGCTTTTAGTGAATAAAAGTTTAAGAAAGTTGATTTTAGCTAATTTGGGAATAGGGAATAGGGGGTAGGGAGTAGAAAAGAATTTAAGGATTTACCATACACTAGTACTCCGCCACATTAATCTTACGGGGTTTCCAGGGCTTGTAAAAAAACCGCAGAGAGCGCAGAGAGCGCGGAGGAAGAGAATAAAGAGAATTATTCGATTTCAAATTAAATATGATGTTCACCCCTCAGAATTAATGTGGTCGAATAGTAGTACTCCACCACATAAGTTATGAGGGGTAGCACATTCGTAGTGCGAGCATCTTGCTCGCTGGCGCTATCGAGCGAGCAAGATGCTCGCACTACGCAAACCCCTCAGAATTAATGTGGTCGAATAGTAGTACTCCACCACATAAGTTTTGCTAGGTTGAGAGATTGATTCGTAGGTTGGGTTAAGCGAAGCGCAACCCAACGCGGATGTTGGGTTTCACTCCGTTCAACCCAACCTACAAATACCATTATGCTACCCCTCAGAATTAATGTGGTGGAATACTAGGGATTATCTACCCATTCATAAAATTCAAGAGTATCGGGGTCGCAGGAAGTACAACCATGACATTTCTCGGGAGTTGGTACTTTATGTACCCTACCTTTTTTAATTAACTTCCACAGCATCTGTCTGAGTGCATCTCCATCAATATGAAAATGTAACTCCATTTCTGCTAAGCAAACCCGACGACGATTAAATATGAAGTTTTGTAGTTCTTTTAAAATCATTATTATATATTTTCCTTACGCTTTTTACGCTTTAGAATTATTTAGCTAAGATATAATTCCAATAGGACTTACGCAACTGGCACATTTCTTTTGTAGGGTGCTGTGACACTTTGAGTAACTGTGAACGTAGTAACAATGTTTTCAGTGTCACGCACCAACCGGGTATTATGACAATTGCGTAAGTCCTGTCCAATATCAACGAGCTTGATATTAGAAACTAAAAAACAGAAATTACTTCACGAGGCATTTTCAATGAGAGATAATTTAGAAAAAGCCCTAATTGAAGCCCTGAATGATGAATACAAAGCCCGTGCGACTTATACTGCGGTAATTAGTAAATTTGGCGAAATTAGACCGTTTATCAATATTATTCACTCTGAAGAACGACACATTCAAGCACTGCTCTCATTATTTCGTAAGTATGAAATTCCCATTCCTGTAGATAATTGGGCTGATATTGTCAAAGCACCCGCTTCGGTTTTAGAAGCTTGTCAAACTGGGGTTAGCGGAGAAATTGAGAATAGAGAAATGTATCAAAAACTGCTAGCTATTACGCCAGAATATCCTGATGTCCAGCGCGTTTTTCTCAACTTACAGCGAGCATCACAAGAAAATCATTTACCTGCATTTCAACGTTGTGCAGAGCGCTCGGGAAGTATTACTCCTACGAATCGAGGTGGCTTGGGGCAGGGAGCAGGGGGTAGGGAGCAGGGAGCGGGGAGAAGAGGTAGAAGACGAAATCACAGCGCTTGCAATGGGAGAAAACATTACTAAGTACTTAAGCAAATTTAATTGTACATTTGTCATTGCGAGTGGAACGTTCGCGAAGCGTCTCCCGGAGGGAGATAGTGAAACGAAGCAATCTCAAGGTGTTGCGATTGCTATGTCCTGTCGGACACGCTCCGCTAACGCTGTCGTATGTCCTATCGGACACGCTTAACCGCACCTTCGGTGAACGCTAACGCAATGACACAAATAATTTTGCACACCCACTTAGTTTCAACCTCTCTCCCCATCTCCTTGTCTCCCCATCAACTTAAACGCGAGTTGTAGTCCTAGCTGTCTGCTCTGCTTTATCACCAGCAACGGAAATTCCACGGTTACTCACAGAGCGCTTAAGCAAGAAAATGGTTCCTCCCATAGCTACTACTCCACCGATAATCCAAGCTAGAGAAAAGCCTGGATGCTGGGAGAAAGTTGCTATTTGATAGAACATGGTAGCTACCCAATAACCCAAACCTGTAGTCCACAGCGCAACCAACACCGTCCAACCTAAATTAGTTTCGCGGTAAACTGCACCCGTCGCAGCAACACATGGGAAATACATCAGCACGAATAATAAATAGGCAAATGCTCCGATATTACCGTCGAATCTTTTCGCCATTTGCCCAAAAGTACCGATTGCTACTTCTTGTTCTTCGGCTACTGACGCTTGGTTCTGCACATCCCCGATATTTAAACCAATGGGGTCTAATATTTGATTGCCTAATTCAGCTAAATTCGCGGGAATAGTAGCAAAAGCTGAAGCAATACCACCCCAAAAATCAAAAGCTTCTTCTTTCTCTTGTTCTCCTGATTCTGCTACTGCTAGCTGATTGTAAAGAGAATCAAGAGAGCCTACCATTGCTTCTTTGGCAAAGACTCCTGTAAAAATCCCTACGGTAGCGGGCCAGTTTTCCTGACGAACGCCCATCGGGGAAAATACTGGAGTTACTGCTTGGCTGGTAGCGGATAAAATCGAATCTTTGCTGTCTTGGGTGCCAAAAGAACCATCCGTACCGACAGAGTTTAACAAACTTAATACCATCACCATCAGTACAATTACTTTACCGGCTCTCAGCAAAAATCCCCTTAGTCTGTCCCAAGCACGAATCGCAATTCCTTTTAGTTTGGGAATATGATAGGGCGGTAATTCCATCACAAAGGGAGATGCTTCCCCCTGCATGATGGTGTTTTTCATCACTAATCCGGTAAAGATAGCAGCAGCAATACCGATTAAATACAAACCGAAAACTAGGTTTTGTCCGTTACGGGGGAAGAAAGCCGCCGCAAACAAAGCATATACAGGCAATCTGGCACCACAAGACATGAATGGATTCATCATAATCGTCATCAGGCGATCGCGTCTATTTTCCAAGGTGCGGGTTGCCATAATTGCGGGTACATTACAACCAAAACCCACCAGCATAGGAACGAAGGATTTACCGGGTAATCCCACCAAGCGCATCAATTTATCCATGACAAAGGCTGCCCTTGCCATGTAACCGGAGTCTTCGAGAATTGAAAGAATTACGAAGAGTAAACCGATTTGGGGAATAAAAGTCGCGACAGTTTGAATACCACCACCGATAGAAGTGACGAAGCCAATAAACCATCCGGGAGCATTGAGGGATTCCAACCAAGCCTGTGGTGCATCGACGAAGACAGTACCTACAGAAATATCAAAAAAATCAATAAATGCACCACCGATATTAATGGCAATGAAAAACATGAAGTACATCACCGCTAAAAATAGTGGAATCCCAATCCAGCGGTTGAGTACAAATTGGTCAATTTTGTCGGATTTAGTAGTACTAATATTTCTAGTTTGTCTTACCGAACCTTGCATCAAACTACGGATAAATCCATAACGACTATCCGCCACAATAATATCGATATCTTCGTGTAATAATTGGTGAATTTTACGACGATTCTCAATAACAATTTGGTCTAATTCTTTCCCTTTGAGTTCGGGAGCAACCCTATCTTCATATTCCAATAATTTTAAAGCAAACCACCTTGTAGAAATCTTTTTGTTGCGTCCTTTTTCTTCTACAAGTGGTTCAATTTGACTCAGAGTATCTTCAATCACTGCTGGATAAGCCACCACCGTGGGCAGATTCCCAGGATTATTAATTAACTGATTAATTTTGATTCTAAGTATATCGATTCCTTCTCCTAAAAAAGCACTGATAGGAATCACAAAACAACCCAATCTTTGAGAAAGAATATCGGTATTAATATCTAATTCTCTCTCCCTTGCCACATCAATCATGTTCAGCGCTGTTACCATTGGTAAGCGCATTTCCATAATCTGAGTAGTTAGATAAAGATTGCGCTCCAAATTAGAAGCATCGACGATATTAATAATTAAATCCGCTTCCCCAGACAACAGATAATCTCGGGCTATTAACTCATCTAATCCCGTGCCTTCATCTTCCGCATCCAAAGAATAAACACCAGGTAAATCTACAACGGTAATTTCTACTCCGTCATAGCTATATTTACCTTCTTTTCGGTCAACTGTAACCCCTGGCCAATTCCCTGTACGCTGATTGCCACCTGTTAAATCATTAAATAGAGTTGTTTTCCCGCAGTTGGGATTGCCAATTAAAGCGATTGTCTGTTTTTCCATTACTGTGATTAATCAGTTATTAATTATTAATTATTAGTTCAATTTTTCAACCACAAGTGCAGCAGCTTCATCCTTACGCAAACTTAATTTAAAGCCTCGCACTTTGATTTCTACTGGATCTCCCAAAGGAGCTACGCGAGTAACGGTAAATTCCGTACCGGGAGTTAAACCCATTGCCAGCAGCTTTTTCTTGTAAGCTTTCTTTGTAGAATCATCAGTTGCTTCGTAACGAGTTACTTTTCCATGCTGATTTACTTGCAAATCTTTTAACGTCGTTGCACTACTTTCCATATCATTAACCTCTTCGAGTTCCACCAGATAATCAAAAGGTTTATCAGATACTAAAATCCGCTTTGCCATACCTCCATCAATACCGATTCGAGTTTCTCCTACAGCAACAAGCAAGTTACCAGCTAGATTCTGAACAACTTCGATAGTCATTCCTGGTGCTAACCCCATCCCGACTAATCGATTAATTCCATCTTTGCTTTCATAACCCGCAATCCACACCCGACTTCCAACCCGAGCCTTTGAAAGTGGCATAATGGAACGTTTTTGGTGATGATTTTCAGTTTCAATCAGAGAATTATTGGCTTCTCGATATTGATGATGATTTTCTCTATCATTACCATTTGCCTGTTTCATATATAGCTTTCCTCTTTCTCAATAAACTTGTTTGGATTGGCTTAGCTCTCAATGCTGCTTTTCCGCTGACATTGTTTGCTCTTTGCTCGAACCCTACCATGTAGATATTTATTCTGGATGCAGATAATTAAAGTGCCACATTAGTTAAACCCGTCTTGCGAAAACAGTGCGTGCTTATCAATAAATATTATCATTAATCATCGCTCATCAAGCCTGTCTTAATAAAAAATATTATTATTATCTATCGCTCATCAAGCCTGTCTTAATAAAAATATCATCATGGCATTGGTAAATTTTACTACAATTCCAAATTTTGGAGCGGACTTGCAACAAGTCTCGAAGCAAGTATATTGTTGTGATACCTATGAGCATGGAGCTTTTTTGCTATTAGATTTACTTCCGAAGCGGATTATAAAAATTTATCAAATATCTTGTTTGTTTAATTATATTATTCAATAATAATAGAAAAAAGATAGGTAGAAGATGAAGAAAACACATCAATACAGACCATTACTCTATTTTATAATAGCATTTACAATTACGTGGGTAAATGGATTTATTCTGGCAGTACAAAGTCATCAAGGTGAAGAGAAGAATATCATATTTTTACTATTAACTTATATGGGGCCATGCATTGCCGCTTTAGTTATGATGTTTGTTTTTTGCAATAAATATTTTAGAGCTAATTTTATCAAAAGAATCTACGACCTAAGATTAATAAATCAAAAATACATCCCATTTACGTTATTTGTTTTACCTATAGCTATGGTGGTTTCAATCCTGATATCAATACTATTTGGTCAGCCATCGGAACAATTGCGATTTGCCGAAAATTTTAAAATCTTTGATGGCGAAGTAATTTTAAGTATGATTGTATTAGTTCTAGTGCCAATACTTGAGGAACTGGGATGGAGAGGCTATGGTGTTGATAGTTTAGCCAGTAAATTTAACCTGTTTAAAACGAGTATGATTTTTGGTGTTTTATGGAGTGTTTGGCATTTACCAGCTTTTTTTATTAAAAATTCATACCAAAGTTCTTTGTGGGCAAATCATCCCCTATTCGCAGTGAACTTTTTTGTGGGGATAATTCTCTTGGCTATTATCATGAATTACTTGTATTACAAGAATAGGCGAAGTATTTCTCTAATTATTTTGCTTCACATACTCGCAAACTATTCGTCGGAGCTATTTGAAGCCAACCAGATAAGTAAGTGTATATTTACTCTTATTTTAGCTGTGGTGACAGTGGTTATAATTACACAAAATAAATATTTCTTTTTTCACAATAAAATGATTGATGTATAGTCGTCACATCTAATATTTTTCTGCTGTTTCTGTAAAATGCAGATCAATTATTTTGCATTTATGACAATAATCTAATATCTATTAGTTAATTGGCTCTCTGAGATAATTAACCAAAAATCCAATTCCGTTTTTTTGGTAATACTTATTTCAAATTTCAAACATTTTTACCTACAATTATTTTTTTTCTAATTTCATTAAATATCAATGGTAAAAACGCACTACTACTAACTACAATACTATCCGCAATACTAATGGTCGTAAGACTTAATAGCGTTCGCAGTTGGGGAACCCCAAGTGACAGTAGTTGTAATCCAATGGAACCAATAAGAGCAATATTCAAATATTGATTTTGCGGCAGTTTACTAATATCAAATATGGTGTATTTATCGGAGCGACAACTCAGAGCATGAAGCAGTTGTCCAAGTGTCAAACTCATGAAAGCAATGGTACTTGCTTGCAAACTAATCCCATATTGACTGATACCGTATCCATAAGCTGCCAAACTACTTAAGGTTATACTTCCAGACTCAAACATAAAATTACCAAAGTCTGATGTTTTGATAATTGGTTCTTCGGGATTGCGGGGTGGTTTACTTAAAACATCTGGTTCGCTTGGTTCTAATGCAAGTGCCAAACCCGGAAAGATATCTGTAACTAAATTTAACCATAGCAACTGTATCGCATTCAAAGGTTGTCCTAAACCAAAAGTCGTCGCAGCTAGCATCACCATAATTTCGCTGAGGTTGGTAGAAAGTAGAAAATGCAGCGATTTTCTAATGTTGTTGTAAATAGTTCGTCCCCGACTTACAGCAATAATCATGGTTTCCAAGTTGTCGTCAGCAATAATGATATCGGCAACTTCACGGGCTGCATCAGTACCGCTATTTCCCATTGCCACACCTATATTCGCAGCTTTGAGAGCAGGAGCATCATTTATACCATCGCCAGTCATAGATACAATTCGTCCGGCTGACTGCAAAGCTTGAACAATTTGCAGCTTATTAGCAGGGCTAATTCTGGCAAAAACATTTACTTTGTCAAAAAGTGCGGTTTTGTCTTCAGATTCAATACTTTTAATATCCGTAGAATCGAGGATTTGCAGTTGATTGTGGTTGGCTAGTTCCAATTCTTTAGCAATTGCGAAAGCGGTAGCAGTTTGATCCCCCGTAATCATAACGGTATCAATTCCAGCTTGATGGAATTGACCCACTAAATCTTTTACTCCTTTCCTAATAGGGTCTTTCATGGCAATTAAACCCAACCAGATTAAATTTTCTTCAGTATGTTCGCTGGTTTCTATATTGCCAATATAGGTATAAGCTGCTGCCAGTACGCGCAATGCTCGATCGGCCATTCGCTTATTTTCTACTTCGATTGCTAATTTATCATCTTCTGTAAGGGGAATTACTTTTCCTGCTTTCATCTGTCGGTTGCACAGGTGTAAAATTTCTGTTGGTGTTCCCTTGACTGCAATCAATATACGGTCATCACAAGTACCGTGAAGCGTACTCATAATATTACGATTTTCCGAGCGCTGGTTAATTTCTATAAGTGGATAATCTTCTCTGAGACTAATAACATCAATTCCAGCATCAATTGCCATATAAATTAAAGCATTTTCAGTTGCAGAACCATTAACGATATATTCACCATCTGATTGCACCACATTGCTTTCATTGCAAAGAACCGATACTTGAATCAATTGCAGAAATTCGTCGCAATTACTGAGATTAATTGTTTTTTCACCATTCACAAATTTACTGTTATTTACCTGAATTACTCGGCTATCAGTATGTATTTCGACTACTGACATACTGTTTTCCGTAATTGTGCCGGTTTTATCCAAACAAATCTTCTGTACCGAACCCAAAGCTTCTACTGCATTCAAGCTGCGGATAAAAACGTTATGTCGTCGCATATCTCGAATACCTAAAGCCAGCGTTGTAGTTGCTACAGCCGGTAAACCTTCAGGAACTGCTGCCACAGCTAAAGATATAGATGTCGTTAGCATTGTCAGCCAAGGGTAGCCCCGCAGTAGTCCAATCAGAAAAACAACAACGCAGATACCGCTACTAAGGAAAACCAATTGACTACCAACTTGATCAAGTTGTTTTGCTAGGGGAGTATCTGTAGCGCTAGCTTCTTCTACCAATTGTTGGATTTGTCCTAGTTCGGTAAATTTACCTGTTGCAGTCACCACAGCTATACCTTGTCCGCCAGTGACTAAAGTGCCTTTATATACCATATTTATCCGGTCGGCAAGGGGAATATCTTCACCCCGAAGGGATTGAGTTGCTTTAGTCACTGGTATACTTTCACCAGTTAAAGCCGATTCATCAACGCTGAGATTTTCTGTTTCAATTAACCTGGCATCCGCTGCAATATAGCTACCGGGCTTTAGAACTAAAATATCTCCGGGAACAATATTTTCAGTGTTTACCTGAGTTATACTACCATTTCTAAGAACTAAAGTAGATGGGCGATCGCCTTTTTTAAGTGAGTGAATAATTTTTTCCGATTGGCTTTCTGTAAAATAGCCAATAACCGCATTAATACCTACAACCCCCATAATTACTAAAGCATCAACCCAGCCACCCATTGCGGTTGAAACCACCGCAGCAGCAGTTAGTAAGGCTACTGGTGGTGACTTAAATTGCTCAATAAAAATACTTAACTCCGAACGGGATGCAGACTCAGGTAAAAGGTTTTGTCCGTATCGCAGAAGTTTTTCTGAAGCTGATTCGCTGGATAATCCCAAAGTTTTAGAACTATTCAAGGATTCGACAATAGAATCAGCTTCGATAGTATGCCAATCTTCTATTTTTTGATTTTCAATTTTATCTGTAATTTTTTTTAAATTACCAGTTTGTTTTGGAAGTTTTTTTCGTGAATATTCCTTTTGCTTTTCTACATAGCCCATTACTATGTTCTCAATACATAATTAATTTTGATAATGACTGATATTTTAATGAAATAATCAACACATTGCTAGTTACTATGGTAGCACCAAACGAGATTACCTTTAGTTATTGCGTCTGTTAAAGATTCGGAGTACTGCTTAAATGATTCTCTAAGGTAAATCCCATTGATTTTATATTTACTTCTAGCTTCGCTACTGATATTCGTATATTATTTAAAACATCGATTGTGCCCGTAAGACAGCTATTCTTTGGGCAAAACCACTTTAGTTATAAAATATCTCTGTATCTAATCTAACTATAATATAACAGTGTTTTCAGTGTGACGCACCAGCCAGATATTATGACAATTGCGTAAGTCCTATAATTTTATTTTTACTTATCTCTTTTTGTCTCTTTCCTCTGCTTACTCTGCATCTGTGCGGTTTGTTTTCGGTAATCTTCTGCGGAGAAGAAAGTAAAAACGATAAAGCGAAGAACAGTTCTTATCATTTGTCCTCAATCGGACGCTTGTAACCTAATTACTCCTGCATTCTTCCACAATTCCGTTGTAAATAAAAAAGATGAGGAACTTGTGAGCATATTGAGATATCAAAACCACCTCACAAGTTTCTCAAATTTCTTTTGTATAAATAAAAAGAACAAAAGTATTGGGAGATCGTAGAGATGTTGAGCATCCAAAATCATGGTGTTGAAACTCAATCTAGAGATTTAGATGACCCTCAAGTATTACTTGCTACTCTTCAAAACATTCGTCGATCGGTATATCAAGAGGGACAAGAAATATTTTCTGAATGGAAACCATTAATTCAACGAGATTCTTTTATCAAAAGTGCTGAAAATCTAGCGTATTATTTGGCTTTACGGCATCACGATTTACGTACTTTGCAAGCAGCCTTAACTCCTTGGGGATTGTCATCTCTGGGTAGAATAGAAGCAAGAGTATTACCCAACTTAGATGCAGTAATTTCTACTTTAGGTGCTATTTGCTCTTCAGAACCGAATTCTCTCCCCAGTCGTCCTTCAATACATTCTTTTTTAGAAGGAGGGTATCTTCTCAGACATCATACAGAAGATGTTTTAGGTACAATCAACAATCAAAGGTGGGTGAGAATCATGGCAACATTACCCTCAACCACCTCCCTCAATTACAAAAATATTCAAGATTTACTGCATAAAGGCACCAACTGCGTGCGAATTAACTGCGCTCATGACTCACCACAAACCTGGGAAACAATAATTTCTTATGTCCGTCGAGCAGAAGCCCAAACCGGACAGCA
Organism: uncultured cyanobacterium; assembly: GCA_963838355.1. Classification (GTDB taxonomy): domain Bacteria; phylum Cyanobacteriota; class Cyanobacteriia; order Cyanobacteriales; family Nostocaceae; genus Rivularia. The sequence continues at coordinate 43,597 of CAWIQQ010000003.1, read as the reverse complement.
TTGTAAAATTATGATGGATTTGGCAGGAGCAAAACCCCGGATTGAGCATTTTATTGCTCCTTATGGCTATAAGCATATATTTCCTGGAGATAGTTTACTTTTAAGACGTGAATTACCGGATTTAGAATCGCAAAATAGCTCTAGCTGTGAAACTCCTGGATGTTGGCAAGTAACTTGTACTATTCCCTCTATTATTGATAAGTTGGAAATAGGAGCCACTGTTTGGATTGATGATGGACGTATCGGTGGTTATGTTGAATGTTTGATGCCATTCGGAGTAGTAATAAAAATTACTCATGCTAGGGACAAAGGAGAAAAAATTTCTGCTGATAAAGGACTAAATTTTCCAGATACTTCGCTTAAATTGAGTCCGCTTACGGATAAGGATAAAGAGGATTTAGACTTTATTGTTACTCATGCTGATATCGTCGGATATTCTTTTGTACAAAATGTTGCAGATATAGAACTTTTACAGCAAGAGTTAGAAGCTCGTAAGCACAAGTGTTCGCATCATGAAATCGCATTAGTAGCAAAAATTGAAACTCCCCAAGCAATTAAAAATCTTCCCGAACTAATTGTCCGTGCTGCGGGTAAACAACCTTTCGGTGTAATGATTGCTCGCGGAGATTTAGCCGTAGAAATTGGTTATCAGCGGTTAGTAGAAATGCAAGAGGAAATACTATGGCTATGTGAAGCCGCTCATGTTCCAGTGATTTGGGCTACACAAGTTCTAGAACAATTCGTGAAAAAAGGAGTTCCTTCTCGCGCTGAAATGACTGATGCAGCAATGGCTGAAAGGGCAGAATGCGTCATGTTAAATAAAGGACGTTATCAAGCCCAAGCCGTCAGCATATTAGATGATGTGCTGAAAAGAATGCAGGAACATCAATCGAAAAAGACATCTCAATTACGCGCTCTGCATTCGTGGAAATTTGACGGAATCATGAATAATTCGTAATTTTGGCTCCCAATAAATCGGACGCTCACAAGTTCCTCAAATTATTCATATATAACAAAAATATAGTAATTCGGAGGCTAAAACCCGTAAATTAGACCTATAAAAGTTTTATTTTCACTCCCTAGCCATAACAGCAATAAAAAGTATCATGCACGAGCATTATCGACTCAAAGAAAACAACAGCTTGAAGTTATGGGAAAGATGGGTACTAGCTAGTACCATCGCTCAAATTCTAGGCTGGATTGTAATTGCCTATTTTAGTCAAGCCAGTGAGTTGAGTAATGGAAATACATATAAAGTATTGCTGTTAGTGGGGACTGTGGAAGGATTTTTATTAGGATTTGCTCAATGGTTGGTTTTACGATCCTATATCCGACGCGCAAGTTTCTGGATTTTCCTGACAATAGTAGGAGCGCTTTTATCGTGGTTTATGGGACTAACGGTAAGTGTTGTTATCGGGCTTTTTTATGCAGCCAATCTCCATCAGACGATTACAACATTAGTCAAAGAAATAGCTTTACTAGGTGCTGCCATCGGAACTGTAATCGGATATGCTCAATGGCTAGTTCTCAAAATAGCAAACAAAAAAGCTATTTGGTGGGTATCTGCTAATGCTTTGGCTTGGTCGCTAGGTCTTGTAGTGGCTTTTGTCGGTGCAGGAATTAATAAATCGTCCGGATTTCAGATTCACCCAACCTTAGTTACAGTCGCCACAGGTGCAGTAATGGGAATTGTCATTAGCTCGATTACAGGTCTTGTTTTGGTTTGGCTTTTACAACCGCGTCTTAGACATCATCATGATTAAAAAATACCACGGAGGTGGATTATGTTGAGAGCAGCAGACATTATGACTACAGATGTTGCTACCGTTCGCAGTTCTGCAACTGTGGCAGAAGCAGTTAAATTAATGAAAGCTAGAGGTTGGCACGCATTAATTGTAGAACGTCGTCATGACCAAGATGCTTACGGGATTATTACCGAAGCAGATATAGTTTACAAAGTAATCGCTTTTGGTAAAGATCCCTCTTTAGTGCGGGTGTATGAAATTATGAGTAAACCCTGCATAGTAGTCAATCCCGATTTGGGTGTGGAATATGTAGCGCGGTTATTTGCCCAATATCGTTTACTTAGAGCGCCCGTGATTCAAGGAGAATTACTCGGTATAATTTCACTCGTCGATATCATTAACGAAAGCAAGTTTGTGGAATTACCTCGGGTTGCTGTATTAGAACAAGAACTTCAAGATGCAATTAAAAAAGCCCGCATTGCTTGCAGCGAAACCTCTCCTCGTTCCGAAGAGTGTGCTATTGCTTGGGATATTGTTGATGAGTTGCAAGCAGAGTTAGCACATCAAGAAGCCAAAAGAGTTCCTAAAACTGCCTTTGAAGAATACTGTGAAGAATTCCCAGAAGCTATGGAATCTCGGATGCTCGATACTTGGTGTAGTGGGTAAAACAGTTAACAGTTAACAGTGAGCAGTTATCAGTAGGGGAGTTAGGAGTTAGGAGTTAGGAATTATCTACTCCATCTCCAGATCCCATATCTCTTTATTAGACATTTCTACCAAAATGATGTGATGAAATTGAGCTTATCTCGGTCAGTTGAGCAAATTAGCTTGAGTAAAAGTTTGTTTCTGCTGCTGATACTTTTGCTAAGTGTTGTTATTGCTTTATGGCAGTTGATTCCTCCTGCTGTTATCCCTGTTAGTGGGCCACTGAGGGAGTTTTCGGCTCAAAGAGCAATGCAACATTTGGAAGTGATTGCTCAAGAACCTCGTCCGATGGGTTCTACTGGTAATGTTGCGGCGCGGGAATATTTAGTTCGGGAGTTAACTGCAATTGGTTTGCAGCCAACAGTACAAAAAACTACTGCGGTACAACGCTTTCCCGGTTCTCAGGTTTTCGAGTCTGGTACCGTATATAACGTTATCGCTCGACTTGAAGGTAGTAATAGCAGTGGAGCAATTGCACTCAATGCACACTACGATTCTGGCGCAACTGCTCCGGGTGCTAGCGACTGCGGCTCTTGTGTTGTAACTCTAGTGGAAACGGCGCGGATACTTAAAAATGAATCGTCTCTTAAAAATGATGTCATTTTCGTATTTACCGATGGTGAAGAAAACAGTGATTTAGGAGCGCGGGCATTTGTTAAGGAACATCCTTGGGCAAAGGATATCCGTTTGGCAATTAACTTTGAGGCAATGGGTAGTGGTGGTGCGAGCTTGTTATACAGTACCAGTGAAAATAACAATACCTTAATAAAGGAGTTTGTTAAAGCGGTACCGTATCCTTTTACTTCGTCTTTTTTCTCGTCATTTCTTAATATATTTTCCGCTCAACGTCTTGGTTGTGATTTAGAAGAATACATGGATGCCGGTAGCGCTGGGCTTGGTTTTTTCTATGGTGCCGATACACCTGCTTATCATACCGATCGCGACAGCGTAGAGGTGATAGATCCGCGTAGCATTCAGCATCAAGGCTCTTATGCATTAGGGCTAGCTCGTCACTTTGGCAACATTAATTTAATCAATATTACTGCCGATACGGATGCAGTTTATTTTAATATTCTGCCGGGAGTAGTTGTTTACTATTCGCAAACTTGGGTAATTCCACAAATGATAATTACAGGATTACTTTTGATTGCAGTTGTCATGCTTGGTATTCAACGAAAGCAATTAACTCCCAAAGGAATTAGTTTTTCGGTAGTTGCTTTTGTGTTGAGTATTGTCAGTGCTGTTGTAATAGTCAACTTGGTATGGTGGCTTGTCAAAATTTTAAATCCTAATTTACAAATATTTATCATTGGTTATTATCACAGCGATATTTACCATGCTGCTTTTATTGCCTTAACTATTGCAGTAATGAGTGCATTTTATACTTGGCTGTTAACTAAATTTCACCTGCATGACCTTTTCTTCGGTGCAATGTTTGTATGGGCAGCTTTGATGGTGCTAACTGGTTTATTAATGCCCGGTGCTAGCTATTTATTTACGCTACCATTATTTTTCACGCTTTTAGGATTGGGCTGGATATTTTTAACTAGCAAGCAAATTTCTAATTCTTGGCAGCAAGTTATTATTTTTTCTATTACTGCCATACCGGGGATTATTTTGCTTATTCCCAATCAAGTTTATCACTTTGCTTCTTTAATGAACCGCTTTGAAGCGCTGACAAATATACCGTTTACAACTTTACCGATGGTATTTACTGCTTTGCTATTTGGTTTAATGCTGCCACATTTCGTTTTACTTAGGAACGGATTTTCTCAAAGAAAAATTAGGAGACGTTGGCTGATACCGGGAATTGCAATTTGTGTCAGCTTTTTATTAATTGGAGTAGCAACTGTTAACTCCAGCTTTGATGCAAAATATCCTAAAACCAATAGCATTGCTTACCTGTTAAATGCTGATACGGGTAAATCTTTTTGGATAAGTAGCGATAAAAATATTGATGAATGGACATCGCAATTTTTTGATGATAATACAGCTAAAAGTCAAGTTGAAATATCTCCTTTTTCGTTAGTTTCCGGTTGGAAAGCACCAGCACCAAAAGTAACTTTAGCATCGCCGAATATCGAAATTATTGAGGATATCGCTAAAGGAAACAGCAGAAAATTGCAGCTAAAAATCAATTCTCCCAGACAAGCAGATAATATTCAAGTTCAAGTAAAGGTAGCAGAAGAGATACTAAGCGCGAGCATTAACGGTAAATTATTAGATTTAAGTGGATTAACTCAAAATCAACGCTCTTTGAATTTTATTTATCACAATTTGCCATCTGATGGAATATCTTTAACTTTGTCTGCGAGTTCAACAAAAGCGATTGAAATAACCCTCAGAGACTATGCTAATGGCTTACCTTCGCAGCTAGAAGGCAATATTAAAAAGCGAACAGATGCAATGATGAGCGCTCCAATGGTAATGAAAGACCCAACTATTGTTACTAATAAATTTATTTTACCACTGTCCAAATCTAAAATTTACAGCGGCTTTCCACAAGTACGCCATAAACCAGTATTTGAATTTGTAGCGTCGGCATTTACGGTTATTTGATTTTACAGGTTTAAAAATACAGGTTTAAAAACATTCAACTAATGATAAGGAATCAGTCATGAAATACTTTAGAAGAAGCTGGTTAAAACTGATAGTAATATCAATTTTGAGCGCTATTTTATTTGCACCAATATTTTCAACAATAGCTTTAGCACAAGCAGATGTTGATATCAATAACGACAATATTATTCGATTGGGTGGTGATGTCAGGATTCTTAAAGATACGGTTGTGGATAACGCTCATGCTATCGGGGGAGATGTCACTATCGAAGAAGGTGCCAGAGTCAGACAAACGGCGATCGCCATTGATGGAGATGTAATTTTACAAAAAAATGCCCGTGTCGATGGTGATGCTTATGCGGTAGCTGGTGAAGTTATAACAGAGGAAGGAGCAACTATTACTGGCTCTTCTGGTACTTTGAGCGGATGGGGAGTTTATGGTACTAAAAGAAGAGGAATTAATAGCTTTTTAGTTCGCTATTTCTTCGGTAGTGCTTTTCATATTTTTAAAATCATTGTAGGTGCTATTGTCGGTGTATTAATTATTAAGTGGCGACCCAATTTTTTACACTCAATAGCAGTTGCTCTTAATCGATATCCTTTACAAAGCGGATTGTGGGGTTTGTGCGGTTTGCTTAGCATAATCGTATTAGTTATTTTGCTAACACTTACCTTAATTGGCATCCCGTTGTTACCTGTAATTGGTCTGATGACTTATATAGCTGTCATACTTGGAACTCTGGGTGTAGCGATGTGGCTGGGAGAGCAAGCTATGAGACATAAGGAGTTGGGAGCAGTACAACAATTTCTTTTAGGAATGCTGATTTTAGGTTTAATCGGTTTAATTCCATTATTAGGTGGACTAATGATGTCGGTAATAAATATTTTTGGTCTTGGCGCTTTGCTGTTTTTAATATTAGCCAATCCTCGCAATACAAGCATGGTTAAAGATTGATTTCCACCAAATCCTCACAAGTTTCTCAAATTTTCTCTTTAATCTGACAATTAGGGTTTCGTGAGGGTGTAAATTATGTCTAAGCTAAAATTAGTTAAATTCCTCAACTTTTTACAAGCAGATTTGGCTATCTCCGAAGATAGTGTAGAGTTGGCATTGCGAAATTTACAACAATATTCACCAGTGTTATTACCGATGCTTCTCTGGCAATATGGATTAGTTGATTTAAGCCAGTTGGAGCAGATTTTTGATTGGTTAGATAGAACTATTTAAGAGGATATTTGGAAAGTCTCAGATAATACCACCAATCTTTAGATCCCCCTAAATCCCCCTTTCAAAAGGGGGACTTGAACCCCCCTTTTTAAGGGGGGAAGGGGGGATAATCCGGTAAATGGGATAAAAACTATACTTTTAAAACATCTTCTAAGGAAAATTGCAATGAAAACTCAAAAACGTCTCGGTATTCTCACTAGTGGTGGTGATTGTCCTGGACTTAATGCGGCTATTCGAGCAGTAGTTAGCCATGCGACTGTAACTTATGATTGGCAAGTTTTTGGTATTCCCTATGCGACAACTGGGTTATTAGAAAAAAAGGCTATTCCTTTAACCGTACACGGTATGGATTTACGAGGCATGAACCCTTTATTGAATATGGGAGGTACTATTCTTGGTAGCATTAATAAAGGCGATACTTTGGCTCATATTGATGAAATAATTGCTGGTTATAAGGCATTAGAATTAGATGCTTTGATTGGTATTGGGGGAGATGGTAGTTTAACGATTCTTGATGAATTACGGGATAAAGGAAATTGGCAGTTTGTTGCAATTCCCAAAACAATTGATAATGATGTTGCATTTACGGAAAAAGTTGTAGGTTTTGATACTGCTGTGAATACAGTTGTTGAAGCTTTGAACCGCTTAACTTTTACTGCTGCAAGTCACGATCGCGTCATGATTGTGGAAGTAATGGGAAGGAGTGCAGGACATTTAGCGCTTCAGGCTGGAATTGCTGGAGGGGCTGACTGTATTTTGATTCCGGAAATACCTTATTCAATTAAGGGTGCTTGTTCCCACTTACGAGAATTACGAGATAGTTGGGGACGTAGATTTGGAATTGTAGTTGTTGCAGAAGGCGCTCAAGTAGCAGAAGATAGTTGTTGTCATACTGAATGCAAAACAGAAAAGCCATCCTGCGGCATGGGACAATATATTTCTGACGAAATTCGCAACTGTTCCCACAATCAGTTAGATATTAGAGTTTCGGTATTGGGACATATTCAAAGAGGAGGTATTCCTTCTGCTGGGGATAGATTGTTAGCAAGTGCTTTTGGTAAAGCTGCGGTAGATTTGATTGCTAACGGAGAAACTGCAAAAATGGTAGCTTGGCAAAACGGACAAGTTGTAGCGGTTCCTTTAGAAAAGGTTATAGCTAACAGTCCATCGCTGGTAAAACCCGATAATTTTTTGGTAGAAACGGCGCAATCTTTGGGTATTTATGTGGGAAATACCGAGCATATTTCTAGATTAAAAGATTCTTTGGGTTCTTTACCTTTAGGTTATAGCTAAGAATAAGCGCTCTTACTAAACCATAATAATTTGATTGAGTTAAACTGAGTTCGGGAGAGTCAAATGATTATCAAGATTTCACTAGTCATTACTGCACTAATTGCTTTCTTATTAATCCCGATTTATCTGAAATTATTAAGAGAGGTTAACGAAACAAATAAAATTTGGCGTTTGTTAGAAACAAGTCCAAATAATACTACTTTCACCACAGAAATGGTTGCGGAATTGCCAGAACCCGTACAGCGTTACTTTCTCCACGCAATTCAGCCGGGAACTCCTTTAGCTAATTCCGTTAAATTAAAAATGAATGGTAGTTTTAGGTTATCAGCAGATAAACCTTGGCTACCTATGGAAGCCGAACAAATTATCGGTGCATTAAAAGGATTTGTTTGGAAAGCCAAAATTGGTAGCGGTTTAATGAAATTTATTGGTAGTGATTATTGCTTTAATCATTTTGGTCGAACAAAGTTTTCTATATGGGGAATTATCCCAGTTGTAAATGCTCATAATCAAGATATCACTCGTTCTGCTATTGGTAGATTTGTAGGAGAATCTTTCTGGCTACCTTCGGCTTTGTTACCGCAAAATGGCGTTAATTGGCAGGTAATTAATGATAATACGATTGAAGCAATCATAAAAGTCGATGGGAAGCATATAAACCTAAAATTTGTTATAGACTCAAACGGTAAACTATTAAAAATGTCTTTACCGCGTTGGGGAGATAAAACAGAGGATAGTAGTTATGCTTATATTCCTTTTGGCGGAAAAGTTTTAGAAGAAGAGACATTTGGAGGGTTTACAATTCCTTCTCAAATAAATGTAGGTTGGTGGTTTGGTACTGATAAATACTTTAATTTTTTCCGTGCAACTATTGAACAAGCTGAATTTTGTTAAATAGAAGGGCTGTTTCTTCACAATCTCATTATTTTATCTTAACGTTGAAATATAAATAAGTCTTAGCCCAAATATTCTTTTAAATAGGACTTATATATTTGTTAGTCAATCAGCTATTGTCACTGCTTGTGGGAGCATCCCAATTTTGCAAAAATACGATTTGGTAGTGCGAGCATCTTGCTCGCTAGGAGCCACGAGCGAGCAAGATGCTCGCACTATAAAAAAATAAATTTACACATTTAGGATGCTCCCCTGCTTGTCCTCACACCGCACTACTTAAAATTTTACTAATTATTTCAGATTGCTATACATGATTGTTATTAACTTGTTTAAACAAAGAAATATAAATTATTAATTAGAAATATTTTTTAATTAAACTTGTTTAATTGTAAAGATAGGTGGTGTTGTTACTAATGCAATAACTACCTATTATTTGATATTTCTTATCGGGAATTTCTGTATTAGTTTGTTATATTGAAAACGCGAATTAATTTTCGGACATATTATAAATTTAAAAAAGAGATTTGCTCAGTTAACTAAAGCTGTTCCAAATTTAATTAAGGTACTTTATATAAACCACCTACTTTTATTCTTATCAAATCCTTTCGTAAAGCAAAAAAACTTAGCTGCTAGATAAAAGAGGTAGAATCATACTTTTTCGGGCTTTAACTTTAAAGATATTAGCAATGTGACCAAATACGACAAATAACTAGCACGCTCGACGAAAAATATAGGAGATTTACCATGTTAATAGATTCAAAACTAAATTCTGTCAATTTAACAAGCTTAAAAGAACCAGTAATTAATCTAAACAGTCAAATTCAGCATCATGGTGTATTACTCGTTCTTCAGGAACCCGATTTAAAAATTGTGCAAGTTAGTCGCAATGCCGGTTCAGTTCTCGATCTTCCTCTAGAAAATTTATTAGAAATAAACTTAGAAGATTTATTAGACCCTTATCAAATTGGCAGAATAAAATCAAGATTGGCAGAAGATTCTCTTGATTTTATTAATCCCACAAAGATTTGGGTAAGAAAAAGAAGAGAAGACTATGTTGTCTTTGATGCTGTCTTTCATCGCAACTCGGAAGGAATTTTAATTTTAGAATTAGAACCAGCAGTTTCTGAAGAAAATATTCCTTTTTTAAGCTTTTATCATCTAGCTAAAGCTTCTATCAATCGGTTACAATCTAGTGCGAATCTTCAGGATTACTGTCAAATTATTGTAGAAACAGTCCGAAAAGTCACCGGATTTGACCGGGTGATGCTTTATAAATTTAATGAAAACGATCATGGTTGCGTACTGGCTGAAGATAAGCTCGAAAGTATGGAGCCTTATTTGGGTTTGAACTTTCCAGAATCAGATATTCCCAAACCAGCGAGAAAAATGTTTCTTTCTAATTTAATTAGATTGATACCAGATACGAGCGGGGAACCTGTAGATTTATTTCCGGTTTTAAACCCAATTACAGAACGTCCGATTGATTTAATTAATTCAACTTTGAGAAGTCCTTATCCCTGTCACATAGAGTATTTACATAATATGAATGTAGGTGCTTCTTTAACTATTTCTTTGATTAAAGAAGGTAGACTTTGGGGATTAATTGCTTGTCACCATCAAACACCAAAATTTGTTCCTTATGAATTGCGGAAAGCCTGTGAATTTTTGGGAAAGATGATATTTAGTGAAATATATACAAAAGAAGAAACTCAAGATTACGACTATCGGATGAAATTAACGTATATTCAGTCTTCTTTGATTGATTATATGTCTCAAGAAGAAAATTTTATTGTTGGTTTAATCAAGCATCAACCGAATTTATTAGATTTAACTAGCGCTCAAGGTGCAGCCGTTTGCTTTGGTGGTAATTACACATTAATTGGTGAGACACCCAAAGAAGAAGATTTGAATTATTTAGTTGATTGGTTGCAACACAACGTCAACGAGGAAGTTTTTTATACTAATTCTCTTTCAGAAATTTATCCAGATGCGGAAAAATTTAAAAATATTGCTAGTGGATTATTAGCAATTCCTATTGGAAAAAGAAATTATGTATTATGGTTCCGTCCCGAAGTTATTCAAACTGTTAATTGGGGAGGTAATCCCAATCAAGCATTTGAAGTAAATGAAGAGTCAGGAAATTTACGTTTGTGTCCCCGTCAATCTTTTGAATTATGGAAACAAACCGTTCGTTTAACATCTTTACCTTGGCTACCTGTTGAAATTAAAGCAGCATTGGAATTACGAAAAGCAATAGTTAATATTGTATTGCGTCAGGCTGAAGAATTGGCACTTTTAGCAGCAGATTTAGAACGTTCTAATGCCGAATTGAAAAAGTTTGCTTATGTAGCTTCTCATGATTTACAAGAACCTTTGAATCAAGTAGCAAACTACGTACAGCTTTTGGAAATGCGCTATCAAAATGCACTTGATGAAGACGCTAACGAATTTATTGGTTATGTCGTCGGAGGAGTTAGCTTAATGCAAACTTTGATAGATGATGTACTTGCATATTCTAAAGTAGATATGCAGAATATTGAGTTTGCACCAATCTCAGCAGAACAAGCTTTAGAAAAAGCCTTAAAAAATCTTCGCAGCCGCATCGAACAAACAGGTGCTACAATTACTCACGACGAATTACCAACCGTCATGGCTGATAGTACCCAGCTAATGCAGCTATTCCAAAACCTGATTGCGAACGCAATTAAATTCCGCAGTGAGAAACCACCAGAAATTCATATTGGTGTATCTCGCTCTGAAGATCAATGGCTATTTTCTCTCAGCGATAACGGAATTGGAATCGAACCGCGATTTAGCGATCGCATTTTTGTGATATTCCAAAGATTGCATACCCGCGACGAATACCCAGGTACTGGGATGGGTTTAGCTATTTGTAAGAAAATCGCTTTGGGTCATCGGGGTAATATCTGGGTAGAATCACAATTAGGTGAAGGTGCAACGTTTAATTTTACTATTCCATTAAAAGGACGCGAACGTGAGCGTAGAAACGGAACAAAAACCCAGAATCATCTTTTTGGTAGAGGATAATAAAGCAGATGTTCGTCTCATCCAAGAAGCTTTCAAAAATAGTTCTTTACCCCATGAAATGCTCGCGGTTAGGGACGGAATAGAAGCTATGGCTTTCTTACGTCGGGAGGGCGAGTATAACACAGCACCTCGCCCCGATTTAATTCTCTTAGATTTGAATTTACCCAGAAAAGACGGGAGGGAAGTCCTTGCAGAAATTAAAAATGACTCTAAACTAAAACGTATTCCGGTTATCGTTTTGACAACTTCACAGAACGAAGATGATATTTTTCACAGTTATGACTTACACGTTAACTGTTACATTACTAAGTCTCGCAATATCAGCCAATTATTCAAAATAGTTAAGAGAATTGAAGACTTTTGGCTAGAAACAGTAACTTTACCACCGGAAGACAGTGAGCAGTGAACAGTTATCAGTTAACAATTAACAATTAACAATTAACAACTAACAACTAACCACTAACAACTAACAACTAATAATGACAGCAGACTTGATAAACATCTTGTTAATAGAAGACAATTTAGCGGAAGCTAGGTTGTTACAAGAATTTTTGAAGGATGGTTCTTTCAAAGAGTTTAATCTTGTTCATGTCAAAAGATTAAGTGAAGCACTTGATGCAATTGGGAAAGATGCTTCTACACCCTGTTTGTACAATATAATTTTATTGGACTTAACTTTACCAGATAGTCAGGGATTAGAATCTCTTAAACCTCTGATGGCTCGCGCTCCTTGTTTGCCGATTGTAGTTTTAACTAATATTAACGATGAGCAATTAGCTATAGAAGCAGTCCGCAGGGGAGCGCAAGATTATCTTGTTAAGCGACAGATAAATGCACAATTGTTAACACGTTCTCTACGTTATGCTATCGAACGCAAACAATACTTAGAAACATTACGCGCTGTTAATGAATCTTTAGAAAATCGGGTTGAAGAAAGAACCGCGCAGTTAGTTGAAGCTAAAGAAGTTAATCAGTTTAAATCGGAGTTTGTATCTATATTATCTCACGATATCCGCAATCCGTTGAATGCCATTTTGCTTGCAGCGGGATTGTTAAAAAATAGTGATGATAAATTAAATCCAGAGAAAAAAGTTGCTCACTACCAAATGATTCGTTCGGCTATCAAAAATATGTCTTTGCTATTAGATGAAGCTTCATTTATTGGCAGAGCAGATTCGGGTAAACTTAGTTGCGAACTGATTGGAATTAATTTGGTAGCTTTTTGCAATGCAATTATTAAAGAAATACAATTAACTGCTGCTCAAAAGAATATAGATATAGTTTTTAATTCTGAGGGGAATAAGAACGACTTTTTAGGTGATGAAAAATTACTACATCATATTTTGACTAATTTATTAAGCAATGCTGTTAAATATTCCCCATCTAATAAGCAAGTTATTCTTGATTTAATTTTCCAAGAATCAGCAGTAATTTTACGCATACAAGATTCAGGAATAGGAATTCCGATACAAGAGCAAAAGCACCTTTTTGAACCATTTCATCGCGCTTCTAATGTTGGAAAAATCGCCGGTACTGGCTTAGGATTATCAATTGTCAAAAAATGCGTAGAAGCACATGGCGGTGAAATAGCACTTCAAAGTCAGGAAGGAATTGGTAGCACTTTTACTGTCACTTTACCGCTATTGAAGAGTGAGCAGTGAGGAAGTTACCCAAAATCGGCATTTGCCCTTTATTAAAGAATAGCAGTTGCCGGAATCTTTACCGAAAATAATGGGTTTAAAGCCTCTCCCTTTTAGTTCTAGTTTTTCTTATAAGGATTGTAGGTGGAAATGTCTTAGTTAAAGATGAAAACTGAGTGCCAATTTTCGATAGTTTTCCGTTTTTATAGAAGCAGATCGAAGCTTATGGTTTGAGAATAACGGTTAAATGTGAGTAACTTGTGAGGAAAAATCAAAATGATTTAATATTCACTCTCGGGATATCTTTATAGTTATAATTGTGTTTCATACTATTTTAAGTTTCTTTAAATTGAGTTTCATTTGTTTAAAATTCTCTTGGATAATTGATCAAAATTCCTAAAGCTTTAATTCTAAAAGTTATAATATATACATTAGAAATCTCCGGAAATCAAAAAGATCTCTTTCTAAACCTCTCTCCGTTTCGGGGAGAGGCTTTAAAACCCCACTTATCATGCAGGGAAGGGGGTAGGGGGGTTAGGTTTTGTGTAAGTTTAACAACATGAAAATATTTTCCGGAGATGTCTATTATTACAACTTATGACCTAGAAATATCTTTAACAGGATGTAGTTAAAAGTTTCTAGTATCAGACAAAATAAATCTCAATAAAAAATCCACTCTATCTAAGTGGATACATAAACAATATACTCCTCAGAGTAGGGAGGTACAAGGATGAAAATTACAAGACGAAAAGCCTTACAGTTAGCTGCGATCGCTGGTGGTAGCGCTGCCTTGTTTCCTATAGTAAATCAGTATACTAGCTATGCTGCAACTGCTGGTAGTCCACAGCCAAAACCTTTCACAGTTAATCTTCCTACCCCACCAATACTTAATCCTGTACGTAGCGATGAAACAACTGATTATTACGAGATTGTTATCAAAAGGAATCAGGTTGAGATTTTGCCGGGATTAACTACAGAGATCTGGGGTTATAACGGCATAAGTCCAGGTCCTACAATTAAACAGCGTCAAGGTAGACAGTCAATTGTTCGCTTTATCAATGATGTTGGTGCATTAACATCAACTCACCTACACGGGATGGCATCACTACCTCAATATGACGGCTATGCAGAGGATTTATCCGCTCCGGGTTTCTATAAAGATTACATCTATCCCAACAATCGCGCTGCTACTTTCTGGTATCACGACCACGCGATCGATCAAACAGCACACCATGTATATATGGGGCTGGCTGGGATGTACATTGTCCAAGATGACTTGGAGCTTGGTTTGCCTCTACCAAAAGGTCGGTACGATATACCGTTAGTTATTGAAGATAAAATTTTTGCTACGGATGGTTCTTTAATTTTTGATGATGACGGTCATAGCAGTTTAATGGGAGACGTTATTCTAGTTAATGGCGCACCTATGCCTCGATTGGAAGTAGCTAACCGTAAATATCGTTTTCGAGTTTTGAATGGTTCTGTTTCGCGTTCGTACAAACTAGCTCTGAGTACAGACGATGATTTAGTTGTAATTGGTACAGATGGGGGACTTTTGGAAGCACCAGTGATAACTAAAGATATACGGATTGGAATGGGGGAGCGTTATGAACTGATAATTGACTTTTCTAAATATCCTATTGGAACTCAAATCGTTTTACAAAATCTGGGACTCCCTAACAATACAGATTACGATGGTACCTCTGAAATTATGCGTTTTGATGTAGTGCGTGCTGAAACCGATAATAGCTCTATTCCCTCAACGCTAAGATTTTTTGAGCCTCTTGAGCCACCTTCCCCAAGACCAACAAGACGCTGGACTTTTGAAAAGCGTAACAATAGGTGGGAAATTAACGGCAACATTTGGGATAGAAACCGGGTTGATGCCAATCCTGGATTAAACGATATTGAGGTCTGGGAGATTATTACAAATAGTCGTGACTGGTTCCATCCAGTCCACATTCATTTAGTTCACTTTCAAATTTTAGAACGCAACGGTCAACCACCTCTCAATTACGAGCAAGGCTGGAAGGATATTGTTTACATTGGTGAAGACGACAATATCAAGTTGATTGCTAGGTTTGAACCTCATCAGGGTAAATATATGATGCACTGTCACAACACGGTTCACGAAGATCATGCCATGATGACTCAGTTTCAAGTTGGTAGCGGCGGAGCCGACCCGATGTCAGCACCACCAAAACCGCTTCCCGCACCACTACTAAGTAGTTAAGCCTGGATTAATTGTATATTTACTAGTCAGTTATATAGCTGTTAAGAGTTCCCTTTTCCCTATCCAAACGAAATGTTAAATTAATTTTGCACGGGTACTTATGACTCACCTTTATCAAAACATCCTCTCCGCAGTATCCAAAATAATCTCTGCACCATAATCGCCCATCCATTCATCATCATAATTTTCGGTGAGAATCCAGTTTTCGTAACGTAAATGGGGATCTAAAATATTTTCATTCATTGGAATTAAAAGTATCGTTTCTATTTACAAAAAAAATCAACTGGGTATCTGGAAATATAATTCTTAAGTAAAAACAAGCAAAATGTTTTTTATGATGTTTATTAAATAATCCATAAATTCAGCTTCCTTCTTATTACCATATAAATGTCAGATTCTTGTGAGGATATACCTTTATACTTCCTAAATACCCAAATACTAAATTTATAATTGCTAATATTTATGAACTCAATGCGTACATTCTATGAATGCAAGATACGGTATGAGCTAATATCAATTTACAGGGGTAGGAAAACCCAAATGGTTTATTAGAAGATATGATGCAAGATCAATTGAAATCTCCTTCTTGTCATGAACTGTCTGTTCTGTCGGTAATTGAAAAATTCAATAGCAATTTAGAAACAGGTTTAACGGCAGAAGAAGTTGCTATTCGCTACGAAACCTATGGTTGGAATCAACTACCCGTAAAGCCTGGAAAGCCTGGTTGGCTAAAATTTTTATTACAGTTTAATCAACCGCTCCTTTATATTTTATTAGTTGCAGGCGCTGTCAAAGCATTTTTGGGTTCTTGGACTAATGCAGCCGTAATTTGGGGGGTGACAGTTATCAATGCAACAATCGGCTACGTGCAGGAAGCTAAAGCAGAAGGTGCGATCGCCTCTCTTGCAAAAGCCGTGACTACGGAAACCACGGTTCTGCGAGAAGGGCAAACGCTACGGATCGCGTCGCAGGATTTAGTACCGGGAGATGTGGTACTGCTGGCATCGGGAGATAAAGTTCCAGCGGATTTGAGACTACTAAAAACTCGCGATTTACAGGTTGATGAATCTGCTTTAACGGGGGAATCATTGCCAGTGGAAAAATCCGTCCAACCTTTACCAAAGGATACCCCCCTGGCAGAACGAATTAATATGTCCTACGCTGGGAGCTTTGTCACCTTTGGGCAGGGTACGGGGATTGTTATTGCTACGGCAGATGCTACAGAAGTCGGGCAGATTTCTCAATCAATGGAACGACGGGTTAGCCTGAGTACCCCACTAACCCGTAAGTTTGAGAAGTTCAGTCGCACCCTGCTTTACGTAATTTTGACTCTGGCAGCCCTGACTTTCGCTATTGGATTGGGACAGGGTGAATCCTGGATTTATATGTTTGAAGCTGCTGTTGCTTTGGCAGTCAGTGCGATTCCAGAGGGATTGCCAGCAGTAGTTACTATCACCTTAGCAATTGGTGTCAACCGCATGGCTCGTCGTAATTCAATTATTCGCAAACTTCCAGCAGTTGAAACCCTCGGTAGTGCTACCGTAATTTGTTCTGATAAAACCGGAACGCTGACGGAAAATCAAATGACAGTACAGTCTATTTACGCTGGGGGACAGCATTATCTAGTTAGCGGAAGTGGTTATAGTCCCAAAGGTGATATTGGTATAGCTAGCAACGGCGAACTAGAAAGTCCGTTTGAGGATGGTTTACCTTCAGCTCTACAGGAATGCCTGATAGCCGGAGTGCTTTGCAACGACTCGCAGTTAAAGCAAAAAGGAGAAAATTGGTCAGTGGTAGGCGACCCAACCGAAGGGGCATTAATCGCGGCTGCGGCTAAAGCCGATTTGAGTCAGTCTGGGCTAGCGGCTTCAAAGCCAAGATTAGATTCGATACCTTTTGAATCTCAGTATCAATATATGGCAACTTTGCATGATGTTCATCCCCGAACAATCTACGTTAAAGGTTCGGTGGAAGCATTGTTAAGCCGTTGCTCTGGGATGATGAATCTGCAAGGTGAGCCTGTTCCTTTGGCAGAATCACAAATTGAGCAAGCGGTCGAAGCGATAACAGAGCAGGGATTGCGAGTACTGGCTTTTGCTCAGAAAGTAGTAGGTTCTCATCAGCATTCCATAGATCATGATGATATTGCAACAGAGTTAGTATTTCTGGGATTACAAGGCATGATTGACCCACCTCGTCCAGAGGCGATCGCCGCCGTCCACGCCTGTCAGTCTGCCGGAATTAATGTAAAAATGATTACCGGCGACCACATCGCAACGGCTCGGGCAATTGCTCAACGCATGGGTATCCAAAAGACAGAGCAAGTACTGGCATTTGAAGGACGACAGTTAGCAAAGATGGAAAATTCCCAGCTTGCTCAAACTGTTGAAGATGGAGACGTATTTGCTAGAGTAGCTCCCGCTCAAAAGCTGCAATTAGTAGAAGCATTGCAGTCAAAAGGAGAAGTCGTTGCTATGACCGGAGATGGAGTGAATGATGCTCCAGCCTTAAAACAAGCTGACATTGGGATTGCAATGGGGAAAGGTGGAACTGAAGTAGCGCGAGAAGCTGCTGATATGCTGCTCACTGACGATAACTTTGCCTCAATTGAAGCAGCAGTAGAAGAAGGACGCACCGTTTATCAAAACCTGAGAAAAGCAATTGCGTTTCTTTTACCAGTCAATGGTGGTGAATCTATGACCATTTTAATTAGCGCTTTGTTAGCAAGAGATTTACCGATTCTTTCGCTACAAGTACTTTGGTTAAACATGATTAATTCCCTTACCATGACTGTTCCCCTAGCCTTTGAACCCAAATCAAACGGTTTAATGCAGGAGCCTCCACGCAATCCGAAAGAACCCTTAATTACTAGTAAATTATTACGCCGAATTTTAATAGTTTCGTTATTTAATTGGATTTTGATTTTTGGCATATTTGAATGGGCAAAATTTAATACTGGAGATATTGCAGTTGCTCGCACGATGGCAATTCAAGCCCTTGTTGCTGCTCGTATCATTTATCTTCTAAGCATCAGTCAATTGGGGATTAGCTTGTTCAACTATATAGGTAGAAAATCAACATCCGTTACAAATGCACCAATTTTGATTGTGGGTATCGTTGGTGCTGTTGTTCTACAAATCATATTTAGCCAGTGGAACGTTATGAACCTGCTGTTTGAAACAGCACCACTAAACCTGAATCAATGGTTAATTTGCTTGCTACCAATGTTACCGATGGTACCGTTGGCAATATTTGTCAACTTTATCGACCGACCTAAAATAAAAACCCTCAATCATCGCTGACCATTTTTGAATTCAAAAAACTATGATTCAAAACGGTAAACCAGATAGTAACAAAATGGAATTACTCTCTTCCCCCCATAAGATTAAAGTTTCTACTTCAATACTTACTAGTCTAGCTTGCCTAATAGTATTAAAGCCTTGGTTTGATTGCAGGCAAAGCCAAACAAAGTAAATTAGTTTTTAACGGTAATTAGCTCGATTTGTGAATCTGAAAGTTGTTGTTGGTTAAATTTTTACTTTACTTGCTAGTAATTCTTCTAAAATGTTGTTTAATCAAAGATTCCGACGGACATATTATGTTGTTAATTATGGAATGAGACAAATTTATAATTTTCTCTTTCTATAAATTCTTTCAAAGTAGTCGGTTTTTTTCCTGTTAACTTTTCGTAAAAATTAGAGAATCCTTGGCTCTTTTTGAAATCTTGCTAAGAAATGAAGCATTATCATTACCAAGATTATTCTTGTTTCTAATCCGTCATCTTTCTTGATGCTGTAAAATCGGAATGGATTGGGGCTATCAAATTCTATTTTATCTTCTATTGATTGATTAATCAGGTCAGTTACTTCGTAAAAATTTTTATTTTCGTATCCCGTAATTTCAACTGCTTGATTATTATATTGTTCAAAATTATCTAGTAATCTGGCTGCTGCTTCTCCAATATTTTCCACATCTACCCAGTTGAATTTAGCTTTCCCTGCTGGTAAGATTATCTTTCTTTTGTTTTGAATATCACTCAACAAAATAGTTGTTAGGTTTTGCATAAAGTAGCTTGGACGAAGAAAAATATAGTTTAGTCCATATTCCTCAATCAATTTTTCAATCTTGCTATGGGGAATTATCGGACTTTTTTCGGCTCCTTGAACTGATAAAAATACAATCTGATTGATTCCTTTATCTTTCATTTTACCGATTAACGGTTTAAAATATTTATTAACATTGGAAATTTGAGGTGGACGCAAAAGAAAAACGCGATCTATATTTTCCAATGCTCGATTGAATGTGTCTGGATTTTCAAAGTCAAATCGAACAAAATCGAGTTGAGGGTAAGCATTAAGTTCTTTCTGTGCTTTGTTAATATTTCTTACAGCAGCAACTAGCTGATTTTTAGTTTCGATTTGATAAAGAAACCGAATTGCTTCGCAGCCGATATTTCCAGTTGCTCCAGTTATCAGTATGCGTTTCATAGGTCTTTTAGGTGATTTTAAACTAATAGGATTTTATGTAACTATCTATCTTCACCCTTTACTATTACAGGTAAAGCATCAATGACTTGGGAAGGAATAGCACCTAGAGGTTCTCGTAATGCTTTCCAAATTAAAGTTGATAATTCTACTACACCAACTAATGCGGGCTTAAGTACTTAATCGGCGCGATATTCGTAACTAGCATGACTGGTTTTGGCTTGAGCAAAAAAAAAGAAAAAAGATGAAGCTTGAAGAATAAATAAGTGCATCAACTATATTACTATCTAATTTATAATTTATATTTGATAGAGTTGCATCACCTTAATTAAAAACTTTTTTCCTGTCTCGATCGAGCAAGAAAGCTAATTGAACAAATGCACGTCTTAAAGATTTCTATATCTAAAGGCGTGCATCTGCTGTTTTAATCGAGCTATACTTACCGAAATAAACACTTTCACAACAAACAACAATCGCTGTGCAAACATTTGACTTTACTACCCTTCTGGCAGTTTGCAGCGATATCCGTGCTAACTGGCTACCATCACGTCTGGAACAAGTTTATCAGCGCGATCGCTATACTATTGCAATTGGACTTCGTACTTTAAAAGATCGGGGTTGGCTTGAAGTTTCCTGGCATCCCCAAGCTGCTCGCATTCATATCGGTTCCCCACCACCGCGATCGCCAGATACATTCACCTTCTCTCAACAATTGGTTCATCAATTGGGTGGTTTGGCTTTGGTGACAATTGAGACAGTTGCTCCTTGGGAACGTGCCGTAGATTTACAATTTGCTCGTCGCCCAGGAGAGCCAGCTTTATATCACCTATACGTAGAAATCATGGGCAAGTACAGCAACGTGATTCTTACAGATGCTAACAATATAATTATTACTGCCGGTCGCCAAATTAGCGAAAAAAAATCGAGCGTTCGTCCTATCTTAACCGGAGATGTTTACGAGCAACCACCGAAGCTTACTACTGCTATTCCAAGTTTAGATGAATCACAACAAGATTGGTACGAAAGGGTAAGCTTGATACCCGGAGCAATCAAACGTCAGTTACCTAAAAATTATCGTGGTGTTTCTCCTGCTTTAGTACAGTCAATGCTAAAAGCTGCTAATCTTAGTACGGAAAGTACAACCGATAAACTTACATCTAAAGAATGGCTTGCATTATTTAAGCAATGGCATATTTGGCTTAAAGCTTTACAAGAAGAAAAGTTTCAACCGGGTTGGACTGAGAGTGGTTATACTGTACTTGGCTTCGATGCAGTTGGAAAAGTAAAAGATATTCAAGAATTACTTAACCGCTACTATACCGATAAACTCAATCAACAGATATTTTCTCAGCTACAGCACCAACTTAGTCAGAAACTAAGTAATATTTTAGGAAAATTGCGCTCCAAAGCTGAAACCTTTGAAAAACGCTTGCAGCAGTCAGAGCAATCAGATGAATATCGTACCCAAGCCGATTTACTAATGGCTTATCTGCAAGAATGGGAACCGGGGATGGAAGAAATTACTTTGGCTGATTTCGAGACTAACAAACCACTAAAAATTAAATTACAACCCGATAAAAACGCAGTACAAAACGCCCAAAAACTTTATAAACAGCATCAAAAACTCAAACGTGCCCGTACAGCAGTAGAACCTTTACTCGCAGAAGTGAATGCCGAAATCGAATATTTAGAACAAGTTGAAGCAGCGATTTCTCAAATTGATAGCTATTTTGAGGCTGAAGACTTACAGGCTTTAGAAGAAATCCGCGAAGAATTGATTTCACAAAAATATTTAGAAGATTCGGAATACCGCAGACGTAGTTCAAATGATGCGACGACAAACTTTTATCGTCACCAATCACCAAGCGGTTTTGAAGTACTAATCGGACGTAACAACCGTCAAAATGACCAATTGACTTTTAAAGTAGCTGGGGATTATGATTTATGGTTTCACGCTCAAGAAATTCCTGGAAGTCACGTACTACTAAGGTTAGAACCTGGTGCAGTACCCGAAGAAAATGATTTACAGTTTACCGCAAATCTTGCAGCATATTATAGTCGCGCTCGTCAAAGCGAACAAGCACCAGTTATTTACACTCCTACTAAACACGTTTATAAACCAAAAGGAGCTAAACCAGGAATCGCTATTTACAAGCAAGAAACTATACTCTGGGGAAAACCGCAATCTGTTAAAAGTTAAAACTTAGGAGTTAAGAGTTAAGAGTTAAGAATTGATATTTTTTGCTTCTTTCCCCATCTCCTTATCCTTTTGTGCCTCGATGGCGATCAATTATTATCCATATTGAATTATTCTTAAAGAATTAGGCACAATATTTATATAAATATCTTTTTTTGATAAATTTCCCGGAAAAATCTGTACTGCCTGTTACAATATTGTAAAGAAAGATTACCCGAGGCGTTTTGGGAACGCGAAAGTTTGGGTTTGACTTTATTGAGAAGACAACACGAATACAAATATGATAGGCCAGCTGTGGGAAGCTGGTCTTTTTGTAAACAGCTATTATAATATTGCTTTAGAGACAAACAATTTTACAGTTAGTTTGTATATTCTTTTAACCAATTACCATTAATTTACATAGTTTCAAACAAAATTAACTGACAAATTTACGTTTATATTAGTGAATATACTTAATTTATATTTTGATTATATCATAAAAAAAATATCGTGTATAAAATCATGATGTGCCCTATTTAGCAGCACTTTTGATTAAATAAAATTTAGTTGAGAAGTCCAATTTGACCATTTAAAATCAAATGTGAAAAAACCGGGCTTTTAAGGAACAATTGATATTTTTCAATTGCTCGAATTGAATATTCCCGGTTTTGTTTTAAAGATACGAGGATTTAAAAAGTAAAAGTAGTTCTAAGGGCACCAATTACAACATCGTCATTGTTATCGTTATGGTCTGGTGCTGTTAACCAAACGACTCCAGGAGTAATAGCAATATTGTCATTTATCTTAAACTGGTAAAACGCTTCGATATGATAGGAAGTATCCCTATCTTGATCTATCTCATCAATACTCGAATCCGTTACCTTCGGTTCCATACCTACAATAATACCTGCCAAGTTCCCTTTTTTACCCAAATCTGGAAAACCTAAAGTTACCGCCCAATTCCATATATCAAGGTTTCCACGGTCTATTCTTCCACCTTCGGTGGATAAGTTGCTCGCATTTGTGTATCCAACCCAACCTCCTAATACAATATTATTGCTGATACCTAAAGTTGCTTGTATACCATAGGAATTGCTAGAAAATGGCACCTCTACCTCTTCAGGTTCGGGTTCTCCAGGTTCGGCAGGAGGAGGGGCAATTTCACCTCGAAGGAAGGATATAGGATTGGCACGATTGCTACCAGTACCTAATTCCTGATTGTAAGCATTGATATAAGTCAAACCAATTTTGAAGCGTTTGCTTGGTTCAAAGGTTAACTGTGCAAGCGCACCATAGGGACCATTAAATATACCGCTATCCGAAGAAGGATCGTTAGGAGAACTTCCTAAATAAGCTAAACTTAACGACAAGCTATCGCCAAATTCTTGAGTAATTCCTAATCCGGAACCATCCATATTGTAATAAATTGGGTTACGAGTACCAAAAGCCGATATTGCACCAAAGGTACCATCACCATCAAATTGGTTAACAGTATCTACAACGTCATCGGCTGCACCTGCATTCGCGATCGCAATAACGTTGGTTTTTTCAGTAAGAGGGAAGCTGTACCATAACGCATCAAGCGCAGCATCGGTAGTAGCATCTTCACTGGCTTCACCAAAAGCAAGATTACCTTCAGGCGTACCAATATCAGGACTTACAATATTATTAGTTTGAATACGAGTGTATAGAGTGTCTTTTCCAGTAAAACTAGTAACAAAGTTTATTCGCGCTCTAGCTCCGAAAGTCGTGTTGTCTTCGTTTGTCTCCCCTTCCAAAGTATCAACTACTGCCGTTACAACCTCACCTTCTAATTTAGAAGTTGTAGAAAACTGATTCGCTTCTATTTGAGCAGTTCGTGCTTCTACCGCATCCACTCTTCCACGTAACGTCGCAAGTTCGGCTGAAAATTCTTCTTGCAGCTTTTGCAGTGTAGCTAAATCTTCTCTTGTAAAAATATCGGCAGTAGCTGTAGCAATTAATTCGTTAACTCTATCCAAACAAGCATTCAAACCAGCAGCGAATTCATATCGAGTCAATGCTCGATTACCGCGATAGGTTTGATTTGGATATCCAGCAATACATCCATAACGTTCTACCAAAGATTGCAGTGCTTGGAATGCCCAATCGGTAGGCTGTACATCAGATAGCTGAGATACAGAAGTCACCTGCGCTATCAGTTTTTCTTTACTAAAATTACGATCTCGAACATTTGGTGTTGCAACAGAATATTCTTCCTTGCTTTCTACATTCACAACTGTCTGTGCTGCTATAGCATCGCTACCGATAACTATCATTGCGCTAACTAATGGGCTTGTTAATAAAGCCTGCAATACCTTATTCATTCCATTCCCTCACACTTTACAATAATTATTCAGCATCCAACTCTTACTTCGATCAAAGCAGTTTATCAATAATAATTTTCAATAATATATCAGTATTCAGTAGTTTTTTCATAATAAATCTGGAAATTTTGACTACTTGTACTTACTTCACCAAATAATCAAAATGCTACTTGATTAACTATAGTGGTATATAGCGTTTCCCAGTCTCCGCAAGGTATATCTCAAAACCTCACCCCCAACTCCTCTCCAAAATAGCGGAGAGGGGAGATAAAGCACAGCTTTATCGGGGGTGAGGTAATCGCTGTACCTCAGTTGCTTAATAAACGCTATATACTTAAATAGTAGTATTTAGATAATATCAGTATATTTAAACCCTAGAATGTTGCAGTTAAAATTTGGTATTACTTCCAATAGGTTCTATGATTACTGATAAAAAAACCCTTCTAGACACAGTTAACAAATTTCGTCTTTTTCATCTATGTGTTCGGCGACAGATTGATAAAGATGCAATACATGACTATCATAGAGTTGATAAAATACTCGCCTACCTTGCTTGCGATAACTAACTAAACGCATAATTAGTAAGTTTCTTAGTTGGCGAGAAACAGCAGATTAGCTTATTTCTAAGATAGTAGCTAAATCACTAACACAAAGTTCTTTTTCTGCTAAAAGTGAGAGAATTCTTAAACGGTTCGCATCTCCTAAAAAGCTAAAAAAATCTGCCATTCTTTGAGTTTTTTCTTGATTGATGAGTTTTTTTTCAATAGATTGCACTTTTTTATTTATACAGAACAAAGATTAAGTCTGAACAGCAAAACAAGATACTCTCGGTAAAACTTTATCGCTTACGGAGCATTTTTTTATTTCGTAGTTGCAGCATATTCTTCATATCAACCCTGCGGAAACAAAATTTGTTGGCTTTGAACTCAATACGAAACATAGATGTTGTTTTTATCTAGTACAATTATATCGCTTTTGGGAGAGTTATCTTACTTTCATTTGCTGTTGCTGGAAATTGTTAATTATCCACCATTAAGTCTTTAAGATGATATTTTGCCAAACAATACTGCTTAAAGTTATTGTAGGTAGAACGTTTAAGGGAAATTATCCTTTACTAATTATTCTTGTAAACTTGGTAGCTTTTGATTCCTGTACATTTGATCAAAATTGTCAATTAAGGCTATATAAATAGTTCTTTTAACGAAACTATTGCAAAATGAATATAAGTTTGCTATATTCTTTAATCGTAGGTCAAATAAATCCTGCCGGGATAGCTCAGTTGGTAGAGCAGAGGACTGAAAATCCTCGTGTCACGAGTTCAAGTCTCGTTCCTGGCATTACCGAAATTCCGACGTTCTCACCTGTGGAGCAAGGGTTTCGGAGGACGACTTAAAGAAGGTGTAATCAAATTATTGGATATCTTTAGGTCGATTTGGATAAAAAAATGGTGTAAAGATGGTGTAATCCTTGTGTAAACTAGAAGGTAGATTACACCTTCTTAACTCATGGCTTCTAAAACACCAACTGGCAGGGCTTCTAAAGGTTCTGTATCGGTAATTCTTTCTAATGGTCGTTTGCAGCTAAGATTTCACTTTGCTCGCAAACGATACTATATTTCTACTGGCTATCCCGATACGCCGCATCATCGGAAGTTAGCTAAATTAAAGGCTTCAGAAATTGAAAAAGATATTTTGTTTGAGCGGTTTGACCCCAAGGATTTGGATAAGTACAAGTCACAAGTCGATTCAAAGGAAATTACACCATTTACACCATCTTCTACACCATCTGCGTCTCAACCAAGTTTGGTGAAGTTGTGGGAGAAATACACGGATTTTAAGCGCTCAAGCTTATCCCCAAGTACTTTGGCAAAGGATTATACTAAAATCGCTCGTTGCATCGAATTAAAGTTGCCGAGCAAATCCTTAAAGGATGCGATCGCCATTCGTGATTGGTTGGTTGCTAATAAAACAGCGAATTCTGCGAAAAGGATACTAACTCAACTAGCAGCTTGTTGCCAATGGGCGCTAAAATCCCAGATGATTAGTCATAATCCTTTTTTTGGAATGGCGAGTGAAATCAAAATCCCTAAGAGTCAATCTGATGGTTCGGATATTAATCCTTTTAGTTTGGAAGAAAGGGACAAGATAATTCAAAGCTTCAAAGATAACCATTTTTACAGTCATTATGCTCCGTTAATAGAATTCCTTTTCATGAGCGGATGTAGACCATCCGAAGCTGTAGCTTTGCAATGGAAGCATATTTCAGATGACTTCAGAACAATACGATTTGAACAAGCGGTAGTTGAAGCAGAAAACGGACTGGTATGTAAAAAAGGATTGAAGACTCAGAAAAAACGTTCGTTTCCAGCAAACAAGAAACTCGCAGCACTTCTAGAGTCAATCAAACCAGAAAATGCAACTGGTGAGACTAAAGTATTTCCTTCTCCCAAAGGTAAATGGATTGATGTGCATAACCTTACGAATAGAGTGTGGCGTTCTGTGCTTCAAGAATTAAGTGGCACCATAGAGTATCGTAAACTTTATCAAACCAGGCATACTTTTATTACAGCAGCCTTAGAAACACCAATTCCGACTCCAGATGGAAGAACCAAGATGCTCGATGCAAAGGATGTAGCTAAGTTAGTTGGGACTAGTCCTAAGATGATTTATGAGCATTATGCTGGAGCAAGTAAGGAATTATTTGTGCCGGATTTTTAGGTTATTCAAAGACAGTTAAAGAAATCGAGAGCATTTTCAAATTAAATTTTGAAGTGAAATATGATAACTAATATAGCTATTGCAGAAAACATAACCACCCTTCGTCAGGTTGAAGAGAAACTGGGGCTAAAACTTAGTGACGAACGCCAGTTTTTTAACGAATGGATGGCTGATTTACCTCAATTAAGTGAAGCAGAAGAAATAAGATTAGAACAAGTTCGACAAAATTATCTTTATCAAATTTCGGATGGAAGTCTTTTAGAAGAAACTATTAAAATGGTGGTGCTTTCACCGTTACTGGAACTTGCAGGTTTCTATCAGTCACCTTACAGATTTAAGACAGAAGTATCTGTGGAAATTGAAGCATTAGGAGATAACGAAGAAATTTTACGAGGACGTATTGATGCTTTAGTTTTACAGGGTAAATTGTGGATTGTACTAATAGAATCAAAGAAGACAACCTTTGATTTGGAATTAGCAATTCCCCAGACACTAGCTTATATGGCGGCTAATCCAAAACCAGAACAACCCCTGTACGGAATGATAACCAATGGTAGCAGCCATTTGTTTGTCAAAACTTTAGGTAAACAGTATGGTATTTCCGATTTGTTTTCAACTAGGTCGCAGTATCGAAATAATCTGAACGAAGTTTTAAAAATTCTCAAATATTTAGGAAGGATTATTACAGCATCTTAGAAATGAATGCAAAATTAAATATGATATATGGCAAATTGCCGTATTGACTTTCATTTAATTTTTTATCTGCCACGAGCATAACTGTCTAGGTAAGTAATAGTGGTTTTATGAGTGTAGTATTACCACATTATCATTTCAGATAATATGGTGAAATGCTTTATCTGTAAGCATTATAGCGATAATATTGGGCACTTAACTTTTTATATTCAGTATAATATGAAGGCATCTTGATTGAAATCCAATGAATAATCGGAAATTTGAATAGTTGATGCATTAAATTTATCCTTCGTCTTACGGGGCTAATTTAAAAATCGCTTATTTCAATGCAATTGCAATATCCGAATAAAAGTATCCTTGACTAAGTAAAAACTCAGCTAAACCTTTTATTTTTCCTCGCTTGTAGGCGGTGGAATAACCTTTAATTTGCTGTTGCTTACAAAACAAGCGTAGGTTTCGGATACCCAAATCAATTAACAACTTAGCTTGCTTATCCTTCTCCACAATTGTCATTACTTCTTCTTTTATTACTTGACTTATTTTCGATTCAGATTGCATTCTACTCACTTCAATGCAATCGGACTTGCTATCAATTTCCTCAGATTTATGATGTTGTTCATAATCGTAATTTAGATAGCATAAACACCCAAATATCAAACAAAACAAGAAGACGGGAAATAATAAATCGTTGATAGTACAAATAATTTCGGGAGTTGTAACAAATTGGGTTGTAAACATTGCGATTTCCTTTAATTAATAACAATTGGGTAGCGGTTATCGATTACTACCCAGTAGTGGGGGAAAATCCCCCGTACTGAGTAGTTCCGTACAGCCACTAATAACTAGAAATTAAAGGTGGAGGTTTTAAAAGATTTAATCAGAAAATTCGAGCTAAGAATCCAATTCATCCACGCCGTTATACAAGAAGTCAATTAACGTAGATAAATTGTAGTTGTCTTTAAGCTTTGGAGGACAAGCAGGGTTCAGGGCAAAAAACGGTTCACCATTGTGTAAAAAAGTATGGACAATATTCGAGTCTTTCTCTTTTACAAATATCTTAAAGTCATCTACACTAATTGTTGCATCTACTTCGTCAAGAAAAAAACTTGCTTGTTCGATAAAATCAGTGTGTGAATAATCATGCTGAAATTGCCGAGAGCGACGTAAGAAGTAGACGTAATCAACAATATTGCCTTCTTCAAGCCCAGCTAGCGTTTTGGAATAAGAAAGAAGGTTGCCATCAAAATCAAAGCTAAATTGACGGTATGTTCTAGGATGAAAGAGACTGATTAAATAGTCATATTTAAAGATTTTCCAGTCATCGAGTCCTTCGGACAAGGATGCGATAGCAGCTTCATCTTCAAACCGACGAATTGCACTTCTTTTGTCCCAAACCTTGTCCGGACAGTCAACACCATTCCATCCATAAGCATATATTCCACAAACTATCTTATCCTTGCCGTGCAAATGCTGACAGCCTTTGCAAGATTTCAGATTACATGGTTCAAAGTCTTTGCTTTGAAGTGCATACAGGTATGGATTATAAATATCCAAATGTTCGCGTAACGCTTCTGTCGGTAATGGTTGATAGCTAGAAAAGGTTTTCCCAATCAACCTAGGGCTTTCTCCAAGGTTTTCATGGATTAGCATTAGCCTTTCTTCATCTTCTAGAGAAATGCAATCGCATACAGCGACTGAATTTGATTGCATTCTTGATACCATCAATCCGCTAATCGATGGATTACCTTTAATTTCCACAAAATAGTATGTGTAAACTAATGGTTTATTTTCTTCCTCCTTATCATTATCGCGACACATCACAAACATATCGCGAGTCATTGCTAACTTGAAGCTTGTAGATGAATCAAGATTATTGGATGCTTCTGTACATTTATTATCTTCTGCTTGCATATTCCGGCGACTTAAAAATGCTCCGGCTGTAGCTGCAACGCTAGTACCTGCCAAGCCAGCAGTGGAAGAAACTATAGCAAAAGCCCAAACTTGTTCCCAAGTATCTTCTTCTTTAAGAACGCCAAGCTTTTCTAGAGAATATCCTCCAACACCGATTATGGCAGCTAACGAACCAGTAAATACAGCAAGAAAAGATAACCCCCCAATTACACAGTTAACATCTGATAAAACACTTGTTAACTTTGATAATCTTCTTCGTAACATCATAAACCTCCATACATTGTGTTTAAACTAATTACTTAGCCCCGTACAACGCAGGATATTGAAAGCTTTTTGTTAAACCTACTATCTACTAAAGATGCTGTATTTTAAATAGCAATTAATTCGAGTTCGGCATTCAAAAAACTTCCAATGGCAATAGCAAGAATCGAACTTGCTCTTGTCACCAGAATTGCCTATTCATGACTTAAAATTAAGTCTATTTTTCTTAAGGCTTCTTCAGCTAGTTCCACTCCTTCCCCTTCTCCTATCCATCTATTAGTTTTTTTGTGACCATAGCTGGATATGATTCCCCAATTTGTAGTATTAGCATAATGCTTTAATGTTTTTATAGCATAATCAAGTGCTGCTTCATTATTGTTAGAATCTTGCTCTATCATTTTATTTATTACCTTCATTCTCTAAAATTTTTTCTACAGCACTACGATATTTTTTATAATCTTTACCATCTTGCCGAGTAATATTAAATATTGATTTGATAATTTCCTGAATAGCATAACCTTTACTGTATAAATTTAATATTGAATTCTTTGACTGTTCATCAATATTTACTTCAACAGCAAAACCATTATTTAAAAATGCTTTACTACCGATTCCACTGTCAGAAAACTCTTCAATATCATTTGGCTCCCAAGCAGTAAAATTAT
The DNA here is from genome assembly GCA_963838355.1 of uncultured cyanobacterium. GTDB lineage: Bacteria > Cyanobacteriota > Cyanobacteriia > Cyanobacteriales > Nostocaceae > Rivularia. The sequence goes on along the minus strand of CAWIQQ010000003.1, from coordinate 13,000 downwards.
CTTCTTGATTGATTGCTTCTTCTAATAGTTGCTCAAAGTATTCCGGTTCTTCTGCATCACCGACATAAAGAGCTTGAAGTCGAGTAATTTGAGTGGAAGTTTTATATAAAAAATCTCCGTAACCTAATAAGTTAGCAGCTAAGGTATTATCGTCACCCAAAATAATACAGCTATCCTCCGGACGAGTAGTAGCAAATGCAGTTTTAGCAGGAAAATTACTTCTAATTAAGGGATTAATAACGTTTTTATCTGGTCGTTGAGTGTAAAGCATTATATCAATCCCCGCACCCCCAGCTTTCGCTAAAAGTTTCATCATGTCCAATTCAATAGAATTGCAGTAATCTTTATCAGTTAGCAAGTCAAAACATTCGTCTGTAAAACTTGCTATCCGAGGCATAATCAATTCGGGGTAATGCTTGCGGTTAAATTCGGCTATCGTCTCACAACCGACTTTCTCAAACTCCCGATACCGGGCTTCCATGTGCTGTACTAACAAACTAAATAATTCTGCACTCGAAGCTGCATCCTTTGCTACGGGTGCAATTAGATGGGGTAACTTAGAAAATTTGCTAAAAGTCACTCGTTTAACATCGGATAAAGCTAGCTTGACTACTGACGGGGGATAGCGACGTGCCAGATAAAGTATTGCTGCTTTCTCGAATTGCGATTTACCACCTCTGGTTCTTCCACCACCAAGGATATGAGTAACATTTTCGTCCGACAACGGAATATCAACGTATTTCCCGTCAACACCCACACCACCAGGGATGACAATATTATGGCTATCTATAGGTGATGAGAAATCAGCGTAATCTTTGAAATAAACAATTTCTCTATCCCTACGGGGGACATCAATAGCAGCACCACCAGGAACAACGGACACCATTGGTGGGGTGTCCATATTTAAAGTGTCTCCAAGCTGCTGCACAAAGTCGTTACCAAAATCTTGGATTTTCTTGAATGACACCCCTTTACCAAGTTTAATTTTGATGCGGTTAAATGTGGGACCGCATTGAGCATCAATATATTCTGCTGCTATCTTAAATTCAGCTAGGGTATTTATAATCAGCTTTCCGGATTCAGTTGTTGATATGCTTGTTTGTTCGATATCTGTTTTCGCTGATTCCAATGCGTTAATTGGCTCCACACCTTGAGCTTTAGATATCATTACAGCTGCGCGATCGCAATATTTTATAATCGTTTCATCAGTAGTTGAGCGGGCAATATCAATGAACCACTTAATCGGTTTGTTGTCACAAAATGCTCTGTAAAGATGTTGCAGTATTATCCGATATGCAACTTCTTTATAGGCAAAGTTTTTAATAGTCTCGCACTTTTTAACTAATTCACCAATATCAAGTTCAATCAGTTCACTATGTACGTTATCTAGTTCCCACAAAGAAGGAATCCGATTAATATTTATATAACGCAGTGCAGCAACAGCAAACTCGAATTGTTCCAAGTTGCAGCTATTTGATAATTTATTTAAAATTGCTTCATCCTTCATATTTTGATTTACCAAATAAAAGATATAGTTGAATAGCTCTGACCAGTTGGTAAAATAACGCTCTTTCTGCTCGCTATCAAAATCTAAATTATTAACAATAGCAATCGCATTGTCGTGTAAACTATAGGGTAAATTTGCAATAGTTGTTTCTAATATCTCATCCTTATTCATCCCCCCATCACGAGCATGAACTATAGCTTTATATATAGAATTATCTAGTTCCATGACTAAATTACTCCGCGATTAATTAATACTTCATTGATTGCCAATCGTCTGCGGTTTTGGTCGATATCAATGCATCCACGCTTCCATTGCGTTGAATTTCGAGGATAAGCAGCAAGCCTTGATATGTAATATGGTTCTCTACTACAAATATTAAACAAGCCGGACGCACTTAAATTGAATGCATCAATTCGGGAGCGACGAATAGCATCATCAATAGATAATCCAAAAGATATATTATTTGCATAAATTTGAGGAAAACTATCGCTCACTCTAGGTGCAGCTTGATTCCATAAATCTACGGCATTAATATAGGCAGCAGTATGTTCATTTACATCAATATTATGCTGTTGAAATAATTTATTTAATCGCGGCAAACGAGATTTTATTCGACGCAAACAGCCGCGATTTGCACCATTCATATCACCTGCTTTACTTTTACCGTAGTCGCTACAAAAGCCTTGGTTTAATACCCGTTTACCTCCTATTTTCGATGGGTCAATATGACCATAATATAATGAGGTAAATTGACCATGTTTGTCACAATTTCCTTCAGCGCGGCAGATAGCAAGATTGCCGGGACTTTCAATATTAGCAAACAGTTTTTCAGCATTATTACTATCTATATAGCTGAAACCTTGATTGATTGATAATCCAAATAAAGGGGAGGATAGGATTAGTAAAGACAAGATTGTGAGGTGGTAGGGGCGAATCATTTTTTATCTCCCGCGTTGCTGTAGATAGGGACGCGGGTTTACTGGCTTATTATTTAGCCTCACCTCAAAATGTAAATGCGGTCCGGTGGAAAATCCCGTACTTCCCACCTCCCCAATCATTTGTCCTGTTGCAACTCTTTCTCCTTTTCTTACAGAAAGTTTATTCGCATGACCGTAAAGGGTTGACTTTCGGGCACCGTGATTGATGATAACAGCTTTACCATAACCACCTTTGGAGCCAGCAAACTCAACTAAGCCTGCTTCAAAAGCATAAATTGGAGAACCTTTAGAAGCACCAAAATCAATACCGGAATGAAATTTACGTTCTCCAGTAAGGGGATGAATTCTCCAACCAAAACCACTGGTCATAGGTGAACCTTTTATTGTGGGAAAAGCTGTACTTTCTGATTTGGTCACGTTGTTCGTAGTTTTTGCGAGTCGTTGGAGTAATCGAATCGGGAGTTGGGACTCAACCCATCCAGACAATTGGGGAAGTGCGATCACCATAGATAAAACCAAAGTAGAAAAACCATATTTCCAATTAGGAGAAATTGGTTTCATTTGAACTCTATCTGTTTTTCTCGTATCAACACTAAAATCAATTAGAAGTCGCATTATTACAACCAAATTTTGCTTGAAGAACTTCTTCTAAATCCGATTCTGGAAGGGTGCAAGCAGAAGTTTTGCTCGGAGATATTTTGGTATTAGATTTATTCAAATTGAAATGAAGGTTCGGCAACCTAACATCAATTAAGGAAGGTTCGGTTAAATCAGGTTGCCAAAACTTGAGGTATCCAGGTTGAGCTATATCCGAAGCAAACAAACATAGCGTTAACCAAAAAGTAATACGGACAAACATCAATCCACCAAATCGACAACCGGAGTTAAATTAGGTACATTCTCTGGTGTTAATTTAATTTCTTTATTTTGCACGTAACCAGGACCAGAATAATTACCATTTAGTAAGAAATTAATTCCACCAATCCCCAACCACAACATCACAATTGCAATACCTACGGGAGATGAAATCACATCTTTTAGCCAATAGAAAATGTACCAAAAGTAGCGTAAATTGTTGTGAGGATGGAATCTATGCGCTTTCCAATAATCTGTTACGGGTACATAGATTTCTGGCACTCGATTACTAGTCGGTTTATTAGGAGAATTCACATGATTGACGGTAACACCTTGTTCGCGGTGTATTGAAGTAGGTTCAACGTTAATAGTAGTTGGCTGTTGAGTCGGATATTGATTTTGTTGAGCCGACTGCAACATTTGCGCTAATTGTTGTTGTGTCGCTAGTTGACCGGGTTGAGAATAGTCAACACCAAAATCTCTACGTCTATTGTTTGCCATAATTTACCTCTTTAATCAGACCAAACATCATCTTCCAAAGCATTCTTGAATTGTTCGGGGGTTATCGGTACGCTACCATCGGCAGTAGGACGGCGAAATGGAACTAAGTTTTGAAATTCGGGCTTAAGACCTTCATATTGTTGGGATTGAATTGCTTCCATGTCGCCGATTGCAACATCACTGTTTAATTTTTGACTGTCGGTTTCGGGCATCGGTGGCACAACAGCTGTAGGTGCATCATTTGAATCAATACCGAGGTCGATATTAGAGTTATATTCCCAAATAGCCCAAGCAATTAAACCGATACTTGCTGCAAAAAATACTCCACCCGATAACCAATGCAAGCTAGTTCCCGGAGGTTTCATCTGAGCTACGGTAGGACGCGATGAATTACCTAGAGTAGTCTTCACCGGAATTTGCCGCACCGCTCCCAATACATTAAATAATGAGAGCAAAAAGCATATACCCGCGCCAATGAATTTGACATACACATTAACTAACCTCCTTTATTTGACTTAGATTTCTTTAACTGCTGTAACTTCAGTCTTCTTTTTCGTAACGATTCGGCTATACGCTGACGTATTTTCGGCACCTCTGATAATTGACGCACAGGGTCCTTATAGCCTTGCACCCGCAAATAATTCGCTTGGGATAGAGCGTATGGTTCTTGTACCGTCTGAATTTGCGTCACCATTTGATTAAAATCAACAATAGGACGATTTTGCAAATTCTCGGCATAGTCTATAGCCTCCAACTTTCCTAAAAGTAATACAGCAGCTCCCCCAGTACCCAATCGCTGCTCAACTTTCGTGCCGTTGGTTTTGGTGTAGCTATAGGTAAAACTATTATTTCCGGCAGCAACTTCAACCAAAGCATCCATAGTGTCTTGTTTGGCGATCGCCAATGCTGCCATGTGGTGAAGTCTAAAAAAAGCCGAGTTTTCGTTATTTTGTTGTTGATTAATATCTTGTAAAATCTCACCCGACCACTTTGCTGCACCTAGTTGTCGCCATCCAGTAAGTATTCCACCGCCATCAATGGAATAGTTTTGCAGTTCGTTAGGGTTAAAATCGGTACGGGTAAGCTTTTCAATGTATGCACGTCTACGGGATTGCGTTATTTCAAGAGCGCGATTAACCTTACTAATAGTTGGAGAAACTTCACTACGTCTACCCACCACAATGGCAGCAGCTGACAATACCGAACCTAAGCCAACCGTGGCACAACATACCCACAAAACTAAATCGACTTTTTTGAAATGACGCTTTGTTACCACGCGACGATTATAATTGGCACCTTTTTTATCTTGTTTGGGAAGTAGTTGCATTTCCTCTTACCTATTATCAATTACTAAATACAGAGGTTGTCTTGAATAACAAGCAAAAGTCGAACGCAGTATACATACCCACGCTCCGCCAACAATTGCGCCCATCAGCAATAGCAAAGGATTAATTGCAAGCGCTGCACCGACTCCCATTGCGTGACCGATAAATCCGCTAATACCGCATCCGGTCAACATTCCGCCACCGATATTAATGAAAAAATCTTTAATCGCTCTCATGAACAATAAACTCCCTGGTTATCTTCAAAATCAAAGTAAGTGCAACGGTAATTCCAACTAAGCCACCAAATAAAGAACCGTAAATTACCTTTGGTATGTTCGTCTGCTGTGGAGGAGATAAAACCAATCCCGTTACCATCCCGGAAAAGCTACCCAAAAATACAATTCCCATACCCTGCATCGCTACAATCCTAAGTTGTCGGGATTGCTCGCCAAGGTAAGATTCTATTGACGGCATCATCAAGGTGACGATTTCTCGGGCAAGGATTTTGTCTTCGAGGTTGATTTCAACTGTTGAGGCTGCATCTCCAATGACGGATGCGGCTCCTCTCCCCAATTGACTTTGCCGAAAAAATCATCATCGATACGCTTGTAAACTCGACCTTGTACTTCTTCTAATTCCGTTGTCGGTTCTTGAACACCGTTAAATAACATATCTTCCAACATCAAAGTAGAAGTTTCCAGAACTACTTTATGTCGTAATGTTGCAAGTTGCTTTCCTCTTTTAACATCCGAATGCAACACTTTAACGAAGCTATTAGATTCAGATTCTTCGGGGTTTACGCCAAATCTTTGTTGGATATATTGGTTTTCATCAAATGTATGTTCGTTATTAGAACTAGAGCGTTCTTGGCGCATTTCTAATAAATGGTTAGCGGCTTCTTCTAATGACATATTTTCAGCAGCAGCTACTTCTTTTAATTGAACTAATTGTCGCTCTACTTCCGGCTTGATAGTACTATCTTTATTTACAACTAAGCTTAGTTTTTTACATACCTTAATTACTATTTCAGGTGTAGTTTGTAAAGTTTGGGCTATTTTGTTGATGTGTTTCATATCTCTCAATCCTTTTAATCACAGATTTAACAATCGGGTCTTGTTTTTCGTCTTCAGAAATATATTTAGTCAAAAAATCGTACAGGCTAAGTCCGTTAGTTTGACGCATAAACTCATCTAAACCACCAGAAGGAATTACTCGTTCTAAATATTCGTCTCGGGTTAATCTTCTTATCTTAGTGGCAACGTAAAAGAAATCGGCAGTTTGCACAGCGTCTAAGTCAAAGTATCCTCCTCGCTTCTTGGGTTTGACTATCCCAGCGTAGGGATACCACTGTTGCAAAGCCGAGATAGTTATTCCATATCTTTGAGCAAGACTTTTCTGGGTATATATAACGTTGTCATCACATACCATCATCCAGTTTAATTACTACCTGAAACAAAGAAATATTCAGTTATTGTTTGACGATAGTGCTTGTAGAGTAGATTTTTATTCACAAGCGTTCTCGCTTCTATTCAACTTGAGATAAATTAAAGTTGAGCTTAAATCGAATCAATTTACACAATCTATATAGACATAGAATTAGAAGCGTTACAAGTTAGATTGGTAATAGAATAAAAGTTTCTAGTTTTTGGTTTTTGGAAATATTCGCGATTAAAAAGTAAAGAATGCATGATGAAAACTGTGGATGAAAAGCAACAGTAATCAGCCTAAATACTTATAAAATAGAATTTATTCGATACTTCATATTCATATCAATTACTATGCCCATATTTCTTACTATTTGAATAAATACGACTACATAATTGCATCAAATCCTCAGTTTTTAAATTCAATTTATCCGCAACTTTTGTAATTTCAGATTTCTGAGGATAATCATCACCAGATAGCAAGTTAATCAGTAATTTAAATTTTTCTCCTATTAGTTGTTGAGCGACTTTTTCGTCAAGCTCTTTAGCTCTTTTCTCGATAAGTTCTTGAGTTTGAAGCTCAACTAATTCCTTAGCTTTTTGTTCAACAAGGTCGCTAAGTTGTTCTTGAAACGCTTGAAAACCTTGAGATAGTATAAATAGCTTTTCTTGTGGAGCCAAGGATTTTATCCACACAGCAGCAGCATCGGGGGAGAAATCTAACTCCTCGTTTGGTTCAGTATCGTTTGTTGAAGTTGGTTGAAGTAACTCCTCCAAAGTCATTAATCCATCTAAATATTTATTGAATGATTGGTAGGAGCAACCAATGAAATTTACCAACCGAGATAGAGAAATGCTACTCAAATCTCCTTGCGCTCTTTCCCAAACACTCCAAGCAGCGAAACTAATGCCACCAAGTTCTTCACTGCGCTTTTTGGTAAACGAACGCAACGACTCCTTACCACGAAGTCGCCTGCACAAAATAGAAAGTCGCTGCTTGCGTTCGTTATCATTACTCGGCATAAACGAATTTACGTTTTATTCAAAGATAACACAAGCATTTAAGCGGTTTTTCAGTAAAAATCGTAAAATTATCCACACTATATGTATTGCATTTTCGACAGCAGAGTATTAATATCTAACTAATCGCAAATTAACCACAAAACCGACCCTTGATAAAAATGCAAAAATACGAATTTTCCGGACATTTACCTTGCTAAAGACAAAAAAAGGGCGATTCCTAAGTTTTTGCTTAGAAAGACGGCACTTTTGCACTTTAAGCAATCGTCTATCGTCTCGATTAATACGCATACCAATATCTTCCAAACACGTAAAGTAATACGCCGGTATCACTTACTGTTTGAGTACATACGACTGCATAATTGCATCAAGTCTTCGGTTTTCAAATTTAATTTATCCGCAACTCTTGCAATCTCAGATTTACGAGGATAATCATCACCAGATAGCAAATTTATCAGTAATTTGACTTCTTGCTCAACTAATTTCTCAGCTCTTTGCTCCACAAGGTCGTCAATTTGTTCTTGAAATGATTGAAAACTTTGTGACGCAATAAATAACTTTTCTTCAGGAGCTAGTGAGTTTATCCATACAGCAGCTGCATCAGGAGAAAAATCTAATTGCTCATTTGGTTCAGTATCGTTTGTTGAAGTTGGTTGAAGTAACTCCTCCAAAGTAATAATACCATCCAAGTATCTATAAAGAAGTTGATGAGAGCAACCAATAAAGTTTACTAACCGGGCTAAAGAACCTGGGCTTAAACCTGTTTTCCCAATTTCCCAGGCACCCCAAGTGGTAAAGGTAATACCTCCAAGTTCCTTACTACGCTTTTTTGCAAAGGAGCGCAGCGACTCCTCACCGCGAAGTCGCTTGCATAAAGTAGCAAGTCGCTGCTTGCGTTCATCATCACCACTTGGCATAAACTAATTTACATTTTTTTCAAAAATATCACACACGTATCAAATTCTTTAGTCAAAAAGTGTCTTTATTCAAGACAATATATCTTGACTAGGCGGACAAAGAGTATTAATATCTAAATCAGTTGCAAATTAATCGTAAAAATCGACCTTTAATAAAAATGCAAAAATAAGAAATTTTACGACATATACCGACTCAAAACATTTAATACGCGAGACTTTAGATTGTAATTAGCCTTCTATGGTCGAAAAACTAATCAATGTGAGTTTTTTCTGCTCTTTACCCATTCTTCTATAAATTCTCGCGATTTCTCGCTCATGTTAGTTCCTTCCTGAGCGCAGCGAACTTTAAAATCCCGTCGTAACGACTCAGGCAGAAAAACCCGGAAACTAACCGTTGGATCAACTTTATTATCATCTGTCATAGATAGGTCATATATATCGCTCATCAAACGCCATTTTGCGTTAGATAGTCTAAAAAGAAAATACACCATGTAACTCATTAAGCGCACATGACCTATGTAGGTTATCATCATATTATCTGCAAAAACTGTAATCAGTAGAACAAATGCAAAACTACGAAATATTAAGGCACCTGACTTACGAAAGCGTAGAACCTAGAGAATTTCTGCGTTATAGCTTCGGCATAGACAAGTTGAATTCAGAAGCAATTTTATCCGAAGAGATTCGCTTCGGATACAGCACCAAATGCATCAACCTAATTTCAAAATTATTGGGAATGCAGAAGAAAACAGTCAGAGAGTGGGGAGACAATCCAAATTTTGAAGGTATGCCGCAACACGCTCGTATGACTTGCAGTTATGCAAGGGTAGCCCTATCTTCAGAAGTATTAAAGAGAATTGCAATTGAAAAGTATGTAGCCCCCAAAATCACAGCAATTCAATATATAAATGAGATGCTTTTAAACGGATTATCTCAAAAGGAAAGATTAAAAGAAGTGAGTTCTACTAAGTTTCGGGGACAATACCTTACGTTACTATCGGATACTCTAAAAATATCCAAGCGCACTATATACCTTTGGGGTACAGACATAGAGTTACCTTCGATGCCCAAATATCATCAACACACTTTAGCGTATGCGCTCGCAGCCTATCGCAAAAAGCAGCAACAAACTATCGTAAAGCAAAGCGCTGCTTAATATTTCATTTAGTCAGATAAATAAAAATTGGTCTTGAAGGAAGACCAAAGTCAAATTAAAACGAGCTGAGATAATATCATGCAATCACTGGAAAAATCAACTTATCACCAGGTTCACAATCTTGATGCGAACCCTGTAAAACATCTAGAAAAAAGTACCGCAGAATACCTTCATGCTAGTTTCTTGTTATGGGAATACAAAAGAGCGTATAGCAAAGGGGAATATCGAGAATTACTGGCGGAGTTTGGCTGGGATAAAGGCAGCACGGAAGAGAGACGAGCGCTCAAATTAGCAGAAAATTTCCAAGATTTCGCATATCGTCCTCATGCTCTTTTCCAAATACCTGTTACAAAACTACTAAGATTGTGTTCGGAAAAATATCAGCTAATAATTGAGCAGCTATCCGAAGTTGAAGAAGATTTAACTTGTGGTTATGTTGATGATTTAATTAAGGATAGGCAAGCACAACTTAAAAAGGAAAGGGAGTCAGCACTACCAAATAAGCCTTCTATATGGCGGAGAAATTGTAGGGGAGAGCGCTACGCACAATTTCCCCCTGTATATGAGTTTGACGAACAAACAGGCTTGTTAACTCAGAAATTGATGGATAATTTCGGGTTAATCCCTCAAGATATTCTTAGAAGTGCGATCGCCGATTTGTATCGAAAGATTACAGAAGCAGAAGAACCTAATGAAGTTGTTGAAAGTGCTGACAAAAATGTAAATGATGTAGAAGAAAATAGCACTCAAGAAGTAGACGACAGTCATACTCAACAAACCCCACCAAACGATTCAAGTCAAACTGTCGAAGAGAAGTGGCTTCAATTAAATGAGCAACTAATCGTCTCGGTCAATGAAATCGGTAGAATCAGCCCGGATTGTGGTCAATTGATAGTAGAGAATTGCCAACGTTGGGAAGCAGCAGTTCCTCATGATAAAAGATGGGATGCAGTATCGAATATACTTCGGCACGATACAATATCGCTCAAGCATCTTTCAAATTACGCTTATAACCACAATCCACAATGGAGAGAAACTTGGGGAGCTAATCTTGCGAATTATCAAAACTTCGAGCAAGAGTTGGCATGGGTAGACACTGATGTTCGTAATGATGCTCTGGTATCTATGGGCTTTGATATACCCGCCACTGTAGAAATCAACAGAGGGAATCTTCAAAATAAACAAGGTAAGGTAATCGGATTAAATGGCGAGAATATCACTCCCATTTTGGTCAAGGTTGATGGCTTCAATCATTATTTTCATTGGACAGAGTTGGAAGTCATTAAAGAAACAACTAGGTCTAGGTTTTATACAACTGTCGAAGACCTACAAGAAGAATATTTAGAGGAGCCAGAAGAATCTGATTTAGAATTTGAACCGACCCCGGTTGATAAAGGAATCGATGCTTTAATACAGGGGAATTGGGAGGATATTAGAAACATATTTAACCAACACCCAGAAATCAAAGAACAAGCTTGGAGCGCACTTTCACGAAAGCAAAAACAAAGAGTAATTGATATCACTCCGGAGAGTATTAAGGTATTAAATAAAGCTAAGAAAGAGGGTGTTATAGAGGAATATAAGGAGATAGCTTCAGGAGTGTATAAGATGAAACTTCCAGGTACGTTAATATGGGAAAACCGAGCCTTCCATGAAATCGAAATATATCACCAGCTTCGTAAATGGCGAGAAAATATATCTTGCTCAGCTAACTAAACAAGTTTAAATGGGTGCAAAAGTTTTATAGCTAATACAGATGGGAGAACAGAAGTGAAAGAAATTTCTGAGTCTGACCGTTGGAATCCGGCGCATTTTGGGGAGATGCCACGTCAACTTGATGCCGAGGGCAATCCTTTGATTTTCTGGGATGACAGTATTGAACCACCAGAACCTGATGATTATGACACCTTAGCTGAATATGAGGAAGCGTGGCACAAATGGGAACAAGAAAACTCCGAGTGCTTGACTTGTGCAGCGGAGTTGGAGCCGGTTTCCCCCTCTCGGGAATTATCACAGGAAAAGTCCAACTATGCGGACTCTGTGAAATCGACTCATTTTGTAAAGAAATCTTGCAAAGACGGTTCCCCGATGTGCCAATCTACAACTCGGTGCGCGACCTCCGAATTCACAAGGGAGAAATCGACACAATCACCGCATCACCCCCATGTCAACCCTTTAGCCTTGAAGGAAAACGTTTGGCAGGAGCCGATGAACGCGACTGTATCCCCGCAGTGTTGCGACTTGTTGCCAGAATCCAACCCAAATTCTTCTGTCTCGAAAATGTACCCGGATTATTGTCGGCTCCCCAATACCCAGGAGACAAACCCGGAACATATTTTCTACAGATGCTCCGGCAGCTTTATGAATGTGGGTATGATTCGGTTCGGGGATTGTTGTCGGAACATCGAGGTTTGGAACTAGATGGTCGGGAGAAAGACTCTTACTCGTTGCCACGTCCAGGAGCTTTGAGTTGGAGTGGAAAAGGACGACCTCCTGGAAATACCAAGTCAGAAGCCAAAGCCAAGAAATTGAGGTTAATTGGCAAGAAGCAAGTATTCAATCCAGAGTGGCTAGAACTACAGTTCGGGCTGCCAATCGGTTGGACATCCCCGCAGGAACACCAAGCGGCAACGGAGTTAATCGCGCTCGCCGAGCAGCACTTGGGAATTGTTTAGATGTACGGCTTGCTCAAATTGTTTGGGAGCGAGTACTCTACCTTTACTCACTCATCAAAAATGCCTAAATATTCTGATTGTTAGTACAATTTCCAAAGTTGTAATTCACCAACACTCATTGACAATATTTTGTAGTTCTACATTATTGACTAGGGAATAGCTCTAAAATTTCTGACGTTGGTGGATATATGAATAATTTACTTTAATTCTTCCGGTTCGCTATTACACGAGGGTTGAAGATAACCCTTATTAGTGTAACTGTACTAATACAAATTATTTACACAACTGCAAAATCTTGATTTCGGCGATTAAATTTAATTAAAACCAAAACTGTTTTAAATTTTAGGGGATAGCACTTAAAAATATAGAGGAAACTACGGAAATCAAATATAAGATATTTAATGTATTTATTGTTATATTAATTTTAAAATCAACTTGATTTATACTGGTTTTGTAATAAAAATTAGTTAAAAGCTATCCTATATATCGTACTTTTACCTAGATAAAAAAATAGTTTTTTGCAAAATATAATATTCTATCGATATATCTACTTATTTGTTATTAAATCTATTGCAGCAATAAGATTTTCCGGATAACATAGCGTTTACAATGTGGCTTGCCAAACCCTAATAAGCTTATCGAAAAAATTTTGCGAGTTGGGAAAGGTTTAAATAGTCGCTAG
>CAWIQQ010000001.1:0-1283014 GCA_963838355.1 uncultured cyanobacterium | reverse complement strand
ATAATCATTGGTGTTCTGGCTAAATTCTGCAATCTTCATTGTCTCTGGCAGCTTGAATTACTTTGACTAAAGAGATTCCTAAGTAAAGCAAGAATAATCCTCGTAGTACGTTAAATGATAAAACAATTGCTCCATCCGCACCTGTAAACTGCCCACTCATCCAGGTTTCTGCATTTTGGAAAAACTGTGCTTGCACCGGAGTTGAGAGAGCATCTAACAGTAAAAATGTGCCTAAAACTATTAGGGCAGAGGAAGTTACTTTGTATCGTTTAGAAAACTTTGTAATAGCTCTAAATAAAGCATCTAAATTTTGTCGCCAAGTAATTGCAACTACCCCAGATATTAAAAATGCTGACGTGATAAAGCTGACTAAACTCGGATAAATAATTGAATCTAGTAAAGCGATAAATAAGCCAGTTCGCATTAAAGTAGATGCACTAATTAAATGTTTGGGATAACAGTCTCCTTGGCGCGATTCAGAAAATTTAGACGCTTTATAAAGCATAGAGCAGGAAATTACATTGTTTTCTACTTACTTAATAACTCTAGCTATATCGTAATTTCATCATCCGATTGTTAGAAATGTTACTCGTATTTTTATTTATGAAAATAATATAATTTTTAGTCAAATTAATAACTTCTGTTTTGTGTATAGATAACTAAAAAATATTTATTTCGTATATTTTATTTCTCTAATAAACGTATTAATGTGTAATTCTGAGATTATAAATTACAATTTGATTTCCGTAGTACACGTAAAAAATAACTCTAAATAAATTATCGTTAATTCTGATTACAGTTACTATTATTTATCTAAAATAATTAATAGTAACTAATGAAATATTGATGATTATAAGCTTTCACCCGTTTTTTTACGTAAGTTACTACAATTACTGTTCAAATAGTAAGTAATTATAAAAAAATATTCTCTGATAGCAAAATTTTTATGAGTGAAAGTACTCATATTCAATGTTAATAATGAAATTTGGATACAGGAACACTACTTCCGTTTTTAATCGCAATAAGAAAGCTACTGTTAAACAATAAATAAGAAAAAAGTATCGCAGTTTTTCGGTATCAATATTTAATAATTCAATCTGACGACCATAAAGTAGACCGACTTCAATCCCGCACGGTGATAGTCCTTAAGCTTCCCTAAAGGCATCAGTGACGGTCATCCTTAGTTATTAGTCTTTTAAGAAGACGGAATATTTATTTGTATTGTAAACTCCCCTATCGCTTTAAACAATTAACCATCACTTTCGTAGGTAGGCACAAGCAAACCTAACGGGAGTAACGGAAAGTTAAATGCTCAAAACGATTGCGATGAGCCACACCTTTGTGGTGAATGCTTCGTTTCACTCCCAATTACGCAGTGATGAATTTTCCCACCCACCCACTTACTTAACCGCGATTCAAGATAAAACAAACAATATCCCTTATATGAGTATCAGGAATAATTACTTGAGACTTCGCTTGATTAATTACTAGGGAATTATTAGGGTTATTCCCGCAGAAGTAGTAACTGATAACTCATAAGCCCTCGAATGCTTATTCCATATGCAATGAAGCAGTTACCATCAATCATTTTTACTAGCCACTATTCACTCCACTCGAAGCAGTAACTGGTGTCTGAGAATCTTCGATATTTTGCTCGAAGCCGGATTCAAAGCAAGATAATCGCTCTAAAATTAACTCTATAGGAATTTCCACACAACTACGAGTCACCATTTCTGGGGGCTTCGGTAGTAAAATCTCACCATCTACATCAGCTCTAACATTAATTTTTAACCGTTGGTAAGTAATCGAAGAATCCCTGTCACAATGGAATTTTTGCTTGCTATAAGTCTTCCCTCCCGTTTTTTCTATCTGCTGTCGAATCATTTTTTGACTATAGGGAAGGTTATTTTTAAAGTAGCGAGACATCAACGACCAAACCCCATGCAGATAAACAGCCAAAGATTTATAATTTCCGTTTTCAGGATTCCCATGTTCGGTAATTAATCTACAGTTCCACTCACCGACTTCAGTTTGCGATCGCAATATCAAAAGCTTATCTACAAAGTCATCCAATGAAGCCTTCTTAGATTCATCTTCATTTGCTTCACCACACAATAAGCTTAAATAAGCCCAAACTTCTTCTGTTGAAACAACACCACTTAATTGAGCTACTTTTAAAGCATAGTAACCAATTAACGCTAAACTCGATGCTAACCTTGCATGAGCCGTTGGTAACTTGGCGATTAGCTGTGATTCTAAGTCTTTAATGCCTTTTTGGTCGTAACCAAGTTTAATTAGATTGGGTAGAGCAGACGAACATATACGCGACATTGCTCTCAATTCGGGGAAAGCCGCAGGGCTTGGGGTTCCACAAAATTCTAATCGAATCAACCGTGACAGAATTATTGGGTCATCATCACCAATCGAATAATTAGAAGCGACAATTAACGGACTATGGGGATCTGATTATTTTCTCGCACCGAACGAGAACCCCCACCAAATTGAGATTTGATTTGCTGACAAACCCAAGAAATTTGAGTTTTATCTGGGTCATCAAGAAACTGAGTTAACCCACCCATAAGTTTAAATCGCTCGTGGTAAGCGCTTTCAGATGCTTTATTGATTTTCGCTCTATGGTCAAAACCCAACACGGAAAGTGCGGTAACTGCTGCAAGTGTTTTTCCCGTTCCCGCATCTCCGTAAAGTCCCAAAACTGGGAAAAATCCTTCCTCTTGTTGGATTTCATCGTAAAATAAACCAGCGACAGAGAATGCTGTTGTAAACAAAGCTGGCATAAAACCTTCTGCTCCGAAGAAGTTACGCATGGAATTTACCAAACGTGGCAAAACATCTGGTTCTGGTTGAGTATTGATTTTAGGAACCGGAATTTTTTCTGCGGCTATTAATCTTTCATTTAAAACCCAACCTGATTCTTCCTCTGTAATAATTGTTCCATCCTTTGATATTTGGCAATCGTGGAACACCCAAGTCCCATCAGATTGCCGACCGAGACGTTCCGATAATTTATATGGCTTTCCTCCGCGTTCGCGGTATGCAGATAGTTCTTTATGCAAATACTTGTGAAGTTCGTCTACTTTCAATTTGTTAACAAAATACACTTTCCCCGTTGCACGCGATAAGCAATTAATAAAATCCGTTACCTTGTTAAATGCTTCGGCAGGAACTACTACTCTATGCTGCTCTTGTGGTGGGTCATAAGTACGTTTGACTTGTAGAACCAATCCCCCGTAATTGTCGTTTGTTCCAACTAACTCACGCTCCACAATAAAACTGAATCCTGCTTTGGGAATCCATTTCCACTCTGTATTCACTTTTTTCCAATAACCTAACTCTGACCTATATGGATGTTGCACTGGTGCTGACCAATCTGACGTGTTGAACTGTACTGATTTATATAGCAAATAGTTACGGATGTCATCTGACCATAGTTTCATCCATTCATCTATTGAAATATAAGTAATACTATGGCGCTTCCCCTGAAGAATCAAATCGTCAATGTCTAGGTCATCTTTACTAAATTGTCCCCACCAAGCAATACGTATTTTACATTCCCATTCCTGCAATAATTTGATTGTTTCGTGGTAACGGAGCATGATGTGTTGATTAGAGAGCATTCCCGCATCTACATACAAATCAATCACTAAGTTTGATAATGAAGTATTTTGCTCACTCGCAATTTTTTCTAAATAACGTTTGAATAATTTTGGACTGCAATCCCAGGCTGCTCCAGATGCTCCTATAATTATTTGCTTCAGGTTACAGGCAACCGACCAAGCTTTCAAAACTCCTTCAGCTAAACCAATTGATGGTAACTCAATCGATTCTGGACGACAGAATGCAAGCGGCATTTCTCCATTGTCCAAGCGAGGTCCATTACCACCAGATGGTGCAGAGGAACCCCACTTGTATTTGCCATTACTTGTATCATCCGGACGAATTTGAAAAGCTATGATTTGTCCTAATTCGTTATAAATTGGTAAAAATATTCCTGATTGCTTATACAAATACAATGAGTCGTCACGTTTGATTACTCCAGCGAGATAGGCGCTAACATTTTCTACTGGTTTTTCTGACCACGAACGAAAACCAATAAAGTCAATAAATTTTTCTAATCCGCGCACATCCGTTAAATGATTGCGGTGAGTTTCATTTAATGGAAGCTGATTTAATATTGAACAATATTGCTTATCTCTTTCTTCCTCGCTCAAAACTGACGGTGGTGGAAAATCTTCCTTATCTGTTGGAGGAGATTGATTATCTTGCTTACTAGCTTCAACGAACGTAGCATTCGGATGATTGTTAAATTTATTCCATTCAGGAAAGTACGATGAGTAAGCTTTTTGAACGGCGTAAGCCCACGAAGAGGGTCGCCCTGTTAAGCCAGCCATTTCTTTGCAGGTTGCTTTCTCTCCACAGTTTTGGAGTTCTTTGGCTGCCATTAATAATTCATCAACTACGTAAGAAGAGATAAAAGAATGTCCCATACCATCCGATAATTCTCGAATATGGATGTAACCAGATGGTACGGAATTTGGTGTGGAGTGGAAGCAATAAATGCTACCATCATGATTTACCTTACAACTACCCGACCTATTACCGCAAACAGGACAAGGCTGCTGCTTGTTTGAGTGTCTTCCTTTTTTATATTTTCTCGACATGGAATTTGATTTTCATGAATGAATTCTTAATATCCGAACTATTCGGGGAAGCTATCACTTTTAACTATTGATTCAAGAAAATCTTACCTTCAGATTGAAAAACGAATTCCAATGCTTCTTGCGGATAATTACCAACAGTTCCATACATAGAATCAAAAACTTCCTCTTTACGCATTCCATTTTTGCGACAGTAAGCAGATGCTTTTCTTCCTAAACTATTTGCTTGAGTTTTACCAAGCTTTATTTTATGAAGATTAGCGTAACCAACAACTGTAAAATAATGTCCTGATGAAGATTCTATACGTTCTAATTCTGCATCTATCCCCTGCAACCATTTGTCGTGGGCTTCCAAGGACTCGGTTAAATGTTCAGTTTTAGCTAATAGTAAATGTTGTTGAAGCTCTAACTGACACTGAATCTCTAAAATTTTGGATAATTGCCGATTTATTTCTAATCCAAATTGCGGTATTGTCTGCTTTTGAGAACGCCATTGTTTTTCTAATTGTAAATACCACTTTCTCACTTCCCGACCTTTTTCTGTTCTTGCCATCATCGCAAAGGACTTAGCACAGTCGATTGTCAGCATCAGTTTTTCTAACTGAACACCTCCTCCCTGAGAGCGTTTAACCATATTATCATTTCGGATAATATGGTCAAAGTCTTGTCCCATAATAAATCCAGCTTTTTCAAAAGCTCGTTTAGCATTGCCTTTACTACTAAATTCCAACCATTTCCAATAGACATCGAAATCCACAGGAAACTGTTCTTCTGACTCTAATTGACTCAGTATTTCTTGCTTAACAATATTATCCACTCGTGAATACCTCTACTAACGTAACGCCATAATAAATCTGCAATACTGCTTAAAGAGCGGTAAGCTTATGTGATGATATTCATGATTTACCTCAAAAAGCAGTCGGCAGGGAACCCGTCGCAGTGGTAAAACTAGTTTAGCCCCACAATATCAAGCACGACAGATAAGCTACAGTCTTCGTAACTCGGCGATCGCCTTACACCCAGAACGGAATGCCGGTTCGGAGGTTAAAAGGCACTACTATTTATAGAGTTATAACTACCACTCATCTCGAAGAGATGCTTCTGTGCCTACTTTCTACTGCCTTTCACTAATGCACCCAGAAGGTTAAAACAAAACAAAAAGTTTTTGAGTAATTTTATTTGTCGTGCTTGATACCCCCAATCAAATATTGAATGCATTGGAATCAAAACAAATCATCCAAAAGGAATAAAAAAGCATTAAGAGTTAAAGACTATTTCATTGGATAGATGCATCAATTTTACAAGTGTTTTCATCTTTAAAACATTTGATACAAATACTAGGTAAGAAGTCTTCAATACAACTACGTAGATTAAAACGAATAATTTGGACGCAATTAAATTCAAAACAATTTTGGCGATTTTCTATGTTTTCAATCAGTCTAAATTCGCTCTTCACAAGAGTTTTGGTAATTAGATTGCTGCGAAAAGTAATTTGTATCAATATGTGTCAAATTAAGTCACAAAAATACTATTTAACAAGGCAGCAGATAAATCAATACTACTATTCTTTAAGTCATAAATTACACTTGTTATTCTTATCCAAATTTTTCCTTATCTTGATATATTTCTTGATTGGTAGAATTGTTTAATTTGCTTATAAATCTTATATATCACTAATTTGAGAGATTTTAACTTATACACAAAAGATTAAAATTAAAACTTCAGTAACTATTTTATGTTGTTTTTTATTATACTTAAGTTTTTTGATGTTTAGTGATTCACTTTTTTTGTATTTCTTGTCTTATAGAGGTTTCAAGCAATATGGGATTTATTTAAGCAAAGTAGAAAAACAATATTTTTTTGAATACTATTATACAACTTGATATTAAGCGTTAATTCTTTTATAGAATAAAAAATTGTCAAAATAAAATAATTGTGTATAAATAATTAAAGGTGTATGGTTCTGCTCCAAATTTATTTAGGTTTGCTGTTTTAAGTTTGGTGGTGTTGATTGGAAACGGATAGGGTAGTTATGAAAAAAATGGCAGCGATAATTCTGTCATTGTAAATACTTGATTTGACCTAGTAATACTTGTGCTTATTGTGTACAAAACAAAAATGGTGCTACTAGTAGATTATCTATCTAATACAAAAAAATACGTACAGTTGTTCAAGTGAGGATTTGCAATTAGCTAAGAATAATCTAGTTTCAAGTTCTTACTGTTATCTGATTGTATAAGTTAGCCACTGATGGAAAATGCAACAAATAAAGATGAAATTTTTTCTGTTTTGTTTCATCTTATCTATGCTTCGTTTAGAAAATATTTAAGCAAAGGCTTATAATTAATGGTCTTTCCTTCATATTAAATATTTAAATCGATTGCAGTCGCATCTTTCCTCTGTTACTCTTATTAGTTCGTAATAAACAGAAAATTTTCAACTAATAGATAACCTAAAAACATCGCTACATTCTTTGTCTTATGACTTCAACACATTCTCAGAAAGTACTTAAAATGCTTAACGATAAATTACTTAAAACTTATGATAGATACTATGAAGGTTTGAAGGTGGGAGATATGACTCCCAAAGAATTTATTAAGACTTATGGAACTATAGAAGATAGAGTTAATGGCAGTTTAAAAAAAGGAGTTACAGTTTTTGAGGAATCTACCTCAACTTTTTCTACGAACTCGGATAAGGTAGATTTGAGTTCTTCCTCATCTAAAGATTCCCAAAATGTGGCTTGAGAGGCAACTGTAATTTTTCTCTTAACATTCTCAAAAGCATCCCTATCAACAATTTTAGTAGGAGTTGATAGGGAATTTATCGCAGCTTCTACTTTGGCGATCGCCTGAATTATATCTGGGTTAGAACTGCGAAGTCCTCGTAAAACAGATAACTCGTTAGTTAATTTTTCAATTTCTTGTGTATTTGTAATTTGTGTTGTTGTTAACTGGGTTTCTAAATGCTGAATTAAGTTTGGTGCATTCTCGCATAAAGCCATAATTGTGGTATTAATAATTTCTCTCAATCGGGTACATCTTGAATTTTTGCAATGATATACTCCTGGTTTATTGTGATTTTCACAGCGCATATACTCGGTTCTGGTCTTGTGTCGTGAAAAGTTACGATACATACCCGCTCCACAATGAGCGCATTTGATTAAGCCTGCAAGCGGGTAGTTACCCCGATTAGATTTTGCAGAGCTTCGATATTTCCTATTAGCTAATAACTTACGTTCTATTGCATCTAATGTCGCTGGGGTAATTAAAGCTTCGTGAGTATTAAAATTTATTATCGGTTCTCGATTTATACCTTTTTTCTTTTTGATAAAATAAGCTGTATGTCCTTGCAGAGCAAGATTTTTTGACCAGTCTCGCAATCCCGATACACTAAAAACTATTTCATATTTAGTGTAAATATAGTTGCAGACATCTTTAAGCGAGCGCATTGACAAAATCAAATCAATAATAATTTTAGCTAGCTCAAAATAAGTTTTACCGGACTTTTCGTGAATATTTCTGTTTGGAGTCAAGCGATGATTTTCATCTTTAGCATATCCAAATGGAGGAACGCAGAATTTTAGCTGCTGTCGAAAATACTCGTTCCCTTGTTTCACCCGTTGAGATAATAGCCTTGATTCAAATTCAGCCAGTCCAGACATTTGATTGATACTAAACCAACCAAAAGGACTATTAGGGTCAACTGGTGCATCTAATACCCTTAAGTTGACATTGTGCTGAACAAAAACCTCTATCGCTTTATGAATAGTAATAACGCTCCGACCCAAACGGTCTACACGAGTTATTACTATTTCATCAACTTGATTCTCCTGAACTAACTTAAGTAATTGATTAAACTTCTTTCTAGCATCGCTACGTCCGGATTCAATATCTATTAATACTTCCGTAGCACCTGCGGCTTTTAACCTAGCTACTTGCTGATTTAATGCGTCAAACTCTTCTGCTTGCTCTTGGGTACTAACGCGAGCATAACCGTAAACTCTCATAGAAACAGACTCAAATAGTTTTACCGAATCATATTATAAAGGTGTTGTTGTAAACGTTCAGGAGAACCGGAATACACCACTCCTTACGATATTAATTTGATTGGTGAGTATAATATTGCTGGCGAGATGTGGAATGTTACGCCGATTTTAGAAAAATTAGGCGTTCGCGTTTTAAGTAAAATTACAGGTGATGCTCGTTATAAAGAAGTCTCATACGCTCACCGTGCCAAACTGAACGTAATGATTTGCTCCAAAGCCTTGATTAACATGGCCAGAAAGATGGAGGAGCGTTACGGTATTCCTTATATAGAAGAATCTTTTTACGGTATAGATGACATGAACCGCTTTTTGAGAACTGTAGCGGCGAAGTTAGGAGATGCCGATTTACAAGAGCGGACTGAAAAATTAATTGCCGAAGAAACTGCAAAGTTAGATGAAAAATTAGCACCCTATCGTGCCCGATTGAAAGGCAAGCGCGTTGTACTTTATACCGGCGGTGTAAAAAGCTGGTCGATTATTTCCGCAGCTAAAGATTTAGGAATGGAAGTTGTAGCTACCAGCACAAAGAAAAGTACAGAAGAAGATAAAGCCAAAATAGAAAAGCTGCTTGGTAAAGGAGGCATTACTATGTCTAAGGGTAATCCTCAAGAATTGATACGAGTAATTGGGGAAACCAAGGCAGATATGCTGATTGCTGGTGGTAGAAACCAATACACTGCTCTCAAAGCTAGAATTCCGTTTCTAGATATCAACCAAGAACGTCATCACGCTTATGCAGGCTATGACGGAATGGTAAATATGGCAAGGGAATTAGACGAAGCGCTTTACAGCCCAGTTTGGCAGCAAATACGTCAGCCTGCTCCTTGGGAAATGGAAGTCAGTTAACAGTGAGCAGTTAACAGTAAACAGTTACCAAAAATTACTTAGATATTCTGGTGTTTGTTAATTGTTTACGATTATGAATTTAAAGAATCGCGTAGTTTTGACATAAACGTTAGTGGGAGCATCTCGCTCCCTATTCCCTATATTTCCTATTTATTATTTCTAATTTCTCATTTCTCGTTTCTCATTTGTTATTCTTCAATCCCTAATCCTCAATACCTACTCCCAACAGGCTCTATGATTACCGATAAAAAAACCCTTTTATACACACAGAGCGCAGAGGAAAGAGATAAAAAGAAATAACAATTAGGAACTTGTTGGGAGTAATGCCCAATACCCAATACCTACCTAATTTTAAATCTAAAACCTTTGACCTTTAACCTATTACCTATAAATCATGGCTATTATCGCAACTCAAAATAAACCAGTTATAGTAAATCCTCTCAAGCAAAGCCAAGCATTGGGTGCAACTTTAGCCTTCTTAGGGTTGAAAGGTATGATACCTTTGCTGCACGGTTCCCAAGGATGTACGGCTTTCGCTAAAGTTATATTAGTACGCCACTTTCGAGAGGCGATTCCTCTTTCTACTACAGCGATGACAGAAGTCTCTACTATTTTGGGTGGAGAGGATAATGTCGAGCAAGCAATTTTAACTCTGGTGGAAAAGGTAAATCCTGAAGTGATTGGTCTTTGTACTACGGGGCTGACGGAAACCAGAGGGGATGATATGGAACAAATCCTCAGAGATTTTCGTAAAAGTCATCCTCATCTAAACGAGTTACCGATTTTGTTAGTCTCTTCACCAGATTTTAAAGGGGCATTACAAGACGGATATGCTGCTGCTGTAGAAAGTATGGTTCGCGAGCTTCCTCAAAAAGGTGAAATTAAACCCAATCAAGTTAATATCTTGATGAGTTCTGCTTTTACCCCAGGGGATCTACAGGAAGTCAAAGATATTGTTAGTGCTTTTGGATTAATTCCCATTGTTGTACCCGATCTTTCCGCTTCATTAGATGGTCATTTAGATGATTCTTGGAGTCCGATAACGGGTGGTGGTACGACTTTGAAGCAACTGCGTCAAATGGGCAGTTCGGCTTTTACTATTGCGATCGGTGAGAGTATGCGAGGTGCGGCATCCATTTTAGATAAACGCTTTGCAATTCCTTACGAGTTGTTTAACGAGCTAACTGGATTAGATGCTGTAGATAACTTTTTACAAGCCCTATCAGATGTTAGTGGTGTTAGCGTTCCCGAAAAATATCGTCACCAACGTCGTCAATTACAAGACGCGATGCTCGATACTCACTTTTTCTTTGGTCGCAAGCGGGTATCCTTAGCATTAGAACCCGATTTGCTTTACACAACGGCTAATTTTATGCAATCAATGGGAGCAGAAATTCAAGCCGCAGTCACCACGACACGTTCTCCTTTACTGGAAAAACTTCCTCTCGAAAAAGTTATTATTGGTGACTTAGAAGATTTTGAGCAAGTTGCCACAGGTTCTGACTTATTAATTGGTAACTCTAACGTTAAAACAATTGCTCGCAAGTTAGATATTCCTCTTTATCGCCAAGGTATTCCTATTTTTGACCGTTTAGGTATAGGTCAATTTAATAAAGTTGGCTATCGGGGAACTATGCGAATTTTGTTTGACATTGGCAATATCTTTTTAGAGCAAGAGGAAATGAGTGTAAAACATTAACTGGGGTTAGTTATTAGTCGTTAGTGGTTAGTACGACCGAAATTAATAGTTAAAAATCCTTCAACTTTGACCTTTAACATGCAGACCTAATTTAAAGGAGTAATACACATGAAAATCGCCTTTACCACGAGCGACAACGTTCATATTAATGCTCATTTTGGCTCGGCAAAAACGATTGATGTTTATGAAATATCAGACGAAGGCTACCATTTTATAGAAACTCTTACTTTTGGTGGCGAACTGAAAGAAGATGGTAATGAAGATAAATTAGTACCAAAACTAAAAGCCTTAGAAGATTGCACCATCGTTTATGTTACGGCAATCGGAGGTAGCGCTGCTGCTCGCTTAATTAAAAAGGGTGTAACTCCAGTTAAAGCGCGTTCCGAACAAGATGAAATTAAAGAACTTTTAGAAAGATTGGTGCAAACTCTCAAAGGAAGTCCTCCACCTTGGTTGCGTAAAGCTTTACAAAAAAAAGACCGTAATTTTGAAGATGAATTAGAAGAGGATGCAACAGTATGAACCCTAGTAATAGTGTGAACGGTACGGCAACTAGCGATGTAGAGAGTTCTTCTTTTATTAAGGCATTAGTGCAGCAAATTCGAGGTTTTGATACTTACGGAACTTATAAGAAGTGGTCGGATGATTTACTTCTAAAACCCTATGTTGTTAGCAAGCAAAAAAAACGCGAAATTTCCGTCGAAGGTGAAGTCGATCCCAGGACAATATCGCGGATTAATGCTTTTTATCGTGCTATAGCAATTCGCATCGAACAGGAAACTGGTTTGCTATCGCAGGTTGTTGCTGATTTGAATCATGAAGGTTTTGGATGGGTATTAGTATTTTCCGGTCGTCTTTTGTTGGTTAAAAAGACTATGCGGGATGTGCATAGATTTGGTTTTAATTCTTTGGAAAAGCTCGCAGAAGAAGGAGACGCTTTAGTGCAAAAAGGCGTTGAATTAGCTCAACGTTTTCGCGAAGTAGGAGAACTTTAAATTGTGGTTGGTTGTTAGTGGTTAGTGGTTAGTGGTTCGTGGTTAGTGGAACAACCATCAACTATCAACCATCAACTATCAACTATCAACCATCAACTATCAACTATCAACCATCAACTATCAACCATCAACTATCAACTATCAACCATCAACTATCACCTATTAGGAGATGTCTATGGCTCAAACTGAAGAAACAACCAATATTGAAGAGTTAAAAAAAAAGATAAAGCGTCTTAATAGTAAAGCAGGTCAAATGAAAATGGACTTGCATGACTTGGCGGAAGGTTTACCTACTGATTACGAAAAGCTAATGGGAGTAGCTGAGGCTACTTACAAAATATATTGTGAATTAAATGAACTTAAACAACAATTGAAAACAATGGAGTAACCATTATGGCTCAAACCTTAGAAGAATTCAATAAGTTAGTTGATGCGGAAGATTATTTCAAATTTTTTGAATTGGAATACAATCAAAAAGTCGTACATGTAAATCGGCTACATATTTTGCAAAAGTTTTCTGCAAATATTAAGGAAATTGATAAGAATAATTCGGGACTTAATGATTCAGAATTATTAGGTAAATACCGTGAAGCATTAAATAATGCTTATCAGCTATTTATAGAGTCAACGCCTCAAGAACAAAAACTTTTCAAAGTGTTTCACCAGAAGCCAAAAAATGTAGTAAAGCTGACAGAAATCGATTCGGATTAGGAGGTACATATTGTGGTAAACCTAACGCCTACCGAGTTGGAACGCTATAGTCGCCAGATGTCACTCCCTAATTTTGGTGAATTAGCACAAAAGCGTTTAAAGTCAGCTACGGTTCTGGTTACGGGTGTTGGAGGATTAGGCGGTACGGCTGCACTTTACCTTGCGGTTGCAGGCGTAGGACGATTAATCCTGGTCAGAGGAGGTGACTTGCGGCTTGATGATATGAATCGTCAAATTCTCATGACTGATGATTGGGTAGGAAAGCCAAGGGTAATCAAAGCTAAGGAAACCCTACAAGCTATCAATCCTGACATTCAGATCGAGACAATTCACGATTACATCAATCCGGATAACGTAGACTCATTGGTACAGCAAGCCGACATGGCTTTAGACTGCGCTCATAACTTTACAGAGCGTAACTTGTTAAATGAAGCTTGCGTTCGCTGGCGTAAACCAATGGTAGAAGCTGCTATGGATTCAATGGAGGCTTATCTAACTACAATTATTCCTGGTGTAACCCCCTGTCTATCATGCCTATTTCCAGAGAAACCTGATTGGGATAGACGTGCATTTTCGGTGTTAGGTGTAGTTTCGGGTACTTTAGCTTGTCTAACAGCTTTGGAAGCTATCAAGTTAATCACCGGGTTTAGTCAGCCTCTATTATCGCAACTACTAACGATAGATTTTACCAGAATGGACTTCGCTAAACGTCGTTCCTATCGCGATCGCGAATGTCCGGTATGTGGTAACAGCGCCCCTTGGAGATATTCGCACTCTCAACCCCTCGAAGCCACTGGTAATAT
Source organism: uncultured cyanobacterium (assembly GCA_963838355.1). Lineage (GTDB taxonomy): Bacteria > Cyanobacteriota > Cyanobacteriia > Cyanobacteriales > Nostocaceae > Rivularia. The sequence goes on along the minus strand of CAWIQQ010000001.1, from coordinate 1,269,236 downwards.
CAAATCTTAGCTTCTACATCTCGTCAATGTCGATGCAAGTCGATTTTACAAGGCAGGAAGCTTTAGTTTAAAGCGAACGCAATTCGGGCATTGCCAATAGAGATAATTTTTCATTCCTTCAAAAACAATCATCATCTACAAGTACGGAGAAACACCATGACCATTAGTTTGACAGAAACAGCAGCACAACGTTTAAGTTCGTTTTTACAAAATACCTCAACTTCGGAAAACGAAAAACCTAAAGGTATCCGAGTCTCCGCTAAAGATGGTGGTTGTAACGGCTACGAATATGCAATGAACACCACCAGTAAACCTGCTGCTGATGATTTGGTGGTTCAACAAGATGACATAACCATTTATGTTGATGCTAAAAGTGCGCCGTTATTGGACGGAATGGTAATCGATTTTATCGAAGGCATGATGGAAAGCGGCTTTAAGTTTACTAATCCCAATGCAACCAGTACCTGCGGTTGTGGCAAGTCATTTGAAGCTGGTGACTGTACCCCTAGCGGTACACCTTGCAATCAATAAATTATTAGTTAGTAGTGAGACAGCGCGGTCTTGGGGATCTCCCCATGAGCGACTGCAAACCCGAAGGGTTAGTAGTTAGTAGTTAGTAGTTAGTAGCTTGCTTATAATTCCTTCACTGTAAGCTGTGCCTGATAGTTTGCCCTTCATAAACTTTCAATTAACAAATAGCTAACAACTAATAACTAATAACTAACAACTATCAACTATCAGCTATCAACCATAACTTATATTTGTTTGAGGAGAATTATTCATGGCTAGTTACGAAGTTAGATTGATTAACAAAAAGGAAGATTTAGACACCACAGTAGAAATTGACGAAGAAACTACCATCTTAGAAGGAGCAGAAGAAGCTGGTATTGAATTACCTTTCAGTTGCTCTAGTGGTTCTTGCTCAAGCTGTGTTGGTAAAGTAGTTGAAGGTGAAATCGACCAATCCGATCAAATCTTTTTAGATGACGAGCAAATGTCCAAAGGATTCGCTTTACTTTGCGTCACCTATCCCCGCTCCAACTGCACAATTAAAACTCATCAAGAACCTTATTTGGTATAAAGTTCTGATTTAACAATTAAAAAATAGTTTAGCCTTGGGTCATAGTTTTAATTAACTATGGCTTTTTTTATATATAAATTCATTGGGGAATTGGGCATGGGGCATAGGGCATGGGGTATTGTTAATTGGAATTTACTTTTAACAATTATTTTTTTTTAATTATCTTTAACCTTGATAATTGATAACTATTACCTATTACCAATCCCTAATCCCCAATCCCCTATTCCCAACTTTCCAAATTTATTAATCTACTCCAACCATAACGTCTGTTGCTTTGACTACAATATAAGCCTCTTTTCCTAAAGAAAGATGCATTTGATCTGCGGAAGATTTTGTAATAACTGAAACTACTTCTACTCCAGGTGCTATTTCTAAAGTTACTTCAGTACTAACAACTCCAGGTATAATCTTTTTGACAGTTCCTTTTAAGTTATTGCGAGCGCTAACTTTCATGGTTTTATTTTTGTTTAGTAATTTAATACTTTATTATCTTATCAAAACAAGATTATTCATATGAATTATTTCAACTTTTATTCATGATTAATCAATTATTCTTTACTGTCATTCACGGATATTTACTTTAAAAACAATGTCAAAACCAAAGGATTATCAATCTACAAATGATGCTGCTCCTCGTAGTTGGTCAGATTATTACAAAGCTGTTGCTAACCGTCCACCTAGAGAAACTTTACTTACTGCGTTAACAAATTTTGAGCGCGATATTCCCAAAGCTGAATCTAAAATAGCTATTGATTTGGGTTGTGGAGATGGTAGAGATACCGTGGAATTACTGCGTCGGGGTTGGAATGTTATGGCCATTGACGGTGAACCAGAAGCGATCGCCCGGTTGTTGCAGCGTTCGGATATCGACACCGAACTTTTACAAACTCGCATTGCTCGGTTTGAAAATATTGAGTTATCTGAATCGGTTGATTTAATCAATGCTAGCTTTAGCCTTCCGTTTTGCAAACCAAAAAATTTCCCCGATTTATGGAATAAAATTGTCTCCAGTTTAATTCCTGGTGGTCGTTTCAGCGGTCATCTATTTGGCGATCGCGATTCTTGGGCAACTGATTTAACTATGAATCATCATACTTTATCGGATGTCAGATTACTTTTGCAACCTTTTCAAATAGAATTACTCAAGGAAGAGGAGCATCCCGGTAAAACTGCTTTAGGAAACGAAAAGCATTGGCATATTTTTCACATTGTCGCACGTAAGAAATAATCTGTTAACTAAGTAGGGCAAAAATAAATACAGCTACGTAACAGAATGTAAATAAAGGTTTGTAGTAGCGCTTGAGCGCCTCATGATTCGGAGGCGCTCAAGCGCTACTACGAACCCGTAAAAACTGATAGTGTGGTGAAGTACTAGTAGTCTGTCTCATCAATTTTGATGATTATAAATATTACAGATAATTATCGTATATTAGCTTACAATTTTTTTGATGAAGACTATAACATTTATATGTTACACAAAAATAGTATCGCTGGATTCTTTTTTTTTATTAGTTGTGTCTATTATAGGTCTAGCCCAAAACATAGATTTCCTGTAAATGTGAGATAAAGATTTTTTTGGCGGACAGTATCTAGGTACAATTACTACTGCAATTTATGTTCGGAACAGGTATTTAAATTTGATTTTCGGTTATCACCAATCTAGTCTTGATTTTAATTTCACCAATTACACTAAAAAATGTCTGGCTTGTTGGATAACTCTTAAAAATAATATCTGCTTAGAGTTTCCCATGTTTGGGAGTGAATAGCAGTAATTAATATTACCGCCGATCGAGGAAACCATCTGATTTTAACAGGTATTGGAAAACTAGAGACGGAGTATATTTATATCTACCGAGCAATACGATCGTTCCGGAGCGTTTGATAACCGGAAGGGTTGCTCTTGCTATAATTTATTACCCTTCATGGCTGCAATCGTTTATCTATTACACCAATTTATTTATGTATTTTACGCGATGAACAAAAAATAACTAACAATGCTTTTATGATTAACTATGTAGAAAAGCTAACTATTATTTATCTTAAGGTAAGGATTAAGTTAAGGAAGTTAATTCAACATTAAAGCAATTATTATTTACCCGTCACGCTTCTTTTTTTTTAGATCGTATACTAACTTTATTGATTGTATATGATTATAATAGTTGAGGAACTATTCGATTGTAGAAATTACAAGTATGTGAGTAAATATTCTTTGGCTAAATATATATTTAGCTAATTTTTTGGTATGTGATTATTGCTTGTGTAGCAGTATTTTATGCATACAGAAAATATAGAATATTTGGCTACAATTCAATATTCGATCTATGGTATCGTGATTTGAGTTTGAAAGAATCAATAAACAGGCCTTATCAAATGAACAGTAAGTATTTCTTTCAGAATGATGATTTGGGACCATTTCAACCTTCATCAGCAGATATTATTTTGCGTCAGCAGCTAGAAAAATCTTTAAGTAAGTTCTTCTATGAAAACTGCGATCGCAAAATTCGAGATTTGTTATCTGTTTGTCGCTGGTATGTTAGTACCCACACCTCTGCAATGACTCTGGTAATTGAATGTCCGGATCAAGTTACTAACTGGCGGGTTTTACAAAAAATGGTAGCAATGGCATCATTGCTCGACAACATTACTAGCAATGCAAAAATTCGCGTTTGTCCCCCTAGTAGCGAAGGAATGCCTTTTGAAATGAGAGTGGATGAATTGTCTGTTTATCAACAAGACTCAGCTTGAAACATTTCTATGACATTCCATAGTTTGTCCAATGATTACCTTAATTTGTTCAAATACAATATCGGCAGAATTCTGTACGGCATGACTTAATTCCCAACCAAAATCAAGATTCGCTGCTTCAATTAAATAGACAGTGACAACCAGTGGAAAATCATCCTTAAAGATTTTTCTTCCAGCAGCTATTGCATTATCCCAGCGAAAATCGTGTAAATTATAACTAGGTTCAGGTAAAGTTTCTAATTCCTTTCCCGGAACTTGAAATACAGCACCTGGTTCGGAATTTGTCGAACTCGCATCAATAATTATTAGGTGTTTACTACCTCTTGCTTTAAACATTACTTCCATCCCTGCGGTTCCGCAGTCATAAACTTTCACATGGGGATGAGGATATGCGGCAAGATACTGCTGTAGGCGTTGGGCTATAATTACGCCTACGGCATCATCATTACGATTGAGGTTTCCGCAACCAATAATTGTGAGGCTTTTTTGGTCATTGGTCATCTATAATAACTATTTCTAAATCTCCGAGTGCTTATCGGTAAATTCTTTGCCTCTAGAATAATGAACAAACATATAGATCTTACTAAAGTTACAAAACAGGTTTACGCGCTTGAAAGCCAGAAGATTTACACACAATTAGACAAATAACCCTCAAGAACGAATTATTCTTCGACTTTGATAATTTGTTTGTTTTCCTATTCTACATACTTTTTGGAGAATATTTTTTTATTTTGAAATAAAAATAAATTATTAATATTTCGATTATCATCTATAAACATATTTTTTAGTATGCAGATTTACAAAAATTAGGTATTAAAAATATTGGGGAATTGGGAATGGGTAATTGGTAATAGAGAATATTAAATTGCCCGCTATTTATGGGAGAGTTGTTATTCCCCAATTAAATTATTGCTAGTAATGCTACTATCGGGCGGCATTATGGTGTTGTAAATAATAGCTTCTCTAAAACTAGCATTAACGGCTCCTGTCAAATCCGCATTGCCCAAATTTACTCTCGTTAAAGTCCTATTGTAATAATTGAGTATTTCTCAAATTAGCATTAACGTAGCCCATTATTAGTAATTACAATCATAAATAAAGAAAAGAGACGTAGCAGTGCTACGTCTCTACATTATTAGATATGAATCAATCTATTAACCAACGGTGCGACAATTAAAATGCAACCAAATCGACCTCAGTATAATTACTAATAATTAAATCTGGCTTTCCTTGAAAATCTGCTAATAATTCTCGTTCGGAATCGGTAGCAAAGTCCTCTAAATAAGGATAGATTTCAAAGCGAGAAATGCTATTTTGGGTAATTTCTGCTTGAGATTGGTGGAAAGGAACTCGTAAAATCCAGCAGTTGTGCGAACCACTAATTTTCTCTAAGCGTAAATCGCAACTGGTATCTTCCCCCGACGGAATCAAACGTGTAAGTACAATAATTTTAGGTTCGATGGTACCGAGTACATCAAGTCCACCTAACAAGGCATTTTCCTCGATTTGTTTTTCTAATTCCTTTACCCAATCGAGAACGTAAACTACTTGTCCCTCAGTATCAGGTTTGCCTAAAACACCTTCTTGTCCGAACCATCCGTCGGGAAAAGTAACTAAAACCTTAAATACTAGGGGAAGTCGGGACATAAATTTTTCTAATATTTCATGGTCTGCCGAATCAATCAACTTGTCTAATAATAAGAAAGTTTCTCGTGCCCTAAGAGCCGTATTTCCCCAACCAGGTTCAAATCCAAAACTCCGCAATTCAAAGCGAAAGTTTTCATAAGAAGTGCGATCGGGATATTTATCTAAAAGATCGATTACTCGTTTTACTTTTTCAGATAGCTGCGATTTACTTTTGATGCGTTCGTTAATTAATAACTGTTGACCGTTATATTTGTGCAGCTTCAGAAAGTTGAATAAAGCTTCTTGCCAAGTACCGCAATTGTCATCAAATAATTTACTGGATAAATAGCGATTGAGATAATCGACCCCATTACCAATTTTTTTCGAGTCACGGAGACTCACAGAAAAATTATAAAAAGCTTGAAAGTCAATTTTCAACACCTCCTCATCTTGAGAATGTTTAGAATCAACTAGTCTATCTCGTAAATTTAACAACTCTTCAATATTTATAGATTCTACCGTCATATCATCCAGCAAACGATAAGCTTCTTGAGTAGCGATTTTAGGACGAACAACTAAGTAAAGACTTTCCTTGTCTAAAATAATTTCTTGAGTTGAATAAATTAACTTACCTAATTCTGAGTTGCTATACAGATCCTTATTATCTTCGTTAGTATCGCAATATTTATAAAAAGCAATCAAAATATCGTTACGAAGTAGATAACGCTTCTGAGATTGACGTAACAAGCTAGTAAATTCACGTAAATTATTTTTTTCCTGGCTATCTAGTACGTTTTGAATTAAATGAGACATTTTAATTTACTCCCTGTAAACCAATAGATGAAATTTTTGTTCGAGATAGAAAAAGTAGATACAGTTCCCGCTACAATCAATAGCTGATAAGCATTAAAACCTAAGCCAACGCTATTAACAACAAGCATTGACAACATTTATATTTATCTTCTTGGAAAAAATTATTATTGTTTCAAGAAGCGTAAAATCCGTTAATTTTCTACTTAACCTTCTTAATAAACTGTCTGAGTGCAGTAGATTTCAAGGAAATAGATCAAATGTGATGATTTCTTCATTGGTTGTAACTGACTTCAGTGTAAATAGTCAACGTTTTAATAAAAGTTTAAACTTTCACTTATAGTAGTTCTACCAACAGCACCAATAATGGCGATCGCAATTTTGATGCAATAGCAAACTCACAACAAAAGATACTTGAAATATCTTGGGAGCAAGGCTTTCGCGATATTACATCCAGCCCTAATAGTAGTTTAACTAATATATATTATCGATTGATTAACACGAATGAACTGATACATACAACCGTGGAAAATAACTAATTAAATTTTATTATTTTTTATTGATTGGTTGAAGATACTGATTTTTATAAAAAAACCCGGTTTTGCCAAAAAACCGGGTTGATAAATAAGTTTTAATTGGATGCGATATTTAGGAAGATAACTTAACGTTATGTTGTTGAGCAATTTGAGAAAGCTTTTCAAACTGCTGCTCGGAAGCTTTGGTTATTAACTCTTCCGCTTGTGTTTCATCAGTTCCTTCGCTAGGAAACAGATGCTTAACGTAAAGCGAAACAAAATCAACCATTGCCGGTAAGCCTGATAAAGAATGGTTATCAGCCTGCTTTCCAGCAAATGTCGCTACCAATCCAGTTCTGATATCCTTTCTTGTCGTATCCATAAATTGTCCGACAAGTTCGGGAATATAATCTTCTGTTGGTAATTCTCCTAATTTTGTTTCATTAGGAGTAAATTCGTATCCTGCTTCCCTAGCTTGCTGAGTAACGCACCACTGCGTAAATTCTTGAAGTGCTTGTTCGGGAAGATTGGCAAGATGTTCGTGTAATGCTTTGCTGGACATGGTTTATTTTTGTATGAATTAATTGAGGATGGGGAGGGAGTGGGGAGATGGGGAGATGGGGAGATGGGGAGATTAGATAGCGAGCGAGACGCATGTCCTGGCGGACACGCTGCGCTAACGCACTACTAACTCCTAATTCCTAACTCCTAATTCCTAACTCCTCACTCCTAACTATTCCTAATCTTATGCAGTCCGAAAACGCGCTAATTCTTCACCCGTTTTTGCGTCATGGGCGTGAACGGTACATACCAAGCAGGAATCAAAGGAACGAGCTACATGACCTATTTCTACTGGATCTGTTGAGTCAAAAACAGGTGTACCGATCAAAGCTTCTTCGATGGGGCCGCGTTTTCCTTCACCGTCGCGAGGCCCGATATTCCAAGTTGAAGGAGCCATGATTTGGTAATTCTTTATTTTGCCACCTTCGATATCTATCCAGTGACACAAAGCTCCCCTAGAAGCTTCGGTAGCACCCCAACCGCGTCCGTCTTGCTCTTTTGGTTTGATATACCAAGAATCATTCAAACGAAATTCTCTCAAACAACGCTCGGCTTGACGGTAAAGTTTAACAACCTCGTGGACTCTTGCTAGCTGACGGATATGGATACTAGCACCACCCATTTGCTTGAAAGCATCGAGGATAAAGCCATCATAATGTTGCCAAGTTTCGCCGTGAGTACCACCTGCTACCAATTGACGAGCTAAGGGCCGGCTTCTAAACGTCCGTAATCTACATGAGTAACCGCAGTTCCCCAAGTATATTCATTCTCAAAATCTTTCTTATTGTTTTGAGTAGGTCGAGTATTGCGATCGTAAGGATGAACGTCACCAGTACCTTCGTTATACCAGGAATGGGTAGTATTTTCCCTTACAAAACCATGATTCATGGGAGTATGAGTATCGCTGTAGCTGTCATATACTCCGCTTTTCATAATCATAGCGGCATTTCGACCTTCAACGGTAGGATGTTGATATTTTACTTCGTGAGGTAAATATCCCCAGCTAACATATTTACCCAAACCCTGACCATATTTATGCAAGCCGATATCCAAACCCATGCGCCAGTAAAAACCCAAATCCGAATTAGCATGATTCGGACTTTCATCCAGCCAATTCATAAAATCCTCATAGGTTTGGATTTCTTCATATCTTTCCAAAGAACAACCCAACCAAACTGGTTCGAGCCAATTGGTACGGAAATATTCCAGAATTGACCAAGCGCGGGTTACGTCAGTCAAGGTGGGAGCGCACATCACTCCACCGGGAACCATATAACTGCTTTGACAACAGGTGATATGCTAAATATGTTCGTGAATCACTTATTTCTCAGCTTTTAATGCTATTTACGAACATTTAATTTTCATCATTTGAGCTAATAAATAAGGGAATATTTAGGGAATGAGCGGGAAAAATCACAACCAGGATAATTTCGATACTCCCCCTAAGAATAGTTACGGGAATCGCGCATCTACACAAGAAACCGACTCGTTCTTTGATATGTTTGCGGATTTTGAACCGCAAAACACCACTGACGGTAGTTATAGGGGAACGATGGCGAAAATTAAAGCAACAGAGTTACAATATCAAGAAGTCTTTGACAAAAAGTTAGCTGAAGCAAATTCTAATTTAAAAAGAGATAGAATCAAAGTTAGCATCAAATACAATGGAAATTCGCTACAATTACGAGCAACTCTTCCTTTGAAACCAGATGATTATCATCGTTTGGGTAAGAGTAAAAAGCAGTACGATTTATCTTTAGGTATTCCAGCGAATTTAGAAGGATTAAAAACCGCCATTGAAGAAAGTTACGAGTTGGGTAAATTAATCGCTCGTCATACTTTTGTATGGAATGAAAAGTATTTAGGAATCAGAATTAAAGAAAAAAAACGCATAAAAACTATTGGTGAATTATTGAACATATTCGAGGATAATTATTATAAAACTCGTAAGAAGACTATCACAAGTCAAAATACCTTTGCGAATTATATATCGGTAATTAAGAGAAACTTTTTGTTAACTGATTTAGCAACCAAGGATAATTTTGAATCAGTAATTAATAGTTATAAGGGAAATAAAAAAAATGAATTACTAGCCATATCTTCCGTATTTATCAAAACCTTTGATTTAGGATTTACCCTCGATGTCAAACGGGATAACGTTACTCCTAAATACCGAGACATTCCCAGCGACGAGAAAATCATTCATTCTTATAAACTATTTGAAAAATTTGCCCTCAATCGGAAAAATACAAATATCTGCGATGCTACCGAAACCTGGGAAATGTGGCGCTGGGCATATGGAATGCTGGCAACCTTTGGATTACGCCCAAGGGAATTATTTGTTAAACCTGATATTAACTGGTGGATATCCGAGCAAAATATAGATAACACCTGGAAAGTTGATAAAGACACCAAAACCGGATATCGAGAAGTAATCCCCTTCGTACCCGAATGGATTGAATTATTCGATTTAAAAAATCCCCAACCATTAACAATATTAGATAAAAAAATTTCTCAAATTACATCCGTACAACAGATAAACTGGATGCGGAGAGATATATCGAGATGGTTTAGAAAAGTTGGAGTTGAATTTCAACCCTACGATTTACGTCACGCTTGTGCAATTCGATCGCATTTACAGGGAATACCCATCAAAGCCGCAGCAGATAACTTAGGGCATACAGTAGACGAACATACCAAAACTTATCAAAGATGGTTTGGAATTGAAAATCGGAAAAAAGCCTTTGGTGAGGCGATCGATCAAAAGTCGTTGGTTGAATTGCAGAAAAATGAAATATTGGCTTTAAGGATAGAGAATGAAAGATTGCGGTTAGAGGTCGAAAAACTGAAACTTCGTAGGTTGGGTTAAGCGGAGCGCAACCCAACACCCGGTACGATAATAATATAAAAATTGAATTATATTTTTTATTTATCAATCAAGTTATCGACTACTCAAGCCCGAACCTAATTAAAACGCAGCCCGGAGATGGCATTCGATTACTGAGTGAGCAGCAATAAATACTCAATATTCTAATTTTAGGTTTGCGATCGCGCTAGCAAAAGCTTATAAAAAACTAATCGTTCTTGGTAACTATCGAAATCAATATAACTTTTGCTTTATTGGAAAATTAAGGCTTGACAATAAAAGTTGGTCGTGAGTTAATTTACTTATGCAGATGAATATCAATTGAATTTATTGATGTTTGTCTCATGCCCACTATCTCTTTTCCTCAGATTGGTGCATAGCTAGTATTTTGGTCTAGCATTTGTCTGAGATATGAGATTCTCTAATAAAAGCTGGTTCAGCATACTAGGTATGCACTTGTTTGAGGCTTAGAGATAGTGCGTTTGAGACTTTTATCAATAGATGGCAAATTAGCAAGTTTCCTTAGAAATGGGGAAATCTGCTGCTGGCTGCTTGATATTCCGATGCTACTAAACCTGTAGTAGAAGAAATTCAAAATGAATAGTAAGCAAAAAGTCGCTAAAAAGCGTCAACTTCTAAGTATCTACAATTCCTGTTGCTGGTGGTGTAGGTGTTGCCTACCTTCAGAAAAGTTAACTATCGAGCATTTATTTCCTAAAAGTAAAGGTGGTTCAAACTCGTTAGAAAATTTACGATTAGCTTGTTTCACCTGCAACAACTCTCGTGGCAATAGTCTCTATCCACCTTTACGGTTATTAGCGCCTAAATCAACTTTCAATTCAAAGAGGAAAAATGCATAAACTTTTGATGTTTGATGACGAAAAACTTTTACGTCGATCGCTAACTCACCGTTCATATATCAATGAAAATCCCGAAGAAAAAGGACATAACGAGCGTTTAGAGTTTCTTGGTGATGCAATTCTCAATTTCATTAGTGGTGAATACCTTTATCAAATTTATCCTGAAATGGAAGAAGATGAGATGACAAGACGACGAGCAGCACTTGTAGACGAAAAACAATTAGCTAGATTCGCTACTGAAATTGAGTTGACTTATAAAATGCGACTTGGACAAGGTGCAATCCGTGATGGCGGTTATAACAATCAGAATCTTCTTAGCAGTACTTTTGAAGCAGTGATTGGAGCTTATTATTTAGATAAAAAGCGAAATATTGAAGCACTGCGTCCTTTAGTTGAAAAGCTATTTGACTCCGTACCTAAAGAAGTTATGACAGTTCGTTCAAATGTAGACTCGAAAAATAAATTCCAGGAAATTGTCCAAGCAAACGGAGCAAAAAGTCCTCCGAAGTATGTCACGGAAAAATTAGGTGGAGCAGATCATGCTCCAGAGTTCTTTTCTAAAGTTTATGTCGATGGTCAATACTACGGTGGAGGTAAAGGTCGTAGTAAGAAAAATGCAGAAAAACAGGCGGCTGTTGATGCTATAGCCAAATTAAAGAAACAAAGAGGAGATTCTAAAAAAAAAGCTTCTAATAAAGACTCGGAACGGCCAGGAAATTAGTAAAATGTGGATGCGTTTTAATATTTGCCAAACTTGCCCTCATCCTGATACGTGTGGCACGATGAAGATGTGTTACTTAGATGTAAGTGGTGATTAACGGCATAGCATCATAAAAACCCTGGTATAGCAGACTGACTAATAACGTTAAGTCTTTTTGATCGGAGCGATCGCCTCCTCTACCTTGAAGGCGATCGCATAATTCATGTAAGTAAATTTAAGTAAACAAATTATAAATTGCATCCTGAATAATACAGTAATAATGCGTACAATTTCATAAGGAACATTGAGTCAAATTTGTTCTTCGGTAAATTGGAACATATCAATGTGTAGAAATTACGGCAAACAGCCCGCATTAAAAAAAGAATTATGAAACTGTTTAAATTTTTATTTACTGTGCTTTGGGGTTTAGGGTATCTGGGGAATGCAATTTTATTTATCTCAATTGAATGGAGCTTTCTACAGCAAAGCTTTATTCAAATATTTAATCCACTTTTACATTTACAAGTTTTTGGGATATTACTTACTGCTCGCCTTTTTTGGGTATTTCTAACTATGGCAGTAGTGGGTTCTTATGCTGTAAGTATTATCGACAGATATATTGCTCAAGCTACCCAAAAAGCTGAATTTCATGCTAAAAAAGCTACATATCAATCACCTCCACGATTTCAAGAAACAAAACCCAACAGTTCATTACCTTCTGTACGCAGTAAGCAAACCGATTCATATGTACCTCCACAAACCGAACCGAAACCAACAAGTAAAGTAGAAACAGTAGCAGTTGAGCGAGAAGTCAAATTACTCGAATGGGCAATTCAAAGCAGCCAAAAAGTACGATTCAGTTATGAGACACGAAATGGTGAGAAGAGCGAACGCACTGTTACGCCAATAAGATTCAAAACAGTTAAGCAAACTCAAAATTTATGCTTGGAAGGCTATTGTCATCTGAGAAATGCGAAAAGAAACTTTGCGATCTTTCGTATGCGGGATATTGAGATTGTCTCTGCAAGCCAAGTAAGCTATGAGCAAGTTGCTTCTCAAAAAGTGATAATACCTGATGTCGAGGTGAAAGCAAGTCCTACTTTACAATCTCCGTCTTCTGAAGTTATCCAAACAAATGATTATCAGCAGGTAACTTCTGAGGAGTTGATAACACCAGCTGATATCCAGGTGGAAGAAAGTCCTATATCACAATCTCCGTTACCTAAAGTTACTCAAAAAAATAATTATCAGCAGGCAACTTCTGAGGAGTTGATAACACCAACCGATATCCAGATGGAAGAAAGCCCTGCATTACAATTTCCATCTCCTGAAATTACCCAAACAAAGAATACAAACACTCAAGTTAAGCAACGTCCTTATTTAAAATATCGCACTAATGAACTAGAAACAATCGCTGCTTCAAAATGGAATGATACAGAAGTTTTGAACCAGATTCATTACGAGTTAGAATTTCGTTCTCGTAAAAAAGCCCTCGATTTACGTAAACGTATTACGACTAGATTATCGGCGTTGCAGGAAACACAGTTTGCATACCCGACAACAAAAGCCAATCCTAGTTCTCAGAACTTATCAAATGATGTTTTCAAATATGAGCAAGGGTTACTCAAACATTATGGCTACAAAGTTGGTAAGAGTGGTTTATCACAAACAGCGCGTTGGCGAATTCTCGATCGAGTCTTCTCGCAACCTTTATTACAAATTGATAACGCTGCTTATTTGAGTGAATGGGGAGAACCTAAAAGCGCTAAGAGATTGCAAAAAATGGTTGATTAGATTGCTGCATTCACTCGCAATGCTAAACGACGCAACAGACGTAGTTTTAGTAAAGCAATTCAAGATTGGGAGACTGATTTAGCGTACTTGAAGAGGAGTTATTACGATAATTACTTTTCATTCGTGTATCCACGCACTTAGTAAACAGCGTTCAATAATCAGTTTGCACTACAATATTCAATTTTATTAGTAACTATAAAAACTAAAACAACCAATTTACCGTATTTATATAGAGAAAAACCCGGCTTTTTATTGTTAATCGGAGAAAATAAATATACATTGCTCGATAATTATGATTGAAATATAATTCTATAGACTTATAATTCAAAGCTTCGTTGAGGAATATGCCCTCATGTCATCATTCATTGGTCATAGTTTGGCAGGATTGACTACCTATGCAGTAACTCAGCAGTTGCAAACCCATCGCCTTACTGAAAGTAGGCAGTTTGATTGGATATGGCTAATTTGGCTGCTTGTAGTTGCTTCAATTCTGGATATTGATTACCTCATTCCTGCATTGAGAATACGAGAAGATAATCAAACTTTAAGAATTACTCACTCTTTTTTGGGGGCAATTCTGATGCCGGGTTGTACAATATTGGGGCTTTGGTTGTTAGGCAAACGAGGAAAAAGTTTTAAATTTCAAAGTTTGCAGGTAATTTTAGTAGGTTTGTCTCATCTGTTGCTAGATATGCTAACTGGGGTTTCTGCTCTGCCATTGTTTTATCCATTCAGCTTGCAAGCCTTTAGGCTTCCTTTTGGACTATTACCCAGTGCTGGAAGAATTCGATTAACTAATTATTTTTTCTATCGAAACATATTTATAGAATTAGGTGTTTTGATTCCTTTATCTATAAGTTTGCTGTTGAGTATTCGAGATTCAACAAAGTCGAGTAATCGGCTATTATTTATTGCAGCAGGATTCGTAGTTTCCGTTTGTTTTACTATTTGGGCGTTTTCTCTTAGTCGTTAAAAGTTAATAAAAATAAAGCGATAGGTAAGTTGTACTTCTCTTAATTAAGACTAAAACCTTTTGGTTCCGATAACCGAGCCATTTCAGAAAAACGCGAATACTTCACTATACCGTTATTTGAATTATCTTCCGATACTGCAAGTAACCCAATATTTATATCTTCAAAAAAGATTACCCCACCAATACGTCCGTCAACTTGAAAAGGTCCGTGAAAGAACTTGTATTTTGCAATTTTAATCAATAAAGAGTTCGTAATCTTGATTTTACTGCCAAACATTTCCTGACAGGTTTTGCGGACAACGGTATCTAAATATTTGTTTTTAGCAGGATGACCCAAATCTGTGAACTCAGCATGGTCTGCAAAATTATCCATATAAAAATTCCAGATTTTAGAAAAATCATTTTCTGAAGTCAGTATTTGCTTGAGTTCCTCTAATCGTTCGATTTTCATAGTGGATAGGATGTGGCGAGCAGATGGCACTATTAGAAATTTACCACAGCACTGTTCTAGGGAAAAAATAGGAAATGATTTATAAATTCAAATGACTGTTAATATCAAGTTCGTATTCAATTGCTTATGAATAAAAATATGTTTGTAGTAGCGCTAGCGGGCGAACCATTAATTATATTCTGATGATAAGGAATTTGGCGCGATCGCCTAATTTAAGGAAAAGCTAGGGAATCATTATCGCTCTATTTTCAAATCCCTTTTATATAAAGTATTCAGCCATTTATTACCATATAACTGCTGTGGGGCCATTGTCCACCGAATAAAGCGTAAATTTCTACCGGCTTGCTAGAAATCGTAATTCCGATTTCATAAGATTTACCTGTAAACGGAGCAAAACGACGACAAGCTTCTTGATAGAAATGACTGTGCTGATACTTTTTATTAGTTAAATCGATCGCAAACAGTCCATAAAAATAACGAGGAATACTCTGTATAGTCTCGACAATCTGACCGATATTTCTTGCCAAAATTGCATTGCGCGGAACTTCGGTTTTCCAAGCAGTATCTAAAGCCCAAGCTGCGCTGGTTAAATGAGAAGCTCCGCAAATACCGCAGACCCTTGGTGTTACAATTAACCCTGCTTGAGGGTCTTTTCCGCGTAAAATAACTTCAAATCCGCGAAATAATTCTGCATGAGTCCAAGCGTTGACGACTTGCCCATCATCTATATCTACTCTTACATCTAAATCACCTTCAACTCTTCCCAGAGGTGAAATGTCTAATGTTTGTACCATAATTTGATAGTTGTTAGTTGTTAGTTGTTAGTTGGGAGTAGGAAGTTATAAAACTATTTGTAGTGGGAGCATCCTGCTCCCTTGTTTTTCCCAATGCCCTTCGGTCCCATGCCCTATTCCCATTACACCGTAAAAAAGTCTTCTTCTGCCCAAGCTGGCATTGAGTCTTTTGCTGCCATTGTTAAAATGGCGTAATCTTTTTTATTGACTCCTGTTGGTAAATCTTTGGGGACTCCGAGTACTGTTTGAGTTTTGAATACAGTCCCAGGCTTTAAATCGTAAAAAGGAAATTCTGGTTCGGTACAACCGAGGCAAGGAACACCAGCGCGGGTTTTTGATGAGACTCTATTCCACAAGATGCGGTTGCAGGAAGAGTGTGTCATCGGGCCGCGACACCCGATATCGTAAAATAAGCATCCTTTACGTTGAGCGAATTCTGTGGTGGATGCTTTGTAGGCAAAGTGGATATTTCTAGTACAGCCCGTCTGTGTAAACGTGTTGAAGAAAGTTTGCGGACGATGCAAGTCATCAAGAACAATATCGCCGATTCTACCTGTTGCGATCGCGACCAAAATTTGAGTAATCCAGTCAGGATGGGCTGGGCAGCCCGGAATATTTATCACGGGTAAACCAGACTTTGCTCGAAAGTCTTTACCTAAAAACCCACCTTCTTCTCTTCTGAGATATTGCAATCCGATTGATTCGGTGGGGTTTGGTGCCATCGCCGGAATTCCTCCCCAACAAGCACAGTCTCCCACCGCTACGACAAAATTGGCAACGTGAGCCAAATCGCTCAACCAATCTTTCATAGGGCGATCGGCGAAACGATTCCATTCCCCAGTACCGTTGGGACCATTAATTACAGTACCTTCAAAAACTAGAATGTCGAGGGGTTTTTTACCTAAAAGACATTCCCATAACATCGTCTGTAATTCGGTACCCAACTCCATTCCTAAAGATGGATGCCATAGCATATTAACGCCGAAGTCAGTAACTAAATCAACTGCCGTTGGTTCTTCGGCGTTTAGAAATGACATGGTATATTCTCTATAGAACAGAAATCAAAATACCATGAATGAAAGATGGTTTTACGGTCGAGTATCTAGCGTTGAGCAGCAAGAAGACCGAGATGCGTTAAAAAAGCAGTTGGAAAGAGGTAAAAATGCTGAATGCGTGCGTTTTTATTGGGATATTCAAAGTCGTACTACCGAAGTCCGCGACGGTTTGCAACAACTCATCAATGATTTGAAAGCAGTAACCAAAGGTAGAGTTAACGAACTGGTGGTAACGAGAATTGACCGTATCGGTAGTTCGTCAAAATTATTTTACGCCTTAATGGAGGTTTTGCGGAGTAAAAATATAAAATTGGTCGCTCTCGACCAAACGATTGATACTGAAAGTTTGGGTGGGGAGTTAACAGTCGATATTTTACTTGCAGCATCCAAATTTGAGATAAAAATGTTGTCTAGCCGCGTCAGTGCCGAACGGAAGCATCGAATGGCACAAAGAAAAAGCCACAGGTTCGCTCCTTTAGGGTGGAAGGTAGTTAATGATAGCTATGTTAAAGATGAAAATTGGTGCGTTTGTTTATTAGAAAGTAAGCGATGTTTTCGAGTTTGGGAATTAGCTTTATTTATTTTTGAAGTATTTAATGAATGTGGTAGCGTCCGTAAAACCTGCGACACTCTTAATAAAATGTTTGGGACTTCTAATAAAGTAGAAGCCCGAAGTGGTAAAAAAACTCGCAAGCACGTAATTGATAGAGAAAATTTAGATAAAGCTGATTTTTCGTCAAATAAGAAGAATAATTTTAAAAGATATCCTTGGGGAAGTTTACAGTGGTCCCCGTCCGGGTTAAAGAATTTTTTGGTTAATCCTGTTAACGCTGGGGGAACTCCTTTTAATGTGACAACTAAAAGTCCATCGGGAAAGCAATTAAACCATTTTGATAAATGGGATTGTAATTGGGATACGCATGAAGGGATTATCAGCCGCGAACAGCACGAACAAGTTAAAAGAACTATTCGCTCTAATGCTAACAATCGATGGGTTGGGAGTAAAAGAGTCAACCCTTTCGCTAATTTATTAAAATGTTCTAACTGTGGAGGAGCATTAACTCGGACATCCGGACAACTTAAAAGAGGAGGAAAATTTATCCACTATTATCAATGTAGCTATTTTCCTCTAGGACGATGTGACCGTAAAGAAATGATTCGTAGCGATTATCTAGACGAACAAGTCGCGGATTTACTAGTAAAAGAAGCTACTAGACTAGCTGGAATGGTAAATCTGGAGGAAGAGAAACGTCAAGAACCTATAGAAGTAAAAGAACTGCGAGATACTTTAGCAGGATTAGAAAAATTACCTGTCAATCCCTTTGTCGAAAAGGCTAAAGACGGGATTCGCGAACAAATAGCTAGCATTTTAAGCCTGAACGAAAAGGTAACGACACGTAGCTTACTCATTAGAGAAGAATTATCTCAAATGTTTTGCGATCGCGAATTTTGGGAGACTAGGACACCTGATGATAAAAAGCGGATACTAAACAGGTTTGTTCGTCGCATTATTATCGACAAGCGAGTAGTTACCGGAATTGAGTTTCTTTAATTTCCTTTGACGCACAATTTCGCGCCATTCTTCTAGTTGCCTTACCCAAAATTCTTTGTCAGTTTCTATTCGCATATTGAAGGGGACTCTCTCAATTCAATATTAGATTAACTCTAAGTGTGAAATTTTCTGTTAATAGTGAACTACCCGAATCTTGTTATTGAATTACTGCATAAAATTATGGTTAATACAATAACTATTTTTTGCATGCAAAATTCTTACTTACAAAAAAGCTACAAGTATTTATATCTACTGAAGCTATACAATTTATTACAGTCTGATAAAGGCTTATAAATTTTTCCGGATGTTAATCTCTAAAGCATAAAAAATAGTTAGGACTTGCTAAAAAGCTAATCTGATTTTGAAATAATATAAACCTATATATTATTATACTTATAAAAATAGTATTGTTTAATGAAATAAATGATAACTATTCCGTCTTTTTTCGTCAATCGTATTTTATCTAATTCAAATATTACAACTGCTTCGTATAATTAATAAAGAATAAGTCTATTACTAAAGTGATAAAGATTTCATCACTTTAGTAATAGACTTATTTACGTCATAGGGAAAGTAATGAATAGAAGCATTTGATAGAGAATAAGTTCAAATATTAGAAGAGGTATCGTCGCGAATGCACACAGCTATCAAGTATCATGAATAATTCAATCGATAACTGTTTTATTACAGACCCGTTAGACTTAAATTACATTTCCCATGTCGTAAACCAAGTATTAGAATCAAAACACCATTTAGCTGATATCAAGGATTTACAAGCTGCTTTAAAGGAAGTTAGTTTAGAGCATGGTCAAGAAATACAAATGAATCTAGTCTTTGAAGAAAATCAACTGAGTGGATTCAACTTTTCTTTCACCAACGACTCTAGTAAAACGACAGCTACTATTCCTTTCAAGCAGCAGCAAAGCAATATCTCTTCAGAAAAGGGAGATATTATTTCTGGTAAGCAAACAACTTCTTCTGTTGTTACACAATTAGAAAATAACCTCACAGTTTCTTCTCCATCATCTCAAGAGATAACCATTACACCGGGGTTACAAGTAGAAGACCAACACATTATCAATCCAGAGCAACCGGAGAACCAAACAATTCTCAAATCATCGCTTTCGGTTAAAGAAAATATCAATCCTGGCTTAATAAATATTGCGAATCAATTAGCAAACCAACAAGAACTTAATGGATTGTTATTAACTGGATTACCTTTAAAATCAAGTATCAATTTAAAAGATACTTTACAGCAAGAGGAACAACCAGATGTTCAAACTGCTGGATTAGCAATACTTAGACGCTTTGAGCAAGTTCTACCGCAGGAATTTATAGAGTTAAAAGCAGGTGAAACTCCCAAAGCTTTTAATTGGAAGATCCAGAGTCGAATAAGCAATATCGCTTTTGTTTTGAAGCGGCTAAAACTGATTTAGATGGAAATGTTTTAATACCTGCTTCTTTGAAAGGGTTTGATACAAAATCTGTCGAAACTAAACAACAAGTATTTGCTGCGACTCTAATAGAGTCTAAATATAACCGTTGGAGTATTGAGCAGTGTGATTTTAATAAAAACCAGATTCAATGTTTAAATTTTGCATCACAATCCACACTCCCCAATCATTCAACCGCATCATTGGATGCGGTTAATGATTTTTCTTACGAAATGTAAAATTTTAATCGCAACTTACTTATTAATTATGTACAACAAACAAAAATATGATTCGAGAAATGAGTTGTACGAAAAGGAGAAATTCAAAACTGTTGCTGCTAATATTTATTATTCAAGTGTCCTGACATTAGCCACAAATGTATGGACTAAAACAGATACTAGATTAAGCTTATTTTTAGGATTTGGTTTAATTTATTTAACTGTAAAAGAACCGCTCCTAATTTCAATTATCTTATCCATAAGCTTATTCTTCTATTGCTTGAATAGGGTAATTAAACTAATACCTTGGCTCCATAAAATAGTTAACGCTAAAATTAGTTTTTGGCACATAGCAGGGTTAATTATTGCATTAACTGCGACTCTAACGGTGTTTGAATTGCCAGCACACGCAATTTTCTTAAGCGGATTAGAAGAATTCTTAGCAGCAATTGCTGAAGAAAGTTCTGTAGGAGGAGCAAGCACAATATCACCAGAAGCAATAACTTTAGTATTTAACGCAATTCGTGGAGTCTTTCTGCTATTAGTCGGAGTCGCTGCGTTATTTGCATATAACCAAGCACAGCAAGGGAACGACTGGCGACCAATCGCGACTCAAGCAGGTTTAGCAATTGGGATTATTCTTACTATTGACGTTATTACGTTTCTGTTTATTGGCGATGGAACTGGAACTGCTGGCGGTTAGTAGGAGTGAGGGAGTGAGGGAGGGAGAGAGCGAGGGCAAATGACTAATTATTAAAAAGATGTTGAAATGAATTGGGATAAAGAGCCAATTAAAGTAAATAAAATAATTGGAAAACAAGCGGGCTTTGGTCCAATCCCAGCTAATCAAATTTTGCCTTGGTTCGCGATTATTACAATTACCTATTTCATTTTTGATGGATTACTTAGTTGGGGAATACCCAAGGTCGCAGTTATCAGTTTTTGGTTAATTTTGAGTTGGTGGTTCGTAACGGGAAAAGACCCAGATAAATATATTAATCTTTTTCGTAAACCGAGAGGTAAAAACTGGATTATCGGTAGTGCGTTATATGTATCCCCTTTGCTTTCTAAAAACATTAGAAAGCAGTTAAAGAAGCAGAAAAGAGAATGAAAGCTTATATTCAAACGATAAATTCTATTGACCAAAATAATGAGAAGTCACAGTACATTCCCTTTGAGAACGAACTCGACCTCTGCTGCATGGTTCGCATTGAAAGGGATAACCGCAAAGTAGGAGCGTTTCTACTCAATCAAGGCGATATTAAAGACGAAAACCAATTCCAAGTTGTTTTCGCTTTCCAAGTCAAAGGTATCCACAATCAACTTTATCCAGAAGAAGTAACATCAATATCGGCTTCCATTTCCGAGGCTATGAAATCTATCCTTCCGGGAGAAAAATGTACTTTTCTTCTAGGACGTTATTCGGATGACTTTGTAAGACAAGAACATCTCAATAATCTTGCTCAAAACTGTTCTCTTAAACTACCAGCGATATTAACTCGTAACGAACAAGCAAGAGTACAAGAATTAACTCGTAGAGGAGCAAGGTCAACTTGGCAACAAATCGTATTCTGTACTTGGACTGCAAGTGGATTTGGAGATAATAAAAATGACCCTTTGTCTAAACTAATATACTATTCGGGGAAAGCAGGACGTTCTTTTTTAGATAACGTTACCGGAAGAATATCACAAAGACAAGAACAGCTTCTCAATGTCTTATTGATGAAAGCATATACCCAAGGGTTTATTCAATGGGAAATGCTTTTCAATACTAAAGCTGGGTTAGAACTTTCTCCGCTCAACGATACACAATTATGGTCGTGGTTGTGGAGAAGATTTAACAAATACGAAGCACCAGCAATTCCTCAGCTACTAGTTATTGCAGAAGACAAAGATAGCGGTATTAAATTAACGGAAATCCAAAATTCCATTAAGCATTCTACAACTATCTTGATTTCCGGAGAAAAAGGTAGAAGTTCTTGTCCGGAACACCGTCAATGTACGAACCGCGTTTATGTTAAAGATAAAGTATGCGGTGTCTTGACGATGACTGATACGGTTATTGCGTGGGTAAATGCAAAAGAACAAATTTCATGGATGTGGAAAGTTCTGAGCGAAAATCATGTCCGAGATACTGAAGCTTGGGTAGAAATTTCAGCAGCGAACCGATATCTAACCCAATATAATTTACATCGTCAAGCCAAGCAAACAAAAGCCGCTAGAGAACGAGCTTTATTTAAAGGAACTGGTAGAGATGTAGGTGCTGAAATTAAGCAGGAGGAAAGTTTTGATGCACAGAAGAAACTATATAAAGGTGCTGTTCCTCTTAACTGTGCGGTAGTATTTTTAGTCTATCGCGAGAATGCAGAAAGCTTAGACCTTGCTTGCAACTTGCTCTGCAACAGTTTTGGAACTGCTAAAGTAGTGCGAGAAAGAAACATTGCTTCTCAAATCTGGCTAGAAACTTTACCCATAACTTGGCGGAGAATTTTACATTCAAGTTCAATTCTCAGCGAACGACGGCTGGTATTGGAAAGTGAAACAGTTGCTGGAATTTTACCGCTGACTCTACCTAAAAAGCTTGACGATAAAGGTGTAGAATTTCTCACTAATCGAGGCGGTAAACCTGTTTGCGTAGACTTGTTCACTCATACCCAGCACGCATTAATCACGGGTAAAACTGGTTCTGGTAAATCAGTATTGCTGTGGCGATTTATGCTCGATGCTTTATCCCAAGGAATACCCGTGGTTGGAATGGATATACCCGCAGCTGATGGGGAAAGTTCTTTTAAGACAGCTATTGAGTTATTAGGGGATGCTGGAGCTTATTTTGATTTATCCCGCGCTTCCAATAACCTAATGGAACCTCCTGATTTACGGGACTTTGATGCAGAAGATCGGGCTTCTAGGATGAAATCATGGCGTTCGTTTATACGCAATGCTTTGAGTGTCATCGTTATGGGACGTTTAGATGCTCCCCATTTAGCTCAAAGAGTAGATGCAATTTTGATGCAAGCACTGGATGTGTTTTTAAGCGATCCCGATATTATCGAGCGTTATAATTTGGCTTTTTCAAAAGGATGGAAATCTCAAGAATGGCAGGATATACCAACACTAAAGGATTTTTCAAGATTCTGTTCCATTGCGCGACTTAATATTCAAAAACCAGAAGCCATTGACCATCAAGCAATAAACCAAATCACTAGTCAAATTTCTGCACTGTTAGTAAGTCCTTTAGGCACAGCGATAGGTAAACCCAGCAGTTTTTCTCCAGAACCAATGGTCAAATTCTATGCTTTAACGGGCTTGAGTAATGACCAGGATTCGTACACAATGGCTGTTGCTGCAAAGGCTGCCTGTTTGAGGGTAGCGCTTTCCCATCTTAAAAGCCTTTTCATCGGCGACGAGCTTTCTGTATTGTTCCGCAAAGACGGCTTCAGCGCAATGGTGGGAGAACTTTGCGCTACAGCAAGGAAGGATGGATTAAGTATAGTTTTATCTTCTCAAGACCCAGATACAATCTGTCAGTCGGTAGCAGCAGCAATGATTATGCAGAATATAAGTTATAGGATTACTGGTTGCATTACCTCAAATGCTGTTGCTTCTTTTGAGAAGTACCTATCATATCCGGTTGAAATAATTGCTCATAATGCTTCGGAATCTTTCTTTCCCCGTCGTTCTGATTTGTATTCATGTTGGTTAATCGAGAAAGGAGGACGGTTTTGGCAAACCAGATTTTATCCCGGAGAAATGGCTTTAGCAGCAATAGCAACGAATCAAGAAGAACGCAGTACTCGTCGAGCAATTTTGTCCCAATACCCCAATACCACTAAAGGACAATTACAGGGGTTAGCTGAATTTACCAGGGTTTATGTTTCATCTATTAAGCAAAACAGAGGTTTATCACATATCAATGGAGAAGGTAAAAATGTATCAGAAAAAGATAAAGTTGAAGACTCGGAAACGCCAACGAATACGTAGATTTCGAGGTAAGAGTAGAGAAGGTAGAAAACAAAAAGCAGAAGCTACAACAAAAAGAACCAACTCTTTACGTTTTGCACCCTCTTACTTCTGCCTTCTTGTTAGAAGTATTTCAATCATAGGAATAACAGTTACAGCTTTGAATGTGATTAGAGTCAGTTCATCATTGGCAGCAACTTCAGATATATCTGACAATAATGCTGTTGCTCAAACTCAAGGTACAACATTTAATGAAAATTCATCAAATGAAATTCAAGGATTTATTGATGATGTACGTTCTTTTGTTCGCGGTGATTTTTTCGGTAACATCAAGCAGCTCGTTCAAAATTCAATCGGTTCGGTTGATATCCCCGATTTAGGTCAAGTCGTAAACCAAATTATGAGAGGTTCGCTTCCCCAAGATGGAGTTACATCTAATAGATTAGAAAACAATCTTCCTAATTCCTATGCGATTCGCCAAGATTTAGCTAATCAAAGCGAAAGAGTAGGAGCAGTTGAAGTTTCACAGAGTAAAACTCTTTCTAAGAATGCTCAACAACAATCTTTTGAAACTCTTGAATTAAGCGCTAATTCTGAAATTGAATCAACTCAAATGTCAGATGATTCTCAAAATACCGATACTTCGCAGCAAATTCTTCAGAACATCTCTCAACAGTTGAAAAATAATGCTACTATTTCCAATCTTCAATATCAGGAAGCTTCACAAGCAAGATTTGATAGGGCTTTGGGACTAAATTTGACTGCTCAAGTTGCAAAAGAACTTAATGCTGCTAATATTGGCGATCGCCAAACTCAAATTGCGACTGGGAATCGTGCTGTATCTCAAGGTTCTTTATTAATGATGCCAGGTGGTTCTGTTTTAGGGGAGGGAGTGAGCGAGAGAGGGAGAGAGCGAGGGAATTGATTTCTTTCAAGCAGAAGATTAAAGGTGTTGACTGACGAGAGAGTTACCGGGTGGGATTAATTCGTTAATCAATTTTTATTGATAAAAATTCATTCTGAGGAATTGTTCATCATGTTAACCAACATTAATGTAGTGTATTTCAACTGCATAACATCACCTTGTTCTTATCTCTCTACTATTCCCTCCCTCTCTCACTCTCTCCCTCCCTCACTCCTATCCCAAGTCCCAGCTACAGACAATTATTCCGATTCAGCGGTTGGCATCAGTTTAGTCCGCAGCAGTATCGAACTGAGTCAAAGAACAGTCGAATCTTGGAATAAAGTATGGGGAGATGTCGTTAACCCTTCGGGTGCATTATGGGCTGGTTTATGTAATTTAGGTACAACATTAGCAGCTTTAAGTATTATTATTCTTGCCATAAAAATGGCTGCCGATTATCAAGAAAAGCGGTTTTTATGGTCGGAATTAGCTGCATCTGTTATCTACCCGTTGGTAATTGCTCTTTTTTTAGGAAGCAATGGTTATTTACTTTCCCAAACCGTGCTTATTATTAGAAATATTGGTCATCAACAAGTTGTCAGCGTTCTGGATATTCAACTAGCAGATACGACTTTTAAAAGTGCAATATCCAACGTTACTTTAACCCAAAATGTCAAAACTCAAGTTTCTACAATTTATGCTGAATGTCAGGGGAAAACTGGTAAACCTCTTACAGATTGTCTTCAAGAAAAAAGACCAATTATAGAACAAATTCTTGAAACAGCAGAACAACAAAATAATGCACCATTAGAACAAGCGCGACAAGCTGTTGCAGAATTAAAAGATTTTGTACAAAATCCTGGGACAGTTTTTAATGCTTCTATTTCCCTTATACTAGTTACTTTTCTCTACGCTCTCCAATGGGCTTTCGTCAATATCTTAGAAGCTGCACTAATGATGACTGCAACATTTGCACCAATTGCGTTGGGATTAAGTTTATTACCTTTGGGTTCAAAACCGATATGGGCTTGGGCTAGCGGTTTTGTATCTTTATTTGGAGTCCAATTGGGATATAACATTGTGGTGGGTTTAGCTGCAACTGTAATTGTTTCTGCTGGGGCACAAAGCGTTTCCGATTTAGCATTTTTAGCATTTATCAGTATCTTTGCTCCTGCACTTGCACTGTTGATTGCAGGTGGTGGAGGAATTGCACTTTATACAGGTATTAATAGTAGAGTTCCAGCACTTGTAAATGCAGCATTTGATGGAGTAGTAGCGATAGCAACAGGTTTTGTAGGAAAGGTGTAACAGATGCTTAAGTCTTTGAGAAAAGTTCGACGACCTAACTTGTTAATCGATTCCAAAGATATACTTCCCTTATGCTTTGTCGGGCTAACAACATTTAGCTTGATAAGTTTTTTATTTCTATTGTTTCTAAGTTTTAAAGTAAATCAAGTAGCAGCTAGAAAAACAACGTTTGTGCAATTAGTTAATGGTCGCGCTTTAGTTATTTCGGAACAACATTATTTATATCGTCATCCTGAAGTAATAAAAAATACTGTAAGACAATGGGCTAATTTAACTTTTAATTGGGATGGTATTATTCCAGGAACAAAAGAATTAGATAAAGGAAGAAATATAGGTAAAGGTAAACGTGTTACTACAAATGCTTATATTGCTTCGTTTCTAATTCAATCAGGTAAAAGCGGATTTCGTAATGCTGTACTCGAAGAACTTGCACAAATTACACCTGCTCGCGTATTCAAAGGTCAAGTTCGTTCCAAAATCATTATTTCCTATTTATCTGCTCCTAGACAAGTAAAAATGGGGGAATGGGAAGTAGATATGGTCGCAACAAGAGTATTAGTCAATTTACCTGGTGGTGCGGATGAAGAAATCAATTTCAACCGCACTTTTAGATTAAAAGCGGTGGATATTCCTTCTCCACAATCGAATGATAATTCTGCATTAGAACAGCAATTATATGAGATTAGAAGTGCAGGTTTGGAAATAGTTCAGATTTCTGAGTTTACGGGAGAAAGAGGAGTGGGGGAGGGGGAGAGTGGGGGAGTGGGGGAATGATGGAGTGAGGGAGTGAGAGAGGGAGAGAGTGAGGGAAGAGAAAATAATACATAGTCATTTTATATGAACAATAATCAAGAAAACCATCAAAATGAATTACTTAATGATGAATTAACTCCGGAAGAGGAATTGGAGATATCAGGATATCAACCCGAACAAGTTGCTTTAATTGACCAAGAATTTTTAATTGAGCGAGATCACGAACAAGCAGAACCCCAATCGGGAAGCGAAAATCCTTTAATCAGATTTGCAATCGCGTCTGCGGTAGTCGGTGGTGTTATGGGGTTTGGTTGGATGATTTGGTCAATCTTCTTTTCTCCTAAACCAGTTGTTAAAGCTCCGGCACAAAAACCCACATCAAAAGTTTTCGAGAAGGAAGAAAGCTCGGAAGCAGCACGTCTTAAAGCTGAATTAGCTCTGAGGAACCAAGCAAGTCGGAATGTCGAACAACCTCCCGTACAAACTCTACCTTCACCAAAATCAAAGCCTAGTAAACCCGTAAGAACAGCTCGCAAACCAAAACGGAGTAAACCCAGAATCATCCGAGAAAAAGTCCCATCACCACCAAGAATAATCCGGGAAACAGTACCATCACCACCGAGAATAATCCGAGAAAAAGTGCCATCCCCACCGAAAATTATTCGAGAAACAGTACCAGACAAGATAAAACCAAAAAATACAGTTGTTATTCCTTCTGTAGCACCAAGGACAGTTGAAAAAATAGACCCATTCGAGCGTTGGAATCAACTTGCAACTTTGGGACAACAAACAACATCAGTGAGTAACAAAAATTGGACACAAGATAATCAAACATTTGAACAAGCACAGTCATTACCAGATCAACCATTTTCTGAATTCTCAGAAAGTAAAAATACGCCAACTAAATTAGAAAATGATTCATCTCCAATCCAAATTACAAATGCTTCTAATGAGGCGCAAGATAAAGATAGAGCTATTTCAAAAGTTCCAATTAGTAGCTCAAGTAATCACTTAAGTAAAAACCATTTGGAAAATCCAACACCAGGGGAATTAGGTATTTTAAATCGAACTCCTCTTAATTTGCAGCAAGAAACTATTACTGCTTCTAATTCTCCAATTCAAGTACAAATAGGGACAAGTGCAGAAGCATCTGTTTTGGTACCAATAATTTGGAATGAGGAAGATAATAATCAGGAACGCTTTGCTGTTGAACTACAAGAAGACGTTATATCTATGGATAAACGTGTAGCATTAGCAAAGGGAACTATTTTAATTACAGAAATACATTCAGTTTCTAAAATAAATAGACTTGTTAAACAAAGCGTTGTTGCAGTTGTTTATAAAAACTCTGCTGGTAGAGTTAAACAAAAAACAATACCCAAAAATACGATTTTAATTCGAGGAGAAAAGAACAAACCTTTACTTGCAAAATCTATCTCCGATAAAGGTAAAGCCATAGCTCAACAAGATATTTTAATCGGATTATTAGGAGCAGCAGGTCGTGCTGGGGAAGTATTGAATCAAAACCAAAGCCAATCTTCGACGGTAATTTCTAATAATAGTTTTAGCAGCCAAACCTTTAACACCAAAGCTAGAAAACCAAATCTTTTAGCCGCAGCTGTAGAAGGATTTTTCAAACCCATGTCACAACGATTAAGTCAACGTGCGAATAAAGCTTCCAACGAAATTATGAATCGTCCCGATGTTGCAGTTGTACCTGCGGGGACAAAGGTTTCGGTTCTTTTTAGTAACTTCTTTGAGGTCAGAGAGTGAGGGAGGGAGACAGGGAGGGAATATTTTGTCGCACATAAAATATGCACGCTCGTTTACCTTTTTATGCAATTAAAAATAAGACATTTTGAACGCCCAATGCACAAAAATATAATAATATTCTTCGGATTTAAGCGTAAATCAATAATGATGAAAAATGTATTATTACCTAAATTAATTAACCAATTTCTTTATACTTCTCTCGCTCTCACACTCCCTCTCTCTCTCACTCTCTCCTCCACTCCATCCTATGCCGAATCAGCGATATTAACAGTTAATGCAAGCCAAGCTAGAGGTTTAGACTCGAAAGCTATTGATGTAAAAGTTTGGACTGGTCGAGCAACCGCTGTTGATTTTTCTGGTGTAAACGAACGTATTACTCAAATTTTTCTAGCAGACCCGACTCACTTTACTTACGCTACCGATACACCTTTAGGTAATGGTCAAGCCACAACTATATTCTTACGTAAAATACAGCCGCTAAAATTTCCTAATTTAACGACAACGAATATTACAAATTTATTCGTCAAGACTAGAGCCAGTGACGGTAAATTTCATTTATACACTTTTAACTTACTTCATAGTAATAGCCCACCTGCTTACAGTGGCTTAAGCATATCCAATCAAACCCCGAATCCGTTGAGGAGGGAGTCGACTTTAGGGGTAGGTTCTTTTAGAAAAGCGACTATTAACGATATTGAACGTGGTTTGGTTTCTGCTATTCGTAAGGGTTATACTCCACCATCCGACCCAGTTGTTACCAAAGTTAGAGAATTTATTGCATTGGCTCGAAATACCTCAGATAAATCTTTGATTGAAATTGCTCAAAATACAAAAGTGAGTTTACCTTTATTAACTGAATTAGGATTATTAGGGATTGAAGAAAGCTTGAGAAAACCTTTACCCAAACAACCTCAATCAAAAAATTAATTTCAAAATTTATATTAATGACAATTAAGTGAACCAGTATTATCCTGCAATATTTTATCCGCGTTTAATACTTAAATTTATTGCGGAGAATCCTACACCAAATTTTAAGCAACATTCTCATATAATTGATAGCAATCAAGCCAATTTACCAAACAAAGAAACAAATGACAGTAACTATGTTTTAAACAAAATATTTTATATATTGATTTGTATAAATTTATTTATCTCTATTTGTTTTTATTTCCTTGGTTTATATCCCCTTTGGCTAATTGTTGCTGTATGGGCTTCTATCAATTTAGGCTGCTCATGTTTTATATCCAACTCACATAAACAATCAAGCAAGAAAAATATTCCTAGTTCTATTCAACTAAAAACGAATAAAGAAAATAAAATAGTAATGCATCTACCGAAGCGTGAAGCAAAACTACATCGTTGGCTGAATGAAAAAGTATTACAACCACTAGGTAAAAGTGATGCTCAGAGTGGTGTTTCTGAAAAAACTTTTTATCAAATTACTAAGCGCGTCTTTCCAAATATTGTTCAAGGAGTAGCATTTCATAATCCAAAATTTCGCCATCCTTACTCAGCAGATTTCTTAATAGTACATACAAGCGGTTTAAGCATCGATATAGAAATTGACGAACCTTATGTAGGTAATACTAAAGAACCACATCATTGTATTGACGAAAGAAAAGACAAGATTAGAAATCAATTTTTTAATAACAATAATTGGGTGGTGATTCGCTTTAGTGAAAAGCAAGCTGTTAAATATCCGTATCGTTGTTGTAAAGTGATAGCTCAAGTTATTGCTAGAGTTTCAGGTGATTTTACTTTCTTGAGTCAGTTAAATAATGTACCATCATTACCACCCGAACCCATGTGGACTATTAAGCAAGCAAAGAAGTGGGCAAAGGACAATTATCGAAAAACTTATTTACAATAAATACAAGAAAATTTTATTTTTACATGAAGTAGAATCCTAATCCCACCAAGCAAATAAATATTCTGAGGATACTTCTATTTCATCACATCCTTGTACAAATTTTATAAATTCTCCTGCAAAATCTAAATCTTTAACTCCAATAACTTTTATCGCGTCAATAACTACATCTGAACTTTGGTTTTTAAAACCTACTCCGTCAAATGTTGCCACTGCTCTCATTTCAACACAACGTTTACCAAACTCAATAAATTTACCTATGGTGGGTGATCCATTGAAATATTTATCCTAAGAATGTGTAACCTTTATTAAGTAATTGTTCTAATACATCTAAAGACAAATTACTAAATTTAATTGCGTTGGGAGTGTATTCCGTGATTGTTGTACCTAAAATCTGTTCTAAACCTTCGGTATTTTGGCTCATTATTACTTATTAGATTGAAACCGTATTTTCTCTTGTTACGAGCATACAGTAATTATGAATTTAAATGATTTACCATTACTATTTGACAGTAAACAAACTGTTGTTGCAATAGAAAGCCCTATTACTGAAAGATTTAAAATACTAGAATTTATTCATGAATTAGCACAAAATATTTGTTTACCTTTATATTTGTGGAATGAAGGCTATTCTCATTTACAACTGTTCAATAATAATCAACAACTTATACCTACTCAACATCAATGCATTTCAGGATTAAATTGGTTATTACAATATCCTGATATACCAGGAATATTCCTAGTTGAAGGTGTCATTTTACCCGATAAGATGTCAGGTAAATTGTCTGGGCAAACAGAGATGATGCTAAGTAATTTAGTTTATGACTTGGCTACAAATTCGGTACCCAGATTTCTCGTATGTATGGAAAGTTATGTTGAACTTCCTCACTCGTTAGCACCTTTAATTCCAACATTAATTAATCCGTTACCTAGTCCTTCAAATATTAAAACCCTCGTTCAAAACTTTTGTAATGATAAATTTTCTACAACTAATGTCAACACAAATCAATATGAAACTTTAGTCCGTACTTGTTTGGGTTTACCGCTTGGTGAATTAGAAATGTTATTGAAACGTTTATCTAAATTTACTTATACCTTAGAAGAATTAATTGATGGAGTATTGGATTATAAGAAGAGCAAGCTAAAAGGTCAGGGTGTGGAGTTTATAAGCGAACCAGATGTACCGAACGCTGCTGGCTTAGACTTATTGTCAGAAATTTTAGAACGTGCTGCGGTACTACTTAAACCAGAAGCACAACAACATAACCTTAGCTTCCCAAAAGGTATGATTCTTTGGGGACCACCAGGAACGGGTAAATCTTTAAGTGCTAAATTAGCAGCTAAGAAAATGGGTGTACCTATGGTTGCTGCTGACTGGGCTGGTTTAAGAGGTGCTACTGCATACGAATCAAGGAAGAATTTACGGGAATTTTTACAATTTTGTGATGCGAATGGAGAACATGGTTTGGTTCTCTATTTCGACGACTTTGAAAAAGGATTCGCTGGTTTCGATTCTGACTCGGACGGAGGTGTATCGCGTCAATTAGCCGGAAAGTTATTGACGTGGATGCAAGAACGAACTTCTCAGGTATTAGTTATGGCTACCGTTAATAGATTAGAGTTTCTACCTCCGGAATTGATACGCCGTTTTGATGAAATTATTTTTGTAGACCTACCTCATGCTGGAGCGAGATATGAGATATTCAAATTGCACTTAGCTAAATATTTCCCAGGATTGGATTTTTGCGAAAAAGATTGGTTGCGTTTGCTTAGAGAAACGAAGCTACTTACTCCGGCAGAAATCGCGCTGATGGTGAGAAAAACGGCTGAGGAAGTATTTTATCGGAATACTAAGAAGTTTCCAGCCCAGGAACTTGGGAAACAACCTTTAAATGTCAGCGTAAGGGATTTTTTAGAAACGCGATCGCAATTTACCCCTAGCATGATTCGGGAAGAAGATAAAATTGTAGAGATTCGCAATAAAGCAGTTTACGCTCGTCCGGCTGCATCACCAGATAAAAGTAGGTGGGCTAAAGAACCGGAGGTTTTGTTTGGCAGTTGAAAATAATAGCTAATACTTCAAGTTCCAAACTCGGTAAACTGACGTATATATGGCTCGTGAAAAGCTAAGATAATATCCTGCTTGGGAACTCCCATATCAACTAATTGATTAGCAATTCCAACTTCAGTACCATCATGTTGAATCCAAATTTTTCCATCTTTTATATCAAGATGTAAAATACAACCAAAATCGCGTTTATTTCCACGCCAACCTACATAAAGTAATTGATAGTGGTCTTGTTTTTCGTCAAAAATTGTTTGCACTTCATACTCTTCGTAATTTCGTGACATTGAAGCTTGCTTTTGTCGTTCGGAAAGAAGATGCTCAATATATTGTCTATATTTTTCTACAACCATTGAGAAATAACCTCCTGTTCTACATCATAAATTATCAGTTGTAATTGATATTTCGCTACTGCCGATATAATAAACTTTCTTTGAAAGAAAGTTTCATAAATAGGAACTCTCACAGCTAAATAAATTGTTCGTTCTGGGTCAATTTTTTCCAATGCATCCCGATAATTTAGAAATTGTCCTAAAGCGGTATGAAATTCGGAAACATTAGATGGGCTAATAAAGCTTTTAATTTCTACTGCTATTTTTTGTCCTTCTCTTTCTGCTCCTAAAAGTTCCTCGGCAGCTAAATCAATTTCAAAATCGACATCATCTATATTAATTACATATGGATCAGCCGTAATTTTCCAACCGTCTTTTTCTAACGCTTTTCTAACAACATAGTGGAATCTATCTTTTGCCATAGGGATTTACTATACTAAACGGTAGAGATTTTATATCCAGATCAAAAGTTTTTCAAGAAACAATGGTGCGTTATGGCATTATAAAAAGCATGATTCGGGATATGATAAAATTGTGGAGATTCGGGTGGGAAGCTGCTTACGCTCGTCCGGCTGCATCACCAGATACAATTCCGGTGGGCTAAAGAACCGGAGGTTTTGTTTGGCAGTTAGAAACCATTAAATAAAGATACTTCAGACAATATTATTTGAAGAATTTCGCTCGACAATTCCTACCAAAACAAGCATTAATGCTTCTAAATCATCGGGTAGCGAATAAAGTTTAATATCTTCGGTAATTCGTTTAGCTTCGACATCTAGTAAACCAAAACGCCAAACATCCCCAATTGTTACAGCCCCATATTGAAATGGCTGTTCTTCTATTTGAGACAAAGCAATTAATTCTACAGCCATTTGCGTAAATCCTCTAGTAATATCGTCTTTCTTTGCTTCAACCACCAAAAGACTTTGATTTGCACGCAGCAAATAATCCAAACTTCCTTTTAACCATTTAGTTACTGCTAAGGGGTATTCAATACGCAACTGACAGTCACAATAATAAGTAGCAACTTCTAATAATAATGGTGCAACAAGGGTTTCACGACGAGCAGTTTCACTTGTTAGACTAACACGAGGTAAGGTTCGTTCAATACGGTCTTTTAAATCCGCGATTCTATCAAGTGGTTTTTGAGTCTTCGGCAGGGATAATTTAGACCTGACCAGGTTATACCCAAACTCAGCTAAAATCTCTTCTGGCTCGTAAGTCATTTCAAAGTACGAGCGGAATGTATAATCTTTATTTTCTTGAAGAATTTTAGGTTTTGACATGCTTTCACCGTTCTTAGCATAATAGATTTTTTTGTATCCTCTTTATTTTAATGAGATTAAAAGCCGTTGTGTTGCGATAGTTTACCTGCAAGTATATGAAAATATGACTTTTGTGATAAATACTTTTACGTCAATAGGGAATTACTTCCATGCTGATAATTAACTAAAAATAAAAAAGAATATCTCAAAATAGATTAATGAATATTGGTCAATTTATAACTTTAAAAGTTTTCCCTATTCTCGCCGCTTCCATTAGTATCTACTCAAGTTCAACTTTTGCACAAAGCCAAACTAATTTACCTACCCGTATGATTTCTTCCGAGGAAGGTAAGCAGGTATTAATACCTGACTGGCAAAGAATTTCATTTAACAATATGCCACCAATACAAGAAAGTGGTTCAATTAAAGCTAATGGATTATCTCGTGCATGGAATTCGGGGGATACTCCAGATAAGTATTTGACTTTAGGAGACATTGATGAAGCGTTGAAACCACAGTTATTTAGTCTTAGTAATATTGAAAGTGTTTCTAATGATTACAATTTAAGCACTTATAACTTAGAAGATTTTCCATTGCTAGGAGAACAAACAATAGAAAATTTAGTAGAAGTTATACCAAACTTAGGACAAACTAATGCTTCGGAAATACCACCCATTGCTGCACTATTAAAAGCCGAATCTCATCAAACTAATACCAACACAACTCTATCAAATCTTTTATCTCAAAACCCAACTTTAGGAAAGCTAAAACTCAACCAAATAAACTTATCAACATACACAATTTCCGATATTCCTAACCTTGATGCAGTACAGTTATCTAATTTCAAGGGTTGGGAGAATACTTTAATTAAAGATGTTCCAGGATTGAACGCTGTGCCTTTAGCTTCTTTCCCTCTTCCCTTAACAGAAGTAGGTAATAAAGTTGCCAGAATTGATTTTATCTGGGGTAGTGCTGAAAAACGCCGTCAACGCACGGTATCTGGTTCTGATGTAGCGGGCTTTTCTGTTCCCTGTGAAGGTGAAGATTGTCCGCACATTGAACTAGATGATTTAGAAAATTCAGGACGCAATATTAGAGGTAAATTTGAAGGAAGTTCTTGGATTAGCGGAAAATATCAAAAAGTAGAAGGTGGTTGGGGTTGCTTAAAATCGGTAAATGCAGGAAAGGAACCCACTGGAAGATTGCCTTATGGAAGCACTTTTAAAGTAGTAGTTATGGAGCCATCGGAGACAACCGATACTGTTGATACAGCTTTGTTCTTTCGCTTCAAAAATGCCTGTGGAGCTACACCATATTTTATTGGTCCAGTTCCTTTTTTAAATTACGAAATTAATGCGCCTATTTTTATTGGAAACTAGAGAGGAGTGGGGGAGCGGAGGAGTGGGGGAATGAGATATGAGTGGTAGTTTGTTGTTTAGAATTATGCGTTTTCTTATCTATTTTAATTTTAGTTTTGGGATTTTCTTATTAGTGACGACCTTATTTTAGCTTCTATTCTCTGCCTTTTTTATACAAAAATATTATAAATGAATACAAATTTGATTTTATTAAATGCTACAAATAATCAAAATTTAGTTGAAGAACAGTCAAACGGAATCAAATCCAGTCTTGATATTAACGGACTGATTAAAACTTTCGCGAATCCCGAAGGTTTGGCAATGATAGGGATTTTAATATTCTTATTTATATTAAGTCAATTTTCTAATGGTAAAAAAGGTAAGATTTCTACGGGAAGAGTAGTAGGAAGAGGAGAAAAACTAACTGCAACAAACCTCGCTCTTAAACAAATTGAAGAACGCAAGCACAATAAGGTGACTTTTTGGTGTGGTTCGCCTCGCTATTGGTTTTCTGGTAAATTCAGAAAATTTGGTGCATCACTTCAAACCTTCCTCGGAGCATCACCAACCGTTTGGATTCCCCATGCGGAACGTTCTACTCTTGTTCTTGGCGCTCCTGGCTCTGGTAAAACTTTCGGCACTATTGACCGTATGGCGGAAAGTTGCATGATGCAAGGTTTTCCCTTAATCGTCTATGACAAGAAAGGCGACCAAATGAAATTACTCGCACCACTTGCAGCACGCTATGGTTACGATGTGCGAATATTTGCTCCTGGTGAACCGTACAGCGAAGTAATCAACCCGCTCGATTTTATGGAGAATCAGGAAGACTCGGTGAGTGCAGGACAAATTGCTCAAGTAATAAATGCAAATGCTAATGGTAGCGGTAAGGGTGATGAGTTTTTCTCAAAAGCTGCCGATCTATTAGCTAAAGCACTAATTCAATTAGCCAAAGGTAGCGATTGCCCGGATTTAGCAACCGTTTACTGCATTCAATCAGTTGATGATTTTATCAATAAATTACACGCAGCAGTACAAGCAGGTACGGTTTCTCGCTGGGTCGCTGCTTCGTTTCAACAATACTTAAAAGCCAAGGATAGCGAGAAGACTATTGCTAGCATCGACACAACCACAGTAGGAATATTTTCTGCTTTTATCCAGAGGTCGCTTCTTTCTTCGTTTATTGGTAAAAGTACTATCTCTACCAAACTATCGGGAAAACAGATCCTTATTTTCAAACTGGATGACCCCAGACGTGATGTGGTAGGACCATTGCTTGCAGCAGCGCTTCATATGACAATTGTGAGCAATCTATGTACCCCTCGATGCGACCCGATAGGAATATTTATCGATGAACTACCATCGCTGTATCTAAAAGCATTACCCCAATGGATTAACGAGTACAGAAGTAACGGAGCTTGTTTTGTATTAGGTGTTCAATCTTTAGAACAACTGGCTAATACATATGGTGAAAATTTAGCAGCTGCTATAACTAGCGCTTGCAGTACCAAAGTTCTCTACAACCCAGCGAATTACTCAACTGCGGACAAGTTTTCTCAATCCTTTGGACACAAAGAATTTATTGTCAAAAATAAATCTATCAGTGATTCCAAGGAAGGACGAACGGTGACTTGGACGGATAATTTACAAACAATGCCAATTCTTACTCCAGATGAAATTATGCGCTTCCCGCAAGGAAAATGCGTGATTACCAATCCTGGTTATAAATCCGGAAGCGAAGGTTCAATTCCCTATCCTTTAACTATTCCCATTCCTAAATCAGATATACAGCGAATAAATAGAAGCGAGCAACTTTGGTTCGAGCAAGTTTATCCAAGATTACTTGTGCGCTCCCCGATTGGCGATATTAATCAATTAGATGAAGCTATAGATTTAAGACAGCGAATTGCACAGCAGCTTTTAACTACCGGGGAACATTCAGTATCTACACTCAATCAACTAGATAGCAAAGAAATAGAATTAGTTAGTCCTCATAGCAATGAGGTTTGGTAAAGAAAAAACTCTATTTTTATCATTTAAAAGTCAAATACAGTTAATATCTAGCAGTTAGCTAGATACTTGATATTGCCAAAAATGCCGTAAAAAGCTAAAAATTGACTTATTATCACAGTATTTATAACTATTGTGCAACTTTTTTAACTGTCACCGAAGTATTTTAGACTACTATTACCCCAAACCCAAAATTATATAAGCATAGTTATAAAGTTTCTTCTTACAAGAAATTATTCTCAGTATATACCTTGTTTTTATCCAGTTAGAGAAAAAATCTATATAGTAAATTACTTATCTCTTGATTACTCTTGTTTTGTCACAGATTTAACGACTTATAGCAGTCGCTCCTCCCGATTTTTCTACTTACATAGAATTTGAATATTTTCAATATAGTTTGTATATCAAATAATACATCCGATTAAGATTTTCTTTGTATCAATAAAAACGTTTCGACTACACAATTTTAAAATAACTTGATTGATTAATTTTTGTCGTATTTTTTTGTATCACTTATGATGGGTAAGAACATCGAATTCCGGACGAGTTAGAGTTTCGTAAAACGCCAAATTTATTCAAGGAATAAGAATTATTTATTCATCAAAGTGCATCGATAATCATCAGTTAATCAAGAAGTTTATCTGGATAAAACTTTAATATTTCTCTCCTAAATCCACGTTGTTAAATAACTAATTGAGGTCAAGTTGTATAGTGATGGCAATTTAATATATTGCCACAGAATGAAACCATTATATGGAGGGCGCGTTTCTATCACTACAACCTATGGTGGAATATTCGCGTGAATAAAAATGACAAATTCGAGTCAACTATTCTCTAAAAAATATCTTCAAGATGGAGATTTTTTAGTAGCTATTGAGCGCATCAAAATAAAGCACAAATTATTCAGAGTCATTGCTTATAAATTAGCAACTGGGGAGACTGCTATTACAACTCGACAAATGGCAGTTTCTGTTAAAAAACCATCTTACACGGCTCGTCAATTTATGCGGAAGGTAGGAGTTGAGCCAATTCGAGTTCAAATGCCCAATCGCTCTGTTACAGATATGATTTCCATTTCAATCGTCATGGCTTTTTGGAAATCTCTTAACGAATCTGGTGAAGGAAATCCGCTGACAAAAATTGGTCAAAAATATTTAGATGAGTATTTAACTGAATCCGAAGTCAGTTAGAGAGGAGTGGGAGTAGGAGGGAGGGAGTGAGAGAGGGAGAGAGGGAGGGAGGAGGGGAAGAGGAGGGAGGGAGTGAGAGAGGGAGGGAGGAGGGACAATTGTGATGACAATTTTTTGACTTCTGGCTTCAAGTAAACTAAAGGATTTTAAATGTATGACACTTCAAACACAGGAAAATGCTGTCTCAGATGGCATTCACAATAATGTGGAAACAAACGGTTTTTATCAGACTCCTAATTCAATGGCTATCAAAGCTATTCGTGGAAAATTGACTGCTGCTGATTGGGCTTTATGGGCTTATTTACAAATGATAGACCCTTTTGGAGACAAGATGATTGAATTACCAAAAATTCCTGAAATAGCTGAAGCTATAGGAATCAGCTCGCGACAAATCAAACGTTCTCTTTCGCGTTTGGAAGAATTAGAACTTTATGTTTGGGAACCGATTTTAGTTCGCGGTCAAAATTTAGCTGGTAAAAAAGCGAAAGAGCTTTGTCAACAGAAAAGAATAAATAAATCCTCTGAAAAAAATAAAATGACAGATTTGTCCGACTCTGGACAATCCTGTCCAAATGATGACAGAATTGTCCAAACTGTGACAGATTTGTCAAAAAATGGACAGAATTGTCCAAATCGAGAGCCAGAAACCTTGCCTAGCAATGGTTCTAAATCCCCTCAGACTTATTCAGACTTTATACAGACTCTCTCAGAAGGCGAGAGAGAAAATTTTTTGGAATTTTCAAAAAAGAAAGCAGCTTCTTTACCAAAACCTCCACAACTAACTATCAAGTGGATTGAAGCTAACTTTGAAGATTTACATTGCCAATGGTTGGACACGAAGAAGCAAAATTGTAAATATAACTTCGAGGCTTACAGCGAATCGCAGCACAAAATGTGGTATGGACAACTGCAAGTTGTTGTGGAAGGAGCAATAAAGCTCGGCGATGATAAAAATTTACAGCTATTTTTCAAAGACGATTTTTACAAATGCTGGTTCAATTGGGCGAAATCAACCCGTGCAGATGTCCGCGAACTTTTAGCAAATAGTCCAATACTGGAGCAGAAGGATTATGAATGAAAATTTCAGTTTTGGCTTTAATAACAAGCTACTTCCCCAAAATATCGAAGCAGAGGAAGCGATTTTGGGTGGCATATTGCTTGACCCTTCCGCGATTGCTAGAGTCAAAGACATTCTTGTTGCAAAAGCTTTTTACATAAGCGCCCATCGGGATATTTATATCGCTGCCCTAGAACTTCATGACAAAGGCAATCCCACGGATTTACTCGCAGTTATTAATTGGCTATCTGACCATAATCAACTTTCAAAAATTGGTGGTAGGAATAAATTAGCTTCGCTTGTAGACCGGACTGTATCCGCAGTTAACATCGATGCCTTAGCGCAATTGGTGATGGATAAATACTACCGAAGGCAATTGATTCATGTAAGCGGCGAAATTTTCGAGCTGGCGCACGACCAAACTCAAGAAATGGGTAAACAGTTAGAAACAGCATTTACAAAGGTTTTAGAGGTAAATAACAGCGCTATCGCGTCACAATCAGAGCCAACCTCATTATCGTCTATCCTGATGGATGCCTTTGAACGTATTGAAGAAAGAAATATGGGTACAAGGTCATCTGGGATAACAACTGGATTTTGTCACCTGAATGCCATGCTAGGGGGATTTAAACCAGAAAAACTTATAACAATCGCTGGTCGTCCGGCAATGGGGAAATCATCATTTTTAGGCAATTTAGCTTTTAACATTTCATCGCTAGAATCACTGCCAACCGTAATTTTTAGCCTTGAGATGGGTAAGGAAGAATGGGGTGATAGATTTTTATCTCAAGATGTTTCTATCGAATCAATTCATCTGCAAAACGGTTCTATTAGTAAATCTCAATGGCATCCTTTAGCGAAATCAATTAGTAAATTAAGCGAACTGCCTATTTACATTGACGATTCGCCTGTATTAACTGTTAATTTGATTCGTTCAAAAGTTAAACAACTTATTGCTAAATACAGTCGCATTGGTATGGTTGGAATTGACTATTTGCAATTAATGGAAGGAACGGATGGTGATAATTATAATCTTGCTTTTCAAATAGGAAAAATTACCCGAGGTTTAAAACAATTAGCACGCGAATGTAACACTACTGTTGTCATATTGTCACAGTTAAATCGCGGTGTAGAAAGTCGAAATATTAAACGTCCTATAATGTCAGACTTGAGAGAATCTGGAAGAATTGAAGAAGATTCGGATTTAGTATTACTCCTTTACCGTGATGAATATTATCACCCCGATACGGTTGATAGAGGTATTGCAGAAGTAATTATTGCCAAAAATAGGGGTGGACCAACAGGAACTATAAAACTGCTATTTGACGCACAATTTACTTGTTTTAAAAATTTGACTTGAGGATACAAAAAATGGCGATGCTTTTTGATGTAGAACAATATGAGCAACCCAAAAAACAAAGCTATACAGGCGATTGGAATGGTGTTAGATATGACCCGACCTGGGACGAACCCGATGACATTCCTGAGTTCAAAAATGAAGTTTCCACAGTTGTGGAAGTTTTACAAGAAAGAGAAGAAATACCTCAACATACTTCCTTGCACTGCTCAAAGGTGAGACGCGAGAAAAAATCTTCCGACCGCTGGTACACACCGCCCTATATAGTTGAACTAGTAGTCCAGGTGCTTGGAGAAATAGACCTAGACCCTTGTGCGGATGATGGTAAACACATCTCTTGCAAACGACATTACACAAAGGACGATGACGGATTGATTAAAGAATGGGAAGGACGTGTATTCATGAACCCACCTTACTCCCAACCAGGTGTATGGATGGAGAAACTGCAAGCTGAAATTAAATCGAAACGAGTTACCGAAGCTATTGCACTTGTCCCGGCTGCCACAGACACTAAATGGTTGTCTCCAGTATTGAAATCTCAACCCGTTTGTTTCTGGACGGGACGGATTAAATTTTTAAGTGAAGATTATCAACCTAGAAACTCAGCACGGCAATCTCATGTGTTGGTTTACTGGGGGTTAAGAAGCGAGCGGTTTAGGGAGGTGTTTGAACCGCATGGTTTTGTGTCTTTACCAAGCCATTTCCTAGAGGATAAGCTAACAGATAAGATATCCTCTAGGAAAGTACGTGAAGATGAAGAATTCCCCTTAGATAAGTCAGATGAGAATATATCCTCTAGGAAAACGAGTGATAGCGAAAAGTTCCTAGAGGATAAGCCAGCAGATAAAATATCCTCTAGGAAAGTGTGTGAAGATGAAGAATTCCTCTTAGATAAGTCAGATGAGAATATATCCTCTAGGAAAGTATGTGAAGATGAAGAATTCCCCTTAGATAAGTCAGATGAAAATATATCCTCTAGGAAAACAGGTGATAGCGAAAAGTTCCTAGAGGATAAGCCAGCAGATAAAATATCCTCTAGGAAAGTATGTGAAGATGAAGAATTCCCCTTAGATAAGTCAGATGAAAATATATCCTCTAGGAAAACAGGTGATAGCGAAAAGTTCCTAGAGGATAAGCCAGCAGATAAAATATCCTCTAGGAAACTATATGAAGATGAAGAATTCCCCTTAGATAAGTCAGATGAAAATATATCCTCTAGAAAAACGCGCCGACATAAGGGTGATGGGAGCGGCTGCATTTATTACCGCACTGTTACCAAGAAAGGTAAAGAATATTGTGAGGCATATTATCAGTACGAAATTTGGGTAATGGGCGATCGCCTAATTAAGTCATCAAGGTACATTTCCAAGGGAACTTTATCTAAGGTACAGCGGATGGAGGTAGAAAAAGCACCTGTAAAAGAAATATTAAGGGTGTTAAGAATAAATTGTTAATACGACTGTTTCC
This sequence comes from uncultured cyanobacterium, assembly GCA_963838355.1. Taxonomy (GTDB): domain Bacteria; phylum Cyanobacteriota; class Cyanobacteriia; order Cyanobacteriales; family Nostocaceae; genus Rivularia. The sequence goes on along the minus strand of CAWIQQ010000001.1, from coordinate 1,226,536 downwards.
AAATCTAAGCTACTTAAAGATTCCGTCTTCGCTAAATACATAGTTTAATCACTATGGTTTTCACCTTAGATACCTTTTTTTTCAATCAAATTCTATTTGGGAATTTTTGGAACGTATAGTCTTATTAATTTTGGCTTCTAATGCAACATCATCTTGTTCTTTGTCATCTTCACCAATGTATCTGGTTAATTCATTTTCATCATGTTCTAAATCAAATTTAATACCTCGCATTGCTAACCCTTTGAGAGTACAAGCTTGTTTATTTCTACCTAACTTACTTCCAGCAAATGCAACACCATCTATAGAATATGAAATACCTTGAACCATGCCTTCACTACTCAACTTCAACGATGTTTCTACACCATTCACTTTCAACCGTTCAATAAATTGTGCAAACCTCATTCCTGGTTGAATAGCATCTTCTATTACATCTTGAATTTTTTCAACTGCGCTCTTGTCTGCTGGTTCCGAGCGCAATCCTAATTCAAATTCTTGATTTTCTCTAAACATCCGTCGCTTTTGTCCGGTAGACGGTGCTGTGCGGTTTACTTCCCATGAATTCGGTACGGAGGTCAAATTGAAACGGGATTCTAAATTTCTCAAAACCTTTTCTAAGCGTCGTTTATCATACCAGTCAGATACGCATTCACCATCTATATTGATACGACTTGCAGCAATATGGAGGTGGAAATGATTACAGTCATTGTGGGATGCAGCAAAATAGAGGTTTTTCTCAAACCCCATACCTTTGAGTGTTTCTTCTGCAATTTCTTCCAATTCTTCATCAATCGGTTTTTCGTTCCATGGGAAGCTAATACTAATGTGACTAACTGGTGATCGCACTTTACAATTTAGTTGTTTTGTAGCTGCTAGTTGTCTATAAAATTCTTGTGGTGTCTCTCCTGCAAGATTTGTACAAATTAATTCTGCTCCTTCCTTCTCAAGAATATATTTAGTTAATCCTGCAAAGCTTTTACCTTTTTTAATCTTGCCAATCATTGCTTTGTTCTAGTTCATCATCTATTTCATCATTGTTTTCCAAAACCAAACACAAACGTAAGGAAGAAATCTCTTTGAGTAAATCTTCAAAAGGAATAGATTCAACAGGTGATGGAATTAAACCGTTTGCGATAGCAGTATTTTGGGAAGAAGCTATTTGACTAATATCTTTACTAATTTTCGATAGTTGCCAGTAACATTTCCAATTTACTTCGGGGATACTTTTTATGCGACATCCAGACATTCTACGTCTAATCAATTCTGCTTTGCTGATACCGCAAGATTTAGCTAGTGCTTGCCAATGGTCATTCTGCTCCTTTGTCAGCACCATTTCAAATCGAACTGTATGTTTTTTGTATTTCGGTGACATTATGATGAAGGAATTATTTTTTAGTGAATTATCTGAATTAGGGAAGAATTACTTCCTAAAATATTCTAATTGATAATAAATACGTATAACACCACTGCTTGCTCCCCCAGCCAGCAGTCAGAAAAAGAGAAACTGCACCGCCGTGGGATAGTAGTGATGAAGAAGGAAATACTTGTCAAATAGCTTGATAGCAGACACTTTTACCCTACCAAATACCAAAACTTAAACTTTACATCAATAGTGATAGAACAAATAACTACTTTAGTTATAACTTGAGAAATATTGTTATTTGCTACTTTAATAGAGATGCACCAAGGAGCGCGATAACTTATGGGCAGATTAAACAAACAAGCATACCCGTTAGTTACTATATCAATAGATTTTGGTGGAAGCGGTACCAAAGTAATAGTACAGATTCGTGGTGGTAAACCGAAAGCAATATGGATGGAGCCGAGTGTAATCAAGGCGAACTATGACTCTCTGGTTTTTCAGACTCGTAATTTAAATAATGCTTATCCCGAAAACGCAGCTTGGGTTGGAATAGGTGAAGATTATCGAGCAATTGGTTATTTAGCAAGAAGTGCCTACGGTGCGACACAAAGACTAAAACCTCGTAAATATGAACTCGCCTTATTTAAAGCCCTAGCTGCGGTGTGGGTGATAAAACAGAAATTTAAGTTACCTGAATCCTTTGACATTTCATTAGCATTGCTTTTACCACCAGGGGAATTTGAAGATTCGGCATTACTTAAACCTATGCTCAAGGAAGCTTTAGCAGAATTTGAAACACCAACAGGAAAGGTAAATGCCAACTTAATCGGTTACGAGTGTTTTCCTGAAGGTGGTGGAATTTATGCCATGTATTGCAAAAATACGGGTGAAGCAATAAGACGCAAAGTTATTGGTTTGGTAATGCTGGGATATCGTAATGCCTCTGCAATCATATCTCGACGCGGTATTTTAAATCGGGGCAAAACTGCGAAATTGGGCATGGCGAAGATGGTAGAAAAAGTTGTCGAAGGTACATCAGGGTTAGAATCTGAAGAATTGATTGAAGCCATTGTAGCTGCTGGTAACGAACCGAAAACACAACATTTTTATCATCTGTGTAGTTCTGGTAATCTTCAGGATGCTGAAATTGAAAAGATTATATCTGTTATAAATTCATCTAGAGCAGAGTATGCGATTGCGCTTGTGAATTGGTTAAAAGAGGTACTGCCGAATAACAATGAATTAGATGAATTAATTATCTGTGGTGGTACGGCTGATTATTTGCGAGAAGAGTTAGACGCAGTTTTTCCAACAATACCTATAGTCTGGCATGGGGACGTGAAAATTCCACAAAATTTAAACGAACAATGGTTGGGGAACCGTTTAGCAGATGTATGGGCGCTTTCGGTTTATCACGGTATTAAAGTTAGAGCAGTTATGAGAGAGGTAATGAGTAGGGAAGGAGGAGAAAGTGAAGGGTTACAAGATGGTTAAAAAAAAGGATTTCCTGTGGCGGTATCAGACAGCTTTTGATTCAGACAGAGCAAAAATGCTTAGCTACATCCAGAATGAAAGCTTGCATCCATTTCAAAATAAAACCGTAATGATAATGACTGCTCTAAATGCATACTATATGGCTTTAGCACTGTACAGTGCAGGTAGTTATTCTCGCGAAACTTTGGAATTAATATTTTTGGATTCGGTAAAGGCGATCGCCAATCATCTTCAGTACGTCAGCATTGCGATAAAAATTGACCCCCAAGCAGTTACAGATGTTTTATGTACCGTATTTGGAGGATTAGAGACAAGAAAGACTCAACACGAAAAGTCATTAAAATATAGTACTGGATTACCATCATCAGACCAAAATGAAGAATCATCTCATTCTAATTTACAAGCATGGAATTTAGCAGGAATGACAACAGATAGTGAAACATTTGATTAATACAGATTATTAAATTATGGCAAGAATACATTTAGTTGATGGTGAAAAGGGAGGAGTCGGGAAGTCGCTGTTTACCCGCGTTATGGTGCAGTATGCAATTGACCATAAATTGGAACATACTTTGGTGGATGCAGATATAACGAATCAAGATGTTAAGCGCTTCTATGATTATGCTATTGACGCTGAATTTAGTGAAGCACTCAATAAGGGAGATAGGGCTGACATCATTTTTGAATTAGCGAGGGAAAAACCCGTAATTGTCAATCTCCCCGCGAATGTATTTCCAAAAGTTAATAATTGGATAAAAAACGGACGTTTACTAGAAGTAGCAGATAAATACGGTGTAGATATTTGTAAGTGGTTTGTTTGTGATGGTGGTTTTGAATCTATAGATTTATTCAAACAATCTATAAAATTGTACAAAGATAAAATGCTTCATGTGTTTGTTAAAAATTTAGCTAAAACAGATGATTGGAGTTTTTTAAAGGATAATCCGTCCTTTAAAGAGTTGTGCAAAAAGCACGAAAAGACTTTAAAAATAATTGAATTTCCGATGTTATATCCGGGAGATAGATATTTTATCGACTCTAATAAGTTTAGGTTTGATGCAAAAGAAATTGAAGAAACAATGCCTATAATGTCACAGCAAAGATTATCTACTTTTTTAAGCGAATCAAATCAAGCAATTGAAAATACCCAAATGTGGAAAAAAAGGCAGAAGGCAGATGGCAGAGGGCAGAAGGAAAATTAAACTTACTAATAGTAGGATTAAGAAAAGCTTAAACAATTATATTAAGTAGTTTTACTTTGACGGTTTTCTACATATTAATAAAAACATATTCTAGGTAAGAGGTAATTTTTTATCACTTGAATTTAGGCATATAATTTGCATTTTAATTTAAATTCTTACCTTCTGCCTACTGCCCTCTGCCTCCTGCCTCTCCGCAGTTGCTACAACGCGGGGAACCCGCGCAACGCACTGCTCTCAGAATGAAAAATTACCCATACATGAGGCAAGTAATATGAATTACGACCTTCAAATTTTATACGAGACAGATGAAGCTTTTAACTGCGATGTAATCACTACTGATGAAGAGAAATATATGGGAAGACTATATATTCTGACTACGGATGATAACACCTTAAAAAATTTAGGAATTAAAGAAGAATGGTACCTTGCTCATGAAGAAGCTGATGTATTAGTCAACGGACATATTAATAGTGAAGGTAAGTGGAGTTTATCAACCTGGAGAAATTTAGAACCAAGTTTTGAATATACAACTCGTAACAAAATATTTGACCAAGTGTTTAGTCCTGAATATGTTTGGAAATTAATGCATTTTCGCGAAGAAAATATTATAAGCATGTTTCAAAAAATAAGTAACTCTGACAGTTTCAATAGTAGTGATGATAATAAGAATTCAAATGGAATGAATAGAAAAGATATAGGTATTATGCCAGGAACAATAAACATTACTATAGAGAATTTGAATATATTACAGGATTTAATTATGCATTCATATGATTCTCCATCAGTTAATTTAGAGCAAGATTTAGAAACCGAGATTATCTCTGTATACAACGAGCAAGAATCAGCAGTAAAAAGCACAAACATAAATGAAATTATGAACCACTTTCAACGAGAATCTGCTCCTTTATTAGATGAAAAGGAATTATTTCATGCTCAGATAGATTTAACCGAAAGAATTATGGATGAATATGAGAAACAAGGGAAAGATGAGTTTGTCTTTACACCTTTAGGAATTGTCACAATAAATGCCGAAGAAAGTTGTTGCAGTTTAAAAGATTCAGAAGATGGTCATACTATATTTACTGCGACTTTTGATGCTGATATTATTCACGGATTAAATGATACTGATGCTCTTAGAATTGAAATGATTCTACATCAGTTTGATAGGGAAGATTTTCGACGAGCGAGAAGTATGCTTCAAGAAGAAAAGTTAATTCATCAAGATAACGGTTCCCAACTCAACCGAAATGCAGGAATAGATTATGATTCATAGTTTACGACAAGCTAAAAATGAAAGTTATCTGAATAAATTGCTTGAGGGAAAAGATGCAGATTTTCAAAGAAGGGTTTTAGCTGTAACTGTTGAACATGGGTTATCTACAAGCGACCCCTTATTTCTAATAATGCTTTCTACTGGTCAACTTCAAGTTTTACTGGAAGATAAGCCGTCAGAATTAGACCAATTATTTAAACGTTGGTCGGAAGCAATTTACGAACATTTAGAGAAAGCAAAGCGTACTGCTGTTAGTGGTCAGGAAGTAGAAATTCGTTCGATGGTAAACCGACTTATTAAACATTGTGAGTCGAAAGAGCGAAGCCGTTTACTAGTAATGTTACCAGCAATAGGACTAATAGTAGCAGCAATTGGGTTTGGTGTTTTAACTGGGTTATCTGTTCCTGTATGGCTGGGTGGTGGATATGCATCTGGAAAACCGAAGTTACTAACAGTTGAACAAGTTGAAAGCTTGCGGTGGTTAAAAAGTTCTCAAGGTCGGTTAGCAAGGAATATTGTTACTTGGAATTCTGAAAGTTTGAGCAATTTAAATTGTACTAATAATCCGGAGCAAAGGGCTGTAGTTAATAATGCTAAAGGTAAACATATTGCTCGAAAAAGCGATTATTGTTTATTGCGTGTTAAATCACCTTAATTCAAGAAAATGCTGGTTTTAATTAATATTATCTGGAGGAAAAAATGGAAGAATTAACTTGTTACTATAATCAACAAGAATATTGTCAACTACCTCAAAATAAACAGTTAGGTACTAATTCGCCACTAATTTATGCAAATAGTAATTTTCAAAATATCGATAAAATTCGTGCAGTTGTTGTTGAAGACCAAGAACTAATAGTTATCGGTATCAAGAAAGCACTAGAACAATATGAAAATATTGAAATTGTTGGAGATGCTTTTAATGCAAAACACGGTTTAACGCTATTAAATAACCTAAAACCTAAAATTGCCATAGTTGATATTTGTTTACCGGACTGTGATGGGATTCAATTAACCAGAGAAATAAGAAGAAAACATCCAGGGGTGAAAGTCATCATATTAACTTCGCACTCAGACAGAGAAACTGTGTTGAAAGCATTTGCTGCGGGTGCTACTTCTTATTGCATGAAAGATATTAAATTTGCAAAATTAATCGAAGCGATATATCTCACCTGTCTTGGCTACAACTGGATAGACCCGCCGTTACCCATTTTGTACTCCAGCAAGCTCAGAAAAACCCCATATGTTTCAACCGGGATGGCTCCAAAAGTCATGACGATTTAGATGAAGAAATGCTTGACCTGTATACCCTAACAGGTAGGGAATTACAGATATTAGACCTGATTGTGAATGGGAATACTAATGCGGCGATCGCCAATCAACTTCACATAACAATTGGTACTGTAAAAAGCCACGTTCGCAATATTCTCAACAAAATTGGTGCAGAAGACCGCACTCAAGCAGCTGTTCATGCTTTGCGTTACGGTTTGGTAGATTAAAATTTCTTGGGGGGAGTAACTGTTAGCTAATTTCTACCCCATAGTTTGGTGGCTTACAATTAGTGCCAGGTCTTAATCCCCCTCTAATTTGTTCATAAAAGCCTCCTGCCCCTGCCCCCTGCCTTCTTCAAAAATAATAAGACAGCAATCGCCCTTCGCCAGCGAAGAAATGATATTAACTCCAATTAGCAATCTGCTGCTCGACAATAAACCGATGCGCTTGAAGATGCAGGTCTGCGGCTTCCACATTACCTGATATATGTAGGAATGCAGCATACAAATTTCTTGCTCCAAACTTCGCCGCAGCCAAGCGAATAATTTCCCGCAAGCATTCGTCATCACGACTAAAAATTTCTTCCCTGTCGCTATCCAAGGCATCACAAAAGTCTTTACAGGCAACTAAACAGCGTTCGGGTCCGTATTTTTGGCTAATACGCTCACAATCGGGAATAGTATGAATGAAATTGTCAAAATATTGATCCATGATTTTCAGTTATGGTTCGTTAGTTACTCGCTCATGCGATTGTTCGACTAATCCTAACTTCTCAATCATCCGAGTGTGTGAAAGTTAAGAGTGACATTAAACCGGGAGCAACGCGATTTTGTGAAATCAACCAGTTTTATCGCGATCGTTAACAACAAATATCAGTAATATTAATACAAATAATACAGAGTATGGAAGTAATAATACTGTCTAAGAAAAGAGATGTGTGCCGCTTTGCGGCACACATCTCTTAGTTATAGATATAAAGTCAGCAAAAAATACCCCAGCGGAAGGGTGCTAATAATTACATAATAAAGAAGAAAAAGAATGATTGGTATAATTTATGCAATCTGTATCGGCTTAACAAGTGCAGTTAAAATAGAGTCACAGAAGTTGTTCCAACAACCTGCAATCCATTGACAACGAAGGTGTAACATAATTTCAGCATTCTCTTTTAACCAAAATTTACTATTTCCTTTCAAACGTAAATTAACAACTTGTCTGATTAAACTTTCTACAGCACCGCTGCCAATAGGTAGTTTAAGAGATGAAATTTTATGGTAATTGAAACGTCTTTCTTTATTCCCTTTGATAAAATAATTGATTTCTCTATCTACATTTTTGCGGCGCTCACCAGTAAATTCTAAGGTGAGTTTATTCATTTCTTGAATAATGGAATTTATCTTACCTTTTTTCAATGCAGAACGAGTTTGTTTAAACCATTTTTTTCGCTCTGTTTCTTTAGAAAAAGCATTATCTGCAAATACTTGTAAGTGTTCTGTAGCGTGATAAAAGTCTAATAATTGATAAGTTTCTGTTGGGCAATTTAATTTTTCAAGAAGTGGAGGAATATGTTTCCATATCCATTCGGCTCCATCGGCAATTAATAGCACTTGTCTAGCTTGATTTATTCCCAGACTAACAAGGTACATTTCTAGTATTTTAAGAAATCCGCGGTAATCTTCATAAGTTCCGTCATTTATAATAGGGATTTCACCATTTTTATTTTTTTTACCTTTCTCATCTACGGTGTAGATAGTCAAAACTTTTGGCTCAATCCATTCTCCAGTAAAACCATGCCTGTTTGTTTTAGAGTTTTTGCGACCTTTTTTATCAATACGAATCCTAGTCCTTCCGCCGTCGGCAGCTATCACTACCCGTTGGTTTTTTAATGTATTACCTGGTATTAAATTACCAATTTTAAGATTAAATATTTTTGATTCACGTAAGCTCAATCCTATTTTACCAAAACAATAAGTCAATCGTTCTATACGTTTTAAACTAATATTAATACCCCAGTCTATTAATGTTTTACGAGCAGCTTCAAAAGACGAGCTTATTGCACCATACTTTGCAATGTTTGACCGAACCAATGGGGTAACTCCTTCTTCCATGCCTAACCATCTTAGAAAAGGACAAAACCCTTGATTTAAAGTTTTATTTTTTTTATTATTACGTTCTACAACATAAGGCAATGTAAGATTTAATTCTACATTTCCTATAGTTAGTATTTGACGATTTTTATATCCATGATTTTTCGTTCTTGTACGCCACCATGATTGTGTTTTCTTATTTGCTGTATTGATAGCAGTTGTATTATGAGAAAGATTATATAATAGTATTGCGGTACATTGCCCTGCTAAAATCAAAGCAATATTCCTTATTTCTTCTTCTTTATTTTTTATTTTTATTCCATCCCAATTTTCAACATCAGTCAATTCTAAAATTTTCATAACATTCTCTTTAAATTCTTTCACAGATTTGTTTAAATCTAAAGTTGCATATATTTTATTCATCTTGGTAAGCACTCCGCTCTCGGAGGGTTTTGCTTTTCAAAACCCCTGACAATAAGGAATCTTACCTTTTTTTGTTATTAAAGAATAAGGAGTTGCAGCTTCGCTGCAACTCCTTATTTCTATTTATTGCGTATTTATACATATAATATGTGTACTTTTTGTGTTGCACTATTTAAGTGTAGGTATGGCGATCGCACTGGTTTTCACAAAATCGCGTTGCTCCCGTAGGAACAGTAACACAAAAATAAAGTTCTTCAATATTGTCTTTTTTAGCGATACCAATCAAGCTTTCAACACTAAATTTTTTATCAATCTCCTCAGATAGTTCTTTAAAAACTTCTGGTTCTATATTTTTTTCTTGCAAAAAAGATTCAAAATATTCATTTTTTATAGGTAATACACCTAAAGATGCTTCCGAGTCATGCAATAAACCTTTGTTCTCTTTCTCGTGATAAATTTCATTGAGAATTGGTTTTAATTCATCTAATAAACTTTTTCTATTGTCTGTAACTAAAGGTTCTTCTTTAATCCAAGTTTGAGGATATTGAATTGTTTGGGGGTCAACTTTGATATGAGCAATAGTAGCGGGTGATGATTCTAGTTTACCCTCAAATTTAAAACCTTCAGCTTTAATACCTCTTGCATTCAATTTTTCACTTAATACTTTGAATGATTCTTTATCAATTACTCCCAAAGGTTTATCATCAACTAAAGCAATAGGTTTAACAGAAGAACCAACGTTAGAAAGTTTAATTTTTATTGTTCCTTGCTCTCCATTCCATTCTCTTGGAACTGCTTCATATTTTTTCAATTGTCCTACTTTCAATTGATTACCTTTGGTACTTGTGATAACAACCGATGCGCTTGGTGAAGAGGTGATTTTTGCACTAAAGGAAGTTCCGATAGGTAACTGTGCTGATTCGCTACGAAATACCCCTAGTTTTTTATCTTCAGCTATTAGCCACCGTTTATTCTCTGTAGGATTGGCTGGGTCTGGGGCTTGTTCGATAGTACATTTAACTTTTTCTCCTATCCATTTACGTCCCAAATGTTCGTTACAAGGTTTATGGGTTCCCACAACTGCGAATTCGGTAAATTGCAGTTGTTCTAATCTTCCAATTATTTCTTCTCCAAATACAGCGAACGCAGCCGATGTTTTATTAAATCCATATCTTGCATCATCTTTACTCGTTGTTGAAATCTGCCACATTGCAGCTGCAACTGCTTCTTTTTCGGATTCAGGAATACTTTCACGAGTTGCGGTTGCAAACTCTTTTACTTGTTTGAAAGCTGCTCGAACTTGACTTGATGTCAATCCAGGTTCAATTTTTTTAGTTAAATTATTGAATTCGGTGAATGGTTTAATACGACCTTGAAATTGCTCTAAAGAACTTTCTGAAATATACCCCAGGTGCTTGCGCTGTTGTTGACCGTTGGTTTTAAATTTTGGTTTTCCGTGTTCGTCGAGTACAGGTGCTATAGCTATCCATTTATTGTCAACTTTATTGAAATGATTTTTATTTTCTATTAATGAAATATTAAGTTTTCGGTTATCAAAAATATTCGGATGTTTTTTCTGAGCTAAACCAACAATTTCGATTTGAAGACCTTTAGGATTAGTTGCAACAATTTTTAAACCTGGTGCTTGTTTAACTTCTTTATTAATTTGAATTGCACGACGAATCAATGAATCGTATATTTTCTTAATATTTACTGCTTTTTGTTTTTGTGCGGGTGTAAATTCAATTCCCTTAAAAAAGGTTTGAAACTGTTGGGTTGAACGCGGTACTATTGCACTTTGTGCGAATGCTTGATTAGTCTGAGTCGCCATTTTATCAATAGCCGAGTGACCTTTGACATTCATCGTTTTTTTAGTATAAATTTCATTATTATTTCTATCTTCAACCCACGGAGCAACATCAAAGCTTTTAATAATAGTATTACAGGCATTAACTATTTTTGAGTCGGAACGATTAGCACTTTTCCCTCTATCAACTTCAATTTGTAACTGTCCTCCTAAGATTCCAACAACATCATGATAAAATTTACCAATTTTTTCTAAAACTTTTTCAATATTTGATTCGGGGATTAGAGATGAATTCTTCTTATTTTGCCTTTGGTTGTTTTCTGATAGTTTTTCTGACTTTTCGTTAAAATGTTCTGGTTGACACAACTGTGTTAATTCAACAATTTGCGTTCGGAGATTTTCTGGATATTGAATTGAGTGAGTGCTATGATTCTCAGCTTTTAGCATTTCTACCGCTGCACAGGAAATATCTTGGATAAATTTCTCGGCTTCTTTCGGTGGAATTGAGATACATTCATTTTCAAGAGCAATTCCTTTCATGCATAAATTGGCAACTATACCAATTTTGTTCTCCATCGCATCTAAGGCAATTTGCTCAAAAGAACCTTTATACGCCTTTTTCTCAGGTTTAACTATTTCAGAATAACGGTTTTCTTTGAATTGCTTATGTTTAATCTCTTCTGCTGTGTGGGGAAAATCAGATGAAAGTGCGTTAGCGGAGCTTATCGGAGATATCGCCATTCTATCTCCATCGCAATCGGATAGCGAATGCTTTAGTCCTTGGGGAGACATTTTTATTGTGCCAATGTCATGCGGTTCGTTTGGTAAATGACGATTTATGTAAACATCTACCGTATTGGAATTAGCGGTGGGACCCCGATAAACGATTAATTCTGCACCGTCTGGAAATTTAGGATAACAAACTTCATTCTTCTCTAAATCATGACAAGTTTGCGCCATTGCACAGTCAAATTTGATAAATCTTCCCGTAGCGCAATCCATATACTGTTGTTTCAAGTGTTCTTGAAGTTTATCTATGATTTTGGGATGTTCTAATAATTGACAGTGTTCTTTTAAATCAGCTTTGAGAAGACGATATATCAAGTTTTGTTCGCAATCATTTGACAAAAACATATCATCAATTAGATTTTCAATATCTCCTAAATCAAAGCTTTCAAAATCAATCAAATCTTCCGATTCTGTCTGGGCTTGTATTTGATGTTTACATTTAGCATCTATTGAATCAATATAGTCTTGAGCAATTTTTCTGGGGTCATCAGCCATATCCTTGAGTTCTTCCAAACGTCTTTGCAATCGTGGAAGAACATCACCTTCAACTCCTATAGGAAAGGAATTCCAGAATTGAGCGCCCGTGGAAGTGATACCGTGGTAAGCATTGGTCTTGTTTCCAATTCCCATCTTCATCGTGTATTCTCCAGGCTTTATTGGAGGGGAGGAGTGGGGGAGTGGAGGAGTGGAGGAGTGGGGGTTATAATTTCCCTCTGAGTCAGGAAATTGTACAGCAATATCAGAACAATTCCCCCTCTCCCCCACTGTCCCACTCCCCCGCTCCTCCCCTCCTCTCCCCTTCAGTTGCTCATTAGAAATTACCAAATCATACCCATTCCCAACTTGACTTAAATCTCGTGGTGCAAATGTACCTTTTCCCAATTGCCAAGTTTCGTTAACGTCATTATTTACGTCAAGTCCAGCACGTCTTTCTTTGATACCAAAACGAGTTTGAAATGGTGTTTCTGGCTCATTACCTAAAGACTTATGTAATACTGCATCTATTTTTCCATCACCATCACCAACTAATTTAATTGCTTCAGAATTTGGCATCACCCCACCATTCTCACCTGTGTCAGCGTCCACTACTAAAACTCGCAAATTTTCTCTTTCAGAAAAACTTTGACAGGGTGTGAACATATTTGAGCCATATGCAGCACCGAAGTGGGGTTGGTCAAAAACCTTTTCTCGCAATTCTTCATCCATAAAGTAGAAACGATTATCGGCTGCAAATTGCAGCGTTAATCCTTCTGAAGTAAATTGCTTGAGGTCTTCTTCTGTTGTTAGCCCCTGATATACTATTCCTAATTTAAAGGTCGAATTTGGAGCAAAATATTCTGCCAAACAGTGTTCAATTGTTTCTGTGATTGGCTCTCCGTCCACGATAATTGGTTTACCCGTTTTTGTGCAGAAGTGTTGTAGGGTAATTGCCATAAGCTTCTATGTCTCAATTCATTATTTCACCTTTTAATCTAGTTTTTATGAATTGATGCATAGTAGTTCTTTAGTGAAGAATATTTCTATCACTAAAGTAGTATTTTTGTTCTTTGATGCCGAATTTTTATTTATTATGGGGATTAAGTAACAAGCATTCTTTGAGGATATTGAGTTATGGATAGTGCGAAAAAAGTAGTATTACAACCGAATGTTTGGGATACGGATAATTTGGGAGATTTAGTTGCTGAAGGAATTTTAGATTGTGATGATATCTCTTTACACGGTGTTGCTCAAGCACAAAATGCAGAATACGAGCGATTGGAGCGGGAATGGCAAGAAGAAAATGAAAAATACTTGAACTCTATTGATTGGGAAAGTAAAGCAGTTAAGTATGAATCAACAAAAAAAGAAGAAGAGGAAGTTTTTTAAGAATGTAGACAAATTTCAACGAAAAAATATTAAGAGTATTTAGCTTGCATACTACACGGAAAGCTAAAGCTTATTTTCAGTATTTTATAATGAGTAATAACTTAAGAAAAAAATCCCCCATCGGGGGAAATACTATTTCAAGTAAGCACTACTGCACGGTGATTGAACGTATTAAAACACTCATTACTTCTCCCGGATTAGAAGTTGGTAACAGCGGAGTCCAATCGCGTACATTTGCGTAACCAAGTTGATGTAAAGCTTCAATTGTCGCTATTACAGCTTCTTTTGAGCCAATTAGAATATGTTTTATTTTTTCTGGCTCTGGAGGTTTAGATATTATTGATTGAGGACTGGCAATAGCTTTTTGTTGATTTCTTGCATCACTAAGAAAATTTCGATACTTTGATTTCATTAGTTATTCACCACTATTAGAATTTCATTGTTTACTCCCCGTGAGGGGTTTTATTAACTGTAAATATTCAGTTTCGAGACAATTATTTGTCCTGAAATACAGTCGAAACGAACCGTCCCCGTATTGCTTTAGACCTTGTTCACAGAAATGAATTTCTTGTCTTTGAAGCCATTGAACAATGCTTTCATAATTATCAGCCAAGAAAAGCGCAGGAAAGTAAATTCTTCCGGTTTTAACTCCCGTTTTTGAATGAGTGAGTATTTGAAATTGAGGCTCACTTAAAACTTCAGCCATTACTATTACCTTGCAAAATATGGAGATGTTATTTTGAAAGCTTGTGATAGATAAATTGAGGTATAATTACACAAGCTTTCGTTTTAATTAATTAGATAAAGACTCGGAATATTTCACGAAATTTGAGATTTTCCATTTTAATCCATGAACTCTATCAGCAACATTTGGTTTTGAAGATTTACCATCGCAAAGAAAACAGTTGTCACATCTATTACTATCATCTTCAGTGTTACGACAAAGTATTTCATTTTGAGTTAAAGGAGCATCAGGAGCAATAATTCTAAAAGTTCTCCAACCTCTATTTTGAGCAATACGAGCTTCTCCCAAGCTTTGTACTGAAGCCATTAAATATTGTTTCCACGAGTTATCACAAAATAACCAATTGTGGGTGTAACCTGTATGACTTCCTGATGCTAAAATAATCGGTTTCCATACATCAAATGGTACTGCTGTAGGGTCGCCATAGGAACCAATTCTGATAGGATAACGATATCGCTTGAGAACTTCGATTTCGTTTGTACCAAATTTTGGATAAGTACCTTCTTGATATTTTCGGTGTATGTTATTGATAGGTAGCAGATTAACATAGCAACTACCTGTTTGACTCAATTTTAAAGGACAAGAGCCACATACACCGAAATCAAGACCTTTAGAAGCAGCAAAAGTAGGAACGAATTCTTGTTGTAAAATCCAGCTTTGTATCAACTTTCCGGTTTTACGATTTAAACTAGGAGAAACAAATCCTGTTAATATCAGAACTATAGGAGAACCGTCAATCAAAGATGCCCCTTCCCAAACGACGTAACTATTTTTCAACATATTAATAGCGAACAATGATTTTGATTTTTACGAAGCGAAAAGTGTTTGAAGTGATGATGTATTTGAAATAATTTGTGACAGCAAAAAGGGGAATAAAATTTGCTTTATTCCCCTCGAATTATGGTTTATAATTTCAGGATTAATTCTCGGCTTTCATTTGAGGATTAACACTTGCATTTACTCGTGCAGCATACTCTCGTCTGCGCTGCCAAGATAATTCGTTTAGCACTACTAAATCTTCCTTAGTTTTGCCAAATTTACGGTTAGCGAATTCAAGCAATTGTTCAAGGGAATAGCGCTTTTCTTCTACTTTTCCAAAATCAGTTGCGAAGCGCTCTTTAAATACATCCCAATTGAAATCTTGGAAACTATTTTTAGCAAGAAGTCCGCACAAAGAACGAATTGAGTAGTAGACTTTGGAGTAAAGTCTTTCTGAATAATCGCTAACTGAATATTCACCTAAAACGGAATCATCGATTGCTTGAAAGTTTGGTGTAGAGGATTTACGTGTAGCCATAAGATAGATATCTCCTAAATTTTCATTTTTCTATTGGGCGTAAGCCCTCTTTCTGTTGGAGTGTTTCAGTACGTTAAGTTTCGGTAATCAGCACCAAGATGAATCGTGATAATCTGCCATTAAATCCTTGATTTCACAGCTGTGTTGATAATCGATTTCTAACTGTTGTAAGTCTGTGTCTAATACTAAATTTTTTAGTTCTTGCATCATTTCTCGAAGATGATTTTCATCGCTGAAACCTGAGTAGTAAATTTTGATGAATTTGTCAGCTTTGCTCATAAATTGTTCGAGATTTGTGACGAAACCCTGTTCTGTATCAATTGCTTGAATCATGATTTTTTTCTGTGTAAATATTTGAAGCGATTTAGTATTCATTTGGAAGCATAAGAACTTTTTCAACCAGATAGAGCTTGATATGCTTTAAAGGAAAATCTGTATATTCAATTTCTTGTCGCAATACTTCTTGATTCGTATCCCACTCACATATCAAAACGTGAAGCTCGCCGTGGGGAGCCTCCCCACGGCAGACTTCACACCGGAATTATCTTTGACCTTTAAATGCCAAATTTGAAATTCTCTGAGTTTTGGATTTGATAGGAATTGTTTTGTTTGATGTGAAGCGATAGCATCTAATAACCAGTAGCAATTTGCTTCTTGCGCTAGGTATTGGATTCCCTCAGTATATTTCAAGCCGAGCCAGTGTTTGTAGAGAGTTGCTGAACCATAAAATTGATTTAGCTCGCGAGCTATTTCTTGTGAAGTTTTCATTATTTCAAAATCCTTTTATGAACTTCACAATTTCATCGGCGTGAGCCGTAAAACAAAAACTGCTGATAATAAATACCAGCAGTTGTGTGATTCTAATAGATATAAATAAATTAAAAATAGCGGACTCGGTTATGATAACTTTTATATAATTTTGCTCGAATTTTATTCTAAACTAGTATTGAAATGAGACAGCAACACATTAATATCTTGGCATTGCAGTTTTATAATTATTATTAATACTTCCGTATTCTTGAACTTGTAAAACTTCAGATTCACAAAAAGCACTTTTGTTAATAATGCCTTTATATATATGGGTAAGATTACTCGCAATTTGATTGGGACAATAACGGTTACTTGCCCAAATAGAGCCATTGTTTCCTAATTCTTCTCTTAATTTAGGAGAGCTAAGTAACTTAGATATACCCCCAAGCAGAGCATCAACATTTTGCTCTACCACTAACCCCGCATTGGCTGCGATGATTTCTGGAGCAAGCTGTACACCAGGAGTCACAATTACTGGTAAACCTGCTGCCATTGCTTCTGCTGTGGCTATACTAAAGTTTTCCGAAACAGAAGGTAAAACAAACAAGTCTGCACCTTGTAGTAATAAACTCTTTTGTTCGTTTTGCACAAAACCAGTAAATGTAACGCGATTTGTTAAGTTCAAAGATATTAGAAGTTTTTTCAAATAGTTGACATAATCCGGCTCTCCGGTACCTGCAATCAAAAGATGAAAATCGAGGCAATTGGTATTTATAAGACTAAGTACTTTGATTAACAAATCTGGACATTTGTTATGACGCAGCCGAGAAAGGAATAGTATTATCGGAGTCTGGGGAGAAATGTTGTATTTAGAATGAAGTCGTAATTTTGCTTGGGGATTAACAGCAACTTGTTCTACACCTAAAGGTAGTTTAATAACAGGAGCTTTAATACCATATTTACGTACATCAATCGCTTCAGCTTCGGAAGTACAATGTATAGCTGCTGCATTGTTGAGATTGCGACGCTCAACCAGCATGGAATATATTTGTTTTTTTAGCTTACTTTGAGTTAAAGCCCAAGATGTTAACTGCCCTTGAGTACGAATCGTATAGGGAATATTGTACCACTTGGCGATCGCCGCAGCTGCACTCGGAGCATAAGAGAAAAGATAATGGTTATCGAGAATGTCATAGTTGTTGATATTTTGCCACAGCCATTTGGTTATAGCAGGAGAAAAGATAAACTCTTTCATAGGTGGCGAAAAGTAAGGTAAAAACCAAACAGGAACCCCTTGGTATTCAATTTTTCGGTATAAAGGAACATCAAGTGGTTTTGAACCGTTGTGGTTAGTTGTGACTATTTCTGTTTCAACTCCGTTGTTTAGTAGAGCTTTAACTAAATTTAAAACTACAGTAGTGGGGCCACCCAATGATGGGCTAATTGAGGGAATAACATGAAGTATTTTCATAAAATAGAGTTGGGGGATGAGAAAATTAATTATTAAAATCAGCTTGTAAATATGACAATTTAACTGCCATATAAGCAACTAACCAACCGGGTAAAGAATGAGCGGAACCGATATTATAAAATCCGGATTCAAAAACACAAAGACATAATTCAGCTAAAAGAGCGCTACATAATGCTAATTTCAATTCAAAATGCTCTTTGTTTATATAATTTGAACTCTCTTTGATTTGGTTGATAACAATTGACCATAAAGGAACAAATGTTAATAAACTACCAATTAAGCCAATTTGGTATGTCAAACCAATATAAGCATTATGGGCAGTTCCTAACCACAATCTATCAAAGAAAATGCTTTGGGAAGATTTATGTAATAATAAAGCTTCTTCGCTTCCCCAACCATTACCAATTAATAAAGAAATCGGCGAAACAAAAATCTTTTCAATGTACAATGGCCAAAGTAAATTAGTACGATGACTAGTAATACCTGCACCTGTAGAGGTAGTTAAATTTTCGTATAACTTTTCAAAGAAAGATGATTGCAAAAAATCTATACTTAATATCAACAAAGCGCTAATAGCTATTGTAGCAATACCATAAATAACTAACATTTCTACACCTTTATATCTCGACCAGCATATCAGGTAGTAAAGTAATAAGATACTTAAAGCAATTAAGGGAGTTCTTGCGCCACTGATAATAATGGCAGTAAATATAATTAGTGTTGGGATAAACCTTAATATTCCCCAGTGTTTCTGTCTGGATGAAAACCAGATAGATAAAGGTAAAATAACAATTCCTAGAGCGGCGGTAGCATTTGGATTAAAAAATATACCGCTGGGAGCGCCCATTAAAACAGGAATTATTCTAAGTGCATTACCAATTAATCCAATAGTATAAATAACGGTAGCACTGTAAACTAAATTTTTAATAATTGCTGTAGCATCGTGAAAAGAATTAAGTACGCTTTGCACTCCCCAAGTTAAAGATAAATAAGCTAATAGAAAAGAAACTGCTTTGAAAATACCTGTTTTATAAAAGTCTGCTGCGTACAGTACACCATTTAAATCAGCATAAGCTGTACTAATAATAATTACTGTAAATACTAAAAACGCGAAGCGGTCAAAATTATTGCGTTCCCATTTTCCGGAAATAAATACTTTGTTGAAACCGTAAATTAATAAAACGATTAATCCTATCCATCTTCCCCAATAAGCTACCGCTGTTCCAGGAGGAATAATAAAGCTATTGATTGCTAAAGCGAAAGGAAGCCACCCAAATGTTGGCAGCCAATGTAACCATTTTTTGGTTTGTGTTGAATTATTAATTTGTGATTGATAGGTTTGAATCACCGGATTTTGGATTTTATATTTTAGATTGGTATTTATGAGGATTTTGCTTTTAATTATTACTCTCTTCTCAATATCAAGTTATGTTATATTCACATACTTATCTGAACTACTATTTAATTCTAGTGATTTACTCATATATTCGGGAATATGAACCGAGAAGTTGTGTAAAATCATCGGTGCTATTTCTAAACAAGAAACATTTCTTCTGATTTGCTTATAACTAGTGTCTTGAGGGTCGTAAATTAATAGAGAACCTTCTTTAACATGATAAGCATTTGTATTAGTTTCATCTTCGATTGAAATATTTTCTAAACCAAGTTTTTCTAAAGATATTGAACGTCCTTTTAATAATGCATTTGTAACTTTTTTCTGAGCTAAATTAACCTGACCAAAAATTAAAGCAAATAAACCGTTTTCTTTTTGAGCAAATTTTATCAATTTCCCTTCGATAGATAACTGACTTAGCCGATCGCGAAATTCTTCAACCCATTGCTTTTTGACAACAATGCCAAATTCTGGGAACATGGCAGGAGTTTGATACCAAGCATCGTCGGGAATACCCAAAGCAGACATAAATTTTTCGGGATGAGTTAAATTTAATTGGGTTTTTACCATCCATGCAGTAGTTGCACTCTGTCCCATACTCGATGCTATCCATAATGTATATTCAGGATGATTATCGACGAAACGCACTAGTTGAGTAAAAAACTGCTCGAATTTACTCATTGCAAAATCAATCTCGCGATTATATCTAGAAACCCATTTACTGTTATAGCCGAAATTTTGGTAATCTTGAGGAAATAATGCAGCCCAATAACGATGCATTGATGAAGCTACATGGTTGGTGAAAAAGGTAGCGAAATCTGGTTGAGTGGTTTTGAGTTGTTTGAGGAATAAGTCAAAAGCAAGAACAGCTTGATAAGTGCGTCTGCGATTTTTTCTGTAGGGTTTTAACTGTTCTGTTAGTAATTGTTTTGCTGTGTCGATTAATGTTGGTATTCTTAAACCAAGTTGGGGAAGATGAGCCAATAAGTTTAAGGTGGCTTCTATAGGAATTTTATTAGATACATTACGAGATGAATTTCTCGCCATTGACAAGTTTAATTCTTGAAAAATAGAAAGAATATCTGGAAAGCATTGGCTGTTAGTTGCAAAACTATCCGGTATGTAAAAGCTATATTTATCTAAGTTATCTGGTAAGGGGTGACTGTGCAGAGAACCAAAAACCCCAGTTCTGACACCATTACTTGATAGTATTTGCCAAATGGGGGGAAACTGTTGATTAACTCTATTTAGATTCTGATTAAAATGGTAAATTCCGTGATTAGTTGCTGCAACACCTCGATGTAATGTAGCCCAGGTTATCCAAGGAGACAATACTGAATCTACTGCATGAGTTTCGTATTGGTAGCATTGGGGAAGCTTTTGAGCTAAAGCTGAATTGGGATATTTTTGAGTATAGTAATCGATTATCCGCAAGGGAACTTCGTTTAATTCAAAAAAAATGATTTTCCTACCCAACAGTTTTTGATTCATTGAATTTACTTGTTTCCCTACTATTTCAACGGATATCTACATACAGTTACGATTTCATTACCACGCTCTATATTAACTTTCATATTAGTTAGTGCTTGATTTTAGACGTTTCTGTTATTTGATTCGAGATTAAATAAGAATTATCAAATTTGGGAATTGAATTAGCTAGTGGTTGAGGAGATACCACTGTATCGTTCCTATAGATGTTTTCCCAGATTTTTGCGGGATATCTAGCCAAAAGCTTAAAAAAATTGGTTTTAATACCATGTTCTCCACAAGCTTTAAGAATCTCTTGATTAGAAATCCATCTACATAGTAAATTCTTATTGCTCGCTCCTCCCGGTCGCATTCTGACCAAAATTTGGGGAAGATAACTGTAAGATATTTGATGAATTTTGATAAATCTCAAAAGTAACTCATAATCGGCAGCAAGTTGATAATCTGTCTTAAAATAACCATATTTTTCATATACTTCTCGTTTGAGAAAGCAGCTTGTATGAGCGGGTATCCAACCCCAACTCAGTAATTCGGGATGAAATTTAGCCGAACTATAGTACCTAATTACCCGATGGAGATTTTGAGGATTAACAAATACTATATCGCCAAAAATCAATTCAACCTTTCTACGGGTGAACTGTTCCACAACTTCGGAAATTACCCGTTTATTTTCGTAGAAATCATCCGAGTTGAGCAACCCGATAATATTTCCCGTAGCTAATTTCAACCCTTTATTCATCCCATCATACATACCTTCGTCAGACTCGGAGATAAATCTATTTATCTTCTTGCCGTATGATTTAATAGTATCGACTGTAGCATCCTCGGAGCCACCATCAATAACAATATATTCAATATCTGGATAATCTTGACTCAATACCGAATTAATAGCATGGGCTATGGTAGCCTCATTGTTACGAACAACTGTAATTATAGATACCTTCACTTTTGCACAAAAATTTAATTGAAGCTAAAACTTGTCTAAGTTAACATAAATATCTGGATTGCTGTAGTTTATATTACATAGATGTCTATTTTTTTGTAACACTTTCTTTGAAAAACTGGTAATTATAATCAAGGCATTTTTGCTAAAATATTTTTCTTTAATCAAAACAATTTCTTTTAAAATGACTACAGGTGTACGGCGAATTTTTATCGGTGATGTTCACGGTAACTACGATGGTTTAATGCTTTTGTTGAATACGATATCACCATTAAACGAAGACAAAGTTTACTTTTTAGGAGATTTGATTAATAGGGGTGCCAAAAGCGCTCAAGTAGTAGAATTTGTCCGTAAAAGTCCGTATTATTGCGTGTTGGGCAATCACGAACAAATGTTTTTAGACTACTTTCAAAGCAAAAGAATTACCAAACAAGTTATTGAAAAGGCTGCTTTTACCTATAAAGAAACCATTAATAGCTATCTTCAATTTGACATATCTTTGCTACCCGCTCATCTCGAATGGTTTTCTAAGTTACCACCATATCTAGATTTGGGGGATATTTGGGTTGTTCACGCGGGTATCAATCCTCAACTTCCATTAGATAAGCAAACCCAAAAAGAATTTTGCTGGATTCGTCAACCTTTCTATAGTATGAGCAAACCATATTTTCCCGATAAATTAATTATTGTCGGTCATACGCCAACTTTTAAATTCGGGGGTGTTGTTCCAGGGAAGTTGGTGCAGGGAAAAGGTTGGCTGGATATTGATACTGGTGCTTACGATAGCAGAAGCGGTTGGTTGACTGGTTTGGATATGACAAATAGAAAAGTTTATCAAGCTAATGTATTTAGTAGGAAAACTCGGGTTTTAGCTTTGGAAGATGTTGTGGAGGGAATAGCGGAAATTGCGGTCTTGGGGTCTCCCCAAGTAGAGCAAATTTCCAAGAGAGGGAATGGGGAGTAACTATAACATCTTATGTATTATTACGTTAAATTACTACAAAGCGAATTACTATTTAAGTGCAAACACTGAAGCCTGTAAACAATCAGTTTATTTAGACTAATACCGACTATTTATAATTTTATCTACTTTTCTATTCCCCCCGAACCCTGTTTACATATAATTTTAAAAGTGCGATCGCATGACTGAATACAACGAGAAAATTCCTGCAAAACAATTAAATGTTGACCCTTGGGAGCTTCGTCAGCTAGCTTCGGTGCTGCGTCGTCGTTTGTTTTTAATTATTCCTATTGCTTTAGTCATAACGGCTGGGGTCGTATATAGAGGATGGTTACAAAAACCGATATACAGCCAAAAATTCCAATTGTTTCTGGATTCTACAGCAGAAATAAATGTCAATCCCCTCTCGGAACAGAGACGACCATCATTTGTACCACCACAGTTTCGAGATTTCAAAACGGAAATGGAGGTGTTGACGAGTTATAAGGTTATCTCTCCTCTATTAAGTGAAATTCAAAGTCGTTATTCAGATTTGAACTATGACAAACTTGTCAACAGGTTAAAGCTGAAACATTTAGAAGGTACGGCAATTATAGAAGTAAATTATCAAGATACTAATCCAGAAAAAATAGAATTTATTTTAAACAAACTCAAACAAGCTTATACTGATTATTCCTTAAATAAATTAAAAAGTAGTACCGTTCAAGCTGAAAAACTTGTCGAGACTCAATTACCCGATTTAAGACAGCGTGTAGATAAACTCCAGGGAGAGCTACAGATTTTTCGACGTAAATATAATCTGGTAAATCCCGAACAGCAAAGTCAAGTTTTAAGCGAACGTTTGGCAACTGCACTACAGCAAAAACAAGAAGCTTTAACTTTACTAGGGGAGACTCAATCTAGTTTTAATAGCTTACAGGAAGAATTGGGAATCGATGTTAAACAAGCAAAGGTTATTTCAACTTTAAGCGA
Organism: uncultured cyanobacterium; assembly: GCA_963838355.1. GTDB lineage: Bacteria > Cyanobacteriota > Cyanobacteriia > Cyanobacteriales > Nostocaceae > Rivularia. Next base: position 1,202,949 of record CAWIQQ010000001.1, on the reverse strand, counting down.
AGCACCGCGCTATTTAGCTTTGCAAGAACAATTACAGCAAATCGATACTCAACTTGCCTCCGAAACATCCAGATATACAAACGGACATCCTGCAATTGCTGATTTACTGGGAAGAAGACAGCGGATATTATCTTTAATTAGACAAGAAGTTGTAGTGGTTTTAGGAATTAACACTCTTAGAGAACTTAATATTAAAGAACTTAACCAGCTTCCAGCAATTTCTGCTCAAAAATCCGGTCGCTTGCAACTCGCTCAAAAATTAATTGAAACTGCGACTCAATTACAAGGATTGCAAACCAGAATAAAATATTTAGAGACAGTAGAAAATCAAGCTCGCAAAGATTTACAGCAGTTTGCAGCAATTATTCGTCAGTATACAGATTTAAATCGAGAATTAGAAATTGCTAATCAAAGTTTAGGTCGATTTCTAGATGCTAGAGAAAATCTTCAGATTGAAACAGCAAGAAAAGTTTCTCCTTGGCAAGTTATTTCACAAATTGAAGCACCGAAACAACCAATATCTCCCAATCTTCCCCGAAATTTAGCTTTGGGTGGAATCGCTGGTGTATTAGCTGGAGTCGGAGCGGCAATTATTGCAGGAAAGTTAGATAATAAATACCATTCCCCTGAAGAATTACAAACCGATATCGGACAAACCTTTTTGGGAACAATTCCCTATCATAAAGAGTTAAAAACAGCTATCACTCAGCTATCCCGTAACGGTACTTTAGCTAATTCTGCTTATTGGGAAGCTTATATATCATTACAAACAAATTTAGATTTTCTCGAACCAGACAAAATATTAAAATCCCTAGTTATCAGTTCCACTTTACCGGGGGAAGGTAAATCTACTATTTCCTTATATTTAGCTAAAGTTGCAGCAGCGATGGGTAAGCGAGTTTTGCTGATAGATGCTGATTTGCGAAATCCTACCATTCATCGCTATGTCGAGAGTCTGACAAATACTTGGGGTTTATCTAACGCTATTTCCGGTGGTGCAGAAGCTCAAGATTTAATTCAGACTTTACCTGAAGAAGAAAACTTATCCGTACTTACAGCGGGACAAACTCCTCCGAATCCAGCGCGATTACTTGCTTCTGCTAAGATGAAAGATTTACTCTTAGATTTTCAAACCAAATACGATTTAGTAATTATTGACACTCCACCACTACATGGTTTTGCTGATGCTAAATATTTGGCTTCTCAAACTGATGGCTTAATGATGGTTGTTGGTTTAGATAAAACAGAAAAGCCAGCCGTTAGACAAGTTTTAAAAGACTTGGAGCTTTCCCATATTAATTTATTAGGAATTGTTGCTAACGGTGTTAAAGGTTATAAGCCGATTTATTCGGGTTATTACGACCATTACTATAACAAGGGTAAGAATAGTAGCGAGCATTATGAATTGATTGCGACCGTTAGTAATAAAGAAGAAAGTGTGGAAATTCAAGACAAATAAAAGGTTCGTAGTTGCGCTTTAGCGCCAACAGAATGCATTTAAAGGCGAAGATAGCGAAGCGAAGTGTAACCCCATATCTGTACTGAGTTGCGCTATGTTTTGTGAGATATGCTACAGTCTTCGTAGCTCGGCGATCGCCGGGAGCAACAAAAACGTGTGAGTATCAATAAGAAATCTTATTCCATGTACTCACAAAGTTCTTCTAAAGGTGCATCAAAATCATCAGACATCCAAATCAGTCCTTTAGCACTTCCCGATCGCCGTCGTTTTTTTGGTTGATTTACACGAACTATTTTTAAAATCAGCTCATTGTCCTGAGTAATCACAACTTCGTTACCATCAAGCACTGTTTGAAACAAAGTTTCAGGAGAATTTGTAGCTTGAGATATATCGACTTGATGCATATCAACTCAATATTAAATAAATTAGTCTACTATTACATCATAATATAGGCGTTGTCTATCGAAGGTATGAAAATTATTTCGTTATGATTTCAAAATCCTTAGTTAGTAGTTAGTAGGTTGGGTTAAGCGTTAGCGCAACCCAACACGGCTGCTGGGTTACTCGCAGAGATTGGTGAGCCGCACGCTTTGCGTGTATCGCCCTCCGGGCGACGCAAGCAACAGCTTGCTGACTCGTTAGAGTAACGCTTACAATCCGTATTGCTTCGCAACGCTGACGCTAACAACCCAACCTACTAACTTATTGATTCTCAATCATCGGATAATGGTTGATTTAAATTAGTTTTATTTTTTGAATAATTGGGAATAATAAAATGGTGCGTGACGGCAATATTAACAATCATCGTTATGATTTATAATTTTTCGTAGCCGTCACGCACCCTACTAACTTATAGGTTGTTGGGTTGAGCTTTACCGCAGATTGATTTTTATTATGCAGCAAAGTATTAGGCGCTTAACCCAACCTACGTACTCCCTCCCGTTTGGCGATCGCTTACAAAAATAATGAATTATATTTATCTACATTATATATTACACAGGAAAACTTTCTAGAGACGGGGCGCAGTGCAATTCCAAAACAATATGAAATCGTAACTTCATCCCCGTGATTGGGCAAAGCCAAAATGATTCAATTGTGCGACTTGTTTAGTAGGATTCAAGGGAAATCCGTTCAATTTTGAGTGATTCATCTTCGGGACCAGTTGCCTTCTCAATCAACACCGACAGCTTATTATTAATTTCCTCACCCTGCTTTTCTAACTGAATAGCCAATTCATCGGTAATATCGAATTGGAAAGTTTTGGTGACGGGTTCAGCACTCGGAAGTACAAAGAAAGAAATTGAGCCAGCAAAGTATGTGTCTATATCACTTTTGGACTCTTGATCGGGGAGATTTAGAAACACATCGTAGCTGCTGTAGGGTCTACCAGTATAAGTGACATCAATCTCTAATGTAAAGCCCTTGGTGACTTGTTCAGTTGAGTTGGCAGTTCTTAGCTGCATGAACTCTGTTGCTATCTGAGGCTCTAGAGATAACTCTAAGTTGACAGGATTACTACTGTCAACTATATTGCCAACCTCTTGTGAAGCAAGCGGTGTAGGAAGAGGTGATGGTTGGCTAAAGTTTGCTCGCACAGGTGGTTTAACCATATCTGTATCGTCATACTTGTAACCCAGGTTGTATAACTTCTTGATTACATCGTCTAATTTGTATTTAACTTCCTTCCAGCCAATAGTGCCATCATCTTTCACTTCGGGGTCAAAAAATGTGTATTCCCAATCCTTTCCATCACATTCATTACAGCGTAAGTTGTCAAGGGTAACGTATTTCCCATTCTCAGAATTTGTCCACTGATCCCATAGACGATCAATATTACCGTGGTGCATCCAAAAGATTGGATCGAAACCAGCTGATGCAACTTCAGCCATCAAGCCATTAGTTTTAGGGTTATTAAATATCTTGTTGAACTTATCCTGCTCAGCTACTTGATCGTCACTACCATGATTTTTTACTAATAAGCCACTGCCGATGTAGTTATGCATCGCACCATGAGGATAGTCATTAATATAGTTATTGAAGTCTCTAAAATCAGATTTTTGTCGGAGATCATTGACCCGCTTGTACAAGTTCTTCTTTGCAAAATTTTCTTCAATTTTTTCCCCCTTCAATAGTTTACTAAACCGTGCCTCCTCATAAAGACTATTACCAGGTTCTCTAAAAGCTTCGGGCATAGTGAGCTTGATATCACTTGGATCGTACTTCTTACTCAAATCTAAGCTTACATATCCCCAGTAAGGCATAGCAAAATTTTTATTTCCCGAAAGCACACGTACAACATTCTCAAAATGGTAAACGTAGAACCGATGCCAGACTAGAAAGTTGGATTTAGAAGTTTCACTATTAGAGTGAGTACAGTTATCCCAAGCTTCTTTTAACTTGTCATTGCTTCTAGTGTAAGAAGAACATAGGGGATTCTCTTCCAAATACTTCATCGGATCGTCTTTGCCTTCTTCATTCCTCGGTACCCAATGAATTCCACCTTGGTAATACCAACTTAGAGGATTGCTACAGTCCATCTCCTTCATCTTAACCAAAGCAATCTTGAGTGATTTAATATCCTCCTGAGCTTCTGGTGAGTGGGCTTCCTTACGAATGTATGGTTGCTCAATTGGCATTTGTGGTAAGTCGGCTTCCCTAGAAATGTATGCTTCCTTGGCTTGGGCTGGAGTAACCACTATCGAGAAAACTAAAATGGTGCAAATAATGGCGACTACCAAGAATTTTTGTGAGGTTTTGAACACAGTCCTAACAGACGGATACTTTTTCACCAACTGAATCTGTTGTTGAGATTCACTCGTATATTTAGCTTCTTCTGACATAGTTAATTCCTGTTAATAGTTTTTGAGACTTAATAATCTAGTTTCTTCGGACTATCGCATCCGCAATATTACCCTAATACTTTTTTATACGACAAAGCTTTTAATCTGGATATGTCAAACAGTAGCAATAAACACGCTCTAACATGAGTTTATAGATAGCAGCCCGATCCAAGGCGGCAGTCTTCATTTGCTCATGGACAAAGTTTTTAAACTTATTATCTTTCACAATCGTTCGGACATTAACATTTTCATTGTGATTTTCGCCAACTAATTTGGTCTTGGAATCGGAAAGGATTTTGTCTATATCGAGTTCCGAGTATAAATCTTTGAGGATATCTGCCTGTTTTTCTTTTTCTGTTGTGGATACCATACGTAATAGCAATTAAAAAAAGTAATACAACACATTATTGACACGAATGATTGCAGTACATTAAGTACGCAAGAAGCATCTTTAAGACGATTCCAATCGCCAATTTCTGAATTTTTCAAGAACACTTTTCTCTAACTAATATCTGTAAAGTTTATGAATCCGTCGAAATCAGGAAAAGATAATATAGCCTTAGTTGTATTGTTGATTTTACCGTGCTTCCTTAATCTAGGTGGCGAATAGGGAAGGCGATTATCCTCTTTTTCAGATTGATTTTCTTCTTGAGATTCGCTTTTATCTTTATCTTTAGCTTCTTCAGCCATAATTAATTTCTCGGTTTTTGAGATTGATTGCTGGTGTTGTGACTTGGTGGGGAGACGAAATTAAATTTATTTTTTTGTTTCGTCTCTCTACTTATAAGACGACTTCATTCATCAATTCCTGAATTGTTTCAACGCAACTTTTCCCAAATCAATAAACCATTTAATCGGGAGGGTCGCGAGACAATCCTACAAACTCCCCCCATTCATCACCAACAAACCACTGCTGTTGCACCCACACCTCCGTCTCATCAAATTCCGTCAAAACCAAAATAGCCACTGTAGAAAATTCACACACCTTCCCTTCAAAACCCTCCACAACAGCAACCGATTCCTCCTGGGATTCCACCACCGCAACAGAAACTACACACTCGGCAACTTCCTCACTTACCAACTCCGTTACTGCTGGTGGAACCGATGAATCTGTGGGACTTTCAGACTTATTATCAATTTCCAATAGTTCGGGGTTGGCAACTGCCGTCGCAATGACTGTACTTACATTATCAGTATATAAGTCCCTATCCCTCCCGTCTTCCCCAATCAAATATTCTCTCAACTCCTCTTTCAAAATCTTCCGCGCTTGAGAAATGCGCTTGCAGACGTTATCGTAAGAAATCTCCTGCTGTTGGGCTATTTCTTGATAAGTCAATTCTCGATAAAAATGTAGAATAAAAGTTTCGCGCAACCGAGATGGTAACTTCTCAATTGCGCGGCGAATTTCAATATATTTCTCTTGTGTCTCTAAAATTATTTCTGGTGTATCCTCCGAGCAAACCAGCGCTTGTTCATCCCCAATTGCTTCTATATCCTCAACTTGATTTGCGCTGCGACTGTGTTGACGATGGATATCCACGCATAAATTATGAACTAGTGTTGTCAGCCAAGACTTCAAATTAGTAATTTTCCCCTCATACTCTTGTACCTTTTCCCAAGCTTTAAGCATTGCTCGACTCAGAGCGTCTTCAGCTTCCGTTGGGTTTCCACCCATCCACCCGAGACAGCGATGATAAAGATAATTTTGATGCTCTTGCCATAGCAGCCAAAAATCGGCGCAATCCTTCTGTTGGGAGATTGCAGCTATTTGATTACTCATAATAATTTTGGTGATAGTCAGTGCAAAGCTTTCACGACTTTTAGACACACATCAACCCGGAATAGTTGATGTATTTCCACAAATACGAAAGTCTATCAGTGAATTTATATGTTTAATATCAAGCTACTTACTTGCTGACTTAAGTCAACAAATACTATGATGGCTGATGTTTTATTGGTACATCATCAGTGTAATTACTTAAGAAATTATAAGGTTTGTAAATGGTTAATATTTAGTAAGAATTTGCTTGATATAGGTAATGGGGAATTTTCTCTGGTAAATTGATGCACCTGCAAAGTGAGAAAATGTTTAAAAAGTATAGTTTTTTGCTCAATTCTCGGATTATCCCCCCTTCCCCCCCCTTAAAAAGGGGGGTTAAAGTCCCCCTTTTCAAAGGGGAGCCACTGCGTTGCGGGGGTTCCCCCCGTTGTAGCAAGTGGCGTGGATTTAGGGGGATCTCAAGGTTTGTGGCTTTACTTATGACTTTCCTTTCCATCCTCTAAAGTAAGGCAGAGACTAACTTAAATCGCTCTTGTCTATAGCGCGATCGCCATTAATCAACAAACCTTCTTCCACTAATTCTTCAACAAACTTGGTTACATCACGAAGCAACGCAACTTCATCTACCGTATAAATTTTAACTAACTGCTGTATTACCGTCTCTACGCTGTCTGAATCAGTAAACAACTGCCAAAACTTAGTTCCCACAGCATCTAAAGTGTAGTAAGATTCCGACTCAAAATGTAATATCACTATTTCCCCGTTAACTTCTTGCGCGAGAGCGTTTTCTAAGATGGATATTTGGTTAAGAATAGAAGTTGTTGAGTTCATATTTTTAAGAATAAAGGGAATGGGGAATAGGGAATAGTGGAAATAGACATCTCCGGAATATAAATAAAAGCTGGTAAAATAATATTCAATCAGCTTTTATCAGGGTCAATAAAATGAATTCAATGTCAGGGTATATCGATAAACATCCCGGAGAAGCACAGCGGTTAGTTAGTCTAAATTACGACCAATTAAAACAGCTAATAAAGCAAGCATAAGACTTTGGTTATTTTCGGAGATGTCTAATATATAAGCCAATTCATATTTTGCGCGATAAAGTGGCTTTCGTCAAAAATATTCGAGTGTTTTTACTCACTAAAAAATTTATTTTTTATACCCTGATGAGCTTTGTAAATTGTGTTGAGTTAGTATTGTGGGTGCGTTTATCGGAGTTCTCACGCAGCAAGTTCCAGAATTTGAAATTTTACTACCTCTCATGCAGTTACTAACCAAAATATCTGATTACCAAATCTACGGTATCACTTTAAGCAGCAACCAACCTCTACCAATCTTAACCCCCGCTTCCACAGCCACTACAACAGATATAAAAGTTCACCTCATAGAAGGTAATTTATCCAATTCAGATAAAAGAGTACATCCCAAAGGTTGGTATCAAAAAGCTAAAGTTGATGGAATTTATTATTGTTTGTCTCTCGGTGGTAGCAAGCAAAAATTGGACGTGGAAATTGCTCCGGATGGTAAGCAAATCCGGATAAACTGGGTAAATTTACCAATCGCTGAAGTAACCGCGATTCTCATTGGTTGCATTATCGGTACAGCTTTACGATTGCAAGGAAAAATCTGTCTCCACAGTAGCGTTATTAAAGTAGATAATTGTGCCATTGCAATTGTCGGTGCAAAGGGTGCGGGTAAGTCAACTACCGCAGCAGCATTTGCTTTCCAAGGCTATCCGATTTTAGCTGATGACATTGCCGTACTTACCGATTGTGGTAACTCCTTTTTAGTTCAACCTGGTTATCCCCGTTTGCGGTTGTGGAAGTCTGCGGTAAATCAACTTTACGGTAACGAAAAAGGATTATCGCGAGTATTTAGCCAGACTGATAAGCATTTTTTAGAGTTAAATCAAGATAAAGTCTCGGCTTGGGGTTTTCACAATCAACCTTTACCTCTAGCTGCAATTTATGTTTTGGGAGAGCGTCAACAATTTTTAGCAGCACCTAGTATAGAAACAATTATTCCCCAACTGGTTGTAATGGAGTTAATTACCCATAGATATCCCCAATCTTTGCAGTTAGAGCGCGATATGTTTCTTCGTGAATTGGCAATATTAGGACGTTTGGCGGAAATTGTGCCAATGCGACATTTACACCGAGGGGATAATTTAGCTGAGTTGGGAAAAGTGTGTGATGTAATTTTGGAGGATGTTGCAGGATTGAAGGGGTAAGAGTAAAGTGCGATATAATATTTTTGGCAAAATTTGGCAAATAATGTCAAAATAGTTTTATTGAAACACCGCTATTTTTTTGGTGACTATGAGTACAATGAATATTTCACTACCCGATCCAATGCGGGCATTTATAGAAGAACAAGTTAAACAGAAGGGTTACAGTACTGCTAGTGAATATATTCGCCATTTGATTCGTACTGAGCAAGAAAATGTTGAAAAAACGCGTGTAGAAGCTCTCTTACTTGAAGGTTTAGACAGTGGTGAAAAAATCGAAATCAACGATGAATGGTGGGAGAAGAAAAGGGAGGAATTACAAGAGCGTTTGCGTCAAGAAAAATCATGACACTACGGATTTTTATTACTCCCCAAGCGAATCTTGATATTGATGAAAAGTTTAACTATATTGCCCAAAATAATACAGATGCAGCTTTAAAGTTTTTTGATGCAGCCCGAAATACTATTGCCAAGCTAGCTAAAAATTCTGGTTTAGGGAGTATTTACAATATAAATAATCCTCGTTTACAAGGTTTACGCAAATGGGGTATAAAAGGCTTTGAAAAATATCTAATTTTTTATTTGGCATCAGAAGAATTATTGACGGTAGTACGTATTATTCATGCTAGCCGAGATATTCCTACTATCTTGGGAGAAGAAGAATTTTAGTAGAGATTAACTATTAAAATTTTTATGTTAGTTAATATGCAAATAAATTACTTCATAGCTATTTTTATTTCTTTGGAATTAACCCACGTTCTATCATTTTCGTAGCCAAGGGTAATCAATTCATTTCCTGCAAAATGATTAAAGACTTCATAAGCTTCTTGACTAAAGTGATTTTGCCAATCTCCAACTACACCTTTTCGTAAAAAACTGTTTATTTTTACTTCACCTGGCTTTCTTCCAGATTGTCTCACAAAGGAAAATTTTTCAACAATTTTTGTTGCTGTTTCTATTTCCAAATCTTTACCAGTGAGTTCCCAAACAACTCTTTGTAATTGACTAACAGCATTTTGATGAAGAGACTCGTAACGAACGCTGACAATTCCTGGATGCTGATACCATTTACGAACAAAATCTGTCCAAGAAAAGCGTGGATGTTTTTGCTTTGTAAAACTGTATTCAATAAAAATAGGTAAATTATTGCGGATATCTTCTGGATTTTTGAACTGTAAGTCATTGCTGACAATATCTACCAAAGCTGCATTTTTTCCACAATCGTGCTTGAAAAGACAATGATAGTACCAAGAAACCATAATATCTCGTCCATCTCGCCAAACGACTACAATATTTTTCATACCCGAAGGGTTCAGATAATGTCCTTGCATTATTGATGAGCGAAGTGAGGGAAAACGATTTCGAGGAAATGGTACATTTAATGCTTTAGCTAGCATTTGACTCACCCAAGTACCACCAGACTTCGGATATTCATTGACAATATATAAAGGTATCACTTCAGATAAATGATGAACCATTAAGTAACGCATTAATGATTCCGACTTTTTAATTATGATATTCATTTAATCCGGATTAATTTCTATAGCAATTGAGTTAGTAACATGACAATCCTTACCCCTGACTGTCTAATATTTTAAAGCATAGCAAGTCTAAAAAACTTGTTGACGCTCAATTTTAGCGCTTACAAGTTCAAGCAGAGGAATAGGGTAAAAAGCACAATTAATACTCAAGTACAATCAAAAATATACAAATGACCACATTAACTTCAATAATTCAAAAAACCCACACCTGGAGAAAATTTTCATTTCACGAACGTTATCTTCTTATCCAAGCTTTGATATTACTTCCTTTGATTCATTTATCTTTGAATGTTTGGGGATTCAAGCGTACTTATTCTATTTTGGGAAATATAGGGAATTGGGAATCGGGAATCGGGAAAGATGAAAATTCTATTTCTGAGCAAATCCTGACTACTGCTTCGATGGTGAAAATAGCGGCTAAATATTACAAATGGGCTACCTGTTTGAGAAAATCCCTAGCGCTATGGTTTTTACTACGTCGTCAGGGAATCCCAACCGAATTGCAAATTGGTACGAGGTTTGAGAAAGAAGAGTTTCAAGCTCATGCTTGGGTAGAATATCAAGGATTTGTAGTTGGCGATCGCCAATTTGTAAAACAGCATTTTGTTAACTTCGAGAATCTCAATTTATCACTACCTTCCAATCTGGGCACCCAACTTCCTACACATCAGCCAGAAATAGAAATATTACTGTGCTGTACCAACATCCACACTGATACAGCTAAACCCCAGCGTATAGAAAGTTTACTGCAAAAGGATATTGATTGGAATTATCTATTCAAACAAGCTTGTCAGCAGGGAGTTTTTCTTCTCCTGTATCAAAATTTACTTAAATATTATCCCGAATCTATTCCCAAAAATATCCAACCCCAGCTACAAGCATATTGTCAAATTAAAACCGCTCGCAATCTTTTTCTAAGTACAAAACTTTGTCAAATTCTCCAACTATTCAAGAACAATAACATCAAAGTAATTCCTTTCAAAGGTGCTGTACTCGCTGCTTCTGCTTATCAAGATTTAACACTTAAAGAATTCTGCGATATTGATTTAATTATCAAACAAGAAGACTTTTCCAGAGTTAAAGATATATTAACCTCTCAAGATTATCAACCCCGCAACCAACAACAACTTTGGGGACAAGTTTTTACCAATAAAGAAGATAGCATTCATATTGATATTCACTGGCAACTAGCTCCTTCTTGCTTTCCTTACCGAGTTGATTTTGAGCAACTTTGGCAGCGTTGCGAAACCGTATCAATTTTCAATCAACAAGTAACTAATCTTTCTGCTGAAGATTCTTTATTAATTTTGTCTCTTCAAATCGTTAAAGATGCTCACTACCGACAAGAAAAGCTCAAGCAAGTCTACGATATAGCTCAACTTATAAATAATAGTAAGTTAGATTGGGAAGTTGTAATTCAACGAGCCAGAGATTTGGGTAGTGAAAGATTATTGTTATTCGGTTTGGCTATAGCTTCGATGTTGTTGCAAGTAGAAATACCGGAAGAATTACAGCAGAAGATAGAAAGTGATTTGATAGTTAAATTGTATCTAAATCAGGTCGTAAAGCAGTTATTTAGCCATAGCAATAAACAAAATAATGTGTTTGGAATATTTGAGCAGGGGTTTATACAGGGATTATATGGATTTGTATTAAGGGCTTTAATGTTGCTGGATAATTACAAGTTTCTAGGAAAGCATAATAGATATTTATTTGGGCATTTAATTAGTTATATATTCAAACCTAACTCAAATGATTTAAAATATGTTTCGCTTCCTGGATTCTTATATATTTTATATTATTTATTTAGACCAATTCGTTTGGGGTTGAAGTTTTTGAATCCGTAATAATTTCGTATCATCTCGTTACCAGGAAACTATCCTAATATCTCGTTACAAGGCTCTGCCTTGTAATGCAATTAGTGAAGGCTCTGCCTTCAAATAAAATGGAGGCAGAGCCTCCTAAAATCGGTTCCCAGCCAGAGACTGGGAACCAGTCAAAACCAGGTATTAGTTATGAATTTTGTCTTACCAAGCCCGATTGCTTTGACTATTTCCAACCGCTTCGACTTGTTGATTAAGATTGCTTAAAAATGTATTAGATTGTTGCAACAAATTATTAAACTCCACACAACCTTCACCAGCATTACAGCTACGATAAGCATCTCTCAACTGTTTAGAAAGTTCTTCTGCTTGTGATACAGTTTCTTGACTAATTCCATTTCTTGTAAAACTAGGAACAGGATTATTAAAAACATTATTCCCCGTCACATCTGATTGGTTATTAACTGGAACGGGATTATTAAAAACATTATTCCCTGTAACATCCGATTGGTTATTAACTGGAACGGGGTTATTAAAAACATTATTTCCCGTAATATCTGATTGATTATTTTGAGCATGAGCGGGAATAGAAATTAATCCAGCCGCAGCTAAAAATGCACCTGCAATTACATTACAAACTATATTCTTTTTCATCAAATTATAATCCTTGTAAGTGATGTTAATTTCTCATAGAGAATATGGTGTTTTAACAACATCTCAAATTCCCTATGTTTTTATTTTCCTCAAAATTTAAACGAAAAACCAGTACCTACAACAAACCTCGTACCATCACCAGCACCAGTTATATCTCGCAAAGCTGGGGTAATAACTAAAGGAATGTTGGGAAATGGTGCTACGCTGACTCCTACACCCAAATCTTGTCCAGTCCATTCTGCTATGATGCTGGCTGATTTGACTGCTCGAACTGCAACGCTACCAAATACGTTTATTTCATCGTCACCATCAAATACTGCTTCTTCAGTCCGAAATTGTCCCCCACCGACACCAAGAGTGACTGCTACTCGGCTAAAAGGTGAGTCGAGTTTTTCTTTGGTGCGGATAATTTTGGTAGCGACTCCATATAGCGATTGTTCAAAATTGTTTTCGTCTCCAATATTGAGAAAACCATTCCAACCAACCGCTACACCTATATCACCCGGTAACTGACGATGTACTTTAACGTTAAAACCACCGCTACCAAAATCGCGGTTGCGTCCAAAACTAGCTAAGGTGTAAGAAAGTTCAACACCAACCGATTTCCGCGAATCACCCAAACCAACACCAACACCCAATCCGAAATCATCAATATCAGAAAAACGACCTCTTTCTTGGTAGCTTGCGCTGACAAAACCAGTATTGCGATCGCCACCGAAACCTGTGGGAACATAAATGCTGAAACCCGGTGAGTAAAAGAACGAGGGAATTTCAATATCTTTTACCGCATCTAGCTGGTTGAGTATGTTTTCTACATTTTGTGGTGATGCATTCTGTGCTTGAATTAACTTATTATCCGTTGAATTTATTTCAGTGTTTTCTCGGTTGATATCTGTAAGATTATCCGTTGCTAAAAATTCCGGTTCTGAGATATTTTGATTTCTCCAATCAGAAGGGTAATTTTTATTAGATTTAACAATTGGTTTATTGGCAACCTGTAATGGTTCTTGTTTTGAATTCAAACGGGATAGTAGTCGATGATTACGCTTACCAGTTTTCAGTCGTTGGATAAGAGTAGCATCTTGATTAGTGTTAAATAATTTCTCGAAATCAGAATCATTTATCAAATTGTTGGTGTCTGATAATTCTTTTTCCAGAGATTTTTTGTTTTGAGATAAAACATCGGTATTGATGCTTTCTATTTTGACGTTATTTAACTTCAGAGATAAGAGCGTATCTGTATTCTCCTTAAACTCCGTAGCTTTTACGGGAGTGATTTGAGCAACTGCGCTAACAGCAAGCACAACAGTTGGAATAAACAAGAATTTTCGATATTGTAAAAAATAATTTAGCTGACTTATAGGAATCACGGTTAATTTATTTATGCTATTTTGGGCGAATCCATATCTCATACCAAGAGATATGATTAAACTTATACAGTTATGGCTTGGATATCCAGAAATATCAACTTTTATCTAGGGAGTAACCTCACCCCTTCCCCTCTCCTTATCAAGGAGAGGGGTATTCAAGATTTCAAGTTATGAGTTTTTCCGGTTAAAGGCTTTTTTCTAGGGAAAACTGCTGTAGTAGTCGCTTCTGTTTAGTTAAAACTTAATTAATAACTCGCCAACTTCAGTAAAAACAGTTATAACAGAAAGCGCACATATCACAATTATGACTCATGCTCTAATGGGGAATAGATAACTGGGAATAAAACGGAATCATCGGAAAAACACATAATTGTTCATTCTTATGCGGGATTATCTTGAAAAGACCATAACTAACAGAGGTGTGCTGCGAAGCAGCACACCTCTGTTCAAAAAAACTGTATTTATACTTACTTATGCGTATTATTTAATGTAATAATACTGATTTTTTTGTTGGTGATCGCGGTGTTTGGGTTAAAGTTCACAAAATCGCGTTGCTCCCGGCAACAATAAAGGGGGAAAATATCGGAAATCAAAGATTTTAAAGATTTGAACATTTGGCAAAAAGGAATGACCATAGCAGAAAAGTCTTTCTTCTTAACCATAATCGCTTGGTTCCAGGGAAAAATGGAATTTGGAGCCAGAGCGTTAGGAAACCGCTCGATTTTAGCCGACCCCCGTCGCGCTGATATGCGGGATATAATTAACCGGAAAATCAAGCTGCGAGAAACATTCCGTCCTTTTGCACCCAGCATTTTAGAGGAATTCGTCGGCGAATATTTTCAAATCGCAGAACCGACACCTTTTATGGAAAGAGTTCTCCCCATTCATCCGGAAAAACGCAATTTAATCCCCGCAGTCACCCATATTGATGGTACTGGACGTTTGCAGACAGTCAACCGCGAGACGAATTCCCTTTATTGGGATTTGATTAACACCTTTCGACAACGCACAGGAATTCCCATGCTGTTGAATACTTCCTTTAACGAGAACGAACCAATTGTTTGTACACCCCAAGAAGCCATTAAATGCTTCCTGCGAACCGACATGGATGTTTTAGTTTTGGGTTCTTACTATGTGACAAGACAGCAACTATCTGTAGATGTAACAGATAGAGAAACAAGTGGTTCTATCCTAGTGTAAATACTGAGGTAAATATCGACCCTCAATACATATACTGTGTTGTGAGTTGGGAATATTCCTAAATATACTTGTTCTTATTATTTCCATGAATCAAATCACTTCTATTCTTAACCAAAAACTATCTATTCCAGAAAACATTATCGCTC
Source organism: uncultured cyanobacterium (assembly GCA_963838355.1). Lineage (GTDB taxonomy): Bacteria > Cyanobacteriota > Cyanobacteriia > Cyanobacteriales > Nostocaceae > Rivularia. The sequence continues at coordinate 1,187,906 of CAWIQQ010000001.1, read as the reverse complement.
AAGAACTAAGCGGTGAAATAGTTATTTTAAATATGGATGCAGAAAGCTACTACAGTCTAAATCCTGTTGCAAGTCGGATATGGCTTTCGTTGACAAACTCAGAGAATGTAGAAACCACAATACAGCAGCTATTAAAAATTTATCAAGTCCATGAAACTAGGTTGCTTGAAGATGTCACGGAGTTGGTGAAAGAGTTATCAGCAGAAGAATTGTTAATTATTTGTGACAGCAAACAACAAGAGGAGGAAAGTTTGCTAAAGCAAACTTTCCTCCTCTCCCAAGAAATAGATTTTGCAACAGATAAAAAAGTAGAAAATGTGAAAAATATTGATAACCTTTTACCCTACGAATCGCCTGTGCTAAGCAAATATGGAAAAATAAATGATACGACTAATACACAGGTTATTATTGATAATAATATCGATGGTATTTTGGCCCAATTTACGCCGATTTTTCCTAGTAGTATTTGTAGGTTGGGTGGAGCGACAGCGTAACCCAACAAAACTAACTCGAAAAACAAATAAACCTTCAACAATCATAAATACAAAAATCAACACAAAGCACACTATATTTATCTAATTATTGATAAATTATTCGACAAATATGACATTTCTGTGTTGGGTACATCATATCTTGCGAGTTTTTTTTGGAACGTTTTTAATTTAACGTGATTTGAATTTAGAGGATGTTTGGAAAGTATCGTGTTTAACATAGAAAGCCTATCAAACCGAAACTCTAACCTTTTTATCAATCAAGAAGATAACGAAAAAACAAGCTTTTCAAAGTCTCTCTCCTTGCAGGAGAGAGATTTAGAGAGAGGTCATAAGTAATATTTTTGACATTGAAAAAAAATGCTTCATTTGTAATACGCTTATTGTGCAAAATGTGGGTTGATGATTGAAGTTGGTTGAGTCGAGATCAAAAAAATTAGTGCTAACTCGAAAAATTCAGAAATTGGGTTTGGAAATCGTCTTAAGAGTGTAAGGAGAAAGGAAATTAGGTAAAAAAAATTCAGAAAAGCATGGGAAATAAAGTCTTATATTTGAAGGCAAAAAATGCTGAAAACCTTAGAAAAAAATCTCACAGGAGAAAATGATGGAAAAATTGATCCGTAACCTTGGAAAAAAGATTTTAGCTATTACTGTTGCTTGTTTGGTAGGCTTTTTCTCGTTACCAGCAATAGCACAGGCAACCTGTATACCAGAAGGACCAGTTCAGATTACAAATGGCTCTTTCTCTTATATTAACACTGAGCCTGTTCCAAAATATATTAAAGTTCGCTCTGCTACCGTTGAGGGTTTACCTCCAGGCGAGACGGGAACAATAGATGAGATTATAATTACAGGGCCAAATGGAAAAAGAGAATACGGTTGTTCTGGAATCAATAACGTAGAAGATGGTACTGATTTAGTACAAAGTTGTGGCGGTCCTGCTGTATTAAAAGCTGGATCAACAACATACGAAGCGAAGGGAAGTAATTTTCAACCTCAAACTACCTTTGATACATTTTCAATCGTACTATGTGGTGATTGATTTCGCTAGCTAAAACTCAAAATAGATCGGGATTGTTCTCGTTTGCATCAAAGCCTGATTTTAGCTTTGCTCTTTGAGTGAAACTCTCAATATAATTTAGGGAAGGCTAACACGTTCCGTTCCCTATAAAAATCTGGATCGAATTAGGAAGTAACAGAATATGTCTGATTTAACTACCAATAATGATGAAAAAATTTTTAGTAGTAGCTTAATTGTTATTGCTATCTGTTTTGCGATCGCATTCTTTGGTTTTGGTTATGTGTTAGTAAAACTACCAGAAATAACACCAGAACAAATAAAACTTTATCAAGAAGGAGTATGTATTAAAGGGGGTTGGAGATATGCCTTAATCCTAACTCACATTTTAACTTTTGTACTCATTCCCTTAGCAATGAGAATTTTTTACCAAGCATTAAATAACATTATATTAGATCCAAAATTCCGCACAAAAGCTGTTTTTGCTTCCCAATTAGGGCTAGCTTTTATTATGGTATCTATTGCTTCGGAGATTGGTTGGCACGTAACTCAATGTTGGTATTACCAGAATGATTTTACGATGCTGAATTTTATGTTTTACTTTTTCTTGATTTCTGGATTCGCTTTGTGGGCTGACGGTTTAAGTCAAGAAACAAATAAAATGACTTATATAATTAATATCGTTTTTGCTCTTAGTTTATTAGCTGTTTCCATTTTGTATCCCATAGGTTATAAAAACCACGATCCTAGTTTAAAAGTGCCAATTTATATTGCTTTAACTTTAGTTTTTACTGTACTTAGCTATCGAGGATATAAAATTATTCAAGATTGGAAAATTATCTTTTTTCCCATATTTTCTGTAGGAGTAAATCTATCATTTGTTTTTCTTTTAGATAAATATGGAGGAGACCCTTTTCATCCTCAAATTGTTGATAATGCCTTATTTCATATTCTCCACGATTTAGCTGGAACTGAAGCTGGAGTTGCTATTTTCACTTGGTTAGTTTATCAGAAAGGAATTCTTCAAGTTCAAAAAACCACAAGTGATGAAACTCAATTATCTGAATCAAAGATATAAATTTTTTTCTCACTTTTTCATTTGTAAAAAATATCAAAGTAAATGAGGTAAAAAATGGATTCTATTTTGTCAAAAATTTATCCTATAGGACATCTAATTGTAGCGATAGTTGAATTAATTCTTTTGGTTTTCGCTTACCCTTTCTTTCGGATATCAAAGAATTTGGCAATGATTGTCTTGCCAATTGTATTAATTAGTTCGATTTACGATAATTTAATTCTCTTTAGTGGTAAGTTTATTGGTCAAGGAGAACTATTAGAAAACCTTTCTCAAATACGGTATTTACTCCATTACCTAATTCTCCCTTTATTCATTATTGTTGCTATTGAGTTAGCTTTCGCTTCAGGTGCTCAATGGGCTAATAAATTTGTCAGAGTTTCATCTTGGCTACTGGCTTTTGGGCTAGCTGGATATGATGTGATTAAAAATTTTTTCGGACTAGAGTTAAAACCAGAAACTTTTGCTGGTGTTTTGCGTTATGTTCCAGTCAACGCAAATATACCAATTATAACTATAATTATCAGTGTTTTTGTCCTATTAGTTGGTATAGGAATTTGGGTAAGAACAGGAAATTGGCGTTGGTTATTTATTGGAGCTTTAATTAGTTTATTAGTTAATGCTTTACCTTCAGCAAAAGTAGGCCCTCTTCCTGGTGATATTGCTGAATGTATTTTGGCTTTGAGTTTATTATTAACACAGTACCATTTTGAAGATGAGATAGACAAACCAATCCCTACTCCTGAGCCTCCTGAAGGATGGGAATATGCAGAATATTCTGGTTATCAAGTATTCTGGAAAGACGTGAAGAAAAAAGATGAAAAAGATAAAATAATTTATACAATTTATCAAGTAGGCAATCATAAAAGAGGTAACTTTGTGAGAATTTACGCTCCTCAAAAACCCTGCAAAAATGATGGTAAATTAAAAGTTATTACATACTTACATGGTTTCTCCCTCTGTTTGCCACAATTTTATGAACAACATTTAGAATATTTAGCTACAGAAGGCATATATGTCTTTTTTCCTGATTATCAAAAGAGTGATTATCCAGACTTTCCCAAAGACAACGAAACATTAGAAACAGCCAAAACATCTCGCCCCACTTTAAAAAAATGGTTATATAATAGTGGAGTGTTATTTATGAAATTAATTTTACGACGTGAAGTTAATAAACAAGAATTAAAAAAATTAATAAAAAAGGGTGTCTGGAGAGGATTGAGACTTGCTTTAGGTACATCATTATTGATTGTTGTGGCGAATATTATCTCTTTGTTTAACCGCCAATATGGTAAGAACTTGATTAACATGATTACTACTGTTATAGAAAGTTTAATTAGTGCCCCAATAGAATGGCTTGGTTTTGCTATTAATTCTACAGCAATAGGGTGGGAAAAATTGTGCGAACATAGTAAAGAAGTTAAAGAATTAGACTTATCTGAACAAGAGATAGATTTTTATGTATTCGGTCATTCTTTGGGTGGTCTTTTAGCTCTTAGTTGGCCTTATTATTTAAAAGAAAATCCAGATAAAAAACTAGAAAAATTTCATCCCAAACAGATAATTACTGCCAATCCAGCTCCCAATAGTATTATGGGTATTCCTAAAATCGCTGTTGCAATTTTATGGATTTTTCAGCTTCGTTCTGTAACACAACCTTTGAAAATTAAAAAGACAGGAACTGAGCTAAAAATTCCCACAGGTATTTTACACGGAAACGACGATAAACTTGTGAAACCTAGTGAATGGGTAAAACCTCCTCGCTCTCAAGAAAAAGGTTCATTCTTTGACATTGCTTCAACAGAGAAAAATATTTATTTTTCTACATCTAATAAAGAGGAAAATTTAATAGCTGACCATAATCAATCTGTCACTAACACAATCTATTATGGAGACGGTTTTATGAAGAATTTTGGTGGAGCAAAGCACGGACCAAATGCTTATAATTGTCAATATATTTATCCTGCAGTTCTAGCGGTAGTTAAGAACAATGTACAAGCAAATGAATTAAAGGATGGTGAAGGTAAAGGGTTTAAACTAAAAGATTTTAAAGTTCTTGATGAGCCAACATAGATAATTTATTGACTTCATAAAAGTTCGTAGAGAGCGATATAGCTGCCGCTAGGCTCCGCCAACGCCCTCTATCAAGACACTCTGTTTTATGGCCAACTTTGATTGTGGGATGGAAAGGACGAGGAGAGGCGATCGCCTCTCTAACAGAAGCAAGAGGTTAGACCATTTATTTTTTTTTGGAAAAAAGAGTCATAAAATCAAACCGAGTAACGTCTAGTATTTAGAAAGCAAAAAACAGTGGCAACTTAAAGTCCACCAAAAACCCCATTATAATCTATGGGTGTATGGGTAGTTTTTTTGCTTTCTCTACTTAATTGACCAAAACTGTTATATCATGTCCGGTTGAATAGTTATAAATAAATTACGGAGGAGTCAGTCCTCAGGAGTCAACCCACCCCCGCCCCTCCCAGGAGGGGAGCCAGGAGGGGAAGTCAGGAGGGAAGAAAGAAGCAAGAAGCAAGAAGAGGAAAAGGAGAAAGTTTTTTGATTGCTAATTATCTGGACATAATATTATCTATCTTTCAGCTTGCTTACTTCTGTGTGAGATATGAACCGCTTTTTGTTGAGAACAAAAGACAAATAGCTTATTTTTCACAGTAGTAAGGAAGTAGAAGATGAACTGTAACGATTTTAAGGAAAACTTGAATAACCAAGGTGTTGAAGGAGTTGTATGTCCTGGCGATGATAACTATGAGGAGTGGCGTCTTATCAGAAATAGGAGGTTTGACTATGAACCTTTCTGTATTGTTAAGTGTAAGACGGCTCAGGATGTTGGGAATGTAATCAAGCTTTGCGTGTCCAAACAAAAGCCTTTTCGAGTACGTTCTGGCGGCCATCAGCACGAAGGTATGTGTTCGGGTAATGATGTTGTAGTGATTGACCTCTCTAAAATCAAGAATATTGAGATCGATACAGGAGATGGCACAGCATGGATAGGGCCTGGCGCTCACTTGGAAGGCGTATCTAATCAACTCCAAAAATCAGGCTATACTATTCCTGGTGGAGGCTGTGGTACCGTTTGTACCGGCGGTCTTGTTCAGGGAGGTGGCTGGGGAATGCTAGCCAGAGCTGGAGGGTTAGCCTGCGATGTCTTGCAGGAAGTTGAGCTAGTTGACGCGAATGGGGATATCGTTACTGTTAATGAGACAAATCATCAAGACTTATTGTGGGCAATAAAAGGTGGTGGTGGTGGCAATTTCGGAGTCATTACTAACTACAAGTTTAATTTAATGGCAGAGAAAAAAGCAACCTTAGTAAGTATTAAATGCCCAAAGGGAGGTGAAGATGTACAACAAGAAATTCTTGCTAATACACTCAAGTATTATCTAGAAAGTCTACCAAGTTTCAATCAAAAGTTGACATCATTTGCTCGCGTTAGCCCCTATGATGACGTCAAGAAAGTTCAACAGCCAGCATTAAGTATTACATTTAAGTATCTTGGAAACCCATCAGATGCTCAAAAGGATTTAGGAATTAATAGCTAATTTTTTTGATGCATATGATTTGGGTTATTTACTTAATTCTTACCCAACAATTTGCCATGTCAATTTTTTACACTGATTGATTATCTCTTAAATATTTTTATTTATTATTGTGTTATATGTATCTTAGTAATGTTCGGCTATTACACAAAAATCTGCTCCTCGGCAAAAAAATTACTTATGTATCAATTCAACTATCCTCTATTTGCCTGATCTCAACTTTTTTCTCTTATTTGTGAGAAATGCGGGTTTTGCCTCTTGCCTCATTACCTTTTGCCTTTCTCCTTCATCAACCCTTCTACACATTAAAATCCTATGAGCGGAATTATCAGTCTAATTAATCACAACAACGAACCCGTTAACCAATCCCTACTCCGTCGAATGACCGACTACATGGAATTTCGCGGAACCGATGCTCAACAAACTTGGTACAAAAATCACATCGGATTCGGACATACCCTATTACGGACAACTTTTGACCAGGAACAGGAAAAACAACCTTTTACCCTCGACGAACAAGTATGGATTGTTGCCGATGTCCGGTTAGATGGACGTAAAAATTTAGTTGTGGCTTTGCAAGCAAGGGGTAAGGTTGTCGATGAAAATAAACCCGATGTAGAGTTACTTTTACACGCTTATCACGTTTGGGATACTGCTTGTGTAGACCATTTGCAGGGTGATTTTGTTTTTATTATCTGGGATGAAAGACAGCAAAAACTGTTTTGCGGACGCGACCAGTTTGGAATTTTACCGTTTTACTATGCCCAGGTAAACAATACTCTGATTTGCAGCAATACCCTCAATTGTATTCGCTTACATCCCCAAATATCAACTGATTTAAATCAGCAAGCTGTAGGGGATTTCTTCACCAGGGGAATGAATATGGAATGGGATACGACTATTTTCAATGATATAAAAAGGCTTCCCCCCGCTCACACTTTAACTTGGCAAGCAGGACAATCAAACCCGCAAGAATTAACCATACAAAAATATTGGCAATTACCCCGCATTCAACCTTTAATCTTCTACAAGAAACCCCAGGAATATGTAGAGCATTTTTCCGAACTCTTCGAGCAAGCTGTTAGCGATAGATTGCGGACGAATCGCATTTCTACTCATCTTAGCGGGGGAATGGATTCTACAAGTATTGCCGCGATGGCTAATCAGGTACTCTTAGAAAGAGGTGAACCCTGCGATTTTCAGGCTTTTACCATGAGAGACCGCCTAATGATGCCAGAGGAAGATTCCTTTGCGAGCATGGTAGCTCATTATATCGGCATTCCCTTAAATGTAATCAACGGCGAAGGTAAGGTTTGCAACCCACCAGCAGCAAAACTTCAAACCCCATTACCCGAACCTAGTGGTATTCCCGGACGCAGTGGTGGTAGCGATTTAACCCAACGCTGTGCCGACCATGCACGGGTTGTATTAACCGGATTTGGTGGCGACCCCGGTTTGCGATTTGGTGAATTCGACTTTTTGGTATGGTGGAAACACGGTTTGCGTCGAGAAATATTCCAGGTGCTGGGACATCATTTACGAACCCACCGCTCTGCGAAATTATACTTACGACAAGGCAGAGCTTATTGGCGAAAAATTACCAAGCAGAAAGTTGAATTTCCCACTTGGTTTAATACCGATTTCGTCAAGCAACTGGACTTACAGCAACGAGACGAGCAAATTAACGCTGAATGCATAGATTATGTCGCTCGCTACGGAATGGCTAATTGTCCATTTTGGTCAAATATCTTTGAAAAAGCTGACCCTGGTTCTACGGGTATTCCGATTAAACCTTATTATCCCTTCTTCGATTTGCGCTTGGTTAACTTTATGGTGTCAATTCCCCCGATTCCTTGGTTAGTCAATAAAAATATCCTCCGCTATTCCATGAAAGGTAAGTTGCCAGAAGGTGTTCGTACACGTCCGAAAATTGTCTTTAAAGCACCAGAAGAGTATGTCCGGGGAATGCGGGAAAGTGTGGGATTATGGGCTGGGGATTTGTTAAGGGATACTCCCGGTTTGGAAGAGTATGTAAATATTGGTGAGTTATTGGAGTGTTTGGAGTCTGAGGAGATTGATACGCAGAAGTTGATGGGATTAGAGAAAACTTTGACGGTTGCTTATTGGTTGCGGAGTTTGCAGGAAGAGACTCGATTTGATGGTGTTGATAAAGTTGATAGGGTTCTTTGTGAGGTGGGTTGATTGAGCGGGGGTTAAATTTTGCCAATTGGCTGCTCCCGTCAAGAAAAGGGTGTTTTTTACAACTGGAAAAACGCTGTTATAACTATTTAAAACTTAGGAGGATTAAACTAATGGGTAAAGTCTATTCAATTTTTGGTGCTGGTCCAGCTGGGCTTTATACCGCATGGCGTTTGGTAGAAAGTGGAAAGCTTTCAAAAGACGACACGTTAGAACTTTATGACTGGGCAAAATATGATTTTTCTACAAAAGACTCTAAAACAAGAGCGCCAGCTGGACGAATTTGTACTTATCATTATAAAAATGATTCAACTCAGTCTTATGTTGAAGTTGGCGGAATGCGATATATGGACTGGGATAAAAAGCAAGATAGTCCTGGTCATCGATTGGTAACAACAGTCATTAATCAGTTGGGGTTGGATTCAGATACACAGGAATTTAACACTACAGATAATCCACTATTTTATTTACGACAAAAAAACTTTTATTCTAAAAAAATTACAGCCTGCAATCCAGCGCCATATAATACAAACCACGATATAAAGACACAAGCTCCAGATAAAGCATTTGACTATGTTGCTCAAAAAATAATCATCGATAAAGATAATGTCAAAACTCGCTCTCAACAATGTGAATTTTACAAAAACGGAAAACTTCCTGATTCTTTTAAATCTCAAGTGTATAAGCCTGGAGATTCATTAGCAAACATTGGATACTGGAATCTGATGTTTGACCAGTTATGCAATGAAGGGTATCAATATGCTGCTGATGGTGGTGGCTATAGTTCAAATCTGATTAACTGGAATTCGGCAGATGCTCTAATTTACAATAATGAATTTGTTCCTGGTGGAAAATTCAAAACGCTCAAAGATGGATACTCAACGCTATTCGTCAAACTATTTCAAAAAATCCTCGACTGTTGCAAAAAGAAAGAAATTGCATGGAAGTACATACCGGAATGTCGTCTCAGATCAATTTATCTTGAAGATGGGCAAATTATTTTTACAACAGCATTGAGACAGTCACCTTACACTATCGATCATACGTCTACAACAGACTATGCGTTTTTAGCAATGCCACGACAATCATTAGAATTGGTGGCACAAGGAACGCGGTACAAAGATTCTCAAATAACCGATGTTCTCAATCATGAGAAAGTACAACTGTATTTGCAATCGGTTGTCAAGCAACCCTCTTACAAGATTGCGATGTTCTTTGAAAGCGAATGGTGGAAGAAGAGTAAATGCAAATGGTGGAAGAAAAGTGAATATTTACCTCAGCTTTGTGGGAATAATGTATTTGGTCCGACAATTACTGATATACCTCTTCGCCAAATTTATTACTTCGGTAATAATGGCTCTGAAAAAAACTCTCCAGTCTATGGAATGCTGGCTAGCTATGACGACGAAAATTTTACGACATTTTGGCAGGAGTTAGAAATCGATAACCAAAGAAAACGAAAGGTTCCTCTTTCTGAAGATTTGCAACCTCTGGATTCTCCTCAGCCAGCTCCTGAAGCAATGGTTAAGATGTTGCGATGGCAATTAGCTTGCGTCCATTATGGAGCTACAGCACCTGCTTCAGAGGTTCCTAAACCTCTCGAAACTGTATTTATGGACTGGTCTTCAAACCCATTTGGTGCTGGGTATCATGCTTGGGCAGCACACTATGATATTTGTGATGTCATGGAGAAAATCCGTAAACCAACTCAGTTAATAGATGGTCTGAATGCGAATATTTTCATTGTTGGCTCTGCCTATTCTAACGATCAAGCATGGGTGGAGGGAGCTTTTTGCACTGCGGAATCTGTACTTAATGATTTTCTTGGGGTTGAGCCAATTATCGACGAGTCTAACTACCCTTTTATTTGCCGTTGTTCAACAAAAACCGAGTGACGGCTGGGGCAAAATTTGATTATAAAACAGTAAGTGCAATGTTGTAATAGCAACATTTTTTGATTGAGTTCTAAGAAACCTGGGAGAATTGCTTTGAATATAGATTCAACAAACTACGATGAATAGTTATTGGCGGCGATCCGATGGGTCTTTCGGCAGCGTACAACTGTGCTGAGGGTGGGTCTCATATATTATTACTAGAACGCTTCAATAGGAGGTAAGTTAGCTAATTTGAAGAATATGAGTAAATCTGACAATATTGAAGAATTTTATTATCAACTTTACGGTTTAACCTTACGCAGCAATCAACCGCTTCCAGGTTTAAAATTTAGTAGCAATAAAATACCACAGGTAGAAATTAACTTAACTGCCAAAGAAGCATTTGAAATGCCGCACCTAGCTGAAGATATAGCGAGTAATTATAACTTTAGTTGGCACACAAGGGTTACAACTGAGGGGAAGAATTATCAACTATGCTTTTGTGGTGGTGGTGAAGCTGCTATTTTCGATATAGCCGCAAGTGGTAAGAAGATTAGCGTTACTTGGATCAATACTACCTTAGAAGAAGTTACTGCTCTTTTAGTTGGTTCTGTAATCGGCTGTGCTTTGCGGTTACAAGGAATACCCTGTCTTCATGCCAGTGTCATTGCAGTAGATAATCGTGCTATTGCTTTTATTGGTGCCAAAGGAGCAGGTAAATCAACCACCGCAGCAGCTTTAGCCCAACGCGGACAACCTATTTTATCGGAAGAAATTGCTGCCTTTTCTCTTGTTGAAACAGATTTTATTATACAACCTGGTTATCCCCGTTTAAGATTATGGACTCCAAGCATTAATTATCTTGGTTTGTCATTAGAAAATCTTAAGCGTATTTTTAGAGCTAGAGAGAAACGATATGTGGAACTGACTAGCGAAAAAAGTGCATCTGCGTGGCGTTTTCAAGATAAACCTCTTCCTTTAGCCGCTATTTACATTTTGCAAAATCGTCAAAGCGAATTAGCAACTCCTTATATTGAATCTATTCCCACAGAATTGGGATTAATGCATTTAATAGCTCATAGATATCCGAAATTTTTAACTGTTGAACAAGATTATGTTGCTCGGGAATTTGCCTTTTTAAGTAGTTTAGCAGCAAGAATTCCAATCAAAAAAGTTTATAGACCAGATAATTTTATGAAGTTACCCGAAGTTTGCGACGTTATAGTTAATGATGCTCGTGCAACTATTTCAAATTTTGTCACAATCTAAAATATGGGAATCAAGATAGAAAACTTAATTGCAATATATGAAAGTGCTTTGATTAGCAAACCAAATAATCATTTAGTTTACAATCGATTAGCAGAACTTTATTATGCTCGGGGAAATTTTACAGATGCATTTGATATTTATCAGAAGGCGTTGCAATTGCAACCTGAATTTAAAATATCTAATGAAAATATTAAACAACATTTCGTAAATTTTCAAAATATAACTGAAAAAGAAACTTGTGAATTATATAAATGGAATATTTTGGATATTCAATCACTAGACAATGGTTTAGATAGTATTGATTTATTATACACAGATGAGTTAGACGGAATACTTATAAAAAATGTATTTTCAACTAAAGAAATAGAAATAGCAAGAAAGCACATTGAAAGCTTATTACCTGAATTTGAACAGATAATCTATGGAGAAAAATTTGGTTTTTCTCTGATGGAAGCAACAAATGACTTAAATGAGTATTTCCAGAAAGCATCTGATTTTAGATTACAGTTAAATCAAATTTTTGCTGACGAGTTTGAAACAAGAATTTTTAATATTTTCAATCATCTTCATAGTTTAAAAAATATTAAGTTACTTGACAGAAAAAATGATGATATATGTATTCCAGCACAAATAAGAATTGTTCATCCTGGAAAAGGGGGACTTAAAGCGCATACAGATAACGAAGTATTTGAAAAATATCAAGTTTATAACCATTTAAAAGAAATCAAAAAAGATGTAGATATACTCAGCTATTTTATTGTTATCGATAAACCAGATAAAGGTGGGGAGTTAGTTCTATACGACTTGCTCAGAGAACAAACCACTTTATCGATGAAGCAAGATTTTTATAGCTGTCAACGAGATAGTTTTTTAGATAATTTTAGAAAACAGTATATTAATCCAGAGATAGGAGATATGGTCATTTTTAATGGTGGACGTATTTGGCATAAAGTAGCGGATTTTGATGGAGATAAAAATCGGATTACTGTAGGAGGTTTTCTACTTTCTTCTCAAGACAACCAGAAAATTTACTGTGTTACTTAATCATTTGTATGCTGACTAAAATACCAACTTTAACTGACTCATTACAAAATGTCCTTGCTCACATCTCCTCTGAAATTGCTACACCCACAGCTATATCCGACTTACAAAAGCTAGCAAAGCTATCAGCCCCCATTCCAAGAGCGGGCTTTGAAATTCGTCTCGATAAAGAAAATTCTCAAGTTGATTTACAGCAAGGTATTTCTTTACAAAATAAAGAACCACAAATCTTAGTCGAGCATATAAACAAACTTGCTTTATCTCATCAAGAATTTAACCAGCCAGTTTGGAATCGTATTCGCGAATTTTGCAAAATTTGGAGCGACTCAAGTTCAGATTTATATTCAGCTATTTCTGATATATGGTTAGAATTTGATATTCATGAGTCAAATCCTGATTTATTAACACCATGTATTTTTCTCGGTATTAACCGGGATTCATTTGAGCCATCAAAAACTTTTAGTATTATTAAAACTGCTTTAGAATTACTCTACGGGCAACCAATAGATGATTCCTTATGCAGTAACTTATATCGCTGCTTTACTGCTTGCACAACACCCACTCGAATTAGTCATGTTGCTGCAATGTTATCGCGTAAAATTGAAGCATTGCGGATTAATGTTAGCAAAATTCCTATTTATGCAATTACAACTTATTTACAAGAAATAGGTTATTCCAACGCAACAGAAGAAATTGAAGCTTTGGTTGATGAGATACTAGAAAGTTTTGATAATGTTAGGCTTTGTTTTGACGTTGGCAAGAAAATTTATCCTACTCTTGGTTTAGAATGTTTTTTTAATAAACAATCGGGATTAGATCCAAGATGGTTGCCTTTTTTAGATAATTTGGTAGCCAAAGGATTGTGTACCTCCGAAAAACGAAATGGATTAATAGCTTGGGTTGGTAACACAACTCCTAGCAACACTACAAAACCTTGGGCTAGTCATTTAATTGCCGAGTCTTTATTGCAGCCATCAGAAAATTTCAGTATTTTAGACCGTAGATTAAGCCATATTAAGCTTACCTATAAACCTCAATCTTCCTTACAAGCTAAAGCATATATTGGATTTACACATGAGTCGCTTAATAATAAATCCCTTGTAAATAACAACCAACCTCAAAATTTAACAAGTTGCCAAAACGAAAATTCATCCACCACATCAGGAGAATTAAGCCAAAGTCGATTAAACCAAGCAATTGAAGCAGCTACTCGCTTTCTTCTCAATTCCTCCAATCAAAAAGGCTGGTGGCTAGACTTTGATACTTATTTACACAGTAAAACAAGTGACGAGTGGGTAACAGCTTATGTGGGTACTGCTTTAGCATCACTCAATAACGAAAAAGCGAAACTTGCTGCACATCGTGCTTGGAATTTACTGCTTAGTCGTCGTCAGTCCTCACCTGGGTGGGGATATAATAGTTTTGCTCCTCCGGATGCAGACAGTACAGCTTGGACGTTGCGACTTGCTACAGCTTTAGGTGAAATACAATCCCAAAGAGCCGCTTCGGCTTCCCAATTTCTAGTTAAGCACTTATCTTCATGTGGTGGTGTAGTCTGCTATTTACCAGACGAACTTGATAACACTGGTAATGCAGACTCAAAATCCATTGAAGGTTGGTGTAGCACTCATACCTGCGTCACCTCTGCTGTAGCAGGTTTAGAGGGAATTAACGCACCCTCCATTAATTATTTAAGAAATACCCAATTAGAAGATGGTAGTTGGAAAGCCTATTGGTGGTACGATGACGAATATGTAACAGCTTTAGCTGCTGAAGCTTTGGCAAAAGATAACTATCAGCACAACTATCAACAGGTACAATTAGCCATTGAGTGGGCTGCAAGTCGAATTGACTGTAGTGGTGCTGTTTATTCCCATCAATATGGCGATCGCTCTGCTTTTGCAACTGCTTGGTGCGTAAGAACTCTCGCTTTAGCTGAGGACAAACATTATTATTATAAATTGCATCAAGCAGTTAACTGGTTAATTGATACTCAAAAAACAGACGGTTCCTGGGATGCATCGGCACTGGTACGATTTTCTAAACCCAGCGATATTTTAGATCCAGATATCTCTCCTGGTCGTATAATGCCAGACGATAAGAGGATTTTTACTAGCGCTACAGTTTTGGCAGCTTTATCTGTAGTCAAAGCAGTTTCCATGAAGGAATTGGACGTTTTATTTTTTGAATAATGAGGATAAATAAAATGGTGCGTGACGGCAATATTAACAATTTTCGCTATTGTTGATAATTTATCATAGCCGTCACACACCTTACAAACTACAAACTTGGGGAGACCCCAAGACCGCACTTTCCGCTATTCCTCATTCCCTATTAATGAAACAAAATTTTTATAGTTGTCAGCTAGATAGTTTTTTAGATAATTTTAGAAAACAATATATTAATCCAGATATTGGAGATATGGTCATTTTCAATGGTGGTCGTATTTGGCACAAAGTAGCCGATTTTGATGGAGATAAAAATCGGATTACTGTAGGAGGTTTTTTAGCTCATTCTCAAGACAACCAGACGGTGTATTGTCTTATTTAATCGAAAAAATTATTTTCTACCCCCTCTTCCCTCTCTTCCCCTTCTTCCCCCTCCCTATCTTTACCCGACAATCTTGGTTTGGTGGAATACTAGAGGTACAAAGAATCGGGTTATGATTACCGTTTCTGTGGAGTTTGGATAATTCCATAACGGAGCGATCGCATTACCCAATCATGTTTAAACGCAGATTGTAATTCTACTTCGGTATAATCAAATCCAGTTTCCTGACCGAATTTGACTAATTCTTCTCCACTTACAGCTTGTCCCTTCATAAGCAAGCTTGTTTGTAAATCCTGACGTTCTCGAACTGCTCGAATAAACCCGAAAGCGGCTTTTAGTGACATAAGTATTAATTTCAGCAAATATGAAAGCTATTGTATATTTATTATCCAAGTTTTTACCTAGAATTGTTATCAGTAATATTTCGGATATATTGGCATAATTACTGAATTATAAACAGCAGAAATAACAAATCTTTTCCTTAAATGTAAAGTGATTGTAAACAAACGTGAATTAGAAAATTCTTATCATTAATCCACTGTAAAAACTCGTGAGTTGTGCCAAACTAAAGCAAGATTATGGAAATCATCTTTTCAGATAGTTTTGTTTTCCTGGTAATTATAAGAGTAAAGACCTCATGACATTTGTAAGAATTAAGACCAATAATGAATTTGATCAAGATCTCATTCAAAATGACATCAATCAAGTTAAAGTCACCGATCAAGCTTGTTTTGACCGAAATCCTGACGTTGAAGTGTTTGGCATTGTCAAAGCACCGATTCGTAAAGTTTGGGAGTTGTTTAGACCATTTGGAAAAGAGAATCTAGAATGGTGGAAAATCTACGAAACGATGGAGATTCTTCCCCCTGGAAATGATGAAGTCGGTTGTATCAGACGGTTCAAACTCAACAAAGGAGATGTTTTTGATGAATTACTTGTAGCAAGAGATGATGAAAAGTTCTCCGAACAATATGACTTTGTAAAGGTAGATTCTCCGAACTCTGATTTAAAAGCAGTATCCACTTTTGTAGAATTTAGCCCCTTAATAGATCCCATAACTGGTAAAGAAACTTTCACAAAAGTTAGATGGTATTCATATACTCAAGCTTATCCACTACAAGCAAAGCAAAAGTTTATGGCCATGCAACATAAAGCTTATACTGGCGCGATCAAGTATTTGAATAGTGCATTTAATTCAACGGAAGAATCTAACACAACAATCTTATCTAAATGCCTCGATCAATTACAGCAGAATCCTACAAGAGTTAATGGGGTGATACAAAACTTTGGGAAGATACTAAAAGAGATACTTACTGACGTTTCAATTGAACAAGGAGGAAAATGGGATTATCAGAAATATAAGAATATACCAGGGTTGCCTGATGTCGATTTGAGTAATCTACCTCGCGCGGTTAAGGGACTTCCACACTCTGAAGCACTAGACCCTACAAGGCAGGGTATGTTTTTTAAGCGACTAAACGAGGTTCTCTATACGGAGCTTGGTATTAAAGAGCGTTTGGCTAAGTCAGGTGATATTTATCAAGCGGTGCAAGGTGGGTATCTTGGTGAAACCAAATATATTAATGAAAATTGGAATAAAGATAGAGAGTTTGCGCGTCAATTCTTGAATGGTCTTAATCCTATGATAATCAAGGTTGTAAAGGATATCGACGAAGTTCCAGAAAATATGCGCGGTCTTAATTATAAGGGGCAATCTATAGCTGATTTGATAAGTGCAAAACACCTGTTAATGGTCGATCTTCCAGAACTGAAAAACGTTAAGCCATACGAAGTTAAGCCACACGAAGTTATGTATACATATCCTGCGACTGCGCTTATCGTCCAAGACTACGAGGAAGGAGAGGCTTTTGTGGATATGGTGGGTATCCGACTAAATGACGAGCTGCCGGTATATACTCCACAGTCACCACCAAATCGATGGATGTTGGCAAAACTACATATGAAGAATGCAGATAACCAAGTGATGCAGTTTATTTGGCATCTTGGATTCGGACACATTGCTGTCGAACCTTTTGCAGTTGCCTTTCACAATTCTTTTGGACCTGGTGTAAACCACCCAATCAGAGACTTACTTGAACCTCATTTCAAGGACACCATTGGTATCAACTATGTAGCACGGCATACCCTAGTTTCAAATGTGATACCGTTTACAGATCGCACATTTTCTACTGGAACTGCTCAAGGTTTGGAGATTATGCTCAACGCGTGGCTAAAATGGGACTTTGAGAAGTCGAGTTTTCCTCAGCAACTTTCCGAACGTGGATTTGACCGCGAGCAATCGGATGGTATTCAAAATTATTACTACCGCGAAGACGGTTTTAAGTTGTGGGATGTTTTTGGTGAATACACAACCGACTTCGTAAACGCAGCATACACTAATGACGATGATGTAGCTAATGATGCTATGGTGAAAGGGTGGATTACAGAGATGAGAGATCCAAACAAGGCTGACATCTCCTCATTTCCTGAAAGTATTTCTAGTAAAAAACAATTAGCTTCGGTACTACAAAATATAATTTGGAAAACGAGTGCTGGACACGCCATACTAAACTTCGCCCAATTTGACTATGGAGCATATGTGCCGAATTATCCAATCGCAATGTTAGCACCCATGCCAGAAGGAGAAGATGAGATTTCCGATCAAGATTTAAAAGCTGCCTTACCTCATACTTTAGACCGGATTTTGTTCCAGCTTACCTCTGCCTACCTGCTTACAGAGCCTTCACGTTCTAGCTTTGCAGGACCAAATGCGATCGCCCCTTTGGAAAAGAGATTTCCGGAAGTACAGCAGCGAGCAAATCTTCGTTTTGCAGCTCTCTCGAATGACATAAAAGTGCGTAACATGAAGCTCAAAGATGCGGGTAAATTCCCCTACGCCTATTTAGATCCTGAAAAGCTGCCTCCTAGTATTGACATTTAGCCCTTGAATTGGGGAAGGTATCCCAGTTTAAGTTTGTTAAAAACTTCTCTTTGAGAGGGTTTCAGCTAGCAATTTTCAAGAATTGATCTGGCGAGAAACTCTCTCACAACAAAAAACGAGGTTTACGAATAAACATTGCTCCGAAGACCGTTCCCCGTATTGTAGTAAATGGCGTGCGGTTTGAACCGCCAGATACTTAATTTACCTAATTTGAATCCGATTTTTATACTAAAAACAAAGTTAATTCTTTAGTCCTATTCATAGGACTTATGCTGTTAGCCTGGGACTTGCAGTCCCAGGCGGGTTGAAAATAAAACGAATAAATGGTGGTAAATTTTACGATATTTCAATATGGTGCAAGATAGTTTAATTCTTCGGTTTAGCTTCACCAAACTCGGCGCAGCAAGGCGATCGCAACGCTAACAATTAAAATCAAAGTGCTACTTAAAGCCAAACCAAATTAACATTTTTCGTTATCGTTAATAATTTATCGTAGCCGTCACGCACCCTAGCAACTCAACCATCGGGTAATGGTTGATTTATAAGGTTTGATTTTTTGAATTTAAACGGAATAATAAAACGGTGCGTGACGGCAATATTAACATTTTTCGTTATTATGAATAATTTATCGTAGCCATCACGTACCCTACTAATTTTGTCAATGTGTAACCTAGGAAATTTCCAGGTAAAAGTCTCCAAAGGAAAAGTCAAAACTCTGAGGAGGAGCCAATATGTTATTTGTTTCACCATTCACCTTGCCATACTTCTTTAATAAGGGCTTTTCGTAGGGAAGCCGATTATAAACTTTTTCAGTTTCTAATTTATTTGATGATTCAGGTTGATTCGATTTCTTAATTTCTTCAGTTTCACTATCGCAACTAATCAACAATTCTTCTTCTGTTAATTCTTGTGCAAGCAAAGTTACATCATGATGCAAAGTCGGTTCATCCACTAAATAAATTTGAAGTAATTGTTCGATTGCTGTTTTAACTGTTTCCTTGGAAGTTAACAATTGCCAAACTCTACTTCCCACAGGATTTAAGCTGTAGTAGGATTCTGATTCCATATTTAATATGACTATTTCTCCTTGAAGTTCTTGGGAGAGAGTATTTTCTGAGATAGTTAGTTTTTGGTTAATAATAGAGGTTGTTTGATTCATGATTTTAAGAATATAGGGAATGGGGAATGGCGGAAAGTGCGTGCGGTCTTGGGGAGCCACTGCGTTGCCGTTCACCTTTATGTGCGGCTCGGAATACGACGGTTGTAGCAAGTGACGTGGTTTTCCCCCGTTCACCGGAGGTGCGGCTTAGTTTGGTGGAAGAATATCTTCCCCCCAACTTCTCAACCTGGGAGCCGGAGGCAATCTCTGCGAGTGCAACTTTTCAGTCTTAGGGAATAGGGGAAATATATAAGCCAATTCATATTTTGCGCGATAAAATGGCTTTTGTCAAAAATATTCGAGTGTTTTTACTAGCTATAATATTTGTTTTTTATACTAGTTATGAGCTTTGTCAATTGTGTTGAGTTAGTATTGTAGGTGCGTTCTTATCGGAGTTCTCACGCAGCAAGTTCGAGAATTTGAAACTTTACTACAACGGAATGCAATTACTAACCAAAATATCTCATTCCCAAATCTAGGGTATCACTTTAAGCCGCAACCAACCCTTACCAATTTTAACCCCCGCTTCCACAGTTATTACAACGGATATAAAAGGCAAAAAAGCAGTTGCAAATATTTAAGTGAGAACACGGATGTTTGTTTTGAAAATAATATTCAATAATTAACACAGTACAGTATTTAGGCGTTACTTAGGGTTAATTCGACAGTTTTCTCTTTAGTTTAACTAGATAAATAAGTCTCATTCTTTGAAACATACTTCAATTATTTTTAATGTGAGAATTCAATATGACAAAAAATATTATTATTTTAGTGGGTGGAACGGTAGATCCAATTTGTTACAAATCAAGTAAAAAAATACGATCCCACTCCTATAGTGATGATGGCAACTATTACTGGAAAGATAGTTCCAAGCTAATTGACCGACTGAAGGAATTATGTAACGAATACAAAGAAGAAGAAGTAGCCCTTTTTGATGAACACGGATGGAGTGGCAAGAATACCAAGATTAACCGCGAGATTGCTGGTGCATACTTGGCGAACCGACTGTGCGGTAGTAATGGCGAGATTGCCTATTACAGTGGATACCGTGATATAGACGTTGCCTTTCATTTAATCGGTCATTCTCATGGTGGCAACGTGATAAATGAACTTACAAAACGAGCAGCCACAGCAGAGGAGTGGCCGGAGCAGTGGAAAATTAAGAGCATTATTTACCTGTCTACGCCCTTCTTTGATAAAAAACACCAACTTAATACTAAGGTGCTGGCACCGGATTGTAAAATTATCAATGTGGTCAACGACTATGATTTAACCCAACGTATTCTTGCGGACTTTTCCATGTACGATCTATTTTCCGCAATAAACGTAGTTAATGAAGATACTCCAGATTTGGTTAAGACAATTGAGAAAATTAAACAAACTCCTTTTAAGGATGCAATAGAAGGAGTTGGTAACATTTTCACTCCTCTTAAGCCTCGTAAGCTAATACTTATTCCTGGTTCTTATAAAATCGATAGAATAAATGGTAAATATGTATACACACAAACCTTGCAACTACTTGAACTAGTATCTCAAGTGTTGTACGAAGTAAAAAAGATAGTCGATAAGTTGAGTACATCATTATATTATCCTTCCGACAAAGTTTCGTGTCATCAAAACTTAGAAAATAGTACTCACAACTTTATCGAGAAAGAGTTGGAAAAAGAGATAAATAAGACGTTGGATAACTTGTTGTCAGATGTCGAAGAAATAAAGAAGAGTGTCGAGAAACGAAATAAAAAAAATGACTACAGGTTAATCTTTTTACTTCGTGATGTATCCCCGGTGTTAAAACGAGTAATTAAATATTTCACCATCGATATAAAGACAGGAAAAGGACGCATAACCGACCTTTTTTACGAATTCTTGAACAACCAAATTGAAGAATTTGATATTACTAGCACAACTCCTGAAGCACAATTGCCACAGTCTTTCAAATCCAATCTAGTTAACACTGATATTACTGAACTAGACAAGTACCATTCACAAGGAAATCTTGAAAATTTTGAATATTTTATCAAACAACTGGAACTTGCCGAAAAGAATTATCAAAACAAGGATGATGAAGAATGTGACGCGCAACGAGAACTTCTCAGCATTTGTATTAAACTAATAGCGCCACAAATAGAGTTCAAAATCTTTAAAGCTGAACTAAAGAAAATTATACAAGTCCTAGATAAAAATCTTAATGGTAATATGGTAAAATTATTATCTATATTGCCAATTAAGATCAAACCTGTAATTAAGGTCGCATATAGTCTGCAAACTCTCCTTAAAGACTACGATAAATTGCTCGATAAATTTAGCATCGAATTAAGCAATTCAGAAAAACAAACAAGTATCAAGCACTCGGAAAATGAGGTGATTACTGGTAGTTTAAAACATTTTTCCTTAGTATCTCATTCTATGAGTCGTGAATGTTTATATCCTGAAGTCGAAAAGCATTTAATTTCCCAATTTGAAACCTCAAAGGTCTACGATAAAGTTTAAAATGGTTCCGATATAAAATTTGTAACATTTCATGATAAAAAAGGTAGGACTTTTATTTGCAACAAGACCTGAAAGTTAAAAATAATACCCAATTTTTACCAAAACCACCTAAAAACTAGAGTTTAGACTAAAGCTCGTGACCGCTACGCGGTCACGGCGCATAAGCACTAGTATAAAAAAATAGGGAAATGCTCATGTAAAGAACAAGCATCTCTCAACAGATTCCAAGCTCAACTCTCGATAATCTGCTGCAAAATGAAAATCTGAACCATCTAACTTTAGCCAAAATGGATATTGAAGGTGCAGAAATTTTAGCTTTAAAAGGAGCAACTTCTCTATTACAACAGCAGCGTCCTCATGGAAGGGATATTAGAATTATTGAATGGGGTGAATCATGGTTATCGCAAACAAGATATCATAAATTTGCTGCAAGATTATGGCTATGGTTTGTACCATTACAACGCCGATACCAACCAACTTGAATCAATTACACTTGAATATCAGCAAAGTCACAACGTTTTTGCAATTGCTAACGAGGCTTTGGATTTTGTACATTCGAGACTTTCACAATCACCTCTTTCAAGCCCTGCGCCATCTTTTGCGGGGTATAATCAGCAATAATCTCCTGGGAATGCAAACCCATCTTTTCCCTCAAACTTTCATCTTCCACCAATGTCTGCAAAGCTTCACTTAACTTTTCAACATCTCCCACAGTTACAAGATAACCATTCTTCCCATTCACAACCAAATCAGGAGCAGCACCAGCAGCATCGGAACAGACAATCGGTAAACCAGCAGCCATAGCTTCATTCAATACCAGCCCCCAAGTATCGCTTCTGGTAGGGAAAACAAAAATATCCGCTATCCCGTAATATTGCGGTAAAGCAGTTTGGGGTTGAAATCCTGCAAACACAACATTATCGAGTTTATGTTGCTGAGTGTATAAATGATAATTTTGCGATCGCGAACCATCACCAACAATAACTAATGTTACCTGTTTATTGCCTGAAAGTTTCTTAAAAGCTTCTAGTAATTCAGGAATACCTTTTTCATCAATTAATCTTCCAACGTATAGAATCACACATTCGTCAATTCCCAGTTTTTCTTTCCATCTTGTCTTCTGCTGACGGTAACGCTGGGTTTCACAAGTAAAAAAATTGCTATCAACAGCATTCGGAGCAATATAAATTCTATCTTCCTTGGCTCCCAAATCTGTTAAATAATTCTTCTGAGCATTACCCGGTACAATATAACCATCAGCTTGATTAACAATCCAACTCTTGAGCTTGTGCTTAATATTACTTACAGACCTTTCATCCTTGAGCGTACTTTCACTCCAAATTAGTAAAGGAGTTTTGGTCATCTCTGCATACACCAAAGCCAGCCAATGAGTAAAATGATGCCATCCTCCACAGATAATCACATCAGGTTGCTGCTTCCACAATTGATAAATCACATCGGGATTGAGAAAAACAGGCGCACTTTGATAAGATTTACCCAATTGTAAACCCCACAGCACTTGATAATTAAACTGTATTTTTTGCTTTTCTACTAACCAACTTCTTCTGCTTTCAGTTTCCGCGAAAAAGAAAACTGTTAAATCAATATCTTCATCTTTAGCTAAACAATTAAAAGGTGGAATACGGTAAGGAGAAATTATTTCTGTGAGGATGATGGCTTTGGTTTTTGGCATAGGAAATGGGGAATGGGGAATAAATTGTAGGGTGTGTTATGGTGCGACTATTAATTTGAATTACGACGAAAAATATCTGTTTCGCACCTAACGCACCATTTTAAATTGTTGTAGAGAATGGTGCGTTGCGCTCCGCGACAACACACCCTACTTTTTGATATATATCGAATACTTCCTGACACATCTTTTCTACAGAAAAATCTTTCCGTACCATCTCCAATGCTTTACTCCCCATCTCCTGCATAAGATGAGGATTTTGCAATAACCTTAATATTGCATCTCCCAAAACTTGAACATCTTCAACAGGTACTAATAAACCCGTTTCTTGATGAATTACAACTTCTGGAATACCCCCTACAGGAGTTGCAACAACTGGTAAACCTGCTGCCATTGCTTCTAAAATAACTAAAGGTAAACCCTCTGTATAAGAAGGTAAAACTAATAAATCGGATAAAGCTAATAATTGAGGAATATCGGAACGATGACCTAAAAAATGAACTGATTTATTAATTCCCAATTCTTGAGCCATATCTTTCAAATAGTTTAGATAAGCTCCATCTTGTTCTAAATCTTTACCCACAATCAAATATACAGCTTCTTGTCCTAATTGATGTAAATTTGCAGCAGCTTTAAGTAAAAGATGTTGTCCTTTGCTTTTACAAAGTCTACCGATATGAATCACAACCGGGATATCTTTAGGAATATTTAATTGACTGCGAATATTCGTGTTAATTTGCTGATTATTAATGGGAGTCCCGTTATGTATAACATGGAATTTACGGGAATGAAAACCTTCTGTAATTAAAGCATCTTTTACTTGATGAGAAACAGCAATAATTGCATCGCAACATCTTCGACTTGTCCAATAATTCATTATATTTTGATAGCTTCTGATGAAATAATTACTGCTCAGAGCATCTTGTAAATGAGCGTGAATAATTACAGGTACACCAGCCAACTTCCCAGCTAAAGAAGAAATAATTGAACCAGCAAAAGGAGCATGAGCGTGAACCAGAGAAACTTGTTCTTTTTTGATTAACTGTGCCATCTTGACTGCTGATAACCAATTAAAAGAGCGAGTAGTATCCAAATGGTAAATTTTAACTCCTTTTTCTCGGAGGATATCGCAAAATCTTCCTTCGGAGGGTGAATTAACTAAAACATCCCAACCTTGATTTAATGCTGCTTCGATTAGATGCAAACAAACGATATTACCACCCGTAACTTGTCCGTCAATGATGGGGTATAGTATTTTAGGATTTGCGCTCATAAATTATTTTTTGATAAGAAAAGGTAAGTAAGTAACTACAAATAACTCCGCCGAACAACCAAATACAAAGAGTCACTATCAAAGAATCAAGTTTTACATTTAAAAATCTACCTACTAATATTTGACTTGTTTCAATGATAAAAGGGTGTATTAAATATACTCCCATACTCAAAGATGCGATTGAAGTAAATAGTTTAGTAAATTTGTATTCGGATAATCCGCGATTAAACTCCAAAGCTAGGAGAAAAATAAATGTACATAAAACAATTCTAATAATCGGAAAATATTCAAATCGACAAATATAAATAAATATGATTGAGCTTAACATCAACAATTTGGATAAAGGCTTTTGTACAAAATTACTATATGCATTACTCTGGTAAAGATAGAAAATTAAAATAGCAATAAAAGGTAATGGTAAATTGTAAAAAAAACGTCTCATAAATACTAGTAAATATGGGTCACTCAACTTAAGACTAAATAGTAAAAATGGATAAATAATAATCAATAAGAATAAAGATGAAAATATTGAAAATACAGTCAAATAAGATATTTTTCTAATTTTATTTAAAATAGAGCTACCCTTTTTGTTAATCAAACGAATTACAAAGCTTACAATTATTAAATAAAATAAATACATTGGAATATAATATAATTGCGGACAAGCTCCACCGAATAAATATATACTCCATAATTGAGAAATTATAGACCAGTCAATATAATTATCTAAAGCGTATCTTTTGAATAATCGAATAATTACATAAAAAGTAGTAAAGCAAAGATAAGGAGTGATAAAAATTTTTATTCTGCGAGTAACAAAATCAGGTTTATGTATATTATGAGCAGTTATGAAAAAAGAAATTAAAATCAATTCCGGAACAGCCCAAGCTCGTAGTTTTAATGCAATATTATATAAAGTTATATTTGTATCAAATGAATGAATAGCAATCACGCTCAGAATTGATAAAAATCTGAGCATATCCAAAGCTATTAACCTTTGCGATTTATATTCTGATGAAGATAATGTGTGTGAAATCATAGGGTATTGTGTACAATATAATTTTTAATACCAAGTAAAACTAAATCAGCACCAAAATAATCATCTAACCAGCTTGATTTTTGTAATATTTGCGAATTAGCAGAACTTGAACCAAAAATTTTCTGAAAGAGATTGGTAGAGCGATAAATTTGTATATATCTTTGAAAATCGCTTAAAAATGCCGAACCAATTACTTTTGAATTACTAAGCTGAAGCTGACGAGAAAGTTTCAAAAACTCCCTACGATTAAAAGCTCCTTCGTAACCTAATTCCCATTTATTCTTTCTTTGCAGATAAGCCTTTAAAATCTCATGCGGTAAAAAGGCTTTATTCGGCGCACTTATGACAATTGCTCCTCCATTTCGCACACAATTAAGATGGGTTTCAATCATTTGTAAGCGTTGGGGATAGCGAAAGTGTTCCACTGTCCCAAAAGACATAGCGATATCATATTTTCCGTACAGATTGCTATCTAATGCAAGTGCATCCTGATGTATGAATTTTGCCTTTAAACCATTTTTTTTAAAGCATTCTTCAGCTAAACTAAGAGCTTGTTCGCTGTAATCTAACAAAGTTACTTCTGCACCCAATTTCGCCAAAATAAAGCTAAAAACTCCTAAGCCAGAACCAACTTCAATGGTTTTTAGTTGACTGATATCTCCTACATGAGTACGAATATAATCCTGGATTTTTGTACCCCTGACACCATTTGAGTCACGCTCTACCCATTCCCAAAACTCGCTTTTTTCCTGACTAGATTGATTCCAAACCTGATTCCATAAATCTGGGTTACTTGTTTGTTGAGTTAACATAATTATTATTTCCTGTATTGCTTAAAATTTACTAATTAATTATTCTCCCTCTCTTGGAAAGTTGCTCTTGGGGAAATCCCCAAGACCGCACTTTCCGCTATTCCCCATTCCCTATTTTTCCCCCTTAATATTCAAAGCATAAAAAATTGACTTAATATTGTTTCTCACCCACCATTTAAAATTCTCAAGGTAATTCCAAACTTTCCAAAAATAATTCGTATTCTCATATTGTTTCTCATACCCAAATTTAACTAAATACTCCCCAGCAATCCAATTAAATCTTTGATGCAGTTTTTGATTCCAGTGACTCCAACGTGAATTAGGATTAAAATCATTCGTTTTCTTAACCGACTTCCAATGCAAAGATTTATCATCTCCCCGAAAAGAAGATGAACCTCTAACGGGAGATTTATCTGCTTCGTCAAAACTGTATAAATCTGGATTTAAACCAAGAAAATCAAAAATTTTCAGTAACTCTTCTTGATTGTTGTTACATAAATCCTCATATTTAACTACATAATATTTTTGATTATTCTCATCTTGATTTTTTTCAATAAAATTGAGAATCTCTTGAGCAGCTTTAGCCCATTCGCGCATTGCTATTTCGTAATAACTGTTAAAGCTTTTTACATATGATTCAGCAACTGCTCTACCGTCGCGTACTATAATTATCAGTTGGCAATTTGGAAAAAGTTTGAAAAAACAATCCAAGTTTTCAACACTAGGAGTTTTAGTAACTAATCTTTGAGGAGAAGGTTTAAATATATGACTTAATAGCGGTTCTCTTTTTAAAGGAACATTCAACCATTTTTCATCAGTTTGCTGTTTGAGAAATGAAACTAAACCATTTCCAATATTAGAATAAAGTAAATTTGTAAACTCTTCATCATCTATCCAACCGCGCCAAGTATGGCTCAAATTACTAATATAATTTTGAATAAAATTGGAATAATGTAATAAAAAATCTTCTCGAACGGGACCTGCACCACAATCGGGATGCAAACAGAGAATATCTTGAAGAAAGTTTGTCCCACATCTCGGTGTAATTCCTAAAATAAAAATAGGATTTGTATTTGTATTCTCATGATTAATAGATTTGTTAATCTCTTTAACATCAGAAAGTTGCATAGTTTATGATTCCTTTAGAAATAACTTTATCAATTACATTCCAAGTTTCTTTAGCACATTTTTCCCAAGTAAAGTTAGCTGCTTGCTCCCCTGCTAATTTACTCAATTTTTGTAATTCAGTGGGATTTTTCAATAGAAATAATATTTTTTGTGTAAGTGTAAGAGTATCTCCTAACTTAACTAAATAACCTCCATTACCTACAACTTCCGGTAAAGAAGATACTTCCGTTGCAATTACCGCAGTTCCCGCAGCCATTGCTTCGCATATTTGCAATCCAAAACCTTCATAGCGAGACATTTCAATATAGATATCTGCATTGCGGTAAAGAACGGGTAAATCGTTATCGGGGACATATCCGGTAAAGTGTAATTTATTCAAACAACCTAGTTTAACTGCTGTTTCCACTAACGTCGATTTTTGCGACTCCGAACAATTCCCTGCAATAACAAGATGATGGGGAATCTGGGAATTACATTTACCAAAAGCACTTACAACTTGCTCTGGTATTTCTCGGTTGTCTCCCGTCGCAAATGTCAGTAAATAAGGACGTGGTATACTTTGAAACCAAATGGAAGTAGTTAGAGATTCTGTTTGGAAAAATCTGATATCCGCACCTTCATAGGTAACGCTAATTTTTTGAGGATTAATTTGAAACTCTTTTTCTAAATCTGTTGCTGTACTTTGGGAAACAGCAAGTAAATGAATTGATTGACGACAGGTATTTGGTAAAAAAATTTCAGTAAGTCGGTAACTGAGACGGTGATGCAAAGGTTTGTTCGTAATTCCAGCCAGTTTGCGATAAAGATGCGGTAATTCGTGGATAGTCAGAATGTAGGGAATTGGTACAAAAGCTAATGGTGTTTCCCCTAAAACGAATAATAAGTCTGGTTTTAACTTTCTTAATATACCTGGTAAAGTTAGTAGATGCCAGGATATAGTAGATTTGACTGTAACTGCCTTAATTTTCCAATTGGGATTATCAACTTTAATTCGGTTAATAACTTCAGTACGCATCAATACGGTAAAACGTGCGGGAAGCGATAATTTTTGTAAAGCCGTTAGTAAAGAAAGAGCGTATACAGATGCACCTTTGGTATCGGTGACAATACAGGTAGCATCTATACAAATATGAGGAAGATTATCATTCATGAGTTTTACCTGTTGATAAAACACTCATTACTGTTTCAACTTTGTCTTGAGGAATCAAAAAAACATCAACCCAGCCCTCGGATGGTAGAAAAGTACTGAGAAAACCATCACGAGTTTCCTTAAAAATAACGTAATTCCAGCTTTTCATTAAATCAAATACCTTCGTCCGATTTTCCTTAAACACCTCACAAAGTATCAAGGGTTGAAAACGTTCAATTGTTGATTTTGCACCCTGCAAAATTTCAAATTCGTGTCCTTGAGTATCAATTTTGATAAAATCTAAACGTTGTTTTTGAAAAGCAATATCTAAAGTTGTTGCGTTAGTACTACCAACACTTACCCAATCACCAGGATTCCAAACTTGCGTACAACCAGTTGCTCCTTGTTGATGAGCGAATGGTACATATAAATTAAAGTCTTGTTGACGATTAGAAAGAGCTAATTCATTTACTTCTATATTTTTAAGTTGATTTAATGCAATATTACTATAAAGTGCTTCCAAGTTTTCTGGCATAGGTTCAAAGGCTATAACAGAACCTTTTGCACTCAAATGATTAGCCATGATACATGAGTAAATGCCAATATTAGCGCCAATATCTACAAAAACTCCATTATTAGGAAGCAACTTTTTAATAATTTTAAATGTATTTTGCTCTACAAAACCTAAATAATAAAGCCTATGTAGCCAATTGCTTAAATCGAGTTCCAGAAAAACTCCAGAATGAACTTCTAAGAGTATTTTACCCGTAGCATTTATCTGAGCCAAAAATCGAAAGCGTAGAGAATTACCTAATTTTTTTGGTAATATATTTGTGATTTTTTTTCCAATTTTAAATATTGAAGTTGAATTGACCATAGTATAGGTATAGATATAGATATAGATTTAGATTATTTATAAACTTGTTTAACCACTGCGAATTTTACTCTAGAATCTCGAAGCTATATAAGTTGCTCTTTCTACAGTAGGAAAATAAATTTTAAAACCATAATCATTGAGGATTGCTTTAATCTCATCTAAGCTATTGAATCAATTTAAGAGATAACTATCATGATTAATGGATTGTGAATCAAGCTCAATGCAAAATGGCTTGCCGAATAAAACTACCAAAATACTGTTTCCAAAAACTTTTAGTAAAAGCTGTCTCCCAATATTCAATAAAAGCCTTTTGCCAATAATCTCTACTTTTATCATAGTTCCCCAAACGATAGTGAGCTTTTGCCAAACCTTGATAAATTAGCTTTTTAGCTTTAGCAATCCTGATAGAATCACCAAGTTTTAGACATTCAGTAAGATGTTTTTCATATACTTGTATATAACCATAATTAGAACTCCTTGGAGCAGTGTTATTTTCGTGCCAACGATATTTCATTAATGGAGGTTCGGAAATAAAAGCAAAATTATACCCCTTCAAAAGTAAGCGTAAATATAAATCTAAATCTTGTAGGGATGGTATTAAAATATCGTAACAGCCAATCTCTATGATTGCAGTTTTACGAACTAAAATACTAGAAGTAAAATTACAAGAAGAGTGCAAATAATTTTCATAAGTTTCTTCTCCTTTTTCAGCTAAAGTATACAATTTACGAAGCTTTAATTCCCAGCCCGGTACTGGTTGGAGATTTTGATCTACTATACATTTATAACCATGTACTAATACAACATTTGGTGGTGCAGATTCTAAAACAGGAACCTGACGTTCAAGTTTATCTAGAAACCACACATCATCCGAATCTAAGAAAGCAATATACTCACCTTGAGCTAATTTAATACCGTGATTGCGAGCTGCTGAACGTCCTTGATTTTCTTGATAGATATAGATTAGCTTATCTTTATAAATGGCTAATACTTCTCTAGTATTGTCTGTTGAACCATCATCAATAACAATTAATTCAAAATTTTGATAAGTTTGATTGAGAACGCTTTCTACTGCATCTTTAACTAAATGCGCTCGATTGTAAGTTGGGATAACAACGGTAACTTGAGGAGATAACATATGTGGATTTTTATCTATTTATCAGTGGTTAAACATTAATTCCAAGTGTCTCTAAATTTTTAACATTATTTTGTAATAATCCACAATATAGTGCTTCAGTTTCAGATATCATCCGCCCTAAAGTAAATAATTTCATAAACCTTGTTCTACCTTTTTCTCCCATCTGTTGAGCAATGTCAGGATTATCAATTAAAAAATTTATCTTTTCTGCTAATTTTTCAGGGTTTTTTGGTTCAACTAAGAAACCCGTTTC
This sequence comes from uncultured cyanobacterium, assembly GCA_963838355.1. GTDB lineage: Bacteria > Cyanobacteriota > Cyanobacteriia > Cyanobacteriales > Nostocaceae > Rivularia. The sequence continues at coordinate 1,156,906 of CAWIQQ010000001.1, read as the reverse complement.
ACCATCTGCTACAGAGTAGCGCATACCTCCAACAGTAGTAGCTACAACCGGAACACTCATTGCAGCAGCTTCCACGACAGCGTAACATAAGCCTTCAAATAGTGAAGACATAGAAAATATATCAACTGCACATAAAAACTCTTCAATATTGTCCACAAATCCAGGTAATAAAAACTTTTCTGATAAACCTTGATTTTCAATTTGAGTTTCTAACTGATTTCTTAAACTTCCCTTTCCAACAAGAACAAAAGTAACGTTATCATGTTTAGAGCAGACAATGTTTGCAGCTTCAATTAAATCTGATTGTGCTTTTTGAGCTACTAATCTTCCTGCACTTGCTATAACAATATTGTTTTGAGGAATCTGTAATTTTTCTCTAATATTCTTTCGGATAATATTTCTTTGTTCCTGAGTGTGTGAAAACTTATTAGTATCTAGCCCATAAGCAATTACTTTGGATTTTGCGGGAGGTATATTATCTACAGTTATTCCTATTTCTTTGTCGTATTCTGAAGTAAAAACAAAGTCATCTGTTAATTTATACGCCAATTTTTTTGCTAATTTACCTTTCGTGCTATATTGAGCTTTGACTTCAGGAGTATGATGCGTAATTACCACTTTCTTTACACCAGCAAGACGCGCTGCAATTGCTCCTAAAAAACTGGGGTCATTAATATGTATTATATCCGGAGCAAATTTTCTAATCTCTTTAGCAATTGAAGGAGCATAACGAATTATATTACCTTCAAAATACTTAGAGTCAACTACTAAATTATCAACATTTTTAAGCTTTTTAAAAGTTTGGAGTTGTGGAAAGCTAGGATATAAAATTCCTACTTCAAAATCAGCTTTATTTACATTGTCAGCTAAAGTAAATAAATAATTTGCTGTTGCACCATAAACTGGATGGGCGTGAAAATATAATAGTCTCATGTTTCTTTCCAAAAATATTAGTTACTTACCTGAAATTTTGTGATTTTTAATTGATATTTATACCACATAAATAATACGCCATAACTTATTGTTATTCCTAGTAAGATACAAAATACTGCAAATAATTTTCCCGTAAAAATTATTTGCATTTGCGAAACAATAAAGAAAACTGTAAAGCATATTAATACAGGAATTAAAGTATCTTGTATCAACCAGCGTCTATGTTCTTGATGCAAAATATATCGATGGGTAATTCTTGAAAGAACTAAATAATAAAGTATATTCACAACAGTTTTTATTAAAGCAACTCCAAACAACTCAAATTCCGGAACTATATATAACATTGCTGGAATTACTATAATCACGCTACAACTATTAAAGATTGCTGCAATTTGTGGTTTCCCAATTGCAAGCTGTATCTGAGATGAAATATTAGAAATACTATCTAACATAGCTCCAAAGGTTAATATTGCTAAAATACTCGATGCTTGTGTTGCGACATCCGGGGATTGAGTCCATAATTCTAGAATTATCGGTGCAAAGAATATAAATGCGGAAGCTATGGGTATTACAGTTAGCGATATAAACAAACTGCTTTTATGAAAGAAATTTATAAATTTTTGTTCGTCTGTTTGAGCAGCTAATGCTATGAGTTGTGGTGAAATAGCAACAACAAAAGGTTGAAATATGATAGCAAGTTTCTGAGCTAACGTACTGGCTAACATATAGTAACCAAATTGCTCTAAAGAAACGAATTTAGACAGCAATATTTTGTCTATTTGTGCCAGTATAATTGACACTATCGTCGTCCAGCTTATTCCGGCTGCAAACCGCCATATTTCTTGCAGTATTTCTATCTTAAAACTTGCTCGATTTTTAATTTGAGGTACATAGCGCCAAGCAAATACCATCATTAAAAATACTTCTAAAACTGCAATGAATGCTTGCCAAAGTAAAAATGCGATAATTGTTGGCGAAATCATCACCAAGATTAATACTGCTCCCAATTCTCTGAAAGTTTTCAATGTTCCTTCCAGAATATTCAGCAGTACCTGTTTTTCTAAAGCAATTAAAGTTCCCCTATAGGTTGTAACCGGCCACCTAATAGCTACAGTTAAACCTAAAATTATAACCGCCCATTTGACAGTTGCTTTTGCAATATTTTCTGCATTAATCCATTGACTACTAATTGGTTGTGCAAGTAATACCATCAGCAAAAGTATTACCGTACCCGTACACCAGTAAATTATTTCTGTTGTCCTTAATAAGTCTGGTATAGTTAAAAGTCTTTCCGGAATAACCTTCCGTAAAGCGACTTCCCTTTTAATAGTCGCGCTCAAACCCAAATCGAGCAGCCCAATAAATGAAATTACCGCATAAAATCCCCCTATTAAACCATAAGCTTCTACCCCTAAATAATGCAGATAAACTGGAACCAGCAAAAAACTGAGCAAGTTTGACCAGATGTTACCTGCATAATTGGCGATCGCATTTAATTTTAATTGAGACAGCGACTTTAGCTTACGTATTAATACGGTCATTATGATTTGTTGGGAATTGGCTGCTCCCGTATCTTTTTTTACGGCTATAACAGCGCTAAGTTAGCCGATTTTTATATAGAATGGCAACCGTATATTGAATTTGGAAAACTACAGATATTACCTGATTATGAAAAAATACATTTTCAAATACTGGATAGTTATTAGTGTAGTAGCTGTAGTTGTTGTAACTGAAGCTACTCTCAGACTAGCTTTGGGACTTGGTAAGCCAGTGTTAAGCCAAGCCGACAGCGATACAGGTTATCGCTTTCAACCAAACCAGAAAATATATCGCTTTGGTAAAAATATTGAATATAATCAATATTCTCAACGCTCCGAACCTATTACAATCGAGAAGCCACGGGGAAAGCTAAGAATTTTGATGGTAGGCGATTCTGTTCTGAATGGTGGTAATTTTATAGACCAAAGTCAAATTATTAGTGAGTTATTTGAGAAAAAACTAACCGCATCTGCACATCCAGCAGAAGTTTTAAATGCTTCTGCTGGATCTTGGGGTATAGGAAACCGACTAGGATATCTTCGTAAATTCGGCACTTTTGATAGTGATGCAGTCATTTTACAAATTGGTACCCATGATTTACTTCAACCTACAAGTACTGGTGAAAAAATTGGCTTTTCATCAAACTTTCCGAACCATCCTCCACTACTTGCGATTGAAGAACTTTTTACTCGCTATGGATTACCAAAACTTTTGAAGATTTTTCGTATCCGTTCAAGAGCAACCGAAATTCTTCAATTGGGAGACACAAACAGCGTGTTTCAACAAAATATGGACAGTCTCAAAGCGATGATAGAAATTATTCGCAGCCAGAATACTCCTGTATTCGTACTATTTACTCCTAACCGCAACGAATTGCTTTACCGTCCTGAAATTCCACAATATAAATCTAGATTTATTAAACTCCTCAATTCTTTAGAAGTTCCTATAATTGACGCTCATGCCAATTGGGGTAAAAATACTGACGAATCTATAAAAAATTATTTTATAGATAGAATGCATTTAACTGTAAAAGGGAACCAAGCGACTACTAATTTATTATTTGAAAAGCTTTGCGTGGAGCAAGAATTATCTGCTTGTTCTACAACAAAGTTATAATTTGGATACTATTTTTTTACGTAATATCACTAACAGAACATCCAACTAAGTGGGGTTAAAATTGCCTCGGTTATATCGATATTTCCTGTCTTGAAAATTTGCTCTTGGGGGTTTCCCCCAAGACCGCAATTTCCGCTATTCCCCATTCCCTAATCCATTTGGGAGATACCTTTGCACAAAAGTGCATATAGCAAAGTTCTCCTGTTTGAATTTTACTTAATTTATTAGTTTCAAGGGTTCCAACTGACCCGAGAGAAAAACTTAGAGCGCTAATAGCTAAGATAATTGAAGAGGAAGATGAATAAATTCGCTTAACTTTGGATTTACACCCCTACCTGAAGTACGGGGCTACCATCCTTACAGTATTTTCGGTGAAAAAGAATCTAAGGACTTTGCTTGATGACGGTTTTGGTGGATTAGCTAAAAACACAAAGCACGCTTGATACCAAACAGAAACAGTTGACCTTCGGTAGCATTAATCAAGCATACAAAATATTCTTTACTCCACAAGGGTTTTAAACTTAATCCGAAACTTTAGCTACAAACAAGAACGGCTTAACTTTTTTTATTTCCTACTGATTCATCTTCTTGTTCAAAAAGACCTGGTGGTGTATTCTCTTCAACCCACTTTTCAATTAATTCATGAGCTATATCACTCATATTTATCCCTTTCCAGGTACACAACGTATTAAAACGCCGCTTTAATTTTTCTTCCATAGAAAGAGTAAGTCTCTCCGTTCTAGTTTTTCTTGCCATAACTAATAGTATAGATAAATAATACAAATAATCATGTGATTAGTGGATTATCTGAGTGTGTGATTGTGTGATAAAATCTAACTATAGAAATAAAAATCCTTCTAGCATTGCACTACCGCATTGCTTGAATCCTGGTTTCTAATTTGGTATTAAGTACCGAAGTCCCCCGTAACGACTGCCAATCAAAACGGAAGACTAGCTTGCTCCTATAGAAAGGAACATTATTTCTATTATGAACACAACTGCGCCTTTAGCAAATATCACCATAAAAAATGGGTGTTAAAGATAGCGTGATAGGAGACACAATTTAATAGTTGTAACTAGTTAAATAACCTTTGATGGAGCCACTTGAATATTGTGAAAAATATGTTGAGAGTCTTAAACCAGGAGAAAGAGGTTATAGAGCCGCTTGCGTGAGAATTTTGACTGAAGCAACTTTTGGAGCCTATTCACATCAAACTATTGATAAGAACTGGGGAGGTCAATTTGAAAGAAGACCTGATGCTGTAGTGCGAATTCTTCAAATAGCTCATACAATCAATAATTTATATTTGAAATTAGAGGAAATTCAACCTGCGATAAACGAACTTTTAGAACAGGTATCTGAAGTTGCACCTTGCAAACGACATAAATAGTTAAGTAAATTTTTATTTTGAGAAGGTAGGTTATGCCATGAAAAACGAGTAAAATAAATATATCTAGATTAAAAAGACCAAAACCCCCCGCCCAGACTAGCAATCAAACCGAGGGGTATGGTTCTCCATTAGTTACAGGAGCTATCTTTATTATGCCTTACGAATTCCCAATCATCTACTCATTTGACTACAGCAATTTTTCTAATTCGGAGCTTGAATCCAAAGCTCAACAAACATTATCAAATTTCATAGGCTTTGTCCGCCAAACCTTCGACGGCTTATTAGAGTGCGGACAAGCATTAAACTCGATTTACCTTGAATGCATTGCTAATTCCCCTTCATGTAAAAAAGTATTTGAACAATGGCTGGCATCCGATGACTTCGGAGCATCCCGATACATAGCTAAAGCCTCAATAGAAATCTACAATTGGTTTTCAAAGCTGCCGAAGCGTTTGCAGCATTTAGTACGCGCTAATGTCCAAAAATGGAGCGTATCAGCGCTACGTCAGCTAACTAAAGTCAGCCACGATTTAGTCAAAGAATTAGTGCGCTCTGGTAAGAAGACAGCAGTACAGGTGAAGAAGGAGCGGAAGAAGGAGGGAGGGAGTGAGAGAGTGATAGAGGGAGGGAAGGAACAATCCCTCACTCCCACTTCCCTTACTCCCCCACTCCTAAAACCCGGAATGCGAATCGTAATCAAAAGTGACGACAGGGGTTGGACTGGTCACGCTGGTATCATCATGTCGGAATGGAACGGTGATTTTTGGGTGTTGCTTGACCACACCGTTTCTCAAGGAATGGATGTAAAACAGCTATTCAAGCCCCATCAAATTCAACCAGAATCCTCAAAAACAGTTGTAAAGCCAGCTTCTCCAAAACAAATGTTTACATCAGCCCAGGTGGAACAGAAAATCACCGAAGCTTTAGCGCAGCGAGAGAAAGAAAAAGCTGAAGAAGAACTGGGAAAATTTATAGAAATTCGCGATGCAGCGCTCTTAGCAGCTAAAGAGGAAATAATTGCGGCTCAAAAACACGCTCAAAAGATGGCACAAGCTAAAGAAGAATTAATCGAGCAATTAATAGCTAAAGAAAACGAATTGCAGTCCGTGCGCGGTTTAGTAGATAAAAATCAACAACTCCAGCAACGAATAAAAGACTTGGAAAAAGCTCTTGAAGATTCCAATAGAGATAGCTGGGGTAATACTTTTAACAAGCAAGCTGCGAAGGTGGTTAATAAGGAGTTAGAGAAAACAATTGAGCCATTAATGTCGGAAGTTGAGCGTTTAAATAATGTACTTTCTCAAAGAGAGCAGGAATTAACCCAACTTCAAGCAACAAGCAGAAAACAACAGGAAGAATTGCGGCAAAAAACAAATTCAAATTCGATTATTAATGAGTTTGGGGAGATTGGAGAATATTTGGGTTGGAATGGTTGGAGCAGTGGAGGATATCAAGCAAAAAATGGGATGTTGTATGGAGGAATTCATGCTCTAACCGCTTTTATATGTGATTTAAAAGTATCTCATCCGGATTATCAATATTCAGAAATTCCTTTTTAGATTGAGAAAAATTAGATTCTTGTAAAACCTTGTCTTTAATTAAAAATTAATGGCACTTAATTCAACATGACAAAAAAATCTTCCATAAATAAGTCATATGCAATTATTAAAAGAGCCTCAAGCTAATACTAAAAAAATTCCTCGTTGGTTAGCAAAATTTATTTTATATCAAACACAGAATGAAGCCAATCAACAAATATTACTGAAACTTTTAGAACCAATGTCTCCAGAGGAATGGTGCATCATTTGGATACCAATTCTTCATCCAGGAATAGAAATTCCCACACCAGGGAAGCGAAGCCCTCACGGTTATATGAAAGCTTGTAATGCAACTCTTTCTTACTTAACTGGTTACAATGAAAGAACTATCGAAGGCTGGTTTTATAGCAGGTCTTATCATTATTCTGTAGGGATTTTATTGCGGTGTTTTGATTTAATTTTGCAAATGAAATAATATCAAAAACAGTCAATTGCCTGCATACTATAAGAATAATATATTAAAATCTTAGTAAATCTAATATTGCAGCTTTTAATAAATACTAACGTTCTTCAATCATATGTTTGCCATCGCGCGATTTATCAGTTCCTTAGACAGGAATTTAGCTTAAAAGCCTGCTAATTCTGCCAAGATTTGCTCAACTTTTAGTAATCTTTTTTCTAGCTCTTCAATATAATGGGATTTACCCTTGTGAGGAGTCGCTAGATACTGCTTTATGTAGTTGATTAATAGTTCTGTTGCTGAAGTGTTATTTTCCTCGATTTCTCAATAAAAGCGGAATTTAACTCGTCATCGATTCGGATGTTTAATTGACCTATAGCATTTCTCTGCTTGACATATTATATACGGAATATAGTCTAATTTTATTGTTTTGTATATCCAATGCGATTGCTTTGCAGATGCCCGCTCGCCGCACCTACGGTGAAAGGTCAAATCGCAACTAAATTACCGGCGTTTTATTGATAATTGAACTATTTGATTGAGAATCTTTACCCGTGTTCACCTTCCGGAGCGTTGCTCCCCTAAAACTTTTGACAAAATTCTCAACCAACTTACCGAAGTGAAAATTTTGCCCTTCGGTGGAGAAAAGGGAGTATTACTCATGAAGTGGACATCGCTGCATCATCTCCTCAATCCTCACAACTTCACCTTCGGGTGTATAAACCACCCCTTCAGACATTGCAATTACTATTCTTTCCTTCCTTGCCCATTCAAACCAAACACTCACACCCGAAGTTACAGTATTCTTCGGTTTTTCACCGCTTTTACAACTATTGATAAACAAACCCGTGGGATTATCGCACCATCCTTCGTGAATCGCTTCCTTAACGCGACCAATTGCGTTATTCACATTATCCCAATACTTCTTGATTACACCCAAACACGGTATGGATTAATTCGCAACCGCTTCAACTCAGCACAAATTTCTCTTATCTCTTGCTTTACAGGCTTTTCTGAAGTTGTAATGACTTCAACTTGCGTCTGGGGGAATTTATCACCACCCGAGTCCGTGTCTTGATTCGAGTTACCTTGCTCTAACTTATCATCGTAGCGAGGTATTTGGATTTCTTGTTCGGGTCCATCAACTTTTTCTTCCTCAGCAACAGTGTTATTGTTTTCAAAAAACTTTATTGTAGTTTTAGATGTTGGCGGATTATTCGCACATTCACCTGAAATATTTGGCACCTCTGCGTCTGTTTTTTCGCATTGACTAAACTCTATGGTTTCCATGATATTTTCCAGGTTGAGCCTATATTCGGATGCAGTGTCTTTAGGGAATCGATGAGATGGTTTATCTTCTACCAATCCATCAAAAATTAAATCCTTCATGTGTTTGCTGATTGTTTCTCGACAGTAGCCAAGAATATCAGCCAGATTCTCAAAAGTGATTCTGATCCAAGAGTTGCTGTAATAATGCTTTCCATCAAACCACGACAGTATTGCAGCTTTGCACTTCTGACGGCGGTTGAATGTCGCAAGGAACTCTTTGAGGATATTGATTGGGGGATTAATTTCTCCCAGTGTTGCTGAAGTAAAACTAGTCATTTTCTTCTCCCTCTTCCCTAAATTGCTTCAATGCTTCAAGTTTTGCTGCTTCAAGCCTTTCTTTTTCTTCTGTTGATATCTCGACCACAACAGTTTTTAGTTCATCTTTCTGTTTCTGCTTGGCTTGAAGAGTAAGTGCTTCTATAGGAACTGAATCTTCAGTTTTATAGCTAGGTTTAAACCCACGACGGCGATATAGAAAACGAAAGTGCCGTTTGTCTTGTGGTGGTAATTCTTCCCATACTTCGGCATCCCATCCTGGTGGAATGTAGGTTGCTTTTGAAGCTGGGAGCAAATTTTGTATTTGAGATTGGAGTAATCGTATTTCTTGTTCTTGTTTGATAAGTTTCCTATTCTGCTGCTCAAGTTTTTCAAGTACCGACGTAAGTAGCTCTTGGTTTTGTAGTGATAATTCAGCATCACGAGTTTTTGATGCAAAATAGCTTTGTGCTGCTGCTATTTCTGGTTTACGTGGATCGCCATTCATTGCAGTAATATAACAAGCATATCGAGATAGCTTATAATTTTTCAGCACTTCTCTAAATGCCTGAGAGTCCCCTATTTGCGCCATTTGGACGACGTTGGTAAAATGCTCAGATACGTTTGCCCCGGAATTTAGAGCGCTAACTTTTGCTCTTTCTACAGTATCTTTGATTCTTTTCCAGGTTAGATATCCCATCGATGCTAATAAATCTGTTGCTGACCAATATTCGTTGCCTAATTCATCAATTTGTTTGATTTTGTCAAATGGACTGGTATCGCTTTTACTTAAATTAATCGAATCCATAATTCCTCCGTTGCAAATGCATGAGAAAATAGAGCGACGCTGCTAGTACAACTCACCACTGAGTAAAATTAATTTCTTTCATCGCCTATATTGAGAACTATCAAGTATTAAGCAGCTACAGAGATGCAACTGTTTAATACTTTATAGAAGAAAATTACTTGTTATCCCAAATAGTAACACATAGTTATCACAATAGATGTTGAAGAATAAAAAGCAGTAAACCCGCCTAATGTTTAGCGGGTTTATCTTTAAGCATCTGTTTTAACTGTTCAAGCAATTGCCTGAGAGAATTATTTTCTTCTCTCAGGCGGCTGTTTCCCCCAGCAATACCTCTTCAAGTTTTTCAACTCGTTGTCTTAATTCCAAAATATCGCCACTTTCAGAACTTACTCCAAGATACTGATCGATTAAATCTATAAGAACATCAGTGGCATTTTTACCTTCTGCCTTCACTTTATGGTAGAAAGCATCTTTTTTATCAGGTGAAATTCTAATATTTAGCCTTGACTCAGCCATAATAATTCCCTTTGCTAATTATTCTAGAGTTATTTCAAATTAGCAATTAAGCCACGGGATAACAAGTGTACATACGAATTGCAGCTATTTGTTATCCCTACGTGTTGACAAATGGGATAACAAACATTATTTTAGATAATAAGACAAATACAGCCATGCGTTCGCCTGTCCTGAGAAAACTAGTACGAACACATGGAGGTAAGCCAAACTCCTATAAAGTCAGGCATCTAATTATGACGTATCTATGTACCAAGCAGCAAGCGCTTCATAGTGATAAAAACCAACTAACTATTTCCACAGGCTCAAATGCAATCCCCCAAAGTGATATCACAACAGTAGAAATAAGTTTCTACGACCATGAAATTTACGCTGGCAAAAAACTAATTGCTTGCATTACTCACGACCATGACGACTTCGTAACTCAACGCTGGGTAGTGATGATAAATGATGTCGAAATCCACCGAGCCAATACTTGGGCAAAGTGCTACGACTACATTATATGGCACTACAAGCAAGGAACATTGCCTACACAACAGCAAGAAGAAATAGCTGCAACTTGTAATGAAGAGACATCGCAAGCTACACCAACGTCCAAGTTTGAATTTGACTTACGCGATGATGTTGTCAAACAAAACTTGGTGAAGCTCGGCGAAATTGGTTGTACATCCGGTAAACATTGGGTAGTAAGAGTCCATGCTCAAAACCAGTTAACACTAAGGTTTGATGAAGTATTTAATGTTGTTGGATCTTTATGGTTAGTAGAAATTTCTCCACTAGAAACGAATCAAAGCATAAATATAATTGAGAGTTGTGAGGAATTATTAGACCAACCCTTTGATGAATTGATTCATGAAGAATGGGACAGATTAAGAAAGTACAAACCGATTGCTAAAAAGACAAGGACAGCAGCTTTGTACTAAAACCTATAGAACTAACAATCACGCTTTTTTACGGATTCTATGGAACGAATCTCCAATATGAAATCAATAATCAATCCTTTGAAGGTTAATCAAAATGTTCAAGAAAGCCACAAAATCCAACTTGAAAATAAGGCTTGCCTTAAGCGGAGCGTCAGGTTCTGGAAAGACATACTCAGCATTGTCAATCGCTTCAAATCTTGGTAATCGTATTGCTCTAATTAATACGGAAAGAGGTAGCGCTTCTAAATATGCTGATTTATTCAATTTTGACACCTGTGAACTTACGAACCATCACCCAGCGAAATACATAGAAGCAATTCGCCAAGCAGAAGAATCAGGATATGAAATCATCATTATCGATTCGTTAACACATGCTTGGTTCAGCGAGTTGGAGTTAGCGGGTGGTAGATTCGACGGATGGGCAAAAGTCCGCCCTTTGGAGCGTAAATTAATCGATGCGATGATTGGCTCAAAATGTCACATAATAGCGACGATGCGAACTAAAACTGAATGGCTAATTGAAGAGAATCAGAAAAACGGTAAATCTTCTTATAGTCCAAAAAAAGTAGGTACATCACCAATTCAATCAAGTGGAATCGACTTTGAATTTGATGTCGCCGGAGAGCTTGATTATACGCACATTTTAACGATTAGTAAGAGCCGTTGCCCTGCTGTTACGGATAAAACTTTTCTCAATCCTGGTAAGGAATTGGCGTTTGAATTAAAGTCCTGGTTGGCTACAGTTGATTCACAACCACAAACTATAGAATCTCCTCAAAAATTAGAATTTGCTTCGGTTGCAGATACTCAAGACTTACGAGTTAAGCAAATTCGTACCTTGCTTGATTATCCTATTGAATTAATTAAGGAGTGGCTGCAATCCAATGGTGTTCTGCGTCCCAGTCAACTTGATAGTCACAAAGTTGATGAATTAGTAAAAACGATGTGTCTTGCTTGGGCTTCCCCTCTGTCTGCTCATCCTAAGTACACTGCCGATTCCTACGATAAGAACGTAGCTAGAGCCGTGGTTAACGGTGAATCTGAAATTACAGCGATACAGAATTGGATGAATGCCGTCTTTGAATCCAACCGTAAACACAAAGAATTGAAAGCTGTTTAACCTCTGTTTGTGGGAGTTTTTTAATCAAACTCCCCATCCTATATCTCTAATTTAAAAACTCGCTCCGGGTAAGTCTCATGAAACAAAATCAAACTCTGCATATTCCTCGTTGGTTAGCAAAATTTATCTTAAATGAAACGCGAACACAATCAAATAACCAACAGATATTTTTCACAATTTTAGAACCGATGTCTCCAGAGGAATGGTGCATTATTTGGATGCCAATTCTTCATCCAGGAATCGAAATTCCTACGCCAGGAAAGCGAAGCCCTCACGGTTATATGAAAGCTTGTAATGCGACTCTCTCATACTTAACTGGCTACAATGAAAGAACTATTGAAGGCTGGTTTTATGATAAGTCTTATCATTATTCAGTAGGGATTTTATTGCGGTGTTTTCACTTAATATTTCAATTACAATTAAATCAAAGATATTCTATCGAGTAAATAACAAAAATAATAACTTCCTTAGTGCTGATAAAAATAAATAAAGGGAGCAACCTAAAAAATTAGTAGCAACTGAAATATTACTTTATTTTTTCCCACTAAAGGTTTGTTTTATTCGCGCTCATATAAACTTATTTTACCAAACGGTACTTTCATTGGGCTGGTTGCTCGATCCACCACCGCGACCTGTAGAAATTTATCGACCTAGTTTGGTTGTGGAAGTTTTAGAGAATCCCGACTCATTGTCTGGTGATGAAGTATTACCAGGCTTCGTCTTGAATTTGCATCGGGTTTGGGGTTAGGGAGAATTTTGTAGCCAGCAATCGCAAGGGAGCATATTGAGAGTAGTATTTAAATTATTATAATAAGCTTAAAACTTCCGTAGGGTAGGCAGAACATGACGACAGTAGCAATTTTACCTATTTACCATGACAGTGGTAATAAATCCTACCGTGCCATTGCAGGCGATAAACATTCGACTGGTAAAACTGCTGGACAAGCGCTGGATGCTTTAACTGCCGAATTAGGTGAAAATGAATTTAGTGCGTTATTGTTACTTCAAAGTTTTTGTCCGGATCAATTCTTCGATGCACAACAACTTTCTCGTTTATCCGAACTGATGGATATGTGGAGAACTGCACGTTCTCAAGGGCGATCGCTCTCACCCCAAATACAAGCTGAATTAGATAATCTTGTTGAAGCAGAACTAAAAGCAGCAACCAATCGAACTGCGTTTCTATTACAACAACCAAACCAATGAACCCAAATTATACATTGGTTGCGAATAGAGCCAATCATCGATGCGAGTACTGCCCATGCCCCGGAACTTGTTTTTAACTTTCCGTTTGAGGTTGAGCATATCGTACCACTCAGTAGACAAGGTACAGTAAATGATGAAAATTTAGCTCTTGCTTGTCGTTCTTGCAATCTACGTAAAAGCAACCGTATAAGTGGAATTGATTCAGAATCAAACACCGAAGTTCGTTTCTTTCATCCAAGACTTGACCAATGGAAGGAACATTTTCAAGCGGATGCTACTTCTGGAACAATTATAGGTATGACTGCAATCGGACGAACTACCGTAAGTAGCTTGGAGATGAATAGTCAACCGCAAGTTACGGCAAGGCTGCTGTGGATTCGCTTGGGTCTATTTCCATAAAATGCTTATGTCAACCGCAGCAAGTTAAATTTAATTGTGATAATAAAACTGAAGCCATATCGGTAAAAGCCATGCCTTCAGATAAATCTAAACTCATAGAGCTACCAAGTACTGACGAATTAGCTTGCTCGGACGATATTCCTGTGCATAACGAAGACCAGAATTTTCTACCTAACATTTTGCTGTTCCTCCTTAACTCAATTTGGGCAAGCCGTACTGATTGGTTTTTCGGCGTAGATATGGCAATTTACCATACTACAGGTGCTAACCCGAGAGTACCTGTTGTCCCAGATGGATTTCTAAGCTTGGGAGTGGAGCGTAAAAAAGGTGGAAAATCTCGCAGGAGCTATGCTGTTTGGGAAGAGGACGAAGTAGTACCGATATTAGCGTTAGAAATCGTATCGTACACTCCAGGTAACGAATACGACGAAAAATTAGAAAGAAGCTCGAAAACTTGGCGTACTTTACTACATAATTTACAACCCCGAATATTGGCAACGCGACCAACATCAACCGCTGTCCGTTTATAAATTGGTGGATGATAATTACGAGCTACAAATTAAAGAACCATTATGGCTACCAGAAATTGGTTTAGGAATTGGAAGACATCAAGGTGAAATTGGTGGAATTGAACAGGAATTTGTATCTTGGTATGACGAAAGTGGAAATCGTTATTTAACCGCAGAAGAAAAAGCAGAAAAGTTAGCACAGCATTTACGCTCTTTGGGTGTTGACCCTGATAATTTACCTGGCAATTAGTAATGGGCAAAAAATATAATTTAAGCACCAAAGTAAAAAGCTTTGGTGTTTTTTATTGTCCGCAATAAACTACCGAACAATTGCGTATAACTTGGCACTGAAATCATTTTTTTATTGTTTAATAAAAGTAATCGAATATTTTAACTAAATACAACTGTTAATTTAGTTAAACATCAGAATAACTGTAGATACATTTATCGCTTTATTCATGAAATATGCACACAAACTTTACACTCAATCGTCATTAGCGCAAGAATTAAACGTCAGCATGACAACCGTTAGAAACTGGTGCAAGCTAGCCGACATAAAAATCCCGAAGAGAAGAAGCTTCTTCAGTTGTTTGGATTTAGAATTACTAGCTTGCTTTCACGTAGCTAATAGATTTCTAAGAATTGGTCAGTTCGATTATGTCGAAGAAGTAGTCAACAGAGGTGGATTGAAATTATATGTTCAAGAAGTGCGACGTACTGACTTATATAGTTTCTTAACTGAGTTTTTAACACCCCAAGAGCAAGACTCTTTTTTCGTAAAAATTTTAATTGAAAAATTAATCGAGGAGAAAAGCAATGAATCTGTCAACAGCGGTGCAGCAGCTTGAAATACCCGTTTCTGATTTTAAAGCTATTTGTCAAGCTTTAGATATCGCAATTGTCAATAATTCAATTAATGACAAAAGTTTTAGTGAAGTTAAAGTATTTGTTAATGCTTGTAAAGAAAGAAATGTGAGCATTTTTGAAGGTATTCAAGAATTAGTGCGATTGAAGAACGAAGTACAAACTCAACAAAAAGCTTTAGGTGAAAGATTCAATTTAGATGAATTTTTCAAACAACGTATTGGTACTTCACCAGAACAGTTAAATATTGGAAGCTACCACTATGATTTATATCAGCTGCTTTTAAAATCCCAATCAATATCTCAGGTTGGTTACGCACTATTTCGGGAGGCTTTTTTGCGGCAAACTCAAGATTTGATAATGAACGGTACGGAACAATCGTCCATGAATCAAAATCAAACAGTTGCTGGTTTTGATAAAGCTTTCGACGCTGTTGAGACTCAGTTTGAACAAAATTTTTTGGGAAATTCAATCAATTGGGAGGAACAGGAACATCCTATGCTAGCAGCATCTCGAAAGACAGCGTTACCTTCAACGCAGAAAACCAATACATCAACATCCCCGTCGTTGAAGAAGTAATCGAAACTGTGCCGGAATTAGCAACCACAGCGGTAAAAGCAATTGCACCAAAAGTTAATAAAGCTATAGCTAATGACCGTCAGACGATTGCTGATTTTATGAGAGAGGGGGGAAGTGTTGCAACTACTGCTGCAATCACAACTACTACTACTGTTGCAACAATAGCTGTTTCTATAACTTCTCCACCAAAACCAGTTTTTATCAAAATCATGACTGCTGGAATTGTTGGAACTATTTTGGGGGGAATTGTCGCAGCACTAATTTTGAGGCACTACAGAAGAGAGGTTTTGAAGAACGATGCAATTTCAACATCAACAACAAAATCCAAATTATCAAGACAATCAACATCCAACCGATGATTTTGATGAAAGCTGGGTGCCAAATCCTCATGGACAAGTAAACAAAAGTGGTGCAACACCTGGATTAATCAATCTTATAGGGTCAAAAAACTTAGATTCCTTGCTAACCAATCCCTGGTTGATGTCGATTTTCGTTGCAACAGTAATTTTGGTCGTTATTGCTGCCATTGCAACAACTCTGTCTAGTCAAAGTTCATCAAAACCGAATTCCGAACAAAAAGCATACTCTGCGCTTTTACAAAAGTCTCAGAATTTAGAAGCAGCTCACAGTAATTTTCGGGAATATTTGACTCGCAATGATTATAGTTCGGGGATAGTAAGCAATCCCGGTTTATTGCAAGCAGTAGTTTTAGAAGCAAGTGCGAGATATCGTAATTCCGTTATTGCCATTCAAAATCAGAAAGAGAACCCAGCTTATAACCAACACGAAGAGGTAATTAATCTAAATTCTGAAATTGAAGCATTGAAAAGAATAAATCTGGGAGCATCGGGAAAAGAAGCGGAACTAAAGTATGTTGACCCCAGTACGGGTTCTTGGGTAACTATTCCAGTAGATTCTGCCGAACTTGCTGCAAGTGGCTTGGTCAAGCTAAATATTATCTCAAATAGCAGAAGAGAAACAACACAGCGGTTCAATTTAGTTACGATTGCCCAAAATACACGGCTTCGGTTAGACGAAGTGAAAGCTGCGATGTTGGAAGCATTGCGTGTTAAAGGGCTAAATCCAGTTGCATCCGAGCTTGAAAAGACTGATTGGTTTGGTAAAAAAGCAAGCTCCAAAGATGCACAGATATCTGATTATCAACAATTAGAACCAGAACCAATCCCCGCGACTCCATTAAATAAACAACAGATACCAGAAGACAAACCCTCAACCAAACTCAAAGGGGGTAACAATGCCAAGTAAACTAATATTCGCACCGATAACTCTGCTAATGGGAGGTTGGATGTTTACCAGTAGTTTTGGCACTAACACAATCCAACAATCAACAACACCATATTCTACACAACAGCAAATAGTAGAAGTAGAAATGCCAGAACCAGCAAAGTCTTTTCTAAGATTTGGTGGTGCAGTTATTGCATCTGTTGGAACATCAAGTTTAGTGTTTTGGGAATTAGCGAGTAAAAAACGGAGTACACAAGCTCAGTATTTATTGGCTCCTTCTCAAAACATTGTGCCTAATACAGTTCCCGTACAAATTAACTCTCAAGAAATGGAGTCATTAAAAGACAATCACTCTTCATTCTTGAGTACTAGAATTCCTAACCAAATTCAAAAGCATAGTGAAGAGGAGGAAGTTGAAAAATCTCGGTCACATGAAGTTACAAATTTCTATCAAACAGGTGGACAACCTAGTTCAATATCTAATTATCCTCATAGTCCGAACAATTTTAAGCCGCAAAGTAGTTCTGAGGATAAATATACCGAGGTCAAATCCTTAGTTTATGAAAATACGGTTGGAATTGTTGGCAAAGAAAAAGGCAGCGGTAAAACCTCCAAGCTGGGTTATCTAATTGCCGAACATATAAAGCTAGGTCATCTAGTATGGATGGTAAATCCTTTTGCTAAAGGTCAACAGTGGAAAGGAATCAAGGTTTTCGGACGCGGTTATAAATTTGTCGAAGCGACCAATGCTATCCGCGAATTTACTCGTATTGCCTAACAGGAGAATAGCTGAAGCTGGAGATGAAAACAAAGAATATGAACCTTTCGACGATTATCACCTGCATCTATCACTTGACGAGATGTCTAATTATTCGAGCGAAATCGATGCGATTGACTCGACTGTTATGCCAAAATTTTGGGAAGCGGTAGTGCAATTTTTACGACAAGCAAATATGTCTGTTTCTTTTGCAAGTCATGGTGATACTCAAGCTATGTTAGGTGGAGCTAAGGCTCTAACTGGTAAATCACAAACTATTAAGGATGCGATTGTGTGGGTATATGCTCAAGCTATCACTGACACTAACGTAGAAGGTAATAAACGTTGCGCTGGCTGGGCTTATTTGATTCGTCCAGATGGAGGTGAAAGAGAGAAGACGAGAATTGAAATTCCTTCTTGGATGCAAGGACCACCAGCAACTCGAATTGATGGAAAAGACCGATATAACTACATCCAACTTGTTCAAAAATACTGTCCTCAGTATTTGTATCTTCCAGCTACCGCTGAAAAAAAACAGCCAGAAGAAAGTTCATCGTCAGTCATAAATACCGAACAGTTTCGTCAAAGACTGATTGAGCAAGAAGATATCTGGGGTTCCGATGAAGATAAGAGTAATTAACTTTCACTTATTGGCAGCATTGTAAGTTTTACGTACTTCAACTTATTAATTAGGAATAATCAAAATGGTGAGAAAAAAGTTTAGAGGAAGCAATGTACCACAATTAGCTTCAAGCCATGAGTTAGACCAAAATTTCATAGACACTAACTATGAAGAGTTTGATGGGGAGCAACGCGATTTTGTGAAAACCAGTGCGATCGCCATACCTACACTTAAATAGTGCAACACAAAAAGTACACATATTATATGTATAAATACGCAATAAATAGAAATAAGGAGTTGCAGCGAAGCTGCAACTCCTTATTCTTTAATAACAAAAAAAGGTAAGATTCCTTATTGTCAGGGGTTTTGAAAAGCAAAACCCTCCGAGAGCGGAGTGCTTACCAAGATGAATAAAATATATGCAACTTTAGATTTAAACAAATCTGTGAAAGAATTTAAAGAGAATGTTATGAAAATTTTAGAATTGACTGATGTTGAAAATTGGGATGGAATAAAAATAAAAAATAAAGAAGAAGAAATAAGGAATATTGCTTTGATTTTAGCAGGGCAATGTACCGCAATACTATTATATAATCTTTCTCATAATACAACTGCTATCAATACAGCAAATAAGAAAACACAATCATGGTGGCGTACAAGAACGAAAAATCATGGATATAAAAATCGTCAAATACTAACTATAGGAAATGTAGAATTAAATCTTACATTGCCTTATGTTGTAGAACGTAATAATAAAAAAAATAAAACTTTAAATCAAGGGTTTTGTCCTTTTCTAAGATGGTTAGGCATGGAAGAAGGAGTTACCCCATTGGTTTGGTCAAACATTGCAAAGTATGGTGCAATAAGCTCGTCTTTTGAAGCTGCTCGTAAAACATTAATAGACTGGGGTATTAATATTAGTTTAAAACGTATAGAACGATTGACTTATTGTTTTGGTAAAATAGGATTGAGCTTACGTGAATCAAAAATATTTAATCTTAAAATTGGTAATTTAATACCAGGTAATACATTAAAAAACCAACGGGTAGTGATAGCTGCCGACGGCGGAAGGACTAGGATTCGTATTGATAAAAAAGGTCGCAAAAACTCTAAAACAAACAGGCATGGTTTTACTGGAGAATGGATTGAGCCAAAAGTTTTGACTATCTACACCGTAGATGAGAAAGGTAAAAAAAATAAAAATGGTGAAATCCCTATTATAAATGACGGAACTTATGAAGATTACCGCGGATTTCTTAAAATACTAGAAATGTACCTTGTTAGTCTGGGAATAAATCAAGCTAGACAAGTGCTATTAATTGCCGATGGAGCCGAATGGATATGGAAACATATTCCTCCACTTCTTGAAAAATTAAATTGCCCAACAGAAACTTATCAATTATTAGACTTTTATCACGCTACAGAACACTTACAAGTATTTGCAGATAATGCTTTTTCTAAAGAAACAGAGCGAAAAAAATGGTTTAAACAAACTCGTTCTGCATTGAAAAAAGGTAAGATAAATTCCATTATTCAAGAAATGAATAAACTCACCTTAGAATTTACTGGTGAGCGCCGCAAAAATGTAGATAGAGAAATCAATTATTTTATCAAAGGGAATAAAGAAAGACGTTTCAATTACCATAAAATTTCATCTCTTAAACTACCTATTGGCAGCGGTGCTGTAGAAAGTTTAATCAGACAAGTTGTTAATT
Source organism: uncultured cyanobacterium (assembly GCA_963838355.1). Classification (GTDB taxonomy): domain Bacteria; phylum Cyanobacteriota; class Cyanobacteriia; order Cyanobacteriales; family Nostocaceae; genus Rivularia. The sequence continues at coordinate 1,137,085 of CAWIQQ010000001.1, read as the reverse complement.
TACGTTTGAAAGGAAATAGTAAATTTTGGTTAAAAGAGAATGCTGAAATTATGTTACACCTTCGTTGTCAATGGATTGCAGGTTGTTGGAACAACTTCTGTGACTCTATTTTAACTGCACTTGTTAAGCCGATACAGATTGCATAAATTATACCAATCATTCTTTTTCTTCTTTATTATGTAATTATTAGCACCCTTCCGCTGGGGTATTTTTTGCTGACTTTATATCTATAACTAAGAGATGTGTGCCGCAAAGCGGCACACATCTCTTTTCTTAGACAGTATTATTACTTCCATACTCTGTATTATTTGTATTAATATTACTGATATTTGTTGTTAACGATCGCGATAAAACTGGTTGATTTCACAAAATCGCGTTGCTCCCGTTTGATGATCGTTATAACGAACAATATTCCCACAATAACCGCTGGAATAACCGCGCCTATAATACTGGACGTTATGCCAGAGGTGTTTATAACTGGAGCCAAAATTGCAGCCGTGGCGTAACACCAGCAATGGAAAATGGAGCGGGTGCTGCAATTGGGACTTTGGGTACAGTAGCCAATCACACTAATCCTTTCAAACCCTGGCGTTCTTTTGCCTTTTGGAGCATGAGCATTGGTACTTTAGTTGTTGGTTCCTGGGTTGCTCAATTCTTTTTGGGGGGATTGATTGCAACTCGTAATCCTCGACAATTACCGCAAAATACTTCGACCGCAGTCCGATTTGGTCATGGAGTGGTCAATAGTGGTAAACCTATTGCAAACGGGGTATGGAATGGATTTGGTCAAGTTGCCACGGGTGCGGGAGATAGTTTAGATAGGGCTGTACGTCTCCAAACTGTTGAATCAAAGAATTGGCAACAACTACCTGCCAATGTGCAGCAGTCAAAACAGACGACTAATTTACCTTTGACCAATTGGACTGGTGATGGTCGATATCAACCTGTAAGGAGGAAGTAGGAGGGAGAGAGGGAGAGAGTGAGGGAGTGAGAGAAAAAGAAACAAATATTGAGGTAAGTTAGAAATGTTCAAAAAGCCAGATAAATTCCCTCACTCCCTCCCTCCTTCAACGCCACTTGCTACAACGGAGGGAACCTCCGCAACGCAGTGGCTCCTCCCTCCCTCCTCCTCGATGAGGGTTCCTGCGTCAAGTTTTCTTATCACCAGTACTGTGTTCGTTGTATTTGTTCTAGATATGGCACATCCTGGGTATGGTTCGTTTGCTCTAATCTCAAACTTGCAACCCAAAATTACAGCACTTACTACCGATATTCGTTCGGATTTATACAACTTGACGCACTCTGAATCCTCACCCCCACTTAACCTTCAGAAATTAGATGAGTCATCGAATTGTCAAACACTATTAGATGCTTATAACAAGAATGCTAGATGTCATTTCAATCCGAAGAGTTATTAAGATATCTCCCAGTAGAGATTCAGTATCAAGAAATTAAGGCATCTGAAGAAGCATACCGTCAACTCCGATTATCTCAAGCAAGGGGAAGAATTTGCTGTTTTGGATTGTCTTTAGTTATGGCGATCGCCATTCTACATCCAGGAATTAATCAGTGGTTTGAAACCAAACTTCAATTAAAGCGTATCGCTGGTATTAGCTTTTCAACAACCATCAATAAACCAAAAGAAGCGGATAAAATAGCTGCTGCACTTGTAAATTACGCACAAAGCCAAAATTGGAAAGTCCGAACTGGAGAACGACGCTACAACATATTCTATGTTCAAGGTATGTTTCCTTCTGGAGTGCAAAATGATAACAAACCTAACCACTTCAATGATTCTCGGTTTTTAGTAGAAGTTAATCCCACTCCCAGGTTAGTAGGAGCTTGGGAAGCGAGCATAGAACCGGGAAAACATTATACTGATCAGCCGATGAATGCTAAAGGTGCAGCACAAATCGAAGTACCCGGACAATATAAAGCTTGGCGAATAGGGAAACATAAAGGTCGCGAGATTGCGCTAGTCCAAGTCGCACCAGTACATATCATTCGGGATTTTAATCGTAATAGCAAAGTTGATAAAGGAGATAAAAAAGAATATTCAATAATCGGAGCTAATCAACATAGTGGAAGCGACCAAAAGTTTGTTGATAATACAAGCGCTGGATGTCCTGTAGGTCGGACATCAAAAGGACACCAAGAATTTATGAGTTATTTACATAAAGATTTAGATTATCAAGCAAATAATAATTTCATATTTTCAACTACATTTATTTCAGCGAAAGAATTGAAATTTTAACTTTTATGCCCAGCAGGAAATTGATAATGAAAACAAAAATATATCTTAGAGCAAGCGATTATTATTCATACATTAAATCCGATGCTTGGAGAAGTAAGCACTATCACTGGCTAAAACAATCTGGCAACAGATGTTCCATGTTTCCCTGGAGTGCGATTCGTTGTTTAGTGAATCACGGTAATTAGCCCGCACATAACTAAACCAGTGAAACTTGACTTCGGTCAAGCACTGAACTCTCAGAATGATGTAGGTGAAAGCCCTACCCGCTAGATTCAAGCGTGACTCCTTATCTGCCCGCACCGAGTAAGCTCGGAATCTTACAGAGTGAAGCCGGGAACAGGGCACAATCAGACGGCTGTTATGGGCTGACACTGGTGCTAACAGGGAGTTCCTACGGTGAAACAGAGCCTAGAAAGCAACCCAGAACAAAGCAAGGCATAACAAAAACCCTTGACTTCATCGGAAAAATTATACCCGCTGCGTTTTTCCAAGGATAGCAGCAAGAATCCAGGGTATCCGATGGTTGAAATGGCTACACCTAACGGAACAATCAATCATCCGAGGGAACGAATAAAAACGAATCAAAGGTCATGGGAAAAAGTCGAATCCCATGTAGGTAAGACGAGATACGGAACTCCTTAGATTCGGGTAGGATGCGGCGTAATTGCTGCAAGGTATTCAGAAAACACTTAACGGATTAGAGCATGATTAGGCACAGTAAAAACACTAGTGAATCTTGGAAGAATCTAAATTGGAAGAAATTCCGCAAAGATTTATTCCGCCTACAATGTCGAGTGTTCAAAGCAGTTCGAGCAGGTGACAAGCGGAAAGCTTTGTCACTTCAAAAACTCATCCTGAAATCCAAAGCGGCTAGATTTTTGGCGATTCGTCAAGTAACTCAGCTAAACGCAGGTAAGAAAACCGCAGGCGTTGATGGCAAAAAATCCTTAAATTTTAAAGAGAGATTCGAGCTTGAAACACTTCTGAAGAGAACTAGTAATAATTGGTATCACCAGAAGCTGCGTAGTATACCCATTCCTAAAAAAGATGGAACTACTAGAAAGTTGAAAATTCCAACTATCGCAGATAGAGCTTGGCAATGCCTAGCAAAATATGCCTTAGAACCTGCACACGAAGCAATTTTCCATGCAAAAAGCTACGGTTTTAGACCAGGACGCTCGGCTCATGATGCCCAGAAAATCCTATTCAATAACCTAAACTCCAAGGCAAACGGAATAAATAAACGAGTCATAGAACTTGATATTGAAAAATGCTTCGATAGGATTAACCACAACACAATAATGGAAAACCTTATTGCCCCAAAAGGCATCAAAACTGGAATATTCAGATGCTTAAAAGCTGGAATAAATCCAGAATTTCCAGAACAAGGCACACCTCAAGGTGGTGTGGTAAGTCCGCTTTTAGCTAACATTGCATTAAACGGTATTGAAAGTATTCACAGATACCACGATGGACGTGGCAAAAGAATCACGGAAAATACCCCTACGGCAAATATTATTGAACCATCAATCCGCTATGCGGACGACATGGTAATAATCCTTAGACCCGAAGACGATGCATACGAGATACTAGATAAAATCAGTCAATTCCTAGCTAGCAGAGGAATGAAAGTAAGTGAGAAGAAGACAAAGGTAACCGCTGCGACAGACGGGTTTGACTTTCTAGGCTGGCATTTTAAAGTGCAAAGTAACGGAAAATTTAGAAGTACGCCCTCAGCGGAAAACTTCAAAAAGTTCCGTCAGAAGGTAAAAGCTATCGTTAACAACTCGAATTATGGTTCTAAGGTAAAGGCCCAAAAGCTAGCACCAATAGTTAGAGGATGGAGAAATTACCACAAGTTCTGCAAGATGAATAGCTCAAGGTTCTCACTTTGGCACATCAGGCACAGAGCTTTCAAGGTATTCAACAAGGAAACCAAGAACACAAAAGAATCAGTAACCAAGCTGATAGAAAAAGCGTTCCCAAAAGTCCATTTCTCCGAAAATAAACACGTCATGGTTAAAGGAAATAAATCTCCCTATGACAAAGACATAACTTACTGGAACAAACGCAACAGTAAGTTATACGACGGACATACCTCTAAAGCCCTACAAAGGCAAAACCATTCATGTGCAAAATGTGGTTTGAAATTTACAAGCGAAGAGCGAGTTCACTTACATCACATTGACGGTAATCATAAAAACTGGAAAACGAAAAATCTAGTGGCAATACACGAGTCTTGCCATGATTATATTCACATGAGCAAGGGCAATTAGCCCGTCGAATATCGGGAGCCGGATGCCGTGAAAGTGGCACGTCCGGATCTAAATGAGAGGTGCCCCGGATAATACCGGGCATCGACTCAACCTAAGAATAGGAAAATATGCCCCTAGAAAATATGGTAAATATAATATTCATCATACTGGTGTTGGCTATCGACATTTAGGGCATGAGGAATTAGGTAGAGACGTACTTCCACTTTGTCTTTTTGCTCACTGGTTAATTCATGGTGGAAAGATGAAAGCTAAAGCCCCTTGGCAACCAAATATTATTCAAAAAACTTTGCATTTATGGTGCAGCTTTCCACTTTTTTTCAAACAGTTAATTTTGTGTTTTAGTGGTTTGTTACTATTCTTATATTTCTCTACGTAAATATAATTTTTATTAGTATTGTATTTTGTATTGCAGGATGAAGCATTCACTAAATTTAGGATACAAATGGGATTTACTCAATATTCTATTATTATTTTTAATTACAAGCTTTTCACTAAGTAAACCAGTAATTAAGTTTGTATCTGATACCGTAGAAAATATTTCAGAAACTAACAGCTTAGATTCTAAAAGTTTAAACACTTTATTTGCTAACAATTCCTCTGTGGGTGTATTAGCAATTTGTGCAGCCGAAGGAAATTGTACAATAAATGGAAAAAAGACTTCATTATATTACTATCATGTTGATCCTGGAAATTCAATTGCTAATCGGGGCTGGTGTAGCGACCAAGGTAGAGGCGGAACAAGTTTAGAAAATGCAGATGCAGTATGTTTAAAAAGAACTAGAAGCCGCATTCCTCGATTAGTTGGAAAACTTCAAAATGCTGGCATAAAGCCTGAACAAAATATTGAAGCATTTATTAATAATTTAGACCAGTGGAATCAAGCTTCTCCTCGTGTGTCTGATGCTTTCCCTAAAAGATATGCTGACGCTTTGAAGAAAGGGTTAAAGAGTAAAGAAGCTATTTTATGGGCAAGAGTTGAGGCTTTTCGTAAACGTAATGGGGAGCTTGAAGCAGGGAATTCACGAGTTGGTTTATTTTCGATTTGTTTGAATCCTAAAAATTATTATTATACAAATAGATTGCAACAGTATCAAATATGGTCGGAACGTTGGCGCTGGAATTGCATAGCTTTAGACCAAAAACGAAGATTAGAAGCTATCAATAAAGTATTGCTGAAAAATACTAATAATTTAATCAATTAAAATATCGGTGGATTGTGAGTGCGCTCCTATAAAGGCTTTTATATATTATAAAAGCAAATCAGAAAATACGATAGTTTTACGCCTTGATTAATATTTACGTTATAAGAATAATTACTCACAGTTTTGTAAATCATCATATTCTTATCCGAGACTGTTCAATACTTTCCATAAAAAGGATTTATCATGTTCGTCTTTCCTCGTTTAACTGAAATTGAAACTCAAATTAAAGCATTACAAGCTGAATCAGAAAAAGTGAGAGAAATTAGTAATATCGCAGATGCAGCATTGAATACAATTGCTAATACTCATACTCAGCTGCAAGATTTATCTTTGAGCGAAGAAGAATTGATAATGTGGCAGAACAAGGTAGTGGATGCAGCGGGTATTTTTAAGCCTATAAATTCTCAATCAACTATCGAAAAAGAAAATGTAGAGCTAAAGCAAGAGATTCAAAATCTAAAAGCAAGATTAGAAGAATTCTCCAAAATTGATAAAGTTGAAAAATTACAGCAACAATTAAAAGAAGAGCGCACTAGGTACGCTGATAAAATAGAAGAAGTTTCCAATAATTTTTTAGCATTAGAGCAGGAAAACAAAATCTTGAAAAATCTTGTTGAGGAAACTATAGTCAATCCTGACATTGAAAAACTGCGTTCGGAGAAAGAAAATTTAGCTCATTCATTGCGCGAATACAAATGTAAATATTTAGATGCTTACGGTGACATTAAACTCTTAAAAACAAGACTTGGCGAAGATGATGAACAATCTCAAGAGCAGCATCCAAAAATAGAAAAAGTCTTTGATATTACTCCAACAAAACCTAAAAATTTTAGAGTTGGAGATTTAGTACAAATTCTTGGAGAATTACACCAGGGTCAAGTTGGGAGAATCGTGAATATTGAATTCTCTTTATTCAAGGTCGCAATTCCTGTCGGAACTTTCGCTTTTGAGGCTAAAGATTTAGCATTAGTTATAGAGGAAGGTGGTGAAGATAACAAGCAAATTTCTGAGTCACCAAAAGTTGAAGAGATAAACACTGGGGAACCTGCAACCTGCAATGAACAAGAAATCGAAGAGTTTCTTAAAAGCTTAGTTAAAAGTAAAAAAGCTAGAGAAAGTTTGACCTGGGAAAGTATTCGGAAAGTGGCTAGAAGAGATGCAAACTTCTTCAAAACAATTCAATTGATGCGTAAAACTACAAAACAGAGTGAAATATTTAGCGAGCTACATAATAGTGGCTTTGCTGATTTGTTGGTGAAGCACATTGAAAGCACCGGCGACCGCAGCGATTTTGACTGGATTCCCAATCGATTAAAGAAGCAGGTTGAGTCACGGATTGTTAATGCACCCGAACAATTAACCATGCTTATTTCATAACTTCAAATGAACCCTATTATTATTTCAAGTGCAGGAGTTAAGTACAGTGCAAATAGTGGAATTATTCGCGGGTGGTGGTGGGGTTGCTTGTGGAATTAAAGAAGTGAATCCCGATGCAGAAATTTGGGCAGTAGAATTTGACCCAAACAATCCAAAATTAAGCGAAAAAATTGCTGATAATTATCGAAAGAATTTCCCTAACCACAACTTAATTCGTAAATCAGTACAGCAATGTCAAGAAGAAGGGTGGGCTGGATTTCCAATTAATCCCGACTTACTTTGGGCATCCACTGTTTGCTGTAATTTCAGTATTGCCAAACGTCAAAAAATTGAAATGACGAATGACTTTGATATGGCGATATCAACAATGGGAGCAGTATTTCATTTACAACCAAAGCATTTTGTATTAGAGAATGTACCGGGTTATAAAAAATCTAATACTTTCAAGCTTTTGATTTGTATTCACGAAGTGCCTCCGAAGGAGTGAATCTCAAAGCAATGGGGTATAAGTTTGAGTGGTCAATTTGTAGAGTATCATCAATTCAAAAAAGATATCGAATTATCCTACGTGCATCGAAAAGTGAAAAGTTACTTGAAGAGGTCAGCCTCGGAACTGTTGTTGATTGGTGGGATGTTATCAAAGATATCCCCGCAGAGAACAGCGATAAAGATCCAATGCAGGTGGATTTACCAACCTGGAAGTTTAGAATAGGTAGAAGGTCTAAGCCTGTTGCTTCGGACAGGTCATTTCCAACAATAATTAAGTCTTACTTTATGGATGGTAAAGGAGCAAATCGAAATAAATTTGCTGATATATTTTTACCAGATGGTACTGTTAGGTTGGCGAATATGGAAATGATTAAACGTCTGAGTGACTTTCCCTTATGGTATCAACTGAGCGGAACGACATCGGTAGACGGTGCCATTCTAGGTAATGCTGTGCCCCCTACATTTGTATCAAGACTATGGCAAGGATTTTAACCTATCAACAGCATTAACAGAACAGATTACATCTGAAAGTAGTACTGTTGCCTCAGAGTAAAAGTGGTTTTATTTGACAAGTTTTTGGGATTAATCTTTTTTTATTGGAGCGAAAATCACATTTATAGAGTTTAAGTAATTGGCGATATCGCATTTCGATAGAATGCGGTAGCGTTTATGAAGTAGCCGAGAGCAACGCGCATTACAGATTTTAAATAGCTATAATTCTTATATCACAAGCTTTTCACCATATTATCATTTCGGATAATGTGGTACTGCGATTCATTAAACTACCTAAAATCACGTCTTATTTTATCTAGAGCCGGATTATTCAATTCATATACCCTCTTAAATTTAAGAACTTAAATGATAAATCGTCTTACAAAGCACATTTGAAGCCTTCATATTGTATTGTTATAAACAATATCTCAAATTATAAACAAAAAGCCTTATATGGTAAGGGGTTGAGGTTTTGCTAAATTTGTTCTATAGAGAATACACTAATGACATGGTGTTGCCACTACAAGCACCACCTTGTAACCATAATAAATTAGCCATCTATCAGTTATCAATGAGCAGTAATCTTTGATTATTAAGCTTAGACCTTTAACATACAGACCTATTCTCTCTCTTTTTAATATCAAACAGTTTTCTATTTAGCTGTTCATATGTTTACATAAATTTTTATTGTCTATTGCAAAAGCTTTTTATTAACATTAAATTAAAAGTATTTATCAGTACTAAAAATTTTATAAAATATCAATATAAACATCTAAGTGGTTTGATTACTTTTCTTGTATTCTTTAATATAAAATAAAAGTTTTTATAGTAAAACAATGAAATATTGCTGTAAATACCTGAAAATTAGGTTTTCTTATAAATTTTAAACTATTTTTTGAATTAAGCTGATTATAACTTTATGTTATTTAAATTACCCTTAATATTATAATAAATATCAATAAAATATATGAATACACGACTTAAAAAAGTTTAAATATTTCCTTGTTTATATTGGTTTGTTAGGAATATAATATAATCAATCGGGTTCTAAACGTTTGAAAATTTAAATTCTTATAAACCTACGAAAACCTTTAAAATTGCAGTTCAAAGGTCATCTACCATCCAAGCTTACAGATACTCCTATTTAATACTTCTTGTATTGAGAGATTGAAGTAAGACTCATAAAAAGATGCAGCATATAAGCATCTTTATGTAGTCCATTCCAGGATATAGATGGTAATGAACAATAGCATCACAGATTCTGCTGTAAAAGCAGCGATGGAAGCAATTGCTGAGTCTTCAGCTACAGTACAAGAAAAAATAGAGATGCTGATCGAGGTAGCACAAGGTTTTCTTAAAAAGCCTAAAACTGCTCAAGATTTATACAATGCTATTTTTCTGTACGATAAGGCTGTTGGGTTGTGTAGTAAGGATTTTCCCCTTTACCAAGCTCGTGCCAAAGTTGGTAAGGGTAGTGCATTACAGGCTATTCCCGAAGATAACGTAGAGTTGCTTTTACAAGCGAAAACCGCATACGAAGAAGCGCTACCAATACTTGAAGAATTAGCCTCACAAGAAGAGACAGCAGAAGCACGGATGAACTTGGGTTTGGTGCTGCAATCATTAGCATCATCGAATATGGCTCGGATGACTGATAGCATTCAGGCTTATCAAGAGGCTTTACAGGTTTTTACCTGGGAAAAATATCCGCAAGAATATGCAATATTACACAACAATATTTCTATTGCTTATCTTTCGATGTCTGCGGGTTCGCAAGAACAATACTTGTTTGAAGGCTTGGCGGTACAATCATTCGAGGTTGCCTTGAAACGGATTAATCTTATCGAACATCCGAGAGAATATGCAATGTTGCAAAACAACTTAGGAAACGCATTGCAATATTTACCTTCTTCTCATCCTTTCGAGAACAATTCGCGGGCTGTGATAGCTTATGATGAAGCATTGAAAGTGCGTAACCCCAGAGACACGCCCATCGAATACGCTAACACCATCGCCAATAAAGCTAACGCGTTAATTAACCTACCAGATAAGCTCCGCCAACCGGAAGCCGGAAATCAGCAAAATCTATTAAAAGCGCGTGATTATTATCAACAAGCCTTAGAAATATTCACTAAACACGGACAGATTCAACAAGCACAAGCTGTATCTCAAGTATTAGAAGAATTATAGGGAATAGGGAATAGGGAATAGGGAATAGGGCATGGGGAATTGGTGATTAAAAATAAACTAACTTCTATCAAGGTTTTCTAAACCATCCGTTGTTAAAAATATCCGTTGTTAATATCTAAAATCAAATGGCTGACATTCTAACGAATTATGACTTAAATGGAATGATGACTAATTTAATGACTGGTGACTTAAACTTGCTAACAGGTTTTATCTGGTTTGTTGTCGCAACCCTTGTATCAATGATTGGTGGTGCAATTGGTGGAATGCTATTAGCAGGAGAAGACTTAGGGTATAACTTTGCTGCTATTTTAGGTGGATTATTTGGTCCTGCTGGCGTTATTCCCGGCGCAATTTTAGGACTAATAGTATTAAATTTACTAAGTAGTTTTTAGGAGTAATTATGTTAGAAATTGCTTGGTTCTCCGCAAAACTATTTTTTAAAGGAAAATTGATGCGGGACAATATGTATTATGTTAAACAAACATCAATTGGCATTGGTATAACTTTCGCAATACTATTTTTACTAGCACAAACAAAAATTCCTTTTTGGGTACCAGTAGTATTATCTAGCTTCGTCGGCGGTGTATTTATGCCATTTTTACTCAAAGATTTGAAAATGAAATGAGTTAGATGTTAGTGGATAGTTGTTAAGTAAGTTGATAGGAATAAACAGAATTATGTAACGGTTGGGTAAATTAGTTTTAAATTCTTCCACCTACCGCAAAGCAGCCTACTGCCTTATCCTAATTACAACTTTCAACGCTAACCTACTTAGCTGTTAGCTGTTAGTAGCTAGTGGCTATTTAATATAGTAATGCTTGGCTGCATTATAAAAAAAGTCTGGGTTATTATACAAATACTTAATATAATAACCAGATTATTTTCGTGATAACTATTAACTAACAAATATCCACTAACAACTAACAACTAACTACTAACTACTATCCACCAATGACAAATATAAAAGAATTAGTAGAAGAAATAAATCGTTTTGAAGCAATTATTTCAGAATGGGATGAAAGCCAGCGATGTGTTGCGGCAGGTTTAAAGCGAGCTATTGAGGATTTACATAAAGAAGCTTTAACGCGAATGATAAAAAGCTTCAAGCAAGATTCGATGTCAGCTTTAAAAAATGCCGTTAAAGATGAGGTTGTTTATGGATTACTTGTATATCACGAATTAGTCAAACCACCGACACCAACTTTACAAAAACGGATTGAAACCGCTCTCGATGCAATTCGTCCTAGCTTACAAACTCATTCGGGAGATGTGGAATTAATTGGTGTTAAGGAAGCAGATACGGTAGAAGTTAAGTTAATTGGAACTTGCGGTAATTGTCCATCTTCTACATTAACTTTATCTCAATTAATTGAAACAGCAATTAAAGAATATTGTCCGGAAATTAAACACGTCAAAGCAGTCAAATAAAGTTAGTGTTTAAGACTAAAGTTATTACAAAAATTCTATAAAAAGTACTCTTAAAAATTTAAATGTCGAAAATATTGAAAGAAAAAGCAGAAATTATATTAGGAAAGATTTTAAATCCAAATGAATTAACAATACCCTTAGCACCAAGCAATATAGAAATGTTTGGTCCTCGTGCTGCTTGTTTAACAGAAAATGGTTATTTGTGGGTGTCAGATACGGGACATCATCGATTATTAGGATGGCGAGATTTACCAACTATAGATAGTCAACCATGCGATTGGGTAATTGGACAACCAAACTTTAGTTCTGAAGGGCAAAATGCTAAAGGTAAACTAGGAAGAAACACCTTAAATGTTCCTACCGGAATCTGTAGCTGTGGTGAAAGTTTGGCTGTTGCTGATGCTTGGAATCACCGCGTTTTGATTTGGAAAACTTTACCACAAGATAGCAATGTTCCAGCAGATATAGTATTAGGGCAAGCTGATTTTACCAACAATCAACCAAATCGTGGAAATTCAAACGCTGCTGCGAATACTTTAAACTGGTGCTACGGAGTTTTCTATCATCAAGGAAAGCTATTTGTTGCCGATACGGGTAATCGTCGTTTGCTGATTTGGAATCAGTTACCAGAAGAAAACGGACAGCCAGCGGATGTTGTTTTAGGACAAGACAATATGACATTACGCCATGAAAATGGTGGTGGTAATCCGAATGCTTCTACTATGCGTTGGTGTCACGATATTACTGTTTGGGATAATAATTTGGTTGTCACGGATGCGGGTAATAATCGCGTGATGATTTGGCAAGGCATCCCTACAGAAAATAATTCTCCTTGTACGGTAGTTTTAGGACAAAAAACTTTTGACTTAGTAGAGATGAATCAAGGCGTTTATTTTCCTAAAGCAGATAGTTTAAGTATGCCTTATGGTGTTGCTGCTACTGAAGATTGGTTGTTAGTTACGGATACAGCTAATTCGCGGTTATTAGCATGGAAAAAATCACAATCAATTTTATCGCTGCAAGGTACCGATGCCGATTTAGTAATTGGACAAAATAATTTTCACAGCAAAGGAGAAAATCGTGATTATGGTTTACCTACTCGTGATAGTTTAAATTGGTCTTATGGAATTAATGTACATAATAATACAGCAGTTATCGCTGATTCTGGAAATAATAGAGTTTTGTTATGGAAAATTAATTTAGTTTAATTTAATTTATTACTTTCAGGACTTACGCAAGCCCCCCTTTTTAAGGGGGGTTGGGGGGATCTAGAATGTCTGGAACACTATACTTTCCGTTATTGCTGCGTAAGTCCTAACTTTGTAGGATGTGTTACTGCTAATATAAATTGAATATAAAATTACTAATTAAATCATGCCGTAACGCACTATGTTCCACCGCTGTTTTATCTGCCAAAAATATGGTGCGTGACGTAACTAATATTTTCGTTTATTTACTATATTTTTATAAACGTTACACATCCGAGAATATGTTTGCTTATAATATGTATGTATACTGAAGAAATTAGAATTAGCGGTACAGTTCAAGGAGTTGGTTTTCGTCCTACAGTTTACCGTATTGCTAAAGATTTAAAATTAAAGGGTAATGTTTGTAATGACGGTGAAGGTGTATTAATTAGAGTATCAGGTAATCAAAAATCTATAGAAACATTTATCAAAAGAATACAGTTAGAATCTCCCCCTTTAGCAAATATTAACGAGTTAAAACGAATTCCTTCTCAACAAGAATTAGTATTTAATGACTTTGTAATTTCTGGTAGTATTAATACCACGATAAAGACACAAATTGCCTCCGATGCTGCGACTTGTGAAAATTGTAAGCAAGAAATTTTTGATCCTCTGAGTAGATATTATCGTTACCCGTTTACAAACTGCACTCATTGCGGCCCAAGACTTAGTATCATTAACGCTATTCCTTACGACCGCTATAATACCAGCATGGCAATGTTTGCGATGTGTCCTCAATGCAGTGAGGAATACGCAGATATCGAAAATCGTCGCTTTCATGCACAACCAGTAGCTTGCTATACTTGCGGTCCCCAAGCATGGTTAGAGCGTGCTGATGGTAAACCCGTGACAGCTGCGATGTTTTCTATGTTAGATGATGTTGATGCTGTCTGTACTTTATTACAAAAAGGTGAAATAGTAGCAATCAAAGGTTTGGGGGGAATTCATTTTGCTTGCGATGCTACCAATAATGCAGCAGTAGAAAAACTTCGTCAAAGGAAGCAAAGATACGATAAACCTTTCGCTTTGATGGCAAGAGATATAGAAATAATAGAGCAATATTGCAAACCTACATCCCAAGAAAAAGAATTATTAGAAAGCGCGATCGCACCAATTGTTCTAATTAACTCTCCCCCCCTCTCCCTCTCCCCTTCGATCGCACCAAGACAAAATACTTTGGGTTTTATGCTACCTTACACACCTTTGCATCATTTAATCTTAAGGAGGATGAATCGTCCAATTGTTTTAACTAGCGGTAATATTTCGGATGAACCCCAATGTATTAATAATCAGGAAGCACGAGATAAATTATGTAAAATAGCTGATTATTTTCTCTTTCATAATAGAGATATTGTTAACCGAGTTGATGATTCGGTGGTAAGAGTTGTAGATGATAAATTACAAGTAATTCGGAGGGCTAGAGGATACACCCCAGCGCCAATCAATTTACCGTCAGGTTTTGAAAATGTTCCGCAAATATTAGCAATGGGTAGCGAATTTAAAAATACCTTTTGTTTATTGCGGGATGGAAAAGCGATTTTATCTCAACATTTAGGAGATTTAGCAAATTCTACGGTTTTTGAAAGTTATCAAGATACGCTTAATTTATATTTAAACTTATTTGAACATCAACCCGAAGCTGTAGCTGTAGATAAGCATCCAGAATATTTATCAACCAAGCTTGGTAGAGAATTAGCAGTTGCAAATCAAATCGAAATATATGAAACTCAGCATCATCACGCTCATATAGCCGCCTGTATGGCAGAAAACAACTTACCTTTAGATTCAAAACCCATTTTAGGTATTGCTTTAGACGGTTTAGGTTACGGTGAAAATAATACCTTGTGGGGAGGAGAATTTTTATTAGTAGATTATCATAATTTTATTAGATTAGCTACATTTAAACCAGTTCCTTTAATAGGAGGCGAACAAGCAACTTATCAGCCTTGGCGTAACACCTACGCTCAATTGATCTCAGCATTTGACTGGTTAGATATAAAACAAAACTATGGTGAATTAGATATTGTACAATACCTAGAACAAAAACCACTTAAACTTCTCAACAAATTAAAAGATAAATCATTAAATACTCCCTTAACATCATCAACAGGGAGATTATTTGATGCAGTAGCAGCAGCCATCGGAATTTGCCGAGAGCAAAGTAGCTACGAAGGACAAGCAGCAATAGAAATGGAAGCCTTAATAGATGAAAAACTATTAAATCAACGTAAAGAAACGCTAACTTATCCATTTAAACTAAACTTTTTAGATAGCATTTATTATATAGATCCACAACCGATGTGGAAAGCACTGCTTAACGATTTACAACAGAAAACTTCCGCGAAAATTATCGCAGCGAGATTTCATGTGGGATTAGCGATCGCCATTGTTGAAACAGTGAATACTTTGCGTCAACAACACCCAATCAAGCAAGTAGCTCTTACCGGAGGAGTATTTCAAAATCGTATTTTATTAAAACAAGTAACCAAGCGCTTACAAAGTTCGGGAATTAGCGTACTCACCCACAGTTTAGTTCCCTGTAACGACGGTGGCTTATCGTTTGGGCAAGCCGTAATTGCAGCAGCGAGGTGGGGGAGAGAGGGGGGAGAGGGGGTAGAGGGGGTAGAAAAAAATCATAAATAAATAATAATTTGTAGTATCCGCAATCTTGCTCCCTAGCTGCTCTCAATACCAAATTACCAATACCCAATTACCAATTAAAAAATGTGTCTAGGAATACCCGGAAAAATAATAGAAATAAACGACGTTACGAATAAACTAGCAACAGTTGAAGTAAGCGGTGTCAAACGTCAGGTTAATATCGCTTGTATCGTAGACGAACAACATCCTCCCGAATCATGTATTGGAGATTGGGTATTAGTTCACGTCGGTTTCGCAATGAATCGAATTAACGAAAAAGACGCAAAAGAAACATTACAGCTACTCCAAGAAATGGCCGAATTAATGGTTGACTACTAACAAGAGTTAGGAGTTAAAAATTAGGAGTTAGGAGTTAAGAGTTTATTTTTTCTTGTCTCCTTGTCTCCCTCTCCCCCCTCTTCCCCCTCTCCCCCTCTCCCCCCTCTCTTCCCATGAAATATGTAGATGAATTTCGAGATATTTATAAAGCCGAAGCTTTAGAATGGCAAATTCAAAAGTTAGGAAACTTGCTGAAAAAACCCGTTAAAATCATGGAAGTTTGCGGGGGACATACACATTCTATTTTTAAATATGGCATAGAAGAACTGTTACCATCTTCAGTCGAATTAATCCACGGTCCCGGTTGTCCTGTATGCGTAATGCCGAAAGGTAGAATAGATGATGCCATTTATATCGCTCAAAATCCTGACGTTATCTTAACAACTTTTGGCGATACAATGCGGGTTCCGGGTTCAAAAATCAGCTTGCTGCAAGCTAGAGCTAGTGGTGCTGATATTCGTATGGTTTACTCGCCATTAGATTGCTTGCAAATTGCTAAAAACAACCCCGATAAGGAAATAGTTTTTTTTGCAATTGGTTTTGAAACCACCGCACCGAGTACAGCTTTAACAATTCTACAAGCAGCAGCAGAAAATATCAAAAATTTTAGTATGTTCAGCAATCACGTATTAGTGATTCCCGCACTAAAAGCATTACTAGATAATCCCGACTTACAATTAGATGGTTTCGTTGGTCCCGGTCATGTAAGTATGGTAATAGGGACAAATCCTTATGAGTTTATTTCCCAAGAATATAAAAAGCCAATTGTTATTTCCGGCTTTGAACCTTTAGACATTTTGCAATCGATTTGGATGCTATTGTGGCAGCTTGTAGAAAACCGCTGCGAAGTAGAAAACCAATATAGTCGTTTAGTTGAAGCACAAGGAAATCAACAGGCAATCGAAGCCATAAATAAAGTATTTGAAGTACGAAAAACCTTTGAATGGAGAGGTTTAGATGAAATACCATACTCCGGTTTACAAATTCGTCCTGAATACGCACAATTCGATGCTGAAACTAAATTTACCATTCCCAATTTAAAAATATCCGATCATAAAGCCTGTCAATGCGGAGAAATTCTCAAAGGAGTTTTAAAACCTTGGGAATGCAAAGTATTTGGTACCGCTTGTACCCCAGAAAATCCAATTGGTTCGTGCATGGTTTCCTCCGAAGGTGCTTGTGCAGCTTATTACAAATACGGGAAAAAGCAGTTAACAGTGAGCAGTTAACAGTGAGCAGTTAACAATTATCAAATTACCACAAATTAACCTTTAAAGGGGAGGGAAAATAGCCATAACTAATAAAGACTAATTTCTAATTTATAACTCCTAGCTCCTAATTCCTAACTGTTAACGATGCCAACCTTTCCCCAAAATAAATTTTTTAAAAATCTCGAAAAAAACCGCCGACGAAAAGCCAAAGTAACTGATACTCACATCACCCTCGCGCATGGTAGCGGTGGAAAAGCCATGCGGAATTTGATTGATGATATCTTTATTACTAATTTTAGTAATCCAAATAATCCAACTTTATCCCAATTAGAAGACCAAGCAAAATTCGATTTAGCAAACTTGATGCAGCTTGGAGATAAACTAGCTTTTACAACTGATTCTTATGTTGTAGATCCTTTATTTTTTCCCGGCAGCAACATTGGTGAATTAGCTATTAATGGTACTGTAAACGATCTAGCTGTCGGTGGTGCAAAACCTTTATATCTAACTTGTAGCGTAATTTTAGAAGAAGGTTTATCTGTAGAAACATTACGCAAAGTTGCTCAAAGTATGCAAGCAGCAGCACAAAAAGCAGAAGTACAGATTGTCACTGGCGATACAAAAGTTGTTCAACGAGGTGCTGTAGATAAACTGTTTATTAATACAACTGGAATAGGCGTGATTCGTCCTAATATTTGTATCTCTGCTAGCAATATAAAACCCGGAGATGCGATAATTATTAATGGTGAAATAGGAAATCATGGAACGGCAATTTTAATTGCTCGTGGGGAATTAGCGTTAGAATCCGATATTAAAAGCGATTGTCAGCCATTGCACGATTTAGTTGCAAAAATACTTGATATTTGTCCCGATATTCATGCAATGCGCGATGCAACCAGAGGTGGTTTGGCTACTGTTTTAAATGAATTTGCTTTAACTTCAAATGTCGGAATTCATCTTGAAGAAAAATCGATTCCGATTCGCGAAGAAGTCAAAGGAGTTTGTGAAATCTTAGGTTTAGAACCATTATACTTAGCAAACGAAGGTAAATTAGTAGTAGCTGTAGCAAGCGAAAATGCCGACAAAGTATTATCAGCAATGAAATCCCATCCAGCAGGAAAAAATGCTGCAATTATCGGTAAAGTAACTGACTCACCCCCAGGAATAGTATCATTAAAAACCGGCTTCGGTGCCGAAAGAATCATTGATATGTTAGTCGGCGAACAATTACCGAGAATTTGTTAAAAAGTGGGGATTGGGCATAGGGCATTGTGCATAGGTAGTACAATTTTGTAGTGCGGGCATCTTGCCCGCTATTAAAACCAGGGAGCAAGATTTTGATTCTCTGCTATTAAAACCAGGGAGCAAGATTTTGATTCTCTGCTATTAAAACCAGGGAGCAAGCTTTTGATTCTCTGCTATTAAAACCAGGGAGCAAGCTTTTGATTCTCTGCTATTAAAACCAGGGAGCAAGATTTTGATTCTCTGCTATTAAAACCAGAGAGCAAGATTTTGATTCTCTGCTATTAAAACCAGGGAGCAAGATGCTCCCACTACAAATATTTTCGAGCATTGATAATTGATAATTGATAATTGATAATTGTTCATTGATAACTGAAAATGCACGAACTTGGAATTACTCAAAATATAGTATCAATTGTTGTCGAAAACGCTAAAGGGAAAAAAGTTCAGCGAGTTTTATTAGAAATCGGTAAGCTATCAGCAATTATGCCCGATGCCGTAAAATTTTGTTTTGATATTTGTTCTCAAGGAACAGTTTTAGAAAAAGCAAAGTTAGAAATTATCGAAATTCCTGGTTTAGCTGTTTGTCGTCAATGCGGTAGCAAAATTCCTTTAGAAAAACCTTTTGGAAAATGTAATTGTGGCGGTAACCAACTAGATTTGATTGCTGGCGAAGAATTGAAAATCAAAGAAATAGAAGTAGAAGAATTATGTGTGTAACCTGCGGATGTTCCGATGACAGCGCTAAAATTACTTATCCTCAAACGGGTGAAGTTGTAGGAATTAATTCTCATCATACTCATACCTTACCCGATGGCACGGTAATCAATCATTCTCACAGTCACGACACTATTAACCATGCATCAGTTCACGCCAAAATACATAATACAACGATATCTTTAGAACAAAATATTTTAGCTAAAAATGATTTAATAGCAGCCCAAAATCGCGGATGGTTTAAGGGTAGAAATATTTTAGCTTTAAATTTAATGAGTTCCCCCGGCTCTGGAAAAACAACTTTATTAACTCGCACTATTAACGATTTAAAAAATAAATTAACTATCGGTGTAATTGAAGGCGATCAAGAAACAATCAACGATGCCAAAAAAATCGAAGCAACTGGCTGTAAAGTTGTGCAAATCAATACTGGAACTGGCTGTCATCTCGATGCATTAATGGTAGAAAAAGGTTTACAGCAGCTTAATCCCAGCCTTGATTCGGTAGTGATGATTGAAAACGTGGGAAACTTAGTTTGTCCGGCTTTATTTGATTTAGGGGAACAAGCAAAAGTTGCCATTCTTTCTGTTACCGAAGGGGAAGATAAACCAATCAAATATCCTCATATTTTCCGCGCTAGTAACGTAATGATTATTACGAAAATAGATTTGTTACCTTACGTGCAGTTTGATGTAGAAAAATGTATCGAATATGCACGAGAAGTTAATCCAAATATGCTGATTTTTCAAGTTTCCGCAATTACGAGAGAAGGTTTAGATGATTGGTATGAATGGTTGGAAATGCAAGTTAGGAGTTAACAATCAAGTTCGATATTAAGCAACAATATTCGATTTACTAACTGCATAACCACACCTAATAAAAGTAATGATATCGCCATAACAATTGCGACAAATGGCAGTAAAAAGTACCAGGTACAAAAATTGAATATTTCCATAGTTATTTATTGTCAATGATGTTTTCAAATGTTTCACTTATTAATCTAAGCTTAGACAAGATAATAAAAAGCGTAAAAAAGCTACAAAAGAATGGTTTTTATCATTAATTAATTTAATTCATTAAATTCTCTACAAAAGAAAAACGTCCTTTAAAAACTTTACTGAGCTAAAAGAAACGCTATTTTCTTGACAGGTAGTTGATAAACCGCTAAGTAAACCCATATTAAATAAATTGTTTTAAATCTTACATACACAAATCTGTCATAATATTTTGACTCAAACATCAGTCTTTTCACTTATTTAAAAAGGTTCGTAGTAACGCTTCAGCGCCTGATGATTCGGGATTCGGAGGTGCTTCAGCGCTACTACAAACCCCTTAAAAATTATGCTGAAGATTAAATTATGGTGAACTGCTAGTTTTTATAATTCCCCAATAACTTACAAAAAATGCTAAAACCGTGGTGCATTTTAATACACACATCTAATAAATATGGTTCGGCGCATTGGTTATTGGTTTGAATCTCGTTTTAGTGCCCCTGCATATGGTGGTTTGGTTTTAGCGGGAATTGCAATTTGCTTTTTCGGGGCAGCTATGAATACTATGGCTGGCTGGTTGTACGTTATCAGCGGGTTAAGTTTTGCTCTACTGGGTTATTCTGCTGTTTTATCCCCGAAGTCTTTGACAGGTTTGGTACTTAAACGAAAGAATATTCAACCAGTTACTGCTGGTGACGATTTAACCGTTGAATTAGAAATTTTTAATCAAACTAAAAAGCCGGTTTCTTTATTACAGGTAGAAGATAAGTTACCTTTTGTTTTAGATCAACCACGGCTACAGCCAATTGAAACCATCTCGCCGCAAACTAGTTATAACTGGGTATATTATCAGCCTACCGAGCGTAGAGGGATTTACCGCTGGCAGAATGTAGAATTAGCTACCGCCGCACCTCTTGGGCTATTTTGGAGCCGCCGCCAACGTCAACTAAGCGCGATCGCAATCGTCTACCCCAAAGTTTTACCGCTCAAATCTTGTCCTTTAGTAGACGATATGGGCAAGGAAGATAGCAGCAAAGGACAACCTCGCGGCAATCCGTTACAGACAGCTAGTCAAGGATTAACCCGCTCTTTACGTCCCTATCGAATGGGAGATCCTTTGCGTTTGATTCACTGGCGAAGCAGCGCTCGTTACGGGGATTTACGAGTACGCGAATTAGAAATGCTTACCAGTGGGCAGGAAATTATTATTGCTTTAGATAACGGTGAGTGGGAAGAAAATAACTTTGAACAAGCAGTAATTGCCGCAGCTTCGATGTACTTCTACGCACAAAGGCAGCAAATGCAGGTGCAGTTATGGACAGCATCAACGGGGTTGATTAACAAAAGAAGAGATGTTCTCGAAGCCTTAGCAGCAATTCATCCCCAAGACGAAATAATTAAACCGCAGCCTACTGACAAACCTTTGATTTGGTTAACTCAAAATCCTTCTACTCTTGCTTCGCTTCCTTACAGCAGTCGTTGGATGTTGTGGCAGAATATTTCCGACTCGCGATCGCAATCTATTATTAATAGAGATACCCCAGGCATTGTTATCGACTCCGAACAAAGTTTGCAACCCCAACTGCAAAAATCTTTGAATTAAGGGAATAGGGAATGGAGAATAGAAAAAAATTGCTTAACACTTTTTTTCTATATTTGGATCGCAAAATATCGCAAAATTACCTTTATCGAATAATTACTATAGTGAATAATTAGCAAAAAGCTTTGTAAAACCGATTATACCTAGAATTAATATTTTCAATGACCCACATTATTTATTAATATATAGCCCTTTTCGGTTGAGTGAGTTACATAATATAACCTCACCCTGTCCCTAACAGACATCCCTCTCCTTAACAAGGCTACGGTGTACACACATCTCGAAGATCCCCCTAAATCCCACTTTTCAAGGGGGACTTTCAATCCAATCCCCCCCTTTTTTAAGGGGGGTTAGGGGGGATCTAAACGCTATGAAACCAATATAGAAGACTTCTGTGTACACCGTAGCCTTAACAAGGAGAGGGAACGAGGGTGAGGTTGCCGAATGTATTCGATCAAACTCAAAACTGCTATATAGTCTTAATGTTTCTTATTCCCTATTCCCTACTCCCTTTATCATATAAGCCGTTAACAGACAATCGTAAATTTTTGTTAACTAATAATAAGCATGAGAAAGGGTAAATTCCCCTAGTAATAGCTTACAGATGGTGCGGTACAATGCATACATATTAAATTAAACTAGCCGTTCCTATGATCTCATCAGAAGCAAATACTACATCCACTGATAAAAATTTAGAAGCAATGCGGCATTTTTCGGAACAATACGCTAAGCGTACCGGAACTTACTTTTGTTCGGAACCTTCCGTGACTGCGGTTGTAATCGAAGGGCTTGCCAAGCATAAAGATGACTTGGGTGCCCCTTTGTGTCCCTGTCGTCACTATGAAGACAAAGAAGCCGAAGTCAGCGCCACTTTTTGGAATTGTCCGTGCGTACCAATGCGCGAACGTAAAGAGTGTCACTGCATGTTGTTTTTAACTCCAGATAACGAATTTGCTGGCGACAAGCAGGAAATTTCTTTAGAAACGATTAAAGAAATAAGAGATAGCATGGGTTAATGTGTCTCTTATGAGTCAAACAATCCCCCCAGAATTTTGGCAAGGTGTAGAACTGTTTAATACAGGACAATTCTATGCCTGCCACGATACATTAGAGGCTTTGTGGATGGAATCCACAGAGCCAGACAAAAGTTTTTATCAAGGAATTTTACAAATTTCAGTAGCGCTATATCATTTGGGTAACGGTAATTTAAAGGGTGCGATAATTTTGCTTGGTGAAGGTAGCAACCGTTTAGCTAGTTACCCATCTATATATAATCAAGTTGATGTTGATCAATTATTAGAGCAAAGCATAGCCTTATTAAAAGCACTACAGCAGAATCTTCTCGAACAAATCGATTCTTCTTCCTTTGAAGCAGATACTTTGCCGCTGCCAAGAGTTGTGCGAGTTGAGGAGTGAGGGAGAGGGGGGAGATGGGGAGATGGGGAGATGGGGGAGATGGGGAGATGGGGAGATGGGGAGATGGGGGAGATGGGGAGATGGGGAGATGGGGGAGATGGGGAGATGGGGAGATGGGGAGATGGGGAGATGGGGGAGATGGGGAGATGGGGAGATGGGGAGAAACATTTTTGCGAGCAGGGAGCGAGACGCTCCCACTACGTTTCTAACTTCTAATTCCTAATTCCTAACTCCTAATTCCTAACTCCTAACTTCTAATTCCTAACTCCTAACTCCTAACTCCTAACTCCTAACTCCTAACTCCTAACTCCTAACTCCTAACTCCTAAATGCTCACTGTTCCCTGCTCGCTGAAACTTTGGCAGTTGTTGAAGCGTCTTTGATTATGAAGATTGTTTGTAGTCAAATAGTCTTTCAAGCTATCTATAACGTTTTTATATAGTACTTGAGATAATTGAAGTACGAGTCAAAATTATTACTCACAAACTGCTATGACATACAACTACCGATCGCCGAAATTTCAATTGCGTCGTCTGGGTTTGGCTTTGATGCTGCCTGTTGCGCTGTGTGGCGCGGTAGTTTTTCCTACTCAGCTACAAGTTGCTACTGCTCAAACTTCTTCAAATAATCGCGCTCTTAGTATCAGTGCGGAAGTACAAGAATACGATGCTAAAAATGAGATCGTGAATGTACGCGGCAACGTACAAATTTCATATCCTGCTCGTCAGATGAAAGCAACAGCAACTCAGGGACAATATGTAAATCGGGAACGTCGAATTAATCTTAGTGGTGCCGTTAATATTGTGCAAAATGGGGTTAATAGCATTCGCGGAGAGAACGCTAGCTATTTGATGGATCAAGGACGATTTGTAGTTACACCTAAAAGTGGTAGTCAAGTAGTTTCTACATATGTTGTAGACGATAATAATAGGAATGCTCGTAACCAGACATCGACAAATAATGGACCTGTTACTATTCGTGCGGATTTGCAAGAATACAATTCTAATACTGAAATAGCTACCGGACGCGGTAATGTACAGCTTTCATATCCTGCCCGTCAGATCAAGGCAACAGCAGCCCAAGCACAATTTTTTAGTCGGGAACGTCGGATTATCCTCAGTGGTGGCGTATATATTTTGCAAGACGGTAAAAATAGCATTCGCGGAGAGACAGTTACTTATTTAATTGATGAAGCAAGATTTGTTGCTACACCTAAAAGCGGTGGTCAAGTAGAGTCTATATATATTTTAGATGATGCTAATGTTAATAATCAACCTTCAAAAGCCCCTTCAACACCAAGTTTAAGACGTTCTAATTAGAAAAATGAAAATTTTTTTAGAGAACATTCACAAATCCTACGGTAAGCGGACTATTGTGAATCGCGTTAATTTAACAGTAGCTCAAGGTGAAATCGTCGGTTTATTAGGACCTAATGGTGCTGGTAAAACGACGACTTTTTATATTGCGACTGGTTTAGAAAAACCCGATCGGGGAACGGTTTGGCTTGATAATCGCGATATTACTAGTATTCCTATGCATGGAAGGGCACGTTTAGGTGTTGGTTATTTAGCCCAAGAACCAAGTGTTTTTCGTCAATTAACCGTCCGGGAAAACATTTTATTAGTATTTGAACAAACTAACGTACCCCGTCGAGAATGGGATATACGCCTTTATAAACTGTTACGAGAATTCAGCTTAGAAAAAGTAGCTAACAGTAAAGGAATTCAACTTTCTGGAGGAGAAAGACGCAGAACCGAATTAGCTAGAGCCTTAGCATCAGGAAGAGAAGGACCATCATTTTTATTTCTAGATGAACCCTTTGCCGGAGTCGATCCCATTGCCGTTGCCGAAATCCAAGGAATTGTCGCACAACTTCGCGATCGCAACATGGGAATATTGATTACAGATCATAACGTCCGCGAAACTCTTGACATAACCGACCGTGGTTATATCATGCGCGAAGGACAAATACTAGCCTCCGGTTCCTCCGACGAACTTTATGACGATCCTCTTGTAAGGCAATATTATCTAGGTGAAAATTTTCAAGTCTAATTTGAGCATTGGGCATAGGGAATTGGGCATTGGGCATGGGGCATTGGGGACAAGGGGACAAGGAGATGGGCAGGAAATAAAAATTTCTAACTATTTATAAGAGATTATTAATCTAAAATCTAAAATTCGATAACTCTTGACTTCTAACCTTTAATCTTTGACCTTTAACCTTTGACCTTTTATTAGTAATGGCTAAATACAAATCTTCTACATTTTCGCTACTGCCAATGTCAATTATGGATCGCTATCTCACCAGGGAAATGATACCGCCATTTTTATTTGGTGTTGCTGCTTTTTCTTCGTTGGGAGTATCGATTGGTGCGGTTTTTGAATTAGTACGCAAAGTTGTTGAATCTGGTTTACCTGTAGGGATAGCTGCTAGAGTTTTTATTTTAAATTTCCCGGAATTTATTGTTTTAGCTTTTCCGATGTCTACCCTGTTAGCTACTTTAATGACTTACAGTCGTCTTTCAAGTCAAAGCGAACTGACAGCGTTACGTAGCTGTGGAGTTAGCGTTTATCGTATGGTGGCTACAGCAATATGTTTAAGTCTTTTAGTAACTGGATTAACATTTTTATTTAACGAGCAGATTGCACCGGCAGCAAAGTACCAAGCAACTCTGACTATGCGAAAAGCTTTAAAAACCGAACAACCTTCTTTTAAAAGAGAGAATTTAATTTATCCTGAATTCAAAAAAGTTAAGCGAGAAGACGGTAGTAAAGAAAAGGTTTTATCGCGGCTATTTTATGCCGATAAATTTGATGGTAAGAGAATGAAAGGTTTAACAATTATAGACCGTTCTCAAGATGATTTTAGTCAAATTCTTCAGGCAGAATCGGGAGAATGGAACGTAAAGGATAACGTTTGGGATTTCTATAATGGTACTATTTATTTAGTTGCTCCAGACCGTTCTTATCGCAATATTGTCCGGTTTGAACGTCAACAGCTAAAGTTACCCCGTACTGCATTAGATTTAGCAAAAGAAAGCCGCGATTACGGGGAAATGAATATTCTTCAAGCATTAGAGCAATTAGAAGTAGAAAAGCTGCGCGGTGATGACCGAAAAATTCGCAAACTTGAGGTTAGAATTCAGCAGAAATTTGCTTTACCATTTGTTTGCCTGGTTTTTGGCTTAGTTGGTGCAACAATGGGAAGCATACCGGGAAGAACAGGTTCCGCAAAAAGTTTTGGTATTAGCGTAATTATTATTTTTGGTTACTATTTATTCAGTTTTATTAGCGGTGGATTAGCGCAAGCCGGTGTTTTTTCTCCGTTTATTGGAGCTTGGTTCCCCAACTTTTTAGGATTGGGAATCGGTTTATTTTTATTAGGAAGGGTTGCAAGACGCTAGGAGTAGGGAGTTAGGAGTTAGTAGTTAGGAGTTAGTAGTTAGGAGTTAGTAGTTAGTAAGAAATTACCAATTACCAATGCCCAATGCCCAATGCCCCATGCCCCATGCCCAATGCCCAATGCCCAATGCCCAATGCCCCATGCCCCATGCCCCAAAAAACCAGTGTAAAAAGAAATACATAAGTCAAATATTTAACAATAATCTACATAGGAATTATGACGCAGGCACTCTTAAAACGTTACGATTAAGGAATAATCTAAAATGAAGGTTGCTCATGTCAGGTTCTCGTTTTGGTTCTCCTCGCTTACGCTATCTTAAGGCTCGGTTATTAATTTTTACTCGTCCTAGTTTTTTAGCCGCACTGGTTTTTTTGTCGTGTTTAGGATTTGTAGTTAAAGAATACTGGACTAATCCTGATTTCCTTAAATTTGCTCAAAATCAACAAGCACCTTCACCGATATCATCAAATCAATCTTCGCTTTCTGACGAAGATAGAGCTATTGCTGCTGATATTGATAATTTATCGATTCTTGATTACGATAAACAAAAGGCAAATATACCTATAACCACAAATATTATTGATAATAAGAAAATTAAACAGCAAAACGAAGCTCAATTAAATAAGATATTAGATTTAGCTGAAAAAAATCAGAAAACTAACCAAATTGAACCGAATACCGATCCACAAAAAACTAATACTCCATCAACATCGCAGCAAAATCCGTTTTTGAAACAAGCTGAAGATTTATTAAAATTTAAGGTTGATACCGGGAATATTAATGGCAATGATAATAATTTGTCTCCATTTTCTAGTGATACACAAACACCTCAAAACTCATTTAATTTAGGTATTGATAATAGTAAATCGGCTAATCCTGAGAGTGCTTTGCAAAAAGCGATAAATGAATCCGATCGGAATAAACAAATTCAAGAAAATTCAGCTAAAAGTAATTCAACCGATCGAGATCCTCAAAACCCATCTTCTCTGGATTCATCAACTAATCAAAAGATCGATCCAAATCAAACTGATTCCCTTGTTAATACAAATCTTTTTAATCAACCTTTAAATAATCAATCTCAACCCTACGGTAACTTTACCAATAATCAATTCCCCGCAAATAATTTCAATAACTACACTCAACCGGGATTAAACAATCAATCTCAAAATCCTTATGGTAATTTTACCAATAATCAATTCCCCGCGAATAATTTCAATAACTACACTCAACCGGGATTGAACAGTCAATCTCAAAATCCTTATGGTAATTTTAACAATAATCAATTACCCGCAAATAATTACACTCAACCGGGATTAAATAACCAATTCCAAAATCCCTACAGCAACAATACTCAACTACCAGGAAATTACGTTCAACCTACCTTACCTGACAATAATTTCAACAATAATCCACAGCAAAATCCTTACACCAACTTTAATCGGAATCAAGTGCCTGCACAAAATTCCTATAACAGCTTTAATAATAATCAAACAAGGGTTAATGGATATAGTCCGCAAACACAAACAAGAATTAACAATGCTTACAATAGATTAATTAATCGAGATTTTCCCGGTGCAGCTACTCCTAACAATTATACTGCACCAAATAACAATATAAATACAGGTTTACAGCAATCTAATATGCAGCAGTTTAATTCACCATACTCACCGCAGAATCAGATACAGTTTCCTAATAGTGGGTATCGTTATTAAAGCATACCAAGTACTGAAGAACCTTAATTTTTAACTAGTTTTGTTATGCTTTAGTTTTAACTGATTTTAACTTACATTCGGTAAGTCAATTTGTAGCGATCGGTTATCGGTAAAATATAGTGAAAGAATTAAATCCTATATCTTACATCATTCTTTTCTCATTCCCTAACCCAATGGTTTTTTTAACTTGTTTTTGGAAATGATAATCCTATTCTGGTAGAAAATTACGAATTAAAAAAACCGCAGAGAACGCAGAGAGCGCTGAGGAAGAGGTAAAGAGAGATAGGAGTTAATAATTTTCTCCCCCATCTCCCCATCTCTTTATCTCCTCCCATTCCCAGCCGCAACTGTTTCTCTTTTTTCTTCTTTCGCTTGCTGCTTTTCTGGTGACAAGCTTTGACAGTCATTTTTAAAGCTACAGAAAAGTGTGGAAATAACGATGTAAAGTACGGGCACGATAAACAAACTCAAAACTGTTGAAACTACCATTCCACCGAATACCGCCGTACCCAATGACTGACGACTAGCTGCACCGGCACCAGTGGCAATTACTAAGGGGAAAATACCTAAAAGTGTGGAGATGGCTGTCATAATAATTGGTCGTAACCGTTGTTCGGATGCTTGGATTGCTGCTCTTGTTATCGAAAGTCCTTGCTCTCGTAACTGGTTAGCAAATTCAACAATCAAAATGGCGTTTTTGCTAGCCAAACCAATCAACATTACCAAACCAACTTGACAATAAACATCGTTGGGTAAACCCCTAATTGACTGAGCTAATAATGCTCCTAATATTGCCAGGGGAACTGCTAACAAAATGATTATTGGATCGACAAAGTTTTCGTATTGTGCTGCTAATACCAGAAATACAAATAAGATACCTAAACCAAAAATTATTGGTGCTTGTCCGCCGGATTGAATTTCTTCTAAAGTAATACCAGACCATTCAAAGTCCATGTTTTGAGGTAATACTTCATTGGCAACTTCTTCCATTGCTTCGATTGCCTGTCCGGAACTATAACCGTCTGCTGGAGAACCGTTAATTTCAATGGAAGGAAACAGATTATAGTGGTTTACTGTTTGTGGCCCGGTAATATTTTTTACTTCTACTAAGTCACCCAAAGGAATCATTGTACCTTGTTGGGAACGAACGTAAAATTGATTGATGTCTTTGGGATTTGAACGAAATTCTTTATCTGCTTGAACGTATACTCTGTAAGTTCTGCCAAAAGCATTAAAATCATTAACGTAGTTGGAACCAATCAAAGTACCTATAGTTGACAACACATCATCAACGGGTACTTGTAATGAATTAGCTCTGTCTCGATTAACTTCTATCAATAATTGCGGAGCGCTAGCGGAATAGGTACTAAAAACACCTTGTAATTCTGGTCTTTGATTGGCTTTTTGAATCAACTCATCTTTAACTTTAATAAAAGTCCCAATATCATTGTTTCCTTTATCTTGTAGTTGAAATACAAAACCACCAATACTTCCCAAACCTTGAATTGCTGGAGGATTAAAAGCAATTACCCTAGCTTGAGAAATTTTCGCTAAACCTCCCCTTACCCGATTCAAAATACTCGAAGCCGATTTTTCTGGATCTTTTCTATCTCCCCAAGGTTCAAAGGGAACGAAGGAAATACCGTAATTAGCTGCTCTACCGCTAAAGCTAAATCCTCCTAAAGAAAACGTTCCCCTAACTTCAGGAATATCTAAATATTGTTTATCAACTTGCTCAATAACTTCCCCAGTATATTCTAAAGAAGTTCCTTCTGGCCCCTGAATTAAATTAATTACATACCCTTGATCTTCATCGGGAAGAAATGCACTAGGAACGGTTTGATACATCCAAACGGTGATTGCTAATAAAAATGCAAACACCCCTAAAACTATCAATTTAAAATTAGTTAGTAAATCTAGGGCTTTTCTATAACCCGATCGCATCAAATCAATACCGCGATTAATTACATCAAAAATCTTTGCTAACCATCCCGTCGGCTCTTGCCCTTGACGCAATAATAATGATGATAAAGCCGGAGTCAAAGTTAAAGCATTGAAAGTCGAAATAATTACCGCAAAACTAATAGTTAAAGCAAACTGCTGATAAAGCTGTCCCGTTGTACCCGGAAAAAACGCAACCGGAATAAATACCGCTAACAATACCAAAGAAGTGGCAATTACCGCTCCCGAAAGCTCTCCCATTGCTTCAATTGCAGCTAAATGCGGACGCATTCCTTGTTCTTGTACCTTACCCCCAATATCTTCAACTACGACAATCGCATCATCAACTACCATCCCCGTAGCCAAAGTCAAACCGAATAAAGTCAAACTATTAATCGAAAAATCAAAGATTTTAATAAAAGCAAAAGTTCCCACCAAAGCAACCGGAATTACCACCGCCGGAACAATAGTAGCTCGCCAATTCTGCAAAAACAAAAACAGTACCAAAACCACCAACAATATCGCTTGAATTAAAGTACTGATAACTTCCTTACTCGATTCCTCAACAAACAAAGTTGGATCGTAAGGTATAGCGTAGCTTAACCCAGGGGGGAAATCTTCTGCTAATTCCTTCATCCTGGCTTTTACAGCTTTTGCAGCAGCCAAAGCATTACTTCCGGGAGTCTGCAAAACTCGATAACCGATTGCTCCTTGCCCTCTATATCTAGCAAAAGTATCGTAATTTTCCGCTCCCAACTCAGCCCTACCAACATCCTTTAATTTAACTAAAGTACCATCTTCACCAGTCTTGAGAACAATTTCCTCAAATTCTGCAACTTCCTGCAAACGACCGGCAGCACGTATAGTTAATTGATACCTTTGTCCATCATTCGTTGGTGGTTGACCGATACGTCCAGCACCTATCTGCACGTTCTGAGTTTGTAAAGCAGCAACCACATCTCGTGCAGTCACTCCCCGACTCGCCAAACGGCTGGGATCGAGCCACAACCGCATCGCATAGCGACGCTCGCCAAACGGCTGCATATCGCTAACACCATCAATTCTCTTGATGCTATCAACTACGTATAAATCTGCATAGTTACTTACAAAGTTGTCATCATAAACACCTTCCTCTTCACTGAAGATGGACATCCCTACAACAACACTACTCGACTGCTTAAATACATTAACACCAGTTCTTTGTACAGCCTGCGGTAACTGAGCTTCGGCAATAGATACCCGATTCAAAACATCAACCGCAGCGATATCAAGGTCATAACCCTGCTCAAAAGTAACGGTAATACTGCTAGAACCATCATCGCTGCTAGTAGAACTGATGTATCTCATACCCTTGATACCATTAATCTGCCTTTCCAAAACAGTAGTAACGGTATCTTCAACAACTTCAGCACTAGCACCAATATAGTTAGCAGAAACAACTACCTGTACCGGGCTAACATCGGGATATTGTTCGACAGCTAAAGTCGGAATACTAACTGCTCCCACCAACAAAATGATAATAGAGCAAACAATAGTTAAAACTGGCCTGCGAATGAAATTTTCTACAAACATGTCATGAATTAGGAATTAGGAGTTATGAGTTAGGAATTAGGAGTTAGGAATTAGGAATTAGTAACAAACTACCAGTAAAATCAACATCATCCATTTAATCCATTAGTTAATCACTACTAAAACATCAGTGAAATCAGCGTAATCCATTTAATCCGTGTTCAGATTTCACAATTCATCAATCGAGCTAAAAAATAATTTGTCATTTTAGAGCCGAAGGGGGAATTCCACCAGCGAGCGGGATGACTTCCTTCCGGAGCGTTTAAACTCCAATCCAATTCGTCACATTTTTTCCAACGATTATTTTCTCTCCATCCCAAGCGTTTTCCCCATTCTTCAATAATCTTGCTGTTTTGCTCGATGGTTGTTTCTATACTTCCGCCAACTTCTTGATAAATACGAGCTTGAATACTAAAACCAAATCTTTGATTACTGTAGGTGAGCCACAAGTTATCAATTACCTGCAATTGAACGCAAGGAAAATGCTGTACCTCAGCCGGACGAAAATCTTCTAAGTCTGTATGCCCTGCAATATCGGCAATTAAGCGGATAGTTTCTGTATCAGCATCTTCCCATTTTTTGGCAGCCAGCATATCTCGCAATGGTTGGTAGCGTACTATATCGCTTACCAATTGAAGGCTGTTTTCTATCTCAGATATTTTGCTAGATGCATCGGAGTTGTTATTTTTCGTTAACTCTGATGCAGAAGAATTATTATTTTGATTAATTTGTTGTTGTAATTGTGATACCTGAGCTTTTAATTCATCTAATTGCTTTTGTATTTCTAAAAGCTGGGGAGAATCTCTGTTAGTTAATTGTGGAAAGTCAGTCATATGGATTTTGGTAACGGATGGATTTTGGATTAACAGATAACCGATCGAAAGCCCCACAATAATACGGGGGGTTGGGGGGATCTCAATTTGCTAACTGCTCACTGCTCACTGCTCACTGCTCACTGCTCACTGCTCACTGCTCACTGCTCACTGTTCACTGTTCACTGTTCACTGTTCACTGCTCACTGCTCACTGCTCACTGCTCACTGCTCACTGTTCACTGCTCCGGGGCGATCGCCGCACCATCTGATAAGTTCAAAATGCCTGTGGTTGCAATTGTTTCTCCTGGTTTCAATCCTTCGATAACTCTATAACTATTTCCTTGAATTTGTCCTAATTTAATTGGTTTTTGCTTGGCTACTTGTTGTATTTCCCCAGATTCAGGATTGTTCTCATTTCCGGCGACAAATACAAATGCTTGATTGCCAACGCGAGATATGGCAACTGTTGGTACCAATACTGCTGGGGTTCGATCCCAAATTACCCTAGCTCGCACAAATTGATCGGAACGCAATCTACCATCAGGATTTTCAAAGGTGGCTTTGGCTGTTATTGCTTGGGTTGAGGGGTTTGCTTCTGGTGAAATAAAGCTGATTCTTCCTGTGGCTAAAGGTTCGCCAGCTTGTTTGTCAACTCTTAACTGCACCGGAAGTCCGATTCTGAGTTGAGTTGCTTTCTCTGCTGGTACCGAAAATCGCACTTCTAAAGCATTATTTGATGTCAAAGTGGTTAATTCTTGTCCGGTATTTACATAGTCTCCAACTTTGAGGGTAATATCTCCTACCATTCCGGCTACGGGTGCTAAGACTCTAGTATCTTCTAAGTTCTCGCTTTCTACCCTCGCTTGAGCCTGAGCTTGACTTAATGCGGCATTTTCTCGATCTAAATTCGCTCTTGCTGCTTCTATCTCTTGTTGAGCGGCTATTACTGTCGCTTGCGTCGCATTCAAATCTTTTTCGGCTGAATTACGAGCTGCTAGAGATGTATTTAAGTTTCGTCTCTGTACGTCTAATGCTTGTCTGGCTTGCGCTCCCTGGCTTACTAAACTTTGCGTGCGTTTAAATTCTGCTTGCTGTAGGGTAACTTCGGCATTTTGACGTTCTACTTCTGCCGCTGCGGAAGCTCTTCTTTCTTCTGCTTCTCTTAAACGAGCTTGAGATGTTCTTAATGCTGCTTCGGCATTTGCACGAGCTGCTCTTTGTACGTTAATGTTTGCAGTTGCTGCATTTAACTGCGCTCTGGAACGATCGAGACGCAGCTGCATTATCGGCGTACCCGCTCTGACAACTTGTCCCGAACGTGCCAATATTTGCTCTATTCGTCCGGGTATTTCCGGTCTGAGCGTAACTCTTTGCGAAGCCTGTAAATTTCCTACATAATCAGAACTATCTACAAATTGCCCTGTTTCTACCTTTTGCAGAGTGACATTTACGGCTTGTGGTGCTGGTGGTGCTGAATCGGAATTATTGCGTAGAAAAAAGTACCAAATTAATCCACCACCTGTTAATAGTGCTAGAAGAACTAATAACCACAGCCATTTTCGTTTATTTTGGGGTGTTTCTGACTCTACAGCAGTCGAATCATCAACAACAGAACCTGGAATTTGGGAAGTCATAAATGGGTAATGGGTAATAGGTAATGGGTAATATTAAATCCGTTTGTATCGGAATAATTAGTTGTGCCTCTTCTTCCTCATTCCTTTGCGCTCTTTGTGTTCTCTGCGGTTTTTTTTATCATCATTCTTAAGAGGGAATATAGAATTTCTCCGCAGATTTTTGAAAAAGTTTTACTACACTTTCTGTTGCCTTTTCTCTAATTAAATTTAGAAATTGGTACGCAATCTGTCTCGGAGTTTTCTTCGGATTCCTCTACTTTTGGAGAAGTTGTAAATACAAACCGAAGCATTAGTGGTGCAATCAAAGTTGTGACAATCACCATAATAATTATTGCTGCATCTAAGGAATTTGATAATGCTCCGGTTGTCGCACCCAAACCCGCAAATACTAATCCAACCTCACCTCTGGGAATCATTCCGGTACCAATTGCCAGTCTATTTATGGGTTTATCTGTAAATACTGCAAAGCCTGCGATGATTTTACCAAAGATGGCTATGACAATTAAACAAGCTGCAATTATCAAGCCTTTCTGATTGGCTGCGACTGTCGGATTTAAAACGCTTAAATCAACTTTTGCGCCAATTGTGACAAAAAATATCGTTGTGTAAACGAATATAAACGGCTCAAATAAACCCTGTAATTTTTCTTGAAATTCTGTTTCTCCTAAAACTAAACCTGCTGCAAATGCTCCCAAAATTGCCTCTAAACCGACAGCAGTTGCAAGTAAAGCGCAAGAATTCAAAAATATAATCGCCAAGAGCATTAATGCAGCAGGATTGTTAATTTTCTCGATCGCAACAACGAAAATTGAACCTAAAAATTGATTGAGAAAAACTGCACCTAAAACAAATAAAGTAGCACTGGTAAGTAAATAGATAATATTGGTAATTTCAACTTCTCCGGTTTGTACTAAACTCAACACGACGGCTAATATTACAATGCCGAGAATATCGTCTAAAATTGCCGCTCCGAGAATTATTTGCCCTTCGTCAGAGTTAAGACTGCCAATATCTTGCAACACTTTGGCTGTAATACCGATACTTGTTGCAGTCAGAGCAGCACCCGCAAATAAAGCGGGTATAGTTGCAATCCCAAAAAATTTAATCAGTACAAAAGTTCCTAACACAAAAGGAACCATTACCCCCGTAAAAGCAACAGTTGCAGCTTGAGTACCCACTCGAATCAATTCTTTGAGATCCGATTCTAATCCCGTGGTAAACAACAGGGTTAAAAGTCCGATATTGGCGCTTGATTCAAGAAAATCCTTCATTTGGAATCGATAAGCTTCTTCTACAATACCCGAAGAAGCACCCGTTACTAATTCCAAACCATTGAGTAAAGCTCCGTTAACTTCTACTCCTTCGGGGGAGAATACGATAAATCCTAATATTGAGCCTCCGAGCAACATTCCTGCAACCAAATCTCCTAAAACAGTAGGTAGTTTGAGACGGGTGCAGATTTCTCCTAAAATAAGGCTAAAAATAAAAATAATTCCAGCAGTTCCCACTAAAGCCGCAATAGTTGCTTTTTCTTCTCCTCCAGAATCTGCTTCTGCCAATAAATTAGGTAGCTGGTAAAACAGGGAGGTAATAGGTAAATCCAAATTTAGCTCCAAACTGTTTGCAGTTAAAATTGCATCAAGCATTTATAATTGCCCTAGACTTAATTAATAAAGAATAACAAACAATATCCCTTCTTTTTATTAAGTTGCATAGATTCTATTTTATGTAATTCAATTAATAGATAAAACTATTTGAGGTTAATAACTACATTAATTATTTAAACAGTTTCCACCTCCTAACTAGATCGAACTACCTTAAGACAGTAAACTACTAATCATAGCTTACAAATATATCAGTAAACTTGAATTTGTAACATATTATTTGGTGAATAAAAACATTTCTTAATAATCAAATAAATCAAAACAAGATTACTCGCAAGATTATTTAAAAAGTAGCAATATCTTGATATATCTTTTTGTCAAATTAAGCTATAGGAACCCGAATTTGAATGTGAGAAAACACGTAGATGTAGGATTAAAATAATAAGTAATTTTTTATTCATACCCGGCGACTATAAGTCGCGGCTATACAGGCGAAACCCGCCTGCGCGGGCTGTTTTATTAAGTCCACGCAGGTGGACTTCGTTTGTGTAGTAGCGGTTTTAACCGCCAGATAAAGTATCAATTTCTTACAAATCATTTAGGATTGCTATATGTAGATAATTTACTTAGTGATTAAAATCAGGTTTTTGATCAAAAATCAAGAAGATATGACATATTGACATATAAATAAAAAAAGAATTACGTCAATATATTGAAGGACTGATATTTACAGAAATAAGATTTAACAAAACTGAGGTAACAACAAAGTCGTATCATAAAATTTTAGAGCTAACGCATTGTTTTAACAGGCGTTCTCAATAGAACAAATCATACAGATTTTCCAATGAGCCTGACAACAAATATTCCTACCCTTGAAATTGGGCAAGCAGAAACAGGTACTGCCATCAGCCTTAACGATGTATCGAAATCTATCTACGATGCTTTAACACAATATCCCTATTACATCGTAGTCAATGGGTTTACTCCCTTGAGAGAGCGTACCCAACTGATGGATTTTGGTCGTGCTGTTCGAGCCAAAATTTCGCCACGTTCTAGAACCAATCGCGAAGACATTAGCAAAGTTTCTTTTACAAAAGTTTATATTAATCGCGAACAGGAAGAAGCTGAAGAAGGTGGAGCAACCCAGTACAGCCGCACCCATTTGCAGTTGCCTCCCCATACTGATTCGTCATACATGATGCTGCCCCATGAAATTGTTGCTTTTCACTGTATTGAGGCAGATGAGAAGGGCGGTAAAACTATTATGGTGCCGATTGACGATATTCTCAAACAGCTTGACAAGTCTGTCTTAGCACGTCTCCAAGACCCCGTATATCCATTTGGACGGGGTTATCATGCTATCGTCTGCGGTGAGGAAGATAATCCTTTGATTCGCTACTATCATGCCCAAGTCAAGCGATTCTTAACTCCTGATACACCAAAATTTACCCAGGAACATCAGGCAGCCCTCGAAGCATTAGATGAATTACTCGAACAAACTCACCTACATCAGAAATTTCATCTCAAGCCCGGTCAAATTTTATTCATGCACAATCATAAAGTGCTGCACGGTCGAACAGCACTGTCACCTGAAACTAACAGGCTACTGTATCGCCTGCGAATACATGCGGCTAGTTTGGGAAATCAAGGAGAGATTGCTGCTGTTTATAATGTTGAAACTCAGATGGCATTAGCCACCGAACTAGAGAGAATAGGACGATTTGAAGCAGCATTAGAACAATATCGTCATGCGAGCGAACTTGCTGCCGATGATATTAATATACTTAACGCTTACGGTTCCCTGTTATTGAAAATTGGGGAGTTTGACCGAGCAAATGACATCTTCCGTCAGTGTGTGACTCTCGATCCCAGCGATTATGAGAGCGGATTGGCACTATCAAGTTTGGCTCGGATGAGGGGTAATGACCTTGAAGCTAAAGCTCTTCTAAAACCAGCGATGCAAGCTCATCCCTTGATTATCGAAGATGATTCTAATCCGCAACAACCCACAATACTGAGATTACGCGGTATAGAAAATGCAGCATACAGTATTTTGGCAAGTTCGGATGCTACCTTTAGCAAACTATTGAGGGGCGGACATTTTTCCATTACTGACCTGCTCGGAGAGGAAGACTATAATCTACTCTTGTTCAATATTTTTGAAAACAATGTAGATACTTTAAGCGAATTCCCTGACTTTGATTTGATACTTAACACCATTGCTTGTCCCGATTCCAAGCAAACATCACTGCTAGCAGCAGCAAGATTTGTTGACCGCTATCCTCATATTCCGATCGTCAATCATCCGCGCCAAGTGCTGGAAACAACTCGAAATCGTAATAGCGTTCGCTTAAATACAATTCCGGGTGTAACATTCCCTAAAACAGAGAAAGTTTCGTGGTCTGGAAATAGTTTAGATGAAATTATTAATACAATTTTTGGCTGGGGATTTGAGTTTCCGATAATTGTTCGCAAAGCAGCTTCGCAAACAGGTCAAAGTGTCGTTCTTTTGGACAACGAACAAGAATTGCGAAAACATTTTGAGATTAGCCCTACGAACCAGGAGTATTACATCATCCAGTTCCAAGACTGCCCGGTTCGACACAATGTTTATCGTAAAATGCGGCTGTTCTTTATTGACGGTACCCTGTACCCAGTAGCTAATGTTTTTAAGGATACATGGAATATTCATTCTGGCGATCGCTACAGCATTATGAATCAACAAGAATGGATGCAAGCACAAGAGCGGGCTTATTTAGGCGACCCCTGTGGCTACTTAGGCTGCGAAAATTTTAATCGAATGCATACCATCCGCGACTTAGTTGGACTAGATTTCTTCGGTATCGATTTCACGATTTTACCTGAAGGAACAATCTTTATTTTTGAACTGAATGCAGCTATGAGACATAACTTCGACCATGCAGGGAATTTTCCATACACAAGACCATATTTAGAGAAGATTTCGGATGCATTTGAGCAAATGGTTAAAAATCGAATCAATGGATAAATTTTTCAATAGGATTACTTTCTTACTCCTATCCCGATTAAAGATTAACTGTTTGAGGAAACAGGGAGTAGGGAGTAGGAAGTAGAAAGTAGGGAATAATAGATTAAAAATTGGTTTGTAAGCGAACTTTTCTCAGGAGGAAACTCAGTACCGTTTCCTGACGCGAAATTATTGTCAGCCGACCTTCGGCTCCTGGTAAAAGTTCGCAAGTCCGTTTACCTGTCTGCACAAACTGCTTTTCTGGTTCAACAATAACTGTATACCCAGATTGGTTCACCTGGTTTGAGGGTATTGCTGTCTCACCATCTGATAAGTTATTTAAATTATTTGTATCGGGAGAAACCGACTTCACTTTACCACGAAGGGACCCAAATATAGATAAAGGGCAAGCAGAGACTTGCATTTGAGTCGGTTGCCCTACCTTAACCTTATTAATCTGCTCTGGTGGGATAGTTGCTCTAATTTCCAAAGGTGTATCGCTAGGGATGATTCGGGCAATAGTTTCGCCAGAGCGAAGCACCTGACCGACATTACGCAGCTTTAGCCCATACAAGATTCCGGTCGCTGAAGCGCGAATGCTGCTGTTTTCTAACTCTTTTTTTACCTGATTGAGTTCTTTAATATCTTGATTTAATTGATTCTGAGCTTCAAGCTCTTGTTGCATCAGTTGTTCGCGAGACTGACTAAACTGAGCCTGAGTTGCTTTTTTTCTGGATTCCTCCTGAGCAATTTTGATCTGAGCAGCAACTACTTCTGTATCGTTAGGGTTTAACGCTGCCCGCAGCTTATTAAGTCGAGCTTGAGCAGTTTGCAAGGCAGCTTCTTTTTCAGCTAGCTTCAATTTAGAAATTGCTCCATTACCTACTAATAAGCGATAGCTTTCAACTTCGTTTTGAGCTAGATTAAACTGGGCTTGAGCTTCTTGAACCTCAGCAGCAGTGATAATCTTCCGGTCGCCGTAGGTGCGTTTTGCCTGTGCTAGTTCAGCTTCCGAGGTTGCGATTGCTTGTTGTGCTTGCAGCAATTCCGCATTCGTTTGTTGTTCGAGAGCTTTAAGTTGGGCTTTAATTCGAGTAAGTTGTCCTCGGGTTTTAGCAACATTACTTTCAAGTTGCTTTGCTTGGGTTTGCAGACGAGAATTATCTAGATAAGCGATCGCCTGCCCTTTTTTTACAGGTTTGTAGTTACTTACCGCAATATCAGTTACAGTTCCTTCCGTACCTGCCTGTATTATTCGTGCTTCTCCAGTCGGACGAATTGTGGCTTCAGTTTTCACGGTAGTGCGGTAGGTAACAACAGTTGATGCTGCTGCTCCCAGACCGATTGCCATCACAATAAACCAACTGCCGAAGGTCGTCCAACGGCTTAGAGAAGGTAAAAATTCCTTGACATCAATAGGAGATAGAGCATCGGGTTTTACTGACCGACTGAGACTGTTGGATTGTCGAGAACGGGTTTTTAAGCACTGAAATTGGTCAACGGCTGCTTTTTGTGGAGGAGCTATATCAGGAACCTGCTCATCCGAACGATTGACCGGATTGGGGTCAGAATATTGTGACATGGGCAGGATTTTTCCTCAAACTCTTTAAATTATAAATTTTCTAGATGTTTAAATAACTATTCGGGCAAAATTATTTATATACAGGAATGGCCGTAAGCGTCACAATACTCGGATGGTGCGTGACACCACAACCCTTATTAATGCGTCAAAAATTTAATTAAGTGTCACAGCACCCTACAACAAAATGTGCCAGTTGCGGCCATTCCTAATATAATTACTACTCAGTTATATAAGCTTTCCCTACTTTCTACTGTCAGTTAAAGAGAATCTCGATCCTTCATCTGTATCAGTTAACAACACCCCGCGTAAAAAGTGAAGATGCTCTCCATCCCGATCCAGTAGAGATTGAGGAGAACCTTCAATATCGATTTTGCCTTTATCTAATACGACTACCCAATCTGCAATTTGAATTACGCTAGGACGATGGCTAATCAAAATTGTGGTATACTCCTGACGATGAGCCAGCAACCGCTTGAGTACTTTAGCTTCACTCAAAGGGTCAAGACCAGAGGTAGATTCATCTAGAATTAAGATAGAAGGCTGCATTATTATTGACCGCGCAATTGCCAGTCGTTGACGCTGACCACCGGAAAGATTCGAGCCAAATTCCCCTAAAACAGTTTGATAACCATCGGGTAAACGACTGATAAAGGTATCGGCTTCAGCTATCTGACAAGCTTCGACAATTTCCTCAAAGGTAGCACCGGGCACGCATAATCTAAAATTTTCTAAAATAGAACGGCTCCAAAAATGAGCATCCTGGGGAATCAACACCACTTGTTGCCGCAGACATTCTGTAGATAAATCACGCATATTGTAGTCAGCAATACGTACATCCCCAGATTGGTAAGGATGCAATCCGGCAATAATCTTAGCAAGGGTACTTTTGCCACAACCGGAAGTCCCCACCAAAGCCGTTACCTTACCCCCCGGAATAGTTAAGGAAAAATTTTCTAATAAATCAATACGACCCGGATAATAAAATTTTATAGAATTAAATGTAATCTCGGCATTAGCGGGAATTTCGGCAAAAGGTTTAAGCCAGTCTTCTACAGTTTCTTCTTTCGCGTCCAACACCTCGGTAAAACGCTGTACCGAAGCT
Source organism: uncultured cyanobacterium (assembly GCA_963838355.1). GTDB lineage: Bacteria > Cyanobacteriota > Cyanobacteriia > Cyanobacteriales > Nostocaceae > Rivularia. The sequence goes on along the minus strand of CAWIQQ010000001.1, from coordinate 1,095,627 downwards.
TTGACTTTAGCAAACTTGTCAGAGAAGCGCACCAAAAACCGAATAAATCCGACAAACTTGGCATTCATACCATTAAAAGCCAACAGTTGACCAATACTAAGTTCTTGATTAATAACCAGAAAACTGCCAAACCATAACAGACAGATGCCACCGATTCCTGCCACCAACCCCGAAAACTGATTATTTAAAATCCCTACCTGAGATGTCTTAAATTCTTCACTAGCAAGGTAGCCAAACCGGCTTTGCAGTTCATTCCATAATTGGGGTTGAGCGGCTGTGGTTTTGACCGTCATTGCACCTTTAAAAGTCTCAACTAAAATCCCCTGGTTTTCTGCATCTAGAGCCAGTATTCGCCGCATCTTGCGCTGCAAAATCGGTAAAAATATCATCGTTGCACCAGTCATTGCTCCTGCCACCGCTACTGATAGTAAAGTCAGCTTTTGGCTGTAAAACAACATGAAACCAAAAGACACCAGTGCTGTAAAAAACATACTGGGCAAGCGGACTGCCACATCAGAAATCAAACTATTAATACGAGATATATCTTCAAGACGACTAACCACCTCACCACTACGTCGCGTTTCATAATACATCAGAGGTAGTTGCAGCAGCTTGCGCCCAAACTCCAACGTCAGACTTAACTCCAGCCGTTGAGCTAAATGGGCAATCAAGTTATACTCTACTAAACTGAGTACGGTTTCAATCACAACTAGCACTATGACAGCAATTGTTACCGTATTAAGTAAATTAGTATCGCCACGAATCAATACATCGTCAGTTAAAAACTGGATTAAAAATGGGTCGATTAAAGATAATAAGCCGATAAGCTGCGCGTATGTGAAAGCTTGAAATAGCGTACTCCGATAAGGCCAAACCCGTTGCAGAAACCGTGCAAATCCATCCGTTTTGTCATTCTCTTGGCGATAAAAGGCTTCGTCTGGCACCACCAGTAACATTACCCCGTTGCTCCAACCCTGGCGGAGTTCATCAGTACTAAGATAGCGAATACCTGTTGCCGGGTCGCCTATTATATAACGATTTCTCCGTCTACCGTATAACACTACCCAATGCTGACCCTTCCAATGAACAATTGCTGGTAGGGGCATCCGTTCAATGTCAAACTTCTCTAAAATTTCGTCAGTAACTTTGCCCGAACGAGCAAAGAACCCCAACCCCTCGGCACCACGTCGCAGTCCCAACAAAGAAGTCCCCAACTGTCCCGTTCCTACAGCCTCCCGCACGTGCGAAAGCGAGAATCTGCGTCCATACTGCTTGGCAATCATGGCAATACAAGCAGCACCACAATCTTCCTCACTATGTTGACGAATAAAAGAATATTTCATAACTAGGAGGCAATCAAACTTTCTTATATTAAGATTAAGAAATGCTTCTGAGATTGTTGCCGAACAGCCCCAGAAGCGAACATTAAATAACAAATTAGAAACAAAGTTTCAGATACTTATAAGCAATCATAAAAGTATCTGAACTTTTTTTTAGTCGTCGTCATCGTCACCTTTGTAGCCGCCATAGCCGTAGCCGTGACCATATTTACCACCTTTCTTCTTACCACGACCACCATCATCATCATCGTCATCATCACCTTTGGAGCCGCCATAGCCATAACTGCCGCCACCAGTAAGGGTAGACTCTTCTTCACTAGATAGGTCGGCTAGGAAGGATTGACATTCATCCAATAAAGGATTGGTTTTTTTCTTATTTTCAGCCATTGCTTTATCTCCTAAAAATCATTAAAGCAAATCCAAAAAATCGAAATAACGACTATTCTTTAAACTCTTATTTAGACCGAAGAATCATATGATTTTCAGCCCAGTTAAAGTTTAATGATTTCGTTTATCTTCGGATTTATAAGATAGTTTTGAGGTAATAATTTATTTCCTCAACTATAAAAGTATCATTTTTTGTTTATAGCGAACAGCGCTTTTTAAAAAGATAATTTATTTTTATATAGAAAAATACGTGCTTAGTAATACGTCTAATCTTGATGCTTTTACGTTGTTTGTGATAAAAATTTTACTTGCGATCAATATCTGAAATTGTCAAAGTTTATTTACAAATAATTTAAATTAGGCTCTCAAACTACTACCTTTTCTGCCGATAATTCGAGGAAAATCATTTAAGCAGGCTTTAAAAATTTTGCAAAATAACGTATTTACAATTCCCGTCGGGTTTAATTTATAACCTTTAATAATTAAATATCAATTGTTTGAAATGTTTGGATAATCTTAGCTTGGCTTGAGCGGTTCGTAAAAAAATATTTTTAAATTGTTTACAACTTGGAAGTTAGGGAAAAGTATTACCCTACCGTTGTTTTAGATGATTCAAAAAATGTTGGAAATATATATAGTGATTTTGATCAAAAGCGATATTATCTGATTCAAACATAGACTTTTAGCAAAACAAAGTGTTTAAATTTGATGTTATTTTCAGATTGCAATCTTTACTTTTTCTTATGCCGAATTTATGCCTAATTTAAGCGAAAAAACCTTTCTTTAGGAGTTTGACTTTTTACTTAAAGAATGGATAAACAGATTGTGATGCTATCTCATACTATTTGCAATCGCAATCAATTTATCTTTACTCAGTTCGTTAGTACTAGCAATGTGGTAACAGCAAAATTTTGGGAATTTCTCGTTTCCCATTCCCATTGGTGCGATAATATTGATTCTGCATCAATTTCAGCTTTTATCTCATGTCGCAAATCATCTGGATAGCCAGACACGCCAATCGTCTTGACTTTGTAAACCCTGATTGGTTTCTAACAGCCGAAAGACGTTACGATCCACCGCTATCAGATGATGGTATGGTACAGGCACAGCAATTAGCAAATCGTCTTAAAGACGAAAAAATTGATTATATTTTTGCTTCTCCATTTTTACGTACCGTACAAACAGCAACAGCAGTTGCATCGGTTCTCAATTTACCGATAAAGTTAGAAACGGGATTAAGTGAATGGTTAAATCCCGATTGGATGACTGAAGAACCAGAAAGACATTCAATTGAAGAATTATTAGAAATATATCCTTATATTGACGTTAGCTATACGCCACAAATAGCAGTCAAATATCCCGAAACTCGTCAACAAATGCGCTTACGCTCCGCACAAACTGCCAGATGTTTGGCAACAGAATATTCTCCAGAAAATATTTTATTAATTGCTCATGGTGCATCGGTACTAGGTGCCGCGATGGGATTTGTAGGTGATTCAGCGATAGGAAAAGTCAAAGCTTCATTGTGTAGCTTAGTAAAAGTTGTTCGTCAAGAGCCAGAATGGTTATTGGAGCTTACGGGAGATACTTCTCATTTGACAGAAGTTGAAGAAGTGGTGAGGTTTAATTAATAAATGTTAGTTGTTAGTGGTAGAAAGTTAGGAGTGAGGAATTAGGAGTAATAAATAATAAATAATTTACAATCTACATTATTTTTGATTGTAGTGGCAGCGTCTCGCTGCCTTGAGACATATAGCGAACGAGACGTTGCCTTGAGACATATAGCGAACGAGACGTTGCCTTGAGACATATAGCGAACGAGACGTTGCCTTGAGACATATAGCGAACGAGACGTTGCCTTGAGACATATAGCGAACGAGACGTTGCCTTGAGACATATAGCGAACGAGACGTTGCCTTGAGACATATAGCGAACGAGACGTTGCCTTGAGACATATAGCGAACGAGACGTTGCCTTGAGACATATAGCGAACGAGACGCTGCCTTGAGACATATAGCGAACGAGACGCTGCCTTGAGACATATAGCGAACGAGACGTTGCCTTGAGACATATAGCGAACGAGACGTTGCCTTGAGACATATAGCGAACGAGACGTTGCCTTGAGACATATAGCGAACGAGACGTTGCCTTGAGACATATAGCGAACGAGACGCTGCCTTGAGACATATAGCGAACGAGACGTTGCCTTGAGACATATAGCGAACGAGACGCTGCCTTGAGACATATAGCGAACGAGACGTTGCCTTGAGACATATAGCGAACGAGACGCTCGCGCTATTAAGATATATAGCGAGCGAGACGTTGCTTTGAGACATATAGCGAACGAGACGTTGCCTTGAGACATATAGCGAACGAGACGCTCGCGCTATTAAGATATATAGCGAGCGAGACGTTGCTTTGAGACATATAGCGAACGAGACGCTCGCACTATTAAGATATATAGCGAACGAGACGCTCGCACTATTAAGATATATAGCGAGCGAGACGCTCGCACTATTAAGATATATAGCGAACGAGACGCTCGCACTATTAAGATATATAGCGAACGAGAGGCTCGCGCTATTAAGATATATAGCGAGCGAGACGCTCGCACTACGAGATTATGCTTGCTGCAACTATCAACTAACAACCAACAACTAACTATGACATTATTATTAGCAGGAGATATCGGCGGTACGAAAACTATTTTGCGCTTGGTGGAAGCGTCGGAGAAGCCTGTTTTACGTACTTTGTACGAAGAGCGCTATTCTAGTAAAGATTTTCCTGATTTGGTACCGATAGTAAAACAGTTTTTAGCAGCAGCAAATACAAAGGATATACCTCAAAAGGCTTGTTTTGCTATAGCTGGCCCTGTAGTCAACAATACTGCCAAATTGACCAATTTAGCTTGGTTTCTCGATAGTTCGCGCTTGGAAGAACAATTGGGTATTGCTCACGTTACTTTAATCAACGATTTCGCGGCGGTTGGTTATGGTATTTTGGGTTTGAAAAAGGAAGATGTACTAACTTTGCAAGAAGGGAAACTAAACCCCGAAGCACCTATTGGTATTCTTGGTGCGGGTACTGGTTTGGGACAGGGATTTTTAATTAAAGCTGGAGATATGTATCAGATATTTCCTTCAGAAGGGGGACATTCCGACTTTGCACCCCGTAAAGAATTGGAATTTCAACTATTGAAATATCTGCTTGATAAACACGATATCCAAAGAGTGTCGGTAGAAAGAGTAGTTTCTGGTATGGGAATTGTATCAATTTACGAATTTTTGCGAGATCGAAAAATTGCTGCCGAATCGCCAGAAATTGCTCAAGTGGTAATGACTTGGGAAAGAGAAGCAGGAAAAGAAAAAAGTGTCGATCCAGGCGCAGCAATCGGTACGGCTGCCGTGAATAAAAGCGATCGCCTTTCCGAGCAAACCATGCAGCTATTCGTAGAAATATACGGAGCCGAAGCGGGGAATTTGGCGTTAAAACTGTTACCCTACGGCGGTTTATACGTCGCTGGTGGCATTGCACCTAAAATACTTCCTTTGATTCAAGAGGGTAGTTTTATGCTTAATTTCAGTAGTAAAGGTAGAATGCGAAGCATCTTGCAAGACATACCCGTACATATAATTCTTAATTCGCAAGTTGGTTTAATAGGTGCTGCTATTAGTGCTTCTAGGTTATAACGGGAGCGAACAGAATAAGTAATATCAGTATCGTTATTAGCAACAACTATGACAAAAAAAGCTTTCTTACCCCTAATCGCCGCCGGTTTGGTATTCAGCAGCTTTACAGTAGCAGAAGTTCACAAGCAGCAAACAGCTACCGCACAAGCAGCTAAAAAGTCACAATGGAAAGTGTTCAATTCCCCTGATGGCAGTTTCAAGGTATTGATGCCGGGAATGCCTAAATCCATGAGCGAAACCAAAAAAACATTCATGGGGGAAATTAACTTAAATATATTTCTTGCCAAACCTCCCAAACAGCAAGTAGCATACGTCGTCGCTTACAACGACTTTCCTCATAGTTACGGTAAACTGGCAGATCCCCAAGTAGTGCTGAATAATGCGCGGGATATGGCATTAAAAACTACGAAATCCAGATTAGTCAGTCAAAAAAACATTCGTAGTTACAACAATCAGCCAGGGCAAGAAATCGAATACGTCAACTCAGCCGGAAAAATCACCAGAAATCGGATGTTTTTCGCCGAAGGGCGTTTGTATCAAGCAATGGTAATCACCACCAAAGAACAAGAAAAATATCTTGGTAAAAGCATTCGCGGATATTTGAATTCTTTTCAAGTGGTTTTGAGAAGGTAAACAAATTGGGGATTGGGCATGGGGGATTGGGCATGGGGGATTGGGCATGGGGGATTGGGCATGGGGGATTGAAGATTGGGGATTGAAGATTAGGGATTGAAGATTGGGGATTGAAGATTGGGGATTGAAGATTAGGGATTGAAGATTAGGGATTGAAGATTAGGGATTGAAGATTAGGGATTGAAGATTAGGGATTGAAGATTAGGGATTGAAGATTAGGGATTAGAAACAATAAGGGAGCAAGATGCTCCCACTACAGATTGTTTTATAACTCTTAACTCCTAACTCCTAATTCCTAACTTTTTCTCCCCCTCTCCCCTTACCACTTTCAAGGTACACAAACTTGTATCAGCACAATTACTGATAAACCCTCCGCAAGCTTTTACATTTAATAAATGTTCCACAACTGCGGAAGTTATTATTTCTCCGGGGATTAACAAGGGTATTCCAGGTGGATAGGGACAAACGGTTTCAGCGCTGATACGATTAATTGCTTGTTTGATGGGTACGGTTTGTGTAGCAGCAAAGAATGCCTGACGTGGTGATAAATTGCAAGTAGTAAGGTTATTCTGGTTCCCCGACTCAGCCTGTGCCTGGTTCCCAGACTCTGGCTGGGAAACAAGTTTAAGAGGCTCCGCCTCCCAATGATTCCAAATTGGCAATTTTTTACAATCAAACCCTTTCTCAACTGTGGGAAGGGGTTTTCTATATTCTTTCGCTAGAGTTTTAAAGGCTTTTATTAATTGTTCTATATCTTCTGCGGTGTTTCCTAAGCTAATTATAAATGTGACTGTTTTCAATGAAGCGAATTCTGGGGTTACGTTAAATTTCTCGTCTAAAATTTCTTCTGCTTCAAAGCCGGTTATTTCTAATTCGGAAACGTTTACGGTTAAGCGGGTTTTGTCTAAAGAGGGGGAAGAGGGGGAAGATGTGGGGAAAGATAAAATTGATAATCCTGGAATTTTATCAATATATTTTCTGGCTTCCGAGGCAAGTTGTAAGGTTTGGGTGAGTAATTCTTTGCCGTGGAGTGCTATTTGTTGCCGCGCTGCGTCTAGGGAAGCTAGTAGTATATAGCTGGGACTTGTTGACTGTGTTAGTTGTAAGGCTTTATTGACGCGGTTAATATTTATCCTTTCACCTTGTACGTGCAGCATCGATGCTTGAGTCATGGCTCCGAGGGTTTTATGAATGGATTGTACGGTTAAATCGGCTCCTGCATTTAAAGCTGAGATGGGTAATTCGGGATGAAAGGCAAAATGTGCGCCGTGGGCTTCGTCTACTAATAAAGGGATATTGTATTTGTGGGTGAGTTGGGCGATCGCCGCAATATCTCCACATACTCCGTAATATGTCGGATAAACCATCATCACGGCTTTGGCATCGGGATGTTTTTCTAATGCTTTTTCTAAACTTTCAACGGTGATGCTATGGGCAATTTCTAAATTTGCATCGTATTCTGGGTTGATAAAAATTGGTATTGCACCGGAAAGAATTAAACCTGAAATTACCGAAGAATGAACGTTACGGGGAAGGATGATTTTATCGCCGTCATTGCAAGTTGTCAGAATTGCCGCTTCTATTCCGCAGGTGGAGCCGTTAACTAAAAACCAAGTTTGTGATGCACCAAATGCTTCAGCGGCGAGTTGTTGTGCTTGCTGGATAACTCCATCAGGTGCGAAAAGGCAATCTAAATCGGTTAATTCGGTTAAATCGGCGGTAAATACAGCTTTACCGAAATATTCTAGAAGTTTTGGTGAAATTCCTTTTCCTTGCTTGTGTCCGGGAGTGTAGAAGGCACTGTGAGGACGTTTGGCGTTGGATATGATTGCATCAAGTAGAGGAGTTTGGTTTTGATTCATGTTAAATCAGTTAACAATTATCAATTATCAATTATCAATTCCCGATTACCTACTAACCTTTCCATTAAAGTCCACGGAGGTGGACTTCGCTTGTGTAGTAGCGGTTTAAACCGCCAGATACTTTTTAAACATCCTCTTAGCCTAACTTTCTCCTCAAATAGGCATAGTCTATTAGGAGGATGTTTAGGGGGATAATTCTTATTTAAGTTGAAAAGGTAGAATAATTAAACAGAAATTAAACATGATTTCTCCCCGACTAATTGCCATACCTGGCCCAAATCCAACACCAGCACCCGCACCACCACCAACACCAATTCCGACACCAGTACCCGAACCCGTTCCTTCTCCGATGCCTCAACCAGTACCCACTCCGGAGCCGCAACCAATTCCCAAACCGATTTGAAACAATTTGCTCTTAGCTTTAAGATATGCTGTGATTACAAATCCAAAATCTCGTACACTTGCTACAACGGAGGGAACCTCCGCAACGCAGTGTACTTAAAATCTAAAATCCAAAATGCTAAGAGCCGGGATTGTCGGACTTCCTAATGTAGGAAAATCAACTTTATTTAATGCTGTGGTGGCGAATGCTAAGGCTGAAGCTGCTAATTTTCCTTTTTGCACCATTGAGCCGAATGTCGGCATTGTTTCGGTACCTGACGATCGATTAGAAGTTTTAGCGAAGATTTCTTCTGCAAAGCAAATTGTCCCCGCTCGTGTGGAATTTGTCGATATCGCCGGTTTGGTGAAGGGTGCGAGTAAGGGAGAGGGATTGGGAAACCAGTTTTTATCGAATATTCGCGAAACTGATGCGATCGTTCACGTGGTACGTTGTTTTGAAGATGATGACGTAATTCACGTTTCTGGCTCGGTGGGGCCAGCACGAGATATTGAAGTGATTAATTTGGAGCTTGTTTTAGCAGATTTATCGCAAGTTGAACGTCGCATGGATCGTACTCGCAAGCAAGCAAGGGCAAATAAAGATGCTCAGTACGAAATGTCAGTATTAGAAAAAGTTGCAGCAGACTTAAACGAAGGTAAATCTGTTCGTCAGATGAAGTTAAGCGAAGAAGAAGCCGAGTTAATAAAACCTTTGACATTGTTGAGTGCGAAAAAGATTATTTATGCTGCCAATGTTTCCGAAGATGACTTATCTACTGGGAATAAATATGTAGAGCAAGTGCGAGAAATTGCAGCGCAAGAAGATGCTCAAGTTGTGATAGTTTCCGCACAGGTAGAATCGGAATTAGTAGAATTATCTGATGAAGAAAGAAAGGATTTTCTTGAAGCTTTGGGTGTAGAAGAAGGTGGTTTAAAATCTTTGATCCGCGCTACTTACGACTTATTAGGATTGCGGACATATTTTACATCAGGAGAAAAAGAAACTCGCGCTTGGACAATAAAAGCTGGAATGTCAGCACCGCAAGCAGCAGGAGTAATTCACAGCGATTTTGAAAAAGGATTTATTCGTGCAGAAACTGTTAGTTATGATGATTTAGTTGCCTCTGGTTCGTTAAGTTCAGCAAAAGAAAAAGGCTTAGTTCGCGCTGAAGGGAAAGCTTATATTGTTAAAGAAGGCGATGTAATGTTGTTTTTAACAAATTAAGGTTAATTATTTTGTAGGGTGTGTTGTCGCGGAGCGCAACGCACTAATAATTAATAATAAATAATAATATGGTGCGTTAGGTGCGAAACGAACATATTACGTGACTAATTTAATTTTTTGTCGCACCATAACACACCCTACGAATTAATTTGTTTGCACCATCTCGCGAATATCATCTAATGGTGATTCTGATTCAATAGGTTGTTCGGGGAAGAATTTTAAATTAACTTTGTCAGGTTTATTAACATCGGGTGATATACATATTTCAATATTTAGCTTTCCCTTCTGCCAGCCTTTATTATTCACTTGAAGAATTTGACAATCTCTAATGGTTTCAAACTTGATGTAATTAAAATTTAGGCTTTCTTCTCCTATAACAATTTTTTGAAAAAAATCAGTCATAAATTGTCCTCTAGTATTGTGTTTACAACGGGACATTAGCTTTTCAAACTTTTTTATTACTTCTCTCCTTGTCAACTCTTTCAACCGACTGACTTTAAAAGTATCTTTTTCAAAAAGCACTACATCATCATCGCAGTCTAAAGTAATAGAAATGTTTCGATCGCTCATATTAAAAATCAGTTAACTAGCAAATTCAGTTTATTCAGCAATTATTAATTCATCAACTAGTGTAAATACCGATGATTTTCGTTCTATATGCCGCAATTCATCGCTCTCTTACTTTTATGCCTCTATAATTCTTACCTCCGCGCCCTCTGCGGTTATTATCTCCATAATCTAAGGAGCATAAAAAGTTTAGAATAAGAAATAAATTCCTTACTACAATTACCAATTGTTAAATGAAAACCTACGATATTATTGTTATCGGTGCTGGTATTGCGGGTGCTGCACTTAGCTATGAATTAGTTACAAAAGGCTTTTCGGTATTATTATTAGAACAACACACCACACAGCAAAATGCGACTCGCTATAGTTATGGTGGTTTGGCTTTTTGGAGCGGTACAAATCCTTTAACTTGTCAATTATGCAAAGAGTCAAAGAAACGTTATCAAAGTCTGTCAGAAGAATTAAACACCGATATTCAATTTCGCGAGCTAGATTTATTATTAACCATTCCTCAAGAGAATAATCCAGAAGAAATTGCTGCTAATTATCAACATTTTGCAACACCTCCACAATTACTTAATGTCAATCAAGCTTGTGAATTAGAACCTTTATTAAATAGAGAAGCAATTTCTGGAGCTTTAACAGTAAAACACGGACATATTCATCCAGAGAAAACAGCCCAAGCTTATATAAAAGCCTTTTTGCTGGCTGGGGGAAAGATGCAAATTAGCCAAGTTTTAGAAATTGAGCAAGAATTATTAGTAAAAACAAATACCGATACATTTAGCTGTAAAAACGTCGTGGTTTGTGCTGGTGGATTTAGCCGCAAATTGCTGCAAACATCGGGTATTCCCATCCAAGTATATTTTACTCATGCAGAAATTATCGAAACTCCACCCGTAGACTTGAAATTAAATACATTAATAATGCCAGCGAATTTAAAACGTTCTCAATTAGAAGCTGAAGCTAGTGAAAACGATAAATTATGGGATGAAACCAATAAACTCGGTTGGATTTTGGATCTAGGTGCAGTGCAATTTAAAGATAATAGTTTACGATTGGGGCAAGTTAGTTTTGTCAACACGAATCCTGATGCCGATTTTGATGCTGAAAAAAGTGAAGCTGTATTACGAGAAAATATTGGTAAAATATTACCTGAATTAGAAAATATTAAAGGAACTTGTCATCATTGTTTAGTAACTTTTAGTAAAGATAATTTACCTGTGATTGGTAAAGTTCCTCAAAGCAATAATATTCATCTTTTTTCAGGTTTCAGCAATCCTTTAGTATTTATTCCACCTTTAGCGCGACGTTTTGCTAACTATTTAGCCGGGAATGAAGATGAAATTATTTCTGAATTGTCTCCGCAAAGGTTTATCAGTTAACAATTATCAGAATAATAGTGCGTTGGGGAGCATCCCAATTTTTCAAAAATATATCGTAGTGCGAGCATCTTGCTCGCTTGATATACAATATTTAGTTTTGGTGAAGTACATTCAGACGGGCAAAGATGCCCATCCCACAAGACTTTTAGAATATAGCTTTGTACCTCATTTAGCTGCAAAGGGCTGTATATAGCGAGCAAGATGCTCGCACTACAAATTTCAATATTTGAGATGCTCCCGTGCGTTGCGCTGTGCGATAACACACCCTACTACAATATTTATCAAATCCCTAATATTTCTCGCGACTTTTCTAAAACAGCTTTGGGACGAAATGGTTTAGTCATATATAAATCGGCACCTACTTGCAACCCTTTTTCCTTATCATCTTCTTGTCCTTTGGCTGTTAACATAATTATGTAAATATCCTGAATTTTTAATTCTTGTTTGACAGCTTTACAAACATCTAAACCGTTCATTTTCGGCATCATCATATCGAGAAAAACTAAGTCTGGTTTTTCATCTTCTATGGTTTCTAATGCTTCTTTTCCATTTTCTGCAATTAATAATTCAACACCTTCATCTTCTAATTTTTCTAAAACTTGTTCCATTAAAATCCGAATGTTTGCTTCATCGTCTGCAATCAAAATTTTCTTATCCATGATTTCCTGTTATTTTAAGCTATTTGATAATATAGTAGAAACCTCACCCCGCCTCCGGCACCCCTCTCCTTACTAAGGAGAGGGGAAGGGGTAAGGTTAATTTTTTTCGCTATCACCGAGTAGTATAAAAAAGAAGTTTTCTAAACCCTTCTCAAAACGTAATGTTTTAACTAAATCGTGTTCTTGCGACAACACAGAATCGACAATAATCATATCAGGTTTGACAGATATTGCTTTTTCGATGCATTCTTCACCATTAGATGCTTCCACAACATTGTAACCTTGGGTTTTGAGTATTTCTGATAAAGTTAATAAAGTAGAAGCAGTTGTATCTACTACTAAAACTTTTTTAGCCGATGTTCCTTGAGATAGCAACAAACCAATTTCTTTGATTAACTTGTTGCTTTCAATAGGTTTGGTCATATATCGATCGATACCCAATTTATATCCCCTCTCTTTATCTTCAAAGATAGATAGCATGATAATGGGAATATCCATTGTTAGCGGGTTATTTTTGATAATTGCTGCTGTATCAAACCCGTTGATTTGAGGCATCATTACATCTAAAATAATTAAGTCTGGCTTTTCAATTTTTATTTGATTAATTGCATCTAAACCATCTTTAGCTTCTCTGACTGCATAACTTTGATTTTGTAAAGACTGTCTAAGTAATTCACGGATATTCGCATCATCATCAACTACTAAAATTGTTTTTTGATCGTCAGAAGTAGAAATATTTTTATGAGAATGTTCTTGCAACTGTTTGACAAGACTATCTAAATTGACAATCTTATCAAATTCGTTTACTTCGCTAATCATTTGAATCGGGATAGAAAATGAGAAAGTACTACCTTGAGTTAATTCGCTTTCTACCCAAATATCACCACCGTGATGTTCAATAATTTGTTTGCAAATTGGTAAGCCTAATCCGGTACCTTGAGGTTTATCGGTGAATATTTCTCCTACTTGTTTGAATTTATCAAATACTTGCGGACAATCTTCTTGAGATATACCGCTACCCGTATCGGTAACGCTAACAATTATGTTGCTATTCATAACTTTAGCACTACAGGTTATAGAACCATACTCAGTAAATTTAACAGCATTTGAAATTAAATTAATTAATACTTGAATAAGACGATCTTCGTCACCTATAATATGCGGTAGCTCGGGTTCTATATTTTGAATTAGTTCTAAATCTTTATTTATAAACAGGCCAGAAGTAGCAGCTAAAGAACGCTCGATCGCTTTTTTAATATCAATTTTGTCTTGCTTCCAATCAAGCTTTCCCGCTTCCATTTTAGCAATATCTAATACATCATTGATTAAGGTGGTAAGTCGTTCTGCTTCGGAGATAATAATATTAATATTGTCTTTTACTCTTCTAATAGTTTTTTTAGTTTTGCGATTTTCATCGGGTAGTAAAGGAAAAACGTCTTCTTCGAGTTTTTCTTGAATAATCGATGCAAATCCTAATACTGAAGTTAAAGGAGTTCTTAATTCATGGGAAACGGTGGAGATAAAATCCGTCTTCATGCGATCGACTTCTTTTTCCTGGGTGATATCCCGAACAACTATCACCGAACCCAAATATTTACAATAGGAACCTATACAATTAGCTTCTAAAATCGCGGTAACTGTTGCTTTGAAAAATTGCTTATCGTTTATTAACTCTGTTGTAAAAACTGCTGTCGGATTTTCCTGAGTTTTGTTTACTAATCCTATGACTTCAGGAAGAAATTCTTGACAAGAAATTCCATTAATATCTACATCTCCTAAACCGAACATTCTAGTCATAGCAGGATTGTAGTTGATTATCTTACCCTCGTTATCGCTGACTAACAAACCATCTGCAAGGTTATCAATAATTGCTCTTAAATGTGCTGCATTGGCTGTTTGTTCTTCTAGAAGTTGCTTGACTCGGTTAACTAGATGATTAAAAGAAGATGCTAAACTACCAACTTCATCTTTTGTAGTAATGGAAACTTGTAAATTAAAATTTTCTGTCTCAGTTACTTGTTTTGCAACCTTGTTTAGTTGAAGAATCGGATATGATATCGCTTTACTAATTTGTCTAGCTAATATAATTGCAATGATAATTGAGATTAAAGCACTACTAAATACAATATAATTGCGTAATACGATTGCTATTTGTAATTCATTTTCTGCTTTTTTTTGCTCTTTATAGAAAATCTTGATTATTTCAGATAAATCATCTGAAATCCCATCAAATTTAATTGCTAGTTCGCTATTAGTAAATTCTAAAAGTTTAATTTGAGCAGATGCGACTTTTTCTGGAGTATCTAAGTTTAATACGCGAACATCTTGCACTAATTGATTTAATGCCTGGAAAAATTTATTTGGTACTCCTTCGTAAGATTGGTTAAACTTTTTTAAACTTAGTATTTCTTCGGAAGAATGATTGTCTTCTGCTGCTGTTATAGCTTTAACTTCTAACCAAGTTTTTTGAATAGTGTTTGCGTGTTTAATAATATGAGCATACTCCTCATCAAATTTTTTTGGCTCCTTGGTTAGCGGAATTAACTGCTGTTGATGGGTTCGTGCTTGTAAAACTCCTGTCTGCAAACGATAAAGAATAGTCATTTCCAGTAAAGCTTGTTCCTCATGTTCTAAAGCCTTTCCTTCCAAATAGTTTCCAATTGTTACCCCTAAAATAGTTCCTAAGACACTTATTCCTAAAGCTACTGTATATCCAAGGGTAATTTTTTGATTTACTTTTAAGCTATTCAACCATTTATTATTTAGCATTCTGATATATTTAGTAGTTAATAAATTATTTAAAATCATTTTTTTGATAAATATAAAACAACGCGCAGAGCTAATAACCTTGTATAAGATAGTTTTCCCATTATTTTTCTATAATTAATATTCCTCGAATAAATTCACGGATTATCTTATTGCTTGCTTTTCTACTGGTATCTGAATCTGAAACTCCGTACCTTTATCTAATTCCGATATACATTTAAGAATTCCACCATGTTTTTCGACTACAATTTGATAGCTAATTGCCATTCCCAAACCCGTACCTTTACCAACTTCTTTTGTGGTAAAAAACGGATCGTATAGCTTTTTCTGAATATCTTCTGCTATTCCCGAACCGTTATCTATAATGGAAATATTTACCCAATTATCCTTTAACATTTGAGTACGAATTACAATCAAATCTCCCTTTTCTTGTAAAGCATCGATCGCATTACCAAGGATGTTCATAAATACTTGATTTAATTGTCCGGGATAACAGTTTATTAAAGGCAAATCTCCATACTCTTTAACTATCTCAATAGATTTATTTTTTCCATTTCCATGCAGACGATGACCTAAAATCATCAAAGTTCCATCAATACCTTCATGAATGTTAACGGGTTTTATTTCTGCTTTATCAAGATGGGAAAATATTCCTAAAGAACGGACAATATCTTTAATTCGGTTAACACCTACTTTCATTGAATTGAGTAAATCTAGAAAATCGTCTTTAAGAAAATCAAGATTTATATCTTCTATTTTTTCTTCAATTTTTGCTATTGGTTGCGGATAGTTCTCTCTATATAAATCTATTAATTCAATTAAGTCTTGTGCATAATTAAAACCGTAACCGATATTACCTTTAATAAAATTTACGGGATTGTTGATTTCATGAGCAATCCCAGCT
Organism: uncultured cyanobacterium; assembly: GCA_963838355.1. Lineage (GTDB taxonomy): Bacteria > Cyanobacteriota > Cyanobacteriia > Cyanobacteriales > Nostocaceae > Rivularia. The sequence goes on along the minus strand of CAWIQQ010000001.1, from coordinate 1,079,829 downwards.
ACCATTTGTCCCAAGCTAGACATTTTTTCGCTATGTATTAATTGAGCTTGAGCTTGCTGCAATTTATCTAAAATTTGCTGTAGCTGTTTAGCCTGCTCCTGAGCGCATTTCGCCGCATTTAAACTTTGTTCGTACAGCAACGCTTTCTCAATGGCGATCGCCGCTTGGGTGGCAAAGATATTAAGTAGTTTTAAATCTTCGGTAGAATAGTTTATTTGCCTTTGACTACCAATAGCAATTGCTGCAATTATTTGCTCTTTATTCTTTAAAGGAACGCAAATTAAAGAAAGAATTGGTTTATCGTTTTCGTTGCATTTTAAATTTTCACAAATATCATTTATAATCTCTCCTTTGCCTTTATTTATTATCTCGCCTAAAATGCCTTTTCCTAAAGTTATCGGAAATTCAAAGCAGCCAAATTCACCAAAATGAGAAATAGGTTTTAACCGATTTGTTTGAGGCTCTAATAATAAAAATCCTCCAATGTCGCATTCAACTATTGTGCTAATTCTTTCTAAGACTAGTTGAGCAATTTGATTTATATCCAAACTATTTGTAATTTGTGTTGATAGTTCATCGAATAAATCAATCTCTTCATATCTTTCTAATAATTCCTCTGCTAAAGACTTTTTTTCAAATTCTTTTTTGATTAAAAAAGAAATTAGCTGAGAAATTAGCAATGCTTTAGAATCACCGACTACCCAGGCATAAGTAGTACCAGATAAGTCAACTGGGTATTTTTCGGTTAACCCCTCTGTGAAAGTACCAAACAGAACTTTTCCATCGGTACTAACAAGGTATAATGGTGTTTCTACGGTTGCAAAAAGATTTTTGACAAGGTACTTAATATCTTTTTGATTTAAAAGTTTCTGAAAATTAATCGAAATCATTCACTAACTGCCTTAACTGGAAACACTAACTGGCTTAACTGGGAACACTAAAAAAGTTACTTATTCGCTTTAGCTCAAACTCGGTTATCATTTCGACTACCCTAAAAACTTCCTTCAGTCAGAAAGTATAGATATTAATTAAATGTAACCTTGTATTAAGCAAAGCAAACAGGCACTATATAAAGGAATCTAATATTTAGGTTTCCCAAAATCTTCACAAAATTACCATAATTAAAAAAACTCGCTTTTTGTCTGTTAAAAAGCGAGTTTTATAATTTTTTGAGATTATTTACCCAGTTTGTTTAAAAAGTAGTGTTAGCTAGATATCCATCTAAGAAATTTCCAGCAGGGCGAAAGCTTTCAAAAGCCATCTTACGACAGCCATCTCCCGGTTTACGCACGTTATCCAAGAAATTTTGTTTTCTAACGGCAAATATAAACTTTCTCTCTATTAGATTCACTGGGGTACTATCCAACCACTCACCTTTGTTTAAAGCCAAACCAATATCTTTATCCGAGAGATGTTGTTTACTTTGGCAAACCTCTGCAACATCTTTAATCAAAGATTCCAATTTAGCCGCTAAAATCGAGCAAATTTTGTCAAATTCCTGCAAATGTTCTTCCGGTAACTCTTTTCGTACTGCTTCTAAATCATCACCCTCTTTTAAAATTTCCCATATTGCCAAGGGTGTTACCTGGGATGTTAAACGATGAAGACGACAATATTCTGCACCTTTAACCTTCAAACGATGCCCGTTAGCAAACCGAATTACCCATCCTTCGCTATTTCTATCTAAGGTTTGCGATGCTTGAAGCAACTTATCAACTGATTGAAATTTTTCTACTTCGGTAACTCGTATTTTAAGTTTATCTGCTAAATTTTCAACTTGTTTCCGAGTATATTCACATCCATTTAAATCATAAGCACTTAATAAAACCATTCCTTGAAAATCGTAAGATACAACAACACGATTCCCTAAATAAATAATTTCAAAAACATAAGTATTGCCAATCTCTAATATACTCGTATCTATATTTTCGTCGAACCATTTTTGACCCCAAATAGCTGCATCGGAATCAAACGAACCTCGCGTCGCAACCCGCCATTTTTCACCATCAAAAAACACTACACCCAAAGAACCATCGTACTTTTGATAAACAAAAACATCTCCAGTTCTATCAGCATCCCACACTTTTGCTTCACCATAATTGAAAAACTTTGGAAAAGGAGTAGCAATTACAACTTGCTTCTTGACATCAAGAACTAATCCCCTCGCAATTAAAGTAAAAACATTCCAATTCGCGTTGTATTGTGCGTGAGTTGTATAGTTAAAAATTTCTAAATCACCATCAATAACACGGACAATATTTTTTGCTTTTACATTTGTTAAAAGCCCTTGATATAGTTCGTCAAAAGCAATTATTCTCGCTGGATGTATTCCCCAAGTTTTTTCAATTTGCTCTTTAGTAATTTCTGCCATAAAAAATTTAATCTAGTATTTGTAATACAAGTGTAGTATAAATACCTCGGGATACATATTATAATGTTAAATATTGAAAAAACCGGGTTTATGGCTTAAATTTTTACACGCTATTACTTGTTCCTACCATTCGCTATTCCCGGTTTTCTTTTCCCGATGTGGTTTGGGAAGATTATGTATATGAGAACTGAAGAACCATTCAGCGCAGTTATGGCTTATTAGAATCAGTGTAGTGAGGTTGTATTGTTATTCCCTTACTTCCCATGTGTACCGAATTATAATTTTTTTCTGCATCAAGAATATCTGCGGCTTCTTTTAAAAGTTGTTGTTGTTCGGTTTGAATTTCTTCTAATCTTGCGGAAATGTCTTTTAATCGTTGCTGTCGATCGTAGGTAATAATTTGATAAGCAGTATTATTTTGTAGCTGTAATTCTGGATTGTTGTTTACAGGTTTTGTATTGGCAATCTCAATTACAAAACTACTAAATTTACCGAGCCATCGCCAACAATATTTAATTAAAGTTCCTAGTAATTTTAAAGGTATTTTTAGTATAGATAAACTTGCCGTTTCAATTAAACGACCAACTGCTTTAATCACAGACCATAATATAGCTAAACTAAATACAAAAAGAATTAAACTAACGATCGGATGACTCGCAGCCCAATTAAATGATTTGATAATTCCTAAAAATGCCGGATGTTGTTCAAACCAATCTGCTACCGAAGAATTAATCACATTTTCTACTGATACTTGTGGTAAATTTTCTCCTAAAGAATCTTTAGCTTGTTCTATGGTATTATTCAATGTATCAATAGCGTTTTCAGTACTTTGAGTTGTTACCTGCTGTGCTTTATCATAAATATTATTTAGACTTTGTTTTGCAGCTTCTTTAGTTTGCTGTAACCGTTGAATTAATGAATCTGAAATTCTGATATCGAAACTATCTTGTATATTCATAAAAGTTTCAATTATTAACTTGATGAACTCGGGAGCATCCCAAATGTGTGATTTTATTTTTTTGTAGTGCGAGCATCTTGCTCGCTAGATATACATAGCGAGCAAGATGCTCGCACTACCAAATTTTATTTTTGCAATATTGGGATGCTCCCGATGAACTCATCGTTTGTTTCGTGAAAAATTGAGATAAATAATACCGATACTTTGTATTATCAGCTATAACTTAACTCAGATGCTTTTTCTCCGACAACTTTGGGGATACCAGCGATTAATTCTAATTGTTGTAAATTAAAAGTACACAGCGGTTTATTTAAGCTCAAAGAGACAAAAGGACTTTCTTGAGAAATTGCTAATTTACCCTGCATCAAAGCAACTTGCGTTTTAAACTGATTTTCAAAAAACAATAATTCCGAAGCCAAACCACCAAAGCTACCAGCGCTTAATTCTTGTTGCCACCAAGTAGAAAGATTGAATAAACCTTTTTGATAGCTCAAACTGCATAATTCGCGATTATTTTGACTAACTCTCACGCTACCGTTACTCCAAGAAAACTCTGCCATTTCTTTAGGTAATCCCCAAATTTCCCTACCTCCAGCTACCGAATCTGGATTATCAACGTAAATGTGAGAAATCCAACCACCAAATTTTCCTTGATAGCCGACAAAACCGGGAACCACTATTAATTCGTTGTATTTTAATAACGAACCGCTTTCATAAGCAGATATATAGATACTTCCCAGAGTTTTTCCCGGTAACAGCGAAACTATCTCCAATTCTGAAGGAATAAACTTAGAAGCTTGCTCGATATCAACTAATTGCAAGGTTTGAAATGCATAACCTTTGAGATTCCAAGGTGCGGGAGGATAAGTCATTTGGATTTTAGATTTAGGATTTTGGATTACCGATCTTATGATATTTCAATTTAGTTTAATCATTTTCTAAAGTACGATAATTATCGCAAACAGTAATTAGTGCTGCATATCTTTGTTTTTTTATTGTAGAAGCTTAAGGATTTATTCGACAAACAAGCAAATAACTGGGAAAATTTCGTTAAAAAACATTCTATAAGTGCAGCTTTATACAAAGGAATGACTATTAGATAAGTAATAATAAACTTGTTTCTTGATTGATATTCTAGTCAAACGCTACACCGCTATAAGCAAGTGAAGTGTATCGTTATTAAATTTCTTTATGCTATTTGCCATAGACATTTATCTGATGGCTGATACCTATGTTGTTTATTTCTCAGGAAAAATGGGTTGCAAAATTTATTTACCAACTGTTCATTTGTTTGCATATTCTCGCGGAAAGAAATCTAATGGCTCATTAGAAGTCACTGATAACATAGATTCTGATTGGCTTTGGCAACAGTGCAATCAAATTATTAAAACAAAATTAGCATACGAATTTGAGCTTAAATCTTTTTTACGGAAGGAAAATAAAAAAGTATCAGCCGAAAATTTAATTAATGAGGAATTATCGAAAGAAGAACTAGATTTTATTCATATTTCATTAGATAAAAAAATACAAAGTTATGATATTGATAATTATTTTCCTATTTCTATTCAACAAGAAAATGATGTCAAAGCTGAAATTTACCCATTAAGATTGTATGATAGCTATGCACTAGGTTTAAATTTTTACCCTCCGCAACAATTAAATAATAAAAAATTTAACATAGAAGAGATCAAAGAATATCAGTTAAACGCAGATAACTGTTTATTTTTACCTCAAGAAAATAAAAACCCGTTTCTCGGTCAGACAATACTCATTACAGCTAAACTAACCGGAAAAGATCGAAACAAATCTTCAGAATGGTTAAAGAATAATATTGCCGACCAATATTTAGAAGCTTTATTTCACCAAGATACTAATTTCAGGAAACCAGCTTTTAATCGGGCTGGTAAATTATTCGGTAGACCAGTTTTTGAATATGGTATCTCTAGGCAATTAGATAATTATATTCATGTGTTAATTTGGTTAATCAACGATAAAGACGAAAAACATATTTTTGAAAGAACTTATAGCAAAATACTAGATTTATTTTTCTTTAGAACTAAAGTTATTAATGCTTATAAAGAAACTAGAAAGCATTCAGAACAAGCAAAAAGGAGAAATTTAAGAATCGAAAAAAAATTAGAAGATATGGTTGGAGGCTCATCTAGCAAAAAAGGGCTAAATAATTTACATTTGACAGAGATATATGATAATTTAGTTGAATTAAATAAAATGTCAGTAATATATGCAAATATGTTACGAGATATAGAAGATCATCAAAATACCATAGTTAATAACAGTCGCAACTATTCAGATAAAGTACGAGAAATAAAAAGCATATTCCCTAGTGAAAGTTTAGGTTTTTTAAGTTTTTTTGGTGAAAGAACTTGTCGTTCTTTTAAAGACCAAGTTACAGCGGAATTAGGTTATTTCCAACATGGTATTGATTTAGTTGATAACGTAGTTGATGCACTACGAGGACAGATTGCAATTGAACAAACAAATAGAGAACGCGAACTACAATCTACTATATTAGGTTTGGGTTTTGGTATGACTGCTGCGGGGAATTGGGCATCTAGTTATGAAGCTGGTGCTAGTGCAAAAGATACAGAAATTCCAATACCCTTTCGCAAACAACCTATTACACTAAGTTTTGATTTTTATCATTTCAGTTTTTCATTAATATCTAGTGTATTGGTTGGTTATGTTGTATGGAAAGCAGCATCACGATATTTCAGAAATCGTTATGAAGAAAAACAACTTGTGAGGGAGAAAAGAATCAAACCAAGCAGGTTTACTTTAGGGTTAAGGAAGCGACATGAATCAGAAAAAGATAATTAATCATAAACCGTACCATCTTTACGTGTAAAAACTACAGATTTACCATCATCACCAGGCTTAGCAATTAAATCTTCATCGGGATAATTTACAGTATCATTCGCAGTGCGATCGCCAACTTCTAAATAAACTGCATCTTGATTTGAGCGGTTGACTAAATGATGTCCATTGGCTTCATTTGCCGGAAATCCAGCAGCCATTCCCGGCGTTAAAACTTCTTCCCCGGCATCAGTTATTAATGTAAGTTCACCTTCTACAATATAAATAAATTCATCTTGATGGGAATGCCAATGTTTTAATGCAGAGGCGCTTCCCGGAGTTAATTTAACAAGATTTACACCAAAGTTTTTTAATCCGGCGAAATTTCCCAAACGTTGACGAAACCTTCCCGCCACTATCGATTTAAACTTTTCGGGATAATCTGTACTGTTTTGAATCGGAACTTCTTCAGGATTAATTATCATCAATTACCAATTACCAATTATCAGTTATAAACTCCTAACTCCTAACTCCTAACTCCTAACTCCTTGTCCCTATTCAAATAGTAGTGCCATAAAATTCTAGCAGCGATCGCCCTCCAAGGTCGCCAGTTTTCTGATATAATTTCTAATTCTTCTGCTGTGGGACGTTTTTCTAGTTTTTTCAGTTTTTGATATGCCAAAATTACTCCTAAATCACCTTTGGGAAAGGCATCTGGACGTTGTAAGCACATCAATAAATATATATCAACCGTCCAATCGCCGATACCTTTGATGGATTTGAGTTGGTTTCTGATGGTTGTGTCGTCAGCATCAGCTAGTTTTTGTAAATCTAGTTCGTTGCGAGAAATGGCGTTAAGCGAAGCTCTACCGAAGGTAATCGCTAGTTCCTTAATATAAGTTGTTTTTTGACGGCTAATTCCACAAGCTTTTAATTGAGCATCATCAAATTCAAGCAGTTTTTCCGGTGTCAACGGTAAGACGGTTTCACACAAACGTTTCATTGTAGCGCTTGCAGAGCCAACAGAAACCTGTTGTCCCAAAATTGTCCGCACTAATCCCGAAAAACCTGCTTTTTCTTCCCATCTTGGTGGATTTCCCCATTTATTAAGTATCTCTGCAAAATCTTTGTCTCTGGTAGCAAGTTCTTTTAAACCCTGGGTAAAAGTTTCTTCGGTAAGCGATTGTTGTAAATTCATCTTTTTTCTTTGCGTACTCAGCGTCTCTGCGGTTAAATAAACGAATTCCACCAGTAAATACCGAAAACAGTTGTATTTTTTTGATTCAGCAAATACTATGAGATGAAAACCGATTTTGAAAATAAACTTCATGAAAAAAATCATTAAAATCCTCGCTACTACCTTAACCATTTCTTTAGCCTTTACCAGCACGGCACAAGCGAGGATAATTACTAGCATCAGTCCTCCGGGGGGTGCAGGTCAAGGAGATGTATTCTGTACGCAGGTGCAAACTTCCGTGGATACTGATTTTCCCAATAGCGATGGAAATCAAATTAATAATTTTCCCGGTTTATCCTGTACTCCTAAAACCTTTCGCGAAATAGCCCCTATCGACACTAAATTATTCGTTGAAGCTTCTGGTGGAACTACAGAGTATTTACTTAACGAAACAGTTGTAAATAGTACAGACTCAACTTGGGATGGCTTCAATATGGAAATTGGTTTTCAATCCGATAACCCCTTTGGTGAAGATACCTTTGCATCTCCTGCGGTAATTTTATTCCCTAGTGGCACTGCAATTCCTACATTTGATTCTGACGCTCAACCGACTTCGCCAAAGTTTTCTCAAGTCAAAGCCGATGGTTCTTTTATTCTCAACTGGTTTGATGGTACTGTTGCGCCGGGTGAAAGCGTTGATTTTAGCTTTTCTATTGCCCTTCCCGACGACTCAGGAGAAAGCAATTTTAATTCCTTTACAATTCGTCAGCTTCCCATTGCTTCTGCGATAAATCAAAATAAATCCGTACCCGAACCAAGTTTGATATTTGGTGTTTTTGGTTTGATGGGTTTTGGCTTAGTAAGGTTAGGAGTTAAAAGTTAGGAGTTAGGAGTTAGGAATTAAGAGTTAGCAATCAATTTTCTTCCCCCTCTTCCCCACGCCACTTTGCTCGTACTGCGGGAACCTCCGCACGCAAGTGGCTCCTCTTCCCCCTCTTCCCAATTACCAATCCCCCATGCCCAATTCCCAATTCTGTTGTGTAAAAATTGCTTATCTTCCAACTGAATCTGTTCTAAAATGCAACAACTATAACTTTGGGAAGGCTTTTTAGAACTAATCATATGAAACGTCGAGAAATTATCAAGAAAACTGCTATTACAACTGCGACTGCTGCGACTATTGTTTCCTGTAGCGGTGGTGGTAATACAACTGCTGTAGGTAAAAGTTTACCAAACGTGCGCTGGAAAATGGCGGCGAGTTGGCCTAAATCTCTGATAATTTACAGCGGCCCGGAAACGATTGCCAAGCGCGTCAAAGAGATGACTGACGGACGTTTTACCATAACTCCTTTTGCTGCTGGAGAGTTAGTTGGTGCAACGGAAGTTCTGGATGCAGTACAAGGTGGTTCGGTACAGTGCGGACATACGGCGAGCTATTTTTATATCGGTAAAAGCCCCGCTTTAGCGTTTGCAACTTCCGTACCTTTTGGTTTAACTCCACAGCAGCAAAATGCTTGGCTGTATTATGGTGATGGACAAAAAGCGATACAGGAAATCTACGATAATTTTAATATCGTTTATTTCCCTGCTGGTAATAGCGGAACTCAAATGGGAGGATGGTTTAAGCGTGAAATTAAATCTGTTGCGGATTTAAAAGGATTAAAAATGCGGATTCCCGGATTAGGTGGGAAAGTGATGGCACGTTTGGGTGTTAACGTGCAGGTTTTACCGGGAGGAGAAATTTATTTAGCCTTGGAAAGAGGTGCGATCGACGCAGCAGAATGGATTGGGCCTTATGATGATGAGAAATTGGGTTTAAATAAAGCTGCTCAGTTCTATTATTATCCTGGTTGGTGGGAACCCGGTTCAACTTTAGATGTTTTAGTTAACCGTGGTGCTTGGGAAAAACTACCCGAAGAATACAAGCAAATCTTTAAAACTGCGGCTTACGAAGCTAATATGGATATGCTTGCCAGGTATGAAGCTTTGAATGGCGAAGCATTAACTAAATTAACGGCTAGCGGTACAAAGTTAGTTGCTTATAGTGACGACATTTTACAAGCAGCCCAAAAAGCCACCGTCGAAGAATTAGAAGCTAGCGCTAGTAAAGATGCAACTTTTAAGAAAATTTACGAACAGTGGAAAGGTTTTAGAAATAAGCTCTATAACTGGAATCGCGTGAATGAGTATAGTTTTGCCAACTTTGTGACTAAGGAATAGCGCATGGGGCATGGGGCATTGGGCATAGTGAATAAGAGTTCGTAGTAACGCTTTAGCGCCTCATATTACTGACTTAGGAGGAGCTAGAGCCACTTACTACAAACCCGATTTCCAAATATCCCGTTTTCAAGCCCTAAGAAATTAGCAGAAATCTATACGGAGTTATTAGTTGCAAATATTACATTACCCTGTATTATTGCTAATCAATAGTATTCCTTACAACTTTGAATATTGTTTTTTACTTAAGTGAATACTCAACGAACAATTGAGTGGTTAAACTATTTTTAGTAAATATAAGTTTAAGTCTACGAGTTTACCGAAGTAAATTTCTAGAAACATACTAATAAGGCTTAATTCAACCGCTTTTATTACTTCTTTAATTCGATAAATATAAAGAGTAAGCAAATAATAGTAGTTGCTATAGACATTGATAAAACTACTGAATATGATCGATTTAACGGAATACAAATTCCTTGAGCTTAAGTAAATTTATTTACCTTAGTGCAGTCAAAAAAGGATTTTTAATTATGTTTGATAATAAAAAGACAGTTGTATCTGGAATAGTTGCTTTAAGCGGTACGTTTGTGACACCAGATACTGCACAAGCTAGTTTAAATCGTTCAAAATTAAATCTTCTAATTAAAACTACTCAAAATTCCGCAGCGGCAAAACAGGCAGCAGATTCATTAAACAAGGTAAAGGCTACCAAAAAAGTTCTTGATTTTGTGAAAAAAGATGCGGAAAAAGCAATTAATAAAGCTAAAAATCTTAGAAACGATGCTCTCAAAAAAGTTAATCAAGCTGAAGAGATAGCAGAAGCTGCAAAAGAAGATTGGAACATCAAATTAGTTATCGCAGTTAAGAAATTAAAACAAATAGAAAGTAACCCAGAGAAAAAGTATTTTATCAAACAGGTATTTAAAGCGAAAGAAGATGCAGAACAAGCAAAAGTAAATTTTGAAAATAAAAAATCCGAAGTCGAAAAGAAAAGACTCCATCTCCAAGAATGTGAAGAAAATTTATCAGCAGTTATAGAAATGCAAAATAACCGAATTCAATCCGCAGAATTGGCTTGTAAGATAGCTCAAGCTCAGCAACAAAAAGCTATTTGTTTTGCTGCATAAAGGTTCAGCGAGCAGTTATTGGGGAAAGTGAGATTAATAAACCAAGCAATCAAGCATGATTTCATAATTTTTCACTACACATCTACCTTAAATTATAAATAAATAAATAAATAAATAAATACTCTTCATTTTATAAAATCTAAAAGTTCTAATTCCTGACGAACATCTAATAGCGAACGATTCAGCAATGGTTCAAATTCCAGAAAAGGAACTTTATTTATCCGATTACGAGTTTTAAACCAGATTGAAATCAATTCCGGAAGCAGTCTAGGTAAAACTGAAAGAATAGAAATATATAGCCAAACCGCGCCATGACGTTGAATTAAATCGTCGTACATCACATCAACAGCGGGATTTTTTCGCATTTTTAGATATTCTTTAAACGTACATTCGCTCGTCCACCAAGATAATGGTAGTAGCTTCAATTCATCGTACATATCCGTATCGCAGCCATATATTATATGTCCGACATCATGAGCTAAGAGAATTTTACCGAAATCATCTGGTTGCGTATTTGGATTAGTTAAATCAGAATTAATTTGATAGTATTCTTCTAATCCCTCTTGTACTGTTTGAGTACTGTTTTTACCAGTGTAATCGGGACGCTTTTTCATTTTTAATTATTTACGATACAACGCCGTCTCGTAAATTATAGTAATATTTATGAACGAAGACAACAAACCGCAGGGAAGACCTAGAAGTTTGATATCGCATCAAGCTATATTGAGAGCAACCTTGGAATTGCTTGCAGAAGTGGGATACGAGCGGATGAGCATTGAGGCGATCGCCAAGAATGCTAAAGTTGGTAAAACTACGATTTATCGACGGTACAAGGGTAAAGAAGAATTAGTCGCTGATGCAATTGAAAGCATAAGGGAAGAAGTTGTAATTCCTGACACGGGAAATTTTTGGGATGATATTGATGCTTTGATTGAAAATGCTGCCCGTATCACTTTAAATCCTTTAGGAAGACAAGCTGTAGCGACGATAATTAGTAGTGCATCAAGTAACTCAGAATTTGCTCGGATTTATTCTGAAAAATATTTGCAGCCAAGAAAGGAAGCTTTTAGTGTGGTGGTTAAAAGAGCGAAAATTAGAAATGAAGTTCGAGTCGATTTAGATGCTAATTTTGTATTTGATGTGATGAGTGGAATGATGCTTTATGGGTTGATATTTTCACCGACATCTGAATCATGGGAAGCATATGTTCGTCGTGCGGTGGAAGCGGTTATCAGTGAGGAGTGAAAAGCCCTCAGACTAGATGTTGTTTGAATAGAAGGCGTTTGACTTGGAATCCTAGCGGTATTCCTTATCCATAACTTGAGTTTGTTCTATGATAGGTGTTGCATGAAATTTTAATTCAGGGAATTTACAAATGCCTAAAGTAACCGCTCAAGGAAAAACTTTTGAATGTGAATCCGGTAGCAATCTGCGTCAAGTTTTATTAGAAAATGGCATTGATGTTTATAACGGCAACTCAAAAACAATTAACTGTAGGGGGCTTGGAACTTGCGGTACTTGTGCTGTTGCGGTACAAGGTTCGGTTTCAGAACCTAGTTGGAAGGAGAAGGCAAGATTGGGGCTTCCTCCTCATTCAGCGAATAGCGATCGCCGTTTATCTTGTCAAACTAAAGTTTTAGGAGATGTTCGCGTTACTAAGTACGATGGCTTCTGGGGACAAGGTTCTGAGGTGGTATGGAGTTGAGGAGTTAGGAGTAATAAGTAGCGAGTAATGAAACTTGATGTTCGCGATGGTTTCTATTTAAGCAGTATTCGTAAAAATGACAAAGCTGCTTATTTAGAGCATCTTAACGATCAAACTATCTCAGATGTAATTCCACTTATGCCATACCCTTATACAGAATCTATGGCAGATTGGTGGATACAGCGACGCATAGATTTTTTGAATCGCAATCAAAAGGAGATATCTTTTGCAATTCGCAATCCGAAGGGTTATTTAATTGGTTCAATGGGTGTGGATGATTTGAATCTTGGAGAAATCCATCGAGCAGAAGTTGGATATTGGTTAGCAAAAAACTATAGGGGGCAAGGTTTAATCAGTGATGCTTTGGGTGTTTTTATTCAATATGCATTTAATTATCTGGAAGTTACTCGTCTTACCGCTCATACTCTTGATTTCAATACAGCTTCAGCAAGAGTTTTGGAAAAGAATAGATTTACCTTAGAGGGATGTTTAAGACAACATACAAAAACTAGAAACGGTTTATTTGATGTTCTTTGTTGGGGATTATTAAAGAGCGATTAACGAATAACATCTCCGGAGTAAGATTAACTTGAAGTATCGATCGCAGCATTCTTATGTCCGCTATTAATCAAATTATCAAACCCCATCTCAAAGATTTAGGTGGTTTTGAAGCTCGTCGCTGTCTTCCTCATCATGAGCGTCAAATGGTAGGCCCTTTTATTTTCTTCGATCATTTGGGTCTGCTGTTTTTCCTGTTGGTAAAGGTGTGGATGTAAGGCCTCATCCTCATATAAATTTGGCAACTGTAACTTATTTGCTGGAAGGAGAAATACTCCATCGCGATAGTTTGGGTACCGTTCAAGAAATTAAACCCGGTGCCGTTAACTGGATGAGTGCCGGTACGGGTATCGTCCATTCCGAACGCTCTCCAGATGAATCAAAAAATCGCGAAGCAACCTTACACGCCATTCAGATTTGGGTTGCTCTCCCCAACGAACACGAAGAAACCGCACCTTGGTTTCGTCATTACCCACAAGATAATTTACCCGTGTGGGATGAGAATGGTGTGACGATAACTTTGGTTGTGGGCAATGCTTTTAACCGTGCTTCCAAAGTTGAAACTGTATCGCCAATGTTTTACTTAGACGTGCAGCTAAAACCTAATACAGAGTTTACTTTACCCGAACTCTATAGCGAAAGGGCAATTTATAGTATTACTCCCGGTTTATCAGTTGATGGAGATAGTTTGGGACAGCATCAGCTAGCGGTATTGAATTCTAAAGGTGAAATTAAAATAAGTGCAAATACTGGAGCTAGATGTATTGTATTCGGTGGCGAACCAGTAGGCGATCGCTATAAGTGGTGGAATTTTGTTTCCAGTCGTCCCGAACGAATAGAACAAGCAAAACAAGATTGGAAAGAAGGGAAGTTTAGTAAAGTACCCGACGAGGAAGAGTTTATTCCGTTGCCTGCGGATGAAGATACTGAGTATAGTCGGCCGCAAGCGCTTTCTTGAGGAGAGATAGGGAGATGGGGAGATGGGGAGATGGGGAGATAGGGAGATAGGGAGATGGGGAGATGGGCAGAATTTTAACCTTTACCTCAATAACAACTAACCAACAACAACTAACGACTAACAACTAAATGAATATTACTGGGGAATTATTGCCCGAAGACTTCATTTTAGACGATGAACCAGTGGATAATGTCAATCAACCGCCTATTGCTGCGGTGCTTACTGAAAGTTTAGAATTGGCAGGGAGATTGTTAAATAATTTTATCTCAAACCAAAACCTTGATGTTGGGTTAAAGGTGTATCTCAATTCTTCAAGAATAAATTTATTTTTGCACCTTTAACCCAACCTACAATCTACTCATCACTAACTTTCCTCCGATTCGATTTAACCTGACTTCGCCTTCTTTTAGATTCAACGCGCCTTTTCTGCGAACCTTTTGTAGGTTTGGTTGCTCTACGTTTCTTCTTAACTACCATCGCACTTTTAATAAGTTGTTTTAACCTGGCGATCGCATCTTCTTTATTTTTCAACTGACTTCTATATTCTTGAGATTTAATTACAATAATTCCATCTTGAGTAATCCGATTATCATTTAATTTCAAAAGCCGCTGTTTATAGTAATCGGGTAGCGACGAAGCATTAATATCAAAACGTAAATGAATAGCCGTCGCAACCTTATTCACATTTTGTCCGCCAGCACCTTGGGAACGAATTGCACTAATTTCAATTTCGCTGTCGGGGATAATTACATTATTAGAAATTTGCATTTATTAAAATTGGTAATTGGTAATTGGTAATTGGTAATTGGAAGAACAAATAACTATTAACTATTAACTCCTAACTCCTAACTAAATTTGCAATATCTACTAAAATATGCTTTAAAAATGAATCACTATAATACATAAAAATATTGGTAGCAGCAGCATGAATATAATTGCGGCATTGTGTTTGGGTATTGGTTTGAGTGCTGCTTGTGGGTTTCGAGTGTTTATTCCACCTTTAGCACTTAGTATTGCTGCTCATGGGGGAATGCTTACTCTTTCTTCTGATTGGCAATGGTTGGCAACTCAAAACGCAATAAATACTTTGAGTATTGCCGCAACTATTGAAGTACTTGCTTACTTTATTCCTTGGGTGAGTAACTTTCTTGATTCTATCGAAATAGGTGTTGCTCCCATAGCTGGAATGTTTATGACTGCATCATCTTTATCAATGGCTGGAGATTTCGATCCTACTCTGTGGTGGATTTTGACAGTTATTGCGGGGGGAGCGGCTGCCGAAACCGTAGAATTAGGAACATCTATTACAAGGTTAGGTGCATCTGTTACAACGGCTGGTATGGGTGGCCCAATTGTTGGATTTGTTGAAGCGATTTCTTCTATAATTATTTCTATTCTGGCAATTAGTTTACCAATTTTATCAACGCTGTTGGTTATTTTTCTGATAATTTATGGTATTCGGCGGATTCTCAAGTTTATTGCCAAGAGGAAGCGCAGACGGAAGATGAGAGATAATATTTGATAATTACAATTGTATCTGCAAGCAACTTATCCAACTTCATTAACCTTAACTAAAGATATTTGATTGTAGATTTGAGCATTTTCATTAATCGCTTGACGTAAATCGTATTGGGGAAGGTAAATTAAGTCCGTAGTCCGTAGGTTGGGTTGAACGAAGAGAAACCCAACATAACCCTCTCCTAAAAAACCAAAACGTCGATGTTGGGTTAAAGGTGTATTTCAATTTTTAGCTAATCATTATGAATTTTTTACCTTTAACCCAACCTACAATCTACAATCTTATACATTCTTATCTCAGTCCGTAGGTTGGGTTGAACGAAGAGAAACCCAACATAACCCTCTCCTAAAAAACCAAAACGTCGATGTTGGGTTAAAGGTGTATTTCAATTTTTAGCTAATCATTATGAATTTTTTTACCTTTAACCCAACCTACAATCTACAATCTTATACATTCTTATCTCAGTCCGTAAATTGGGTTGAACGAAGAGAAACCCAACATAACCCTCTCCTAAAAAACCAAAACGTCGATGTTGGGTTAAAGGTGTATTTCAATTTTTAGCTAATCATTATGAATTTTTTTACCTTTAACCCAACCTACAATCTACAATCTTATACATTCTTATCTCAGTCCATTTTAATGGACTTTCGCTAAAAGCCCACGGGGTTTGCAACCCCTGGTGGGTAATGATTAAAACCTATACCTTGCAATTTAATTGTTAATGTTTTGGCGCTGTGGATAATGATTTTAACCGATACCTTACAGTTTAATTGTTAATTGTTTTGGCGCTAAAGCGCAACTACGAACGAACTCAAAACTTCAACTGGCGGTGGCTTCATTAATGATGGCAAGAAGTTCACAATCTGTGGAAATACAATAATCAATCCCAGTACCAGTAACTGAATCAAAATAAACGGAATCACACCACGATAAATATCTACGGTACTTACTTCTTCTGGTGTGACGCTGCGTAGGTAAAATAAGGCAAAACCAAAGGGAGGTGTTAAAAATGAGGTTTGTAAATTTGCTCCTAAAACAACTCCGTACCAGATCAAATCAATGCCAAACTGTTGCGCTACGGGGACAAATAACGGTACGACAATAAAGGCTATCTCGAAGAAGTCGATAAAGAAGCCTAACAGTAACACTACTGTCATGCTTACTATCATAAATCCTACTTGTCCGCCGGGAATATTACTTAAAACATTTTCCATGAAAACGGCACCATTCAGCCCTTTAAATACCAAGGCAAAGGCTGTTGAACCTATTAATATAAACATCACCATACTGGTAATTCGCATTGTGGCGTTACAAACTTGACTCAAGGTTGTTAGCGTAAGTTTGCCGTATAAACCAGCAAGAATTATCGTTGCCACACAACCTACTGCTCCCGCTTCGGTAGGTGTTGCGAATCCAAAAAAGATGCTTCCCAATACTAATAATATTAAAATCAACGGCGGTAACATTACCTGAAAAATCTTCCCTATTAATGCCTTTACACCAATATTTCTGACTTCGGGAGGCAATGGTGGAGCAATTTCTGGTTTTACAAATGCGATCGCCAACACGTATAAAGCAAAAGCACCCGCCATCATCAAACCGGGAATTATCGAACCAATAAATAAATCTCCTACCGATATCCCTAATTGATCTGCAAGTACTATCAATACTACCGATGGAGGAATTATTTGTCCTAATGTTCCCGATGCGGCAATTACCCCAGTCGCCAATTTTTTGTCGTAACCGTAGCGCAACATTATAGGTAAAGATATCAATCCCATTGCCACCACTGTCGCTGCTACAACTCCGGTAGTTGCTGCTAATAAAGCTCCCACAATTACCACAGCCAAAGCCAAACCACCCCTGATTCTTCCCAGGAGAATTCCCATCGTTTCCAAAAGACGTTCGGCTATACCCGTTTTTTCCAGCATCGAACCCATGAAGATAAAATAGGGTATTGCCAAAAGGGTATAATTCTTCATGATATCAAAAATCCGCAGCGGCATTAAACCGAATAATTGCAGATCGATAACTCCCAACGCACTTCCAATCAAAGCGAAAATAATCGAAACCCCACCCAGGGAAAATGCCACCGGATACCCCAAGGATAATAAAAGCAAAGCACCAGCAAACATTAATGGCCCTAACCAATCAATAATCACGGCTTTCCTCCTGGGGTTGTAAATAACCTTTCAAAATAGCAAAGTTTTTTATAATTTGAGAAATTCCCTGCAATATCAGCAGAGCAAAAGAGATAATTATCGTAGTTTTAATCGGATATCTTGGTAAACCATCAGGATCGGGAGAATTTTCTAAAATTGACCAGGAATTAACTATAGTTTCCCACGAATAGAAGATTACTAAACCGCAAAACGGAATTAAAAATAATATCGTACCTAAAATTTCTATCAGCGCTTGACGACGGGGATTCCATTTACTGTAAAATACATCAACCCGCACGTGTTCGTTATGTTTGAGCGCGTAAGCAGCAGCAAAGAAAAATATCAAGTCAAAAATATACCATTGAGCTTCAATATAAACATTAGAACTCAAATTACTCCCAATTAAACGTCCTAGATATCTGCCGACAACATTCCATCCACCCACAATCACCAATACCAATACCAGCCAAGTGGTAATTTTACCGATAATTTCGTTAAAAGCATCGATGATTCGCGATATCTTTAATAGTTTCTCCAAAGCCCCATCCTTAAACAACCTTTGTAAAAGTAGTTTACATCTCAAAAGGGAAAAAGTTATGTTTATCAATTATCAATTAAGATGTACGAATGTAGTGGGAGCGTCTCGCTCCCTGGTTGTAATAAAATTTTCCATTTATCTCTCCATCTCTAAGAAAAATAAATTAATTATTCCTCTAATTTTATTCGGGGATTAGATAGAAATTTTTCACCATACGCTATGATTTTAAGTATTTTATTTTACGATGATGGCAAAAAAATAGTAATTATATTTAGATATCTCTTGGGGTTATATAAATCGTATTTGTAATAATTGCTGCAATTATCGTAAATTATTAAATTTACAAGCTGATTTAAAAATGACGATTGAAATTTTAGAATTAAGGATGCAGTTGCTTTGTGGAATTGTAACGGGTATATTCACCTGCCATAGTAGTAGGCAATCGCGATCGCCAGAAGGGAATTGGTAAAAAACTTGTGGAAACGAGCCTTTGCAAGTTGAGAAAACAAGGAATTAAGAAGTGTCATTTGTTTGTATTCGTGGAGAATATCGAAGCGAAGAAGTTTTGGGAAAGGTTGGGTTGGAAGCATCAAGAAGAGATCGATATGATGTCGTTGAATATTTCTGAATCGGTAAATCCCTAAAGATATGGACTTGATGCAGTGGGATGCATAGTGAGCTTGCCTTAACGCACTCAAATGGTTAATCAAAAATCGCGATAAATAAGGAATACAAAAAGTAATCAAACATACTTGTATGGAAACCCATTAATCGAGCTATAACGTAGTTATAACTACTATATATGTATCAGTAAATGAAGTCTGGATTGGTATTCAAAGGACTATTATTAACTACATTAATTGCCGTAATTGGAACTAGCTTGAAGCTATTCAACGATAATCAAGCTAAAAACGCTAACCAAGCTGAATTATGTGCTAAAAATAAACCTCTAAATCAAGTAAAGTCGGAAAAATACGATAGAAACGGATTGAAGGAAAGTGAAGGGACGATTTACGACCAAGTTTCTTTTAAATCTAAGCCTGTGATGTCAGTAGTCATAAATCCGGAGGCGTTAGACGTTAACAAATGGGCAAAAGTTCCGCAATCGGCAATTAAATATATTGGTAAGGAAGATAAATGGTTTAACCCAGATAATTTTTATTTAATTCAAGTTCCCAGCGATGCTAAGAGTTTAGCTTTGGGTAAACCCTGTTACGGTGACGGCGATGCAGCAGTTCACTCCATCAGAAAGTGGGATGTTGCAGAAGATAATAAAATATCTATCAATGGTAAAATTACTCTTGAACATCCTACTCCTTTACCCAAAATCAATCCCGCTCATATCTTGGTAAATATAGGAAGTGATGAGCAAGATGTTTTAGGGGGTGTGACGGAGGTTTATTTTACTAAGCAAAGAGTAAGGATTCCGCAGAAATAGTAATTGGTAGTTGGTAATGAATCGATACTTTTGAGATTTAAGACTGCTTTTTATTCACGTTACTTAAATAGGGAATGATTGTATCTTTGCGAGGCCAATTTTTCCAGAGGAAGCGTAATATAAAAGGTAAAGAAATTGCCATCATTACAATACCAATCCACCAATAAGAACGTAAAAATTGCTCTAACTCTGCTGGTGTGGTTGTCGTCGATGAATCGCTGGCAAAAAGTTGGGGTAACACTGCCAAAATATTGTTTAAA
The DNA here is from genome assembly GCA_963838355.1 of uncultured cyanobacterium. Classification (GTDB taxonomy): domain Bacteria; phylum Cyanobacteriota; class Cyanobacteriia; order Cyanobacteriales; family Nostocaceae; genus Rivularia. The sequence continues at coordinate 1,060,027 of CAWIQQ010000001.1, read as the reverse complement.
GCATGATAAGCAACTGGTACAATTAGGGAGCGTGTTTTGATGTAAAACACTCCTAAAATAAGTCCAAGTATTGACAATCCAAGGGGATTATTTGGATGCAAAAAACCGAAAAGCAGCGATGATGACAACAAACCCGCACCCATACCCCATTTGGTAGCCCAACGTTGTAATATAACTCCTCTAAACAGAAATTCTTCTGCTATTGGCGCTACTATACAAAATGCAAAAATTATTAGCAGATTAGAGCCAAAAGAGTTAGACGTTTCAACAGATGGACTGTTAACAACACTGCGTAGAACTTGTTCAACGAAAGATGGTGCTACCAATAATATTAAGTAGAATAACACCAAGAAGGTACTGATAGAAAAGAGTATAGTTAATGGAACTAAACCCGCTAACACCAACCAATTCTGATTTTTAGGAAAATCACCTACGATATGCTTAAGTTTGACTCTCAAGCGTCGGAAATCTTTTAGCGACCACAAACAAAGTGAAACAAACTGGATAACATAAATTAATAATACTAAATCTTGTTGGTTTAATTTTAAATTGCCATTTGCTTTCAAAATTGCGAATAAAAAAGTAATAAGTAAAGTCAAAAGTATAAAGCGGAGCAACAAATAACGAAACTTAAGTTTAGTAAAAGGGTTGTCAAGGTTTTGGAGTGCCATTAGGGTTATTAGTAAAAAAGAGTTTGGACTAAAGAAGACTGTTCCAATACTTTACCAATTCCTCGTCCTGATTCTGCATGATGGTGTGAGAAAGCGACTTCGGAAGATTTGGATAAACCGCCATTGAAATAAACCCGGTTTCTAATCACCAATCCGGGATGTGTTGCATCGGCGGTTTTCTCCCAAGGTATAATTGAAAAACACGAATTCATCGTTAAATCTTGATAAACTACTAACAAAATGTTTATAAATTACACGATAATTCCTTGCTCTCTAGGTTACTTATTAATAGCCACAACCAAAAAAGGAATCTGTAGCGTCAAATTCGGAGATACAAAGGAAGAATTGGAAAGTATTTTATATAAACAATTTCACCAAACAGAATTAATCTTTGATAGCAAAACTCATCAAGATTGGATAAAAGCAATTCTCAACTTCATCGACGGCAATCAACCTCATCTCGATTTACCTTTAGATGTAAGGGGAACAGCTTTTCAAAAACAAGTTTGGCAAGCATTGCAAAAAATTCCCTACGGTGAAACTTCTACCTATAAAAATATTGCAAATCAAATTAATAAACCGGCTTCCGTTCGTGCAGTTGGTAACGCTTGCGGTGCTAATCCTACAGCTTTGATTGTACCTTGTCATCGGGTAGTTAAAAATGATGGCAGTCTTGGTGATTATCGTTGGGGAATTGAAAGAAAACGGACGTTGTTAAATCGAGAAAGGAATAGCAAACAGTAATAATGGGATAAGCGTAGCTTGATGCTTTGGGCGTAACGCCAATAATTTATTATCCAAATTACTAAATTGACGAATATAACATAAAATGAAAATTCACGACTATGTAAAAAACGGAAATATAAAAGAAGTTGCTCGGTTAATTAATCAAAAAGGTGTTGATATTATTAATCTTGTAGATGAAGATTCATCTCAAACACCGTTAATGATAGCGGTAAGCAATCCGGATGTAAGTATTAATATGGTACGCTTCCTTGTAGAGAATGGAGCCGATATTAATGCTGTAGAAAGTCAATTTCAAGATACAGTACTTGGTTTTGCTGTTAAAGCTGGAAATCTTGATAAAATCCAATTTTTATTGGATGCTGGAACGGATATTAATTATCGGACACCAAATGGTTACGATGTTTTAATAGATGCCATGTATGGTAGAGATATTAAACAAGATGAGAACCTCATATCAATTTTAAAACTACTTATTGAAAAAGGTGCAGAAGTAGATGGTGTAAGTAGTTATGGAGAATCTGCTCTTAAGATTGCTTCTTATAATGCAAGATTTGATGCTGTTAAATTATTATTGGATGCTGGAGCAGATAAAGAACAATTACAATGGACGGATTTAATCGAAGCGGTAGTTTTTGGAAATATAGAAGAAGTACAAAAATTACTTGAAGCAGATGCTGATATTTATGAAGTTGATTGTTGGGGTAGAAATCCTTTCTTTTTAAGTTTGGAACTAGGTAATTTAGAAAAGGCTGAATTACTATTTGTTTTTACTCCAAATCGTGACGATTCCTCATTTTGGCGACAATCTCCGCTATTTTATCCGCTAAAATATAATTACCGCGAAATCTTAGAATGGTTAATTGCAGAAGGATTTGAAATTGAAGCAACTGATGAATATTTGAATACTCCTTTAATGGAAGCATCTGAATATGGTGCTACCGATTGCGTCCAAATTTTACTTAAAGCTGGTGCAGATGTAATTAAAAAAAATAGATATGGACAAACCGCTATTAATAAAGCAGCTAATTTAGAAATATTCAAAATGCTGGTTGCTGTTGAAGGAGATTTTAGCGATATTAGTAACGAGATGCGAGTATTACTAACGGGTGTTGGTGATGAAGAATTACAGCTTGAAGAAATAAAAGATAAAACAGCAAAATTTCCTCGATTTGGAATCATCAATCCAGAAATCATGAAAAACAATTTCTGGGAAGCTATGGTACGTAGCGGTGTTGATGCTTATACAGCTAGAAGCGATAACGATTTAGAATATACTTCCATATGGTGTTACCAAAGATTCGGAAGAACAACTACAATGTTACCCGATGGCAGAATTGTAGAAATAGCTGGGGAACATGAGGATTTTTACGATCCAGATTTTCATATATATAATGATGTAGTTGTCTTTGATGGTAAAGGTAATTTTGAAATTTACGGTTATCCCAGCGATATTTTCCCTCCTACCGACTTCCATTCAGCAACATTAGTAGATAATTACATCTATATTATTGGAAGTTTAAGTTATAAGAATCACAGAATCCCTAACGAAACTCCAGTTTACCGATTGGATTGCGATACATTTCAAATAGAAAAGGTAAAAACCACTGGAGATAAACCCGGATGGATAAGCAAACACAAAGCTAAATTTCAACCATCATCTCAAATTTATATTACTGCTGGTGAAATATGGACGAAAATTGATGGTAAAAAAGACTTGGTTAATAATACTGTAGATTACATTCTAAATTTGAATAACTTTGAATGGAGTCGAGTTAATAGTTGAATATTGAATTAAATATCTACGGATTTGATGCGTTACGGCTAATTCTCATCTACTTTAACCCTCAAATTCTTGCATAGCCGTAACACACCCTACAAGAAAAAATAATTTTAAACCAATTAAACCAACCTTATCCCTTCTCCTCCCACAATCCCGATAATCTCAGCTTCCTCATAACCCAACTCTTTCAACTTTTTCAAACAATTATCAGCTTTATTAACAGATACCGCAGCTAACAAACCACCCGAAGTTTGTGGATCGAATAATAATGGATAATTAAGATGAGATTCAAAATCCGGTGAATTAGTAATAAAACTTGCAGATTGTAAATTTTCCGGATAAAGCGAGCTAAAAATCCCCTTTGCTGAAATTTCCCTAGCACCATCTAAAATCGGAATTTTATCAAGCTTCAACTCAACTCCGATTAAAGATGCCTTTACCATTTCCGATAAATGCCCAATTAAACCAAAACCCGTGATATCAGTACAAGCAGTTGCACCATATTGTAAAAAACATTCAGCAGCAGCTTGATTAGACAACAACATTGATTTTATTGCATTATCGATCCAGCTTGCTTTAACTTGACGGCGCATTTCACCAGCGAATAAAGTCCCCGTACCCAAAGCCTTAGTTAAAATCAAAACTTCATTATCCTGCATCCCGCTTTTACGTAGAAGTTGCTTTTCATCACCCAAACCGTTACAGGATAAACCAAACGCTAGCTTATCGCCTTCAAAAGTATGCCCGCCAATCAAAGATACCTGTGCTTGATTTAACTGCTTAACCGCACCAGATAATAGTTGAAATAAAGTTTCCTCAATTGTGGAAGTTGTACCGTAAGGAATGCTAGCCAAAGCCAAAGCACTTGTCGGAATCGCACCCATCGCAAAAATATCGCTCAAACAATGATTGACAGCAATTTGTGCGAAAATTAATGGGTCATTAATTAAACTAGTAAAATAATCAATCGATTGTACCATCACCTTACCCGTGGGTACCTTCATCACAGCAGCATCATCTGGTGAATCCAAACCGATAATAATATCTTCCCCTTCAGTAAGTTGTGATTCTTGAATGCGATGCAAAACCTTTGATAAAACATTACCACCAACTTTAGAACCACATCCAGCACAAGGAGTAGAGTTAGGAGTTAGGAGTGAGGAGTTAGGAGTTGTTTTATTATTCAATGCCCCATGCCCAATGCCCAATCCCCCATGCCCCATTTCCGGTAAATCCCGAAACTTTGACATAAACTTTCTGTCAATGTAATCCTTCCAATGCCACAATAGTTTACTAGCTGGTAGAGTAAAAGATCCGCGAGTTGCGATCGCACTTCCATCTCCGGTACCGATTAAACTTAAATAATCTTTTTGCGGTACATAAGATTTAAGAGATTTTCCTAACAAACTGCGGCGTAAATTTTCAAATAATGGTTTCCCCTGACGTACTGCAAATACCCCAGCTTTTGCACGAGGATGGTTTTTCATCGTCGCAATATCGCCAGCAGCAAACACCTGTGGGTGCGATAACGATTGCAAATTATCGTTTACTAAAATAAATCCCCGCTTATCCGTAGTAATTCCCGTTGATTCCAACCATTTTGGTGCAGATGCTTGCGTTACCCAGAATATATAATTGCAATCAACCTTTAATCCCGATTCACATATAACAATATAATTTTGTATATCTTCGTCTCGTGCAACTTTGCATACTGTCTCACCCAAATGCAAGTTAATACCACGCTCAACTATAATTCTTCGCAACAAATTTCCTAGTAAAAGATTACTATTAGGCATTAATCGATCGTCTCTGCCAAATAAATGAATTTTTAAATTTGGATCGTATTGCTGCAAATTCCCCTGCATCGACAACGCTAACTCTACACCCCCAGCACCACCACCAACAATTCCAATATTTAAAGCTTTTTGGGGATTATATGAAATTTTCTCAATTAATCCATACCAACTTTGCAGCAACTTTTCTACAGGTTTTGCTGGAATTGCATATTTTGTAGCACCCGGCACAGAAATAGTTGCAGGAGTTGAACCTATATCAACCGATAATAAATCAAAACTGACATCAGGACGATTTGCACAAATAACTCGATTATTTTCCAAATCAATACCCGTCACCGAATCTATATATAGCTGTGCTTGGGCAAAATTCGCTAACTTCCGCAAATCGATATGACAATCCTCGCGAGTATAAAATCCCGCAATATGTCCGGGTAACATACCGGAGTAAGGAGTATCGCCGTTCGCCGTAATTAAAGTAATTCTGACTCCCGGTAAACGTTTCATGGCAAGCATTTTGAGTGCAATCGCATGAGAATGTCCCCCACCAATTAATACTAAATCTTTAACATAAGGCTGTATATTTTGCATCTATCAATCTTTATTGCGAATTGAGAATCAGGAGGCGCGGAGTTAGGAGGCGCGGAGTTAGGAAATAATTTATCCTTGTCCACTTGTCTGCCCATACCCCTCTTCTTACTTATATTTATTTTAAGAAATATAGTACTGTTTGCTTTATAAAATACATTTATCAAAGAATAAAAGTGTTTATTGTAGTAAATGTAAAACTGATGCTGTACTTTTGCATATATTTTGGAAAAAATAGAAAAAGGATTGGCTGTCAATAAAACTTTGCGATTATATACTTATTCAACGGTAATGATGAATTTTCCCAAACACAAAAATATAAATAAGCTTTTAAAAAATGCCATAAAGCAAATAAATGGATCTCAAATCGAGCAAAGATTAATAGCTATAAATAATTTGGGAAAAATAGCTGCCGAATATCCCGAAGAATACGATAATATTATTCAAATTATTACAAAATTTATCAGAGAAAAACGCTCGTTAAATAACTTAATCGATTCTGAAGTTAGTCCCATAAGCGAAATTAATATTGATATTCAACTTGCTTTAAATATCATAACTAATCCGGATCTCGAACAATACTTGCGTAGAGATAGATTTGACTTAAGTTATGTAGACATTAGAGGTGCAAATCTTTGTGGAGCTAATTTAAAAAAAGTTAATCTACAGCAATCAATTCTTTATCGAGCAAACTTAATTGACGCAAACCTAGAAAATGCTAATTTAAAAGGTGCGGTATTAAGTGCAGCTAATTTAAAAGGTGCAAATCTTGCTTGGGCTAACTTATGTGGTGCTATATTAAATGCAGCAAATCTATATGGAACAAATCTTACCCATACCGATTTGCGTTGTGCGAACTTGTTTTTAGCTAATTTACAGAAAGCAAATATGGACGGTGCTAACTTGGATGGAGCTAATTTAAGAGAAGCTGAAGAAGGGCGGTAATAAGCCTACTGAGTAAGTTTAAAATTAAAAATCGTAGCATTTACATTTATCAGAAAAAGACGGTGTTTCTACATCATTAGTCTGGGGGCTATCTACGTAATATTACCGTGCCGTAGAATATAACTTTAGCATTATATTAGAGACAATCTATTAGCTGTCTACCGGCATTACTTCACTGTAACTGCAACTTTCGACAGATATTGCATTTTTTTGACAAATGGTATACTCTTTAATCCCAATCATATCGGTAATAATTCTGTGTTGTGAGGAATACTGATTCTATGTCTGCTAAAAAAACAGACGCATTAACGAATTGGTTAATAGGAATAACAATCTTTTTTTCTGTTTCACCAATTCTGATTTTCACAGCGATTTCAAAAATAGAAGGATTGTCAAATGAAGAAAGAATCGAATACAAAAGTCAAGGCTTAATGACTTCTGCCGGATTGTTTCTTGGATTGGCAATCGTTATCAATGCTTATTATGGAGCCAAGCGTGCCGTATTATTAGAAAAAAGTTTGTTAGCAGCTCAAAAAGATAATCGAATAAATCAAAAAAGTATAGAAATCGACGAGCAAAAGCTGCTAGCTGAACGTTTGATGAGCGCAATAACCCAACTTGGGCACGATAGTGTTGCGACTCGTACAGGAGCTATTTATGTTTTAGAAAGAGTTGCTCAAGACTCTCCTCAAGAGTATTGGACAATAATGGAAATTCTAACTGCTTTTGTTAGAGAAAACGGTGTTACGCCGAAATTTACAAAACTTAAGGCAAGCACCCAACAAGAAATTAAAGTTCCTACAGATATTCAAGCAGCAGTAACTGTAATCGGCAGAAGAGATACTTCTTGCGATCCATTAGATAAGAAAATTGATTTAAGGAATGCTCAACTCCGGGGAGTAGATTTTAGTAATGCAAACCTACAGCGAGCAGATTTAAGCAATTCGGACTTATGTGGAGCTTGTTTGCAAGGTACCGACCTTTTTAAGGCAAACCTCGATGGTGCTAAACTCTCACAGTGCAATCTTTATCAAGTCATCTTGCAAGAAGCAAGCCTCCGTGGCGCTAATTTAGCAGGAGCGATTGCGAACAAAGGTTTGTTTTATGGTGCCAATCTTAGAGATGCCAACTTGGTGGGAGCTTCATTAAGAGGAGCCAATTTTATGGGGGCTAACCTTTACAAAGCTAATTTGATGGGAGCTAACCTCAAAGCAGCTAACTTAGGAGGAGCAAAACTATTTCTGGCAAACTTACAGTCAGCAAAGCTTGACAAAGCTAAAATGCACGAAACTGGTTTAATTGGAGCCAATTTGCAGCAAGCAAACCTTAATGGAGCCAACTTGCGACAAGCAAATCTTAATGCAGCCAAACTTCAACAGGCAGAAGTCTTTTTTGCTAACTTCTCAGGAGCTTCTTTAAGAGAAGCTGATCTTTCAGGAGCAAACCTGATGGGAACTGATTTTCAGTCATGCATTCTATATGAGACTAACCTTAGTGGTGCTAATTTAACGGCTGCGAATCTTTCTTTAACAGACTGTTACGACGTAAATCTTGAAGGAACAATCCTTAAAGGAGCCAAAAATATGCAGCCCCAATTGCAAAAAATGGCTATGGGCGAATATTAAACGTCGGTTTTTCTACCACTCGCATCCATCTACCACTTTCTCGAACGTAATTTAACAGTTAATTCTTTTTAACTACCAGGGTGCTTGCCACCATTTGTGCTTACCTTCTCGAAATTGAAATTAATTAAATAAAATTTTAGATTTCTCTTCACTGTAATTAAGTATTGGGAATTGAGCATTGGGCATAGGGCATGGAGAAACAATGCAAAATCTAAATTTTTTTAACTCTTAACTCATAATTCCTAACTTATAATTCCTAACTCTTAACCAATAATCTAAAATCCAAAATTTAAAATCTAAAAAGTTATTCCATGCTCGTAATCCCAGCATTTACCATTTTCCCAGGTTCGATTAGTATGCTTGCATTCGGATTCTTTATGAATCCAAGGGATTGATGTGGGAAATACTGAAGTAGGTTTTAGAAAGAAAGATACTAGCGAGTTTACCGTACAAGAACCACAAACTATAAATAAAGTCAGAATTGCAGTACTAAATATAATTCTAGTAGGATTCCAAAAAATATTTGTTCCGGGAGCTTGGATTCTAGAGCGCATATTAATTCCTAATTTTAAATCGATTAAATGATGGTAAATTGTACAATCGAAACCCCATGAAGGGGAATTATGCCTGCGCCCTAATATTTTTGAAACAACTGATGTAAATGTTTTTTTAGCTTTCTTTAAATAATTCCTTGATTATTGGTCAATATTGGCATAACCTTTTCCATAATTCAAAGGTCTTATCCGTAGTTTTTACTAAACAAAAATACTTATTCTTTTTTTTTAAAGATTAATATGCGGACTCTACACAATTAAGATATATCTATGGTATGCAACAAAATTGTATACATACAGCCGTAAAAATACTATTAATAAGATGTTAGTAAGATGAAATAGTTTTATTTTCCGATATACCAGGATATATGTGCATGATTGACCTTTATACATTTACCACACCCAACGGTCGCAAAGCTTCCGTAATGCTCGAAGAAGTTGAACTTACTTACAATGTTCATACAATTGATATTACTAAAAACGACCAATTTACACCTGAATACGTAGCGATTAATCCTAATAGTAAAATACCCGCCATAGTAGATAAAGATACGGATACAACAGTATTTGAATCAGGCGCGATACTGATGTATTTAGCCGATAAGACAGGTAAATTATTACCAACCGAACAAAAAGCCCGCTATCAAGTAATAGAATGGTTAATGCTGCAAATGGGTAGCATCGGCCCGATGTTTGGACAACTCAACCACTTCAAAAAATATGCTCCCGAAAAAATTCCTTACGCCATTCAACGTTACGAAAAAGAAACACTCCGACTTTATGGAGTATTAGACAAACAGCTTGCAGACAAAGAATATATTTGTGGTGAATACTCCATAGCCGACATAGCCATTTTCCCTTGGGTAACAATCTATGAACTTCAAGGATTGACACTTGATAACCACCCCAACTTAAAAAGATGGCACGACACCGTGTCAAATCGTCCGGCAGTGCAGCGGGGGATGAAGGTGCCGTAATGGGTAATGGGGATGGGGAGATGGGGAGATGGGGAGATGGGTAATGGCTAATGGGTAATGGGTAATGGGTAATGGGTAATAGGGCATGGGGCATTGGGGAGATGGGGGGATGGGAAGATGGGGAGATGGGGAGATGGGGAGATGGGGAGATGGGGAGATTTACAATTTTATCTAGGGAGCGAGACGCTCCCACTACAAATTACCAATTACCAATTCCCAATTCCCAATCCCCTATGCCCAATGCCCTAATTAAAATACTTTTCGACGCAGCGGACGAATATTTCTACACCCATTGCTAATGCTGTTTCGTCGAAGTTGAAGCGGGGATGGTGGTGGGGATAGGCTAAGTCTTTTTGGGGATTTGCGGAGCCTAAGAAGAAGTAACAACCGGGAACTTCTTGCAAAAAGTAGGACATATCTTCACCACCCATTGTTTGACATTCGGGTACTATTCCTAATGGCGTTTCTACAACTTCTTCTGCTACGCTTCTGACTAATTCTGCCATCTCGACATTATTAATTGTTGGTGGGTAAAGTCCCCAATATTCCAAGTCGTAATTTGCACCGTGAATTTCACATATACCGGCAATTATTTTCTCAACCCGTTGCTGAATAAACCCTTCAAATTCTGGATTAAAATACCTGACGGTACCGCTCATTCTGGCAGTATCGGCGATGATATTACCCTTTGTACCGGCGTGAAGTTCTCCTACTGTTACTACAGCCGAATCAATTGGACTAACGTTACGAGAAACGATAGTTTGTAAAGCATTGACAACTTGAGCCGCAACTACCACCGAATCAACGGTTTGATGGGGCATTGCACCATGTCCACCTTTACCCAAAATTGTGCAGTGAAACGATTCAACTGCCGCCATCAAGGCACCACTACGAACACCCACCGTTCCTAAAGGTAAATTATTCCACAGGTGAAGACCAATAATTGCATCCACGTCAGGATTTTTTAATACGCCAGCTTCAATCATTGGTTTAGCACCACCTGGCCCTTCTTCTGCTGGTTGAAAGATGATTTTAACGGTACCGCCGAAACTATCACGATGCTGTTGCAAATAATAAGCGGTACCCAGCGCGATCGCCGTATGTCCATCATGTCCGCAAGCGTGCATTACTCCTTGATGCTGCGATTTATAAGATACTTCGTTCATTTCCTGAACTGGTAAAGCATCCATATCCGCACGAATTGCTAATACTCTATTCGGATTTGATTCGGCTTTACTACCTTTGATAGTTGCGACAATACCAGTTTTTGCAATACCAGTTTGATGTTCTATTCCCCATTCTGCCAACTTCTGAGAAACAAGTTTACTAGTAATCTCCTCCTTAAAAGCCAACTCAGGTTTTTGATGAATCAACCTGCGCCATTCAATAATTTGCGGATGTAACGAACGAATATCAAGTCTAACCCGAGATAAATCGGCAGATGCTGGAAATGTGGAAACCATAACTTTAAACAGTGAACAGTGAGCAGTGAACAGTGAGCAGTTAGGAGTTAGGAGTTAGGAGTTATGAATTAGGAGTTAGGAGTAGCGAGTTAAGGAATGTAGTGGGAGCGTCTCGCTCCCTAGAAAAAAGAACTCGCTCCCTAGTACAAATAAGGTAGGAATGTAAACTCAACATTCACGCCATCTCCCCATGCCCCATGCCCCATCTCCTCATCTTCCCATGCCCTATGCCCCATTCCCAATTCCCATTTAATTAAACAATTTTTCTAACTCTAAATCGGATGCGATTTGCGCTAGTCGATCTAAATCTTCGGGGTTTTCTAAATAGGGTAAACAACCTAAAACGGGAATATTTGTAAAGGATTCAATTGTATCTATTGGTGCCCAATCCTCTATTTGCTCTGGTGTCATTGCCGAGCAGCAATTTAAAATAATTCCTACAAGCTGTACTTTGGCTTGTTTTGCTAAAGCTACATTCGTAACTGCTTGAGAAATCGCTCCCAATCTTACCGGCACAACTAATACTGTAGGTAAACGCCATTCACCAGCTAAATCGGCTACTGTAAATTCATCTGTTACCGGAGAACCCAATCCTCCTAAAGCTTCTACTAAAAGAATATCGCGGCTTTGCTGTAGCTTAGTAAAAGTTTGCCATACAACACCTAAATCTATCTCTCGATTTTCTTTGGCTGCTGCTAAGGGAGGTGCGAGGGGTGCTTGAAAATATAAAGGTGTAATTTCCGTTTCCGATTGCGACAGTGAAAATAACTTTTGGTAAAGTTGGCGATCGCCGACTCCCGACTGAATTGGTTTCATTATTCCCAAGCTCTGTTGGGGGCGATATTTTTGTAAATAAGCAGCTAGGGCTGTGGTAAAAACTGTTTTACCTGCGTCGGTATCTGTTCCAGCGATAAATAATGTCTTAAACAATTTTAGAATTTAGATTTTGGATTTTGGATTTTTAATTATCTTACAAGTTGGTTGGCGTTGAAAATCGTAATCATATTAAGGGAGTAGGAAATGGTAGGAAGCAATAAGCATAATGTTGCTAATTTGACGTATGAAAAAATCTATTAGGAATCCTACTAAACGCTTGTAGAGACGCGTTAGCGTTCACGCGGAGCGTGCGGCTCAGCGTGCCCGATAGGGCATTATATCGCGTCTCTACATCTAATTAATTTTCCGGCGTTGCCTATGCCCCATGCCCAATTCGTTCTTCCTAATTACCCCCAGAATTCGACTCAGCTTCGGGTACTGCTTCCACTTCCGGTTTATTTTCTTTTTCCTCTTGAGAAGGAGTTGGTCTTTTTATGGAAGGAATCTTTACTGATGGTAATTTGATGTCGGGAATTTTTGTGGGAATGCTGGTGGGAATACTAGTTGGAAAACTAGTGGGAATGGTTATATTAGGTAGTTTGGGTTTTTTCGTAGCTTGTGGTGTTGGCGTTTCTTCTACAGGTGATTCTGTAGGTTCAACTTCGGGTGTCGGTGTATTTTCTATATCCGGTGAAGGTGGTGCGGTGACTGGATCTTTCAATGTAACACTTAAGGTATATTCCGCTTGCTTGATTTCTGGAAGATTATTTAATTCAATAGTGTATCTACCAGTAAAAGGCAAATTTCCTTGATAAGAGCTTACCTGCCGCGCTAGATTGTCTACAATTTCTTGATTGGGACCTAATATCGTTAACGAAACACCATTTTCTTCAACTAAAACTGCTGTCAGTTCCTGCCCTTCATCAGCTCTAAAAGTATACTGAGCGGTCTGATTTTCTTTTAAATTTCCTTGGATGGTAGCTGTATCGGAAAGTCCAAAATTCAATCGCTTGCTAAAAACTTCTGGTTCGCTTGGTGTTGGTGTTGCACTCACAAATGGTGTCGCAAAAGTTTGTGGTGGAGGTGATTCCGGTCGAGAATTAGATGCATTTTTGATAGTTGTAACTAAAGCCCAGGAACCTAATCCTGCCAATAATACTACAGCCGCACCCACTACAATTACTGATATCGGACTATCTATTAGCGGATCTTTCGGTGGCGGAATTACTGGCTCCGGTCGGCGACGAGGTGCTGGCTGTACCGGGGGCTGTACTGGCTCCGGTTTGCGACCTACAGCTACTGTTTGCATTCTTGATACATCTGGTTTTGCTGCGGTAGGTTGATTCAAACTGTCTAATACTTCTAAAACTTCGCTAGCACTTTGATAGCGGCCTCCCGGTTTGTGACTCAACATTCGATTCAATATTTGAGCAAATCGCGAATTTACCGTTACCCAGCGCTGCCAATTCCAACTTAATAAGTTGTCATCAAATAATTCTACGGGTTCTTTGGCAGTAAGTAATACAACCGCACTCACTGCTAAAGCATATAAGTCACTACTAGGATAAGCTTGTGCCGTTCTAATTTGTTCGCTAGGGGAATAACCCGGTTTTCCGACAAAGGTTTGAGGTGTTTCGTTTGGCGAACGCAACCGAGTAGCCAATTCTTTTACGACACCAAAGTCAATTAATACCGGCAATTTATCGCTTTCGCGCATCATAATATTGTCCGGTGAAATATCGCGGTGTATAATTCCTTTACCATGAATGTAGTCCAGTACTGGCAACAAAGAACGCATCAATCGCAATACTTCACCTTCGGTAAAAGCACCACCCATCGCTTTACGCTCTTGAAGTAATTCGTAGTAAGTCTTTCCCTCTACATAATCTTGTACTAGAAATAACCGTTGGTCTTGTTCAAATCTTTCCCGAAATTGAGGTACCTGGGGATGCTTAATTTGATACAAAATAGCCGCTTCTCGTCCGAAAAGTTCTTGTGCTTTTTCCCAAGCAGAAGTTCCCGTCGTATTTGGAATCAATTCTTTAATCGCGCAAAGCTCGTTAAAACGCCTCTGGTCTTCCGCTAAGTAAGTTCTACCGAATCCCCCTTGCCCCAAAGTTTTAATGATGTTGTAACGGTTTTGTAATATATTACCAGCAGTAATTGGTGGTTGCATAATTAATTGAGTTTGTGTAACAGATGAAATCGAGGATTTTACTTACAACAGATCGGTCAAACTGATAACGGCGAGTCAGTGACGTAGCAAACAATCAAACTGCTTGCTTACTTATTTTTACATTTTGTTTAATTTATGAATGTGTCAAAAGGTAGACAAGTTACTTTTAAAAAAAAAATTAATTTTGTTAGCGTGAAAAAGTAAAAATTCTCCACCATAAGTAACAATTACTACTTACATTTGTTTTTAATCTCAGTACATACGGCTAAAAAAATTTAATTATACAGATGTATTTGTACTAATGTACTGTTGACGAAAAAATTTGTGATGCAGTTTCTAGAGCAAGAATAAACAAGTAAAGTAACGATCCTTGGTTTTCCTTAAACAAAGTATAATTATTTATTAATCAGAGCATTAATATTATAAAATATTTAATTATTATAAAATTTTTAGAAAATAAAAAAAACGAGTACTTATACTCAAGAGTATAAATAAATTACTATACTGGTTGTTAGTTAAGATTACGCCCGCAAGTATCAAAAATATGTTGTGCGATTTTCAGCTATAAAGTGTTGCAAATTTAATGAAATAGAACCCTATAGAAAAAATAGCATCGTGCTTAAATTTACTAAAAGCATGATTCTTGAACTGGTATCAAACCTATGAAATTGGGAGGTTGAAGCTTTACTAATATTGATATATGATTTTTCTCCGTACAACAAAAAAAACAAATAACAGGTCTGGTCAGCAAAGTTAATATCAGTTAAGCTGACAATGGTTTATTTGTCTTCGGGGTGATAAAAATTTACATAAATGCATAGTTTCATGGAGGAATGTTTTAACGCTTAAATCAAAGCCTTGGAACAAACAACATCTAATAATGCACAAGTATTTAAGCCGAATCAGTCAAAATAAAAATGATAATATTGCAATGAATGCACAACGAGGGTCTGCTGTGCTGAGTACTGCCACTTTGAAAGTCAATCCAGCTATAACGGGGCTAACAGAAAATCATCGTCTGAGACTGTTCTCTGGTTCGGCGAATTTAGAATTATCTCAAGAAGTAGCCCGTTATTTGGGCATGGATTTGGGGCCAATGATTCGTAAAAGATTTGCAGATGGGGAGCTTTACGTTCAAATACAGGAATCAATTCGGGGCTGTGATGTTTATTTAATCCAGCCCTCTTGCAATCCTGTAAATGATAATTTAATGGAATTGCTAGTCATGATTGACGCTTGTCGTCGAGCATCGGCGCGACAAGTAACAGCAGTAATTCCTTATTATGGTTACGCTCGTGCCGATAGAAAAACGGCAGGAAGAGAGTCAATTACTGCCAAACTGGTTGCAAACTTAATAACTCAAGCAGGTGCAAACCGAATTTTGGCAATGGATTTACACTCTGCACAAATACAGGGTTATTTTGATATTCCCTTAGATCATGTTTACAGCACCCCAGTAATTCTGGAATATTTGGCGAGTAAGGAACTCTCAGATATTGTGGTTGTCTCTCCTGATGTGGGTGGTGTCGCAAGGGCTAGATCCTTTGCGAAAAAGCTCAATGATGCACCTTTGGCGATTATCGATAAGCGTCGTCAAGCACACAATGTAGCTGAAGTCTTAAACGTCATTGGTGATGTTGAGGGTAAAACAGCCGTGTTGGTAGACGACATGATTGATACCGCCGGAACCATTTGTGAAGGAGCGCGTTTACTGCGTAAAGAAGGGGCGCGTCAGGTATATGCCTGTGCGACTCATGCTGTCTTCTCTCCACCTGCCATAGAAAGACTTTCTCAGGGTTTGTTTGAAGAAGTAATTGTCGCCAACACAATTCCTCTAGATGACACTCAAAAATTCCCTCAGCTGGTAAGGCTTTCAGTTGCCAACCTTTTAGGAGAAACTATTTGGCGGATTCATGAAGATAATTCTGTGAGTAGTATGTTCCGCTAAGGAATCAATTCAAAGGATTTAATATCAAGGATGAAGTTAACCATTTTTTCTCTTCATCCTTTATTTTTTATTTATAAAAGGGAGCAGGGAATAGGGAACAGGTAATAGTAGATATTAGTTTAGGATGTTAACTATTTTAAATAATTATTCTTGTGTCTTAAGTTTTACAAATATTTTTACCCATCGTGACTAAATAATAAGACTAAATACGCTTATTTTACTATTATTAATAAATTTATAAATAAAGAAATGGAAGTCTAATTGATGTAATATAGGGAGCATTGACGAAAATACAGAAACCAAGTTTTTCAAAAAATCCAGTTTTTAAATGACCCTACATTATTGCAATCTAATATTTGCTAAGTTGCTGAAGCTTGTTTTTGACTCTTGACATCCCTTTTACCCCAAGGCTTCACAAACGAGATAACAATAATAAACAAAAGTGAGAAAGTCTGAATAATCGCACCAATCAAAACGGCTTTTTGGTCAAATACATATAGGGGATTTTGCAATGCTTGTAACCTTGACTCTGCGGAAATTGCGGTCATTGCATTTGTCCAAGGTCCCAACCATATGGTACCAGTCACAATTAACGTTACAGTTCCAATCCATTTGGCTATAACCCAGTAATGCTTAAAGAATCCCCAAATCGTCAACCAGCAAATTAAACCACCGCTAAGTAAAGATAAAGTCGCACTCGGAATAATTACAACATCATCCAATAACTTCAACACCAAGTTAATCGCGTAAAGTTCATCGCCGTTTGGGGTATTGCGGTTCATTAGCGCAATGACAATCATGCACAAAGCGGCACCAAACCACATTGCTGCAAATGCTACGTGAAGGCTGATTAACCATTGTTTTTGTTTCGCGTTTAAGTTTTTCATATTTTTAGTGAGGAGTAGGGAGTAGCTGAAAATTCCGACTCTGCGACTTAATAATAATATAATAGTTAGCCGGTTGATAATTAGGTTCCTAACTAAATCTTAAGGCGATGTTTGTGAAAATACAAGTTTTTACCCTTAAACATCTTGCATAGCAGAAGTCCCAGCGCTTAATTTACCAAGTAACTTAATAAACATCTTTTTCTCAGTAGCTGTGAGATTAGACATCATATTAGTAGTGCGACAAAAATGGTCCGGAAGCATTTTTGAGATTAACTCGCGTCCCTTATCTGTCAAAACTATAGTTAGCTTTCGTCTATCTTCTGGGTAGGGTAGGCGTTGTACTAAATCTTCTCGTTCCAATCCATCAAGTAAACCCGTAATTGTAGCCCGAGTCACACCAGAACGTTCGGCAAATTCGGATGGAGTTAATCCTTTGTCTGAAGCGACAAACAATTGGATTAACAGCGTGAATTTACCCATTGATAAATTATAGCGGGCAAAATGAGCATCAAAGGCTTGGTGAACCTTGGTTGTCGTATCGAGAAAAGTGAGACAAGCTTCCACAGAAGATATATCTAATTCAGGATATTGTTGCGCTAATTGTGCTATTGCTGTCTGGATTGGGTAAACCACAAGATGTAACCATGAATGAATATTAAAAAATGTTTAGGCATAGGTTGAGAAGAATCACATTGCTAATCATTTTTATTTATTAGAAGTAATTAGAAGTAATTAATTAAACTGTATTTCAATAGTACTTTATTACTACAAAAAATGTATCTATTGATTATATTGGCGATATTTAGTTCATAATGAGTTATAGGTAAAAAAATTTGATATTGTAATAAGTTTAGGAGTTTGATGATTTCTGGAGTGCATGTGAAAGCAAATACTTCCAAGGTAAACACAATAACGCTTGACGGACCGGGTGATTTAGCAGCACCTCCAGGTTCTCAGCCTTGGGCGATCGCCGTGCGATTGCAAATACAGTCTCTTTTAAATGATAGTGGTAGTAGCGTTAAACAGTTGCGAACTTGGCTTGAAGGAATAGAAGAACATTCAGGATACAGTCAGCTAACAGACGAAGATGGCGAAACTTTTTCCTCGTATGCAGAATTTTGTAAAGCGAAACAACCTTGGGGACTAGGTTCTTCTCCAGAAATCATCGATAAAATGTTAAAGGATTTAGAATTGATTCAGGAAAAAATTGTTGAAGTCGAAGAAGAGAAAAGTAGAAGTTGGGGAGATATAGAGCAATATTTGCAAAGATTCTCCAAAGTTATTCAAGATTGCGAAGATAGTAATTCGATTAGCGTGCATCAAATTGCCAAAATATTAAACATTCATATAAAAAATGCATACAAGTGGAAAAAGCGGTGGTTAGATTTGGGTTGGATTGAACCAGCTATCGAGGGAAAAAGAGGTATTTACACTGTTACAGATGAAGGAAGAAAACAAGCACAAGAGTGGGCGGACAAAATGCCATCTGGTGGAGTTAATGAACCTTTATGGTTAACTGTTCCCCGTAAGAATCCTAAGAAAGCTGCGGAGGAGTTGATAGCTTCTTTGGAACCAGAACAACTCAAAGAAATCTATGAATTGATTGGCAAAACTTTTGAGAAGTAAGAATAATAACTATTGAACTAGCAGTAGCTATAAGGCTGGTGTTTCTCCCTTCGGGTATGTCTCGGAGGGAGATTTTATTAGCTATGAATGGAGTTTTGGCTATTAATTAGTTAGTATGCTAAAGTCTATTTAAAAAAGCGCTAAAAAGCTTGCTATGTAATAATTAATGCGTTTTAGAAGCAACATTTTTACTAATATCTCTTTTTTGTCTGTTCCCTCTTCTACGATTATTTGATAAGCATAACAACTACGGAAGAATCGGAGTTTTAAAGCATCTTCTTATTCGCCCCTCGGACTATATTTTACCCCTATTTCCCTGCTGTATCAAGGAAATCTTAGGTAATAAAAGTAGAATAGCTTGCTTTTCGAGGAGTTGAAAAAGGCGATCGCCTTTTTCCATTTCTTGATTATCTAAAGATCGGGGACTATTAAATTTTAAGGAATGTTGTTAAAAAAGAAATTTTGAGATACGGATATATTAAAATGCTACTTATTGATTGTTGGAAAATATGCTGAGTTAAAGAACATACATTTGACTAAATACGAGTAGAGGATAGCCAAGGTGTCAGAATCAAATCGTTTCCTTCGTTCAAAACGGCTTCGTGCTTTGCTATGGTATTCAGCAGAAGGAAAGTGTCAGATATGTGGCTGCTATCTGCCAGATGATTTTGCTGCCGATCATGTAATTCCTTATTCAGCAAGTAAGCAAACCAACCTTCACCAAATGCAATTATTATGTCACAAATGTAATAGGGAGAAAGGCTCAATGCAATTAAGAAAGCATCAAGTTGAAATGCTGCAAATATGCGACCAGATTAAAGCTGGTGTAAGCAATGTTAGAAGAATAATTGCTCGTGTCACTCCCGGTGGAGGTAAAAGCTTATTACCAGTAATTGCATCTGCTCGTTTAATTCCAACGATTGCCGATAAAATTTGCTGGGTTGCACCCCGAGATGCTCTAAGGAAGCAAGCCGAAGAAGTTTTTGGTGATGGTAGATTTATGAATTATCTCAAACATAATCATATAATTCGTGCTTCTACAAACGAACACAACCCATGTAGAGGCTACTCTGGCTACGTTACAACATATCAAGCATTAAATGCTGACCGAGCAACTCGCGTTAACGCTCAAGAATTTAAAACCAGAAAATATATCCTTTTTTTAGATGAAATTCACCATGCTGAACTTGATAAAGCTACTCATGAAGCAATTCAAGAACTAGTAGACAGTGCAGAAATAGTGATTTTGGCGAGTGGAACTTACGAGCGTAACAACGGTAAACCGATTGCATTCTTGCCATATCAAACAGTTGAAGGCGGAAGTATTCTCGATCTTGAAAATTTAAACGATCCTAATACTGCTGTGATTAGCTATAGCCGACGAGATGCTTTAGTAGAAAAAGCAATTATTCCACTGCATTTTCAACTAGTTGATTGTCGTGCTGAGTGGATAAATAAGGAGGGAGAATCCCGTACAATCGACAGTTTAGCAGAAGCAGGAAATGAAACTGGAGATGGTTTGCACACAGCTTTAAATACAGAGTATGCTTTTGAGTTGTTAAGCCGTTGCCTTAATGATTGGCAAGCTCACAGACAAATTAACCGCAGAGCTAGAATGTTAGTAGTAGCAGCTAATATTGCAAATGCAAAGCGTTATCTGGAGTGGCTCAACAATATGAACATAAATGTGGTAGCTGCTATTGCGACAAGTGCCGATACTAAAGATGCAAAGAAAGCTATTGAACGCTTCAAAACTCATGGTAGAAATGCAGTAGATATTTTGGTAACAGTAGCGATGGCTTATGAAGGGCTTGATGTACCTGCCATAACTCATATAGCTTGTTTAACCCACATTAGAAGTACACCTTGGATTGAGCAAATGGTGACGCGGGCAGCTCGTGTGGATCGTGGTAGTGGTGCTTTACCTTACGAAAACCAATTGGGGTTTGTTTACGCTCCAGATGACCAACCTTTTCAGGAATGTATTGCGAGTATCCAAGCAGAACAAGAACCATTCTTACCTAAGCACGAAGAAAAACGCAATCAATCGGCTAACTCTACAAATGGTCAAAATGAAACCAAAGCTCCCATTAATGGAATTGTCCCCTTGGTTTCGGCAGCAACTCGCGAACGAGCGAGCGGAATAAATGGGGAAACTTTAGATTATGAAGAAACTCAAAGGATTATGAAAGCAATGGAAATAAATGGATTACATGGTTTTAGTCCAATCCAATTTAAACAAGCTGTTCTTAGTTATCAATCATCTCAACCAATTGGTAATACTGGGTCTGAGTTCAATGCTGTGATTCCCAGCGATATTGAATCTAAGCTTCGGAAGTTTATCGAAACTCATAACCGTAGCTACGAAAGGCGAAATAAATTACAGCACGGAACTATTAATAAAGAAATCAAAACCAATTTCGGTAAGTCTCGCGATGATATGACTATAGAAGAATTAAAAAATGCTTGGGCATGGGTTCAGAAAAAGTACCCAATTCCACCATCTGCTAATTAATTCAGTTGTGCATAGTAGTACAAAAAGACTACAATAGAATGTATCTTGCCTTTCTTTTGTGAAGAATGACTTTAAGGCAAAGAATTTGATAATCTAACTAGTTTAGAAGTTTGATGATTTCTAGAGCGCTTGTGAAAGCAAATACTTCCAAGGTAAAAACATTAACTCTTGGCGATCCTGGTGATTTGGCTGCACCTCCAGGTTCTCAGTCTTGGGCGATCGCAGTGCGGTTGCAAATACAATCTCTTCTAAAGGATAATGCCAGCAGTGTTAAGCACTTACGAACTTGGCTTGAAGGAATAGAAGAACATTCTGGATATCGTCAGCTAATAGATGAAAATGGTAAAGCTTTTTCCTCATATGCAGATTTTTGTAAAGCTAAACAACCTTGGGGACTTGGTTATCCTCCGAAAGTAATCGATCAAATTTTAAAGGAATTAGAGTTAATTCAGGAAAAAATTGTTGAAGTCGAAGAAGAAAAAAGTAGAAGTTGGGGAGATATAGAGCAATATTTGCAAAGATTCTCCAAAGTTATTCAAGATTGCGAGGATAGTAATTTGATTAGCGTGCATCAAATTGCCAAAATATTGAACATTCATATTAAGAATGCATACAAATGGAAAAAGCGCTGGTTAGATTTAGGTTGGATTGAATCTGTGCCTGGAAACAAAAGAGGTATTTACCAGATTACAAATGAAGGAAGAAAACAAGTAAAACAGTGGTTAGAAGAAGCGTCATCTAGTGGTGCTAATGAACCTTTATGGTTAACTATTCCCCACAGTAATCCTAAAAAAGCAGCAGAAAAATTAATAAGTTCCTTAAAAGCAGAACAACTTAAAGAAATTCATGAACTGATTACAAAATCGCTTGAGAAGCAGCAATAATAAACATTATTCAATCAAGTAGGTTCCTGAATTGACAAATACCTTTTGCCGTTATGTTGATTGCTTATGTCGCTTACACTATAAACTATATAAAAAATTATTTTTAGTAGCAAAATAATAAATACTGAAGTGGGAATAATAAAGCTATACCTTCCATATTAATATCGGGGATAGCTAGAATTATATGCCGCAGATAAAAATTATTAGAGCAGCCTTACGGGAAATACAGAAACTTCCCTATCCTGCTTGCGAGAAAGTCTATGAAATTTTACGCAGTTTGAGTCAAGGAATTGATACAGATACAATATTTCTTGTAGGACATGATAAGCTTTTGCGAACTAGACAAGGCGATTACCGAGTTATATGGTTTAAGGAAGATACCGATAATATTGTAGTAATCAAAGCAGGCTCGCGGGATAGTGTTTATGATGGTAAATTTGAACGTCGAGACTATGATAATTCACTAATAGTAAATGAATTACTTAATCCGCAACAAATAGAACTTACGGAACATCCAGCTTACCAATGGAATCACGAACTCAATTTAGATTGGTATAAGTTTATATTTAGTAGCTATCATTATTTTCCTGTAAGAACTAGTTATCAAAAGGAATCACTAGATAAAGTTTTTAAACCCTTTTTTAGATGCGGAAACAGCGACAGTAATGATTTAAGTAACAAAGCCTGTATAATTCAAAGCGCACCAGGTACGGGTAAAACTGTATGTGCAACTTTACTCGCTTGTGAAATTCATCGGCAGCAAAAATGGAATATCGTATTGATAGTGCCAGATGCGTTAAAGAAAGATATTGTCAAATATTCGGAAATACAGCAGGCTTTAACTAAAGATAACTTTTGGTTAGTGAATTTTCAGGAATGCTTATATCAAGTAAATTCGCAATTTGAAAATTGTCTGGCTTCACCCGAAGAAGAATTAACAGCTTTACGACAAGCAGCAAATCGCACTCATCGAAATATTTATAGTCTAGAAGAACTAAGTTATAGAGATGTTTTACTCTATCAGTCTTTTATATTAGATAAGGATAATAAAAATGAGCGTAGAAATGCAATTTATCAAGTAAATCAAAACCGAATTAATATTTTAAAAGGCATCAATTATCAAAGATGGTTAAACGGATTAAACGGGAAAAAATCACGATTTGATGCTGCTTGTGAATTCAAAAATAATATACTAGCATTACCTTTTAAGAATCCTTATACGTTAGTAATTGTTGATGAAGCCCAGGATTTAATGCTCTGCGAGTTGCAAGCGTTAATTGCAGCTTGTAAAGAATGGAATAGACAATTAAGATTAACCCATTTATGGTTGTTAGGAGATTTAAATCAGCGAATTCAACCTACAGATTTTAGTTGGGGACAGCTAAAGCTTAATGAACCAACTAAATTAAAAATAAATTATCGTAACTCGCGTTACATCCTGGAATTTGCCAATCAGTTTCGGCATTTAGCACAAAAGATTAGCAGTGCTGTTGCTGCAAAACATTTACCAGCAGAAGCTAAACCAGAAGAAGCTTTTGAAGTTGGTGAAAATGTACGTATTCTCAAATGCGATTCTAAAGATGACGCATTATGTTTTTTGCAACAGTTAGCTCAACAAAATGTGTCAGAAGAAAATAGACGTTATTTACTGCACGATTTAGCGAATGCTGTTAAAGTCATTTCCAATAATAATTTAGATATTTCCGATGACAACTTGCTAATTCTAAATGCTGAAGATGTCAAAGGTAGAGAATTTGAAGCTTGTGTTGCTTGCGGTTTATTTGTGGGAAGTGGGGAACCATCATTAGAAGAAGCTTTTCAATGGTACACGTTATTAACTCGCGCTCGCTCTAGATTATTAATAGTAATAACTCCTGAAGAATTAAATCGTTTAAATTCCAACGAACAAGATTATTTTGAAAATTGCCTTAACATTGATTCCCAATCGGCAATTAGTTGGATTACTGAATTAGCCAGCGATGTTGATATTAGTCAAATTTTCGATGTCAAGCAGCGCTTGCTTAAACGATGTGAAACCGGATATTTGTATTGGGATACTTATTTAGCCTTGCAGTTGGCAGGAATAGAGGGTTCGGAGTTATACCAGTGGGAGAAAGATGCAATATCTCGTTTAAAGAAACACTCTAATGACTATTTAAAATCAGAATTAAATCATACTCAAAACGTTTCTTTACGGTGCTTGTTATGGAGAGCAATGGATTTTTCCTGGCAGGCAGTTATAGAAGCTACCAATTTAGAAGAGATTGATTTTAACGAGTACCAGCGTTTGCTGTATTGTATTGCAGAGGATTTAGCAGAAAAAGGATTGACTTATGAAGCTGCACGGGTAAAAGCGCGTCTTGGTGAAGATAATTTTCAACGTAATTTTCCTTTTTGGCAAGAAGTAAGTCAAAACTCAGATAATTCTCAATCTTTAGTAACTCTACTATGCGAAGCGTTTACATCTCGAATTGAAAACATTTTTGAAAAACAGGAGATAAATCAATGACACATTCAATATATTCGGAAACTATAAATTCAGATCGAGAAGTTGCCGAGCAACTTGAAAAACTATCAGAAAAAATACAGGAAGGGATAGATAAAGCTTATCAACTTGTCAGACAAGCAGAACAAATAAAACAAGAAATTGAGTTACAAAAATCCGAATTTAATCCTACTGTGGAAAAAGTAATGTCTGTAAGCGAACAAATACAGCATTGGGAAGAAGTATTAAATAAGATAGCTGAAATAGCAGATAAAGAAACTGTCCAAAGATTGGAACAGCAAATAGAATCTGCTAGCAATCAAATTAATCAAGTTCAATCACAGGTTAAACATACAGATATAATTTTCGATGGATTCATGAGTGAATTGCAAATGCGTTTGGTAGAAGTTAGTAAATTAAAAGTTCAAGTTGAAGCAGATAAAATTATTGTTGAGAATTTGGCTATGCAGACGGATAATAAGTATCAGCAAGTTTTAGAAATGTTTTCTCAAATATCTAATAAACAAAAATCTTCAGAAGGTATTAATGATTTAACTGGAAGCTTGCTACAAACTGATGATACAGAGGAAATTATCAAAGATTTATATTCGGAATTAGATTTTCATGTTGATTTAGATAGAAAGCACATTGGGTGAAAAAGATTCGTTTTTTAGATAAACATGAGGGAGTATCTTACTCCCTTTTTTATGTGTTTTAAACCTTACTTGCCTGCGATACATTCTTCAAAGTAGCAACTCTAGAATGCAACAATTTTACAAAAGTATCGCTGACTGTATGATCGTTGGTGTTGGCTGCATATAAAATTAAAGTTTCTCGTAGCTGTAATGCTGCATCTGGTTTTAATAAGTTTGCTAGCAAAAAGTAAACTCCGCGAAAACGTGGATCTCCTATATGTTGGTTTAACCTGATTTGGATTTCATCGCTGTCACCAAGAAAGTTTTGTACTAAAAAGAAATCCATGATTTTATCGTGACGGAAATACCATTCTTGCATCGCTTCGCCGTTTTTACTTTGCCACTGACGGCTGATAACCATTTTATATTTTTCATCTTCTAAACTGAGTAATTCTTGATGATATTCTTCCGCATCCAAAGTTGTACCGTCATTCAATCGCATTTCATATACGGATGATGAGAACTTTTTCAAGGGAAATGAATGTCCCCATTCTTGTTTATATTCAGCAGCCATTAAGTTATATTGCTGTTCTTGCAAGCGGAATAAATCTGGTTGTTTGCCTTGTGATAGCATTTGAGCAACCAAAGTTAAATCTATTGGGTTAGAAAGTACCCGTTCGATTGCGTCTAATTCTTCTTGTGGTTGTTTTTTATGGAAAGCTTGTTTGAGATATTTTTTGCAGGCTTTTTCGTATGCAGCACCTTGTACGGTAATATCTTCACTGTTTTGTAATTGGCGAGAAATTAAAAATTCTTCTATTTGTTGTTGCTGTAATGGTTTTAAATAAAATATTTTAGCCGTCGTCGGGGGTTCCCATTCCAAAGGTTGAGTAGTCATGATGATATTACCCCGAAAATAGCTTTCCACAAACTGTTTAATTTGCGATCGCGTATCTGCTGTAACTTCATTCAACCCGTCGATACAAATATCAATTGCACCGCTATAAATCAAGTTTTTCAAGAATCGGGCATCTTGTGCTTGTCCGTGTAACTTTGCTTGAATCGCTGTAATTACACCTTTTTCGCATTTACTAGCAGGTAAATATACTACTGTCTGCTGAGAAGTTTTGGCTAGATGTCGGAGAAACATTGATTTTCCTAAGCCGGAATCACCGATTAAGACAGTTTGTCCTTTGATATTTGGTATTGCTTCAGTAATTGTCAGAAATTCTTTTGAATCTCGATTTTTGACAATCCTTGATGATGAAAAGTAGGATTTTTCGGTAAAGTTATCTAATTGAGCATCCGCGAGTAAAGAAGGTTTGAATGGTTCAAATAGTTTGCGACGGAGGAAGGGAACCCAGGTAAGCAGAAAGCCAACGTAACCCATACCGAAAATTTTTCTTATCCAAGGATTCCAGAAAAAGATGGCTTGGATTTGGGGAAATTTGGGGTAAGCGAAGATGAGTAACAGCCAGAAAGCAGCGTGAATGAAGATGATGTTTCTGAAATTGAAAAACCAACGCCAACCTTTGAGTTGAATGATTACTGATTCGATGGAATCAGCTTGGCTGTATTTTGCGTTTTTGAGGTTATTGTAATGGGTTTGGAGTAAAACGATATCTTGGGGTTGCCAAGAAACGAGTTTGGTAACTCGAACGATCTTATCAGCTAAGTCTTTGCGTAATCTTAAGTCTTGGCTTGGTTGCCAGATTTTAGCGAAGAGTTGTAAGGTTTTTTTCGCTTCCTTGTGGTTGAGTTTGGTGGGGATTTTTTTATTATCGTAATGTCCCAGCCATTGTAGTAGAGTTTTTACTTCTTCTGTACCACCAGCGAGAAAATAGGTTCGGAAGCGCCATGTATCTAACTGTTGTTCTCTTGGGTAGTAGAAGTTGTTTAGGATAACTAAAGCTTGATTTAGATTTAGCTTTTCAATTTTTGCTAAAGCTTGTGCTGCAACGTAGCGAACAATTGAACGGTGAACATCTGAATCAACTTTTTCATCTTTGAGGATAGCGAGAATATCTTTAACGTAGGGTTTGGCTGCATCTCCTAAATTCCCTAAAGCTTCTGCTGCATTACCGCGAACAATTAAATCAACCTTTTCATCTTTGAGCAAAATAGCAATATCTTCAACGTAGGGTTTGGCTGCATCTCCTAAATTCCCTAAAGCTTCTGCTGCATTACTGCGGATACCTGAATCAACCTTTTCATCTTTGAGTAAATCAGCAATATTTTTAACGTAGGGCTTAGCAGCATCCCCTAAATTCCCTAAAGCTTCTGCTGCATTACTGCGGATACCTGAATCAACCTTTTCACTTTTGAGGAGATCAAGAATATCTTTAACGTAGGGTTTGGCTGCATCCCCTAAATTCCCTAACGCTTTTGCTGCATCAACGTGAACATCTGAATCAACATTTTCATCTTTGAGCAAAGCAGCAATATCTTCAACGTAGGGTTTAGCTAAATATCCTAAATTCTCTAGAAGTTTAAGTTTTACTTGATCTTTATAGGATAAAATAACAAATGAGTCAGGGCGCTGTGCATTTTTGAGAAAAGCAAGAATATCTTTAATGTAGGGTTTTGCTGCATCTCCTAAATTCCCTAATGCTACTGCTGCACTACGGCGATGATAATAATCAATATTTTCATCTTTTAGAAGAGCAAGAATATGTTTGATGTAGGGTTTTGCTGCATCTCCCAAATTCCCTAAAGCCGAAGCTGCACTAACACGAACATATGAATCAACATTTTCATCTTTGAGGATAGCGGCAATATCTTTAACGTAGGGTTTGGCTGCATTTCCTAACTTCCCCAATGCATAAGCTGCACCACCACGAAGGTATGAGTCAATCTTTTTATCTTTGAGGATAGCGAGAATATCTTCAATGTAAGGTTTGGCTGCATCTCCTAAATTCCCTAATGCCGAAGCTGCACTAACACGAACATTTGAATCAACCTTTTCATCTTTGAGGATAGAGGCAATATCTTTAACGTAGGGTTTTGTTGCATCTCTTAAATTCCCTAAAGCTTGTGCTGCATCACGTCGAACATTTGAATCAACTTTTTGATCTTTGAGGATAGCGAGAATATCTTTAACGTAGGGTTTTGTTGCATCTCCTAAATTCCCTAAAGCTTGTGCTGCACTACCGCGAACATCTGAATCAACCTTTTCATTCTTCAATACATTAGCGGCTTTCTTAGCTATTTTCTCTGCTTGCTTTTTATTTAAATTTTTGAGTTCGTATTCTTTTAACTTATCAAAAGCAAGTTTCTGTACTTCCGGATAAACATCATCCAGCGCAGCGACAATACCGCTAATATGCCAGTCTTTTGGCTCCGGTTTGGGTGCTTCTTTCGCATTTACCCAAGGTAGAGAAAGTTGAAAAATAAATAAAAATGTAAAAGTGAAAACTAGAAAAAAGGAAAGCTTTCTTCTAATGCTGGTGATTTGAAACATTGTTGGGAATAAAGGGGAGTTTGGATTAATAAGAAAGCTGACAATAATTTCTTTTATGCGAGAAAATTACATAATTTCAGTTAGAGCTAATCGTAAAATATAATACTTGTATATCAAATCAAAGCTATAAAATTTTGCAATAGTTTATACAAGCTTTATCGTTTCTTTACTTCAGTGTTAATTTTGCGGATTCCTGAATTCTCAAATCTTGACATAGGTTTGAGAGTGCTTCGATCTCAAGCATTTTGCAATTAAGCGGTATATAGCGGTTTTGGGTTAAGCCAAATACATCCGAAACCTCACCCTGTCCTTGCGGACATCCCTCTTCTTATTAAAGCTACCCGGTGTACACACAACTCGTAAGATCCCCCTAAATCCCCCTTTTTAAGGGGGACTTTGAATCAAATCCCCCCTTTTTAAGGGGGGTTAGGGGGGATCAAAACGCTGTGAAACAAATCTAAAAGACACTATAGCCTTAGTAAGGGGAGGAAACGAGGGTGAGGTAAAATTTGTATTACACTCAAATGAAAACCGTTGTATAAAAAAAAGGTGCGTTATGCTTTGTGACAACACACCCTACAACTACAAAAATGATTACAAAATTTTATTTATCTGCTTGATGTTGAAGAATGATTTTTTGCAAATAACTCATATCTTCTAATGATTGAGGTGCTGGGTAAACTGGACTATC
The DNA here is from genome assembly GCA_963838355.1 of uncultured cyanobacterium. Taxonomy (GTDB): domain Bacteria; phylum Cyanobacteriota; class Cyanobacteriia; order Cyanobacteriales; family Nostocaceae; genus Rivularia. The sequence continues at coordinate 1,030,761 of CAWIQQ010000001.1, read as the reverse complement.
TGGATTTGTAAATTTGTCTAAATAAAATTCAAAAGCTGCTTTGTCTTTCCGATTATCTAACATATATTGACGTAACTCTTCCCTACTCATTGAGTCAAAATCTGGAGTACTCATTGTACAAATCTCCATTCACCATTTTCTAAAATTACTAAAAATTTCTAGACTCGGTTGAATATTATTAACAAAAGATATCAGGAGAACTTAACCTAGAATAATGTTGGGTTTCTCTCCCTTCAACCCAACCTACGTCTAAAATCCTTACTCAGCCTGATTTATCAGACTTTGTTTGTGAGCCTGGAGAGCAGTGCGTTGCGGAGGGAACCTCCGTTGTAGCAACTGCGGAGAATTTATTCCAAGGCGGTTGTTGAGAATAATACAAGATGTCAGTTAAAAGTTTCACAAAAAAGGTGCGTTACCCTCCGCGATAACACACCGTACAAAAGATTAACTCCTAACAACTAACAACTAACCACTAACAACTAACCCTTCTAAAACCTTTTAATTATCGCTTCGGCAAATTCGGAGCATTTCAAAGGTTCTACTTTGGGTTCCATTAATCTTGCTAAATCGTAGGTAACTTCACTATTAGCGATCGCCTCTCCTAATCCTTTTTTAATCAAGTCTGCTGCTTCTTGCCATCCCATAAACTCAAGCATCATTACGCCGGATAAAATAACGGAACCGGGATTAATTCTGTCTAAACCGGCGTGTTTTGGTGCTGTACCGTGAGTTGCTTCAAATATCGCCGCATTATCGCCAATATTGGCTCCTGGCCCCATTCCTAATCCGCCAACGATTGCCGCCGCCGCATCTGACAAATAATCGCCGTTAAGGTTCATTGTTGCCAAAATTGAATACTCATCTGGGCGGGTTTGGATTTGCTGGAAAATACTATCGGCAATGCGATCGTTTACCATGATTTTCTCTTTCCATTTGCCGTTGCCGTGAGTTTCCCAAATGGAATTTAGAACTGTTTCAACTTCCTTAACGATTTCTTTTTGTTTCTCCGGTGTCAGGGAATCGTAACCTGGATCTACCATGCGAGCGTTGTCTTCGTTGGAAATATCGGATTTATTTTCTTTGTTGCTTAAAATCCAAGATTCTCTTTCGGTAACGCATTCGCCGCGGAATTCCGCAGTTGCTAGCTCGTAACCCCAATCGCGAAAAGCTCCTTCGGTGTATTTCATTATGTTGCCTTTATGCACCAAAGTCACCTGCTGCTTGTCTTTGGGCAATTGTAAGGCTTGCTTGATAGCGCGACGTACCAACCGTTGGGAACCTGTTTTACTGATGGGTTTAATCCCAATTCCAGAATCTAAAGGAATTTGCTTTTTACCATGCTCGGGAGTCGCGGGAATCAATTCCTCGTTAAGTAATTTAATGAGTTTTTGACCAATTTCATCTCCTTGCTTCCACTCAATTCCCAAATAAATATCTTCTGTATTCTCCCGATAGACTATTACATTAAGTTTTTCGGGGTTTTTGTGGGGTGAAGGAGTGCCGGGATAGTAGCGACAGGGGCGCACGCAAGCGTAAAGCTGAAAAATTTGTCGTAAAGCTACATTCAAAGAACGAATTCCGCCACCGACTGGAGTAGTCAAAGGTCCTTTGATAGCAACGCCATACTCTCTAATTGCCGTCAAAGTATCTTCGGGTAAATACTGATATGTTCCGTATAAATCGCAAGCTTCATCACCCGCGTAAACCTTGAACCAGTTAATCTGCTTTTTACCGTTATAAGCCTTTTTTACCGCAGCATCTAAAACGAGTTGCGTAGCAGGCCAAATATCAATACCCGTACCATCGCCGCGAATGAAAGGAATGATGGGATTATCGGGAACTTGTGGCTCACCGTTTTTAAAAGTAATCTTTTCTCCGCTTGTAGGGGCTTTAAGTTTTTCGTACATTACACACTCCGTCGAGGTTAAGCAGCTAGACTTTCCGAATTTTGTCACGTCTTGCTTTTATTAAACAAGGAGATGCAGTTTTTAAATTCCCCCAATAGCACCATGCCGAGATGTGGAAAAGTGCTTTAACTTTGAATATACAGCAAAATAATCAATGGGGAGATGGGATAGAAAATATTTTTACAAAAGTCCCTCATGGAAAAAACTAATGAGCAGAATTGATCGGTTCATGAGAAAATATTTCGTACTGACGGATTAGACGCACCTCCACTATGGCAGCAAAGTCTTTGTATTCATGGAGGCTATTTGTACTCTATAAATTGGCTGCAAGTTTAAAAACCGTCTTTGCTTTATAGAACTTACGCAAAAGGAACGAGAAAACTAGTATTCCACAGCTAACCGATCACCCCAACCCCCCTTATTTAAGGGGGGCTTGCGTAAGTCCTACTTTATAGAAAATTGCCCTAAAACTTGTTTATTAATTGAATTGCGTTTCACGAATAAAAGCATGACAGACCCCACAATTTCCTACGGTAGTAACAGCGATATTGAATCCCTTAGTCTCCAGTTAACCGAAGGGTCTGAAAAAAACCAAAAGCAGTTAGTAGAAAAACTGGCTACTTCTGGTGTGGAAGGATTAAAGGTATTAATGGAGTTTTTGTCAAAGCGTCGGGATACCCCAGCAAATATAATTGACGGTAAAGTCTATCAAGTTCTTTATCAGTCGGATTTTCCTGAAACAAAAGAATTTTTAAATAGTAATTTTCCTCAAGGAATTGTACCGTTAAAATCCGACTGCAATATTGATTACTCCGAATTGCAAAAGCTATTGGCAAACCAAGAATTTGAACAAGCTGACCGTTTAACGCTGCAAAAAATGTGCGAAATTTCCGGTGAGGAAGCAGTAAAAAGGAAATGGCTGTATTTTTCCGAAGTTCAAAAGTTTCCTATTACCGATTTGCAAACAATTGATAAGCTGTGGTTAATTCATTCTGAAGGAAAATTTGGCTTTTCCGTACAGCGAGAAATGTGGATCGGTTTAAGAAAAAATTGGGAAAATCTCTGGGTAAAAATTGGTTGGAAAAAAGGTAACAACTGGACTCGTTATCCCAACGAATTTATCTGGAATTTAGATGCACCCAGAGGACATTTACCTTTATCAAATCAGCTACGCGGAGTTAGAACTATTTCGTCTTTGCTATCTCATCCGGCTTGGGAAAAACAGAGTTAGGAATTAGGAGTTAGGAGTTAAAAGTTAAAAGTAAGAAATCAGTTATTTAGAGAAAATACGATGATAAATGCTAGTAAACAAGAATTTTATGTGATTATTGAGCGCGACGAAGATGGATACTATGTTGGGGAAGTTCCGGGGAGCATCCCAATTTTGCAAAAATACGATTTGGTAGTGCGAGCATCTTGCTCGCTAGGAGCCACGAGCGAGCAAGATGCTCGCACTATAAAAAAATAAATTTACACATTTAGGATGCTCCCGAAGTTCCGCAACTCAAAGCTTGTTATTCTCAAGGAGAAACAATTGATGAGTTAATAGAAAACATTAAAGAAGTTATAGAACTTTGCTTATCATAATCATAATAAACAATCCCCAATCCTCAATCCAAAATCTAAAATCTAAAATCCAAAATTGATATGGCTAACGTTACTCTAGAAAGCATCAAGCGTAAATTTAACAACGTCACCGCCATAGATGACATTACTTTTACTATTCCTGATGGTGAGTTTTGGGTTTTGGTGGGACCTTCAGGTTGCGGTAAGTCTACTATTTTACGAACTATTGCTGGTTTGGAATCTGCGACATCTGGCAAACTTTTTATTGGGGACAAGTTAATGAATAATGTCCCTGCCAGAGCGCGAGATGTAGCGATGGTGTTCCAAAATTATGCACTTTATCCTCATATGAGCGTGGCGGAAAATATCGCTTTTGGGTTGAAAATGCGGAAAGTTGACTCGAAAATTATTCGAGAAAGAGTGGAAACTGTAGCGCATTCACTTTCCTTAGAAAATTTACTCGATCGCAAACCAAAACAACTTTCTGGGGGACAGCAACAGCGGGTAGCTTTAGGAAGGGCGATCGCCAGACAGCCGCAGGTGTTTTTGCTGGATGAACCTTTATCAAATTTGGACGCGCAGTTGCGAGACGATACGCGGGCTGAGTTAAAGCAGCTACATCAAAATATTGGTATTACTACTGTATATGTCACTCACGACCAAGTAGAAGCGATGACCTTGGCGGATAAAATTGTAGTGTTGAGTGACGGACGCATTCAACAAATTGGCGAACCGCAAGGTATTTACGCTCATCCAGCTAACCGCATGGTGGCAACTTTCTTGGGCAACCCGCCGATGAATATTATACCGGCGAAGTACACTGCTACTGGTTTTGATGTTGACGATCAAATATTAACTATTCCTGAAAATATTAAAAATAAATTGCCCTTATCTCTGGGACAAAATATTGATTTAGGCATTCGTCCAGAAGACATACAAATTAATGAAGAATCTCAAGCCGATGATTTGCAAGTAGAAGTGAAATTAGTCGAACCTTTAGGAAGAGAAACACTGATTCGCGTCGCTGTATTAGGCACTGGGATAATATTAAACGTACAAACAAGTGGAAATATACGTTTGCATCCCGGCGATAAATTGAATTTACAATTAGATTTGCAAAAATTATTTTTATTTCATTCGGTTAGTGGAGACAAATTGTATCCGTTGTTTGAGAATTAGGAATTAGGAATTGGGAGGTTTTTTAGTCCTATTTATCTAATATCTTGCATCATTGTCGTTAAGCCTTCACAAGCGCCTCGAAAGGGAGCATCCCAATATTGCAAAAATAAAATTTGGTAGTGCGTTCGCGTAGCGTGTCCTCTTAGGACAGCATCTTGCTCGCTTGATATACATAGCGAGCAAGATGCTCACACTACAAAAAAATAAAATCACACCTGAAGGGATGCTCCCCCTCGAAATCAATTTCGAGGCTAATACACAAAGTACGTTAAAACGTACTAAAAGACTTACTCAGTCTTCTTTAGAAGACTTTATATATCAGCCTAGGAATTTATTCCAAGGCGGTGTTGAGAATGGTGCAAAATGTAAGATTTATAGGACTTTCGCTATTACACATGAGGAATTATATTCCCCGGCAGGTGTGGAGGAAAACCTACTACTTATTAAAACCTAATCCCCAATCCCCAATGTCCCATGCCCTATTCCCAATTCTCCATATTTGTATTTTATGGACTTGCATTTAATAAGTCCTATATTTAAGGTTTTATTATTGAGCTATTAATAAACTTCTTAAACCCGCGCAGGCGGGTTTTGTTTGTGTAGCTGCGGTTTCAACCGCCAGGTGGATGCATATCAACTACCAGATAAACCAAAACTCGTATTTTAAACCTTATGCAGCCCAAAGCAAACAATTTACTCAAACTTATTCCTCTATTCGGCGGTATTTTTGTAATTGGTAGTAGTTTATTAGCATTAAATTTTTATACTAAAAACGAAAAGATAGAGAATTCTTCAGCTTTTATTAAAACGAAACCTATTGCTCTAAATTTAGAACAATTTTGTCAACAATATAAAACTATAGGTAGAAATTTACAGCCTTGGAATGAGGAAACTTTATCTCAAGATCAAGTATTAGTTAAAACTGAAGCTTACCCCAATCTTCCTTTTTCTTTGGATGCTGTACCTTTATCAGATATTAACGATGAAGCTAAAAAAGCAAAAGTACCTATAATGATGTACCACGATATTCTACCGAAAAAAGAAGTTTTTTTTGATGTAACTCCAGAAGAATTAGAAGCTGATTTTGAATTAATAAAATCGAAGGGTTTAACTCCGATTAGTTTAGATCAATTAATTATTCATTTACGTACAGGAAGCCCATTACCAAATAAACCAATTTTACTAACTTTTGATGATGGTTATGGCGGTCATTATGAGTACGTTTATCCTTTACTAAAAAAGTTTAAATATCCGGCTGTTTTCTCAGTTTATGTTAAAAATATGGGTATTAATACAGGTCGCTCCCACGTTACATGGGAGCAACTAAAAACTATGGCTGGGGATTCTTTAGTAACTATAGCTGGTCATAGTCAAACCCATCCACCAGATTTAACTAAATTGTCTGATGAAGAACTAATTACCGAAGTAATAAAATCCAAAGAAGTACTTGAGAAAAACTTGGGTGAATCAATTCGCTACTTTACTTATCCGACTGGTAAAAATGACGCACGGGTGAGAAAATTAGTCTCCGAAGCTGGATATATAGCGGCTTTGGCTATGGATGACTTGAAAGAAAAGTTTGCTGGAGAGTCGGAGAATTTGTTAGCGATTGAACGTTTTGGTCAATCTCGTTTGGAAGAATTAGTCGATAAAGCTTCGGGAGGAGAACCCATTACCTGTTCGGCAAAAAATTAAAAAATAGTTTTCATTTACAGCCAATCGCGAAAAGCTGATACTTCATCAACACCAATTTCAAAGGATGTCGCTTTACCCGGAGGTGCATTTACCACGATTCTAGCACTCGAAGCCAGGGGTTCGAGTTTCATTCCTATTTGAACAATATTGCTGACTATATGCCAGTAAGTAATTATATCCGGAGCATGAATAACTAATGTCAGATATTCAGCGTCAATAGTAAGATACCAAAAACAACTTGATATCAATGCTTGGGTGATAGCGTCACAAGAATGAAAGAAACATTTTCCAGTAGTTCTTTCTAATTCTAAGAGCAACATTTTGTCGCCTTTTGTCACTTCTGTCGGTGGTAAATCATCCGCATGAAGGAAAGATTTATTCATAATCATATAAGCCCTCTTTGTCTAAGCTCAGCGCCGGTTAATTGGGCAACAACAAACTTTTTAGTTTTCATTTTTCAGGCATGATAGATAACTTACCCGGCTTTGCCCGAAACGGTATTAAGTTGGAAAGATAATTATTTCTTGGTTAATTGCCCTGGTACAGTTCGCCACGATAAAACGGGAGCATCCCGATTTTGCAAAAATACAATTTGGTAGTGCGTTCGCGTAGCGTGTCCTCTTAGGACAGCATCTTGCTCGCTATGTATATCAAGCGAGCAAGATGCTCGCACTACAAAAAATAAATTGACACCTGAAGGGATGCTCCCCGATAAAACTTTTATCCTGTTGCTACAAATCGATAAGCAGAATGCCCCGTTATTAATAAGCACAAACAAATCGGCTTTGTTGGTGCCAAATATAATTTCTACTTTAGTAATTTGCAAGCAAATAAGATTTTCGTTGTTATTAGATATGATTTAACAACATTGATGAACTCGCATAATTGCATTATTTTGAAACCCACTGCAAATCCAACCACATACGCGGATCGGATTGCTTGATTTTCGACATTGGGTCTCTTAACAAACGTGAAGCGTTGCGAAATACAACCTGAATTAGCCCCATATTTTCGGCAACGTCTGTAAGTTTTTGTTTATGACTTTCTACATAAGATATGATTTCCTCTGGACAATAAATTACTATGTGTTTGAAGCTTTTAGGAGGTTTTCCCCAGTAATTTGTGACAACTTTCACATAACAGCCATCAAGCACCTCTCCTACTTTTGGATAATACTCGCTGATGACTCGAATAAATTCTTTAGCAAGAGTGTCTTCGCCGATCATCTGTCAACATATATCTGTAGATTTTAAGGCATTCTCAATATAACATATATTCTTTTTTCAAAAAATACTACTATTGATTGATTTATATTTTTAATTATTACTTTTATAAGTCATTGATAGTTTTTTATTTATTTTTTTGTGATGATAAAATTAGATTACAAAAAAAGGGAACGGGCAACAGGGAATAGCGAACGGAATAGGATTTAAGCAATAATAACAAAATATATAGAAAATGTAGGTAGCAACGCACCATCTTGCTGTTCCCTGCTCCCTACTTCCTATCCACAAAAAAATGGCTTCCTTATATTAAGAAAACCATAGTAAACGTGCAAAAATAAAAAATATAACTAATAAAAAACTACATTTAAACTGCAATTAAAGTGTAGATTTTTAATAATTATGTAGGATATTTTGGAATAGCATAGATGGAATATCTAGCCCAATTATATTATCGAGTATTGCGTTCGCAAACTAAAACTTCTGCAAGTAATTCTGGTAAATCGCTAAGATCGGTATATCCTTCGCAACCGCGAATAGGCGAGATAAATGTATAGTTGGGGTCGCATTCTGAGGTATCGTAAACTTGAAGGTACCACCTATCGGGAAAACCAGATATAGCAACTTCGATAATATACCAACTTTGACCAATGAGGCGACAATCAACGACTGTAAACCAGTCTCTATATTCTTCTGCTATATTCCATTCGTTAAGAATAAATTTTACAGCAATTTGTTCTGCCTCATTCGCCGTCAATTGCATTTCTACTCCTTATTTGTTACTTCAGGGTAAAATCCTAATTCTTTAGATAATTCTTTGGCAACGTGGATTAAAAACTTCGCACCTTCTTCGTTTCCGTTATGTGCAAATGATGTGGCAACTTGCATCATTGATTTTATTAAATCCGCATCTAATAACTCAGAATTAGCTTCGATAATTTCGGGTTCTTTACCATTTTCACATTTTAGTAATTGCTCAATTAAACTATAATATTGATTCTGGCGTTCTTCTGGAGACATATTGTTTTTAGATTTGCTTATATTTGCTTAGATTTACTATTTTTCGAGACTTTGCTGCCATAATTTTTCCAACATTTCTACTTGTTGTTGATGCAAGCTAGCGCGATAAACTAAATATCTATCGTAAAGATAAATTGCAGTTCCAATACAAAATGGTACAACTAAAAATATCCATCTCCATAATTTACGAATTTGATATTTATCTGATGAATTTAGTTTTGTTTGATTTGAATTTATATACTGTTTAGAATAATCATTATTTATAAGGGAATTAGTTTGTAGCAAAGGCGCAGAACATTCGTTATTGATAGTTTGGTTATAGTGCGAAATATTCTGCTGCGTTTGGACAAACTCTAAATGCTTTTCCCATACCAGATTAAATACTGTTAGGCTAGGAAAAATTACGATTAGAGTAATTAGACAAACAGCAAATACATTGACAAGCTTTGAATTTATCATGGCTTTTACTTCTTACATCACGCCAAGCCAGTGAAAAATATGCCTATAGCTATAATTTATAGAATGAAGGTAAATCAAGGCATTTAACTAATTTATTAATCTAATTGCGATCGCCCGTTCATCCGCATCGAAGTACGAGGAGTTAGCAATATAATATAGGCTTCAAACAGAGGGTTTTAAGAAGCCCCCCCGAATTAACGGGGGGTAGAGGGGAATCTCTGCGTAAATCCTATAGAAGTTATATCAGTCAGCAAACAACTAAGTACTCAAGGCGATCGCCCTTGAATTTATTAAATTAATTAAGGTTGTACTCAAATACCTGTAATCAAATCATCAGAAGGATTCAATATTTTTTTGGGGGTACGGGTTCTGGTATTTTGGAGTAGGGGTGCTGGTACTCATGAATAGTGGTTCTAGCATTTTTGTACTCATCATTTATAAATAGAAAACATCTTAGAAAAGCTCTAATTGCTGTGTAGTAAAGATTTTTAAAGTTAGATATTTATTAAATAAATAGATGTGTATTCATTTTTGCAGAATTTAAAATGATATTTGATTAATGAAAAGTTGCGATGATTTAGAAAGCCGATTTTTTGAAAAAACCCGGTTTCTAGAGTGGAAAATTTGACAACTCATGTAGAATTGTATAGATGGTTTGTTTTTTATAGGATTGTTTCAATATTTTTAGTGCGATAATGGAAATAAGTTGAAGATATCTAGGTTTTTGCTTTAAACTTCTTAATATTAAGCTTGTAAAAAAGTATAAAATAAATAATTTTCTTTATAGAAGATAAATAACCAGTCGTAAATTGGAAAAGGGTACAAAGAAATGCGAATAGCAAAAGATATCACGCAACTTATCGGTAGAACCCCATTAGTTGAACTGAATAAGATTCCTCAAGAAGCAGGATGTGTCGCCAGGATTGTAGTGAAGTTGGAAGGAATGAACCCGGCAGCTTCGGTAAAAGATCGTATTGCTGCGAATATGGTTAAAACGGCACAAGAACAAGGTTTAATCGAACCTGGAAAAAGTATTTTAGTAGAACCAACATCGGGTAATACGGGGATTGGATTGGCAATGGTAGCAGCAGCGCTTGGCTATCGCTTAATTTTGACAATGCCTGAAAGCATGAGTTTAGAAAGACGAGCCATGCTCAAAGCTTATGGTGCCAGTTTGGAATTAACCCCAGCCCAAGGAGGAATGCGCGGAGCAATTTCTAAAGCCGAAGAAATCGTCGCGAATACAGAAAATGCTTTTATGTTGCAGCAATTTCAAAATCCAGCAAATCCGCAAATTCATCGCGAAACCACCGCACAAGAGATTTGGGAAGATACCGATGGAGAAGTTGATTTTCTAATTGCTGGTGTTGGTACTGGTGGAACAATTACTGGGGTTGCCGAAGCAATTAAAGAACGAAAGCCTAGTTTTCAAGTAGTTGCAGTAGAACCTAAAAACAGTCCCGTTTTGGGTGGTGGGCAAGCCGGGCCACATAAAATTCAAGGTATAGGTGCCGGATTTATCCCAGAGGTTCTACGTAAAGATTTGATTGATGAAATAGTTACCGTCACCGATGAAGAATCGATGGCGATGGGAAGACGTTTGGCGAAAGAGGAAGGAATATTATCCGGTATTTCCTCGGGTGCTGCATTATGTGCGGCGATTGAAATCGGCAAGCGCCCGGAAAACAAAGGACGTTTGATTGTGATGATTCAGCCTTCCTTTGGAGAAAGATATTTGAGTACGCCGATGTTTCAAGATTTAGGTAGGGAAGTTGCTACGGTTAGGTAAATAAATAAAAGTTCGTAGTTTGTAGGTTGGGTTAGCTTGTAGGTTGGGTTAGACAGGAAAATTAATTAGTTTATTACGATAACTTAATTAATCGTGTCGTAACCCAACACTGAGATTTCGCACAGATGATATATGTTTTGCGATTACTCCCTTGTCGGCTCTATAATTACTGATACAAAAAACCGCAGTTGTAGGTTGGGTTAGACACGAGAATAAATTAGTTGATTACGATAAGCTAATTAATCGTGTCGTAACCCAACATCGATATTTTGGTGAGATGAGAAATATGAAGGCGATCAATTCAATATGCTCGCCTCCAGCCGCGAATCACGATGTTGGGTTACGGCGGAATTAAATGGTTAGCATCTATGCTCAAGATTAATTTTCCGCCTAACCCAACCTACAACTATAATTACTGATACAAAAAACCGCAGAGGGCGCAGAGAGCGCAGAGGAAAGAGATAAAGAGAAATAGCTTGTAGGTTGGGTTAGACAGGAAAATAAATTGGTTTATTACGATAACTTAATTAATCGTGTCGTAACCCAACATCTTTTACGATCAATTCAATATGCTTGCATCATCTACAAATTACGATCTTGGGTTATGAGGGAATTGAAATTAAGATGCGCTGTACGCGCTTCGCGTTCCCGAAGGGTAGCGCTACTACGAACCTTTAACAAGCAAAAAAATCCCCCATTAAGGGAGAAAATTTATAATTAAAAGGCCCTGTGTGTGAAATTAATTAGATAATTGAAGACTTACGCTTGCGTTTTAGAGAAGAAGCAGCTAAACCACTGATAGCAACTAATCCTAAGATAGAAGTAGGTTCGGGTACTTTTTTAACCAAATCTTCGGGATTCTCTCTATAGTAATTTAATCCAGTAATTGCTCCGCTTCCGGATAAATTAACATAAAATTCTGAAACTCTTTGTCCACCGAAATCGAAATTGTATTCTCTAAGTGAATTTTCATCTGTCACTTTACCGTTCTTTGTCCCTCTCTGACGCGTCATTTGAGTAACATACTGGGAACTTTCAAGTGTCAAGATTTCAGAATTACCTTCACCAGCTTTTTTTACAACACTTCCGTCTTTTTCGTCAAATTTAAATGTTTTTAAATCATCTTGACCAGCAAATTTCACCATGAATTCTGGTAGTAGCTTCTCATCAAAGTCTAGTAAACCAATGCTATCAAATACAACCCCAGCTTTATCCGTGAAATCGAATTTCATAATTCCACCTACATTATCATCTGGTCCTCTATTTTTACTTCCCTGAATTATGAGGACTTTATCTTGAGCTTCAGTATCGTATTTTATGGTCTCACCCTTATGAACATATTCACCTTTTCCAGTTAGTAAATCGTCGTCTTCACCTCCGGCAACACTAGTATCATACAGCCACAATTTTTTATTCGGGTGTTCTACAATTTTTCCATTATTCTTTTTTTTCATGGAAGACATTGTTAAACCATAAGAACTCCAAAGTTCATCAATACTTTTTTCATCATGTTTGTTTGGATTATCATCTTTTGTGAGACCAACCTCAACTTCATCAAAATCTACCCTTGTTAAACTAGCAGCCTGAGCCGGATTTGCCGCAACCGTGACAACAGTAGCTAACAATGCACCAGTACTCAATCTAGAAAACAATTTATTAATTCTCATTCTTTTATTTCCTTCTCTTAAAATTTGATATTCATTGACTGCTATATCAGTTGTAAGAAATTAAAAGGATAAACAGGTTAGCAATAAGTAAATACTCTCTCAAAGTTAAAGGTAGTTTATTTAAAGCTGAAGTAAAGCTGCTAAGTTGAAATACTAGTATTATTATTTGTATGAAAAGATTTACTTAAGTATTCTTATTTAGTTAATCTAACTCGTAAGATTATTTGCGTAATCTCAGTTAGTACTAATTGATGTATCAAAGAAAAATCCCTTTTGTAAGGGAAAAATGAAGAGATTAAAAAAGTGATTTTATAAAAAAAAGTGGTTATAAATCAAATTCGATTATCTAATAGTTTTCTAATCTGTAGTTGAGCTTCAGCCCTTTGGTTTAGGGCTAAAGCCCAACTACGAACGAAATTCAAGACGAACGAAATAATACCCTTCCAGGAAGAATTTCGTCGTTAATTTTGGCATAAACTCGCAGACAAGCGGAAACTTCTCCGGGTATACCTCCGGCATCTACTTGCAAGTCGTCTTTTGAAAAGGGGTAAACATCGGCATAGGTTCCCCATAATGGACGAATCTGCACGCTTATTCCTGCTTGACGTGCTTGTTGTGCTACTGTTTCTAAGGTGCGACGCGCTTCAAGTTGCAGTTTTCCCCACCAGGAAAAGCGATCGACGCATGGTAAATAAGTTAATGAATGTATGGCTTCGTCTAAGTCAAGTCTGGCACGCAAGCTTACAATTAAATCAGTATTAAAAGTTACTTTTACTCTGTAGTAACGTTCTATTAGTGCGGCAATGTACTTAGGCTTATCTACTGAATTAAGAGAACGAATGCCGAATCTATCTACGCTTCTTAAAGCATGGTGTAAATGCGGATCTTTTTCGATAAATTGGAGACATATAGAAACGATTGCCGCAAGGATATCTAATTCAGTACCGCTTCTTTGGGTTTGCAATCGCTCGTCAAAATTAATTGTATTGGATAAGCACAACCCATGAGCTTGGATATTACCTTTTAAACCAGAATAGATATGTTCCGGAGTAGGAAACGGAAGCTGTTGCAGAGAAAATTTATCTTCCGTTGCACCTAACCTAATTACTTGCTTGATGAGTTGCGATCGCAATTTATCGGCAAGTTTTTCAGGTACCCGCAAAAGGAGTCGCTGCATTTCGTTCCACAGTTGAGCGTCATCGTTAGCGTAAAACTGATATTCGCCGATGTATTGCGATAATTGTTTATGGGAAAGTAAAGTTTGAGTAATTGGTTTTAGTTTAAGTTGAGTATCTTGGCTTGAAACTGGTTCTAAAACATCTTCCCAGGTGGGAATTTCTTCTGTATTATTACTTTGAGTTTGAGATTCTAAAATTACATTTAATTCCTGCAAAAGTTCCCGACAAGCATCGCTTCCTGGATCGGAAACTTCTGTTTTTAAAGCTTCTTGTAACTCAGTTTGCAGCCCTAATAATTTTAACCGCAGTAACCAAGCTAACTTTGAGTTTTTGGTATTTAGTAACTTGTTTAGGTTGGGCATGGGGAATGGAATGGGGCATTGGGCATCGGGAATTGGGCATTGGGCATCGGGAATTGGGTTTAAGCGCTGAATTGCCCATAACCTAATGAAAACACTTTGCTATAAAGTTTTATTTTTGTTTTTTCTACTTTGCCACTCAGTATATTAGTATTTAACAACTAACTTTTTAGTTTTACAGCAATAATATTTTTTTATTCATACCCAATCCCCTATGCCCCATGCTCCATGCCCAATTCCCTAATCCTTAAACCTAAATTTTACTAATACGGGTAAATGATCGGAAGCTTGTTTCACTTCATCAACTATTCTCCATTCTGTTACTTCTATATTTTTAGGAGTATAGAAAACATAATCTAGTTTAACAGTAGGTTTATCCGATGGGAAGGTAGCTATTTGGGGATTATTCAACGCCTCCGGTGGTAAAGCCGATTTAATTGAAGCAGTTTTTAATAAAATATCAACGGTTGGTTGCGGATTTTCTGGTATTGGTGGAACGGTACTATTAAAGTCACCCATTAACAACACCGGATATTTATCAACGTATTCCGACAACAACTTTTTAATATATTCAGTTTGTTTCTTTCGGGTTGGTGCGTCGAAGGCTTCTAAATGTACGTTAATTAAAATAAGCGAACGATTATCAATTTTAATTTCGCTTACCTGTGCGACTCTATCTAAATAAAGAGCGTTGTAGAAAAAAGGTTTGCTGGCTACTTTATCTAATACTATGCGTCTGTTTTTGTTAATAGGATAGCGACTTAAGACAGCTTGCCCAGATAAAATTTTGCCGAAATGCGCGGAAAATGGCCAATAGGGAAAAGGTACGTAAGTTTTATCCCAGTTAATAGCTATTCCTGCTTGGTTAAATGAAAGTGCTTTGGCTAATTCGGAAACTTGATTAACTTTAAAGGAACGTTTTGAAGCTAAATCAATTTCTTGAAAACCAATAAAATCAGCATTTAACGGCTTAAGCGCATCAACAACAGTTTTCAAGTTATCATCAAACAGCTTTTTTTCTCTATCAACGGCTTGATTGTTAGTTAAGCCAGAAAGATAGCCAATATTGTAAGTAATAAGCGTAAATTCATCTTTATTTATCGTTGGTGGTGAAGCTGGGTAATTGACAACTTCTACATACTTTTCACGGGGATAAGCGTTTGAGCTTGCCCAGAAATAAAAGACGACTATCGCGAAAATTAGCAACCCTAAAGAAATTCCGCCGATTTTAAGTAAAGTTGGGAGAAGATTTTTCATTTATCAATGAACAAATGGGACATTGATAATTGTAGGGTGCCGCAGGGCACAAGTAAGAATGATTGAGGCTAAAACTTAGAAAAGCCGTAACGCACCATCGAGTATTTTGTTTTAAACCAGTAAATTCCACAAACTATCAAACCTATAAGTTTAAATTATCACAATATAGGCGATCGCCTATATTAACTTATACGTTCATTTTGTAGTACGTAAGTACTGTGACATCATGTAAGATGTTCTTGGTAATCACACGCGGACAAGATTTATGCTTGTTCGCTTTTCTCTACTGCAATTTTATCATTATTGTTTTCTAGCTTATACCATTTCTTTATAAAAATGCGCCGAATTTAGCCAAAGCAGGTTGGCTTTGTACGGGTAGCTCCAGCCTTCTAGGCTGCGAGTGATTCAGCGCAGCCTCATACAGAATTGGTATTACTAATGGTTTATTAAAACGCCGTTCGTAATGGCTTATAATTTATAGTACAATAAAACAATACATCTAGACTGGCTAGACAGATAAGAGCAATATGGAAAAACAGTGGCAGTTACAAGAAGCAAAGAACAAATTTAGTGAAGTGGTGGACAAAGCTATCGATGAAGGAGCGCAAATTATTACTAGAAGAGGTATTGAAGTCGCAATAGTTTTATCTTATGCAGAATATCGTCAGATGATAGCGTCAAAAAAGAAGATATCTGAATTTTTCCGCGAGTCACCGTTAGTGGAGGAAGATTTGAATTTAAGTAGAGATAAAAGCGATGTTCGCGAAGATATCGTATTATGAAATATCTGCTCGACACCTGTGTCATTTCTGAATTAATAGCAAAAAAGCCTTCTACAAAAGTTATTGATTGGATTGATAATATTGAGCAAGAAAGCGTCTATTTAAGCGTTATTACAATTGGTGAAATTCGTAAGGGAATTGAAAAATTACCGGAATCAAAGCGGAAAGTGAGTCTTCAACAATGGTTAAATGACGAATTATTAATACGCTTTCGGGGTAAAATTCTGCCAGTAGACACAAATGTAATGTTGGTTTGGGGAGAATTAACTGGCAGATTGGAAATAGAAGGAAAAAGAATGCCTGCAATAGATTCTTTAATTGCTGCAATTGCGATACACAATAATTGTAGCTTGGTGACTCGCAATGAAGATGATTTTAAAAATGTTGCTCTGAGTATTATTAATCCTTGGGAATAAGACATTGGTTATTGTAGGTTGCTGTAACGGCACAGACATATTAAATATAAAATTACAATATCGAAAATGCCGTCACGCACCATTTAACTGCGATTTTTCTTCCGTTTAAGTTAGGAATATTTTTTTTAGGTTTCCCAAAAACACATAATATATTCTTCAAAATTTTGAATATATGTTTTGTTATTCATAATGATATTTACAAGCAGCAATAATTATTTCAGTATCGTTAACAGTATAAACTAAACGGTGTTCTTCATTGATTCTTCTAGACCAAAATCCAGCCAATTCATGTTTTAATGGTTCGGGTTTTCCTAACCCAGTAAAAGGAGAACGGTTAATATCTTTAATTAATTCAACAATTTTTTTATACAGCTTTTTATCTAATTTCGACCATTCATTAAAATCATTAAATGCACCCGATTCAAATACAATTCTTCTACTCATTGCAGATTCTCAATATCTACTTCAATGAGATTAGATTTATTGTTAATATTTTCTATAGCATCTAACAAATGTTTTTTATTTGCTTCAGAAGATAAGAGGTAAGCTGTTTCGTCAACTTCGTATACAACAATCTCAATTTCTTTATCAGGGTAATTTACTTTCAGTGCATCAATAAAGCTACTATCTAACTGCTTTGTATTTATACGGTATATTGAATGCATAGCTGAACTCTATCTATTTATGTATAAGTTTATTATAGTCTTTCTTTTAATTTTCTCCTTATGGGTAAAGAGTAAATGAGCTTGTAGGGTGCTGTCACGGCGCAAACATCTTAAATATAGAAACTACAATATTGAAAATGCCGTGACGCACCATCATAATTTAGAGAAAATTATCTCACGCGGGTTAAAAATTTATTCATTTAAAAAGGGTTTGAAATAAATAATGGTACGTTACGCTCCGCGATAACACACCCTACCACTCTACTGATAACTGTTCACTGATAACTGCTCACTGACTAATGCATTCCACAAAACGGATCTCTTTCGGCTTCTACGTTGGTAGATTGCGGTTGTAAGGTATCTCTAAATATACAACCTTCTTGTTTGAGAAATTCTGGATTTGTAGATGTCCAATAAGGTACTTCAAAGGGATGTACCCGCAATGTTCCTTTAAAATCCAAAGTAACATAATAACGGCAAGGATATTCGCTGTTAACTATCGGTTGGGGTAGCTCTCCAATTAATTCCCATTTATTCGATTGCGGGTTGCGGAATTGAAAGTAAAATGTGTGTTTTCCACTGGCTGGAAATGGCGGAAGCTCCCCAATTAAACCGATGGTTTGCGGTTGGTTTGTTTCGTTGTCGTAGCGAAATACTCGTAGCTCTTTACTATAGTCTTTACCGGCTTTAAATAATACTGTATGTGCGTCTGTTTTTAATGCGTTTGCTGCTTCGACGACGTTAACTGCTATGTCGCAGATTACTTGTGAATCGTCGGTAATTAATTCTTGATTTCCAATTGCTTTGGCAGCATCTATGCTGGGAATATTTATTGGTATTAAATAGTGGGGTATGCCGCGACAAAGTAATAAATCAATATCTAGCTTTTGATTGATTTCAAATTGAACTTTGATATTATTTTTAAAGTCGTCTTCTGCGATTCCTAATTTTTTCATTAAAGCGTCACCGTTATAACTTCCCCATAGCTGTAACTTCATTTTTTCAAAGTCTTGTCGTCTGATATTATTGGTTAACTGCATCCCTAACCAATTGCTGCGTAATTTAGCCATTCCTTCTTCGGCTTTGAGTTGATAAAGTTCTTGCCCAGCGTGAAAGATTGGTATTGGACTTCCACCGATAACTTCTCTAACGAAGGAGCAAGGTAAGAAGTAAAATAAGTTTTTTACATCTATATAAAGTTGATTTGCGCCTTTTCTAAGTAAATCTTTTGATTCTTGGGGAGAAAAGCTTAATTGACGCAGTTTTTCTGCAAAGCAGGCTCCGGCAGATGTTGCTAATTTTGTGTATTCTGGTTCAAAGGTAACTCTTTCTTCGTTCCAGACAAAGTAATCGGATTTACTAAATACTCGATAAAGTTCGCGTTCGACAAGTTCTAAATTACAGGTTTTACCGGATAAAATTAACCAGTCTACCTGTTCTTTGTTAACTTTCTCTTCGTCTTGCTCTACAAAATTGATTTCGCTGACAAACCTAGATTTAAAAGCATTTTCAATTAACCCCGAAGCAATACCGATGGCTTCTTGAATTACGGGGGAAGCTGCTTTCTCGAATTGTTCCCCTGTTAAGGTAACGCTGATTTTTTCAAGTACGTCTGTGGGTAATTGAATATCGTTTTGAGAAAGTAATTCCGATATTTGCTGTCCGTTTAAAACAAAGATTGCTTCTGGAAGATCGTTTACAATAAAACGCTTTTGTCCCAAAGCTAACTTGGCATTTTCAGCGTGTTCCCAAAGATCGTAAAATGTTTGAGAGCGGGATGAACGATTTTTCCACCGAGTAGGTAAGACTTTTTCAGCGTCGTTTAAAGCTTCTTTATAAGTATCACCTTCGCGAATTTCTTTATCAACGCAAGCTAACAGCGAACCTTTACGATATTTACCATTATCTAAAAAGCGGCTCTGTAACTCTTCTGGCTGTACTTTCAATACATCTCTGGGTAAAATATCATCCGCAACAGCACTTAATAAACAATCAGCGATCGCCACTTTCAGCAACAAGAATAATCGCAGCGAAATCAATTCACCACCTAACTGTAAATGCCCTGAAGATCCTAACAGTTTTGGTGTAAGTTTATAATAACGTCCCCCATCACCTCTATCTTCGGTAGGTTCAAAAGGATCAATTTCTTCTAAAGTCAATCTAATTAAAGCTAAATCGGTGGTTCCCCCACCAATATCTAATACTAAAACATTTTGCCACCATTTATTCCCATCGTGGCGACAGCGACTTTTAAAAGATTCGATACCTAAATTCAAATCCCCACCAAATTCTTGCCATAAAAAGAAAATAGCTGCCGAAACCGCTTCATCGTAAGCCATTTGTACGTCTTCGATACCCAGTTTCTTAACTAAACTTTCGATTTCACGACGGATAAACGGGGAAGCAATTGTCGGATATGTCAAAACAGCACGATAAAACTCCCCGTCGCTGCATTTACCGGGATAGCGCTGACGATATTTCTGGGTTAAATCAATCAACTCAGCGTAAGCAGCCTGCAAAAGTTGATTAACCGCAATAGTATCTTCCTTACCATCCAAACTTATATCAAAACTGCGCTCTTGACCAAAATAACGCTTCGGAGAATGCAAAAATCTGCCGTCAATTCCTTCCCCTTGCTTAATCGCATCCAACCGATGCTGATAAGCTTGCTCTCCCAACATCACTTTTACCTTTGAAGGATCTTGAGTTGGTAAAGAAGGTTCTAAATTAATCACCTCCAACTCCGAAGGAATTTCATTTAAACGTCTATCCTTATCCAACTCAACGGGTAACAAACTTTGCCATTCCAAAGCCGGAACCCGAAAAACCTGATGATAAATTTGATTTAATCTTTTACTAGCAGCACGACGAAACCAGCCCAAACGCTTGCTCAGACAGATTTCTATTTCTCGAATTGCTTCTAAAAGTTGCTCTCCCCGTAAAAGCTGTAAATTCGCCGGATTAAAATCCTCCAAGTTTTTACTGAGGTGAGAGAATAACTTTTGCCACTCAGCATCCCAAACATCGCGACTGATACCAGGTACCTCATCCACAGGGCGTTGCGTCAACCAAAACGCCAATTTTTCGCTTAACTTTTCCTCTTGCTCGCTGGGTAAAGTATGGGGAGTGACAATCACCTTTGGATCGTAAAGCGTCACCGTAGAATTAGAAGTACCAAAATCAATCGCAAACCAACCCGGATAAGTTATGCCAGATTTTTCTGTTTCCGAAATAATTGATGAAGAGTGATTCAGAATAGGGGTTTCGCTTATCATATCTTGATTAGTCATTTCTTCAGCAAGTTCTGGATTTCTCCAACGAGCATTTTCCTCAGCAAAAGTCCACATATTGCAATCAGCAGCGGCAGTTTTTTTAACAGATAAAATAGCTTTACCCGCATCATCAGCATCAAAATACTCAGCAGTTACCCGCAAAGTCAAATTTAATCCCTTGGGTAAAGGTTCATTCCAGATACAATCGTTTTGTCTTAACCGCTGCGGAGAAGTAAGTCTAAGTAATTTATCGGTACTAAAACTAACACTTTTATAAGCCGATTCTATTTGTTGAGCCAACTCAGAACGCTGTCCCAAAACCTTAATTTCAATCGAAGAAATAAACGGAGAATTGGGACTATCAACAGGTTTTATCTCAACCACTGGCAATAATAAAAGTAGCGGATCGGTTTCCTTAGTACGTAATTGATAACGACTGAAAAGTTCAATTTTGACAGGCATTTTGAATAAGTTAGGAGTTAGGAATTAGGAGTTAGGAGTTAGTTGTTAGTTGATAGTTGATAGTTGATAGTTGTTAGTTGTTATTAGCTGTGAGTTAAGAGTTAGGAGTTAGTTACTAGTACCTACTTATTAACAATCCGTGAAATCCGCGTCATCCATCTAATCCGTGTTCCTATTCCGGATAAGAAATAACAGTAATCCGCTTCATAGTATCCAACCATTCTGGTGTCGAAGCAGAAGTAGTTTCCTCA
Organism: uncultured cyanobacterium; assembly: GCA_963838355.1. Classification (GTDB taxonomy): domain Bacteria; phylum Cyanobacteriota; class Cyanobacteriia; order Cyanobacteriales; family Nostocaceae; genus Rivularia. The sequence continues at coordinate 1,009,614 of CAWIQQ010000001.1, read as the reverse complement.
GCAGAAGCAATATATCTCAACAAAGGTTCATGCTTAGATTTCAATAATTCCTGTAAACTATCTACAATCTCCTTCAAAGCCATTGAAAAAGAACCTTTAACTTGTTTCGTCAATTCGCTAACGTATTGAATCAAATGTAACCCAGCACTAGCAGTAATTTCATCCCGCAATCTTAAGACAGCAATTTGATGATTAAATGGTCTTGGTGGTACTGAAAATTGTTTGTCAGGACTCCAATCGAATATTTGTCCTTTTTGATGTTGTGCGTCTTTTCTTGCTAAAGGAAATAAACTATCGGCATTTATCGGTACTGCACTATTAGCTAATCCGCTGTGTTGTATTATCAAGTTTTGCCATTTATTAGTTGGATCGATCGCCCTCAATAGATATCTATATAAACGAGTTTCTCTTTTCCCAAACTTCTCCTGAATCCGCTGCTCCAATTGTGGCTGAATTATTTCTTTAATTTTATTGCGCTCTAACTGCACTTCCGCAGATAATTTATTAAATAAATCTTTTACCGTTTCAGCAGTTCTTTCGTGAGCAAATGACTGCATTTCATTAACAGTTTTAACAAAGGAATTATAAAAATCATCGCTTTGAGTGGGAATTGCATCTTCCTCTTCGTCTTCCTCAAAGATGCTGGCATTTTTGGTAAACGTAATCGTTCCGTTTTTAGTTCTATCAAATAATAAAGTCCATTCACTCCACTCAAAAAATATTTTGTTAGTTAATTCATCTTTGACAACATCGCTCAAAGTCGATCCAGTACGATTTTTTAACATCGGCTGTTTTTCTAAATCTTCCTGAAAATGCCGATATGTCGTCACCAAATTTTCGATTTTCTCCCGTAACTCTAAAAAAGCCGGATTTTCCACCACCGGAATATAAGCGGGAATCTCTTCCAATACAGCTTTTAAATTATTTTGCTCCTTCATTACCGTTTCCGCAGCCCTTTGGGTATCTTCCACAAGCTGCTTCATTCCATGCTGCCCCACATGATCTTTGAGTAGCGATCGCAATCTACTTATCCCACCATCTTCCGCATAATCGCTCAGCTGTTTGTGCAAAGTACTTGACTGCGGTAACATCTCCCCCAATTTACGCCATTTTTCCCGTAACTCAACTTCATCAACTTTCAACGGCTTTTCTAAATCGGGTAAAAACTCCGGCGAACAAACTTGTATCAAAGAAGAATATTCGGCTTGCTTAGTCAATCCATAAAGCTGCGAAAGTAACACAATATTTTTTTTCTCAGTAGTCAAATTACTGGCGCTAGCAAGAGTTAAATGTAAAATTTTTAACTTTTCTAAAACAGCTTCTTCCGATAATAAAGGTTCCTCTAAAACCTGATCCATCGCTAACATATCGCGACTTGACAAAGGAAGCTGATTAAACCTTCCCATACCAACAATAATCCGATCCCTTAAATCTTGTCCCTTATCCCGCTCCAACATACTGCGAATTTTCGCCGCAGTGACTCCCCCCGGATATCTACCGTTGAGCAACAGTAAAATCGTTTGTACCTCAGTCAATTCTCGCAGCGATAAAAAAGTATCTCTGATACCCGAATCAGCCGCACCCAAACCGGGAAAATCTAACAAGACAAACTCATTCGTTCCCTGTAAACCCGATAAATCCCATATCTGTTTTGCTACCTCCACCGTAATATCTATCCGTCGAATCAACGAGAAACTATTGTGTAAATCCCTCGCTGAAGGCTGCGCGAAAGTTTCCCAACGCTTCGGCGATGCAGGTAATTCCTTAAATTTCAACTCCAAAATATTCATTGGGGGTTCAGATAACCTCAACCCCTTATTCGCCGTAAAATGGTCAATTTCGTAACTTCTACCGCAGATATCCTTACCATAAGCACTATAAGTGCGAACAAATACCACCACTTCCCGTAGTAAAGCCCGTAATTCCAAACTTTGGGTTTGATTCCAAGCTTGCTCGCACCAAGTTAAAATTCCGTTGGTATCGACAAAACTTGTCGGATATAAACTTTTCAAAGTTGCCAAAGGTGCAGCAGGTACTTCCGCCAACTTGGCTCTACCTTCCACCACCTTGAGCATAAAACCCAAACATTCTTTTACCCCTTCATGGGAAAGGTACTCAACTTTAAATTTACTAACTCTCGTCGTTTGTAACTGGGGTTGCTGCACCAAATGAATCGCAGTCACATTACCCGTAGAAGGAGTTTCGCTGACAGGTAAAGCATCCGCAAAACCGATTAAACTACCAATTAGTAAAGTTTTACCGCTGCTAAATTCCCCCATCACCCCAATTTTGACAGGAGAAGAAGCCAACTCCACCGTAGAGCGGGCAGACTGTACCAAACGCTGAATGTTTTCATGGATACTCGTTGGTACCCAATCCTCTTGAGGTGGTGGATTCTCCGAAACCAACTCCAAACTTTGAAGCACCGATTCCGCATACTCCTTATAGCGGCGTAATTTCTCTACTGCTATATCACTTTTCATACTTGCTCCCCATTCACGCAGAGATTATTTTTCCACTTAATTTTTGGTAGATGGCAGTGATAATATGGTTTAGTAAGCTATTTGACTATAAATTGATAATTTTGACCCTAAACCATTAATTTCGGCATTATTTCCCGCTTGTAGACTTTAAAAATTAAATTAACGTTTCAAATAAATTATTACCATTATTTGGTACTCAAATAACGAACGATGGGTTTTTGTTCGATTTTAACAATACAAATTAACTTTAAGGTATTTGTTTTATCCATTAATTAAATTAATCGTTTCGATCGCGATCTTATCCGTTACCGTACCCGACAATATATTTTTATACATAATTAAATGTTTAGGTAAATGAAATAAATTTGACATTATAGGTTTAGTTAGGATTGACAGTAATAATAAGTACGGGCATCGCAAATGCTATCACTATTTACACTAAATTAACTGCCAGATTGGCAAATATTTATTTACCGTCATTTCCTGTTGTAGGTTGGGTTAGACGCAGGAATTAAGAAGATTGTTAACAAAGGGTATAGAAGCGTCGTAACCCAACATCCCGGTTTTGGTTGAAGCTTATTGTTTGGTTGGATGTTAAATATTGAAGTTGTTTAAATTATTTTGTTGAGCTTTCGAGATTATGTTGGGCTATGCCTCCGGCACACCTAGCGGTGAACGTTCCTCAACCCAACCTACGAACTAAGCTTCACATAAAATCCTATTGTAGGTTGGGTTAGACGCACGAATCAATTTATTCTCAACACCCTAGTGTAGAAGCGGCGTAACCCAACATCCGGGTTTTGGTTGAAGCGTATTATTTGCTTGGGTTATGAAACCTCCCGGATTGAAAAAACCGGACATCTCAAAGATACCCGGTTCCCAATTACCAATTACCAATTACCAATTACCATCAATGATGATGCTCGTGCTTATGAGCGCAACCTTGTAAATCCGTACTCATCAACTTTTGACTTACTTCTTGTAAAGCCTCATCTTTAGGTGTTAAACCAATCCAACTTTCAATAACTTGGGTATCGAAGCCAACTTCACCGCGATAACCAACTTGAATTAAAGGACGACGAATTAATAACGGTTCTTCTAACATCAAATTTAAAGCAGTTTCCGCGTCAATTTGTTCGGGGTTTATTTCACCAGATTTGATTCTAGGTGAGGAACGGTTAAACCATTCTGCTACTGGACGATTGTTGAAAAACCAGCGCAAACGCTCTTTAGTCCACTTTTCTTCTAAGATATTATGCGCTTCAACTTGATGTCCGGCTGCGGTTAATAATGTTTTCTGTTTAGTATTATTTCGACAGCCAGTTTTCTCGTAAAATATTACTTTTGCCACGATAAAAGCTCCTAATCAGTTATCAATTATCAATGACCAATTATCAATCATCAATTACCAGTTATTACTTATAGTCGTTTAAATTGGTTTTTGTAGTGGGAGCATCTTGCTCCCTAGTAAACAATAAATAGCAACTGTTCATTGATAATTGATAATTGTTCATTGTTTAGAAATTCTTCGCAGTATGACGAACCGTATCAAATGCAAAACGTTCTTTCGATCTAGTTTCGCCGTATAAATTAAAAGTTACGGTTGGTTCGTCACTCATTGCTTCTACACTATGAATTGCCCCCGGTGCGAAACTAACAATATCTCCAGGATTTAAGATAATTTCTGCTGCGGGTTCAATTTTGTCTGGATGTTCTGCGGTAGGATTTCGCTTCCAAATAATATTCTTTTCTTGTCCTTTTAATACCGCGACGATTCCCCAAATTCCGTGATTATGAATATTGGATTGCGTTCCTTTTGTGAAGGTAACGGTTTGTACTGTAAAAGGAAAACCCAACTCATCATATAAAAGTTTAACAGAAGTTCCGGTTTTAGTATCGGGTTCTGGATGTTGAGTTTTTATCCAATAAGAATTAACCAGCAATTTTCTGACTAGTTGCCTAATTTCTGCTAGATTATTGTTTTCTTCTAATTGTTTTTTGAGAATGTCTTCTAGTTCGGTCAGAAAACGATAAAGCCGATAATTCTCAGTAATTAAATCCCACGTTCTTACAGATTTACAAGCTTGATATTTACAATCTGATGTTACAAGCCAGTCTTTACCTTCCATAAATCAGTTAACAGTGAGCAGTGAACAGTTATCAGTGAAAAGTTATCAGTGAAAGCATAACAAATTGGGATGCTCCCTATTCAATATATAAATTCATCTTAATTCTTAACTCTTAACTTTTAACTCCTAACTATTCTTCATCTTCCTCTGGCGGACGTGTTAGTACATCAAATAATATTCCCGCGCCGAAGTCGTTTTTATCGTCAATCTCTTTTACTTTATTACATATTTCTTTGGCTTCTTCCTCTTTTCCTAATATAGCTAAAATTAATCCTGTAGCAGCATAAGAATTCAAATATAGTCGGATGATTTGTTCTTCTTTGCGTTTAGTTAATACTGGTTTCAGTTTTTCCCAATCATCAGGTAATTTTTCGCTTTGTTTAACTCTAATTTGAACTTTTTCAGCTGTATCTAGCGCCATTTGATAATTTTGTTTGTAATAAAAGTATCTATAAGCTGATATTAAAACGTCTAGATTATTTCCCGTTTTAGCTAAAGCTTGATTAATGTATTTTTCGGACTCGGAAGTATTTTCCCAATTGTCTGCGGCTAATACTAATAGCTGCTTGACATCTTCGGGTACCTCGTACCAGGAGAATTGTTCGGTGTCTTGCATTGTGAGATGGGGGAGAGGGGGTAGAGGGGGGAGAAGGGGGAGAGGGGGTAGAGGGGGTAGAGGGGGAGAGGGAGATGGGGAGATGGGGTGAAAAGGATTTATAAACCATTTGTAGTGGGAGCATCTTGCTCCCTGGTTGTTTTTAATTCCCCATACCCAATACCCAATGCCCAATACCCAATGCCCAATCCCCAATCCCCAATCCCCAATTCCCAATGCCTAATTTAAAATTTAGTAAGTATATAAAGCAGCGTGAATAGTACAATCCAGATGATGTCTACAAAGTGCCAGTAGATTTCTGCCATTTCAATTCCGGTGTGTTTGTGTTCGTTGTAATGTCCTGGGCGACGGGAACGCCACAATACACCTAAAATTAACAAGACTCCGATAAATACGTGTAAGCCGTGGAATCCTGTCATTAAATAGAAACAGTTGGAGAATAAGTTGCTAGTCATTCCGTATCCTAATGTCAGATACTCGTAAACTTGACCTAGCAAGAAAATAATTCCCATAATTGCGGTAATTTTGTACCATTTCCGCATTCCTTTGACATCGTTCTTTTTAATTGCTGAATCGCCGAAGTGAATGACGAAACTGCTTGATACTAGAATGATGGTGTTGATAGTTGGCAACAATAACTCTACTTCTGTTCCTTCGGGAGGCCAAGTTGCAGTAGTACCACGATAGAACAAGTAGGTGGCGAAAAATCCGCCAAACATTAGTGATTCCGAGATTAAGAAAGTTATTAATCCGATAACTCGTAAATCGGCGTGTTCTTCGTGTTGCGCTGGTGAGTTTTCTGTGGCGATCGCCATTTTGTATCCCCCATTAAATTTTAGATTTTGGATTTTAGATTTTCGTTCCCAGCCTCCAGGCTGGGAATTTTATCTCGTTCCCAGCCTCCAGGCTGGGAATGCATTCTCCGAGGCTCTGCCTCTGCATGTAGATTGGAGGCAGAGCCTCTAGAAAAGTATTACAAGGCTCAGCCTTGTAACAAGATTTTTTAAGCAGTTGCTTCTGCTTCTGTGGAAGTTGTTAAAGGTTCACCTTTTGTTACCACACCGTAATCGTAGGGTCATGAGTAACTACGGGTAATTCTTCCCAGTTTTCAATTGCTGGTGGAGAAGCGGTTGTCCATTCTAATGTCAATGCATTCCAAGGATTATCACCGGCTTTTGCTCCAGCCATCCAACTCCAAATAACATTTATGGTGAAAGGAATTACCGATACTGCTAATAAATAAGCGCCATAGGTACAAAGCTGATTGATAGCTTCAAACTGTGGATCGTACATGGCAACTCGACGAGGCATTCCTTGTAAACCCAGTTCGTGCATGGGTAGGAAGGTTAAGTTAGTGCCGATGAAGGTGAGGACAAAGTGAATTTTACCCAAGGTTTCATTCATCATCCGTCCGGTCATTTTGGGGAACCAATGGTATATTGCAGCGTAAATACCAAATACGGAACCGCCAAATAAGACGTAGTGGAAGTGAGCAACCACGTAATATGTATCGTGAACGTGTCCGTCGAATGGTGCTGTACCCAAGGTAACGCCACCAATACCACCTAAAACGAACATCATTAATAAGCCGATAGCAAACAGCATGGCGCTGGTATAGCGGATTTTTCCTTGCCAAAGAGTTGCCACCCAACTAAAGATTTTAATCCCCGTAGGAACGGCAACAATTAAAGTTGAGATGGTAAAAAACATCCGCATCCAGCCAGGGGTACCACTAGTAAACATGTGGTGAACCCATACGAAAAGTCCCACAACGCAAATCGCCAAACTAGAATAGGCGATCGCCTTATATCCGAAAATGGGTTTGCGTGCGTGAACTGGAATTACTTCGGAAAGAATGCCGAAAATAGGCAGAATCATTAAATAAACTGCCGGATGAGAGTAAAACCAAAATAAATGCTGATAAATAACTACGTTACCGCCTGCATCTGGTTTAAAGAAGGAAGTACCGAAGTTGATATCAAATAACAGTAAAACTAAACCAGCAGCTAATACTGGTGTAGAAACAAGTGCCAACAACGAAGTAGCTAAAATTGCCCAGCAAAATAAGGGTAATTCATCCCACTTCATGGAAGGAACTTTCATCTTCCAGATGGTAACAACGAAGTTTAACGAACCCAAAATTGAAGAACTTCCAACCAAAACAATAGCGAGAATCCACATACTTTGAGCGGTATTCGCCGTTACCAAACTTAAGGGCGGATAGGCTGTCCAACCTGACTGAGAACCACCAAAGAAGAAACTACCTAAAACCAATGCACCGGCAGGCGGGTTTAACCAAAAGGCTACAGCGTTTAGTTTAGGAAAAGCCATATCCCTCGCACCAACCATCAACGGTATTAGATAATTTCCAAAGCCACCAATTGCGCTGGGAACTATCCAGAGAAAAATCATGATTGTTCCATGATTTGTTAGAAAAGCATTATACAGATTGGGGTCGAGTAAATCTGCATCGGGTGTAGCCAATTCAGCACGCATGGCTACAGCCATCAACCCACCGATCAGATAGAAAATAAACGATGTCACCAGGTATTGGATACCAATTACCTTGTGATCTACATTAAATGTGAAATAGTCATACCACTTCCATGCTTCAGGATGAGCATGAGCAGCCACTTCAGTTGTAGTTTGTGGATGTTCTAATTGAGTCATTCGATTTTGGATTTTAGATTTTAACTGTTTTGGATTGTCTTAGAGAGGGGAGAGGGGGGAGAATTAATTAAACATAATTTCTCACTCCTCACTCTTAACTCCTAACTATTTATTCCCAATGCCCTATGCCCAATTTCCTTATTTCTGAATTTGAGCGAGAGTTGCTGAGTTAATGCCTATTTCCGAACTGTAGGGAGTCAGATATTCGGATGGTGACAATTCTGCGGGGTTAAGTGCAACTGTTTGTGTTTCTTGCTGTGCAATGCGATTTTCTTGCAACCAGCTTTCGTATTCGTCTTTGTCGTGAACGATTACTTTACTTCTCATTGCACCGTGATAACCGCCACATAATTCTGTACAAACTACGGGATAAGTTCCTGGTTTGGTGGCGACAAATCGTAATTCGGTATTCATTCCAGGAATTGCATCTTGCTTCAAGCGGAATTGCGGTACCCAGAATGAGTGGATTACGTCTGTTGCTGCGATGTTCAACTGTATGTCAGCGCCAACTGGAATGTGTAATTCACCTGATGTAACGTTATCTTCGGGATAACTAAAGATCCACGCAAACTGCATTCCGGTAACATCTACAGTTACGTCTGCTGCTTTACTTTGCTGTGCGGGTGAACCTTTGATACCAACCTTTTGAGTGGCTAAAGGCGCTGCTTCTGATGAAATAATCGGAGCTTCGCTAATTGTCGCTGCAATTGCACTTCCACTATCTGCATGATTTTGAGCTTCAACGATCGTAGGGCTAGATGATGGAAATCCTCCCATTTGCTTGTAAACATCTACGCTGTAGATACCTAAAGCAAAAACGATCAGAGTTGGAATTGCAGTCCAAAATATTTCTAAGGGGACGTTTCCTTCAATTGGTGGTCCGTCGGTATTATCGCCTTTACGTTGACGGAATTGAATCGCGAAAAATAAGATTGTTCCTTCTACGACTAAGAATAAAGCAATGGCGATCGCGAACATGACGTTAAAGAAGCCGTCTACTAAAATGGCTTGTTCGGATGCTTGTACTGGCAATAGACTATGAGTTTGACTAGCCCAGATACCTGCAAGCGTGACTAAGGCTCCAACAACTAGGGTTAATAATGAAACAGGAATTTGTTGCATAGCGACTTATGATATAAAGTTTCGTGTAATAGAAGCGATTAATGCGGTTATGTTGAGATTCCGCTATTAATTTGTTACTTCGATCTGGTTACTGAATCTATACGGATGCTTGGTACATGGTGCAATTCCCTTCATACATTTATGTAATCCTGTAAAATTTTCTTTACTACATCTATTTGGCAAGAGAATGCATAAGTTTTAAGTTTATTTCACTACGTTTTTAGTTATTTTCCATCGCTTTAAAACTTATGTACTTGTTACACGACTTTCAGATTTTAGAATAATTTCTTGATGAGTAAATCTTGAAAGAGAAGTAGCTAACTGTTTTTATGATTCATAAAACGCAGCGCTCGAACATAATTTCCTCTATGAAGGATAAGTTTCTCAGATATAAATACTGTTTAATTTATACGGTCAATAATACTTATTTCATAAGTTTGTATCATAAAAATATGAAATAAGTGGAGGACACGTTTATTTTAGATTCATTTATATCTTTCTATTTAGAGGAATTTTTAATTTTCCAACATTGATCCCAAGATAGCTTAATTCAGCTTACTTAATCATGAATTAAAAATAAAGTTTACATTTGTTGTTTTGAGTTTTATTAATATTTATCTTTCATAAATCTTACTTGTCATACTATGCTAATTCCAATTATGCCTTTGTAATATTTTAATTATTTTAAATTTATTCATTTGTTTATGGTTAACTTATTCTCTACAATAAATTTAAAAACATTTTCAGTGTACTTTGCGGATTTAGGGCAACTTTATTTACCTCTATATTCGATTAAATATTTTCTCGAACAAATCAAAATACTATATTACTAAATGCTTAATAGCTTCTTAATAGCTAGCATTAAAATAAATATGAAATTTCGATGAAGAATATGTTAAGATAAGAAATAGACGCAAGTACAATAAAATAAAACTTTCGCTAAAAAACAAAAATAATTGAGTTGTTCTTTGAGAGCAATTTTAATTTTCATACAGGTCAATAGGCGAAGATTTATAGCTAAACCTGTAAAAATAGCATAAAAAATAGTTCATAGCTCATTACGAACAAAACCTTTTAACATATTTATGAAAACTATAAATAACGAAGTGTGAAATACAGGCTCGGGTTAATACTACTAATTAACTACCTGTAATAAATCTAAAGTACTTTGATAGATGTGAGACAGGAATTGCGATAAGTAAACCTTTTTCTTGTCGTAAAGTGTGGTGACGAAAATTTACGATCGAGACACATCTAGGTAGGACTTGAGCCAAACGTCGCAAGAAGTGAAGTGGCAATAAGCCTTATGCCTTATACAATATCTAACAACAGTTGTGCTGGATGCGATAAATGCCGTTTTCAGTGTCCAACAGGTGCTATCAAAATCGATAATGGCGAATATTGGATTGACCCTCATTTATGTAACAATTGCGAGGGTTATTATTCAGAACCTCAGTGCGTATCTGCCTGTCCGAGTAAGTCTCCAATACCATTACAAGTGAAAAAAGGGAGGTGCAAAATTGACGATAGAGAATTAACAAGTTCCGATTTATTTTTCAACGGTAAAAGTAATCCGTTTGCATCGGGTATTCCGGTATGGGAAGCTTGTAACGTGTTATCCCAAAGGGCATCTTTAGCTTGGGAAATCGATGAAAATAACGAAGTAAGCTACAGCAAACAGATCAATCAAGGAAAGGGAAAAATAGCTTTTCATGTTAATTCTTATTCTCAAGGGAACGAACTTGCAACAGATTTAGAAGCAATAGAAGCGCTTGATATACGAGCGGCTTGCGTGCATCTAATTTTTGCAGCTTATGCAACTTTTTCTGAAAAAGCATGGGAAGAAGAGTTTGTTGTAGATGATAAGCAAATAGAGAAGTATTTAGGGTTAGAAAAACGCAAAGACTTGAACAAAACCACAAAATTGGCTTTGATGAAAAATTTAGTTTTGCAAGCTTGCTCCTTAATGCTTTCGATCGATTTGCCTCAACAAGGACGTATTAAACCTATTTTCTTAGAGAAAAGTAAACTTTGGGATTTAACAGGAATTCAGCATCATTTCCAACATGACGATCTAGGATGTAAATATTTGGTTGGTTTAACATTTAGAGTCAAAGCTGGTGATTGGGCAAAGTATTTCTTGAATAAAGAAGCCTGTAAACAGCGAACGGCTTTTTATCAGTATGGTAATTTGCCTAAATCTTTGCTGACTACAGTTATGAGTATTTGGCAGCAGCATGAAGGTGCAGCAAGACTTATGATGTGGTTGATGTTTAAAGCAAAAATGGGCAAACAACAACGCATTACAGTACCTACATTAATGCGCGTTGCATATGGCGATCGCAAAGTCGCCATTGCTTGCAGACAAAGGGAAGAAAGAAAACGACTGCTGCGAACTTATGAAAGCGATTTAGAAACTTTGTCGCATCATGGGATGAAACCGATTTTCGATCCAGTTAGTTATCCAGCACCAATTCAACCGTTGTGGGCAAAGTTAGCAGATATTCCTGAAGATCCAGACGAAGCCATAGAATTTTGGACTAACGATGGTAATGAAGGAAGAAGGTTAACCGATGTAAGTCCCCGTGGTAAATGGAAAATGCTAATGAATGCCAGAATTTTAGCTTTTGAAATGTCACCACAATGGGATCAGCCAAACCTAACTGCAAGAAAAAAACAGCAAAAAGCCAGTAAAAAGAGAAGAAAAATTAAAACAGCAGGTGGTTTACTTGGCGAACAAATATGTTTAGCAAGAAAAAACTTGAGTATTTCTCAAAGGGAATTAGCAAGACTGATGGGAAAAAGCCAAAGCTGGATTCGCGACATAGAAAATGGTCGTCTTAGGGTTAAAATAGAAGACCAATTAGTTTTACGTAAAGTGCTGAAAATAGCTTAAATATTTATATTTTTTTATTATTTTTTGCTCGATTCTATCTAGGAATCGGGTTTTTTATTTTAGGGAGTAGGGAACGCCGGATTTGGGAACAGGGAATGGGGAATAGGGAATGGGGAACAAACTGAAAAATAATAGTGACAAATATATGATGATTCTTTATTACCAATCACCCAAATTCTGCATTTCCATTACATAATCATCCATCACAAAACCATTACCAATATCCGTAACGACATCCTCAACAATCTTGAAACCAACCTTTTTATAAAAAGCGATGCTGTTAAAATTATTCTTATTCACAGTCAATTGAATAACAGGATGTTCAAATGCGCTTTTAATAAATTTGATTCCCTGCTTACCAATACCTTTTCCTCGGAAGGAATCAAGAACGTATAGTTTGCTCAAAAATAATTTTGCCGCTTTATCCTTAACAGAAAAATAGCCAATTTCTACTTGATTATCAATTTGGTTATCAATAATTAGATAATATTTATATCCTTCAGCTATTTGCTCCTTGATAGCGCGTTCACTTTGAAACTTGTCGAGCATATAATCAACCTGCTCCTGTCCAATTATTGGTAAATAATGTTGATTCCAAATCTCTTTAGCTAAATTATAAACTTGAGCAATCGCTTTCTTGTTATCGACAATTTTAAATTCAATCATAAAAAAATGATCTTCAATTTACTCTATATTGCTTTGGTGTAAATCCCGTCAACTGTCGAAAATATTTACAGAAATGACTGTACTGTTACTGTTAAAACCACAACTGGAATTAATCAGTCCTTCGTCTGATGAATGAGTAATTGTGATTGGTTTTGTGCTGGTAACTGTTTTCATCGGTGTTTTTATAAATTCGCATATCTTCGAGAAACTTGCAGCAAGATTTTGATAGTACCGCAAGATTCAAATAGTTTTAAGTTTCAAATCTCTATAAATTTTAATCAATGGTGATAACTTACTCAAGCCGAGAAACCACTAATTTCGTTAAATCAAACAAATTAGATTCTTACAATAATCGTATTTTAATTTAAGAGGTAAAAATATTGTTAGACAAAAAGCTTATCAATAATCAATCAGTGGGTTCTGCCATTCGCAAGGAAAGCAAACAATTTCTGCAATTAGCTATTCCTTTAGTTAGCGCTCAAATTACCCAATCTCTTACGGGGTTTTTCGACACAATTATGATGGGTAGATTGGGAGCAGAAACTCTCGCTGCTGGTGGTTTGGCTTCTTTAACTTTCTTTGCTTTATTAAATATTGCCACTGGGGTAGTTTCAGCGGTAAGTCCAACTATTGCAGAAGCTTATGGTGGAGGACATAAAACCAAGATTGAAAAATATGCTCGTCAAGGTTTCTGGTTAGTTTTATTGCTGTCAATTCCAACTATGCTAGCAATTGGAAAATTAGATTCAATAATGCTGCAATTGGGACAAACAGAAACAACCGTTGATTTAGCTAATAGCTATTTAGATATTATCTTATGGGCTTTTATCCCAGCTTTAGGTTTTGCAATGCTGCGGAGTGTTCTATCTGGATTGTCCCACACTCGTCCGATAATGTTTATTGTGATTGTTGGCACGTTCTTTAATATTATCGGTAATTACATTTTGGGATTTGGTAAGTTTGGCTTTCCCCGATTGGAATTACATGGTTTAGCTATATCAAGTACCCTAACTTTTTGGGGAATGTTTATTGCTTTGGTAATTTATATGCTTAAACATCCGCAATTGAAAACTTATCGTATATTTGAGCAGCTACATAAATTCAAACCCAATATTATTCGAGAATTAAGCAAAGTTGGCGTTCCAATCGGTATATTTATCGCTTTTGAATTAGGACTATTTACAACAGTTACCTTTCTTATGGGTTCCCTGGGAACAGAAGTTTTAGCAGCACATCAAATTGTTTTCCAAACTGTTCTTGTAACTTTCATGATTCCTTTAGGAATGTCTTATGCAGCCACAGCAAGAGTTGGGCAGTGGTTTGGACAAAAAAACCTCAAAAGAATAAAATTATCCACCTATATCAGTATTGGTTTCGGAGTGGGAATTACAATTTTGTTAACAATTTTTATGCTGTTATTTCCCCGGTTAATAGTTGGACTTTACTTAGATATTAACGACCCTGCTAATAATGAAATCATAAATTTAGCATTACCAATGTTAACTATTGCGAGCTTATCACAAATCTTAGACGCTGTTCAAAAAATCACTTATGGTGCATTACAAGGAATTCAAGATACTCAAGTACCTTTATTATTAAGCGTTCCAGTATTGTGGGGTATTGGATTAACTGGTGGTTATATGCTCGGATTTGTTTTTGGTTGGGGTGGTACTGGTTTGTGGTTGGGACAGTCTGTTGGAGTCGGGATTGTTGCGCTATTGTTTTTGGCTCGTTTTCGTCATCAAGTCACACGTCGGAAATAGAAAAAATCACAGTTTTCGTAGGGTGCGTTATAAACGGAACGTTTTAATGCACCTACAATTTTCAATCAATTTACTCTTTCAATTTAAATCAAAACTATTGCGATAGGGAAACAGTAAAAAATTACCGATAAACAACAACTGTACAGAAACAGAGGAAAGAGACAAAGAAAAGTAGGTCATTTTCAACCGTAAACGTAGTAGTTTAAAGTTTTATTTTTTACTAACACATCCTATATAATCTTATATAATCCTAGCTTAAATGAGATAATTACTTACTTTTTATGTTATTCAAGTATATATAATTGCTCAAAAAAAATTGAGATGAAAATAGGGCGATTTTTTTTATTGGTAACGTTTTATGGTATTATTTTTCATAGAGATAAATTTTTATAATGGGGAGGCATGACTATCAATAAAAAATTGCTACCACTCCATTATAAAAAAAACTATTTATTCTTTCTAATTATCTCATATTTTCACGATTTTAAAAAAATTCGACCAGGTAAAAAAAATAAAAATAAAAAACTAATTTGATTTTCAAAATATATTGAAAAACTATTGCGATATCACAACTTTTTTCAAGCGATCGCTTACTTAGCACTACAGGGATAATAACTTATTTTCTAACCTGCTCTGTATTGCTTAGGCGTAAATCCTGTCAGCTGTCGAAAATGTTTACCAAAATGACTGTGGCTGTTAAAACCAGATAAGAAAGCAATTTCAGTCACTGATAATTGTGGATTTTTCAATAAAGATTTTGCTTTTTCAATTCTTTGTTTAATCACATACTTGTTTGGTGAGATTCCCAAAGACTTTTTAAACAAACGGCTAAAGTGAAACTGGCTGATTCCAGCTAAATTAGCTAAATCGGATAATTTAATTTCTGTAGTGATATTATCGTTAATATAATCGGTGACTAAAAGTAACTTGCTATCGCTTAAACCTGTTGAACTCAAATTTGAGTTAAAGTTTGTTTTCTTAACCGAATAATCTCGCAGTAAATTGACAGCTAAAGCATTACTCAAAGAGTCTATATATAACTCGCTTCCCCAACCGCTTTTTTGATTCAATTCACCATAGAGCATCATGATAATTTGCTCTAAGTGCGGATTGCGATCGCGAAATTTGGGAATTAATTCTAGACTATTTCCATCAACACCAGTTTGTTGAGCAACTTGTTGTAAGAATTGGGGTTCAATTTGAATTTGTAGAAAATGATCTTCACCTTCAGCACGATATCCGCCAGCGATTCCTGCTGGTGTAATGCAAATATCACCTTTGCTGTAAATTCCGACATAACGTTGTTCCCCCATCACTTGATGAATCCGATGGGGACGATTTGTCAGACACAAAGTTAAATCATGCTGCTCAAAAGCTGGATAAGTACCTTGTGCAGGTGGTAGCTGGTATTCTTTAACGATAATAGATTTCCAGCCTAAATCTTTACTTGAAGCAATTAATCCTTCATCGGATGAATAAGGAATTGTTGCTAGTTTGGTGCTGGGAACTGTATTCATGACTGTGTTTGGGGGAATTGCATTCAAATAAAAAACGGGAGCATCCCTTCAGGTGTGATTTTATTTTTTTGTAGTGCGAGCATCTTGCTCGCTATGTATATCAAGCGAGCAAGATGCTCGCACTACCAAATTTTATTTTTGCAATATTGGGATGCTCCCCACCACCTTGCTCGCTATAAAATCCGACTTGCTCGCTAGGTTTAATCACCACTTTGCTCGCTAGGTTTAACCATCACCTTGCTCGCTATAAAATCCGACTTGCTCGCTAGGTTTAATCACCATCTTGCTCGCTAGGTTTAACCACCACCTTGCTCGCTAGGTTTAACCATCACCTTGCTCGCTAGGTTTAATCACCACCTTGCTCGCTAGGTTTAACCACCATCTTGCTCGCTATAAAATCCGACTTGCTCGCTAGATTTAACTTAAATAAAGTAACTCCTCAAACCCCCAAAAACTGCTTCAAAATAGGCAATACCAAAACAGCATTCTCCTCATTAATATCGCTACCATCATCAGCATCATTTGAAACATTTCCATCCACTCCATTCTTAACTCTTTCACCCATTTGCCTTCTTTCAGGTTCAGAAAAAGTTGCAAAAGTACGACGTAATAATGGTAACGAAGCTACAAAGAAATCTTCGCTTAAGGTACTTACCCAATTATCTAAAACCTGCCAAAGCTTATCATCATGCAACAGCAGTAAACCGCTACCTTTTAAAAATCCTTCTACCCATGCAGCAGCTAGAGATGGTTCATTGGCTGTAGATAAAGCCAACCCCATTCTCCGTGCTGCTTCAGTTGCATCCAACACCTCAGCATCTAATAATAAACGACAGCAACGCCCGGAAATTAAACCATGTACGTTGGAATTATCGGCAATTTGCGATAAAACTTGTCGCCAAGAAGTAATATATTCTTGATTTTGTAATAAAGCAACGGCATTATTCACTTTCATCACATTGTCATACATTGCTGCTGCTGCATCGTCATCCAAGGAAGCGCAAGCACCCGGTAAACCAATACAGATTCGCGCTACCAAACCATCAACAACATGGGATATCATCTCTGTATCAGTTTGCCGCACGTTACCGTAACGCATCACGTTGGCAAGCGGTGGTAATGCATTCATTAAATGGGTAACATCGCTAGTTAAAGCCGCAGCATTTTGCAATCGCGACATCAAATAAATTACTGCATCAGGTAAGTCAGACAAAATAACTTTATCCAACAAACCTGTGAGTATCGTTAACTCATCAGTCGTATCCGCAGCACTACAAGCTTTGACATTTGCCGCATCAAGAATCGTATTACCCCAAATTCCGGCTTCAATTAAATTAACAGCAAACTCCGGATGCCATTGTACCAACCAAAACTCGTGAAAAGTACCCTTCTTACCCTGAGTTTGTTGAAATTGTCCCCAAGGAATATCTAAAAGATTGAGACGATGCAGCAAGTGAGAGCGAGCTAAATCGTTTTCTTTTCGCAAATCCAAATCGTACATCTTTTCCGTAGCATCCGCAGGCATCCGCAATCGCTTCTGTTGTCGCATTAAATCTTGCTGCAACGGCACCATCGGCGTTTCGTCGGGCACTTTCCCCAAACTTTCACCAACAATCAACTTATCGAAAATTAACTGCATCGGTAAATCGCTACCAAAACACATCACCGTTTGAGTAGCTTCATTTAACTCCGGCAAACCGGGTAAAGAACGATTTCGCAAAGCCGCCAAAGATTCCGCCAACCGCACTGCTTCAATTACGTGTGCCGAAGAAGCATCTAAATCTTGCTCTCGAAGTAAACGTGCTACCCGTGTCATCCAGGTTATTGAAATGGAGGGGGGAGCAATTTCTTTATCGTCAGCTTGTCTCCTTGTCTCCCCATCCCCCATTCCCCATTCCCAAAGATGATGATACCAACCCGGTGATTCGATACCAGCACCATAACCGCTGCTATATGACAAACGTCCGTAAGTCCAAGGTATCCAGGTTGCCTGTACTTTTGTTTTAGGTAAACCTTTGAGTAATGCGGTATCTTCTTTCGCTGCTGGCATCTGGGAAAGTGCGGGGGCGTGCCAAGCTCCACAAACAACCGCAATGCGTTCAAATCCTTCTTTTTCTGCCGCACGGATTGTTTTCCGCATATGTGCTTCGCGTTTGGCTTCGATAGGATTTTCCGAAGCTGGCATTTCTTCACGTACAGCGGTCATTGCTTCGAGGATAGCGGTAAATAAATCAACACTATTTCCCCGTGTTTCTACCATATGTTCCCACCAGCGTTCGCCGTCGCTGTAACCTGCTGCTTCGGCAAGTAAACCCAGAGGATCTTGGGGAATTTTGGATTTTGGATTTTGCGGAAAGTTGGGGGTGTAGATGTTCTTCCCCCAAACTTTCCAAGACGGATTTTGGATTCTGGGTTCTCCCCATCTCCTTGTCCCCCTTCAGCGTTAACCGAAGCTCTACCGAAGGTAATCGCCATCCGATGAGTCAGGGGTAAATCCATGAACCGCACGGGGATATTATTACTTAGTCCAAATTGTATTGCTTGCCACTCTGGAGAAAATACGGCGAAGGGATAATATACGCTTTCTTTGGGGTTATCTGGAAGGTAAATTAATAGTGCTACGGGGGGCTGCATTTGCGATGAAGCGACTAGTGTTAGCAAGGATTCGGCATCGGGTGGCCCTTCTATAAGGATGGTGTCGGGTTGCAATTTTTCCAATGCTTTACGTAAACTATTTGCTGAACCAGGGCCGTGATGTCTGATACCGAATATCTGTGTGGTCATTATTAGTACACCGCAGAAAAGCGCTTGAATGCAGAGGAAATGAAGAATATTATAGCCGAATTTGTAAAAGTTTCAGTTGTTATAAACCCGATTTTTTGTAAAACCGGGTTTCTGCTCTGAGGAAATTTATGCACTATGCGCTAGTACGAATCTGTTATTGAATTACATTAAATTACAAAGAAACTGGAGATGAAATATGCTCGTGAACAATTAACCATTTACCATCACGTTTTTCCCAAATATCGGTTTGTCTACCATCCGCTTCAATGGGGCTACCGTCTTTCAACTCTGCCGAAAGATGCCAAGTAAAGTTTGTCCAAGCAAGATTATCTTGACGATAGATTTGAATATCATCGTTTGCTTGAAGAATGAATTTTGGCATATTATCAAACAGATTTTTTTGAATACCAGCTTGATAGTCTGCCCATCCTTGATATTGCATTGGTAAAGCATCAAAAAACTTTAAATCTGGCTCTTTAGCGTAAAATTTTGCTAGATTTTCTGGCTTATTACTATTCCATGCTTCAAGACTTTTATTGATTAATTCTTTAAATTCAACATCTTGATCGCTCAGCTGAGCAGCTTGTGCTGTAATTTCTGAATGTGTTAAGCCAAGTTGCGCTGTGATTATCATCAAAGAGATGATGGTAACAAACGCTAATTTTTTGAATGTAAATGTAAATTTCATTGTTGTTTCTCCCGTAAATAACTACTGCTGTTGATTTCTTGGTAAAAAGAGTATCGAGCCGATGGTAAATAGTAAACTAGCTGATAGATGAATTATTGAATGTAACGAAATACCTTCGATAATTTCTAAGCCAGAATCTAATACAAATAGCAGCGAGCCAAGTAAAAATAGCCAGCTTACAAGCGCTGCACTATCAACTTTTGATTCTGTTCGATCGGTATTGTTTTGATCTTTGGGCACAATTAAATCGGTTCCTAACATGATGTTTCCCTGTGGAGATACTTTTTTTGTTGTTTATCTTAATTGGATAACTTTATGGATTATTTGCTTGCTCTGAATCACTAACATTAATTACAATTTATAAAGATTTGAAACTTAAAACTATTATTTTCTTGCCCTACTATCAAAATTTTGCTGCAAGTTTTTTAGGGAGCATCCCAATATTGCAAAAATAAAATTTGGTAGTGCGAGCATCTTGCTCGCTTGATATACATAGCGAGCAAGATGCTCGCACTACAAAAAAATAAAATCACACATTTGGGATGCTCCCAGATGGTGGGATTTTCTAGCGAGCAAGATGCTCGCACTACGATTTGATTTATTTAAGATTTGATGAATTAATGAGCAAGATGCTCGCACTACTTTTTAAACAATGTTAGAAAAAAGCAAATAAGATACGAAAACAGCTTTATACAGATAATTAAAAATTAATAATAATGAGCTTTAAAAAACAGATGCCAAAGTTAGAAAAGCCAGGAAGTAAATATTCTATTACTTTTGTCACTTATGAAAGACTGGAATTAAATTTAGCAGCCCGACAAGTTGTATTAGATGCTTGCAAATTTTTTCATCAAAAAAGATATAAACTTTTTATTGTTGTCATAATGCCAGACCATGTACATTTTATTGTTCAACCTTTTATTAAATCAGAAAATGAGTACTGGTCAATTGGAAGTATTTTACACAGCATTAAAAGCTATAGCTCTAAGCAAATCCCTAAAGTTATGTCGCATATAGGAAAAGTTTGGCAAGATGGTAGATACGAAGAAATGATTCAAACTGAAAAAGAATTTTGCAATCAATGGGAATACATTAGACAAAATCCAGTTAAAGCTGGTTTGTCAACAACACCAGAAGAATATCCTTTTCTATGGAAAATATCTTAGATTAACCTAAATATTTTAGCTTGCCTTCTCGATGGAATCATCAATTTATTTGCTCATGTAGTGCGAGCATCTTGCTCGCTAGATAACTACTAAGCTCGCTAGATAACTACTAAACTCGCTAGATAACTACTAATTTGCTCCTTAAATAACTACCATCTTGCTTGCCTTCTCGATGGAATCATCAATTTATTTGCTCATGTAGTGCGAGCATCTTGCTCGCTAGATAACTACTAAGCTCGCTAGATAACTACTAAGCTCGCTAGATAACCACAATCTTCTTCGCTCGATTGCATCCGTTACCAAAATCCATCCGTTGCCAATGCCCATCTACTTCTATACTACTAACGACAAATACGGTTGCTTCTCGAATTTTTCACCCCACGGTGTTGAATTAGATGGCTTTTGGTGGAAAACAACCGAACATTATTTTCAAGCTCAAAAGTTTATCGAAACTCATCATTTAGAAGAAATTCAGCAAGCAAAATCTCCAAAGCAAGCTGCCACGATGGGAAGAGATAGAAAACGTCCTTTACGTAAAGATTGGGAGGAAGTTAAAGACGATGTAATGCGAAAAGCTGTTTTGAAAAAGTTTGAAACTCATGCTGAAATCCGCGAAATTATACTTGCTACTGGTGATGAAGAAATAATTGAAAATGCACCTGGAGATTATTACTGGGGTTGTGGTAAAGATGGTAGCGGGAAGAATATGTTGGGGATAATATTAATGGAAGTGCGAGATAATTTAAGAGAAAGAATAAAATGATTAATTTGTCTATTTATTCTCAAAAAAAACCTATTAAATTAATACAAGGATCGATAATGAATAGTAATTCAGTATTTTTATCTAGAAAAATCGGGGATTATATAATTTCCATTTGTAAAAATTGCATCATTAAAAATTAATTTACTAATAAATTTTATTCAAGCATCTTCTATAAATATTCCAGAGGGATTTGTGAGAAGTTTATTACATAATTAAAATTACTATCTATATCTGTTGTTCCTCGATTCAATCCACAAACATTTAAATTAGCTTTACTAGCCGCAACTAATTCTTTCAAAGAGTCAGAAAGAAACAAAATTTCTTGTGGAAGCACAGATACTTTATCCGCTATAGCAATGTAAGATTGAGTTTCTACTTTACTCCCGGTAGTTGTATCGAAGTAAGCGGAGAATAATGAAGTTAAATCCCCCACCGAGGTGTTTCTAAACAATAACTTCTGAGCAGCAACGGAACCGGAAGAATAAACAGCCAGTGTTAAACCAGCATCGTACCAATTTTGAAGAAACTCAACAGCATCGGGATAGACGTGAGCTTTTAACTCGCCTTTGTCATATCCTTCTTGCCAAATTAAACCTTGCAGGGTTTTTAATGGAGTAATTTTGCGGTCTTCGGCTTGCCAATTCATCAACTGATTCAAACAGATTTCTACGTCAAGATTTAATTTACCAGTAATTTCTCTGACTTGTTGGAGTATATCTTGAGTAATTGCTAATTCTAAATTGTTACGTACCCAGCTTGATAAATGTTTTGCAGAATAAGGAAAAAGAACATTATGTACAAAACTAATATCAGTTGTAGTCCCTTCAATATCTGTCAGAATAACTTTCAACTGGTTGTCTTGGTAAGTAATTGCCATAATTGGAAAACTTAATTTTAGATTTGGAATTTTAAATTTTGGATTAAGAAAAAAGCCCAAATTTTGCAGGGTTAAAAAATAGCTTTAAGTCCTCAAGTTGATTGCTGGAAGAAAATAGTCCGGATTTGATTAATTTAAGTCTTTAAGTTGACAAAATCCAAAATCTAAAATCTAAAATTCACTGACTTGCTACCATATAGCGAAAAATATACTCTACTAACTCCAAATAATTACTTGCATGTTCTAGGGAATCAGCCCAGATAGTAACTCCGTGGTCGCGAATTAGTAAAGCTGGTATCTGAAGTGCTGTCTCTTTAAAGCGACTATAAATCTCATCGGCAATCCGGGGTACTTCTAAATGATTGGCGAAGATTGGCATTGTTATCTGTGGATTTTCTTGCCAAATTCCTAAACCTTTAAGCATTTCTAAAGGCGGTAAAGGCAGAGTTTCACCCATTACAAAGCGAGAAACTAAGTTATTTTCAATCGAATGGACGTGGTAGCATACTTGAGCATCTGGAAATAGCTTGTAAATCGCTGCATGAATACTCGTTTCCGCTGATGGACGTTTTTGAGAATGGGATTGGGTAGGAGTTGAATGAAATTCGCCCTTACCGCTATCCAAAGTCATTAAAACAAAGTCATCAGCACTCAACTGATTTTTAAGACATCCACTAGCAGTAATCCAGAAACTGTTATCTGAGATTCTCGCAGAAAGATTACCAGCAGTACCCAACATCCAGCCCATCTGGTAGAACTGACGAGCAGCAGTAATAAGAGTAGGACGTGGATCTATGCTCATAGGATTTTAGATAAGTAGGTGAAAATGGTCAATTGCAAATCTACTGTATGACTGAAGTGCGACCTAAGCGAATTTTGGTATCGGTGTATTCGGGTACCCAACCTTCTGTATTAGTGAAATAGCGTATAGCTTTAATTTGCCGTGATGATGTCAAATAAAACCAATGTTCGACACCCGAAGGTACGTTAATATAATCTTTTTGTTGTACTGTCAGTTCTACTTGGCTACCATCAGGACGTATAAACCCGAAAACACCTTCACCAGCAATAATATAGCGGACTTCGGGGTCAGCATGAGTATGGGTCTTGTCAAATTTTGATAGCATTACGTCTAGATTGGGGACGCTTGAATGCAGTACAATTAAGTCGCGCTCTTTATACCCAGCAGCTACAGCTAATTCTTGAAAGTATTTATCAAGTCCTTCAAGTACGTAATCCTTTTCTCCATCGCTGAGCATATCTTGAGCCAACAGAGCTTTCAGTCTTGGATCGCTACCTATTTCCCAAGAATTAATCTCGATATTTAGAGGAGCAAGTTCGCGTTGAATATCGCTTATTTGAGTGTATGTAGTATCGTCTTCCAGGCGCAAAATAGCCATATTAAACCTCATTGTTGTCTAAAAGAAATCAAGCTTTTCTTGAATTTTTTATTAGTAATGTTTTGCCAGGAATCTAATAATTAACTTTAGGATAAATATCATTCTCATAATTTTCATCTTGAGTCCCTAAAAGTTTATCCCAAAATGTAAAATATAAACCGTAATGTAGGGTGTATTTACGATGATGTATTAAATGGTGTTTTGAGCCAACAAACCATTTTCCCAACCAGTTTGAATAAAAGGATGACGGAAATAATTCAAATCCAATATGATTAAATACTGCCCATACTGTCATTACCATCAGCGCACTCAGTAAGGGAATGTAATGAAGTGGTAAGACAAAAACTATACCGACAAAGAAAAGAGCTTGTATAAATGCTTCACCAGAATCAAATGCGAATGATGTCCAAGGTGTGGGTTCTCCAGAACGATGATGCCCGTAATGTAGCTTTTTAAACAGTAAAGGATGGTGAAACAATCGATGCATAAAGTAAAAATATGCATCTTGAAAAACAAGTAATGCTACAAAACTAACGCCTAAATACCACCATCCATATTTATCTACAGAAATGTATAAACGGGTAAATCCTAAGTCATATGCTGCTATAACTAATGCCGCACAAAAAGCAAAAATTACCGCACATAACAACGATAATTCCATATCATTTTTTATTTTTTTCCACGACGGAAGCTTATGGTTTAAACTACGTTTATCAAAATTAGTAAAAATTGTATAGAAAAATAAATGCGTTCCCCCACAAATCACAAAGTATCGACTAATAATAATGCCGAAAAGAGCAAGCCAGTCTAGACAAAGCTGGTTCAAAATTGAAAATAAATTTGGTTGCAAAGTAACTTCCTAATTAATCAAGAGATTTTGTGATTATCGATTTGTACTTGATTAGGGAGCATCCTAAATGTGTAAATTTATTTTTTTATAGTGCGAGCATCTTGCTCGCTAGGAGCCACGAGCGAGCAAGATGCTCGCACTACCAAATCGTATTTTTGCAAAATTGGGATGCTCCCCTTGATTAGCTGTAAATTACATTTTATTTTACAACAGATTATTAATAAAAATAAAAGTTTAAGTTTGGGCAGTTGTTTGTCTTGGATAACCCTTAACATCAGCTAGTGCAGAAGCTGAAGAATCTTTAAGTTTCTTAATAACGCTAAAACTACCATCTGTTTCTAAAATTACTGCTTCTGCATCTTCTAAGGCTGCAATTCCATTTTCACGCAATGCCCCTAAAACTTCACCTTCAGTTACTCTTTGATGCCGCATAGCATGATGCTGAAATTCACCTTGAAAAAGCAATAATGTTGGTTCTCCTTTTACCCATCCCTGGAATATATTAGAACGCACGGAAATCCAAGTAATAATATATTGGAATAATACTAACATTCCAATACCTAAAATCCCCTGTGCTAAGGAAGTATTTTTTGATAGCATTAGGCTTGCTAACATAGAACCGAATGCAATAGTGACAATAAAATCAAAAGAATTCCATTTTGATAAAGTCCGCTTTCCGGAAATACGCATTAAAATAATGATGCCTATATAGCCAAAAGTTCCGATTATCAACGTATGTAATAAAGAATCCCAACTATTAAAAAACAAAGCTTTCTCCCCTAATACTTAATATGTAATTAAAAACAAGTTAAGCAGAATTATTTTACTAATAACTCTGCCTTAAAAGCTTATTTTTAGGTAATCCTAAATATACAGATTACCATAAATTTTCCGACCAAAAGATAATTAATTAGCAGGTGGAACAACTTTAACATTTACTAAATTAACAGATTTTACACCTAAAATTTCTTTAGCCAAAGGTTCAATTGTATCGTATTCTTTTTGGTCAGGTACCGTACCTGAAATTGATACTACACCATCTTTAGCATCAACGGCTAATTTTCCACGAGGGATATTAGCTTCCAATTTAGAACGCACTTCGCTTTGTAAATCGCCATCCGCTCTATCGGTTTGATCGCCAACTATATCATTACGTTGTTCGCGAGCGCGGATATCAGCATTTAACTGATCTTGACGGATTTCGCTTTGAGCGTCTTCTTTGGTTTCTTCTACAGTACCAGGGTTTTCGACATTACCACCGATAGTATCGGGAGCATCAGCACTAGTTTTAGCGGTGGTATCGCAAGCAACAGAACCAAAAAGTAAAATACTACCTAATACTAATGTTGTTAGATTTTTCATTCTCTTCTGACAATAATTTTTTTAACTTTATTTCAACAAATTAGGAAGATAGCAGACAGAGCATTTACGTTGATGATTCAATACTCTGTTTGCAAATTTAGTTTCTTCCACTTAATATTTATCGATCTCTACGAATTGTGGGATTACCATCAACATCAACGTCTAATTCTTCACGACGAAGTGTTTCTTCTGCTTGTACAGTTTCGTGTTCAACTTCTTTACGAACTTTTACTTCTTCACGAACAAAAGCTTCCTTACCAATCTCAGCAGTTTCTTCATAGATATCCACGCGAGCAACTTCTCCACCAGAGAAATCAGCGGTACCGGGAGCTACTGTTCTTTCATTCGTAGGAGTGGTACGCTCAATAACTATTCTTTCTTTCTCAACAGGAACTGCTACTTTGGCTGTTTCTGTTTCAACGTGCTTGCCTACAGAAACTTCGCCAGCTTTATGACGTTCTTTATCTGCTACCAAACGTTCTTCGTAAAGCTTGACGTTATCGCTATCTGTAGCTTCTGCACGAGGGGTAGGAGGTGTTGCAACAGGCTTAGCAGTTTGTGCTGGTGCATTTGGCGCATTATAAATACCAAATTCTTCAACACCGCAACGCTGCATGATTGTTTCGACACGTTTTACTTCAGCTTCGGTACCAGTTACCATTACCAAGAAGCTACCGCCAGCAACTCTGTCATTGTAGATTTTGGCTTTTTCTTCAGGAATTCCCAATCCAACCAAAGCACCAACTAATCCACCAGTCGCTGCACCAATGGCACCACCGGCTAAAGTTGTTGCGATCGCAGTTGCTTCAGCACCAGCGAATATGATGGGGCCAATACCAGGAATTGCCAATGCTCCTAAACCTACGAGCAAACCAGTGATTCCGCCTAAAGCGCCACCAGTCAAAGCTCCAGCAGCAGCACCTTCATCAGCTTTATTTCCGACATCTTCTGTTGATTGAACGCCTTCTACTTCGTCAGCATCACGCGCTACTACCGAGATTCTATCTGCATCAAAACCTGCATCTTTTAATCCACGAACGGCTGCTTCGGCTTCGTTACGACTGTAAAATAAACCTGCTGCTCTTTTGTAGTCGTAGTTATTTGTATTTGTATATGTCATATTGACTTCTCCTAATTTACAATAAGTACTAACGCTATAGATGTATCTTTAAAGAAAGATTTACATTAGCTTATACGCAATCATATTTTTTGTTTGCGAACATTCAGATCATCTCAATTTTTTCTAGATATCGCTTCTATCAAAAGAACAGTTAATCGGTTAATCAAAAGATAGAATGATTCTTACTACTTGAATTAATTTAAAGTTAATTTATCTAAATTTGAGAAAAACTGTCCATTATTAAACAAAAACTTATAAATTATCTAAAGCTTTTGAGGGAAAGGGTTTAAAGTATTCTAACCGATAAAATACTCGCTCAATCTTTTCTAAGAAAGCAAATATTAAATACCGATGAATCTTTTTTCTACGAACAATATTTTTTAACAAATTACCTTTTAGTAACGTTATTGAATAAAAAATAAATCTAGCTTAGGGCAGATTGAAAAATTATTTTTATATAACTTGCGATAGTATTTTGGGTATATAACAACTTATTGAGGAAAAAGCAGGAAATAAGCGAAGGAAATGCGATCGCGAGTAAGATGCTTCCATTACTAATTATCTGTTCTCTAGGTAAAAATGACTGTATAAAAGCTGTAAAATTTAAGAAATTAAATCGATATGACACAAAACTCGAATAACGATCGCCTCCGCCGTTGGCGACTCATCCTTGGTAGCAAAAAAGCCGATGGTACTGGCTGCAAACTAACTGGTGCTGATGCCAAAATCGATAAATCTTTAGATGCGCTGTATGACTCAGAACGCTCTGGTGGCTTGGGTAGTTCGTCGCCAAAAGTTGCTCGATGGCTCGGCGATATCCGCACTTATTTCCCTTCATCGGTGGTAAAAGTCATGCAGCAAGACGCACTCGATCGCCTTAACTTGCGTCAAATGTTACTTCAACCAGAAATGCTATCGGCAGTGGAACCAGACGTACATTTGGTTGCAGATTTGCTGTCTTTGAGCAGTATCATGCCGGAAAAAACCAAAGATACTGCCCGTCAAGTTGTGCGTCGCGTCGTCGAGGAATTGCAGCGCAAACTGACAAACCCCACTCAACAAGCCGTTATGGGCAGCCTTAACCGCGCTATCCGCAACCGTCGTCCCCGCCATAACGAAATCGACTGGAACCGCACCATTAAAGCTAACCTCAAACACTATCAACCCGAATACCGCACGATTATTCCTGAAATTCGCATCGGCTACGGACGCAAACGCAGTAATTTACGCAATATTATACTTTGCATAGACCAAAGCGGTTCGATGGCAACTTCTGTAGTTTATGCCGGAATCTTCGGAGCAGTTTTAGCATCTTTAGCAGCCATCCAAACCCGGATAGTTGTCTTCGATACCGCAGTTGCAGATTTAACCGACGAAGCCCAAGATCCAGTAGATTTACTGTTTGGCACTCAACTTGGTGGCGGTACAGATATCAATCAAGCCTTAGCTTATTGTCAAAGCTTTATTCAGCAACCACAAGACACGATTCTAGTATTAATTAGCGACTTGTACGAAGGTGGCGATCGCAAACAAATGTTGAAGCGAGTTGCAGCAATAATCAATTCAGGCGTGCAGTTAGTAACTTTACTAGCTTTGAATGACGAAGGCGCACCAATGTACGACCATAGAATAGCAGAAGAATTCGCGAAAATGGGTAGTCCAGCTTTTGCTTGCAGCCCCGATAAATTCCCAGACTTAATGGCAGCAGCGATTCAGAAACAAGATATTGCTCAATGGGCTGCGGCGAATGATATTGTTACAAAGCAGGGGAATGGGGGATAGGGCATGGGGAGTTGGAGTTGGTAATTGGTAATTGGTAATTGAGAATATGTAGGTTGGGTTAGACACGAAGGAAAATTTCAGCTTGTCACTACAATCTATTTAATCGTGTCGTAACCCAACATTCTTTTATGCATAATAAATAACAATACATTCGCTTAAACGATGAATAATAAAGATGTTGGGTTATAACTACCAACTACTAACTAACAAATAACAATATATTCGCTTAAACGATGAATAATAAAGATGTTGGGTTACGACGCAGGATCGGAATTTTAGGAAGGCAATTATTATTTAAGGTGCGTCTAACCCAACCTACCAACTTGTCACTACAATCTATTTAATCGTGTCGTAACCCAACATTCTTCTATGCCTTATAAATAACAATACATTCGCTTAAACGATGAATAATAAAGATGTTGGGTTACGACGCAGGATCGGAATTTTAGGAAGGCAATTATTATTTAAGGTGCGTCTAACCCAACCTACCAACTACCAGCCGCCTTTATGCAAAAAAAGCAATATAACTCAAGAAATATTTAACGGAATGATTCACTTTCTGTTACAAAATTGCATATTACTTTAGCTAGAAGACGAATCAACCTTAAGACTGATATTGTATAACCAATATTTATACAGAAGCTTATTTACATATTCGATTCCGCATATTATTAGGAACTCAACTAATGAAAGTCAAATTAAGAAGGCGGCGATTTGGACAATTAACCTTCGTCGGCGCATTAGCAACTGTAATTGGTAAATTTACAAAAAAGACTTTAGCACAAACAACACCGCAGCCTTCACAAAGTAATACTGTTAATGTCAACCTAAAAATTAATGGTAAAGAGCAAAATTTACAAGTTGAACCGCGAGTTACTTTACTCGATGCCTTGCGTGAATATATCGGTTTAACAGGTACTAAAAAAGGTTGCGGACACGGACAGTGTGGTGCTTGTACGGTGTTGGTTAACGGAAGAAGAATTAATTCTTGTTTGACGCTGGCAATTATGAACGAAGGCGCAGAAATCACCACCATAGAAGGGTTAGCGCAAGGAGATGATTTGCATCCCGTACAGGCAGCATTTATTAAACACGACGGTTTTCAGTGCGGATACTGTACCCCCGGTCAAATTTGTTCTGCGGTTGCGGCAATTGCAGAAGTTAAACAAGGTAGGGCAAGTGCAGTAACACCTGATATCAGAAAAGAAGGACAAATCGAATTTACCGACGCTGAAATTAGAGAAAGAATGAGCGGTAATCTTTGCCGTTGCGGAGCTTATCCCGGTATTGTCGCAGCAGTCAAGGAAGCGAACGGTCAATAGTTAGGAGTTAGGAGTTAGGAGTTAGGAATTAGAAATTAGAAATTAGAAATTAGGAGTTAGGAATCATAATAATTTAACCTTTGACCTTTAACCTTTAACCTTTAACCTTATTTTATGAATCCATTTACATATATCCGTGCTGATAATCAAGATGCGGCTGTTAAAAGTGTTGCGGCAGGGAAAACAAAGTTTATTGCGGGTGGAACTAATCTTCTGGATTTAATGAAGGAAGGTGTGGAGCAGCCTAACCAACTTGTAGATATCAATCGGTTGGAGTTGGAGAAAATCGAAGGGATAAATAATGGTTTAAGTGTCGGGGCTTTGGTAAAAAATAGCGACATGGCAAACCATCCCACGATTAGAAAACGTTATCCGCTGTTGTCAGAAGCAGTGCTTGCTGGTGCATCGCCACAATTACGAAATATGGCAACTACAGGCGGAAACCTGATGCAAAGAACTCGCTGTTACTACTTTTATAATACGGCGATGCCTTGTAATAAACGTTTACCCGGCTCTGGTTGTGCGGCGATTGAAGGATTTAACCGCATTCACGCTATTTTAGGCGCTTCCCCCGAATGTATTGCCACTCATCCTTCCGATATGTGCGTGGCGTTGTCGGCTTTGGATGCTGTAGTCAAAGTTAAAGGTTCAAAAGGAGAGCGGTTGATCAAAGCTGCTGATTTTCATCGATTACCTGGCAATACACCGAATATAGAAACTGAATTACAGCCAGATGAATTGATTACAGCAGTACTTTTACCAGAGTCACCATTTGCAGAAAACTCCCATTATTTAAAAGTTAGAGATAGGCAATCTTATGCTTTCGCTTTAATTTCGGTAGCCGCTGCTTTAGAAATGGATAATAGCGGCAATATTCGTATGGGGAGATTAGCATTAGGTGGTGTCGCACACAAACCTTGGCGAGCAATTGAAGCAGAGAGAATACTTGATAATGCCAAAGCTAACGAGCAAACATTCCAAGCAGCAGCAGAAGCAGCAGTAAAAGAGGCGAAAACATACGAACATAATGCCTTCAAAATCGAAATGACAAAAAAGGCGATCGTGCAAGCTTTGAGTATAGCAGCGCAAGGAACTGGAACAATAAACAGTTAGCAGTGAGCAGTGAGCAGTTAACAGTAAACAATTATCACTATAACTGATGACTGATAGCTGATTACTAAGAACTTACAACTAACAATTGATAACTGATAACTGATAACTGAAATGACTAACCCAATTGGTAAACCGTTAAATCGCATTGATGGCAGGCTAAAAGTTACGGGCAAAGCGCTTTATGCTGCCGAATATCCTTTACAAAATATGGCTCATGCTGTTGTTATTGAAAGCAAAATTGCTAAGGGAAGTATCCGCAATATTGATACTAGTGCAGCAGAAAAGTTACCGGGCGTGATTGCGGTTATTACTCATCAAAATGCGCCGAAAGTTGGACAAACAAACAATGATGGCGGCAATCCTTTAATAAAGCCGCTTCCGGTGTTGCAAGATAATAAAATAACTTTTTACGGACAGCATATAGGTGTTGTAGTTGCTGAAACTTTGGAACAAGCAGAATACGCTGTTAGTTTAGTTAAAGTAACTTATCTTCCCGAAACCCCAGCGGTAAGTTTTGAAAAAAATCTTAAAAATGCTTATAAACCGGAAAGATTGTTGGTTCCTTTGGAACCGGATTCGGGAAGGGGCGATATTAATAAAGGATTGCAAGCAGCCGAAGTACAGTTAGACGAAAATTATTCTGCGCCGATAGAACATCATAACCCGATGGAACCTTCGGCAACTACCGCTGTTTGGCAAGGTAATAAACTTACGCTTTACGATGCATCGCAACACGTGATGGGGGCACAAAAAGCCGTAGCTGATACTTTTGGAATTCCTCAAGAAAACGTTCAGGTGATTGCAAGATTTATCGGTGGTGGATTCGGCTGCAAATTCCCCGTGCGGGAACACGTTATTTTGGCTGCTATGGCGGCACAGCAAGTAAAACGCCCGGTTAAACTCGCCTTATCGCGTCAGCAAATGTTTAATTCGGTGGGTTGTCGTCCCTATTCTTTGCAGAAAATTCGCTTGGGTGCGACAAAAGACGGTAAACTTACAGCTATAGCGCACGAAATTACTACTCAAACCAATATCGCTAAAGAATTTGTCGAACACGTTGGTGGAGCTACTAACATGATATATAATGCTCCCAACGTGCTTGTTACCCATCGCGCCGTACCTTTAAATATGGTAGTACCAACCATCATGCGTGCCCCTGGAGAAACACCGGGAATGTACGCTTTGGAATCGGCGATCGATGAATTAGCTTATAAACTCAACATCGATCCGATTGAGTTGCGTATCATTAATGACCCTCCCCAAGACCCCTATAAAAACTTACCTTGGTCGAGTCGTTCTCTTGTAGAAAGCTTGCGTGAAGGTGCAAAGCGTTTTGGTTGGGAAAAGCGCAATCCCAAACCAGGCTCGATGCGCGACGGTCGTTACTTAGTTGGTTATGGCGTAGCTACAGCCACTTATCCAACTAACAGACAAGCCGCTACAGCCCGCGTTCGTATTTTGCCCAACGGTAACGTACTGGTACAAATTGCAGCAACTGATATCGGTACAGGCACGTATACAATATTGGCGCAAGTAGCAGCAGAAGTATTACAAGTATCGCCAGATAAAGTAGCGGTTGAAATTGGCGATTCCGAATTACCACCTTCTCCCGGTTCCGGTGGTTCCTGGGGTGCTGCTTCTTACGGTAGCGCGGTGTATGAAGCTAGCATGGCACTCAAAGATAAAATGGTGTCATTATCGGCACTGAAGAATTTAAAAGCAACAGAATTAGAAGTTAGAGACGGTGGAATTTTTAGCAAAGATGCATCGAAGGGAGAAACCTTTGCAGAAATTATCGGTAGAAACAAACTTAAAGAAGTATCCGCACAAGTAGAATCCAAACCCGACGATGCTAGGAAAAAATATTCCATGCATTCCTTTGGCGCACAGTTTGCCGAAGTAAAAGTCGATCCAATCAACGGGATGGTAAAAGTTTCCCGGTTTTTGGGTGCATTTGGTGTAGGAAAAATATTGAACCAAAAGACAGCGCGATCGCAAATGATTGGCGGTATAGTTTGGGGTATATCTCAAGCGTTACATGAAAAAAGCATTCTCGATGACCGCTACGGAAACTTTGTAAATCACAACCTTGCCGAATATCACATCCCCGTTAATGCCGATATTCCCGATATAGAAGTCGTTTTTATCGAAGAAAATGACCCATATGTCAATCCTTTGGGAGTAAAAGGTGTGGGTGAAATTGGTATTGTAGGTGCGGGTGCTGCGGTAGCTAATGCTATTTATCATGCCACGGGTAAACGCATTCGTGACTTACCGATTACACCGGATAAATTAATATAATTTTTTGAGTCATATAAACACAAAACAGGAAATCTACCCATCACTATGGCAACATCACCGAAACTTTACACCATGTCAGGCACTTGCGCTTTAGCCCCCCATATCGCGCTTGAGTGGATTGGCGAACCTTACGAGCTTGAAGTAATGAAGCATGGCGATCATCTTAAATCAGAGTATTTAAAGGTAAATCCAAAGGGTAAGGTACCTGCTTTAGTTATCGAAGATGGCAAGGTACTTACAGAAGCCGCCGCTATTTTAATGTATTTAATAGATCGATATCCTCAAGCCAATCTCGGTACCGGCAATGATGCTTACGAGCGTTATCTACTTGAAGAATGGCTTTCCTATATGACTAGCGAAGTACACGCCGACTTTGCACCGCACTTTGCACCACAAAAGTTTATAGATGATGAAAGTCAGCATGATGCCGTGCGTCAAGCAACTTACAAGCGCCTGCGCGAACATTACAAAACCTTAAACGAGCGTTTAGATAAACATCCAATTGCTCGTGGGCGTACCGTAGCCGATCCTTATCTTTACGTTATCACGCGCTGGATCGACCAAACACCAATCGATATTAATGATTACCCAAACCTGAAGCGCTTCCGGGAAGAAATGTCCGCCGATGCAGGCGTTAAAAAAGCTTTAGAAATGCAAGGTATGTCTTGATTTGTAGTAATGCTTTTACATTGTTGGAGACGTAGCACTGCTACGTCTCTACATAGATATCGCGTTTAATACAAAATGTATACAAATCAATTGTTGTAGGGTGCGTGACTAGGGTGTTGACTTTGATGGTTTTTCGCGAATTTCCCGAAAATTTATTTGTGTTGCTTTTACTACATTGAAAGTGGCTGTTACAGCCACTTTCAACCCAAAAAGTATGGACACAGAATCTGCATGAAGTCTTGCGGGCTAAAGGATACAGAGTCAACACCCTAGTCACGCACCAAGCATAAGTTAGGGATAATTGTAATAAGCCTTTAATTTTCTCAGCTATGACACTAATAGTAGAACCCAGTGCTTTATCCTTGAATGATGTTCTATTTTATTGTTGCAGATGATGAAAGCTATTTGTAAATTGCCTAGTTTTAGTTTATAAGTTATAAAAATATTATCTTGTCTGCGGCATTTTCGCATCATTCATCCGTAGCCAACCGACAAAATAAACCATTTAAAAAGATACCCTGTTCGGGTACTGTCGAATTCATATCAAAAATTACATAATCTAATTAGCTTCAATAAACATCACGTGGAACAGGTTGCTACAGCCTCCCGCGTAACTGAAGGTATCGCCTTCAAAACATACAAAAGAAGCACTATAAACCATTAATTTTAAAAGTCGAGGATTTATCATGACTACAACAATGGCTACAGCAATTGCAACAAAGAATTTACCTCTTTTACGAAGAGGAGATAGTGGAGATTCCGTTCGATTTCTTGAACAGTTATTGTCTTCAATCTATTGGTTTAGTCAAAAACCAAATGCGCCGGTACTTGTTACCGAGAATGTAAGATTTGATGGCATCTATGACGATCAATGCGAACGAATAGTAAAAGAATTCCAAGCAAACTATAACTCTACTTTTCCTGCACCAGCACCACATATAGCCGTAGATGGAGAAGCTGGGGAGCAAACTTGGAAAGCTTTAGGTGACGCAATCTTCAGATATACCTACTTATAAATCAAATTAACTTGAAGAGTATATCAAAGATGTTTCTGGGGGTATTCTATACCCCCTTTTTAAGTTGGCTGATAAAGATTAATTTTTTGGAATTATAAAAGTATTAATTAGTACTAACTCTCTTCAATACATACCATTAATACCTTACGATAGATACAGAATTAATCTACGAACAATGTAAAATCATCTTAATGGAAGCACAGCCACGAGAAATTAGAAACTATCAAACACTAGATGGAAAAGAACCTTTTGATGAATGGCTTAATTCATTGCGAGATATTCAGGTACGAGTCAAAATAGAAAAAAGACTTAGCCGTGTTGCACAAGGTAACTTAGGAAATTATCGCTCAGTTGGAAATGGTGTCTGCGAGCTAAAAATTAATTATGGTGCAGGATATAGAGTGTACTTTGGACAAATAGGTACTCAAATTATACTTCTTCTTTGTGCAGGAGATAAAAGCACCCAACAACAGGATATTCAAAAAGCAAAGGAATATTGGGAAAATTATGAAAGACGTGAAAGCAGCGACAAGTACTAGTTATAGAGAATCTCTCATCAATTCTCTCAAAGATTCCGAACACGAGAAAGGTTACATTGCGGTAATGTTGGAGTTAGATGAGGAAGGTTATGATGCAAAAATATTTCGTTCTGCTTTAGAAGAAGTAGTAGAAGCAAGAAAACGCAGTGATAATTTTTCCGAAACAGCACAACAGCATCACGAACAACTTGACAAAATCCTGGCTGAAACTGGTGGTGCGGAAATTTTAAAGTTAATTGAATTTTTAGATGCTTTGGGTTATCGAATTAATTTGGTTGAAAAAGATTAATTTATGGAAGCGGACATCCCATGTTCTCAGAGCATAGATGGGGATTGCTTTTAAAGTAGATGTGGAAGCAAATCATTCTCCGGGAAAAATATGCAGGTGAATCTTTAGTAACAGCATTATTTAGCTTGATAAATAAAACTCCCGTCTGAATCTGCTGGAGGTTTACCAGAGCAACAGTTGCAAAAAATCAAGGATTATATACACTTAAACGAAACCT
The DNA here is from genome assembly GCA_963838355.1 of uncultured cyanobacterium. Lineage (GTDB taxonomy): Bacteria > Cyanobacteriota > Cyanobacteriia > Cyanobacteriales > Nostocaceae > Rivularia. The sequence goes on along the minus strand of CAWIQQ010000001.1, from coordinate 973,494 downwards.
TGTTTTTTGTGAAAGGAGTATGCAATGACAACAGAGAAAGTAGAACAAAAAAATAAAAAACCTTTTAAATTAAGCGTTAAACAAAAGAATTGGGTTCTATCATTTCATATTGGCTTTGCAGGATTATGGACTGGAACCATTTTATGCATGTTTTTGATTACACTTAGAAATAAATATACCGTAAACTCTGATATTCTCTTTGCATTCAACTCAATGGTTAATCTACTCGATGACGTAGTTGTGATTCCAGCAGGAATTGGTTCGGTACTTACAGCAACATTACTTTGCTGGGGGAGTAACTACGGCTTTTTCAAATTTTATTGGGTAATAACTAAATGGATTTTGACTACTGGATTAATAATTCTTGGAAGCTTCTGGTTATTTGGTTGGAGTAATACTGCGGAAAATATTGCATTATCCGAAGGATTAGAAGCATTTAATAATCCTATTTACTTATTTGATGTTAAGGGAGTACTTATCGGTTGTTTAATTCAGGTTTTATTTCTCTTAGTCATTATTGCAATTTCTACAATTAAACCCTGGGGAAGAAGAACTGTAAAATAAGATAAATAAAACTCTCTCTTCTTTCTCTTCCTCAGCGCTCTAGAAGGGTTTATCATTCCATTACCATCGCAAATAACAGATGGTGCGTTACGGCATTTTCAATATTATTAGAGCCGTAACACACCCTACAAAAACCAATTACCAATTACCCATTTTCTAAATCGGCAAACAAACAGTAAAAACACTGCCTTCACTCAACTTAGAACGCACCGAAACTTTACCACCCATTCCTTCAACTAAAGTCTTAACAATCGATAAACCCAAGCCAGTCCCACCAGCACGATTACGCGCTTCATCTATTCGATAAAAACGTTCAAAAATTCGCGATTGATGTTGTAATGGTATTCCATAACCTACGTCACAAACTTGCACGCATCCTTCATCTTCTTTGCGAGTTAACCTTAAAGTAATCGGCGTTCCGGGTTCGGAATATTTAACAGCATTATCAATTAAATTAAGCAATACTTGTTTGAGACGACTATAGTCTGCTTTAACTTCAATTATCTCTGTTGAAGCCTCAACTGTAATCTCTCTATCGCTGTATTTATCTGCCATTTCTACAACTTCGCTGACTACATCATTCAAGATGCAGTTTTCTATATTAAGATGTAAATTACCGTGGTCTGCTCTGGCTAATTCCAGCAAATCTTGTAATAAACTTATAGTACTTTCCGCTTCCGATGCAGCAGTTTCTAAAGCTTCTTTTTGAATTTCCGTTAAGTTTTGCTGTCTTCTTAATACGCTTTGCAAGTAACCGTGGACAATACTCAACGGCGTGCGTAATTCGTGGGATACATTACTGACAAACTGCCGCTCTTTTTCCCAAGAATCGGAAAGACGAGCCAGCATCATATTACAAGTTTCAGCTAACTGTTTCACTTCGGTTGGTGCTTTATCTAAATATAGTTGTGCCTTTCCTAAATCGTCGGCAGAAATCACTTCCGTCATTTGACTTAGCTGTCGCAAAGGCTTTAGAGAGCCGTGAATATAAAAGGCGATCGCACCAGCCATAACGATAATTACCAAAATGCTAGTAGCACCTACACTTTGTATCATTGCCGCAAACATAACTTGGTCGCGGGTGATATCCTGGGCTACCGAAATATTACCTATTACCTTTCCCTGTATTTTTAAAGAATCGCTGCACAATACAAAATATCTATTATCAATTTGAATAACTAATGGTTTGTTTGGTATGTTTGTTAAAGCAACTAATTGGCTTTCTTGAGAATTCGGTGATTTAACTAAATTATTAGATTTTGCTAATACTTTATTATCTAAACTTTCTACCCATAGCAATGCATTATTAGTCTTGAAATTATTAATCGCTTGGGAAATCGCTTCTTCTTCCGAACCCATTTTACTCAACATTTCAACATCACGCGGAATTCCTGTAGCAATTTCTTCAATATTCTTTTTGTGGCTTTCAATTAATATTCGCTGCATTCTCCAGCCAGTCCAAGAAGCGAGACTTCCCAAACCCAAAATAGAAAACGCAGCAACACCAGCCGTCAAACGTAATCTTAAAGAATTAAAGTCAATCATATAAAAGTTAGTTAATAGTAGTTAGTTGTTATAAAAGTTAAATAGTTTTAGTTTTATTATAAGTATAAAAAATAGTTAATTATCAGCTATCACTGGTAACTGGTTAGGGAGCATCCCAATTTTTGAAAAAAATGTTTGGTAGTGCGAGCATCTTGCTCGCTAGTACTTCCGAGCGAGCAAGATGCTCGCACTACAAAATTAAAAATTTGAGATGCTCCTACTAGTAACTGATAACTGTTGACTGATAACTGATAACTAGTAACTGGTTACTGATAATTGTCAAGAACACGTTTTATTCACAAAGTCGCATTGGAAAACAAAAGGTTTCTGCCAACTCAAAGGAATTTCTAATAAATCTCTAACTCCTGTCATGCCTTGTCCGATAAATAGTAATAGAGCGAAAGTATTTACAACTGTGTGGATAATACGCCATTTGTTAGATTTGTCGCGATAAATCTCCGGTACGATTGCGAGGGAGAAAACCATCAGTAAAGATGCAGCTATTCCATAATAATAATGCGACCAAAACCACTCATTTGTACGTCGAAAAACTCCATCTTGGCAACCTAATATAACTATTCCCATTCCAGTTAGGGTTGCAAAAATTGCTCTCCACTTTTTCTCTTTAGCTTTGTAGAGAAATACTAAAGAAGCGATTGTGGCAGCGAACAATAAAATGATGAAAATAACTTGAAAAGGTGATTTACTCAACAACTCTTGTTTGATAATATTTTCTGCAATTGGATGCCCTACACCTAGTAAAGTTAGTCCGACAACTGAACCAGTTAACCAATCTCCCAAGCGCTTATGCTCTGCACCTGAAACTGCGGGAATTTTGCTTTTAATTTTGGCTTTTGTTTGCAAACGACGCTGGCGTGCAGCCCAGGCAAAGTTTACTACGTTACCGATGAGAGGAAATACAAAAATAACTGCGATCGCCGGATGTATGAGTGTAATAAAATCTGATAGTTCCATTTTCTTGTCTAAGCCTTATAGTTAATCATTGAGGAGGAGCAATTGCAACACAGTCTATACTTTTATGCTTTTAAAACTGCATAACCGAAAGTTGCATTAAATTCACGACACCAAATAGCTACGGATTTGAAGTTTGAAACATCCACATTTTCAGGAATTTCATATTTTTGAGCGCCGTTTGTACTTTTTAAAGGAGCAATGCTTACATAATCTGCTTCTTTAATTCCGGTAATTGGTAATTTGTCATCTTTGTGCAGAATTACGAATAAATCTGGGCCATTATCGGATCTAAACTGGTTATCTAATTGAATATATTTTTTGCCATTCTCAGTAATAATACTAGCGTTTCCTTTGGTTGGATGTTCTGCATCGATGAAAGCACCCGAAGACTGTACGCTACCAGCAGCAGGAGTTTCTGCAACTGTTTCTACTGCCGGAGAGGTTTCCGGTTGTTGCGATCGCGATTCTACATTTCCACAACCTACAGTTATTAAAGCAACAATACTTAAAACGGCTGCATATTTGAATTTCATTGCGGTGTCCTCTAATTCGTCTATGAGTACACTTTAGGGCTTTGTCTTAGTAAATAAATTAGTAGAAGCTGAGAAGTTATTGAAAATTAGGCTAGAGTTTTGAGTTAATTTCTAATCTGCTTTTAATTCAGAGTTATATAAATCAACCTATATTGAATTTCAGTTCATAACAAGATTTATTTGCGTAATATTACTCACGCAAGCACGGTCAGTTTTCTTTAAATTAAATTAAATTATATTAAGTAATGTAACGAAGATGATTGCGATCGTGCAAATAGTTAAAGATCCATCCCCTAGATAATTAATAACCGAAAAGCCAAAATTAGTACGTCTACCAACTATCGGAAACTAAAAATGACACTTATACAATCTAATCAAAGAAAATATCGGCGTAATCTTCGTAAAAGTAAATTCAAAATTAGAACAGCAACTCTATTTTTATTAAGCATTGTCATATTATCAGCAATTGTTGTAGGAGCTTGGTTTGCTGGGGAAGATAAAATCAATGCAATTTTTGCTGAAATAAACTTTTTACAGCGCAATCCACCGATGTGGTTGGAAGCTCCGATGGTAGCGGGGAAATATTTGTTAGCTCCCACTGTAACTTTGTTAATAGCTGTTTGGGCTGTAATGAAAATTTCTCCTCAACCTCGTATTTGGTCTAGAAGATTAGTAGTTGGAATATTATTGTTATTAACTGGTAGATATATTTTGTGGCGCTCTTTATCAACTCTAAACCTTGAAACTCCTTTGAGTGGGGCTTTTAGTTTGGCTTTATTTGGTTTAGAAATGGTAGTTTTATTTAGCGCTACAATTCAGTTGTTTCTAATGCTGAATGTTAAAGAACGCCGTCATGATGCAGATAGAAATTCAATTGCTGTAATCGAAGGAGAATTTAATCCCAGCGTTGATGTTTTGATTCCAACTTATAACGAACCAGCTTTTATTTTACGACGGACAATTATTGGCTGTCAAGCTTTAGAATATGATAATAAAACTATCTATTTATTAGATGATACTCGTCGTCCGGAAATGAAAGCTTTGGCTGAAGAATTAGGATGCGAGTATATTACTAGAAAAGATAATCATCATGCAAAAGCGGGTAATCTAAATCATGCATTCCCCAAAATTAATGGAAAATTAATCGTTGTTTTTGATGCTGACTTTATTCCTACCTCAAACTTTCTTAATCGTACAGTAGGCTTTTTCCAAGACGAGCAAGTAGCTTTAGTACAAACGCCCCAAAGCTTTTATAATGCAGATCCCATTGCCCATAATTTAGGTTTAGAAAACGTTGTAACTCCAGAAGAAGAAGTATTTTACAGACAAATTCAACCCATAAAAGATAGCGCTGGAAGTGTAGTTTGTGCGGGAACTTCTTTTGTTGTCAGACGCAGTGCTTTAGAAAAAACTGGCGGTTTTGTCACAGAATCTCTCAGCGAAGATTACTTTACAGGAATTAATTTATCGGCTAAAGGTTACAAACTAATTTACTTAGATGAAAAACTTAGTGCGGGTTTAGCTGCGGAGAATATCGGCGCACACGCAACTCAACGCATCCGCTGGGCGCAAGGTACTTTACAAGCATTTTTTATTAAATCAAATCCTTTGACAATTAAAGGATTAAAACCATTACAAAGATTAGCTCATTTAGAAGGATTGCTCAACTGGTTTTCTAGTATTTCTCGCGTCGGATTTCTATTAATGCCTTTAGCATATTCGTTTTTGGGCATCATTCCCATACAGGCAACCGTAGAAGAAGCACTTTATTTCCTTTTACCTTTTTATCTAACTCAATTAACAGTATTTTCTTGGTTAAATTCACATTCTCGTTCTGCCATCTTATCAGAAATTTACAGTATAGCTTTAGCTTTTCCTTTAGCATTAACGGTAATTCAAGTAATGTTAAATCCATTTTCCAAAGGGTTTAAAGTTACACCGAAAGGAACCGCAAGTAATAAATTTTATTTCAACTGGAATTTAGCCTTACCTTTAATTATCTTATTTATAGCTAATGCTGTTAGTTTATGGCGCAATTTAGGAATGTGCTTAGCATTATTATGGCAGCAATCAAGCACTCCTCAAGTAGTAGAGCATTTTCAAGGTTTAGATTTAGGATGGATATGGAGCCTTTATAACTTGATATTAATTGGAATTTCCTTATTAATATTGCTTGATGCACCAAAAGCCGACGTTTACGAGTGGTTTGACTTGCGACGAATAGTAAAATTAAATATCGGTGAAGAAACAATTTGGGGAGTAACCACAATGATTTCCGAAGTTGGTGCAGAAATTGCATTGACTCAACAAATACCGATGGAATTAACTCTTAATCAATTGGTAAAACTGGAAATAGCCGAAGAAAACTTACAGCTAAATGCAGAGATTATAAGCACCGGCATCAAAGATGAATTCCCGACAATTCGAGTTAGATTTCCCTTAGTTTCTTTACCCCAACACCGCCGCTTAGTAAAAATGTTATTCTGTCGTCCCGGACAATGGAAGCATAAATGTACTCCCGGCGAACTACAATCATTTATACTACTCTTCAAAATTTTACTCAAACCGCGAATATTATTCGATCGCAAAGTTGATGTAAATGCAGTAGCGGTTTCAAAAGTTTGAAGTTTGTTTGTAGTTGCGCTTTAGCGCTTTTTGTCGGAAGCGCTAAAGCGCAACTACGAATATAATAAGCTATTCAATAATTTTGAAATAAAATAGACTACAATTGTAATACTGTTTGAATTATCAGGAGGTCGAATATGAGTGAATTTGTATTTAGAGAGATTGTAACTCAACACAACCGACACAAAGCGCAAATATTCTCGTATTCGGTTTCCTGGTTTCAAAATTGTCCAGAATAAAACCGAATTCCGCCATTGTTGCGCTTTGTACAAAACAAAAAGCACCAATCAAGGAAAACAATGAATTTAGAATATTTAGGTTGGAATGATTTTTTTGCTTCCAACTTTGAGCCGCTACGTCAGCAAGGATTGACGGTAGCTAGAGTTGCCATAGAGCATCGAAATGCTTACATTCTTCATAGCGAAATAGGCGAACTTTCAGGTGAATTAACGGGTAAATTTCGCCATAATGCAATTCAATCAGAATTTCCAGCAGTCGGAGATTGGGTTGTAATTAGCCTTAAAGAATCAGAAAAAAGCGCCGTAATTCACAGTATTTTACCTAGAAAAAGTAAGTTTTCTCGTCAAAGTGTAGGTGGAATCACAAAAGAACAAATAGTTGCAGCCAATGTTGACACAGTATTCTTAGTTTCGGGATTGGATGGTGATTTTAATCCCAGAAGAATCGAACGTTATTTAATATTGGCTTGGGAAAGCGGTGCAAATCCAGTTATTTTGTTGAACAAAGCAGACTTGTGTCAAAACATAGAAGACTGTTTAAATCGAGTTGAAAATATTGCTTTAGGTGTACCGATAATTATGATTAGTGCGGCAAATTCTCAAGGATTGCAAGCACTTCAAACTTATTTACAACCGGGAAAAACCGTCGCTTTATTAGGTTCATCGGGTGTGGGAAAATCGACAATTACCAATCAACTTAAAGGTAAAGCAGTACAAACAGTGAAAGCTGTACGTCAAGGCGATGACAGAGGTAGACATACCACAACCCATCGCGAATTGATTTTACTACCAAACGGCAGTTTAATTATAGATACCCCAGGAATGCGAGAAATTCAAATTTGGGCGAGCGAAGATAGTTTGCAGTCAACTTTTGAAGATATTGAAACCTTAGCCCAAAAATGTCGATTTCGTAACTGTCAACATATAAATGAACCCGGTTGTGCAATACAGCAAGCATTAGAAGCAGGTAAACTTGATTATTCCAGATTTTTTAGTTACCAAAAATTACAGAAAGAACTTGATTATCTTAGTCAAAAACAAGATCAAAAAGTGTATTTAGACACTAAAAAACGATGGAAAAAAATTACAAAATCGATGAGGAATCATCAAAAACGATACTAATACCAATTTTGTATGAGGCTGCGCTGAATCGCCCTCAGTCTGGAAGATTGGGGCTATCGAAACAAAGCCCGTCTGCACGGGCTGAATTAGGCACATCTTTATAAAGAAATGGTATAACCTGAATTTGGATTCAAAAATGTAGAGACGTAGCATTGCTACGTCTCTTAATCATTCGCGCATTTGTCGTTAGTAAAATTTCATATTGTTACCGAAAAATATCGAAATAATTCAAACATCTTCTCTCTTCCCCTTCCTCTGCGCTCTAGAAGGGTTTTTTTAATCTTTATTCCCTTAGTATTTCTGGCTGAATGCGAACATAATCGGCAGATGTCTTAGCATCAGGAACAAAATTTACAGAATTCGGTACAATCGTTTGCCAGCTACTTAAAACTCCTACTAACAAACTGATACAATACACGCTTGCTAAAATTACTTTCGTTATCCGCTTACTGTAAAAACAGTGATATTGTTCAATCAATTTTTTTACTAGTAAATATCTACTGTTAAATGGCAAATAATGATAATCAAACTGTTGTAAGGATTGAAATATAGAATATAGAATATTGTCTTGATTTGATGGCGGATTTGTTCGGAAAGACTTTCGTAATTGAGAATTTATTTTAGCAGCACGATAGCTATATACAATATTCAACGCCAAAGGAATTATCAGTAAAAATAATGCCGGATGAGCGATACCCAGTAAACTAATAACAATTGCTCCAAATGCTTTAAAAACAACATCGCTATAGGGAAAACGAGAAAATAGCAAAATATCTATTATTTGTCCTCCATCGAGAGGGTAAATAGGTAGTAAATTAAATAAATTTAAGCAAATCAATATCCAACTTGCTTGTTTTATCCAAGTTGAATAGCTGGCATCTTTAAATATAATTGTTAATAGTATACCTAAAATTAATCCCGGTAAAGGTCCAGCTAAAGATACAAAAAACTTTTGAGTGATTGTAGCATCATCTTTACGGGCAGTAGCAACAGCACCAAGAAAAGGTAGGAAAAGTAAAGAAGCATCTCGATAGCCGCAAAGTTTCATTGCTAATAAATGTCCACCTTCGTGAAATATTAATGCAGCAATGAAAATAATTAAAGTCTGAGTACCAAAATAATTTGTGGAAGTAATTACGAATAAAACAAAACTACCTAATATCATCCAAGGACGTAATTTTTTATCAATAAGCCCTCGCTGCAATCTTTCCATCCGTCGAAATCCTTCTACTTCCAATTCGATGGGAATTTCTACCGACAATTTCGACTCGTTTTTCGCTTGTTCTCGACGCTGTTTGATAATATTCGCACTTTGATTATTTCCCTGAATTATTTTTTGTGTTAGTTTTAACGCCAATCTTCCATTTAAACGAAATAATAATTTTTTGGAAATTGGCAATATATATTTTAATTTAACTAAGGAATTAATATAATTTTGGAAATATACCTGGAGTCTTTGTGTAAAAGCTTCCGGTGATAAAAGTTGCGGAATTTTATGCGTTTTTAATTGCCTCAATCTACCTTGATGATACTGCCATTGTAGAGATGTTTCAGCAGTATAATAATCTTGCATAATAAAGAAAGGAATTTTACCTATAACAGTATTTCCCTTACCATTTGTTGTTACCAAACAAGTTTTATCCTTAAAAAAACTATAAAATTCAATATCAAATAAATGTAAAGGTTCTATCGGATGACGTATACCAACTTTTGCATAGCAGTTATAGGCTTCGTTATATAGTAAAATCTCCCAAGCAGTATTAGGATAAACCTTTAACATCGGCTTTACCTGCAAATAACAACTTGGCACAAAACCAAACTCTTGAAGTTCTTGAATGGGAATCAAAAACAACTTTTTTAGATAATCCGGAATATTCTCAACTGCTTGCACTCTTATGCTGGGATATTGCACAATCACCTTGCAAAGCTGTAAAAAGGTAACGAGATACGAAACACCAACTAACAGCGCATAAATTACAACAGGGTAAAGCAAATATTGCATACTATGTAACAAATAGAACCATTATTATCATTCCCAATATCGAACTATAACTATCATTCACAAACCAGATAGTTTGTTTTACCTAAATGCTTCTATCTCCGCAGGAATATAACAAGAAGACATAATTAACTTAAAATGTTGCCTTGGTAAAGAAACAATTAAAAACACCACAATAAGTAAAATGTCTAAGCAAACATTGGGATTAGAAAATCACATATATCAATATTTACTATCAGTATCTATACGGGAGCCGGAAGTTTTAACAAAACTACGCGAAGAAACCGCAAAGCATCCCAGAAATATCATGCAAATCTCACCAGAGCAAGGACAGTTTATGTCGTTACTGGTGCAATTAATAGGAGCGAAGAAAGCTTTAGAGATTGGCGTGTTTACAGGCTATAGTTCCTTAGTGGTTGCCCTAGCATTACCCCCAGAAGGTAAAATGGTTGCTTGCGATGTGAGTGAAGAATACACATCCATAGCCCGTCGTTACTGGGAACAAGCAGGAGTAGCCGATAAAATAGATTTACGTATAGCTCCGGCGATCGCCACTCTCGATAAATTAATAGCAGCAGGTGAAACGGATACCTTTGATTTTGCCTTCATAGATGCAGATAAAAGCAGCTACGATGATTATTACGAAAGAGCATTAAAATTAATTCGTCCCGGTGGATTGATTGCCATTGATAACGTATTGTGGTCGGGACTTGTAGCAGATTCAAAAATACAAGATAATAGAACTAAGAAAATCCGCGCCTTAAACGAAAAAATTCACCAAGACGAACGAGTCACCATCAGCATGGTACCGATTGCGGATGGTTTGACATTGGCTAGAAAGAATTAGAGGGGGTAGAGGGGGAAGAGAGGGGAGAGGGGGTAGAAATAAAATTCTTAACTCCTAACTCCTAACTCCTAATTCCTAACTCCATCACCCCTTCTGCCGCTTCTTCTCCTGCATTTTGGCTTTTTTCTCCTCGGTGAGATTATCAAAACAGCGGGGACAGGAAATTCCTGATTCGTATTTAGGTGAAGCTTTGTCATCTTCAGAAATCGGATGTCCGCAACTGGGGCACATATCGTAGGAGCCGGGTTCTAAACCGTGACGCACGGCTACACGCTCATCAAAAACGAAACATTCACCTTCCCACAAACTTTCTTCTTTTGGCACTTCTTCTAAATATTTGAGAATGCCGCCTTTGAGGTGATAAACTTGTTCAAATCCTTGTGAAAGCAGATAAGAGGTGGCTTTTTCGCAGCGAATTCCGCCAGTACAAAACATTGCGACTTTCTTGTTGTTATTAGGATTTAAGTTTTTATTAGCGTATTCTGGGAATTCGCGAAATGATTCAGTTTGCGGGTTTTCTGCTCGTTGAAAAGTACCAATACTTACCTCATAATCGTTGCGGGTGTCGATTACAGTTACTTCTGGATCGGAAATAATTTCGTTCCAATCTTTAGGATTAACATAAGTTCCAACTTTTTCGCTGGGGTTAACTTCGGATAAACCCAAAGTCACAATTTCTTTTTTTAACTTTATCTTTATGCGTTGAAATGGTGGAGATTCGGCGGTAGATTCCTTGTATTCCAAATCTGTAAACCGCGAATCGGAACGTAAAAAGTTGATAACTGTATCAATTCCTTGACGACAACCTGCAATGGTACCGTTAATACCTTCTTGGGCAAGTAAAATAGTTCCTTTTATATCGTTTGTTTCGCAAATAGATAATAAAGGTTGCTGTTTTTCTGCGTAATCGGGTAATTTTACAAACTTGTATAGTGCGACAACGATTACAGACATGATGATTTTAGATTTTGACAACGGATATTGGCAACGGATATTGGCAACGAATGAGTTTATTTTGGATTGCTTACAGAAATTTTAACGCCTAAAATACTAATTTTATCCAAAGTTGCACCTAATAGTGCTTTTGTTAAGCATAAGCAATTTTGTAGAAAAGATCAGAAAAGAGGATTAATACAAAAAAAAGCCTACTTGAGTAGACTTATAACCTTATATTAATTAAAAAATATTTATCAGAAACTAAAAGTCTGTTTCTGATAGCCGCTTCTTAGCTAAAGTAACTGTTCTGGCATTTTCAGTCATAAAAGCAATAGCACCAAATATCTGCACTACCCGACCAATTGCATTAATTTCCCCAATTTTTTGGATTAATTCTTCATCACTCTTGCTTTGAGTCCCAGACGTAGATAAAAAGGCAAATATCATCGCAAAATTAATCACCACAATGTATGCAATAAGTTTCAAATTATTTGAAGCTCTATTTAGGTAAATCATTGCGCCGATGGGAAAGAAAAATCCTAATAAACCAGCTACAGCAGCATTTTTACCTGCTAATTTTTCAGTTCTTTTTATATCTCTTTTTGTTGGAACAAAAGGATTAAAAGCTGAACCTTTATATTGTTCTTCGTTCGATTGAAATGTCATGAAATTAAATTAAATGTACAACTTTCAAACTATTATTAATTATTCTATAAATATCTCATGAAAATTAAATAACTGACCACCGAGAAATTACGATTTAATTAATGAAGATAGTATAAAGTATCGCAAATTAAATAGGTTAAAAAATACTAAAGTAATCTTCTATAAAATTGTCTATTTTTTGATTAACTCATCTGTAAAATTTAATAATTTTCACTAAAAAAAGCCTACTCAATTAAGTAGGCTTTTCAACTTGTCAATATTTTATTTAATTCCTAAACCCCTGCCAACAACACCGCTAAACCGATACCTAAAATAATCAAAAAACCACCAGTGAGAAACGAACCAAAACGGTGATAACTATTAACAACCGTGCCATTTTCACTTTTTAATTCAATTAAATCCATCCACGGTGCAACACCACGACGGAACCAACCTCGTGAGGCAACATTCATATTAATTAAACTTTCAACTCGCTTCATTCCAAATAAGAAATTACCAAGGGAACCAAATCGAGAAGCATAACGCAAATAAAGCATTCCGCTAGGATCTTGTATTTTCAAATCCGAACCAAATTTATAGCCAGCGTCACCACGCCCAATTAATTTACCTTCAAGTTTTGCCGGACGACCTCGTAAAGGACTAGCATAAGGATCGGACATTAAGGTGAGAACGTCTGTTTCTGGTGCTTTAGCGTAGTTGGGATACGTTACAAAGGCTTTAACAATTACTCCGATTCCACAACCAATTAACGGACAAGCAATAAACAAACCGGGATTGTTTACACCAGTATTCGCAAGGATAATACCGATGGCAATACCAACAAATAAACCAATGGTTTCCGCACCAAAAAAGAAAATATCTGTGAAAAAACTACCGTAAAGCTTCTTTTTATTTAAATGCTTACCTTCCCCTACAACTTTACCCATATCGAATTCAGTTTCTAAACCTAATTGTTCGGCATAGGTACTCAAAGCGCGGACTCTTTTACCCGTTAGAGGATGAGTTGAACTCAACTCCATCCACCAACCCCAAGGGTTAAACATATCCCAGAGAAATACTCGACCAATTTTTTCAGGTTGAGAAGCGATGCGGTAAGCATTTCCTGTCGTTGCTGCGGCTTTAGCATCGTAAATACCCAAAGCCCGAGTTCCTTCTATTAAACGACTGGGTTCTTTTGCTCTGGAACCTTCTTCGACAATTCCGTAAGCTATCTTTACCAAAGCGCGAGATAAACCGTTAGGATTTCCCGTGGTTTCTGCTGCAAAATGATCTGCAAAATATTCTCTAGTGCGGGAAAGATACAGCAACAAATAAGTACCAATAAAGTAAAAAATGTATGCAACTAATGAAGCTGTTTTCGCTGCATCTCCAAGCTTGCTATCACCCATACCGCGTACTAATGTTCTCGCGGTGACGTAAATCAAATAGCAAATTTGTACCAAAGTTGAAGCTACAGTCATTACCGCGAAGTCCCAATGGACAATGTGTCCGAGTTCGTGAGCGTAAACTGTAGCGACTTCATCATCATCGAGATAAGTAAAAAGTCCCCGACTTACTACCAAACGAGCGCTATTAGGTAAAGAACCGTAAGTAAATGCCGTAGGGTTCTCGTCTTCAATGATTCCCAAACGCGGTGTTTTGATTTTCTTCTGCTGACAAACCCGACGAATAACGTTAATCGTTTCCGGACTCAAATTTTCAATTTCTGCCAACTCCACCCAACGAGTTTTGTATAGCCAATTTTGGGTTAAATCCATTAAAAACGGAGATAGGAAAAAAGCCGCAACGTTGAAAATTATGGTGATGGCGATCGCAATTCCCAAACCTAAAATTGGATTCTGGCTATCTGCAATCAATACTATGCCCAAAGCCAATACCAGCACCATGCCAGACATCAAAGACATGGTAACAACAGAGGCTAAAGCCAGATTCCCGCCAACCCCAGCCATTGCTAATTTAACTCCAGCAGCACCGGAGGCTTTTTTATTAGCGACAGGATTTTCAGCAGTTTCAGTTTCGGATGATGGGTTATTAAGCTTCTGGTACATTTTGCCAGCCCAGTCACTTATTTTCGTATGTTCGCTCTGCATCAATCTTTGGCAGAGAATCAAAGCTTTTTCGGTTTGGAGCGTAGCTTTATACCCTCTCACCAACCACATCTGTGCCGTACAGTATTCAGCGGAACTTTGATCGGCGCAATTACGACAATATTGTTCTAATATTGGAATCGCTTCTTCATAGCGCCCTTCTTTTGCAGCATCAAACCCAGCTTGCAGTGACATAATATTTTATCTAAATCTAAAAAGTTATCTTTATTCGATTGATACTTAATAAATTCAGTAATTGTCACGGTTATTCCTTAAAAGTTAATGTAAACATACGTAAACCAGAAAATATAACGACTCTACAGCTAATCTTTATATTTATGCGGAATATACATAAGATATAATGGGTTGATTTTTTCCATAATTGTTGGGAGACGTAAAATTTTACGTCTCTACATACCGTCACTGATAACTGCTCACTGTTAACTGCTAACTGTAACAGGTGCTTTCTTTTCTGCCTTATTTTTAGCTGACAAACTTAAAGACTCGCCGCTGCGTCTAGCTTCCCAGGGACCAGAATCTAAACCACCGATTGTCCATTGTCCTTGGATATAATCTTCATCTTCAGAAATTGTGCCAACGTATTCCACCGCATCCGGCGAGCTTGTAAAATAACTTTTGATAAAGCTAATACGACGACCTACAACTTCACCACTCAACTTAGCTTCTCCCAAATAACTATCGTCTAAAACTCTGCCAGATAAACTATTACCGCTTTGCACGAGTACAACTTCAAAGCGAGTGGGATTTCCATATTGCCAATAAGTTCCCAACCAAGTACCGTTTACATCAGACATAATCAGTTAACAGTTAACAGTGAACAGTGAACAGTGAACAGTTAGGAGTTAAGAGTTAGGAGTGAGTAGCAAGTAAGTTATTTTTTTCCATTGTCTTCAATGCCCTATGCCCTATGCCCTATGCCCTATGCCCAATTCCCAATTCAATTTTAAGAATGTTTAAAGACAACGGAAAGGTTATTTGCTGGCATGGTGACGGTTTTTTGTAATATCAAATTATGAGTTTTGGCTACTTCTACCACATCTTCTAAATTGCGTACTCCCCATTCGGGGTTTTGTTCTTGTAAATATTCGCTAAAGGCTGCGTTGGAAGGTGCTGTGTGTTGTCCACCTTGTTTGTAAGGGCCATATAAATATAGAATACCTCCTGGTGGAAGTATACGACCTGCTGCTGCTATTAATCCTAAACAAGCAGACCACTTTGAAATGTGAATCATGTTAATGTTCACGATCGCACAAATATCAGATATTTCTGATAATATTTCCTTCTCTGCTTTCCAAAATGATTGAGAAGCATCAATATCGAGGGGTTGGTAAAGATTTTCGCTAGTGGAATATTCAGCCCATGCGGCGATACTTTCACGCAGCGAAGCATTAGGATCGGAAGGAATCCATTTTCTGGGTTTTAATCTTGGTGCAAAATATGCGGCGTGTTCACCTGTACCGCTGGCAATTTCTAAAACCGTGCCAGTGGGTGGTAAAACTTCTAACAGTACCTGTAAAATTGGTTCGCGATTGCGCTCGGTTGCTAAGGCGCGTTTTCTTTTATCCACTAATTTTCTATTCTCTGTGAAAACCCTTGATTTATCTAGCTTAGCTTATCATTTGTGGGAAAATAAAAATGTACCCAGAGCGATCGCATAAGCAGCATTTTTGTAGCCGTTGTCGCGCATTGCTTGTACTGCTAGATGAGTGAGAACAATATCGTGGGGATTTAGGCGTAAACCCAATTAGCATTAAACCCCTGGTTACTTGCTAAAGTAATCAAAGGTTGTAGATTTGTTTCATAAGCATTACTCAGAATTTCTAAATTTAATAAGTCATCAACTTGATTAACTTTTAAGTCAGAGACAAAAGGCTCAATATCTTTTAACCATTTATTTTTAGGGATATTGTCATAAGAAATCTTTAAACCTAAATACTGCAAATTAACAAAATCACAAAAATATCTTTGAGATGGTAAGTGATTAGATTTGGAAGAATTTACAGATTGTGTTGTTGGAATTAGATTCCACAGTTGGTCATGTGCCACAAATGACCAAGGTAAATAATGATCTAATGAGATTTCGTCTTTATTTAATTGAACTTCAGAGTAGATACATTTAATTTCTTGATGAATTAAAACAGTTTTCCAATATTTAATTTGCTTGCTTAAAGAATCTCTTTGTTGTGGCATAAATAATTTATTAACCACATTGGGAATATTAGGGTTTTTTTGCTGCATATACTTCAGCCATTCCCAAGAAGCCCATCCTCTAACTATTGTATAGTTTCTCTCTAAATATTGAATCCAATCTGGATGTAGAATAATTGCGTTACAGTCTTTTCGTTTTTCAGCATTAAAACAGTATAAAGGCTTTTTGTTCTCGAATTGATTCTTAGATAAAGTAATAACTGCTAGATTGACATCATTATCTTGAAATCCCCTAGTTTCTTCAGAAAAGAAAGGGCGAATTAACCGATAAGGAACATATTTACTGATAAATTTGACAATATCATCTATATTTTGCTCGCTAATAGTTGTACGTAAAAGTTTCTTGTCTGTATCTCTAAATTTTAAAATTGGTTCCGTAATTTCTAATCGAAGAGAATCTAGTTTTTTTGCAATTTGGTCTTGCGTTCCGAAAAAGAGTTTAAAATAATTATGGGGATACCAAGCATTAGCCAACATTTCAACAATGATGTCTTGAAAACTAATTGGTGATAAAATATCAAATTTTTGCCTTTTAAGAATATCTAATAATGATAAAAAATACAGATATTTGTAAGAATTAGTCGTTGATTCAAATAGTCTTGATAATGCGGAGATATCTAAACTGTTATCATTTGGTAATTGATACATCTTCTATAATTCAAATGACACCTTATAGAAATCTAAACTATTTAATTAACATCTTCAATACCCTTCCCCAATTCCTTCAAAATCTTCAATACATCGTAAAGTTCATTCTGTAAAGGCAACAGTGAAAAAACACGAGAGATATCATATTCAGGTGTTCCTTGACGATTCAGCTTGAGAAAAAAGAATTCTCCCCCATTGGTTGCCATCGCAAATACGGGTTTTGTCGCATTGGGATTAGCCATCATGTAAGTTAAGGTTTGGGGAATTGCTATATCAAGGTTAATTTCTGTTCCCTTCGATTCCAAAACCGCTATCCACAATCCTTTTGATACCACCAAAAAATCAATTCTTCCTCGTAAGATTTCATCAGACACTTCACTCGTCGCTATTGATGTACTAATCTCAACAGCAACTTCCCCTTGCATTAAATAAGGAGGATCGTAAAAACCTGCTAACTCTAATAATGGCGATAAAACTAATAAGTTAACTAAACTCTCAGCTAGATTTCCATTAGCTCTGTGATAGCGATATCTGGGGAGCATCCCAAATGTGTAAATTTATTTTTTGTAGTGCGAGCATCTTGCTCGCTATGTATATCAAGCGAGCAAGATGCTCGCACTACCAAATTGTATTTTTGCAAAATCGGGATGCTCCCGATATCTGGCTTTAATTCTGTCTAATATTGCTTTTTCGGCATCGCTTATATCTACTAAATTCTCTCTCCATTCCGTGAAAAAATTGACATCAGCAGTACGAATTAAATTGAATTGCTTTTCTGCTTCCGCAATTGTGGTGATTCTTTTAGTAATTGCTGTTTGAGTCATTCTATTTTAGATATTAGATATTAGATATTAGATATTAGATTTTTTTATCTTCTTTAAATAAGAGGTTTGCTGCTAAATTGGATTTCTAATCTAAAATTCCGGCATCAAAAATTACAAATGACAAGCTAAACAAGGTAAATCATTATCTTCTTCCTCTAAAATTGCTTCTAATGATTCAGTTAAAGGGCAATTAGGAGCAGCTTTTTTTTCTTTAGTCATTAATATCTCATGATTGGCAAAAACTGGATTTACGGGATTTTCGAGATGTTTCAAATTTAAAGTAGTTTGAATCATGACAAAATAGATATCATAGCAACTATCTTGGATATTATGACTCAAAGGAGACAATATTAAATTATTTAAGTATAAAATTATTTTTTTTAATAATATGACGAAGCTTATGCAAGCAGCTATTGACTCAAATTAAGATACCATACGTCTAATTTAGCTCCTGCGAACAGATTTGTTATGCATAGCCCTTAGCCTTCTGTGCGCGTGATTGATGTTTCAATTAACACCCTATAGCTACAACAGCAATATATTTTCCAAGCATGAAGACTTTTTTGCTAGCACATTAGAAAACGCTAGCAATTAGTAGATATACATTAAATATTCAAAATTATTAAATGGACGATACTGGACTCGAACCAGTGACATCCTGCTTGTAAGGCAGGCGCTCTACCAACTGAGCTAATCGTCCTTGTTGGCTCACTAAGAAAACAATATAGCAAACTTTTTTGTATAAGGCTAGTGTTTTGCAATTTTTTTTTTCAGACAATTTCCTTCATCGCTTGAAACCGGCTCTGTAGTTAGGATAATACCCGATAAATTTAGTAACAACGCTTCATAGACATTAAGTAGGGTGTGAGTGTACCTTGTATCATGTCAGTTTATTAGTTATGATTCGGGCGTTAGAGATACCCCAGGCTTCCACAGAGGGGAAATTTTATTTAATTATAGATTTTGGTAATGGGTAATCTGTTATTGGTTAGTCCAATACCCTATGCCCCATGCCCCATGCCCAATTCCCCAATTATTCATTATGCCCTCCGGTCAAACTCACGATCGCATTACAATTTGGGCTTTACCATTTATTGCTGGTGTCACTTTTTGGCAGACTAGCAGCAGCAGCATAACTTTGTTAATTGCTGGTGGGTTTATGTTTGGGGGATTGATGTTTGGCCCCGACTTAGATATTTATTCAATTCAGTATCAACGCTGGGGTTACTTCCGCTTTATCTGGCTTCCATACCAAAAAAGTCTTCGTCATCGTTCATTTTTATCCCACGGGCCGTTAATCGGAACAACCGTGCGGGTACTCTATCTATGCGGCTTAATCACAGTCGCAGTAATTATTATTTTATTTATTGCCGAGAAATTATTAAACATGGCTTTGAGTTGGCACGAAGTTTTTAAACATCTCTTGGATATCATCAACCTGCACAGAGCAGAATTTTTCGCCTTATTTGTAGGATTGGAACTCGGTGCAATGAGTCATTCCATAAGTGACTGGTCAAATTCCGCTTACAAGCGTTTCAAAAGAAAAGGTATTGCTAGTTTACTACCCAAAAAGAAACCCAAAAAACGTAAATCCATCAGTAAATCTACCACTAATCGTAGGACTCAATCTAAAGTAAGGAGGAGGAAGTGAGAGGGGGGAGAGGCGGAAGAAGGGGGACAAGGAGACAAGGAGATATCCTAATTCCTAACTCTTAACTCCTAACTTCTAACTCCTAACCGTATCTCCTTCCGCGACACGCTAACACTGCTCACTGCTCACTGTTGACTGCTCACTGATAACTGGTAACTGATTAATGGATACTTTAAAGGCTTTGCAGGAATTGATTGATGTGGTTGCGAAATTGCGATCGCCTAATGGTGGTTGTCCCTGGGATTTGGAGCAAACTCCGGAAACTTTGACTCCCTATGTAATTGAGGAGGCTTATGAGGTAGTTGATGCGATCAAAAGTGGGGATAAAAATCACGTTGCTGAAGAGTTGGGGGATTTACTTTTACAAGTTGTAATGCAAGCCCAACTTTCTAGCGAATCTGGAGATTTTACGCTCAAGGAAGTGGCTGAAGGTATTACTCAAAAATTGATTCGCCGTCATCCTCATGTTTTTGGTGATGTGTCGGTGCAAAGTGTAGATGAGGTAAATCAAAACTGGGACGAAATTAAAGCTGATGAAAAAGGAGAGTCAGCGGCTGATAGTAAAAAACTTAGCAATAAACTCAGTGGTTATACTCGTAAGCTGCCGCCGTTAATGGCGACGATGAAAATTTCTAAAAAGGCTGCCGATGTTGGCTTTGAATGGGATGATATCGATGGTGTTTGGCAAAAATATGAGGAAGAATTAGGAGAATTTAGACAGGCTTTAGCAGAGGAATCACCAGAAAGACAGCAAGAAGAATTAGGCGATTTACTATTTAGCGTGCTTCAATTAGCACGATGGAATAATTTAGATCCAAGTGAAGCTTTGCAAGGCACAAATAAACGATTTATTCAGCGATTTCAAAAGATGGAAGCCTTTGCCGAACGTCCGCTTTCGGAATATAGTTTGTTAGAGTTAGAAGCACTTTGGCAGCAAGCAAAGAAAGAGTTGAAGGGATAGGATTTGTTTTATTTGCAGCTTACTTTGGAAATTTGCTTTTATTCGATATTGGCGCGGATAGGTGGGTGTTTGAAATTGCACTGTAAATTTTGCCGCTGAAACGCTTACTGAGTAAAGTTTTCAGGCTTTTTAAGTAAAAGTTGGATTCGCGCAATCTCTCAAAGCATTACTAAATAAACGTTTCAAGCTTTTTTCGCCGGACATAAATTTGCTTCTAAATCGCTCAAATGCTATATTTACTTTCATCCGCGCAACCGTACCTTGAAAACCAAATAGGAACAGGCTTCCAAGATGCCGCGTTGAAATTAACTTAAATCCCTATCAGGGATTGAAACAGCCATTGCTTTTATTTCTACACCTACTACGTGCGTTGAAATTAACTTAAATCCCTATCAGGGATTGAAACTAGTCGGTAAGCTGTTTTGGGGGTTGGACTGAGCAGTTGAAATTAACTTAAATCCCTATCAGGGATTGAAACAAGCCAGAAATAGAAGAAATTGCCAAAAAAATTTCAGGTTGAAATTAACTTAAATCCCTATCAGGGATTGAAACAGGATATTCTGACCTTTCTTCAAATCAGAATGCAAGTTGAAATTAACTTAAATCCCTATCAGGGATTGAAACCAGCTTAAACTTATCGGGAAGCTCCCCCCGTGCGAGTTGAAATTAACTTAAATCCCTATCAGGGATTGAAACGTGGGCTGCACTGCCAATCGGTCACTTACTCAGGTTGAAATTAACTTAAATCCCTATCAGGGATTGAAACAACAATTACAAACTATTTCAAAGAGAGAAATAAACTGTTGAAATTAACTTAAATCCCTATCAGGGATTGAAACCTACGCCTAAGTACCCGATATGATCTGGAGAAATAGTTGAAATTAACTTAAATCCCTATCAGGGATTGAAACCAGATATATCGGCAGGTTTGATATTTTATTCGTTGGTTGAAATTAACTTAAATCCCTATCAGGGATTGAAACCTGCTGAAATTTTTTCACCCAATAGTAGGCTAAAAAGTTGAAATTAACTTAAATCCCTATCAGGGATTGAAACAATGGGTATGACTGGTACGCCGAAACCATCTCAAGGTTGAAATTAACTTAAATCCCTATCAGGGATTGAAACATTAAATCTTTGACGTAGCGGACTGGAGGAGAAGTTGAAATTAACTTAAATCCCTATCAGGGATTGAAACATCTAAAGATGCTTCTGTTTTTTCTGGAAATTGATTAAGTTGAAATTAACTTAAATCCCTATCAGGGATTGAAACCTTAACCCCACACCTTGACGGTGTAAATTGGTTCGTTGAAATTAACTTAAATCCCTATCAGGGATTGAAACTTGGCTCCTTACGAGATTTACCAAGAATATTTACGTTGAAATTAACTTAAATCCCTATCAGGGATTGAAACGCACAATTTGGGCAAGCGAAAATGGCTTCGTCGCCAGTTGAAATTAACTTAAATCCCTATCAGGGATTGAAACCGATTGGTGTCATGATAAGTATGCCTTTCTGGAAGTTGAAATTAACTTAAATCCCTATCAGGGATTGAAACTGATATTAAACCCGATAGATCCGCCCATATGATGGTTGAAATTAACTTAAATCCCTATCAGGGATTGAAACTTTATCCAGTAGAAGGGGTGCCCTCCCATATCACAAGTTGAAATTAACTTAAATCCCTATCAGGGATTGAAACCCTAATTTCACTTGGCTGCATTATATATTTCTTACGTTGAAATTAACTTAAATCCCTATCAGGGATTGAAACATATAGTACACAGGTATCGGCGATAACTGCCTCTTTAGTTGAAATTAACTTAAATCCCTATCAGGGATTGAAACAAACACAGAAGCAATCAATGGGGCTGCTGGTGACTGTTGAAATTAACTTAAATCCCTATCAGGGATTGAAACCCGCTAGATGGATAGCGCGTATTTATCCTAGCGGGAGTTGAAATTAACTTAAATCCCTATCAGGGATTGAAACCAACTCGGGTGGCTCTCCTTCCTGTGGCGGATCTAGCAGTTGAAATTAACTTAAATCCCTATCAGGGATTGAAACTGCCGACGAGAAAAAGGGTAAGGATGCACAAAAAGTTGAAATTAACTTAAATCCCTATCAGGGATTGAAACGTATCGGCGAATCAAATTACTGTGGATAAGACGGGTTGAAATTAACTTAAATCCCTATCAGGGATTGAAACTTTCTCGACATTCGCCTTACTCCCGCCAACTGCGGTTGAAATTAACTTAAATCCCTATCAGGGATTGAAATCAAGTTACTTCATCTAAAGCTAAAAAAACTTGGAGTTGAAATTAACTTAAATCCCTATTAGGGAATGCCAGTTAAATCGTAGATTTAACATCTTGCACTATTTCGGTTGGCATTCAAAACCACCTCGGAATCAATTCCAAGGCTAATAGCAAAAGTCTACTTAAGTAGACTGAAAATCTTAATTAGTCGTCTTTAGAGGACTTTTGCTATTAGCTGGGGGTTTGCAACCTCCAGCTGTTTTGAGAATGGCGCAAGATGTGAATTTGAATAAATCGTAAGACTTGCAATATTGTCACAAATGGTTGATGGTGCGTGACGCTACAAACCTTATTGCTACGTTCAAATTTTTTCAATGCGTCACACACCCTACAAGAAAAATGTGCTAATTCCTACCAAAAAACAAGGCTTTTCGATTAGCAATTACCAATCTTACGGAGACTTATAACTGGCAACCCGTAAAATCAATTCTCCTTCTTCGGGATTCTGACTAAAAATAAATGCCCCTGTCTCTTTCTCACTTCTCGATAAAAATTCGATTTGCTGTTCCCCTGTTTCCTCTACTTTTCCGTTGAGACGCAATTCGGCTATAACTTGCACGGAAGCGGCTGTTTCTCCTCCTTTATTAACTACCTCGAAAGGTATGTAATATTGTCCGTTTACTTTTCGTAAGGGTTGATTTTTGGTAACTATAAGAAGAGGTGGTTTTTGCGAGGGTTGTTTTATCCAAGTGAAGCTAACTAAACTTATAACTCCAATAAGAATAGATGAAGCGACGCTAAATGTTACCCATTCGGCTATTGTACGTTTTTGGGTTTGATTCTGAGATTGTTCGCGAGATTGATTCATATTGCTAATCTTCCCGCAGCACCACCAATAGTTGTTGGTAATCCTAGTATGATGCTATGTTCTAACCAAATTATCCAAGGATCGTTCCAAGCCAATTTTTGAAAAAACCATAGCATTAACCCTGCTGCAATTAATGATACTAAATAGCAAATCATAGTTTCGCTAAATGGTTGCTGAAATATACCTTTGTGTTTTCTGCGTTTTTCTTGCGCTGAGAAACCCGCTTGAAATACTATTGCGTAGGAAATCAATACAGAAGTTGCAATAATTGCTAAAAGCCAAGGCTCGGATACTGCTGCTGCAAGGGTTGTAATTTCATCGGTTGGAGCAATGTTAAAGCCTATGACGATCGCACCAATCAAGGTTGCACTTAAATCGCTAAAAGTGGCGTTATTTTCAACTGAATCATTTTGTGTTGTAGTTCTATCGTCAGGTGAATTATTGCCGTTTTCACCTAATAATTGATTGGCGAATGCCACACCTAAACTGAAGGGTACGCTTTCAAATATAATTTTACCCAATGCTTCTTTAAGGGAAACTCCAGGTGATAATTCTCGCAACAGTAGCAGCATAAAAGCGGAACAAATTAAGCCAATTCCCATTGCTTCTACTGTTTCCGTAATTCCTTGGTAACGACGATTGAAACGTTTTGGTTTACGAAAACCTTCTGTACGCATAAGAAGATAAACAACGATAAATGTTAATACCAGTGCTGTTAACATCATTTGTGGTGTTGCAGATGAACCTATCCACCATACTTCCATCGTATAAAGCAGGGGAATACCGAATAAAAAACCACCACATCCGCCTCTAACGATGTCATTAAGCTCACTTCTCCAGATATTTTTTTTGTGTTTGCCCAATTGCTTGTTTTTGTATTTTCGGCAGATTCTTCGCGAATTAAATTTCATCTGCTACATCATTTATTTTTTTAGTTATCGTTTGATGTTGTCGCTTCAAAACTACAACCACTGTGACTCTAAAGCTTTAAGTTAAGAAATGTTTATTAAGCGATTATTTTTATATTATCATCAATAGTCGTTCGCTCAAGCTATAAATTTGTTTAGAATAAAGAAATTTCACTGTTTAGCAAAAACTAACTTTTAATCTTAAAAAGATAGTTTTAATCTGCTTAATCTATTTGGTGCGATCGAATTCAATTTTATAAATAAATTTTCATTAGTAAAAAAGACGCTTATTGTATCGCAAAGACTATAAGCATATTTTTTGTTAAATACAGTTTATATACAAGTTTTTCTTTAAGGTTTATTTTCTATATATTTATTTTATCCCAGCAAAATATTCTGAATGACTTGTTGCTATTTGTAAGAATAATAAGTAGATAACTATTTTAAAATTATCGAATGTAATATGTAATTAAACTAAATCGAATTAAATAGTCTTCAAACCCTATAAGTAGGTAGGCTTAATTAAATGTAAAACGTCATTGCGTTCATCGAAGATGTTCCCGAAGGGTGGAGGAACAACGTTAGCGTTCACCTTTATGTGCGGTTAAGCGTGTCCGTTAGGACATAGCAATCCCAGCCCACAGCGATTGCTTCGTTCCTCGCAATGACGGAGCGTATTATATTTATTTGTACCCGTCTACTTAGTTAAATTGAGTTATTAATAATTATCTTCATGTCTAAAATTAAAACTGTATTTCTAATTATTAGTTTATTAATTATTATTGTACTGAACGGCTGTACGCCCAGTAAAGAGAATAATTGGACGCAAAAGCTTTCTCATATTTTCGGTGACGATTACCGGGTAACTTTATATTCTGGAGGAAAAGCTGTTCGAGAATGGCAGTTGAAACACGGTATTGTGAATTACGAAAAAAATGATGATGGATGGTTCTTTTCTTGCCAAAAACATCTTGTGGTGATTAGAGGTGAAGAAATTGTGATTGAACCATTAGCTTATTCTCAGCAGCAAGTTAATAGTCCGATTATTTGTAATTAAATTAAAGGAAGTAGGGAGTAAATAAATTACGATCGACTTTTCCGGAATGCTATATCTTAAGTTTGATATTCAACATGATTTATTATTTCAATAATAATTTTGAGTATTTTTAACAATTGGTAATTAAATATTTTTTAACAGCCATACTCGCGAATTTTACTTAACTCAAGCCAAGTGCGATCGCCAACTATTCCGTCTGCAATTAATCCGGTACGCTGTTGCAAATCTTTAATAGCATTTTCGGTGACTACACCAAAATAGCCAGTAATTGCAGATTCAAAGAAACCCGACCACAAAAGCCTTTCCTGAATTTTTTCAACTAATTCCCCTTCACTGCGTTTTTGTAATAAAGGCATATCTACTGGGGCACCTTTATACAAACATTGCCAAGTATTTTCATCAACAATCCCGTCTTCTGTTAAAAACATCCAGTAATCGAAACAGTTAACAGCGGCTGTGGTTTGAGGCCCAAATATACCATCAACTTTACCGAAGTAGCATTGCCAATGCTTCAATAATTCTTGTAATTCTGTTACTGCTTCTCCTTTAGAACCTTGCTTTAATACAGGTTTATGCACTGGAACTTGAGTAGGTTGATTGGAAATAGAATTCATCATAGTTGGAGGTAGTGGTTGATTGGTTAATGTTTTAATATCACTAACTTATGCCGACGGATTAAATAGAAAAGATAAAAAAATTAGGTTGTAGTAGTTTTACAGCTCGCTAAAATGTCAGATGAAACTTTATTTAGCATCCCGACAATCAACCGTATCATTCGATTGATAACTGTTAAGTGTAAACGGCTTAGAAAAAATTTTGATATGGAAGGCTACAAAAGCTCGTTTGACCATTCCGGATAGAGAATAAAATATTTTTGGAAGAGAAAAAATACTTATTTATACTATATAGCGCTAATCAACCATTAGTTTTAAATCATTAAAAACATTTATCTCTCATATTTCATACTTGATTCTTAATATTTCCCGTTGGCAGTTACCATAAAAGATAAGACTGCGTTTTTGGGTGTTACCATGACAGTTCTCACTTATAATTCCGATTTAATTCTTACAGCCAAACAAACTCGACTTGCTGCTATGAAGCTAGCGGTTTTATCTACTGCCGCAAAAAATGAAGCCATTGAGGCGATCGCCACTGCTTTGGAATCAGCACGAGATCAAATAATTCAAGCAAATATTGCAGATTGTGAAGCTGCCCAAAGCGAAGGAATTGCCAAGCCACTTTACAAGCGTTTGCAGTTGGACGAACATAAATTAAGAGATAATATTGCTGGGGTTAGGGATATAGGCAAACTTTCCGATCCTGTTGGTAGTATTCAAATTCATCGTAAATTAGACAATGGTTTGATTCTTAAGCGGGTAAGTTGCCCTTTGGGAGTTTTAGGGATAATTTTTGAAGCACGTCCGGAAGCAGCAATTCAAATTGCTTCTTTAGCGATAAAATCGGGTAATGGAGTAATTCTTAAAGGTGGAAAAGAAGCGATTCGTTCTTGTGAAGCGATAGTTAAGGCTATAAAAAATGGATTATCTCAAACAACAGTTGACCCAGATGCGGTACAGTTATTAACTACTAGAGAAGAAACTTTAGAACTTTTAAAGTTAGATAAATATGTAGATTTAATTATTCCTAGGGGTTCAAATTCCTTCGTACAGTTTGTGCAGCAAAATACCTCGATTCCAGTTTTGGGACACGCTGACGGAATTTGTCATCTATATATTGATAAAGCCGCAGATATCGACAAGGCGGTAAATATTGCAGTGGATTCTAAAACTCACTATCCAGCAGCTTGCAATGCAATTGAAACATTACTGGTTCATCAAGATATTGCATCAACTTTTCTACCACACTTAGCACAAGCATTACAAAACTTAAATGTAGAATTGCGGGGTGACGAAGCAACTCAATCGATTTTATCTAATATAGTACCCGCAACAGAAGAAGACTGGGAAACAGAATACAGCGATTTAATTTTGTCAATCAAAATTGTTGATTCTTTATCCGAAGCCATAACCCACATCAACGAATACGGTTCCAAGCATACCGACGCAATTGTCACAGAAGATATAGAAGCAGCAGAAAACTTTTTATCCTTAGTGGATGCAGCAGGAGTTTACCATAATTGTTCCACCCGTTTTGCAGACGGTTTTCGCTATGGTTTTGGTGCCGAAGTCGGAATCAGCACCCAAAAAGTACCACCTCGCGGCCCAGTTGGTTTAGAAGGCTTAGTAACGTATAAATATAAAATGACAGGCAACGGGCATATAGCGAGCAGTTATACAGGTGAAGACGCGAAGCCCTTTTTGCATAAAGATTTATTACAGTGAGCAGTTAACAGTGAGCAGTTAACAGTGTTAGCGCAGCGTGTCCGAAGGGACATACAGTTAACAGTGAGCAGTTAGGAGTTAGGCAACGGATGCAGTTAGGAATTATTCAATGCCCAATGC
This sequence comes from uncultured cyanobacterium, assembly GCA_963838355.1. Taxonomy (GTDB): domain Bacteria; phylum Cyanobacteriota; class Cyanobacteriia; order Cyanobacteriales; family Nostocaceae; genus Rivularia. The sequence goes on along the minus strand of CAWIQQ010000001.1, from coordinate 945,488 downwards.
CCAATTACCAATTAATAAAGAAAAAGGCGAGAAATAAGTGAAATTACTCTTACTTCCCGCTTCAAACATCACCTTGAGCATATTTTCGATTGACAGACTTTGATAGTTATTTCAGCACCCTGAACTAAGCTAAGTAGACTTATTAATTTGAATAATATATCGGAAAAAGTCTTACCTGTTGCCACTTTGGCAAAGCGATATTAATTTAACTATAAAGAGTAGATGTAGAAAGTGTAGCGAAGCATAACTGCGCGAAACACTCACCTGCACGTGGACATTATTATGTGGGCATTAAATGAGAGGGAGATTAGGAGATTGGGAGATTGGGAGAGCAAGAAGCATTAATAACTTGCTACTCCTAGATATTTATCATGTCTCATGCCCCATTCCTAATTGTTAACTGGTAACTGTTAACTGTTCACTGCTCACTGATTTGTTCGCTGATAACAGAAACTGATGAGTGGTATAAAACAAACTTTATTAAAAAAGCTTTACAAAACGTAAAATATGCTCTAATGTATAAATATAGGTAAGCGCATCTGCTTACACATACATAACAAAAACGCAATTATCCGAACCATGACAACCACATTACAAAGACGCGAAAGCGCCAGTGCGTGGGAACAGTTCTGCGGATGGATCACCAGCACCAACAACCGTTTATACATCGGTTGGTTTGGTATGTTGATGATTCCTACCTTATTATCCGCAATCACCTGTTTCGTAATCGCATTTATTGCAGCACCTCCAGTAGATATCGATGGTATCCGCGAGCCTGTTGCAGGTTCCTTGATTTACGGAAACAACATCATCTCCGGTGCAGTTGTTCCTTCTTCAAACGCCATCGGTTTACACTTCTACCCAATTTGGGAAGCAGCTTCTCTAGATGAGTGGTTGTACAACGGTGGTCCTTACCAGTTGGTAGTATTCCACTTCTTGATTGGAGTATTTTGCTACTTAGGTCGTGAGTGGGAATTATCCTACCGCTTGGGTATGCGTCCTTGGATCTGTGTTGCTTTCTCTGCTCCAGTAGCAGCAGCAACCGCAGTATTCTTGATCTACCCCATTGGACAAGGTTCTTTCTCTGACGGTATGCCTTTAGGTATTTCTGGTACCTTTAACTTCATGTTCGTGTTCCAAGCTGAACACAACATCTTGATGCACCCCTTCCACCAGTTAGGTGTTGCAGGTGTATTCGGCGGAAGCTTGTTCAGTGCAATGCACGGTTCTTTGGTAACTTCCTCCTTGGTACGTGAAACAACCGAAACCGAATCTCAGAACTACGGTTACAAATTCGGTCAAGAAGAAGAAACTTACAACATCGTAGCTGCTCACGGTTACTTTGGTCGTTTGATCTTCCAATACGCTTCCTTCAACAACAGCCGTAGCTTGCACTTCTTCTTAGCTGCATGGCCAGTAGTTGGAATCTGGTTCACCGCTTTGGGAATCAGCACAATGGCGTTCAACTTGAACGGTTTCAACTTCAACCAGTCTGTAATCGATTCTAGCGGTAGAGTTGTAAACACCTGGGCTGATGTATTGAACAGAGCTAACTTGGGTATGGAAGTAATGCACGAAAGAAATGCACACAACTTCCCACTTGATTTGGCTGCTGGTGAAACTGCACCTGTTGCAATCAGCGCTCCCGCAATCAACGGTTAATAATTAAATAATTGGGAGACGTGATATATCACGTCTCTACAATAAATGAAAACGCCTTCCGGGCAATCGGGAGGCGTTTTTTGCTGTCTAATTTTTCTTCTGTAATTATTCCCCTCTAAAAACTACCGAAAAATCGGAGACTGGCTGGCTTGAAGAACATAACCCACCATAATATTGGGTTACTGCTAACTGTTAACTGCTCACTGCTCAAGTTAATGCTTTCAACAATGCCTGTAATTTAAGTTGAATTTCTGCAAATTCTTTTTCTGGATCTGAACCAGGTACAATACCAGCACCAGCATAAAGTAGAGATGATTTGCTGCTGTTGTCGATTAATGCTGAACGAATTCCGACGACAAATTCACAGTTACCTTCGGAATCTATCCAACCCAAAGGTGCTGCATATAAACCCCTTTCAAAACTTTCATAACGGCGAATTTCTTTACAGGCAATTTCGGGGGCAACACCAGCTACTGCTGGTGTAGGATGCAGTTGAGCAACTATTTGTAAGGGATGCACGTTGCGAGGGACTTTTGCGGCGATGGGTGTCCATAAATGTTGAATATTTGATAGCTGTCGCAATCTGGGTGTTGAAACCTGGGGTAATAAGCCTAAACCAAGCAACTTTTGAGTTATAAAATCAATAACTAAGGAATGTTCGTGTCTTTCTTTGTCGCTGCTAAGTAAGATGTTGGCTATTCTTGCGTCTTCTGCTGGTGTTTTTCCTCTTGCTGCGCTTCCAGCTAAAGCATCGGTAGTTAATTTTTGATTATGAATTGCAATCAGTGTTTCTGGAGAAGCACCAATAAAGTTTTGTCCTTTGCCATTGCTTGTAGAGAATATACAGCAGTTGGGATGTAGCTGTCGGAGATTATTTAATGATTTAAATAAGTTTAATGGAGCGAACGATTGAATGTTTAAAGCATCCGCTAAGACAATTTTACTATAATCACCTTTATGAATATCTTCTAGTGCCGATAATACCGATTGTTTGAATTTACTAGATTTCGCGATCGAGTTTTTAATAAATTTAGGTTTAGAATCATTTAAACTAATAAAATCATATTTTAAATTATTAATATCTGCAATTTTGTCCCATAAACTTTGTAAATAATTTTCTATATTCAAATCCGCATTAATTTCAATATTTGCCCTTAATATACAGCGTTCTTCTTTACGAGTTACTTGCCATTTTGGTAAAAAAATGGTAGCAGGAGAAAAAGGATAGTTTTGTTGAAGATTTGTATCAAAAAAACTAAAGCTGCAAAAAAATGACGGCTTGGCAAAAAAATTATTTACATTGCAAAAATTAATTATTCTACCAAGATTATATTTGATATACTTTTCAGCTTCAGAAAAACGTCCTTTGCCTTCAACTTCAAATTTTGTTACCGCACTAATAGCAGCAATAGCTTGTTTTTTGCTGGGGCTTTCCCAGTAGAAATTAAGCCGATCGAATGTAGCTAGTTTCTGGAAGACAACCAGAGGATCTACCGAGTCAATTTCCAAGGCAATACTAGCTATTTGCGTGCAATTATTCTTAATACAATATGCTCGTTTTTTTACAAGAAATTGGTATAGCTGCTTATGATATACGACAAACTCGGCAGAACATGGTGAAACTGTCATGGATCTAAAAATAGTAAATTTTTTTGAAGTTCTCTTCCTAAAGCATCATGAATCGTGGTCGTATTTCTACAGGTAGCACATTCAGACGCTGTTTTGCCAGCTAGGCAAGGAGGCTCATCAACCTTGATGGTAAAAACCTCCTTAACTGCTTCGAGTGTAGATTTTACAGGAGCTTTCGCTCTAAATACAGCCCTGTTAGACCTCGGATGTAGGAAAGAGAGAGAACTGGCAAAACAACAGCTAAGATCGGTGCGCTTGCGGCTTTGTGCCGGTAGAAAATTTGGCAATTTAATTGATTGCGACTGATGACTACAAAGCTGATTTTATATCCCAACATAAAGTTATGGATGGCGGCAATAAAACCGCCAATGTATTGCGTTGCGATTATGCCAATTTGGGTAGGAACTGCTGTCGCTTTTGCAGAAACAAAGGTGCTTCATGCAGCAGTTTTTTGCACTTTTTTAGCTGCTGCAATTTTGATTCTTGCCTGGGAAAATTTGAGTAATGATGTATTTGATTCTGATACGGGAATTGATATTAACAAACATCATTCTTTAGTAAATTTGACGGGCAATAGACAATTAATATTTTGGCTGGGAAATTGCTTTTTAAGTCTGGGATTGCTAGGAATACTAGCAATTTGTTGGTGGCAACAAGACTTAAATTTAATTGGAATAATTTTGTTGTGTTGCGGTTTAGGATATCTCTATCAAGGACCTCCTTTCCGTTTAGGTTATCAAGGTTTAGGAGAAATACTTTGCTTTTTTGCCTTTGGCCCTTTGGGAGTATCAGCAGGATATTACAGCCAAACTCAAAGTTGGTCTTTAACGAGTTTAGCCGCTTCATTAATTGTTGGCATTGCAACCACTTCGATCTTATTTTGTTCTCACTTTCATCAAGTAAAAGACGATTTAGCAGCAGGAAAACTTTCGCCTATTGTTCGTCTGGGAACCCTCCTAGGTTCGCAGGTTTTAAACTGGTTTACCGGCAGTATTTACGCGCTGATATTGATATTTATACTTTGTGGAATATTTCCCTTATGGACGCTTTTAAGCTGGTTTAGTTTACCGTTTGCTCTAAAACTATGTAACCACGTCGCGGAAAATCACAACCAACCTGCTTTAATTAGCAACTCCAAATTTGTCGCGATCGCAATGCAATTCTGGTGTTGTTTGCTATTAGGATTGGGGTTTGTTCTATGAGCCAGTTAACAGTGAGCAGTGAACAGTGAACAGTGAGTAGTTGGGAGTTAGGAGTTAGGAGTTAGGAGTTAGGAGTTAGGAGTTAGCCGTTAGCAGTTAGCCGTTAGCAGTTAGCAGTTATATTTTCTACCCGCTCTACCCCCTCTCCCCACTCTCCCGTACTTTTTCTTGATTCAAAAATATGTACAAATTTGAATTTCGTCCTTATCGTCGCAAATTCGCAACTCCTTTAAATACATCTCACGGTATTTGGGAAAGTCGGGATGGTGTTATTCTTCGTCTTCACGATGCAGAGGGGAAAGTAGGATGGGGGGAAATTGCTCCGATTAGTTGGTTTGGTTCGGAAACTGTCGAACAAGCGGTTTCATTTTGTCGGCAATTACCAAACGAAATTACCGATGAAACGATTTTCTCGATTCCAGATGAATTACCTGCTTGTCAGTTTGGGTTTGAGTCAGCACTAGAAATGGTAAAAGAAAATAATTTTTCTGCTTGCTCGTTGTCTGAAAATCTCACTTTTTGCGTTTTGTTACCTGCTGGAAAAGCAGCTTTGAGTCAATGGCGAAATGTATGGGATATTGGTTCTCATACTTTTAAATGGAAAATCGGCGTTTATCCTGTAGCTGAAGAAGTATTTATTTTTGACTTACTAGCTGGAGAATTACCCGCTTCCACAAAACTAAGGCTGGATGCGAATGGTGGCTTAAGCTATGAGGAAGCTGAGATTTGGTTACAAAAGTGCGATAACATCAACAAAAATAATGATATTGATTTCAAAATCGAATTTATTGAGCAACCGCTTTCGCTAAATCGGTTTTCAGAAATGTTGGAATTAAGTCGTAGCTACACCACGAAAATAGCATTGGATGAATCTGTAGCTACGCTCGAACAACTTAAAAACTGTCATGAAAACGGTTGGCGAGGAGTTTTTGTTATCAAAGCCGGTATAATTGGCTCCCCATCAAGGTTACGCGAATTTTGTCTGACTTATAAAATTGATACTGTATTTTCATCGGTTTTTGAAACTAGTATCGGCAGAGAAGCAGCACTATCATTAGCCGCAGAATTATCGCCACAGAAAAGAGCAGTAGGTTTTGGTGTCAATCATTTCTTTGCAAAAAATGAGCAAGTTTGTTTGGATAATTTATGGAAGAGTACTTCAGATATTTTGTAAATAATGACTGTTTAATTTGCGAAGATAGTCATTTATTAAAGAAGCTCGTCGAAAAATTTGATTTAGAAATTATTAAGTTTAAACAAGAATATTCTTGTCTACCAAAAATTATTTTAAACGAACGTCAACCAGTATATTTTTTAGCCGGTTTTATTGCAGCTTGCAAAGCAAATTGTCCCGTATTTTTATGTAATCCCGATTGGGGAAAACAAGAATGGCAGCAAGTGTTTGATTTAGTCAAACCAGATATTATCTGGGGGATAAAACATGATGTAGTGGGAGCATCTTGCTCCCTTGATAATTATGCCCAATCCCCAATCCCCAATCCCCCATGCCCCATCCCCCATGCCCAATCCCCACACATAATGATTCCTACGGGTGGCTCATCGGGTAAAATAAAATTTGCCGTTCATACTTGGGATACTTTGACAGCTTCGGTAAAGGGATTTAAAGAATATTTTGAAGTAAATAAAATTAATTCTTTCTGTGTCTTGCCCTTGTATCATGTTAGCGGTTTAATGCAGTTTATGCGCTGTTTTATAACTGGTGGTAAATTAGTTATTTTACCTTTTAAGAAGCTCGAATATCGTAAACAAGACAATATTAAATTTGATTTTTTTATCTCTTTAGTTCCTACTCAATTAGAACGTTTATTGCAAAGATCGGATTTAACTCAATGGCTGAGTAAATTCCAAACTGTTCTTTTAGGAGGTGCCCCAGCTTGGGATGAATTATTGCACAAAGCCAGGTTTCATCATATTAGATTAGCCCCTACTTACGGAATGACAGAAACCGCTTCTCAAATTGCCACCATGAAACCTGAAGATTTCCTGATAGGTAAAGTTGGTTGCGGTAAAATCCTTCCTCATGCAAAAGTTGAAATTTGTGACGAAAAAGGAGAGAAATTACAAAATAATCAACTTGGAAGCATTAATATAAAAGCCGAATCACTAGCTCTTGGTTATTATCCCCTTGATGGTAAAAGACAAACTTGTTTACAAATAGATGATTTAGCTTTTTTAGACAAACAAGGTTATTTAAATATAGTTGGAAGAAATAGCGACAAAATAATTACAGGGGGAGAAAACGTTTATCCCGCAGAAGTTGAAGCTGCCATTAGAGCAACCGGGATGGTAGCTGATGTTTGTGTAATTGGGGTAGCCGATAAACATTGGGGACAAATTGTAACAGCTATTTATGTAGAAAAAAAATCACAAAAATTAGATGTTGATTATCAAGCGAGCAAGATGCCCGCACTACAACAAGATAAAGACGAAATAATATCAATTCAAGCTTTACTTAAAGAGAAAATTAGTAATTATAAAATCCCTAAAAATTGGATTTGTGTTAACTCATTACCTCGTAATTCTCAAGGTAAAATTAATCGTCAACATCTTTATAACATGACTTCTATTTCGCTCTAAGATTATCTACCTCTCTTTACCTCCTTCCTCTGCGCTCTTCGCGCTCTCTGCGGTTTTATAATCCGTAATCTTCTACTAGGAAAGTATTAAAAATAATTTTAACGCAACCTTTCCAAGCACTTTACTATTTCTGCTGACAATCCAATCTTTTTTCTATTTGCTGCATCAATACAAACATGACGAGTCATTGCTTTAGCAACTAATTTCTCATTAACATAAACCTGATAATCAATTTCAAACTGCTCGGCGCGGATTCTTAATGGAGTCAAATTAACAAATAATTTGTCACCGCAATACATTGGGCGCATAAAATCGACATCAGCATGAACAATAGGAAAAGCAGTAGATGGATTTGTAAAAAATTGCTTGATATCGATCCCCAACGATTCTAAAGCTGCTTCATAAGCTTCATGACATATAGCTAAAACATTGGCAAAGTAAACTACCCCAGCAGCATCGGTGTCTTGAAAGCGAATCGTGCGATTGTATGTGAAAGGCATTGGAAAAGTTAGGAGTTAGGAGTTAGGAGTAGGAGTTAAGAGTTAGTTGTTAGTTGTTAGTTGTTAAAAATTCTACCTCCTCTCTCCCATGCCCAATCCCCAATCCCCAATGCCCCATGCCTAATGCCCCATTATCATCAATTCCAATTATAAATATCTTCGGAGTTGGGATTAAGATAGGGATGCTCTAAATCAATTGATTTCCAAGCAAAATGCTGACAAATAATATTTAATTTTTCTTCTGGTGAATCAATACCTTTTTCCCAAGCTTCAAATAAAGCATTTGCAATAATTTGACAGCGATTTACACCGAAGCTTTGCTTGTTAAGAGGTTTTTCTAAGGGTTGCTCGGCTAGACTTAATCCCGGTGCTAAATACTTGGTGAATAATGGTGTTTCTGGCTGAAAATATGCTTGGCGATCTGTGTAAATATCTTTAAGCAATTCTTGGATAACTGGGTAATCTTGACGTTGAAAATTAAGTATCCCCGAATCATAGCGATCGCAACCTAATGGATGATGGGGAACTTGAAAGTTGAAGGGAATTTCAGCAGCATTTAATTTTTCTGTCAGACTACCCATCAAAGCAATAGCGCCTTGTGGATTTAAGTTGAAAAATATACTTACAACTTCTAACTCGCTCCAGGCATTTTGTAGATTGTCTTGTTGCTGTTTACCTGAATTACTCATTGCTAAATAGAAGCCGTTATTTAAACGATTTTTCGGGAGTCGGATATTAATTAAGTCATCAACTTTACTGTATAATGCATCTGGTTCTAAATAATTCTCTTCAACGTGTAATGTCAAACCATCTTTAGTTACAGCCAAGCTTCCATCGGGTTCTTGTCTTAAAACCCGCCAGCCAGAATCTAAATAACCCGTTCCATGATTGTGTTCGTGTAATTGATTATAAAACTGCCAATCGATTTCAAATACACAATTGTTCTCTAAATCTTGATGTAATAAAAGATTAGGATTGATAGTATTTGCAGCTAAAACACTTTGTAGCGAGTTGTTGTAATAAATACCGTATAAGAAGTTTCGTAGCAGTAAAGTCAGATATTTGTCTTGTAATGCTGTAGAACTTCTTTCAAGTGTTTCTGCCATCAAAGCAGGCAAACTAAAAGGTTGATAGTCTAGATGATAAATAGAGAATTTAGATTCTATTTGAATCTGACTGGCAATTTTTAAGAAAGTATCTGATAAAGATGTTTTAGAAAAAGCTATCATGGTGATTTTATCTAAATTTATGAATTATAAGTTATGAAAAATAAATGCAACCCTTGATAGAAAAGAAAAGTTAACAGCAACCATTTTTAACTGGTTACTGTTAACTGTTAACTAATAAATGCCTTCCTGACTAACACCCACGCAAGCGGGTTTTTTCGTAGAAAAGGGGAATTAGATTATTCTCCCTCTCAGTCACAGAAACTTTGGCAGTTTTTACAAATGGTTTGAGAATTTGTAATTCTGATTTACCGAAAACGTCTATTACATATTCAGGGGTTCTGGTTAAGATATTTTTGGCGAATTCTAGAGCGATTAAACTAGTATGATGCAAGTTTTGCTGGCTGTTAATCTTGTCCTGAATTTGATTGATTAACGTTAAACCGGCAAACTTGACAATCGATTGAATAAAATCTTTACGGTACTCTAAAATCATTGGGAAAGCTTTTAAATAAGCTTCTGTTAAAGCCAACATCGAAGGTTGAAGAATTTCCAGCGGAATAGCCGCTAATTCCAGAGACTCTTCTAAATCCAAAGTGGAATCTACAACTAAACTTTCTAGCCAAATTTTTAAGTAGCCAGCCAGTAAAGTACCCAAATCATAAGCGGGATCTCCCCAACCACAAGCTTCCCAGTCAATCATCTTGACTTGTGGATCGTCCAAATTAGAACTACGAGAATGTACTAAAACGTTCTCTAGTTTCAAATCGTTGTGAGTCAAACAACAAGGGTTAAACGCAGAAGCTACATCCGCGATCGCAGATTCTAGAAAATCGTGGCTTTGATAGTGAGAATAAAACGAAAGCCCTGCACTATTAACCTTGCCAAAAATAGAGGGTTCGAGAAAATCTACGCCCTGTGCCGGATTAAAATACTGATAGCGAATCTGCCCAGCTGGAGCAGCAGCCATAAAATCGCGGTACTTTTGCCGTTTAAAAGTTGCACGGTGCAATGATGCTAAAGTATTGCCGATGGAACTTGCTAATTCTGGGGGAAAATATAGGTTATGCCTGTAATAGCTTTCCAACCCTTGGTATTCCCAAAGGTAATTACGCACAAGGATCGAGTTCTCCTCATCGTAATGTACTACTAGTGGAGATAACGCTTTTATATTGCCGAGAACAGGAAAAGATTCAAGCAACTGGTGAAACAGCCATTCATTAAAGAATTCATGGGGGATACCATTAAATTCTTGGGCTAGTTCTTGTTTTACCAAAAGCTTGCGATCGCCATTCTTAGTAACCAGTAGATTTAAATTTTTGCGGCTACTACTGTGTGGCAAATCTGCATCGGCGGTTGCGCCATCTTCTGAGCTACTCAGACCCGCTTCTTGCAGATACTGGATAACGTTTTGAGAAGACAGTGAAAGTTTCATTTATTTGTTACTTCCTTAGATTCCTTTAAAATTAGCTTTTTTTGGTTTTGGCTTTAATTACGGCAGCATTCCCCAGCGAAGCCCCTTTTTTAGGGAATCTTAAAAATACAATGACTACGCTCTAGTAATATCGTATTTCCCTGACAAAAACCTGCCAAATTGCCAAATTTATCTTTACAATTGCTTAAAATTTCACTTTTGAAGCATGGTGAAATCTTTAATTTTTATTTCATTTTTACTTACGCGAATATAGAAATTTGTGCTTTAACCTTTTAATGCCTGTTCTTTTCCCAAGATTACGTTTTTGAACAGCCGTGCCATTAACAAACATTAATATAATTATTGAGTACAACAGCTAACACTTTAGGAGTACAAGAGATTTTGCATAGTTTCCGGAAGAATACAATTATTTTTCTTTATTCGTAGCCTAATATTTTTTTTCGGAGACTATAAACAATCCTCTATACTCCAAATTCGACGCAAAACCATCAGTTCTCTCAGATTACCCATAGCGGAATAGTTGCATCTTTTTACCCAGAGTGCAACATTTCTACACAATTTTAGCACGATAAAAAACTTAATATATTGTACTTTTATTGTTATAGAAAAAATTCTTAATAAGTTAGCCGCAACTTTATCAAGAACGGTTTATGACAACGCTACGTCGGTATTAAAAATATTTAGGAACAAGCTTAATGTCTATAATTATTTGCAATAAGGAATTAATTACTTTCTTCCCGGCTCTAGGATTACTGATTTTAGGCAGTAGGGAGTAGGGAACAGGAAACGGGGAACAGAGAATTACGATTTAAAATATTTAAGTGCGTAAGTCATAATTATTTTTTTCTGGTTCTAGGATTACCGATTTTAGGCAGTAGGGAGTAGGGACTAGTAGCAATAGCTAACTTGAGATACAAGAGTATCATTAGCAACTAACAACTAACAACTAACTCCCAACTCCCTAACCCTATGTAGAGATTTATGAGCGCTAAAGACTAACAACTAATAGAGAAAACATCATTATTGTTAATGTCACCAGACCTAAAATAACCATTAAACCTGCTGGCATAAACTTACGTGTTTTGGCGAGTCTAATAGCAAAAACAATTACTAAAATACTCGTAAGAATAACCGATATAATCAAACCCCAACTTTGTCCCTGTAATTGCAGATAAGCAGCAAGCAGCAACAATAAACCGCTGATACATCCACTTATCAAAGAAACTTTGCTGCCTGCACTTTTGTAACCGATGATGCCACCGATAATTGATAAAATACCGTATAAACTAGCGGCAATAATGCTTTGCATTTGTTAAAACCTGTGTAGATTTGCAGTTATTGTCCTCAGCGTAGAAGGAAAATTAACAATAGTACTCTTCCCCGTTCCCAATTACCAATTTCCTGCTTTAACAAATGAATCATCAAGCGATCGAATCGGTTCAATTTCTTCAGCGTCAAGCAGCTTCTCTTTTACTTTACCAGTCTGTGTTTGAAGGGGAAGTAGGTAAAGCTTTTCTTAATTTATTGCAGGCTATACGCTACCCTAATGCTGAAGCACAAGATTGTCTTAGAGCTTACGGTGATTTTTTCAAGATTTTGGCTGGTAAAAATCAAAATTGGGAAGAATATCTGATTTCTCAAATTTTGATTTCGGAAAATCCTTTTAGCCAACAAGCTCAATCAGAAATACCACCTGCTTTAATTTGTGCAGCTAAACACGATTTACAGGCTTTGCAGAGCTTCCATGAATGCAGCGTTGCAAATCTTGGTGAATGGGTGCAGTCTGTTGCCCATCTACCGATTTTGCCAGTAGTATGGTATGTTGAACCGCAAAAAATAGAAGCCAATCCACAATTACCCCTGATCGAAAAATTACGAACTTTGGAAGATTGGACTGAGGCTATAGAAGATTTGATCGCGTTTTATCGGCAATATGGTACGGGGATATTTGCAGAATATAAGGCTTTTCGCTGGCAGCAGAAAGAATTTATCGGTATTAGTTACCCCGATACGGTGAAGTTAAACGAACTAGTGGCTTATGAGTCCCCGAAAGAAACTTTAATTAAAAATACGGAAATTTTATTGTCAGGGCAACTAGCATTACACGTTTTACTTTACGGTAGTCGCGGTAGTGGTAAATCTTCTTTAGTCAAAGCTTTATTAAACGAATATGCCGATCGCAATTTACGCTTGATAGAAGTCGCAAAATCGGAATTAAAATCTCTACCACAAATCGTAGAACGCTTACGCAACAAGCCACAAAAATTTATAATATTCGTTGATGACCTTTCCTTCGAGGAAGATGACGATGCTTTCAAAGCTCTTAAAGTTGTCTTAGAAGGAAGCTTGACCGCAAGATCGAAAAATGTAGTTGTGTACGCAACTTCCAATCGTCGTCATTTGATTCGGGAGTATTTTGCAGACAGACCTCGACCCCAAGATGCGGATGAAGTTAACTCTTGGGACACCGTACAGGAAAAACTTTCATTTAGCGATCGCTTTGGTTTAACTCTGACTTTTGAACCCGCTTCTCAAAAGACTTATTTACAAATTGTTCGACATTTGGTTAAATTATCTCACATCGAAATTAGTACAGAGAAACTAGAATTTCAAGCTTTGCAATGGGCAACTCGTCATAACGGACGTTCCGGAAGAACTGCACGACAATTTGTAGATTTTTTGAGGGCTGAAAACACAATTGCTCAAAAGACGGTAGAAAAACAAAAATAAATATAAATAAATATTATTTATAAGTAGATATATTGACTTATCTCTTTATTTTTTATACTCATATTTATGTTGATTAAGTCGAACTATTACATCAGGGTATGGTAAAAATAGATGTCGCTTTTGATACGGAGTCACCATATTTTGATAAATGAACTATGCTAAAAACAAGCAACATCCAAGACTCTATGGTCAGCAATCGATTTATTATAGGTATAGTTGCCTTCGGGGTGAGCTTTGGGATAACTTTAATTTTCACCTGGTGGAATTTTTATAGTGCCTTTGTGACGGGTATCATAACTATACTTGCTACGTATACGGCGACATTCATTGTAGATAAGAGAGCAGAAAAGAAACGCAGAAATTATGAATCATTGGTAATAGATTCCTTTTATAAAAAAATCCATGAACTGGAAAATATACAACAAAGTATTAACTTAGAAGTTCATCAATTAGAAGCTACACGTCGGACTTTACATCAAGAATTCTTACAACTGCAACATCAAGTAGGCGATCGCCGCAATCAAAGAGATTCACTCAACCGAGAATTAAGCACCTTTGCGCTTCAGAAAAAACATTTAGAATCGGAAGTAATTAATTTACAAAATGAAATTAAGAACATAAGAAAATCTAAAGAAGAAGCAGACAATTCTTTTGCTAATATTACAGCAGAAAAGCGGCGTTTGGAGTTAAATTGCAGTGTATCAAAAGCTGAGATAACTCAATTACACGCAAAAATTGGCGAACTTCTGCAAGAGCAAGAAGAATTAGAAAACAATTTAACTTTATTAAATAGACTCAAGCCTCAGTTAGAAGAAAAACTATATGAATTACGGGTACAGGTTCAAGAATTAGAAAGTCAAAATAAAAAGTATCTTGAGCTATTTTCTAGTAGAAACGAAAAACAAGAAAAATTAAAAGCCGATCTAAAATTATTAAAAGCTCAAAAAGCAGAAGAGAGCAAGCAATTAGAAGAGTTGCAGGGACAAACTTCATTACTTCAAGAAGAAAGAGACGTGTTGCAAAACCAGGTTTGGGAATTACTGCAACAATTAGAAAACCTAAATCCGCAGTCACCTGTTATTCAAGCAAAAGCCCAAGAAGAAACAGAAGAATTTCCTTTTACAGACTTGATAGAAACTATCTCCATTGAACCAGCGGAGAAAATAGCAAGTAAATCCCAAGGTTTGTCAAAAGAATGGACGTATTTTCTAGAAAGTTTGCCAGAACATGAAATTCAGGTTTTAAAAGCTATATTAGAGCAAGTAGAAGTTAAATCTACAATTAAGAAGATAGCAGAAAATAATATTACAATGCCAAATTTGCTAATTGATTCCATTAACGAACTTGCTCAAGATACAGTTGGCGAATTAATAATTTCAACAAACAATGATATTCCCGAAATCTATGAAGAATATCAGCAGAATATTCAAGAAATGATTGATATTTCAGAAGAAGCAAAAAGCAAGCAGCCTTCTAAATAAATTTATCAAGGTTAAACAGAATTTTTTTATTTTAACTAAAACTAGTCTTATACTCAATTAGCTAGCCGAAAATATAAAGAATATCATTGCCACAACCAAAGCTGTCACCCAAAATGTCATGCCAATTAATGATACAGTATCAAAACTTAGATACTTCTTCTTAGCTTTTACATAAGCCAACTTATTTCCTTTAGCTCTGTGAGCTTTACGCAATTCCTTGTTTTTAATCACATTACCAGGATAATATTTCCCAAAAGTTACCAAGGGAGTCAGAAGCATACCCGTAAAATAGCAAAACCCATAAAATATTATTTCGATAAATATCCAGGCAATAATCCCGAACAAAAACTCACCCAGTATATCAATCATGTTATCAGGTATAAAAAATCAGAAATTATTTATTGTATTCTACCTATAGCAGTTTTGAATACTCGAAGAGGGTTATGTTGGCGATTGTCTCTTTCTTTACAATCTATGATTTGCTTGAGTAGCGAAATATTCACATAATTACGAGTACTTTTTTACCATGATGGCGCGTTGCGCTTCGCGACAACACACCCTAAAATAATTGGCGTTGCTGATTAAAAATATATTATTGCCCCCTAACCCCCAATTCTGGGGCAGAAAAATAATTTTAATTACCCCAATTTTGGCGGATTTAGGCGGCTTCCAACTGCGGAGTAAGAATGAATTTATAGTTAAATTCAGCAACGCCAAATAATTTAATTTAATAATTCAGCAACAATCCAACCAGATAATCCAAAATCCAAAATCCAAAATCCAAAATCTAAAATCGAATGACAAAACCGAAAATCTCCAAAAAAGTAACTACAGCTTTGATTAACTCTTTGGGTGCCGGAGTAGTACCTAGGGTTGGATTGGAACATATAGCGGTAGGTAGGGAAAAAGAATTAAACAGTCTTTTACAAAATATTGAGGATGTTGCCCAAGGAGTAGCTGCATTTCGGTTTGTGATTGGTAATTATGGTTCCGGTAAAAGCTTTATGCTGCAACTTGTTCGCAATCGAGCGATGGAGTTGGGTTTTGTCGTTAGCGATGCCGATTTATCTTTGGAAAGACGATTAGCGGGAAGTAATAATCAAGGTTTGGCTACTTATCGAGAATTGATGAGTCGTCTTGCTACAAAAACTCGTCCAGATGGTGGTGCTTTTGTTTCGATTTTGGAAGGATGGATTAATAAAATTCAGCAAGAAGTAGTCAAAGAAAGCGGAATGAAACCCAACGACGAGGGTTTTGACGATACGGTAGAAAAGAGAATTAGAGAAGTAGTTCAACAGATAGAAGATTTAGTTCACGGTTTTGATTTTGGGAATGTAATTGTTGCTTATTGGAGAGGATACCGCTCCGATGACGATGATTTGAAAAATGCAGCATTGCAATGGCTGCGAGGAGAATTTAATACAAAAACTGAAGCAAAAACGTCTTTAGGAGTCAGGGTAATTATTGATGATGAAAGTTGGTATGACTACGTTAAGTTGTTAGCCAAATTTGTTGCAGAAATTGGCTATAAAGGGCTTTTAATATTGTTAGATGAAGCAGTACATTTATATCAAATTTCGCCTACAGCAAGCCGGGAGAAAAATTATAGCCGACTGCTGGCAATTTTCAATGATGTAATGCAGTGTAAAGCCGAACATCTTGGGGTGATTATTGGTGGAACGGTAAAGTTTTTAGAAGATCCTTCGAGGGGGTTATTTTCCGATTCAGCTTGGCGAAGACGTACTAAAGAAAGTCGTTTTGCAGCCAAAGCAGGAGTACAGGAAATTAACGGACCTGCTATTAAGCTCAATCCTTTAAGTGAATCAGAAATTCTGAATTTATTACAAAAATTAGCTGACATTCACGCACTTAATTATAATTATCAAAAAGCTTTAAATAATAACGATTTAAAAGAGTTTGTTAAAGAGATTGTCAATCGTTTGGGGGCTGAAGCTTTACTAACTCCTGGCGAAATTGTCCGCGATTTTATCAGCGTGCTAAATATTTTGCATCAAAATCCGCAAATTACTTTAAGTAAGATCATTCATGATTCTGAATTTAAACCTAGTAAAATAGGCACAAATACAGATGTAGATGAAGATAGTGTTGCAGAATTTAGTTTGTGAGAAAGTAGGGAGTAGGGAATAGGAGATAGGGAATATAGGGAATTTCGGTTGAGTGAAGTACATATTGAACCTCACCCCTCTTCTTAGAGGATGTTTTAAAAGTGGTTAGCTGTATCTTGGACTTATTGATCCCCCCTAACCCCCCTTATAAAGGGGGGAATCGGAATCAAAGTCCCCCTTAAAAAAGGGGGATTTAGGGGGATCTAAAAAGTTTCGAGTTGTATTAATAGCTTTTCAAACATCCTCTAAGAAAATAATTTAGAAACCTGCTTTGTTGAAAGAACCGGCTTTCTCTACACTTCTAATTTACAATCTATTTTTTGTTACAGAAATAGACTGTCAGTTTGTTCGCGGTAAGCAATATTATTATTTATGGCAAAATACCATTTCCTTGTACAACTAAATAGATTTGTATTTTGTATTAAATAATTAAAAAAATTTTTGTAATCGTAGAAATAAAACTATATCTTAGATAATTAACTTGATTACCCGCATTCATCCTTCAAGGATGAAAAAAAATATTTATCTGCGGAGAACGGCACAATTTAATCAATGCGGGTGTAAACTTTGTCTTGGGAAAAAGTTAAGATTCTTTAACTCTTGACTCCTAACTCCTTAATGCCCATTTTATCAATCGTAATCTCTATGCAACTTGTTCACGGCTTAAATTTTAGGAACCTGCGAGGAGATTTGTTTGGTGGTTTAACTGCTGCAATTGTTGCTTTACCGTTAGCTCTAGCATTTGGGGTTTCAGTTTCGCCAGATGATGGTGCGATTATGGGGCTTTACGGTGCTATTTTCATCGGTTTTTTTGCAGCATTGTTTGGTGGAACCCCATCGCAAATTTCTGGCCCCACAGGTCCGATGACGGTGGTAATGGCAACGGTATTTGCTACCTTCGTCAACAAAAACCCAGGAACAACAGGTATGGCGATCGCCTTTACCGTGGTGATGATGGGAGGAGCATTTCAAATCCTTTTCGGATTGCTGCGGTTAGGGAAATATATCACCTTAATACCTTATACGGTGATTTCGGGCTTTATGTCGGGGATTGGATTTATTATCTTATTTCTGGAAATCGGACCTTTTTTCGGACATCAAGGTTCTCCAAGTGCGATCGAATCGCTGCAAAAATTTTCTGAATATGCTATTACTGCTAATCCGGTAGCGGTGGGATTGTCTGTTTTAACCTTAGTTATAGTATTTGGTTGGCCGACAAAACTGAACCAAATTATTCCGTCACCTTTATTAGCGTTGGTGGTTTGTACGCTAATTTCGGTTTTTGTATTTCCTGATAGCGGTATTCCAGTCATTGGAGAAATCCCGATGGGTTTACCCAAACCGCAACTACCGCGATTGGATTTTAGCCAAATGCGAATAATGATAGAGTATGGTTTGATGTTAGGAACTTTGGGATCTATCGATTCGCTTTTAACTTCCTTAGTTGCGGACAATATTACTCGTACAAATCATGATTCCGATAAAGAATTAATCGGACAGGGAATCGGTAATGTACTCGCTGGTTTATTCGGGGGATTACCGGGTGCTGGTGCAACAATGCGAACCGTTATTAATGTCCGTGCTGGAGGCAAAACTCCGATTTCGGGAATGGTTCATGCAATAGTATTATTAGTAATTGTTTTAGGTGCAGGGAAACTAACAGAAAATATTCCTCATGCAGTTTTAGCAGGCATTTTAATCAAAGTTGGTATAGATATTATCGATTGGAGTTTCATTAAACGCGCTCATAAAATATCAATGAAGGCTACTGGATTGATGTACGCGGTATTATTTCTTACGGTTTTTGTAGATTTGATTACTGCTGTAGCCGTCGGTGTATTTTGTGCAAATCTATTGACTATCAAACGTTTAACCGATCTACAAGCTAAAGAAGTTAAAGCGGTAACAGCCCCTGATGGAAATCATCATCAATTGGGTTTGACTGCTTCAGAAGAACAGATTTTAAGCCGAGGAGAAGGTCGTATTTTATTATTTCACCTTGGCGGACCAATGAGTTTTGGTGCAGCAAAAGCAATCTCGCAGCAAATGTCGATTGTAGAAAATTATGATGTATTAATTTTAGAATTTAACGAAGTACCTTATCTTGGGGTAACAGCAACTTTAGCTATAGAAAATATGGTCAAGGAAGCATACGAAAAACGGCGCACTGTTTATTTCGTAGGGGCTAGCGGTATAGTAGAAGACAGATTACGGCGTTTGAAAATTTTGCGAAGAGTATTAGAACTAAATCCAGTAAATACACGTTTGGAAGCTTTAGAAAAAGCAATGGTTATTGTTAACCAGCGTCATGTAAAATCGAATTAGGTGTAATATTAATTAAATAGTTGAAGAGGGAATAGGCAGCGGGCAACAGGGAACAGGGAAAAATACTAAAAAACGATTTTACTTGCATTTATAGCTGAGATGAGCAATGTAAGCTGTTTTTCTTCTACTATTTTCCAAACCTTAAAATAAAAAGGAATAATCATAATATGTCAGCGAATAAAGTATTTGTATATGCTGAGTATCAGGTATCTATTCCTTTCGAGCAAATTGATTGGAAATCCATCAATGTTGAAATGAAAAAATTTCCGGGTTTGAAATCAAAAACTTGGCTAAGCGGGATTAAAACTAATACCGTTGGCGGTTTTTATGAATTTGATTCTGTAGAAAACGCACAAAATTATATTGATGGATTATTGATTCCATTTGCTTCGCGAGTTAATGGAAATCTGAGTGTGAAAATTTTTGATGGTGATATTACTGGAGATGCCAATATGGGGATGAATTCTCCGTTTTATGATTGATCAATAATTAATCTGATAACGGCATATAGCAATCATTAAAATATAATTTTATTTTGATGTGATAATAGTCAATGCAGATACTGTTTATTAATAGCTGCATTTTCGATCTGGTTACGAAATAGATCGAGCATTGCAATAATTTCTGTGTGTAATTCTATATACTCCTCATTTAACATTAAAAGAATACAATTTCTAACTTCTTGAGGTGTAGCAATCGCTCCTCCTGTATTCAATCGCTGAAATAGTTCATATTTAACCATTGCATCACTTTCTTTTTCAACGATATTGACTGCAATTTTTGCTCGCTTAATCAATAAACGTTGTGCTTGGTTAAAAGAATTTTCTTTATCATTTGGAACGTCCCATTTTTTGCCTTCTAAAGAAGGTAAGTAGGTAGTTTTTTGCAAGGCTATACTTGATTTATTTTGCTGTTGCTCTTCTGTTTTTAAAATGCCCACGAATTCAAATATTGTCGATAATCTTTGAACACCATCAACAACATCCCAAACACCATCATCTCTTTGACTGACAAAAATTGGTGGAATTGGTATTCCTAAAAGAATTGACTCTATGAAAGTAGATTTTTGATGATTGGACCAACGAAAAAACCTTTGAAAATCGGGATGAATATCAATTTCATCATTTTGATAAAGGCTAATCCACTCACCAATAGACATTGAATATCCATCTGTACGAATTTCTTGCCTTGTTTTGTCAATCTCTTCTTGGAGGGGCATAATTTCAAATGTTTTAAAATGCTAGTTGTACAACTACTACTTATTAAGAGTGATACTTAACTATTTTATCGCTAATGAAAGAAAGTTTAGCTAATAATGTGATTGGTTAAGTGAAGCACTTAGCAATTGGTTAGAATTACCCATTCAACATAGATTTTGACCTGTAGTTAAATCGAATTAGTGGATTGAGACTTTGCTACAAGGCTTGTGCTGTAAGAATCCACACTCTTTCTGTGGAAAAGCTAAAATCAAGGTAGGGGTTTTAGACTGCGGAATTTCTATATTGTAAATATGAAAAGTCAAATTTTAGGTTCCCGTTACTCTATCCAAGAGCAACTTGGTAAGAAACCAGGAAGATATACGTATTTAGCGCTAGATAATCAAACTCAAAATTTAGTTGTCGTCAAATTACTTAAGCTCGACAGCGATTTTGAATGGGATAGCTTAAAACTGTTTGAACGAGAAGCCCAAATCCTAAAAAATCTATCTCACCCTGCAATTCCAAGATATCTCGATTACTTTGAAATTGATTCATCTGAAACAAAGGGTTTTGCTTTAGTTCAAAGTTATATTGATGCAAAGTCTTTAGAAGAACAAGTTTCAAATGGACGCACTTTCGACGAAGCAGAGTTAAAAGAAATAACTGAAAAGATTTTAAATATTCTAATTTATTTGCACGATCGCAATCCTGCAATTATTCACCGAGATATCAAACCCAGCAACATTTTACTGACAAACCGTTCCGGGAATAGCGTTGGTGAGGTTTATTTAGTGGATTTCGGTTCGGTACAGAATATTACCCTTATGGAAAATGGTACTTTAACCGTTGTGGGAACTTACGGTTATATGTCACCAGAACATTTTGGCGATCGCGCTGTTCCTACTTCTGATTTATACAGTCTGGGAGCAACTTTAATTTATCTAGCAACTGGAATACATCCAGCAGATTTTCCGCAAAAAAATTTACAAATTCAGTTTGAAGATAAAACGCAGTTAAGTCGGCATTTTACTGGTTGGTTGAAAAAGGTATTAGAACCGAGTCAAGAAAAACGGTTTAGTTCGGCTCAAGTAGCTTTAGAAGTTTTGCAAAAACCAGAGAAAGTTAATCTCAGTTTTGCAAATTATACCGCGCTTAAACCAGCCGATAGCAAAATTATATTAAATAAAAATGACACTCAAATAGAAATTATAAAATCAGGAACAGGATGGGTTTTTGGTTCATTCGCAAAATTAGTAAATAATCTTTTAACTACTTTTGTTGGACTATGCTTCCTTATGGTTTTTAGAAACTTTCCATTTATCGGCTGGCTTATTTCGTTAACATTTTTATGGTTTGGCGCTGTTCTATGGGTAGATTTTATATTTGAGTTATTTGGAAAAACTCGACTATTTATAAACCAAAAGAGAATTTCTTTACGCTATCAACTTTTCGGTATCAAATACCGTAAGAATAAACCATCTCTTCGCGAAAATATAATTAAATTAGAATACACTAATTCTTTTTACCAAGAACAAAAAAACTCAAAAGGTCATATTTCATATAAAGAATTTGCACCAGCAGTAATTATTTGGGCTGGGAATAAACAATATAAACTTACCGGAATAACTCAAACGGAATTAGATTGGTTAATTAAAGAACTTAGCGATTATTTAGAATTACCCTTTCAACGTCGGGTAGTACCTATCGTTAAATCTAATTAATTTTAGATTTTCGATTTTAGACTTTGAATTAAGTAAGTCGGCACAAATAAAACTAACTATGTGACGGAATGTAAATTGACAGTCTAGCTATATTGCTAATGGTAGATATATTTTATTTCAATCGCGAGTGATTGTAGGGAGGTGATAGTATGGCATCAAAACATAAAAAACAGGGATAAATAAGATGCTTGCAGAAGACGATTCTTTGCTTAGACTTGAAGATTCTACTTTTGAAAATCGCGATCCTTTGACTGGTGGCATCAGTCTTAATAATCTAGATAGCGATGAACCGCGCCTAAACGGCGATCGCAACATATTACAGGTAACAAGCATTGGAGAAGTTACTGTTCCTACCACGATTACTACAGTTGATTTAGGGATTCAAGTAGAAGCAGCAACTGCAACCGAAGCTCAACAGCAAGCGGCTCAACAGACAGCAGATGTAGTAGATGTCTTAGAAAATATCGATGCCCAAGAACTTCAAACTACTTCAGTTCGATTGTTTCCCATCTATAGCTTTGAAGACGATACTAGAGAGCTAACTGGCTTTGAAGCTCGCAACACCCTTTCCTTTGAATTGCCAAACGAATCAGCAGGAGCCGCCATAGATGCAGCTATTGGAGCAGGAGCAAATATAGTACAAAGTATTAGCTTTTCAGCCTCAGATGAAGCATTGGGGCAGGCACGTTTGCAAGCACTTAGCCAAGCGGTTGAACAAGCTCAAATCGAGGCTCAAACTGTTTTTAATACATTAAATTTAGTTTCCCAAGAAATTGTTGGCATCGAAATTTTGTCAATTGGTGCATCAAATCCGATTCCTCAACCCCTTCAATTTGAAGCAAGCCTTGCCACAGATACAACAACTCCTATAATTGGCAGCGATCAAACAGTACAAGCGAGCGTTGCTTTGGACATTCTTTACAGCGAGCAGTGACCAGTTAGGAGTTAGCAGTGCGTTAGCGTGGCGTGTCCGTAAGGACATACGTCTCGCTCGCTACTCCTCTCCTTCACCACGGCAAGCGACTGCCATCCCAAGAGAAAAACTCGCCGCTATCTTCTGGTTTTAAGTTAGCGATAACACTCAGTAATTGTTGAACGGTGCGATCCACGGGGAATAACTTTTCTGGAGGTACGTTGCGTTGAAAGGGTTGGGAAAGGTTGGTATCTGTAGTACCTGGATGCATAGTTACGACAATGGTTTTAGGGCATCTTCTGCTATATTCGATCGCCGTAGTTCTCATGAACATATTCAGTGCTGCTTTGGATGCTCGATAACCGTACCATCCACCTAAACGGTTATCGCCGATACTGCCTATCTTGGCAGAAATACAGGCAAAAATATTTTTTTCTTTATGTTTAAATAAAGGCTGTAAATGCTTAGCTAATAAAATTCCGCCGATACTATTTACCTGAAAATAGCGCATCAAATTTTCGGGATTAATTTGTCGGAGACTTTTTTCGGGCTGCATTTCACCTTCGTGTAAAATTCCCACGCAGTTAATTACTAAATGTAGCTTGTCTGTTTCTGCGCTTATCTTTTCTACTGCTGTGGATATTTGCGACTCTTGAGTAATATCTATTGGCAGACAAACTAATTGAGAATATTCGCTTTGCAATGAGATTAATTCGGTAGCAGAATCGCCATTGCGATAGGTAGCGTAAATTTTAGCAATATGATTATCTTGCAATAAAGCTTTGACAAAACCCAATCCAATCCCCTGACTAGCACCAACAATTAAAGCGTTTGCGTTATTAATTTCTTCTATTACTGACATAATCAACAGTGAACAGTGAACAGTGAACAGTGAACAACTAACAACTAACTCCTAACTCCTAACAACTAACTCTTAATCTTTACTCCAACATTGCACGCAAAAAGAAAATAACGATACTACTGCTGCAAGTTCAATTGCTATTTGAAAAGGTGTGGGGCTTAAAGAAAAACCCCAAATTGTAATTAAAGTACCTGCGATTACAGTTGATATTCGGATTACTTCTTCCTTAATTTTTATCGCTAACCAAATAATTGCGAAGCCGGTTGTCAAAAAGAAGAAGTAAGTCATTAGATGTTAATAAAAGTTCATTAATTGACTAATTTTACTGAAATTTTCAGAAATATTGTCAAATTTGAATAATATCTAAATTATTTAGTTTAGTTTGGGAAACATATAACTATACCAACTTAAGTCCTAATATAATTGCATCTAACAAAATTCAATGAAGCGAAACCTTTTATTTACATTAGCATTCTCCATGACTGCTTTTCTGGGGACAACAAGCTGCACTTCTAATAATACAACCCAAGCCGAAGTTAAAACTCAGCAGGAAATCAAGCTCGGCGGATCGAGTAGTACTCATACAGCCATAAAGATTGTAGCTGATGCTTACGCGGCTCAAAATCAAAACCTTAAGTTTACTTTTTTACCCAAGGGGCAATCTGGCGGTGGTATTGCTGGAGTCAAAGAAGGATTAAGGGATGTTGCTGGTGTGAGTAGAAAGCTGAAGCCAGAGGAAGATGATGGTTCTGTGATATACAGGCAACTTGCAACTGATGGATTAGTTGTAGCAACTCACCAGAGCGTCAAGGGAATAACTAATTTAACAACACAGCAACTCAAAGCAATTTATAGCGGTGCTGTGACGAATTGGCAGGAATTGGGAGGGGAAAATGCAGAAATTGTCGTTTTAGATCGTCCAGAAGACGAGTCTGCTAAGAAATTGTTACGCAAACATTATTTAGGGAAAGAACTCAAAAATGCATCGAAAGCAGTAATTATGCGTTATGAACCAGAATTGATTAACGCTTTGCAAAATACTCCTTACAGTATTGGTACTTTTTCTCTTGCTTACACCATCTCAAATAAATTGCCAGTTAACCGTCTTCAGCTTAACAATATAGAACCTACACCAGAAAATATAAAATCTGGTAAATATAAAATGGTGCGTAGCATTGGTGTTGTTTGGGCTAAAAAACCCTCAGAAGCGACTCAGGAATATTTGGATTTTGCCTTTAGCGAAAAAGGAGCCGAACTTTTAAATAATTTTGGTTTTGTAGCATCAACTCAGAAATAAAAACATATGTTGAAAAAAGCATATTCAAAACTCTCTTTAAAAACCAAAATTCTTTTACCTTTACTCTTGATTTTTATGAGTATCTGGACGGTAGGAACCATCGGCTTTGGCTATTTTTTTACTCACCGTCTAGAAGAAAAACTCAAAGCCGAAACTAAGGGAGTTGCTTCTTTAGTTACAGATACTTTAGAGCGCGAAAAACAATTATTATTTATTAAAGCAAGATGGGTAGCTGACTCCAAAGAAGTGTCTCAATTAGTAGCCCAAAAAGAAAAGTCTACATTATTGAGAACTTTATTACCTCTCAAAGAATCATTGCAGCTAGATTTAATTAATATTATTGACACAGACGGCACAATACTTGCACAAGTGCGCCAGAAAGAAACTATTTCGGTTCAATTTAATAGTAATGCAATTAATCAAGCGGCTAGCATTGGAATAGATTATTTTGATGTTATAGCAACAAAGGATAATACCGCTTCGTTACTTGTTGGTTTAACTTCGGTAAAGTCTACGGAAAAAATTTTGGGTGGGGTAATTGTCGGTACTGTAATTGATGATGAAGTATTAACTCGCATTCGTTCTAATACAGAACCACATTTAGTGATAATCCAAAATAATCAAGTAACTGCATCCACTTTATCTAGTGCTAAAACTAATTCCTGGCAAGCACCTGCAATCAAATCTCCACCAGTACAACTCAATATAGCCGGAAAAAATTATATTGCTTATTCTGTAGAAATCGTTGGACTAGATGATGCAAAATCTAAATTAGTATTGCTCAATCCTGTGGCTTCCTTAGAGCAAAATCAACAGCAGATGTGGATTAGTATCATTATTTATTCCGTTATTGGAGCGATTTTATTTACCTTATTTGTATTCAAAGTCATAACTTTACTTACTAATCGCATAACTTACTTAACTGAAGCTACGAAAACTATAGCAAGCGGCGACTTCTCTACCTGTATATATGTTAGCGGTAATGATGAAATTAGTATTTTAGCTCAAAGCTTTAACTATATGAGCCAGCAACTAGCTTTGTTGTTAAAAAAGCAAGAAGAAATAAACGAAGAATTAGAAATAAACAACCAAACTTTAGAACATCGAGTTAATTTAAGAACTATAGAATTAAATGATAAAAATATACATCTTCAGGAAACTTTGCAAGAATTGCAACGCACCCAAGCACAAGTAATTCAAAGCGAAAAAATGTCTTCTCTCGGACAAATGGTTGCAGGAGTAGCTCACGAAATCAATAATCCGGTATGTTTTGTACATGGTAATCTCGAACCTGCTTGCGAATACGCTCAAGATTTAATTAGAATTATCGAACTTTATCAAAAAAACTATCCTAATCCAGTAGAAGAAATAGAAACAGAAATAGAAGCTGTTGAATTAGATTTTCTCAAAGAAGATTTTGTTAAACTGCTTGATTCCATGCAAAATGGAACGGAAAGAATTAAAGATATAGTTTTATCGCTGCGGAATTTCTCTCGGCTTGATGAATCAGAATTTAAGCAAGTAGATATCCATGAAGGTATTGATAGTACCCTACTAATTTTACACAACCGCTTGAAGTCGCAATCAAATCATCCTGAAATTAAGATAATTAAGGAATATTCTTCTTTACCCAAAGTTGATTGTTATGCAGGACAATTGAATCAAGTATTTATGAATATTCTAGTTAATGCAATTGATGCATTAGAAGATGAAGTTAAGAAAAATCCAGCTTTTATCCCTCAAATTCGAGTTTCTACAGAAATATCTAGAAATAGCAATATTATAATTCGTATTGCTGACAACGGTTCGGGAATTCCAGCATCAATTCAGTCTAAACTATTCGATCCTTTCTTTACAACCAAAGAAGTTGGCAAAGGTACCGGATTGGGTTTATCTATTAGCTATCAAATTATAGTAGACAAACATCACGGTAAGTTATTTTGTAATTCTTCGCCAGAAAAAGGTACAGAATTTATGATTGAAATTCCGATTAATCAAAGTTGATATTTTGATTTATTTTGATTTCAACTTGACTTACGTAAGCCCCACTTAAAAAGGGGGGTTGGGGGGATCTAAAATGTCTGGAACACTATATTTTCCCTTGTTGGTGCGTAAATCCTATTCAACTTATATACCAATAATTTTATAGTTAATCCAAGCTTCCCAAAATATATATATTGATAGCATTCCTAAGAAAATACGCAGGACAAGACTTACAGTAGAATCTGGTAACTTTGGTAATGTTCGAGTACTTATTTGCGCTCCCAAAATACCGCCACAAGCTAAAACTATACCGGGAATAAACAAAATATTTCCTTTCAAAGTGTGTCCGATACAGGCAACTAAAGCCGTGATGACGATAACACCAAGACTTGTCTGAATAGCTACTTTAATTTCTTCTTTTAAAAGCAACATTTGCATCGGTACCATAATAGTACCGCCACCCAAACCAAATAAACCAGCTAAAACTCCAGCCGAGCCTCCCGTACCAATTCTGGAAACCACAGGATTAAACAATACTGCTTCTGTATCTACTTCCACCGCAGCTAATTGTTTGCGTAAATCGATCAAATAAATGTTAACCAGTAGGATAATACCAAAAGTAAAAAGGATGATGTGGGGTGGAATTAAGTTAGCAAAATATACTCCTATGCCAGTAGTTAAAAAAGCCGGAATTCCTAAATAAATGATTTTTTTCCAATTCAAATAACCCATCAACCAATTCTGCACGCTTCCAGTAATTGCAGTAATCACAATAAAAAGACTGCTTGTGGCGATCGCCTGAACGGGTGTATAACCTAATGTAACCATCAACGGAATTGTGAGAATACCACCACCGATTCCCAGCAGCCCGGATATCATCCCGCTGATCAAACCCCCAACTGCCAAAATCAACCACACAAAATCAATCATAAGTACCCGTGCAAATTTAATTCAATATTTCGTCTAGGTAGGGAACAGGAAACAGGCAACAGCTATATAACTGAGTAGTAAATAGACATCTCCGGAAATTAAATACGCGTCACCCATAAACCTTGTAGAGACGCGATATTATGACCTTGCGGTCACGCAATACCTACGGTACGCTCCGCTAGGCGCTAACGCGTCTCTACATCTTTTTCGGAGATGTCTAATAATAAATATCAATGCCTCATAAAAAATTAAAAATATTTTCCTCTACTCCCTGTTCCCTGTTCCCTATTCCCTACTCCCTACTCCCTAACCTCGTACCGTCACTGGATGACTAACAACGGCTCCATAAAGCAATCCTTTATCATTCCAAGGAACGCTTAAAGGTTGAGTGTTGCCCAAATTGTCTGTAGCGCGAGCTTGCAAAGAATATTCCCCCGGAGTTGGATTCCAATCAACATCCCACCGCACCCATGCAAAGGGAAAATTAGGTTCCCGCAATCGTGCCATCTGCCAAGTTTTACCGCCATTTAAACTAACTTCTACGCGGACAATTTTTCCTTTACCAGACCAAGAACGCCCCCGTAGTAGGTAAGGTTTAGTACTAAGTGAAGCTGGCCAAGCCAATTCAAACGCGCTTTTGACGTTTTGCGAAGTAATTAATTTACTCTCTGGATAATCCTCACCTCGGAGAAATGCTTGCTTGGCAATCCATTCGCTATATATAGGTGTAGAAGAAACTTCTATTTTTTCAATCCATTTAACATTCGCGTTTCCAGCCCAACCGGGGAATATTGCCCGACATGGGCTACCGTGATCTATGGGCAGAGGTTCGCCATTCATTGCATAGACAATCAAGGAATTATCCATTTTGGCTTTGGCAATTGGCACCACAAAGCTGTATTTAGACTTCGTTCCCTTATCAAGGGAATCCACATCTTTACCTTGAATTTTTACATCTACGGCATTCTTATTCAATCCAGCCCGCTCTAATAATAAGCCAAGCGGTACCCCCGTCCATTCAGCTACACCAATTGCACCCAGCCTCCATCGGGTTCCGGAAAAAGGCTTGTTGTAAACTTCCTCAAAGAAAATTCGACCATTAGCAGCACATTCGATCGCACTTGTTACCGAGATTGACGGCATACCAACAATCTCATCGTAAGTAAACTCGCGGGGTTTATTAATACCCGTACCTTCAACCCGCAAACGCCAACTAGACGGATCGAAAGCCGGGGGTTTACTGCGATTATGAACGTAAAACCAGTCATTTGGAACCACATAACCGCGTCCATACATTGATTCCCAGTTCATTTCCAAACTGCCACTAGTATGAGAAATATATCCTGGTGGCAATGGCTTAATGATTTTACTTTCGTTACTTTTAAAGTTTCTTGGCTGACTGCGAGCAGATGCAGGAATAGCCAACCCCCCAAAGGCTGCTCCCCCGATACTGGCTAATATTTGCAGAAAACGCTGGCGAGATAAACCATTATTTCGGCTTTTTTGCCAGATGTACTCATCAACACGCGCTTCTAGATAATTATCTTGTTCTAAGTTTTCATTGCTCAAGCTATTATCCTCGATGTTTTTAATATTATCTAGAATTTGGAAAGGAAGGAGACGTAGCGGAAAGAGACGTAGCACTGCTACGTCTCTACATCTATTAATTAGAATCTCTGACTGTCCAAACACCTGTGGCTTCATCCTGTTTGTAAGAGGATAAATAGTGTTCAGCTTTGTTGCGAGCTATGTTTGAAATTGCAGATAAAAAGCGATCGCAATCTTCAAAAGTATTGTACACGGCGAAGCTTGCGCGAATAATGGTGGGAATATTGCGGGTAATTCCTCTTTCTACTTCCGCAGCAATTTCTAAGTCTCTTTGATCAGAAATATTTTTCAGCTTGCGGATATATTCATAAGTACAGAAAGCCCCAGCCCGAACTCCAATTCCGTATTCCTGAGCTAAAATCTCTGCTACTAAACGTCCATCAAAGCCGTCAATATCAAAAGGAATCACGTGGGCAATGTCTTCTCCGGTAATATGTACCTTGACACCCGGAATCTGTCGCAGTCTGGTAAATGTATATTCAACCAAAGAATGCTCGTAGTTCGCAATTCGCTTGCGTCCGAGTTTTTCGATAATGTGAATTGCCTTAGCAATCGCGATCGCACCCATTGCATTAGGTGTACCGGGATCGTGCGCTCTTTCGGTGTAAAAACGCTTAATTTCTAAGTTTCTGGTGATGTATGGTAAGTTACCGCCGCCAATTTGGTAAGGATAGCAATCATCAAAAAATTCTTTTGGCCCCAACAAAACCCCAGTTCCATAGGGAGCATACATCTTATGCCCTGAGAAAGCCACAAAATCCAAATGGCTTGGGTCATCATCCGGACGCATATCTACTTTTTCGTGCTGAATTAATTGACACACATCAGCAAACATTTTCACACCGTACCGATGTGCTAAAGCTGCCAGTTCGTATATAGGTGGTCTGTATCCTGTAATTGTCGAAGCACCAGTCATCGTCAGCAACTTAATCCGCTCGGCTTCTGGTTTTTGCTGATGTGCTTTGAGAATATTTTCGATTTCAGCTAAATCGACGCTGCCGTCTGGGCGGGTTCTGTACTGAACTACTTCGTCTCTAGTTACCCAAGGCAGCAAGTTTGAAGAATGTTCGATGTCTGAAACTAAAATTTTTCCAGGTCTTTTTGCCCAGAGAGTAGCTGCTCCGTTGATTGCTTCGGTGGTGTTTTTAGAAAAAATTACGTAGTTGTTAGCACTGGAGTTAACAAAATCACGGATAACGTCTCGGCTGGAATCGTATTCTTGGGTAGTGATAATAGATTTTTGCCCGGAACCCCTGTGTACGCTACCGTAAGAGTCTAGCTTGTCATCAATATACTGCTTGAGTTGTGCAAAAGGATTTGTTGTTGCACCGTTATCTAAGTTGACGTAATTAACATAATTTCCGTCTAAAGTCTTTACTCTAAAAAACAAAGACTCTAGATTAAATAGCGGTCTAATTTCCCGTTCCCAAAAGTTATCGATATTATTATGCGATGGCAACTTTACGGCTTCTTGCAACACTTTCTCATTCAATGCAAGTACTTCTGCCATTTTTATGACCTCATTAATGATTATTTTTCTAACAAAATTAACTTTCAACACCTCGATAAAAGTGCTATTCTTATATTCCTTCTATCTACAATGGTGTTTTACAGTACTTTGTCGCTAGTTGAATTCTTTGAGTCTGCAATGATTCTTAAATAAATTAGCAAAATTTGTAACCGAAATTATATTGAACTATCTACAAAATATGTATGATTTCGCACATAGTATTTTAGGATACACAGTATTAGTTGAGTTTTCTTAGTTTTTATCTGGAATCAAGCAAAATAGCGGATCAAAAAATTGAGCAAAAGTAAGCTAATTTAAGGAATTTTGAGGTGAAAGTTTGGAATTTAGCTCAAAAATATTTAATAAACTAATGATGAAGCAAGAATATATTTTAAGTACATTCATTTAATTAACAAATTAATAACGAACAAAATATCTTGCGTCTTTATACTTGATTGTATTCATTCCTTGACTTATTTTCTCGTATAAATTAATTTTTAACTGTGAAATAAATACACAGAACCAGCTTAAAACTGTGAAATATCTACTATTTGGTAGATGTTGCTAAGAGCGTCTACAAAAAGTATTAAATAAAACATTTTATAGTTATCAAAAGAGATATATATTTAAATCTATCTTAAGAAGGTTGTAATTTTAGTATTTATCTTTGTGTAAATATTAATTGATTGCGTATATAGATTTTTATTCGAGATGATATATGGGCGTGTCTGATACTTTCGATTGCCGATTTTGGTTGAGTGGAGAAAATCGGAATGATTGAATCATCTTGAAAGAACTTTGCCTAAGTGCTTACTTAGTCTGATATTTAATAAATTTACAAAACTTAGATAGTAAATGTTATTCCCAACACATTTTTGGGAAATATAAAACTAAATCACCAATAATTTAGAACTCATACAAAAAAATGTGTCA
The DNA here is from genome assembly GCA_963838355.1 of uncultured cyanobacterium. Taxonomy (GTDB): domain Bacteria; phylum Cyanobacteriota; class Cyanobacteriia; order Cyanobacteriales; family Nostocaceae; genus Rivularia. The sequence goes on along the minus strand of CAWIQQ010000001.1, from coordinate 913,678 downwards.
TTGCCACTGAAACGTTTTGGTACAGAGAATTACCAAATTGCGCTGGGTGAGATTGCTTTCTCACAATGGGGTAATTAGGTGACTTCTATTGTATAAGTCCTACAGTTATTTAAACAAAACAATATAAGTAATTATGACGAAGGCTAGGGTTACAGAAACTACAATTAGCGATTTAAATGTTCCTTTAGAGCGTGAAGGATTTTTCGGCACCTTAATACGGGAACTATCTGGTACGTTGCAGGATTTGGTTGGCTTAGAAGAAGCTTCCGGGTTTGTCAGCGTGGTAGGGCAAACTATGGGTGGACAATTAAATACAGAATATAAATCAGCCCTAAAAGTATCCAATCTTTCTCGCGAGCAAGTTGCTGAAGTTTTAGTTGACTTGAAAAAACGCATCAAGGGTGATTTTTATGTGATTGAACAAACTGATGAAAAGATTGTTTTCGGGAACCGTGTTTGTCCCTTCGGTGAAAAAGTGATCGATCGCCCTTCAATGTGCATGATGACTTCTAACGTTTTTGGTTCCATAGCCGCTGATAATCTTGGTTATGCCAAAGTCGAGTTGCAAGAAACTATTGCTAAGGGTGATTCGGGATGTAAAGTTGTAGTTTATTTAGAACCTACTGAGGAAGCGGAAGAAGCCGTTGGTAGAGAATATTTTAAAGGATAAAAAGACTTTAATAAGCAAACAGGGAAGAAGAAACATTAGTAAAGGGTACTAAATAATCCAGATTTTTACTCGGCTGGGCTATTTAGCATTATAAAAATATCAGTATAAGTAGTTATGCTTCTACTGATTTTACTTTTAATGAGATGATTGTTTCGCTCAAAATAAAACTACTCAATAATAGAAATAAATGTTAAGCGAGAAAACTTCAATAACTCCCGAACAGTTTGTTGAACTTGCCCATGTTTTGCCAGAACCGATGTTACTCCTTAACAGCAAAGGAGTAATTTTAGCTAGTAATAAAGCTGTAAGCAAAATGCTGGGTAAAGCTGGCTCAAAGCTACAGAATAAAATGGTTTTTGGTTTAGTTACAGAGCCATCGAATAAAGTTATTCAATATTTGCAAGCTTGTGCGAGAAGTCGGCAAATGGTTCTTGGTTGCTTGTCTTTTTATCGGGATAATGAACAAACTCCAATTTGTTGTCGTTGTGAAGGCGCACTTGTTCAACCGGCTTCTCCAGAAGAGAGTGCTATTATTCTTTTACGTTTAAAAAATCGCTCTTTAGCAAGCAACAATTTCCTTTTACTTAACAAAAAAATCGACGAGTCGATGGCAGAAATTGCCTTACGACAATCAGAAGCTTTATTGCGAGAAAAAGCAGAAGATTTAGAAAAAACTTTAGGGGAACTTAGACGCACGCAGTCAAAACTAGTTCACAGCGAAAAAATGTCTGCTCTGGGTAAAATGGTTGCAGGTATTGCCCATGAAATTAATAATCCCGTCAGCTTTATTTACGGCAATATTGTTCCTGCAACTTTATACGCTCAAGATTTAATTAGAATTATTGAACTTTACCAAAAACATTTTGCTAAACCTCCAGAAGAAATAGAAGCAGAAATCGAAGCGGTTGAATTAGATTTTCTCAAAAAAGACTTTGTTCAGCTGCTTAATTCAATGCAAAATGGAACTCAAAGAATCAAAGACATAGTTCTATCACTACGAAATTTTTCCCGAGTTGATGAAGCTGAATTCAAAAAGGTCGATATTCATCAAGGAATTGATAGTACATTACTAATTTTACATAACCGCTTTAATTTAAAACCTAATTATTGTGAAATTGAAGTAATTAAACAATATTCTTCCTTACCTAAAGTTGAATGTTATGCAGGACAATTAAATCAAGTATTTATGAATATTTTAGCTAATGCAATTGATGCATTAGAAGATGAAGTCAAGAAAAACCCAGCTTATATTCCTCAAATTCGAGTTTCTACAGAATTATCTGGAAATAACAATATTACAATTCGTATTGCTGACAACGGTTCGGGAATTCCAGCAAAGATTCAGTCTAAAATATTCGATCCTTTCTTTACAACCAAGGAAGTTGGAAAAGGTACCGGATTAGGTTTATCTATTAGCTATCAAATTATAGTAGATAAACATCGCGGAAAGTTTTCTTGCGATTCTTCACCCGGAAAAGGTACAGAATTTACGATTGAAATTCCGATTAATCAGAAATAATTATTTTATTTGTAACTATTTTAATTTTCATTTCATATGTTCGCAGTCAGGGCTTTAACCCTTTTTATCAGAACTTTAGTTTTGATAAAAAACAACTAATAAATATCTAAATCATCACAGCTTGCTTTCGCAAACTTTTCACTGTAGAAACAAAATGTTCTGCAACCTTATTAATTTCTTCAACTGTATTAAATCTTCCTATGCCAAAACGCACCGAAGCATAAGCTAATTTTTCTGGATGTTTTAATGCTGTCAAAACGTGAGAAGGTGCGGTACTTATTGACGAGCAGGCGGAGCCGGAAGAAACTGCCATTATTGGCTGTAATCCTAATAGTAATGCCGAACCATCAACACCTTCAACGCTAACATTAAGATTTCCTGCTAATCTTTTATTAAAATGTCCGTTGAGATGAATTCCTTTTAATTGAGAAATCTGTTCCCACAAGTTTTGTCTGAGTTTAATCAGAAATTCGTTTTCTGTAGCTTGATTTTCTAAGGCAATTTCTACTGCTTTACCAAACCCAACGATTTGTGGTGTATACAATGTGCCAGAACGCATACCTCGTTCCTGTCCGCCACCGTGTTGCTGGGAAGCTAGTTTCACTCTGGGATTGCGGCGACGCACGTACAAGGCTCCGATTCCTTTTGGACCGTACACTTTATGTGCTGTTAATGACATTATGTCAATACTCATTGCTTGTACGTCTAAGGGAATTTTGCCAATTGCCTGAGCGCTATCTGAATGGAAAATGATTTTGCGTTCCCTACACATTGCACCAATTTCTGTTAACGGTTGCAAAACGCCGATTTCATTGTTTGCAGCCATAACTGAAACTAAGATAGTGTCGTCGCGAAAGGCTTTTTCCAAGTCTTTAAGATTAATAATTCCATCTTTTTGTACGGGAAGAAAGGTAATTTCAAAACCAAGAGTTTTTAAATAATTACAGGGATCGATGACTGCACTATGTTCTGTTTGTACGGTAATAATATGTTGCCCTTGGGAAAAATAAGCTTCTGCAACACCTTTAATAGCTAAATTATTTGCTTCCGTGGCACCGCTGGTAAAAATGATTTCTTCAGGGCTTGCATTGATAGCTGCCGCGATAGTTTCTCGCGCTTTTTTAACCGCAGCTTCCGCTTCCCAACCGTACATATGACTAATACTTGAAGCATTACCAAAGTGTTCGGTGAAATAAGGTAGCATCGCATTCAATACTCTTTCATCAACGGGTGTTGTAGAGTGGCAATCTAGGTAGATGGGACGTTGCATGATTGGGAGAGGGGGAGAGAGGGGGATGGGGAGATGGGGAGACAAGGAGTAGGCTGTGTACTCTGTACCGATTTTGGGTTTTCGTTCATGCAAAAACTGTGGTTAATTAGAATGGCTGAAACCTTGTTTGGAACCCGCTTTCGATGAAAAATAAAATAGCACGTACAAAAGTACCATAAAACGTCTAAATTTCAACAAAGTACACAGCCTAGACAAGGAGATAATTATTAACTCTTAACTCCTCATTGTTCACTGTTCACTGTTCACTGTTCACTGATAATACTACCCAGCTTTTTCAGAATACTTAAAACTTGATACAATTCGTTTTGTCTTTTTGATAAAGTAAATTTATCAGATAATGCATAGAATGGTGTTTCCTGCTTTTGAAGCTTAAGAAATTGAAAATCTTCTCCATTCGTCACCAATCCAAATACGGGTTTTTCCTTATTAGGATTATTCAGCATATAAGTTAGTGCTTGGGGTATAGCTTCTAATAAAGAAAAACTTGCTTTTTTAGATTCAACTACCAATAACCATAATTGCTGTTGAGCTACCAAAACATCTATTCTACCTCGGACAATTTCCTCATTATCTTTTACGGCGAGTTCGATAGATTTTTCGGTAGCAAGATAAAAAGGATTATTATAAAAACCGGCTAAATCCAATAAAGGGGATAAAACCACCATTTTTACAGCATTCTCCAAAAATGGCGGCTGCATTATTAAATGTAAAAAGTTAGCTTTGACTCTATCTAGAAATTGTTTTTCTAAATCGGTTATTTGAGGTAATTTTTGCAACCATTCGGGGAAGAATTCTTCAACTTCTGATTTTTGTAATTGAAAATTTTCTTCTAAGTAAGCAAGATTTATATTTTGAGCTTGGATAATTTGAACCATACTTGATTAAAATAAATTTAAAATAAGTGATATTAACCATCATAACTTAAAGCTTATTTCTTCAGAACTATAGTTTTAGCCAACATATCGTGAGAACCTTGTTTTTTAGAAGTAAACGCAATCATAATAAAACCAATCATTAACATCAAAATTGAAATTATTTTACTCCAATATCTAATGTTAGCTTTCATAAAAGATATTTTGTTATCCTGTAAATCGACAACTTTCAGACCTAAAAGTAATTTTCCAAAAGTTGCTTTTAATCTGGAACTTTCTAAGCCCGTGAAGTAAAGCCAATTAAAAATCAAATTTATGATTAAAGAAGCTTTAGCTATAGCTGAAATATCGGGAACTGACAAAAATAAACTACCAATAAACCAACCGAAGGCACCAAGAAACCCTCCTGCCATACTTTCTCCGGTAAATTCAGAATCGAAACCAAGTGAAGAACTTAAAAAACCACCAACAAAAATACCTACAGTTAATAAAAAAAATAAATCAATAGTATATGCTAAAAATCTTTTAATAATATTTGCGTAATTATAATCTTCTTTAACTGTAGCCTGTCCAGTAATTATAGTTGGTGGAATAGGTGCTTGTTGATTAGCTTGTTGATTAGCTTGTTGATTAACCGATTTATTACTAATAATTTCAGCTAGTCTTTGTGAAATTACCTGAGTATTTACAGGTCTTAACTTTGGAATATTTTCCATCATTTGGTCGATAAGGGATGCAAATTCTGGTTTTACACCAAGCGTGGCTTCTCGCCATTTTAATTCTCCAGTTTGTACATTATAAAAATCACCCGGTTCTCTTCCGGTAAGTAGAAAAACAAAAGTACGTCCTAAAGCAAAAAAATCAGATTGTTGAATTGCTTGTCCGTGCATTTGTTCGGAAGGGGAATAACCAGCAGTCATAATACCTGTAACTTGTCCTTGAACCTGCTTTGCTATATAAGTTTCTGTAACTTGTCGGGCGCTACCAAAATCAATCAAAGCCAAACGACCATTTGGTCTTAACATAATATTTGATGGTTTGATATCGCGATGAAAAAAGTTTTGATTGTGGACTTGTTGGAGAATATCAACAACTTCGCTCAACCATTGAATTGCTAATTTTTCATCTATAGCACGTTGTTCTCGTTGTCGGATATATTCCCACAAATCCAAACCTTCGATTTTTTCCATTATCAAGCAGTGAAGCGGTTCGGTACTACTCCTAGAAAAATAGACAAAATAACTATCGGATTCTACTTTGGGAATTCCCGGATGATTCAAAGACTTCAAAACCTCCGCTTCTCGTTGGAATAATTCCACAGCTTTGGGATGGTTATTAATCAAAACTTTCAAAACTTTGTTGGTATTGCTTCGTGTTTCATTAACCTCATAGGTTTTACCAAAGCCACCACCACCAAGTTCTTTTGTTACCCGATAACGCCCTTCTAGCAGCAATTCCGAACCGCAACCAAAGCAAAATAGGGTATTATCGGGATTTTCTGGCTTCTGACACAGAGGATTAATACAGAGGCTCATTTTTACGGATGGATTTATAGCTTTACGTGCTAGTTTAACTCCCCTCGGATGTCAAGCAAGAGTAAATTCGTATAAGAAGCATGAGGAAATTGTGAAGAGGAGAGGGGGAGAGGGGGAGATGGGGAGATGGGGAGAGGGGGAGAGGGGGAGAGCGGGAGAGGGGGAGAGCGGGAGAGCGGGAGAGCGGGAGATGGGGAGATGGGGAGAAATTTAAAACTACTAACTACTAGCTACTAACTCCTAACTCCTAACTACTAACTACTAACTACTAACTGGATAAAGCCCACTCGTACCCTTTTTTTAGTTTGTCTTTTGCTTCATTTTCAAGAATACTGCCATGAGCTACGATAACTCTTTCAAAATCCCACTCAAGCACTTTTTGAATTGAATTTTTGACTTTTGCTTTTTCTCGCGTTGCTAATTTCTCTAATATTGAAGGCTCTAGTTTTTTGTAACCTCCAATTAGTCTCATCGTTAACTGAGTTGTTAAGGGAAAACTTTCGTTGAAATGAAAAGCCGTATCCGTTAAAATTAAAGTCCGACTCGCTCTATGAAAAAAAACAATTTCGTTTAAAGGTGAAAATCCTTTTAAATCCAGAATTTTAAATCCTTCAAATAAAAAATATTCAATTTCATCTTCAGAGCCAATTTTACCGCGATCGAGGATTTTATTAAATTTAATATCTTGCCGCTTAAATTCCAAACCAGGAGCAGCAAATATCTTTGCATCTGAATAAATAGATTTGAAATCAGATATAGAAAGATGATGGTAAAGATTAGGAGCGATTATAATGGTGACTTTACCAGCTTCATTAATTTGATTAATAGTTTCCTCGTCTACCTTAATTGGAGAAATAACAATATTTTCCCCATTATTAAGACGAATTACAGTCATTCTCGTACCAACTTCCAATCCCCAATATTTTAAATTCTGTTCGGCAACCCAAATATTTGTATCGACTTTTTTCAACATAGTTAATTATCTATGAGGGAACAAAGGAGGAAAGTGAGAAGACAAAGGAAGTTAGTAGTTAATTGGTAATTAAATCCAGATTACCGCGTTCTTGTCACGATCGAATATAAGCAGACCTAAACCTTTACCTAAATCATTAATCTTATACTGTTATCGTATACTCATTTTTTATACATTAAAATCACATATATAAGCTTATTCTAATGACTGATGGTACTGTTAGTTATAGCTCTTAATATATAAAAGACTTTGCTAAACCGTAGATATTGTTACGTAATTAATTGTTTAATCTATTACTATTATTAATCTAAGCAAACACTAGTAAGTATGAAAAATAAGCTAAAAAACCTCACTTATAAATTTCTCAAGCCAGTAAAAGCAGTAATAATAATATTGATGCTTGTATTCAGCTTGCAGTTTTCACACGCGATGGCGCAGACTAGTAAATTTGCTCCTGTAAACATTGATGGTAGGAAACTTTTTCAAGTTGCTAGTACCGACGGTAAACCAGCTGAAGAAAGGGCTGAAATTATCAATAAAATCCTTCAAGAAGCAGTAGATTCAGAAAAAATACCGGAAGTAAAAGTTGAAAAAGGTCAGAGATATGCAAAAATTCTAATTGGTGAGAATCGGCAATTTACAGTCACCGATAAAGATGCTGTTCCTGCTGAAAATCCGAATATACAAGCCGAAAATTGGGCAGATATAATTCGTGAAACAGTTGAGAAAGCAAGAGAAGAAAGGAGCGAAGAGTTTATTAATCGTACATTAATTTTAAGTTTAATGCTTGTGGTGCTAACAATTGCACTTCATTTTGTTTTAGGAAAAGTATGGAAAATATTGCAGCGTAATGTTTCCCCACTTGTAACATCTATAGGTTCTGCCGATGAAAATCAACAGCAAAGTAGCTTAAATATATTATTAAAAGCTACCTTGTTTTTAGTGCGAACAGCACTTTGGGTAGGTGTAGCTCTTTATATCAGTAATCTATTTCCTTTAACACGAAAATGGAGTTTTGATATTGCCGGCATTATTCGAAATAGTTTAACTTCACAAATTTTTAAACAATTCTCAGTAACCGATATTTTAGTTTTAATTGGTTTGTTTTTAGGGTTAATTGTACTTTCGGGTGCAGTTACTAATGTATTGCGATCGCGAATTTTGCGAGTACTGCCAATTAGTCGGGGAGCGCAGGAAGTTATCGCAATTGTTTTCAAATATACTTTTATTGGAATAGGTTCAGTTGTACTGCTACAAATTTTTGGAGTTGACTTAAGTTCTTTAGCAATTTTAGCTAGTGCCTTGGGTGTTGGTATCGGTTTTGGTTTTCAAGACATAGCTAAAAACTTTGGTAGCGGACTTGTATTGTTATTTGAAAGACCTATTCAAGTAGGTGATTTTATTGAAGTCGGAAAATATATGGGCAATGTAGAAAGTATTGGTGCCCGTAGTGTCACGATTCGGACTTTAGATAGAGTTTCGATAATTGTACCAAACTCACGTTTTTTAGAAGACGAAGTAATTAATTGGAGTCATCACAATCCAATTTCTCGGATTCATATACCAGTAGGAGTTTCTTACAGTGCTGATGTAAAAATCGTCAAAAAAGCACTTTTAGAAGCAGGAAAAAATCATCCCGAAGTGCTTTCAGTTCCTCAACCCCAAGTATTATTTAGCGGATTTGGTGACAGTTCTTTAGATTTTGAACTATTAGTATGGATAGATGCACCCAGCCATCAAGTATCAATTAGAAGCGATATCTGTTTCAGAATTGAAGCAACTTTGAAAGAATATAATATTGAAATTCCATTCCCACAAAGAGACTTACATTTACGTACCGGAGAATTACCTGTCAAACTTTCACCAGAAATAGAACAAGCCTTATTACGAAATTCAATACAACAAAATGGGAAAAATGGGAATGGGGCATAGGGCATAGAGCATTGGTAGTTGACATAAACTTCGATTTAGCTTTTATCTTTCAGAGCATTTTATTTTTATATAAATATCTGTAGTGGGAGCATCTTGCTCCCTATTTTTATAAATTCACAAATAATCTATTTTTATAAATTCACAAATCAGCAAATAATATTAATACAAAAATAATTAAACAATATTGATATGAAATAGCGGGCAAGATGCCCGCACGACAAAAAATAAATCTGTAACTAAAAACATACCTTAATCGCCAATTAACAATTACCAATGCCCAATGCCCAATGCCCAATTCCCAATTTTAAATCGTCACCGGAGCTTCAATATAAATATTCGGCTCTTGCATGACAAACTCAATACCAAAATTATTCAATTTCTGAGAAACCTTTTCATTTGCTAAATTTAATAATTGTTTTCTTAATTCAAGAGAATTTTGGTTTGAACCTAAAAGAAAGAAAGTAATTCTAGCTCTTGTATGTTCTAGTTGTAAATCTTTGTCGGTAGTAAGATCGATAGTTGACGCATCAATTTTATCAGAAATATCAGCGTTAGTTATTTGAGAATTTGAGTTTAAGTCTTCAAAAATTACTTTTGTGCTATCAGGTTGTACTCCAAAAAGTGATTCCATACTGTCTTCAACTACTTGTCTTACTAAAGCCTGTCCTTTATCAAGTAGCTTTTGATTGAAGTCAAGGTATAGCAACACCATGACTTTTTTCCCACGGGTTACGTTTTCGATTTCTACATTAGCTAATATAGAATTAGGTACAATCATCAAAGTACTTTTACCAGAAGAACGAATTTTTGTAGAACGAAATCCGATAGATTCAACTCGTCCATAAATTTCGGCTCCGTAGCTACTTGATGACGGTAAATGAATATATTCACCTGTTACAAAAGGTCTGTCTAAATATATAACAATAGTACCTAAGAATTGCTCTAAAGTTTTTTGGGCTGCAAAAGCAACTGCTAATCCACCAATTCCCAAACCAGTAATTAAACCAACTAAATTGAATCTATCATTAGCAAAAACTAAAACAGCAATAAATCCTATAGTCAGATTAACGATAGTTTCAACAATTAATAGTAAATCGTCAGCCTGATAGCCCAATTTACGAATAATAGTCACACCATATGTTCTAATCAATTGCCGAAAAACACCGGAAGCTAAAAAAGCAATGCTGAGAATAACTGCTAATTGCACTACATTGTTTAAAAATTGATAGAAGCCTTCGTACTCAGAAATTAAACCTAACGATAATAAAATTAAGATTGAAGTACCAGCCCATTTTAAGGCGTGACGGTTTGTATAGATTAATTTTTCATAGATGTCAATTACTTGTGGAGGCAAGAAACGGTTGACAGCTACTTTAATTAGTAAGGGAGTGTATCTTCCAATAAACAAAGAAGCGATAACGCATAAAACAAATATTTCTAAGTTACGGATATCTTCTTTGAATAGAAACTCAAGTATTTGATTCATATTTCTCATAGTTAACTCTAGATTGTAACGGGCGCATCTACATAGATAGTCGGTTCTTCTATATTGAAATCGATACCGTATCCTTTCAACTTCTGATTAATAGTTTGTGTGGCTACATCAAGTAACTGCCGACGCAACTCCATCGATACTTTACCAGTACCTAATATGAATAAGCTAACTTGAGCTTGAGTTTTTGGTTCGCTATTTTTATTTAAAGTTCTAAAATCTATACGAGTACTGCGTGAATCAAGCCCAAAAATATCTTTTGTACTTGTTAAAACTACTTGTTCAATTAATGCTTGTTCTTTGGGTTCAATTTTACGAGTAAAGTTTAAAGAAAGAATTGAAATTACCTTTTTAGCACCAGAAAAGTTTTCGATACTCATTTGGGTTAGAGAATTATTCGGAATTACTATCACCGTTCCTTTACCCGAAGTACGAATTTTTGTAGAACGCCATCCAATAGATTCAACTCGCCCAAAAGTACCGTCTGGTAAACCAATATAGTCGTCAATATAAAAAGGATGATCGACATATAATACAACACCACTAAGAAGTTGCTCTATTGTTGTTTTAGAGGCAAAAGCAAATGCAACACCACCAATTCCTAAACTAGCTAATAAGCTAAATATATTTATATTATGAGTTTGAGCAAAAAAGATAAATCCGCCGAAAACAATTGCTAAATAAGCTGTATACTTTGCTAAATTCAGAAGTTCGCTGTTAGCTTTTCGACCGCTTTTTAAAGCAGATTCCAAAATATAATCATCAATATATTTCCCGAATATTCTAATAACTAACCAGCAAGCTTCTATAGTTAAAATTAAACTAATAATTTTTTCTATTACTGGATAATCATCTAGTAGGGGGACAAATAAAGCAACAATCTCCATAAATCCTAATCCGAAAGCAAGCCCAATTAAATGTTTGTAAGGTTGCAATAATTTTTCCGCTCTCTCACCAGCTTCGGAAGAAACAAACAAATTCAAGCAAAACTTAATTATTTTCGGAAAGATACAACCAGTAAAAAATGCTACAATGCTAAATACTCCGACAACAAATGTCAATTGAATTTTGGCACTAAAAAGAATATTATTCGACAATAATTCCATCATCAAAAAATCTCCCAAATATAAAGTATGAGTTATTAGAAAAAATCCAAATAATCCCTTAAATCTAAGTCATTGTGTCTCTACAATGTCTCAGCATGTTCCCTCACTTTTTTTTACTTTACCGATTACTTAAAAATAGCTTTGGGTTCATAGTCTTTTATACTACCTAAAATTATCTCTTACTGAAAACATTGGATAAGGGTAATGTCGTATTTAACACATTTTTTATAGATAATTTATAGATAGTCTGGCTTATTACTAGATCGCTATAATCTATTTTCTAACTACAAAGCGTTTTTGTCTGCCAACTATCTTACTTATCATTAATACTGAAAATATTAATAATAGTCAAATTAATTGATACATTGAGAAAAACATCTATTAAGTGTCTGACAGAGTTTATTGGTGATAAAAAGTACTATTATGCATTGGAAAAAATTGCGTATGCGATGAGAATAGAGTTTATGGGCAGCCTGCGATCGCCAAAAGTGGTAATCAGAATAAAAAAAGTAATTATGTACGATACGCCAATCGAGTTAAAGTATTAATTACATTAATTAATTACTAATTTAGGTTATAGCATCAAAATTATGAGCGATGCATATAATAGACTCGCACCTTTTATCCAGGAATATATTTACAACAACAACTGGACGGAATTAAGAGCAGTACAGACCGCTGCTTGCAAAGTTATATTTGACACAGATGCCCATTTATTAGTTGCAGCAGGAACGGCCTCGGGTAAAACGGAAGCAGCTTTTTTACCTGTTTTAACCCATCTATACGAAAAACCTTCTAAAACTGTAGGAGCAATTTATATAGGTCCAATTAAAGCGTTAATTAACGACCAATTTGAACGCCTGAACGACTTATTAAGAGAAGCAGATATTCCGGTTTATCATTGGCATGGGGATGTTCCTCAAACTAGAAAAAAGCAGCTTTTAAAAAACCCGTCGGGTATCCTGCAAATAACACCAGAATCTTTTGAAAGTTTATTAATTAATAAGCATGAAGATTTAATTCGTCTTTTCGGTGATGTGCGTTTTGTAGTCATTGATGAAATTCATGCTTTCATGGGTACCGAAAGAGGTTGTCAAATTCTTTGTCAGTTAGAAAGATTGGCAAATTTAACTAAAAATCAACATCGTAGAATCGGTTTATCGGCTACATTAGGGGATTATTCTCTTGCGGAAGACTGGCTTAGTTCTGGTACCAATAAATCTGTTATTACGCCAAAAATTGAGGCAGCAAAACGACAAATTAAGTTAGCTTTAGAACACTTTTACGTTCCGGAAAAAGCCGATAATTCAGAAATCACCGACTGCGACAAATACATTTTTAATCTAACTCAATCTCGTAAATGCCTTATCTTCGCTAACAATAAATCGCAAACCGAATCTACTATTGCATCTTTACGTCAAATTGCTGCAAATGAAAGACAACCAGATATTTATCACGTTCATCATGGCAGTATATCGGCTTCCCTGCGACAAATAGCAGAGAATGCGATGCGGGAACCCCATCAACCTGCGGTAACAGCTGCAACTTTGACTTTAGAAGTAGGAGTAGATATTGGCTATTTACAGCGAGTAATTCAGTTAGAATCACCGTCTTCTGTAGCCAGTTTTTTACAACGTTTGGGGCGTACCGGAAGAAGGGGAGAACCTGCGGATATGCGCTTTGTTTGTCCGGAAAAACAGCCATCTTTAGAAGCACCACTTCCCAAACAAATGCCCTGGCAACTTTTACAGTCTATTGCTACAATTCAACTTTATTTAGAAGACAAATGGATTGAACCAATTGAACCAATAAAATATCCGTTGAGTTTGCTTTACCATCAGACTATGAGCATCTTAGCAGCAGCAAAAGAAATTACACCTTCTGCTCTTGCCACAAAAGTTTTCAAACTATCATCCTTTAAATATATATCTCAAGAAGATTATAAATTATTGCTGCGTTATTTAGTTAGCATCGACCATATTAATAAAACTGATAATGGTAAATTAATACTCGGTTTAGGAGGAGAAAAAATAGTCAAAAGATTTCAGTTTTATGCTGTATTCCCTGAAACTATTGAGTTTAGCGTTAAACATGATTCAACAGAAATAGGTACCATTGTTGTAGTGCCTAAAGTCGGCAGTCAATTCGGGTTAGCGGGAAAAACTTGGGAAGTTTTAGACGTAGATTTTTCTAAAAAAACAATATTTGTTAAACAGGTAGAAGGTAAAGCCGGGATATTTTGGCGCGGTGGTAATGGTACAATTCACAGCAAAATCTTAGAACGTATGCGTCGCGTTTTGCTAGAAGATATAGAGTATGCTTATTTACAAAAAAATGCTAAAAAAAGATTACAAGAAGCACGTCAATTAGCTTTAGATTTTGAATTAGATAAACGCAATATTGTCAAATTAGAAAAAGGTAAATGCTGTATTTTTCCTTGGATGGGTACCGTTGCTTACAACACCTTACAGAGATTGCTAAATAATTTTTCTAGAGAGTCATTAGAAATTAAATCTCTTGTTGGAGTGAATCCTTATTTCATGATACTGAAATTAGGAAAAGGTAAATTTGAACAACTTGAAACAGAAATTTTATCCTTATGCCAGCAACGTATAGTCAACGAACATTTAGTCGCAGATGCAGAAGCACCAGAAATACAGAAATACGATAAATTTATTCCTCATCCATTGTTGCGACAAGCTTTTGCAAGCGATTATCTAAATATGGAAGAAGTTAGACAGCAAGTTGCACTTTGGTAGAGAGGGGGTAGAGGGGGTAGAGGGGGTAGAAAAATTATTAAATTAACTACTCATTACTTACTACTCCCAATGCCCAATGCCCCATGCCCCATGCCCAATTCCTAACTCCTAACTTTATACTTTCAATCCAAAACAAAAGCATCCGTTGTTAAAATCCAAAATCTAAAATCCAAAATACGACGATGTACGATTATGTAATTGCTGGCGCAGGCTCTGCTGGCTGCGTATTGGCGAATCGTTTGACAGAAAATCCTCAAGTAAAAGTATTGCTTTTGGAAGCTGGATTACCAGATAGATCCCTAAAAATTAAAATTCCTGGGGCTTATCCCGATTTATTTAAAACCAAATATGATTGGGCTTTTTATACAGAAAAACAATCTAATTTAAACAATCGTAAACTTTATTTTCCTCGTGGAAAAGTTATTGGTGGAAGTAGTTCAATTAATGCCATGATTTATATTCGAGGCAATTCAGATGACTACGATAACTGGCAGAATTTAGGCAATCCTCGATGGGGTAGTAAGGAAGTTCTTACCTATTTTAAAAAATCGGAAAATCAATCCAGAGGTGCAAGTGAATTTCACGATATAAAAGGACTTCTTCACCTTACCGATTCGCCTTATCACAATCCTCTTTCTAAAGTTTTTATCAAAGCCGCAACTGAATTTGGATTAACTCTTAATAATGATTTTAATGGAATACAGCAAGAAGGAGTAGGCTTTTATCAAGTAACTCAAAAAGATCGGCAGCGTCATAGCGCTGCTACTGCTTATTTAAAACCTGTATTATCTAGAAAAAATTTAACTGTTAAAACTAATTCCCACGTTACACGTATATTATTTTCGGGAAAACAAGTTGTTGGTTTAATTTATAAAACTCAATTTAAAAATAAAAATACAGAATCTGAAATTAAAATCAACAAAGAACTTATACTAAGCGCCGGAACAATCAATTCTCCTCAATTATTAATGCTTTCTGGAATCGGTTGCGCCAAACATTTAAAATCTTTAAATATTCCAGTATTAATAGATTTACCTGGTGTAGGGCAAAACTTACAAGATCATTTATGTGTATCGATCGCCTATAAATGTACGAAGCCTATTTCCCTAGCCAATCTCAATAAACCACATAATATTCTTAAGTATTTACTCTTCAAAAAAGGAGCATTAACCTCAAATATAGCTGAAGCGGGTGGATTTTTAAAAACCGTAAATAATTTAGAACGGGTTAATCTCCAATTACATTTTGCTCCCGGTTGTTTAATAAATCACGGTTTTACCAAGCAGCGTTATCAACACGGATTTACTTTATGTCCAACTCTTTTATATCCCCAAAGTAAAGGTAAAATTACTCTACGCTCAAAAAATCCTTTAGAGCCTCCAATTATTCAACCTAACTATCTTGCAAATAAACAAGATTTAGAAACTTTATTAGCAGGAGTGAAAATAAGCCGTCAAATTTTACAACAACAAGCATTTGACAAATTTAGAGGTGAAGAAATTGTCCCCGGTTTAGAAATACAATCAAATGAAGATATTGAAACTTTTATTCGCAACACCGCAGAAAGCTTATATCATCCAGTCGGCACTTGTAAAATGGGTAATGACTCAATGTCGGTAGTTAATTCAAAACTACAAGTTCATGGAGTAAAAGGGCTAAGAGTCGTTGATGCTTCAATAATGCCTAATATTATTGGCGGTAATACAAATGCCCCGACAATTATGATTGCTGAAAAAGCGGCTGATATAATTAAATCAATTAACAATTAGCAATTATCAATTACCAAACCATAATTTTATAGAGACGCAGTAAAACCACATCTCTACAGCAAATTATTTAAGAATAATCTAACAATAAATTAAGATTTAGCACCCATTTCTACCACAGCACTACGCATGAAATTAATGCGCTGCTCAAAGTCTAATTCTTTGATGGAACTTGCAAAATCATTGGTATTAGATGGTAATTCGTAGTCATCAGGTACCTGAATCACGCTTCCGCCTTCCATCGCTTGAGCAAGTCTCAACCATACATCAAGCTTTGCGCTAGAACTTAAAGCTGTATAGGCACTGCTAATATCACTTTTTGCACCAGAAACAATATCCCGCTGTGCTTGCAGTTGTTGTTCCTTCGGCATTGCCTGAATTTTATCGAACAAAGCTTTAGCAGTTTGCTGTGCAGAATCTTGGTTAACAGGTTTTAAATTGTCTTTAATATCCAAGTAACCATACCATAATAAACCTAATTGAGTATCAGCATCAAAGCCGAGAAATTGTTCTACAGCTTTTCTATTTTTTTCTTCTGTTGTAAAAGTCATAAATTGAGAAATTGCTAAATAATTACTTTCCTTTAATATTTAATAAATTCATAACTCATAATTAACCCTGCCTGGGACATAAATAGGTATTATGACTTAGGACAGATGCAAAGTACATATTATTACTTATGAATTATGTAACAGGTAGTAATGTTCATCAATTAATTTAGTTTTTCAATTTAGATCCAAACTAGTTTAAAAAAACTGTCAAACTAAGATAATTTGATCTACCAATAGACAGAACTAGTTTTTTAATATACTGTTGCTAAAGAATGATTTTGATACGCTAGGAGTATTGAAGTAATGGGCTTGATTAATTTATGCACTGGTTACTGACCGGGCCATTAACTGTAGAAAAAATAACAGTTCGGATTCCAGATTTGCCAGCATCGTTAAAAGGTATTCGCATAGTGCAGATGACAGATTTCCACTATGACGGCTTACGTTTATCAGAGAAAATGTTAGAGAAAGCCATAATTGCCAGCAACGAAGCGGAACCCGATCTAGTAGTTTTAACTGGCGATTATGTAACTGATGACCCAAATCCTATCAATAAACTAGTCCTTCAACTTAAGCATTTACAAAGTCGCTGCGGTACTTATGCAGTGCTTGGCAATCACGATATACATTACGCCTATTCAAAATCGGAAATTACATCTGCTTTTGACAGAGTAGGAATTGAAGTACTAGAAAACAAAATTGCTTATCCGTTAGGGAAAGAACTACCACTAGTAGGGCTTGGTGAATTTTGGTCTACTGATTTTCATCCAGAATTAGTGATGAACCAGTTAAATCCAGCAAAACCGCGCATAGTCTTATCTCATAATCCCGATACCGCCGATATACTGCGACAGTGGCGAGTAGACTTACAGTTATCCGGTCATACTCACGGTGGTCATATTGTAATTCCCGGTATTGGCCCTGCGATCGCAACTTATAGCAATATCGTTCGCAGTATGCCCAGAAAACTGCGCCGCAAAATGCCATTAGTAAAAACAGAATTTTTCAAAGTAGTTAGAAATTGGCAATGGGCAAAAGGATTCCATCAAATCGGAAGCAATCAACTATACGTTAATCGCGGCTTAGGAACTTATCTACCCGGAAGACTTTTTTGTAATCCAGAAGTTACCGTTATTACACTTGAGTAGAAGGATGGGGAGATGGGGAGATGGGGAGATGGGGAGATGGGGAGATAAGGAAACAAGGAAAATTTTGAATTCTTAACTGGTGATTTAACTCCCAACTCCTAACTCCTAACTCCTAACTCTTAACTCTTCTAATCCAAAATCTAAAATCTAAAATCAAATAACTCCTAACTCCTAACTGCTCACTGTTCACTGTTCACTGTTCACTGAAAACTGGTGATAGACTAAGAGCGCTGGTACAAAAAGCAAATATTAGCGCTATGCATTGGTTGTTAACTGGTCCTTTAAGTTTAGAAAAACTCACAGTTAAAATTATTGGTTTGCCAGCATCTACTAAAGGTACTCGTATAGTGCAGCTTTCGGATTTGCATTACGATGGTTTGAGGTTATCCGAAGAAATGTTAGAACAAGCCATTATCACCAGCAATGAAGCTGAACCGGATTTGGTAGTTTTGACTGGTGACTACGTAACCGACGATCCCGCACCAATATATAAGTTAGTCAAAAGACTTAAAAAATTAAAATCTCGCGCTGGTATATATGCCGTACTCGGCAATCATGATATACGTTACCGAACAGCGAAAGCGGAGGTAACTACAGCCCTAGAAAGTATTAATATTAAAGTTCTTTGGAATGAAATTGCTTATCCTTTAGGGAAAGATTTACCCTTGGTAGGATTAGCTGAATATTGGTGTAAAGAATTTAACCCTGCATCGGTAATGGATCGGTTAGACGATGCAACACCGCGTATTGTTTTATCTCATAATCCCGATACTGCCCAAATATTGCAGCAGTGGCGAGTAGATTTGCAATTATCAGGGCACAGTCACGGAGGACAAATTGCATTACCCGATATTGGGCCTTTAGTAGTTTATTACAAAGAATTAGTTCGCATAATTCCTAAAAACGTGCGCCAATTGATACCATTTCTACGACCAGATTACGTAAAAGTTCTCCGACATTGGGAATGGGCGCAAGGATTTCACAAAGTAGGTAAAAATCAGCTATATGTTAATCGTGGTTTAGGAACTTATTTGCCAGGACGTTTGTTTTGTCCACCGGAAGTTACTGTAATTACCTTGGAGTGAGGGGAAGGGGAGACAAGGGGATGGGGAGAGGGGGAGACAAGGGGATGGGGAGAGGGGTAGAAAAACCTTAAATTCTTAACTACTTATCACTCCTAATTCATAACTCCTAATTCATAACTCCTAACTTATAACTCATAACTCATAACTCATAACTCCTAACTCATAACTCACTGCTCACTGCTCACTGCTTACTGCTCACTGTTAACTGAACAAACCGCCTTTAGCTACGACCGAAAGATGTCAGTAATTAAAGGCGGTTTATTAAATATGCGGGTAGATCGAGAAGAGTTGAAAATCAGAGTTTAGTTTTAATATAGGGTGAACCGGAATCGCAATTTTATAAGTGTTTGTTACGCAACGTACATCCTGATTTATTTACTATCTAAGCAGTATTCTTTGTCTGCTTGCCAAAAACCTCCAAATTTACTCATTGATAGACTCAAGGCGAAAACACAGCATTAATTTTTAGGATGTAACAATCGAGATATTGCGATGGGATTAGAGTGGGAGACACTAACTCTAATCAAAAGATTTATTTGTAAGAGTTTTATCTAACTTGTCTTGTGTCTTATTTATAAAGTTAGCATTCATTTTTTATCACCAAAACCTTATTTTACTTACTGTAATTATTGATAACTTTTCGTAACATTTGTCTAAATTATTTTATTGCAATAGTGCTAAATACTCATTTAGTGCAAAAAATAGTTTTGTGTAATCAAAAAAATGTAGAGACGCTCATAGTATAGTGTCTCTACAAGTCCTGTTTGTGAGGAATAAAAACTTATTCAGCGGAATTGCTACTATTGCTATCACTCGAACTAGAGGAATCGTTAGTAGATGTAGATGTTGGGCTAGTTTGCTTTTGTGGTTCTGAAGAGGAATTATTGCTACTACCGTTTGAACTTTGTGGTTGCTTGGGAGCAGCTTGTTGTGGTGTCGCAGGTTCTGACTGGCTTGCACCTTCTTGAGGTTGGACATTGATATTAATGTCGCGTTGCTGAGGTTCTTGTGCTGGTTGTTGCTGTTGCGGAACCGGAACTGGAACTTCAACGGGAACTGCTACTTCCCTAGTTCTTTCGATGATTGTAGTTGTGTTGTTTTCGTTGGGTTCGGAAATATCCTTATCTGTAGTTACAGGAGTCTCTATTGGTGCAGGAGTTGCGTTTTCTGCTTCTTTTGTTTGATTCAAATACCACATTGCACCACCAACTAAAGTTGCGAGTGCCGCAAGCATTACACCCAATATTAAGCCACCAGCAGCATTATTTTCTCGTGCAGCTATGTTTCTTCTTTGGTCATTACGTTCTTGAATCCTACCGGAAGCGTAGCCATCCTCATAAGTATTAGGATCGTTTTCAACTGTTTCGCTGGTTTTTGTAACGTTGGTATGAATACTACCGTCAGCGTTAGTATATGAATCCTGCTTGATTTCTTTGTTGTAGCTTCTTTCGTTATTGTTATTCATAGGTATTTAAGGAATTATTTTGATTAATAAAGTATGAAAAAGTAAAGCATTTACAGATTAGATAGTTAATTTGATAATCAATAATTTAACCTGTATCAGTAGTTGCTTATGAAACTTATGTTTTGCTATATCCTCAGAATAACTTCTTAGTTAATTGAGTGGTTCTATCTTCCGAAAGGTAGTCATACTATCCATAGGAATGACTTAAAGCCTGTAAAAAAAACTTTTATATATGACTAAATTTTATACATACAGTTTCGACTTTATAGTCAATTTAAAAATTATTCATCTAAGATGATGAAATTGATTGCTTAAATGGCTTTTTCATATCAGTTAGTGTTAATTTTTAATTAAGTGTAAATAATCGCTCACCTGTTTTAATATCTTTGATTTCATCTTTTATGTTGCCTGTTCCTCAAAACCTCCTTTCTTTCACCCAAACCCCTCATAGTGGCTACCACTGGGGTGGTGACAATCGCCGTTTTTTTGAAGGTTGGTATTACCGAGTAACTCTACCTGCCCCCGAAAATCAAACTTTCGCTTTCATGTATTCGATTGAAGATCCAATCGGTGGAAAACCTCATAGTGGTGGTGCAGCACAAATTCTTGGCCAAATGATGAATATTTATGGCGTACTTTTCCCGATGTGAATAGATTTTGGGCAAAGTCCGATGTTTTGGCTTTGGGGCATTGGGGTAAAACTGATATAGAAAGTCAACCCCTTTATCTGCTTCCTGTAGAGTTTGAAAGCTACATTCAAGAGGGTTATCAAGCTACAACAACCTTAAATCAAGGGATAATTTACGATCCAAGCAATAATAATTACTGTCGCTGGGAATATGAAATTCAGCCCGTGTATTATTGGGGAAATAAAAGCAGCATTCAACAATCAACCGCAGGCTGGATATCATTTTTACAGATTTTTGAGCCGGGATGGCAAATTTTAATGGCTCATGGTTTTGCTAGCGGTTGGATAGATTGGAATGGTAAACGCTACGAATTTACCAATGCACCCGCCTACAGTGAAAAGAATTGGGGAGGTGCTTTTCCTCAAAAATGGTTTTGGTTGAACTGCAACAGTTTTGACTTTGAACCAGATTTAGCTTTAACCGCAGGTGGAGGTAGACGCGGTGTATTGTGGTGGATGGAATCTGTAGCAATGATCGGTTTGCATTATCAAGGTAAATTTTACGAATTTGTACCTTGGAATTCTCAAGTTAGTTGGAATATCGAACCTTGGGGTAAATGGGAAATGCAGGCAAAAAATTCTCAATACGAAGTTACTTTAACGGGAACCACCGATTTACCTGGTACAGAATTGCGTGCGCCTACCGAAAATGGCTTGATATTTGCTTGTCGCGATACCATGCAAGGAAAATTAACTTTAGAATTACGCGAATTAAATGGAACTAAATCCAAAACTATCCTGAAAGCAACCAGTAACCTATGTGGATTAGAAACAGGGGGTGGACCTTGGGATAGTTCCTGGCATAGTGACTAGAAATGTTATTATTATTGTAAAGATAACTATAATCATTTGGGGCTGTAGCTCAGTTGGATAGAGCGAGCGCCTCCTAAGCGCTAGGTCGCAGGTTCGAGTCTTGCCAGTCCCGTTTGACAAAAAAAATCAATAAAGTTATTCAGTATACTTTTAATTTTAACTACAAAACAGATACAATCTTTTGTTAAGTCTGGTATTCCTTGCTGCTGCAATATAATAGCGAATGCATATAAACTAGTAGATGATTATTTTTGCGCGATGGCGAACTTTGAATAACATCTATTCGTCAAAAAAGTTAGACAAGAGTGCAATACAATACGTTCTCGCAACTTAAACAATAGTCAAGAACGCTTCTTCAAATACTTGGGAATATACTTTCGATCGAAATAATTGATCGTTGAGGGGTGTCACCCCCTGTGCATTTTTCCACAAAATATTTATATTTTGTTGGACATATTAATTGTTAGCAGCTTATATCTTACTGCGTTATTTTTATTTTTCTAGAATAAGTTCCTTTCTAGATAGTCTAAGCGATCAACCCTTACATAAAATGCTTAAATCAGGAATTTCTTCTCGGTTAATGCTTCTCATTTTACCCCTAACCTTGTTATGGGGTTACAAAAAAGTTCAAGCTGTATTTGTACAGCCACAAGCGATTTTGGTTTTAGGAGGTTCAACTAAAAGATTAGAGCGAGAAAAATTTACAGCTAACTTTGCAAAAAAATATCCTAACCTGCCGATTTGGATTTCGGGAGGTAGCCCAGAAGGTGCGACAAAAAAGGTATTTATCAAAGCTGGTGTCGATCGAGAGCGTTTGCATTTAGACTATCGAGCTAATAATACAGTAGAAAATTTTACGACATTAGTAGATGATTTAAAAAAAAGAGGAATCAAGAAATTATATTTAGTCACTTCCGATTACCATATGCCTCGTGCTAGCGTAGTTGGCGAGATTGTTTTAGGTAGTCGGGGAATTGACTTTAAAGCAGTATCTGTACCTTCACAAAGTAATTCCGAACCAGTAGAAAAGTCGATCCGCGATGGAGTTAGATCGATTGTCTGGGTTGCTACTGGTTTGGGTGGCGGGGAGTCTTCCCAAAAGTAGTTAGTAACATTTTTCCGTCTTTAAATTACCACGAAAGATCAAAAATTGTGAAATCCCCTTATTTAATCAACAAAGGGGATTTTATCGTTTATGCCGCAAGTTTTTCTTGCACCAAAACAAAAGGTTGCACAATCAAAGTGTTAAACCGTTTTTCTTTTTGCATATTCCATTCCCCCATTTGTACTGTTGAAGGTTTAGCAATCAGCGCTTCATCGATCCAATTTTGGACTTCTGAAGCTTTATCGCTAGCTATTGCTTCACCTACGTCTAATAAATCTAATTCTAAGGCTACTATAATTACAGAATCTCTTTGTACGTGGGGAATCAACCATTCCCATTCAGCTTCATCAAGGTTTTCGTCTAATTGCGCTCTTAAATCTTGATTTGTCATCAGTCATTATTTATTCTTCAATTATTAATATATAACAATTTCAAATTATTTGTAAAAAATTAAAATAAAAACCAATTTTTGATAATAAACTGTTTTTTGATGCATCACAAAAAATAATAGTTACGATTAATATACTTACAAATATACTTACAAATATTGATTAAACCTCAGCCTTCATCTCATCAATTTCAAACAAAGAAACGATGACACCTGTAATAGGAATAGAGATAAAAATGCCTAATAAACCTGCAATTCTAGCACCTATTAGTAAAGCAAAAAAGATTACAACCGGGTTTAAGTTAAGTGCATCCTGCATAACTCTAGGTGCAATTAAATTATCTTGAATTTGTTGAAGTACAATGCAGGCTCCTAATACCTTCAGCGCCAACCACACACCTTGAGATAATACAATTAAGGTAATTAAACTGATTCCTAACGTTGCGCCAATACCGGGGATAACATCAATAAAACCAACGATTACAGATAATACTAAAGGAAAAGGTACTTTTAGTACAACAAAAACTAAGAAAGTTGATACCGTCAGAAATAATGTTAATATCAACTGACCTCGGAAAAAACCCAAAAAAGCCCGTTTGGTAACTTTTTCAAACTTCTTGCGTCGGGGCTTAGGTATTATTTTTAAAATAAAAAGCCAAAGTTGTTCTCCTTCAAGAAGCATGAAAAAAGAGACAACCGCAATTAAAACAAAAGTAGCAAAATTAGTAATAAAACCTTGAAATAAGAACAAAATATTACTAAGTCTAGCAATAGCTTGTTCTCTTAGTATTTCCTCAAGATAACTTAAATCTATTTGAAGATTTCTGTTTTTAAGAGTTTCCTCTAACCGCTGTACTATAGGGATTAAAGAATTTAAAAAAGTCGCTACACTATCAATTAATTGTTGTCCCTGAGATAAAAGTCCTAAACCTGCCGCAATAGCTAAACCACCAAGAATTACTATACTGATTAAGAATATAAAAATAACCGCTACACTGTGAGGTACAAAGCGTTTCAGCCACTGTACTGGATAGCTGAGTAAAAAAGCTAAGATTGCAGCAAACGTAAAAATAACAATAACCGCTTGAAAATAAGCGATTAATTGTACGATTGTCCAACCGCAAGCAGCAAAAAGTAAAAAGCGAACTAAAGCAAAATTATTAAGTCGAGTTAAAAAATTTTCGCCGTCTGAATCGTTCATATGATATTTAGCAAGTAGAAGGAAGGAAGCGGGAGAAAAATCAGATTAGATAGAATTCGGTATCTCAAAATTACCCGAACATCAATTTAAGCAATTTTAGCTACCAATACTACTTCCTTAAAGCATATTTTTAATACATATTTTTAAAGTTATGTTTGAATTTTGCCGCTTCAACGTCCCAAATCGTGCATTTTATTGATTGCTACAGCGCATTTTTGGGTTATAGTCTCCAAATCTTCTTTAGTTGTGGAAATTGGAGGAGAAATCAATTCGCCAATTCTAACCGTAACCGGAACCCTTTGAGGAAGGGCCGAACCTTTCTGTTCAATGTTCTGAGTACCCCACAAACATACTGGTATAATTGGTGCTTTTGCTTTTGCAGCAATTAAAGCTGCACCTCGCTTAGGGTCTGTAATTCGTCCATCAGTCGTGCGAGTACCTTGCAAGAAAATACCTACAGCCCACCCCCCTTTTAAATACTCCAAAGCGCTACGAATTGCATTGCGATCGCCACTTCCCCTACTTACCGGATAAGCACCGTATAGCACAATCGCTTGTTTCAAAACAGGAACTTTAAATAATTCTTCCTTAGCCATATAAGATACGGGACGGCAAACGCAATTAGAAACAATCGGCGGGTCAAAATTACTCGCATGATTGCTTACTATCACTAATGGGCCATTCCGAGGGACATTTTCCGCTCCATAAATACGTCCTCGGAAGTAACCGCGAAGCATCGGATTTACTACCGAATATTTAAAAGCGCGGTAAAGCAGGAGACTAACAAAAGGTTCGCGATTTCCAGACATATTTTAAGAATGGGGATTGGGAATTGGGAATTGGGAATTGGGAATTGGTGAGACAGCGCGGTCTTGGGGAGCCATTGCGGTCTTGGGGAGCCATTGCGGTCTTGGGGAGCCATTGCGGTCTTGGGGTCTCCCCAAGTAGAGCAAATGGCGTGGTCTCCCCAAGTAGAGCAAATGGCGTGGTCTCCCCAAGTAGAGCAAATGGCGTGGTCTCCCCCTCCGGGTTCACCACTCCCCTCAACGGAGGGATGACGACCCACGGGGGTGGGTTCACCAAGTAGAGCAAATGGCGTGGTTTCCCCCATGTAAGCGTTCCCGGGTCGCGTGCGGCTCAGCTTTCTCGCAGAGTGCGACTGCGTTAGCGCAGCGTGTCCCGGAGGGAGATACCCGAAAGGGGATTGGGGATGGGGAGATGGGGAGGTTAGAGGTCAAAGGTTAGAGGTCAAAAGTTATATGTAAGAAGATATAAGTCCAGTTATTTAAGATATGAGACGAGTTACCCGTTACCTATTACCTTTTACAACTCCTAACTATTAACTCCTAACTCCTAACTCTTTACCATGCCCCATGCCTCATGCCCAATTCCCAATTCCTAAGTGCTAACTGCTTTCATTTCAGCAGCGGAGCGCACGTTTTCTAATTTTAAACCGGAGGCAGTACGCTTGATTAAGCCGGTTAAAACGTTTCCAGGCCCAATTTCTACAACTCGTTCAATACCTTGTTCTGGTAAGGCTAATGCAATTTCTCGCCAGCGCACGCTTCCGGTCATTTGCTCCACCAACCGTTGCTTTAAAACATCTGCTTCCACGGTGGGCACTGGTTCTACGTTAGATAAAACAGGTACGGTAGCTTGATGAAATTCTACGGTTGCTAATACATCTTTAAATTCAGCAGATGCATCCGCCATCATCGGTGAATGAAAGGCTCCCGATACATTTAGTGGTAATTTGCGTTTGGCTTTTACTTGATTGAGGACGCTTTCTATAGCTTCAGGTGTACCAGAAATTACAACTTGTGCGGAACTATTGTCATTCGCCAAAACTGCATCGTCTGTTTGGGCTAAAATTCGATCTAACTGTTCTCGATCGAAGCCAATTAAAGCTGCCATCTGACCACCAGCAGCATTTTCCATTAATTCGGCACGACGCTTTACCAAACGCAAACCAGCCTTCCATTCAAATACGCCTGCTACATATAAAGCAATATACTCTCCCAAACTATGACCTGCTACTAAATCCGGTTTTTCTTCTTTGCGAATAAAATCGGCAAGAATAGTTTCTATTACATACAAGCAAGGTTGAGTATAAAGAGTACGAGCCAACTTATCTTCGTGATTCTGGCAGATGTCGCTGACACTCCAGCCCAAAATCTCTTCAGCTTGAACAAACTTTTTCTTCGCTTCTGACAATTCCAGTAAATCCATTCCCATCCCCAGTACTTGGGAACCTTGTCCGGGAAACACCCATGCTGTTTTACTCATCAGCTATTAATTCGTAGTTAGTAGTTAGTGGTTAGTGGTTAGGAGTTAGTAGTTAGGAGTTAGGAGTTAGGAGTTTGAAATAAGCTAGATACTTCTATTCGTTCGCACTAATTGCCATATGTGAGAACCCAATAGCATTTGTTAGAGAAATCAGCTGCGAGCTTTAATGATTCAAGGCTATTAAAACACTTTTAACTCTTAACTCATAACTCATAACTCATAACTCATAACTCATAACTCTTTATCTTCCCCATTGAAAAATCGCCGCACCCCAAGTTAATCCAGCCCCAAAACCGGATGCAGCGATGGTATCGGCCCTTTTTATTTTGCCGAAACGTACTGCTTCATCTAATGCAATTGGTATGGAAGCAGCAGAGGTATTGCCATAATTAGCTACATTACTGATTACTTTTTCTGATGGAATAGAAAGACGTTCGGCAACTGCATCAAGAATGCGTTGGTTGGCTTGATGCAATAGCAGCCAATCTACTCGATCGACAGTCAGATTTGCACGAAACAAAGCTTTGTCAATAACTTCCGGTACTCGCTTTACGGCAAAACGATAAACTTCTTTACCGTTCATGGAAACATTGCCATAATTACCTTTGGAGATACTCACACCATTAATGAGTTCTTGGGATTGAGGTGTATAGGCTAGCTTCAGACAGCTATTGAGAGTTCCATCACTTTTAATTTCAAACCCTAATAAACGGTCTTCTTTATTGGCTTGCAATACAGCAGCCCCAGCACCATCACCGAATAATATGCAGGTGCGTCTGTCTTGCCAATCCACCCAACGAGAGAGGATATCCGCCCCAATCAAGAGTACATTTTGAAATACACCTGTCCTTATATATTGGGCGGCAGTTACTAATCCGAACAGGAAACCAGAACAAGCCGCAGTTAAATCAAATGCTACTGCCCTGCTTGCTCCCAATTCAGCTTGAATTTGGCTAGCACTACCAAACAAATCATCAGGAGTGGAAGTGGCTAGCAAAATTAAATCCAAATCTTTTGCTTCAATTTGTGCCATTTCCAATGCCTTGAGACTAGCAGCAGTACCAATAGTAGTAACAGATTCAGTCGCCATTGCTAATCTTCGCTTACGAATTCCCGTTCTAGTGGTTATCCATTCATCTGATGTTTCAACCAGCCCGCTCAGCCCCTGGTTATCCAGAAAGTTTGCTGGCACAGCCGAGCCACTTCCTGTAATCGCTATTCCTAAATTTTGCACTCATTCTCTCCGCAGCTATCCGCTAGAAGGACTGGAAAAATTTCTACGATAATTATTATTAGTCTATAGGCAGTATAAAAAACCTGACTATAGACTCATAATATTAATCACCTAAGAAAGCTAATTCATAAAACCCCTCTTTCGCTCAGATTTTGGGAATTAATGCGTTGTAGAACCTGATTGTCCACAGCTTCTTTTGCAAGGCGAATTGCATTAAAAATTGAAGGAGCTTCGGAGCTGCCGTGACCAATTACACATATGCCGTTTACGCCTAAAAGTAAACCACCGCCATGTTCTGCGGAGTCTACCCGTTGCTTAATTCGTTTCAAGTTTGGTTTTAAAATAGAACAGCCAATTTGACCGCGTAATCCTTGGGGTAATTCCTCGCGAATAATTTGCAACAAAATTTCCCCCACGGCTTCTGCAAATTTTAATAACACATTGCCTACAAAACCATCGCATACAATCACATCAAAATCACCAGAAAGCACATCGCGCCCTTCGGCATTGCCAATAAAGCTAATGTAAGGATTTTCACTAATCATTTGGTGGGCGCGTATGGCAACATCATTACCTTTACACTCTTCCTCACCAATATTTAATAAACCAACTTTAGGCTCTGCCACACCCAAAACATACTCAGAGTAAGCAGAACCTAAAACGGCAAATTGCTCTAAAAATTTAGGACGGCAGTCTACGTTAGCGCCAACATCAAGTACTAAGACTTGTTTGCTAGCCACCATAGTAGGAAATACTGCACCAATTGCCGGACGATCGATGCCCGGAAGTCTTCCCAAGCGAAGTAAAGCTGCTGCCATTGCTGCACCGGAATGTCCGGCACTAATTACAGCATCAGCTTCTCCCTTTTTCACCAAGCTCATCGCCACGTTAATGGAAGCCTTCGGTTTGCGTCTAATGCCGCTTAAAGGTTCCTCATTCATGGCGATCGCGCCTTCGGCAGGGACAATTTCAACTTGTTCTGACTTAACTGATGATGGCAGTGTTCGTTCAATATCTTCGGGGGAGCCTACCAACAATACTTTTACACCTAATTCTTCGACGGCTCGCAGTGCGCCAGCCACGATTTCGCCAGGTGCATTATCTCCTCCCATTGCATCAATAGCGATTCTTACGCCAGTCGATCCCATTGCTCAGAGCTTCCAGAAACCTTACAAATTTTACCAGATGCCCCTACTAATAGCAGTAGATTTTTAACTACCAAATCTTGCTCTTTTAAGTAAGGCATCAAATTCGACTTTTGCTCAACATAACATGAATTTACCTCTATCACTCCACTCTCATCTCTTTACAGGTAAATGTTTTGAGCAATATTTTTAGGTGTTAACGATGGGTAACAACATTGCTGTTGAGCGGTAAAGTATACTTATATTGCATCTTCATACAAAAACTTAACATTTTGCACAAAAGAGTAGTTCTATTTTTTCCTCAAAAAATTTATGTTTTGTAACGCAAAATTTAATTTTTTATTCTATAAATATCAAATGAATTTTGAATAATTAAAGAAATTCAATTCAAATTAGACCTTCATCTTGAGATATTTGATATTATCGCTGCCTTAAAATAAACTTTTAAAAACCTATTTTCAAAAAAACCGCGTTGATTAATTATCGCAAATGATTTAGAAACGCGATAAAACTTTTGATGTATTTAGTCGATTTAGAAATAGTTTAAGCTGCTAACTAATAACCATATCTTTATACAAACAGGACTTTAAAAAATAAGTATGATGGCTTTATTTATTCGGAGTAACCTCAAAATTATCGCAGGAATAGCAGCACCGATCCTTATTTCAATTCTTGTTTTACCCGCCTACAGCATTTACCTGGTTTTTCGAGACGCAAAAAAACTTGCTAGAGATACGCCTTACTGCATTCAACTGAGTGGCAGCGATAGAACTGATTATATACCCGTTAAAACTTTGCTTGATTTATCGATACAGAGAATGCAAGGAAGTAAATATGGTCAGCATCATGCAATTCTTGTTTTAGGTAAAAAACCCTCAATGCTTTACCACTGGTCTTATTTTAACAGTCAATTTAAACTAGACACCTTTAATCAGAGAAGCGGGAATTTTCCAGCTATTTACTGTCAGCCCAAACAGTATTTTATCAACAATCTTCCTTTTATGTTTCCTAAACAAAATCGATTTGTTAATGGTAAAAGTAAAAACTTGTACGTTCGCTTTAGTCAGCAAGAATTTTCTATTCCAAAAGCCTATCATCCAAGAACTAGTGGCGGTCATCTGTTACATAGTTAGATTTATTTATGCCGACTTACTTATCTAAACATAGTAATCAAAAAATATAGTAGTAATTTTGTTCGGAGAAGATTCAAGCAAACCACTCCTTCCCGTACAAAGTCCAAAAAATAATCATTTTTGCCTGATTTACTCTTAAATATCTAGAAGACGTTCAAAGACAAGCATTTTCAGGATTTTACTGTCGGTAAATCGTAACCTTGATAACATATATTTTGTGTATTTCAATTCTTTGTGCGTGCCGCTGTCGTTTATCTTGTTCCCTTCAAGCAGATGCTGCTCTATGAAATCGGCGCGTGTATTTGATGAAATTTACGAAAAGTTGCCTTCGTTGGCGTTCAAAACAACTACAAATCTATTTATCCTCTTATTTGAGCGTAAACACTTATTTACGAACTTGGAGTTTTTTTTGGCAAATCAATTTGGTGGGATCGTAGCGAGAAGTGTGATAATAAAATCCATTAGTTGAAAATTTAAGCATAATGGTTGAGGCAAATTGCAAAAGTTTGTTATGTGGCTCCATAGCCGAAAGCAATAATCAACGGTTATCATTACGAGCATGCTAATGGGTTTGCTTTGTGCTTAGTATTACAGCAAAAAAGAAGGTAGCAGTTACTTGTATAGGAGTGAAGAATGCTGGAATTGTTTGGTTCGGGTTTGATTTCGTTATGGTTAGACATGGCGGGAGTACAAGTTAAGCCAATGCAGGCTTTTGATACGCTAGCTTGGCAAGCTGGTACCGGCTTAGTTCTGAGTCCCGATCCAAATCCAGCCAGAAGCAATACGATAAGTGAATATCTTAAAGAATTACAGGCATTAAAACTAATTAAACCCGAACAAACCCAAGTTCAAGGTATTTGGATGCAGTCAGGCCCGATACTGATGGCTAATCATCAAGGTACAAAACCCTTACCTGCTGCTTCTTTAACAAAAATTGCAACTTCACTTGCTGCACTTCATAAATGGGGTCACGATCATAAATTTGAAACTTTGATAAGTGCTACTGGACCTATTAAAAACGGTGTATTAGAAGGAAATCTAGTAGTTAACGCTAGTGAAGATCCTTTATTTGTTTGGGAAGAAGCAATAACTATTGGCAATATGCTCAACAAAATGGGTATAAAGCGCGTCAATGGGAATTTAATTGTTGTTGGTAAATTTGCAATGAATTTTCAACGCAATCCCACATTAGCAGGACAAGCACTCAAAAGGGCACTCAATTCTGCCACTTGGGATAGACGCATAGCCTTTCAGTATTCAAGGATGCCCAAAGGTACCCCAAAACCTCAAGTTGAAATTAAAGGAAAAGTTGAAGTCAAAGACAAGGTTGAAACCTCTCAAATTCAGTTGATACGTCATCGTTCGTTACCGATGGTACAGTTAATCAATGAGATGAACGTTTTCAGCAACAATGAAATGGCAGAAATGCTTGCAGAATCTGTAGGTGGAGCAAGTGTAGTTCAATCAACTGCTGCTAAACTTGCAAGAGTACCGCAATCCGAAATTCAATTAATTAACGGTTCCGGATTAGGACAAAAAAATCGCATTTCTCCTAGAGCTGCAACTGCGATGCTAATGGCTATTCAACGTTTAGCAACCCCTCATAATCTTACAGTAGCTGACTTTTTCCCTACTTCCGGCTTAGATCATCGCGGCACAACTTACGCCAGACGCATTCCTAAAAACACAGCTTTCAAAACTGGTACCTTAAGAGATGTCAGCGCTTTAGCAGGAGTAATGCCAACAAAAGATCGCGGTTTAGTTTGGTTTGCAGTTATCAACAAAGGTGTTTACGTTCCGGGTTTCCGCTCCGAACAAGACAAATTACTGCAAAAAATGCTCAAAGATTTGCAAGTACCAGAAACCGCTTCAACTGGTGTCAGCCCTACTGAAGGAGAAAAAGCCATACCTGAGTTAGGTAAGGCTAGTCGTAATGATGTTTTGAATGAAAGTTAATTCAGTGAACAGTGAACATTTATCCGATATGAATGAATAATTTAGGGCTTGCTTTATTTTCCTGGCGATGCTCGCCAATTGATAACTGATAACTGCTCACTGCTCACTGTTAACTGGTCACTGTTAATTGTTAAAGTTGGGAATAATCTCTGTAATTACCCTACTACCGGGACTTCCACCTTTAACAACCACATTTTCTGTTTTAAAATTACCAGTTGCATTATCACCTTTAAAAGTTAATTGGGGGTCTGTTTGAGCGTATATTACGTCTCCGGAGGCTTCTACTAATTGATTGTTTAAATACCAAGTTAAATTATTCGATTGGATCGACTGACCTTTTTGTCCGATACCTTTAACGTCTCCTTGAACAAAAACTGTATCTTGGGGTATTTTTAATTCACCTCGATTCCCGCTTACAGTTATATTTTCAGTACGATGCACCACTTTTACTGGTGCATTTGTTTTAATATTTTCCGCGTTTACGTTCCAAGTTATGGAATTACTAGCTATTTGTACCAAAGGATCTAGTAATTCGATAAAGGCATTTTTTGTAATATTAACAATTTTTGTTTTTAAGAAAATTTCAGCAGCATCTCCCCTACCGCGATCGGTAACTTTATTATTCTCAAAACGGTTAATCTGCATGGTGCGATCGCCAATTAATTTTTCCTGTTTAATCATCCAGGTTAATTGTTCGGTTTGCATTTGCAGTTGGGGATCGAAGGATTTAGCTACGACTCCTCCAGAAAAATCAATCCGCTGTTCGCGGGTTTTAACTCTTGCTTCTTTGGCTACTGCTTGTAACTGTTTGTGAGTACCATTAAGTTGATTGCGAACAATCATTAAATCTTCTTTCGGTCGCCATTCTAATTCGTTTCCTCGCAATACCACACCATTTTCAGGATCGGTTGCAACAATTTGACCTTTGAGAAATAATTGCTTTCCGTCTTGCCTAATATCGGCTTTATCCGCTGTAATTTTGTAAACTATTTTACCGTCTTGATACAGTTCGCCATAAGGATTCTGGGCATTACCAATTTGTTTTTCTTTGGTATATTTGGCTTGTTTGGCGTTTACCTTCCAAATTGGTTGACCTTTTTCATCAAATTGTTCTAAAGCTACGCCTTGGAAAGTAAAGTTACTTTCGTCATCTTGTACGGATTCGTCTTCGACTGGTTCGTCTTCAATACTGGACTTCTCACCTCCACAACTAACTAATGTCAGAAGAGAGAAGGCGCAGGGCAGAAGGCAGAGGCTCAAAGTCTTACGGGTTAAGCTTTTCATCCTATAAATTGTAGAATTTTTTGCGCCATACTCTATTAACAGACGTAGAAAAAGTTAATATTATCCGTGTTTTTGATTAATTTATTTTGGCTATACCCGATAAGAGAAAGCAGGAAGTAGGGAGTAGGGAACAGAAAAAACCCCATAATTAAGATGCGTCAGTAATCAAAATTCCTCAGTATTGAAAGAATTCAGTTAACTAACGCATCTTAAATAAAGATAAATTTTGGATAATTCAGTTTGCGATGTCCAACTCACCGTACTATTTTTGTCTTGTACTTTATTCTTGAATTTCCAAACGAGGATCTACCATACCAGGTGATGGTGACTGCTCAAGAAAACTCATTTCGGGTAATGGGCGGTAAGGATATCCCTGACGAGGTGTCTTTTGAATATCATCTTTAACAGCTTCTAAATCAATGTAGCGATCGGAAACGTTAATCAAACTATCGCTAGTCATAGAACGTAAACTTACTACTTCTACTCTAACCCCACGATAACTAACTGAATTCACCGCATATGCTAAATCCCCATCACCACTGACTAAAACAGCAGTATCGTAAGAATCAACCAAAGCCATCATATCTACTGCGATTTCTACATCCAAATTAGCTTTTTTAGAGCCATCTGGTAGCTGTACCAAATCTTTGGCTATTACTCTATAACCATTGCGCCGCATCCATAACAAAAATCCCTGCTGTTTCTCATTTGTCCGATCTACACCAGTATAGAAAAACGAACGCAGTAACCTCGAACCACCTGTTAGCCTGGAAAGCAATTTGGTGTAGTCAATTTCAATTCCTAATTGTAATGCTGCGTAAAACAAATTTGAGCCATCAATAAATATCGCTACGCGACCTCGATTTTCTAAAACTTGTTCTGGTGTAAATATCGACTCTTCTTGTAAATTATTCAACATTTTTCTGATACCTCATTTTTTATTTTTGCAATTATGTTTGTTATTCTTGTAATAATTGAAACTTAAATATCACATCATACGTAAGTTTCGGCTATTTATGATAATCATTCAAGGCTAATACTTACACCTTGATAAATCAACCTGTGTAACTAGCCCTTCTCAGAATTTTAGATTTCTAATTTGCTTCCTCTTTGCTTTAATTTTTTGGCGAAAGACGTTGGGGGGAATTTTTCTATCAAATATTGAATTAAAATTCTAAAATTTAAATTAATTCAATTCAATGATTTGAAAAATTGGCTTTGCTTTGCCTAACTGCTGTTCGCTATTAAGCAGCCCCCAGTTTCCATGTGTAGCGAAGGGTGCGGAATTCGCAGTTTCAATTCGATCGTTAAAGTCAATTCCAAAACCCAGTTGCTGATATATATCGCTACTAATATTTGGAATTACCGGAGAAATAAGATAAGCTGCCAGCCTTACCGATTCTAAGACTACATACAAAACCTGTTCTAACTCTTGCTGTTGTCCTTGTTTGTATAATGACCAGGGTGCTTGTTCGTCAATATACTTATTACAAGCTTGAGACAATCGCAGAACCCCTTCGCAGGCTCGATCGAAAGCTAGGGCTTCGTAGTTAGCTTTTACCTGTTCCCCTAATTTCAAGCCAATAGCTTTTAAAGGATTACTAACGGGGACATTTTCGCTTGCGATCGAGGGTACGTTTCCCTGACAGTATTTTTTGACCATATTTAAAGTGCGATTTAGCAAATTACCAAAATTCTTCGCCAAATCTGCATTTACAACTTCAACAAACCTAACTTCATTAAAATCGCCATCCTTACCAAATCCGATTTCCTTAATAAAGTAATAACGAATCGCATCGGAACCATATTTTTTCACCAATGCTACAGGATCGATGGTATTACCAAGGCTTTTACCCATCTTCTGACCATCCTTGGTCAAAAAACCGTGTCCAAATACTCTTTCTGGCAAAGGTAAATTGGCACTCATCAACAATGCAGGCCAGGAAACCGCGTGAAAGCGTAAAATATCTTTACCGATTAAA
The DNA here is from genome assembly GCA_963838355.1 of uncultured cyanobacterium. Lineage (GTDB taxonomy): Bacteria > Cyanobacteriota > Cyanobacteriia > Cyanobacteriales > Nostocaceae > Rivularia. The sequence continues at coordinate 878,299 of CAWIQQ010000001.1, read as the reverse complement.
TGTAAATTGATTGGCCACCATTTAGCCAAAGCGTTTTCTAAACTTGGCTCCGAGTCATCTTCTAGTAGTGCAGTTATATATCCCAATAAAGCATCAAACCAAACATATAAAGTGTGCTTTGGATCGTTAGGTACTGGAAAACCCCACTCTAAATTGACTCGCGAAATCGAAAAATCTTGCAACCCTCCTTTAATAAAGTTAAGAATTTCGTTTCGTCTACTTTCTGGTTGAAGAAAATCCGGTCTAAACTGATACAATTCTTCGAGTTGGCTTTGATATTTTGATAGCTTAAAGAAATAATTTTCCTCGTCCCGCCATTCCACTTGTTTATTACTATGAATGGGGCAATGATTTCCTTCTAGCAATTCGCGTTCTTCTTTAAATTCTTCGCAAGAAACGCAATACCAACCTTTTTGCTGACCAAGATAAATATCGCCGCTTTCCCACAGTCTTCCAAAAAACTCTTTTACTATCTTTTCATGATTTGGATTGGTAGTGCGGATAAAGCGGTCGTATTGAATATTGAGCAATTCCCACAGAGAGACAAATCCCGCAGACATTTGGTTGCTAAATTCTTGGGGTTCAATACCTTTACTTTCTGCCGTCCGTTGAATTTTTTGCCCGTGTTCGTCGGTGCCGGTAATTAAAAGTACAGAGCGACCTGTAAGCCTTTGAAAGCGTGCCATAACATCTGCGGCCATTGTTGTGTAAGCACTACCAATATGAGGCAAATCGTTTACATAATATAGCGGTGTAGTAAGAGCAAATGTATTTTTTGTTTTATCCACTAGACTCATGTAGAAATAAAATTACTTCTTTAAAAAAACAGTTTTCTATCCGAAGAATTCAGGTAAAACCACGTTATTATACAATATTAGCCATGTTTTTTCAACCTGCATTTTTATGTTAACAAATTTATTTGCTTCCGGTTTATTTAAAAATAAGTATAAGTAGAATTTATTGATATCTAAATCCTTTGTTTATAAGCTAATTATTATTGAGAAATATTTTTTAAATTCTTGTTACTATAAATACAAATTATTTTGTTGAGGAAAAATATATCCCCTAAATGAATAATTTTTTTCGGTAAGACAGAAATTTACATCTATATAAAAAAAATGTAAATAATTGCTCTAGTTAAACTGAGATGTTCTGATAGAATTGATATAGAAAACTTATGAGTCGGAATAATCCGTGGCTCATTTCTCGGTTGCTACCAAATTCGTTATCTACAAGAACGTTTAGCTATTACGAAAATTAGATGCATCAATGTGCAAACATTTTTGCGATCGGGAACCATTCTAACTTTATCCAATATCATTAGTTTTGCTTGTTGTTATGACATAAGATAAATACTTGTATGAAACCAATTAAATATTTTGTCTGGTTAGGAAACAGGATTGGGTAAATAGGGAAAAGTTATATAACTTCCTCTGTAAATATAAAAATAATGCTGGCTAAACTTTAACTGTTCGCGATGCAAGAATTTGTTAAATTTTAAAAATCAACTGTATAAGCTAGCTCTGACTATTATTAACGTTCGCGCCATCACGAGCAAATCTTAGAGATTTGATTTTGCCGCCAATAGCTACTCCTGTTTTACTCCTGACTGAAAAAATTCTCTACAGATGTCGTACCTAACTTTCATGCTGATTCCTTCGTTGATTCACTCTATGGGAACGCAGCAGATCAAAAATATTTCGGGCAAAACAGGCAAGAATTATAGTAGAAGAACTTATAACTAAGGTTTTGAGTCAAAAATTACAAACAAAATTTATTCAAGTGGCTTTATCGATGTATGTCAAAGTAGCGATAACCTAAAAGTTTTTTTAAGCTTTAAACAAAATTAAAAAATTAAAAACTAACTGATTATTGACAATTAACTACCAACTGATGAATAGAACAAAAGTTGAACTACAGCCATGTTTCCTTACTCCAAGAGCAATACACCCAGATTATCCACTATTTATATATTTGCCAGGAATGGATGGCTCGGGGCAACTATTGCGAACTCAAACTGATGGTTTAGAAGCTTGCTTTGACGTGCGTTGTTTGGCAATACCGCGAGATGACTTGACTAATTGGGATGAACTTGTATCGAGCGTATTAAAATTAATTTATGACGAAATAGAAAATACACCTCAAAGATCCGTCTATCTTTGTGGAGAATCCTTTGGAGGTTGTTTGGCACAGAAGGTAGCAATTGCAGCACCACATCTGTTCAAGCGGGTAATACTTTTAAATCCTGCTTCCAGCTTTCGGTTTCGTGCTTTTTTTGATTGGGGTTCGCAGTTTATGGATTTTGTACCTAACTTCTTTTATGATGTGGGTGCTTTTGGATTGCTACCGTTTCTAGCTTCCTTACCAAGAATGAGCAGTGGCGATCGCCAAGAACTTTTGAAAGCGATGCGTTCGGTTCCCCCAGAAACAATACGTTGGAGAATATCACTGCTTCGGGAATTTTACATTGACGAATACAAACTAAGACAATTGACTCAACCGATTTTATTAATTGCTGGTGCTAATGATAAGCTTCTACCTTCTACCACAGAAGTCTTAAGGCTAGGAGATATTTTTCCTAATGCTAAAATTCTAATACTTCCAGAAAGCGGACATGCTTGTTTGCTAGAAAAAGAGATTAATCTTTACGAAATCATGGGTGACAATAACTTTTTAGAGTGTAGTAGCGAAGTTAAATCAACTCCTTGAAGCCTTTTTGAATGCCCGGTATTCTTAACTACCGGGTTTTTCAAATTAACTAATATTATTTATCTTATTTTTTGTAATAGCATAATAATTATGACTTTAACCTAAAGGGGTTGGATGTTACAAAATATACTAGATTAATCGAAATTAAATAGCTAAGCTTACCTCTACGGGTTCTTGTACATATAGATACAAGCGCCCTGTTTATTTTGCGTATAAATAAATGTAGGGGAAAGGCTTATATGAGAATTGCAGTAATTATACTTTTTTGTTTTGGCGTATTATTTATTTTGTTTGGAATATCTATTTTCACTCCATTCTTATTATGGGCGGGAAAAAGATTCAATAGTTCAAGCTCTAACTTTATCGATAGCAAGCAACCATCTTCGATACGTATAACAAGTATGTTCATGAGCATAAGTTTCTTTATTTTCGGATTATTTATGACTATTGCAAGTGCTGCACTTTTAAATATTGAAAATACATCCGATAATAATTCAACTTTTAAACAAAATACAGCAACAGAGTCAGTTATACCGACACCAGAAACATTTCCCAGCCCAATGATTCCTGGTAAAGATTCTCCACCTGCTATTAAATATGATAGTAATTCATTTGTATATAATTACGGATTAAATTGTCCTCCTAATGCTGATGGACTTAATATGCGTAAACAAGCAGGTTTAAATACAGAAATAATTACTTTAATTCCATGTGATGCAATAAGCATCCAAGATAGAAAGCAAAGATATTATCAAGATGGCATAGAGTGGTATCTCATAGAATACCAAAAAAATATTGGATGGGTTGCTGGCAAATATCTCAAGCAGCAAGCTACTAACCCGAACAATACTCCAAAATCTTACAAATTATTTGCAAAAAAAAGACCCTGACTTCAAGTCAGAGTCCTATCATGGTGCATCTACAGTTCCAATATTCATGAAATAATTTTTCTTGTCCGAATAATTAACTAACATACGATCGTTTATTCAACAAAAATTCATATAAAAAGCTAGTTATTAAAGTTTATACAAATGCAAGTATATGCGGCTACAAATAAATATTTAAATTAGATATTGTATATCAAACTCGATCGGACATAGCCTATGTAAATGAATAATGCTTTAAACAATGATGCATATTAGTAACGGCTATTGCCAAATGATTTTTTGTTTTAAAACTTGTTGAGACTATTTTAAGTTACCTCTTAAAAAAATCAAACTGACGTAACTTTTACTTAAGAAGTACCGATATAACCATAATTTTTATTCAATCAGTCGCAGCATAATTGCGCTTTTAGATGGATGTGAAGATAATAGTTGCTCGGCTATATCTTACATAAGAAATAATTTTATGTATGTATCAGGTATCTTTAAATGTCAGATAAATCTAAAAAAGAATCAGCTAAATCAACTCCTTCAGCTTCAGAAACAGAAGTTAAGATTCAACCTCAAGCCAAAGAGAAAAATATAGAAATCCCATCACAAGAAGATTCAAAGACATCCCCTTTAGAATCCTTGGCTAAAACGGTAGGTGAAGTAGGCGGAACAATTACCGATACAGCATTAGGAGTCGGAGCTATTGTTGGGGGAAGCGCTTTAGAAGCAGGTTCGGCGGTAGTTTCAACTGTAGCCTCTGTAGGGGAAGTTGCGGCAAAACAAACCCATAAAATTATAGAACAAGCTACCGAAACCGCAGGAAGTGTAGTTAGTCATATTAGTGATAACTGGCTAATTCACAGATTAGCTGGAGTAGTGAATTTAAACTGGCTTGTAGGTGCTAGCGACAATGTTGATTTAGTAAAAGCAGAAGCCGCAATTAAGCATTTAAAGCAAAAGCATCCTCACGATTCGCCTAGTCAACTTGCTCACCGCATCATGGTAGACAAAGCAGTCAAAGCCGGTGGGGTTGGCTTAACCACAAGTATTTTGCCAGGTGCTGCGGCGGCATTATTAGCAGTTGATTTTGCTGCAACAACAGAATTACAGTCAGAAATGGTTTATCAGATTGCATCTATCTATGGGTTAAATTTGCAAGACTCAGCCCGCAAAGGTGAAGTATTAGCAATTTTTGGCTTAGGATTGGGAGGTGGTCGTCTTTTAAAAACAGCAGGATTAAGTTTACTGCGAAATATACCTTTTGCCGGTGCGGTAATTGGTGCGAGCGCTAACGCTACGATGATTTTTTCTTTAGGATATGCTGCTTGTCGTTTTTATGAAACAAAACTGGATGCATCAGAATCTTTAAGCAGCGAAGAAACAATCGCAAAATTACAGCAACAAAGCGAAAATTATCTAAAAACTGCTATTACTCAAGAAGCGGTAATGGATCAAATTTTGGTACATATGATTCTTGCCAGTCATCCAGAACAAACTTGGGTAGAAATACACCCGCAGTTGGAAGCATTAAACCTGAGTTCTAAATCCTTAGAAGCAATCGAGCAAAATATTAAATCTCCTCAGCCTTTGGATACACTGCTCAACCAGTTAAACCGAGATTTTGCAGCACCATTATTAGCTCAATGTTATCGAATTGCTAAATTAAACAACGAAACCACCCCAGTCGAACAAAATATCATCAATGCTATTACTAACAAATTTGATGTTGATGCGAATTCTATCGAGTCGGTAGTTAGTAATCAATGAACAATTATCAATAATCAATTATCAATTATCAAATGGGGATTAGGCATGGGGGATGGGTTTTTAGGTAGTGCGAGCATCTTGCTCGCTGTATGTCCCAAGCGAGCAAGATGCTCGCACTACAAAATAAAAGAAATTATTTTTTGCAAGTCCTTAACTCCGGTGGTCCTTCAATCTGGCAGTACAAAACGCAATTTTTGAGCAATACTGGTACAAGTAAAGTCACTTGTTGGATACGAAATGGAAATTAGAGCGAGTAATACACCGCTTTCAGATTGGTCTGGGGATGGTTTAGCTATAGGATTATTTGAACTGGAGTTAGATTTAACTGGCGATTTAGCTGCTTTAGATAAAAAGTTGGCTGGTGTCTTAAAAGAATTAATAGAAGACGAAGAATTTAAAGGAAAGTCTAATAGTACTGCTTTCACTCGCTTAAGTGGTGGTACAAGTATTCGTAAAATTATGTTAGTGGGTTTGGGTAAAGCCGATGCTTTTAATGCTGAAAGCTTACGACGTGCAGCAGCAACAATAGCAAAGTTAGCTAAAAAGCAAAAATGTAAGTCTTTGGGCATTAGTTTACCAGTTTGTCATGATGACGCAGCCCAAACTGCCCAGGCGATCGCCGAAGGGGTACAGCTAGCGCTTTATCAAGATAACCGCTTCAAGTCGGAACCGGAAGAAAAAGAAACACAAGTAGAAACCGTAGATTTACTAGGTTTGGGCGGACAAGAAGCAGCCGTAACCTTGGCTAATCAAATAGCTTCGGGGGTAATGCTGGCACGACAATTAGTTGCAGCACCAGCTAATGAAGTAACTCCGATAACTATGGCAGAAGTTGCTCAAGAAATTGCCTCCGAACACAATTTGGAAATAGAAATTCTGGAAAAAGAAGAATGTGAAAAGTTAGGTATGGGTGCCTTTTTGGGAGTAGCGCAAGCTTCCGATTTGCCTCCGAAGTTTATTCACCTTACCTATAAACCCCAAGGCACACCCAGACGTAAGTTAGCAATTGTTGGCAAAGGTGTAACCTTCGACTCTGGTGGATTAAATATCAAAGGTGCTGGTAGCGGTATTGAAACCATGAAAATGGATATGGGTGGTGCTGCCGCTACCTTGGGTGCAGCTAAAGCAATTGGGCAACTCAAACCCGATGCCGAAGTTCACTTTATTTCTGCCGTTGCTGAAAACATGATTAGCGGACACGCCATGCATCCCGGCGATATTCTTAAAGCTTCTAACGGCAAAACTATCGAAGTTAATAACACTGACGCTGAAGGACGTTTAACCTTAGCTGATGCGTTAGTGTTTGCCGATAAGTTGGGAGTTGATGCGATCGTGGATTTAGCAACTTTGACAGGAGCCTGTATTGTTGCTTTGGGTAATGAAATCGCCGGGTTGTTTACCCCCAGCGATGAATTAGCATCCGAATTGCAAACAGCTTCCGAAAGTGCTGGAGAAAAATTCTGGCGGATGCCGATGGAAGAGAAGTATTTTGAAGGGTTGAAATCTGGTATTGCTGATATGAAAAATACCGGGCCACGTGCGGGTGGTTCAATTACTGCATCTTTGTTTTTGAAGCAGTTTGTTAAAGATACCCCCGCTTGGGCGCATTTAGACGTTGCAGGGCCAGTTTGGACGGATAAAGAAAACGGTTATAATCCTTCGGGAGCAACTGGTTTCGGCGTGCGTACTTTGGTTAATTGGGTTCTTAGCTAATAGTTTAATTAGTTTTTGTGGTGGGCATTTATTTGTCCACCGTGGATTTAAATTTAATCACATGGTTAAAGCAAGAATATCTTAATATCTTGGAACACCTCCAAAATCAAAAATAGGTTGTTTGTATCTTTTACCAGTAATTTCCTTATACTCATAAATCAAATTTCGTAAATTTAATAATTTTTTTCTAGTTTCTTCATCACTATTTTGTTCATTGGTAATACCAATAGAATTATTAATATCTTCAATAATTACATCCAATAAATATTTTTTTGGCATACAAATTGTATTATTATCAATAATTATTAATTTGTATGTAAATCCGATATGTTGATTTAAATAATTTTTCATTTGATGAGACAAATTGTTATTATAAGCAATAACATATCGATCTTCCATAAAAAAACACATTAAATCTTTATAATTTTGTATTGAATATTCTCTTTTATCGATAAATCCGTATGCTTCTTTTAGTTTGTCTATTAACTTTTTTTCAATATGAAAAAATAATATGTAACAAACTTTTTGTTGAGTAAGCTTGAATTCTTGTTTTCTAGTTACGACTTCATAATTCACGCTATAAAATTTAAGCCGATATAAATACCTATGAATCTGTTCTCTTGGAATAAAATCTAAAATATAACGTCCTGACCTAGAAATTCCAAACCTAATATGTGGATTAATGCCCATAGATAAAAATGATTTTATTATTTTCAACAAACAATGTTAAAAAATGTCCTAGCTCATTTTTTATGAAAGGTACGATAAAGTACAATTAAAAAAGTTTAATGCTTAATATAGATGTTCGTATATATTATCCAAATCATCTAAATAACCGTAGTCCATGTCATCTGAATAACCGCATTCTATTGAAGTATCATACTCATCATAGGTTTGATAGCAATCCTCATATAAATCTTCTTGATAGTCTCAATCCTCAGAATCTTTGTAAGATTCTTTATATTCGTTTATATCAACTTGTTCAGTAAAATGCTTACCAACTTTCATAAAAGTTCCAAGAAGATGAAGTTGGTTAACGAGAACTATCGCTGATTCCCTTGGTTTACCTGTTTTTCTATCTTTCCAAGTTGAAAATTTTAAGGAACCAATAATACTAATTTCTCTGCCTTTAGGAACATACTGAGCAGCTACCTTAGCAGTTTCATTCCATAATTCTAAATCTATGCATTCAAGTACTGTTTCACCAGTATCGCTGAATGACTGCACTACAATGGGAAATTTACAAAGTATCTTGCCACTCTTGAAATAACGTAGCTGTGGTTGTCGATCTGCATAACCAACTAATACCACTCTGTTCAATATCATGTTGACTTAATGTTATTGGGAAATATAAAAGTATCCACTGAAACTCCTCTTGTCCTGTTTGTGTTCAGTGGTTATTTATATAGTTCCCAAAAAATGAATTTTTATAACAGCAATCTCACTTAAATTTAAACTAAAACAATAGAATATATAGTATTGCGTGAGTATCTCCCACCTTTTCTACCCCCAGTTTAAGTTTCTTGTTGGACGATAGCTAATAAAATAATCAAGTAGACATAAAGAACAAACAATATGAAAGGAGGAAGCAAATATCAGCCACTTTTAGAATATCTCCAAAATAATAATTCCCCTGAAATAACCCTTGCCTTTACAGAAATTGAGCAATTAATTGCTAATGCTCTACCTGACTCAGCCCGAAAACAGCGACGATGGTGGGGAAATCGTAGTAAAGGAGCATTGCAAGCCATTGCCTGGATGAGCGCGGGGTATCTTGTAGGAGAACTTGACTTGGAAAAAGAACGTGTTACCTTTCGGAAACCTACAAGCGGATACAAAGTAAAATCTACAAATAACTCTGTTAAGTGGAACAGCGAATTGATAAAAGCACTACGCCTTCAAATGGGACTCACTCAGTCACAACTAGCCCAAGAGTTAGGTGTTCGTCAGCAAACCGTTAGCGAATGGGAAAAAGGTGTCTATAAACCAACTCGTTCCACTTCAAAACATCTAACTTTAGTAGCTGATAAAGCAGGATTTAAATATGAAATCCCAGAATAAACAAACTTTTATCTGATTGACACAAAAACACGCTACCGTGTAAATATAGAGAAGCTGATAAATATCAAGCTTCTAATTTTGTCATCAAACTAAGCAGTAAAAAGTGGATATAAATAATTGTGCTAGCGAAGCCAAAGTACTGTTTCTTCCCCCAGACGATAACATCTATCCTAATGTAAGTGATTTTTTAAACAACTATAGTTCTGTGGATTGAGGATTTTAAGGTGCCTACAGAACAGCAAATACGCGCTTGCTTTATTCTAAGTTGTTGGACGACTAAAATGTATTTACCCATTTATTTAGTCCGGATAGACGAAAGAACGCAAGAAATTTTCTTCCTGGCAGGAAAAGAAACCGAAATAGTGATTATGCCAAACGGCAAATGGAGATACCTATGAATAAACCAAATTACGCATCAATGACGCGTCAAGAACTCCGCGATTACATAATTAAATATCAAGAAGACAAAGAAGCATTTCACTTTTACATCGATAAATTTAAATCTGAAAACGCCGAAATATACCCAGCACCGCAAACAATTGAAGACCTTGCTTATTTCCCCGAAGTGTTAGAAAAACATAGAAAAAACAAAATTCAGTAACCCAACAAATTATGGCAGGGGGTATTCTTAAATATCTCAATCGATCGCAATCCTAGTAATGCTGGGTTACGACACGATAATTACAAAGTAGACGTTACAAACGAAATTTGAAAATCGTGTCTAACCCAACCTACAAGCTTGAAATGTCATACTTTTGCCGCATTTCCCGATCAAATTCTGTCATAGAAATGGTTCTGCCAGCTTCTACATCTTCTAGCCCCTGTTTAATTCCAGCTATGGCTTCCAACCTTTCCAATGCATCAAGCAATTTTTGATAAGACTCTGCATCTTGAACTACTATTTCGGCTTTACCATTAACAGTTAAGACTACGGGTTCTCCCGTCTGCTTCATTTGCTCAATAAATGAAGGCGTATTTCGCTTAAAGCTTGAAAGTGAGTGAATATCTCGACTGATATTTAACATAGAATTAATGTCGGCATCTAATTTACACTAAATTTAATGCTAACAAATTTATTACTATTAAAACATTATCCCAGCCCGGAGACTGGGAACGAATCAAATAATGGTGCTTTTGACATTTCTTGATTGGTAGGTTGAGTTAAGCACACAATGAATAATCATATTCAACAATAAATTATGTTAGCGCTGTAACCCAACAAATTCTTTCCGGGGTATTCTTAAATATCTAAATTAATCGCAATCCTAGTAATGTTGGGTTACGACACGATAATTATAAAGTAGGCGTTACAAACGAAATTTGTTTGCTCGTGTCTAACCCAACCTACAAGCTAACAATGGTACAAACAATCACTTTTTCTTAGACCGATTTTTTCGTCGAGATTCTTGCTGCATTTTTTTCTTGCTTTTTGCTTTACTTTTAGATTTGTTTGATGATTTAGAAAATATTTGTACCTCATTCAAACTATTAAGAGTTTTCTGAAATTCCCAAGCTTGAAAACAGTTAGATTCTATCTCAGATATAGCATCTTCAATCAATGAATAATGAATATCATCACGAAGTTGTTTCAAGGTCACTTCGGGATCTATTTCTAATATATTGTTAAACTCTTCTCGCTCATAATCAATCGGTCGAATTAAATTCTCATCAAAAGTTTTTTCAATATACTGTTGGAGTTCTACTGGAGCAAGCATAGAACTGTTCATTACTAAGCTACCCAAGATATAATTCTGTTCTTGTTTATCTTGAAATACGGAAGACTTATTTGCATAAATTTTTAAAAAAAGTTCTTTATGATGCTCGATTATTTGCTCTCTAGAAACAACTTCTTGAACAGCTAAAATCATTAAAGCTTCAAGCCCTACGGCTCTTACCCGTTCATCAATTTCTTTGTTTTCTATTAATTGTGCGATCGGTTTAATATTTCCATCGTAAACAGAAGCAAGTATTCTACCCAAGCCCTCCGCAACTAAATGTTCAGTTGCATTAACTGTCATATCTCCCGGAATTGAGAAGAAATCGATAATAATCGGATAAGCTAATGGTTCTCTAAATTGCGCTAATAGGTAGAATGCACAAATATGTAGAATATAGTCAGGTTTATTTGATATCTCCTCAAGGTTATTTTTACAATTCGATAAAATATCTAACAATAAAGGAGTAATGGCTTCCCTTTCTTCGATGGCTCTTTCTAAAGCTTGGCGAGGTAATTTGCCATTATTATTTTCTAATTCTGATATAATTTCTGACAATTGCATATTAAAAATTCCCCTTTTATGAAAATACTTCTGCTATTTATTAGTAAACTTATAGCAAACAAATAGAAAGTTCGTAAGTCGGGATAAGCGCATCAAGAATAATAATGTTCGACAATAAATTATGAATGTTGTAACCCAATACTTTATAACAGGGTATTCTTAAATATCTTAATTGCTCGCAATCCTAGTAATGTTGGGTTACGACACGATAATTATAAAGTAAGCGTTACAAACGAAATTTGCAAATCGTGTCTAACCCAACCTACAAGCTGATATTTAGCATAGGATTAATTTGATGTTAGAAACAATAAACCCATCAATCAAAAATTTTTAATTGATAACTACGTTATCAGGTTGTGTTTGTTTGTCGCACCAGAGGCAAGAGCCTCCTTAAAAGCATTCCCAGCCTGGAGGCTGGGAACGAGTCACTGGAAATTTATTTCTTAGCCCGTGAAGACGGGCTTTGTTTGTATAGCCCTAGGTTTCCAACCTGCGGGCATTTCCAATTTATCCCCAATTCCCCATGCCCAAACTTACTTCCTTTCCGGATGTTTGGTATCTTCAATCGAAGGATGTCCCATTTGGTTAATCGTTGCAATCATCTGATACAACCGTCCCAAATCCTTTTGATTAAAGTACAACAGCAAACGCGGAAGTCCAACAGCTTCATCAGTTCCTTCTTGTGGTAAAGCCTGACTTTTCTCAATTTTTCCTTTCACCAAAATACTGCTGAATTCATTATTTAGCTTGTCTACTTCCGCATCAGATAATTCTGACTTTAAGCGAATCACTAGGCGATCGCCAACGTATCGGCTGGAGTGATAAACTTTGAAAAAATGAGTTATAGCGTTACAAGCAACTTCTAAATTATCAGTAACGGTATATAAACTAGGATCTTCAGGACTTACCAAACCTTTTGCTACTAACTGCTTATCAATATACTCGCTCCAGGATTTCCAGTAATCGCCACCGGGATGATCGATTAAAATTAACGGTACTGGACCAAATTTACCAGTTTGACTCAAAGTCATGCACTCGAATGCTTCGTCTTGAGTGCCAAAACCACCGGGGAATAAAGCTACTGCATCGCTTTCTTTAAGCAAAAATAGCTTGCGGGTAAAGAAATATTTAAAGTGAATTAGTTTCTCATCGCCCTGAATAATTGGATTTGCCTCTTGTTCAAACGGCAATTCAATATTTAAACCAAAGGAATTTTCTCTTCCGGCACCTTCATGTCCGCATGCATTATCCCACCACCACCACCAGTAATTACCATAAATCCCAATTCAGCCACGCAGCGACCAAAGTCTCTTGCCATTTTATAATCTGGTGTGTCTGGCGATAAGCGTGCCGAACCAAATATGGTAACTTTACGAACGTGACGGTAAGTATGAAACAGTTGGAAACCCCGTTCCATATCTGCCAGAGATGACGATAATATTTTCCAATCTAGCCGGTCGATTTCTTCTTCTTGGGAAAGCCGTAATAGGGTATTTAAAGCCTGCTCTATATATTTCCGATTCTTTAACTTCGGTAATTTTTTTACTAACTCAACGATATCCGCTTGAAGATGCTCTGATGTATAAAAATCATTGGAGGTCATGACAGTTGATGCCAAAATAACATTATAATTTACGCTTAATTTGGTGTAGAGTCTGTTTACCGCCTTGAAGGGGGTTTATAGTCCACAATCTATTATTTTGAACTCAATCGGCCCTTTAAGGGGATGGTATTTCTACTTATTAATTCAGATCCGCAGTATTAAAACTCTTAGACTTAGCGAGTAATTAAATCAGTAGATGTAAATTAGTGTCGAAAAAGTAGGGTTTCTTTTAACATAAAAAACCACCTGTGGTTAACAAAACCAAGGTAATGGCAATTGTCGCGATCAACTTTTCCCAGTGGAGAAATCATTTATTGATATAGATTTTTATTTTAAATCTAAAATTAACGTATATTGGTACTTATGTATCTATACGAATATTTTATAGCTCCAAAAGTTGCATTTTAAACTTAACTTACTTTGTATCACCCATGCAAGCAAAACAGAAGTTTGATTGAAAGTGGGCTAAAATTGACTGAGCTATTAGTGTTTGAGAGAAAGCTAAAATCCTCGCCCTTTCTTGGACGAGGAGCATTCAAACATATAAAAATTAGATTTTAAATACCTAATCAGTTTCAGGAAAAACTTGTACTTTACCATTAGGGTTAAGAACTGCACGAACTCTTACATTTTGTCCGTTACGACTAGAAGAAACGAAAGGTTGACCAATTTTGGGAATACCAGCATTATCAACATAATCTCTTGCAGATTTTCCTAAAGGAAGAATTTGTTCGAGGGCACCATCAACGCCTACGGTTAAACTGTATTCTAAAGGCTGTTTTAAACCGCTAGGTGGTTTCCAGCGTTGACTGAGATAATTTCTTACTTCCGCAACTTGATTGGTATCAAATAAGGTTTCGCTATTAGCTGCGGCTGTTGTAGTAGTAGGATTATTTCCTCTTGATTCTGTTGCCAAGCTATTAGATTTAGGCAGATTCGTCAGTAAATCTTTTTGATTATTTCCGGTTTGAGGAATTTCTGGAAGTTTGGGTGTAGATGGATTACTCAGTGACGGTAAACTAGTTTTACTTTTAGGAGTTGATGCAGAAATATTTCCTCCAAGATTAGGTTTTGCCGATGGAGAATTTGGACTTAAAGAAAAATTAGGTTTTTCTAACTGCGGTTTTGTACCTGCGCTACTACCAAAACTATCACTACCTAATGGCGGTAGGGGAATGTTCGACAAACTACCTGACGAGTTTGTTGACGCTGAAGGGAAGTTAGTACCAGGCTTTTGAGTTGTTGCCTCTGTTGGAAGGGGAGATGCCCCCGGTACTGGTAAAGAAGCACTGGGAAGATTTAAACCCGTACCTAAATTTGGTAATGGCGATAGATTCGGTAAAGGGGTAAGCGAACTCTGTGGCGTTGGTAATGGATTTAACGAAGACGTAGAAGCGGCATCATTTCCAATTTCTTTGTTTGCTGTTGCTACCGTTTCACCCATCTTATTTTCTTCTCGAAGACGGTTTGCATATTGAAGGGTAAATGGCATTAAACCCAAACCTAATACCAGCACTGCTGCAACAGGTGCCCAAGCGGGTACTGCAAAGCGATTTCTACTAGGTTGTTGAATTTCGGTAGGTAAAGCAACAACATCAGCCATATACTCATCTAAAGCTGTGGCTAAATCAAATAATTGCAGCAAACCTAATTGAATAGAAGTACCGCTAGATTGGTTTGCCAAGGAACCAAGAAACAGTTGATGAGTTAAATTACTGCTTGGCTGTAAATAAATATTGGAACTATAAGCAAATTCGTTTCTAAGATTGGAATTTGGCTCCAAGTTAGGAAAATCTTCTACCGATGTTGGCGATAATGTTGTACCGATCGAACGTGCTTCAATTCTCGAAGCCCAGAAATTTTCTGGTGACTGTTGTAAGATTTGCTGTACGTAACCTGAGACTGCCGTAGATAAAGCTTCTAACTGATCCCGGTCACCTTGGACTACAACTTGTCCTTCTTCTGGTTGTCGCGGCGAGTCAAAACGAAGATTGAATCGAACCTGCTTAAGAACGGATTTACCCATCCAACGCGACAAAGGAGAACTTTGCGCCACAACTTCTAACGTGCAGGTAGGCGGCGTATACCGACGAATCACTGAATTTGATAGAGGCATGGCAGTAAATGCGTCTTGGACATTTCAAAATTTTGTTGAACGGTCTATAAGTGCTAGCCAGAGACGGCGGTGTCCACCGGGACCACTGTAAAATACTAAATCTATCAGTAGTTTGAGTGCCAAATTGGTGAGTATATCCGTTGATATTTTCTCGTCCTCTTCCATCCGCTCTTGATAAGTGTTGCAGAAAGCATCGATGTAGTCTCCCAATAAGGGAGAGTAATGAGGTTCGCGGTTATTTTGAGCATTTTGTTCTAACAAGTCAACAGCACGACGAATTAATTCTTGGTGCTGCTTGGCAAGATAGCAAGTAATCAAAACTAACGATCGCGCTTCTTCTACATCTAATTTTTTTCTGCCCCCCTGATCCTTACGTATGGGGTTAGATTGGCGCAGTCGCCACAGCGCCACACGATCTGGCACTCTTGATTCTAAGTTAAGATTAATTGCCGCCGAGAGCATTGCCTCGGAACCGATGCCAGTCAAAGCTTCTAGCGCCAACAGCACCAAGTCAATTTGGGCCTTTATATCGTCCCATTGAATGGATGTCGGGGCGGCAATATTAGTTAAATCCTCCCACTGGGAACTAATAGTGGGTGAATCGCCAGCAGAGTGCATAACTTTAAGCATAGGTGATCGGGCCTTTTGGGACTGTTGCTGTTACCCATTTTGAAACCAGACTCTCAACATTTTATATTGGTTTGGGCAAGCTATAGCAAAAAGTTCGCAATTTGGCAAGCTTTCTAGCTGATTTGGGTCAACAGCAATTTGTCTTTTACCTACTTTAGATTCAAATCCTATTTTGTCAAAGGGAAATTTTGAATTGGGCATTGAGGAGGGGGAAGAGGGGGAAGAGGGGGAAGAGGGGGAAGAAAATAATTCCTAACTCCTAACTCCTAATTGCTAATTTCTAACTCTTAACTCCTAATTCCTAACTCCTAACCCCTAACCCCTAACTCTTAACTCCTAACTCTTGATGTACGCAATCGTAACCCCAGTGCCGCCATCATTTTGCGGTGCAGCTTCGTAATGACTAATTCTGGGATGCTGCTTTAAAAAAGCGTGAACTCCTTGACGCAGTTTTCCGGTTCCATGTCCGTGAATTATCCATATTGCTCTATCAACTTCTGAAATTGCTTTATCTAAAATAATTTCACTATCTGCTACTCGTCTTCCCCGTAAATCTACTGTATTTTTAGAAGTCCTAATTAGAGGTGTATTTTCTACAGGAGCAGGTGGTGGTGCTGCTTTTGCTGCTGGTTTTGCTTTAGCTGGTGACTTTGCTTTTTCTCCAGTTAGAGATTCTACATCTTCTAGCTTTACCGTCATTTTCATTTGTCCAAAACGGACGTTAAATTCGCCATCTTCATCGGGAGCAGTTAAGACTTCTGCTGTTTGCCCTAACTTAGGAATACGAATCCGTTCGCCAACTTTGGGCATGAAGCCTACTTTCTGCTTAGGTTCTGCTTTTGGTATGAATCTCTCTGCTAATTTATTTATGTTATCGGTAGCTTTTTTCGCATCCTGAGCCGTTGGTTTACCTTCTTGCAAACGTTTAATTACAGCAGCTATTTCACCTTTTGCCGAAGCAATTTCTTGCTGTACGGCGATTTCTTGAGAGGCACGTAAAGATTTTTCTCTTTCTTCTAAGTCTGTGGCTTTTGCCGATACTTCTTTATAAAAACGTTCTGCTTGCTGCAATAAGTCTTGCGCTTGTGCTGCTTTCTCTTCTTGACGACGACGTTGGGCTTCTAATCCGGCTATAACTTGGTTGACTTCATCCGTAGCACCACCCATTTCCTCTTTTGCTTTTTCTACTACTTCTGTTTTTAATCCCAAACGAGAAGCAATTGCTAAAGCATTAGAACGTCCGGGAATTCCCCAAAGCAAACGATAAGTTGGTGACAAAGTTGCTTCATCAAATTCTACCGAAGCATTTTCAAAGCGTTCGTCTTGATATTTCAGTGCCTTCAATTCGCCAAAGTGAGTGGTAGCAATTGTCAGTAATGAATTATCTGCAAGATAACGCAATAAAGCAATAGCTAAAGCACTACCTTCTACAGGATCGGTACCGGCTCCAACTTCATCGAGCAATACTAAGGAAGAGGGATGGGGGGAAATCATTTCATCTTCTTCTTGCCTATCTCCTTGTTCCTCATCCGTTGCTGAAACTGCATCCAAAATCCGACTAATTCGACGAATATGTCCCGAAAAGGTTGATAAGCTCTGCTCTAAGGATTGTTCGTCCCCAATGTCTGCTAATATTTGGTCAAACCAAGGCAATTCTACTGGCTCGCGGGCTGGCACAAATAAACCGATCTTTGCCATCAATGTTGCGAAACCCAAGGTTTTAAGAGTTACTGTTTTACCACCAGTGTTTGGCCCGGTAATGGTAACAACTCGAATATATGGATTTATAACTAAGTTTACTGGAATTACTGGATGTCCTTGTTCGTGATGCTGCTGCCACACTAATAAGGGATGTCGCAATTCCCGTAAAGTAATATTTTCTTCTACAGGGTTAATAAAACGAGGCGGATTTGCTTTTAACCAAAAGCTATATCGTGCTTTGGCAGTTGCTAAATCTAATGTAGTTGCTACTGCCAATAATTTTTCTAAATCTGGTTTTACTTCAGCTATTTGTTCTGATAAATTGCGGCGAATTGCTTCTTCTTCTACTTGTTCTCTTCGCAATAATTGACGCAGTTGATTGCCCATTGGCACAACGGAATTGGGTTCTACATACAAAGTGGCTCCGCTTGTAGAAGTGTCATGTACGATACCAGGAATCGCGTCTTTTTGCGGTGCTTTCACCGGAATTACAAATCTGTCGCTACGTTGAGTTATTATCGTTTCCTGGAGGGCGTTTGCTTTTACCTGGATGATATTTTGTAGCTTTCTAGTAATTTGGCTGCGGTTTTGGCGTAATGAGTTGCGAATATCGCCGAGTTTTTCGCTAGCACGATCTGTTACTTGTCCTCGCTCGTCAATACAGCGATGGATTTCTTTTTCTAATTCTGGATAAGTTCTTAAGTCAGCAACTAATTCGTTTAATATTTCTAAATCCGGATGGTTGTCGATTAGACGACGCAAATTTCTGATTCCCGCCAAGGTTGTGGCGATCGCCAATAATTCATCTCCTGCCAAAATACCTTTGAGTTCGGCTCTTTCCAAGGAATCGCCGAAATCTTGAATTCCTTCAAAAGAAATCCCATTATCTAAACGATTTTCTAATTCGTATACTTGTTTTGTTTGTTCTAATAAATATTCGCTTTCTGCTCTCGATTCAGGTATCGCGACATAACGTGAGGCGATCGCCCCCAACTTAGTTGCCGCGAAAGTAGACAAATGCTGGCATAAGCGAGACCATTCCAATAATTCTAGTGTTTCTGATTGGATCAAGGCTATTTAAATAATAATGGCGAAGTTATGTTAACAATGTTAGCGATTCTGGACGCTTGCGAACCCTATGTCTAATTTCTTTATATTCTATTAGTGATTTTTACTTAGGTGTAGATTTTTCAACTTAGCTATATATATATTCTTCATTACTTTTGTTTTATAGACATTTAATACTTGTATGTCTTGCTACTTACTAAGCTTGTTTTATTCTCACTAAAAAATGCTATCTGCCATAGAAGTAAATTAATTAACTTGCTGTAATGTCACAATCGTGGATTTTTATATATACAACCAATAAAGTAATATTTATTGAAAAAATTCAAAAAGTTCGCGTACTTCAAGTTGTAAACAATTATAATCTATTTTTGCTTCAGTTCTAAATATCTAATTTAAATATCTAATTTAAATATCTGGTTAGATAGCTAAGGGTTATTTAGAAAAATATTTTGTAAGTGTTTAATAATACTTTTCTATTCCCGATCAAAAGCAATTGTAATATAGAATACTTTTTTACAAAATTATTTGAGAATAAATACTTGGATGCTCTTGAGTATTAATATAAAAAAATGTATCAAATATTACTGTAAAGTACAGAAATAAGATGAATAAACTTATACATTAGATCGCCTTATATTGAATTCATTCTTACTAGAACGGCAGTTCAAAGATTGCTTCGATAGTGATGAACCTTCTTGAGATATTAAACGCAGCATTTGCTATGTTCTAGCCTTGATGCAGGATAAATAGAATAACACTGCTGTTAATTAACAAGGGGGGTTATATGGTTTGACATATTTATCAATGACTTTTCAATGCGATTTTTTATCTGTTCTACTTGAAACAATTAGTTTCAAAAAAACCGCTCAAAATACTCCCACAATTTGATACTCTAACTTAAATACATGAGAATAAGTAAAAGCGCGTGGATATTCAAATTGGGCGGGGAAAAACAGCCCGCAGGGCTTACGGCATAGATGAAATTGCTTTAGTGCCAGGTACAAGAACATTAGATCCAGTATTAGCAGATACGACATGGCGTATCGGTAATATTGAGCGAGAAATTCCGATAATCGCTAGTGCAATGGATGGTGTTGTTGATGTTCGCATGGCTGTACGTTTGTCGGAAATAGGAGCATTAGGAGTACTCAATTTAGAGGGAATCCAAACACGGTATGACAATCCAGAACCGATTTTGGATCGCATTGCAGCGGTAAACAAAGATGAATTTGTGCCGTTGATGCAAGAGCTTTATGCAGAACCAATTAAGGCGGAATTAGTTATACAGCGAATTAAAGAAATCAAATCGAGCGGTGGTATTGCCGCAGTCAGCGCGACTCCTGTTGGGGCTAGTAAATACGGTTCGGTAGTAGCTGAAGCAGGAGCAGATTTATTTTTTGTACAGGCTACTGTGGTTTCTACCGCGCATTTATCGCCAGAATCGATAACTCCTTTAGATTTGGCTGAATTTTGCCGGGAAATGCCGATGCCGGTAGTTTTAGGTAACTGCGTTAGCTATGAAGTCACCTTTAACTTAATGAAAGCTGGTGCTGCTGCGGTATTAGTTGGAATTGGCCCTGGTGCCGCCTGTACTTCCCGTGGAGTCTTAGGAGTAGGTGTTCCTCAAGCCAGTGCGATCGCCGATTGTGCGGCCGCTAGAGATGAATATTACCAAGAAACCGGAAATTACGTACCAGTAATTGCCGATGGTGGTTTAATCACTGGCGGCGATATCTGTAAATGTATTGCTTGCGGTGCTGATGGTGTAATGATTGGTTCTCCCTTCGCTAGATGTGCCGAAGCCCCCGGACGCGGCTATCATTGGGGTATGGCAACCCCATCGCCCGTATTACCTCGCGGTACTCGCATTAATGTAGGCACCACTGGGACTTTAGAACAAATACTAACCGGGCCAGCACAGCTTGATGACGGTACTCATAATCTTTTAGGCGCTTTAAAAACCAGCATGGGTACCCTTGGAGCAAAAAATCTTAAAGAGATGCAGCAGGTTGAAGTTGTTATTGCTCCATCACTTTTAACAGAAGGAAAAGTATATCAGAAAGCTCAACATTTAGGCATGGGTAAATAAAGAAATTGACTCCAAAGATATAAGGTGTCAGAAATATGTAATAGTTAACGATTGGTTGAGGTATGACTATTACTCAGAAAAACCATCAATCGTTAACTATTTTCAAAATAATAATCCTAGCTAACCAACATATTCTTAAAGAAATTTTTCCTTACTTTTAAACTATGACTGGAAAAATCGCATATGTCGCCTACAATAGAAATAGCGGAGACGCATGTTTCCGTTCACTCCTCACACCACACTCCGCCCGGACTATTGTTCGGGCGGTTCCTTATGTGTTGGAATAAATTTTCAATCCACCGGAACCACCCACAGTGCCCCTAATTTACAATTGTGGGGATGTAGTGCGCTCTTAGTTCCCATGATAATTTTTTTACAAAGAAAAAAGCCTCCGTTAGCGCAGCGTGAAACGGAGTGTCATAGGCAAGCTTAAATTGCTAAGGCAAAAAGCAGTGTGGATTTTCCTCCCGCTTTATTGCCGCGCAATAACGTGTTAGTAAAAAGCATAAAGGCTCGAATAATTGGCTAAAAACAGTTCTTTAATATTCTTGAGCAAGTTTGTTTTAAGCGCAGTGTTTATTACCATAAGGTGAATGCTCGAAAAACTTCTCAAATATGTCCCAGTTGTCAGCATGCAACAGGTAAGAAAACATTATCCGAACGTGTTCATAAATGTGATAATTGTGGATATACAACAGATAAAGATGTTGCAGCCGCACAAATAGTCTTAATTAGAGGACTTGCAGCCGTAAGGCATACGGTCAAGATGCGCGAGTTCGGGTAAAGTCATTGGACTCCCTGTGAACTAAGAATCCCCTTCAATTTATTGATGGGGAGTTGTCAATCTGTAAATGTATATTCCAAATGCCAAGGCAGTGGTTTTTGCTGTGGTAGAATTTCACAAAAATCAAAAACATCTGAATTATAAGGTTTTAAGGCATGTCATCAGCCACACAAGTTACAGACTCTACCTTTAAGCAGGAAGTACTCGATAGCGAAGTTCCTGTATTAGTTGACTTTTGGGCACCCTGGTGTGGTCCATGTCGCATGGTAGCCCCTGTTGTAGACGAAATTTCCTCACAATACGAGGGCCAAATTAAAGTTGTAAAAGTTAACACAGACGAGAATCCTAATGTTGCTTCTCAATACGGTATCCGCAGTATTCCCACATTAATGATTTTTAAAGGTGGGCAAAAAGTTGATATGGTCGTTGGAGCAGTTCCCAAAACTACGTTAGCTAATACTTTGGAGAAGTATCTTTAAAAATTGGTAAATCTCCATCTTATTAATTAGGTCAACTTAAACGTTCAAAAAACTAGGTTTATCATCTGTTAAGTATCGTTATATCTAATACTTAACGATCTAAACCTAGTTTTTCTATCTGTTCGAGCTAAGACGTATGTAAATGATTGACATCATCTTTTGCTAGAAAAAGAATAGGTTATAGGGAACAGGCAACACAAAAAAGTATTAATTTGAAAACGTAGTGATAAGCTCTTAGCAAAGAATAAAGCGCTGTCCCAATTACAATCTTTAATACTAATGTACTTGATTACTGTTTATTAACAAAAGTAGGGCTTGCTGAATAAAATTATTAGCTTTATTACCTAAGGGTTTTGAGGAAATACAATCTTGTTTTCCCCCTGCTCCCTGCTTCCTCCCCCCTACCCTTGTCAAAAACAACTTTTTCCGCAAACCCAAAGTAAAGGGTTGCCAATGCAACCCTTTTTTAATAAATAAAAATTTATAATTCTAAGACCGAGGTTTTTTCTTTTTCAATTTTTGCTTCCTTCGACGAGCCTGAGTCGCAACTACTGCCGGATCGAGTGGATAACCAACTACCGGAATCACCTGGTATTTACGCTCTTCTTCAAACTTTCTCAGCGAGCTATAATCAAGCCAGTGAATGCAGTCTACAGGACAAGTATCAATCGCTTCTTGGATTACTTCTTCTGAATCACCATCTTGACGCATAACGCGGGCACGCCCGTAATCGGATTCTATATAAAAAGTGTTACGAGCAACATGGGAACAGTGCTTACACCCAATACAAGTAATCTCATCGACATATACGCCCTTTTGACGCAGCACACCGCCCAATTCAGGTTCCAAACCAGAACGTAAAGAGTCTTCTCGTAAAGAACCCCCTAATTCCGGTTCCAAACCAGAACGATTATCTTGTTCATCGATTGGCGGCAAAAAATCAGACATTACGCACTCCAGCGCTGTACTACTAAGCGAATTGAACCATCTTGATTCTGTTTTTGTTCGCTAACTTGAAAGCCAGCTTTCGCAGTCTCTTCAACTACAGTGCGGTAAGCATAACGCTGTGTAACTTGCCGTAAAAACCCTTCTACAGAAAGATTTTGCGCCCAATATTGTAAATCGGCTACCAATTCGTATTCTTTCCCATTCCACTTAAAGCCGATATCGTAGCCATTGTCTTGCTCGATTGCAATTTCAGCGGTATGAGTTATACCTTGATAGCCACGTAAAGAATGAGTTCCACCTTTCCAAGCTACACCTAAATCGGTGAGAGCATTTTTCAAAGATTCAATATTACGAATTTGAGTCTTAATCTGGCTAAAATGTGACATAATTTGTTAGCAGTGAGACTAAAAGATTAAGTTGAGTCGAAAACTACCAGTTGCTGAATGTTGCTTGAGTATTCACAACATCATTTTGAGAAAACACCTTGGCGGTGAAATATTCTGAGGTTGGTTCATGAGTCAGTACAATCCCTAACTGTGCTTCTATAGCAGCAGTAACTTCAGCGCAAGAAGCACCTACTATTCCAGTGACTTTTTCCTGTACTCTACCGTCTGGATAAATTATAAATTCTAATGTCTCCATGTTTTTGACCAACCATGTTGATTGAAGTTTCTATATGCTGCTTTGAAGCTGAATCTAAAACTCTTCTCCAAATCACAACATTTTTCCTTAATGATAAAATTAGTCAGTAAATAACTGAGTCATTAAATAACTAATTTTCTATCCCCCGAAATAATTTTATTTAAAATCGTTACAAAAGTTATTATTTTGAGTAGTGTTTACATCAATTATATGTAAGTCTCTCTTAATGAAGCACATAAGTCAAGCTGAAAATGAAGCTGCTTAATATAATTATCTCGCAAGGTATAGAGTTGGGGTATACCTCAAGGTATAAGGCTACAAAATGGAAAAAATAGATATAAAACCAATGGTTATGATTAATTTTTGTCTATAAAGGTAGTAAAAAGCCGGATAAGTAGAACATTGGTCTAAAACTATTAACGGAATGTTTGTAAAGTTCTAATTAGTACTTTACCCAAGGCTTGAAATCGCAGCTAAATAGGTAAAGCCCTTTGGGGGATGATGGTATTAATGAGTCCAGTCCAGCGGAATTTGCCTTATATAAAAAAAGTTCGCCTAGCGTTTCCCTCTCAGATATATTATATTGCCGGATATTTTTAAAATATTCTTTAGGTCACAAATAAAAAAAGAGTAGTGGTGTTTATCAAATTTTGAAACACCACCACTATTTTTGAACCTGAGTTTGACTGCTTAAACTAGATGAAAACTGTAGTCCACAATACAATTGTAGGAATTAAGCAAGCCCCCCAAATGAGCGGGGGGTTGGGGGGATCTTTGATGTCTGGAACACTATATCTGCTGTAATTGCTGCCTAAGTCCTAAATTGAAATAAAAAACCTTAAATAATATTTCTTTAAATACTTAATCTGTACCTGAAATATAAATAGTAGTTAATTGCAAACTATTTTTATACAACTAAAACAAATACTTTATTTTGCAATCATGTCTATATTTTTCAACTATCTTTCTTTGAAAGTAAACTGGAAAATAATTATTAATAGCCCAATTGTTCTTCTTCTTTTCTTTCCTCATCAAAAACTAATTCTGAATTTTGAATAATAAACGGACTTTCAGAACCTAACAAACCGCGTTTAATTCGTTCTGAAGTTTCAGGAAAAACTACAAATAAAGGATATATAGTATTAATTCCTTCATTCAAAATATGACTGTAACGAGGAGGCATAAACCACTCGTAATCTTTATCCAACCAAACTTGAGTTTGTCGCCATCGTCCTAACAACTCAGAAAAATCCTCATCGGGACGATGAATAAATACAAGAATTTCAATCCCCGTTTTAATTTTCCATTCTGGATCGCACATTAATATTGCTAAATCGCAGGGTAGACAAGTTGTTTGCGGTAAATCTTTTTCAGTCTTACGAATACGGATAATTGGTAAAGGAATCGTAACAAGACTTTCATCCGGCCGACGCAAACTAGGAATCATTTCCAAATAAGGGCGATGCTGCTTTAAAAGAGCAACCGCAGCAGAGCGATCGCTATACTCCGCCAAACTGATTTCGTATTGTGATTTTTGTACAGGCATAAAGAATTTTGGATTTTAAATTTTAGATTTTGGATTTTAGATTTAGGAGTAAGGATTTAATAGTTAGGAGTTATAGTTTTCAACCTTTGACTTTTAACCTATAACCTTTAACCTTTGAATCAAGAGTTATCAATTAACTGTTTTATTTGATAATTGATAACTGATAATTGATAACTGTTCTTAGCCTAATTCTTCAAAGACTGCGAACATTGGCAGGTACATCGAGAGCAAAATTACGGCTACCATACCACCGATAACCACAATCATTACTGGTTCTAAAACACTGGTTAAAGCCTTTACTGCTTGTTCAACTTCATCTTCATAAAAATCGGCAACTTTCATTAACATTCCATCTAATTCTCCTGTTTCTTCTCCGATACTCATCATTTGAATTGCCATCGGAGGAAAGCAATTTTCTTTTTGCAAAGCAAAACTAATCATTCCCCCTTGCTGAACTTCGCTTCTTGCAGAATCAATAGCGTTAGCAATTACCTGGTTTCCCGATGTGTCTCGGACAATTTCTAAAGAGGTTAGAATTGGTACTCCGGAACGAGTTAAAGAACCGAAGGTACGGCTAAATCTAGCGATAGCTGATTTTTGAATTAAGTCACCAAATAAAGGTAGTTTTAAAGAAAGTGCATCAATATTTAGGGTACCTACAGGTGTCTTATAGTACATATCAAAAGCTACTTTTGCTCCGACAACAATACCAATAAGGACGAAAAGCCGCCAGCTTGTAAGAACACCACTTATCCAGAGCATGAACTGCGTTAAAGCAGGTAATTCTGTTCCCAAATCTTTGAATATATTGGCAAAAATTGGAATCAGAAAAATAGTCATTGCTAGAAAAATGATTACTGCTAAACCACCTACAACAGTCGGATAAGACATTGCCGATTTGATTTGGTTTTGCAGTCGAGCCGTATCTTCTAATAATTTGGCTAAACGATTAAGAACTTCATCCAAAACACCACCGACTTCGCCAGCTTGAATCATGCTGACATACAAACCATCAAAACATTCGGGATGCTTCCGCATTGCATCAGAAAGATTCACACCATTTTGCACTTCACCACTGATATCTAAAAGTGCTTCTTTCAGTTTTGGATTGCCACATTGTTCGGAAAGTACTCCTAAGCTTCTAACAATGGCAACCCCTGCATTTGTCAAAGCAGCAAACTGACGAGAAAATATAGCTTTATCTTTAACGGCAACTGTAGCAAACTTGTTTTGCAGTTTTGTTAAATCGAGAGCTTCAGCGAGATCAAAACCTTTAAATTGTTGTAAATCCTGGATTACAAAACCTTGTTGTCTTAATTCAGTACGAGCATCTGATAAAGAGTTGGCAACAATTTTTTCTTGTTTGGATTTTCCTTGTGAATCGCGAACTTTAGCGACAAAAGTGGGCATGATTTATATAGTTTAAATTCAAAAAAAATCAAAATTTTAATTTGTTAGATCAAAAAATACTTAGTAGTTAGCAATTGAAATAAAACTGATGACTAACTACTAGTAAATTGCTGACAAACTAACGTCTTACACCAGCTTTACCATTAGCTGCTCCTGTTGGTGCTGAACCAATTAGACGCTGAATTTCATCTGGCTTCGAGGTTTTTGACATTGCGGCTTCAAAAGAGATGGTTCCTGCTTTTACATAATCAGCAAGAACTTTCTCTAAAGTTTGCATTCCTAATTTCGCACCAGTTTGAATTGCTGAATAAATTTGAGATGTTTTACCTTCACGAATCATGTTAGAAATAGCAGGAGTAATAATCATGATTTCTTGAGCCATTACTCGACCAAATTCATCAGGTTTGGGGTTTTTCTTGGGTACTAAGGTTTGGCTAAATACTGCTACTAAAGAGTTAGATAACTGTACGCGAACTTGAGTTTGTCTGTCAGCAGGAAAAACGTCGATGATTCGATCGACAGTTTGTGCAGCGGAAGAAGTGTGCAGGGTACCGAATACTAAGTGACCAGTTTCTGCTGCGGAAATAGCGAGAGAAATTGTGTCTAAATCTCGCATTTCTCCAATTAAAATAATATCTGGATCTTCACGCAAAGAACCTTTTAAAGCATTAGCAAAACTTTTTGTATCTTCACCAAGTTGACGTTGGTGGACAAGACTTTTAATAGGTTCGTAAACAAATTCAATTGGATCTTCAATTGTGAGAATATGTTCTGATTTTGTTCGGTTGATCAGGTCGATCATTGCCGCCAAAGTTGTTGTCTTACCAGAACCCGTGGGACCAGTTACCAATATCATTCCTTTGGGTTTGTCGCACATTTCTCTAACAACATCTGGTAAGCCCAATTTATCAAAGTTAGGAATTTTGGAACTTAATGCTCTTAGACAAGCAGCGTATGTACCGCGCTCCTTGTAAACGTTCACCCGGAAACGTGCTAATCCTTTAACACCGTAAGAACAATCTAACTCCCAATTTTGTTCGAGGATTTTGCGTTGGGAGTTATTCAACATACTAAAAATTAGTCTCTGACATTGATCTGAGCTTAAAGCTTCTTCTCCGATGGGTGTTAACTTACCGCTGATACGAAAATAAGGAGGTAAACCAGCAGATAAATGCATATCCGAACCTCCCATTTCAATCATTTGTTCCATCAAATCTTCGATCATCATTTCCATTTTTCTGCACCTTTTTTATTAGTTGATAGTTGATAGTTGTTAGTAGTTAAAATTTGTTAACTCATAACTCATAACTCCTAACCGTTGTTACTTAGTCTTGAAATCTTGATGTCATGCAGTAAGGACAATCCAACCATTCTGGCTGCAATTCGGCTTCACAATTTTTACAAGTCAAACCACTTTTACGCTTAGCTTTTAACTCTGCTTCCAAGCCTGTATCGGTAAACGTTACCCGTTCTACTTCTTCAAGGGTGGTAGCTCCTTGACGCACCAAATCTAAGCTGTAAGCAAGCAGAGTTTTCATTCCTTCTTCTACCGCCGCTTCTTTAATTAATTCTGTTGGTGCTTCCTCGTTGATTAAAGCCTGGATGCGTTCGGTAATTCTCATTACTTCATAAACACCGGAGCGTCCTTTGTAGCCAATACCGTTACATTTTTCACAAAGTGTATTATTGGCTTTAGCTTCTTGGACTTGATCTATGCTCAGGGTATTGGCTTTATAAAAAGTTACATCGGCTTCTTGAGATGCCGACAAGCCGTAACGTGCGAGTTCTTGCGGACTGGGCTGGTATTCAATGCGACATTCACTACATACGCGACGCATCAAGCGCTGTGCCAAAACTCCGATTAGGGAACTGGAAATCATAAAAGATTCAATACCCATTTCTCCCAAACGGGCGATCGCACCGGGAGCATCGTTGGTGTGCAGGGTAGTTAATACTAAGTGACCCGTTAATGCTGCTTCGATAGCTGTTTTCGCCGTTTCTTTATCTCGGGTTTCTCCTACAAGTAATACGTCGGGATCTTGTCGCAAGAATGCCCGCAATGCGGTACCAAAATCTAATCCTTTTTCCCGAATTACCTGTACCTGAGTAATCCCCGGTAAGCTATATTCCACCGGATCTTCTACAGTACTGATGTTAATGTCGGGAGAATTTCGTTCGGCAAGGGCAGAATACAGAGACGTTGTTTTACCAGAACCCGTCGGTCCGGTAACAAGAATCAAGCCAAAGGGACGGCTTACCATCTCCTGAACAATTTGCAATGTTTCGGGGTCGGTGATTAATTTATCCAATCCCAATTGAGTTGAAGAGTTATCCAGAATCCGGAGTACTACTTTTTCTCCGTAACGACTTGGTAACGTATTTACCCGGAAATCCACTTTACGCCCTTCAAATAAACGCCGGATGCGTCCATCTTGGGGAAGACGACGTTCGGCGATATCTAAGTTGGCAATAATTTTGAAACGGGCTGTAATTGCTGGAATAATTTTTTTCGGTAATGCGTCAAAAGCTTCCCGCAATACACCATCCTTACGAAAGCGTATGCGTAAATTTTCTTCTTGGGGTTCGATGTGAATATCGGAAACCGCTTCGTGTAATGCTTTGGCAAGGATTCTATTTACCAAGTTGATAATTGGCGCATCCTCAGCACCCTTCATTGCAGAACCTAAGTCAGCTTCTACTTCATCAGGAGCATCTTCTAAATCGAGATTATCAAGATTTTCTAAATCTTGATTAATATCGGTAAATTGTTCTTTTTCTATATGCTTTTGTTTGACAGCCATTTCATCCAAAAATTGGTTGATTAGCTGCTGATAATCCTCGCTGGCGATTACCATTCTTTGCAAACTGAAGCCTTGCGGACGTAAAATCCGGTTCAAGTCGTCGGAAGCCTCCAGATTATCTGGATCTACCATCGCTACCAAAACGTAGGGCGGATTTTCATCTTCATGTTTTGATAATGGGATTAAGCGATGGCGACGACAAACATCTACTGGGATTAGAGATTCAATCAAGCCCCCTACAGAAGTTGCGCCTACTTCGCTAACTTCGGGATCTAAAGATTCTACGCCATAAAGAATTTTAAGTTCAAATAGCTGTTGCTTTTTATATTCGCGAAGTAGCTCTGGTGATAGCTGCCGCCCTGCAATCGATTCGATGACCTCAATTAAAGTGTCTACCCGATTTACGACTTTCTATAAGCGCTTGTTTCATCTGGCTGTTATCTACAAAACCAGATTGAACAAGTTTGTTACCGAAAGGCGAAAACTCCGATTTAACGCTCAGAGCGGTACTACGTCTTTGTTGTGACGAGTAAGTCATATGTTGAGATGATGGATGCTCCACCCATAGGTACTATTTGAGTATTCCCAATCAAGGATGCAGAATTTTCATCTCAACCAAGAAATCTTAGCTAAAATTTTTTTTAACAGAGCGATTGCTCTATTTGGCGGTTGTTTTAGAAGGAACGGGGAATAGTATAAATGTGTTTGGGCAAATTCCGTTCGGGGATAATTACCTTGAATTTAATTTCCATCAACCCAAATGTAGGAGGCAAACCCTACCTCTTATAGACAAGAAATTTCTACCTTTCAAGCGTTTTGAGAAAGCGATCGACAAGTCCAGGATTTGGCATAATACTGATTTAGATAACACTTTCGTAGAATATTTAGGTTGTCCAAACACGCCGAAGTTTTCTTAAGAGCGATTAAATTTCTATAACTATAGTTTTATAAGGTAGTGAAAACTACCCTGTAAAGTATTTATAAATGATTGGAAAATAATGGCTGAATGTTATCAATCATAATTTCTGATAGACACAGTAGTGCCCTAAAGGCGAACAAACAGAGGTAAATAAGTAATGAACAGCGACTCCCCACAATCAAATTCCAACGGTGATGAAAAAGAGCAAATCACAATTGAGGCAAACGTAGCAGATTCAGCTGCGGTTAATCCAGAAGATGCAACAAGTACAACCCAAGACACTGCTCAAAGTAATGCTGGTGCTTCAGATTCCGCTGAAATAAAGTCTTTAAAAGCTCAGCTAGATGAGCGTAGCAGTCAGTATATGCGAATTGCGGCAGATTTTGAAAATTTCCGCAAACGCACGCTCAAAGAAAAAGATGATTTGGAATTACAGGTAAAGCGCAACACGATTACAGAATTATTGCCAATAATTGATAATTTTGAACGAGCGCGAGCGCAAATTAAACCCCAAAATGATGGCGAAATGGGGATTCACAAAAGTTATCAAGGCGTTTACAAGCAGCTAGTAGACTGTCTCAAACGCTTGGGTGTTTCGCCAATGCGTCCTGAAGGTCAAGAATTCGACCCTAACGAACATGAAGCAGTAATGCGCGAACCTACGGATGAATATCCGGAAGGAACAGTGTTAGAAGAGTTAGTACGCGGATACTTTCTTGGCGATCGCGTGCTACGTCATGCAATGGTGAAGGTGGCTGCTCAGAAGGAAGATACTTCTGGGGAGGACTCAGAGTCTGGGGAAGCAAGTACTTTAGAGATGTAACCACTAAAACTAACCTTCATCTGATGAACGATTCATCGTAATCGGACGAGCATCGCATCCCAAATTATCAACGATTACCGCCACCGCGATTTGTATTATCAACGATTAGGGATGGACAGTTTTCTATAAATTACGTTGTTTGATTAAAGAAAACTGTTCCCCATAAATCGTTGTAAAAAAGCATCGCTTTATAGAAAAAAATCAGTAAAAATACCGATAGTTATGGGAAAAGTTATTGGGATCGACTTGGGCACTACCAATAGTTGTGTCGCAGTTTTAGAAGGTGGGCAACCCCTTGTAATAGCTAATTCAGAGGGCGGACGTACTACTCCGTCTATTGTTGGATTTGGCAAAGGCGGCGAACGCTTAGTCGGTCCTCTGGCAAAGCGCCAAGCAGTAACTAATGCGGAAAACACTATATACAGTATTAAGCGATTTATTGGCCGTCGTTGGGATGATACTCAAGAGGAACGCGCTCGCGTACCATATAGCTGTGACAAAGGTAGAGACGATACTGTTGATGTCCAAATTCGCGGACGCAATTACACGCCTCAAGAAATCTCGGCAATGATTTTACAGAAGTTAAAGCAGGATGCTGAAAGTTTCTTAGGTGAAGATGTAACTAAAGCAGTAATTACAGTTCCAGCGTATTTTACTGATGCTCAAAGACAAGCCACTAAAGACGCAGGCACAATTGCTGGATTAGAAGTACTGCGAATTATTAACGAGCCAACTGCTGCGGCTTTAGCATTTGGTTTGGATAAACAAGATGAAGAACAGTTGATTCTTGTATTTGACTTGGGAGGTGGAACTTTTGATGTTTCTATCTTGCAACTCGGAGATGGAGTATTTGAAGTCAAAGCAACTTGTGGCAACAATCATCTTGGTGGAGACGATTTTGATAACTGTATCGTCCAGTGGATGATGGAAGTTTTTTATCACCAAGAAAAGATCGATCTTTCCGAAGATAAAATGGCGCTGCAACGGTTGCGGGAAGCTGCTGAAAAGGCAAAGATTGAGCTTTCCACTATGCCGACTACTTCAATCAACTTGCCGTTTATTACCGCTAATGAAACCGGGCCAAAACATTTGGAAATGGATCTTAGCCGTTCCAAATTTGAAGAACTCAGCAGCGATTTGATTCAAGCGATTGTTGAACCAATGGTTCAGTCCCTCAAAGATGCTGACCTCAAGCCAGATATGATGGACAAGATTATTTTGGTGGGTGGCTCTACTCGCATTCCGGCTGTGCAGAATGCTTTAATGAACTTTTTTGGTGGCAAAGCCCCAGATCGTTCGATTAATCCTGATGAAGCTGTAGCTCTAGGTGCTGCAATTCAAGCTGGTGTATTGGGTGGCGAAGTTGAGAATTTACTACTTTTGGATGTCACTCCTTTATCCTTGGGACTTGAAACTTTAGGAGAAGTATTTACCAAAATCATGGAGCGTAATACTACAATTCCTACTAGTAAATCCCAGGTATTTTCCACAGCAGTTGACGGACAAAACTCGGTGGAAATTCACGTCCTTCAGGGTGAAAGAGCGATGGCGCGGGATAATAAAAGTTTGGGTAAATTCCTTTTAAATGGAATACCTCCGGCTCCCCGTGGCGTACCGCAGATTGAAGTCTCCTTTGAAATAGATGTTAACGGTATCCTAAAAGTAGGCGCTCAAGATAAAGGTACTGGTAGAGAACAAAGCATTCGGATTACCAATACAGGCGGTTTGAGTCAGAATGAAGTAGAAAAAATGCGTCAAGAAGCCGAAACCTTTGCCGAGCAAGACAAAAGACGCTTGGAGTTAATAGAGTTAACAAACCAAGCCAATACTCTCATACACAGTTATGAATTGAGCTTAACGTGTAATGCGGATCTCATCGATGAGCAACTTAAAGCTTCTATTGATGAAAAATTAGCTTCATTACAAGCTGCAATGAAACAGAGCGAAATATCTGTAGCAGAATTCAAACGAATTTTAGATGAGTTTCAACAAACTGTATTTGCTATTGGTGCGGAGGTATACAGCCGCGTCAATACTGGAAGTCCAGAAGAGCCAGTTGAACCATCTGAACCAGTTGAACCATCTGAACCATCTGAACCAGTTGAACCAGTTGAACCATCTGAACTATCTGAAGATAGCGAAGCATCAAAAGAAGCTTTCGCACCACAATTCAACTTTGATTTTGACGAAGATAATACAGTTCAAGCTGATTACGAAGCTATAGATTAATTGCGAATTAATTGCGAATTAATATATTCAATATATAGTGCAGAGTGCAGCACAATTGAAACCTTTACATAAAACCTTTCCTACCTTAGTGGGGAAGGTTTCTGCATTATGCACTTAGAATAAAATTTCCTTAAATAATTTATCCTTGCCATTATAATTATTTTCATACTTATTAATTTGCCTTCATTAAAGAGCAGCAAATTGCGGTATTTATGCATGGTATTACAATGGTTTGGATGCCATTAAATATCAAATGGCGGGTTTTCCACACTAATAGGTGCGGCTAGCCCTTCTGCAATGAGTCTGCTTATTGCACATCTACGTAGCACAATTGTAAGAGAGTCGGCGATAAACCGACAAGTACGAATGTCGTCCTTACTCAAGTTACACTTGCGCTTTAATATCTGCTGGTGAAACCACTCGGCGGTTGATCGGTTGATGGAGTCGGTTGCTGACCTTAAGCTGCATTGGCGTTTCCATCAAACTGATGAACTAACCCGTTCATCGTAGATGTTGCTGAAGGGTAGGGAGATACCTGGAGGGTGATTTTTATGAAGAGTAAAGTGTAAAATCAATAATTAATAATAAAACTTAACTTTTTGCCTTTTGCCTTCCGCATAACTGCATATTAGTTTCCAACATTTTAACTTTTACCTTTGCTTTATGGCTCGCGACTATTATGAAATTCTGGGTGTCTCTCGCGACACCGACAAAGAAGAAATGAAAAGTGCTTACCGCCGCTTAGCCCGGAAGTATCACCCAGACGTGAACAAAGAGCCGGGAGCTGAGGAGCGGTTTAAGGAAATCAACCGCGCTTATGAAGTGCTTTCGGAGCCTGAAACTCGCGCTCGTTACGACCGCTTTGGAGAACAAGGAGTTTCGGGTGCTGGTGCTGCTGGTTTCCAAGATTTCGGCGATATGGGCGGTTTTGCCGATATTTTTGAAAGCATTTTCAGCGGCTTTGCTGGAGGTGCAGGTCAGTCTCAGAGAAGACGCAGCGGACCTGTTCGAGGTGACGATCTACGCTTAGACCTAAAACTAGATTTTAGGGAAGCGGTATTTGGTGGTGAAAAAGAAATTCGCATCTCCCACCTGGAAACTTGCGACGTTTGTAGTGGCTCTGGTGCGAAACCGGGCACTCGTCCTCGGGCTTGTTCCACCTGTAGCGGTTCCGGTCAAGTTCGCCGCGTAACTCGAACGCCTTTCGGTAGCTTTACCCAAGTATCCACTTGCCCTACCTGTAACGGACAAGGGATGGTCGTTGAAGATAAATGCGACGCTTGTGAAGGTAAGGGTGCAAATCAAGTTACCAAGAAACTAAAAATTACCATTCCTGCGGGGGTTGACAATGGCACCCGCTTGCGTATATCCAATGAAGGAGATGCCGGAATGCGCGGTGGTGCGCCTGGAGATTTATACGTTTACTTATTTGTAAACGAAGATGAAGAATTCCAGCGCGATGGAATTAACGTACTTTCTGAAATCAAAGTTAGCTATCTTCAGGCAATTTTAGGATGCCGTTTGGAAGTAGAAACTGTAGATGGTCCGGTAGAAATGATTATTCCGCCAGGAACTCAGCCCAATACAGTAATGAAGTTGGAAAATCGTGGCGTTCCGCGTTTGGGAAATCCTGTAAGCAGGGGCGATCATATGATTACCATATTGATTGATATTCCCACCAAGGTCACACCCGACGAAAGAGAATTACTCGAAAAGCTAGCTAAAATTAAGGGAGAGCGCACTGGTAAAGGCGGCTTAGAAGGTTTTTTGGGAAAATTATTTAATTAAAATAATGAGTGTATCTTCACTTTTATCTCCGGATGCTCAACTTGACTTACGGGGAACTCCTTGTCCGATTAATTTTGTGCGAACGAAACTTCGTTTGCAGCAAATGCAGCCCGGAGAATTATTAGAAGTCTGGTTAGATCCGGGGGAGCCAATCGAGCAAGTTCCCGATAGCTTGACAATGCATGGTTATAAGATTGAACAACTTAATGACTGTTCCGGCTATTTTTCCTTGTTGATACGGTGTCCAGTTACTGACTCATGAGTGACGAAGCATCAATAAAATCGGGGCAGTTGTTAGGTACGGTTCTTGCCGTGCAGGCTAATTTTTACAGAGTTCAGTTGGATGAAGAGGATAAGGAGACGAGGAGACAAGGAGATAAGGAGGTGGAACATTCCTCTTTTGCTCCCTCCGCTTCATCTTCCTCAAATCCTCAGCTGCTTTTGTGTACGCGCAGAACACGCTTAAAGAAAATTGGTCAACAAGTAATAGTTGGCGATCGCGTTGTGGTAGAAGAACCCGATTGGGCTGGTGGTAGGGGCGCTATCGCCGATGTTTTACCGCGCAATTCTCAACTCGATCGTCCGGCGATCGCCAATGTAAACCAAATATTATTGGTGTTCGCTGTTACAGATCCGCCCTTAGAACCATTACAACTCAGCCGCTTTTTAGTAAAAGGTGAGTCAACGGGTTTAGATGTAGTTTTATGTTTGAATAAAAGCGATTTAATCACTTCTCAAGAACAGTCAGAAATAAAAGAACGTCTTAATAGTTGGGGCTATCAACCTACGTTTATCAGCGTTTATAAAGGTATAAATATGGACGCTGTAGATAGTATTTTGAGGCGTAAAATTACAGTTCTTGCTGGAGCTTCCGGAGTAGGAAAATCCAGTTTAATTAATACTTTGATTCCCAGCGCCAACTTAAGAGTAGCTGAAGTTTCCGGTAAATTAGCTCGCGGAAGACATACCACTCGCCACGTAGAATTATTTGAAATTCCCCGAGGAGGTTTGCTCGCGGATACTCCAGGTTTTAATCAACCAGATTTAGATTGCAGCCCAGAAGAACTAGTTAATTACTTTCCTGAAGCTAGAGAAAGGTTAGAAAGTGGTAACTGTAGATTTAGCAATTGCTTGCACAAAGATGAACCAGATTGCGTAGTGCGGGGAGATTGGGAACGTTACGAAGATTATTTAGATTTTTTAGAAGAAGCAATAGAACGTCAAACTTGGCTTAGACAGCAAGCAGATCCAGAATCCAACCTTAAGTTAAAAACCAAAGGAAAAGGGCGGCAAGAATACGAGCCGAGATTAGAAAGTAAGAAATATCGCCGCGTTTCTCGAAAAAAGCAGCAGCAGAAATTGCAAGAATTATATCAAGAAGAAGAATAAATAATTGGGCATTGGGCATTGGTAATTGGGCATTGGGCATTGGGCATTGGTAATTGGTAATAAATTAATTTCTTACTCGCTACTCCTAATTCCTAACTCATAACTCCTAACTCCTAACTCCTAACTCCTAACTCCTAACTCCGAACTCCTATGCCCCATGCCCCATGCCCAATTCCCATAGTTAATAAATAATTAGCAACGATAGTCTACTCATTCCCATAAAGTCTTAAAATATTGTTAACTTCTGACTAATTAGAAATTTTCCTTCGTTGAGTTAAAACTCTCGCAGGCTTAGTTTATTTAGCCACACATTTTTTAAAATGTGTGATAGATTTTTGCTTGCCTCCCGAAAGGATGCTTTTGTTTAGTCACAACAATATATAGATATAATCTCGGAATTAATACTATGGCTATTGGCTACGTTGCGCTCGTACTTCACGCACATCTGCCCTTCGTTCGTCACCCGGAAAGTGACTATGTGTTGGAGGAAGAATGGCTCTATGAAGCAATTACGGAAACTTACATTCCTTTATTACGGGTTTTTGAAGGTTTGAAACGTGATGGTGTTGATTTTAAAATCACCATGAGTATGACACCACCTCTGGTTTCAATGCTGCGAGATCCGTTATTGCAAGAACGCTACGACGAACACTTGGCTAAGTTACAAAAACTTATAGAGTTAGAAATCGAACATAATGCCCAAAACGGTCATCTTAAATATTTAGCCGAGCATTACGATAGCGAGTTTAAAGCTACTAGAGAAATTTGGGAACGATATAAAGGCGATTTGGTAACTGCTTTTAAGCAATTCCAAGACTCTAACAATATTGATATCATCACTTGTGGTGCAACTCACGGTTACTTGCCGTTAATGAAGATGTATCCCCAAGCGGTTTGGGCACAAATTAAAGTCGCAGCAGAGCATTACGAAGAAAATTTTGGTCGTCCCCCCAGAGGTATTTGGTTGCCCGAATGCGCTTATTATGAAGGTTTAGAGCGCATGGTGGCGGATGCTGGATTGCGTTATTTTCTTACTGATGGACATGGTATCTTGTATGCTCGTCCTCGTCCTCGTTTTGGTACATATGCACCTATTTTTACAGAAAGTGGTGTTGCAGCTTTTGGAAGGGACCATGAATCTTCTCAACAAGTATGGTCTTCTGAAGTAGGCTATCCCGGTGCTGCGGAATATCGAGAATTTTATAAGGATTTGGGTTGGGAGGCCGAATACGAATATATTAAGCCTTTCATTATGCCTAACGGTCAGCGAAAAAATACGGGCATCAAATATCACAAAATTACTGGTCGTGGTTTAGGACTTGGAGATAAGCAGCTTTACGATCCTTACTGGGCAAGAGAAAAAACGACGGAACACGCTGCTAACTTTGCGTTTAACCGGGAGCGTCAAGTTGAACATCTCCACAATATGATGCATCGTCCTCCGATTGTGGTTTCTCCCTACGATGCGGAATTGTTCGGACATTGGTGGTATGAAGGTCCTTGGTTTATTGACTATCTCTACCGTAAGTCTTGGTTTGACCAAGGAACCTATGAAATGACTCATTTATCGGATTATTTGAAAACTAATCCGGTTCAACAAGTTTGTCGTCCTTCTCAATCAAGTTGGGGATACAAAGGATTTCACGAGTATTGGTTAAACGAAACTAATACGTGGATTTACCCACATTTACATAAAGCTGCCGAGCGGATGATTGAATTATCTAATCGGGAAGCAGAAGATGAGTTGGAATGGAAAGCTCTCAATCAAGCTGCAAGAGAGTTACTTTTAGCACAGAGTTCCGACTGGGCATTTATTATGCGAACCGGAACAATGGTTCCTTATGCTGTAAGAAGAACTCGTTCTCACTTAATGCGATTTAATAAGCTTTACGAAGATATTAATATTGGAAAAATCGACAGCGGATGGTTGGAGAAAGTTGAATACATAGATAATATTTTTCCAAGTATCAATTATCGAGCTTACCGAAGTTTGTAATTAAAAGGCGCAAAATTATCTAGGGTGGCATTGTCCACCTTATATTATTTATATTATTAAGGAGTAGAATTTATTTTACCAACACAGAAGCAAGGTTTAGCTTGCATACGGGTTTTTGACACTCACCAAGAAAGCCCTCAAATCGTTACACTGAGGGCTTTCTTTATAGAAATTTATGCTGTCACAGAAGCAGTTCATTATTCCACTATTTACCGATTCGCTTACCAGCATAAGTATCAACAACAACATAAGCAGGTACGCGCTCCATGTAATCAGTTTCTTTGCCAGTTAAGGATTTAGCTAAAAAATCAAAAGACTCAGAACCCCAATTACGTTCGTGGATGGGCTTACTTTGTTCTCCTCGGAAATATGCTTGACTACCTATTAATGCAGCTGCTACCCAAGCAACAGCAAATAGTGAAATCAATATAGTCATCATGTTACTTATTCCCTAAAATTAAATTTTTGTATCTTTATGTAAACAAATTTAACAAAAATTCATAAACCAGTTAAAGGTGTGTTAACCGAATTGGAAGGTAAGGTATTCCACACTACCGTTAATAATCAAAATTTGTTCGTAGTAAGCGATTTATCGCTTTTGTTTTTGTTGTTCTTGTTCCCAGGTTCTACCTGGGAATACATTTCATGAGGCTCTGCCTCACATTTTAGATTTAAGTAGAGGCAGAGCCTCAAGTAGTGGGTTCCCAGCCAGAGACTGGGAACGAGTTATTAATTAATTTGTTTGTAGTAAGCGATTTATCGCTTCAAGGATTAAAATCCTGACTACGAACTTAGAAAAGAAATCTGCGTGAGTTGGATATACTTAAAATTAAAATTAATAAATTAATCTCCACCCAATTCCACAAGTTTACCGATATTGAAATCTATCCTTGTCCAACCTTTTAGCTTAGATAAATTTTTCAGCAATAGCAAAGGAATTTGCCAGTGATGCACCATTAAAAATGGCAGAGAATCGTTAAATGTGTAAATCGCGTCTGTACCTCGCCACATATTCTTAATCCAATTGCCTAATTGAGAAAAAGAACGAATTTCATTCAGCCGCCAAAATTCATGATAAGTCCAATAAGTAGGTTTGCTGTTGGGTAATGCTTGTAAAGGTTCTGCTATAGGTTCTTTACTCAAGTAAGCATCGGCTGCTTGTTGCAATTGATCGTGAAATATAGTGATTGCAGAATGAGTGCGAGGATTACATTCAATGGCATATACGTTACCATCTTCGGCTTCGATGAAATCAAAAGAAAGTTGTCCGGTAACTCCTAATTCTTTAACAAAGTGCGTTACCCATTCACGAATTTTTGAATGTTCTACGTTTTCGTAGTTGACTTGGAAAGCTGAAGATTCACAACAACAATGCAGTCTTAGCACACCATCTCGAATGGTACTATGAGTACAGTATTCTTTACCAGGAATAAATTCTTGCATTATCCAAGGCTTTTGAGAACTAATTGGTAAGCTTCGCACAAAAGCTGCTGTTTCTTCTGGGGTATCGCAAGGAAGCTTGGTTAAATCCAAACGTCTGACTGAATCGTAAGGAATACTCTTGAGAATATATTTACGAGTTTCTCCAGAGAAATCAAAATTTAAAACTTGTTCGGGATTCGTTATTTTAAAAGACTTAGGAACCGATAAACCAAAACTTCTTGCTTTTTCACTAAATGCAAATTTATCATCGAGCATTTCACAGGTAGCAGCATCGATATGAAATACTTCACAGTGTTCTGATAAAGTTTGTTTTGCTAAAGCATCATAGTAGCTAGCAATTGGGCTTGTTACCGGAATATATATATCAATATTTTCTTTGTTGACAATATCTATTAAAGCTTGAGTATAAACTTGTGCATCTTTTTGTGGCACTGGGGTTGTATAAAACTTATCTACAGATTGAGAAAATCGATGTCCCGACAGCCAGTATTTATGGGTTTCTGTTAGTACTACCCGATGCCCTGCGGCATGAAAAAATCGAGCAAGCTGTAGTGCTTTGGTCATTTTTCCACCGCTAATAAGAATACTTTTCTTTTGGGCGGCAGTTGTTATTGTCTGTTTTTTTTGAAACGGAGAAGTCAGTATGTTTAACAGTAAGGATATTAAAACGATGGTGGCATTAATTGGTAAGGCTAGCAAAAGTAAAGTTAAAGTCGCTAGGTTTTGAAATAACGCGACGAGACGCATACCTATCGAAGTGAATGGTGTTACCGATGGAGATGAGGAAACAGAAATAGATGATTGTGCCATTTTCTATAAAGGGAGTGGGGAATGGGAAACGGGGAACAGGGAATAGAGAGTAGGGAATGGCAAGAATATTAACTGTGAAAACTCTAGAAGCAAAGCAAATTTAGTATTTTAACCCCCCTGTGAAAGAAAAGGGGGGCAAAATCATAAGTCCGTAATCGCGTCTTAATTTTACAATCGCCGGATGATAGTTAAACCGTCTCTTACCGGAAGTAGCACTTGTTCGACACGTTTATCTTCAGCCACGGTGCGATTAAATTCGGCGATCGCCTTTCCGTTGGCAGTACGTTCTGGTTCGCTTAGATAAGGCTGCCCTTGAAGTAATGTATTATCAACGCAGATAAACCCGGATGGGGCTAATAAGTTTTTCTCTAGTAGGGTGTTGAAATAATCTACGTACCCTGCTTTGTCTGCATCAATAAACACGAATTCAAATGACTCTCCCGATGCTGCGAGTTTATCCAAGGTTTCGGCTGCTGGCCCTGTTTCAACTTGGATTTTTTCGCCATGAGGAGATTTGCGGAAAGCTGCCTTACCAAACTCTGCTGTATAAGGGTCAACTTCGCAAGCAATCAGTTTGCCGTCTGCGGGTAATGCTTCTGCCATTGCTAAAGCAGAATAACCCGTAAACATACCGATTTCCAGTACTCGCTTGGCTTCGATCATATGGATAAAC
Source organism: uncultured cyanobacterium (assembly GCA_963838355.1). Classification (GTDB taxonomy): domain Bacteria; phylum Cyanobacteriota; class Cyanobacteriia; order Cyanobacteriales; family Nostocaceae; genus Rivularia. The sequence goes on along the minus strand of CAWIQQ010000001.1, from coordinate 837,008 downwards.
ATTTTCAGTGTTTGTCCTTCGATATGACCCGAAAGCATTTCCTGTTCTAAAGCGACGACGGTTTCCCCTTGATTAAAACGGTTGCCCCACTGCTCTCGCGCCGTATCTTGGGCAAGGGCTTTTAAATCTGCTGATTCAGGGGTGGTGCTTTTTTCTAAATAAGGGTCTAAACCTGACGCTAAACGGGAAGCAAGATGAAGCTTTTGTTTAACTTGTGCTGGTAATGTTTCTTTATCCAATGCTTGGACAACAGCTTCTAATTCCTGCGCTAGTATCCCCAAAGGCGTAACAGGTCGAGCCACTGGCTTCTCTACAATACCCGTCATTAGCTTTCGCTCCCTACAAGTTCAGCTTCTGATTCAGAATAAACTGGGTACATATCAACACCTTCGCCACCGCGAGGGAATTTCTGACAAATCTCCTTATGTTCTGCCAAAGCTTCAGCTAATTCCTCACGGGTTAAGTCGTTAACAAAAAAGCATTCGCCAATTGGTTTGGGCATTGCAGCTCTTTGCTTACCGTCTCTTGTTAAAGAAATAGATTCAGTTGCACGCCATAAAAGGTCTGCTTCGAGTAAGGGATGATCGAGAGAAAGTCCAATTCGGCTCATTGTGCCTAAAATACGATCTCTATCTTCGGCAGTGATATAACCTCTCTTCGCTGCAATAGTCGCAGATAAAGCCATATCGATATTGACCGCATGACCGTGGAAAATCGGTACGCGGGGTGCTAATTCTAGAGTCGGACTCCAACTATGACCGTAGGCTATAACTCTATCTAGGTCTAACTCGTGTAAGTTGGGTACTTCATATTCCAACATTTTCTTGATCGCTTTGTAAGTCAACGTATGAGCGACTTGTTTAATTTCCTCTGTCGCATCAATGTTACCGAAGTGAGTACGAAGTAGTTCTTCTCCATATTCTTCGAGCAATTCAAATACTTCTTTGTGCCCAACTACGGCAATTTTGACCAATTCTGCCATACCGTTGCGTACTTGATCGGTAGGTAAGGTGCCTAAGAAGGAAAAATCAAGGAATACTTTAGAAGAAGCATGATAAGCACCCAGACGATTTTTCAGCTTTTTATGGTTAACTGCTACCTTAATAGCGATACTAGCGTCAACCAAACCAATCAAAGTAGTAGGGATGCGAATATAGTTACTGCTACGACGATAAGCAGAGCAAGCAAAACCTGCAACATCCGTTACCAATCCACCACCGATTACCAAAACAGGCTCTTTACGAACCAGCTTGAAATCAGCGAATGCATCTATAATCTTCTCGAAACTTTGAATTGTTTTATTAGGCTCGGTAATAGTTATCGGAAAAGGTGTTAGATCGATGTTGTAATGCTCGAAGTACTGCTGCATTTTATTGCCCAAATGCTTGTAGACATTAGAATCTACAACAGCCAAGCATCGCCCAAACTTTTGATAGCACTCTGCTAATTGTGGATTATTGATGTCAAAAATTCCATCAACATAGACGAGACTGTATTCAATTTTTTCATAAGCTTCTATATGAAAAGCAGATTCAGTAGCTTCTAACTTTGACTGAACAATAGACATAGTTTCGGAAATCCCCGTGAATGAAATTTTTTAGTGGTAAATGTGCGTTCGATTATCTACCTTGAGAGGTAGATGATGCAGAGTTTCTCTACATTTAGTAAGATTTTGCCGCAATCTGTTAGTGTCGTTAACCTCCTAATACTGTTTGGTTGAGAAATTTATTTTTTAAAACAAGCTTCTCAAAGCAGTCAGGAGTCTCGAAAGCAGAGGCAGAAAAAGAGGACTGCGAAATGTATCAATTCCAGTGCTAATGGTAAAGATAAGTGTTTCGTTTCCAAAGTTATGGCTTACCCGTCGGAGGCATTCTTGGTGTTGAAAGCTAACGTTAAAGAATGAAACAGTGCATGAGAGTAGTTTAACCCAGGCAGAAACAGCCTTAAATCTTTACAGATTTTTAAGACTTTCGATCGCAAAGCAGGATAATTACATACAGTTCCTCTAGGTTTAACCCTGTTTAACTAACTATAATTGCGGGAAAAAAGGCTTGTGTGACTTGAATTCTGGATTATGAGCCAGTAAGTCAAGCAGTTAGGTTAACCGCTTAAATTGACAAATAAATAGACCACTTTATTACAGTACCATTCGTTGCACCATATTTAACAACTAATATGAAGACAAATTTTCTTTTACCTTCTTCGATAAAGGTAATTTCTATCTCTTAGATAAGAAATTTTAACCGGCTATCAAGTGAAGAAGCTTGGCTTCGGCGTACTTGAATACCATAATTTTATATCCAGCTTTACCCTATTCGTTAATTGCCCTACTGTCGGCGACAGTCGCTTAACGCAACAACTAGCCGTTCTAAAGTCTTAATACTGAATTCGGCCAGTATTGAAATGCAACTCTGCCGGTTGTGATAAGAGTGTCTTTACTCAAACACAAAAGCAGTTAAAGATTCTAGCTCAATCATTTACGTTCCATAAAGAACGCAACTTCTACCTATGCCAATTTATGAAAATTCTCCGAAGTCGTATAAAGCTTCTACTTCGGAGAAATTCTACCATAGCAAAAAGCTCCTCTCGGTAGTCTCTAGGCTTATGCTTAAGATTGCAGCCTAGATTTACATTCAAGGAAGGGTCTGATGGCTTGTTGATTATCGCAGACTTGGACATTCCTTTACAATCCTGAAGCTGAACATTAACAGAACTTATCTCAAATGCTTTAATTAACCCAGCATAACAGAATGTACTCCCATTCAATAACGCTCTTATGGATAATACTAGTTACTGGTTAAACAAACAATACTCCACAAATTGCTGCCAGACAAATTAATCGCAACTAAAGACAGAGTAAAACATGACAAAGGCTAGCTTTATATTGAAGCCTTATCGCTGTGTTCTATACGTTCGGCAAAACCGAATTTTTGATATTCTACATCCCGTCCGCAATCGGTCAGAATAATACAAGATGCCATCATTTACCCCGGAGATAGAAAGATTTGTCAAGATAGGTTCAATGTTTACTTATGTTGGTAATTTTTACTGTATCAAAAATTTGATAAAAAGTTTAATTTTTTTGTTTTAAATAAATTTTTTTTTTGCGACCCAAGCAGAATCGACTTATATTACATGATTTCAACTGTCTTAGGGATTGATTATATCAGACTATAGACTGATATTAAATGCTATTTTCATTCTCTAAATAATTCAGATTTCCTCAGCGATTTGGCCGTCGTGAGTCTTAGTTAAGATTTACCGTTAAGCAATTTTTAGGAAGATTCGTACAGCAGTTTGAATGTAAAACAAACAACCAAGTATTCCATTTTCACACTGAATATTTGCGGAACGAAAACGGTTATTTTTGATAAATAAGAGTATAATTGCAGCTTTTTTAGTTAAAAAATAACAGTTTTAGACTAATTTAATATTTTAAGCGGATTAATGATTTATACATTTACTTTAAGTGCAAAGTCAACAATAAACAGCAGAAGGGAATAGGTAATAGGGAACGAACAGAGGGGGAAGAAAAAAAATTCTCATAAACCAATTAGGACAAAGCAGCAGGTTTATCATCAAGATTTGCTTAAAAATAAAAAAAGACAGGTAACGTACCTGTCTTTAGATAAGTGATTTAAATTGATGACAATCGCGATTAAAAGTTCATTTCAGCAGCTTGAACTTTCTCAACTTGCTTCTTCTTAAGTACAAGCATGATTTGAGCCATCATTACAAGGGCTACAAATGCCATCAGTCCTCTGACTCTGCCTGCGCTTTGCAGCACTATTTCTGTGTCATGCTGACCAAAACCGCCTACATTGGGGTTATTGGTTAAAGCTTCACCTGCTGCAACTTCTTGTCCTTCAGAAACAATTAATTCCGGACCTGCGGGAATCGAAGTAGTGACGGTTTCTCCTTCTGGAGTTTGAACGTCTACAGCGTATTTTGTACCACCAAAATCATCTTCTTCTTTAGCTATTTTGGTAATTGTGCCAGCAGATTTGGTTACAAAAAGGTTATTATTGCTATTCTCGCCGGTAGGGTACACTTGTCCGCGTCCTCGGTTTCCGCCAACGTAAACGCCGTATTTACCGAAGTGGACATTTTTGTCAGTTGCGGGATTCGGAGAAAGAATTGGGAAAACGATTTCTTGGTACTGTTCCCCAGGAAGCGGCCCAACTAAGTAGACATTATTATTTTCGTCTTCGGTATAGGGTTGGAAGTAAACATCTCCAACTTCCTCTTTTAATTCTTCAGGTATGCGTTCGGGAGGAGCCAGTTTAAATCCTTCAGGTAGCATTAATACGGCACCAACATTCAAACCAACTTTGGAACCGTCAGCACCTACTTGCTTAACGTTAGTATCGTAAGGAATTTTAACTACCGCTTTGAATACGGTATCTGGCAATACTGCTTGAGGTACTTCTACATCAGTAATTTTTGCAGCTAAGTGGCAGTTAGCGCAAACAATTCGTCCTGTAGGTTCTCTAGGTGTCTCCGGATATGCAGCTTGTGCCCAGAAGGGATAAGCAGCAGCAGATTGGGGAACTGCTAAATCGCTGGTGAACAAAAATGTCACCGTGGCGATCGCCACCAGCAATATTTTGGAAATCGCACTATAAGCGCGACTTAAGCGTCGTGTACAAGTATTTCTCATCTCTTCGTCGGAATTGATCTTTAATTATTAGTTATTAGCTCTTGTCTCAAGAACAAGGATAAGCAGGATTAAATTAAGCAACAGCTACCAGCAAGCAGTTATTAGAATTGACCTCAAGAAGAAATTAACGAATTTTATTTAGCTCGCGTGACCAACTGAAGCCTTAAAAAACGGATACTGATAACTGCTCACTGATAACTGTTAACTGTTTTAAGCCCACCAAGGATCTTCTTCAGTACGGAAGTCAGTTTCAGTCCAAGGAGTAATCACCATTTGGTCATCTTGTACCGCTACATGAGAAAGCGCTAAAGACAATGGTGCAGGACCGCGAACTACTTTACCAGTAGCATCATACTGGGAACCGTGACAGGGACACTTAAATTTATTTTCAGCAATATTCCAAGGTACAACGCAACCTAAATGGGTACAGATAGCGTTGATTCCATAATCTTGAATGGATTCACTACCATCAACCACAATGTATGTAGGGTCGCCCTTTAAGCCCTGTACCAAAACGCGATCGTCAACGTTATGTTTTTCTAAAAACTCGGAAACGCTGACAGTATCGCCAAGTTCGTTTTTAGCTGTGGTACCACCACCACCACCACCACTTGAAGGCGGAAGAAAATACTTGACAACGGGATACAATACTCCTAAAGCGACTCCGGAGACAGTTCCGAAAGTCAGAAGATTCATGAATTGCCGACGACCCATATCGGGTACGTCCATTGATTCAGAGAATTGAGCCATAATCTACGGGTTCGAGGTTGATTTTTGTTAACTTTTTTGACTTGAGTTCTTTTTATGGGGAAACTCCAGTCTTGGATTGCCCATGCCCTATATAAATGCCTTCTGCTATCTTCAGATATTCAAAGGCATTCTTTATTTAGCATTACATTTCTTTATATTCCTATCATACTGGAGTTACGGAACTTCATATCATTACTAAATGTAAATAAAGCCCAAAGTAAAGTTATGACAGGACAAGAATTACGTCAAATATTGATTGAGAAGTGGGGACGTTCTTATGATGTTCAGTTGCGTCGGACACAAGGAAAACTTTTTCTACAGGTGATGTGGAAATATTTAGAGCAAGCTTCGTTTCCTTTAGATGAGAATGAGTACCTAGAACATTTGGAATTAGTAGCGAATTATCTTGATGGGATGGGTGGAAGCGAGCAGGTACAGGGATATATTAAGGAAACGCGAGAACGTCCGCGACTCGGTAAAGCTGTCAGCGTTCCTTTAGATTTAGGTGAGCGTACTTCTGAGTGGATATTATAACTTTTTAAGTAAATATTAGGCTACGGTATTTGTTCTCATTAAATACAATATAGTTTTTTGAGAAAGTTTATGAAAAAGTTAAGTAGTAAAGATGAGGGAAGAAAATTTTGGATTTGGGATTTTAGATTTTAAATTTTAATTACGGATGCATTTGTTTTGGATTGAAAATAAATTTATCAAATTTATTTTTCATTATTGGTATTATTTATAAATAGTTTACCCAGGAGCTTGTATCCGGCGGTTGAAACCGCTGCTACATAAGCAAAACCTGCCTCCGCAGGTTATAGATCGTTAAAGTACAGGACTTACACATAAATCGTGGAAAACATAGTGTTATAGACATTCGGGAACCCCCTAACCCCCGCTAATTTGGGGGGTTTGCGTAAGTCCTAAAGTGGATAAAATTGGTTATTTATTTTTTATAATTCCCAGTGTTCCTTGTTCCCTATTCCCTTAAATAAAAAATATGAAAAATACAAAGTTAGAAACTTGGGAAAATAAAGTTCTTACAAGTTATCTCGATGGTATTAAAATAATTAGAATTCCTGCATCGAGGAAAAAGCGTTTTGTTGTACTTCGGTGGTTAGTAAGAAAGTTTGAACCAGATTTGATATATAAAGAGTCTCAGGTAAATGAAATTATTAGTAACCATCATTCAGATTTTGCAACTTTAAGAAGAGAATTGATTGGCTATCAACTTATGGAAAGAGAAAATAGTATGTACTGGCGTAACCCTGCTTCTCTTTGGAAATCGGAAAATGAAATAATGCATCATAGGATTTGAAAAAGGGAATTGGGCATTGGTAATTGGTAATTAGAGCATTCCAATTGTTGAAAATCCGCAGGTAGTGCGAGCATCTTGCTCGCTCGGGAGTGTCAGCCAGGGCAAACGCATCTAAATTACTCTTGACAAAAACCTGGGTTTATGAATCAACCTAATCATAAGGATTAGACGTTTAATTTATTTTCCGAGCCTCAAGGCGATCGCCTAAAATGTTGTCAATAAACGGGCGTTAATGCGATTATTTTGGGCTTTATTGATATTGAGATGCTCTTATTGACAAGATGCGTTTGCCCTGGAGTGTCAGCGAGCAAGATGCTCGCACTACAATATTAAAAATTAAAAAACTCTTTTACCTAAGACTACTTCTCTATCTGGTTGAATTAATACGACTTCACCATCATTAAGTACTACTCCTAAAACCAAAACTTCGGACATGAAATCGGCTATCTGACGTGGTGGAAAGTTAGTTACAGCTAATATTGATTTATTTAGTAAATCTTCTAAGGAATAAAGTTTGGTAATTTGAGCGCTGGATTTTTTAATACCCAAATCACCAAAGTCTATCCATAATTTGTAAGCTGGTTTTCTCGCATTGGGAAAATCTTCGGCTTTGATGATTTTTCCGACGCGAATTTCTACTTTTTCAAAATCTTCGTAGGTGATTGGCATATTAGTTATCCGGCGCTTTATTACCGCACGCCACTTGCTTCAACGGAGGGAACCTCCCTACGGGTTCAGTAGTTGTTCATGGGGGAAACCCCCAAGACCACACTACTTCACCGCAACGCAGTGGCTTAGCTACACAGGCAAAACCCGTCTGCACGGGTTTAAATATTATTAGTCTACGCAGGTAGACTTTGCTTGTGTAGCTGTGTTAGCGGAGCGTCTCCTTCGAGGAGATATTATATTCGCCCATTCATATTAATTTCTATTATTTTCCGATTAATTTCACTAAACCAATTCCACCAAAGTACAATCCTAAAACTGCTCCGGCTAAAAGACTTTGAGTAAGTGGATCTGTAGAAGGTGTGAGAATGGCTCCTAAAACTACGGCTCCCATAATTACATAACGCCATCCCGAAATCATAACTTTAGAAGAAACAATTCCCAAAGCACCAAGTAACAGTTGAATTACAGGAATTTGGAAAGCTAAACCCGTACTAAATAGCAATAATAAAACAAATTCAAAATATTTATCAATTGACCAACTTTGCTCGACAACATCCGCACCATAGTTAATGAAAAAATTCAAAGCTGCGGGAATCAGCGCCAAGTAAGCAAATACCAATCCCGACAAAAATAGTACGGTAGAACCCATAAATACGGGTATAAGTAAACGACGCTCCCGACGGGTTAATCCCGGTAGAACAAATTGAACCACTTGATATAAGACAAATGGGCTAGCTAAAACCAAGCCACTGTAACCAGCAACTTTGATAGATACGAAAAAAAATTCACCGGGAGCTAGTTGAAGAAACTTGACTCCTTGGGCTGGTATTTCTAGCAGTTGGACAATTTGCTTTACGAAAATGAAACAGGCGATCGCACTTAGCACTACAGCTATCAGCGAATAAAAAATCCGCATTCGCAATTCTTCTAAATGATCGAAAAGCGACATTTCAACATCACCGGGTAATTCATTAAGAAATTCCGATTCCGAAGTCGTGTCAACTTCAACATCTTTTGTGGCAGTAGTTTCAGCTTCTGAAGAACGAGTCATTTTTAATCAGTGAACAGTGAACAGTTAGCAGTTAGCAATGAACAGTTACTTATTAGTTTAGATTGAGGAGTTGGGAATTAAAAGTTAAGAGTTAAGAGTTAGGAGTTAAGAGTTAGGAGTTAGTAATTTGAATTGTCCCCTTGTCTCCCCATCTCCCCATCTCCCAATCTCCCAATCTCCCCATCTCCGCCTCTCCCCTCATCCCTCGATATTTTTAATTTTTATCCGGTTTTCCTAAAAAAGGGCTGGATAAGTTATCAGAAAAGTGTAAGTTGATTGTCAATTTATGCGGTTCGCACGTAAAAGGTTCGTTTGTTTGAGAGGGAATCTACTATGACGTAACCTACAATTCTACTTGAGGTTAAAGATGCATAGTACAGTTTGTTATCTCATGTTGGCATTACCTGTTATTGGGTGGAATGCTTTCGGTAGCTTTACGATTAGTAATGATTTACAATCTTTTGACAGCAAAGAACCTAAAATTACCGATTTTGTTACTGGTGCAATAGTTGTTCAACCATATTTAACACATTTAAAACCATTTCAATTATCGGCTAGAGATGACCGAATAAAAGATTGCCTTCGTTCGGGAAATTGTAAGAATTGATGCATTATTGTTTTTAATTCTTAGCTATTGTGTTTTAAATCATTATTTCTGGGATTAATTTTATAATTACTCCTTTATCTAGCTATTTTTATTTCTACATACGAAATTTTACTTAGATAATTTTACCGATCTAGAGTTACATTTAATAGTATTTAAGAAGCTTCATTTTAATTTTGCACCGGGAAAAAAATAAGGGTAATAATACCATTCTAAATCTTTAGAATGCAGTAAGTGCCGTTTGTAAAGCAGTTCCGAGTTTTATAGAGACAGTTCATTTGGATGAACTGAAAATATTGCTGATGTAATAGTTAATATTTTTTCGCTATCTAAATTATTCTGCAACTGTTTTTTACAAAATATTAGTTATGCTGAAATTTATTTTTACTGTTTAATTCAGTATTATTTGTGATGTATCTGTAGACAATATTTAATTGGTGGTGTGATGAAAGATAAATTATCGACGAATTACTTTTAAACATTCAATCCAAATTAACAAAATCTATGGTATAGATTGTAGCTACCATTTGAATAAAGCTAATTAGTATAAAAAATAGCTATATTCGTGAATTTCTATAGCTATTATCTATAAACAGTTGATGCTGGAATATTGCAAAAACTAAAAAGCTGGTCTAAAAGTTATTTTAGTAGCTCAAAAAAATAAATATTTCTGTAACTAATTTATCCAAACTTCATGCGGATAAAACTTATTTATAAGTCCGGAATACTGCATTTTAAATTTGTATTCAAAATGAAGCTTTCTCAATAGAAAAATCCTCATAGTGTTATAAATCTCGTCTTTAAATAAAGCGAGTAGCAGTCTTTTATGCTTCTAAACTTAGAAAGATTTTATCAAGCTTGTAATCCGAGCCAACCTCTAGTAATGGGAGATGCTGATGCTCGTCGATATTATATTGATTTCGCTGCGGTAAGGGGCGGAAAAATTATTGAAGCGCTACAAAGGACTATTACTAGAATATCACCGGATGCACCCACTACTCAACTTTTTACAGGACATATTGGTTGCGGTAAATCTACAGAATTGCTGCGATTAAAAGCTGAATTGGAACTGAAAAAATTTCATGTTGTCTATTTTGAATCCACCCACGTTTTAGAAATGGTGGACTTGGATGTTACCGATATTTTTCTGGCGATCGCCGGACAGGTTTCTCAAAGTTTGGAGCAAATAAAAATTCGGTTGAAGCCTTCTTATTTTGCGAAATTGTTTGGCGAAATTGTTGATTTTCTGCAAACTCCTGTCGATTTGGAGCTAGAAGGTGAATTATCGGTGGGAATTGCCAAAATTACCACTAAAACGAAAGAAAGTCCCCAGTTGCGGCGACGTTTAAGGGATTATTTGGAACCGCGAACTCTGAATATTTTGCACTCTATTAATACTGAATTATTAGATCGTGCTAATGAGGAGCTTAAAGCTAGAGGAAAGAAAGGATTGGTGGTAATTGTTGATAACTTAGATAGAGTAGCAATTCGTCCTTTACCATCGGGACGTTCTTTACCAGAGTATTTATTTATTGACAGAGGAGAACAGTTACGCAAACTCAATTGTCATATAGTTTATACCATTCCTTTAGGTTTAACTTTTTCCAACGATAGCGCTCAATTACAGCATCGTTTGGGTGGTGGTGTTGCACCAAAAGTTTTACCAATGATACCCGTGCGTAAACGTACTGGTGAAATTTATACTCCTGGCTTAGATAGTTTGCGACAAATGGTTTTAGCAAGGGCTTTTCCTACTATTAATCCCGCAGAGAGATTACATTTTATAACAGAACTATTCGAGACTCCGGAAGCTTTGAATCGGTTGTGTTTAATTAGTGGCGGGCACGTGCGAGACTTGCTGGGATTGCTGTTTGATTGCATCAGGGAACAAGATCCGCCTTTTAGCAAGGAATGCGTGGAATTAGTAATTCAAAGACATCGCGATTATCGAGCCAATGCGATTGATACTCCTGAATGGGATTTAATTTTCCAAGTAGTACAGCAGCAGCGAGTTCGAGGCGATATCGAATATCATACCTTGCTACGCAGCTTATTTGTTTTCGAGTATCGCGATCATCAAGGAGTTTGGTTTGCAGTCAATCCAGTATTAGCAGAAACCAGGAAGTTTAGGTCGTGGTTGGAAGAACACAACAATCAGATTTAGTCGAGAAGAATGCTTCTGCATTAGTTGCTGCTAATGCTGGCGCATTAAGAAGTTTAACGCGAGCAATTTCCCTTTCTAACGGGGAATTTTCGCTCGCATTAGTATGCTGTAATTATCAAGTTTTACAAGAGCGGATATTACAGCAACTTCAGGAAAATTTAGGAAAAAACTATCTATTGCAAAAAGTTTGTTTGCCGCCTGATGCTAGAAGTTTATACAGTACAATCCATACAAAGATAGTTGATTCACAAGAAAGGGAATTACCCAAAATAGCATTAATGGTTTTGGGTTTGGAATCAGTTGATGCACTCGACGATTTATTAAGTACTATCAATCACGTGCGCGATGAGTTTCGCAAAAAACATCCTTTCCCGATGGTACTTTGGGTAAACGAAGAAGTATTACGAAAATTGCGACGATTGGCCCCGGATTTTGCCAGTTGGGCTGCTACACCAATAAAATTTGAAATGACAACGGTACAACTGCGGCAGTTTTTGCAACAAGAAACCGATTCATTATTTTCTACAGTTTTAAATATTGCCATAGCCAGGGAAAAAGAACCTCGAATCATCAAAGATAATCGATGCGGTAAAAACTGTTTGGCAAAAAGTCAAAAAAACTCATCCGAGCAGTACTGTCAATGTAACTTAGAACAAATTTGGCAGAACAAAAACGAACTGCATCATGCCATAAAAGACTTACAAATCCGTGGAATTAACTTAACTCCAGAACTAGAAGCTAGTTTACAATTTGTGTTTGGTTTAGACGAATACGTTAAAGACTGCATCGAAAAAGCAATAAACCACTTTCGGAACAGTTATCAGTTAGCAGTGAGCAGTGAGCAGTTAACAGTTAACAGTGACCAATCATTAATAATAGGTTATCGAAACACAAATAAAACAGAAAAGATAGTAATTTCTACCCCCTCTTCCCCCTCTCCCCCCTCTCCCCACTTCCCCCACCTCCTCCACCAAGGAGTCATTCTCTTCTACCTGGGGTTGTGTTTCCACCGTTTAGCAGAGCGCGACAGAGGCGAGCAAGATGGTAACTGGCAATCTGCTGTGAGTTATTTTCAGCAGTGTTTGCAGGTGTTTGAGTTGGCTGAGCGTCCGGTTTTTGTGGCGCAGTTTATCGGACAATTATGTGAGGTTTTACAGCAGCTTCAGGATTGGAGTGAGTTACAAGTAGTTGCTCATAAGTCGTTGGAGTTGCATCAGCTGCATGGTAGTTATACTCAACTTGCTTGCGATTGCGGTTATTTAGCCGATGTGGCTTTGCAAGAATCAAAATGGAAGCAGGCAAGTAAATATGCTCAAGCATCGCTGTTTTATTTGGCAGAAGCAAAGAATAATCATAAGGCACATCAAGCTTTATTCCCGTTGTTGTTGGAGCAGATTTATCAGTTGGTTTTGGTGAAAGCTCTACAACTTTTGGGTGAGGAAAAAACCGCGCAACAGCATTTAGAAAATGCAAGTAAAAAGTTATCGATTGCTTTAGAAAATAGCGATTATCGTTATGATGTTCATCGCTATATTCGACTTTTGCGGCGATTGCGATGGCTTTATTATGAGTGTGGCAAGTATTTGGAAGCTTTTTTCATTCGTCGCGAAAGACGTTCGGTAGAGCAGCAGTATGGTTTGCGTGCTTTTATTGGTGCGGGTAGGTTGCAGCCCCAAAGACAAGCGAAAAATCCGGTTTTGGTTTCACCAGCAAAAAATACTCATGTTGCTTTAGAAATTACTGCTTCTGGTAGGGAACGAGATATTAATTTATTGATTGGTAAAATTAGTCGTTCCGATAAAAAGTTAATTTTGATTCATGGAGAATCGGGAGTCGGTAAAAGTTCTATTGTTAATGCTGGTTTGGTTCCAGCTTTGCAAAATCGAGCGATTGGCGATCAAATTGCCGTACCTGTGGTGTTACAGGTTTATACTGACTGGGTGCGGGAGTTGGGAAAGTCTTTGAGTGAAGCGATGTTTGTTGATAAATCGCCGAGATACGCTTATGACAAGGAATTGACTGCTTCACCTTATCAAGCCACACCGATTGCGATCGCAAGTATTTTAGAACAATTACGAGAAAATGCTAATAATCATTTAATAACTGTGTTAATTTTTGACCAGTTAGAAGAATTTTTCTTTGTTTGCAATCAAAAAAGTCAGAAGGAATTTGATAATTTTATCTGTGAATGTTTAAATATTGCTTTTGTAAAAATAATTTTTTCCTTAAGGGAAGATTATTTACATCGCTTATTAGATTTAAAACGTTTAGCTAAGCAAGATTCTATTAGCAATAATATTTTAGATAAAGATATCCGCTATCAAGTTAATAATCTTTCTTCGTCAGATGCTAAAAGGGTAATTCAAAAGTTAACGGAACGCTCGGAGTACAATATTGAAACCGCATTAATTGATAGTTTGGTAGAAGATTTATCATCAGAAATCGGAGAAGTACGTCCGATTGAGTTGCAGGTAGTTGGAGCGCAACTGCAAGATGAAAGAATTACTACTTTAGCTAAATACGAACCCTATCGACCGAATAAACTGATCGAGCGATACATTAAGGAAATAATTAAAGATTGCGGTGCGGAAAACGAACAGGCTGCTTTATTAGTTTTATATTTATTAACTGACGAAAATCATAAAAGACCTTTTAAAACCAAGGCTGAATTAATCTCAGAATTAGCAGAGTTTGATTCGGGAGAAAACTTAGAGCTAGTCTTAGAAATTTTGGTACGTTCCGGGTTAGTTGTATTATTTGCTGACGTTACCGAACGCTATCAGCTAATTCACGATTATTTAGTTTATTTAATTCGCTCTTTTCAACAAGAAGAATTAATCCAAACTCAATTAACACAGTTAAGAAATCAAGTACAGCAAAGAGAAGCAGAAATTACTCGACTCCATAGCGAACTCAGGAAGAAAAAGCAATTAAAAACAATTGACACCCAACCCCATGAAAGCGTAGATTTATTTACAGAATTAAAAGAACTTCGTAAGCGCGAAGAACTTAGTCGCAGATCGATAGAGAAGCTATCAGCAGAATTAGAACAGCAAAAATTACAAGCACAATTAGCAGAAAGTCAACAGCAGCAAAAACTTAGCGAAGTCAGAGTTAATCGTTCTTTAAAAATAGCCCTCGCTGGTTCTGTTACGGCTATTTTGGCTTTAACAGCTTCGACAATCATGTCAGTTTATTTATGGAGACAATCTTTAATTAGCGAAATTCAAGCTATCAGCGCATCAGCAGAAGAACTGGCAACTTCAGGCAAGGATTTCGATGCTTTAAGACAAGGTTTGAAAGCGGCAAATAAATTTAAAACAGCATTTTTGCCGGATGCTTATACAAAAGCTCAGGTAATGACTACTTTACATCAAGTAGTACCTCAAATTAGAGAAACATATTCCATTACAGGACATTTATCAGGAGTTAATAGCGTTGCTTTTAGCCCGTTGAATTCTTTAATTGCTTCTGCTAGTGCCGACAACACCGTTAAACTATGGTATCCAGACGGTAAATTTTTCCGTACTTTATCAGGACATACCGATGTAGTTAATAGCGTAGTTTTTAGCCCGGATGCTACTACAGTTGCTTCTGCTTCTCAGGATAAAACTGTCAAACTTTGGACTGTAGATGGTAGAGAAAATATAATAAATATAACTTTATTAGGACATAAAAACATAGTTAACAGCGTTGCTTTTAGTCCTAACGGTAGAATAATTGCTTCTGGAAGTACTGATAAAACAATCAAGCTTTGGAATCGCCAAGGTAAGTTAATCAAAACACTTTTAGGTCATGATGATGCGATTTTACAAGTTGCTTTTTCTCCTAATGGTGAAACCCTCGCTTCTGCTAGCAGCGATAAAACTATTAAATTATGGGATAAAAACGGTCAAAATATTCGTACTATTAGAGGACATCGCGATGCAATTAGCAGCATTGCTTGGTCTAATGATGGTATTATTGCTTCGGCAAGTTTGGATAATACCGTTAAATTGTGGAATCTTCAGGGAAAGTTACTAAAAGTTATTAGCGCACATTCAGAAGCAATTACTGCTGTTAATTTTAGCCCCGATAATCAAATTATCGCTACCGTCAGCACCGACAAAACCGTGAAACTTTGGCGTTGGAAAGATGGGATACTATTAGGAACTCTTAAAGGACACAAAGATTGGGTAAATGATGTTAATTTCAGCCCTGATAGTAAAACCCTTGCCTCGGCTAGTCGAGATAAAACGGTGAAAATTTGGTCTTGGCAGGATTTATTATTAGGAAATCTGAAAACCCATTCCGGAGCAGTTACCAGCGTAAGGTTTTCCCCAAATGGTAATTTAATTGCTTCTGCAAGCGTCGATAAAACGATTAAATTATGGACTCGCAACGGCAGCCAAATCAAAACTTTACAGCCATTTCAAGAAGAAATCTGGGATGTTAGTTTTAGCCCCGACGGTAAAATTATTGCATCTGCGGGTAAAGATAAAACTATCAAGCTTTGGCAAGATGACGGTAAATTAATTAGAAGTATTGCCGCTCATAATAATGTAATATTAAGTCTTGCTTGGTCTAGTAAAGCTGATATATTTGCTTCCGCCAGTAAAGATAAAACTGTTAAATTATGGCGCAAAAACGGCGAATTAATAACCACACTTATAGGACATCAGCAAGCAGTAAACTGGGTTAGTTTCAGTAGCGATGGTGAATTTATTGCTTCAGCTAGCGATGATAATACCGTTAAAATTTGGCATAAATCTGGTAAATTACTACATACATTAAAAGGACATAAACGCCCCGTATTTGGTCTTTCTTGGTCTAGTAAAGGTAATATACTAGCCTCAGCCAGCCTCGATGGTACTGTAAAATTATGGAACCAAAAAGGTGAATTGCAGCAAACTTTGATCGCAGAAGGTGAAGAATTTACTGGTGCAACATTTAGCCCAGACGGTAAATTGTTAGCAGCAACCAGTGAAGATAAAGTTTACCTTTGGCAGCGCGATGGTACATTATTAATTACTTTAAAAGCCAATAGAGAAGAATTTAGCAGTATTAGCTTTAGTCCAAATGGTAAAACTTTGTTAAGCGGAACTAATAGAGGAACAATCATTTTAAGAGATTTAGATAATTTAACTTTAAAAAAATTACTTAATAAAGGATGCGATGCCTTGCAAGATTATGGGAAAGGGGAAGATGATTTGTGCAAGAAGAGTTAGGAGTTAGACTGCGATTTTCTTGAATCTCCTGAAATTAGTTAGCTAACATACACAGCATTACTGGATAGTGTGTATAAAATAACAGCTAAGTATTAGTGTATTTATTTACTATGTATAGCTGGAAAACAAAATTTTTGAGCATTAGTTCTTTGTGTTTGATTTTATTTTCTGCGACGCTACCCGTACAGGCTAAACCAAGCCCTGCATCGATAAAAACCTTTGAGAGTGCGAAAGAGGAATTACCTAAAGACTGGTATGCGTTTTATCGTATTGTGGATAGAATTGCTCGTGCGAATGGTTACGATCAACGTCCTTGGAGAATTATGGTAGTTCCCAAATATGATATGAATGCATTTGCTACAGATGTCAATTTGATTGCAATGTACGACGGTATAATTGACCAGCTAAGTGGTGACTCTTCAGCTTTGGCTTGTATCGTTGCTCATGAAATGGGTCATCATAAAAAGCGCCACATAGCCATAAGCCAAGCAAAAAGAACTCAATTAATTGCCAAAATTAGGCAAGAAGCAGAAATAGAAGTTTTGGGTGAAAAACGAGCTGCTACTACAGAGTCAACAGCAACTAGTGTTGTGGGTACCGTGGTGCAAAATACTGTGAGAAACCCTTTGGGTAATCTTGCGGGTGGAATACTCGGACGTGAAAGTAAACGTCGGGTTAGTAGATCTCAGAAACGTATTAACGCAATTGTCGAAAAGAAAAATAGAGAGTTAGACCAAAAAATCGCTGCACAAAGTCGCGAGCATGAATTTGAAGCGGATGAAATTGGTTATCTCGCTTCTGTAAGAGCGGGTTTTGAACCAGAAGGATGTTTACGAGCTATGGAAGTTCTGGCTAGAATTCCTGGTGCAGAATTTGATACTACTCACCCAGCAGTACCAAAGCGTATTGAAGCTCTCAAAGCATTGATTAAGAAATACCCACCCCAGACTTTGAAGCGGGAGGGTGAAGCTAGAATCGCTAAAAGTCAAGCTTTAACTTATAGTTTGTCTCGGGATAAAAATACTTTACGGATTAATTCAGTTCGTGGTGGTTCAGCTGGTGATGATATTGAGAGTATGTTTGATAAATAATAATGTCATCGCTGCTCAATAAAACCATCTAAGAACAAAGTTTTTAGAGAAATCATGGAAACAGAATCATTTAAAGCATCAGTTTCAGTAACTATTGTAGAAAGTTGCTGAAACTTATTTTTTTGTAGGTAAGTAGGCACAAATATATCTATCTATAGGAATCCGGTTTGATTATTGAAATTATTCTTGGAGGTAGGGAACAGGGAACAGGGAATAGGGAACAGAAAGTGTACTGATTTTTTTTCACAAATCAAATAGTATTCCTATATGTCACGAAATGTAAAATAATACCTAAAACATTTGCGATGAGACGCACACGAAGATAAATACTTCGCTTCACTCCCTTACACTCGGGCGCTACGTAGTTTAGTTGAGCCGAACAAATTTTACAGCAGTTTTCAGTTGGGTGCAATACAGTTTCAACCTTACCCCTTCCCCTCTCCTTGATAAAGTAATTGTCTATTCTACTCAAGTGAAATTCGCAACCTCACCTTTAACATATTTCTATACTTTCTCGCGTATTTTATTCAAGATTAAATATGTTTTGGCGTTGAATATACGGTTGAGTTCTTCGTTAGGCTCAATCTCTATTAGAAAACTTTTAAACATTAATTTACGCAAGCCATTTTCTTTATCTCTGATTGCAGCTTTATAAATATTCGCATTCAAATCTTTTTCTGCTACTTCTAATAGTTGATTATTTGTATTATTTTTGACTGCTTCTGAAGTCTCATAATTGGATTGAGATAATTGCTTGAGAAATTCTTCAAGGTTACTAATATCAAGAACAGAATTTTTAGCAAATAATTTTTTCCTGGCTCGTTTTAACTGTTTCTCCCAAGATGTTATTTTATTTTCTAAATGTTTAATAGCTGTATCATTTTCTGCGGGTTTATAAATTTTGGCTCCGCGATACTGAGTATAAGTAGAATTTTTGATCAATTCTTCTCGACATTTTTCTGCAATATACTTATCTGAAGAGTAGAAAGATTTTTCTAATGCAGTAGCTAAATCTTGATTAACTTGTTTATTATTTTTAATTTCTTCAATCACAACTTGGAGAGCTTGCCAATCTTGTTTCGTTGAATCGTAAGCTATATTTTTGATTAAATCTAGCCATATTACTTTAAATAGTATGAGTAAAAAAGGTTCCGCCATGCAAGCGCTCCCTGCTGTTTTTCAGTATAATTTACACCAATTTATACTAAAAAATACTCGACTGCCTACGTATTAATAATTAAGATTTTATATTTTATATATACTTTCAATACTAGTAATAATGCTTAAGGAATCGATGAAATATAAGATAAAAATATTGCGTAGGATGGATGACATCTAAGTCTCACCCTACGCCGAACTATCGATAAGGAATCGTGAATCCCACAATATTCCTTTATTAACCTCAAACTTCTGACCTTTAAGCTTACCTAATTACTTGCTGGTGTTGTCGTTGCTGCTGGCGTTTGCTGTAATTGCTGAGGAAATTGAGACTGGTTTGCAGAATATTGCCCTACTATTTGAGATGTTTGGGGGTTATAAATCCTCAGATAATTCCAATAGTTTCCCAGCACTTGACGGACATAATTTTTAGTTTCGGGAAAAGGAATTGCTTCAACAAACTCGTCTGGATCTTCTGTTGGTAGTGTTTTCAACCATTTAGAAACATTTCCCGGCCCAGCATTATAACTAGCAACTGCTAAGAGCGAGTTATCTTCATACTGTTTGTGAGTGCTGTCTAAATACCACGTACCGTACATGATATTATCGTTGGGGTCTGTTAGATCGGTGCTTTTATAATCCACATTAATTTGTGGTGCAATCCATTCTGCGGTAGTAGGTAGCACCTGCATTAAACCCGTAGCATTGGCAATTGATTTAATTTTTTCTTGAAATCTCGATTCCTGACGTATCAGGGAAACTACAAGGAAAGGATTAAGTTGACGTTCTTTAGACCACTTGTTAATTAAATCAAAGTAAGGGAATGGATAACGAGCCTGCCAATACATATTTTTTTTGCTTAATTCCTGATAGGCAGCTTTTTCATCCGGTTTTTCTCTATCTTCTAACTTAGCTACCATAGAAATTCCACCTACGTAATTTCCCTTGGCTAACTGCATCAAACCTTCAGTAAACTGTTCGGCGACTGTTGGCTGTGCTTTATTTTGGAATTCCGTTTCCCATTGCAGCCAAGCGTCTCGTTTTTGTCCTAATATATACAACTCTTTAAAAGTATCGGAACCAGCCGGTGGTAAAGGAGGCAAACGGTCTACCATTTCCGGACTCATATCACGTAAGGTATTAAAATTACCAACGTCCAAACCCAAAGTAGCCGCAGAACGCCATGCGTAATAGGAGTAAGGAAAATTACTAACTACATACTCGTAAGCTTGTTTTGCTTCTGCTTCTTTACCAAGTTTAGCTGCCCATTTACCGACCCAAAAACCGGCTCTAGGAGCCAAAATACTAGTAGGATTATTAACAGGAATCGATCCCGCCCATTCCCATGCATCTTGATAATCGCCAGTTTTTGCTTTTTCCAGGGCTACTTTCCAGCGGTATTCTGCTGCTTGCTCGGTATTGGCAAACTTAGTAATTAATAACTTTAAAGCGTCTCTAGCACCGGAATTATTGTTTTGCGTTTGTAGAATTTTGGCTTTACGAGTCAACGCTTCCCCAGCTTGTTCGGGGAAATTAGCAATTACCTGGTCGAGAAAAGGTAAACTTTCGCTACCCGTTCTAGTTAACTCAGCCAATCGCAACAGTGCTTTACCACTTTCCCTTTCTTGAGGAAATTCGTTAAGCAACTGTCGATAAGCCAGTTGAGCCTTTTCTCTCTCTCCACTCAACTGCAAACCCCTACCATAACGGTAAAGATTTTCAGCCGTAGGAGTAGCTTTTTCATAAGCAGCAGATGCTTTGCCAAACTCTTTATTTTCCCAATACGCATTACCAATCACTTGCCAATCCTCTGGTTTGAGAGTTGGTTCGTTAACCAGTTGATTTAATACCGGAACGATTCCCGGTTGTTCAAAAGCGTATTTTGCCAGAATTAACTGTAACTCCGGCTGATTGGGATTTTTTGCCAAACGTCCCCGAATAATGTCCCAAGTCAAAGGATTGGAAGGAAACTCGGCGATCGCCTTATCCTGATATTCCTCGACTCCAATTAAATACAAAGCTTTAGCAGCAACTGGCTGCTCGGAATATTCTTTAACAACTGCCTGCCTTTTATCGGAAGCTTTGCCATCTTCGCCGAGAATGCGGTACGCACGAGCCTGCTGTAACAAAACATAAGGCTTTAAAGCTTGATAGTCATTTTCCAGACCATCTAATAACTCCAGTGCTTCCTTTGCTCGATCTTTTACAAGCAAATCATCCGCTAAAAGGTAACGAGCGCGATATTGTTCGATTGAAGACGAACCACTGGCAATTTCTGCCAACTTTGCCGCACGTTCTTCTGGGGTTTGATTAACTAAAGGCAGAACAACAGATTTGGCTATATTCGCTTCCGAAATAACCTCTTGATTGTTACCACCAAATAACCGTCCCAAATTTTTGCCAATTTGAGGGGCTGAAACCATAGCTCCAACCAGAAAGGCGCAGACTCCTGCACCCGCAATAAGCGAAATTTGTTTTTTCTGTAGCTTCTTCAGCATTGATACCCGCTGAGAATTTAGCAAGAATATCTTGCACTTTAGCATCACTGGTGGTCAAATTAACCTACCTTGGCTACCAATTTTGAATTTTTTCTGAGAAATTTTGCAAAATGTGGTTAGTTGTTAGTAGTTAGGAGTTTTCTACCCCCTCTTCCCCGATCTCCTTTCGCCAATTCGGGAGTTCTCCCTAACAAGCCAATCATCAATTTGAGATTAAGTATTCTGATCGAAGGTACGCGCTGCATTACCCATAAACCAAAGCGTCTGGCGATGACTACAGGTAGGAATTTATTAGAAAATACTCTATCTAACAAATCTGTAAAACCTAAAATTGCTAGGTTCTCTTTTTTACGCCAGCGTTCGTACTTCTTGAGTTCTTTTAGATTTCCAATATCTTTACCAGCTGAATGCGCTTCTTTTATAACTTGCGCTAAGGCTGCTGCATCGCGAATGCCTAAATTTAAACCTTGCCCGCCCACAGGATGACATTTGTGTGCTGCATCGCCGATTAAAGCGAGTCGATGCAATACATAACGATTGCTCTGCATTAACTGCACTTGAAAAATAAAGCGATCGCCGAGTAATTCCAATTTACCCATTTGATCGCCAAAACGTTGTTCTAACTGTGCTAAAAATTGCTCGTCATCCAATTCAAGCAAGGCTTTCGCTTCATCATGGGGTGCCGTCCAAACAATCCGACAGCGATTTCCTGGCAATGGTAAAACTGCAAATGGTCCGCTGGATTGAAACCTTTCGTAAGCTGTATTATTGTGAGATTTTTCTGGTTTTACAAATGCTACAATACAAGATTGCCAATATTTCCAACCTTTAGTTTTTATTCCAGCAGCTTGACGAATTCGAGATTTTCCTCCGTCGGCAGCTACTACTAAATGGCTGCGAATCTGACATATTTCTCCTGCAACTTTAACCTCTACCGTCGCCACATTTTCCAGGTACTCGGTACTTATAACTTCCGCAGGGCATAAATAAGTGATATTGGGACTCTCTTTGACAAATTCTTGTAAAGGATACAGTAGCGCTTGATGTTCGGCAACGTAACCTAAATCCTTGCTGCCAATATCTGAGGTATTGAATTCAACTACACCCGAATAATCGGCATCGGAAAGACGCACGCGGTTGTAAGTTTCTATTTGGGGTAATATTTTGTCCCAAATACCAATTCCTTGATAAATCAACGCCGACAGCATATGTATCGCATAAGCTTGTCCCTTTGCTACCGAGGCAGATTGGACTCTGGCTTCGATTAAAAGTATTTCTAATCCCGAATCATTCAATGCAGCGGCTAAAGTTAAGCCGATAATTCCGCCACCGACAATTACCAAATCGTAATCGTACCCTCGTTTTTTAGCGAGGGATTGGGAAGGTGAACTAATTTTAGAGAGCTGCGCTTGTGCCATTGTTAAGATAAATCACAGCATTTTCATATATTGTGACGTATTTTGAAGAATTTAGGCAAGGGGAGGGGAGTTGGGAGTTAAGAGTTAAGAGTTAGGAGTTAGGAGTTATGTTTTGTTCTTCCTGGTTGTCAAATGCGTTAAATACGTTAAGCCCCCTTTCTTAAGGGGGGTTGGGGGGATCTAATTGTGTGGAATACTAGTTTTTTAGTTTTTCTAATTTCCGATTTACGCCAAACCCCCGTTCCTTAAGGCAGGTTGGGGGGATCTAATTATGTGGAATACTAGTTTTTTAGTTCTTTTTATGTAAGTCTTGTTCAAAATTAATAGCTTGACTCAAGAAAAATTCTGACTCTGAGGTCATATGTGTAATACAGACACACCCAAACGACACTAACTTAAGCTCGTAGCGATTAGATCGTCAGACATATCGAAGTTCGCCGTGACATTCTGCACATCATCTATAGCTTCTAAAGTATCAATCAACTTGATCAGCATCCGCGCTTGTTCGGAGTCAGTCACATCTACGTTATTGCTGGGAATCCAACGTAATTCTACATCGGTAACATCGAAACCTTGTTCTTGAAGCGTTTGGTTGAGGTGTTCTAAATCTGCTACTTCCGATACAACTTCAGCCATATTATCGTCAATCATTTCGTAAAATTCTGCTCCTCCTTCTAAAGAAGCTTCAAGAAGTTTCTCCTCGGTAGAGACATCTTTTAAGATACAAATACCTTTTTGCTCGAACATCCAGCTAACGCAACCAGTTTCCCCAAGATTGCCACCATTTTTAGTAAAAGCTTCTCGTAAATAAGCTGCGGTGCGGTTGCGATTGTCCGTCAGCGCTTCAATTAAAATTGCCACACCACCCAGCCCGTAGCCTTCGTAGCGTATTTCCTCAAACTCTGCTTCATCATCGGCAAACGTACCTGCACCCTTGGCGATCGCTCGATCGATATTATCATTGGGAATACCAGCTGCTTTGGCTTTTTCGATGGCGGTACGAAGTTGAAAGTTACCTGCTGGATCTGCGACACCATTTCTAGCTGCAACAATAATTGCCCGTGATAGCTGAGTAAAGGTTTTACCTCTTTTCGCATCAACCCGCGCTTTTTGACGTTTAATATTAGCCCATTTACTATGTCCGGCCATAATCTAAACCTATAAAATCAATTCAAATACAGAGATATATGTATTTTTGTCTAAAATTTACTTTAGCAAAGCATTAAATAATTGGTAAGAATCAACTAATCTATTTTTTTAGATTTTTCATAAAATAGAATTTTTCAACGTCTGAAATTCCTGTAACTCATATAGAATTGCTATAGAAAAAAGATTATTAACTAAATATCTTCTTTTATGTACGATAAAAAAATATCATATCAAAAAATATTAATTGGGCTAATAGCTTGCATTTTCTTGATTACAGGATGCCATTCTCCTACCCAAACAGATAATGTAACCCATCTAACTTTATGGCAGGGAGTGAATCCGCCATCGAATCGGGATGTTTTGCAAAAGTTAGTAGATAAATTTAATCAAAATCATTCCAATATTCAGGTAGAGTCGCTGTATGTAGGACAACCAGATCAGCAAATGCCGAAAATTTTGGCGGCAGTAGTCGGAAATGCGCCACCAGATTTATTATGGTTTAATCCCACAATTGCCGGGCAATTAGTCGAATTAGATGCTTTGGTACCGTTGGATGAAATGTTGAATAAATCTCCGGTTAAAGATGAAATTGACCCCGCTTTATTTGACTCAATGAAGTATCAAGATAAAATTTGGTCGGTACCTTTTGCAACTAATAATGTAGGGATTTTTTATCGTCCGAGTTTATTTAAAGCAGCGGGAATAGAAGAATTACCCAGTAATTGGTCAGAGTTTCGTCAAGTTGCCAAAAAATTAACTCGCGATACTAATGGAGATAATAAAGTTGACCAACACGGTATATTTTTACCTTTAGGAAAAGGTGAATTTACAGTATTTATATGGCTACCATTTATGTGGAGTGGTGGAGGAGAATTAGCGGAATCTGCCGCAAAAGTAGATTTAGTTAATAATAAAGGAGCAATATCAGCTTTACAATTGTGGCAAGATTTGATTGAAGATGGTTCTGTAATATTGTCTGCACCGGAAAGAGGTTTTGAAACAGATGCTTTTGTTGCAGGTAAAGTCGCAATGCAGGTGACTGGACCTTGGACTTTGACCTATATTAATAATGATATTAAAAATGGTGATTTTGGGGTTTTCCCGATTCCTGAAAATGAAAGTCAAGCTACCAGTATTGGTGGAGAAAATCTCTTTTTATTTAAAACTACACCGGAAAGACAAAAAGCAGCTTTTGAATTTGCAGAATATATAGCTAGCGAAGATTTTCAGACAGAATGGGCTTTAGGAACTGGTTATTTACCTGCAAATTTAAAGTCCCGTCAAAGCGAAAAATATCAGGCTTATATTGAAAATAATCCCACAGCAAAGGTATTTTTAGAACAAGCGCAATATGGGCGTAGTCGTCCAGTTTTTACTGGTTATACTAGAGTTTCAGAAAGTATTGGTAGAGCAATGGAAGCAGTTTTGTTGGGTAAAAGTAGTCCGCAAGAAGCTTTGAAAGAATCCCAGCAAAGATTAGATTTGATTTTTAAATAATATAGGAATTCGGTTTGATTTGTGTTAACTCGTTTAGATAGGGAACGGGGAACGGGGAACAGGGAACAGGGAAAGGAAATAGTAGTGGGAGCATCTTGCTCCCTATTTTCAATAACCGAAGCATCTTTTTTCCGATTTTTTGTTACAGAAGTTAGTAGGTTGGGTTAGGCAGAA
Organism: uncultured cyanobacterium; assembly: GCA_963838355.1. Taxonomy (GTDB): domain Bacteria; phylum Cyanobacteriota; class Cyanobacteriia; order Cyanobacteriales; family Nostocaceae; genus Rivularia. The sequence goes on along the minus strand of CAWIQQ010000001.1, from coordinate 811,600 downwards.
AACAAATATGAACACAAATGTAAAATGTTTAATTCTGCCGTAACCCAACATTTTCGTTTGTAGATAAATCGATAGCAGTTTTTGCTTGGTTTGAATACATTTAAACCTCACCCTCGTTCCCTCTCCTTATTAAGGAGAGGGATGTCTGTTAGTAGTTAGTAGGTTGGGTTACGACACGATTAATTAATCTTGTCGTAATTAAATAAGTAATTTTTGTGTTTAACCCAACCTACTTAATCCAAAAGCCGACAATCCCAACAAAATAGTTATCAAACCATACAATATCCGAGTTGTCCGTTCAGCCTTATTTAATATTTCGCTGTAAGAAAGCTGATGATTTTGAATCATGAAAAATGCTGGCGGAGTAATCAAAAATGGTAATATTTTACTTAATGAAAGTCGTAATAAGAAATTAATATTCCACAACTTTTTACGAACGGGAGCTTGATTATATTGCCAAGGATAACCGACTTGCATCAAGCGTATTAAAGCTTTTGTATCGGGAAGTCGTAATGATTCATATAAGGGCAAAGCTTCTACAAAATTATTATCGCTTCTTTCTAATGCTTCATTAAGCGTATATACGTCTTCTAATGCTGAGTTAACACCTTGTCCTAAATCTGGAGGGAAGCTGTGAATTGCATCCCCTAATAAAACTATAAATACTTCGTTGTTTAATTTTGAATAGAATCCATCGCAGTATTGCGGAATCGGAAATTCTCCACCTTCAGTTACAGCAAATCTTTGGGCTTCTTGGGAAGAAACTATTTTGTTTATAGGTAATTGTGGAAAGGATTTTATTAAAAAATTATGCATTTCCTCTCCATTTTTTAATTCCCAAAGATTATGGTTTGGTAATGTAATTATATTGGCGCTACGAACTTCATCTGGATCTTTCACGGGTAACAATCCCATAGATATTGATTTTTTTCTATCTTTAAATGCACTACGAACGGCATATGCCATTTCGCTGGTAGTTAGTTCTTCACCTTGTTCATCTAAAGGAAATTTTGGCGGTAAGGTTAATATTTTATATCTTAATCCCGAACTAGCTGAAGGAAAATAGTTCATCTCAAATTTACTTGATGGTGACTTATCCCACTGTTTGAGAGTACTTCTGACTATGGAGTTAATTCCATCGCATCCTATTAATAAAAAAGGTTGAAATTCTATTTTTTCATTGTTTTCTATTTGGGCAATCGCCTTTATTTCTTCAATTTTACTTTCTTCATTAATAGTTTTATTTATTTCTAAGCATTTTGCATTAAATATAACGGTTATAGAGTCTTGCCAATTCTTTTCTATTTCTTGATAGAGTAAATTCACAAAAGTTTGACGGGTTATCCAATAAGCGGCTTTGCGATTTGGATCTACAATTGGTAATTTTAAAGTTTTGCGATTGCCATCCGGTGTAATTTTTGTTAAATAAAAATCTGTGCTGGCAACTCCGTTGTTAATTAAACCCTCAGTAATACCAATATAATCTGTAAATTTTTGACCGCGACCATCTATTAAGTAGTTAAATGATTTATCGGGTTCGTAATAATCTGCGGTAGGACGTTTTTCTAATACTGTAATATTTTCCCAACCGCGTTTAGCTAACATCAATGCAGTTGCGAATCCTGCGGGACCTGCTCCAACAATCAATATTTGCTGATGATAACTATTAGTTTTTGTCATTATATATGTATAGCTGTTTTCTATAATTTAGAATAATTTGTACAATTAAGAAACCCGGTTTGAATGCAAACCGGGTTAATTATCTATTTTTTAAGTATAATATCTTGATTCACATTTTGAATCTGTCTCAGAAACCGGGTTATTAGGGCTTGTTGAGAATAGTAAAAAATATCAGTTAAGCAGTTAGGGCTGGTTTAACTTTTCCAAAGCGTCGTTCTCTATTTTGATAGCTTAATAATGCTTCTTGAAATGCGGCTCTATCAAAATCTGGCCATAAAGTATCTGTAAAATACATTTCTGTATAAGCCATTTGCCATAGGAGAAAGTTGCTTAATCGCTTCTCTCCGCTAGTACGAATCAGTAAATCTGGTGCGGGAATATCTGCTGTATATAAATTGCTTTGAATTAAATTTTCATCAATATCTTCTGGTTTAATTTCTCCCTGTTGGACTAATTCTGCAACTTGACGACAAGCACTGATAATTTCTTTTCGACTACCGTAATTAACAGCAACGTTAAACTGAACATCGTGATTATTTGATGTTTCTAACATTGAACGCTGCATTTCTTTTTGTAATGATTTTGGTAACTCTGATAAATCACCAACAAAATTTATTCTTACTCCTTCCCGATGCATTTCTCCTAATTCACGACGTAACATTTTTTCAAATAAAAGCATCAGAAAATCAACTTCTTCAGTTGGTCGTCGCCAATTTTCGGTAGAAAAAGCATAAGCTGTTAATATATTGATTCCCCAATCTTTACAGCATCGCAATAGTTCTTTTAGTGTTTTTGCACCTTGCCGATGTCCGGCAATACGCGGTAATTTTTGTTGAGTAGCCCATCTACCGTTACCATCCATAATTACGGCTATGTGATTGGGTAAGTTTTGCGAGTTTAAATTAGCAGGTAAGTTTAAATTCATAGGATTGTATATTTTAGAACTTCGATTTTATACAGAAAATTAGGCATTGGCTACGAGGAATTTTGCATTTTGAATTCCTGTATCCCCAAATAGTTCATTTAAATACTTTGGTGTCAGGGTATTATTCCAAATCCACAATTGATGTATTGCAAAACCAAAGGTAAATAACAAGCTTGATTTGTTACTAAAACTCCAAGAATTCCAGTTGAGCGTCTCCATCATTCGTTTTAAAGTTCTAATTAAACTATTGCGTTTATAGTTTTGATTGCGCGTTTTAATCAGAGTTTTAGCTATTTTAATTGCAGAAGTATCAGGATAAGCCCAAACGCCAAATCCCCAGAATTTTGTCATGTGGTTGATTTCATCTATTGCTAATTGCTCTAAAACGTCTTGCAGCGAGCCGGTTGCGTGAGCCATTAGCCATAAATAAAGGCAAGTTGCGCCGAATTCAGTTGCTATGCGGTGTAAACCGTGGCGATACAAATCTTCGTAAGCATTGTCGGTAGGTAGATAGCCTCTAACGGTGCGGAGCTTTGGAGTAATTTTTTCACCCGTTAACTGCTGATAAACTTTAATTAGTGCCGGTGTATGCTGACGCTCTTCTTTTTCCCATAAACCCAGTTCTATCAGCTTTCCATTTTCATCAATCGTTCCTCCTACATACTGAGCCATATGTGGATGTAATTTTTGCAAATACTGCCGACTAGTTTGAGTATATCCTCGGATAGGTGCTTCGGTATCCATTGCACCCACTAAAACTGATAAAAACACTTGTAAATCAATACCAGTTATTTGTTCACAATTAATACTTTGCCAGTCAACTGGTTTCCAAGCACGCGGTTGTGGTTGGTTAAATTGCGATGGTAAGTCTTTCAAGCGTTTGTGTAATTCTTTGCTTGCGAGATAATTTTTGATGAGAGAATTTATATTTTGCTGAATTTGGAAATATTTTGTATAGGGCTTTGTTTTAACTGCCCGATTTTGAGCAGATTCGCTAAGTGTTTCTATCATGTTTTTGAAATTCAAGTATTTAATTTTGCTTTGTGATTACTACTTTAAGCGTTCTTTTCAGGTTTGTCAGTCGGGTAAAGTAGGGTAAAAAGTATGGTTAAGATATTTATTAATAGTTAAGAATTTATTTTGGTTATTTAATACTTGTTATGCAAAGGTACGAGTACGGTGTTCGCATCATGCTTAACCGCACCTTCGGTGAACGTTAACGCTGTCACTCTTAATGACACAATTAATTTTGCACACCCACTTATATATAATGCTATTAGCTACAATATAGTTTTTATTTATACTAATTATGAACGATAAAAATTTGCTCTCTAGAATCACATTTGATAAAAACGTTTTAGCAGGTAAACCAATAATTACTGGTTTAAGAATATCTAATTCCGCATTCGTTAAAAATAGTTCGATCGTAATATTTAGATGAATTTTGCTACTAGCGAAGTCTACTTCATTATTTTTTTACAAAAGTAATTTATGCTTGCGTTTCAATTTTTCTTTTTAATTCCTTTTTAGAGGATATGAGTGAAGGTAATTAAGAAAATAAAGCAGAAAGTCAAGTTTACATAAACTTATCTAAAAAGGCTAGTTTGCAACTGTAGACTAAGATTGAGCTAAACTACCTTGGTCGCTGAAAAATGGATGATGAGGCAGTATTGGTATGGTTGGATACCATAATACCTTCTAAAACTGGAGAACAATTAAGTGAATTAGAAAAGGTTATTGTTCAACAGGTTTGGCTGGGAAGAAAATATTTAGAAATTGCCGATTTTTACGGCTGTACTGAAGGGCACGCTAAGGATGTGGGTTCCAAGTTGTGGAAGTTGCTTTCTAAGGTGATGCGTCAAAAGATTACTAAAAGTAATTGTCGCAGGGTTTTAGAAAAATGTTTTCGCAAAGCTGGTACGATATCGGGTTTTTTTGATTATCAACAAAATATTCCCCCAACCCCCCTTAAAGAAGGGGGGCTTATCCCCCCAACCCCCCTTAAAGAAGGGGGGCTTTATTTGGCAGAAGATATCAATTTTATTGGTAGAAGTGATGCAATCGATCGCATTGATAATTTAGTAAATCTTGGTAGCAAAGTTATTGTTATTCAAGGTGAAGGTGGTTTGGGAAAAACTACTCTTGCTCAACAATATCTACATTCTCAAGAATTTGATGTGGTTTTAGAATTGTTGATGGCGAAGGAGACTCAAAATATTACTTCGGCGCAACGGGTTGTGGAAGAATGGTTGAAATATGATTTGGCACAAGAGCCGGGATTAGAATTTGGAGTTACTTTAGGAAGATTGAAACGACAACTCCATACAAAGCGAATTGGTATTTTAATTGATAATTTAGAGCCTGCGCTGGATGGAAAAGGACGTTTTATTACACCCCATCGCAACTATATTGAATTATTGCGGATTTTAACTGATGCGAGAATAAATTGTACAACTTTAATTACTAGTAGAGATAGACTTTGCGAAGCTGAGTTAAATGTAACTCACTATCGACTTCCTGGTTTAAATAAAGAAACTTGGCAAAAGTATTTTAGTAATCGGGGAATGGCGATCGCTCTACCCATTTTACAAAAAATCCATCATGCTTATGGCGGCAATGCGAAAGCAATGGGAATTCTTTGCGGTTCGATTCAAGAAGATTTTGACGGTGATATAACAGCTTATTGGCAAGAAAATCACGCCGATCCTTTGGCAGTAACGGATTTAAAAAATTTAGCTGCAAGTCAAATAAACCGCTTGCAAAATTTGGATTCTCAAGCATATCGTTTGCTGTGTCGTTTGGGATGTTATCGTTATCAAGATGTTTCTAGCGTTTCAACTCAAGCACTTTTGAATTTGTTGTGGGATGTGGCACCGGAGCAACACCGTCAAATTATCGCTTCGTTGAAAAATCGTTCTTTGATAGAGTGCAATAAAGGCGAATATTGGCTGCATCCGGTAATTAGAGCCGAAGCTATTTCTCGATTACGTAACGGAGATGACTGGGAAATTACCAATCACAAAGCGGCAGAATTTTGGACGGATAGCGTACCAACAATCGAAACTTTTCAAGATGCTTTGCAAGCGTTGGAAGCTTATTATCACTATATTGAAATTAATCAATTTGAGTTAGCTGGTAAACTAATAATTAAGAGTAGAAATAACCAATGGGGACAATTTTTATCCCTCGGCAGCACTTTGTATAGAATGGGTTTGATTCAACCCGTTTTAGCTGCAATTATTCATATTATTAATCATATTAAAGATAATACTAAAATTAGCGAACTGTATAATATTTTAGGCGATTTATATTGGATAAGCGGTAAAATACAATCGGCAATTGAATATCAAGAAAAAACAATTAAATTAGCGCAACAAACACTTACATCTATAACTAATACAAAAGAGAATAAGCAGACATTTTATTACTATCGAATGCTGGAAGTAGATTCTTTATTAAGTATCGGACTTTATAAAATTGATTTATGGGAATTAGCAGAATCTGCCCAATTATTTCAACAGGTAATTAATCTCGCTAAAAACACCGCGCATCATCCTTGGGCAGAAAAAGCTGCTGTTTGTTTATCTTTAGTTAATTCTTATTTAAAAAAATATCAATCTGCTCGTTTACTTGCGGATGAATGTTACAACAACATCAGCGCAGAACAAAATATTGAAAATGCTGGAAGATTTGCTTATTTTATTCAAATACTCGGTCAAACCTACGTTAATTTAGCAGATTTTGAGAAAGCTGAGGAAATGTTTTCGATGGCTTTGAAATTTGCTGAATCAAGTCATTATACACAGGTACAAGCTAAAAGTTTGAATGGTTTGGCTGAAATTTATCGGAGACAGAAAACGTTTGAATCGGCTTTGCAGAATCATTTAGCAGCAATTGAACTATTAGATAAAATTGGTGCTAAATGCGATTTGGCTGAAGCTTATTATCAGTTGGGTTTGACTTATCGGAATATGGGGAGAGAAGGTGAGAGTCGAGTGAATGTTGAGAAGGCTGTTTGGATTTTTGAAGAGATAAAAGCGCCGAAGCAAGTGGAGAAAATAAGGTATCAGTTAGCAGTGAACGTTTATCAATAAATATTCTCTCTAACATGGGCTTGTATAGCAGGTTGATTATCCGTCACAACAACTTGCGTTGATAAACGTTCTTTGATTGGGAATGCATTTTTTTAGCAAATATTAATATCTTTCGGTCATTTTTTCACTAAATAAGCTGACAACATGGTCATAATTTCTTGTTCAAGTTCTCCATTGTTAAGTAGTTCTGGTCGGTCAATCGTCGCCCCATAAAGCAGTGCTTTGATTGTACGTCCAACAACAAAAACGGTTAAATCTAGATTTTTCGACTGAAGTTGATCGCGCCGCTGCGATAGAAAAGATCGCAAAGTTTTCTCCATATCTGCGTCATCTGACTGTCGCATCACCTCACTGCGGGGAATCTGTTCGTGCAGAACGCGATAGAGCTTTGGATTTACGGCATGAGCCGCCAACACCGCTTTTATAATTTGCCCAAGCACATCAATGACAGAGCTATTTTCTAACCCATCTAAATAATGCTCAGCCAACTGCTCCATTTCCTTGGCATGATGCTCGGCTAAAGCAACAATTAAAGCTTCCTTATTGGGAAAGTATTGATACAGTGAGCCAATACTTACACCTGCAAGTTCAGCTACCCGATTCGTGGTGAAGTGGTCGTATCCTTCTTCGGTTAAAATGCGAGTCGTTGCCGTGAGAATGGCTTCAACAGTTGCTTGGGAGCGCTCCTGTTTTGGTAGTTTACGTGGTTTAGCTAAGGGCTTGTCTAGCATGGTTAAGTATTCAAAAATGCGAGTTGTCAGGCGACCGTAATCGCCCCTAAAATATGAGTAATAGTTCATATTCTATCAAGCCTTAATGCGAATTGCGATTATTGCGATGGGAAGTCGAGGGGACGTTCAACCTTATGTTGCTTTAGGCAAGGGCTTGAAAGCAGCAGGTCATTTTGTGCGAATGCTCACTCATGAAAACTTTGAAGGATTAGTCAATTCATACGGGTTAGAGTTCTATCCGGCTAGGGGGAATGTACAAGAATTCGTGGAAAGTCCAGAAATGCTTGCATTACTGGAGAAAGGGAATTTTCTGGCGATTAATGCCCACGCATCAAAAGCTAGCAAGGCTAGGTCGATTGATTGGGCAAAGGACAGTATAGCCGCTTGTCAGGATATGGAACTGTTGATTGTTGGTGTGGGAGGACTATTCCTTAGTCTTGCCCTTGCCGAAAAGTTTAAGCTGCCACTGCTTCAGGCTTACGTCTTTCCCTTTACACCGACAGCAGTCTTTCCCGCAGTTCTTTTTCCTCAGTTCATATCCAAACTCGGCGGTTATGTGAATCGGCTATCCCATCATCTATTTCGACAGATTATGTGGCAGGGTTCTCGGGCAGGTGATGCCTTAGCACGAAAAGAAGTGCTAGACTTGCCCGCCGCCCCATTTTTGGGACCCTACGATTCAAAACATTTTCAGCGTTATCCAATTCTATATGGTGTTAGTCCATCTGTAATTCCTAAACCATTTGATTGGCGTAATACCCATATGACTGGGTATTGGTTTCTCGATGAAGCACCCGATTGGACTCCACCCACAGCCTTACTGGATTTTCTCCAAAATGGTTCGCCGCCTGTGTATATCGGGTTTGGAAGTATGAGGAGTCGTAACCCAGAAGAAACAGCAGATATAGTTTTACAAGCGATTGTTCTGACGGGGCAACGCGCTATATTGCAATCGGGTTGGGGTGGACTGAGTAAGAGCGATTTACCCGATACGGTTTTTATGGTGGATTCAATCCCCCACTCATGGCTTTTCCCCCGGATGGCGGCGATAGTTCATCACGGTGGCGCTGGGACAACAGCCGCAGCACTCAGAGCAGGGGTTCCTTCGATGATAATTCCCTTCTTTGGCGATCAACCCTTTTGGGGGCAGCGCATAGCAGATTTAGGGGTTGGACCAAACCCTATTCCTCGCAAACAACTCACTGCCCAACGACTTGGAGAAGCGATTCGCACGGCTATGACAGATGACTTGATGCGTCGGCGTGCAGCCGATTTAGGAGCGAAAATTCAAGCCGAAGACGGTGTTGCCAATGCAGTTGCCATCATAGGGGAAATGGAAAAGCGCTCTTAATTTTCTGGTAAAGATAATTAAGTAGTCGTGCAAAATTAATTTAACCCAACAGAAAAGTTCAAGTCGTTGCGATTGCTTCGTTCCTCGCAATCACAGTATATAATTAATTTTGCGAAGACAATTAACTCACGCTCGAATCACAGTAATAGCACGTTGATTTTCAGTTGTCACAACCTGAGTTGACAAACGTTCTTCAATTGGTAATGCATTTTTTCTTCGGTCAAATATAAGTAACCAACCTTGATTTAATCCTAACCGTGCTAAATATGATTCTAATTGTTCGATTCCTTCAGCTTGTGGATCGCGCTTCTTTTCTCGCCATACTTTTAATTCAATTCCAATAGTAATAGAACCATACCTTAAACATAAATCCATTCTGTCACTACCGATGGCATATTCCCGTTCAAGAGTTCCACCACCATTAACAACACGATGCAAAAAAGCCATTAATACTAAATGCGGTGCAATTTCATGATATCCAGTACTACCTAATAATGGTTCTCCATGCTGTCGCCCTTCGGGTTCGCCAGTTTGCTTATGCCGGGGAACCCGTCCACCGCAACTGGACTCACCAAAATTTGATAAAAGCTTCTAATAAAGCATCTTTATTTAATTCTCCTTCTGGAGTTAACCAAGTTGGTGCAATCATGGGTAGAGAAGCCATTGGTGTCACCGTTAATACTCTGGGTAAAACCTCGCGATAAATTGGGTTTGCCATTGTTAATCCACCTTGGGGATGCATGATACACAAACCCAAATCAATTACAAATTGAATATCATCATTGGGGATATCTCCTAATTCTAAACCAGCTAACATTGGTTGGATAATTGCTTTTATCCTTGGTTCCCGCAAGCGTTCGGCTAAACTATCAAGATGGGTATCTCGACGAGCAATTAATATTTCCTTGGCTTGTAAAATATGCTCTTTAGTAATAGCAATACTTCTATCCTTAACCATTTTTTCTACAACTTCTTTGGCTAATGCATTAACTAACCAAGGTTGTCCTTGAGTTAAATCAAAAGCTGTTGCGCTGGCTTCTGGCGTGAAAATTTGTCCTGTATCTTCAGTATGTTGTTGGTATAATTCTGCTACTTCTGAGGCGTTAAAATTTCTTAGAGTAATCGAACTAACTTTGATATTAAAAGGGCTAGATGTATTTAGGCGATCGCTGCCACCAGATGCAACTTTGTAATCGCGCACATCTCGTAAACCAATTAACCCCACAGATGAAGGGAAATTTTCTGGACGATTGGGATAACCATCGCGTAGCTGCCGCAACACCGAAATCAAGGTATCATCTTGCAGGGAATCAATTTCGTCAATAAATATTGCTAAAGGTTTCGTTGAAGCTTTTGCCCAAGCCTGCAAAAAAGCTCGAATTCTACGTCCTGGTTCTTCTTTTTGCCATTGATTTAGAACGGGTGGCTGTAGTTCATCGGGCAATCGAATCGAAATTGTATCGTACCAAGTTCCCAGAATTGCCAATTCTGCCGCACCTGGATCATGATTAAAAGCACTTCCCACTTCTACTGATACCATCACTGCTGTGTAATGTCCGGTTGCGGTAAGTTGTTACGCTAAAGCTAGCATTGCCGTAGTTTTACCAGTTTGACGAGGTGCGTGAACGATAAAATAACTTTCTTGTTCGATAAGCAGTGACAAATCGGGTAGCCGACTTGTCGGTGGTAGCATATAGTGTTTGTCTGCTTTACACGGACCTGCAATATTAAACCAGCGAGACATGGGGTGTAGAGAATTAGCGGACACTTTGAGTTTAGACGATTTTGGGGGAGGGATTTGAAGACACTCAGATTCAGATGCGGCGCAAACTATGAAATTATTGAAAGCGGAATAACTTCTTAAATACCTCTTGCTCCCATCTTGGGAACAAGTTATTGTAGATATCATGCGTATCTTATCCCGTAGCACCCTACGAAACTTCTGGGAATCTCACCCAGATGCTGAAGAAGCACTAAAAACTTGGTACTACGAAGCGTCTCATGCTGATTGGCAGAGTCCAGTCGATGTTAAGTCCGCTCATGGTAATGCCAGTATTATTGCGAACAACCGTGTCGTTTTTAACATCAAAGGCAATACCTATCGATTGATTGTGGCAATTCGTTATGACATCGGAATTATTTTTATCCGCTTTATTGGCACTCATGCTGACTATGACAAAGTAGATGCAGAAACAATCTAAACAGAGGTTAATCTATGGAAATACGCCCACTTAGGACTAAAACTGACTATCAAGAAGCTCTTCGAGAGATTGAATTATTGTTTGATGCTGCTGAGAATACAGTTGAATGCGATCGCCTAGATATCCTTAGTACTCTCGTAGAAGCTTATGAGAAAACACATTTTCCCATTGAGCTACCCGATCCGATTGAAGCAATTCATTATTATATGGATACCCGTGGTTTATCTCGTCATGATTTGGAGCCATGTCTAGGTAGTAGAGCAAGGGTATCTGAGGTTTTATCTCGTAAACGCACCTTAACTTTAGAGATGATTCGGAAGTTAAATCAAGAATTAAAGATTCCGGCTGAAATTCTTATCCAACCCTATGAGTCAAAACAAGTCTCCGCATAATAAAGCGATAATGCACCCGGCAGGTGATAGGCAAAGTTAACAATTTAAAGCCTTTAGGCGATCGCACCACGCCAAGCCCCCAAAATTGCTAATTCTGCGGCGCTGGGGTCATTGTTAAAGGCACTTCCCACTTCTGCGGATACCATCACTGCTGCATAACTTTCAGTTGCGGTAAGTTGTTTGGCTAGTGCCAACATTGCCGTAGTTTTACCAGTTTGACGGGGTGCATGAACGACAAAATAGCTTTCTTGTTCGATAAGCATTGACAAATCGGGTAGCCGACTTGTCGGTGAAAGCATATAGTGTTTGTCTGCTTTACACGGACCAGCAATATTAAACCAGCGAGACATGGGGTGTAGGGAGTTAGCGGACACTTTGAGTTTAGATGATTTTGGGGAAGGGGTTGATATTTTAAGCTGGCGATTGAAATCGCGGCTACACAGGCAAAACCCGCCTGCGCGGGTTAATCATTAAGTTGGTTTAAGTGGGTGTAGTTTGACTACAAGATTAGATACAGCGGTAAATACGGTCAATTATGAAGCAGTACCGGATACATTTTTTATCGAATAGAATCGTGAATGTTGCGATCGCAGGTGGTGCATGACTACTCGAAATTTCAAACGAGCATACAATCAGCTAGAAGTATGCATGGGAGACTTCGCTAAGAAAAATGGTGAAATATATGTTCCTAATATAGTTCCAGAAAGTCCAGCAGATTATATTTTTATATGTATGGAACCTTCATTGGGTGAATGGGCAAAAAATCGCGATGATGCAGAAAGCAAATTAAGAGATGGATTCAGGAACTTTCTTGATGGCTTTAATACAATGGTATTGCACTACGCTATACGTAATTATCTTTGTAAAAACAATCAAATATATCATATTACTGACCTTTCAAAAGGAGCAATGCTTGTTAAAGATGCAGATAATAATAGGATAAAAAGATACGAAGGTTGGTATCCTTTATTGTTACATGAAATGAACTTAGTTGCTTCTAATAACGCCAAGGTTTTTGCTATAGGTTCTCATGTTGTAAATTTTCTTCAAAGGAAACAATTCCCTTGGGATTTTACACAATTAATTCATTACTCAGGTCAAGCTGTTAGCCATTGGGATAAACTGGTGCAAGAACATGAGGAAGATTTTAAGCAATTTCAGGATACAGTTACTGATGAGGATTTCTTGAATAATGCCAAAGCTGTTATCGAAAGTTCAAAAGTACCTCTAGTAATCGGTAAACGGGCACTTGAAAGATTAAGCAAATCGAATCTTACACTTTCAAGACGTAAGCTAATGTTTAACTACAAGTTGATTTTCGATGCAGTACGTTACAAAAATAGTCCCTACACAGAGCGTGGAGGTGCAGAAATAGATAGTTATTGCATGAGTTAAATAGGAGATTATCATAAAAATATTTTCAATTTACAACCTAATCTAAGTGTTTATAAAATAATTTATTAGTAGGATATGTTACGGCTTTTTTCTACGCTTGAGGTTCAATTTCTTTGAAAGAAAAATCCTATCCTCCTAATAAACATTGCTCACTGCTCACTGCTCACTGTTGACTGATGAACCATCCCTCGATGCAAAACCAACATCACCCCAGCTAAAGGAATCATCAAAACCGGAATAACCTCCAATCCAAAACGAGATGCAAAATATCCCGCAAAAGAAGGAATTGCCGCTGCTCCCAAACTTGCCGAACTTGTAATAAAACCAATCGCAGCCGGTACAATCGCTGTAGGAATCCATTGCGGTGTTAACCAAATTGTCAGCGGAAATATTGGAGCTAAGGCAATACCAATCAAAGGCAAACTTAATAATTGATTTGGCAATAACCACCAAGCAATCAAACTTAAACTTAATAATATTAAACTGTAATTCAAAGTCCGATTTGCTCCCCACAATTTAACAAATCGTCCGCTGATAAATCTTCCAAAAGTCAATCCCAACCAGTAAGCACTAACGCTATAACCTGCGATTAATGTTGGAGTATTTCTACTAATATGTTGCACGCTGTAAGCCCAATTTCCCACCGATGCTTCTGTTCCCACGTAAACTGCTAACAACAAACCAGCTAGCAAAACTGTTGGTGTTTTCAAGGCTGTACCTAAATTAGCCGAAGCACTTTTATCCGATTTAATTCTCTTAGTTAAAGGTTTGAAATCAGAAATAACAGCCCATAACATCCCGACTATCATTAATCCGACAACAGCAGCAAAAACCAGATAAACAACGCGCCAAGGTAAGTTTACTGCTAATAAGGTAGTGGCGATCGCCGGTCCTAATAATGCCCCAATTCCATAAAATCCGTGCAGCCATCCCATCAAATCAGCTTGATTGCGATTGGCAATATAGCTGTTAATCCCGGCATCAATTAAGCCAATTCCCAAACCCAGCAACGAGCCAGCAGCAACCATCAGCCACCAATAAGGGCTACAAGCGTAAATTATTAAAGCAAACGTCAGGCTTATGGATGCTATTAATAACATCCTTGCCAATCCGATACGACTGCTCAAAATACTGCTAGATAAAGCCGCAAAAATATAACCCGTAACTTGGCTGAGGAAAATTAAAGTAATGTTTGCAGAAGTTAAATCGTAAGTTTCACTAATCGAAGGAATGAGAACACCCAAACCTCCCTCAGCGATACCGATAGCTATGAATGCGTAGAAAGAAAGTGCGATCGCCATATGGGGAAGATGGGGAGACAAGGGGATGGGGGGATGGGGAGATGGGGAGAAAGATTCATAAATAAATAAATTAATAACTTGTAGTGGGAGCATCTTGCTCCCTAGCTACTCTAAATCACCAATCCCCAATGCCCCATGCCCAATTACCAATTGCTAATTACTAATCAAGATTTTTGGCGAAGACGGCGCAACTACGAACCAATTACCCTTTCTCACAACCCGCTATCGGCAGACAAATTTTAAAAGTTGTTTTCCCCGGTTTTGATTCTAAAGATATCGCTCCTTTATGACGGTTTTCGACAATTCTCCTAACTGCATCTAATCCCAATCCCGAACCTTTTCCTACTCCTTTGGTTGTAAAAAATGGTTCAAAAATTCGCGATTGTACTTCTTCGGAAATTCCCGATCCGGAATCGGTTATTTCAACTTTTAGTGAATTTTTAAAATGAGAAGTGTTGATTGTTAAAATCCCTTTTTCATCCATCGCATCAATAGCGTTATCTATTAAATTCGTCCAAACTTGATTTAATTCGCTACCGTAAGCAAGAATTTGAGGAAGGTTTTCTCCATAACAACGCTGAATTTCAATGCCGTGTTTGAGTTTAAAAGAAAATAATTTTATAGTGTCTTCTAAACCTTGATGGATATCTACCCACTGTTGAGCGCCACGATCTAAATGAGAATATGATTTCATGGAATGTACTAATTCCGAAATCCGTTCGGCACCGCGCAAACCGTTTTTTATCGTAGACATGACATCAAAGGAAATGGCTAGCCAGCGTATTCCCATATCCCTAAGTTCGGTGGTATTATCTCGCCAACGTTCCATCATGGTGTCGAGCATTTTTACGCCTACTCCACCTGCGGCTAAAGGCTCGGCGATATTCCAAGCCTTTTCGACTCCGTAATCTTCCAACCAATCGAGTATTTCGTCTTCGCGATCGGCTATTGTCATCGGATCTAATTTGTCATTATTAATAATGTCGTAGCCATCATCCCGAATTTTTAACCATTTCTCGGTGTGTTCGTCTTCTACGCGATGCTGCCCGTAAACTAAGTTCATTCGCTGCAATTCTAGTAATGCCGGGGTGACATCTTTCAAAGCCCGAACTAGAGCCGCAGCAGGGTTATTAAGTTCGTGTGCTAAACCTGCCGACATCGTACCTAAAGCCGCCATTTTTTCCCGATTGCGGATAAAAGATTCTAATCCCCGCAATCTTTTTTGAACTGCACGAAATATTGTCACCTCAAATTCACGACATTGGTGAAGCAATTCTAAAAAGTCTTCTGCGGGAAGTTCGTAAACGCGACAATCATTCAAAGCACGCAAATTTACCACAATTGGTTCGTCGGTGAGTATCGGAATTTCCCCCACAAACTCCGGTGCTGTATGCTGTCCCAAAGGCATTTCCACACCATCGGAATGACGAGTGATACCAAGTTTACCCGCCATCAAAATAAATAAACCTCGCGGTGGATCGTTTTCAGAAACTAGGATTTCACCTTGCGACAATTTTAATGGAGTAGCGCGATCGCAAACCCATTCCAACCGACTTTGAGGAAGTATTTTAAATAATGGAAGCGTTCGCAATTCTTCAGTACATAATGTCATTGTTAGTGGTTAGTTGATAGTGGTTAGTTGTTAGTGGTTAGCAGTGAGCAGTGATTTCAAGCCGAAAAATGGTTCGTATTCGTAGTGCGAGCATCTTGCTCGCTAGTATTGAGCGAGCAAGATGCTCGCACTACGTAAAAATGGTTTTACATATTAGCAATGCCCCATTACCAATTACCCATTCCCTACTCCCTACTCCTTACTCCCTCGATCACAAAACTTTACTCAAATAGTTATGAACAAACTGCACGCAAATCGAACCTTCACCGACACCAGAGGCTACCCGTTTCACGGAACCGTGACGCACATCACCTACCGCAAATATACCGGGAACGTTTGTTTCTAATAAATAGGGGTCGCGATCTAAAGTCCATCCTTTAGGACGATTATTACCGTTGTGCTTTAAATCTGGGCCGGTACGAACAAAACCGCGTTCGTCTGTTTCTAATACTCCATCGAGCCATTCGGTACTGGGTTTTGCGCCAATAAATATAAATAGCGAACTTGCGGATACTGTCTCTTGTTCGTCGGTCAAATTATTAACCAGAATCAATTCTGATAAACTGCTTTCACCTTTTGCTTCTACGACGCTGGTATGTAATTTAACTTCAATATTTGGCGTGGCTTCAATTTGATCGATTAAATATTGCGACATACTTTTAGTTAAAGAATCGCCGCGTACTAACATTATTACTTTGCTGGCGTATTTAGAAAAATACATTGCTCCTTGTCCGGCAGAATTCGCCGCACCGATAATATATACTTCTTCGCCTTCGCAGGAACGCGCTTCTGTTTGGGCTGCACCGTAGTAAATACCTGCACCCGTCAAACGCTCGATTCCCGGTACATTCATCCGTCGCCAAGCTACACCCAAAGCCAAAATCAGGGCATGACAGCTTATTTCACCACCGTCTTTTAAATTAATTATTCGATACTGGTCTTGTATGCGAATTTCCTGAACTTCTTGAGGCGTAAGAATCTCTACACCAAACCTTCTAGCTTGAGTTACAGCCCGTCGCGCTAAATCGCCACCGCTTAAACCTACGGGGAAACCCAAGTAATTTTCAATACGCGAACTGGTTCCCGCTTGTCCTCCCGGCGCTTCTTTTTCAATCATCAAAGTCCGCAATCCTTCGGAAGCACCATAAACCGCAGCAGCCAAACCCGCAGGACCTCCACCAACGATAATTAAATCGTAAAATGGTTTTTCGGCTTGGGTTTGTAATCCGATTTTTTCTGCAAGTTGAACGTTACTAGGGCGAATTACGCGAACACCATCGGAAAACAGCACTAAAGGTAGTTTTAAATGGTCGCAATCTGCATATTCGACTAATTTTTGAGCTTCTTCCGAAGATTCAATATCCAACCATTCATAAGGAACTTGATTTCTTGCTAGAAAATCTTTAACCTGGTGAGAATCGGGGGACCAGCGATTACCGATAACGCGAATACCTTCAAATGGTGGACGAAAATGCGCCATCCAATCGTCAATTAAATCGTCAATTACGGGATACAATTTTTCCTGCGGTGGTTCCAAGGCTTCATTAAATAGTAATCAACTTGAGTTTTATTAATCGCATTGATAGCCGCATCGGTATCAGCATAAGCAGTAAGTAAAGCGCGTTTGGCATTGGGATACATTTCTAATCCCTTCTCTAGAAACTCCACTCCCGACATTTGCGGCATTCTTTGATCCGCTAAAAACAAAGCTACCGTTTCATTGCGAAGCTTGAGCTTTTCCAAAGTTTCCAAAGCAGTCTTACCAGAATCAGCACGCATAATCCGAAAGCGATCGCCATATTGTTGCCGTAAATCTCGCGCTACCGCTTGCAATACTTGCGGATCGTCATCAACAGTTAAAATTACAGGTTTCATAAATCAGTGAACAGTGAACAGTTATCAGTGAACAGTTAATTTTCTACTCCCTCTTCCCCCTCTACCCCACGCCACTTGCTTCAACCGAGCGCCACTTCCTACAACGGAGGGAACCTCCGCAACGGAGTGGCTTGGGAACCTCGGCAACGCAGTGGCTCCTCTACCCCTTCTTCCCCCTCTCTCCTTGTCCCCTTGTCTCCTTGTCTCCCCCTTTCCCTACTAAACCATCATCTGATAAAGTCCGATCAAATTTTCATCTGGATCGCGTAGATAAGCTGTTTTAATCCCGTACATAGGATTGTTCATTGGTTCTGCTGTTAATTTAATTCCTTTTTGTTTAAGTTTTATACATTCATCTTCTAAATCGTTGACTGTAAAAATTAAGGCTACGGTGTCTTGACATTCGGCTGTTGGGGGCTTTTCATGATTGTGAACCATCCGCGCCATTTCCGAACGCCGGAAGATGCTGAGTCTCATATCTGCTACATTAAATTCCGCGTATCCACCTCGTTCGTCTTCTTGCACGGGTTGAAATTCCATGATGTCTTTATAAAAGGAAACGCAGGCTTTCCAATCGTTGACAAGCAGTCTGGTAAAGGATTTATAGACTTTCATATTTTTGAGATTTCCCTGTATAAATAAATTGAATAAATTATCAAACTGTGCTGGTTAAATATTTTTCACTTGGAAAAGTTTACGTTAGTGGAGCGTCATTATCATCACAATATACAGATGGTGCGTGACGCTACAAATCTTATAACCACGTCCAAAATTTATTAAAGCGTCACGCACTAGGGTGTTGACTTTGTAGAAAATATGTCAAAAAAAGTTCATGCAATTTTTGTGTCATCATCATGGGCTGAAAACACAGTTCTTCTTTGCGATAGCATGGACTGACCAAAAACTTGGGATGACCATGCTTTTAGGTCAAGATATCGAACAGTTTCAAGTGCCTCCTTAACTACAGAAGTTGTCAGGTTCATAGTACATAGTGAAATACTCAAAACTGTTTGACCTATTTGTTTAATAGGGCATCTAGAAGAAAATTGCTTATATTTTCCAAAAATTGATTCAATGATATCGGAAGTAGCTAACAGAGTCATGGAAGTAGGAATTAGAGAACAATATTTAATAAGATAATCAACAATTTTTTGTTTGAAATTTGTATTTACATTGAAGTATAAGTCAGATTGGAGAAACTCTAATCTAGTCACAGATTGTTGGCTAATTCCACAAATTTTGAGTTCGGTCTCTACAGTTCTTGCCATCTTAACCTTTCAAGGTCGTTACCATGATCTGCTATAATTTGAAGTGGACAACCAATTCTAGATGCTAGTTTACTCAGCTTTTCTTCAATCAGATCACCCTTCGTTGAATCCATAATTTCTAGCATCAAAACTTGAACATCCTGATGTTGTAATCCTCGATTGAAAGGTAGAACATACTCAGATAAGTATTCTTGAGTTACACCTAAAACTAATAGACATTTTTGTTTTCCTAACTCTATTGTTAAGTCAACAATAAAAATCCAATCTGAACGATATTCTTTTTCTTTTTGAAGCTCATATAATCCAATTCGTCCTAACCAATTTCTTATACTACTAAAACTTGGAGTAGAAGTTTCATCTTCATCAGCACACAGCTTGAAGTTTTTTCAACCCCTCGCAAACTACCTCCAGAAACAATTACTTGCTGTACTGCTAACTGTACTGTTTCAACGCTGTAATGATGCCCAACTGCAACTGAAACCTCTACTGGTTCTGAAAATTCTTCCCCTTTTTTTCTCGGCAAGTAACTTTATTCCCAAGGAGACGTAATTCTTTTTCTGCTGCCATCGCTCGCTGTTTCCAATTTTCTCGTGAAAGCGATAAATCTCTAACTTTTATTTCTAATGCTCTGAGCTTTTTTTGTCTTAAGAGTGCTGTTTCTTTCCAGTTTTCTCTACTTTTTCTAAACAAACGTATTAAACGCTTCGATTGGCTTTTATATTCCTTCATGGGCAATCAAACTCCATCTGTTACCTTGAGGTATATAATCTGTATGAAGAAATATTACCTCAAGATGCCCAAAGTCAACACCCTAGTCACACACTAGGCTGTTGACTTTGATGGTTTTTCGCGAATTTCCCGAAAATTTATTTGTGTTGCTTTTACTGCATTGAAAGTGGCTGTTACAGCCACTTTCAACCCAAAAAGTATGGACACAGAATCTGCATGAAGTCTTACGGGCTAAAGGATACAGAGTCAACACCCTAGTCACACACCCTACAATTACTAATAAAAGTTTCTCCCCCCTCTTCCCCCTCTGTTTATAAATGTATCAATCTGAGCCACTCCGCGCTATAAATAAACGCGGGTTCTGGCTAGAAGTTTGGTACAGCTTGTCGCCCGGTTCCATTTGCATAGAACAGCTATCTGGCTATACAATTCTTCGCTTTTAGGAGAACCGCTCTGCCGACAATCAGGATTCGGACTTTCAAACTCGTTTACTCGTTTCGCGGTTTGATCCAATATTTCTATGTCTCCAGATAGAACGGCTCCGTCCTTGGTATAACCCTACATAGAAACGAACCTGATACTTCGTCCAAAAAAATATCCCAGTACTTTCAACCGTGGACTATGGACAATTTTCTTGGCTTAAACGCCATAATCCAATTATATCATTTCACGGCAATTAAAATTGCTCGTGTCACATTTCCACCCCGATATAAATATACGGGGCTACCATTTTCCCGCGTGCTTTTAGGTGTATCAATTAACTATGTGTTTCGCTAACTCCTTGCTATCATGCGCCACAGATATATAGTCCGTAACTCCTATACTTAATAAAAATCTAAAGTTTCTCTCACAAATATCAGTTAACAATAGACTGTAACTATAACGAATTGAATAGAAATTATGAGTACGGCAAATATAGAATCAATTCTCCAAGAAAAACGTTTATTCCCCCCTAGTGCGGAATTTTCTCAAAATGCCCACATCAAAAGCGCGGAAGACTATCAACGTCTCTACGATAAAGCACAAGCTAATCCCGAAGCTTTCTGGGCTGAGCTTGCCGAACAAGAATTAGATTGGTTTCAAAAGTGGGACACTGTTTTAGATTGGCAGCCACCTTTTGCGAAGTGGTTTGTTAACGGTAAAATTAACATTTCTCACAACTGTCTTGACAGACATCTCACAACTGCTAACAAAAATAAAGCCGCGATTATTTGGGAAGGTGAACCGGGAGACTCGCGCACTATCACTTACGCACAGTTGCACCGCGAAGTTTGTCAATTTGCTAACGCTCTTAAACAATTAGGAGTGAAAAAAGGCGATACCGTGGGCATTTATATGCCGATGATTCCCGAAGCGGCGATCGCCATGTTGGCTTGTGCCAGAATTGGCGCTCCTCACAGTGTTGTATTCGGCGGTTTCAGTGCGGAAGCTTTACGAGATAGATTAAATGACGCGAAAGCGAAGGTGGTAATTACTGCTGATGGTGGTTTTCGTAAGGATGCAGTAGTTCCTCTCAAGCCCCAAGTTGATAAGGCGCTGCAAAATAATGCGGCTCCTTCTGTAGAAAATGTCTTGGTGGTGCAGCGTACTAAGCAAGATATTCATATGGAATCGGGAAGGGATTATTGGTGGCACGATTTGCAAAAGGAAGTTTCCGCAGATTGTCCCGCAGAGCCAATGGATGCTGAAGATGTGCTGTTTGTTTTATACACTTCTGGCAGCACGGGTAAACCGAAAGGTGTTGTACATACCACTGGTGGCTACAACCTTTACAGCCACATGACTACCAAATGGATCTTCGATTTACAAGATACAGATGTATATTGGTGTACTGCCGACGTAGGTTGGATTACCGGACACAGCTACATCGTTTACGGGCCGCTTTCCAACGGTGCAACCACGGTAATGTACGAAGGTGCGCCGCGTAAATCGAATCCGGGCTGTTTTTGGGATGTGGTTGAAAAGTATGGCGTGACAGTATTTTACACTGCACCTACAGCAATTCGCGCCTTTATCAAAATGGGTGAGGAACACCCCAAAGCGCGAGATTTATCATCTTTGCGGTTGTTGGGAACTGTAGGGGAACCAATCAACCCGGAAGCCTGGATGTGGTATCACCAGGTAATCGGCGGCGAAAAATGCCCGATTGTCGATACTTGGTGGCAAACGGAAACTGGGGGAGTGATGATTACACCTTTACCTGGTGCTATTCCTACCAAACCCGGCTCTGCAACTCTTCCTTTCCCCGGTATTCTTGCAGATATCGTAGATGCAGAAGGCAATGCCGTTAAAGATAACGAAGGTGGATATCTTGTAGTTCGTCATCCCTGGCCCGGTATGATGAGAACAGTATACGGCGACCCAGACCGCTTCCGCCGCACCTATTGGGAATATATTCCCCCCAAAGATGGTAAATATCTCTACTTTGCTGGAGATGGTGCAAGGAAAGACGAAGACGGTTACTTCTGGGTAATGGGACGGACAGATGACGTACTGAATATATCCGGTCATCGCCTCGGTACAATGGAAATAGAATCTGCCCTTGTTTCCCATCCAGCGGTAGCTGAAGCGGCTGTAGTTGGTAAACCAGATGAAATCAAAGGTGAAGAGATAGTAGCATTTGTGACCTTAGAAGGTGGAAATGAAGGCAGCGAAGAATTGGACAAAGAACTTAAAAAGCACGTAGTTGGGGAAATTGGAGCGATCGCCCGCCCTGGTGAAATTCGTTTTACCGATGCTTTACCCAAAACTCGCTCTGGTAAAATCATGCGACGCTTGTTAAGAAATCTTGCGGCAGGGCAGGAGGTATCTGGCGATACTTCGACTTTGGAAGATGTCAGCGTATTGGATAAATTGCGAGAAGGAGCATAGCAATGCAAGGATTTTAGGTTTTGGATTTTGGATTGATTTTTTGTGGGGTAGGCATTCTTGCCTGCCTTTATTTAATTGCAAAATAATTTGATGAAAGATGAATTCATTTTAGAAAGGGAAACTGTAAGAGTAATTTTTCATTTAAACGATGGCTACACCAGAGTAATATGGCAACGCTCAGAAAATATAGCATGGGCTGCTACGGGATGGATGTTTAACATTCCGACTCATGTGATACCATTTGATCTACGTATAATTGGCTCTTGTTTTGTTTTGTCTATAAAAAAGCTTGATATTGAGAATTTGGAAGATATTGAGTATATCCGAAGTGCTTGTGTTGACATTTTTGACATAGAAAGATTTAAATAGTTCTTTAATGCAGAGTCATGCAAAGTTTTTTAATTTTGTACAGATTAGAAGCGATATTACTTGTTGTACCGGGAGATTTGGTTAAATGGCGAATGAATTAGAGCAATCAGTAAAAGATATTTTTGTAGCTTTGATGACAGAAGCTCATTCAGACGATGGAGCTATTTTTAACGTTCGATTTTTAGATGATGATATATTGCCTCATGTTGATTGTATTGTGGAATTACTTGGGCAAAAAGATTATCTACCTTTTTGTTACGTGCAATTGAAAAGTACAAAAACAGGATATACGAAAAAAGATAAACGTTTAAGAGTTAAATTTTCTCAAGAATCCATAGATGGGTTGTCTTCGTATCCCGCACCTACTTACATTGTGGGGATTGATGAGAAAGACGAAACTGGTTATCTTATTTCTGCAAATGGTGATAATTTGAGTTCAATGGCTAGTATCCCTACAGAATTTCCCATCAATCCACCCAATAGAGGAAATCTTTGGAACGAGGTTAATGACTTTTGGTTTAAATCAAGAAAAATCAAATTTAATTCTAAGTTTGTTGAGAGCGAGGAAGAGTAATTTTGGTTAGGAATTAAAAGAATTAAGATTATTATAGGCTAGGTGTTTAAACCGTCCTCAAAAGGCGCTGTACTAGTAATATTCAAATACTAGCTACACTTTCAATTATGTAAGACAACTACTTAATACCTTCTATAAGCTATCGGGATCAATATTTAATTCCCTTAGTTTATCTGCCAATTTTTGTGCTTTTTCTTCAGCTTCTTTTCTTGCAGCAGATTCCTCTTCATAAGTTAGCAGCGTTTTAGTCGTTGTTGGATTATAAAACCGCATTTTTCCAGACTTTAGCCGTAATTCTAAACCTAACACCTCACTTACTAAAGACACCGTACCATCTGCTAAACTGCTTGTTTCTATGGGAAAATAGTTATCATCAATTAACTTTAAACCTTGTAATTGAGGATTCAAATAATCGCCAGTTGGGTCATACTGAAAATATTCTTTAACACCCAAAAAAGCATATATTCCTTTTTTAGCACCTTGATCTTTACTACGAGTTGCTTTTGAAGTAATTTCTAATACAAAATCGGGTGTTTTATTATTTTCTTCCCAGGTTTCATAAGAACGACGTTGATGATGATCTATACCAATTACTACAAACACATCAGGTGCAACTACTGATTCTGGATTACCTTTCTCATAGTAAATAAATAAGTTACCAGAAACATAGACATCAGAATTATTTTGAAAGTGAACTTTTAATACTTCTGTAGCATAAGTTAGATAGTCACGAGCTTCGTCACTTTCAGCCATCGGTTTACCATCTTCTTCGGGATAATCAACTGGTGCAATTGGGTAATATTCTACGATAGTTGTCATAGTTAATTTCTCTAATTTACTTTTATTTAACTGAAATTTTTAAGCTAAAAGGTAAATAGCTATAAAATTAAAATCAAAATTTATTGGATACTATTACAATTATACTTTTATATAATTTTTTATGAACTGATGCTGCGAAAGCGAAGATTTATTCCGAAAATGATGAAAAATTTTGTAGTTTTGATTTACCTTAAACCATTACAATATTAAATATTCCTATTTCCAGCTATGACTACTCTGTCATCACTCACTTTACCAGACCATACTCAATTACCCGAATCCGATGGAAGTTTTGTGAAGAATTGGCAAGAACATCCTCAGAGCATCTTACTCACCGATTCAATTGAGCCAATTTTAGAACAATTGCATCCTGAAAACAACTTTTGTATTGGACAAGATTTAGGTATTTATTGGCGTTTAACCGAACCCCCAGAAAAAGGCGCGGAAGCACCAGATTGGTTTTATGTACCTAACGTACCGCCAACTCTTGATGGAAAAACGCGACGTTCTTATGTATTGTGGAAAGAATATATTGCGCCGTTAATTGTTGTTGAATTTGTATCGGGAGACGGTAGCGAGGAACGAGATAAAACCCCACCTTTTCAACAAGGTAAAGTAGGTAAATTTTGGGTTTACGAGCAAGCAATTCGCGTTCCTTATTACGCAATTTATGAAGCTGCAAAAGCGCAAGTTGAAGTCTATCATTTAGAAGATAATACTTATCAAAAACTCGCACCTAACGAACGAGGACATTATCCAATTGCACCAATGGGTGTAGAATTGGGCATCTGGCAAGGATTATATCAAAATGCTGAATTACCTTGGTTGCGTTGGTGGGATGCGAATGGTAATTTATTATTGACTGGTGATGAAAGAGCAAAAATTGAGCGAGAGAAACGAGAAAGGCTTGTAAATAAGCTCCGTAATCTTTCTCCCCAACAGCTTCAAGATTTAGGAATTGATGCAGAAATGTTGGAATAAAAAACACCCTAATGTAGAGACGTTGCACTGCAACGTCTCCCCATATTTTGATTCGTATAGAGAATTGTATAAAACAATATTTATCTATTATTTTCACTTGTATTTATAAAAATACAAAATCTAAACCTCAACGCACGTAAGAAGCACCATTGATATCAATAGTTGTACCAGTAGCGTGGGGTGCTAAACCAGATGATAAAAAAGCAATCACATTTGCCACATCTTCGGGAGGTGCTATCTTCCCCAAAGGAATATCTTTCGTAACGAAATCTTCACCGTAATCTTGAATAAATTTCTCTGCCATCTCGGTACGTACAAAACCAGGTGCAACGGCATAAGCTAAAATTCCATCTTTACCAAAACCTCTGGCAATACTCCGAGTTAAAGCCACAACGCCACCTTTAGAAGCAGCATAATGCATATATTCTGGGGTATCACCTCGAAAAGCTGCACGACTGGCAATATTAATAATTATTCCACCATTACGACTTTTAAAATGTGGAATAGCTTCTCTACATAAATCAGCAACGGCTATCAAATTTACCTGTAAAGTATTTTTCCAAGCTGCCGTCCAAATATCAAGTTCATCTGCTATTTTTGCTGATGGCATTATACCCGCATTATTAATCAAAATATCAATATGTCCGGTAAAACATAAAGCGTCTTGCCACATTTTTACAGCAGCGTTTTCTACTGATAAATCTGCTTGTAATAAATGAATACGATTACTTTCAATACTATCTACAACTGCTTGCGCTTTCTCTAAATTATTCGCATAATGCAAAATTATCTCAGCTCCAGCTTTTGCTAAAACTTTTACCGTTACCGCACCAATCCCAGATGAACCGCCGGTGATTAAAATTACCTTTCCGCTTAAATCAATCATATAAAAGTCTGCTTGGGTTGATAAAATTATTCGTTGAGAAAGGGGGAATAGGAAATAGTCAACAGGCAACAGCGTAAAAAGGAAATTTTGATAAATAATGTTTATTACGTAGCATATTTAATAAATTAGTAGCGTTTTAAAGTAATGCGATTGTCAAGCCATTAACTTAGATAATAGATATACTCAAATTGCTTTTCTAAATAATCTAAAAAAAACCGCTTTTACTCAAGAGCAAATTAATACGGTTGAAGAAATATTGTTTAGTTCAAAATCTTAAAAATGTAGTGAGATATACAACTAAGATAAATTCGCAACCGCTTTATTTAATAACTGGGAAAAAAGTTGGCGATCGCCGTCAGAAAACCCTTGCATTGCTTCTTGTCGAATTTCCTCAATAATAGGTGGTAAGACGGTTTCAAGCTCTCTACCGGCATCAGTTAACCATATTCGCCAAACCCGTCTATCTTGCAAATTTCGTTCGCGACGTACTAAACCCCTTTCTTCCATTCTATCAATAACGCCAGTTAAAGTACCGCCAACTTGTTTGAGTTTCTCGCCGAT
The DNA here is from genome assembly GCA_963838355.1 of uncultured cyanobacterium. Taxonomy (GTDB): domain Bacteria; phylum Cyanobacteriota; class Cyanobacteriia; order Cyanobacteriales; family Nostocaceae; genus Rivularia. The sequence continues at coordinate 784,985 of CAWIQQ010000001.1, read as the reverse complement.
ACTAGAAGTAGGTAAACCATCCTCTTCCCACAAGCAGCACAACACAATCCAATGAAAAGGTGTTAATTTCAAATGTTCGAGATGTTCGTTAAATCTCCGCGATAATAGTTGTGCTAGTAGCTTAATTTTATAGTCAATACTGTAAGGTGCCCGCTGTTGTTTAGCCGAATCTGATATAGGGGAACTATCTGATGTTTGAACCATTGATGTAAATTACTTAGCGTTCGTAAGATTAGATTATCATCATATGTAGTATAAAAGCCATTGATTTTAGGTAACTATAAAATTTCTTGCGTCCAAACACCAGTTTCATTCCTAATGATTTACTCACTCACCCCAACCTGTCTCAAAATCCCCATCGGTTTACAATCTTTCAACATCTGCATTTGCTGTTGATTTCTCACCAATAAAGCACCAGCAAAGCCCAAAGAATTAACAGAAATTGATTCAAAATGTTCTTGCGATCGCGGTACAATAAACATCCATTCTCTTGTGGCTAAAAAGTTGTAGGCTATACTACAATTTTCTGTATCTTGATTCAACAAACCAACAGCTTGAAGTAATTTATGATAACGCTCAAGATTAATTTGAGCCGCATCATTCGGAGAATTGATTAAATCAGCATCAATACGACAAAAACCGTGAACAAAAGGTAAATCCGGTACCTTTCCTATATCACCTTCAAATACAGCAGATGCGAATAAAGCTGCAATTGGAATAGATTCTTTTTGATTAGGTGCGAGTGGAGTAGGAACAATTTGTAAATGCTTGTGTCGTTGAGAAGCACCAGCAATTTTTCCACCGTTATAAAACGCTAAACCATCGATTTCTGCCAAACAAGCCCACATCGCTTGAAAATCTTGATAATTAAGCAAACTTTGTTGCTCCTCAAATTCGCGAGTCACAATTAACAGGTGATTTTCGACAACATTAAATTTATTTAATAAACATAAATGTGTAGAGGAAATATCGGCGACAAATAAATCTTCTTCATAAGGAAGAAAAGGATTAAAATCTTTACCTTTCTTAGCAGCTTTATCCTGTTTCTTTTTCGCTTCATCTTTGCTGACTAAATTAGATAAAATTCTGACTAAAAAATTAACTCCATTTTCTTCCACAAATTCATAATCGGTAGATATTGATTGCAAAGCTCCACATTCAAGCCCATGTTGAGTTTGTTCTTTAACCCTCGTCAATAAGGTCCCGGGTTCTAATAATATTTCTTGATTAACCAATTGCTTCTCTGACATTTGTTGATAAATTTAAATTAGCTAAAAGAGAAAATACAGCCTTCACCATATAATCCTACATTAATTTCAATCATTTAATTTATTAAAAAATATATTCCCTTATTCCTCTTTGGGAACATCCTAATTTTTACGGATGACTAGCCATGTGATACCTGTTAATTTTGAAAGGTTCTATTTTTTGCGGATGACCATAATTTTAACCCGAATCATCTACAATCAACTAGAAAAGCCCTTAATATAAAAGCTAAAATAAATTTTCTAAAATGAAAAACCAACTATTACTTTCTGTAGCAATTTTAATTGCATTATTTAATTTAACAGGTTGCGGAGAAAATAATTCCAACGCGGCTAATACGACTGATACAACAGTAGCTCCAGTGGAAACTACAACCCAGAATAATCAAGATTCAGTTGCTCAACCACCTTCTACAACTACGGATTCAAAAGCTCCCGTATCTACATCAAAGCCAGCAACAGCTTCAAATCAAACGTTAGCATCTGGTACTTACTGCTATAAAGCAAATACAAAAACTATTAATGCTGGAGCAGAAGTAAATATTAGTTCTAATAATAGAGTCAACGGTAAAATTACAGGTACAAGTGATTTCAATCTTATAGGTGCATCAGATAATTATAGTCGTACTTTTGAAGGAAGGCTTACAGGCAATAAAGCAAAGCTTACTGCGGAAACAAGAATTGAAGTTGAGATTCTTAATTATCAAGGTAATTGGACAATTACAGAATCATCTTTAATTACCGATAAAGCAACTTATAACAAAGTTGATTGCTCGACATTAACATCAACATCAACATCAACTTTAGAAAATGATTCGGCTCTTTACAACAATCCTGGCGATAGAACAATAAGAGTAAAATTCGATCGAGGTGCTAGTTCCAAAACCGTTAAAGATTCCGTTATTAGAGGAACTCGCGATATTTATTTACTAGGTGCAAATAAAGGACAGCAAATGAATTTAAATATAACTTCTTTAGAAGATAACGCTGTATTTGATGTAGTTTCTCCTAACGGTCAAATTTTGCAGCAAGAAGCAAGAAGTTGGAATGGAACACTTCCCCAAAATGGAGATTATCAAATCGTTGTCGGTGGAACTCGCGGTAATGCTACATACGAATTAACTACCGAAATTAAATAAGTATTAATAAAAGTTACGCAATCGCAACGATTAATTAAGCTTTCTACACCTTTAGATCCCCCCAACCCCCCTTAAAAAGGGGGGCTTTACGTAAGTTCTAATTAATTAAAATCCCCTCTCCTTAATAAGGAGAGGGGTGCCCGTAGGGCGGGGTGAGGTAATAGCTACCCTTATTAATATTTCAAAACCGCTACCGATTCCCGTAACAATTCAACTTTATCCAGCGGAATTTCATTTTCAGAATTATCAATATATTTCAAAGCCGTTTCAAACTCAGAAATTGCTGTTGCTAATTGAGCATTAGAAAAATTACCTTTATTTTCTTTCATTTTAGATGCGATACTACTCAATATAATTGCCGAAGGAACTTCCATTTTCTTATCTGGCAACATTTTAACTAAAGCAGGAATCAAAGTTTGAGAATCAATTTTATCTAGAGCGATCGCACTACTCACAGCTAGCTGTTTTGTACTTTGCTTGTCTTCTAATATATTAATCAATACGGGTACGGCTGATGCTGCATCTTTTCCCATCTCACCTAAAGCCATTGCAGCACTACCGCGATTTTCATCACTCTCTTGTTTATTTTGCAATACCGCAATTAATTTCGGCTTAGCTGTTTTAGCATCGGAACCCATACTTCCTAATGCGTAAATTGCAGCACTGCGAATATTTCCATCTTTATCATCCAATGCTTTTATTAAAGCTGGAATTGCCGCTTTACCAGATTTTCCCGATTGTGAAATTCCATTAATAGCCATATAGCTAACTCCTACATCTTTATCTTGTATCGCCTTGATTATTGCAGGTAAAACTTGAGAATTATTTTTAGTTATTTTTGAAAGTGCTTCTACTGCTACGAAGCGAATTATAGAATTATTGTTTTCTGAGGCTTTAATTAATATCGGAGTTGCAGAAGCTGTTTGCGAATTTATCTTAATTAACATCGAAGCTGAAGCTACACGAATTAATAAATCTTCGTCTTTTAATCCATTATTAAGAATTTTCACAACCTGGGGAGATTTTTCATCTGCTGACGCTAAAGAAATTGCTGCACTTCTACGAATACTTGAATCTTTATCTTGTAAAGCTTTTTTTAAAAGAGGTGATACCGTAGCTTTATCCGCATCTAAACCTAAAGCAAGAATAGCACCAGAACGTATTTGTAGATTTTTATTTTCTACGGCTTTTTTTAATGCAGTTTCAAACGAATTATACTTTAGAGCAAACATGGCACCTAAACGAATTTGAGGATTTTTATCTCCTAACTTATCGATTAAAACTTGTGCAACAGATGAATCTTTTTTTGCTATTTTCGAGAGCGTTTCTGCTACACTAATAGTCAAAAATGTTCGATTTTTTTTTAATGCTTCAATCAATTGCGGTACCGCAGGTTTACCAATATTGACTAATTGTTGAATTGCAGCTTCAGCGACAGGTGAGCGGCGATAAATTTCTCTTTGTTCTAATATTTCAATTAATTTAGGAATTGTAGATAGCGCTTGCTGCGAATGCTGTTGTTTTTGCGGCTGCTGTGCCAAAGCTGTACTTGTATTGAGTGGCAGTATTGACAAAGATATCAAAGCTACTGCCAGTTGAGAGATAAGTAATTTAGACAAATTAATACGCCTTTTTGAAGTAAACGAGTAATTTATATTACAAGGGTATATGGTTTAATCAAGCTTAATTACGTAATTTGATTAACGTCATTGGTTTAACTACCTAAATTAATTACTTTAGAAACAAAAAAACGCCCTCTTAAGAGCGTGTAAAATGAATTCAAAAAATGGATTTTGGAAAAAATTATTTCTCTAAAAGCAGATAATTATAAAAAATCGTAGTGGGAGCATCTTGCTCCCTAGTTGCAAGGCAACAAAATGCTCCCACTACGAAAATCAAAAACCGAATCACTTCTCCCGAATCGAATCGTAAATTCCTAAGTATTCGTTTGCTGGATGATTCCAAGAGTAATCGTATTCCATACCCTGCTTCATCAGCATCCGATAATCATCTTTCTCGTTATGCCACAGCCACAAAGCACGCTCCATTGCAAAATCAACTGCATGATGATCCATGTCGTTAAATACGTAACCGTTACGTTTCTCAGCTGGCTTGCTTGAGTTGTAATCCCTGTCAAACACGGTATTAACTAACCCACCAACTGCCCGCACAATCGGCACGGTGCCATATTTCAAACCAATCATCTGCGTAAGTCCACAGGGTTCGTAGTTACTGGGAACCACAATCATATCTGCCCCCGCATAAATCAAATGAGCTAATTCCTCGTTGAAACTAAGTTCTAAATGAACATCGGGATTATCATTTAAGAAATTTTTCTCATGCTGGAATTTGGCGTTAATTTCAGCCCCCGTCGCCGAACCTAATAGTACATATTGTGCATCTTTATACAGCGCATGGTAAATAGAATGATGTACCAACTCAACCCCTTTTTGAGCATCTAATCGCCCGATATAAGCCACTATTGGTTTATCAACTTCTTGCAGCAGCAACCTTTCTCGTAATGCTTTTTTATTTTTGGCTTTTGCGTCGATGTTATCTATGCTGTAATGTTCGGGAATATAGCGATCGTTTTGCGGATTCCAAAACTCATCATCAATACCGTTAAGTATTCCGCGAAACTTATCTTGATGTAAATGCAAAGTATGACTCAATCCGCAACCGACATCTGTATGATGCGCTTCCCAAGCATGATGGGGAGACACGGTAGTTACGCTATTAGAATAAACAATTCCCCCTTTCATAAAGTTGATCGCGAAGGGGTTGAAATTATCCCGCAGTTTATCGTATTGGAAGTAATAAGGCTCGCGGTTTAAACCAGTAGCTTGCAGTACTTCCGCACCACCCATTCCCTGATGTTTGAAATTGTGAATGGTGTAGCAAACTCGCTGATTTGCCATTCCATGATATTTGTAAATCTCATACAGCATCACTGGGATTAAACCAGTTTGCCAGTCATGACAGTGGATAATATCAGGACGCTTATTACTTTGTAATAAAAATTCTAATGCTGCTCTACTGAAAAACGCAAAGCGCATATTGTCATCATTACAACCGTAATAGCAACCGCGATTGAAGTAATTATCTTCAGAATGAGGTTCGATAAAGAAGCAAACCCTTCCATGTACCCAACCGCAATAAACCGAACAGTGAATAATCCCACCATACCAGGGAACCCATAAGTCTTTATACGCATCGTGAAGACCCCAAATATGGTCGTATCGCATACAATCATACTTAGGCAAAATCAACTCTACGCAATTGTCCCGGCTTTCTAATTCCGTACTAAGTCCATAAACAACATCCCCTAAACCTCCAGCTTTAATGACAGGAGCGCATTCAGAGGCAATCTGTATAATGTACATTCCTACTCCTTGCTTAACCCGCTTAATAAAAATTAACTGTATTCTGTTTTCAATCAATACAGGAAATTTACTTGACTAGCAAGATAGTACAAAAAATTGCAATTAGCATCCCCCCAAACTCCCTCAAAAGTAAGGTCTTAGAAGCAGAGAGGCTTATTTTGTGTAGTTTATATTTATAGCCCTTAATAATAACCCGGTGATAGCATCTCATACCTCTATCTGCAAGATTAATTAAAAAAATATTCACAAATCTTTTACATCTTAAGGAATATGTCTTAAGATAGGTTAAAGAGACTTAAATTAGCTTCTGACTAGCTCACACTATAAATTTTTACTTGTATGGAGACTAAGCTTCAAGAACTAATCGGTCAGCAAAATGTTTGGTTATTGGTGAAAACCAGTAACGGCTGGCTAAAGAATGTAGATATTTTAGATGTTAATTCAGATACCGTCACCTTCCGTTACGAATCAGAATCGGAAGTAGACAAAAAAATTTGGGAAAAGACAACTCGAATTGATAACATCGCAGAAATAGAAATTCGTCTGATGGCAATGCCAAAAGGCAACCAAAAAATACAAGACTTGCGACAAAAGTTTTCTAAGCTACTAGAACAGGAAACTCAAGAACCACAAGAATAAAAAAATATTTGAGAATCAACAAATAACAAATGTAGAGACGTAGCACTGCTACGTCTTATTTTATTTAATAGTAAGAGGCAAATTTTAATTTTTAGAAAGCAGTTGATTTAACTCTTCCCCTGAAGGAGTAAATACTCGCAATCGAACAAAATCTGGGTCGTTTGGTTGCCAAACTACCTGATATCTATATGCTCCGTTATTCCAAGTGTAAACTCTACGGTCATTACTACCAGAAATACGTCCATTTTCTAAGTTTAGAGACGATGAATCTTTCAGCGATTGAGCTTGATAGAAGATGTTATTATTACTTCTGGATAAATTTAAAGACCATTCACTATTTGCAAATCTACCTTCAGGAAACGAATTAGAATTTGAACCTGAATTTGAACTTGAATTTGAACTTGAACCTGAATTTGAACCTGAATTTGAACTTGAATTGGAATTGGAACTGGAACTTGAATCAGTTTGACGAGCAATATTTTCTCTTCTTCTCTTTTCTGCCTCTTCTCTACGTTTTTTTTCTGCTTCTAATTGACTCTGTAACTCTTGTTCTCTTTTCGTATTTTGTTCGTCTTGTTCTCGTCGCAATTCTGCTGCTTTTTGACGTTCTTCTTCTATACTTTCTAACCTTAATTGAACTGCTTTTTGCTGATTCATCATTGAGTAAGCAAAAGTTCCCACACCTCCTAAAAGCAAAAGACTTACCAAACCAACTATCACTGCCGCTTTTTTACCTTTAGAAGATCCTGTCTTGTTTTCCCCATCTTCAAAAACCGTGTCTTGTTGGTTTGTTGAAGAAACAGCAGGTGTAGCAGGTACAGGAGGTGCAAGTACAGTCGTAGCAATCTTTTCAATCTGTAAGGCATTGAGCATTTCATCCGCACTCGAAAAGCGATCGCGCAAATGACTTTGAATTGCTTTATCTAATACAGCAGCTAATTCTGGATCGACATTGGGAGCATCTTCTTTCCAAACAACTTCTCCAGTATGAAGATCGCTATCTAATTCTTGAGGCATTTTACCAGTCAGCAAATAAATTGCAGTCATGCCCAAAGCATACAAATCGCTGTTAAAAACTGGCCTTCCTGAAAGTTGTTCTGAAGACATAAACCCAGGAGTACCAATGACAATAGAAGATTTTCCCGTCATTATAGAAGACTTAGGAGTACTACCAGATTGAGCTACTACTGTCTGCATAGTTTCTTTCACCGCACCAAAATCAATTAGTACTGGTAAATTATCGGCATCCCGAATAATAATATTATCTGGTTTAATATCTCTGTGTACTATGCCTTGATTATGAACATAATCCAAAACTGGTAAAATTTTTACCACAATATCTTTGACGGCATCCGAACTAAACTTACCTTGAGAACGTAACTTTTCAGCAAGGGTTTCGCCTTCAATATATTCCTGAACCAGATAAAATTGTCCGTTAGATTCAAAATAGGCATATAGTGAAGGAATTTGATTGCTACCACCTCCTAACTGCTCCAAAATAGCAGCTTCCCGCAAAAACCTATCTTGGACAATTTGATAAATCTCAGAACCTTGATTCATCGGTTTAAGCTGTTTAATCACAGAATACCGATTAGAAGGCATATGTGTATCTTGAGCTACGTAAGTTTTACCAAATCCACCATCGCCTAATTCTTTAATAATTTTATAGCGATTTTCCAACATCTGATTCATGATTTAATCCCAAAATTTAGCCTAATTTAAGAAATAAAAAATCTATATTTGTTTTATCAATAGTATTAATGACAAAAATAATATTTATATTAATGAAATACAAAACTTACTTATAACCTGATTGAATAATATTGATAATTTATGAAAATTATCTTGTCAAAGATCAACTATATATAGTCTTCAATATTTAAGAGATCAATTCCAGAATATTCCACTATCAAATAAGTAAATTTTCTATTTTCAGGTTACAAAGCAACTATTATTATACCTGATTTTTATCAGCTTTACTGAGTAAATCAATTGTAATTTTTTTATTGAATAGAGATATTTTCTAATAACCATAATTGAATGTTGGGTTACGCTGCTGATATCAATTTTTTGTTAAATATCATGTCGTAACCCAACACCAGCAGCTTGGGTAAATCAAAAAAGTTTCCTAAAATGGAACTTGAAAAATGTTGGGTTACGGTGCCAATATCAATCTTTTGTTGAATATCATAATTATCCATGTACCGTGAAGCTAACCTACAAATCTCCTTCTTTTTGAACAGAATCTCTACTAATTGGTAAATTTAAAAAATCGCTTAATTCTTTTGCTAACCAATATGTTTCAGCTAAAGTGAAGATAAGTGGCTTAATTTTTAATAGCTCAAATATTGTTCTTTTAGGCTGAATATTTTTTAATTCATAATTGCCTATGCCAGCAGTAATAGTTAATTGAGCTAAATGCCTTTGCTGTTGTGTAGCTTTATCATATATATGTTCATCAACTAGTTCTAACTTATATATATCGCTGTTTGAAATAGGGCGAGATTTGAAACAATTTAAACCAGATATTTGGTATTTGATTTGAACATTGTTTCTATTAATAGAAATACAAGTATATACATAACCAGTAAATATGATTTCTCGCCATGCATATAACATAAAAACTAAGATCGGTCCCAAAAATATTAAGCATTCTATTAGAACGAATATACCGTTAGCTAAAGCACTTAACAATCCAACTATCAAAAATATTATTATAAATAAGGATGGAAAAAATAACAAAAGCCAAATAATTCTATGTCCTAGACTAAAACCATTCGGCGGACTTATTATTTCTAATTTATCTTTTTCTCTGATTAATTTTATTATGCTATTTAAAGGTTTGTTGGAAACTATTTGAGATTCAGGTATTGTTGGATTTTCTAATTCTTTCAACGCTGCTTCTGCTGAAGATGGGCGATTTTTGATTTTAGTTTGAGTCATCCATTTGAGCCAAGTAATAAACTCAGCACTCAGATTAACAGATTTTTCAAACTCAATCGCCATGTCATCCCCCAACAAATCAGCGGGATGACTACCAGTAACTAAATAAATTAAAGTAGCACCCAAACCGTATAAATCAGAAGCAGGTACAGCACGCCCACCAAATTGTTCTTGAGCCATGTAGCCGTAAGTTCCTACTACAGTCATCGTTCCACCTTGTTTCTCTGTAGTTTTCACCGCACCAAAATCGATTAAATAAACATCACCAACATTATTTCCAGAGCGATCGCCTAGTAAAATATTGCTGGGTTTGATGTCGCGATGAATTATTGCTGGTTGTCTGGAGTGCAGATGAATTAACACTTCTAATACAGCTTTAGCGATTTGCTTTACTTCTGCTTCGCTAAAAGTACGTCCCGATTCCAAATGTTCTTCTAAAGACTTAGCCGGTATATAATTTTGTACTAAAGCGAAACCTTTAATATCGGGTAAATCAACATCAAAATAATCTAGATATTTAGGAATCTCAGGATTTGAAAGTTCTTGAAGTATTTGCGCTTCTCTTTCAAATAACTTTAAATCTTGCCAGTTAAATTCATTATCTAAATTGAGCAGTTTAACAACTACTAATTCTTGAGTTTCTAAATCTTTAGCTAACAGGGTTTTTCTGCCGGAATTTTTCCCTAGTTGTCGCTGAATTTCGTATCTTTCTTGTAATATTTGATTCGTCATTATATTTATCTTTTTATTAATTCAAATTTTTATTTATTCGTAGGTTGGGTTAGACACGATCGGAAAAGTTTATTAGTAATAAGAGTTTAAATATCGTGTCCTAACCCAACAGCACCAATTTAGATAATTGACATATTTCAACATACCTACAAGATGTTGGGTTACGACGCAAAATTAATTTTTAGTTGAAAACCATTATTTTTCGTGCGTCTAACCCAACCTACAATCTAAAAATTATAGTTATCGATTGAAATACTATTTCTCAGAAGAGGTAACTCTAAATAGTCGCTTAATTCTTGTGCTAACCAATATATTTCAGGTAAGGTGAACATAAGTGGCTGAATTTTTAACGATCTATATCTTATTTTTACAGGTAGAAAGTTTTTTAACTCATAATTGTTTATGCCAGCATAAATAGTTAATTTAGCTAAATGGTTTTCAAACCGTTCGTATATATGTTCATCAATTAGTTCTAACTTATAGATATCGCTGTTTGGAATAGGTCGAGATTTTAAAAAATTTAAACCAAGTATTTGGTATTTGATTTGAACATTATTTTTATTAATAGAAATACAAGTATATCCACAAAAATTAAAAATAATTTTTCGCCATTCATTTAATATTAAACTCACAGGTAGTCCAAAAAATATTAAAGATATAGTTATTGATAATAAATCCGAAGGTAATATAATTTCAATAAACAACCATAAGAAAAACCATACTATAAGTAAGTAACAAATATTTAAAATAAATGACTCACTTGGATCTGAAAAATTTAAACCAATCGGAGGACTTATTATTTCTAATTTATCTTTTTGCTCGATTAATTTTATTTTGCTATCTACGGGCTTGCTAACAACTAATTCCGATTCGCGTATCATCGGATTTTCCAACTCTTTCAAAGCAACTTCCGCCGAATTTGGACGTTTTTTCAAAGTCGTCTGAGTCATCCACTTCAGCCAATGAATAAACTCTTCACTCAAATTAACTGATTCCTCAAACTCAATCACCATGTCATCCCCCAACAAATCAGCAGGATGACTACCTGTAACTAAATAAATCAAAGTTGCACCCAAACTATATAAATCCGAAGCAGGTACAGCACGCCCACCAAATTGTTCTTGAGCCATGTAGCCGTAAGTCCCCACTACAGTCATGGTTCCACCTTGTTGCTGCGCTGCGGTTTTCACTGCACCAAAATCGATTAGATAAACATCACCAGCATGATTACCAGAGCGATCGCCTAGTAAAATATTGCTAGGTTTAATATCGCGGTGAATAACAGCAGGTTGTCGAGAATGCAAATAAGTTAATACTTCTAATAAAGCTTTAGCGATTTGCTTAATTTCCGTTTCGCTAAAAGTACGTCCCGATTGCAAATGTTCTTGCAACGATTTAGCCGGGATATAATTTTGTACTAAACCAAAGCCTTTAGTATCAGGTAAATCAACTTCAAAATAATCTAGATACTTAGGGATAGCAGGATGTGAAAGTTGTTCGAGAGTTTGTGCTTCTCTTTCAAATAATTTCAAATCTTGCCATTTAAATTCAGCATCAAAATTGAGCAGTTTAACAACTACTAGTTCTTGAGTTTCTAAATCTTTTACTAGCAGTGTTTTTCGTCCGGGATTTGTCCCTAGTTGTCGCTGAATTTCGTATCTTTCTTGTAATATTTGATTCGTCATTATATTTGTTTTTATTTTTATTAGCCAACCTACAAACTTTTAGTTGAAACCCACGCAGGTGGGTTTTGCTTGTGTAGCAGCGGTTTCAACCGCTAGATATTTTAAGTATGTCAACAATTATCTAAATACATTTGGGTAAAATTGCGGAAAATTATTTCGTAAGCGAGAATGTAGGCAAAAAAAACGATTTCACCTTCAAACACAATTAAAAAAGATGAAACCCAACTTCTCACAATCTCGCCGTCGCTTTTTATTAGGTAGCGCTATCGCAACTTCTGGAATCATTGCCACAAGGTTTTTACAAAATAAAAGTTTTGCTCAAGCACCGGGTATTATTACATCGGATAAAATGCGTCCGAAAATTCCTTACGGTGTTGCTAGCGGAGATGTTAACGGCAATAGTGCGGTTATTTGGAGTCGTAGCGATAAACCAGCGCGAGCGATTGTTGATTATGCAACTAATGAATCTTTTAAGGATGCAAAACGAGTTATTGGCCCTGCGGCTTTGGAAGTTAGCGATTTTACTGCGCGAGTCAATTTAAATAATTTGCCAAGTGGAGAGCAAGTTTTTTACCGCGTGATTTTTCAGGATTTAGCCGATATCAATACTTACAGCGCTCCTTATACAGGAAAATTACGCACTCCTGCTGAAAACGGTGATATATTCTTTGCTTGGTCTGGAGATACTGCGGGACAAGGTTGGGGTATTAATCCTGACTTTGGGGGCATGAAAATCTACGAGACAATTCGGCAGCTAAAACCGGATTTTTTTATTCATTCTGGCGATTATATCTATGCCGATGGCCCAATTGAATCTGAAGTTAAATTGGATGATGGCAGTATTTGGAAAAATATTGTTACGCCGGAAAAGTCCAAGGTTGCGGAAACTTTACAGGAGTTTCGCGGCAATTATGTTTATAATTTGCTGGATGAAAATGTGAAGCGATTCATGTTAGACGAACGCAGCTACCGGGGACCTAATACGGCTAACCGAGCAATAAGCGAGTGCGGAAACGGCGTTTTTAGGTAACTCTCAGGTGCGCTGGTTGAAAAATCAACTACTTTACTCAAAGGCGACTTGGAAGGTAATTGCCTCGGATATGCCTATCGGATTGTTAGTCAAAGATGGTAAAACCAAGTTTGAAAATGCATCTAATGGTGATGGTGTGGCATTAGGGCGTGAATTGGAGATTGCCGATTTATTGCGTTTTATCAAACAGAAGAATATCCGCAATGTGGCGCGGGTTAACCGCTGACGTGCATTATGCAGCAGCCCATTATTACGACCCCAACAAAGCACAGTTTCAGGAATTTACACCGTTTTGGGAATTTGTTGCCGGTCCTTTGAATTCCGGTACTTTTGGCCCAAATCAGCTTGATAATACTTTTGGGCCGCAAGTCAAGTTTCAAAGCGTAGACTCGACAATGAAACCAAATAGATCGCCTTCATATAATTTGCAGTTTTTTGGTACGGTGAAAATCAATTCTCAAACTAAAGCTATGAGCGTTGCCCTGCATAATTTACAAGGAAAAACTCTTTACAAGGTAGATTTAGCTGCTTCTTAATTTATAAATCGTGATTTGCAATTATGACTCAATTCGATTTTGGATTTTAAATTTTGGATTTTGGATTAAATCTATGGATACAGCACTTTGCAGTTAAATAAAATACAAAAATAAGCATCCTTGCCTGTACAATTGTACTGAATTAAAATCAAATTTGCTGTAAATCCAAAGGCTTCAAGATTTTAGTTTGGCAATTCCGTGAATATACTCTTAAAGCCGTTTGAGTTTGAATCCAAAATCTAAAATCCAAAATCTAAAATCTAAAATCGCTTCATAACTACAAATCACGTTAGCAAAGCCTGTCCCGGAGGGACATATTATTAATTAGGATTTTGGGTAATGTGGATGTTCTGCGTGAATTGGTGGGTGTATGTCAAAATTTGATAACGGTCTATAGCTGTACTCTGAATCTGATTCTTTTTGAATATGTTTTTTGATTGCATCTAAATCAACAAAGCAGTCGGCAACGTCAATTAAGCTTTCGCTAGTCATTGAACGCAAGCTAACTACTTCTACTCTCGAACCTTGATAGGAGACTGCATTTACTGCATAGGCTAAATCGCCATCACCACTTACTAAAACCGCAGTGTCGTAGTAAGGAGCTAAATTCATCATGTCTACAGCAATTTCTACATCAAGATTGGCTTTTTTAGAACCATCTGGGAATTGCACCAAATCTTTGGTGATGACACGATAGCCATTCCGACGCATCCACAATAAGAAACCCTGTTGTTTCTCGTTAGTTGGATCTACTCCCGTGTAGAAGAATGCACGCAACAATTTTGAATCTTTTGCTAAGCAGCTTAGTAGCTTGGCATAATTAATTTCAATCCCAAGCTGCAATGCTGCATAAAATAAATTCGCACCATCAATGAAAATTGCAACTCTTCCGCGATTGGGACAAGTGAAAATACTCCCATCCGGGCCAATCTCCGGTGTTTCCATGTAGTCGTCGGGAACATCGGGGACAGGCGGAACATCAGGAACTATCAAATTGGGTCGTTGATATTCTGGTCGTTGATATTCTGGTCGTTGGTATTCTGGTCGTTGGTATTCTAATTGCTGTTTAACTGGTCTTTTTGGTCTTTTTGCTTGAGTAAAACTATTAATAGTCATTGATACCTCTGAATGTCAAAACAGGTAATTTTTTTGATTTATGACGAGAATGAGATAAAAATCAGTGATTTTTAATCTGAAGAATGCAAATGGTTTTAAGTAATATTCTATGAACTTCACGCTCACCACATAAAGTATTCGGCATATTTACTAACAATTCGGGAATAATCCCTTATTAGCAATTGGTGCAAAGAAGGCTTTGGCTGCCGATGGCAAAACTGATATTAACGGAAGTTGGGTAAGTAATATTACAGGTTGACAATTCATTTTAAAGGTTATAACTCAAAAATGTCTGTTTTGAGCATATTAATAAAACTAATTGAAAGAATCTATGTGAATATACGGTTATAAATCCACCGTTCAATGACTTTAGAGTCACCCATTGAGGATCGATAATATTCATATTATGTAATAAAGCAAAAACTTTTCTTAATGAATTGATCAGTATTTACATAGAAAAGCACCATTTGAGGTACTTCCGTGTAAAAAATTTCGGACAAAGTTTGATATTAAATATTTTGTCATTCGTTTTTATTTGATATCTGGCTTAATTGAAAGCTATATTCCCTTGTCCGGCCTGTTTTTACCTAATCTATATCTAAGTTTTTAAATTATCTTGTATGTAAGTATTTTAACGGATTCATCAGCTTAAACTCTAAATTTGGGTGCGGACAATACCGATTCTTGATAAACTTTCATCTTAATATTACTTAACCATCTAATAATAAGCTCTTATATTTGTTGCTTATTCCGCAAGCATATTTAAAGTTCGAGTTTATCTTCAAATCGGCATATTCCTTGAAAAACGTGAAGCACTTAGTTATCTTGGTCTTCCTAAAGTCGTAATGTACAACACTGCTTCTTTATCAGGAATACCCAGAACTTCATTTACTTTGTCGTCAAAGAAGCCACCAATACCGCTAACGCCTAAACCTAAATGAATTGCACCTAAGTTGAGTCTTTGCCCTAAATGTCCGGCATCCATGTGCAAATAACGGTAAACTCTATCGCCGTATTGAGCTACAGCGCTTTTAAGATCGGCCGTATGGAAAATGACAGCGGATGCGTCTCGTCCCAAATCTTGTTTTAAGCAAAGGAAATGCAACTCTCGTCGGAAATTTTTAAAACGTATTTGACGCAACTCCTGTGAAGAAGGAGCGTAATAGTAGCAGCCCCTTTCCAAACCTTCAACTCCAGAAACAGCAATGAATGTTTCAATTAGGTTTAAATCGAAATAGTCTGGAGAGTTATCTAAATTTTGGTCAATATAATTTTGGGGTTGATAAGTAAAATCGAGTAAAGCTTTCAATTCCGACTCTTGCAAAGATTCACCGCTAAAAGCACGAGTAGAACGACGTTTAAGAATCGTTTCTTCTAAATCTTCTAGTTTTTTACCCCAATCAACGGGTTTGGTAGCAGTAGAAATTTTATCGCAAAAGCTAAAGTTGTATTTGTCTTCAATGGACTTATCAAGATTCACTTCCGGTAAATTTAAGTTACCAGTTGTACCTGGTTGAATCTGTGTAGCACGGTGGAAATAATCGAGCAATTCTCCATCAGCAATTTGGGGAAAATCAGTTTCGGTGGCAGAAGGTAAAGCAGTACGCGCCAAATGGGATTTTTGTTTGTTAGCGTGATTATCCTGTAAATCTCTCAAGCCAACTACTGCGATCGCGCCTTCTTGCTTGGAGTCAATATAAAGCAGTTCGTTGACATCTTCATCAATAAAACCGCCAATTAAATTAGGGCGATAGCCGGTAAGAGCGCCAGCTAATTCGATATTACCGATAAGATGTCCCGTATCGAGACAAATTCGACGGTAAGCCCTATCTTCATAACGCCAAGCCGAGCGGTAAAAAACAGCAGTGATGACAATTGCTAGCTGAGTGCTTTCCAAAGAAGAATTTTCTAGACAAGCCGATTGCAACTTTTGCCAAACATCGCTTTCCCAATAATGCATTAGGGAATGAGTTCGACATTGATAGTTATACAAACCAGGAGGTAAAAGCGGCGTACCTTTACAAATCAAATACATTTCCGCCGGATACAAGCCTCCTGCGGAAGGAGCAGCACGCAGGTAAACCGTGCTTCCCATTGAAGGCATTCTGGCAGTCAAACCATAGCTGCAAAACAGCAGTCTGGAAAGTCTTTGCCACCATTGCGCTTCCAAATTGTTAGTGAATGAACCCGGTTTTTCTTTGATATAAGGCTTTAAATCGAAAGTAGATCCAATTTTGTACTCTTTAAAAGGTACGGGTTGTTTAGCCCAGTCTAAGCCTTTATTTTTGGCCAATATAGTTTCTGGGTCATACTTAGTACGTTCGTGATAATGCTGGGCGATTGACTGGCGTAATTCTGGCATAAGAGTTCGGATACGCTTGTGCTAACACATATCTTGGCATTCTTAAGGGTCATTATTTCGTGATAAAAAGTACAAAGCTAACTTATTTTATTGTTTCGTAAACTTTTATGAGTAGAAATGGGCATGGAGAATGGGGCATGGGGCATGGGATATGAATTTACGATTTTTAACTTTTTACTTTGGAAGATTATTCTTTTTAGAAAGTAAATTATCGAAGATTTCAATACTTTTATAACGATGTCCGGAAAAGTTCTTGTTTCATGAATATCTAATTAAAAATATCGAATAAATAAACCTGGTATTAAAAACTTAATGTCTTTGAGATACAGAGTTTATTTATTTTTGTAGCTAAGTAAGGCGATCGAACTATCTAGTCACAAAAATTAACCCGTAAAATCAATTGCCAATCTTCAACTTTAAAATATATCAATTGAATTATCTTTTTAATTTAATTTAATTCCTAATTCCCAATGCCCAATGCCCTATCCCCAATCCCAAATTGCCATTAATTAATTATTTTCAGAATTTCTCGATCGTGGCGTTTGCTGTAAAGGTGACGATGAGCGAAATTTACGTTTGAGAAAATACCCCACAGCAATCAAAATTAATAAATATGGAGTGTAAACTATTAACCAAATACCTAGTTTCATCAGCCCAACGCTAAACGCCCCAAAGGAGCTAGTGGAATTATTCCAGGCATCTTGAATTTGGGAAGGCAATCCAGGTTGATTGCTAGTAGTTGAAACTGCCGCTTCTAATTTTAATGTAATCGTAGAATAAGCAACTTGATTTTGCAGGCTTTTTAGTTGAGCGGTAATTCTTTCAATTTGTTCTCGCACCTTACTGAGTTCTTGAGCAACGCTTAAAATATCTTTAACAGAACCGGATTTATCCATAATTTTCTGTAAATTAGTTTCGGTTCTACGTAAATTGCTCAATCTTGCTTGAAAATCGACTATTTGTTCGCCAACATCTTCAGCACTAATACTACGACTTTGTACGGTTCCCAATTCGCTTAATTGATCGAGAGTTGTTTCTAAAAGGTTTTGCGGTACTCGCATTTCAACTGTAGCGCTAGCACGCGAATATGAATCATCAAGTTGTGTTTCTTCTAAACTAAGCAAATAGCCTTTCTGCCGATTGATGATTTTTTCTACAGCATCGACGCTTTGATCCAAAGACTTAACAATTACCGTAATTCTGGCTTTTTTTATCAGCTGCGGCTTTTTTTGAGGTAAAGATTCGTTAACTTGAGCAACATCTGCAACTTGAACTGCTTCAGATGAGACTATGCTCTGCGGTTCGCTATAACTTTTGTCATAAGACTCTGACGCGCAACTTGTAATAATTAAACTTCCTAAGAAAAGGCTTAAAAATAAACCTGCTTTACTTTTTAATAGACTCGGAGAAAATTTAGTGTAAAATTCAAACATAATCAAAGTGTAAATACGTATTAAACTTTTATTAAACTTATAGTTAACTTGCTAATATCTTGCTTTAAGATAACTTGACGAAGATTATATAGCTACAAGTTTTTAGTTAAAATTCCCATAAAATTCCTAAATATAACAAGGGCTGTGAGTCCTACCCCCTTCATAACTCAAACGGTCAGGATATTGTGTATTTTTTGTCATCTACCCAAGGTGAAAAATTAAGGCAGGAATATTGTGGGACAAAAATGTAAAACTATAGCCTTTGGATGGTTTCTAAACTCCTGCTTTAGCTGTTAAACCAATAATGGCGCAGGGGATTTTAGTTAATGAATATGGAAACCACACAACTTGGGAAAAGCGGTATTTCTGCAAGTGCGATCGGTTTGGGTGGAATGCCGATGTCAGTTTATGACCGTCCAAGCGAATCGCAATCAATAAAGGTTATTCATCGTGCCTTGGATCTGGGCATTACCTTTATCGACACTGCCGACTCTTACTGTAAAGATGAATCGGACAAGCATCATAACGAGCGATTGATTCATAAAGCTTTGCAAACTTATAGTGGCGATACTAGTAATGTTGTTGTTGCTACAAAAGGCGGTTTAATGCGTCCCAATCAAAGTTGGACTCGCAACGGTAATCCAGAACATTTACGCGAAACTATTCAAGTCAGTTTTGAAGCTTTCGGTGGTAACAAACCCATAGATATCTGGCAATATCATTCACCAGACCCAGATTACACCATAGAAGCATCTCTTACGCCAGCAAAAGAAGCCCAACAAGCAGGAACGATTAAGGCGATTGGGGTTTCTAATTTTTCTGTAGAACAAATTAAGCAAGCGCGGGATGTAGTTGATATCGTTTCCGTGCAAAATCAATATAGTCCTTGGCAGCGACAACCAGAAACGGATGGAGTGCTGGAATATTGCGAAAACGAAGGTTTGACGTTTCTACCTTGGAGTCCGTTTGGCGGTCGTCGTCGTCATGATGGGTTAACAGATATTCCGGCGATTGCCAAGTTAGCACAAGAGAAAAACGTATCGGTGTATTGTATCGTTCTAGCGTGGTTACGTTCCAAATCGCCTTGTATATTACCGATTCCCGGTGCTAGTAAAATTAGCAGTATTGAAGATTCAGTCAAAGCCCTCGATATTAAATTGTCATCTGCACAAGTACAAATAATCGATCGAGAAACTTCCAAGCAGTAGTCTTTTATATTTTTGATTGCAAAAAAGAAGATAAGAAATAATTAAGGTATTTCTTCTGAATCTTTACCATGCCTTAATTAACGCTATTTAATCAAAAAATAAATAAACATTTAGGATTACTCCGTATAATTTTGGAACGTGGCTAGTGGAGAATGTCCAGAAAGCATAAAAGACTAAGTAAATTTTCTGTTGTCCATTTTATATCTCCCGTTCCTTAACAGAAATAAAAACCGATTATTATTGTTATTTAAATATTTAATAAGTAAATAAAAAACCTTTTTAACTTATTTACAATAAGAATTTTCGAGATTAATTGATGGTAACAATTGAAAATAATGTGTTGAACGTATCATTTTTATGTCTAATTAACTGCTAAATTAAATTACATAAAATACAGTAACAATCTACCTATGCTACCTTTTAGAATTGTAACTAACACATTAAATAATAACCAACACTATCGCAAATTCATGCAATACCCTTTAGTAACAAATTGGGGTTGGTTAATTTCCTTTTCAATGATTTCGGTATTCAATGGTTGGATGATAAACGTATCTCAAGTAGAACCACTATTTTTAGAAACAGAGAGATTAAAACAATTAATAGTAATTTATTTTGCAATTTATCCGTTAGCTACTACAGTTTATATTTTATTCAAAAGTACAAAGTTATTAGTATCTAGTTTAATTGCTTCGCAGGTTATTTTGGCGATTGCTTTATGTTATTTAAAATCACCTGCTTTCAATCCATTATTTATGGGTTTTTTAGGATTTAATCTTTTCTTATTTGTATTCGTATTAATCTTTGTATCTAAAACACGAGGAATTGTAGTTCCAGCTTTTATATTATTTTTTACAGTAGTATTAGCCGTAGTCGGTTTGGGTGAATGGGCTTTTCATTTAGTTTGGTACTGTAACTTAGTTGTAACTAATAATAAAGCCGGAAGACAGTTAAGAAATGTGTTAAATAGTTTTGATGCAGCAATGCTAAGTTTAACCGGGATTGCCGCAGTCGGATTAGCTATTGGATGGGCAATGGGCGGGTTTTAAGCTTAATTAAGTAGGAATAGGGAACAGGGAATAGGGAATAGGGAACAGGGAATAGGGAATAGGGAATAGGGAACAGGGAATAGGGAACAGGGAATAGGGAATAGGGAATAGGGAACAGGGAATAGGGAATTTTAACAATTACGATTTAGATTGGCAAAATAGCGTAGGTATTGCTTGTCCGAGAAACAGAAAATGCATACTTGTCTTTTCTGTTGCCTGTTCCCTTATCATGATTACAGTTTTCAACGCCAACCTAATTAAGTACACACTTTACGGTAAGATAAAAAGTCTGTAATTAATCGGGATGCTTATCTCAATAAGGCGAAATTATGGCTCGGATGTACTACGATTCGGATGCTAACTTAGACTTATTAGCAGGAAAAACTATAGCGATTATCGGCTTTGGTTCTCAAGGTCATGCCCACGCTCTTAATTTAAAAGATAGTGGTATGAATGTGATTGTTGGACTGTATCCGGGTAGTAAGTCTGCTGCCAAAGCCGAAGAAGGCGGGCTAACTGTTAAAAGTGTGGCTGATGCGACTAAATCCGCTGACTTTATCATGATTTTACTGCCGGATGAGGTGCAAAAAACCGTTTATAAAGAAGACATTGAACCCAATTTAGAAGAAGGAAACGTCATAGCATTCGCTCACGGATTTAACATTCACTTCGGACAAGTTGTACCACCCGAAAATGTAGATGTGGTAATGGTAGCGCCAAAAGGTCCGGGACATTTAGTAAGGCGTACATACGAACAGGGGCAAGGAGTACCTTGTTTGTTTGCAGTTTATCAAGACAAAAGCGGACAAGCACGGGACAAAGCAATGGCTTACGCCAAAGGTATTGGCGGAACCCGTGGTGGTATTTTAGAAACCACTTTCCGTGAAGAAACCGAAACTGACTTATTCGGCGAACAAGCAGTATTATGCGGTGGCTTGAGTGCTTTAATCAAAGCCGGATTTGAAACCTTAGTGGAAGCTGGTTATCAACCAGAGTTAGCCTATTTTGAATGTCTCCACGAAGTCAAATTGATTGTTGACTTGGTTGTGGAAGGCGGACTTGCAAAAATGCGCGATAGCATTTCAAATACTGCCGAATATGGTGATTATACCCGAGGCCCAAGGGTAGTAAACGAACAAACTAAAGCAGAAATGCGTAAAATCCTTAAAGAAATCCAATCGGGGCAATTTGCGCGAGATTTCGTTACCGAAAATCAATCCGGGAAACCAGGATTTACAGCCATGCGTCGTCAAGAAGCCGAACACCCTATCGAGAATGTAGGTAAAGATTTACGCGCCATGTTTAGCTGGATGCAGGAAGCTTAAAAAAGTTAGGAGTGAGGAGTGAAGAGTTAGGAGTTTGTAATTTCTAAGTTTTAGCAGGAATTGTGCAAGATGCCCGCACTACGATAAAAAGTTAAATTAGCATCCCCTATTCCGGCAGAAACAACTAATAATTCCTAACTCCCAACTCCCAATTCCTAACTACATCCGTTGCCTAACTCCCAACTCCTAACTCCTAACTTTTAACTACATCCGTTGCCTAACTCACTTACCTTTTTCCGCTTCTTCTATCGCTTCACGAGTTCTTTTGTGGGGATTCAGTTTTGTTCTACGATTGGGGAATAAACCAATTAAAGTTTCGTTGATAGTTTCGCGAGTGTTGAGGCTAGCAGATTTCATCGGTTCTGGTAAGAAGCGATCGCCAATTCCGACAAATATTACAAACAGAAAAAATATTACAATAAAATTAGATTTTTTAAACATATTTTTGTAAAAGCGTTAAACGAGATCGATAATTTATCAATTAATGTATTCAGTTTATTCGCTCTTTTTTATTTGCTGTAACGGTATTTATAAGTAAATTTAGTTTCTTTTCACTTATATTTCCCTTTGTGTGTGTTAAAAAACTTGTATCGCACATCACCGAAAGTTTTCTGATGAAACCAAATACTGCATCCTACCTAAAACGAATATTCAGCGGATTAACTACTTTAATATTGATTTCTTTTACTGGTTTAAATAATCCAGTTAATGCTCAACAGAAAGATACAGAACTTTTACCTTTTTTTGATAATCAAGATAACCCGGTACGAGTCAATTATCCATCAGGAGCTAAATTAGATATTACCCCACCAGCGCCAGTGCTAAATTCATTTGATAAAGCAGTACTTAAAACTTGCGGCCCTATAGGTACAAAAGTTAAACGAAGCGAGTTTAAAAAGCTTTTATCAACTTATCCAGAAGTATTAACGAAGATTAGGATAGCTACCAATAATCAACTGCGTCCCGGTCGTACAAGTAGAGTAGAATTTTTAGAAGACTTAACTGATATTTGGTTTAAGAATAAAGGTTTTGAGCATATATTCTGCGGTGAAATATACAACGAAAACGATATTGGCGGATTGCATTTTTACGGTAGATATTTACAATTACAAGAACATAAAATTGGCGGAAGACTTCCGATAAATCCTGGCAGACAAGAAGTAATTCCCGGCGTAATTTATACAATGGGCGTAGTTATAAAACAGCCAAATCGTATCGTAAGAGATGTAATTAAAGGCTATGGTTATTTATCTAATGCAGAAGAACTTTTATTAGACGTAACTAAAGTATATAAACAGCAGAAAAACACCGAAGGTGCTTGTATATATCAACAATTAGACAAAGAAACCGGAACCAGCTTCCCTACAGTTTTCGTCAGAAAGAACAAAGGAATCATTACCTTTTATCCCGATGCAACTCCGAGAGGGAAGAGGTGTAAGGTTTAGGGGATGAGAAGGGAGAGGGGAGAGGGGAGAGGGGGTAGATGGGGTAGAGGGGGTAGAGGGGGGAGATGGGGAGATGGGGAGATGGGGAGATGGGGAGATGGGGAGATGGGGAGATGGGGAGATGGGGAGAAACATTTTTGCGAGCAGGGAGCGAGACGCTCCCACTACGTTTCTAACTTCTAACTTATAACTCCTAACTCCTAACTGTATGTCCCTTTGGGACACGCTGCGCTAACACTGTTCACTGATAACTGTTCACTGATAACCGTTCGGACGTTTTTCGTACATTGGGTTTGCTGCTTCTAATTGTGCTGCTAGGCTGATGATGGTGTTTTCGGCGGCAGGTTTTCCGATTAACTGTACTGAAACAGGTAAACCTTTTTCATCAAAACCAACGGGAAGAGATATTGCAGGTTGCCCGGTAGCGTTTGCTGCTGGACAAGGTGCAATCCAGCGAACTATATTGTCAAATATTGCTTCGGGATTTAGTGCAGCCCATTCACCAACGCGGATGGGTGAATGTAGATAAACTGGCATTACTAATACATCTATGTTGTCGAAAAACTTAACGATTTTTCGAGCTACCATTTGCATCTGATAAACTGCTCTTAAGTATTCTCCAGCGGAATTACTTCTAGATAATAACCAGCGATTTAAAGGTTGTAAAATTTCTACAGGAACTGCCGAAGCAGCTACATTGGCTCGCCAAACTATTTGAAATGGTTCTACTAAATCGCTAATGTCTGGACATTTTTCTTCTACTGTATGTCCTAATTCTTCTAATAATTTAACTGTCTGCATAACTCCTTGGTGACAGTTTGCATCTGCTTTTCCTAAAGGAGGAATGCTCGTACAAAAGGCGATGCGTAAATTTTCTACTTTGTCTTGGCTGGAAGCGAAAAATGTTTTTTCTGGTTCGGGCAACCAGTAAGAGTCTCCTAAAACATAGCCAGATATAGCATCTAATAAAGCTGCTGCATCGGCTACAGTTCTTGCTATGGGGCCATTTGTAGCAATTCCATTCAGGCGATCGCCAACTGGTGCATGAGTAACTCTTCCTCTAGATGGTTTGATACCGACTAAACCACAACAAGCCGCAGGGCCGCGAACTGAACCGCCACCATCGGAACCTTGTGCAATCGAACACAATCCCGCCGCAAGTGCCGAAGCAGCGCCACCGCTAGAACCACCAGATGTATATTCTAAATTCCAAGGATTTCTAGTTGGGGGAAAACCTGTAGCTTCAGTGTAAGGAAACGAACCTAATTCCGAGCTTGCAGTTTTACCTAAAATGACGAAACCAGCTTGTTTAATTTTTGCAACTACACCATCATCATAATCCGGAATATTACTGAGTAATGCTGCATTGCCGTAGCTACAGGGAATACCGGCAACAGGATTGAGGTCTTTAATTGAAATTGGTACCCCGAAAAATAGTGGCAAATCTTCAGTTTGTGCCAGCATTTCGGTTTTGCTTTTAGCGTCATCAATCGCCTGCTCTGCCGTAACAGTAAAATAACTTCCTAACTTAGAATTATATTGTTGAATGCGTTGCAAATATAATTCCACCAACTCCAACGGCGAAACTTCCTTACGACGGATTAATTCTGACTGTTTTAACGCTGGTGCAAACGCTAAATCAACTGGATTCATCGATTTTAACTACCTCGAAAACAAAAATCTCCCCAGTGGGAAAAAATAACTTTTAAACTCTTAGCTGTTTTTGAAACTTACAACTCCCACGCAATATAAGTTTGGGAGGGATTACAGACTAAGATAATCCAGTTTAACCCAGTTTTTGTATCAATGATATATTGCTACATTTTTAGTAACCGAAATATTGCTGGTATTTTATATGTCTGATTTTACAGAAGCTTTAGACAGAATTTTGAATTGCTCGCAGCGACAAAGACGCGAATATCCGCAAGCAACAGAACAATGGTGGATTCGTTTATCAGAAGAAGAAATGCTCTTAGCCGAAATTGCAGAAGATAGTAGGTTGGGTTAGACGCGAAAGAAATCTAGTTGGTAACTAACAATTTTGTTTATCGTGTCGTAACCCAACATCAAGATTGTGAATAAACAATATTAATTGAGAAGATAGTAGGTTGGGTTAGACGCGAAAGAAATCTAGTTGGTAACTAACAATTTTGTTTATCGTGTCGTAACCCAACATCAAGATTGTGAATAAACAATATTAATTGAGAAGATAGTAGGTTGGGTTAGACGCGAAAGAAATCTAGTTGGTAATTAAAAATTTTGTTTATCGTGTCGTAACCCAACATCAAGATTGTGAATAAACAATATTAATTGATAAAGAATGCTTCTGGAATAATATCTCGGATGTTGGGTTACGGCGCATTTGAATCCTTCCTCAACCAGCTTGTTATGGTGCGCCTTTAACCCAACCTACAAATGCTTTTAAAAAAACTCAAAATCTAAAACCTTATACTTCCAGCCCGACAATCGCGCAACCAAGTTTTAATTCCTTGCCCTACAGCACTATTACTACTTTCTCTTGGTGGTGTTGGTGGTTTTTGTTTGGGATAACCACCAGTTTGCGAATACATCATTGACATTCGCCAACCACTTTTAGTTTTAGTCAAAAACAGCCAGTGAAATTGTTGTAACTGTACGGCTTTACCCTTTAAATATTGCCGCTCTAAAGTTGAAAAAAATACTTGTTCAACTCCCTTCTTAGCACCCGTTGATTTATCTACCCCATCCGTTACTTCATCCGCTACCTCATCCGCTGCCCCATCCCTCCAGCTTTTCAACGGTAATGGTTGAAAATCGGGTTTCCCAGCTACCAACATATAACTATAAAGCTGTACAGATCGATCCAGACGGCGAGCGCGTTGAGTGGCACGATTAAAATAAGCCGGTAAATCTTGCAATAATTTATTAGTTAATTGTGATAAGTCTTGATTTGAGCAAGAAGATTTTTCTTTTTTAAATTCAATTACAGAGTTTGCAGCTAATGCAGAATAATGAAATGTATTAGATACAGCAAACCAAAAGCTACACAAAAACAATAAATAATTTTTGTTTTTAATCATTATAATTACGTCATTACTGACTTAAGAATATTCCCGATTTAAACGACGTAAACAACATAAAGAATAGTTTCGATGAAGGTTTTAAACATAAATTTTTAAGTAATGAAAATAGTTCATCCTATTAGTAGTTATAAACGGTGCGTGACGCTGCAAAAATAATTACTACGTTCGGATTTATCGTAGCGTCACACACCCTACAAAGGAAGATTTGAGAATTGTTAATTGTTAATTGATAATTGTTAACTCCTCACAAATTTTCTTCCAAGCCAACGCTGGTTCGTCGGCAGCAGTAATTGGTCTGCCAATCACCAAATAATCGGCACCCGCTTGTAAAGCTTGCGTTGGGGTAAAAGTTCGTTTTTGGTCGCCTTTGTCTGCCCAGCTTGGACGTACCCCCGGACACACAAACAAAAAATCATCCCCACAAACATCCCTTAATTTTGCAACTTCTTGAGGCGAACATACGGCTCCATCTAAACCCGATTCCTTAGCTAAAAGCGCCATTTGTAAAGCATATTCCGGCAACTCTAAAGGAATTTTTAAATCAAATGCTAATTGCCTTGAAGAAATACTAGTTAGCAAAGTGATAGCAATTAATTTAGGTGGTTCAACTCCAGCTTGTGCGGCACCTTCCTTTAAACCTTCAGTAGCCGCTTGGAGTGCATCTTTACCAGCAGTGGCATGAATCGTCAGTAAATCAACGCCATAACGAGCAGCGCTACGACAAGCACCTTTTACCGTATTCGGAATATCGTGAAACTTCAAATCAAGAAAAATCTTTTTTTCACGAGATTTTAGCGCTTCAATAATTTTTGGTCCGCAACTGGTAAACAATTCCAAACCAACCTTGAAAAAAGTAACTTCGGAGAGCTTTTCAACCAGTGCGATCGCACTTGATTCATCTGCTACATCTAAGGGGACTATGATTTTTTGCATAGGGAGGGGGAAGAGGGGGGAGAGGGGGAAGAGGAGATGGGGAGAAATATTAATTCCTAACTCCTAACTCTTAACAACTAACAACTAACCACTAACTACTAAATAAGCTTGACAAACTTCTTTTTACCAAGTTGTAAAACTTTACCTTGCAATTCTTCTAAGGTATTAAAGGTAGCGTCGGTATCAGTTATTTTTTCGCCGTCTAAACGCACTCCACCTTCCTGAATTTTTCTTCTACCTTCACCGCTACTTTTACATAAACCGCTGGCATTAAGAAGATAAAATAGTTTTATGGGGAATTCTAATTCAGCTAAGGAATATTCTGGAACTTCACCAGCTTTTCCTCCGGAGGCAGCAGCTTTTTCTGCTTCTATTGCAGCTTGTTCGCCATGATACTGAGTTACAACTTCTTTAGCTAATAATTGTTGACGTTCTCTTGGATTTTCTGGCAGATTGTCTTTATCTAAATCTGTTAATAGTTCAAAATAATCAGATAGGAGTTCGTCGGGGACAGCTTGTAGTTTTTGATACTTTTGTGAAGGGTGTTCGGCAACGGCTACATAATTATTTAAAGATTTTGACATTTTTTGAACGCCGTCGGTACCGACTAAAATTGGTAACAACAGCCCAAATTGAGGCTTTTTACCAAAGTGACGTTGCAAATCTCGTCCGACAGCAATGTTAAACTTTTGGTCAGTTGCTCCTAATTCTACATCTGAATCAACAGCGACTGAATCGTAACCCTGCATCAACGGATATAGGAACTCATGAATAAAAATAGGATTCTCTTTCTTATAGCGCTCGGCAAAGCCTTCCTTTGCTAGCATCTGTTGCACTGTCATTGTTGAAAGCAATTCTAAAATTTGTCCTAAATCCAACTTATTTAGCCATTCGGAGTTATAACGTACTTCTAACCTACCTGGAGTGTCAAAATCTAAAATCGGTCGAACTTGCTCCAAATAATTTTTAGCGTTTTGAACAACTTCTTCTTGTGTCAGTTGACGACGTGTTTCGGATTTACCTGACGGATCGCCTATTCTAGCGGTAAAATCACCAATAATTAGTACTGCTGTATGACCATTGTCTTGGAAAGCTCGCAGTTTCCGCATTGGTATACTATGACCAAGGTGAATATCCGCACCTGTAGGATCGATGCCAAATTTAATTCTTAGAGGTTTCTCAGATGTTTCCAAAAGCTTTTCGAGACTTTCGGATTCTTTATCGGAATTGTCTCCTTGGGGGAAAATTTCTACAGTACCCCGATGTAACCAAGATTCGGAATGCCCCATGCTAGTTTAGATACTACTCCTAACTGTTAACTCTGGTTGTAAGCTTAGTCGCGATCGCTCTATAAATAATAGAGATAGCTTCAAACAATAACTAATATAATTACAAAAAACAACCGCTTTGACCTGCATTTATTAATTAGACTTATTATTTACAAGTGAGGAAGTGAGATAGCCGTGTCATCTAGGACTTTTGAAAAAAAGCAGCCCCAGGCTCCGGTTTCGTCCGGCTTTGAATTTATCAAAGGAGTCGGCCAAGTAGCTGGCGGAACTCTGTTAGCTGCCACAATGCTGACAAGCTCTATTGTAGCGGGAGGATTAGTCGGTTTAGCAATTAGTTTCCGTAATTTACCAGATGTCAGACAGCTACGTAATTTCTTTCCTTCAGAAACAACTTATATTTATGACATGAAGGGTAAGTTGCTTACGAGTTTACACGGTGAAGCGAATCGGGAAGTTGTTACTAGAGATAAAATTTCTCCAGAACTAAAGCGAGCCGTATTAGCAAGTGAAGATAGCGATTTTTATTTTCACCATGGTATTAACCCCAAAGGTGTTGGTCGTGCTATCGTCACCAACTATACATCTGGCGGAGTTAGTCAAGGTGCTTCGACTATCACCATGCAGTTGGTGAAAAACCTGTTTCTCAACCGCCGACGCGAATATACTCGTAAGTTAGCTGAGGCTGTATTAGCAATTCGTCTCGAACAAATTCTTTCTAAAGACGATATTTTAGAAATGTACCTCAACCAAGTTTATTGGGGTCACAATAATTATGGAGTTCAAACTGCTGCACGCAGTTACTTTAATAAGTCAGCGAGCCAATTAACTTTGGCTGAATCGGCAATGATGGCTGGTTTAATTCAAGCTCCAGAGCAATACAGCCCATTTATAAGCATGAAAAAAGCTAAATTCCAACAGGAAATAGTTCTGAAAAGAATGCTGACTTTGGGTTGGATTGACCAAAAAGAATACGACACTGCACTAAAAGAAGAGATTAAACTGGGTAGAATTAGGTCTTTCCAAGGTAGCGCTTTACCTTATATTACAAACGAAGTTTCGCGAGAATTAGCCAAGAAATTTGGTCGCGATGCATTGTTAAAAGGTGGTATGCGGGTACAAACTACCGTTGATATTGATTTCCAGAAAATGGCAGAAAGTGTTGTTAAAAGATGGCATGGTCGGCTGTTAAGTCGCGGTTTATACAAAAATCAAATTGCTTTAGTCGCGATAGATCCTCGTACTCATTACGTCAAAGCACTAGTTGGTGGTGTAGATTCCAAAAAAAGTGAATTCAATCGCGGTACTCAAGCTCAAAGACAACCCGGTTCTGCTTTCAAACCTTTTGTTTACTACGCTGCATTCGCGACTGGTAAATATACTCCTAATTCAATAGTGTACGATACTCCAGTCAGCTATCGAGACGGTAGCGGTTGGTATAGACCTCGTAACTATGACAACAGTTTTGGCGGCGCAATGTCAATTCGTCACGCCTTAAAACTGTCTCGCAATATTCCCGTGATTAAGGTTGGTAAAGCTATCGGGATGAATAAGGTAGTTGAAACCAGCCGGACTTTGGGTATTATGAGTCCAATGGAGCCAGTAACTTCTCTGCCTTTGGGTGCGATTGGAGTAACGCCCCTTGAAATGGCTTCTGCTTATGCTACTTTTGCTAACTATGGCTGGCAGTCACCAACAACAGTAATTGCTCGCGTTACTGATAGTAGTGGTAATGTCTTACTGGATAATACGCCCAAACCTAAACTAGTCTTAGATTCTTGGGCCGCAGCTTCTACAATCAACATTCTGCAAACCGTAATTTCTGAGGGTACTGGTAAGAATGCGGCTTTAGGTCGTCCAGCAGCAGGTAAGACAGGAACCACATCTTCAGAGAAAGATATATGGTTTGTAGGTACCGTACCGCAGTTAACTACAGCCGTTTGGGTTGGTAGAGACGACAATAAAACCTTGTCTAGAGGTGCGACAGGTGGTAGCGATGTAGCTCCGATTTGGCGTGAATTTATGGTACAAGCGCTAAAAGGCGTACCGGCACAGAATTTTAAAGCGCCTTCAACATTTACTCGTCCCAAGGCAAAATAGCTTTTAAAGAATCAGGAGTTGGGAGTTTTACCTCTTTAACTCTTAACTCTTAACTCTTAACTCTTAACTCTTAACTCTTAACTGAATTAAGGGTTTCTTTCTAAATCGGCTTTCATTCGTTCTAAGGTAAGACTCATTTGGTCAAACATTTGTTGAGGAGTCACCCCAAATTGATTTAATTGAGTTTTTAGTTGCTCAACAGTCATTTGCGCCATAAAATCCTCAGATAGCTCGAAGCGCTTCATAAATACCCGATAGCGCTCCATCATCGCTTCCATCTTGCTGATAAAAAGTTTTTTACCTTCACGGTCAAATTTACCGTAGCTATTGCCAAGCTGAATCAATGCTTGATAATCTTCAAATAGCTTTTTCGCTTCTTGCTGAACTATGTCGGAGTCGAAGAATCCCATATTACTTGTATTTAAATGAGTACCGAGACCTGCGGATATTGTTACTTCACCATTCTTATTTATTTTAATCCACGTGACTAATCTAGGGAATAAGTTGAAGCGATAGTAGTGACTTTCTACTTAGATTCTTCACAAGTTAGTAAAGAATATTTAAATACCATTGACCAGAATCGATCAACTTATTTAAAAAAATCATTTTTGTGTTCTATCCATTTTTAATCGCAAATAAATGTATTTTTTATAATTAATGGCACTATCTATATATTAGTATAATTAATATTCTTCTATTAACGTATTATCTATATAGTTAGCGAGTAAAGTATTTTTTATTAGATTATGTTCAGTGATTAGCGATTTTTTATTAAAATAAGAGGACTTACGCAGCAAAAACGGGAAGTATAATGTTTCAGACATTGGAATCTTTCCAAACCCTGCTTATGTAAAAGGCTTTACATAAGTATCATAATAAATTAAATAAATTTAACATTACCGAAAATCAAACGGAATTTAAAAAGAGGGGCGCGAAGCAGAATATTTTGCTAACATTACTTTCGCACGAAAAAGCGAGTATAGCGTATATTTTAAGATAACCGAAAAGCGGCTCTCAAGGTAAATGCTGGTAATTAATAGATAATGGTGGAATATGCTTGCCAAAAACAAAAGCCGAAGTATTGCAGCAATTTTAGCTTTATCTGGTGCGGTAACAATCTCAGGCTTACACAAGTTTTATTTGGGACAGCCATTATGGGGAATACTTTATGTTTTACTTTCTTGGACACCAATACCCAAAGTAGCTTGCGCGATTGAAGCCGTTTGGTATTTGGCTCAAGACGAAGACACTTTTAACCGTAATTTCAATTCAGGTAAGTCAGCAAAACCAATTTTTTCTTCAAAAGCTTCAGGAGTCGAAGCGCTTGCTCAAGATTTACGAGAATTAGACGCTTTACGTCAAGATGGATTGATATCCGAATACGAATTTGAACAAAAGCGCCGTCAGCTTTTAGACAGTGAGCAGTGAGCAGCGAGCAGTTAGAAGTTAGGAGTTAAGAGTTAGGAGTTAGGAGTTAGGAGTAGTGAGTAATAAGTAGTAAGTAGTAAGTAGCAAGTTAGGAAATTATTTCCCCTTGTCACCTTGTCACCTTGTCCCCCCCATCTCCCCCTCTCCCCATCCCCCCATCCCCCCATCCCCATCTACCCATGAATCCTAATTGGTGGCCTCGAATCAATCCTAGATTGCAAAAACTGCGTCAAAAGTTGCTTAATGACCCTTATTACCGTTTAAAATCGGGGGAAGAAATTGCGATCGCCGTGAGACTTGGCATTCGGATTGATGCTAATCAAGCTACTATTGATGACTGGCTGCGCTTGCCCGGTTTGTCTATACATCAAGCTAGAACTCTTGTGGAGCTAGCTAAAACTGGAGTCAAATTTTACTGTGTAGAAGATATTGCGGCGGCTCTGGGTTTACCGGCACAGCGACTAAAGCCGTTAGAAATAATTTTACTTTTTGGTTATTATGACGATGAATCTGTAGATACTATTACCTGTGTTGTAAATCCTAATACCGCAACAATTGAAAGTTTATTGAAAGTACCATTAATTGATTCTTCCTTAGCGCAAGCGGTAGTAGATAATCGTAACTTGTCAGGAGCCTATCGCAATATAGTAGATTTTCAAAAGCGATTAAATATCTCTGGTGAAACGCTCGCTCAATTAATGTATTATTTACAGTTTTAAGGTAATAGGGAATAGGGAATAGGGAATAGGGAATAGGGGGGGAATAGGAAACAAAAAAGTTTAAAAATTACCGATACTAAAACTCCTAACTCCTAACTCCTAACTCCTAACTATTAAATCGTACCGATTCTATCGGGAGGCCAAAAACGAAAACTTGCCTTCCCAATCATATTTTTTTTCGGTAAAAAGCCCCAATAACGAGAGTCGTTACTATCGTTACGATTATCGCCCATCATAAAATATTGGTTTTGAGGAACTTCTACTAATGGAAAAGCTTGTTGCGGCGGTTCTTTTATATAATCTTCTTGCAATATATTACCGTTAAGATAGACTTTTCCGTCATCAATTTTAAGTGTGTCTCCAGGAGTCCCAATTACACGTTTAATGAAAGCTTGGTCTTGAGAATATCCACGACGCTGTAATTCTGGTGGTGGTTGGAAAACTACGATATCGCCAAATTTCGGGTAGTTAAACTTGTAGGAAACTTTTTCAACAACTAATCTATCGCCTGTATGTAAAGTTGGTAGCATCGAATCTGAGGGGATGTAACGGGGTTCGGCAATGAAAGTCCGAATAAAAAATGCTAATACCAAAGCGATGGTAATTAGAATTAGATTTTCTCGTAAACTACGCCATGCTTGTGAAGATGCATCATTTTTTGCATCAGTTTGCTGAGAACTCATGTAGGTTTTTAGCTTAGATTACAACAATTTTACAAGCAATATAAAAATTTAAAAGATATCATAGTTTAGCAAAGCATAAATCGTTATGTAAGTTTGTCTTATTTAAGTCGCATCTTTCACTACCCATCTGCGATTTTGAGCATCCCATGATAAGAAGAAACGCACTGACTGAGGTATAATACGACCATTTTTCATTAAATAGTTTAAGGAAGCATCTACTATAGCTGTATCTACATTTGCTTCTAATATTTTTATTTGCACAATGTTTACGTTTTTAACTTTTCCTCTCCACCAACTTAAATAAGAAAAATAACCCTTTGGATGCAGCCGCTTGTTATCTTTGAATTGTTGAGATAGCTGATTCCAAGCCGTTTTGTACTGCCCTTGATTAATATTTAAGTAATAATTTTCTACTGTTTGTACTGGCGATGGTTGTTCAATTGGTTGTTCAATAGGTGCCGGTGTAAAGTCTCCAGGAGGAGATAGAGGGGAAGAGGGGGGAATTTGTTGTGGAGCGGGTAAGGTTGTTTGAGGAATTTGTGGTTGGATAGGTGTTTCAATTTTTGGAGTGGTATCGGGTGCGGTTGCTGGTGGCAAAGTAAAAGTCGGTTTTATTATTGGTGTTACGGTTGGTGTGGGTGTAGTTTGAGGTTTATTTAATTTCTCTGGAGTTGGGTTGGGTGTAGTAGTTGGTTGTGGTTGTTGGGTGATTATTGGAGGTTGTGATAACTGCTTGTTCAAAGCAAAACCAACGATAATTGATGCACCAATTAAACTACCTGCAATCAAACTACCAAGAAGAATTCCTTTACCGTTTCCTCGATTGCTATATTGAATTGAAGATGTTGGTGCGATAAGCCGGAGGTTTGACGCTTCGCTTATCGCAACTGTATTTAAATGAGTTTGGGGTGGTAAGGTTATTCCCGGAGCGACGGTATCTGAAAAATTAGCCGTATGAGAAAACCCCGAAGGTACGGGTAAAACACCAGTTTGCAACGCTTGATGCATAGCATTAGCAGTTTTAAATCTTTCTCTAGCATCAAACCCTATTGCTTTGTCTAAAATATCTGCGAAATCATCTTTGACATTGGGTGCATACTGTCGCCACAATACTTTCCCAGTAGCAGGATCGGAGGTTAATTCTTGCGGCATTTTACCTGTAAGTAGATAAATTGCAGTCAACCCCAAACTATATATATCGCTAGCAAACATTGGTCGTCCAACAGATTGCTCGGTTGCCATAAATCCCGGCGTACCTATAACTATTGACTTTGTAGCATTTCCTGAAGGAGTTATTATAGTTCCTAAAGTTTCTTTGACTGCACCGAAGTCTATTAGTACAGGTTGAGCATCAATATCAATTAAAATATTCTCTGGCTTGATATCTCGATGAACAATACCTTTGGAATGGATGTAGTCCAAAACTGGCAAAATACTAATTAAAATCTGTTTAACAGAATTTTCATTCATCAGACCTTTTTCTTGAACTACTTGTGTAAGAGTTTTACCTTTAATATACTCTTGCACTAAGTAAAATTGCTCATTGTCGCTAAAGTAAGCATATAATCTCGGAATCTGGGAGCTACCATCACCAAGTTCTTCCAAAATAGCTGCTTCACGTCCAAAACGCTGTTGTACTAACTCATACACCTGCTGATTATTTTGTATTGCCCGTAATTGTTTGATTACACAAAGTCGGCGAGAAGGCATTTGGGTATCCTCTGCCAGGAAAGTTTCTCCAAATCCACCGCTCCCTAAAGTCCGAATAATCTGATAGCGGTTGTTTAGCAACATTTGTATAAATTAGAGCGCTAGTAAGTCAAAAGGAACACTAGTCATATATTTTACTCACTTTCTCCTATAAGCTGCGATTCCAGTTAAAATTTATCATCCTACGGGAACCTATATAAGAGGAACTGTCTTTTCGGCTGCTTACTTTTACAATTAATGAAACGCGAACATAAATTTGGACGCAATCCTGGCTTTGCAGATTTGGTTGTTCCGAAAGATTGGCAGTTTGTAGGATTTCTCCCCATCCCCTATGCCCTGCGATCCAATTCCCAATTCCCTATCTTCTATTTTTGAAACTTAAGATAATCTTCTAAATCTTCAATTATTGGATCTTTAAATTGCTGCAATACTCGCCAAATCACGGTATAACTTCCATCAGAATGACGACGTACAGGTCTAAAAGCAACAATTACATCGCTACTTTGCATTTGCAATAATTGGTCTATATAGCGACGTTGTTTTCTTGAAAGTACTTGATTATTAGCAATGATTTCTGGTAGTTGAAACTGTAAATTACGCACTAAATAAGTATGATTTAATTTTGCATCGACATTATTGAAATTTAAGTTTTTATGTTTGCCAGTAATAATTTTTCGTCTCTCTACAAGTAGCGCACTTAATTTACTGGGAGGCTGATAGTTAACTAAATTATTTCGTTTTTGAGCATTTACAGTTCGTAAGTTAGCATCTAAATCTTCTAAAGGTATGTCACCAATATCGACCATAAAGCTATAAT
Organism: uncultured cyanobacterium; assembly: GCA_963838355.1. Taxonomy (GTDB): domain Bacteria; phylum Cyanobacteriota; class Cyanobacteriia; order Cyanobacteriales; family Nostocaceae; genus Rivularia. The sequence continues at coordinate 748,957 of CAWIQQ010000001.1, read as the reverse complement.
CTACTCCTTGGGACAGTAGCTGAAACTTTCCTTTTACTATTTGAAGTGGTAAATTGGGCGTGAAGTTACCTTTGGGTTCAGCCAAAATGGGAAAAGGATAGCGTTCGAGGAGATTTTTTTGGGAGCGATTCTCTACAGTATTCAACGGACGAAGATAAGCTTGATGTGGCAATACGCGAAAAATACCCGTGTTAGGCATTAATAGCAATTTTCGGTAAGTTTGCTTTTCTTGGAGGTCAACATCGTAGGCTAAACGGTCAAATTCTGCACTCACCTTTTGTGGAACTTGAAAATTATTTTGATTGGGAAATACAGATATTGCTGGTGCTAAAAACTGTTCTGCATTTTTTAAAATCTTTAGTGCTGTACTATCTGGTTTAATTGCGGGTTGAACTGGTGGAACATAATTGACAATAGCTGGTTTTTTTCTCTTGCCAATAACTAGTGAAGTATCTGGTTGTATGGAAGGTTCTAAAATAGCAAAAGGAGTCGCCGGTTTACCAAGATTTGGACGGCTTATAGGAGACATAGGAAGTACTAAATCAGATTGTTTTTCTCCGCTAGCTAAAGGTAATTCCCTTACAAGAGCTAATTCTCCACGTCGAGATAAAAGTCTATCTAATATGGTCGTCAGTTTTGATAATTCTTGGGTGGAATTATACAAAGAACAATAAATTTTTGAATTAGTTGGACTTAAAGGAGGTATAAAATCAATAGAAATGTCTTTACTTTGATTTTGATCGCACAACGCTTGGGGTTTAGGATATTGACGTTTAAGAAAACTTTCTACAACTACAGTATGGGTAATTAATTGTCCTCCCACGGCTCGTATTCTATTCGGATCGGGTTTCGATAGCGCTTTTTGAATACGATAAGTTAAATTTATCTGCCGATCCACCAACCTTTTTGCAACAGCATCAAAGCTTTCCACTTGACTTGACTTTCGACTACTAACTGGAGAAGATTGTAATTCAGTTTCAGCCGCAAAAGCTCGTTCAAAATTAGCTAGCAAACAAAAAGGAAGTAAAAAACTGAAAAAGGTGTATTTCATGTTAGAAGTCCAATAAAAAATGAAAGTATAAAACCTTAAAAAAATCTAAAATAGAATTTAAAAGGACTGCTTTACGTGCATCCGTCAGTCCATTCTACTTTTGCCCTTCGGGTATCTCCCGCTCCGGGAGACTCTGAACCGCACCTGCGGGTGAATGCTAACGCCACTATGTCAAGCGCGGACACGCTGAACCGCACCTGCGGTGAACGCTAATGACAGAACAGAAACTGACACCGCCGAGTAGTCTCACCGAAAGTTATAACGGTTTAAGATCAGTGTTGAAACAATATTTGATGCAAGCTTCTCAGGGACAACAGCTTATTAATTCAGAAGCCCCATTACAACTATTACTGTTTGTGGATGAACGTCCCAAGTCCAGACAACAAATACAGCAGATTCGCTCTTATCTCCAAGAATTGCAGCTTGCATATGATTTTGAGCTTCAAGTTGTTGATGTACGTAAACAACCCCATTTAGCCGAACATTTTAAATTGGTGGCAACACCAGCTTTAATTCGGATTCATCCAGAACCCCGACAGGTTTTAGCTGGTAGCAATATAGTTGCTCAGTTAAAAACTTGGTGGTCTAGATGGCAAAATAGTGTGGAATCTTATTTGCAAGTACAGCGAGAATTGAAACAAGCTGTAGAAAATGACCCCGATGGGTACATCAAGAAATCTCAAATTCCCATCAATTCGCTGGCAATTTCAAATGAAATTATCGAGCTTACCGATGAAGTTTTTCGTTTAAAGCAAGAAAAACAGCAGCTTCAAGAACAGTTGCAATTTAAAGATCGTGTCATTGGGATGTTGGTACACGATCTCCGCAACCCACTTACAGCAGCAATCATCGCCATTGATACTTTAAAAAATAATTTCAATAGCGAAAATGGTCAATTCAGGCGATTAACGCCCCGCTTAACCGTTAATGTGCTTAATCATGCCCGCAGTCAAACAAAGGTAATTGAAAAAATGATTACCGATCTTTTACAGGTAGGGCGCGGCAATGATACTAAAATTCCCATATCGCCTCAAAAAATAATATTGGGTGATATTTGTCTGCAAGTGCTTGAAGAATTACGCGAATCCTATAAAGCAAAATCTCTACAGATAGAAACGGATATTCCGCAAGACTTGCCATACGTATACGCAGATCCCGAACGCATTGGGCAAGTAGTGAAAAACCTTTTGGATAATGCTATTAAATATACTCCACCCCAAGGTAAAATTACCATTTCCGGTTTGCATCGTACCAGTCAAAAAGTGCAATTTAGCATCGGCGATAGCGGCTTGGGTATTCCCGAAGAAAATCGCGATCGCATTTTTGAAAATCGCTTTCGTCTAGAACGAGATGAAGCAAAAGAAGGTTACGGTATAGGCTTAAGCTTGTGCCAAAAAATTGTTCAAGCTCATTACGGTCAAATTTGGGTAGATACCGCACCTACCGGAGGAGCTTGGTTTCACTTTATATTGCCGGTATATCCGAATTAACAGTTAACAGTTACCAGTTAGCAGTTAACTATAAAACAGTGAAAATTATATCTTTTATTTAATTAGCTGTTTTCGGCTGGCTATTTTCTGCTGTAATGCTGTAATAATTTGGAAATTTGCAGCAGGGAAATTAAATTGTTCTAGTTGTTCTAAGTTTACCCAGCGAATTTCATCACACTCTAATGGTTGGGGGACACCTCGAACATGGAGACATTCGTGTACGGTAAGAGTAACTCTTAAATCGGTATAAGTATGATCGATAGTTATCAGATGCTCGCCGATTTCAATATCTATTGCTAACTCTTCATCGATTTCTCTTTTAATACATTCTTCAACAGTTTCACCTGGTTCTATTTTGCCGCCAGGAAACTCCCATAAGCCTCCCATCGCTCCTTCCTGACGACGGCGATCGATTAAAATTTGCTCTTTTTCATTCCAAATGACAGCCACACCTATAACTTTATGAGGTGGGGAAGAATTTTGATTCATGATTATATTGTTTTTGTAAAAACTTGATAAAATTTACTTCATGATTTTCTGTTATAACTTATTTTTTTGAAGATGTCTTGAAAAAAGATGGCGCTTGAAACCGCTTCTACATAGGCAAAGTCCACCTGCGTGGACTATTTAATTTTAAACCCGCGCAGGCGGGTTTTGTTTGTGTAGACGCGGTTTCAACCGCCGGAATACACGACGAATATGCATATTCTAAGATTTCACATCCAACAAACCTTCTTCCTTCAACTTGGGATTAAACCTAACCTGCATTTGTAAACCCCGCGCTTCTAACTCTTTCAAAATATCAGCTTCAACTCTTCGCGCTACATTTTTGATAATCTTTATCTTCGCCATTTCATCATTAACAGGATTATCGTAATTAGTTTGTTCTTCGGGAGTAATCAAAGCTTTCGCATCAATTGGAGCAATCCATTTCTCTTTATTTTCTCCATTCCCCACAGGTAAACTACCATTTTCCGCAATCCAGGCTTGTTCAATTTCTTCTAAAATTTTACGACTAGGGCGTTCAATAGTTTCTACTTTTACCCAATAACAAAATTTAGGTTGTCGCACTAAATGCTGTCTGAGACTAAGAAAAACATCGCGAGAATAACCGACAAATTGCAGCGCTTTTTCACGATCAAAAATTGCGTAAACTCCGATTTTTCCTTGATATTGTTCTGGTAAGTTACCATTGTCATCAATATAAGGAATAAATTCTAAACTCGTTAATTCTGGAATAGTTGTCATTTTCAGTGAGCAGTGAGCAGTGAGCAGTTAACAGTTAACAGTTATCAGTTTTTAGTAAACAATTAACAACTATCAACTAACTACTAACAATTATCAAGTTTTTTATAAATTGCACATAGCCGACTTGGTTTAAAAATCTTGGCTTGAAACATAAAATTTGGCGGTACGTTTAGAATTACGTACTCTTCAGATTCATGATATTTTTCAAATTCCGCTGGCATTCCTTTGGGTGTGGCGCTGCTGTAAGGAACTGGCTGAAATAATAATTCTGTAAATTCTACTTGTTGGCAATTTGACTGTTGACAAACCTGTTTTAAAAAGCTTTCGTTTGTTAGCAGTTCAAATAAAGTTGCTTTTGCTTGTGGTTCTAAAGTGAAATTACTGTCAAAACTTTGAATAATTTTTAAAGCCATTTTACATATAATCTTGTACCTATAGAATTTTAGGACTGCTAAGGGCATTAGAGAAAGTTTTTAAAGCGAAAAATAATAAAGCTTAACAAGATGTAAAAATATAAATAATTTGCCAGAATTTAAAATCATCAAATCACCCTCAATAGAAAATAGTACCCTTGTGGGTACCAAAATCTTTTCGTAATCCTATTGCTCTTTGTTGATGAATTGCTTAGTACACACAAAACGGAGTCAAGATTATGACAACTACTACAAGCAATCAAATTAGCAAGCCAGTACTTAAAAAAGGTTCTACAGGTGAAACAATCAAAGAATTGCAAAAGCTACTTTTAGACTACGGTATGTATCTATACCTTTATAGTGATGGAGCTTGCGGTTTACCTGCTGGCGCTGAGGTAATTGATGGTGTATTTGGTCAGATAACCGAAGATGCAGTAAAACTGTTTCAACACAAAATGTTTCTAGTTCAAGATGGAATTGTTGGTAATAAAACTTGGCGATCGCTTTATAAAGGGGCACCTGTTGATATGCCTGTATTGAAAAAAGGTAGCACCGGAGATTTAGTTCAACGAATGCAAGATAGATTATTTACTGGTAGTTACTATGATGGTGAATTAACTCTGAGTAACCATGCGAGTAAAGTAGATGGAATTTTTGGTTATCAAACAGAAGTAGCTATCAGAAATCTGCAAAAATATAGTGGTTTACCAGTTGATGGAATCGTTAGCGATAGAACTTGGTTTGAGATTAGTAAGATTCAAACAATTTTCTGCTAATTTTACGGATATTTACTTTTTTGTATTATGTAAGGCTTTATGTTAAGTTAGCCACCGTTAATGATAAATAAAATGTTCGTAGTTGCGCTTTAGCGCCTCCGATAAGAGGCGCTAAAGCGCAACTACGAACCTGAAAAAAAACCCCCAATGTGGAGGCTTTTAATCAAATATTTTCAGTTTAAAAAAACACTCAAAGTAAATACAAAATACCAAAAAGCACAATCCAAATTACATCAACAAAGTGCCAATATATTTCGGCTGCTTCGATACCAAAATGATGTTCGTCGCTGTAATGATCCTTTTTAAGCGATCGCCACAATACAGCTAATATTGCTAAAACTCCAACTGTAACGTGCAATCCGTGGAAACCTGTCAACACGTAAAAGGCACTAGCAAATAAGTTGGTTGTTAAACCGAATTCTAAATGCTTATATTCGTAAATTTGACCGCACAAAAAGATAATTCCCATGATGGCGGTGATAGCAAACCAGAGTTGCATTCCGCGCACGTTGTTCTTTTTAATCGCGGTATCGGCATTGTGAATTACAAAACTGCTGGAAATTAGAATTATCGTGTTAATACCGGGGAGTAATAATTCTAACTCTGGGGTGCCTGCGGGAGGCCATTCAGCTAAGGTAGAACGGAAGGCAAAGTATGCACCGAACATACCCAAGAAAATCATTCCTTCAGCGACGAGGAATACAACTAATCCAAACAAACGATGATCTGGATGCTCTGCATGTTGTGCTTCTACGGTAGCTGCTCGATGATGATTTTGTTCTGTTTTTGCTGGATCGATTGCTGGACTTTGCATAAATTTTTAATTAAGTATGAATATTTTCTGGAACCTCACCCCCTTTGTTAAGGCTCCGGTGTACACACAAGTCTTATTAAGTTGCTCCATAACGTTTTGATCCCCCCTAACCCCCCTTAAATAAGGGGGGAATCGGAGTTAAAGTCCCCCTTTTTAAGGGGGATTTAGGGGGATCTAACGAGATGTGTGTACACAATAGCCTTGTTAAGGAGGAAGAGGGTGAGGTTTTTGCAATAATTAACGCGCCTTTATTACGCTTCCGCCGCGATCGCCGGATATGATTCATCGGGATCGCTCGTTTGTGGTGCTGGGGCTTTGGCATTACCGAATGGATCGTCGGTATGAGATAAACCCACAACCTGTTTCGCTCTTTCGGTTCCGTATTCGTAAGGCCCAATTAGTAAAAATGGGTGTGACTCAAAGTTTTCGATTGCTGGTGGTGAAGTGGTCATCCACTCCAATGTCAAAGAGTCCCAAGGATTGTTATTTGCTTTTTCCCCAGCTATCCAACTCCAAATTACGTTGATGATGAAGGGTATTGTAGACACCGCCAAAATGTAAGAACCGTAAGTACAAAATTCGTTGATAGCAGCAAATTTGGGGTCATACATAGCGATGCGGCGATTCATACCCATCAAACCCAATTGGTGCATCGGTAAGAAAGTCATATTCATACCGACAATTGTTAGGGCAAAATGAATTCTACCCAAGGTTTCATTCACCAAGCGTCCGGTAATTTTGGGGAACCACTGGTAATAACCGGCGAAAATTCCCAAAACCGAACCGCCGAATAACACGTAATGTAAGTGAGCAACAACAAAATAAGTGTCGTGGACGTGGATATCAAAAGGCACCGCAGCCAACATTACGCCACTGATACCGCCGATTACAAAGATACCCAAGAAGCCCATTGCGAAAAGCATGGCGCTGTTGAGACGGAGTTTTCCACCCCACATTGTTGCCAACCAACTGAATATTTTAATACCAGTAGGTACGGCAATCACCATAGTGGTAATCATGAAAAACATCCGCAACCAACCAGGAATACCACTGGTAAACATATGGTGCGCCCAAACAATCAAACCCAAAAAGCTAATTGCCAGAGAAGAATAGGCGATCGCTTTATAACCAAAAATCGGTTTGCGGGAATGAGTGGATATTACTTCCGAAATTACCCCGAAGAAGGGCAAAATCATGATGTAAACCGCAGGGTGCGAGTAAAACCAGAACATATGCTGGTAAACTACCGGATTACCACCGCCAGTTGGGTTAAAAAATGCGGTTCCGGCAATTAAGTCAAAAGAAAGGAGAATTAGTGCGCCTGCTAACACTGGAGTTGAAATTAAAACCAGTGCTGAGGTAGCCAACATTGCCCAGCAAAATAATGGTAGTTGATGAAAACCGATGCCTGGGGCACGCATTTTCAACAAAGTTACCAAGAAATTAATGGCACCCAAAATAGAAGAGGTACCCAGCAGCAGGATACTACCAATCCAAATCGCTTCACCCACCTGCCCGGTAACTAAACTCAACGGAGGGTAAGAAGTCCAACCTGCATCCGGTGCATCGCCAACAATTAAACTACTAATTAGCAATACCCCAGAAGGAGGAACCATCCAGAAAGCGAGGGCGTTTAATTTGGGAAATGCCATATCCTCAGCCCCAATCATCAAGGGAATCAGATAGTTAGCAAAACCTGCACCAGCTGGCACAATCCATAGAAAAATCATGATTGTGGCGTGCAGCGTAAACAAACTATTGTAAAGTTCGGGACTTACAAAATCTGAAGCAGGAGTTCGCAATTCAGTACGAACCAAATCCGCCATTACACCACCAATACAGTAAAAGATGAATGTAGTGACTAAGTACTGAATCCCAATTACCTTATGATCGGTATTAAAAGTAAAATACTCCCACCATTTTCTTTGACGATGATGTGAAGTATCAGCTGTATGGGCTGATTCCAACTGTGCTTGTGTCATAAAAATTTTTTGTTGTCTGATATTTGATAGTTGTTAGTTGTTAGTTGTTAGTTGCTTATTCACTCCTAACTCTTAACTCTTAACTCCTAGTTATGAATTTGATGTAACATTTCTGATGAAATTCCCATCTCGCTGGTGTAGGGAGAAAGAAATTCATCTGCTGACAATTGTTCGGGATTAACAGCAACTGCTTGATTAAATGTTTCAATGCTCGCAACTTGCTGTTCTTTAACCCAATTATCAAAATCTTCTGGTGTTTGAACAATAACTTTCGTATTCATTGCACCGTGATAGGGCCGCAAAGTTCGGCGCAAATAACCTTGTAATCGCCTACTGTTTTAGGTGTAAAGCGAAGTTCTGTATTCATTCCGGGAATTAAATCTTGCTTAAGGCGAAATTCGGGTACCCAAAAAGCATGAATTACATCATTTGCCGCCATATCGAGTTTTACTTCTCTACCAATGGGAACGTGCAACTCACCAGAAAAAACATTACTGTCGGGATAGTTAAACAGGAAAGCATATTGCAAACCAGTAACTTTTACTAACAAATCCGGCTGTTTACCTTGATTTTCAGGACTAGCGCCTACTTTGGGAGAAACTATACCCGTAGCGGGAGCATTGTCTTTTTCGGGGAGCTGGTCGATATTTCTTACATCTGAAGCATCAGGATTGTCCAAAGTTGCTGCTATAGCTGCACCAGGCATTGATGTGGCTTGCGGAGCTATAGGAGATTCCTGAGCCTCCATCGGATTAAATCCGCCAATTGAATTGTATACATCAAAACTGTAAACAGAAATACCGAGAACAATGATAGCCGGAATTGCCGTCCAGAGAATTTCTAACGGCACATTGCCATGAATCGGCTCAGCATCGGTATCATCTCCTTTACGTTTACGGTACTTGAAGGCACTAAAAATCAAAACACCTTCAACGATGAGAAATATGCCTACAGAAACAGTCATCATCGTATTAAACAAGCCATCTACCAGAACAGCCTCATCCGAAGCCGCAGCAGGCAATAGACCATGATTTTGACCAAACCAGAAACTAGTTAGGGTCAGCAGAATACCAATTAATAACGTCCAGATTGTACTTGGAATATTCACGGTTGATAATAATTAACGGCTTTACTAGATAAATTTAGAACTACTCACATACTAAGTTAGTCTAGGCAATTACCATTGAGTGTAACAAGTAAAAATCTTTATTATTTTTTAGGTTAAGGAATTGGGCATTGGGCATCGGGCATCGGTTAATGGGTGATAGAGGAGATAGAGAGATGGGGAAGAGAAAGAGAAATTTTAACTTATAACTCCTAACTTCTAACTCCGGAGCTATGCCCCATGCTCAATCCCCAATTCCCAATTAATTCGTCACAACCTGAAAAATCTATAAAGCTTTTGGTTACATTTCTGATTCACGATCCAGAGTATAAGTAAAGGGCTTCTTTTTAATCTTGGGGTTTACGCTAGGGTGGAGTGAGAAACGAACGTAATTCCCAGAATAAAAATGAAGGTAGTTTGGGTTTTCGGGCATAAGAAAGGGTTAACTTGATGAGTCAATTTGCTTTAGAACAACAAAACCAAGTTGCGACAACGCAGCAACAGTCAGCAAAAGATAGAATTCGTAAGCTCGTGTGGAAAATGGCGATCGCTACTTTGATTTTGATGGCGATCGGTAGCGCTACCCGCGTCATGAATGCTGGACTTGCTTGTCCTGATTGGCCGCTTTGCTATGGGGAACTTGTGCCGACTAAACAAATGAATTTCCAAGTTTTCTTAGAATGGTTTCACCGATTGGATGCGTCATTAATTGGGTTTAGTGCCATATTTTTAGTAGGAACTTCTTGGTGGAATCGTCGCAATCTACCCAAATGGCTGCCCTGGGCTTGTACATTTGCCCTATTTTTAATTGTCTTCCAAGGTATTTTAGGAGGACTTACTGTTACTCAGCTTTTGCGGTTTGATATTGTTACCGCTCATTTGGGAACGGCATTATTTTTCTTCATAACTTTGCTTGTTATCGGTACGGCACTTACACCTTACAAAGCGACGGGACAAGGTGGTAAATTACCTGCAATATCTCTTATTGCTAGCGTACTGGTTTATTTACAAAGTCTGTTAGGTGCCCTGGTTGGTTCGCGTTGGGCTTTGCATCAATGCTTTGGAGGGGATCAACTTTGTACAGTCATGTACGCTCATATTTTCGGTTTATTGCCGCCAACTATCGCGACATTAGCCTTGGTATTCGTGTCATGGCGCACGCCAGCACTACATCCAGCTTTACGGAAGCTAGCCTCTATTGCAGGTGGGTTACTAATCTTACAGATTATTTTAGGATTTGCTACCTTCCGCTTACACCTACAAGTAGAACCTCTAACCGTCACACATCAGTTGATTGGAGCTTCCTTATTAGGTGCATTAGTAGTTTTCACAGTACTTGCAATCCGCGATTGGATGGACACTCGCAGTATTTCAGGTTACAACCAAGAGTTAAATTCATCTGCTACAAGTGATGTTAGTTGCTAGTAGTTAGTAGTTAGTAGTTAGTGGTTAGTAGTTAGTAGTTAGTAGTTAGTGGTTAGTTGTGAATTATTAATTAGCAATTGCTCACTGCTCACTGCTCACTGCTCACTGCTCACTGATTTGTTCGACGCTAACAGCCTACAAAGGCAAAAACAGCATATAAATTGTTAAAAAATAAGGAACGATTACCAAGATGATTGAGACAAATGTCTCTCCACGACACTCGACGTTTTTACAAGTTATTCAAAGTTACTACCAGCTAACTAAGCCTCGCATTATTCCTTTGCTGTTGATTACTACTGCTGGAAGTATGTGGATAGCTGCATCGGGAGAAGTAAACCCTATATTGTTATTAGTAACTCTTGCTGGAGGAACTTTGGCGGCTGCTAGCGCCCAAGCAATCAATTGTATTTACGACCGCGATATTGATTATGATATGGAGCGTACCCGTCATCGTCCCATTCCTTCCGGTAGAGTACAACCCCGCGATGCTTTAATTTTTGCCATCGTTTTAGCTGTAGCTTCTTTTGCGCTGCTTAGTATATTTGCTAATTTGCTTTCTGCTTTCTTAGCAATGTCTGGGATTGCTTTTTACCTGTTAATTTACACCCATTGGTTGAAGCGCAACAGCACTCAAAATATTGTTATCGGTGGAGCAGCAGGAGCAATTCCCGCTTTAGTTGGTTGGGCTGCTGTCACTGGTACTTTAAGTCCGACTGCATGGTTAATATTTGGTATTGTCTTTGTTTGGACTCCACCACACTTTTGGTCTTTAGCATTGATGATTAAGGATGATTATGCAGCAGTAAACGTGCCAATGCTACCAGTAGTTGCTGGAGAAGAAGCAACAGTTAAACAGATTTGGTGGTACACCCTTGTAACCGTTGCAGCAACCTTTTTACTTGTTTATCCCTTGCATTCAGTAGGAATTATTTACGCTACTATTGCTTTGTGCTTGGGAGCGGTATTTATTCGTAAAGCGTGGCAATTATTACAAAATCCTCAAGATCGCAGTTCGGCTAAAGGAATGTTTCTTTATTCCATTTCTTACATGATGTTGTTGTGTTTGGGTATGGTAATTGATAGTTTGCCCGTAACCCATCGTGTTGTAGCTTTTTTTGGGGATAAATTAACTTTACTGGTTGGTTGAGAGTTAGTTGGATTTATTAAATTTGACTTTTAAAACCGGGTTTGTTCGCAAGCCCGGTTTTTGCATGGGAAGAATTTTCGATTTAACACTAAATCACCCTCCCTCAGCCTAGAAGGCTGGGGCTATAAATACAAAGCCCACCTGCGTGGGCTAAATTTGTCGCATAAGGATATTTTTAGTTTGTAGTAAGGGCTTTAGCACTGTAAAATTTCTCTCACGGTACTTTCCCACCTTTGCGTCACCATCGCCACAATTTCCAGAAATTCTGGCATTGTTTGTTCTGGTTTTTTACGGATATACCACTTCCATTTACCGCGATTTTTACTTCTATCCCACCATTCTGGTGTCGATAAAATGTAATAAATTTCCTCAAAAGTAGTATTTCTGCTATTAAATGCTGTAAAAATAGACTTTTTTACTAAAGTTTCATCTAATTCTATATAGGTCGTAAATAGCATTAAATCGTATAAATCTTTAGGTCGCCAGCGCTTGAATCCCTGCTCTACCAAGCCGTGTAGCTTCCAGCCAAACATGGTTTCTGGGGTTACAGCCTGCAATTTGATTTTATAATTAGTTAGCATTGGGTAATCAATTAATTTTGCTGCTGGAACTATTGGATCTCCAAAACCAACATCTATTTGAATATTCTTTTGATAGTCTCCAAACGCAGCATTTATATTAACTCGCGCTCCTGGAAATTCGGTTTCTAACCAAATACCCGTTACTTGTAATGAGTCAATATTGAATATAACTCCATCTGCAAAATTTGTGTTTATTAAAATATTTTGAAATTTATCTTTTGTTATTTCAATATTGAAGGGATATAAACCTAAAAAATCAACATCTTCAGCAATTCTTCTTTCCGGTGGAACCCAGAGTCTGGTAAGCATTCCACCACGCAATACCAATTCATCCACATAAATTGAATGAGAAACTCGACGTAAAACGCTTTCAAGTAAGTGGTAATTTAATATCTCCTCTGATGAACGGTTTGTATTATTCGCTATTTTTAATAAATGATTTTTTATTTGTTTCATTTTAAGGCAATGGGGAACAGGGAATAGGGAGAAGAGGTAGAAATAAAATTGCTAATTCCTAACTCATAACTCCTAACTCATAACTCCTAACTCATAACTCCTAACTCCTAACTCAATTTATCCACCCAGCATCTAGATTTAAGTTACTGTCGTAAACTGTATATTCTCGCTGTTGTTGAGAAAGTTTGAATCCTTTTGCTTTGAGCAGCCCTAATAAATTATCAAAACGTTTTTGAGCAGTTTTGTATCCTACTCGATAAACTCGCATGGTGATAAATCGCTGCTGTCTTCCGTTAACAAGTTTTTTAAAAGCATTCGCGGATAAATGAGCATCGTGCTGCAAACAATATTTTTTTAATACTTCCAAATTTTGATCTGCTGATAAAATAGCTTTGACGTGAAACTCGAAATAATTACTTTTAGGCAATTTCTGCGCTTCAATATCTAAAATGGGGATATCTTGATTACTCACCATCGCTTCAATTTTTATGCGAGTAATTTTGAAATCTGCATTAACTATATTTTGAGCTATTTGATTTATTTTTTGTAGTACATCTTTGAAAGTGCCGTGATGATAAGATGCTGTCATCGGGTGAGAACGAGTTGTGCCTTTAGGTAGCTCGATAAAAACGCATTTAAGGTTTAAATTTTGGCAAAGTAAATCAAATTTTTCCTTTAACGCTAATTTATCGGCTTTTACAGTTATATGCGCTTCAAATGTACCTCTATAACTAGGCTGCATCAGCTAATAAAAAGGTGATATACAACTTTTATAATTCAACAATGACATTTTGATATATCCATAAATTTATTCTGTATTATGATTGTAATACAGAAAATATGTAATAGCAAATTGGTATGAGTAACCGTGCTGCTCGCGATAGTATCGATAAATTAATAACTCGATAAACAGCTTTAGTTGAAAAACTGCTTATCATAAGAAAATATGGCAATATTCTTGAATTTTGTAAGTTTGTAAGTAAATAGAAAGGCTGTAGCAAAATAAATGTTAACAGAATACATTCATGCAGCAATGCGTAAAGCAACATACGAATTGCTTGAAGATAACACTTTTTACAGCGAAGTTGCCGAGTGTCCAGGCGTTTGGGCAAATGCTTCTACATTAGAAGCCTGTAGAGAAGAATTGCAAGATGCTTTAGAAGGTTGGATAATTTTAGGATTGCGTTTGGATCATACTTTACCAATACTTGATGGTATTGATTTGAATTCAGTAAAAGAGGTTGACTAATGCCATCTTTTGGAGCAATCAGTAGACGCGATTTGATTTATTTTCTTAAACAATTAGGTTTTAACGGTCCTTATTCGGGAGGAAAGCATCAATACATGATAAGAGATGAATTGAAGCTGACAATTCCTAATCCACATAAAACAGATATTAGTGTTGGTTTACTCAACAGAATATTGCGACAAGCTAATATCAGTCGTGAAGAGTGGGAGGCGTTATAAAACTTAAAACTTGTACACAGAAACCGTTATATCTCAACTATCAAACCCAACCTTCATTTTTGCTAACGTAGACATATAAAGCATAATCATCCTTACCCAAAAGCGGGTAAAAATAGATTTTATATGGCTACTTTAAATCTGCGTCGAAGTGAGAATGTTAGCGGCGATTTTTTTGTTGATACTACCTGTATTGATTGCGATACCTGTCGCTGGATGACTCCGGAAGTGTTTACTCGTGAAGATGGAATGTCGGCGGTACACCACCAACCAACAAACGAAAAACAAAGATTAGCAGCGCTTCAAGCTTTGTTATCTTGTCCTACGGCTTCTATTGGTACAGTTGAAAAACCACAGGATATCAAGGATGCTCAAGTCAGTTTTCCAATTCTAGTAGAAGAAAACGTTTATCATTGTGGCTACCATTCGGAAAAATCCTTTGGTGCCGGTAGTTATTTTATTCAATTACCTGAAGGAAATATTTTAGTTGATTCTCCCCGATTTACGCCCCCTTTGGTAAAGCGTTTGGAAAAAATGGGGGGAATTCGCTATATGTACTTAACTCATCGAGATGATGTTGCAGATCATCAAAAATTTGCAGATCATTTTGGCTGTCAACGCATCCTCCATGAGGAAGAAATTAGTACAAATACTCGCGATGTGGAAATTCAGCTAAGCGGTGAGGAGCCTTATGAGTTAACTCCGGAATTGTTAATTATTACTGTTCCGGGACATACTAAAGGACATACTGTTTTACTTTATAAGAATAAGTTTTTGTTTACTGGAGATCATCTTGCTTGGTCCGATCGGTTAAAGCAACTGGTAGCTTTCCGAAATTTCTGCTGGTATTCCTGGGATGAGTTAAAAAAATCAATGCCGAAATTAACAAATTATTCTTTTGAATGGATTTTACCGGGTCACGGTCGTAGGTATCATACTGATGCTGAAACTATGCAGCAAGAATTAAAAAAATGCATTGAGTGGATGGAAACGGTTTAGCTATCAATAATTGTTTCACTTTTATAATATTTTTTTATTGCTAACCAATTATTAGCGATAGGCATTCGCCACCCAGTACCGAAAGCGCGATCTGTAATTTTGATTCCTGGAGGTGCTTGTCGGCGTTTGAATTCTGCACGAGTCACCATTTGAATAATTCTGTTGACAACTGCTGCATCGTGCCCTGCCGCAATTATTTGCTCTGCTGATTGATAATCATTAATTAAACGTTGCAAAATGTCGTCTAAAATTTCGTAATCTGGTAATGAATCTTGGTCAACTTGATCGGGTTTGAGTTCTGCGCTAGGTGGCTTAGTCAAAACATTTTGCGGAATTACTTCGCCGTTTCTGTTTAACCAATGACAAATCGAGTAAACGCGAGTTTTGGGAACATCGGCGATCGCAGCTAAACCACCATTCATATCGCCGTAAAGAGTGCAGTAACCAACTGCCATTTCCGACTTGTTACCAGTTGAGAGCAAAAGATAACCAAATTTATTAGAAATTGCCATTAATAAGTTACCGCGAATTCGAGATTGGATGTTCTCTTCTGCTAATCCAAATTCAGTGTTTGCGAATAATTCTGCAAAAGTACTGTCATAAGACTTCATTAAATCTCCTATTGGTAGCTTTTGCGTGGTTATGCCAAGATTTTTCACCAATTCGTCGGCATCCTCGATCGAAGATTTTGAACTGTAAGGAGAAGGCATCAATACACCCAGTACGTTTTCCTTGCCTAATGCCGCCTTGGCGATCGCCGCAACAATTGATGAATCAATACCGCCACTCAAACCTAAAACTACCTTGGAAAAACCGCACTTGTGAACGTAATCCCTTACTCCTAATACCAAAGCCTGCCAAATTTCTTCGTCTTCGCATTCATAATCGACTGCAATAGAACCTACATTTAAATCCTGCTTCTGTTTATCAAATTCTAACTGAAGTAAATCGGTATCAAAACCACAAGCACGAGAAGTTACTTCACCGCTTTTATTCAAAGCAAAACTTCTACCATCAAAAATTAAGTCGTCATTACCACCTACCTGATTTACATAGATAATTGGTGTTTTAAAGCGTTTCGCAGTATGTTTTAACATGGCTTCGCGAAAATGTTGTTTACCAAATGTATAAGGTGAGGCTGATAAATTAACAACTATATCTACGTTTGATCTAGATAGTTCGGCAATCGGATTTATGGAATAACTGCGTTTGCCAAAAAATTCTTCATCATTCCATAAATCTTCGCAAATAGTCACTCCAATTTTGACATTATTTAAAATAAAGTAATTCGCTTCCAATCCAGGTTCAAAATATCGATGTTCGTCAAAGACATCATAAGTTGGCAGCAAGCGCTTATGAAAAATCTGTTTGACATTTCCTTTTTGTAATAAAGCAATGCTGTTATAAAGGGCTTTTCCTCCAGCAATATGTGCCTTTGTATTTTCTTGAGCAGTTCCTACTAATACTGCTAAATTAGCTGGTAAATAAGAAGCTAACTGTTGCAAAGCTATATTCATAGCCTGCATAAAATCAGGTTTTAATAATAAATCTCGTGGAGGATAACCGCATAAAGAAAGCTCGGGGGTTAATAATAAATCAGCTTTATCTGCTGCTATGTTCGCAGCTTCTATAATTTTTTGAGTATTTCCGGGTATATCGCCAATAATCGGATTTATTTGAGCTACTGTAATTTTCATTTGCAGAGTAGAGAATGGAGAACGGGGAAAGGAAAAATTTATTAATTACAATTATTTAATAGTTGAATTTAATAGTTGAATTTAATAGTTGAATTATTCGATTAACTTTAAACAGTGTGAATGCATATTTTTAGATAAGATAAAATTCAATTAAACCAAATTAAACCAAATTCAATTAAATAAAAACTAAAGGCTTATCTTTAAAAGGTGCGAAAGCTTCTGCATCAAACTTATATAAACTAGCAGGACGACCGGCACCTCGCGACACTTTGATTCCGGTATCGCATAAAAAACCTAATTTTAGTAAACGAGCGCGAAAATTAGAATAGTCAGAAAAATTTTCCCCTAAAACAGTAGTATAAAATTGATATAAATCGTTTAAAGTAAACTTTTCTGGCAACACATCGAAAGCCACAGGAGAATATTCTAATTTATTTCGCAAACGCTTATATCCGTATGAAATTATTTCATTATGGTCAAATGCTAATGATGGTACTTCTTTTACCGGATACCAAGCTACATCCGCGACGCTATCGGTAATTAATTGTGCTTCTTCAAATCGTACTAAAGCAAAATAACTTACTGATAAATAACGAACCCCATAACTGTCGCTTGCTTCCCTTGGGTCGCGGCATGGACCGCCAAAAGTGTATAATTGCTCTAAGTAAAGGTTTTCAACACAAATTTTCTCTGACATAATTCTATAGGCAGCATCTTCCAAAGACTCCCCTTCACGAACTAAAGTACCTGGAAGACCCCAAGTTTTTGCAAATGGCTCACAAGGGCGCATTATCAAAAGAACTAATAGCCTATTTTGAGCAATATCAACTGAAAAAATCGCATTATCAACACCTACTTTGAAGTCAGCTAAGGGCTGTTGATTTAAGGTTGGTAAAGTTTTGTTTGGGTTGAGTCTTGGCATTCGTATAAATGCTTTTGATTAATATAAGCAGCTACGGAGGGTGTCAAAGCTTGAGTATCATGGCGTTCGCGATACGCTGTTGAAGAAACGTCTAATCCTGTAAGGTTCGCTACAGTAATTTCACCTCCTAATTCACGTATATTTTGCAAACTACTTTCATCTATCGTATATCCCGGTCTTGGTATCACCAATACTTCTGCTTTTTGCAACAAATCTCCAATTCTATACCAACGCTGAAATTGATCGAGCAAATCTGAACCAATGATGACAACAAATTCGGTATCTTTACCCCAGCGTTGTTTGGCATTTTCTACTGTTGTTACGGTTCTTAAGTGGCTTAATCCCTGTTCTAAATGAATATTTTGCCTTGATGGGCTAATATCGGCAATCAATAATCGCAACATTTCAACGCGATTTTCTAAAGATGTTTGATGAGATTTAAAAGGATTATCTGCTGCCCAAACTGCCACCGAATCATAATGGTGGGATAACCAAACTAAAACAGCTTGATGTCCTGATGTTGGGGGATCTGCACTTGTACCAAATAATGCAATTTTCATTAATTAGTTGTTGCTTGATAGTTGTTAGTTGTTAGTTGTTAGTTGTTAGTTGTTAGTTGTTAGTTGTTAGTTGTTAGTTGTTAGTTACTATATTTATTTCTTCGGTTAATTTTCGTAGAGAAGTTGAAATTTTTACTGGCATTGATGTTTCGGAATCTAAGTTTCTAATCTGAGGAGATAAACTAGCTACCGAATTGGATGTTCGTTTTCTTATTGTTTCAATCGTATAAGGCGGTTCCAAACGTTTACCATCTTTCATAAATAATTTTAATAAAGGCTGTTTTCCTGGATAATTTTCCGAAACTAATCCCAACGTATCTTCCTTCAGTTCGCCTTTTACAAACTCACGAAAAATTTGCTTTCTTCCTGGATAACTAACTTTGCCACTAGACTGTTTCATCACTGGAATACCGTCTATTTCCACAAGTTTGTAAACTCCATTTACTGGCTTACCTGTCACCAAGCCGGTTCCGATGCCATAACCATCAATTTGGGCGTTATTGTTTTTAAGTCTGCTAATTTCCCATTCGTCTATATCTCCGCTCGCAAAAATTGATACGTTTGGCAAAATTTCTTTGACTTGTTTTGATAATGCTATCAAATCTCCAGAATCTAATCTCACTCCCGTTAACTTTATTTCTCCCGCTTTTACCTTAACTGCTAATTCACGAGCGGCAGCGATTGTATCATAAGTATCAATTAACAAAGGTGCCCCAGGGAAGTATTGATGAAATGCACTAAAAGCCTTTTCTTCACTACCTTCTAACGCACAAAGCGCCATAACCAAAGCGTGAGCCATTGTACCACTGGGTTTTTGACCAAGTTTTAATGCTGCCAATACGTTAGATGTCGCATCAAAGCCCCCTGCTAATGCCGCTCTTGCCGCCCACAACGACGCTTGAGGACTGAATGCTCGTCTTGTACCAAATTCCAACAATGTTGTTTTTTCTCCTGCAACATCTCGCGATCGCGCTGCTCGGGTTGCAATCAATGTCTGATAATTTAAGGTATTGAGCAAGTAAGTTTCTACCAATTGTGCTTGCCATAACGGTGCTTCGATCCGCAACAAAGGTTCCAGAGCAAATACCGCAGTCCCTTCTGGAACTGCCCACACATCCCCAGTGAATTTTCCAGTTTGCAATAGCGACCAAAATTCTTTAGGTGCCGACGCAAAAATCCCTGTCTCTTGCAAAGCCTTTATTTGATTGATACTAAAGCTAAAGTTTTCCAGATATTCCAGCACCTGCGCCAACCCCATCGCGATCGCATAACCAAATCCTTCCGGAAGTCTTCTAGCAAATACTTCAAAACAGGCTATTTTTTGATCTAGATTTTCACCTTTATAACAAGCCGCCATTGTCAATTGATAAAGGTCTGTTAGCAAGCTGTAATCTTCACTGGAAATGTTTAATTGCTCGGATATCGATCCATGCTGGCGGTTAAACAAACTTGTCATTCAAAAGCACCTTGGCAAAACCTATTTGTATTTATGGTAGATTTCACCATAAATAATGTCAATAGGTAACAAGTTAAGAGTTAGCAGTTAGAAGTTAGGAGTTATAAATTAGGAGTTAAAAAATTAACAAGTACTTAAACAAAATTAATTGTATATTTATCATTGCGAGTGAAACGACGCAACCGCAAGACTCTGAGATTGCTATCTCCCTCCGGGAGACGTAATACCTATGGTACGCTCCGCGCTTGCGCTAATGCTGTCGCATGTCCTAACGGAGACGCTACACTAACGCAAAGACACAAATATTGTTGTCCACCTACTTAGTTTAAATTTTTACTGCTCACTGCTCACTGCTCACTGCTCACTGCTCACTGCTCACTGCTCACTGCTAACTGCTCACTGCTCACTGCTCACTGCTCACTACTCACTGCTCACTACTCACTGCTCACTGCTCACTGCTCACTGCTAACTGTTTAAAGCCTTGAAATATCTTGGTTAAAGATTGTCTGCGGGCTTCTTGCACAAACAAAAGTGGAACAAGAGCTATCAATCGGAACCCTACAGACATCATAAATAATCCCGATAAACCCCCGATAAAAGCATTTTCTGCAATAAAACCGCCGATTGTTGTGCCAATTGCACCGCTAGCACCGGCAGCAGCAGCCGCAGTTGCAAAATAAACTGACTGCATTCTTACAGGTGCAATACTTATCTGTATATTATTACTGCATAACTCAATTGCTGCGGTGGTACCGCCGATAAGGATATGCAGTAAAGGCAACCACAACCAAATACTTAAACTATCTACACCAATTCCCACCCATAAAAGTGGAATTACTGCAACCAAAATTCCTACTAAAAATAAGATGGCACGATTTCCTACTTTGTCTGCTAATTTTCCCCATAAAATCAGCATTAACATCCCAGCACCGGCTTGAAAACTACCGTAAATAGTTACCCAACTCACATCTAAGTTTAGGGTATCCAACATATAAAGATTAAAAAATGGCGTACTCAGGTTGAAAGCAAACATCCATAAACTAAAGTAAGCCAAAAATATTAAAAAATTTGAGTCCTTCCACATACTGGGAGGCTGGTTGAAATTTCTATTTGTAATTTCTGAAGCTTGGGAAACTACGACAGAATTATCTTCTTTTTCTATATTATTTACAGCTTTTTTACGATTGAAATTTTTTATTTCCCAATAGCCATGAGACTTGGGATTAATATCTGACTTCAAAAACTGACAAGCAAGACTTGCTACACCAGCAACCAAACCCAAAATCAAAACTAATCCGTAACCTTGTATCGTACCACCAGGCCAAAAACTGACTATTAAACCAGCTATTGGTACGCAAAGCAGTCTGGTAAAACTAGCAATACTATTTCGTACACCAAAATACCTTCCTCTTAACTGTCGAGGAACCAGCATTGCCATCCAACTCAACCAAGATGCATTTCCTAAAGCTATTAATACGTGACTCGCTAAAATTGTTAATAGTGTTAAAACAACTAACTGGTGATTCTGCAAATCTCCTAGCCCCCAACTCGCTGCACCAATGGCGATCGCCAAAAATAACCATACGAATCTAGCAGCACCATGAGTCCAAAGACAGTATCTGTGACGACTATCGATACGCTCGGAACAGTACGCACCTAAAGGCTGCAAAAGATTTACCAACATGGGAATGGAAGAAAGCATCCCAATCTGTACGGCATTTGCACCTAACTCTACTAAAAAATTACTTAGCAGAATTCCAGTAGTAGTAATATCAAATACCGCAGCAAATACTCCATCCGCAGTTGAAGCTTTCAGACTTTTGCGGATGTCATTTTTAGAAATTCTCCGATCTTGAAAAACTTGAATTTTATCGCTTTTAGAGAGTACTGAGGGCTTCATAGTACTCTGAGTGTTTTCCGGAACTTCAAGAAATTCTGTATTTACCTGAACAGATTGCATTAGCCACCCTTCGGAATAGTTGTTTTTAAAAAACCAGCGATTTAAATGTTTTTAACAGTCGTACTGACGACACTAAGGTTAATCTTACATTACAAAACTTAATAAAGATATATATAAATACAAATTAACAATAGTGCTACTTGCTATTTTCTAAACATTATAAAACTGCTTTGAAACAAAAATCCTCATTAAGTAATAGTTTTGCTTAATATTTTTCTCTCTAAAGTTATAAATATTAAAAAAATCTAAAGTATCTTAAAAAAGATTTGTAAAGCTGGTATTTTGTGCGTTCGATTGAATATGGCAGTATTTTATTGATAATAAATTCAATAAAGCTATTGTCTTATGAACAGGAAACTATTTAGTTTTTTAGGAATCTTGCTGGCATTTACCTTGTTAATAGCCGGTTTTAATAATCTCCTCTTATCAAATTCTTCTACATCATCAGATATAGTTACTATTAAGCTCAGCGGTTGGGGAGCAAGCTCCGTCGAACAAAAGCTGTTAAAACAATTACTGCGAGATTTTGAGGTAGAGCATCCAGGAATAAAAGTAAAATATGAGGTTATTAACGACCAATATATGGATGTAATTAAAACTCGCTTAGTTGGGGAAGCAGCACCAGACGTGTTTTATCTGGATGCTTTAGAAGCACCTTTCTTAATGAGCCAAAATGTTCTGGAACCCTTGGATAGTTATGCAAAACCGGAATTTGATTTAAATGATTTTGAACAAACACTGCTGAATAGCTTTAAATACGAAAATCAAATTTATGGGTTTCCGAAGGATTATTCAACTCTTGCTTTATTTTTTAACAAACAAGCTTTAAATGAAAAAGGTTTAACTAATCCTCCCGCAACTTGGAAAGAATTACGTAGTTACTCGCAGCAGTTGACAGAAGATAATAATAAAGATGGCAGAATAGATCGATATGGTTTTGGAGAAATACCAGAGTTAGCCAGACAAGCTTATAAAATCAAAGCTTTTGACGGACAAATTATCGATAAAAATGGTTATGCAGCTTTTGCTTCCCCCGCAGCTTTGAAAGGATTGCAATTAGCTGTAGAGCAATATCAAAAAGAACGAACTTCCGCCCAAAAAACAGATGTAGGGACAAATTCGGGAAGTGAAATGTTCGCTCAAGGTAAAGTTGCAATGGTAATAGAAGGTAATTGGGCTATTCCTTATTTAGAAGAAACTTTTCCTCAGTTAAGATTTGGTACAGCAGAAGTGCCGAGGATAAACGATCAAAAAGGGACAATGGTATTTACCGTTGCCTACGTCATGAATAAAAAAGCAAAGCATAAACCGGAAGCTTGGGAATTAATTTCTTACCTTACAGGAAAACAAGGTATGGAAAAATGGACACAAAACGGTATTGCTTTACCAACTAGAAAATCCGTAGCCGAGAAATTAGGTTACAAACAAGATAATTTACGCTCTGCATTTGTCGCGGGAGTCGATTACGCTATTCCTTGGCAAATTGGAAAATATTCCGCACCGATCGTAAACAATTTTGAAAATCAATTTACTAGCGCTATTTTAGGACAGCAATCTTTAGAAAAAGCGATGAAAAAAGCTCAGGTAGAAGCGAATAAGCAAATTAAAATGATGGAATATTAATTGGCAAGATTCTCGGCATCGATAAAGATATCAAATTTAAGCTAGATACCGGAGCCAAAACAACTTCAATTAATGCTAAGTAATTTTGGTTCCGATAACGCTGGAGTGGAAGACAATTTAAAAGAGAATTTTCCGACTGCCGAAGTTGAATCAATATTAAAAGAAGCCAGACAATCGGGTGATAATACTTTAGATTTTGCTAAACAAATTTATCAAATAGCTTTAAATTCCGATGAAATGTTCCAGATGTACGCGTAATTATTTATCAAGGTGTCCCTGTAATAGGAATGTTACGCTTACCAACCAAGGCTTCTGATGGTAAAGCAAATTTACACAGAGGTGGTTTGGGCTTGGGTATCGATCTTGGTACGGCGAAAACACTGGCCGCAATCCAAAATAATCGCTACATCGAAAAACATCCCGATACTGACGCAACCTTGCGCGATCGCCAAATTCCTCATTGAGATACTATTTTGGATATGGCTGCGAAGTTATGTGAAAAAACTGAATTTGGCTATCTCGGTATTGACGTAGTTTTAGATGAAGAAAAAGGTCCGTTATTGCTGGAAATCAATGCTCGTCCGGGACTTTCAAGACAAATTGCCAATCAAGAAGGGCTGATTCCTCGATTAAAAATAATTTATTCAAATGTAAATAAACTTTCCGGAATTGAAGAGAAAATTGCTTTTGCAAAAGATAAATTTGCGGTAAATAACTAGAAAAATCATATTGTAACTATAAACACAGTTATTTATACTGACGAAAGATAAGCCAATTGAATGGGTAAGATAACATATATTATTATCCACAGTTTCTGATGTTATCCGATATTGATTTGATTCGAGAGTTTGTTAAACTATCCATACAAAAAAAGCAAGTTTTATTAGCAAATTCCACATTACAGGGTGAAGCAGTTTATAAAAGCAATCAATTAACGGCAAAAAAAGAAGGAATAATTGCCACAACTAAATTAGAACGTACATCAAATCCATTTTTTATTAAACACAAGTCAAATTACTGGCAATTAATAAGTGAGGTATTAGCTGAATATAACTTTCTTCTCATGGGAGAAGTAGATAGTCGTGGCTTTTATCAGTATGAATATTGTCAAATTCCACCAGGTTATGAAATGCATTGCCAGAAAGCAGGTATGTTATGGCGAACTTGGTGGAAATATCGTCGCAAAATTGAAGGTAGAGTAATTCAATTAGAACTTCTTATCCGCATCCGAAATACATGGTATCCCATCAGAGGTTTAGCAATTAGCGATGGAATGATTTATATCGAAATATTAGGAAGTGAGATTGCACTCGGTTTAGAAGATACGGTGATTTGGTTAAGTAAAATAAAGGAAAATAAATAAGCTGCTAATTCTTAATAGGGGAATTTTCAAGTCACTTTTGGGAATACTAATCTTGTACAAAGCTATTAAATATAAAACCAATGGGTAGCATTAATATCCAAGCAAAAGAACTGCCCCTCTGCAAAGTATTTAGCAACGATTACGTATTTAAAATTCCCTTATATCAACGTCCCTATGCTTGGACTACTGAAGAAGCAGAAGCATTGCTTGATGATTTGCTGAGTGCATTGGAAGAGTCACAGCAAGATATTGACGATATAAGTCCTTATTTTTTAGGTAGTATTGTACTAATTAAGTCAGAACACAAACCAGATGCTCAAATTGTCGATGGTCAGCAACGTTTAACTGTCTCAATGATGCTATTTCTAATCCTAAAATATTAACTTATTCACCATACCCGACGATTGAACACGTACTTCCGCAAAATCCTCCTCAAGGAAGTGAATGGGAAAAATGGTTCCCTAGTCAAGAACAAAGAGAAGAATATTTACATCGTTTGGGTAACTTAGTTTTACTCTCTGCTTCTAAAAATAGCGAAGCACAAAATTTCGATTTTGCAGTTAAAAAAGAAAAATATTTCACTAGCAAATCGGGAGTTTCTCCTTTTGCACTCACGACTCAAGTTTTAACACAAAGCAAATGGACTCCTCAAATTGTTGAAGAAAGACAAAAATATGCCATTGATACACTTAAAGAAATTTGGCGTTTGCAATCTTAACAATTCCTGTTTATGTCGGCGGTTGAAAGATTAACAAACGATGTATATTACGGTTCGCGTCTCAAACATCTTATTAAACAACCCGCGTAGGCAGGTTTTGCTTGTATAGCCGTGTTAGCGTTACTCTAGTTCACTGCTAAGTGCGTCTAAAGCGTGCGGCGAGGGCGTGAACGCTAACGTTCCGTTCGCAATGACGTAGTTATAACTTTTTTCACCCACCTACTTACTATCACTGCTCACTGTTGACTGTTCACTAACTTTTTCCCGTTCGACAGCTTCCATTAAAGAACGCACTTGCTTGACTCCTTGGGAAGGTTCAAAATTCAAAGGAAATTTATTTTTAGCCATCATTCGTAAACCTAAAGGAGCAATACTTAATAAACCTTTAATATCTTTAAAGTAATTACCCACTACCTGTAAACCAAATTGTCTCTCATCAATCCAACCACCTTCTTTTACCAACTCTACTAATACCTTACGGTGGCGAATCGAACGACTATCGCTTGCTTCTTTAGTTTCCAGAAGAGACTGCTTAATTTTACTAATTTGGTCTAAAGGTGCGACTTCCATTGGACAAACACTATTGCAGTAATAGCAACGAGTGCAACCCCAAACTCCTTTAGTACCTTCGTTGTATTGTTCTAAACGCTTTCGTGTTTCATCATCGCGCTTATCTTCAACCATTCGATAAGCTTTTGCCAGCGCATGAGGACCGACAAAATCCGGATTTACTTCTAATGCATTGCACTCAGAGTAACAAGCACCGCACATAATACAATTACCAGTTTCCTCAAGCTGCTTTCTTTCTTCTGGTGTTTGTAAAAACTCCCGCTCTGGTACTTTTCTTGCAGCAGTACTGACATATGGAGAAACTGTTTCTAAGCTGTTCCAGAAACCGCTCATGTCAACAATTAAATCTTTTAGTACAGGCATATTACCTAATGGGGCAATAGTAATTTCAGGAATAGATAATCGTTGATTCTCCTGAGATACTTGTTGTCCAAATCGAGCAATTTCGCTGCCAACATTTTCTTTACAAGCTAAAGCAGAGCGCCCATTTATTCTAATAGCGCAACTTCCGCAAATTGTATTGCGGCAATTTTTACGAAATGCTAAAGTTCCATCTTGCTCCCATTTAATCCGATTAAGACAATCAAGGATTGTATTACCCTCTTCTACATCCAAAAGGTAAGTTTGAACTGTAGGAGATGTTTTCTGATTTTGTCGAATAACTTTAAAATTAACTTTCATTTTACCCCGTGTCCCGACTTTAATTTCCTAATCTTGCTTATCATTCGCCTTCTGATTTTTATGTAGTAGTTTACATGCGCCGCGAGCAGCTTATCCTTTTATTACTCCAATTTAAATCGCTGCTGAGAACTGGCTAATCGTGAAAGAGAATCTATTATATGGTTTATGCGGTATAAGCGTACAAATATAGTCAGCTTATGCCCTTACCTTCATAAATTAACCGCAAAGCCCTTGCTACGCTAACAAACTGCTTTGTATGGAAGTAGATTTTTTTTCTGTTAATTGCCGGAGTTCCCTACTCTAAAGTCAGAAAAACCTAGATCCCACGCTATTAGTATTAGCCCTCCTCAATAGCCCGAACATTAATATAAGTTTACTCTCATTGGAAATTAAGCGGGGATTTTTTTCTCCCCAGCAGTCGAAACAAGATTTTTACGAACAAATCAATGAAATAGCCTTGCCAATATTTTCTCAAACATAACAATCGGTTATAACTGCTTTATTATTCAACAACCACACCAAACAAAAATCGTCTTTGGGTGAAGAAACCAATATTCGCCTGCTTCTCACAGTCATTTTCGAGATTATTATAGAAAATTTAAACCAAATGAATAACATGGACGATATCACCTAAAACTTGTCATAAGACTTGTACATAAGCTAGTTTTACAGAGATGAATATTTTGTGAAAGTGGGATATGTAACAATCAAATCCAAAATAGCGATTACAAGCTTGATGAATTTTTATGAAATTCTCATTGCAATACTTACCCCCAACCAAAGTGAACATTAAATAAAAGCATAATCGCAAAAATAATTAAAACTTAAACAATTATTTTGCTATTATTAGTCCATGTTAGTATTTAATATAAAATTATGAGGAAACAAAACCATAATAAATTGCCGTACAAGCGCGGTACCTATAACTTTGTTTCTTCGTAATCTAGGGGCATAATTTTTTTTGTCACTAGAAGGCAGTATAAAAGGATTTATCCTTGTAAATACGACCGTAATAACTATACTGTCTTAAGCCATAGAGCAATGTTAGGGAAAATCCTGCAACTCTTAAGGTCTAAAAGACTTTGGCTGCAAATAAAATGCCTGCTGACTTCTTGAGTCTGCCCGCTTATTTAAAAAGCAGGCTCGCATAGTTTGTAAAAGCAAATTACAGTTAATTAGCTTTGTTTAAAAGCCGAGTGAGAAGAATTTTTCATCTCTGAAGGTAAACATGATGATTAGCTGTGTCAGAACGCTGAAACTAATTCCTTTTAAAGACGGTAATTTATGAGTAAAATGTTGTGGAATACGATCGACATGATTCTCGTACAATTAGACTTTGAGGAATTGAGGCTTACTTAAAGTCTGAAAAAGCGATTATGTAAGAATGTCAAAAAATCGCCTTTAGGCAAGGCATAAAACCGCATTATTTATCGCGAAAGCACAGATTAAGGAAATTTTGAGTGTAATGAGTGAAACAGCAACAGCGCCATTAACAGGAAAAACACTGCTTGCCAAAGTTAAAGAACTATCTAACTTACCAAGACGAGAAAGAGCAAAGCAGTGCGGTTATTACACTACTACTAAGAATGGTCAAGTTCGAGTAAATCTAACAGATTTTTACGATGCTTTGTTATCGGCTAGGGGAATTCCCTTGAGTCCGGAAACACCAAAAGATGGTCGAGGGCGCGAACCAACATACAGAGTTAGCGTTCATCAAAACGGTCAAATTGTTATTGGTGCTACATATACCAAAGCGATGGGTTTAAAATCGGGAGATGAGTTTGAAATTAAGTTGGGATACAAACATATTCACTTGATTCAAGTTGACGGGGCAAGTCAAACAGACGAAGATTCTGATGAAGAATTAGAAGAAGAAGAGTAAGTTTTTCTTATAGTAGGGATAAGAAAGGAAGAAAATATTTTATTACTTTTCCCTGCATTTATAAGTAGATAGTAGTTTTGGTTAATTTTCAATTAATTGTTGAAAATTAAAGTATGCCAAAACTGCTATATTACTCTGGAAAATTTCGATTGTTTGACTGAAAAACCGAGGGGAGCGATTCAATTTTGGGTCGTACTTATAAGGAACGGAGAAGTATTGATGCAATTGATGCTTCTCTTTTCTATAATTCCATATTAAAATAATGGTTTTTCTTTTTCTCTCTTTAAAAAATATTTAGAAAGCTGTCAATCCGTTGTGTTATTGCCGTTAATTTTGACAGATTTATTTGAACCGTTTGACAATAATTTGGTGTCTCAATGGGAAAATGTACCTTCTTTAATTGTAGTAATAGCTTTTTTTATTGCTTGGATAGTATGCTGGCTACCAATAGCATCAATTTTAGCAAAAGCGCTGCATTGGACACCAAAGCAACCTTTGCAACCAGAGCAGAAAATTGCTTTAATAATTTCTCTTTATTTATTAGCTCCTGCAATCCTGTTTTTAATTAATTGGCTGACAAACCAATCTTTTGCAGCTTACGGTTGGGTAAGTGATTTTTCAATTTTATATTCGCTTTTTTTAGGGTTTGGCTGGGGAGTTCTAAGTTTAGCTTTTGTATTCGGTTGTCAATTATATTTGGGTTTATGTCGGTTTAAAATATCGAATCTGGAATCGGTACCATCCACATTGTTTTCTGTAATGCTTGTAGCGTTATTAGTGGGTTGTATTGAAGAATTAGTGTTTCGAGGTTTTCTTTTTACTCAACTCGAACAAATTTATTCAGTTTGGATTGCAGCAATAATTTCTGGCTTAATTTTTGCGTTATTGCATTTAATTTGGGAGCGACGCGAAACAACTCCCCAACTTCCAGGATTATGGTTAATGGGAATGGTTCTGGTATTAGCAAGGTTTGCCGATAATGGTAGCTTAGGTTTAGCTTGTGGACTTCACGCTGGTTGGGTTTGGTCGATAGCAAGTATCGATACACTTAATTTAATTGATTACACTGACAATAAATCTGAGTGGATAACAGGTAAGAATAAAAAACCTTTAGCAGGTGCTGCTGGAATATTCTGCATGGGAATAACCGGCACAATTTTATATTTAATGCTTTAATTATTTGTTCGTAGTAAGTGGCTCTAGCCCAATGATTGAGGACTAAAGTCCTTACTACAAAACTAATTAGCCAAAAGGAACCAAACGCTTGAGGGCACGACCTACAACGTCACCGTAACGCAATTGTCCGCATAGAATTTGACCCATGATTTGGCTACCAGTCGGACGTTTTACACCTGCTTTGTAACCCACACCAGGGAAGCGATAAAATGCACCGGCTAACTTTTGTGCCCAAGCCATATCACTGCCCCATTCTTCAGCAATTACTTCAGTGTATTGTTCTAGGGCATTGGCATCACCATCGAGTGCTTTATGAACGGCTTGGGCAGCTTTCATGCCGCTGAAAATAGAGGGACGAATCCCTTCGGCCGTCATCGGATCGACTACACAAGCTGCTTCTCCAGCTAAGACTGCATTTTGAGTGTGTAGTGTTTTATTTCCGTTCCATACACAGATAGGATGGCTGTATTCCTTGGCAGCAGCTACATCTACACCAAGCATTGAACTGCAATCCTTGAAAATTTTTGTGAAATTACCAGGTTCTCCACCAAGGAAGGTTGTAGCACCGATAGACACACCATCAGCTTTGGGGAAGCTCCAGATATAGCCGTTTTTAATTGTGCCGAATTCAAACAGAATTTTAGATTTATCTTGTCCGGGTGCAGCAGGCGCTTCTAAAGCAGCAGCCATACGGCGTTTAGGTTCTTTAAAACCAAGCCATTTTGCCATTGGCCCTTTCGCACCATCAGCAGCAATTAGATAACGTGCTGAAAATGTACCATTTGCCGTACTTACTTCCCAATGGTCGCTTTTGAACTCAATAGATTTTACTTCAGTACTATCCTTGAGTTCCGCACCTTGCGTCATAGCTTGCTTGACTAAAAAATGGTCAAAAACATCTCGCTGTACTATCCATACTGGTTCGATGGTTTGTATTTTTGTTTCTACTGGATCTCCTTTTTTCCATGTAAACCTGATGGTATCTACCTTCATGGAAATTGCAGGACTAAAATCGAAGTCAAACCACTTGGCGATCGCGGGGGATACTCCACCACCACAGGGTTTATATCTTGGTAGAGATTCTCTTTCTAAAACAAGTACCGAACGTCCTTGTTTTGCTAAATGATACGCAGCTGTTCCACCAGCAGGACCCGCGCCGACGATGATGCAATCGTACATATGGTTAAACCTTTTACTCCTTAATAAACGATGTGTAGGTCGGTCTTATCAAACTTAACTGTTACCGACTTTATGACTAAAATCATTCGCCATTTTACTCGGAATTATTTGTATTTATCTGAATCTCTATTCTTGAATAACTATATCCATCCGTAAATATAACTAATTAAAATTAATTTTCAAGCGATTTATTATATTTATGGTTTGAGTATTTTTTTTCTGTACTAGTACGCTCTACATAATTTAAATTTGCTTAGATGTATTTAACTTTACAGTTAAATTCTTATGAGTTGTATTACCGCTAATAAATTACAATTAACTGCCTTGACGAATTAAAAATTTTTGGTTAAGTATTGAAGGTCTTTTATTAAGTTTGAGTGAATCAAATCTTGACTCTGCTATAGATTATCGCAAGTTGGTGCTATTTATTCTAAGAGACGAGTCAGTATTCTTTACTAGAAAATAAAAACATTCATGTTCCGAACGATAAAATGATCGAACAAAAAAAAAGCCTAGAGCTAGAAGTTTGCTTCAGACCATTAGCTAATAACTTCCGACTCTACGCTTGTTTAATTCACATCTTAAATAGTTGTGATTTCTTTTTCTTTCTCTCCGAATAAATCGTCGATTTTGCTAGTGTACTTATTTGTCAATTTTTGCACTTCGTCTTGCAAATCTCGCGATTCATCTTCAGAAATTTCAGCATTTTTTTCCTGTTTGCGAATCGAATCTAAGGCATCTCGGCGAATATTGCGGATAGCAACGCGCCCTTCTTCGGCGTACTTAGAAGCGAGCTTGACAAATTCTTTACGACGTTCTTCAGTTAAAGGCGGAATATTCAACCTAATAATTGAACCGTCGTTATTGGGCGTTAAACCTACATCGGACATCGAAATAGCTTTTTCGATGTTACCCAAGCTGCTTTGGTCGTAAGGCTGAATTGTTATGGTAGTAGCATCTGGCGTACCAATGTTTGCTAAAGACTTTAAAGGTGTGTCTACATCGTAGTAGTTAACCACGATCTTATCTAGCAAACTCGAATTAGCGCGACCAGTGCGAATCGTATTGAAAGAACGTTGAGTAGCCTCAATCGTCTTTTTCATTGTACTTTCAGCTTCAGCTAATTTCACAAGAACCTCCCACAATGGTGCCAATTGATTCTCCCATAACTGCGCGGTGAATATTACCTCGCACATTCAAGTCAAAGACAAGAATTGGGATATCATTTTCTTTACATAAGGCTATCGCAGTACTATCCATTACTCGCAAATCCTTGTTTAAAACGTGCGCGTATGTTAGCGATTGGTAACGCTTAGCTTCGGGATTATCTTTTGGATCGCAATCGTATACTCCGTCTACCTTCGTAGCTTTAAAAATCACTTCCGCATCGATTTCAGCGGCTCTTAATGCAGCAGCAGTATCGGTAGTAAAAAAGGGATTACCCGAACCCGCACCAAAAATAACCACCAGTCCTAATTCTAGATGACGGATGGCTTTACGACGTATATATGGTTCGGCTACTTCTTGCATTGCGATCGCGGTTTGTAGGCGCGTCTGTACGCCTATTCTTTCGAGGGATTCTTGCAGCGTCATAGCGTTCATTACTGTGGCAATCATCCCAATGTAGTCGGCAGTGGCTCGATCCATGCCCCTCGAAGCAGCTTTCATACCACGAAATATATTTCCGCCTCCTACTACTATGGCAAGTTGAACGCCTGTGGCTACAACCTCTTTTACTTCTAAAGCTATAGAATTAACCACCTCGGGATCAATTCCGTAGCCCATACTGCCCATTAAGGCTTCACCGCTCAGTTTAAGTAAAACCCGTCGGTAACCTGTACCCATGAAGTTAAGCTTTATCCAATAAAAGTATTTGCCTCCAGTTTAAGATATCAGTCTCCTACACTATCTGTCTCTAATTTCGCCATACCAAACTACTACCATTAGCTTCTGTCTCGGTAACAAGTATTTCTTCTTTGTTAAATAAACGGGTAACAGCATTCTTTAAATAAGATTTTTCAGCTGCATCTTCTTCTTGAGCATTGCTATCAACTTGACCTCTGTAGCGTACAACACCATCTTTATCGATCAGAAATGCTGTAGGTGTTTTTGTGGCACCGAAGCTACGAGTTACATCTTGTGTGGAGTCCCATAGATAAGGAAAATTCAATTGGTACTTTCTGGCAAAAGCTTTCATACAGTCAAAGCTTTCCGACGGATCGTTTTGGGCAATGTTGCCGTTAACTCCAATTAAAGTAAAGCCTTGTTTACCAAGTTCTGTTTGCAACTTTTTTAGTTTTTCTATGTACAACTCTACATAGGGGCAGCGGTTGCACATAGAAATAACGCCAACTGCACGGAATTTCTCTAAATAACGTCTTAAGTGGTGTACTTGATTATCAATTCCTGGCAGTTCAAAATCAGGTGCGTATTTTCTTGTACGGGTATCCATTGTTTTTAGTACACTCATATTCTCGGTTGCTCGAAGGTAATGGAAACAGCAAAACACATTTTTCATGTAGTGGGCGTGCATCCATTTTCAAGCCACCCTCTGTGTAGATGCTTAACTGATATCCAATAATTTTATAGTTCGCACTCAATAGTCGTAAATTGTAAAACTACTGAATCGCAGCAAAAATCTCTACAGGCTCTTGCATTTAATAGTTGTGATATTTTTTTACATTTGTCAAAATATGGCAATTTTTTTTTAGAGTCTTACAAAGCAGCAATAATTACCCTAAAGGTAGGTGGTATGGCTGTTTCAGGCAAATATAATATCAATTATACATATCAGGTTTTGACTTATCTATAGCTCTAAAAAATGCATTGACATAAAGCTAATTTTCTGAATTGGCATCAGGGGAAATACTGTTAATAATTTATTTAAAAGTTACTTAAAATATTTATATTTAGGTTTTTTTAATTTTTATGTATCAACGAAATATTCCGGCATTCCTCGTAATGGTTTCACGCCCTTTTCTTAAAAACAATCTTGCTTATGGGAAATAAACCATATTAATTCCGATCGAAGTAAAAAACGAGCTTTCCTATAGTCAGAATAATGAGTAAACTTATTATATATATAGAGCAATTTGTAAGTTTCCCTGCTTTGAGTTGAGAGACAAAGTTTAGAACTACGCCAGACAATAAAAATATCAATCCGGCGTAGTTGCCATTTTTTGTATTTATTTAATTTATATATATTTAATTTTCTATGAGTACTTCTACTTCCACTCCAGTATTTACCTCAACAAAAACCTGGATGTGGCAAGGTTTTCCCACTTGCTATCAAACACAAGGTACTACTGGCTCAACTGTTGTTTTGATACATGGTTTTGGTGCTTCTTGGGGACATTGGCGGAAAAATATCCCGGTGCTGGCAGAAAATTTTCGTGTTTATGCCATCGATCTGATTGGATTTGGGGCTTCAGCTAAACCCAAACCGGGTGAAGAAATTGCTTATACTTTTGAAACTTGGGGACAGCAGATTGCCGATTTTTGCCGTGAAGTGGTGGGTGAGCCTGCTTTTTTAGTGGGAAATTCTATTGGCTGTATAGCAGCGATGCAAGCCGCAGTTGATAATCCAGATATTGCCTTAGGTGTAGCACTGCTTAACTGTTCTCTACGGCTTTTACACGAAAGTAAACAAGCTGAGCTACCGTATTATCGTCGTATGGGAGCGCCTTTACTACAGCGCATATTATCTATTAAGTCAGTAGGGGAATTCTTTTTTAATCGAATAGCGAAACCCAAAACCGTGCGTTCGATTTTGCTACAAGCTTATCCAACTGGTGAAGCTGTGACAGACGAATTGATAGATATTTTAATGACACCAGCAAGCGATCCAGGTGCTGCTGCTGTATTTTTAGCATTTACGGCTTATTCGAGCGGTCCTTTAGCAGAAGACCTTTTACCCAAGCTACCATGTCCGGCAATTATTTTGTGGGGAACGGCCGATCCCTGGGAACCAGTAGAATTAGGCAGAAAGCTAGCTGAATTTCCGCAGGTGATGAAATTTATACCTTTAGAAGGAATAGGACATTGCCCCCAAGATGAAGCTCCAGAACTAGTAAATCCAATTTTGCAAGATTGGATTTCGGAGCTTTCTTAAAATACCGAAGTTGAGGGGATATAGGGGGCGTAGTTCTCTTAAATATCTGGGTGCGTAAGTCTTACTTATACTTTGTATTGAATTCAACTGAAATCCGCTAAAACCTATAAGCTGAAAGCATATTTTTGCAAGAAAAAAATAATACAAGTAGTTAAGCAAAATTATCTGTATATTCACTTCGGGAGTTATATAACCGTTCCCTGTTCCCTCTTGCCTATTCCCTTCAAACTAAATGTTCAATTAATTTTGCACAAATACTTAAATCTAAAATCTAAAATCCAAAATCCAAAATTGAATAACCTCTCCAAAATACTGAAGAGGCAATTATTCAACGTTTTAATGTAGTGAGAAATAATCGTCTAGTTACTTGATCCGGCTCAATTTTTCTACCAAATTTAAAATAATCAATAAATTTTTACAACTATCTTGATGTCTGCGATAATACAATTACATTAACTTCTTAGACTACCATTTATGATTTGAAAAGTGTAGTTACTGCATAATTACAACAATGGGATATCATCTGAAGATTCAGGAGCGTCCAGTTTTTCTAACCAATCTTTACCTACCTGAATACTAATGTCGGAATTAAGGCTACCAGTACTTTCTACTCGCACTTCCCCAAATCCTAAAAAGCTGCGGACTGATTCTGCGCTGTTTTCGTCTCCTTGTTGAGCAACAACACGGGTCACTTCTAAGGGCTGACTCCAGCTTTTAGCTACGTAAATTCTCTGGTAACCGGCTTTTCGTAAGTTTCTCATCAAACGTCGGAAACTAATATTATCGCTGCCGGTATGGTTTTGAATAGCAATTCGTAAAGATGATGGATCGACAGGTTGTAATTCATCTTCAGTTTCTATACCAAAGTGTTGAGCCATCATACTGCTTATACGACGAGGAGAAGGTATCCAGTAGCTAGCATTGTACTCACTAGGAGTGCTAAAGCGTCCGGGCAACATTAACATTTGCATATTAGAACGATTGGTTCGTACTCCAAAACCTACCAGCGCTAATAATTCTTCGACTGTCAAGTTAGTATCTATATGTTCTTTGACTACGTTAAGAATTTTGGGTAATTGTGCTAGTGTTGCTGGATTAAGTGCCTGATCCATTAACGCTCGCATAACCAGTTGCTGGCGTTGAATGCGACCAATATCTCCTCTTCCATCATTACGGAAGCGTAGAAGCTGTAATGCTTTATCGCCATCAAGATGCTGTTTACCCGCTTTTAAATTGATGTATAAATGCTGAGAATCATCTTGATACTTC
Source organism: uncultured cyanobacterium (assembly GCA_963838355.1). Taxonomy (GTDB): domain Bacteria; phylum Cyanobacteriota; class Cyanobacteriia; order Cyanobacteriales; family Nostocaceae; genus Rivularia. Next base: position 712,839 of record CAWIQQ010000001.1, on the reverse strand, counting down.
AAATCTTCGGGAACGTTTACCGTTACTCCTCCCAAAGCATCGATCAGCTTACCTACCCCCAAAACGTTAATCCGCATATAGCGGTCAATCGCCACTCCTTCTAGAAGGTTACTTGCAGTTTTAGCACTTAAAGCCGGGCCACCAAGGGTGTTAGAGGCATTTATTTTTTTGATACCATACCCATCTATTCTTGTACGAGTATCTCTGGGGATAGAAAGCATGGTCAACTTTTTGTTTTGAGGGTCGAACTTTATCAGTAGCATGACATCAGCAAGACCATCAAAAGAATTGACTTGAGGTAAGTATCCTAAATCTCTGACTTTAGATGGAGGATTTTGCGTATCTGGGGGAAGTACGCTCATTCCCATCACTAAAACGTTGACAGGGCGAGTTAATTCGGAAAAACGTAGCCCACCGCCAGCAATGCTATCACTCTCGAATACAGCCGCTTCATCCGCACTAAGATTAGCTTGCATTAAAGGGGTACTGCTTAAGGAAACTGCTAAAAGCGCTCCTGCGGTAGCCGATACCATCGCAATACCACTCATACCTACCCAGAACCACAACCACCTTCCGGATTTGAGGTTATTCCCTTTGTTGTTATTCGATTTAGGAGGGGACGCAGAATGACTATCTTGCGCCGAAGTTCTTTGAATGGTCACTGACTTCCTCACACTTATTGATAAAAATTCAAATTTCTGCTTTGTATCTGAGCAGACGAATCAACCCATAATAGCTAACTCTTAATTATCAGTGCTAACTACAGACTTTCGTGTCAACCACAACACTTATAGCAGTATTTCTCCTATTTTTTGAGTCAATCCGGAGATGTTTTGCGGAAGTATGGCAACTTTATACTAAATCTGACTGTAAAGATATTAATATCTAAGTATAAGAAAAAACTCTTATTTAAAGTACTAAGTCCGCTTTTCTACCGATATTTTTACCTGAATTAAGATAAATATTTACCCAGTACTTTTTCGGCAAACTCGCTGAATCCTGGTACCCGTTGAGACTTGCCTTTAAACGTGCGAATAATCAACCAAGCACTGACTACAAAATAACCGCTAGTTACAAAGCTGTTGAGAATTTGCAAGCGTAGTGCGAAAAATTCTGAAGTTGAAGCTCCAGTTCCCAACAGTATGTATCCTATGCACCAAGTTAATGCTAATGTAATTGACAAACGAGAGGTTCTTAATTGTTCCCGGCTTCCTTCACGATGATAAAGCGTCCATAAGGATGGGAAAAAACCTATTACCGGAATTACATAGATCAGCATTCCTAAAAGGGAAATGTCTTGTTTTTTGATTTTGCTTAAATTAGTAGATTCAAAATGCTTCATTAGTCTGAGTAAAATCATGAACTAGGGGGATGAGCAATCGGTCTTTAGTCGAGGATAATAAGCTTATAATCGCTTTATTTTATTAGTTGTCCAACGGCGAGCAGGCTCTTTTTATGCACACACTTAAAATTTATTATTGGTGGCAAAGCCTAACACCAATAGCGCGAATCGGCGCGATCGCCGTTTTTGCTCCGCTATTGGTAATTAATGGTTGGGCGTTTTCAGTAATTTTTGATTACTTTCACTCGCTGATAGTCATTGTAGCCGGAGCTTCGGTATTAGCGTTTCTGCTCAACTATCCCGTAAGCTGGATGGAGCGTCAAGGTCTACAGCGGGAACCTATCGCAATTTTAGTATTTTTACTGACTTTATCTATATTATTAGCTTTAGGTGTTACACTCGTTCCCCTAGCACTTACTCAAGCTCAACAATTGGTAGCTCGTTTACCAGAATTAATCGATTCGGGACGCAGCCAATTGATGATACTGAACCAAAAAGCTGACGGCTTGGGTTTACCAATTAATCTAGATGCTTTGCTAGTACAGATCAATGATCGGGTAAAAGGACAATTGCAAGCTATTGCCGGACAAGTTTTGAATTTAGCGGTAGTCACGGTAACAAGTTTGCTCGATATTGTTCTAACTATGGTTTTAACCTTTTATCTGTTACAGCATGGGGGGGAACTTTGGCAAAGCTTGGTAGGTTGGCTTCCTGCGAGATTTCGCAACCCTTTTTCGGAGACAGTTCGTCTTAGCTTTCAAAATTTCTTTATCACTCAGCTAATTTTATCTATTTGCATGGCATCTGCCTTAATTCCGGCGTTTTTATGGCTAAAAGTTCCTTTTGGTTTACTGTTTGGCTTGACTATCGGTATTATGGCGTTAGTGCCCTTTGGCGGTTCTGTAGGTATTGCCCTTACCACATCTTTAGTTGCATTACAAGATTTTTGGATTGGTATGAGGGCATTGATGGCTGCCGTCATCGTACAGCAAATACTGGAAAATATCATTGCTCCGCGAATTTTAGGTAAATTTACAGGTTTGAATCCTGTCTGGGTTTTAATTTCCGTATTAACGGGGGCTAGAATTGGTGGGCTTTTGGGTGTAATTGTAGCGGTACCTTGCGCTGTTGTGATCAAAACAGCAATAGAAGCAGTACGCCCTTCTTCTAATTCTAATAATTCTAATCAAAATGATACTGATAGAGAAAGTGAGGATTCTTACTACAAACAAACTGAGGACGCTAATTCCGAACTTAGCGTGCCTTCTGTCGATGTCGCTGCACCAAAAACATCTCCTCCGACGGCTTAATTGAAGTGTTGGTTATTAAGTAATGGTTATAAAAAACCTGGTAATAAGCTTGACAAAGCCTATTTTCATAGATTACTTGCCTTTATAATTGTTTCCCGTTCCCTATTTAAGAAATTGGTTCAACTATTGAACCCATAAATAAGACGCTTCCGGTTTGATTATCTCGAATCGCACAGAAAAAGGGACGATTGACAATCATTTGAAATGGTTGCTGGGGTAGTTTCGCTGACGTTAGTGCTATTCCCACTGAAGTTGTCGCAGCAGCCTCTGTTCCTTCTTCATTAACTTCTACAAAAGTTTTATGTTTTACTTGACTGATTTTAAGGTTATTCCCCATTTGCGAGAAATTCGCATTGTTAGTGAATGCTTCTTCCATGCCTAAAGCCGAAAGTGCATGATTAAGTGTAGCTTCGTAATCCATTTTGAAACGGGGTAAACGCACGGAACCTTCTCGTTTCGCAAATTGAGACATCCATTGTTCCCAATTAGCTGCACTCAAATTTTCATAAAATGATTTTAAATCGGAATTTTGTTTGGGTAAAAAGACATAAAAGCTGACTCTGGCATTTTCACCATAAGGTAAACTTACTGCTTGAAATTTTTCGGTTTCATAATATTTATAATCACCAGATTGCGACATCATTGGATGTTGTTTTTCTTCACCCGATGAAAGATAAAAAGGAAAATCAGCCGTTTTATCTTGGTCAAATTCGTTAGTCCAACTACCTTTAAAATAAATTGCGTTTAATAGAAACAGTACTTGATCTGGGTCGATTTTGTCTACAATTTTATCTATTTTTCCTTGGGTATTTTCTTTAACCCAACTGTTAATCGTACTAGATGCCCCTGCATCACTAAAATTCAAATTAGTTACCTTAGCTTGATAAAAGTCTTGATTATTCTGAATAAAATCTGACTTCAAAGTAGTATTTTTGTCTGCCCATAGCGAATTAGCTATATTTAACATTACTTGAGAATCGAGGTTTTCTAAACTTGCTTTTAATTGAGCATAACTAGAATTTATTTGCGCTAAATTCATACCTTGTATTTCTAAAGCTTTAGCCATTGCTTCTTGAGTGCTACCATCAGCACCGTTATAAGTCATAGCTAAAGCAAAAGCTATACTTGAAGGTGAAACAAATATATTTTTATTGTTATCTTTAACTAACAATTGGGAAAATAAATTGAAGCCAAACTTTGTATTAGCAGAAACTAATTTTTTATCTATTGATGCAGGTTTCTTTAAAACTGGTAATTCTTTTATTGGCGCTCTAGATTCAGCAAGAGCGCTATTATTACTATTATTTAATTGAGAGCATCCGATGACACCCATTAGCATAACGCTTGCAGCAGCAAGAACGTAACGTCTTCCTAGACTAACTGCATAACGTCTTTGCAAAAAGTTTTGTCGAGCATTGCTAAAATTTCGCTTCATATCACTACTAATATACCCATTTGGACTTTATACCAACTATGACATCTGAAATTAATGAATAGTTGTATGGTTACAGTTTTAGCAACAGAATTTAAAAGCATTTATTTAACTATTGAAAGTAAAATATTAATAGTTTAGCTATATAGATTACAGATATAACAAAAAAATCTTATCCTATTCCGAAGATATAGGAATACGTTTTTATTTGTGTTAGCGCCACGCCAAGCGTACCGTAGGGATTAGATGGCTCAGCTATATAAAATTGGGAACGGGTAACAGGAAACAAGGTTGGGGGGAGCGGGAAACGGAAAATGTACTTAGTCTTTTATGCCTGGAGGGTATGTTCCGCTAACAAAATTTAAATAGTAATTCTATAGATAAAAAAATTATCGAATAAATCAATATTTAAAATATCATAAGGATATTATAATCAGACCTAAAATATACAAGCTTGTAGTGTAATGAGCGACAAAAACCACGATCCAAATAACGATATTCTCTTTCAAGAAGTTTTAATACTTGTTGAAGGCTTAATTATGGCTAAAACGGGTAAGCAACTTTCAAATATAGATGTATTGGTTTTGCGGGGTTCCTGGAAAGGTGACAAATACAGCCAAATCGCTGCGAATGGTGGTTATACTGACGAATACTTAAAAAATGATATCGGGCCAAAACTCTGGAAACGTTTGTCGCAGGCTTTAGGTAAGAAAGTTACTAAAAATAATTTTAAAGCAATTCTCGAACAACATATTTATCAAGACAAGATTGCTAGGACAGCGAATAAACTAGCAGTTAAAGACAAAAATATTCATACAAATCAATTTATCAAAACACCCCAACCTGTATATCATAATCTTCCATCCCGTGACTATACAAGATTGGTTGGTCGCTCTTTAGAAGCAAAAAGACTGCTTGAATTACTTTCTTTTGAATGGTTAACGCCCTGTGTAAGTATTGAAGGAATTGGAGGTGCTGGAAAAACTACTTTAGCTTTAGATATTGCTTACCGTTGTTTGGAAGCAAGTAACGATATTTACTTAGGAAGATCTTCAGGATCTTCAATAAATACTGTACCAAACTTTGAAATAATAGTATTTACCTCCGCAAAAGCTAATTTTTTTACACCTAAAGGTATTCTGCCTCGCTTAAGACGAGAAAGAACTTTAATGGATATTTTTACAAGTATTATACGTACAATTAGCTTTTATGATTTTCAAACAGCAAGTTTTGAAAAAACTTACGAGCAAATATACAAATGCTTGGCAAATATGCGGACTTTACTAATTATTGATAATTTAGATACTTTAGAACAACAACAACAAGTATTAAGCTTTTTATACGAACTTCCGCCTACGGTAAAAGCATTAATTACTAGTCGAGAAAAAACTCCTTTTAGTACTGTCGCTCTCTCATCTTTGACTCAAACTGAAGCCTTAATATTAATTCAACAACAGGCAGCAGAAAAACAAGTAGACTTAAATTTAAAACAATGTATTCAACTATATCAAACTACTGGAGGAATCCCTGCTGCAATTATTTATGCTGTTAGTCAGCTAGCCGCTGGTTACAGCTTTAAAAATGTCAATTTACGGTTGATACCCAAGCAAGGAGATTTCTGCCGATTTTACTTTGATAGTTCGGTAAAACCTTTTAAAGGACAACCAGCCCATAAATTTTTAATGGCTTTGTCATTATTTGCTAAACCTGCATTACCCAAAGCATTACGGGCTGTTGCTGGTGTAGAGAATTCTTCGGATGCAGCAGATGGTTTAGCGAAATTACAACAACTTTCCTTGGTTAATCATCGCCAAAAACGTTACCAAATGTTACCTTTGACTCGTGAATACGCAGTTTCAGAAATGTCTTGTAATCCTGATTTTGAAAATCCCGCTCGCGATCGCTGGGTAACTTGGTATCTGGACTTTGCTCAGCAGCATGGGCGTAAAGATTGGCGAGAATGGCAAGATTACCAATACCTCGAAGTTGAATGGGATAACTTGACAGAAGTTATTGAATGGTGTATCGCGAATAACCGTTACGATGATGTCTGCAAATTTTGGCAAGATATAAAATGTTATACATATTCGCTTGCTTATCGGCAAAATCGTTTAAGTTATTGGGATGCACCGCTGTTATGGTTGGAATGGCTTAGTGAAGCAGCAGTTTCCCGCGACGACTTTCAAACCGCTGCTGAAATTATTGGCGATCGCGCTTGGAAGTTGACATTAATAGCACAAGAAAATCATTTGGCTGTAGCTGATGGTTTATTCAATCAAGCTTGGCAATTGCATCAACATTTAACATTAGATATGCAAGTGGATTTAGCGATTCATATTAGTGTATGGCATATTCAAAAGCAGCAATTTTCACAAGCAACAGATTGGCTCAATCAAGCTAGAAAGTTATTAGATAATTGCGATATGCAAATTGATTCGTATATTAAAACTCGTTTATACCTACATATTTTTTATTATCAAGGTGAGATTTTCTATAAAACCGAAAATTATCAGGAGAGTAAAATTTTATTTAAACAAATCTTTGAACAATCTCAATCAATTGGTTGGCGACGTGCTAGTCTTCTTGCCAAAGAGTTTTTAGCGGATATTGCTATTAAGCAAGGAAAATTAGAACAAGCACAAATTTATTTGGTAGAAGTTTTGCAAGTAGCAGAAGATAATCAAGATAAATGTAGTCGAGCCTATACAAAACGTTCTTTAGCTCGTTTGGAAAAAAAACTAGGTAATGCAGCTAAAGCAAAACATTGGATAAATGAAGCCGTAAAGGATTTTGAAACTTTAGGCATGAAGCCAGAAGCAAGAGAAGCTTACTCATTACTTCAAGCTATTGGCTCTTAATATTTTTAAAATAAGTGCTTGTTTCTAAAAAACGATATTAGTTATTATTGCTTGCGCTTTTGAACGGAATAATCTTTGCCTAGTAAATATTACAGAATTTTTGTGATACTTTAGCTACCTTACATACTGAACAAGCATACTTTTCTTCCTAGTAAATAAAAAATATTTAATTTTAATTGTGTAATTTTATTTATTAATTATATTTTTTATTAAACTAAAATAACTACCTTTTACTTAACTTTTCCCTGCTGACAAATAAGGAATTTTGCTTAAGAATATGAACGTGTCATCTGCTTTTAGCCTATAAAGCAGTTTGCCTTATTCAAGGTATACACAGTTGGAACACATTGATAGAGGTTTTATCATCAGGTGCATCTTTCCTTATAGTTATTTCAGATTAAAATATCAAAGGGATAGATACAGTAATACACCTACAAATTTACAATTTCTAAGACTTAAGGATCATATTACCTAATAAAAAATCTACCCAAGAGTAACTAGGAGAAAATGATTAATAATAAGGTAAGTACTTTAGTTGTTATAGATCCAGCTATTAAAGATTTTCATTTGTTAGAAAAGCGGATTTTAGAAGGATTAATACCTCAAGCAGAAGTTTTAATACTGCAACCAGATAAGAAAGAGATACGACAAATTACTTGTACCGTGCAGAAATACTCTCAGCTTTCAAACCTTCACATCATTTCGCAAGGTTCTCCTGGTTGTTTGTACTTAGGAAATAGTAGTTTATGCGTTCATAATTTCAATTACTATGCTCCTCAAGTGAGAAAATGGTCAGTCAACAATATTCATCTATATGGCTGCAACGTCGGTTTTCAGGAAATTGGCAAAAAATTTATTTTACGTTTGTATAAAACAACTGGAGCAAAAATTTCTACTTTAACTAGTACTTGGGGAATGCATACAAAAGTAGGAGTTGGTAATTGGACTACAAGCGAATATACATTAATCAAACCAGAGTTAGTAGCATTAACAGTATAGGCAACGTATTTGCTATCTCATGTATACTTTTATTTCCAATTTAATTAGCGACCGTGTTAAATATCGGTTATCGTTAAGTAAAAGGTATTTTTTGATTAAAATACAGAATTAACTACCTTTTCCTTGATTTTTTCCTAACTACAATTGCTGAGCTAGTGTGGTGTTTTTGGTTTTTAAAATGTAAGCCGGAGGCTTTCTCAAGATTACAACTACCGAATCTGAAGAGGGAACAGCGAATAGAAAACAATAAATAGGGAACAGATAATATTTATAAACAAGTATTACTTGAACTAATTGAATAAATATTACATACAAAAAACTTCACTAATATCCACACGCGGTCGAGTAAGTTGTGTTATCTTACCAATAGGTTGACAATCAGCCGCATAACTTGGTTTTTTACAAACATCCATACTGATTCCAAAGTGTTCTTGAAAAAGCACTTGGGTTTGCTCAAAACCTTTTTGTAAATTCTCTTTATCTTTTTTCCCTCGCTCGCCAAAGTAAGGAAAATGATGAATAAACCGACCAAATAGCATTTGGCAATCTTCAGAGTATTTCATTGTATCGAGAATATGAGAATGCCATACTTTATCAATTTCTTGATTTGGAACGAGTTGACTGTTTGGGTAAAGATAAACCAACAGCAAAAACATTCGATAGCGTGAAATAGCTTGGTTCGTTTGTTGAATATTCCATTTTTGTTCAGAATGTATTAATTTATAAGCAATTGGTTGTAAATCGAGACGTGTTAGTTTACCGATGAACGTGCGAACATCGGCAGGCAAAGTAGATTTTGTGAATAGCATTGCTTCCACTCCGAATAAAGGAATTGAGTGAAGGAGGAACGAATTAGATTCGACAGATCAAATTCCATTGTTTTTAATTCTTTATCCGGTTTTTTTGTAATACAAAGTAGTTATTTATACTTTCTTCATCTGATTACAAAGTTTTTGTGAAGCATTTGCAAGAAATTTTAATTATCCGGTGGTTTATTGACTGGGATAATTTGAATTGCAGATTCCAGGTTGGGTGTAAGCTCTAGGTTGTTTTAGCTAATATAAAACCCGGTTTTTAGGAAAAAACGGGTTTATTGATTCTTAAGAAATACTTCGGACTAATATGTATATTTTTTTTAGATACAATTATTTAGAAGCAGTCCACCAAGCTAAAGCATAAGGTTGGGTTGGTTCATTAATGCTATTTTCAAACTTGACGCTGATTTTATACTTACCATCTTCAGGTACTTTACAAAAAATATGTTCCACGCTATCAACTCGGCTAACAGAAGCGCAATTACTGCGATTATCTTTATCTTTACCGTCAGCTTTAACTAAAAATAAATCGAGATTATTCAAACCGCGATCGCGAAAACTTTCCCCTTTATCATATTTGCCATTTTTATTAGTATCGCTGAGTTCTACTAATCTATCCCAAGCTAAGGTGACTGCAACAAAACTCCCTTTCTGTAAAGGCTTTGCTAAAGTATAGTCGGCTGATGTTCCGGCGAAAATTGCACGGTAATCCCAACCTACACCCGGTACTGCTCTTTCTGGATTCCATTGTCCGGCACTAAACTGTTGATAAGCACGAAAAGCGTTTAAATGTCCGGTTCCCATTTGTGTATGCAAGGGAATTGCTGCGTCTTTATAAGCATCAGAATCCAACCAATCTTTATTTTGTTTGTCGATTAAGGTACGAGTCATTCCCAACTTCAAGCCATTTCCATCATCTTTTATTTTATCGCTGGAATTGAGTAAAACAGCTTTCATTACTTCATGACGACGAGAATCAATACTCCAGGGAAATTTTTGTTGTTGGGGTAATTTTTTCTGCTTCACTAATACGCGATCGCCATATTCTTGTAGCAAAGCCACAGTACCTGTAGCATGAGGAGTTGCAAAACTCGTTCCCGTAACTTTTTTAGTTTGTCCGTTTGGATTGAGTAAACTAATTCGATTTCCAGGAGCAACTATGCTGATAGTACGGCGGGACCCAAATTAAGTTCCTTACCGGATAAACGTGCATTCATTGACTGATTAATAGCCACCAAATTAGAAACATCAAGTTTTCTAAAAATCTCTCCTCGGCGAGAGGAAAAAGCCACGTTTATTCCATTAAAATTATCTGTAGGAATGGGAATTCCGCCCTTACCTTGATTACCAGCAATCGCATATAAAACATTATGAACTCTACTAGACCAATCAACACATAATGTAAGCAAAGCTTTACCATCCAACACAGGTTCCGGTCTTGGATCGCGGCTTAAAGGTTCGCCAAAGCTAAAGTTAATAGCGCGAACATCATTACCATTTTGTAAAGCAATGTGCTGTGCCGAAAGACATTCCTCCGGTTGCCCCATGCCCTTGGTGGAGCCGACAGCAGAAGAATACAAACGCGCTCCTGGAGCAACACCTCGAAACCCTTTATCAGTACTAACCATCACACCAGCAACATTATAGGCATGAGGATCGACACCTTTATTAGACAAGCCAGGTTTATTGCGTTGAAAAACACCCGCTAAAGATATAGAACGATTTTTAGAAACAGATTTATCAACACCAAATTGACCCGGACGACCAATTTCCACTTGACCCAAAGCAATTTTTCGACCAAATAAATTATATGGTGCTTTGTGCAGTCTCAAAGCATCAATACCTCCACTACCAACAGAAGTAGTCAAAGCAAATACCGGAACGCTCAAACAAGAAGCACTTAATCCCCAAATCACCCAGGTTAATTTTTTCATAAAGTAGTTGTTAGTAGATAGTTGTTAGTTGTTAGTTGTTAGGAGTCGCCAGTTAAGAGTTAGGAGTTAGGAGTTAATAATAATTATCTCTCCTTGTCCCCCCCTACGGGTTGCGCCACTCCCCTCAACCGAGGGAACCTCGGCACGGGGGTGGCTTACCATCTCCCCCTCTCCCCATCCCTCATCCCCAATGCCCCATCCCCAATAGTCAATATTTATTTTATTTTGTTTTTTTTATGAGAAAAATATCAATATTTTGTTACAATGCATACAGAAGAGGACGCTTTAAGACCCACTAGCCATGATCAATAAAAATTCTAAAAAACCCGTTGTTATCGCTCCATCCATTCTATCAGCGGATTTTAGCCGTTTGGGAGATGAAGTTCGCGCTGTTGATGAAGCGGGAGCTGATTGGATTCACGTTGATGTAATGGATGGTCGTTTTGTACCTAATATAACGATAGGTCCTCTAATAGTGGAAGCGCTTCGTCCGGTTACTAAAAAGCCTTTAGATGTCCACTTGATGATTGTGGAACCTGAAAAGTATGTAGAGGATTTTGCTAAAGCTGGTGCAGACCATATTTATGTTCACTGCGAGCATAATGCTTCTCCTCATTTACATCGGACTTTAGGACAAATCAAGGAGCTTGGTAAAAAGGCAGGAGTTGTACTAAACCCCGGTACTTCTTTAGACATGATTGAGTATTGTCTGGATTTATGCGATTTAGTGCTGATAATGAGCGTTAACCCCGGTTTCGGCGGTCAGAGCTTTATCCCTGGAGTTTTACCTAAAATCCGCAAGTTGCGTCAAATGTGCGACGAGCGCGGACTCGATCCTTGGATTGAGGTTGACGGCGGACTAAAAGTAAATAATACCTGGCAAGTTTTAGAAGCTGGTGCAAATGCAATTGTTGCAGGTTCGGCAGTCTTCAAAGCTAAAGATTACAAAGAAGCTATCGAGGGTATTCGCAATAGTAAGCGCCCCGCACAAGATTTACCCAAGGCTTCTTAACATAAGTTAATAAGTTAATAAAATATTCCCATCACCTGATACCCCCTCCTCTGAAATTAGCGGAGGGAATTTTTTTCGCACAAAAAATGTAGAGACGGGGCGCAATGCAACGTTTCCATCAAAATGTATATTAAAACTGACATATTGCACGATTCTCAACAAGCTCAAGAAACCCGGATTATGTTTGCTTTGCTAAAACATGATTTTTTTCATGGTGTAATAAGCAAGAAACCGGGTTTCTGACATTGCAGCAAGATATGAATTAAAATCAGTTAATTACGTTTCAAATCTAATCCAAGAAACCCATCAAAGAGAAACTATCATCAATTTCATTTGATGCAACCGGACGATTACCCATAACTCTATAAGTTTGCGAAACCACTAAATCGCTCTTAGCAATAGGACGAATTCCAGATAAGTTGATAGTGTCGGTAACTTGCATTTTATTCGCTGCGATGGGACGAATCCCCATGATATTCATCGTCTCAACTACCTGCAAGTCGCTGCTAGTAATCGGACGTTGACCTGGAAGAGCAAGAGGTCCGCTAACTTCTTGTTTTGCAGAATCTTTTACATTATCTGTACTCACGCTTTCACCTTTTATATTTTCTAGTTTTGTACTGCTTTTTACTGCGGTATTGGTTCGCCTTCTAGTACTGGCTCTTCTACCATTACTGCTTACGGTCATAATCTTATACCTCTAATAGATAAATGAATTTAACTAAGATAAACGTAAAGTTAAAATTTACTTTTATTCATTAATTGTAACTTTAAAAAACTCTCTATAGGTATAAGTATCTTTAAAAATGACATATAAGTCAAACTTAAGTCTTAAGTATTAAGTATTGTAAAGATAATTGTACATAAATTGTTTTTTTAATATTCAGATTCAAAGTTCGCAACGTAGCACTATTAGTTACCATTAAATAGGTTAAACGTGTCACAAGCTGTATGAAAAATTTTATTGTAAAAGCCCCTTTTGAACCCACAGGCGACCAGCCCAAGGCTATCAAGCAGCTTGTGGAAACTATTGAAGCAGGGAGTCGTTATCAAACGCTTTTGGGTGCAACCGGCACGGGTAAAACTCACACTATTGCCAGGGTGATAGAAAAAATAGGTAAACCCACTCTTGTTTTGGCACACAATAAAACTCTTGCCGCACAGCTTTGTAATGAGTTGCGCGAGTTTTTTCCAAATAATGCAGTGGAATACTTTATTAGTTATTACGATTATTATCAGCCAGAAGCTTATATTCCCGTTACCGATACTTATATAGAAAAAACGGCTCAAATCAATGACGAAATCGATATGTTGCGCCATTCTGCAACGAGGTCTTTATTTGAACGTGAAGATGTCATTGTTGTTGCTTCAATTAGCTGTATTTACGGTTTGGGGATGCCCCAAGAATACTTGAATGCAGCAATTCCGTTTCAAGTGGGAATGGAAGTAGACCAGCGGGAAATACTCAGAGGTTTAGTATCAATTCAGTACAGCCGTAACGATATCGAAATGGGTCGGGGAAAGTTTAGGGTTCGCGGCGATGTTTTAGAAATAGGGCCAGCATACGAAGATAGAATTATTCGTATAGAGTTTTTTGGCGATGAAATCGACGCTATTCGTTATATTGACCCAGTTACGGGTGAAATTCTGCAAAGTTTGCCAGCAGTTAATCTTTATCCTGCGCGTCACTTTGTCACACCGAAAGATAGGTTGGAAGTAGCTATTGCGGATATTGATGCAGAATTAAAAGCACGTAAAGCAGAATTAGAAGAAGCCGCTAAATTGTTAGAAGCGCAACGTATAGATCAACGCTGTCGCTACGATTTGGAAATGTTGCGGGAAGTCGGTTACTGTAACGGCGTGGAAAACTATTCGCGTCATTTAGCAGGAAGAAAAGCTGGGGAACCTCCGGAATGTTTGATTGATTATTTCCCCAAAGATTGGATGTTGGTAATCGATGAATCTCACGTAACGGTACCTCAAATTCGGGGGATGTATAATGGCGATCAAGCAAGAAAAAAAGTTTTAATTGAGCATGGTTTTCGTCTTCCCAGTGCTGCCGATAATCGTCCTTTGAAAGCAGAAGAATTTTGGGAAAAAGTTAATCAATGTATTTTCGTTTCTGCAACTCCTGGAAATTGGGAATTAGAAATTTCTGAAGATAATATTGCCGAGCAAATTATTAGACCTACAGGAGTAATCGATCCAGAAGTAATTGTACGTCCTACTGATGGTCAAATCGATGATTTGTTGGGAGAAATAAAAGACCGAGTTGACCTTAATGAAAGAGTTTTAATTACTACGTTAACCAAGCGTATGGCTGAGGATTTAACGGAATATTTAGAAGATAACGGTATTCGCGTCAGATATTTACATTCTGAAATTAATTCGATCCAAAGAATTGAAATTATTCAAGACTTACGAGATGGTGTCTTTGATGTATTAGTTGGTGTTAACTTGTTGCGAGAAGGTTTGGATTTACCCGAAGTTTCCTTGGTGGCAATTTTAGATGCTGATAAAGAAGGATTCTTACGTGCCGAGCGTTCTTTAATTCAAACTATTGGTAGAGCTGCACGTCATATAAGAGGACAAGCTATTTTATATGCCGATAAAATGACCGATAGCATGATTAAAGCTATCGATGAAACCGAACGTCGTCGCGGTATTCAAACGGCACACAATAAAATGCATAATATTACACCGCAACCGATTGTGAAAAAGAAATCTAGCAATGCGATTTTATCTTTCTTAGAAGTATCGCGGCGGTTAAATTCACAAGATTTACAAGTAGTAGACGAACACGTTGATGAAATACCTTTAGAAAATATTCCCCAATTGGTTAATAATTTAGAAGCCCAGATGAAAGATGCAGCGAAAAATCTTCAATTTGAAGAAGCCGCAAAGTTTAGAGATTGAATTAAGCATTTAAGAGATAAATTGGTGGGAAGGAGTTAATCAATTTTGGATTTTGGATTTTGGATTTTGGATTTTAGTTATTCATTGATAACTGATAACTGTTCACTGCTCACTGTTTACTATTATGAATTCAATTGCCTTAAATATTCCTAAACTAGATGCTGATGGTTTCAAACAACTTTGTTTAGCAAATGAAGATTTGAAACTCGAACGCGCATCTACTGGGGAAGTTATTATTATGTCACCAACTTATCCTTGGACAGGAAAGAAAAATTCTGGTATTACTGCCTTACTTTGGTTGTGGAATGACAATAACAACTTAGGCATTAGTTTTGATTCTTCTACAGGTTTTACTTTGCCAAATGGTGCAGTGTATTCTCCCGATGCTTCTTGGGTAAGCAATGAAAAATGGGATGGATTGACGCAACAGCAACGAGAAGAAGAGTTTTCACCACTTGCTCCCGATTTTGTTGTAGAGTTACGTTCGAGTAGCGATTCTCTCAAAAAACTGCAAAAGAAAATGGCAGAATATATTGAGAATGGGGTTCGTTTGGGTTGGTTAATCGATTCCAAAAATAAGACAATTGAAATTTATGGTCAAGGGAAAGAAGTAAAAATATTAGAATCTCCTGAAACTGTATCTGGTGAAGATGTTTTACCAGGATTTGAGTTAAATTTGAATAAAATTTGGTAGTTTTAATTATTCATAATTACTTAACTATATTCGTTGACAGCATCATATTGATCTGCCATTCGCGAATATTTTGCTAGCAATTCTAAATCTAATTCTGGTAGCAAAGTACTTTTCTCAGCTTTTTGATATTCACCGGCTTCCAAATAATAAACAGACAATAAACTGTCTTCCCAAAACCAAACTTCTGGTATTTCTAAACGCTTTTAAATTTCTAGCTTATTAATTCCACCGCTGATAACGGTTATTTCTAAAATCAAATCGGGAATTTGTTTCTTGCTTCCCAAATTGTAAGATTCATCAGGTTCTCGACGAGTTTTATTTTCTCGTTTCCCTAAAATCGCACTTCCCCGACTATAAAATCTAATATTCTTGATTCGCATATAAACCTCAACCAACATGGCAAGGTTTTTTTTGAATATTCATGTTCGTCGGAAAGTGGGGACACAATTTCGAGAATCCCATCTAAGTAAGTTAACCTTGCTCCGGTTCCAGCAAGATTAATATCAAATTGCTCTAACTATTCCCAACTGAAATCGTACAGCAGAACGTAAGAAGTCATGAGTTAAACCACAAAGATGGTTATTCCTATCATAGATTGATTTTTCGCAAGTAAGATTCTTGGCTAAACCACTATAAAACCATAAAAACTCGACTTGCTTTACAAATCGAGCTTTTGTAGTTGAAAATACTTATCAATAATTAGAGATAGATTAAAAACACAATATGCAAGCTTGTTGGTAAATTCTTGCATTAAATGTTATTCAGTTTACATTTTATTTAGATTTGCTGCTTCCGGAATGGGGATTTCTACTTGCTCTTTAAGACCAAAATGCTTGTCCATCACAGTTGATACTTGTTCTGCTTGAATTTTTGTGTAGCGAGTTTTATCTGGCATTATCAAGTTCGGTCCTGCTTTACATTTCTTCATGCAGCCAGTGCCTTTAATCGTAACTCGATCTTCTAAGCCACGTTCGCTGATAGAAGCTGCTATTGCTTGACATAGCTTTTTACCACCACGTTTCATGCAGCTAGATTTTTGACACACTAATATAGTATTACTTTTTGCGGATTTCTCTTTCTTATTTTCTTTGGGCTTTTCCGGAGGTGCAGGAAATACTTGTTCTGTGGTTTCGACCGATCCGCGAGCAGCCATAACTCGCTCAGCTTTTAATTTAACTTCACCAGTTTTGGTATCATATTGCTTTTCACCCACAATCTGCAACCAAGTACCCGGTGGTAAACGTAAATCAAAAGCCTCTCTCAAATGCTTTGCTAATTTAATATAGCGATCGCCTTCAGAAGTCGCTATCAATAAAGCTTTAAGTTTATAACCATCTTTGATTACAAATTCTAAAAATCGTCCTTCAAGACAAAATTCGGAAGTTTCTTTACGGTTGGATTTACCCATTTTTTTACCAATTCTGTACAATAAATGATTCAAAGTGATGATGTAGCAAGGATTTACGCTTAGACGATCCTAATAGTAAAAATCAGATATGCCGAGGACGAAAATTCAAGCACTCCTTGAGACTACAGATTAGGTCTTGACGGGAAGCATTTAGCTGCCGCATAACGCTCCAAAGTTGGATAGCAGCTTCGGTGTTAGAAATTTCAACTGTTAAAGGTTGATTGCTACTACACCAAGAAGGAATATGTAATTCCTGCAACCGTTGATAAACTTGCCAACGGTCTGCCCAACTAACCTCTACAACGTGTTTTGTCTGCGATCGCGAATCAAACGATTTCAAGATTAATACCCTCAAAGTGCAATAAACTCGCAGTAGCTACACAGCAAAACTGCTTCAACTTCACAATTAAGATTCTCTAACAATTATATGTTAGATGCAAACATTTCTCAGTAACTTTGAAAAAAAAATAAAAACTCCCCGTAAGCAGTTAGCAGTTAGCAGTTACCATTAAAAATTTATTTTCCCTTGTCCCGTTGTCTCCCCCATTCTCCTCTTCCCCATAAAATCTGCCAATCTGGCTTAAATAAATAAAAATACTAGCTATCTTAAAGTAAGTTTTTCGCAAGTTCTATATAAAAGTATTTCTCTAGGATGATTTGTTACCAAAATTGAGCGGAGTTTATTGGTATAAAACTAAATTTGTATTGATATATATAGCCTTTGAGACGTTAGTAGATAAGAAGCAGCTTTAATAAATAGTGGCGTAATTGAGAAAAAATATGTCAATAACGAAATATAAATATGTCTATAGTTAGTAAAAATTTAAAAAATATTGAATCTAAAAACTTAAAAAGATATAGGATTTGACAGAAATAAATTATGTTTTATGATGTTAAGATATAAAAAATAAGCAGTTAGTAAATCAGGCTGCTAATCTACGAGAATAAGCGAGGAGAACAATGGCTGACACACAAACTTTATTACAAAATTTCGGTCAAGTTTACGACAATCCAGTCTTGCTTGACAAAAGCGTTACAGAGCCAGTTTGTGAAGGTTTTAATGTTGTATTAGCTAGCTTTCAAGCACTATATATACAATATCAAAAGCATCATTTCGTTGTAGAAGGTTCGGAATTCTATTCTTTACACGATTTTTTCAATGATTCCTATCAAGAAGTACAAGAACATATCCATGAAATTGGAGAACGCTTGAATGGACTCGGCGGTGTACCTGTTGCTTCTTTCAGTAAATTAGCGGAATTATGCTGCTTTGAACAAGAATCCGATGGTATCTATTCTTGTCGTCAAATGATAGAAAACGACTTGAAAGCAGAGCAAGCTATGATTGGAGTAATTCGTCGTCAAGCTACTCAGGCAGAGAGTTTGGGCGATAGAGCTACAAGACTTTTGTACGAGCAAATGCTTCTCAAAACTGAGGAACGTGCTTATCACTTATCTCACTTCCTTGCTAAAGACAGCTTAACTTTAGGATTTGTTCAGTCAAGTAGTAATTAATGTTCTTTTGAGAATAGCTTTGTCCGCTTTATTACCCAAAAAAATTTCTCATATAACTTAAAATTATAATTTTTGGCAGAGAATGTACCTTCATTTCTCTGTCATTTTTAATTAAATAGCAAATTAATTTCTTATTATTACTCTAATTATTATTTATAGTTACTTTTTTAAATTTGGGTATTAAGTGACAATTATTCTCATTGATGGTTAACAGATACAATTTGAAGTTTTAGGCAAATCAATAATTATGTAGATTTATAGAATTCAAGAGTTAGTTCTGGATAATTAAGATTGCTTCTCAATTCATATAAAATAATGTTTTAACTCGGTAGAACTCAATCAATGAATATCTACGCAGCTACTTACTAGATTTTTATTGTTTTTTCAAAAACTTTATTTATTGGGTTTTTCAGTACTTACAGTCGATTTTATTTAACTAAGGTACAGTGCTACCATACATTCCCGATCGCTTTTGAGCGGTAACGCGTTCATAGTACGAATATGTTGATAGCGAAGGAGCGGCAGCGAGCAAGATGCATATCACAGGCGGAAACACTCCGTTAACGCACTAGCTAAACCACTAATAACTTTTGTGCTTGAGTACTAATCTTAAATATTACATTGCCAAAAAGCTTGCAGGGTGTAGAGTCAGACCGTTGTTTTAACTCATTTCAACAGCATTTACCTGCTATATCTCGTCATTGAAACAACAAACCTTGATAATAAATAGCGTAAGTGGTCAATAAAGAACTTAAAATGATCGGGATTCATATTCTTGTATTTAAAGGCAACAATTATGCCCCGTCGTGAAGACCTTCAAAAAATTTTATTATTAGGTTCTGGCCCGATCGTGATTGGACAAGCCTGTGAGTTTGATTATTCTGGAACTCAAGCCTGTAAATCTTTGCAGGAAGAAGGTTACGAAGTTGTGTTGGTAAATTCTAACCCAGCTACGATTATGACAGATCCAGAAACGGCTGACAGGACTTATATTGAGCCGCTAACGCCAGAAATGGTAGAAAAAGTCATTGAAAAAGAACGTCCCGATGCTTTATTACCAACTATGGGCGGACAAACCGCGCTCAATATCGCTGTTGCTTTGGCAAAAAATGGTGTTTTAGATAAATATGGTGTCGAGTTGATTGGAGCTAAGTTACCAGCAATTGAAAAAGCTGAAGACAGAAAACTGTTTAGCGATGCAATGGCGCGAATTGATGTTGCAATTTGTCCTAGCGGTACTGCTTCATCTTTAGAAGAAGCTAAAGTTATTGCCTTAGATATTGGCAGCTATCCGTTGATTATTCGTCCTGGTTTTACTATGGGTGGTACTGGTGGCGGTATTGCCTACAATCAAGAAGAATTTGAAGAAATGGCGCAAGCAGGTATTGATGCTTCACCCGTATCGCAAATTCTTATCGATCAATCTTTGTTGGGTTGGAAAGAATATGAATTGGAAGTAATGCGCGATTTGGCGGATAATGTGGTGATTATCTGCTCGATTGAAAATATTGACCCGATGGGTATTCATACGGGAGATTCGATTACAGTTGCTCCCGCGCAAACCCTTACCGATAAAGAGTACCAACGCTTAAGAGATATCGCGATTAAAATTATCCGCGAAATTGGCGTAGAAACTGGCGGTTCTAATATTCAATTTGCCGTTAATCCAAAGACTGGGGAAGTAGTTGTAATCGAAATGAATCCCCGCGTTTCTCGGAGTTCGGCTTTAGCTAGTAAAGCTACGGGTTTCCCTATAGCTAAAATGGCGGCTAAGTTAGCTGTCGGCTACAGCTTAGATGAGATTAAAAACGATATTACAAAAGAAACTCCTGCATCCTTTGAACCAACTATTGATTATGTTGTAACCAAAGTTCCTCGCTTTGCTTTTGAAAAATTTCCCAGTTCTTCCTCGGTGCTGACAACTCAAATGAAGTCCGTGGGGGAAGCAATGGCAATCGGTCGTACTTTTAACGAATCCTTCCAAAAAGCCCTGCGTTCTCTAGAAACCGGGCGTGCTGGCTGGGGTTGCGATCGCCATGAAAAATTACCTTCTGGGGAACAAATCCGCGCCCAATTACGAACGCCGAATCCAGAGAGAATTTACGCGGTACGTCACGCGATGCAGCTAAAAATTAGCACCGAGGAAATCTACGAACTGACTGGAATTGACCATTGGTTTTTAGACAAGATGCAGCAATTGCTCGAAGTTGAAAAATTTATCAAACGAACTCCTTTACAAGAATTAACAAAAGAGCAATTATATGAAGTTAAACAGTACGGTTTTAGCGACAAACAAATTGCTTTTGCAACCAAAACCACCGAAGACGCAGTTCGACAAAAACGCAAGCAATTAGAAGTTATCCCAGTTTATAAAACAGTAGATACCTGTGCGGCAGAATTTGAAGCGTTTACTCCTTACCATTACTCGACTTACGAACAAGAAAATGAAATAATACCCAGCGACAAGCCCAAAGTAATGATTTTGGGTGGAGGCCCTAACCGGATCGGACAAGGAATTGAATTTGACTATTGTTGCTGTCATGCCGCTTACGCTCTCAAAGATGCAGGCTATGAAACGATAATGGTCAACTCAAATCCAGAAACGGTTTCCACCGATTATGACACCAGCGATCGGCTTTATTTTGAACCGCTAACCAAAGAAGATGTGCTTAATATCATTGAAGCTGAGAATCCGGTGGGGATAATCGTTCAATTTGGGGGACAAACACCTTTAAAATTAGCGTTACCCTTGCAAGAATATTTACAAACTTGCAATTCACAAACTCAAATTTGGGGAACTTCTCCCGATTCCATCGACGCTGCTGAAGATAGGGAAAGATTTGAAAAAATTCTTCAAGAATTACAAATAACCCAACCCCCTAACGGTATTGCTAGAACTTACGAAGATGCGTTAATTGTCGCTAAACGTATTGGTTATCCGGTAGTAGTACGTCCTAGCTACGTGTTGGGTGGAAGAGCGATGGAAATCGTTTACTCGGATGCCGAACTCGAACGGTACATGACTTTTGCCGTACAGGTAGAACCAGAACATCCCATATTAATAGATAAGTTTTTAGAAAACGCTACAGAAGTAGATGTAGACGCGATTGCCGACAGCACAGGTAAAGTTGTAATTGGCGGCATCATGGAACACATTGAACAAGCGGGAATTCACTCAGGAGACTCAGCTTGTGCCCTACCTACAATCTCCTTACCCCAAGCAATTCTCGAACAAATTCGTACTTCTACTATTAAGCTGGCAAAAGCTTTAAAAGTTGTCGGATTAATGAACGTTCAATTTGCGATCGTAGGAGTTCAAACCTATACTCCTCAAGTTTACATTTTAGAAGCTAATCCTCGCGCTTCTCGTACCGTACCCTTCGTTTCCAAAGCAACAGGCGTACCGATCGCCAAACTAGCATCCTTGGCTATGTCGGGTAAGACTTTAGAAGAACTTGGATTTACCGAAGAAGTTATACCATCTCATATTGCCGTTAAAGAAGCAGTATTGCCATTCAATAAATTTCCAGGTACCGACACTATTCTAGGACCAGAAATGCGTTCAACTGGGGAAGTGATGGGCATAGACAGTGACTTTGGCAGAGCCTATGCAAAAGCCGAAATGGGTGCAGGAGAGCATTTACCGCTTAAAGGTACCGTGTTTGTATCTATGAACGACCGTGACAAAGCTGCTGCCATTCCCGTAATCAAAGAATTTATTCAATTGGGATTTTCTGTAATGGCCACAAGCGGTACCCAGCGAGTACTCAAAGAAAATGGATTAAATGTAGAGCAAGTACTCAAACTACATGAAGGTCGTCCCCACGTTCTCGATGCCATCAAAAATCGTCAAATACAACTGATTATTAACACCCCTTCCGGGCAAGAAGCCCAAAGCGATGGTAGATTGATTCGACGCACGGCATTATCTTACAAAATACCTATGCTTACCACAATTGCAGGTGCGAAAGCAACCCTTGCTGCCATTCGTTCCTTACAAAATACCAACTTAGATGTAAAGCTGATTCAGGATTACTGTTTAGTCCCATAAAGTGATGGGAGATGAGGAGATAGGGGGATATGGAGACAAGGGGAGAAGGAGAAAGAATTTATAACTTCTCACTCCCAACTCCTAACTCCTAACTCCTAACTCCCAACTCTCAACTCCTAACTATCCTCCACGCCCGATCAAAATGAACAAGTTAAAAAACTAATAGTTACCATTTTTATACTTGATTTTGTAACTTTAATTTATAAAAAACTCTCTAAATTTAAATATTTGAGGATATTCTTTAGGAAAAATTTAAGTTTATTTACCAATAATACAGGCGACAATAGAGAAAAGAATTTAATGGTGGTTGAAAAGTTATCATAAATGTTACAATTGTTTACAATATAAAAACTTGGGGAAATGTTTAATTAGCTACCTTATATCTAACTCTAGGTACTTGTGAGACAGGATTAAAAACTGTAAATATTAGCAATTAATAATCAAATTTAAAATTACTCTTATGCCGAGTTTCTACGGTGCCTTAATAGCACTTCACAGATGGCTGGGTTATCTACTTTTTGAGTTATACCCGGTTTATGCATCTATTTAATTGTGAACTTACCGTCAATACTTATTTTCATTACCCTTTATGCCTAGCGCTATGAAGACCGTTCAGACACCTAAAGACCTCGTGCGGACTTATCTGCGTGAGATTGGTCGCGTACCACTTTTAACTCACGAGGAAGAGATTTTGCTCGGTAAGGAAGTGCATCGTGCAACAGCCTTGCAATCGGTAAAAGAATCTCTGACGACAGAATTAAAACGTCAACCGACGTTGTATGAATGGGCAGAGCGTGCGAAGTTACAACCCCAAGAATTAGAAGAAACCATAGAAAAAGGCGAAGTTGCTAAACGCAAAATGGTAGAAGCCAATTTGCGGCTTGTAGTTTCTGTTGCTAAAAAATACATCAAACGTAATGTCGATCTTCTCGATTTAATCCAAGAAGGTAGTATCGGAATGCAACGCGGTGTAGAAAAGTTTGACCCCAGTAAGGGTTATAGATTTTCCACTTATGCTTATTGGTGGATTCGTCAAGCTATTACTCGCGCGATCGCAGAAAAAGGTCGTACAATTCGTCTACCGATTCACATTACCGAAAAACTGAATAAAATTAAGAAAGCTCAGCGGCAACTATCACAAAAACTTGGACGTGCTGCGACAGTTTCGGAATTGGCACAAGAATTAGATCTAACTCCCAAGCAGGTACGAGAGTATTTAGAAAAAGCTCGCGTTCCATTATCATTGGATTTGCGTTTAGGGGACAATTACGATACAGAGCTTGGAGAAATGTTGGAAGATCCGGGCGCTTCTCCAGAAGATTTTGTCATGCAATCTTCATTATCATATGAATTACAGTCTTTGATAGCCGATCTGACTCCCCAGCAGCGACAGGTTATTACTTTGCGCTTTGGTTTAAATGATGGAAAAGCGATGACACTTGTGAAAATAGGCGAGCAGCTTAATATTAGCCGCGAGCGAGTACGTCAAATTGAGCGAGAAGCTTTAAATAAACTCCGCAAGGCCAAAGGTGATATGAATGAATATTTGGCTAGCTAACTTCAGCTTCTGTACTCGTCGTTTAAGTTAATACTGCTGGGTGGAGGCAAGCAAGGGGAGAAGATAACTCTAATTTAAACTGGCTTTTTAATACGCGCCTCAAAGTTGCTTTAGCGAGTAACAAGGTGAAGGCGCTTAAACTTTCTACATATAAATTTATGTAATTTTAAATAGAAATTTTGTAAGGGGAAGGAATAAATATCTTCCTCATTTTTTCTTGAATTTTTTTTAATTTAAAATCTTTGTAAATTAGGAGGAAGAAAGGCTGGTGAAGTTAGAATTCCGGTTAATGCTCTTAATCTAATACTGTTTTCAGTATTCCAAAGTATCACTTGTTTTCATTGTTACTTACTCGCTATTGCCTTTCCCTTTTGCGTTCTTTCGTAAGCTTCGTAGAAAAATACTATGCTTCTAGTACGGTTAAACCTACTTTGCATCGAGAATAGATTTGTTACATTAGATATACGCAGAAAAATAATCAAGATTTTAGCTTCAGTACAGCATCCGGCATAGAAGACACAAGTTACTTATTATACTGTAATACTAAAAATATAAGGAGGAAAAACGTGAGTAATCCATCCAATCGAGTTTCGGATTTTTTTAATGGTGAATCTCAAAATGCTAACTTGTTATGGCAGTATGTTAGCTCTTTAAGTCCTGAGACAGTTAGCCAATTATCTAAACCAGCTTCTCCTGAAGTTTTAGGGGTAATAGAGCGTAATATTATCGGACTATTAGGGAGTTTGCCTCCAGAACACTTTAATATTAATATCAATACTAATCGTGAAAGTTTAGGTAAGCTATTAGCATCGGCAATGATTAGCGGTTATTTTTTACGCAATGCAGAGCAAAGAATGAACTTTGAAACAGCTTTGCAAGATATTGATGTCACCGAAAAAAAAACTGACTTCTAAATCGTAACCAACAGGTACAACTCATGCGATAAAATCTTCCATGAATTAAATAACCAATTTTTTCCTTCCCGTTTTATTGTCATTTTAAAGACAAGTGCTGTCTTCAGAAATAATGGGAAGGAATATTGTTTGCTGACTTTGATCAAATTATCATAAAAAATTACTCCTATCCTGCCCGAAAATTTAGTCAAGATAATAAAGGAGTAAGAATAAGGAAGAAAATAGATATTCAAGTAACTCCTAACTCCTAATTCCTAACTCCTAACTCAGTCTTCTTTTTGTACTCGTCGTCTTATCGAGTCCGCGTGGGATGTTAACCCTTCAGCAGTAGCTAGTACATCTATTGCACCAGCGACTTTATCTAATGCTGTTTGCGAATACTGAATAATACTAGAGTGCTTTAAGAAAGTTTCAACTCCTAATGCTGAAGCATATCTAGCTGCACCGGAAGTTGGTAAAGTATGATTTGGACCTGCTAAATAGTCTCCCACTGCTTCTGGGGTGGAATGACCCAAAAAGATTGCCCCAGCATGACGAATTTTTGGTAATAACGCCCAAGGGTCGGATACTTCCAACTCTAAATGTTCTGGAGCAAACTCGTTAGAGAATTGTGCGGCAACTTCTAACGACTCTACTATTACTACCAAACCGTAATGAGCAATAGCTTTTTCTGTATTTAACCGCCTTGGATGGTCAACTAATTGTCTTTCTAAGGCGACCTGTACATCCTTCGCCAAAGCAGCATCGGTAGTTAACAATATCGCTGCTGCCATTGGGTCATGTTCTGCCTGGGCTAAGAGGTCTGCGGCAACGTGTATGGGATTTGCTGTTTCATCGGCAATAATTAATACTTCGCTTGGTCCTGCGAGTGAATCAATACCAACTGTTCCGTAAACTAACTTTTTTGCCAAGGTAACGTAAATGTTTCCCGGGCCAGTAATAACGTTAACTTTAGGAATAGTTTGAGTACCGTAGGCTAAAGCGGCAATTGCTTGCGCTCCTCCAATACGATAGATTTCATCGATTCCGGCTTCTCTAGCTGCCACTAATACAGCTGGACTAATTCCTTTTTTGCTTCCTGGTGGTGTGACCATTACCCGACGCGGCACTCCCGCCACTTTGGCTGGAATGGCGTTCATTAATACGGTACTTGGGTATGAAGCTCGACCTCCCGGTACGTATAAACCCGCAGTATCTACGGGAGTATACCTTTTACCTAAAACAACTTCATCATCACCAAAGTTGACCCAGCTTTTAGGAACTCGCTGTCGATGAAATGCTTCTATTTTTGAGCGAGCCAGTTTAATTGCTTCTAACAAATCCTTAGAGATATTTTTATAAGCTTCGTCGAATTCCGACTTGGTTACTCGTAATTCTTCAGCATTAAGGATTTGATTATCAAATTCGGCAGTGTAATGTAATACTGCTTTATCGCCTTGGCGCTTGACTGCTTGCAGTACTTCCCGCACCGTCGCTTCTTTGTGAAGCACCTGTTCGTCATTAGTGCGATCGCAGATACGTTGCAATTCTGCTATAACGTCTGCCTGCTGATTAATAATTCGCAGCATGGAGTAAGGACAATGCTTTCCTAGAGACAATTCGGGCATTTGAGGAATGGGAGTATTGCTCCTTGCCGTACCTAGATTTAGGCAAGGTCGGTTAACTCTCTCCTCTAGCTTAACCTGTGTTTTTTTGATACTCCCACGGTTGATTGTGGGATGAAAAATAATTTAATTACTTAGCAACTTTTAGTCTTGCTCCTACCTAGGCTAGGACTGACGGGCGTTAATAGAAAGTTTTGTTAAATCTTACGAGACGCATTTTGTTATAAGTGATTACAAGTGCTTCGCTTGATTAGAGTTTCTTTTTAACTTGTTGCCAGCAATGGGGGCTGCCCGTGCATATACACGAATATTACCCTCCTTTTTTAACTTTGTATGGACTAAGTATAATTTTTGCTTCTTTTCTGGTTTACTGACTATTACTGGTATAGACACAATATAGCCTTAAGCATCTACATTTACTTTACGATAACTATATTTAAACTATATTTAATTAATAGCTTTTTCCGATCGCTAAACATATAGGCGGCATAGTAGTAGATTACTTTGTATATATGGTACTTAATTTTAACGCATTTCTAGATTGGAACGCACTTTTTAAGATTTTAGATTTTAGATTAGGAGTGAGTAGTTAGGAATTAGGAATTAGGAATTAGGAATTAGGAATTATTTCTCGTTGTCTTCTTGTCCCCCCATCTCCCCCGCTCGCCGCACCCTTGCGGATGTATCGCCTTATGTCCTATCGGACACGCTCCGCCCTCCAGGCGACGCAAGCCTTACTCGCGGCACGACTAGGACGGAGTAACGGGTTGCGCCACTTCTTTAAACGCGGGGAATTCGCGCACGACGAGAGTGGCTTACCATCTCCCCTCTAATAACTCCGATGGTATGAATTGGGGCTTGAGAAAAATTGCACTTTACTGTCATACTTCATTGTCGTAACTGAATGCTGTAAAAATTACACATGAAAAATCCGTCTTACAAGGCAATTCCGACTTGCGCTTGGAGTCGTGCTATTGGTTTGGATTGGGATAAACCACTAACCGTGCGTAAAGCTAGTAATATTGATGATGGTCCCTGGCACGGAATGCCTCTGGGTGGCTTTGGTGCTGGGTGTATCGGGCGTTCTTCACGGGGAGATTTTAATTTATGGCATATCGATGGTGGGGAACATACTTTCGGAAATATCGCTGCTTGTCAGTTTAGCGTGTTTGAAAGTAGCAAAAATCAAACTGTTGCTTATGCATTATCTACAGAACCAAGTAATGATGGTACTTTGTCGGCTTGGAATTTTTATCCTCAATCCAAATCCAAAGCTGATTCTACCGGAACTTACCATGCGTTATATCCCCGCAGTTGGTTTGTATATGAAGTCTTTCAAGCACAGTTGAGTTGCGAGCAATTCTCCCCGGTTTGGGCTGATAATTACCAAGAATCTAGCTACCCGGTGGCGATGTTTGTTTGGAATGCTAGTAATCCAACTTCGGAGCCGATTACTATAAGTATTATGCTGACTTGGCAGAATATGGTGGGGTGGTTTACTAATACTGTGAAGTCTCCTGAAGTGGAAATGCGAGATGATGGTAGTCCGGTTTATGATTACCAACCCAATTTAGGTGAAAGTCAAAATAATTTTAATCGGTTAATTGAAAATTCGGAATATTTGGTTTGTGTATTAGATAAAGTAGGTACCGCAGAGCCAGCAGAGGGAGAAGGTACTTGGTGTATTGCTACTGCTAAAAATCCAAAATTAGAAATTTTTCACCACAGTCGATGGAATCCAACTTCTACTGGTGAAGATGTTTGGCAAAGCTTTGCTGAAAATGGTTCCTTGGCTAATATTACCGATGAAACGACCGCAGTTACGAACGAACAAATAGGGGCAGCTATTGCCCTGCGTTTTACTCTTCAACCGGGAGAAACTTTAGAAATACCTTTTGCTGTGGCTTGGGATTTCCCTATAACAGAATTTGTATCGGGAATTACATATAAGCGCAGATATACTGACTTTTTTGGCGGTAATGGCAAGAATGCTGGGAATATTGCTATCAATGCTCTTCAAGAATATCAAAATTGGCTTTCTCAAATTCAAGCTTGGCAGCAACCAATTATTGAACGCTCGGATTTGCCCGACTGGTTCAAAATGGCTTTGTTTAACGAACTTTACGATCTGACTGCTGGCGGTACTTTGTGGAGTGCGGCATCACCTCGCGATCCGATAGGTCAATTTGCCGTACTTGAATGCTTGGACTATCGCTGGTATGAAAGTTTAGACGTGCGGCTTTACGGTTCTTTTGGCTTATTAATGTTGTTTCCAGAATTGGAGAAAGCTGTAATTCGCGCTTTTGCCAGAGCAATCCCCGATAGCGATGAAAATACTCGTGTCATCGGCTATTACTATACTATCGGAGCAGAAAGTCATGAAGCTGTTCGTAAAGCTAAGGGTGCGACACCTCACGATTTAGGCGCACCCAACGAACACGTTTGGGAAAAGACAAATTACACCAGCTATCAAGATTGCAACCAGTGGAAAGATTTGGGTTGTGATTTTGTGTTACAGGTGTATCGAGATTTTATATTTACAGGTAGTAATGACGTTGATTTTCTCGTTGATTGTTGGAATGCGATTGTTGAAACTTTAAACTATCTCAAAGCTTTTGATAAAGATGACGACGGTATTCCAGAAAATTCTGGTGCCCCAGATCAAACTTTTGATGATTGGCGGTTGTTGGGTGTAAGTGCTTATTGTGGTGGGTTATGGTTGGCTGCCTTGGAAGCGGCGATCGCCATCAGCGAAGTTTTGTTAACCAAGGAAGTAGAAATCGATAATTTAGCGACACAAAAATCCATTTACTCTTCTTGGTTAGAAAAATCTCGTCCTGTTTATCAAGAAAAGCTATGGAACGGTAAATTTTATCGTCTTGATAGTGAAAGCGGTTCTGATGTGGTAATGGCGGATCAACTATGCGGGCAATTCTACGCTCGTTTATTGCAGCTACCGGATATTGTACCAACGGAGTGCGCTATTTCAGCTTTAGATACCGTCTATGATGCTTGTTTCCTTAAGTTCAACGACGGCAAACTTGGTGCTGCTAACGGTTTGCGTGCCGATGGCTCTCCTGAAAATCCTACGGCAACTCATCCTTTAGAAATATGGACGGGAATCAATTTTGGCATTGCCGCTTTTCTAGTACAAATGGGCAAGAAATCGGAAGCATTTAAGTTAACGGAAGCTGTAGTAAATCAAATTTATGACAACGGCTTACAGTTTCGTACCCCCGAAGCCATTACCGCCGTTGGAACCTTCCGTGCCTGTGTTTACCTCAGAGCGATGGCTATTTGGGCGATTTATTTGATGATTGATTAATCTTGGAGAGAGGGGAGACGTTATTAAAGTAGCGAGTAACGAGTAGCGAGTAATAAGTAACGAGTAGCCAAATCAGAAATATTTGAATAAGCGCAGCCCTATGACATCATTACTTGCTACAAGAAACTTGCTACTTGCTACTCCTAACTCCTAACTCCTAACTACTCCCTACTCCCTCCTAACTCCAAAAAATCTTTATTTTTTTTATTTTTAAAATGCAAATGATATTAGCTCTAATGATAATCACAGCTAATAAGTTGCTATATATGTTCGCAATGAACAAGTTTTATGCCAATAAATCCGATTTTTGTGAAGATTTGTTGTCTAAAAACTAGTAATCATAGTGTTTAGATGCCAAGTTTTTATCTTAAAAGTATCTGATTGTAAATTATTTACTTATTAGAGTTTGTACCCAAAAATACATAATTATTTTACTTAAAACAATGAACACCAATTGAAGTAAAATTAAAACTTCAATAAAGTATAAGATGTTTATTGACGGTAGGGGCTGAAATTTAATAAGAATGCATTTAATGGTAATTAATGCTCTAGTAGAATAAAAAATTGGGTTTAGCTAACTAAATGTTTTATTTCCAACTTTCACTGTACGAGAAGTCACTGACTATATATAAAATAAAAATGAATGAATAACTAGTAATTATTAATACGGGTGCAAAGAGCTAATGGCGATGGACAATTAGGATAAAATCCTATATTGAAAGTATTTAGAGCTTCTTTTAAACTACCGCTACAAGTTTTAACTAAAGTCAATATAGTTACTTTTATTAGAGATTAAACGATGGACTCGTACCCAAGTTTGGGAGTTCAGAAAGCGGATAATGATACAACAAATACTCCGTTATTAACTGCTTCCGAAGCTATTTACCAGCTTTGGAAGCAGGTTATTGGAGATACTAACCTCCCATCTGAGTTTAAAGAAGCTTGGATAGGTCATAAATTTGAATTAGGTGATGAACTAACTCAGTACAATTGCGTCGAGCATTCATCTGTTAGTGGTGGTGTTGTTTACTTGATTTGTCAAGGTAAAGTCAGATTGCTAGGGTTTGATGAATCCTTGGGAAAGGAAGTTTCAATTCAATTGCTTCATCCAAATCAATTTTTTGGAGGGGATGATGCGTTTTGCGATGGATTTCAAGAATATCGAGCTGTGGCATCTAGTAGTGGAATGCTTTTGCAAATTTCTTTAGTACATCTTGATATTTGGTTGCAGCGCTACCCTGGTTTATTCGATTATTTTTCACAGCTTAGTCAACAGCGTCAAAAGTTAATCTTTTTCAAGACGCTCACACAATTGCGTTCGCAAAATACTCCTACTTTACAAAAACTACTTGCTTATTTTCTTAAGGTTGACATTAATGCAGGTTCTCCTTTGAGTGCAACGGCGATCGCACAAGGGCGTTTTTGGCTTGTAAGTGGCGAGATAAGCAGCATTTCTGGGAAAAATCGACCGCCTACAGTGGGGGAAAGTTGGGGATATCCTAATACAATCGAAACAGATTTTATATCTCGAACCGATTTATCGCTATTTTATTTACCATTACAACAGTTTGATTTAGTTGCGGAGATTGTACCGGAGTTAAAAACTGTTGAAGTTAATCCTCGCTTGGCGCTCAAAAATAATCAAGTCGAGGAAGATGACAAAATTGAGTCGAAAAGTTTTCAGCACGAAGCCCCCAATGGGGAATTAATTACTCAGCACCTGCAATTCGATCGTCAACATCCCCTGCGACGCTGGTTTAAAATTTACCCTTTTGTTCAACAGCAAAGTTCCTCAGATTGCGGGGCGGCAAGTCTGGCAACCATTAGTCAATATTGGGGTAAACGTTTTAGTCTACATACTCTACGTTCTATTGCACACATAAATTCTATGGGTGCGGAGTTCAACGATTTAATTAATGCGGCTAAAACCTTGGGATATCAAGCTTTAGGGGTAAGAGCTTCCTTGAATGAATTAGAGTCGCAACCATTACCTTGGATAGCTCATTACCAGGGGAATCACTATATAGTTGTATGGCGATTTAAAGAGAAATCTGTATTTATCTCAGATCCAGCTATAGGTAAAAAATGGGTTTCTCGGGAGGAGTTTGAAGTAAATTTTACAGGATATGCCTTACTTTTATCTCCTACGGATCATTTCTTTAGTAAGAAGAATGAGTTTGTATCTTTTGAAAGATTTTATCGGTTTTTTACAAATAATCGACTTTTACTAGCAAAAATAATTGTTGTTTCGATTCTGTTACCCATTTTAGGTGTAGTTCCAGCAATATTGGCCCAAATCGTAATAGATGCAGTTACGACGACTAAAAATTTGGATTCCATAAATATTTTTGCCTTCGGTTTTCTTGTATTCGGGTTTGGACGTATTGTTTTAAGTGCATTGCGGAACTCACTTCTAGATTATTTATCCAACCGCTTAGATATAACTCTAATAGGCGATTTTGTCAGTCGTACCCTGGAATTACCATTATCTTTTTTCGCATCTCGCACAGTGGGAGATATTCTCAGTCAAGTTCAAGAAAACGCCAAAATTCACCGCTTTTTATCTCGTCAAGCCATAACTACCATTTTGGATGGGTTGATGACGCTTATCTATTTCGGGTTGATGGCTTATTACAGTTGGCAACTTACTTTGGTGGTAGTGGGTTTTATTTTACCGATGATGTGTTTGAGTGCGGTAGTTGGTGTATTTGTGAAAAAAATTGGACGACAATATGCTTTTGATTTTAAAGCACAGAACTCCGTAATAGTAGAAATAATTACTGGCATTAACACAATCAAAACTGAGAAAGCCGAAAATTCTTTGCGATCGCGCTGGGAAGAATATTTCACCCGAGCTATCGAGACGCGATTTTCAGGAAAAAAGTTAACTAATAGTTTGCAGTTCGCAAGTAGTTTGATTAATCACCTCGGCACTACGGCAGTGTTATGGTATGGCACCCAGATGGCGATCAATTCTCAAATCTCCCTAGGCGAATTTGTTGCTTTCAATATGCTTGCCAGCAATACGGTAAACCCAATCTTGGCATTGGTAAAACTGTGGAATGAATTTCCGGAAATACTAACTTCTGTTGAAAAATTAGATGATGTTTTCGCTAGCGAAAGCGAAGAAAAAACACAAACTGCTTTAACTGTATTACCTCCTATTCGCGGTGAGGTGCATTTTGAAAATGTAAGTTTTAGCGAATTAGGCAGCATAACTCAAGGGAGTTCCCAACAAGGAGATATTTTGCAAAATATTTCTTTTCGCGTCAAGCCGGGACAAACTATCGCTATTGTGGGAGGGAATAATAGCGGTAAAACAGCTTTAGTTAAGTTGCTGACTGGCTTGTACCATGCCGATAGCGGACGCATTCTGATTGATGGACATGATATTACCAAAGTATGTCCTTATTCTCTGAGGAGACAATTAGGTGTAATATCGCAAGAAATTTTCCTGTTTTCGGGAACAATCTTAGAAAATATCACTTTGTACAATCGAGAATTTAGTCTCTCTCAAGCTCAAGCTGCTGCCAAACTTGCAGGAGCGCACGCTTTTATCGAGGCGCTGCCTTTAGGCTACAACACTATCGTTGGAGGAGGAATAAAGCTAAATGCTAAACAACAGCAAAAATTAGCGATTGCTAGAGCTTTAATCAAAAATCCTCGTATTCTGATCGTTGACTCCTCTAATAATTTTGTTGATTCGCTTTCGGAGTATCAGTTTCAACAAAAATTAGCTTGCTTTAATCGTGCTTTTATTGATACTGCCCAAATTCGCACTACTTTTATTGTCGATCCTAATCTTAGTAGCATTAAAGATGCCGATACTATTTTGGTTATTGACAGAGGTGTTTTAGCAGATCAAGGGAGTCATGAAGAGTTGCTCGCGAAAAGTAAGATTTATTTAAGCTTAATACAGCAGCAAGTGGATATGTAATCTCACTAATAAAATTATTCGTATTTATTTGCCTTAAAAAATAAATGCAAAAGATTTGCAAAATAGAACGCTGATGAATTACGAGCGTGAAAATATCATTCGTCTAAAAATAAGTGAATTTTCATTAATTTTA
This sequence comes from uncultured cyanobacterium, assembly GCA_963838355.1. Lineage (GTDB taxonomy): Bacteria > Cyanobacteriota > Cyanobacteriia > Cyanobacteriales > Nostocaceae > Rivularia. The sequence continues at coordinate 679,082 of CAWIQQ010000001.1, read as the reverse complement.
CAAGTCTAACTATATGATATTTACACTTTCATTATGTGTTTTTTATAATGCTATATAAAATTTTGTTATTGAAATTTATTTATAATACCAAAAAACTGTATCTATTGCAACTGTTCATCATATTATTTCTTCGTCCGGTAAAATTAACTTCATCATAATTTTAAAAAACTTTGGATAGTATTCATTAATGTAAAATCTTTATACACAAAGGCTTTAGCTTAATTGTTATTAATATGATAACTTCTACAGCGCTTTAAAAATATTTACTTAATAAGATAGTTTATAGGGACTACAATGCTATCTATATTCTCTTATTTCAAATCCACTATTTACAAACATTCAAGCAAAATACTTGTAAATGATTTATCAATTCAGGTCATAAAAATTATGTTAATTAGGGGGTCTAACCCCTCATTAAATAATTGATAAAGGACAAAAATTAAAGTTGCACAATACTTAAGTATTCGTATAATTATATTAAGTAGATTTAATGTAATAAACCGTGATGAAAGACAGATGACATTTAAGACAAAAAATAGTATAAGTACTAATGTTGTTATCAACCATAAAAGATGAAGAAATTTTGTTTGCTATACTAAAAATAAGAAATTTCACATAAATACTCCTAAATAAAAACAGTTTCTAATTATACGAAATATTATCGGGGTCAAGTAATTAAATTAGGAGTTTAGGAGATTAAAAAAAGTCTCTGATTGCTTCTACCAAATGCTAAGCGTAAATTTTTTATTACCAGTCATGTGAAATGGTTCTAAGTAAATTTTTAAAGCATGGTAGTACTGTTGCCAACTTACTATTACTGAGATTTGTTTATTTTGGCACTTGCTCGCATCCCTTCCTGGAAAAGGAAAGTCGGATTTTTGGTCAAAGGTTCAATTAATGAAAAGGATCGTCAGGTTAAATGCAGTCGAAAATATATGGCCAGAAGGCATTTTAGGGATGGATCGTTATAGTTTGCATCCCAATGAAGCTTTATCTCCCCAGAAGTTAATAATCTGCGGGGTGAGTTTTGCATCACCCATTTTTGCTTTTCTAAACACGCTAAATAGAAATAATCGTTATAGCTTATTTAAGCCCAAGACATCTCGGAGGAATATAGGATTCAATAATTTATTGTTACGAGGATCATTAAATAAGCTTCGGGAGGTACAATATTTTTTTGTTTTATCGGTTAACATCACTTTTGTGATGATTTTTGCCATGAGAGGAAGAATAAGAGAAATAAAACTTTTCACCAAGCTTTTTAGAGAAGCACAATTGTACTTAGCTGCATTCCGCAATCGTATAAACTCAGAAGTGCTTGATGTTGTAACACCAACCAAAGACAAAACCGCTGTGTTACCAATAAATTTGACATATCGGCTATTAACTTTTTCCAACCAAGAAAATAAACTTCAAACCCTACTTACATTTCTTAGCTATAAAGATTGTGAGTTCATGTGTGAGAAAGTCGTTTATACCCATGAAGAGACGAAAACTGCAACAGAATTAGCTGAGGGTTATCAAGTGAAATTGCTATGGGAGGGCAAAAAGTAATTAATTACATGGCTAATAACAAGCAAACTGTCTTATTAAAAATAAATAGCACAGTTGATGCATTCATTATAAGTCACCACCATGCAGTTAGGATGCTCCTTTAATAACTCAAAACAGTTTCCGACGTACTCAGACAAATAAACGTAACAAGGCTAATCTAAATTATTCTAGATAACCAACACCATGAATCAAGATTCAATAGGCATTAGTAGCAGTTTAGATAAGACAATACATTCGGAACAATTCGATCAAGTAGTCGAAGCAATTCTAGCAGGCAAGTATTCTTGGGCTTGTGTTTTAATGCTTCGTTTTGCTGGCTACAATCCTCTACATTACATTCCCTATCGCACTTACAACAGATTGATCAAAGAACATTCTCCAAAAAAGCCCAAACCGCAGCACAATGAAAATATAAACATAGCCAAGCAGAGTTCTAACCGAAGAAAAGATAGCAATGTGTCACCAAGTTGTTTAAATAAAATCAAAGACTTGGCTTATCTTGAGGTTGTTGGCAAACAGAAGACAGAAATTCGTGGCGGGGCAAATCTTGACAAATGGTTAGAAACCCAAATCCGCGAGTATCAATCAATAAAGCCGGATTTTGAGCTAGAAGAAAATCGAGATTTTCCGCTTAATTTTTGCGACTTTAATTAATGTTCGGTAAATATTGGGAAAAAACGAGAGTTAATCCCAAGTTTTATTTACACCTGTCATAATCTTTTCGCATCTACCATGACAGGTTTGACTATTATGGACAAATTGCCTATAAAAGCGATGTGCTTTACTCCATAAAATTCTTGTAGCTTGAATTATTTTTTTTTGTAGGTTCTATATTATAGCATTTATATTTGAAAATTTAAACAATAAAAATCAAGATATTAATAAAATTAGCTTTTGATAGAATTTACCTGCCGCTTGAAACACCACATTAGTTGGACAAGGCGAGGTTGTAGCTTTACCGTGGTTGTCTGTTTATATAGTATCGATAAGCAGGCGATCGCCTGCTTTAAGTACTTAGGCAAAATTAATTGTGTATTGTCATTGCGAGGAACGAAGCAATCCCAGGGTTTTGAAGATTTTAGAATGTTAAATTAATTTTGCACGGCTACTTAATAGCTTATTCCTAATCTACCTTCTTATCTACCTAATATCCACTTGCTTATTGCGATGGCTATTCTCAACGTAAACCTATTTATAATGATATTTTGCTATAGCTGATTTAATATTTACATAACTTAGGCAACCAGAACGAGAAAACTAGTGTTCCATGAATTCCGATCCCCCCAACCCCCGCTAATTTGAGGGGCTTTGCGTAAGTCAAAATTAAAATAAAGAAGAATTCCAGTTTTGTATAAATGAATTCATTAAGCTTTAAAATTATTATTAACATTTCATAGAGAATTGCCATAGTATCTAAGGGTAGATATTTAGAAAAAACATCTATTACCTGTATATATTTTAAATAAATTAACCGTAAATTGATTCATCATTACTTTGAAATAAATATGCCAAAATGGCAAATAGAACTATCTTTTATACATTAAATTATAAATAGCAACAATTAAGGTGATTGAGTAAGAAATTTATTTGCGAGGTAAAAGACTATGACTAATTATTAAAATAACAGTAATTGATTTGATTGAGCAGGCAATCTAAAAATGGGGCACATAACTTATTGGCTAATATATATATTCGATCGTTGCTAATGGTGGTTCTTTTTTCAAGGAAGCTCAAGGGAATAAATGGGAGCGGTGATTTTCCCCAATCTAGTTTATTTAAGCTTTTACCTCCCCCTAATAAACATAAAAGCTACTCTAAAACTTCCTTCAACTAAACCATTAAAAATTTAAAAATATTAGTTTAGTGAAAAACGAATAAGTAACGATTGAAAAAATATCGCTAATATTAATGATGAACCGCACTTAAAGGTGAATATATTAATCCCAGTTCTTGCAGGGGATTATCTTTGCCCAAATGTACTAATTATTTATACTCTCACTTACTGGAAGCTAAGAAAAATAACTAGCTTCTAGTTTTTTTGTATATTATCTAGATATATGACTAGGTTGAAAATTTTTAATGTAATATACATCCAAAAAAATTTCAGTATTTTCTACAATTGATATTTTTAAATTTTAAGATACAAACTTGAGAGAAGGTATTTATAAAAGCCATCGATCAATTGTTGTAGGAGATATTTGATAAAATGAAGCATCTAATACAGGATGTAGGGGGATTTAATGCTACTCTACTTATTTTTAATACTCGAATTTACTGTAATTTAAATCAATATTCATATTTATAAAAATGTTAAACTGCCATAGTGATTACACCTAAGTTTTGAAAAATATTTTAGTAAGTAAAATAGTATAAAGCGAATAATTTTATATTTTTATTTCATGAAAGTATATAGTTTTAAAATTAACCTATGAATAACCAATTAAAAATAGTTATGGAGCCTGTTGAGATTATTAAATTCCTTAAAACGGAGATAAAATTAAAAGAAATATGTAAAGCGGTTCTATATCAAAGAATTATTGAAAAAGCTGCACTGCAAAAAGATATAAATGTTACTACAGAAGAAATTGAGATTGAAGCAAACCGTCAGCGTAGAGAAAAGCGTTTAGAAAAAGCTAGCGACACAGTTAAATGGTTAGAGCAGCAAATGCTGACTCCGTTAGATTGGGAAGTCGGGATTCGCAACCTTTTACTCAAACAAAAGCTAGCTTCAACACTATTTGGTAAGGAAGTAGAACAATTTTTTATTCAAAACCGCTCGAAATTTGAACAAGCTGTTTTATACCAATTTATTGTAAACGACGAAAAACTGGCTCAAGAATTGTATTATCAGATTGAAGAAGGTGAGATCGGTTTTTATCAAGCAGCTCGTCTTCATGATATCGATCAAAATCGTAGATATAAATGCGGGTACGAGGGAAAAGTTTATCGATGGGCTGTCATGCCAGAAATAGCACCTCTAGTATTTAGCGCTTCCCCAAAAGAATTAGTTGGTCCGATAAAAACTGAAAATGGGTATCATTTATTTATGGTTGAAGACTATATACCCGCAGAATTAACATCCAATCGATATCAAGAAATTCTTGATAATATGTTTTACCAATGGTTGGATACTGAATTTGACTACATATATAGTAACTTTGAACTTAGTACCTCATAGTGGTTCTTGAGTTAATTAGTAATCGAACAACCCAAAATTACCAGATAAGATTTATGGAGTTTGCGTAGTGCAAGCATCTTGCGTAGCGAATGACTGCGCTTCGCGCACATTTGGTGAATGCACTACGAATATGTTACCCCACCCCGAATTAGCAGAAGATAATGAATGATCTGAAAGTTCTAAAATTAGGCAAAAACTGTTAGAAAAAGCAGAAGTTTGGAATTTACTGCTGTTGTGTTGGCAAAACTGCTAATTTCTTTAACATTCATCTCAAGTAAACGAGCTACTTCAAGCTTTGTATTGTACACTATAGCCTTAGTAAGGAGAAGGATATCCGGAGGACAGGGTGAGGTTTTGAATGTATTCTACTCAACCGAAAACCGCCATATACTTGAATGTCTTGCAAACATACTGTTGCAGTGGACTGGGGAAGCAGATATGGAAATTCTGGTAATAGATAATGCCAGTACATCATCCATACATGAATTAAACATCTCCGGAAATTAGATATGCGTCACCCATAAACCTTGTAGAGACGCGATATAATGCCCTATCGGGCACGCTGAGCCGCACGCTCCGCGTGAACGCTAACGCGTCTCTACATTTAAATTCATACCCGGATTCAGCAACGCCGGATTTCTGCTTGCTCATTATTTATCGCAGATATCAACTTTATTAATATCATTCATGAATAACAATCATAAGTACTTAGGCAAAATTAAGAGTTTTCCGTTCCCCCAATCTCACTGGTTTCACTGCGTAAGTCCTAATTAATAACCAGTCAAATAAAACATTTGGAAACAAGACAAATTATTTGATATTATTTATATGCTTTACATATTTTCTTAATTTATAGGATTTTATTACTTATGATAGATGTCATATCTTATCTTATATACTTTGCTTTGATTAGCGTTATTATCTCTTTTGATAGATGCGAAAATTACTAAAATTAGATATGCATTATTTCTTTTAAGAAGAAAATTCATTGCTTCCGACTATTAAGTTTAGTAAATTCGTATCTCCACTTTAATTTTTTTGATAATAGTTGTTAGGACTTACCCAGCGATAAAGGTACCGGAGCGTGTTCCAGACATTCTAGATCCCCCTAACCTCCCTTTTAAAGGGGGGCTTGCGTAAGTCCTAGTTGTATTTAAATCGTTTATTGATTGAATTAATTTTATCCATATTGGTTGATAGAACAGCTAAAGATTTAATAATAAAATTTAAACTTAGTTTGTTTAAAGATTTCATGAAGATATTATAGTTTTTCTATGATGTCTGTTTTTTTTTATGATAAACTCTTGACATAGCCTTACATAATCTATTATTAAGTACAGTGGTCTCTAAAAGGTGTGAGGGACTACTATTATCTAAGAAAAACTGCCTTCGGTGGGCTTTCTGGAGTTAGAAAGTAATTGAAGATTAATTCTCTGTTTTATCATCGGCAAGTTCTGTTAAATTCTATTCCGCTTGTTCTATGGATGGTACATATTTATGGTTTTAACCGTAAATATTTGTAAATTTTCCGCGTTCAAATTTGAATTGCTGCTTTGAAAGCATTAGGTAAGTGATAATTAGAAAACGAGAAATTTACAGTCGTAGCATTTTGCTTTAGCTATCCTTGTTTTCGGTAAGTAGAGGGGACATGAATCATTATTAATATGTCTTCGTAAACCTACTGCTCGTTGCAGAAGTTGTAAATAACAGCGATCGATGACTGACATAGCTTGGCTGCAAACCATAGTTTATTGCCTATGCATATAATAAAAAATGATTGTTCTTGAGGCAGATAGAACTATTTACTCTCCGCAAAATCCTTTTGTTTCGACTTTTTAAGGACTTCTATTCGATCCAGAGTCTAAATTTTCTTTAAGATATCAAACCTCTTTTTAGTCTCCGGAGCCTTTATATATAGTGTTTTACAGGTTTATTTAAATAGTGCAAGGCATTATAGACTAAAAGCACATTGCATAAACGAGTTAAATAACACCCATATATTTATAAAGGAGCTTAAAATGCCGGTATATTACTGAAAGTTTCAATAATTAAGATTATCTTCTTAATTAAGCGCAAAAACTTACAATTAAAATAAGGAAATTGTTTTTATGAAATAACAGTAAGCAGATTTTTTGGTAATGAAATGTAATTATCCGTACCAACCCAAGGATAATCCCCCTAAACTCTTACAATGTTAGAGGGAAGCTCCAGAGGTTAGTCGCACATCGTAAAGCAAATTATGCATCACTGTAGAACCTTGGCGGGGATATAACCTACAGCGATGCGTTACTACTGACGGCAACATATACAAATTATGTCACATGAATTTAGTATCGTACAAGCTTTTGCAGGATACTATTCCTTGCAATACAAGTTATTGAGTACTTGTATACTGGATAAGGCGTTAAAAAGGTTACTTGCCGATCTATGGGTAGAATTTTGTCGGCAACTTGAAACGATCTTGCAGACAGATATGAGTAACCTTCAAATTCAAATCTGTCAAAGGTTAATCTTTTTTCAGCAGATGCGCTTCTACTGGAATATTTGGGCATATTTAGCTTTAATTTGGAAATTGTGTCATCTTCCAATTGGTAGATTTGAGGGTTTTAATCATCAATATATTCAATGGTTAAAAAAGCTTTCACCCCGATTTTTAATTTACGGCAATGATAGTTATATATTTGACACTCACATAATTGTATTGTTATGTAAATATTTATCGCAATTGGGGTTTTTAAGTAGGCAGCAACGCATCTGTGAATTGCAGCTGCAATTAAATCAATAGTCGCAATTAAAGTAGTAAAGGTAGGGAAGTGATGCAAAATGTATTATCCCAAGAGCAGCTATGTCATAAAATTATCGCGACTCTGGGTAAAAGCCTTATAGAGCAGGATATACAAAGCTGCTTGAAAGAAATAGAAATAATCGAACCAAAAGTAGCAAAGTTATTTTGGCGATCGACGCAAGCAAAACCTGGTATTTTTATTGTGCTTGCGGGTAAAGCAAGGCTTCTTGATGGTTTAGATAATTTAATCGCAACTGTTGAAAGTGGCGCATCCTTTGGCGAGCAGAGTTTATTCGGCAAAGAGAATTTTATTAACTTGGCTGCAAGGGCTTCAACTTCCTTAAAACTCTGTTATCTAAGCGGCGAAGCATTATATAGCTTGATGGAAAAGCATCCTCTTTTTCGCGATCGCCTTTACAGACGTGCGGAATTTTGGGATATCTTGCTGCTGTGTCGTCAGAATTCTCAACTATCGCGCAGTTGCATTAACCCGGAGCAAATGTTTAAAGCTCTCTGTTTATTCGAGCGGTACCGTATTCAGCCTGGGGAAAGCACTGCGAGACTATTTGAAGATAATAAATTACTGCTGCTACGAGAGGGGGAAGTAAAAAATCCCGCAAATCGCACTTTAAATCCAGGGAATATTTACAGAGAGATTGATGGAAAATGGTCAGTAACGCAACCAACTATTGCATATAGTCTCAAAAGTTCTAACCTGCAATTAGCCCTAGAAGAGTGGAATGATTTGTTAGCCTGGATTAACCCATCAGAGCAAATCTGTACCCGTGAAACTCGCTCTAGAAGACAGACTGACAAGATATTTCCTCAAAGCGAGCGACTTGTTAGTGACAGGAAAGTTATTCCATTCCCTTCTTCCTCAGTTAAGAAAAAAGCTAAACCCTACTTTCCCAGCCCCAAAATAAAAGCCAAGCACATTTGGGAACGCTTGAGCAAGCAATATCCTTTTTATGCTCAACAAAGTGCTTCCGACTGCGGCTGTGCTTGTTTGGTAATGATTGCCAGACATTGGGGTAAAAGGTTAGCTGTGAATCGCGTGCGGGATATCGCCAACGTTAACCGCAACGGCGCATCTTTACGAAGTTTGGCTGCTGCTGCGGAAAATATTGGTTTTGCCAGCAAACCCGTGAAAGCCAGCTTTGATAAATTAGCGCAACAGTCTTTACCAGCAATTGTTCACTGGGAAGGCAAGCATTACATTGTTGTTTATGAGATTAATCAAAAGTATGTAATTGTTTGCGATCCAGCCATCGGGCAAATTAAAATTCCTCATGCCGAGTTTAAAGAAAAGTGGACTGGCTATGCATTATTGTTGCAACCAACACTCGGGCTAAAAGAAACTAAAGAAGAGATAGGAAGCGTTTGGAGGTTTTATGAATTAATTAAACCCCACTATAAGGTTTTGTTTGAAGTATTTATGGCTTCAATATTGCTGCAAGTGTTTGGGTTGATAACGCCGTTATTTACGCAACTGTTATTAGACAAAGTAATTGTCCAAGGTAGCGTATCCACTTTAAACGCCGTTGGTTTGGGATTATTAATCTTTGGTTTCTTCGGTATTGCGGTTAATGCCGTGCGGCAATATTTGCTGTATCACACCGCCAACCGCATTAGCGTTGCCATGCTGGTAGGTTTTCTCAAACATACCTTTAGCTTACCTTTGTCTTACTTTGAGTCCCGTTACGTCGGTGATATAACTTCCCGAATTCAAGAAAATCAGAAGATTCAGAGTTTTCTGACTGGTGAAACGCTGTCAATAATTCTCGATCTAATTACGATAGTTGTTTATCTAACCGTGATGTTTTGGTACAACTGGCAGCTAACACTGTTAGTACTTTTGATAGTACCGCCGTTTTTTATCTTAGCCCTAGCGAGTACAAGCATTCTCCGAAAAATGTCTAGAGAGATTTTTAATGCTGGTGCCGAACAAAACAGTTATTTAATTCAATCTCTAACAGGTATTCGCTCGGTGCGAAGTATGGCGATCGAGCATACAGTGCGCTGGCGTTGGGAACAACTACTAAATAATGTCATCAAAAAAAGCTTTCGAGCGCAGATAATCGGTACTCGCTTGCAAATTATTAGCGGTAGTATCGATACCATAAGCAGTACGGCATTGTTGTGGTTTGGGGCGTATTTAGTAATTCAAAATCAACTTACCATCGGACAATTAATTGCCTTCAATATGTTGATGGGCAATGTCATTAGTCCTTTTAAACGGCTTTCAGGAGTATGGAATCAATTCCAAGAAATTATGATTTCTACCGAACGGATTAATGATGTCTTAGAAGCAGAAACCGAAGAAGATTTATTGGCATCTCCCCGCAGACATATATCCAAACTGCGCGGACATATTCGCTTTGATAATGTTACCTTCCGCTATCACCCAGAAAGCGAAATTAATGTTTTAGAGAATCTCAGCTTCGAGATTCTACCAGAGCAAACGATCGCAGTAGTTGGACGTAGCGGCTCTGGAAAAACTACCCTATCAAAATTGATGTTGGGTTTATATCCTCCGACGGATGGAAAAGTTTTGATTGATGGTCAAGATGTATCTAAAGTTTCCTTAAAATCCCTTCGCCGTCAAATTGGAGTAGTAGATCAAGATACCTTCTTATTTGGCGGAACTATTCGAGAAAATATCAGTGTTGCTCATCCCGAAGCTCCTTTAGAAGAAATTACAGAAGCAGCACGCTTGGCTGGAGCAGATGAATTTATCCAACAATTACCAATGGGTTACGAAACTCAAATCGGTGAAGGTGGTGGAATGTTATCTGGAGGACAACGGCAACGTCTAGTAATTGCCCGTGCTTTATTAGGCAATCCTCAATTGTTAATTTTCGATGAAGCAACCAGTAGTTTGGATGCCGAAACCGAACGCATAATTCAAAACAATTTAAAAACAATTCTTAAAGGACGTACTAGTTTAATCATTGCTCACCGTCTCTCTACAGTACGCAATGCCGATTTAATCCTAGTTTTAGACAAAGGCGTATTGATAGAAAGCGGTACTCATGATGAGTTAATCGCCCAAAAAGGTCATTATTACTATCTAAACCAGCAGCAATTAGCAAATGCTGGGTAGATGGGAATTGGGAAGTTGGAGGGGGAAGAGGGGGAGAGGGGGAAGAATTTATAATCCAAAATTCATAACTCCTAACTCCTAATTCCTAACTCCTAACTGATAACTGTATGTCCCTTCGGGACACGCTGCGCTAACACTGTTCACTGTTCACTGTTCACTGTTCACTGATTATGCCAAACACGCAGAGAAAGGATGAATATCAAGCCTACACTCCGCCTCCCCATGAGGAATATACGGAGCAGCAATCATCATCTGAGGTTGTAGATGATTCCGAAAAATTGCATTACGGTACGGAGGAATTACTCGATGCTTTACCAAAAGTCTGGAGTCGTTCCTTAATCTATGTTTTTGTTGGCTTTCTGGTTGTTGCAATACCTTGGTCGATGGTTTCTACTGTTGATGAGACTGGTAGTGCTAGAGGAAGGATAGAACCGTTAGGATCGATCCGCAAATTAGACAGTATAACTGGCGGTAATGTTACTGCTGTCAAAGTTAAAGAAGGAGATCGAGTCAGAACCGGACAAATTCTTTTAGAACTAGATAACGATACAGTCAAACCTGAATTAGAAAGGACAAAAGAAAAGTTGGCGGGGTTAGAAAATCAGGTATCGCAATTAGAACTGCTCAAAAAGCAAATAGAGTTGACGGCTAGCACTCAAGAACAACAAAATCTGTCTCAAGCTGAAGAAAAAAAAGCCCAGGTTAATCAAGCTATTCAGAATCTGAATGCTAAACAAAGTACTTATAATTTACAAAAGTTAGAGAAACAATCATTAGTTAATCAAGCCAAGCAACAAATTGAAACAAGTCTTAACGAACGCAAATCAGCACAGGCTCGTTTAGATATAGATAAAAACCAAGTCAAGCGGTTTAGCAAACTTTTAAAAGATGGTGCAGTCTCGGCTGCCCAAATTGACAATCTTAGAAAAGAACAGCAAGAAAGCAAACGAAGCTACGAGAAAACTTTATCGGATATAAAACAAGCTCAATTGCGTTTAGCTGAAGAAACAAATCGCTATCAGACAACCATGAATCAGTTGGAGTCTGACATTGAACAAGCCAAACTGCAACTAGCCGAACAAAACAGCAGTTATCAAAGCGCAATCAATACTGGAAAGCTTGCTTTATTAAAGACTCAAGAACAAATTAAAGACTTGCAAAGACAAATAAACTTAAACAAATCACAAATTGCCCAAACCAGAAGCGAGATAACGGCACTGCAAATTCAGATGCAGCAGCGAATAGTGCGATCGCCAATTGATGGCATAATTTTTGAATTGCCTGTATCTAAGCCGGGAGAAGTGTTACAACCCGGACAAAGAATTGCCAGAATTGCTCCTGAAGATAGCGGTTTTGTTCTCACTGCCCAAATGCCAGTCAAAGAAACTGGTTCATTGAAAAGGGGAATGCCTGTAAAAGTTAAGTTTGATGCTTATCCTTTTCAAGAGTATGGAATTGTACCGGGAGAAGTCAGTTGGATTTCTCCAGACTCAAAAGTTGAATCAGAAACTTCAAGTGGTGCTGAGACTTATGAATTAAAAATTGCGCTCGATAAACCTTATATAGAAAATGGATCTCGACGTATTCCCCTAACCCCAGGGCAGACAGCAAACGCTGAAGTGATTATTCGCCAGCGACGTGCGATCGATTTTCTTTTAGATCCATTCAAGAAATTACAAAAAGGAGGATTGGAAATTTAAACAGTGAGCAGTGAGCAGTAAACAGTGAGCAATGAACAGTAAGAATTAACTCCTCACTCCTAACTTTTAACTTCTTTCACCCAAAGGGTCTGGATCAACAACTATCAACTATCAACCAACAAGTATCCATGTCAAACCTATTATCAATATCACCTACAGAGGTAATCCATCATTTAAAAATGTCTTGTCAAATTCCTGATGTCATCGAGGGGATAGCTACTCGAAAAATTATTGCCGATACTGCTAATGCAGCTGGAATTACAGTTGATGATAATGAGTTACAGCAGGAAGGAGACAGGTTGAGATTCGCGAAAAAACTTGTTAAAGCAGCAGACACTTTCGCATGGTTGAAATCACACTCGCTTTCTGTCGATGAGTTTGAAGAATTGGTTTATGACACCGTACTTTCTAAAAAGGTAGCCCACAATTTATTTAGCAATAAAGTGGAAGCATTCTTTTATCAAAACCAACTTGATTTTGTTGCAGCTGTTACCTATGAAGTCATTTTTGATGAATACGATTTGGCTTTGGAATTGTTTTACGCACTGCAAGAAAATGAATTGACTTTCTCAGAAGTTGCTCGGGAGTACATTCCAATTCCAGAATTACGTCGTGCTGGTGGATACCAAGGAATTCGACGGCGCAAAGATTTTCGTCCAGAAATTGCTAGTAGTGTTTTTGCTGCTACTCCACCGGAAGTTGTCAAACCAATTGTTACTCCTAAAGGTATTTATTTAATTTGGGTTGAAGAGATTATTCAACCTGAATTGAACGAGCAGTTACGAGAGATAATAATTACAGATTTATTCAATAGTTGGTTGCAACAAAAAATTAAGCAAATAGAGATTATAACTTCATTTAATGATAATACTGAAAAACAAGCATCATCAGAATTATTGGAACAAGCGTAAGCGAGTTAGCAAAAAAGATGACTTTGAATAAAGTAGAAAAATGTTTATATTAAGATAGCATTATGTCCAAATTAGAAACCCATTTTTTCTATGTATTTAGCTATTTAACCTTGATAGTTAGCGTTTTTATCTATTAACCAGCAATTTTAGTATATTTGAAATATTACACAATTGAGGAGAGTAAATATTATTTTGCTCTCTTGTTAATAATGTTTATTAATATAATATTAAACTAATTGTACAAATAAAAATATATTATTTTAGCTAAAAAGATATAAGATTTAATTATCATAAATAAATCAAAAAGATATTGACTTTTAGAAACAAAAGATATATAGTTATAAATGTAAGCAAAAGAGAATAGTTTGCTTACAAAAAAATTCCCGAAAGTTAATTAATTCCCAGGAGAATCTCATGAATATCTTAGATTTAAACCACATCGAAGCTGTTGAAGGAACTGAAATTGTTGGTGGTTACGGTTACAACAGCTATGGTAAAAACACATATTTCGATCAAAACGTAGACATTGATATCAATGAAAAAATCAAAAAGAACATTGATGTTAAGTCTAGGTTCAATGTTGCTAACAACACCGCTTTAGTTGATGGACAATCTACTGCTTCCGGCGACGTTACCTTTACAGAGGTTATTGGTTTAACCGACACAACTCCCGGCTCTTCTATCTCTAAAGTAGTTGGTATCTCCTATAGCCGTTAATCACACTACGATCTAACGTAATCTCCTGTTAAACACTTTTTGAAGGAGATTGCTTATAAAGCTTATTCAACTCTTTATTGCTGAGTTAATAAGCTTTATAAGAGGAGAGCTAAAGAGGTGATATAAATCGCTGAAAACTTATTACTTATTATGATTTTTCAGCGATAGAACAATCTCAACAGCGGGTTTTATGAGCAGATTAAAAATTGCCGATCTCAGTTTTTGTGAGACAGAACTTGAGAATAGCGGTAAAATAAAGGGTGGAATGTCATCGACTATATCTTTCTCTTATTTCTTTCCTTCTCTTTCTAGATTTTTGCTTCCTATTGAGGGATCTGATGTAGAGGTTTTGGAAGAATCAGTAGGGAAAGATGGAGAAAAAATCCGATATTTCTACGACGAAGAATTAGATGGTTATGGAGTTGAAATCTCCAAACAAAATCCTAGTGGCAAAATGATTTCCCGTGTATTAACAGGGAATGCTTCTAATGGCAGCTATCAAAGAATTTCTGCATTAGTTAGTTCCTAGACTCTGTGAAATTTAAGTCTCTGAAATATCCATTGCTTGGTAAAAATTTAATCCGCTATTAAAAAGATATTAGACAAGGCTTTTTAATAGCTTTTTGCTTTTTGTCAATCAACTGTCAATAAATATTTATAGTTGGGATAATCATGACTAGCTATCGAGTTATAACTAAACGGATAGTATCGCCTGATGGTAAAGTTATTTCCGAGGCGAGAAGCATTGGAACATCTGTGGGTAATCAAACTGAAATTAGTCAAAGCGTTTCAGTTGATATTTCTTCTGGTAATAGCAGTAGTTACTCATCTTCGAGTTCAAGTTCAAGTTCAGGTTCAAGCTCAAGCTCAAGCTCGATTTCTTCTAGCAGCTCGGTAAAAAGAAAAAACGAAAGTACCTAGGTGCAATAGCAAATGCAAGTAGCGCGAGAAGTCGGTTTAGATACTCCTCGCGCTTTAATTAAAAACAATTCACAAGTTAGAGAAGTTAACCGAGTGGCAGTTTTCTAGTTATAAGGTACTATTGATGATTCAATATGGATGCGCGATCGCGTATAGCTAAAAACTACTTACTTTTGGATAGATGCACCCATTCTCGGACTTATTGTTTCCCTAAGCGAGAAAAGGTAGTTTATTTACGTCGGCGTTTCCACGCCAAGGTAATAACACCACTAGATACGAGCAAAGCCAGATTAATTGAAGGCTCGGGCGCTGTTACTTTAACCCGATTGCGTTTAACTTCTATTAATGCCAAATTTGTATCGTCAGTAAAATAGCGATTGACTGAACCTTCAACAAAAGCGATTAAAGATTCTTCCTTACCACCAAAATTGGGCTGAGCGATCTTTTGGGCTACATTTATACTGTCACTTTTTTGAAGTGCAACAAAATCATTGTCGCCTTCGGTAACTAAATTTCCTATAAGACTAAAGGAATCTAAAACTGTTTCATTTTCAATGTCAAATAATAAAAAAGAGATATCTCCACTTGCTCTCGCATTTTCTGTAGGAGGATTATCAATCGATGTTTCTAGATTTAATAACGCTAAAAAATCAAAAGAAAAATTCGTATCTGCTTTTATGTCAAACTCACCTCTAATTTCAGATTCACTTTCTGCCAACCCTAAATAATCTTGATTTTCACCAAAAGCAAAACTCAAATTTGAATTAGTCGCAAATGGCGGAATTGTCAAAAAATCGAATTCAGCTTCAGCATTAGCAGTCGCTCCTACCTCTCCACCTTTGCTAACAGTTGAAGTATCAAAGTCTGCAAAAGTATCGACCCTTAAAGGAATTTGACTAAAATTTGTAAACCGCACTTCTGAGTTAGATAAACCAAAAGTAGCAGCTTTACTAGGTGAAATACTTAAAACAGAGCTAGCTAAAATTGGAGCAGCAATTAAAAAAAAGTTTTGAATTAATCTTAGATTTTTGTTCATTTTGTTTTCTCAATTAAAAATTTTCATCATCAATTTGGCTGACTTATTCAATTAGTTAGCAGTCAGTGAATACCCGCAGCATTCATAGATTTATTCCAACAGAAAGTTTCGCTTAAATGCTGTCAAGCGGATAGATAATATGTTGCTTCTGTAAAAGTATTATTTTCACAGAAATTATAATTACAAGCCCGTAAAAGCCCCAGACTTGAGCCGAAGCACCTGATAATCTATTACAACACTACTTAAGTAATCATACTAAAGTATATACGTAGCGTTCGGGTAAAGCTACTGTGAATTAAATTTAAATTTATACTGAGATTCCGGATTATTGTCGATAGGGTACATATCAATCGTAATTATTCGCTTCGGAAGAGTAAATATTTTCAGTAAAGCGGTTAAAATCTAAAACAAAAACCCCTTATCTTTATAAGATAAGGGGTTTGATTGCTTGATTGAGAAATATCCATGCTTGGTTAAATTTGGATAAAGCGGACGTAATATTGATTAAATGTTGCTCTGAAATAGTTGATTTGCCCGCTTCATGGCAACCTACATTCTATCTATGCTTGAAGATTAACGATACTAGTCGATATATACTAGCTTAATTTTCTCTGAAGACAGTATGTAGCAAAATATGCAAATTTAATATCAGCACCCCGATCAAAATATGACAATACTATTATTGAATGTATTGTAATTTAGACAAGATTAAAGCGATGTAAAATTCTGTGGATTTGTTGTTAACTACGACTTAGAAATCCAAATCGAACTACTATTACTAGTAGACAAAGAATAGCTATTTTTATCCTTTGCTTTAGCATCAGCATTTGCAAAGCTGTAGCTAAGAGATGAGTAATCGTCTTTATAGGTGTTAGTAGAAACTTTGGCTTGAGTTATAGTATAGTCACCCACAGCAACTCCACCAGCTTCACCATAAGCTAAACCTTCCGAAGCATAGGTATTTGTATTCGTATAAGCTTTTGCTCCTCCGACGATCTGATTATCAAACTCTACTAATTCGCAAGTTTCTAAGTCAGTAATATTCATGAATTTTCTCAATCTCGTTGTTTTACGAAGACCATGATGATTGTAACAAAAAAAATATTAAAAAGGCAAATTAAACTATTAGCTCTAGAGGGTGTTTTTAGTTGAATATAAATAATTTTTATTGCAATCTTAAAAAAACTCAATAATTCAATATAAATAATACAACAGTTGAAAAATGCAAGTGCGAGTATTGATAAACAAATAAGCCTTTTTGTATAGCTGAAAACAATGATTGTTAGGTTAAAGTTTTTTATTTTTCAAAAGTTATTAATGTTAATTATGTTTGAATGAAAAAAATAGAATTAGAAAAAGCTAATAATTACTAATGCCGTGAAAAATCATCAAAAAACCCGGTTTATTGATTAAACCGGGTTTTTTATTTAGAAAAGAAAACTATTAATTACTCGCTTGAGGTTTTGGCGTACCGGGAATAGTCACATCTATGGGCGTTACCTGCGATGCAAGTTTTGTTAGAGGAGGATTAATAGCTGTTTGATTTCCTACTACTAAAAATACCAAATTATCTAGCTTGAGATGTTCTTTGGCAACTCGCTGTACATCTTCTACCGTAGTGTTTTCTACTTGTTTTTGATAGGTAAACAAGAAATCTTTAGGATAACCGTAATATTCGTAGCGCATCAAACGCGATAAAGTTTGAGCGGGATCTTGGAAGTTGAACACAAAAGAATTCAAAGTAGACTCTTTAGCAAACGCTAATTCTTGAGGAGTTACGGGTTGAGTTTGAATCCGCTTTATTTCCTCTTCCACTGCCTTGACAAACTGTACTGTAGCATCACTACGAGTTTGTCCCCCGGAAATAAACATACCAGGATAATCAAAACGAGGACTCCAGTAACCGTATACTGAATATGCTAAACCTTGGCGCGATCGCACTTCATTAAACAATCTTCCACCGAATCCATTCATTACCCCGTTCATTACATCCAACTCGGGATAGTCGGGGCTAGCAAATTTATCACCGATATGTCCGATAAGTACGTTGCTTTGGGTTAACTGTGGTTGATTTACGAAAAAGACTCCACCCGTTTTAGCTTGAGATACTTCTGGTAAGGCGGGTTTCTTGAAGTTGGGATTGGCTTTCCAACTACCGAAGGTTTTCTCAATTAAGGCTTTCATCTTGGCAGAATCAAAATCCCCTTCGATTCCCAAAATCATATTGTTGGGATAATAATACTGCTGATAGAACTTTACTAAGTCTTCGCGAGTAATATTATTTAGCGATGCATATTCGGGGATGCGAGCATAAGGGCTATTTTCACCGTAAATTAACTTCTTGAATTCCCTTCCTGCAATGTCATCAGGGCTATCGTTACGACGCGCAATACCACCCTTCATTTGGGTTTTTGCTAGCTCCAACTGATTCTCGGCAAATGCTGGTTGCTGCAATAATTCAGCAAATAGCCCAAAAACCGTATCTACATCTTCACTAAGCGCTCCAAAAGCAGCACTACCAGAAGTATCGCCAATATTAGTTTCTACCGAAGCCGCCCTTTGCTCCAACATTTGATTGAGTTTATCGGGAGGATGCTGCATAGTTCCCCCAGTACGCATGACTCCACCAGTCAACTCGGCCAAACCAACTTCCGAGGCAGGTTCAAAACGGGAGCCAGTATGAATTAAAGCACTACCACTTACCAACGGCAGTTCATGGTTTTCCATCAAATAAACTATCATGCCGTTCTTAAGTTGGTACCGTTCGTATTCCGGCAACTTGATTTCACCTAGCGGCTTGAATTCCAAGTCAGTATAATGCTTTGGCGTATATTTTCCTGGCGTTGCCTGCTGTGCCATTGCACTAGATAAGTCAAAGCTTACCAGCACAAAAGTAAGACACATCAGTAACGAGTAAAGCAATCTTTTCACTTTTTTGTTGTACCTTATTCTTTTAATCTTCATTTTCTCTCTTTGTTGGGAATTGGTAATAGGGAATGGGGCATTGGGGATAGGGGATTGGGCATTGGGAGTTAGGAGTTTTTTTGCAATTCTTCCCCCTCTACCCCCTCTACCCCCTCTAACTACCTGCTTTCTTGGGCAACAACTTACCAATGGTGCGATTTTCTGCAACGAAAGTCTCTTTGGCTACGCGCATGATGTCTTGGGCGGTAACTGCTTCAATTTTTTCTAACTGTTCAAATAAATTCTTCCAAGAACCAGTTTTGACTTCATATTCTAATAACTGCTGCGCCATACCCATGTTGGAATCGAGGGAACGCAATAATCCGGCACGAGCATTGGTTTTGACTCTTTCCAATTCTTGAGCGGAAACTGGCTGTGTTTTCAAAGCTTCAATTTGCTTTCGCAGTGCTGCTGCGACTTCATCTACTGTATGCCCCGGTGCGGTTAAAGCATAAAACAACATCAAATTCGGATATTTATCTCCGGGAAAACCGCTAAATCCTTGCGCTGCGAGTGCTAGTTGCTGCTTTTCCACTAAGGATTTATACAGCCGCGAAGTACGTCCATCACTGAGTAAACTACCAATAATGTCGTAAACTGCATTATCTGCATCGTTTAAACTTGGACGGTGATAACCTTCTAAATACCAAGGTTGAGAAGGTAGATTTAAGGTAAATTCTTTTTCTTGAGTTTGTTTTGGCTCTACTGCAAGTTTTTGCTCTGGTTTGGGTTTGGCTTCATAACGTCCAAAATAAGCTTCCGCCATTTTCTTGACTTCAGCAGGATTCACATCCCCAACAACGGCAACTGTAAGATTGCTCGGTACATAATGTGTCTCGAAAAACTGCTGTACGTCTTGCGTTGTTAAGTTGCGAATATCTTCGTCATAACCAATTACCGGCCGTTTGTAGGGATGTTTTTCAAAAGCAGTGTCGTTGAACTTTTCAATCATTTGTCCGATGGGGGAATTATCTACCCGCATCCGTCTTTCTTCTAAAATTACATCTTTTTCTTTATAAAACTCGCGTCGGAGTTCTGGATTAAGAAAGCGTTCGGATTCCAAAGACATCCAAAGTTCTAGTTTATTGGCAGGAAAGCTGTAAAAATATTTCGTAGCTTCGCTGGAAGTTGTGGCATTTAAACCCACTCCTCCGGCTTGTTCAACAATTCTGCCTAACTCATTTTGGTTGACAGTTTGGCGAGCTTGCTCCTCTACTTTCTTAAACTCAGCCTGTAGTTGAGCAACTTTCTGCTTGTCTCCGGCTGCTTGTGCCTGTTGAATTTGGGCTGCTAATTTATCTATTCGATCGAGCAACCTTTTTTCTTTAGCGTAGTTTTTGGTACCAATTCTATCCGTACCTTTAAAAGCCAAATGTTCTAGAAAGTGGGCAACACCAGTTTTTCCGACAGGTTCATCCACGCCGCCAACATCAGCATAAGTGACAAAAGAAACTACGGGTGCTTCAGTTCGTCGTAAAACAATGAACTTCATGCCATTGTCTAATTTAAACTCTGTCAAATTTTCGACAACTCTATCTAAGTAAGGTTGAATTGAAAATTGATTAGACTCGGGGGTTGGGGTTTTAGAAGGAGTTTGAGCAAATGCGAATGGAGGCAGAAACTCCCAACAAAAAACTAATGCCAAAAAAAGTGCGAATAGCCGACGTGAGAATTTTCCCATAATTTTCCTTTAATTGTCCTTTTAAACTGTGTAAGAGTAACCTTTGGAAGCAATATAAACAAGATTGAACATTTTTACATCTGTGGCGTTTAAAAACAACGGGATTATTATGTCTTAAGGCTTCACCATATGCCCATATATTTTCATCCTCAACATTTTTAATTACGCAACCGTCTTCATACTACTCAAGTAAGGTATTACAAATTACCAATAACCGTGCTATCTTCTGAGTAAATTTAAAACATACCCTTAGATATCAATTCTCAACGCTTAATCTTATATTAAAGATTTGCAGGTTATGGTACTTAACGTTAGACAATAATGCTACATATGCAGTTCCAGATAACCCACTAAAACTAATTTTATGCGAGCTTTTAAATCTCCTCCCCCAGAAACACAAACACGCGATCGCATTTTACAAGCAGCACAAAAGCTATTTGCTTCTAAAGGGTTTGATGGTACTACTACCCGCGACTTAGCACAAAAAGCAGGAGTTGCAGAAGGAACCTTATTCCGTCATTTCTCCAATAAAAAAGCAATTTTAGTTGAAGTTGCCACCGCAGGTTGGGTAGATATCCTCACCGATTTACTCACCGAATTAAGCGAAATGGGCAGCTACAAAGCCGTAGCCCAAGTCATGCGTCGTCGGATGTGGAATTTACAAAAAAACGCCGACATGATGAAAGTTTGTTTTATGGAAGCGCAATTTCATCCCGACTTGCGCGATCGCATTCAAAAAGAAGTTATTGATAAAATGACTCATGTTGCCGAAGGCTTCTTTCAAACGGCAATGGACAAAGGAATCTATCGCAAGACAGATGCGAAACTTGTCGCTCAAGTATTTTTAGGAATGTTTGCCGTCGCAGGCTTTTCCCACGAAACCCTTATGGAACCAGACGCTTCTCCCCAAGAAAAACAAAAAATGGCAGAAGGGTTAGCTGACATATTTCTTAACGGTGTTTTGGAGAAAGAGTAAGGAGTTAGTGGTTAGTGGTTAGTGGTTAGTGGTTAGTGGTTAGTGGTTAGTGGAATAACCATCAACTATCAACTATCAACTAACAACTATCAACCATCAACCATCAACTATCAACTATCAACCATCAACCATCAACCATCAACCATCAACTATCAACCATCAACTATCAACTATCAACTATCAACTAACAACTAACAACTATCAACTCTTTATTGATTTAGCATCTTGAACCCATTGTTGTACAAGTTCAACAGCAGGGCATAAATCTCTTCTCTGTAGGGTTGCAACTTGCAAACGTAAAATTTGCTTGTGCAACCGATGGGGGGGAGTAGTCGTCAACTGTATCACTGAAGCAATACCAGCATGAAGCAACAATCCACAATATTCCGTTCCCACACTGGGAATTCTAGCTAAATCGGCTAAAGCAACCCATTTATTTACATACTGGACATTAACCTGTAGTTTCTGTGCCAGTATCAATTTTTCTTGTAACGTTTTTGCTTGTTTCACCAAAGCTAAAGTATTTGTAAAACCCTTGCTTTTTAAATTATCAATTTCATCCTGGCTTAATCCCGGTAATTCTTCAATCAACCAGTTACTTTCTTTCATATCGGTGAGCAGTGAGCAGTAACCAATTAATAATTCTATATCGAATTTCATTTGGTTGAAGTACAAAATTTGACCTCACCCCGCCTCCGGCACCCCTCTCCTTACTAAGGAGAGGGGAAGGGGGTGAGGTTTAGCGAAGTGTATTACACTCAACCAAAAACCGCTATATATCTATAACTCCCAATTCCTAACAGTTAACTCTTAAATTCCAATTACCAATTACCAAATCCCAACTCCTAACCATGACAACAACATTTACGCCTAATACCCTCGCAAATACTTTACGTCAAAGACGAGAAAAGTTAGCTAAATTAATCGATTTTCCGGCAATATTTTGGTCTGGAAGCCCTAGCCCGCGAAACTTTTCTGCAAATGTTTTCCCTCATCGCCCTAGCAGCCATTTTCTCTATTTTGCAGGATTACCTTTAAAAAATGCCGCGATTCGCTTGGAAGCGGGTAAATTACAATTGTTCGTGGATAATCCCGCACCAAGTAGCGCTCTTTGGCATGGAGAAATGCCAACTCGCGATGAAATTGCCGAACAAATTGGTGCCGATGAAGCTTACCCGATGACAGAATTAGAATCACATTTGCAAGGTGTGGCAACAATTGCAGTACAAGATGCAGGATCATGGACGCAACAGTCACAATTGCTTGACAGATGGGTTTTACCGCAACGTGCGCCGGAAAATATAGATTTGGAGTTAGCTAAAGCAGTTGCCGAATTGCGGCTTACCCATGACGAAGCAGCTCTAAGTGAAATACGTCAGGCTGTTGCGGTAACAATAGAGGCGCATCTCGCTGGTATGAGAGCCACATCTACAGCGAAAACTGAAGCGCAAATACGAGCGGCAATGGAATCGGTGATCGTGGCTCAGAATATGACAACATCTTATAACAGTATTGTTACCGTGCGCGGGGAAGTATTGCACAACGAGAGTTATCAAAACTCCCTGAATCCGAATGACTTACTGCTTGCTGATGTTGGTGCAGAAACTCGCATGGGTTGGGCTGCTGACGTGACTCGCACTTGGCCAGTTAACGGTAAACTTTCATCTACTCAAAGAGATATTTATGATGTGGTTTTAGCCGCACATGATGCCTGTATTGATAAAATACGTCCCGGTGTAGAGTACGAAGATATTCATCTTTGTGCTTGCAGAGTAATTGCCGAAGGTTTGGTAAATTTAGGTATTTTGCAGGGAAATCCCGAAGAATTAGTAGATGCAGATGCTCATGCTTTGTTTTTCCCCCACGGAATCGGTCATTTGCTGGGTTTAGACGTGCATGATATGGAAGATTTAGGGGATTTAGCAGGATACGAATCAGGAAGACAAAGAAGCGATCGCTTTGGTTTGGGATATTTACGCTTAAATCGACCTTTGCGGGCTGGAATGCTGGTAACAATTGAGCCTGGTTTTTATCAAGTCCCGGCGATTGTCAATAATTTAGAAAACCGTGAAAACTTTGGTAAATACTTGAATTGGGAACGCTTGTCTCAATTCGACGATGTACGAGGAATCCGCATCGAAGATGATGTTTTAGTTACCGACAACGGCAGCGAAGTTTTGACAGCAGCTTTACCGACGCAAGCGGATGATGTGGAGCAGTTATCAGTGAGCAATGAACAGTGAGCAGTATTGTAGGGTGTGTACGCTATCGGAAAATTTGAACGTAGTAATAAGAGTTGTAGCGTCATGCACCAGCGAGCAATTATGAAGCGCAACTACTCGGAGGGTTTAGTTCTTACAGCACGGGGCTTGTAGACTAAGTGAAATATCGGTCAATGGGTAATTACCATATTTTATGCAAGTACAATTACTACCCTGATTCTTGAATCGAAGTATTGATATCAACTATCAAAATCATTTACATTTGTTAACAATTAAGCAAAATGTGAAAATGATGAAAGTCAAATGGCGCAAATTATTTGTTGAAACTTCTGCATGGGTGACTGCTGAAGTTGTGTTAAATGTAGTTGGTTTGGATAATTTAGCAGACTATAGCGAATTTGTGTTTCAAAGTAAAGCTATGTTAGATGCAACTGAAGCTTTTTCTAACCTGATTACTTTAGTTTCTTAGAAGAAGGATAATTAATCATCTTCAAAAATTGCTCCTTGTCGCTTTAAATAAACTTTGACATCTTTGCTAATGCCTATATTTCCACCAAAGCGGGCATTTTGGACTTTTGCATCAATCAAGTTGGCATTGGTTAAGTTTGCTTGTCTTAAGTCTGTATTATGCAAAATAGCTTCTTTAAGATTTGCATTTAATAAGTTAGCTTTTTCTAAGCAAGCTCCGCTTAAGTTAGCATTTTTTAAATTAGCGTTATCTAATTGGGCACCGTTCAAGTCAACCCATTCTAAGTTAGCATTTTTTAACTTGGCTTCAGCAAGTTGAGCATCTTTGAGAATCGCACGAGTCAAATTTGCACTATTAAGTTTGACATTATTCATATAGGCACCAGTTAAGTCAGCATTGACTAACTGAGCATTATTGAGGTTAGCATTCCATAAATAAATTTCATTAAGTTGAGCATTATTCAAATTAGCATTTTGTAATTGGGCACCGCTTAAATTAGCACCGCTTAAATTAGCACCAATTAGGCAAGCATTATTCAGCTTAGCAGTACTAAGATTGCTATCTCGTAAATTGGCGGTATTAAGATTAGCTCTAATCAACTTGATGCTGTTGAGATTAGCACCTACTAATTGAGCATCGACTAGTTTGGCATCGCTCAAATCTGCTTCACTTAAATCAACCTCTATCAATTGGGCACCTGTTAAATTAGCATTGTTTAACTCAACACCACTTAAATACATCTGATTTAGATTAACGCCAATTAACTTCGCTTCTTTTAAGTCGGCGAAAATCATGTTTAAACTGCTAGGATTTTCACCTTTGACAACTCGATCGATTATTTCTTCTCGGATGCTTTGCTGCTGTTGAATTTCTGTTCCATCGGATTCCGGGTTTTGATTCCCAGTCTCAGCAGATTTTTTCGCTTTGTTGTTCACAGGTTTATTTATATTTTAAGGTAAATGACTTATTTGTATCAGAACTTACGCAATTGTCACAGTACCCGGCTGGTGCGTGACACTGAAAACATTGTTACTACGTTCGCAGTTGCTCAAAGTGTCACAGCTACAAGAAAAATGTCAAGTTGCGTAAGTCCTATGTATGTATATAGCGTATTTTAAAATACAATATTTTCCCTTTAGTTTGGGAACAATAATTAATAATTTTTGATGCTTTGTCCCCATAGGCAGTGGGTAACAGGGAACATTCCCTACCCAAACCAAATATCAAGTTTTGTTAAGAATACGTATCAATATCCGAAACTATTTAGTTTAAAGCTGTAGGGTTCGGCTAAGTTAGTCCAAGTCAGCCCAATCTAAAAAATAATGGTAAAAGAATTAGCAATTCGTACCAGTGGGTTATATAAGCAGTTTGATAAACATATAGCCGTCAACAACGTTGATTTAGAAATAGGTGAGGGTGAAGTTTACGGACTCATAGGGCCAAACGGTGCGGGAAAAACATCGCTGATTCGGATGTTAGCGGCAGCAGAAGAGCCAACCGCAGGAGAAATCTATTTGAATGGCGATCGCCTTCGTCGGGATAAAACAAACCCAACTCTAAAGCGTCGTTTGGGCTATTTACCAGATGATTATCCTTTATATAAGGAGTTAACAGTTTGGGATTATCTGGATTATTTTGCAAGGTTGTATCTTCTCACAGAACCCAAGCGTACTAAAAGGTTGCACGAAGTTTTAGAGCTAATCCAATTAGAAAATAAGCGTAATAGTTTAATCTCTACCTTATCAAGGGGGATGAAACAGCGTTTGTGTTTGGCTCGAACTATTATTCACGAACCAATTATACTGCTGCTCGATGAACCAGTTTCCGGACTCGATCCCATTGCCAGGATGCAGTTTCGCGAAATCATCAAAGTATTGCAGGAAGCTGGGATGACAATCTTAATTTCTTCCCATGTTTTAAGCGATTTAGCCGAATTATGTACCTCGGTGGGAATTATGGAACTCGGCTTTTTAGTAGAAAGTACTTCCCTGCAAGAACTTTACAAAAGTTGCGCTACCCAGCAGATAGTTATTTCAACTTTAGAAAGCTTAGAGGTATTATTAGGTGAACTTAAAAAGAACCATTTAGTGGGAGATTGGGAAATATTAGCAGATAAAGATAGCGTTAAAATAGATTTTTCCGGAGGGCAAGAAGACTGCGCGGATTTATTACGTTCTCTTATTACTGCTGGAATTCCCCTAACCGAATTTCACTGTACTCAAGAAGATTTAGAAAGCATTTTCTTGAAACTTGGTCATAAACAAGCCAGTTAACAGTGAACAGTTAACAGTGAACAGTGAACAGTGAACAGTGAACAAAGAATAGCATAACTCAAATTATTAATCTATAATTCCTAACTCCTCACTCCTCACTCCTAATAACTATCAACTATCAACTAACCACTATCCAATATCATGCTTACTTTAATTGATAAAATTGGCGACTGGAATCCACAACTTTTTAGGGAGTTAAAGGGTCGTCTGAAACCTTTCCCTATGTTGATAGCTTTAGCTACATCTTTAGCGACTCAATTAATAATATTTCTATATCAGTTGCGAGAATTTCCTGGTGAAAATTACCGTACTTATAATAAATATTGCAAGGTAAGAGAATTAAGAAAACTAAATCCTGAAATTAGATTTTGCCCTACGAATCAAATTGATATGCAATTGTGGTGGCATGACCATTGGGAGTATATGTTTCTATCTCTGAGCGTAATTTTAATTTTTACGCTATTAGTAGCAGGAACTTATTTAATAGTTAACGATCTATCGCAAGAAGAACGTCGAGGTACGCTGAATTTTATTCGTCTCAGTCCGCAATCGGAAACAAGTATTTTTACCGGAAAACTTATCGGTGTTCCAATTTTAATTTATCTGGTATTTCTTACAGCAATTCCCTTTCATATCTTTACTGGGAAACTGGCTAATATTGCTTTTAGCCACATCGGAGTTTTCTACATAATACTCGCAGCTAGCTGTATTTGCTTTTATAGTATTGCTCTGCTAATCGGTATATTTGGTGGTTCGGTGCTTAGTGGTTTTAAACCTTGGCTAGCCAGCGGTTTAGTAATGTTGTTTTTAATGGCGACGGTAGGAATGAATCAGAGCAGTCATTATGAAGATAGTACTGCCTTTTTCAGATTATTTAGTCCTATAAGTATGACAGATTATTTGTTTCCTAATTTATTTTATAGCAGGTATCAAGACATTCCAGGACTGGAACAATTGAGGTTTTTTAATCTGCCTTTAGGAACAAATATTGTGACTCTGGTGGCAATACATTTGTTGAATTATGCTATTTGGACTTATTGGGCTTGGCAAGGATTAAAACGTTGCTTTCGTAATCCTAATACTACTATTTTTAGTAAACAGCAAAGTTACTTAATTGTCTCAAATTTTGAAATAATAATTTCAGGATTTTTACTTTCGGGCAATTATACAAGTAGATACAATTTATTTCGTGTCCTTGAAAGTTTATACGCGTGGAATTTATTGTTGTTTGTGGGATTATTCGCGATTATTTTACCTCCGAGACAAGCCGTACAAGATTGGGCTAGATTTAGATATCAGAAAATAGCAAATAGCCATAATTTGTCTAAAAATTCTTTGCTTTCAGATTTAGTGATGGGTGAAAAAAGTCCGGCTATTTTAGCAATTGCAATAAATCTGTTAATTGCTGCAAGTGCTTTTTGTATAGTTATTTTGAATGCGAAAGTGAGTTTTGTTGGGGATAACTACCAAATTTTAGGATGTTTGGGCGTTTTACTGTTTATTAGTTCAACAATGATTTACGCCACAATTGCTCAAATTATGTTGATGTTAAAGAACTCGAAACGTCATTTATGGGCGATGGGAACAACAGGTGCAGCAATCATTTTACCAGCGTTCATTTTATTGATTCTAAATGTTTATGCATCAAGGGAAGATAATATAAGCAACGTCTTGTGGTTATTTACAAGTGGCTTTTGGTACGGTGTAAAACATTCCACATTTAGTACAGCTATTTCTGTAATTATTTGCCAATTAGCCATTGCCGCACTATTAAATTGGTACCTTATCAGGCAAGTCAAATCGGCTGGTGAATCTGCGACGAAAGCATTATTTGCTAACAGTAAGCAGTAAGCAGTTAACAGTTAAAAGTGAGCAGTTAACAGTGAACAATAATATACTCCTAACTCCTCACTCCTAACTCCTCACTTTTAATGAACCACCTTCTTAACCAATTCCGCAACTTGAGAAGGACGTTCTGCTACGGGTATTTTGCCTTCCTTAAAGGCTTCTAGCTTACTTTTTGCAGTGCCAAACTCTGGATCGCGTCCGATAACTGCTGCTAGTGTACCTGTTTGTCGCCAATGTTTTGCTGGTGGAGCGTGTACTCCAGCGATGTAAGCGATAACTGGTTTGTCAATCATCTCGGAGATATAACTTGCTGCGGCTTCTTCTCTTCCTCCACCGGGTTGCCCTACTAAAACTATGGCTTGAGTATTTTCGTCTTCATCCAAAATTTGCAGCCACTGGATAAACGAAGAACCCACAATTCCATCACTACCGATACTTACACTAATTGATTGTCCCAAACCAGCTTGGGTTAATTCCCACGCAATTTCATAGGTTAAAGTAGTGCTGCGACTAACTATTCCTACCTGCCCTGGTTTATAAAATTCGCTGGGGTGGGTACCTAACAAAATTTTTCCCGGTACAATAATTCCTGGGCTATTTGGCCCTACAATTATTGTTTCTTCGGCTTCCGCACGGCGAAATAAATCTACCATGTCTAATGGAGGTACTCCAGGAGAGATGATAACAATTTGACGGATACCAGAGTTCATTGCTTCTAATGCTGCATCTAATACTTGATAAGGATTTACGCAGATAATTGTGGTATGGATAACCCCAAATTTATTTACTACTTCTTCAACTAAATCAAATACCGGCAAACCATATTGCTTACTTCCCCCACATCCCGGTTGAACTCCTGCAACTAAGTTTGTACCGTATGCTTTCATCTGAGAAATATGAGTTGCTGAAATAAACTCACTAAACCCCTGAACGATTACTTTACTATCTGGCGTTAAATTCATAAAAAAGCATAAAATTTTAAGGAGAACCTAGCCTTTGAAGTCATTAATAAACACGAAAACACGGTTTTTTAGTTAGTAATATGCTCTACCATAAAGGAACGCGCTTAGTGAGAGCGTATTGCCAATAAGTTAAGATAAAAGCAAACTTAAAGCTTCAAAAAAAAAAGAACATACTAGGTTAAGATAAGATTATTAAACAATTAAACTTAAGTTTTTGCAGTTAGGTATTTAAAGTTTTCATATTTGAGTCAGTATTTCCAAACTCTAAGCTAACCATATCAATACCCAGCTTCTGCGTTATAAAATATACAACAAACTAAGCACGCTTATATCTTTTCAAGTTCTTATCAGGAAAACATCTTTACTGCTTTATGTCATAATTTTTTTTAGTTAAAAATGTGATTTTAGTTACTTGCAGATTAAACAAATTAAACAAATTAAACAAATTAATAAACCTAGCTTTATCGCTCAATTAGTTTGCAATTAAACACAAAGCCGGTCGGATTAATTCTCTGCTTATCTAAATAAGCAAAGAATTATTTATGCTTACAAAAATCATACCTTGCCTTCGCGGACTTTGGTAACTATTAGACAAGGCAAATAATGTTACAAACAATAAACTTTTAGACCAACATACTTCAATATCTAAAAAACACTTGCTTTTATGATATCGTTATTACTTTTTAGCTTTGGTCTTTGTCAGCTTAACTGCTTGAGCTACTGCCTCATCTAAACTTTCTACTAATAATATCGGATTCTCACCAACATCTTCTAAATCTGACAGGTATTTTTTAGCTGTATCTAAATCGGAACCAGCTAAACGAATAACTAATTTAGGAGTAAAATTGCCTCCTCGACGATTTCTAGTACTATTTGAAACAAACCCTTCCGAACTATAACCATGTTGCTGCTCAATAAAGTTTCCAATTACCTCTGCAACTTCTGCTGCTTGAGGAATACTACCTAAAAAGTTAATCAGTATTACTTGAATACTTCGATCGGCAGCTAAAATTTGTAAAGCTTTTTCAAAACGAGTATTAAAAGTAGTTGGCGTAGTATCGCTTAAAAATGCGTGTCGCAAATTAAGGGATGCTCCAGGTTTGCCACCATTGCTTACAACTAAATCTAAAGTCGCCATGACAGAACCAGTGCCGTTTCCTAAAACGCCTATCCTACCATTCATTTCAACCTCATTCCAATTGCCAAAATTGCCGTTTTTATCTTTCGAGATGTTACGGCTAACAATTTTCCGAGCGATTACAGCAATATCTTGATGACGACGGATGGCTCTTTCGTTGATGCTGACGTTTCCATTCAAAGCCATTACCTGTCCCGAAGAATCTACCCCTAATGGATTAATTTCTACCAAATCCAAGTCTTTTTCTATAAACAATCGGTACATATTTTCGATCACCTGGCTTACAGACTGCATTAAGGCACCTTGCAAACCCATTTTTAAAGCCAGTCTCCGAGCGTAAAAAGGAGAAAATTGCTCGTCTATGACAACGTGCTGCATTTTCTCCCCAGCTTCTTCCCAATCAATATCCGCTTCATTACAACCGAGCAGTATGGGACGACATACAGCAGTATCTAAAACAATAGCCAAATATAGCTCTTGCTCGATATTGTATTTTGCTTCTGCCAACAACACTTCTGGCAATTCACCATAAATCGCCTGATTAAAAATATTTTGCGCGGTGGCGATCGCATCGATCGTGGTTTCTACAAACCTGACTCCACCAACTTTCGAGCGTCCCCCTCCATAAATTTGAGACTTTAAAACAATTGGGAAGTTGATTTTCAAACGTTTTAAATCCGTAGGATGGTCAATTGTTTGAGAAGGTAATACGGGAATACCTATTTTCCCAAACCATTCTTTTACTTGATATTCTAATAATTCCATTGACACACACCTTTTAATGCGACTTGTGGAGGGTAACAGCGGTGCTGTCTTTCAACATACAGCATCCACCACTATAATCAGTCTTCGATTTAAAGCCGTTAAAAACAAGCTGTTAAAAACCAGTTATTTTCTGTTACTAATTTTATCCAATAGCGTAAATCCGGTAAATTAAAAAGCTATTCTCACCCCCTATCACCTTATATGAGGTGATTCATATCATCAGTAAAAATGCTTACACTTTTTGTTGTCCGCAATTTTTCGGTACTAAATAGCGATACATCGGATGTACAAAGCATCTAAGCGAACAGTCTGCAAAACACATAGGTAAATTATCGGGAATAAATTTAATTGCCTTTAATTGCCTCTGCTAATTACCGATGGATTTTTGAAACATTTATGTTGATAATAACGATAAGTGAAAATTCTTATGATTCCCACTTTTGAAGCAAAAATTATCATATCTATTAAAAAAAATATTAAGTTAGTAATTTAAGCAAAAAAGCAGATATTTACGTATTTACCCGGCAATCAAAATTGATTGAGTTATGCTTAAAATTACTTATAAATAACAGTTAAGTTGTAGATTTATATTTTTTGTAAAAACCCAATTGTTGTGTTAAAAAAATGTACGTTTGGATTTTAACTCATGACTAGTTAATCAAAAATTAGTTTGACCCACTTGAACATACTTTAATCTCAGAAAATATACGGAACGGAACAGGGCTTTATGACAGTAGCGACTCGTGCGGATAATTTACAATTGTTAGCCAATAATTTGCAGGAACACTTGCGTGCAGACGTTCCATCTGGAGAATTCTTTGAGGTTCGGTGTGCTGTAAAAAATCACCAACTGATGATTTTAACTCAGCACCCCCAAGGTGTGGCAGTCGATACCGAAAATATTTTTACAGTTCTTAAAGAAGCACTTTCTAATAATTCCCGCGAGTACCAACAAGAAAAAATAGATATTTTTTTACGAGTAGTTGGAGTCAAGCTTCCTTACGCCAAACGTTCCTTAACTCTGGAAAAACACTACGATGGTGAAAATACAAAGCAAGTAGAAGAGAATTTTTCTGTTCCCGATTCTTCAGCTTTGACTTTTTCGCCGATTTCAGAAACCGCCAATGATTCATCTAATTTAGCCCAAATACCTGATTTACCGGATTATTCACAACCAAGGCAAGCAGGTTTTAATATCAAACTAATGGTGCTTGCAGTTATTGGGGTAATAATTTCAGCTACTTTAGGTGGTGCATACGTTGCAACTCGCCCTTGTTTGATACAAGGGTGCAATCAATTAAAAACCGCACAGTATTTAGATAGCTCTTATGGTGAATTGGTTAATAAAATCAATGGAGAACAAGATTTAGCTCGATTGCAAAGAAAAATTGATTCAGCAAGAATAAATTTACGTCAAATCCCCGGTTTATCCCCTTACTCCCAGCAATCGCAACAACTTTCGCTCTCACTATCCAACAAATCCGAAGAAATTCAGCAAGTCTTTACAGCCTTTCAAGCAGCCCGGATAGCCGAGCAGAAAAGTAAAACTCCTGCTTTAAACTTAGAGCAATTACAAGATAGACGACGATTGTGGCGACAAGCAATTTCACCTTTAGAAGCAATCGATCGCGATCGCGAGCTTTACCAATTAGCACAAGAAAAAATTGTCAGCTACCGTGCTAACTTAGAAGCAGTTAACGCTCAGTTGCACAAAGAAGATAGATATACAAGAAAAATCACTTCAGCTAAAGCCGTGGCTATTGTCGCCGAAAAACGCCAAGCAACCGCCAGAAGTTTACAAGACTGGCAAAAAGTTCAAGCCACTTGGCAAGTAGCTGTAAATGCCTTAAACTCAATCCCTGCCAAAAGTCCGGCATATTCCGACGCACAAAAACTAATATCCGAATATAAACCCCAACTATTAGCAGTAAAGAATCGCAACACAAAAGAATTGATGGCAGCCAAAACTTATAGACAAGCAGTTAACGCCATCTCACAAGCCAAACGTTACGAACGACAAAACCAGTGGACAGCAGCAGTTACAAATTGGCAAACAGCTTTAAGTTCGGCCAAACAAGTTGCTACGAGCAGTGCTTATAGTGTCGAAGCCGATAAATTAATTGCACCAGCAACTGTATCCCTCCAACAAGCACGAGAAAAATTACAAGTTGCCACCCGAATACAGAAAACCCGTTCCGATTTAGAGCGAACCTGTTCCGGTGAGATTCGCGTTTGCACTTATATCATGGGTAGTCAAGGAATCACCGTGCGGATAAGTCCCGACTACGAACAAAGCTTGCAAGATAGTTTAATAGAAGCTAGCACTC
This sequence comes from uncultured cyanobacterium, assembly GCA_963838355.1. Classification (GTDB taxonomy): domain Bacteria; phylum Cyanobacteriota; class Cyanobacteriia; order Cyanobacteriales; family Nostocaceae; genus Rivularia. The sequence continues at coordinate 645,552 of CAWIQQ010000001.1, read as the reverse complement.
AAAGAGATACTAGTATTATCGATGGTGTAAACAGTCACTTACAAACCTTACAGCAAGCTTTAGAAGCAATCAGCGATAATGCTGATGTCCCCCTGATTGTTTACGACGCTCAAGGCAATGTAATTTATGAGCGCACGTTGAATTAAAAAAGTTAGGAATTAGGAGTTAGGAGTTAGGAGTTAGGAATTATTTCTCCCCATCTCCCTATCTCCCCCTCTTCCAATCAAAAAAAAAAGGCACAGGTACTTAACCGTTCTCTATCTCAAGGATAGTTGACAGCATGAGGCGTTTACTAATATAGTGACTATAAGGTCACGTGACTTACAGGTCACATGGTTTAAATAACCCAATTGCTAGCTATGCCCAATCAAACCTTTTTCAATCTGCCAGAAAATAAACGAAAAGCGCTTACGGAAATTGCGATCGCGGAATTTGCAACTTATGACTATAACAGCGCTTCGATTTCTCGAATTGTTACGAATGCGAAAATAGCCAAAGGTAGCTTCTATCAGTATTTTCAGGATAAGAAAGACCTTTATTTGCATCTTGTTGAATTAGCGAGTCAGGAAAGGATTACTTTTTTACGCAGTACAGATCCACCAAAACCACAGCAAGGCTTTTTTCGTTATTTGCGCTGGTTGCTTGGAGCAAGCGCTCAATTTGATTTAGCGCATCCCAAAATTAGCCGGATTATCAACGGGGCTGTATATGGGAATTTACCGTTTCGCGATGAAGCAATCAAACGTACTAAAGAAATATCGACTGACTACATAAAGCAGTTAATTAGTCAAGGAATAGATAGGGGAGATATTATCGCCGATATTTCACCCGACTTAGCCGCTTTTGTAGTCAGCACTTTGTTAGGTAATGAGTTAGGAAACTTTATTTTGAGTCAAATGAATATCAAACCTCAAGAGTTAACGCAATCTGAACCTTTGAAAATAGATATGCAGGTAGTAGATAAAGTTTTTGATGATTTAGTTCGAGTTATAGAACAAGGGATGAGTAGCAATAATTCGGCGTAATTCAATTATCCCCAAGTAATTACTCTTTCTGGGCAGTTTCGCACAACTACCTTTGATTAACCAATTTTAAATGCATTGATAAAGAATAAAACTCTAATAAATACTACTTTGGCAAGAGTGCAATTTAATCCTTAAAGGAGATCGGAAAACTGTGGAGTTGTCTTTAGAATAAAGCAATAAATATAACTATTTTCTATTTTTGCTGCAAATTTAAGTTTAAATCGCGTAAATCCTCAACCAAATATAACTAAAGTGGAAGATTATTCACCATCATTCGATAAAAATGGTAATTCGCATTCCGATGAATCTTCAAGACAAACCGCAGTACGCGAGTTACCACCTCAAGAATACAAAGATTCTCCAGAACATCCAGAGGAAGAGAAGGCTGACAAACCTTCTAAAAAAGATAAAGATAACAAAATTAAAGCTACTTTTAAAAAGTATTGGTGGTTAGTGGCTTTAATAGGTGCCTTAGCTGGGGGTGCGGCAATAGTACGCCCTTGGGAAAACACTCCCGAAGAAACCCCTACGACTGAGACTGCACCGCTTTCCGTGCGAACTACAAAAGCACAAAGAGAGCCAATCCAAGCCTGGGTTTCAAGTGAAGGTAGAGTTAGAGCCGCAAGGTACAAGCATTTAACCTTTGAAGTGGAAGGAGATGTAACTTATTTAGCTCGTCGCAACGGTAGAAGATTGCGAGAAGGAGATAGAGTCAAAAAAGGAGAATTACTTGCAAAAGTTGACGATCGCGAACTTGTAGCAGATGTTCGACAAGCCGAAGCCGCTATAGCCGAAGCACGCAAACAACGGGCTGCATCAGCCGCACAGGTGGCTCAAGCGCGTTCTCAAGTATCTCAAGCACAAGCGCAAGTATCCCAAGCGCAATCGCAAGTATCGCAAGCGCGATCGCAAGTTCAAAAAGCGCAAACGGCTCGCAATCTAGCAGCTACCAATCTCGAACGCTATCGCTTGCTGATTAACTCAGGAGCCATTGCTCGTCAGGAATTCGACACCAGACAAAACGCCCTCCGAGATGCTGAAGCTGATGTAAGAGCCGCTCAATCTCAAGTAAACTCAGCACAATCGCAAGTACAGTCAGCGCGATCGCAAGTACAGTCAGCACAAGCCGGAGTTACAGCCGCTCAACAACAACTCGAAGCCACAGAAAGTAGTATTGCCACAGCCGAAGCCCGACTGACTCAAGCACAAGTTGCCTTAGAAGGAGCCAGCATTTACGCTCCCTTTGATGGTGTTGTTGCTTACCTTAATTACACCGAAGGGGAATACTTTACACCTCAAGCAGTAAGTTCTCAACTTGGCGGCGATTACCAGGGAATTTTGGAAAGAATACCGATGGTAATTATCGATCCAAGTTTGTATGAGGTAATTGTAGATTTAGCAGGCTCCAACGGAGAGCAAGTTGAACCAAGTCAAACAGCATATGTTGCTTCAGAGACAAACATTCAAACTTCAACTAGTGGAAACACTGGCAACCAGACATTGATCGCCAACGCTCGTGCGGAAGGTGAAGTATTTGCCGTTAATCCTGCCATCAGTCCCGGAGGACGGGCAATTGAAGCCAGAATTCGCCTTAATCCCGCAACCACCAAAAATATCAGACATGGTGAACGAGTCTTAACATGGATTGCGGTGGAAGAAGCACCAAATGCCGTAGTTGTTCCCATCAATACAATAGTTTACCGCGACCAAACACCTTATGTTTTCGTAGTGAACGAGAAAGGAGTAGTCGAACAGCGAAAAGTAGAACTAGGAATTCGAGGCATTACCCAACAGCAAATTATTAGCGGAGTCAAAGCCGGGGAATCCGTCGTTACCCAAACGCCAAAACCGTCTCGTTGATGGCGCACCTGTAACAGTTATCAGTGAACAGTGAACAGTGAACAGTTAGAAGTTAATAATTTACTCTTCCCCCTCTCCCCCTCCTTAATTCGCAATGACTAAATTAGAATCTTCACCACCAAAACAAAAAGAAAACAGTAATGTTAAAGCTTCGCGGTTGGAGCGTTTCTTTTTTCTTAACACGATATTCGCTATTCTTTTAAGCTTGCTGATGGTTATTGGCGGGGTGTTGGGCTATTTTTCAATGACTAAACAGTCTCAGCCAGATATTGATATTGCTGTTGCTAATATCACTACTACTTGGGCTGGTGCCGATCCGCAAACCATTGAGCAGCAAATTACCGACGAAATCGAGAAAGAAATTACCTCAGTTGAAAATATTAGCCAGATTAAAAGTGCTTCTTATACGGGTTTTTCGGTAATTAATGTTGAGTTTACGAGTAGTGCTAACACCGAAGAGGCAATTCGGGAGTTGCGGCAAGCGGTTTCTCAAGCAGAACCAGAATTACCCAGTGATGCTGATGAGCCTGTAGTTGAGCAAGTTTCGCTGACTGATGCTCCAATTCTTACCTTAGCGCTATACGGTAACATCGATGCAACGGTAATTTCTCAAGCTGCTGAAGAAATACAAGACAGTTTGGAACAGGTAGGGGGAGTAAGTGAAGTAAATCTTGGTGGTGCTAGGGAAGAAGTAATCAGCGTGCAAATGAATCCTTTTCGTTTGGCTGCGCTAGGGATTTCGCCGACTACGGTTGCCAACCAAATTCGCGCTGCTAACCGGGATGTTCCTCTCAACGAAATAGAAAGCGATGTTATTGGTTCTCAAGTAAGATTTTACGGCAGATTTCGCAAAATTGAAGATTTGCAAGAATTGCCGATCGCTCGTCTATCCGGACGGGTTGTGCGTTTAAATGAGGTTGCTTCTGTAAGTCGGGAACTTGAACAAGAAGATACCCGCGCTTTTATTAGTACTAAAGGTGAACAATTTCAACCTGTTGTCAGCGTTGGAGTGGTAAAAGCACCAGGGCAAGATTCGATTGAGGTAATTAATAAAGTCCTGGAAACAATGGACGAAATCGAGCAAAATCCCGAAATTTGGCCTTATGGGATGGAATACCGCATCATTGCTGATGAATCGGAAATTATTTGGGAACAGTTGGGTAATTTATTCGTAAATGCTTTGCAGGCAATGGCTGCGGTGTTTGTCATCTTGTTTATTGCTCTTTCCTGGCGCGAGGCTTTGATAGCTGGACTTTCGATTCCGCTGACGTTTTTAGGGGCATTAGCAATTTTATGGTTAATGGGTCAAACTCTCAATAACATGGTGCTAATTGGCATGGTGTTGGCTTTGGGGATTTTGGTCGATGTATTCATCTTGATGATGGAAGGAATGCATGAAGCGATTTTTGTCAAGGGTTTGAGTTTTGATAAAGCCGCGCTACAAACGGTAAAAACTTATGCCGCTCCTGCTTTCGCCGGACAGTTAACAACAATTTTGGCGCTGACACCTTTGATGGCAATTAGCGGTACGTTAGGAAAATTTATTGAATTACTGCCGATTGCCGCGATTATTTGTTTAGTGCTGAGTTTTGCGATCGCGATTTTAGTAGACATTCCTTTATCGCGATATTTATTAGCAAATGTCAAAGGTGGAGAAAAGAAATCTCGCGTTGATAAACTTAGCGAACACGCATCCGAACGTTGGGTGCGTTGGAGTCTCAATCATACAGTCAGAAATAAAGCTACCGCTCGCGCTTGGGTAGTAGGGACAATCGCTTTGTTTGCTTGTGCCGTATACGCTTTTACTCAAATCCCCGTCGAATTTTTCCCCCAATCCGACCAGCGCAACTTCAGCGTTAACGTGGAATTACCTCCTACCACAACCCTAAACGTTACCCAAGAATTTGCTGACGATCTAGGAGAAATTCTGCGTGAAAAAGATTACCTCGAAAGCGTCATAAAATACGTCGGACAACGCAGTAATTTAGTACCATCCGGCGAACTACAACCAAATGAAGGCAGCTATTTACTTGGTTTTTCTGGAGTATTGCTTCCCGAAGACGAACGTGAAAAAATCTCCTATCAATACTTAGATGATTTGCGTAAAGAATTAAAAGCTGTCGTAGATAAATACCCAGGGGCATCAATGGTATTAAATGCCCAACAAGCCGGACAAAGTGGAGATCCGATTCAAATTGAAATTACAGGTACCGATTTAACTAGACTGCGCGAAATTTCTCAGCAGGTGCAAAGAGAGTTACAGCAAATCAGGGGCGCTACCGATGTCCGGGATAGTTTGGGAACTTTGCAGGCAGATTTACGGTTAATACCCAAACGCGAAGAATTGAGTTTTTACGGTTTAACTGAAGAACAACTGACCACCCAAGCACAGTACTATACCAGAGCCATTGACGTTGGCAATTTTGCGATTGGTGGCAATAAAGAAGACTTAGAAATCCGTCTGAGTACGGCTTGGCCTTCTCGTAACGGTAGAGTTGGCGGCCCCACCCGCAGAGATGAATTGTTAGCAGTACGCTTTTTTACCAATAATCCCAACGAAGAATTAATCTCGGCAAGTGCTGTAGTTGAACCCGTGCAGGCACAAGCACCTCTTTCTATTGCCCGTAGGGATGGAAGACGTACCGCAACGGTGTTAGCAAAAAATGATAACCGCACTGTGGGTGAAATTCTGGGAGATTTGGAACCAAAATTAGAAGAAATGAAAAAATCCTGGTCTTCCGGCTACAGCTACAGCTTTGGTGGTGAAACAGCAGATCAAGCAGAAACTTTTGGTTCCGCAGGCCAAGCCCTTGGTATAGCTGTTTTCCTGGTGTTTGCGGTGTTAGTACTGCAACTAGGTTCCTTCCGACAGCCGTTTATTATTTTACTGGCGATTCCCTTCGCTTTAATTGGTACTTTCGGCGGATTTTACTTAGCGAAAATTCCTTTTTCTTTCTCAGCCTTTATCGGCATTATTGCTTTAGTGGGGATTGTGGTAAACGATGCCATTGTTATGGTTGATACCATGAACGGCTACCAACAAGAAGGGATGAAAGTTAGACAAGCTGCCGCGAGAGGAGCCGCCGACCGCTTGCGACCAGTATTAACCACTAGTATCACCACAATTATTGGTTTAATTCCTTTAGCATTGAGCGATCCAACATGGATGCCTTTATGTAGCGCAATTATCTTCGGTTTACTTGCAGCTACTTTGATTGCGTTGGTTGTAGTTCCTTGTTTGTATTTATTGTTAACGCCGAAGACAGAGGTATCTTGAGAGGTTAAAGGTTATAGGTCAAAGGTCAAAGGTTAAAAGTAGTCGTAGGTTGGGTGAAGGCTCGAAAAAATTTTCAATGATAACGTAATAATTGCAATATGCCATAACCCAACAATCAATTCACACGAGCAAAATCAACTAATTTGTATTCACAACTGACATTTCTTTAATACGCCATTTTCCACTAATTTTAACTACCATATATCTAACTCGTATTGTGTCGTTATAAGACCTTTGTTGATTTAATTGACCGTTTTCATAGAAGCGAGCTTGTTCGGTTACAGTTGCTTCAATTGCAGCTTGATTATTGTTATTAGGAACTGCATCGACGGATTCAATCTTAAGGTTATGCTCAAAAGTTCTATAGCGGTTGTTTGACTTAACTTGCTTGGCAACTATTCGCCAACTATTAAGAGCCGTACCTGTTAAAATATTGTCTAAGCTTTCAATATTATGATTTTCTCCCAAGGCACTTGCTTTAGTAGATAGCCAATTTTCAACTATTACTTCTGCGGCTCCTGTTGTCAAAGTAACGTTATCTGAAATAGGTTCGCTCGACGCAGTAGGTATTTCTATAGGTGCTTCATTTATCTGTATGCTCAACTGCTCCCCTTGCGAAGTTGGTTGGGGGGAAAAGATATTTTGCAATAATCCGAAAGCTGCACCCACCAACAGCCATAAAACTAATAAACCTGATAAAGAACCAAAAACTAATAAAATCAAACGGGTTCTTTTTTGCGATTTTGATGGAGTTGTGCGTCGTCTAGCTACTAAGCCGCGAGGTATACCATCAACAGCAACTCCAGACCTTGGAATTTCAGTCTGCTTGCGTCTTTTACGACCGTTGGTTTGACCCGGTACAGCGGTGGTTGTCATCGCTCTTACAGAACCATTTTGAACGCGGTTGTTGTTCCGGAAGCGTTCTGCTGTTGGAAGCGGCCCCACTGATACTGGTGTTTCATTAGGTGTTAATGAATCGGTTGTAGCTGGAGCATTAGAACTTGTTTGTTGAGCATACCCCGGTGGTGTTTGCCTGCGGTTATTAAATTGTCGATAAACGACATTAGAATTGTTTTTATTTTGAGTATTTTGATTGTTTTGGTTATTTGACTGAGGTTGAGAATTCGATTGTCGATTTATTTGATTTGTTTGATTATCTCTAGGTAAAGCTTCCAAATAAGCCTGTACTTGCTCCTGGGCAAAGTATTCTTTCAAAGAAGCTTGCCGATTTTTCAAATCCCGAAAATGAGGAAATACCTCGCCTTGCAACCAAGTCTCGGAATATAAACACAATCCAGGAAGTAAATCTGGAGAATCCTGAGAATTTTCTCGAATAAAAGCTAAAGCTTCGTACTCCTGACTTAACTCCAAAGCACGAGTTGCTTCTTGGGTTTGTCCTAAGAGTAAAGCACACAAAGATTGTTCTAAATGTACGTCTTGACGTTTACCCAGATGAATCAACATTTGTTTTGCTTGACGAACTAAAGCCGGTTGACGTTGAGTAAATCCTCGTGCTATCAAAGCATATACAGCTAAATAAGTAGCTACAGCAGAAGGACGCTTACTTTCTTGTTCAAATAGCTTGTGCTGCTCTGCAACTGTTAAATAGTGACGCAATTGCTGAATAAATCGCAGAAAATCATCTACGTTTAAACCGGATTCATCTTTACCCGTGCCGTCAATTCCACCGCGAGAAACAAGTACTTCTTCTAACAATCGTAAACCTTGTTGTCGTTCGGCAGTTTTTTCTAATGGTAATGCTAGTAATTCTAAAATGCGATAAGGTCGCAGTCTATGCAGATCGGCTTCTATTTCAGCTTGAACGTTTTGAAATAATCCTTCATTGGATAACAGTTCTAAACCAGTTTCCAACGATACGGCAGCATTTTCGTAATGAGCTTGCTGCCATTGTTCGCGCCCTAGTTCCAAACAGGCAAGGGCAACGGTAAGCACAACATCGGGACGCTGAGCATTTTGTTCGGCGCTTAATTGCGCTTGTCCGTTAGGCTTCGCTACCTTACCATTTTGGTTAACTAAGTATGGACGACCTAAATTTAAAACCTGCTCGTATTCTCCCAACTCCTGCAAAAGCATCAAAGCGCCAATCAATTCTTCTTGGGAAATGTCGATACCTAGAGTTTTTGATTCCATCTGGGCTTGACTACCCGGTGCCTGGGGAGCAACCGCCACACTGCTATCGCGCCCGTCTTCCGGAGTGTAAGCGTGTGTCAAATAAACTTGGTCGTATTCCTTTCGTTCTTTCGGATCTGATAAAACCACGTATGCTTCTTCTATAAGTTTTTTTCGATATGCAATTGCTGAAGAGGAATATTCCCGTCGCGGCAATCCGACAATGCGATCGCCGTATGCTTGACGCAACTGCTCATCACTTGCCGCCATCGGAATTCCTAAAATTCTGTAATAATCTAGCGGAATTTGCACAGTCTACTTCCCCGCTCAGCCTTCATCGATAAAGTTTTCTTAATATATTCTTGGGCTTGTAAAACCGTGCCATAATAATAACCCAGTGACTTCACACTACAAGTGTGTATCGCGACATCTTTACCTATACCTCCCTTCAGATAGAGTTAAGTAGTCGCTTGTAAGTGTAAATTAAAGCGGATCTCGAACCTCCTATAATAATTAAATGTGCTTAGTGTAACAGAAGTCTTTAAGCTTTGATAATTTAGATATTACCTTTCTTGGTGACTATATTGTTAAATACACCCTATATATAAATGTTGTAATTGCACAACAATACTTTTGTTCGATAACCAACAATATCAAGGTAGGTAAAAGCTTTCTCCCATAATGAAGGAAAGTTAAGCATTACCACTACAATTTTTTATCCCAAACGAGAAAAAGATATTATCACAATTGTGATTTAAGTACAAATATCTACAGAGATATTCCGGATATTTGCTGTCTGTATCTGATTTGTTAATCAAAATGCAGAATATTGATATCCTGAAGCGGTAATCTATAAAAGTCAAGGCAGTGTAAGTACTTATAGAAAGCAGGATTAAACAGTTCATCAAAAGTTGCGTATCGCCAACGGTCTTTGACTGTGGATCTAGCAATATAGGGCCAGTTTACTAAAATTATCTCTTTAAGTGTTACCACGGAGTTTATAGGAAAAATAATGATTCAAGAACGTACTTTACCCGATTTCAATGCGACCACCGCACAAATAACCAAGGAAGAAGGTTTACGAGTTTACGAAGACATGATTTTGGGGCGTTTCTTTGAAGATAAGTGCGCCGAAATGTACTACAGAGGCAAAATGTTCGGTTTTGTTCATCTGTATAACGGTCAAGAAGCAGTTTCTAGCGGTGTGATTAAGGCAATGCGACCGGGTGAAGATTTTGTTTCAAGTACTTACCGCGACCACGTTCATGCTTTAAGTGCGGGAGTTCCGGCAAAACAAGTAATGGCTGAGTTATTTGGTAAAGAGACTGGTTGCAGCAAAGGGCGCGGTGGTTCGATGCATATGTTTTCCGCCGAACATGGTTTGTTAGGTGGTTATGCATTTGTTGCTGAGGGTATTCCGGTTGCTGCAGGAGCTGCTTTTCAAACTAAGTACCGTCGCGAGGTTCTCGGAGATGAAAACGCCGATCAAGTTACAGCTTGCTTTTTTGGCGATGGAGCCTGTAATAACGGTCAATTTTATGAAACATTAAACATGGCTGCTTTATGGAAACTGCCAATTCTTTTTGTAGTAGAAAATAATAAGTGGGCAATCGGAATGTCTCACGAACGTGCTACCTCTCAACCAGAAATTTATAAAAAAGCCAGCGTATTCGGGATGCATGGAGTAGAAGTAGATGGAATGGACGTATTAGCAGTTCGTTCAGTCGCTCAAGAGGCAGTATTACGCGCTCGTGCTGGAGAAGGTCCCACATTAATCGAAGCGCTCACCTACCGTTTCCGGGGTCACTCACTCGCAGATCCAGACGAAATGCGTAGTAAAGAAGAAAAAGAATTTTGGTTTTCTCGCGATCCAATCAAAAAATTTGCAGCTTATCTAGTCGAGCAAAACTTAGCTTCACAAGAAGAACTTAAAGATATAGAGCGCAAAATTCAAGCAACTGTTGACGAAGCAGTAGAATTTGCCGAAAGCAGTCCTGAACCAGATGCGAGCGAACTGCACAGGTTTATTTTTGCTGAAGACGAGTAGCGCCGGTTAAAGGTTAAAGGTTAAAGGTTGAAGGTCAAAGGTTGGGTGATAGGGTGATGATGTGATGGGGAAGAGGGGGAAGAGGAGGAAGAGGAGGAAGAGGAGGGGAGTAATTATTTTTAACTCCTAACCCTTCGGGTTCGCAGTCGCTCATGGGGGAGACCACGCCATTTGCTCTACTTGGGGAGACCACGCCATTTGCTCTACTTGGGGAGACCACGCCATTTGCTCTACTTGGGGAGACCACGCCATTTGCTCTACTTGGGGAGACCACGCCATTTGCTCTACTTGGGGAGACCCCAAGACCGCAATGGCTCCCCAAGACCGCAATGGCTCCCCAAGACCGCAATGGCTCCCCAAGACCGCGCTGTCTCACTCCTAACAACTAACAACTAACTTGTTTGAATTATGTTTTCTATTAACGTTGAACAAAGACAGTACGAAACTTACATCCTGACTGACGAAAAAGCTAAGTCTCAGTTAGAGGTGCTACCCAAACGTGGCGGTATCATTACCAAGTGGCGAATTGACGGTAAAGAAGTTTTTTATCTGGATGAAGAAAGATTTAAAAACCCGGAAATGAGCATTAGGGGTGGAAATCCGATTTTGTTTCCTATTTGCGGAAATTTACCAGACGATAGTTACAGTATCAACGATAAACAATTTACGCTTAAGCAACATGGCTTTGGTCGTAATTTGCCTTGGGAAGTAGGTGAAGAAGTTAGCGTAGATAATGTTTCTCTTAAACTGCATCTTTACAGCAACGAACAAACTAAGGCGGTTTATCCTTTTGATTTTCAGGTGGATTTCACTTATCAACTGCATGGCAACGTGCTAACAATCCTGCAAAAATTTACAAATAAGTCCTCCGAATCCATGCCTTTTTCGGTAGGCTTTCATCCTTACTTCTTAACTCATGACAAAAGCCAGCTAGAATTTGATATCCCATCTCGTGAGTTTCAAGAAAAAGATAGCAAAGAAATTCACCCCTTTAACGGTAATTTCGATTTTAGTAAGGATGAGATTGATGTTGCATTTAAACAACTAAGCGCAAAATCTACCAGCGTTACAGACAAAGATCGTAACTTAAAAATTACGCTGGAATACGATGAGAACTTCTCAACCTTGGTGTTTTGGACGGTCAAAGGTAAAGACTTTTATTGCTTAGAGCCTTGGAGTGGCCCACGGAATGCAATGAACACCTTTGAACACTTAACTGTACTAAAACCTGGAGCTAGTCATTCGGCAATGATTCGTCTCACAGCAAATTTTTTCGCTTAACCCCTTTACAAAATAATGGGGTTCTATGCTATTATTCATTAGTCGCGAAAAACGCGATGGGTGGCTAGCTCAACGGTAGAGTACTCGGCTTTTAACCGATTTGTTCTGGGTTCGAATCCCAGGCTACCCATTTTAAAGTTAGATTTCTCGTTTTTTCCTTAGTTTGTAAATGGATGGGGAGATGGGGGGACAAGGAGATGGGGAGAAATTATTAATTCTCTATGGATTATCAACTCCTAACTCCTAACTCCTTATTCCCAATCTTACATATAGAAACTTTTTGAAAATAGGTACGCACAAGTAGTTATAATTTCCTATAAGTTGAAAAAAATATTAAGATTAACGTAAGAATTACGCTTGTCTTAAAACAGATTAGCTAATAACTAAATTAGGAGGAATATATATGGCGCTCGTACCAATGCGTCTGCTGTTGGATCATGCTGCTGAGAACGGTTACGGCATCCCAGCTTACAACGTTAATAACATGGAGCAAATCCTGGCAATCATGGAAGCTGCTGTTGAAGCTGATAGCCCCGTGATTTTGCAGGCTTCTCGCGGTGCGCGTAAGTATGCTGGAGAAAACTTTCTGCGTCACCTGATTTTGGCAGCAGTGGAAACCCATCCAAATATTCCCATTGCTATGCACCAAGACCACGGTAACAGCCCTGCGACTTGCTACTCGGCAATCCGCAACGGTTTTACCAGCGTCATGATGGATGGTTCTCTCGAAGCTGATGCGAAGACTCCAGCTAGCTTTGAGTACAACGTGAATGTCACCGCTGAAGTAGTGAAAGTAGCTCACTCGGTTGGTGCTTCTGTAGAAGGAGAACTCGGTTGTTTGGGTTCTTTGGAAACTGGAATGGGTGAAGCTGAAGATGGACACGGTGCTGAAGGAAAACTCAGCAGAGAGCAACTTTTAACAGATCCCGATGAAGCTGTTGAATTTGTAGAAAGAACTCAAGTTGATGCCCTAGCAGTTGCCATCGGAACCAGCCACGGTGCTTACAAATTTACTCGTAAGCCTACTGGTGAAGTTTTGGCAATCAGCCGAATTGAAGAAATCCACAACCGTTTACCCAACACCCACCTTGTAATGCACGGTTCTTCTTCCGTACCTCAAGAGTGGTTGGATATGATCAATAAGTACGGTGGTAAGATTCCTGAAACCTACGGTGTGCCTGTTGAAGAAATTCAAAAGGGTATCAAGAGTGGTGTACGTAAGGTGAACATCGACACCGACAACCGTTTGGCAATCACAGCTGCTTTTCGCGAAGCTGCTGCTAAAGATCCAGCCAACTTCGATCCACGTCATTTCCTCAAGCCTTCCATTAAATACATGAAGCAGGTTTGCTTGGATCGTTATGAAGCGTTTGGTACTGCTGGTCATGCTAGCAAGATCAAGCAAATTCCTTTAGATGAATTTGCTGCTAAGTATGCTAGTGGTGAACTTTCTGCTAAAACCAAGTCCACTGCAAAGGTATAGTTTAAGAATCTTTAAGATTAGCAAGTAAATAGGGACACCATATAAGCGTGTCCCTACGTTACTGAGGATTCTGTAAAAAATGACCGAACCGGGTAAGTATTGTTCCCCGGTTTTTTGTTGTGTTGGGGTTAGTTAATAGTTGTTAAGCAATCTTAAACAAATCGTCAAATCATGAGTAGTGAAAGCATCTTGCTCGATTGCAGTAGCGTTTAAGATGCTCGCACTACTTAATAAACAGAATTTTTCACAAATGATTTTCGACTGGTATAGTTATTGGTTCTGGCACAATTAATAATTCTTCATTTTGCAGATACACCACGGCTGAATTAAATCCGTATCAGTCTACTTCTGATTTAAACATTTATCCGATTCTTTCATAACTTCTTCTAATTGCATAGTAATTTTTGCGGCTTCAAAAAATAAATTTGCTATAGGTATGAGTCTTATCCCTTCTGGATCTTTGCTGACTGTAAATAAAAAAACTGCTAACAAACCAATCATGTATCCGGTATAGGTAGATACGCGAGCGAAAACATAATTTATTTTTTTTGTAGATTCACTTGTACTTGTTTTGCGTTTCATAGTTATGATGGAATTGAATTAAATAAAAACAGAGCCTGGAACAATACCGGGCTTTTTCTTGACCAATTTAGGAAAAAAGCTTGAGAAATGTTCCTCTTTTCCTCTTTTTTCCACGAAAATTTAGTTCTACTTCTTTTACCTATAGGACTTACGCAAAGCCCCACTTTTTAAGGGGGGTTGGGGGGATCTCGATGTCTGGAACACTATATTTCCCATTGTTGCTGCGTAAGTCCAGACCTAAACAATAGTAAAGTAAGAAGTAGGACACACGAAGACGCAAGGAACATATTTTCCATCGCGTTGCTGACTAGAAGAAGATGAAATTCTCTTGGATTTAGATTAACCAAAAGGATGTTTTAAAAGTGCAGGAAGATATCATTAAAACCTGATGATTTAGCTTTACACCAAGAAAAAATTAAGATTTTACCATACACATAGATGCGGGAGCCGTGTTAATGATAAAGTCACATATACAAGCCTTTTAAAACGTCCTCTAAGATATTAGATTCTGCAATTGCTGTTAATAAACTATCGCAAAGATTCAATAATCATTGTTATGGCGATCAAACACAGTAAAACTATTCCCATATAACGAATCCCAGCAAAAACTAAACTAAATAGTTCAGTTGTCATACCCAAAATACCTACCCCCGTAGCTAGAATAAAAGCTATAGAGCAACCAATGAGTACTAAAAAAAAGTACTTGATAAATCTGAAAGTCAATTTAAACAATGGACTGTATTTGTTACGGATCATGATTGATACTCCTTTCATTTAATTGGGTTTTAGTTGGGTTATAGATGTTCCGATGGATTTTAATCAAAAAGCCGGTAGCGATCGTTCGCATACCGGCTTGTAAACATCTTGTTCATCGAAAGCCCTATATTTTATTTTTTGCAGATATTAAATATGATTCATGGATATGAACCAATCGCAAAAATTCTTGTCTAATTTAGGATGCAATAATTACCACCTATTAAGCAAGCTCGGATAACCACCAGCTTCTCCAGCTTTTGATTATTTGCTGGTACGCCTTATGCATAGTCTCTGATTCCTTTTTACTCAAAAAGTACCGCTGACTGAGGTGACTGTTTACATAGACTACAAATTCGTGATTCTTCTTTTCAATGGTGACCTGAAATTTACCATACCCACTCTCAGACAGTATTTGCATTAACAGGAAGTCCATGTGAGAAAAAACTGGAGGTAATATAAACGTAGATTGATTAAGCTTTTGATTGAGTTGAGATTTTACCTCTAAAGGCGTATTCTCAAAATACAACTGTGTCTTTGCTGCTTTGGGGCTTAGTAGAAATTCCTGGAATCGGGGGACAGTCATTTGTTTTTCTCCATGGTGCCTGATATAAGTTCGATGCTCAGTGATGATACAAAAATAAATTAATTATTGCTCGTGAGTCTATTTCTCACTTGTTGTCACATACATCTACTCAGATTATAGCCTATATATTGCTGTTTGAATATTTAAGTATTTTTTAGCTATTGTAGCAAAAGCCATCGATCGACATTTAAAATTTGCCCCCAAGCCGCTAAATCAATAGCAATAAACTGTTTATTTTATACTTATAAAAAATTAATATTCGATCGGAGAAAAAATGGAATACTGGAAATATAACAAAAAAAGCTCTAGAAAAAACCAATGCTTAAATATAAAGTTGTTTTATATACCAGCATTTAATAAGTATAATTTTTTTGCCTTTTACTCTTTTTTTAGATGTTAATTGTTCTTTACTGAAAAAAAAACGAACTGATTATTGTACTCTACGGTAAATATACTCATATTTACTGTCTCACAATTGTGATATAAAAGGCTATATTTGAATCTTGGATTCGATTTAAGAATATGAGAATATCTTGTCAGCAATAGTTGATATGATTCTCAAGACTGTTGTATGCCGATTGATTAGTCAATCAATGTTTTATTCGGAAAGTTCGATTAAGTAAAAGAAATAAATATCACATATCGATATGTGAGATGGAGCTAATGTGACATGGATACTATTGTCAATAAATCTCAGTTACCAGAAGATTTTATCGAAAAGGTAGCAACCCAAAAAGGTGTAACCAAAACAGAACTTGATGCTTTGCAGTTAGCATTACAGGGCTTTTCTGGGGCATACATTGCCCAGAAGTTGGAAATATCTCCAGCAGCAGTGCGGAAAAGATTGGGGGAAAGTTACAAAAAATTTGAAATCCTAGGCAGTAAGAATAAAAAAATTTACCACCTCAAGCAAGATTTAGTTGAAAAATACCAAGCTTTGGAAGCAAATAAACCAAAAATTAGTGAGAATTGGGGTGAAGCGGTTGATGTCAAAGGTTTTCAGGGTAGACAAAAAGAGATATCAGAGTTAAGCGGGTGGATTGTAGAGAGGAAATGCCGTTTGATTGCGGTGTTGGGATTGGGAGGTATTGGTAAAACCATCCTTGCTGCCAAAATAGTTAAACAGGTACGCGAAGATTTTGAGTACATAATTTGGCGCAGTCTTCGCAATTCTCCACAATTAAATGATATTTTGACTGAAATTTTGCAGTTTCTACCTAACGACAATCGGATTGATTTTGACTTGGGAGATGATGATAATAAGAAAATTCTGTATCTAATTGATGTATTGCGGAAACATCGTTGCTTGATAATTTTAGATAATGTTGAGTCTTTATTTAGTACTAGTAAATATCAATTAGTGGGAAAATATCAAGATGGCTATCAAAATTATGGCGATTTTTTTCAAAAAGTTGGAGAAACATCACATAAGAGTTGTTTGTTACTAACGAGTCGAGAAAAACCGTTAGAAGTAGCAATATTGGAAGGAAAAAAGCTACCTGTTAAGGTATTGCAGCTGACTGGATTGAATTTAAATGATGCGAAGGCAATTCTTAAGGACAAGGGATTTACAGATTCTATCTGTTCGGAAAAAGAGTTACAAACATTAGTAAATCTTTACTCTGGTAATCCATTAGCACTAAAAATAGTTGCTACCACTTTATACGATCTGTTTAACAACAATGTTGCTGAATTTTTAAACCAAATTGACCAAAAAACTGCTGTATATGGAAATATCCACACACTTCTAGAAGAACAATTCAACCGTTTATCAGAGTTAGAGAAACAACTCATGTATTGGTTTGCAATCAATCGAGATTCTGTGTCTTTAGCGCATATGAATAAAGATTTAATCGTACACGATAATATCAGAATTCTAGAAGCTGTAGAGTCTTTATTACGCCGATCGCTGATTGAAAAAGCAGCTTTATCAGGTGTGGGAAGATTTAGTCTACAATCTGTGGTTGCTGACTATACGATCAAGATATTAATTAATCAAGCAGCAGAAGAAATTAAACGCGGTTGCGACTTTAAAATTATTAATGAATATCCTTTAATCAAGGCGCGAGCGTTAGATTATTTTCGGCAGAGACAAGAACGTGCAATTTTAGAACCGTTGAAGAAACAGCTGGTTGAGTTTTTTGGTAATGAGAAGGATTTAGTTTCTCACTTACAAAACATATTACAGTTGTTGCGGGATCGACCACCAGCTAGAAAAGGATACGTCGCAGGTAATATCATTAATTTATTACGTCAGATCCAAATTAAGAACTTACAAATTAATCTAAGCGGGCTAGATTTTTCTAATTTGACAATTCGGCAGGCTTATTTTAAAGATACGAGATTGCAAAATACCCAATTTACAAATAGCGATTTAACAGATTCAGTATTTAGCGATACGATGTCTAGCCTTCTATCAGTAAGTTTTAGCCATGATGGTAGATATTTTGCTACAGGCGTAATCAATGGAGAGGTGCGACTATGGCAAACAGATGATATTAAACTACTGAGAATTTTGAAAGGACATACCGCTTCAGTGCAAACACTTGCATTTAATCGTAGCAACACAACTCTTGCCAGTGGTAGTGACGATCGCAAAATTCAATTATGGGATATTGACAGTGGTGAATGTATTCGTACCCTCGACGAGCATACTAATAAAGTTTATTCGGTGGCGTTTAATGATGATGGTAAGCTGCTAGCTAGTGCTAGTGAAGACCAAAGCATTAAAATTTGGAATGTTGACACCGGCAAATGTGAAAAAACTTTAACAGGGCATACTGGCTCAGTTTGGTCTGTAAGTTTTCATCCTGATAAGAAAGACATTATTGCCAGTGGTAGTGCCGACGGTAATATCAAATTATGGAATATCCATACTGGAGAATGTTGGCAAACTTTGAGCGGACATGATAAAGACGTTTATGCAATAGATTTTCATCCGAACGGTGAACTATTAGTTAGTTGCGGTGCGGATAAAACTATTAAACTTTGGGATTTAGCAACAGGTTCTTGTAAATATACTCTATGTGGTCATCATGATGGTCATCATGGTTCAGTATACAAAGTCCGTTTCAGTGCTGATGGTAAGACTATCGCCAGTTCTAGTGAAGATCAAACAATTAAATTATGGGACACTTTAACTGGTAAACACAAACAAGACTTATCTGGTCATCTAAGCCAGGTATGGGATGTTGCCTTCCATCCATCTGGACGCACGGTGATTAGTAGTAGCGATGACCAAACGGCAAGGATTTGGGACTTAGAAAAAGGAATTTGCTGGAATATTTTAAAAGGTTATACCCGTGATGTTTATTCTTTAGCATTTAGTCCTGATAGTAAAATTCTTGCTAGCGGTAGAGATGACTGGACGATTCGCTTGTGGGAGTTACAAAACTTAAAATGCTATCAGTTACGATCGCATCAAGGTAGAATTCGATCGGTGGCTTATAGTCCAGATGGCCGTACTTTAGCAAGTGGTAGCGCGGATCGTCAAATCAAGCTTTGGGATATCCGAGATGTTGGTAACGGGAAAGAGATTAGAACCCTCAAAGGTCATAAAAATTGGGTATGGAGTGTAGTTTTTAGCCCCGATGGTAAAACTTTGGCTAGTAGTAGTGAAGATCGCACTATTATTTTGTGGAATATTGAAACGGGTAATTGTATCCGAATTTTTATCGAGCATTCCGATTGGGTGTGCGCGATCGCCTTTAGCCCTGATGGTAAAACTATAGCTAGCAGTAGTGATGACAAGACAGTGAAGTTGTGGGATGTAGAGACAGGAGAATGTATAAAAACATTATACGAACATAAAGATTTAGTTTGGTCTGTAGCATTTAGCCCTGATGGTAAAACTCTGGCAACTGCTAGCAAAGATAAGACGATTAAATTATGGAATTTAAGTACTTACAATTGCGTGCATACTTTAAAAAAACACTCTCACCAAGTTTACTCAGTAGCGTTTAGTTGCGATGGCAAAATGCTTGCTAGCGGCAGCGGTGACACTACCGTCAAGCTATGGCAAGTAAAAACAGGTGCATTATTACATACATTAGCAGATGGAGATACAGGAGCAATCCGCTGTGTTACCTTTAGTCCTGATGGTAAATTGCTTGCCAGTGGTGGTGAAAATGAAAATATTCAGCTCTGGGATCTCAAAACCTGCAAGCAACAAAAGCAACTTAATTCCGATCGCTTTTATGAAGGCATGGAAATTACCAACATAACGGGTTTGACAGATCCCGAAAAAGCTTCTTTAAGGGCTTTAGGGGCTGTAGAAACGATTCGTTAATAGCTCATAGATGTAAGTTTTTTAATGGATAAAGTCGAGTTTAGAGAATGCGCGGGAAAGCTACTAACATAACTCGAAACTTTCTAGATCCACCTAAGAGGATGTTTTAAAAGTATAGTTTTTATCCGGCGTTGCTAGATTATCCCCCCTTCCCCCCTTTTTAAGGGGGGAAGGGGGGATCTGAAGATTTGTGGTATTATCTGAGACTTTCCAAACATCCTCTAAATTCCTCTTAAAAAAAGGGAATAATCCGAGAATTGTGATAAAAAAGATGCTTTTCAAACATCGTCTCAATTACAACCAGATTCGCTTCTTAGTAAAGCAACTGCATGAGGTACGGGGCGTGGTGTATAACCTACTAAGGATTTCCCTTTGTAAACTAAAGACGTACTTGCACCCGAATCAAGCATTACAGCATCATGAATTCCTGCTTCACTCAAGACTTTTGATAGATTTGCCGAATCAAGTTTTTTGTTTGAAACACCAATAACCGGAATTCCTTCTTTATTAATTCCCCAAAAAGCTCGGAAACGCACTCCGTCGGCTCCTTGCAGAAAATCAAAGTAGTTTGTGGGTTTCGGTTCGCCGTTTTCCACCAGCCAAGCTGCACCAACAAATGCATCGGTAACTCCCGGCATTTCTGCTTGAATACCTTTTAATGTATTATGCTTGTCGGGTTCAAAAGGAATATATCTGACTGAGACAGGATTAATTAGTACTAATGGACGACCTGCCAGTTTTTTATTTTCCCCTTTGTTTCCAGGAACGAATTTGTTAGTTGAATAACTGTAAACTGGACCAATCATCACATTGGAGTTGAGGAATTTCAAAGAGAAGAAACCCCCATCTACTGCTGCAACTGCATTAGTTCCACTTTTAGCCACAATTTCTTCTAACTGATAGCGACTGTCAGCATGAATGGTTATAGGTTTACCACCAGAAATTAATGTTAAGGGAATGTCATCGATTTTGGTATCAATACGTTGAATCGGATTGCTGAAATTAAATCCCGGCTGTAGCGAGAATACCATTGCTTTACCAAGAGGAACCATTGCCTGTAAAGGTGATGGTATACTAGCAAACAAATCCAACGGGGATCGGTCGAAGTTACTACCGTTGAAATAACTTAATAAAGGTGAAGTAAATATCTGCATCGCAACTTTGACACCCCGATCCGAGTTGCTTGCCAAGTTAGATACATTAATTGTGGTTTTGAGCAAATTAGAGATTTGCCCATTTAAACCAGAATTTTGGATACAAGCGTTAGTGTTATTAGCAGTTCGAGCAGCAGTTTGTGCGATCGGAAATAATTGTAGAAAACTAAATACATAAATTATTACCAGCAACAGCTTAGTAATAACTTTGTCGGATTTATCATCGAGGCGAAAAGTTAAAAATTTGTAGCTGAGAATGGAATTTACAGGTATTAAACTCATACTTCTTTTTTTCAGAAGAATTGGGACTCGTTACCGCAATTACCCTGATATAAAGCTGTAGTGTTAATACAGTAATATTCTAGTTTTAAGAACAAAGAAACGTAACTTTAAATGTTGTTTTTTTGATACAACTTTGAAGGGAATAGGGAGTAGGCAACGGGGAACAGGGAATAGAGGAAAGAAAAATATTTGAATTGATGTAAGTTAAAAGACAAAACCCGGTATCTCAGAGATACCGGGTTTATTTGTTACTGAAAATTTATTTAAAAGTGTCGTGTCTGCTTTTACAACTATCTAAAATACTCGATGTTCTAAACTGGGCATTTGACGGCGAACTTGCTCGATTCTGACTGGATTTATTTCGGCGATCGCCACTCCGGGTTGTTCTCCAGCATCGGCTAAAATCATTCCCCAGGGATCGACAATCATAGCGTGTCCGTGGGTTTGACGGCGATTGTAATGTATGCCTGTTTGTGCGGGAGCAATTATGTAGCAGGTGTTTTCAATGGCGCGGGCTTGTAATAATACTTGCCAGTGATCTTTACCAGTAAAGGCGGTAAAAGCTGCGGGAACAAACATTACGTCGGCACCTTTTAACGACATATATCTGTAAACTTCGGGGAAGCGAACATCGTAACAAACCGAAAGTCCGATATTTCCGAATTGTTTTGAGGAATACACTGAAGGTAATTCCTTTCCAGCCATTACCGTAGTAGATTCTCGATAAGTATTACCGTCAGGCACATTTACATCAAATAAATGTACTTTGTGATAGCGCGATAATTCCTCACCATTGGAATCTATCAGCGAAGCAGTGTTGAAAACTTTGTTAACCTCATCCGAAGGTACGGGAAAACCACCACCAATAATATTCACTTGGTAACGCTGCGCCATTTTTTTCAGGAAAATTTGAGTCTCCTTGGCAATGACTTCGGCTTGTACAAGCTTTTCTTTTTCTTCTCCCATAAACGAAAAATTTTCTGGTAAACCCAGCAACTGGGCACCTCTACGCACGGCTACATCAATCAATTCTTCAGCCTGTGCTAAATTCTGTTGTAAATCGGGCACGCTGGTCATTTGGATAGCAGCTGCTAGATAAGAATTCATGTTCTACTAACCTATAGATAATTTACGGTGGGTAGTTAAGCAAACTATATCTTCAGTCTTAAAAATCAAAATATAAAACAGATTAGACATAAAAGCGAATCGAAAGTACAAGAAAATTTACCTGCACTTATGTTTGGCTAGTTAAACCCTTCATCTTTTATACCAATGAAAAAAAAATCAAGCAAGTAATCATATTTATGATTGCAGTAAAACAGATATGCAAACATGAAAATAAATCAATAAATATTTCTATTTAATTGATTTAAGTATATTTTTTTAATGTTTACTAATAATAGTCAAAAAATAATAGAAATGAGTAATATTTTTATCCCAGTCATCCTTGGTACTACTCGTGAAGGTAGAATGAGCGAATTGGTTGCAAGGTTTGTGTACGAACAAGTTGAAAAATGGAATGGAATTGAAACTGAATTAATTGATATTCGTCAACTAAAATTCCCTACTGATGACGCTGGAGAATCGATAAAAGATACAAAATTTTCTGCTACTTGCGATCGTGCCGATGGATTTATTATCGTGGTTCCAGAGTATAATCATAGTTTTCCGGGTTTACTCAAACACGTTCTTGATACCAATTTGAAAGAATATATTCACAAAGCTGTAGGTATTTGCGGTGTATCGGCTGGCCCATTTGGTGGCGCAAGAGTAATCCAAAGTTTAGTTCCGGTAATGCGTGAGTTAGGCTTGGTGACAACTTTTTATGACCTAAATTTTGGCGGTGTAAATAATCTATTTGATGATTCGGGAAAATTATTAGAAGAACAAAATTATATTCGTCGGTTTGAAAAGTTCATGAAAGAAATGGTTTGGATGTCAACAGTGCTACGTTACGGACGGTTAGAGGTTTGTATAGACGAAAACAATCAAGTTGTGACGATGAACCATCATGCAAACAAACCTTGTCCCGAAAAAGCTGCCAGAATGGAAGTAGAAGAAGTTTATACAGTGATGGAAGTAAGTACTTCCCAAACAAGTATCGATATAAAAGTTGTTAGTGATTAAACTAGGTTCTTAGTAAGGGCTTAAGCCCTTTTTTATCTATAAGAATTACACAGAAGTAATAAAAAGACGTATTCCACACATTTAGATCCCCCCAACCCCCTTCATAAGGGGGCTATGGTTTTTTTTATCAATAAATTAGTAATATGATTGCTCTCGAAGCCTACAATCTCAAAAAGACGTACCGTTTGAATAATCAAATAGTAGAAGCAGTTAAAAATGTTTCTTTAAATATTGCATCTGGGGAAGTAATGGCTTTTTTAGGTCCTAATGGTGCGGGTAAAACCACAAGTATTAAAATGATGGCAGGATTAATTAAACCGGATGCAGGTTGGACAAAAATATCGGGAATTAATCCTCACAATAACAAGCGTGCATTGGAAAAACTTGGTGCTGTTTTAGAAGGAAATCGTAACGTTTATTGGCGATTAACTCCTCAAGAGAATTTGGAATATTTTGGAGTATTAAAAGGACTTACTCACTCTCAAGCTCGGAAATCGGGAATTGCACTTTTAGAAAGATTTGGGTTGCAAAATAAACGCCGTACCGCAGTGCAGCAACTTTCGCGAGGAATGCAGCAGAAATTAGCTTTTGCTGTAGCATTAGTTCATCAACCAGAAATTTTATTATTAGATGAACCAACTTTAGGGCTTGATGTGCAAGCAACGGAGGATGTAAAAGTTTTGATACGGGAAATTGCTGCATCTGGTTGCGCGATTTTATTAACAACTCACCAATTAGATATTGCCGAACAACTTGCCGATAGAATTGCGATTATTCAAAGGGGTGAAATTATCACGGAATTACCAACCGATGAATTGATTAGAAAATTTTCTGGAAAAGCTTATAAAATTGAAATGGAAACTGTCTTGGATAAAGTAAGAATTACAGAATTAGAAAAAATTGGTGTAGAGATTGAGAAAAAAAGAATTATTTATTTGAGTCAGCCAGAGTTAATCTATCAAATTTTTAATATACTCGAACCTTTAGAATTAAAAGTTGTTGAGAAATCAGAAGCCGATTTAACACAAATATTTTTGAAGTTGGTGAAAGAGGGGAATAGGGAACAGGGAACAGGGAATAGGGAATAGGAAATAGGGAACAGGGAATAGGGAATGGGGAATAGGGAACAGGGAATAGGGAATAGGGAACAGGGAATAGGGAATAGAAGAGATTATGATTACATGGTTGATAATTGATAATTGATAAATGTTAAAATTATTTTTCGCAGAACTTCGTTGTAGCTGGATACAGTTTCGCCGTTATCCGGTGGAATCAATATCACAAATTATCTTTACTACCGCAATTTTTTATGGGCTTTTCTTAGGTGCTGGTTATATTGCGGGTTCTAGCTTTCAGTTAGGAGATAGACTCGATTCTATTATTATTGGCTATGTGCTTTGGGTTTTAATAAATTTTGTAATGGCAAATATAGCTGGAGGATTACAAAGTGAAGCTCAAACTGGTACTTTAGAACAATTATTTCTCTCGCGTTACAGTGCTGTAAAAGTATTTTTAATGCGAGGATTGGCTTATTTAACTCTGGAAGTATTGAAAATAGTTTTGATTATTTTTATTATTATGCTGCTGACGGGTAGCAGTTTATCTTTTCCACCAATATTAGTTTTACCTTTTATTTCGGTATTATTAGGAGCATATGGCTTTGCTTTTATCATAGGTTCTATAGCTTTACTTTTAAAGCGCGTACAGCAATTACTTCCTTTACTTTTGTTTCCACTATTATTTTTACTAACTATTCCTACAGAAACTTGGACGGGAACACCTAAATTTTTAGCTTTGTTAATACCAATGACTCCCGGCGCTGGTTTATTACGGGATTTGATGGCGCGAGGTGAAGGTTTAAGTTTAATAACTTTAATTATTGCTTTTATTAATGGGATTGTATATTTTGCAATCGGTTTATTTTTGTTTAGAGTTGCAGAAAAAGAAGCGAAACGCAGGGGAATTTTAAGTGGATATTAATTAAGCGGGAATAGGGGATGGGGCATTGGGCATTGGGCATTAGATATTTTTAAACTCCTAACTCCTAACTCCTAACTCCTAACTCTTAACTGCTCACTGTATTAAACTTGCAGCATCTGCATCTAGTAATAAATTTGCTTGTGGTTGTTTGCGGAGTATTGATGCTGGGAATTTTTCGGTTATTTTCCCTTCTAATAATTGTTTGACTAACTTGGCTTTACTTTTTCCGGGTGCGAGACAAATTATTTTTTTTGCGGCACAAATCATTGGTATAGTCAGTGTAAAAGCATATTTGGGTACGCTTTCTAAGTTGGGAAAATGCCCTTGGTTTACTTGCTGCTGATGGTTGACTGAATCTAATTTTACCAGTTTGACTTTGTAAGCATCGTCAAAATCTGCAACAGTTGGCTCGTTGAAGGCTAAATGTCCGTTGGCTCCTATTCCTAACATACATAAGTCAATGTCTTGTGCTGTAAGTAATTTGGAATAGCGATCGCACTCTTTTAAAGGCTGCAATGTATCGCCTTCTATATAGTGGAATTTCTGAGGTGATAATGGTTTTTCTATACGTTTGTGTAAATAATTTCGGAAGCTTGAAGGATGATTATCCGATATACCTAAATATTCATCTAGATGAAAGCATATCACTCGCGACCAATCAATATTATCTAAATTATCTAACTTAGCTAAAGCATCTAAAAATTTGAGTTGAGAATTACCCGTTGCAAACAATACTGTTGCGGTTTGCTTCTGTTTAAGAATTTGCTGTAAATATTGTTGGACAATAGTTGCTGTTGATAAAGCAAGTTCAGCTTCACAATTGTAAATCTGAACTTCTAAGCTATCAACGCGAAAATCTTCTTTACCGTTTGACATTTGATAACAAAAAATTGATTCTTTATTACTTTTTATGTTAAATGTCTTGTTGAAAATTTCGTGATACCTACTATACAAGAGAGATTATGCCAAATGTATAATATTTTTTGTTAAGTAAACGAGTAGGGGTAGATTATTTATTCTACCCATACACGCGCTAGTTACCATAGGTTGTCAGATTTTTAATAGCTTTATTATAGTTTTTTATAAGCTTTTATGCAGCAATTGTTACGGAAAAGCACAAAATAATGTAAGCTATTTTATTAAAGTTTATATTTATTTATAATGAACTACAACAAATTATGTTAAGTGCAATATTATTTGACTTAGATGGAACAATTGTTAACACCGATCCAATACATTATCGAGTTTGGCAAGAGATGTT
This sequence comes from uncultured cyanobacterium, assembly GCA_963838355.1. Lineage (GTDB taxonomy): Bacteria > Cyanobacteriota > Cyanobacteriia > Cyanobacteriales > Nostocaceae > Rivularia. The sequence goes on along the minus strand of CAWIQQ010000001.1, from coordinate 619,436 downwards.
ACTCGAATATAAAGTAGAGATTAATGAAGAAATATATAAGTCTAATATTAGCGGTAGGTTAAATCCAGATATTATTCAAGACTTATTGCCCTATCTATCGGCAGCAGAAACTGAACAATTTGCAGAAGAAAAAGAAGCCAGATTCCGCGCTCAAGCACCTTCACTTAAACCTATAAATGGATTATCAAAATTATTAGCATGGAGCAAAAAGTATCACCTCAAACGTGCTTTAGTTACCAATGCTCCCAGACTTAACGCCTATTTTATGCTGGAAGCTTTGCAATTAAAACAAGTTTTCGACATCGTAATTTTAGCAGGAGAAGAGGCAGCAGCGAAACCAGATCCCACACCTTATAAAGTTGCTTTGGAAAAATTAGGAGTAAACGCACAACAAGCTATAGCCATAGAAGACTCTGCTTCCGGAATTCGTTCCGCTATCACCGCAGGTATCCGTACTTTCGGCATGGCTTCTACCCAAACTCCGGAAGCTTTAAAAGAATTTGGTGCTTTCATGGCAATTTCCGATTTTGCAGATTTGCAGCTATGGACATTTCTCAATTCCGAATTAAATATTAGTTGAAAAAAAATAAACACTGCTATGTAACAAAATGTAAACAAGGGTATCTTGGATTGCGATTTTCATAGCCAATCGACTTGGCTATATATAAAATAAATATTCCCAATGTATATAAAAAACGGATTGCAGTATTTTGGTGTAATCTAGTCTTAGTTTTAATCTCTATTTAAGAAAAGTTAAACAGATGGTAATATCCAGGTTAATTAAGAATTTAGGATTATTTAAAAGCTTATACTATCGTAATTTACTTTAAGTGTATTTCCGTAAGTATGCTTGTATTCATACCAAACTCAAAGTACACTTTATCTAAACCAAAGCTATAGAAATTATTAAATACTTGCACTTTATCCAGGCATCGGTTAGATTCAGGTGTAAAGTTTAACTCCCAGTTGGGAAAAGATGGAAACTCATAAGCTGAAGTGAGAATCACATAAGTATCCTCGTGAGACTTTTCATGTTTATTCCACGCTCATATTCTGTGTAAAGCTATCTAATTGAGACTAATGCCCAAAAGGCAACTATCCTTGTCTTAATTCTATTTCCTAAGAGAAATTCTTTCCTCAACTTTTTTTTAGATTTTTATTGAGAATCTTTTGCAACATATGCAAAAAATTAGATATAGTAAGGGTATGGTTAGTGAAACAGTTCAAAATTATCTGGATTATGAAAGATGTGGAAACCAAGTAAAGCCTTAAGTAGCTTTTTTAACTACTGTTTTAATAAACAATTTACATATGCTTTGAGTTTCGATGGCGATACCGTTGAAAATTTACATATGTACTTAAGTATTAAACGTATATATAAGTTTTGTTTCGATATAGCGATATGTATAAATTAAATAAAAGTTAATATATATAATCCCGAAATAATTCGCATAATTCTAAGTAAAAACCCCAAATCTCAAACAATAGGCGTGGAAGAAATACATAACACCACTGATTTAATAACTATCCTTAGAGGTAAAAGTTTAATTTTGTATGGTTAATTAAGCCATTAGTAACATTTTTTTCTAGCGTCAGAGACTTTTAATAAGGAAAGTGTTATAAAAAGCTTATCAGCCTTTGAGAAATGACTAAATTTTGTTGCTAAATAAGTATTTTCTGTTTTCACTCAGAAATATTGCAACGGAATTAAGATTGAGAAATGTTTGTAGTAATCAGGATTCTTAGGGAAATTGATAGTAGATTTAACTATCTGTATGCGTAATATTCTTTTTGTAAAAAGACACTACCCATGTAAGTTAGATGAAAAAAAAATTTTGTTCCGATAATTCACGAGAAGCAGCAGAAGATATCATTGGTACTGCTACTAATAATCAAACTTATGTTTTGATAGAATGTCCCCCACCCTGGCATTCGGATGCCTTCAATTCCAGATGGGTTCCCGACAATTTGCGATTGTTAGTAAAAGAAGCCAAGCTTGCTAAATTACCAATTAAATTTCAGTTAATTGCTAACGATTTTTCGCATAAAGTAGACTCCACAACTCTTCTGATTTATCACCAAGAAGAAGGAGGAGGTAAAGGATATTCCAAGAGAGAATTTAAGCTAGAAAATATCGAACAAGCTGCATCGACTATAAAAAAATGGTTATGGGCAAAAAATCTCAATTATGAAATAGATGCAACTACCAAAAGAGATATATTAGTTTGTACTCATGGCAGTCATGATAATTGCTGTGCTAGATACGGAAATCCATTTTATTTTCACGCGAAAAATATAATTTCAGGTTTGAATTTAGATAACGTGAGAATATGGAGATCCAGCCACTTTGGCGGACATCGATTTGCACCAACAATGATAGACTTGCCTCAAGGAAGGTATTACGGCAATCTTGACCAAGAGTCATTTAAGTCAATATTGACTCACACTGGTGATATCAAGCATTTCCAGGATATTTATCGGGGTTGGGGAATTTTACCAAGATCGATTCAAATTGTAGAAAGAGAATTAATTCTGCGCTATGGATGGGATTGGTTTAATTTTAAAGCAGCAGGTAGAATTATCGAGCAAACTCCGGATAAGAGTAGTGTATTAGCAGAGTTAACTTTTGAGAAACCCGATGGTTCGGTTTATAGTTACCAAGCTAAACTTGTGAAAAACAATAGCAAGACAAAGACATTAAAAGCTTCTTGCAATGCCAAGCATGAAACTGTGTTGCTAAAATATGATGTTGCCTCAATGTGGCTGGCTTCTAGGCAATTGGTAAAAGTAGCGAGTTAGTTTATGATTTACTTGAAGTTGATAATGTTAAACGAGTGCTTGTCATCTACAAACTACAATTAGCCGTCTATAGGATATTAATTCTCTTCGTTTAATTTCCCAACAAAAGCAATTTTAGTTACCGGGTGTTTCTATCAAATAGTGTGTTTCTTTATATTTTTGATATCGTTTGTTGCTTCAAATGGTTTTTCTTTCTACAGTTAAGGAAAGAACCAATTAGAAAAAGAAAAAATAAAATTGCATTAACTTAATTTTCAGGTAAGTTATCTGGATCGATGCCTTGAGCTAATAAATAAGCAATTAACTTTTCTTTTTGCTGACGCTCTTGTTCGGCTCGCTGACGCTCTTGTTCGGCACGTTGACGTTCTTGTTCGGCACGTTGACGTTCTTGTTCAATTAACTCTACCGCCCAAGGTAAAAGATTCTCTGCTTCATCCCACCAGCGCAACCAATATCCCGTTCTAGCTTCTTTTGTTCCTTGCCAAGTTCCTAAAAACAAGTTCATTGCAGCTATAAAATGACGGCCATCAGGGTTAGGCTGTTGTAATTCATATCGTCCGTTTTCCAGTTGATAAAATTCTAATAAACCCCCGTTTGGATCAAAAATAATATAAACAGGTACTTTTAAAATTTGCTCGTAAAAAAACCATTTTCCTGGTGGATAACTTCGTTTAACGGAATATTCTTCCCCTTGAGTTTCCGATAAAAATTCCATCACCACCGCAGGAATATCGCCTTCTAATAATGGCGTATAACTTCTACGGTTCTCTTCAATAGATTTTGCTGAGGGAATGTAAACCCAATCTGGAGCTTTGGCAATAAATAGCCCGTTAATTGTCGCACAAAGTCCAAAGTTTGAAGCAATCAGCATTTGGGGTTGAATAAACCCAGATACTTCTAAACTTTCCCGTAATGCACCTGCTAGAAGTGGTTGTCCCGTATTTTCCACTGGTTCATCCTCAAGCTGAAAATCTTCGGGTAAAGCCTCCCAGGATATCACCAGTTCGGTTGAAGATTTGGGTTTATCAATTTGGATTGCCATAAAAATCGCCTGTTTTTAAGACTTGGTTATTATTTTATCGTGTTCTGGGAATTGGGGAGGGAGCAACGCGATTTTGTGAAATCAACCAGTTTTATCGCGATCGTTAACAACAAATATCAGTAATATTAATACAAATAATACAGAGTATGGAAGTAATAATACTGTCTAAGAAAAGAGATGTGTGCCGCTTTGCGGCACACATCTCTTAGTTATAGATATAAAGTCAGCAAAAAATACCCCAGCGGAAGGGTGCTAATAATTACATAATAAAGAAGAAAAAGAATGATTGGTATAATTTATGCAATCTGTATCGGCTTAACAAGTGCAGTTAAAATAGAGTCACAGAAGTTGTTCCAACAACCTGCAATCCATTGACAACGAAGGTGTAACATAATTTCAGCATTCTCTTTTAACCAAAATTTACTATTTCCTTTCAAACGTAAATTAACAACTTGTCTGATTAAACTTTCTACAGCACCGCTGCCAATAGGTAGTTTAAGAGATGAAATTTTATGGTAATTGAAACGTCTTTCTTTATTCCCTTTGATAAAATAATTGATTTCTCTATCTACATTTTTGCGGCGCTCACCAGTAAATTCTAAGGTGAGTTTATTCATTTCTTGAATAATGGAATTTATCTTACCTTTTTTCAATGCAGAACGAGTTTGTTTAAACCATTTTTTTCGCTCTGTTTCTTTAGAAAAAGCATTATCTGCAAATACTTGTAAGTGTTCTGTAGCGTGATAAAAGTCTAATAATTGATAAGTTTCTGTTGGGCAATTTAATTTTTCAAGAAGTGGAGGAATATGTTTCCATATCCATTCGGCTCCATCGGCAATTAATAGCACTTGTCTAGCTTGATTTATTCCCAGACTAACAAGGTACATTTCTAGTATTTTAAGAAATCCGCGGTAATCTTCATAAGTTCCGTCATTTATAATAGGGATTTCACCATTTTTATTTTTTTTACCTTTCTCATCTACGGTGTAGATAGTCAAAACTTTTGGCTCAATCCATTCTCCAGTAAAACCATGCCTGTTTGTTTTAGAGTTTTTGCGACCTTTTTTATCAATACGAATCCTAGTCCTTCCGCCGTCGGCAGCTATCACTACCCGTTGGTTTTTTAATGTATTACCTGGTATTAAATTACCAATTTTAAGATTAAATATTTTTGATTCACGTAAGCTCAATCCTATTTTACCAAAACAATAAGTCAATCGTTCTATACGTTTTAAACTAATATTAATACCCCAGTCTATTAATGTTTTACGAGCAGCTTCAAAAGACGAGCTTATTGCACCATACTTTGCAATGTTTGACCGAACCAATGGGGTAACTCCTTCTTCCATGCCTAACCATCTTAGAAAAGGACAAAACCCTTGATTTAAAGTTTTATTTTTTTTATTATTACGTTCTACAACATAAGGCAATGTAAGATTTAATTCTACATTTCCTATAGTTAGTATTTGACGATTTTTATATCCATGATTTTTCGTTCTTGTACGCCACCATGATTGTGTTTTCTTATTTGCTGTATTGATAGCAGTTGTATTATGAGAAAGATTATATAATAGTATTGCGGTACATTGCCCTGCTAAAATCAAAGCAATATTCCTTATTTCTTCTTCTTTATTTTTTATTTTTATTCCATCCCAATTTTCAACATCAGTCAATTCTAAAATTTTCATAACATTCTCTTTAAATTCTTTCACAGATTTGTTTAAATCTAAAGTTGCATATATTTTATTCATCTTGGTAAGCACTCCGCTCTCGGAGGGTTTTGCTTTTCAAAACCCCTGACAATAAGGAATCTTACCTTTTTTTGTTATTAAAGAATAAGGAGTTGCAGCTTCGCTGCAACTCCTTATTTCTATTTATTGCGTATTTATACATATAATATGTGTACTTTTTGTGTTGCACTATTTAAGTGTAGGTATGGCGATCGCACTGGTTTTCACAAAATCGCGTTGCTCCCATTGGGGATGGGGTATGGAGAATTGGGAATTCGGCATGGGGCATTGGGCATGGGGGATTGATAATTGTTAATTGAAAATTGTTATTTATCTGGTCTAATACTGATATATTTATCAATACGAATATCGCTGATAACGGTGCGAATTTGCTGCTCCTGCTCGCCTAAAGTTTTGAGTAGATGGGTTCCTAATTCTAATGCTGCTTCAAATTCTGGCTGTACTACTTCCTTTGCACCCATTTGAGTTAGAACATCTATTTCTTTATCGGAGTGCGATCGCACTATAATATCTAACTTGGGAGTTATTGACAAAGCACGTTCGAGTAGTAATCTTGTGCTTGCTGGATCGGGTAAGGCTATTGCTAAGGCTTTGGCTTTTTCTAAATGGGCTTTCTCTAATACTAATTCCGAATCTGCATCGCCGAATAAATAAGGTATATTTTTGTTTCTGAGTCTTTGAATTGCGGCTTCGCTGTTATCCATAACAATGACTGGATAACCTTGACTTTGCAAAATTTTAACTACTACTTGTCCTACTCTACCGTAACCCGCTACAACTACGTGAGAATTAATAGTTTCTGGAACTGATAGGCTTTTTGGTTTTTCAAATCGCTGGAGATATTTTCTAAAAAATGCCGTTCTTATAAGAAGATTGGCTATTTTGGGCGCTCTTTCTAATAAAATAGGAGTGACAATTAAAGTGATTGCGGTGGTACCTAAAAGTAATAAATAAGTATCTTCAGAAATTAGACCTAAAGCTAGACCAGTTAATTCAAGTACAAAAGAAAACTCACCTATTTGATTAATACCAAGAGCCGTAATTACTGCTGTTTTTACAGAGTAACCAAATTTTAGTACAATCGGAAATATAATGGCTGCTTTACCTATCATTACTAAAGTTACCAATCCCAAAATTGACCCGAAGTTATTAACTAAAATATTTGGGTCAATTAGCATTCCGATAGAAGCGAAGAAAAGACTGGCAAAGGTATCGCGTAACGGTAAAACTTTAGCTAAAGCATGGTCTGCATAATCAATTTCCGAAATCATTAACCCCGCTACAAAAGCTCCCATTTCAATAGAAAGACCGAGTGCTGCTGTAATTAAAGCAACTCCCAGACATAAAGCAATTATGGTTAATAAGAATAATTCTTCACTTTCAGTTTCTGCAATATTACGAATCAAACTCTGGACAAAATAACGACTTAAAATAAATGCGATTGCGGCAAATCCAACAACTTTTACTAAAGCCAAAAATAAAGCCGGAGCGATATTTTCTGGTTGTTTTAATGCGGGCAAAATTGCTAACATTACACCCAAAGCCAAATCTTGAACGATTAAAATCGACAACATAATTTGACCGTGGAGTGTATAAGTTTCTCCTTTGTCTGTCAGTGTTTTTAGTACTACGGCTGTAGAAGAAAGAGAAAAAACTACACCTAAAAATATTCCTTCTGGAAAACCCGAAGCCAAACCAAAAATAACTGTAATTAAAGTGACGAGGGTAGTAGTTAATCCAATTTGCAGCAAACTACCCTTTAGAGCAATATCTTTGACTCGTTTGAGTTCGGCTAAGGAGAATTCTACACCCAAAGCAAAGAGCAGAAAAGCAACTCCAAACTCAGCCAAAGATTTGATTAAATCTGCATCATTCAATAACTTTAAGCCAAAAGGACCTACAATCAATCCGCTAGCCAGATATCCTAACAAAACGGGTTGACGCAGCTTATTGGCAATATATCCACCCAGCGCCGATGCCCCCAAAACTTTGGTAAAATCCAAAATTAAACTATGCCCTTCTGCTGCCATGTTTCCCCTAATTTGGTAAGCTGCGTTTTCAATATAAGGCTAGCGCAAGGGATAGCTATAGAGAAAGCAAATTAATCTAGAGGAAGATTTTGGGAATTAAAAGCCCTATAAATTTCACATCTTGCACCATGAGCAACTTGCCCCAAAGCAGCTTTGTAAGCCGGAGGCTTTCTAGCCCGCACGCAATACCTACGGTAGCGACCCTAGCCGCGTGAACGCAGAGAAATCAATTGATGCGGCTAATATCAAGTTCACTTAATTGCTTACGAATAGAAATATGTTTGTAGTTGAGCCATGCCGCTTACGGCATAGCCCAACTACGAATCTATGTAATAATTCCCCTCATACACCCTATAATAAGACTCTTTTATTAAAGACCTCCCGCACGTTCTTCTACATCTAAGCAACAGTAATCCGTGAAGTAAATTCTGGTACCCCTTTAACGCCAGGTTCAAGTTGAAAAATTGCTCCGGCTCCATCACCTTCTCTAGAACGTTCGTTTCCTCCTGCGGTAGTAACGTAAAGTTCGCTGTAGTCAGAACCACCAAAAGCCATGCAGGTAACTTTCAAAGCTGGAAATTCAATGCGTAAAACTTCGTCGCCGTCAGATGTATAACGATACAAGTGTCCTCCATCCCAACGAGCTGACCAAATGTAGCCTTGTGCATCAACAGTCATTCCGTCGGGAACTCCTTCACTTGGAAGGGTAATAATATGATGTTCTCCATTAGTAATATTGCCGGTTTCTTTGTCGTAATTGAAGCGGTAGATAGTACGAGCGTCCGAATCGGTAAAGTAAAAATATTTTAAATCTGGAGAAAAACCCATACCGTTGGGAACTAAAAGGTTTTCTAACATGACATGAATCGAACCATCAGTATCTATGCGGTAGAGTCTGCCTTTATCATCTGGGGTTGCCATAGTACCCGAAAAAACTCGTCCCATTGGATCTGCGATCGCGTCGTTGAAGCGGGTGTGTCTTTCTGCGGGAATTTCGTTTTTTAATATAGTGGTTTTACCTTCTTCCCAGCGTTCGATGGTTCCTTTGGTTTTGAATAGCAGTAAAGAGCCATCAGCTTGCAGAGTTAAACCACCAACGGGTTCTCCAGAGTAAATTTCAGAGTGAATATCTGTCTGTGGATAGTAGCGAAATAGTTTTCCTCTCGGAATATCCGTCCAGTAAAGACATTGTTGCTGGGGATGCCAGAGGGGGCATTCAGCGTTATGATGTGGTGAATCGACGATAATTTTGGGTTTTATCATGGGTTGGGGAAAGGCATTTTCAAGAATTATCCCTTTTTTTTGCAACGCAAAGTACCGTATATAACTTAATTTTTAGGCTCCTAGTAAGGGCTTAAGCCCTTAATCGGAGGACTAAAGTCCTTACTACGAACTTAGTAGAATTAGTTTAGAAGATACTCAATCGGTACGTTCCCGTTTTTTTGGAAATACTAGAAGTTACTACTACATAATAAGTTCCATTTTCAGGTAACTCAACTCGATCGATCAAAGCGCTGTATTTACCATCTTTGGCATTATCTGAAGCTACTATTTCACCTTTAGAATTTAACAAAACTATATAGGGCGAAAACTGTTCGTAGTTGCTATCTGCACGGATACTAATAAGTTGACCTTTGCTACCTTGAAACTGAGAAACATTGTAAGCAGTACCATTTTTCAAAACGGGTTGTTGCTGTGTTAGCAGTCCTAATTCGTCTAAAGTATAGCTGGCTCTATCATTTCTCATTGCCAAACTATAACGACCTATATCTCCTGTATTTTTACTAGTAACTGCAATTGTGTAAGTACCTTTTGATGGTAATCTCACAAACATGAATGCATCATTCACACCATCACTGGTATTTCGATTACTTCTGACCGAAATCACATTATTATCCGAATCAAGCAGCATTACAACCGGATTTAAACTCAAGTTGCTGGAATCTCGTTTATCGTCACTTCCAATCATTCTAAGTTGAATCAGTTGATTTTCTCTACCTTCAAACTGATAAAAATCATAATATTTCCCTTGATATTTATAGTCATTTGGTGCGAGAACACCTAATGCTATCTCTACAAAGTTGATTTTCTGAAAATTAGGCTTCGAGGATGAAGTAATAGGCGATTTTATTGGGCTTTGCTGCTGTGGTGGAGTTGAACGACGAGGGGAAGGGATGGGAACTGGTTGCGGTTCTATTCGTTGTTGCGTCGGTGGTGGTGAAGGTTGACGGGTAGGTGTTCGAGGAGTACGAGTCGGTTGTGCTGGAGTTGATTGCGTTGGTGGTGGTGAAGGTTGACGGGTAGGAGGAGTAGGAGTTGGTTGAGTTGGTGTCGGTTGTGTATTTGTTGGTTGAGTTGGTGTTTGTGTTGGTGTCGGTTGTGTATTTGTTGGTTGGGTTGGGGTTGGGGTTGGGGTTGGGGTTGGTGGTTGGGTTGGTGTTGGTGTTGGTGTTGGGGTTGGTGTTGGTGTTGGTGTTGGGGTTGGGGTTGGTGTTGGGGTTGGTGTTGGTGTTGGTGTTGGGGTTGGTGTTGGTGTTGGTGTTGGGGTTGGGGTTGGTGTTTGAGTTGGTGTTGGAATTGCTGGAATATTTTCAATCCCATCTTGAACAGCTTCTGGTATTCTTTCGTCTGGCGTTTTAGCTATTCTATATTGAGTAGTTGATGTCGAATTTAATACTGCATTTACAGGTGAGTGATAACCTGTTATTAACAGACTGCTGCTGATAGAAATTAAAAAACTTAAGTCAAATTTGTTTTGATATTTTCTGTTACTTTTCTTTACCATAATTCTGCGACTCATAAGGAACAGTGTTTTTTATTACAGGTATGACTTCAACTGATTTGAGTTTTCTTTTTAGTGTTTAAATATAGATATATAGTTAGATATATTTGATTATACATAGGTTATATACTGTAATCGGAGGATAATATGCCACATCTATCTATGGTTTAAATTACTAAAAATAATGGTTCAATCTTAATTGAATTAGATGGTAGTTGAAGTGACCTATTTTTGGTTAAGGATTGTAAAGAAGTAATTTAAACTACATTCACTAACATAAAAATGTAAATAGAAATAGCTAAATATTTCCAAAAATACTTATAGATATAATTGTATTTATAATTTTGATTATTAAAATTTGTTTTTCCGAAAAGATAAATTAGCTAAATAAGTAAAAAGATAATTTAAGTTAACCAAAAATATTAAGAGGATGTTTTAAAAGTCTTCTTGTCTGTAGCAAAACGTTCTAGATCCCCCTAAATCCCCCTTAAAAAGGGGGACTTTAACTCTAGTTCCTCCCTTAAAAAAGGGGGGTTAGGGGGGATCGATAAGTCCAAGATATAGCTAACCACTTTTCAAACAACCTCTAAATCCGTTTGTCATAAATAATTAGCAATTAGAAAGCAAATATTTTTTAATATGATTTGCTGCCTCAATCCCGATTGTGAAAATCCTTTAAATGCTGATGGCAACGATTATTGTGAAAGCTGCCACAGCCGACTGATACCACTGTTAAGAAGTCACTATCGCGTGATTGAGCGACTTAGTGATGAAGGTGGATTTAGCATTACATATTTAGCTGAGGATATTGATAAATTAAATGAACGGTGTGTAGTCAAACAATTTGCGCCGAAAGTAAAAGAAAGTTCCAGTATGAATAAGGCGATCGCGCTATTTAAAGATGAAGCTCAAAGATTGCAAAAGTTAGGGCAACATGAACAGATTCCCACGCTTTTAGCTTATTTTGAACAAGAAAATTATCTGTTTTTAGTACAGCAGTTTATTGAGGGACCGAATTTACTTCAAGAATTGCGGCAGCAGGGAAAATATGGTGAAAGTAAAATCCTCGAACTTTTGCTGGATTTACTTCCCGTACTTAGTTTTATTCATCAGCATGGGGTGATTCACCGAGACATTAAGCCACAAAATATTATTCGCCGTCAAGATAATAGAAGATTAGTATTGATTGATTTTGGAGCTTCAAAACAACTAACAACAACAATACATACTAAAATTGGCACGGCGATTGGTTCTCACGGCTATATTGCTAAAGAACAAATGCAGCAGGGAAAATCTTCTCGGGCTAGCGATTTATTTAGTTTGGGAGCAACTTGTTTTCATCTATTAAGTGGGATTGCTCCCTCGGAATTGTGGATGGAACATGGTTATGCTTGGGTAGGATTTTGGCGAAAGCATTTGCATAAAGCAAGCGGGGTTGAAGTTACATTACGACCAAAATTGGCTAAAATTTTGGACAAATTATTGAAGATAGATGTTCAAAAGCGCTATCAATCTACGGATGAAGTTATTAACGATCTAAGAAATGAATCATTATCATCTGCACAAGTACCTGTAACTCAGATTGGATTTTCTGCAACTTCCAAATCGTTTACACCGTTAACTAAAAAGCAGAAACAACATCTTTTAATAAGTGGTGCTATTGTACTATTCGCTTTAGCAAGTGTATGGTATTTCCACACGAGACGTATTGCAGATACAGATTTTCAGAATCAGCCTGTAAGTAGAACTTCGGAAAAATCCGATCCCATTACTTTAAAAGGTCATTCAAGTGATGTGAATGCGGTTGTATTTGCAGCAGATGGACAAAAGCTGTTTACCGGCAGTGATGATAAAACCATTAAAGCGTGGGATTTGGACCTTAAACAAGAACTTTTTACTTTGACGGGACATTCTGGATGGATATGGGCGATCGCCATTTCTCCAGATAATAAAATGCTGGCTTCTGGTAGTGCAGATAATACGATTAAACTTTGGAATTCTTCGACTGGTAAAGAAATCCGCACTTTAAAAGGTCATTTGTCGGGAGTTACTTCTGTGGCTTTTAATCCAGATGGTAAGACGCTGGCTTCTGGAAGTTGGGATAAAACTATTAAATTATGGAATCCGTTAACAGGAAAAGAAATTGGCAATTTGAAAGGACATTTGCAAACAGTGGCTGCTGTGGCTTATTCCCCAGATGGTAAAATGCTTGCTTCTGGAAGTTGGGATAAGACGATTAAACTTTGGGATATAGAAACGGGAAAAGAAATTCGTACTTTGAAGGGACATTCTGAGTTAATAATTTCTATTACTTTTAGTCCCGATGGTAAAACTATTGCTTCTGCTAGTAAAGATAAGACAATTAAACTGTGGAATGTAGATACGGGGCAAGAAATTCGTACATTAAAAGGACATTCTGAGAAAGTAAATTCGGTGGCTTTTATAGCTAAAAGTAAAACTGATAAAAGCTTGAATAATACAATAATTGTTAGTGGTAGTAACGATAATACTATGAAATTATGGAATCCGGCAACTGGTGATGTTATTCATACTTTAAAAAAAGACCCCGGTTATGTTTATTCTATCGCTGTTAGTCCGGATAGAAACATAATTGCTAGCGGTGGGAGTGCGGAGAATATAATTAAAATTTGGCAAATGCCTTTTAAGTTGGAAGGGGTGAAGTAAAGATAATAGAGCGGTTTTCAGTTGTATGCAATACAGATTTTACATGATTCCATTTACCAGACATCCCTTTGAAGAATAATCCAACTCGGTAGGATTCATAAACAAGCTTTGAAATTTATCCCAATCTCGTAAATCAATCGCTAATCCAAATCGATTTACTAATTCAATAACATTTAAATGGTTTGTTAATAATTGTAATTACTGGTTCATTAAGATTCCTCAATTATTTTGTTCGAGTTATAAAATGACCTACTTCTCTCTAATTCTTTCCTCTGTCTTGAAAAGTTGTTCATGGGGGAGACCCCCAAGACCACACTTTTCGCTGCGTACTCTGCGTCTGTGATATTCCAGGTACATTCCATTCCAACCAGCTTGATGCGAAGACAGTCGGTTTGAATTGGAAAGTACTTGTGAAGTTGCTTTTTCCTGACTAAAGTTGACTGCAATTAATTTGTCTGATGTCATGATTAATTCAAAAACTCAATCCCCTGTTTTTTCGCAGCCGAGACAATTTTATTCATGTCCAATTCACTAGTTTTAGAAGTAATCTCTGACTCGTCTTTTAAGAGAGTACCTACTTCCGATAACATCCTAGGTAAAGCATCACTTCGACTTACAACTAAAACTTTTCCTTCTCCCGTGCCAATATGTTTAAAGCCAAAAGGAACACCCGAAGGAATGGAAACAATTTCACCTTGGGTTACTTGGGTATTTTGCTCTGGCTCGGAGAAAGCAAACTCAAAGTCTCCTTTGATAATGTATATTTCTTCTGGAGCCTGAAGAACGTGTTTTCTTAACAGCAACCCTTCATATTTAGATGGCTGAGTTATTTCAGTTTTAGAGATAACTTGAGAGATATTGCTATTGAAAGGTTTATAGGTATTAAAAGTTCTATAGGTAAATATTTCTCTTCCTAATGCTACAGTTTTACTATAGTTGGGATGAAAAACTGATATATTTTGAGAGGTTAAGGCAGCGGCATCTAAAGTCGGATAAATTGTGGCTGTTAAAGACACAAATAAAACGAAGAAAAGAGAAATTATTGTTTTCATTTTGATTTTTGGTTACTCCCGGTTGATTAATCTTCACATCTTGCTTTTTCTTGGCTCTATTCCCGGAATATTTTCATGAAAACACGATATTTTCGTTCTGCGACGAGCAAAAAAGCGGGTTTTTTTTGGGCGTGCCCTAGTACTCCACCACATTAATTTTGCTGGGTAACGCGCTCGTAGTGGGAGCGTCTCGCTCCCTCGTGACCGCTAGCGAGCAAGATGCTCGCACTACACAAACCCCGCAAAACTTATGTGGTCGGGTACTAGAATGGTGCAAGATTTGAATTAATACAAAATTTATTTGTGCCTACTTACTTATCTGAAAATGATTGCTTGTAATAATACCAATTTTTATGATTTTTCTCGTTGTTATCGAATTAGATATTTTGCGTTATTCCGGCAGATGTAGAGACGTGATATATCACGTCTCTACAAGTTTGTGGGTAAACTAGGTGCTTGATTTAAAAGACTGCAAATCGTATCAACATCAGTCATTACAGCATCAGCAGTGAATTTAATACTCTCCAAAGAACGCTTTCCGGCTTCATCGTTACCTGCTCCACAAGCATCTGTAACGATAACTGGAATGTAACCTCTATCGGCTCCATGACGAATTGTTGGCTCGATACCAATTTCCGTAGCTATACCGACAATTGCAAAGGAATTAATCCCGCAATCTTTCAAAGCGATATCTAAAAAAGTCCCTTCAAAAGCAGACATGGTAATTTTGTCGAAGATTACCTCTGAAGCCAGAGGAGATACTTCGGGAATCAATTGAAAACGTTCGGAATCGCGTAAAAACCAAGGATTAACTTCTTCTACTTTATCAGTTCCCTGCCAAGTCATTGCTTGACGTAGTTGAAAAACCCCTGCTGCTTCTTTTGGTAATGACAAATGGCGGCAGTAAAATACTCGGAATCCTCCCTTACGAGCCGCTTCAATAACTTTTAAAACATTATTTGTGACTTTTTCTGTTTTTTCTTTTGGTAGTTGGTTCATAACGCCAATCTGCATATCGTAAACCAAAAGAGCCATCTTTTCAGGATGACATATTTCTGATAAATTTTGAGGTATTTCTAAATTAAAAGCGCGTTCCATTTTGTTACCCTGATGATTTATATCTGTACTAATGACGTACAATTTGCAATCCCCAATCTCTTCCTAATCCCTGCTCCATAGCTAAATGAATCCGCCTTTACTAAAGCCTGAAAGCTTGATTATCTAAAGATTGGTACCACTTATGATACAAGCGAAGCAGGCATATGATTCGATTCGATACTGGTGGAACCACTATGAAAAAAAATCGCTACCTATTAGCTAAATTTAGTAGAACTATACAGTGAAACCTCAAATGCATTAACACTTGCAAGTTATTTAAAAGCTATGCCTTTCTAGGATGTACGAGCTTCGCCCAGTCTTGCCGGGTAGCCCAAGCCGAAAATAGTTCTGGTGTTACCCCTAACGTTGCCGCTGCACTGCCGTCCCGCCCCAGTGCTTGAGGATGGGCTTCGATATAGCGATAAAAGTCAGCAAGATCGTCTCCGGTCGGTACGCCGTAAGCCTGGTTAAGACCGCGAGCAAAGTCAGTCAGCGCCATACATACATGGCGAACAGGTCTGCCAAGAGTCTCGCTCAAGATAGTGCAGATATCATCGGCGGTCACGTTCTCTGGGCCGCCAATGAGAAACCCGTGATTGCCTGCTGCTTTGTAGCGGGCTGCGGCTAGCACAAAATCAGCCAGCGTCCGATGAGAAATCCAAGAAATCGGCCAGTTCGACTCTATAGGATAAGCCAATATGCCGTCATTGACGATAGCCCGAGCCGCCCAAGGCGCTGCTAGATTATCCATGTAAATGGTGGGCTGAAGCGTAATCACGGAGACATCGCTCGCATGAAGGCGATCGCGCATTGCTTTAAGCACTTGAGAGACGGGTCGAGCATAGTCTTCAAATATCTCAGAAGCGCAATTAAATATAATCCGCCTTACTTGAGCTTGCGCTGCTGCCTTGGCTACCTGGGCTGCAAGCTGTTCTCCTGTGCGGAGACTATGAGCAAAGGGAGTGGTAAAGACAACCACCTCTGCTTGGTCGAATGCCTGAACCAAGCTAATCAGGTCAGTAAAATCTACTACTATCGGACGAGCGCCCACAGCCTCAATCTGCGAGCGGTTCGCTGCCGTTCGGGTCAATCCTCGAACTTCATAGCCAGCTTCAGTGAGCCGCCGGACAATGCTGTGACCTTGTATGCCGCTGGCGCTAGTGACAACTGCGATAGGGGAAGCGCTAGACATGATTGAATTCCTGCATAATATGATGAATGATATTAAATCTTCTTTCCTTAGTTATTAATGGTAAGTTTTATCAATTTTGGTTGGTTCTAAGTGCCGACTTTAGTCCTTAATATAAGAGTTGAAACTTTTACTACAAACTTTTTAACTTTGTAAAGATAGGAATCCAAAATCCAAAATCTAAAATCTAAAATCGGATCACCAAGGCAATACTTCGCCGTTGGAATGCCAAAATGTCCCAGTATTTTCCATATTCAATTCATCAATCCGAGCCAATAAACCTTTAACTGATTCTTCGGTGGTAATTCCAGAAAAGCCAGTCATGCGGGTTTTAACTAATCCTGGATGCAAAATTGCAACAGGAATTCCTTTTGATTTCAAATCTTCAGATAAGGATTTACCAGCCATTGATAAAGCAACTTTCGACATTCGATAACCGTAGGAACCGCCGGAAGTATTGTCATCAATCGAACCCATGCGGCTAGTCATAAAAATGATTTTGGAACCAGATTTTAAATTATTTAATAAAGCCTGAGTTAATCTTAATGGCCCAACTGCATTAACTTCAAATTGCCTGCGAATGCTGTCAAAGTCTAAATTATCAAGGCTGACTCGCTCTATAATACCGGCGTTATTGATTAAAACATCAATTGGTTTGCCATTGAGTTTTTTAACTAATTTATTAACTGAAGAATCCAAAGTAATATCAACATCTGTTTCAACTTGTACGTCTAAATCTCTTAATTCATCCGATGTTAAGCGACATACAGCAATAACGTTATCTCCTCTTTCTTTAAGTTGACGACAATATTCTAAGCCGATACCGCGATTTGCCCCCGTTACTAGATAAGTTGACATATTTATTTACCTTTCTAATAGCTTTGAATTATCAATCCCTGCCTCTTTCTTTTCGCGATGATTTGTTTCCCTCTAATTAATTTATATAGTTTGTAGTAATAACTTTTGTAGTCTAATTTATGACTCAAGCGCATACTACAAACTTTATTACTGATTAGAATTTATTCAAAAAATTATTAATTGCTAGTTACAGACAAAACAAGTTCGTAAAGATGATGTTCGTTATCAGCAATCCCCTCCCAGTAAGGAGATTCACTACCAAATCCGGGCTGTTTTTTCAGGTTTTCAATTGCTTCCTTATTGCTCCACTGTCCGTAATTTATCACGCGAGTTCCATCGAGACTGCGATGAAAGTTAGCTGAAACTAATCCCGGTAATTTCATTGCTTTACCAACATTTTCTTTTGCTAATTCAATCATCCGAGGTTGATTTTCTGGCTGCATCCGGAATTCAGCAAAGTGATAAATATATTTTTTTTCTATTTGCGGGATACCTTCTTTTGATTCAGAAATAACTACTTCGTAAACGTGGCTATCTGGATTATATTTTCTAATTTTGGCTGATTTTTCTTGCACTTCCGGATTATTTAGAAAGTTTTCAAACTCTTGCTTTGTTTTCCACTGAGCGTAGTTAGCAACTTTTACACCATCTATGCTTTTGTGTATATTCGCAGAAACAAAACCGGGCTGTTGCTTTACAGTATTAAGAAAATCAGCGATAGTATCAATTAATTCTTGCTGTTTTTCTGCTTCAACCTTAAAAATGATAATTACGGTAGCAAGTTCGTTGTTTGTAGCGATACTAGGCATTGATATCTTCCTTCCTTTATTTACTATGAGTTTATAAGTAAAGGCGTTTTTGGTATTTAAAGTACCCCCACTGAGATTAAAAGTTTTACAAATGAAAGTAAATCTTTCTTTAGAAATATTTTTTTTTAATCAAAAGGCTGAATTGTTTATTCAAGCTTATATTGACAAGTTAATTTTTTAGGCTATTCATTATTTGTTACAATAGAAGATAGTTAATATTTAATTTATTTCGTAAGGTAGGCGATATCATGTCACGTCTCCAGCAAACAATTCAAAACAGTTTTATCCGCGTTATTGCTCTATTTTCTGTTTTATTTCGTTCAATCTTTGGGTTTTTGGGAAATATTTTTGGTTCTGTAGGTAAGACATTCGGAATTTCTAATTCAGAGTCAGGTTATTACGTAGATACCGACGAAAAAAAAGCCATAGAAGAAACTACAACAAAAGCTAAAATACCTGTGGCAACTGTAAAAACCCCCGAACCTGCTACTGGTAGTAACCGTCGTCGTCCGAAAAAATCTGATATGGATGATTTCATGAAAATGGCAAAAGAAATCAAAAAAAGTTAATTCAATCGAATACTAATTATTAATGTAGAGACGTTGCAGTGCAACGTCTTTCTTAATCATGAAACAAACAGATATTTTAGATATTATATTATATTAATAAAATGCAAAACGCGATCGCACAAGCTGCGGAATTTTTACAAACTAAAAGTACAAAACCACCTGCATCTGAAACTGTAGTCAAAGCTTTAATAGAAGCAGAAAAAGCAGCTAAACAAACCAAAGTTAATTACAGTTATTCACAATTATTAGGTAATTGGCGATTAGGGTTTATCACCGGAACCAAAAAGACTCGCAAGCGTGCGGGAGTTGTTTTAGGAGCGGGAAGATTTTTATCAAAACTCGTAAAAATTCAACTTTCTTACAGTCAATCGGAATCGCAAGACAAAGGAGTTGAAAATTCCGTACAATTCGGTTTATTAAAAATACTTTTAACAGACCCCGTACAGTTTTATGCTAAGAAAAATATTCTCGCATTTGATTTTACTAGAATGCAGCTATCTTTATCAGGATTAAACTTGTATCAAGGTTACATTCGCGGTGGAAAAGATAGAGAAGCCAGTTTTTACCAGCAGACTTTAAAACAGCAAGCATTTTTTACCTACTTTTTAATAGAAGATAACTACATTGCCGCACGGGGGAAAGGTGGCGGATTGGCTTTGTGGGTAAAGAGTTAGGAGTTAGGAGTTAGGAGTTAGGAGTTAGGAGTTATTTCTACCCCCTCTCCATCTTCACTTCTTCGTCATTGCCCAAACTCCGCACCAATCTTCAGGAATTCCCTTTTGCTGCAATTCTTCGACTCTTTCTAAATATAGTGCTGCGGCTTTATCTTCAGAATTAACAGCTAAAACTTTCTCAAAATAAACTTTGGCTTGAATGCAATCTCCACAGCGATAACTTTCCAATCCGTTTTCAAAATCTGACAGAGTTTGTAACTTCAAATCGCGAATTTCTGGTAGCTCTCCATCTAATATTTCATAAATGGCGATCGCCTCGCTTCTTCCTTTAACTATGACTCTATCTAAAAAGCGCATTTGATATTTTTCGGGGTTGCTTAAATGCTGTAAAGCTTGTTCGCTAATTACTAAAGATACACCATAAAATTTAGTCAGACTTTCCAAACGGGCTGTTAAATTTACGTTATCGGAAAATGCATCTCCCTGCATTCTGGCAGATTCTCCTACCATTCCTACCATCATATGACCGAAATGCACTCCGATGCCGACTTTTATCGGTTGTTGTGCTTTTTCAATTCGTTTAATATTTTTCTCTTCAACTTTTTTCAGTTTACCAATACCTGCGGCAACTGCATCATCGGCACCGTTGGGAAAAACAGCCATCATTCCATCCCCAAGATACTTGACAATAAAGCCTGTATGGTTGCGAATTACGGGGGAAACTTGCCTTAAATAAGTATTAACAAAATCAAAGTTTTCTTGGGGTGTCATGCTTTCAGAAATAGTAGTAAATGAACGAATATCCGAGAACATTACTGCCATCTCTTTACTTACATGGTCGCCTAATTCTACATCAATAATGCTTTCTTTACTCAAAAATCTGAGATATTCATGGGGAACAAATCTACCGTAAGATTTACTAGTTTGAGATAATTTCAGGTGAGATTTAATTCTAGTTAGTAATTCATCTTTGTGAAAAGGTTTTGTTAAGTAATCATTTGCGCCAAATTTGAACCCGGTAACTATGTCGGTGACTTGGTTTTTTGCGGTTAACATGACGACGGGCAATTGATGAGCCGGATATTTTTCTCGTAATGTGGAACATACTTTATATCCGGACATTTTTGGCATCATGATATCAAGTAATATTAAATCAAATTTTTCTCCTTTTTCTACTATTTCTAAAGCTTCCTTACCGCTTAAAGCTTGAGTTACTGTATATCTTTGCAGCGATAAATGATTGTTTAATACCTGTAAGTTAATCGGTTCGTCATCAACGATTAATATATGATATTTACTATTTTTTGATATAACTTCTAGATTATGATTAATATCGTCAATTGAATTTATCGGAACAGAATCGATATTATTTGCTAATAATTGATGATTTAGCTCGGTTTTCTTCGATAACTTAAATTTTCGTCCTTGATTAGATTCTTGTGTTTGGTTAATTTCAAGTTTATTCTCCTTACCTACTACGGGCAAGGTAAAGCTAAAACTAGAACCTTTACCTACTTCCGACTCTACCCAAATTTTACCACCGTGGAGTTCAACTAACTGCTTTGTAACTGCCAAACCTAAACCAGTTCCCCCATATTCTCGTGCTGTTGAACCGTCTGCTTGTTCAAATGATTTAAATATTTTTTCGTGTTTTTCGGGGGGAATACCAATTCCTGTATCGCAAATTGTAATTACTAACTGCTGGTGATTCTCTTGTGCAGAAATTTCTACTTTTCCGCTTTCGGTAAACTTTATTGAGTTACCAATAAGATTGAAAAGAATTTGCTCTAAACGATGTTCGTCAGCGTAAGCTAAAGGTAAGTCGTCGGGTGTTGAATTAATTAGCTGTAAATCTTTATTGCCGATCGTAGATTGACTAAAAGCCAATACCACATCAATTAAAGAATGTATTCCTACTGGTTTTTGTTGAAGTTCGATAGTTTGATTTTTCAGCTTTGCAAAGTCTAAAATATCGTTGACTAATTCTAATAATCTATGTCCGCTATTAGCAATCATTAACAGATTTTTTTGCTGTAAACTTGTTAGTTCTCCGGTTGCACCATCAATCATCGATTCCGCAATACCAATCATCCCGTTGAGAGGAGTTCGCAGTTCGTGGGAAGTATTAGCTAAAAATTCATCTTTGAGTTTATCTAATCTTTCTAATTCCTGATTTTTCTCTTCTAAATTTTCAAAAGATTGGTGTAATTGATCGGCCATGCTGTTAAATGAAGTGGCTAACTTCCCGACTTCATCAATACGCGAACCTTTAACAGATCCCGTTCCTTCCCATTTACCTTCTGTAATATCTGTTGCTGCTTTATTTAGTCGCGAAATTGGTCGAGAAATTCTTTGAGCCGTAATGATACCAATAATAATCGCGATAATTAGAGCAAGCAAACATAGTAATATTGTATTCCGCTGATTGACATCTATTTGTGCCATGAAATCAGCTTCAGGAACAACAACAACAATTAACCAATCCAATCCATACCTATCGTTGAATGTTGTTACCTGTAAAAATTGGCGCTTTCCTTTAATCTCAAATTCTAATTGCTGAGTTCGTTTAATATTATTAAGATTACCAAATTTACCTTTTAAAAACTCAATAGATTCTCTAACCAAAGGTGAAGCACTTTCGCTAGAATTTAAACGTTTGAAGACTTTTCCTTCTTTAAAATATGTATTATCCGGAGTTGAAGAAGCAACTATTGTCCCATTTCGCTCAACAATAAAAGTTTTACCAGATTTTCCGACTTTTATCTCACGTAAAAAGTTCGTAATCTGATTTAGAGATAAATCGGCAGCTAAAACTCCTTGAAACTCACTGTTTTTATACAGTGGTGCAGTTGCCGCGATCGCGATATCACTACCATCCTCATATGTATAAATATCGCTCCATTTAGAACTTCTCTTATTTGCCGATACTTGATACCAAGGTTCGGTGCGAGAATCAAAATCTTTTTGACCTATCCTTGGGGTACCTACTTTTAATCCTAGACCATTGGTATTATAATATAAAAATTGACCGGGCAAAAAGTCCGTAGTTATTGTTATTGTGTTACCTGGTTCTGCACCAACATATCCACCTTTTTTATTCCCAAAGTAAATCGCATTCACACCAAATACTTGTTTCTGCTGCCAAAATTTCCGTCCAAGTACATCTTGATCCTTGAAATTCAATAAATCCATCTGTGCCAATCGAATATTATTCTGATTAATCGAATGTGGTGTTTTTAAATAATCTCGGAGATGCAACTCAATGCGATCGCTAATTTTACCCCGGAGTTGAGATACAACATCACTTACCGCTTCACGAGAATTCTTAAATGAAAGATATTGAACTAATGCTACAGTTCCAAAAATCTGCAATACAAATGGAACAATTAATACAGTTCGTAGAGGAATTCGATTTCCACCTTTAGCTAATTTATAAAAAAAACCTTGACTATCCTTTTCCTCAACTGAATTAGCATTCTTATCTGCAACCAAAATTGCTACTCTCCTACTTTGTACAGCCTAGTTAAATTATTTTTTATTTTAATTTCTATATTTTGCGATCGCCCTTTAGTAGTTATATATTTTACAATAAATATTAAAATTACCAGTATTACTGATAGATTGTTTTAATTATTAGTAACCATTTTTGAGGACATAAGTCAATTTTCCCAATAAAGAAAATTATTTTATGTAAAATGTAACTAATTATGGTTGACTTTAGCAGTATACTAATAATTTTAGAATAAGTAAGTGGGTCAAATTAAATATAAAACCTCACCCTCAATCTCTCTCCGAAGTCGCGGAGAGGGAAGCGATACGGCAGGGTGTGAAGTCTCATCTTATATTTAATTACGCCTGCCTACTTACTCTACTAACTTTCGCTAATTCAACATTTTATTATTTGTATTAGGATCGATGTAAATAATTAGTTTTTACAAATTGAAGTTTTTCTTTGATAAGATAGTTAACTTCTATTAATTTCTTGAATCAATTATATTTTTTTATCTAATAATAATCCGCAGAGTTAATTGAACACAGATACCGCCAGTCTTTCCCACTAAATACAACTATCTGTCATAAAGGCGACTCAAGAAACTCTTTTTATGTCATTTTATCTGGTATGGTAGTAATATTCTCCGAAAATATTGATAAACATATAGCAATTTTTAGTTGGATGCAATACAGATTAACCTTACCCTGTCTTCGGGACATCCCTCCCCTTGTTAAGGAGAAGGAATGAGGGTGAGGTTTTTAATGTATTCTACTCAAGCAAAAATCGCTATATTGCCAAGCGCAAAACTGGAGAATTAATTGGTGAAATGATTTTATTAATGGGAATTGCTCGTTCTGCTAGCATCAAAACTTTAGAAGATACCACCTTATTTGTAGTCGATCGCGATAATTTACAAAAGCTACTATCAAACTATCCTCAATTAGTAGATCAAATTTCTATAGAGCTAATTAAGGGTAGCTAATCTTTAAAGAATATGGGAATTTTACCAGAAAAAATAGATTCCGAGGAAACTGTTTTGAAGTGAGTTCGTAAAAGGATTAATGCTATTTTGAAATTTAGTTTTCTAAAAGGCGATACAGATATAGAAAGCTAATTAGATAAGCATAAATTTGTTCGAGTAATAATTAACTCTAATTAAAAACTGCAAGCAGATTTATATATTCACTTTAACTCATGCTTTAATACAAAACTTTACAAAACAATAAGTATTTTTAGTGTGGGCAATTTCCGCGAAATTACTTTATTATATTATTCTAAAAGTCTTTAAAAGGTTTATCTTTGTAAATAATAATACTATGAGTCATATAAAAAATAGCAGAAATTTAAAAAAATCATTTAGCAAAAGTTCGCAGCCAATACCAAAAAACTTTGAGCAAGCTGTTTCGATGATTGAAGAATTTGCTTTTGCAGAGGTTCAAAAAGAAGCAGAAAAAAAGCAACTCTACTTTCACAATAATGCTCATGCAGAAGCTGTTAAACGTAGAGCAGAAATAATATTTAATGCCATTGAACCTTTCTGGAAAATTATTTTTAACAAACCTGCTTTGTCGGATCGCAAACGAGCCAAATATTTAATAGATATTTGTGCTGCAAGTCACGATATGGTTCAAAATTTCTTACCATTAAAATCACCTCAAACAGCAAGGCAAAGAGAAAGCGGAGTTAGTGAAAATGCCACAATTAAGAAATTAATTGATTATATAGAAAATTTAAATCAAAACTTTATAGCTCAAAATCCCCAACTTCCTGCTTTATTTACACAGTCAGATTTAGAAATAATTCGTAAATCAATTTCGGCTACCATTTGTCTTTTTGATACTAACGATAATTCCATTTATCAACCAGATTTATATAATTCAGAACAACAAATAATTTTAAGTGCGCGTATTATTGCATTAGCGGATATCGGTGGATTAGGGATAGATGGTATTTCGGCTTTTTTTCAAGAAGGAACTTTGATACTTTTGGAAGAAAATCCTGATGTGATACCATTGGTTAAAGAATTTTTAGCTAAGAAACAAATAGATGAAAAATTAAGACAACGCTTATTAAAAAGAGCTAAATTTCAAATTGGCTTTGCTAAAGGGCGCTTTGCAAGATTAAATAGAGAACTTGAAGGTTTACCTGTAGAAGTTGTTTCTGTATTAAAAGAAAAGGTTTTTAAATACCTCAACGAGCAAACAATTCAGCAAATAGAAGCCTTAACACCTACAGCAGATGATACAAGTCTGGAAAAATTGATTGAGTTTTTCGAGCTAGAGAAGTATATTCATAACTAGCTCATCAGTCAAATATATTACCAGTCACTATGGAATGGCTTCAGCAAACTGGACAAACAATTCTGAGATTTTTCCAGGATTTATATCAAGCAGAACTTTTCAAGTTGGATGATGGTAAATCTTTTACTTTAGATTTATTTATCCAACTAATTTTTTATGCAGTTATTGCTTATATTATTGGTAGTCTTATCAGTCGGTTAATTAGCAAAACTATATTAAGCCGTTTCAAGATCGATCGAGGTACAAAAGAAGCCATTTCTTCAGTAGTTGGTTATTTAATTGCTGGAATTGGCTTTTTAATTGTTCTTAGAGGTGCTGGAATCGATCTTAGTTCTTTAACAGTTGTTGCTGGGGTGTTAGGACTTGGTATTGGTTTCGGATTCCAAAACGTTGCTAGTAATTTTATTAGCGGTATTACAATCTTATTTGAACAACCTTTAAAAGTTGGAGATTTAGTAGAAGTTGATAACTTAAAAGGAATTGTAGAAAAAATTTCGATTCGTTCTACAGTTGTTCGTACTTTAGATAATGTATTTGTAATTGTCCCCAATCAAAAGTTTATCGAAAATAATATTATCAACTGGAGTTATCGCGACAAAAAATGTCGAGTTCATGTACCAGTAGGAGTTGCTTACGGTACTGATACAACTTTTGTTACCGAAGCACTTTTAGCAGCAGCAAGAAGACATCCTCGCGTTTTACAGCAACCTACTCCCAAAGTTTGGTTTAAAGAATTTGGTGATAGTTCATTAAACTTTGAATTGCTAGTTTGGGTTGATGATCCACCAAGTATTCCTCAATTTAAAAGTGATTTGAACTTCTCTATCGAAACAGAATTAAATCTCCGAGATATTAATATTCCTTTCCCTCAAAGAGATTTACATCTTAAAAATCCTCAAGATATAATTAAAATATTCCAAGGTTCTGGTAATTTAAAGTCAGATAATAATACCTCAGCCGTTGATTCTATAGTTGATATTAAAAATAGTAATTCCAAATCTTCAGGAACTCAAAGTTTAGCAGATTTACTGCGTCAAATTAGTTTTTTCCAAAACTGTACTCCCAGACAAATCCGAGAATTAATCGAACAGGGATACAGACAAATATTACCACCAGAACAAGTTATTTGCCGTGAAGGTGACCCCGGTAACTCTTTTTATGTTATTCTTTCTGGCTCGGTGGAAATCTATTCTGAGAAACTTAATAAACATATTGTTAACCGTAATGCTGGAGAATTCATCGGCGAAATGGCACTTTTGATGGGAATTCCTCGTTCTGCCAGCATACGTACCAACGAACAAACAACTTTATTTGTAGTAGACCATACAAACTTGCAGAAACTATTATCAAACCATCCTCAACTAGCAGACCAAATTTCCGCAGAACTTGCAACTCGTAGCGAATCTTTAGAAAAAATGGGAATACTACCAGAAAAAATTGACTCCGAACAAGGTATGTTTAAATGGATTCGTCAGCGGATAAATACTTTATTTGAAATTTAGTTTTTTATCTATATTTTGTAGGGTGTGTGACGGTTACGATAAATTATATAGCATAACGAAATAAATCGACATTGCCGTCACGCGCCATTGTTATTAAATATTTGTTAAAAAAATGATTTTAAATTATAAATTGATCGGAACAAAGTAATCCAACATTACTTGATTCTAAATACCGATGTTGGGTTACGACAGAAATAATATAAATTGTCGTCACGAATTCAATTTGCTTTTTCTGTCTAACCCAACCTACCATTTTTATAAAAATTGTAATCAACCTTACAAAAACACAAATTAATTTGCCAAATGTAGCCTAGCAATACTTTTAGCTAGTTTTTTTTTGCTATAAATATATTCAATAACAAACTGTCATATCGATTGGATGCATCTCGATTCAATCTATTGACTTCTCCTTAACTTATTATCTCAATCATGTCTGCTGGATTTCCAAGCCCCGCGCAAGATTATTTAGATGGCAAACTTGATTTAAACACCTATTTGATCGAGCATCCAGCAGCAACTTTTTTTATGAGGATGAGCGGAGATGCGATGATTGATGCTGGTATTTTTGATAATGATTTATTAATCGTCGATCGCAGTATCGAACCTCAGAATAATTCTATTATTATCGCCGTATTGAATGGAGAATTAACGGTGAAAAGAATTGTTAAAACTAAACAAACTATATATATAGAAAACAGATTAAAAGAAAAAAGTATCAAAATTACACAAGATATTGATTTTAGTATTTGGGGTGTAGTTACTAAAGTAATTCACGAATTGCATAAGTAATGCCTAAAATATTCGCTTTAGTCGATTGCAATAACTTTTACTGTTCTTGCGAGCGTGTTTTTAATCCCAAATTAGAAAACCGTCCAGTTGTAGTTTTATCTAATAATGACGGTTGTGTTGTAGCTCGTTCTAATGAAGCCAAAGCATTGGGTATAAAAATGGGCGAACCTGCTTTTAAGTTACGGGAATTTCGCGAAAAATATAATCTTGCTGTTCTCTCTTCAAATTACACTTTGTACGGCGATATGTCGCAAAGAGTAATGCAGTGTTTGGCTGAATATACACCCGAATTAGAAATTTATTCTATTGACGAAGCATTTCTGGATTTTAGCGGTTTTACACATCAAGATTTAACTGCATATAGCCGCGAAATTAAACAGAAAGTTCAACAGTATACGGGGATTCCTATATCTATTGGAATTGCCACTACCAAAACTTTAGCAAAAGTTGCCAATCGCATCGCTAAAAAATCAGCAAAAGCAAAAGGTGTTTTAGATTTAGTTGATTCTCCCTATCTCAATTTAGCTTTGCAAAGAACCGAAGTAGGAGATGTTTGGGGAGTTGGAAGTTCTTTTACAAAGTTGCTAGAAACACATGATATTCATAACGCTTATCAATTAAAAAATGCCGACCAAAAATGGATACGGAAAGAACGCGGTATAGTAGGATTGCGGACTGTTTTGGAATTAAATGGTACAAGCTGCATTCCTTTATCGGAAATGACAGATTCTAAGAAATCAACCGCAGTAACTCGCAGTTTTGGTAAAGCAGTGGAAACTTTAGCAGAATTACAAGAAGCGCTTTCTACTTATGCTTATCGTGCCGGGGAAAAGTTGCGTCAAAGTCAATTAGAAGCTATTACTATGATGGTATTTTTCCGCACGGGAAGCTACGATAAAACACAACCTTACCGCAGCTGGGGAACAACAGTTAACTTTTTTTCCTCTACCAACGATAGCCGCGAATTAGTAAACTACGCCAGAAAAGTTGCCGATAATTTATTTGAACCTGGGTATAAAATCAAGAAAGCCGGAGTGATTTTATTAGGTTTAACTTCAGTTGGTGAAAAGCAACTATCTTTATTTGAAAAGAGTGAAAAAGATAAAACGCGATCGCAACAATTAATGCAGGTAATGGATACGATAAATGCTCGTTATGGACGCGAAACTATACAGCTTGCATCATCGGGAATACGTAAAAAATGGCAGATGAAAGCCGATTATAAATCACCAAAATATACTACTGATTGGAATGATTTACCAAAAGTAGGGTGATTGAACTTTATCTAAAAATAAATGATGTAGAGACGTAGCAGTGCTACGTCTCCAGTAATGTGAAATCATCACTTCATATTTTGAATAAACCTTACTAGCCGCAGAGAGCGCAGAGGAAAGAAGGTTAAAGAGAGGTTATAGCAAATTATTTACACAATACTTAAACTAATCGCTAGTATAAATAGATTCCCTAAATTATCCTTTCCCATTTTAAGATCATGCTCGACACCCTTATCGGTACTATCAGCGACTTTGCCAAAGATGAATTAAAGCGCAATGAAAGGGTTATTAAACTACTAAAACAATTTAATCTCGATCCAGATCATCCGCCAGCAGAGTTTTCTGGTGTTTATAATTATGCTTTGGTTGAGTATGGGGTAGGGAAACCATTAGCGATTTTACAGCTTTTTCGGGAAGAGGAAATCCAAAAGGCGTTTCGGAAGGCTTTTGATGCAGATAATCCAAATATTGTTATAGATGAAGTTGAAAAAATTCTCCAACCCGATGAATGGAATATTTTAGAAGCAGGAATTCAGGAAGAACAAATCGATGTATTGCACGAATTAGCAGAGTTTAGCGCGGTTTTCCTCAAAGTTGTTCAATTAACCCGCACTCCCGCAGAAGTTCAAAGGGATAGAAATATTGCCAGTTTGCAACAAGAATTAACAACAATTAAACAGCAATTACATCAATTAGGAACCCTCGGAGAAATTAAAACCGAACTAGCCAAATTAACTAGTGTAGAGACGCGATACATCGCGTCTCCCTCTTCTATATCACAACAATGCAAAGCCGAAAATCTAGCCACACAGTTGCAAGGTTGGTTTAAAACCCTCGGTTATCAATTTGAAAAATATCGAGTTTGGGAAACAGATTATTTTGAATGGATTATCAAAATTCAAGGTAGAAGACGCTTTGACAGAATTTTGGTAAGAGGAATTGATGGCGAAGCGGAAATTAGCGATTTAATAAATTTACGTCAATCAGTAGAAACGCAAAAAACCGATGAAGGCTGGTTAATTGCTGCACGTCGGGTTTCTCGCGCTGCAAGAGATGAAGTAAGTAAGAACGAACACGAAAATTTATTTTGCTATACTCTTGACGAACTGATAGACGAAACCGCAGATTTTACCAACTATATAAATTGGTTAGAAGCTGAAGTGAAGAAACGTAAAATAGATAAGTTGTACGTTCCTTTAGCCTGTACGAAAGAAGAATTTGAACCAGTGACTAAACAGAAAATGGGGATTAGTCGCTACGACGAACAAGACGGATGGATAGATGGTTACGTCGATATGTGGATAGATGACCCTGCAAAGGAGCATCTTTCTATATTAGGCGAATTTGGTACCGGAAAAACATGGTTTGCTTTTAATTATGCTTGGAATGCACTTTTGAAGTATAAGGAAGCGAAAAAAAGGGGTTTGTTGCGATCGCGTTTACCGCTAGTACTCCGCCACATTAATTTTGATGGGTTTGCGTAGTGCGAGCATCTTGCTCGCTCGATAGCGCCAGCGAGCAAGATGCTCGCACTACGAATGTGCTACCCCTCATAACTTATGTGGTGAACTACTAGTAATTCTATTGCGAGATTACGCTAAAGCCTTAGATGTAGAAAACGTCATGGCTGGGTTTTTCTACTCGCAACATGAAATCAGCTTAAATAGTTCGGTATTTGAACAACTCAACCGCATGGGGAAACTGTTTCACAAGGTTGCCCTAGTGCAATACATTCCATTGTCATAAGTCCTGATAATACAACTTTAGTTAGTAGTAGCGAAGACCAAACATTAAAAGTATGGGATATTAAAACAGGGAAATTATTAAAAAGCTTACACGGACACACATCTAGAGTTAATTCCGTAGCTTTTAGTCCTAACGGTAAAACTATAGCAAGTGTGAGCTATGACAAGACAGTAAAATTATGGGACATCAATACAGGAGAATGTCAAAATACCCTGTATGGGCATTTTTGGGCAATAAACGCTGTCGTATTCAGTCCTGATGGTAACACTATAGTTACAGGAGGAAGTGTTGACCGTGCAATTAAGTTATGGGATGTGAATACAGGAGAATGTTTAAAGTCATTATATGGTCATGAAGACTGGATTTGGTCATTATCGTTAAGTTCAGACGGTAAAATTTTAGCTAGTGATAGTAATGACGAAAGTATTAAGCTATGGGACATCGAAACAGGAGAATGTCTTAAAACCCTAAAATGGAATAACCAAGACGTTAATACAATAGCTCTCAATCCCCATTACAATACTTTAGCTATTGGTTGTAACGATAGTAGAATCAATTTATGGAATATTGATTTAGAAGGTGATTTTGAGGTTCTGGAAGGACATACAAATTCAGTTTTTTCAGTCGTATTTAGTCCTGATGGTAAAACTTTAGCTAGTTGTGGTGATGATGAAACAGTTAAGTTATGGGATATTCAAACAAAAAAATGTCTCAAAACTTTTCATTGGGATAATGATGGTGTCAACGGTGTTGATATTAGTTCCGACGGTCAAATTCTCGCTGCTGGTGGTTGGAACGGAATAATCAAAATCTGGAACATCGAGACGGGTGAATGCATCAAAACCCTCAGCAACAAACCCTACGCAAACATGAATATCACCAACGCTACAGGATTAACTCCAGAACAAAAATCCTCACTCAAAGCATTAGGAGCGGTGGAACAGTGAACAGTGAACAGTTAAGAGTTATGAATTCAAAACCTTTGACCTCAATTATAAAATTTATTTCTGTTAAAAGTGCTGAAGATATGCTAAATCAATTGGAATTTTTAAGTAAATATTTGAAGTAGGATTCTATCAATCGCTTAAAATAAAAAGATATAAAGCTAATTAAAAACTCATGACAGTCCAAGAATTAGAAGCACAGCTATTATCATTAACAGCAGTCGAAAAAATAGAAGCTATCCGCATCTTAACCCAAAATATCAATCAAAACTCTCGTGGAATTACCAAAACTCCTGGTGTGATGGGTGGAGATGCTTGTATTGCAGGAACTCGTATTCCTGTATGGTTATTAGTAAAGTTTCGTTCTCAAGGTGCTAGTGACGCTGATATTTTAGATGGTTATCCTCAATTAAATGCTACTGATTTAGTAAATGTTTGGGTTTATGCTCAAGCATTTCCAGATGAAATTGAAACAGCTATTAAACAACAAGAAGAAGCTGATGCAATTTTAGATTAGATTTAAAATCTCTAATATTTGAATATAATTATGGTGCGTCTTTATGCTGATGAACAATTTCCCCGTCAAGCTGTAGAATTACTTCGTGATTTGGGATACGATATTCTAACTATAAAAGAGTCAGGGAATGCAGGAATTTCAGATGAAGCTGTTTTAGATTTTGCAACTGATGAAAATCGTGCTGTTTTGACTTTTAATCGTCGTGATTTCTTTAAATTACATCAACTTAAACCGAATCATTCTGGAATAATTGCCTGTAAAGAAGATACTAATTGGCAAAGATTAACAAAGAATATTAATATAGCTATTTCATCAGAAGAAAATTTAACAGGTAAAGTAGTTCGCGTGAATCGTGCTTCTAATTAAACTTTGCGTCCCTCTTCGCTTACCTTTGTATAACTATACGCTAATTTTATACGAAACAAATACTACAGAAAAAGTCGAAAATGCTTACAAGTATTTTGGAATAATTTTATTCTCAATAACCTTATTCATAAATTAAAACCTAAACAAACATAAGTTTAATTATTGTGTTGCTGATAACTTCATTGATATCGGCTTCAGTGTTATTGTTTTCAAAATTAATTTTAATTGCTAATTAGCATTAGGTAATTTGACAAATTATGTTATTTCGTCAACTTTTTGACTCAGAATCAAGCACTTATACTTATTTAATTGCCGATAAGAATACCAAACAAGCAATAATTGTAGACTCAGTATTAGAACAATTTGAACGAGACTTAAATTTATTAAATGAATTCGGATTAAATCTACGTTACTGCTTGGATACTCATATTCATGCCGATCACATTACCGCTACGGGAAAACTCCGTCAAGCTACGGGTTGTCTGAGCATTTTACCGAAAAACTCTCAAGTCAAATGCGCTGATAGTTTTATACAGCACGGACAAGTATTGCAAATTGGTGCAGTTACCATCGAAGGAATTTCGACTCCAGGACATACTAACAGCCATATGGCATATTTAGTAAACAACACTCATCTATTAACTGGTGACGCTTTATTTATTCGGGGTTGTGGAAGAACTGATTTTCAAGATGGTGATGCAGGAACATTATACGATTGCGTTACCAAAAGATTGTTTACCCTACCCGACGAAACCTTAGTTTATCCCGCTCACGATTATAAAGGATGCACCGTTTCCACAATTGCGGAAGAAAAACAATTAAATCCCCGCTTTGCTGGAAAAACCCGCGATGAATTTATTAAATTAATGGAAAATCTCAACCTTCCCTTCCCCCAAAAAATCAAACAAGCTGTTCCCGCTAACAGAAATTGTGGAATGTAATTACAGTGAGCAGTTATCAGTTAGGAGTTATTGTCTTAATCCGTTGCGTGTTTAATTTGTATCTCATCAGCGGGCAAGATGCCCGCACTACAGTAATTGCAAAAATTGCAGAATTATGTTTTGTGTTGTTTAGCTGCACATAAGGTAGTGCGAGCGTCTCGCTCGCTAATTGTCTCCTCATCTCCCTAACTCCCCCCCGACCCATTGTGATATGTTAAGAAAAATTAAAAGAATGTAACGCTTCCGAGGATTTACTGCTTACCTAGTTAGTGGCAAAGCTGACACGTAAAAAGTGAAAGCAACCAAGGTGGGCAATTATTTATTTTTATGGAAATTTTATCTAATACAGTAGCGCTGTCGCGGATGCAGTTTGCATTGACGGCGATTTTTCATATGTTGTGGCCTGTTTTAACTACGGGCTTGGGAATTTACTTAGTTGTTGTGGAAGGTTTGTGGTTAAAGACACGCAACAAAGACTATTATTTTCACGCTCGTTTTTGGTCGAAGCTTTACGTACTTAATTTTGGAATTGGCGTAGCTAGCGGGATTCCGATGGAGTTTCAGTTTGGCACTAACTGGGATCGCTTTCGGAAGCTATCGGTAATTTTTTTGGCAGCGTTATCGGCTTTGAAGCGTCTTGGGCGTTTATGTTGGAAGCTGCTTTTTTAGGAATTATGGTGTTTGGTTGGGAACGAGTTAACCCGAAAATTCATTATATGGCGACTATTTTGGTTGCTTTCGGCGCTAATCTTTCAACTTTGTTCATTTTATCGGCGAATTCTTGGTTGCAGACTCCCGCAGGTGGAAGTTTTATTAATGGTGAGTTTGTAGTTAGCGATTATTTTAAAGCGGTGTTCAATCCGTTTATGGCTGTGAGTGTTTCTCATATGTTCCTTGCGACTTTAGAAACTTCGCTGTTTGTGATTGGTGGAATCAGTGCTTGGTACATTTTCAACAAGCGGAATCCAGCCTTCTTTTCAATTGCCTTGAAGATTGCGATCGCGGTTGCCATTATTGTCGCACCTCTACAAATTTGGGTGGGGCATTTGAGCGGCGAGCAGGTTTATCACTATCAGCCTTCTAAGTTAGCGGCGATGGAAGCGCAATGGGAAACCACACCCGCAGGAGAAAGCGCTGATTGGAGTCTGTTGGCAATACCCGATGAAAAGACGGAAAAAAATGCTTGGGAAATTACGGTTCCCAATGCTTTAGGATTGATCTTGGAATTCAAACAAAAACTTTCGGAACCAGTACAGGGTTTAAAAACCTGGAAACCGGAAGATAGACCGCATATGGTAGGTTTAATTTACTACGCTTTCCGTACCATGATTGCGATCGGTTTCTTCTTTGCGGGATTAATGTCATTAAGTGTAATTCAGTGGTTACGCGGAAAGCTATCGGCAGAAAATATAACCGATCAAAGTTGGTTAATGCTTGGTTGGATTTTCGCCGCACCATTAGGTTATATAGCGGTAGAATCTGGTTGGATAGTACGTTGTGTCGGCAGACAACCCTGGACTGTATACAACGAAATTCGTACAGTTGATGCCGTATCAAATATACCACCCGGTAATGTTTTAACAACTCTTTTGAGTTTCGCAACCGTTTACAGCATCTTATTTATTGCTGCATTGTATTTTGGCAGTCGCATCATCCGTCGGGGACCTAACTTTAATTTACCCGTACCCGGAATAGAAGACAAACCCGCAGTCGAAACCACACCAGCGCAGTTTATCCCCGACGAGCGCCCTGTGGAAGCACAGCAGTAAACAGTGAACAGTTAACAGTGAACAGTTATCAATTAAAAATAATTATTAACTTTTAACTTTTAACTCCTAACTCCTAACTCCTAACTCCATCCGTTGCCTAACTCCTAACTCCTAACAACTATCAACTATCAACTAACTTCTTATGGAAACATTAGATTATCTACTACCGCAGATATGGTTTGGAATTTTAGCATTATTTTTGTTTCTCTATGTAATGCTTGATGGTTTTGATTTAGGAGTTGGTATTTTATCGCTGACTTCTTCAAATGAAGAGCGTCGCGGAATTTTAATGACTAGCTTGAGTAATATTTGGGATGCTAACGAAACTTGGCTGGTTTTGATGGGTGGTAGTTTATTTGGGGCATTTCCATTAGCCTACGCCACAATTCTTAGCGCTCTTTATATCCCAATTTTCATTATGATTTTTGGTTTTATCTTTCGCGCTGTAGCCTTTGAATTCCGGGAAGAAGCAAGACGCAAATTCTTTTGGAATCTCTGCTTTGCAACGGGAAGTTTTATGGCAGCATTAGGACAAGGATTTGCTTTAGGAGCAGTGCTTGCCGGAATCAAAGTTGATGAAAAGGGACATTTTATCGGTACAACTTGGGACTGGTTAAATATCCCATCGGTATTAGTGGCTTTAACTTTAATTCAAGGTTACGTCTTAATTGGTTCCACTTACCTAGTTTGGAAAACCGATGGAGAATTGCAAGAAACTCACCGTAAAACTGCCAGACTTGCCGCTTTTACAACATTAATTGGAGCAATCTTAATTACAGGTGTTACCCCTTTCATTTACGAAACTGCTCGAATTCGCTTACTTTCTAAACCTTTAGTTTATATCTTTGCCTTAATACCTTTAATTGGAATTTTCCTGATATGGCAATTACTCAGAAGCTTGAATCAAAAAGCAGATAGAATGCCTTTTATTATCACGATACTGCTTTTTCTACTCACATTTATTGGACTAGCATTAATAGTCTTTCCTTTCATTATCCCTAGTAAGATTACCATTTATCAAGCCTCTGCCGATCCTAGTTCGCTGGTAATTATGATTATTTTTATCGGTGCTTTAATCCCCATTATGTTGTTCTACAATCTTTATTCATATATAGTCTTTCGGGGTAAAGTTACTGGAGAAAGCTATCACGGATAATCTGTTCGTAGTTGCGCTTTAGCGCTTTAAATTGTAGGGTGTGTAACGGCTCAATTATTTATGAATAAAAACGATAAATCTAAAAATGCCGTTACGCACCATTTAATGAGGATAAAAACGATTTAATCTAGTGCATTTTTATATTAGACAGTATGTATGGTGTGTTGTTGCGACAGCGTAACGCATCATAACTATTTCACAGCCATCCAACCACCAACCCACAAACCCGTATAAAACCGCATCACTTTACTAAAACCAGCTTGCTCTAACAATTGCAAAACTCTGGTTTCTGAAATTGGATAAACACCATTTTCCATCGTTTCTAAAATTTCTGACTTCTTCGCTTCTGTGATTCCCGTTTGTTGCCAAAACTCTTTAATTAAAGAAATCATTTCTTGAAAATCATTAGTACCTTTTTCGCCAAACACATCAACTAATATAAAAGTACTTGATGATTTCATTCGTTTGGCAATACTTTGTAAGAAAGTTAACTTACTACCATCATCCGGAATAAAATGCATAACTAAAATACTTGTTGCCGCATCATAAATAGAAATTTCAGGTAAATCGTTAGTATATCCTTGAAATAACTTAACTTGCTCGGAAAAACCATGTTGCTGTATTTTATTCTTAGCAATAGCAAGCATATTTTCCGAAGGATCGACACCTGAAATTTGCCATCCAGAATTACCTTTAGCAAACTTAACTAATTCCATTCCCGTACCAGCACCGACAACTAATAAATTAGCTTCCGAAGGTAACTTTGCCTGCAAACAAGCCAAAGCCATTTGATGCATCGCTGCATAACCAGGTAATGCTTGTTGTGCCATCTTGTCATATTCACTACCTGCAATCGGCGCATTCTTATCAAAATCTACTGTTTGTTTCGTCACGAATTTCTAACTCCTAACTTTTAGAGGGGGAAGAGGGGGAAGAGGAGATGTGGAGATAAAGTGAAAACAATTCCTAACTCCTAATTCCTAATTCCTAACTCCTAATTCCTAACTCCTAATTCCTAACTCCTAACTCCTAACTTCACTTCCTCTCGTAACTTTCCAATCCATTCACTAATCCCATCCTTATTCAAGCGATAAGCTAAAGGATTAGCAATTAACATCGCAGTACTTTCATATAAAGTCGCGATTTCAACTAAACCGTTTTCTTTTAAAGTTTTCCCAGTGGAAACTATATCAACAATCGCTTCCGACATTCCGGTAATTGGCCCTAACTCTACAGAACCAGATAGCGGTATGATTTCTACAGGAAAATCTAAACTTTGAAAATAGTCGCGAGCGCAATTTACATATTTAGATGCAACTCTGCAATCAGCTGGTAAATCCAAAGGTGATTTGTAAGAGCTAGAAGCTTTCACCGCTACAGACATCCGACAATAGCCAAACCCCAAATCAACTAACCGGGCAATTTGCGGCTTTTTCTCTTGCAGCACGTCTTCACCAACAATACCTAGTTGAGCTTGCCCGTATTCGACATAAACGGGTACATCCTGCGCTCTTACCTTTAATCCCCTAGCTTTTCCGCTAGCATCCAATATTTGTAATTGACGATTTTCTTCGGTTAAAAAAGCACTAAAATCCAAACCCACAGATTTTAGCAAGCGGATGCTGTCTTTGAGAAGTCCACCTTTTGGTAGTGCAACGGTTAACATAATCAGTTGTTAGTTGTTAGTTGATAGTTAAGTTATGAGTTGGGCATTGGGCATTGGGCATTGGGCATAGGTAATCGGTAATTGGTAATTGGTAATTGGTAATTAAAAGTTAAGGATTAGGAGCTAAGAATTATTTTCCCTTTATCTCCCCATCTCCCCATCTCCCCCTCTCTATTTAACCTACCATTTATTTGTATATCTTTGTAAACCCGAAATCTTTCTTAGAAAGCATCGTATTTCTATTATTAGATATATTTGTTAATCCAAAATCCAAAATCCAAAATTAAGAAAATGCGAATTTTGATCGTTGACGACGAAACCGAACTTACCAACCCCTTAACTCGCTTATTAACTCGCGAAGGTTACAGCGTTGATGCGGCTTTTGATGGTACAACTGGTAACGAACTTGTACAAAAAGGTAATTACGATCTACTAATTTTAGACTGGATGCTGCCGGGAAAAACTGGTTTGGAAATTTGTCAGCAGTTACGACAGCAAGGTATTAGCACACCCGTATTATTCCTGACAGCAAAAGATACGTTGGATGACCGAGTAGAAGGTTTAGATGCAGGTGCTGATGATTACTTAGTCAAACCTTTTGAATTACGGGAATTACTAGCAAGAGTTAGGGCGTTATTGCGGCGTGTAGGTGTGGAGGAATACGCCCATACAAATAAAAGAATTGTAGTGGAAGATTTAGAATTAGATTGTCAAAATCAAATTGCTTATCGTCAAGGAAGAATAATTGAATTATCAGAAAAAGAAAGTCAGTTGTTGCAATATTTGATGGAAAATACTGGCAAGCTGTTAACTCACGTGCAAATCATGCAAAATTTATGGGAAGAAGACGAACAACCCAGCAGTAATGTTATTGCTGCATTAGTTCGTCTTTTGCGGAGAAAGATTGAAGTTAAGGGTGAAACGCAATTAATTCATAGCGTTTATGGTAAGGGTTATCGGTTTGGAGTTGCACAGATTTGATGTTTTAATTGGTTTTGACAACCTCTTTCATATAAGGAACTTTTTGCGATAGAGGCTTTTTACCCCGTAAATGCTGTCGAATTTGTTGATATGCAGATGGTTTTACTCTTTCCATCATTCCTTGAAGTGGTTTCGCACCTTTACCAAATATTTTGAAACCCATATCTTCGATTAAATCTTCTAAGTAATGAAAGCTAAAACGAGTTACACAGGTACCGGGAGCAATAGCTGGAGGTAAAGTTGCTTTATCCCATTTTAAATGTTCTTCTATTTCCGCATGCATTTGAGATGCTGTTGGTAAATCTAAATTTCCTTTTGCGTATTCCGCTAACCACCAAGCCCCAACTTCAGATGTCAGGGGACAAAAAAAACTTGAGCTATAACCAACAAAACCCATGTTAGGTACATCAGGATTAATTAAATGGCGATAGAGGTGAAAACTATCTTGTTCATCCTTGACTAAATGACGATGCTTTTCTTCTAAAAAAGGTATCTCCTGACGAAATCCAGTACCAAAAATCACTAAATCAGCCTGTAATTTTTCGCCAGAATTAAGCTCTACACCACCAGGAATATATTTAGCAATAATGCCTTTTTTCGTTTTTATATTTCCTGACTTTACGGATTCATAAAAATTGTCTACTGCTAAATTAGCATTACAACCAAGACTGACATTCATCAATTCTTGAGGTAACATTTTGCAAGCATCAAGATTAAACTGCTTGCGTAAAATTAATTCATTTAAACGCCAAAAACCCCATACCAAAGGTTTACCCGCACTATGAAGTACCTTTTCGATTCCCTTCTTTTTGCGATAAGGAAGCCAAATTTCTGAAAAACGTGTCAGTAGAATATCTTCAAAATGGATTTTATTAAAGAAAAATTTGGGAATCTTCCAGAAAGCACGACGGAATAATAATGTAGAATCTTTGGCATTATTAGCTGCAAATGTGGCAATGTCGCAAGCGGATTTACCAAAACCCACTACAACAACTTGCTTGCCTTTAATTAAATCAACGTCATTACACTCACTCGAATGTAATATTTTTCCTCCTGCTGCAATAAACTCTTCCTTACCAGGAAATGTTGGTATTTTCGGATTATGAAGCAAGCCGTTACAGATTAATACAAAATCAAATTCGTGCTTTTCTTCTACTTGTCGATCGCCATTTTTTACACTTACAACCCAAGTGGGATTTTCACCTGTTTTCCTGGAAATATTAATAACTTCTGTGTTAAAAGAAATTCTTTCGCTCACCTCGAAATAATCTGCATAAGACTGCAAATATCTGCGTACTTGCTCGCCATTTGGCCATTCTGGATAATCCTCTGGCATTGGGTAATCAGTGAAGCAGTATGTATGGCGGCTGTTTTGAGTTTTTACATCTGGATAAGCTCTCGACTTTTCCCAAACACCCCCAAGGCTCGGTTTTTTCTCGAATACCGTGACTTCAAAATCATCTTCCAAGAAAGTCTTAGCCGCAACTAAACCACTAATACCTGCTCCAATTACGCAAACTTTTTTGGTATTCATAGAAATCCATGTATCAGCTTAAAAAGTTAACATTCCTTTCTTATTTATAGTTTTAGATTCTATCAACTTATGCACTTAAGATATCAAAATAATAAAAATAGTACTATTACTTATTGAAACTAAATTATATACTCGTATATTTACTTTAATTGTATGTATTGAAAAATCTTGATTTTCCATTGACTTACAAAGAATATGACCTTGTAATAACTGCTGATTGTTATACAAGGTAGCCATGAGTACTGATTCTCCACCACCTTCTCAAGATGTTCTCAGGAAGACAACCGAAGAACTTGCTCATTTTGCGAAGTGGGTAGCGGAGTTAATTCGCAGTCGCAATTGGTTTACTTTATTGTTGCTAATCGATGCAGCACTGATTTTATTTTTTAATCCGCACTTTTTGAAAAGCTTTTTTAAAATATCTCCACCTGATGAATATACAAGTTTATTTCCGTTTCTTGTAGGAATCATTTTTGTTGCTGCTGTAATTGTTGCAGTACGAACAAAACCACCTTTATCAACAACCGATAAAGCAGATTTTAGCGAGCGGGAAGCAATTAAAGGATTGCGGGCTTTTACAAAAGACGATGCGGAAATTTTTAGTAAGTTGCAGCGAGAAAGAAGTCTGCAAGATTGCTTGAATTCTATTACTAATAATAGTTTCCGTTTCGGTATTTTGATGGGGGAAACTGGTTGTGGTAAAACATCTTTTTTACAAGCGGGTTTGTTGCCTAAACTACTTACAGAATCAGCAATTCATCGCGGTGTTTACGTGCGGTTTGCGAATAATGAACCTGTTGCAACAATACGTAGAGCATTTAGCGAGCAGTTAAAGTTATCAAAAGAAGAACTTCAAGATAGCGATTTTCTTACACTATTATCTCAAGCAACAGAAGGTGCATCAAAACCATTAATACTGTTATTTGACCAATTTGAGCAATTTTTCGTCCATTTTAAACAAAAAACAGACCGCGAACCTTTTCTTAATGCATTAAAGCAGTGGTATTCTGCTCCATCAAAAGTAAAAATTGTCTTTGCTATCCGCAGCGATTTATATTTTCGCATGGACGAATTACAGCGAGCTTTAAATTATTCTCCCGGAAATAATGAGGTATTCCCCTTAGAAAAGTTTTCACCAGAGGAAGCTGCAAAGGTTCTGGAAGTAATTGCAGAAACAGAAAAGCTGGAATTTGATAAATCTTTTGTCAAGGAATTAGCAGAGAAACAACTCGCAAACCAAGATGGGTTAATTTCTCCTGTTGATTTGCAGATTCTCTGTTGGATGATAGAAAAGCAAAAAACATCAGAATTGCGGGCTTTCAACCGACTAGCTTTTCTGAAATTTGGCGGTATTGAAGGTTTGCTGACTCGCTTTCTCGAACGGACTTTAGATACTATCATCACATCCGCACAGCGACAAGCAGCGGTAAAAGTATTGCTAGCGCTGACAGATTTAGAGCGTCAGTTGAGAGCGGGAACCTTGAGTTTAGCTGAATTACAAAACAAGCTCAAAGAAGATATTAGTGCTGCGGAAGTACAACAAGCCATCACTTGGTTAGCGCGGGGAGATGTACGCTTAATTACTCCGGTAGAGAATGAAGGTAAGACTGGTTACGAATTAGCCCATGAGAAACTTATCCCAGCTTTGACGCGGTTAGCAGGGAAAGAACTTTCCGATGCAGATAAAGCCAATCAGTTGTTAGATAGACGGGTAAATGAATGGTTAGGGAATAATTGTAGTTCTCGTTATTTGTTTAATTTGCCAGAGTTATGGTTGATTGAGCGACAGAAACCTTATTTGATGTGGGGAAGCAATCGCAGTCAAAAGGAGAAGCTGTTAACTAAGAGTCAGCGACGTTATCAAGGTTATACTGCGATATTTACTGTGGTGTTGTTGGTGGTTGTTTCGGTATTTTCTTGGTTGCAAACTCCTGGGGGACAAATTCAGCAGGTTAGGTGGGAATTGGAAAGTTTGAGTAAGCGGGTTTCAGATAGATATGTTGGGGGAACTGCAATAGCGTTTGTTAAAGATGATAATTTAAAGTTAGCGTTGAAGATAATTGATGATGAAATTCTGGATTCAGATGACAAAGCCAGTGCTTTAACTGAGATTGCTGAAATTTATATCAAGTTAGAAAAAGAAGATAAAGCCATCTCACTTCTGGAAAAAGCACTCAATGCTGCTAACAACATCCAAGAATCACATCTCAAAGCCCAAGTTTTAAGTTTCATCGCCCAAACATCTGCAAAATTGAACTCTTCTGATAAAGCTATAGCGCTACTCAAACAAGCACTCAATGCTGCTAACAACATCCGAGAATCGAATGACAAAGCCAGGGTTTTAAGTTTCATTGCCCAAGCATCTGCAAAATTGAACTCTTCTGATAAAGCTATAGCGCTACTCAAACAAGTACTCAAAGCTGCCAACCAAATTCCAGATTCAAATGAAAAAGCCTCGCCTTTAACTTCCATCGCCGAAGCATCTGCGAAATTGAAATCTTCCGATAAAGCCATCGCACTTCTGGAAAAAGTACTCAAAGCTGCCAACCAAATTCAAGATTCATATGGCAAAGCCTCGGTTTTAACTTCCATCGCCGAAACTTCTGCGAAATTGAATTCTTCCGATAAAGCCATCGCACTTCTGGAAAAAGCACTCAAAGCAGCCAACCAAATTCAAGATTCATCTTACAAAGCCTCGGTTTTAACTTCCATCGCCGAAGCTTATGCGAAATTGAATTCTTCCGATAAAGCCATCGCACTTCTGGAAAAAGCACTCAAAGCTGCCAACCAAATTCAAGATTCATCTTACAAAGCCTCGGTTTTAACTTCCATCGCCGAAGCTTATGCGAAATTGAATTCTTCCGATAAAGCCATCTCACTTCTGGAAAAAGTACTCAAAGCTGCCAACCAAATTCAAGATTCATATGGCAAAGCCTCGGTTTTAACTTCCATCGCCGAAACTTCTGCGAAATTGAATTCTTCCGATAAAGCCATCTCACTACTGGAAAAAGTACTCAAAGCTGCCAACCAAATTCAAGATTCACATAGCAAAGCCTGGGTTTTAACTTCCATCGCCGAAACTTCTGCGAAATTGAATTCTTCCGATAAAGCCATCGCACTTCTGGAAAAAGCACTCAAAGCAGCCAACCAAATTCAAGATTCATCTTACAAAGCCTCGGTTTTAACTTCCATCGCCGAAGCTTATGCGAAATTGAATTCTTCCGATAAAGCCATCTCACTACTGGAAAAAGTACTCAAAGCTGCCAACCAAATTCAAGATTCACATAGCAAAGCCTGGGTTTTAACTTCCATCGCCGAAGCTTATGCGAAATTGAATTCTTCTGAAAAAGACATCGCACTTCTGGAAAAAGCAATCGAAGCTGCCAACAAAATTCAATTTTCAGCTCACAAAACCTTTGCTTTAACTTCCATCGCCGAAGCTTATGCAAAATTAGACAATTGGCGATTAGCACGGGATGCATTTACTAAATGTCCCACAGATGATTGTAAAGTAGAATCCCGTGCTAAAGTGCTGACAATTTGGGCTGAGAAGAAAAATCCGGCTTTGGTTGAGTTGGATAAGGAGGAGTGATGGTGTTGTTGGTTGTTAATTGATAGTTGATAGTTGTTGGTTGTTGGTGGCTAAGTCGCAGAGGTGCGTTACAGTTCACCTTTTGCACCATTTTCAATACCGCTGGGGGTTGCAAACCCCCAGCTAATAGCGAAAGTCGTCTAAAGACGACTAGGTTATATTGTCAGTCTACTTAAGTAGACTTTTGCTGTTAGCCTCGGAATTGATTCCGAGGTGGTTTCGAGGGCTACACGAAATTGTTGCAAGATATCAATTACAATAGACATCTCCGAAAACAACCAAAGTCTTACTATCACTACGTTTAAAATTGCGATCGCCAAATCGTAAAGGTAGTTAGTTTGTACGCAAAAATAAGGCTTTGAGATGCTTACTATTAATAACTAGCTAAAAAGTAGTATATGTTGAAATCAATATACTATTGGAATATTTCGTTATTTATAGTCATAAAATAAATGTGCCTATTCGTAATCTAACAAGTCCACAAATTGTCATAATTATCTGTTCATATTTACTCGATTTTAATCTAAATCTTTCTTGGGCTACTCGAAATATTTTTACCAAACGAATTAGATGTTCAACAAAAATGCGTTCCGAAGCTAACTCTTTATTTCTTTCTTTTTGCTCTAGAGTTAATTCTTTTTTCTTCGGTTTTTTATGAGGAGTTTTAATTGACTCTTCTCCTTCATAAGCCTTATCTCCATTAAATTTTTGATTTGGGTCAAACCCTTTTCGGGATTCACGAAACAATTTCACATCATTTTTAGGTCCTGGTTTACCTGCTACAACATCAACAATATCTTTACCGTCTGGTA
Source organism: uncultured cyanobacterium (assembly GCA_963838355.1). Taxonomy (GTDB): domain Bacteria; phylum Cyanobacteriota; class Cyanobacteriia; order Cyanobacteriales; family Nostocaceae; genus Rivularia. The sequence continues at coordinate 574,716 of CAWIQQ010000001.1, read as the reverse complement.
AAACGATTAATTGATTTTTTCGAGTGTGGTTTTTCTTTTTACCTGAGTAATATTTTTTTTGTTCTTGATATTCTCCAGGTCTCTCTATAGGCTGCTCACAGCTATCGACTATTAACTCATACTCTGTTAAAAGTTCTTGAACAATTTCGTAATCATTTGAGTTTTTTTTACCTGTTCAAGCAGACTTGGTGGTAGCAGTTTACCTAAAATTGGAACCCAGTAATTAAACGTATCATTAGAATAGTGTTTCACTCACACCAAATTGAATCCCAAGTAATTGAAATGTTGTAAATTGTCGTAAGTATATCAGAGTCAATAATATTTGTTCTTCAAAGGATAACTTAGTCTTGCGACCACCCCCTTTTTTTATAATTCTTGTTTTTCTTAATTCTACTTCTGATTGGGTTTGAGTATGTAGGTTAATCGCTTGCTTTATTAGTTGCTTTAACTGGTCGTAATTTAGACCCACTAATCTTTGTGCTTCTTGGGGATGCTTTTCGATGTACCCTAACATTGAATTCATATTCTTAACCTTTGTAAAGGCTGATTGAATATTATTTTACCAGATTTAATTTATATTCCGGAGATGTCTAATAGATTCGATATCAAACATCCTTCAAAACCCGATTAATCTCCTCCTGCATCTCTTCTCTCAAACCCTGAGCTTTCTGATAAAATTCTCCCCGACTTTTAATTCCATTAACCTCAACTAAAGGTTGAATAAAATAATTTAATTTACTTTTCCCAGTCCAAACTCCCATACTAGGAAAAAGAGCAAACCAAGGAATTAAAGGTGAAGCCGGTAAAAAAGGTAAACCAAATAATTTTCGCAACCAATTAATATTTAAAGCGTAAGGATGCAGTTTTTCGCTACCAATACAAATAACGGGTAAAATCGGAACTTGATATTTTTGACTCAACCGTACAAAGCTAATATCAAACTTTTCTAACTGATAGCGTTTAAACCAACCTTTTCCTGGCCCTCTTAAACCTTCCGGCGCATACAATAAAATCTTTTTCTGCTTGATTGCTTCTTCAAAATCATCATACCTTGCTTTGACACCACCCAAAACTTGCGACCATCCCGGTGGTAGCCACCAAGTTATCCAAGGATGTTCAAATAAATCTACACCGGCTAAAGGATATACTGCCCAATCTCGCTGCTTAGCTAATAAATATCCCAAAGTTAAAATATCCCAAGGAAAACTCATTCCCGCATGATTCATCGCTACTATCATCGGGCCATTTTGCGGTAAATTTTCCAGTTGTTTCAAGTTACCACGATAATAATATTCAATAATTGGCTGCAAAATCTCTTCTCGAAATGCTACTTGATAACTTGGGTTAAATTCAGTTACTTCCCCACGTGGAAAACGACATCCCAAACGCAACCAGCGAATTAATAATGCTAAATAAAATCCCAAAGGAATTAAAAATAATATATATTCAAACCAGTTCCAACCATCTGCATCGTCATGATAATGTTGCCAATGACGGTTAAATAAAATTAGCCAACCTGGAGGATACCACAAGCAAAACCGATCGAACCAGCCAAACTTAAATCCAAATTCCTTAACCGATCTTTCTTCGAGTTGAGAATTTAAAAGGTTTTGTGAATGTTGATGCACAGGCAATGGTATTTTTCTACAACTGGATTAATAAAATACTAACTAAATTGTATGGTAAATTACATCATGCTGCGGACATAAAATAACTCATGAAAAACCTCACCCCGACAAGACTGGACACCCCTCTCCTTATTAAGTAGAGGGGAAGGGTGTAAAGTCAAAATCATCAAAATTCTGATAGATTTAAATTGTAGAATTTCGTTTCAATTATGTCAGAAGATAAACCTTTGATTCTGAATAAAGAAGATGAAATAAACCAGCTTTTTCCTTGCCAACCAATTCTTACTAGTCAAAATACTGGGTGGGATGGAATATTCTTCAGATATATGTTTGTGCCTGCATCTGAAACTCCTGAAGTTTGTACTACCCTCGGACACACTATTACTATTTTTACTCACGGTGACTATGTTATTCACGGAGATAGAAAACTGGATGGACGTTTTCATCGCGACTCAGTAGTTGGTGGAGATATAGTAATTCAGCCTGCAAATATCGGTCAAAAGTGTGCTTGGGATGCGAGTGGTGATTTTATTATTTTAGGTATTGAAGCAAGAACTTTTGCTGGTGCTATTGATGAATCGAAGCAATCGGAACAAGTTCAATTAATACCAAATTTCGCGACACCAGATCCTTTAGTTTTACAGATTGGACTTGCAATCAAAAATGCGCTGCAAAATAATCCATCAGGAAGTCGTTTGTATGCGGAAACAATGGTAAATGCTTTATCAGTACATTTATTACAACATTATTCTGCGCGAAAACCGCAAATTAAGCAGTATTCAAATGGTTTATCAAAACATCAATTAAATATAATTATAGAATATATTCAAAATCATTTAGATCGAGATTTAGGTTTAAAAGAATTAGCATTTTTATTACATATGAGTCCGCATTATTTTTGTTCCCTATTTAAACAGTCAATGAGAATGACTCCTCATCAATATGTGATTCAAACTCGCGTTAATACTGCCAAAGAATTATTACTTTCGGGGAAGTATAGTATTGCACAAGTTGCTTTGATGGTTGGTTTTGCCAATCAAAGTCATTTAAATCGCCATTTTAAAAAGTTGATTGGTGTAACTCCGGGAAAAATTGGTAAATAGTTGGTGAGAATGGGAACAGGGAATAGGGAATGGGGAACAGGAAGTTTATGCAAAGCCCCCCTTAAAAAGGGGGGTTGGGGGGATCTAAACGGTGTCAGATGCTTAATTTTATGTCCCTTACGGGACACGCTGCGCTAACGTTGCGTTTCCGGCCATTCCTAAGAAAAATAATTTTCTCTACCTTCCTACTTCGTGAATTAAAAAACATCCGAAAAACCTACAAAAAATCGGATTAATCTACAAGACAAACAGAAAGGCGATCGCCATATTAGGAAGTAGCAGTTTAATGTTAAATGGTACTTTCTAATGCCGAGAATCGAAACCAAAACCGAACCGATGACGATAAATTTCGGTCCCCATCATCCGGCGATGCATGGCTGTTTCCGAATTGTTGTCACGCTTGATGGGGAAGATGTAGTAGATTGCGAACCTGTTTTAGGATATCTGCATCGGGGAATGGAGAAAATCGCCGAAAATCGCACCAATATCATGTATGTTCCCTACGTTAGTCGTTGGGATTACTACGGTGGATTATTTAACGAAGCAGTTACTGTTAATGCTGTTGAAAAATTAGCTGACGTGCAAATTCCCAAACGTGCCAGCTATATCCGAGTAATCATGCTGGAATTAGCCAGAATTGTCAATCATTTGCTGTGGTTGGGACCTTTTATTAGTGATATTGGGGCACACAGTCCATTTTTCTACACTCTGCGCGATCGCGAATTCATCCTCGATTTGTTTGAAGCCGTTACGGGATACCGTATGGTTAACAATAATTATTTTCGTATTGGCGGTGTTGCTGTCGATTTACCTTATGGTTGGGTGAGTAAATGTCAGGAATTTTGCGATTATTTCTTACCTAAGATAGATGAATATGAAAAATTAATTACCAACAATCCAATATTTCGCCGTCGCGTTGAAGGAATAGGAGTTCTCAGTCGCGAAAATGCGATTAATTGGGGTATTTCTGGCCCAATGTTACGAGCTTCCGGGGTAAAGTGGGATTTACGCAAAGTTGATCGTTACGAATGTTATGACGATTTTGACTGGGAAGTAAAGTGGGATCAAAGCGGCGATTGTTTAGCTCGTTACGTGGTAAGAATCGGAGAGATGCGCGAGTCTGTGAGTATTATCAAACAAGCAATTGCAGGTTTACCAGGTGGTGCTTACGAGAATCTAGAAGCGAAACGTATAGCTGAAGGGAAAAAGTCACAATGGAACGATTTTGATTATCAATATATTGCCAAAAAAGTTGCACCTACATTCAAGATTCCCAAAGGCGAACATTACGTCAGAGTTGAATCCGGTAGAGGAGAATTAGGAATTTATTTAGTTGGTGACGACAACGTTTTTCCTTGGCGCTGGAAAATTCGTCCCGCAGATTTCAATAATTTACAAGCATTACCGCAATTAATCAAAGGCGTAAAAGTCGCAGATATTTTCGTGATTTTAGGAAGCATTGACGTAGTGATGGGTTCTGTGGATAGATAGTGGTTAGTTGATAGTTGATAGTGGTTAGTTGATAGTTGTTAGTTGTTAGTGGTTAGTTGATAACTCCTAACTCCGCACCTTCATCCGTTACCTATCTCCATCCGTCACCAAAATTCATCCGTTACCAAACCCCATCCGTTACCAAACCCCATCCGCTGCCAAACCCTAATTCGGCATCCATCGATATTCTATACTCGGCTGTCCGTTGATTTTATTCTTCGACACCTTACCAAGTTTTCCACCACAGCTTTACAACTGCTTCTATATCTGAAGGATTATAAGCTCGAATTGACTGCATTCTATATTGTGATTTGGTTCGCGGGTTTTTCAATAACTGCGATCGCCATAAAATAAAAATATTCTCACTGCTAATAGGAATAATTGTACTACTTGAGCAGTTCTACCCAAAGTATTACAAACAATTGAACCTCAGAGCGACAAATATTAGATTTATTCTTGATATTCTATAAATGTAAGGAACAGAGCAACGCACTGGATGGGGGTTATGCCGCAGTGACCCATTATCGAATACCGAAGAAGAACGATTTGGCAGGTGTTCGGACGGTGTGAATAATTTAATAACCTTGGACGTTATGGAGTTTTTATCGTTTCCTCTGTTTCGTCGCCATCGAGGGGAGGCGCAACCCTCCGTCAGAGCGGTCTTAGATGGCGAACGTCCGATATGGTTTGCTCATAGCTCATGCTATTTCCAAATGCAATTATATCATTTTTTCAACTTGCAACTCTTAATTGAGTTATGCCACGGATTTATATAATCCGAAGTTGATTGGAGCAACAGCACCGGATGGGGGTTATGCCGCAGTGACCTATTATCGAATACCGAAGAAGAACGAATTGGCAGGTATTTGGACGGTACAAATATTAAAATAACCTTGGACGTTATGGAGTTTTTATCGTTTCCTCTGTTTCGTCGCCATCGAGGGGAGGCGCAACCCTCCATCAGAGCGGTCTTAGATGGCGAACGTCCGAAAATGGTTGCTCAAAAGTTTCTAAAAATTCACAAAAATAATTACCACTTTTGCTATCAACTCGCTTTGGATGATTTAATTATCCAAGGCTATTTTATTTTATATAGGACTTACGCAAAGCCCCACTTTTTAAGGGAGGTTGGGGGGATCGGAGGGGTCTGGAACACTATATTTCCCCTTGTCGCTGCGTAAGTCCTGTTATAGTTAAATCGTTCGTAGTAAGGACTTTAGTCCTTTAATAAAAGCGATAAATCGCTTACTACGAACTCCCTAATCCTTTAAATATGTTGTATCATTAATGTAGTATAGAAGAATCTATAATAAATGCAGCGACGAATATTAGCAGCTTATGACAGCCAAGGTATTTTTGTATATCAAGCATTTAAGCCTTCTATAACCGAAGAAGCCTTGCGTAAAGGAACTTTTGGCAAAGGTTTCAATTTAGAAAGAATGACCTGGATTAAGCCTTCTTTTGGCTGGATGCTTTATCGTTCGGGTTATGCTACAAAACACAGACAAGAATCGATTTTAAAAATCAAACTTACTCATCAGGGATTCCAGGAGATTCTAAAACAAGCGATACCAACATCATTTGATAGGGAGCATCCCAAATGTGTGATTTTATTTTTTTGTAGTGCGAGCATCTTGCTCGCTTGATATACATAGCGAGCAAGATGCTCGCACTACCAAATTTTATTTTTGCAATATTGGGATGCTCCCATTTGATAGAAATATTTTTGAATTAGAAAGAGATTGGAAAAGCAGCTTAGATAATTCAGAGGTACGGTATCAATGGAACCAGATAGAGATTTATCATTAAGACGCTTGGAACATCGTGCTTTACAGTTAGGAATTCGCGGTAGTATAGTTCAAAATTACGTGAATAATTGGATTTTGGGAATAGAAGAAGTTACTAACTTAGCTCATGAGGTTCAGAATGCTGTTAAAACTAAATCGAAATTACCGAAGGTTCCACAAGAGAAAGTTTATCAGGTGAATGACGAAATTCAGAAAGCTTTGGGGATAAATGTTAGTCAGTAATATAATTATTAATTCTTAACTCCTGTACAGACGTGTTAGCGCAGCGTGCCCGGAGGGCATTATATCGCGTCTCTACAACTCATAACTCCTAACTCCCTAAAACCTCGCTTCATACTGCACTCTAAATTCACCAGCTTCGTAATCGTAAACAAATCGTGCTGAAGAATTTTCGTTAATATCTTTCAAACCAGTTAAAGAAGGAAATACCTGCAATCTAGTTAACCCAATTGATTTACCCAAAGAGTTTACGGGTTTTTGAGCTTGATATAAAAATTCTTGGGTAATTTCGGTTTCTAAAGGTGCAACTAAATAATCTAATACCAAAGATTCGAGCAATTCTGTTTCGTTTCCGCTGGTAATTTGTCTTTCGAGTTTTTGTAGTGCTGCGAAAGTACGGTTTCCAAGCAACGATAAAATTTCACTGTTGCTACGACTGGGGGTACTTGTTAATGCCACTGCGGGGTTATCAAGTAAGTCTTTAGTTTGTATACTTACTTTACTATTAGCGTTGATGCAGTTGGAAACAGTTCTTAATTTGTTTGCGGAATCGGTAGTTAAAGTTCCTAATTCGGATAGTCGAATGTTTCTTTGATATGTTACGCAAGCATCGCCATCAGATACATTATTACCTAAAGATGCAAGTAGTTGCTGTGCTTCACCTTCAACTAAAATTCTCACATCAATTTGTTCTGGATTAGCTGCTGCAACTATATCATCTCGAATTTCGGAATCTTGTGCTTGCAAGCGGTCGAAATTGGGTGCGTCAACTACTGTAGTTTGTAATTCTACATCAAGTTGGGGATTTAGTAAACTACGACTCGGTAAAAACGTTACCGTTTGTTGGCGATCGCGAGTGATAAAGAATGAGTTTTCGAGTAGGAATAAACTTCCTCTTCTAAGTTCAATTTCTCCATCACCTCGCAGATTATTCAAACCACCATTAACTATGATATCTCCTGCCATGCGGAAGTTAACTCGCGGGAGACTTCTACTAAATCTAAATCCTCTACCTAAAGTAACTTTGAAATCATCGAATGTGGGGTTGATGGGTAAATTATTTGGTTGTTGGGGTTGGTTTAATTGTTTAGATTGATTCGCGACTTCTTCATTAGCTGCATTTGTTGATTGCGCTGTTAATTCTTCGGTATTTTCTTCTTCCTCTCGTCTGGGGATATCAACTTTCCCCCTTTGTAAAAGAAGATTTCCACCAATTACCGGATTTAATGCTGTACGGGAAACTGTTATATAAGAAGCAATTTCTCCGTTATATAAACCTTTCAATTTAATTTTTTCAGGTTCTATATCTTCAAAGATTATATCTTGTGAATCTACATTTATAGAACCTAAAATTACACTTAAGGGTTGATTCCCTTGTGATTGGAATATACCTAAATTGCCAGCAATACTAAATGGGCTATCAGCTAAACTACCGGATATTCCTTCTACTTGAATAATTTCATCGTCTAAAACAGCGTTACCGATGGCAGTTAATTTAATATTGCTTTCTAACTGTTTGGTTTTGATAGTGGCATTTTCAATTTTTATTGCAGTTGTAGCCACTAAATCATTCAGCGCTCCTCGAATTGTATCAGCGTTGGGATCTAATTCACCGTTAATCGCGATCGCAACTTCTCCATTACCATCTACCCATTGCAATTGATTTTGCGTGAAAGCACCTAAAAGTTGAAAAGCTTGGTTATCAATATTAGCTTGTACGGCTACGGTATTAGTACGATTTGGTTGCAAAGGATAAGCAACCGTTGCATCAACTTTGACAATGGAGTTGGGAGTGGTAACAAGTTTACCGACAGAATCAAGGTAGTTGAAATTCCCGGCTAATTCTCCCAAAGGTCTTCCATTGATGGTACCGTTAACTAAGGAAAATGCACCTTGAGGAATATCGGGTTTGAATGCATTTCCGCCGAGGTTTGCTTGTAAATTAAAGTTACCACCGACATCAACGGGTAAATCTACAAACCTTTCGGCTAAAGTTACGGGAAGATTTTCAATTTTTACCGTTCCCAAAGATTTGAATCCATTCAATTCTAAACTTCCATCAACAGCAATTTCGCCACCTTCCACATTAACTTGTGCTGGCTGTAATTGAATTATTCCGTTGCTATAATTTCCACTAGCAACAACTTTACTAATATCTATAGCTTGATTTTGTTTAACAACAACGCCTTTGTCAGGATTGTATGTCACATATTCTTCTTGAGGTCGCCATTGCCAATCGTCACCTAATAGCTGAAAATTAACTTGGGGATTTGTAAGTTTTCCAGCAACGGCAACTTCGGCATCGTATTCCCCTTGAATATCAAATTGAATTGTATTTTCATCTTGCTTTAAAGCAGCTTGTTGTTGAATCCGATTTACAATTTCTGCAAACAAGCGGATTTGCTCTAATATCGGAGCATTAGGTTTTCCAACTGGTTGAGTTGGGATGTTAGCAGCATCACCGTATTCCGGATTTAATATATTATCAACTCCACCTTGCAAATCTTCTAAATTAAATACATTAACAGCAGCAAAGATATCTTGCACTCTGCCATTATCCGCTACCAATCTACCGTTAATATCCTGAGTATTTAAATTATAATTGCCTTGCAAAGCATATTCGGTTTTACCAATTTGCAAAGTTGCCGCATCAACACGAGCAATTTCCCCATCATAAGAGAAAGCGGCAACAAATTCTTCGGCTTTGACAGCACCAATGGCAGGATTCTCTACTTGAATATTTCCGGCAGTTGCTAAGTTGAAAAGATTTACATCCAGATTTCCCGTTACTTTACCATCTACAGTAGTGCCGATAGTTTCTTCGACGACGGGAACAAGATTTAATAAAGATAAGGAAGCGTTTTTCAAATCGATATCTAAAACATCACCTTGTCTTCTACCTGCGAGCAGAATCGGATTTTGAGTATTAACTCCTTGTCTTAGATCGAAAAAGCTGGGAAGATAAGGAGATAAGCAATCTTGTCTGGTACAAGGTTGTAAACTTGCGGTGATTCGATCTGTTTTACCTTGTAAATCAAATTCGATGCTGTTTCCTAAGTTTATATCAACGGGGCCTTGTAATAAAGGTTGAAATTCTATCTGATTATTATTTAAAGCAAGATTTCTTAAGTTTAAATTTCCTGCCAATCTCAGATTACCAGGAGCAAAAGGTGCTGAAATCAAATTTCTGCCGATAAGTCTACCGGAAAAATTGGCTCTACCTTTAATTTTTGGGATGCCTTCTTCATCTAATTCACGCGCTATCGATTTTAAAGGAATTTTAGATAAGTTGGAATTTGCATCAACATTTAAATCTGTGGCGACATTCCAAGAAGAGATTCCATCGTCACCAGGTACAATAACTATTCTTCCATCGGCGTTTAATTCTTGTTGCAGCGTGGTAACATAAGCTTGATTAGCTTGAATTAAAATCGGATTCCCTGAGAATATTGGTTTAACTTCCCCCGCTAAGTTTAATTTAGCCGATAGTTGGGAAAGTTCGGGACAGGAGATATCAAAGCTGCGACATAATAATGGAGTGTTGACGTTATTGGCGTTGATATTACTCGCGATTCTACCATTATTCAGATTGGCGATCGCTCTGACACTACCTTGAGCAACTGCTAAATTAGCATTAACATCGGCGTTGAGATTATCAAAGTTGTTTGCTAAAAGTTGATTTATCTTACCAGTGACGTTGATTCTACTATTATTCACCGTGACAGGTAAAGGCGAATTTTCGACAAGTTGATTTAACGAAATTCGATTTGCATTTACAACAGCTTGCAAATTATTCGTTGCTAAATTACCATTCGCATTAAAATTGATATCCCCTCTGCTGCCGGGTACAATTAATCTTCCATTAGCAGTAGCTCGGAAACTATTTAATTTATCTAAATTTTCGATTGATTCAAATTCCAGTAGCTGATTTACTCTACCAGAAAGATTAACTCTGGTATTTGCCACCGTTACAGGTAAAGGTAATTCTGGTAAAAACGGATTTGCGGCAATACTATTCGCATTGACATTCGCTTGTAATATTCCCCGATTCAAATTACCGTCAACTCTCACACTACCGTTATTAACAGCTAAATTTAAATCAGCATTACCATTCACCTTAGATAAATCAAAATCATTGATAATATCTAAATTTCCAGCCAATCTGACATTACCGCGTCGTAAAGTAACTGGCTGATTCAACTTATTTAAACGAAATTGCTGTTTCTGCTCCTCCGATAATAAAGATGTGACGGGAAAAGAATTAGCATTCGCCACCAAATTCCAATTATTCGTAGCAAAATTCCCATTACCGTTGAAATTAACTCTACCCCTTCCCTTAACTTCGGGTAAAATCAAATTTCCGTCAACAGAAGCGCGAAAACTATCTAAACTATCAATCGATTGATAATTAATTAACTCATTCAATCTACCCGAAATATTAGCTGTGGTATTAGCAACCGTCACTGCTATTGGTAATTCCGGCACAAGTTTATTTAAACCAATTCCCCTAACATTGGCATTCGCCGTCAAAATACCTTGATTCAAATTACCGTTGACGGCAACATTCCCATTGTTAACATTCAAATTGACATCAGCATTACCGCGAATGCTCCCCGGATTAAAATTATTTAAACTTCCCGCCAAATTTATATCAGCACGCCGTAAAAATATTCTACTTTGTTGAATCCTTTCCCCAACATTTTCAACTTTCGCCAAAAAAGGATTTAAAGCCAAAGTATTTGCATTCACAGCAGCATTCCAATTATTTGTAGCTAAATTGGCTCTACCATCAATATTTACCTTACCTTCCGCAGTGCTTAAACTCGTATTATTTAAAGTAATTAGATTTCCCGCTAACCTTACATTACCACCACCAGAAACTCTGCCAACAATATCAGCTTCAGCTTCAGGTAATTTCCAGGCTAAAACACCATTTGGATTAGCTAACGTACCTCCAACTTCACCATCTGCCAATAATCTTCCAAATCTTACCATGTCATCGGTAACGCCGTAGGGAGCTACAACTGCTCCCGGATTAGCAACTATTGCATCAAAATTTAAAGCTATTTTCGATTTACTAAAATCCTTAACTTCCGGTAAAGACTTCGGGAATGAAATTTCACCTTTAGCGATAATATCACCACCAGTTACCGGAGTAGCGCGAAATTCTTGTAAAACAACTTGCTTAAAATTTCCCCCAAAAACAGTATTTACTTTACTAAAAGCAGTCTTATCAACAACTATCCCTCGTTGACTAAAAACATTACCAAGTAAAATCGGATTTTCTACATCTCCCTTAAGTAATAACTGCGCTTGTAAATTACCATCTATATTTACAGGAGATTTCAAAGCAGTTGTTTTTAGTAGATTGCCAATGCCGAAAGAATTCGTATTAACCTTTAAATCAAAACCCTTATCTAAATCAGCAACCCCAGAAACACCAGCAATTAAATTACCATAACTTGCTGTAGTTTCCCCAAAACTCACCTTTTGCCCATCAAATTGTAAATTAGCAGTAGCATTGACGGGAACTTTTAACTGTGGAGATTTTACCTGTAACTTCTGTATATTAGCAGTACCGTCAACTTGAGTTTCAGCGAATTTCGATAAACCCGGTAAATCAATTTCCAAATTAGCATTTAACAAACCGCTAGGAATCGTTACCGGAAGATTATCTTTGACATAATTACTCAAATCTGGTAGAGAAAGATTGTCTATCCTGGCATTAATCCTACTTTTATAATCAGTTAACTGAGTAACACCATCAATATCAACCTTTCCCTTAACAACCGGAGCATTAATACCATACTGCAATTGCCAAGACTTATTTTGACTGTAATTAAGATAGCCGTTAATATCTTCCACAGCAAAAGGATCTTTTAAAGCTTGAGGAAGCACAGCAACTTTTGCTCTACGCAAATTTATATTCGCATCAATATCAAAAGGAAGCTCCCCTTCACCCGTATCTAAATTTAGCCTTACCCATTCCCCCTGCTTATCTTGCTCCACATAAACATCCGGCTCAATCAAATTTATGCTTAAAGGAAGCGTTTGAGTAAACAGCACCGGAATTGGATTAATCCCGATAACCACAGCTTTCGCTTTAACATAATTTGGGTCATTTTGGGTAGCCGGAATCGAAGAGTTTTCCAATCTTATCCCAGTCAATGACCAATATTTTACCTCACCAACCTTTACAGGGCGATTGATAAATTCAGTTAGCTGCTCATCTAATAAAGGTGGTAACTTGCGACGAATCCAATAATCAAGCCCAAAGTAGCCAACAACACCCAAACCTAGAAGAGAAACACCGGCAATTTTAAGAGCATTACGTAGCCAAACACGCTTTTGTGGTTGACTTTGCGGACTTTGGGAATCTGAATCTTGCGGGGTATTTGGCGGTGTCATAAATAATTTTATTTAAATAAAGCGCGATCTGTTCGACCAATATTTCTACTTTTAAGTAAAGATATTTAGGGTATTATGATACGCCTTTCAAAAGTTTATACAAGGTTAATTATTTACTTTTTTATTTTTTCCCTATAGGAATAAGAGTTAATACTTTTTGGGGACAAAAATCTTGGTATTTTATGACAGTTTGTAATCTGGAATATTTATATAATAGGTAGAATGTAAGTTTAACTGTATGGTTGCTTTATTAATTCTTCCCCAAGGTTGATTTTATATTATCAACAGAGATATTTTTTATTTTATAACGATCGCCTTTACGGTGGTACTGGTAACGATACCTTTGTTTTAAGTTCGTAGGTTGGGTTAAGCGCACAAAAAAAGTATTTGATAACAAGTGAATTCTATTTGCGCTATAATCCAACATTTATTTTTATCTTAAATAATATTGCTGGCGTTGCTGAATCCGGGTATGAATTTAAATGTAGAGACGCGATATATCGCGTCTCTACAACCGTTTCGGTTTTCCAATCAACCCGTTTCATACATCAAATCAGCAACGCCATATTGCTTATATCGGCGTTGTGATGTTGGGTTATTCTACTTACTCACACTTGCACCATTCTCGGCTAGCCTTAAAACCACCTCGGAATCAATTCCGAGGCTAATAGCGAAAGTCTACTAAAGTAGACTAAAAGGCTTACCCAGTGGTCTTTAGACGACTTTATTCAACTTTACGGTAGCGCTGAAGATTACACCCTTGATGTGTCTCGGGGAAGTACCAGTATTTACTTAAATAATGATGATGAGAATGGTGTTGGTGATTTAATTGGCAAAATTAAGGGAGTTAGTCTTGAAGGTATGAGTTCTGAATTTAGTTTTGTTGAAACGGCACAAGTAGGTTGAAGCTTGGATTTAGCCTAATTTGTTATATTCCTAATCTTGGAATCCCCCCAACCCCCCTTATTGAAGCAGGGCTTTTTTTTTATATCCCCTCCCCCTCTGCAAAATATCGGAGAGGGGTGCCCGTCAGGGCGGGGGTGAGGTTTAAATGTATTTGACTCAACCGAATGAGGGGCTTTTTTTATTTGTAATTGCTACAAAATCAAGATTTTATATATATTCCCGTATTCATACAGAAGATAATTTGTAAGAAAAGGGAAGAGAATAGATGTGACTAAAAATAAAAAAAAACTAATTAAAAATGGCTATTTACGTTAACCTCAACGCTTCAGGAAGTAATGACGGTAGTTCGTGGAACAATGCATTTACTGATTTACAATCAGCAATTGATAGTGCTACTTCAGGAGAGGAAATTTGGGTAGCTGCGGGTACCTATAAACCGGGAGATGCCCGTGAAGACAGTTTTCAACTCAAGAATGGAGTTAATATCTACGGTGGTTTTGCAGGAAATGAAGATAGCTTAGAACAAAGAGATGTAAAAACCAATGTGACTACTCTGAGCGGTGATATTGGTACCGAAAACGATAAGAGCGATAATAGCCACACCGTAGTTAAATTAAGCAGTGGTACCGCAACTCTTGACGGTTTTACGATTCAAGATGGTAATAATAACCAAGCTGATGATAATTTAAATGACGGTGGTGGTGTTTACAACGCTGGTGATTTAACTTTAAAAAATGTTGTAGTTCGCAATAACCAAGCTGCTGATGATGGTGGTGGTATTCGCAATAACGGTACGATTACTATTATTGATAGCACGATTGCTGATAACAAATCTGTTGGAGAAACTGATACTAGCGGTGGTGGCGGATTAATCAATACTGGAACATTAGCAACTATTATTAACAGTACCTTTAGCGGTAATACAGCTAAAAACGGTGGTGCAATTCGTAACGATACTACTCTTCAGTTAATTAATAGTACTCTTAGTGGTAATACAGCGTCTTTCAGTGGTGGTGGGTTAGTTAATACTATTAGTCCTAATATCTTACTAGCAAGGATTATGCAGCAATCGTTGCCAGGTTTTACACCTTCTGATATATCAGGTACCGCTCAAGCCACAATTACTAATACTACAATAACAAATAACACAGCCCAGGATACAAGCGGAAGTGGTTCTCCTGTAGGAAGCGGTGTTGCTAACTTTGCTAAATTAAATATTGCCAACAGTATTATTGCAGATAATGCTAGTAATGATGACGTTGCACATAATTTTACATCTGAGATAATTTCTCAACTTACAGGCTTCCCTATTCCAGACAATGTAGTAGGTCAAAATAACAGCAATGGTAACAACCTCATCGGTAACGGTGAAGGTATCAGCGGTTTTACGGATGGAACTAACGGCGACATTGTTGGTACACAAGCGCAACCTATTGATCCAAAATTAGATACTTTAAAAGACAACGGTGGAGCAACCCAGACTCACGCACTTTTAGAAGAAAGTCCGGCAATTAATGCAGGGAATAATGCTTTGATTGCTCAACAAGTATCTAACTTAGATGGGCGTGTTGTTGGTGATGCGGTTGATATTGGTGCATCTGAATATAAACCAAAACCTGCTTCCAATCCCAGTAATATTATTATCAACGAAATCGATGTAGACACACCAGGTACAGATAATGCTGAGTTTATCGAATTGTACGACGGTGGTGTTGGAAATACTTCTTTAGATGGTTATGTAGTTGTTCTCTACAATGGTAGCGACAACCAGTCTTATAATGCATATGACTTAGATGGATTTAATACTGATGCTAACGGTTATTTCGTCTTAGGTAATTCTGGAGTAAATAATGTTAATTTAGTTTTTGATAATAATACCGTACAAAACGGTGTAGATGCAGTTGCTCTGTACCAAGGTGATGCAACCGACTTCCCCAATGATACAGCGATAACAACAGAAAATTTAATTGATGCTGTAGTTTATGACGTTGGCGCTGCTGATAATCCTGAGTTACTTACATTACTAAACTCTGGGCAACCGCAAGTGAATGAAAATGATAGTGGAGACAAAGATAATCAATCTCTACAACGCATTACCAACGGTTCCGGAGGTTCACGGAATACTAATACCTACCAAGTTGCGGCTCCAACTCCCGGTGCAGAAAATATTCTTGTAACTGACACCCTACCTGGTGGAGGAGACACTTTACCTGGTGGAGGAGATACCTTACCTGGTGGAGGAGACACTTTACCTGGTGGAGGAGATACCTTACCTGGTGGAGGAGACACTTTACCTGGTGGAGGAGACACTTTACCTGGTGGAGGAGATACCTTACCTGGTGGAGGAGATACCTTACCTGGTGGAGGAGATACCTTACCTGGTGGAGGAGATACCTTACCTGGTGGTGGAGATACCTTACCGGGTGGTGGAGATACCTTACCGGGTGGTGCTACTCTTACTCCACTAACTGATGGTAAAGATAGATTCCGAGGAACTGCAACTAACGACCAAATAAGCTCTGGAACCGGAAACGATTTCCTCAAAGGTGGAGCAGGTAACGACGTATTTGATGCTGGTGCTGATAATGACCGAGTTTACGGTGGTATCGGTGAAGATACTATAAGCGGTGGAACCGGAAAAGATTATTTAAACGGTGGAAGCGGTTTAGATTCACTCGACGGAGGGGAAGGTAGAGATAAACTTTACGGTGGCGATGGAGATGATACTTTAATTGGTGGCGTAGGAAATGACTTCCTCAAAGGAGAAAACGGTAACGATTTCCTTGATGGTGGTGCAGACAGAGATAGACTTTACGGTAATGATGGCGATGATACTTTAACAGGTGGTTCCGGTAACGATAAAATTTATGGTGGTGCCGGTGATGACATGATTACTGGTGTTAATGCTGATAGTTTTGCTGTCGGCGAGATTGATAGACTTTACGGTGGTGCTGATAACGATACCTTTGTTTTAGGTAATGAAAACGGCGCTTTTTATGCGGATGACGATAGCACAACTAAAGGTAAACGCGACTACGCTTATATTCTAGATTTTGAAACTGGCGACACTATTGAACTTTACGGTAGTGCAGATGATTACACTCTTGATGTGTCTCGGGGAAGTACTAGTATTTACTTGAATAATGATGATGAGAATGGTGTCGGTGATTTGATTGGCAAAATTAAGGGAGTTAGTTTTGAAGATATGAACTCTGGATTTAGCTTTGCTGGTGGTGGAAATCCAGATTTAACCTAATTTGTCATATTCCTAACCTTGGAATCCCCCCAACCCCCCTTATTGAAGGGGGGCTTTTTTTGCAAAATCAAACTTTTATATATATTCCAGTTTGTAGGTTGGGCTCGCGGCGCACCAATACCTGTAATAATCAATTAATAATTGAAATACAGCGCCGTAACCCAACATCGCTGATAATGTTGGGTTACGACACGATTATTCCAAATTCTGTTTAAAATTTCAAATTGGCTATGGTATCTAACCCAACCTACTAGCTTTTTGTATTTATTATCCCCCCATCTCCCCATCCCCCTTTCTCCTCAAAGGGGGGCTTTTTTTATTTCTACAAAATCAAAACTTAATATACATTCCCGCGTTCATACTGAAGATAGATCGCGAAAACAGCTAAGAAAATGGATATCACGGTGTATTATCGCAAATTAATTTAATAAATCAACTAAAAATGGCTAAATACAGGGTTAAAGCCAATAGTACGGGAGCTAATGACGGTAGCTCCTGGGAGAATGCATTTATCAGTTTACAATCAGCATTAGACAAAGCCAAACCCGGAGATGAAGTTTGGGTAGCGCAAGGTGTTTATAAACCGGGAAACAGTCGTACAGATAGTTTTGAGCTTAAAGATGGAGTTTCTGTCTACGGTGGATTTGCCGGAAATGAAATAAGTTTAGAACAAAGAGATATTGAAAAAAATGTTACCTACCTTAGCGGAGATATTGGTAAGAAACGAGATAATAGCGATAACAACTATACGGTAGTTAAATTAAGTAATGATTCTACTGCAACTCTTGATGGTTTTATTATTCAAGATGGTAATTCTAATGATGACGGTGGTGGTGTTTATAACGACGGTAATTTAACTTTAAAAAATGCTGTAGTTCGTTATAACTTAGCTGATGATAGTGGTGGTGGTATTTATAACAACGGCACAATAGATATTATTGACAGCACGGTTCATACTAATTTTGCTAATGGTAATAGTTCAACAAGTGGTGGTGGTGGTTTAATCAACACTGCTACATGGGCAACTATCACTAATAGTATATTCTACAATAACGGAGCTAAAAACGGCGGCGGAATTCGTAACGATACCAGCCTGCAATTAAACAATAGCAGGCTTATTGCTAATACTGCTTATGAAAAAGGTGGTGGTAGTGGTATTGCTAATTTAGGTAGCGCTAGTGTTTCTGATAGTATTATTGCTGGTAATGCAAATGCTGATGATATCGCAAATAATTTTGAATCCGCAACTGGTACGAATACAAGTAAGGGTAATAATATAATCGGCAATGGTGACGGTATAAGTGGATTTATTGATGGAAACAATGGAGATAAAGTCGGTAAAAAATACAATCGTATTGCTGTTGTTCTCAATGAAACTTTTGATAATAATTCACAATTTACCAAAAGTTCCAAATTTTTCTCTGATGGAAGTAATAATTATTTTGGTATTTATAATCAAAATGCTACTGATATCAAATCTTATACCGGCTTCACAAATTACTTCTTAACTGGTCAAAAACTTCAGCAAAAAACAGCATCACCTCCTATAACTATTACCTGGTCAAATCTAGATATCAAATGGTTAACTAACTTACAGTTTAACGCTGACTTTGCTTCTTTCTTCGATTCTTCTGGTGATATTGATAGTGATGATTTTATTAAAGTTTATTACACCATTGATGGTGGTCAAGAACAGAATCTTCTTTGGCTCTCAGGTGCTAACTTTAATAGCGGTTCTACTAATGGTATCTTTAGTCAGGATACAAACTTTGATGGAGTAGGAGACGGACAAGTATTAGGTAATGCAGCGCAGAATTTTACAGCAGCGATAACTGGTACTGGTTCAAAACTTAAGTTAAAACTAGAAATCAGCTTGGATGAAGTTAATGAAGATTTTGCCATTGATAATTTCTTAATTACTGGTATAACTGCTCCTATTACAGGTACGGAAGCTAAAGATAGTCTACTGGGAACCGAAGTTCACGACGAAATTTATGGTTTTGCAGGAAACGATTATCTCAAAGGTAAAGCGGGAGATGACATCATTGACGGAGGTGCAGACAAGGATCGACTTTATGGTGAAGATGGTGAAGATACTTTAAGTGGTGGAATAGGAAACGATTACTTAAACGGTGGAGATGACAAAGATTCACTTGAAGGGGGAGAAGGTAGAGACAGACTGTACGGTGGTAACGCTGACGATACTTTAATTGGTGGTGCGGGAAATGACTTCCTCAAAGGTGGAGACGGTGAAGATTTCCTTGATGGAGGAGAAGGAAAAGACAGACTTTACGGTGGTGACTTAAACGATGAATTAATTGGTGGTAGCGGTAACGATTATATTGACGGTGGCGATGGTAACGATGAAATAATCGGTGTGGATAGGACTACATTCGGTGTGGGTGAGCGCGATAGACTCAAAGGAAATGTAGGTAAAGACACCTTTATTTTAGGAGACACAGAACGAGCTTTTTATAATGATGGCAATAATGCAAATGCAGGTAAATCCGACTACGCCATAATCGAAGATTTCAACCAAGATGAAGATTTTATCCAACTTTTCGCTGGAGAAGAAGATTACTATTTTGGTGCTATTGGTGGAAGTACTGGTATCTACATCGACAATGATAATGCAGAAGGATTAACTCGTAATGATGAATTGATTGGGTTAATTAGGAAAGGAAATTTTGCTGAAGGTATGATTGATGGTTCCATTCAAGGGTTCTATTTCGCAAACACAAACGAGATAACGTAACAGCAATCAAAATAGTTTCACCAAGGTTTCTAGTTCAAAAGCTAGAAGCCTTTTTTATTAACCACAAAAGAATCAGCTTATTTAAGTAATTAAACTTAAAAGTATCTACAGGTATATTGATTTATCCAAGTATAAAATACGCAATTATGCTGATGCTATACGTAGAAACAATTGATTATATTGTTCTGGAGTTAATAAAAATAATTTTATCAATTCACACAGATAGAAGTTAATCAGTATATTAACTATTCAAATTAATAAACTTATTTAAAAACAAGACTAAAAATCAACTTACTTAAACGGGACTTATGCAAGCCTCCCAAATTAGCGGGGGGTTGGGGGATCTGCAATGTCTGGAACACTATATTTCCTGTGATTGCTGCATAAGTCTTATTAAATAGAAGCTAATCTTGTAAGTAATGAACTTATACAATGACCATAAGAATTAAATCCTGCATCTTCATTTCCTCTTTTTCAATATGGTTAGCTTTAAATAATCAGATAGTATCAGCACAAGAAATAAATCCTTTCTCTAAAGACGATAATGAATCTTTTGTTGGATTTAAAAGTGATAAGAATAAGTATTTATTAATTAAAGAAAATGTTTTTAGAGAAAAATTAAAGCAAAGATTCAATAATTATGTAGCAGAAAGTAATAGTCAACCAAAAATAGAACAAGAATTATCTAATCGATTTTCTGATTCTCAAAAAATTCTTAAAGGGAAGTTAATTAGAAATGCAATCAATGAATTAAATCTAGCTAAAGAGTTGAATGACAACAACTTAATAGTATCCGAAGAAAAACCATTAAAAACATCTAATTCAAGCTCAGAATATATTTCTCCACCAAAAATTACCGCTCCAGAGAAAATTCATCCTTTTACAACGACTTTACCTTTAAATGGTATACCCATCAGCCATTTAACAGAATGGGAATTGTATAGCGGAGCAACTTTTGGAGATGATAATAATACAAGTATTTCTGCTGGTGGAATTGTTAAACTTGATGGACAAGTAACAGAAAGTTTGACTAAAGATAATATTTATACAGTAGATCAAGAAGGTAGCTATTTACAGTTACAGAGAATAAGAGAAACCAGAAAAGTGGAGTTAACAAGAAACGAACCGCATACAATGCTTGGTATGCAGATGCAAATGACTTTTACTGCTTCTTGTTTAACTGGTGAAGATATTGAAAATAAAAAATGTTCTTACACTCCTGGTTTAATTACGGATAGAAACAGTCTCGATCCCGATTTCTTTCTACCAACTCGTATTGTCCAAACGGCTAATATGAATGAAGTTGTTACTCCCGAATCGTTAGCAGTTATGCAGCTTCCAGGCTTTCAAACGGGAGCCAACGGACAGCAAGTTGGACTCGATTTATACTTTCCTAATGCAGGAGCGTTTCCTGGTAATACTCAAGGAAATCAAGTTTTTTACGAAAGAAAAGAAAAAATTAATAATACTCAAATAGGCTTATATTCCAAAGTCAGACAAATCGTTAAAGCTAATCACGAAAAAGCTGTAATTGGACGTACAATTCGCGGTTTTGGATTGATAACAGATAGCGATAATTTACTCTTAAATTCTGCCGTACAGTTAGGGAATTTTGTTTTAACAGATGTCAAACCCCGTCTGGAGGGAAGCAGTAAAAAAGTTAATACGAATATCAATAAAAACTTATTTTTAGCAGCGAATAACGTTAGAATTCCCACGAGTAGTTACACCTTCTATCATGCTGGAATTGGTTCCGCTAATAGTCTTAAACCTGGAATAAAAAAACGCAGTCAAATTCCCAGAGCTAAGTTTAATAGTCTTTGGGTTGGTATTTCTCCAGTTATCGATCGCAGAATTGAGAGAATAAATCGATACAAGCCTACCGGAAAGCAAAGAATAATCGCCGATGGTGGTGGAGAAGGAGGAGTTGATTCCAATGTCAGCTTGCTTTCTGTTGTTAATGGTGAAAATTTTTCTGCCAACGAAATAGAAGATTTCTACGGTCAAATTTATTTAACTAATTTTGCTCAAGACGTAAATTTGGTCACGGGAAATCGATTTGTAGAAGATATAAAATATTATCCCCATATTAGTTTCACTGGAAACATACAGGGTTCTGTAGATAGCTGGAAATATTACACGGGTGTAATTACAGGAAAAACAATTAAAGCTTATGCCGGTAGCGATTACACTCGAAATTTTGGTAATTTAAATCTTTCTACTGGAGCAATTGGTTATATCAATCCTGATAGAGACTATTACAGCCAAGTATTCGGTAGTGTTTCTCAAATAATTGGCTCTAGTAAAAGAACTAACTTAGTTTTATCAAGCCGTTTTAACTACGCATTAGATAGAGAAAATCGTATCGGGAATATTGAAAGTGAAGCTCCCGCAAGTTTTGTCACGGTTGGAGCAAGAGCTAATTTTGGTAACGTTTCTTTAGGTGTAGTCAACTATTTTGACGATATTTTACCCGATTCTGTAGATAAAACATTACTGGCAGATTTAGCAATTAAATTTAGTAACAACTTTCAGTTAACAGGTTTTTATACACCGATAAATGAAGCTTCTAGTCAGTCTCGTTATGGAGCAACAGCAAAATTAAGATTGAGAAGTAAATATAATAGTCCAACAGTATCTCTTTCTTGGACGAATAATTATTATGACTTAGGTAAAGATAGTGAAGGAATTAAACTCCGTTTCACTGACAATATATTCAAAGTATTATTTAGAATTGGTTCGCCAGGAAACCCATTTAATAAAGTAGATAATAAGCGTATTTTACGACGAAATAGAAAAAAGCTTATAGATAGATTGCGTAGATAACAAAGAAAACTGAACCTCACCCCCTTCCCCTCTCCTTATCAAGGAGAGGGGTGTTTTTTTACTCATTCCCTTCTCCTTAACAAGGAAAAGGGTGTTTTTGTTACTCATTCCCTTCTCCTTAATAAGGAGAAGGGTGTCCGTTAGGACGGGGTGAGGTTTCAATACTGCGAAATAAACAAACAGAGACGCAACTTAAAACTGCGTCTCCGATAAAATTTGAATTTTAACTTGTCAAAAAATTGTTAAAAAAGCAAATGCTATTTTTATTCTCAATCTACTATGGAGTTGTGGTTGTTCCACTATCAGGAATTGTAGCGATAACATCACCATCCTGACTACCCAACTGAATGGTTGCAGCACCAGTCAATTCGTTAGCTTGTGCAGTTCCAAGATTTGTTCCATCAGCGGTACTAGTCATCGCTGCTGCTGCTGGATCTCCAATACCTTGCATATCGATTGCACCAGCAGAACCCAAAGCAAAAGCTGAATTAAAGCTGTTGGTAACATCATTAAAAGCAGCTGCTGATGCATCAATTTTACCTACAGAAGCAGCTACAGCAACACCGTCAACAGCACCACCAGTTATTGTGAACGCAGCAGCACCAGCAGCACCACCTTCACCAGCGAAAGCGCCAGAAGAAAAGCTCAATACGCTAGCAGTAGCAGCAAACAAAGAAATAGATAGTTTTTGGCTGAATTTCATGATTACGATTCCCTTCTCTTAAATATTATTTGTCAAATGAATAAGGCACAATGTCTTCATCGCGCTTATAGATATAATCTATTGCATTTTTAGATACATCTATAACCGAGTAATTACTTAACTAAATACGAAGTTGTTTTATGGGAATGGATGATACTTCATTCAGAAGTATGTAATAGTTTTTTCAGCGTCAATTTATGCTTAACGTTATAAATGTGATACAACATTTAACTAAAGCAATTTTTTCGGTATTATAAGAATAATCCTAACTTCTTAACAAAATCGCCCGCACTGTTTTCGAGTACGGGCGATTTCCCTATATATTTTTTTGTTGTAAGGTTCGTAGTTGCGCTTTAGCGCCAAACCTATGTGGCGCTAAAGCGCAACTACAAACAATTACGCATTTTGATCCAGCTTCAATACGGCCATAAATGCTTCCTGTGGAACATCAACGGTACCCACAGATTTCATCCGCTTTTTACCTTTGGCTTGTTTCTGCAAAAGTTTCTTCTTACGACTAATATCACCACCGTAACATTTGGCTAATACATCCTTCCGCAATGCTGGAATATGTTCCGAGGCAATTACCTTACTACCAATAGAGGCTTGAATTGGTACTTTAAATTGGTGACGGGGAATTAATTCTTTCAATTTTTCAGCCATCCCTCGCCCAACGTTATAAGCTTTATCGCGGTGGACAATCATTGCCAAGGAGTCAACCGGATCGCCGTTAATCAATAAGTCCAATTTCACCAGATGATTTTCACGATAGCCAATTAGCTGATATTCCATACTCGCATAACCACGCGATCGCGATTTCATTTGATCGAAAAAGTCGGTGACAACTTCGGCTAAAGGTAACTCGTAGGTTAATGTAGTTCGTCCTTGGGTAAGATATTTCATGTCTTTAAACACACCCCGACGATTTTGAGATAACTCCATCAAGGTTCCCACGTAGGTTTCCGGCGTAATCATTTCTACCTTTACGTAAGGCTCCTCAATTTTTTCTCGGTCGTTGGGAGAAGGTAGATTAGCGGGATTATCAACGAAAACCACTTCACCTTTATTAGTAGTTACTTTGTAAATTACTGAAGGCGCAGTAATAATTAAATCGAGATTATACTCGCGTTCCAAACGTTCCTGGACAATTTCCATATGCAGCAAACCTAAGAACCCACAACGGAAACCAAAACCCATCGCGCTGGAAGTTTCCGGTTCAAATTGCAAAGCCGCATCATTAAGCTTAAGTTTATCTAAAGCTTCGCGTAAATCCTTGAACTGGTCGGAATCAATCGGAAACATCCCACAAAATACCATCGGGTTAGCTTCGGCATAACCGGGTAAAGCTTGTGTTGCTTTCGCTTTACTTAAAGTAATCGTATCCCCTACCCGTGCATCTTCCACAGCTTTAATCGCTGCTGCAAAATAACCTACTTCTCCAGCATGAAGTTCATCTACTTGCACTTGACTGGGAGAAAGAACCCCTAACTCATCTATTTCATATTCTTTACCGGAAGCCATCAGATAGACTTTATCGCCTTTCTTGACTTTGCCATCCATCACCCGGAAGTAAACAACAACTCCCCGGTAGCTATCATAATAACTATCAAAAATTAACGCTCGTAAAGGCTGATCGATGCTATTCTGGGGCTGCGGTACTCGTTCGACAATTGTTTCTAAAATTTCGGGAATGCCAATTCCTTCCTTAGCAGAAGCAAGAATCGCATTACTGCAATCCAAACCAATAACTTCTTCAATTTCGCCAGCAACCCGATCTGGTTCGGCACCCGGTAAATCAATTTTATTTAATACCGGGATAATTTCTAAATCGTTCTCAAGCGCCAAATAAACATTAGCTAAAGTTTGAGCTTCCACACCTTGAGAAGCATCTACCACTAAAAGCGCCCCTTCGCAAGCTACCAAGCTGCGGGACACTTCATAAGAAAAATCAACGTGACCTGGAGTATCAATCAGATTTAGTACGTATTCCTGACCATCTTTAGCCTTGTAATTCATCCGGGCCGCTTGCAGCTTAATAGTAATGCCGCGCTCCCGTTCCAAATCCATATTATCGAGAAACTGCTCCTTCATCTGCCGATTTTCCACCGTACCAGTGGCTTGCAGAAGACGGTCAGCCAAAGTTGATTTACCGTGGTCAATGTGAGCGATAATGCAAAAATTACGAATGCGAGAAGCGGGAACGTCAGTCATATACTTATTAATAAAGCTGTATTCTGCAATCTTAATCTTAATAAAAAAAGCCTTTTACTTAACGTATTGTAATGCTTTCTTCGTAAACACGCTGCTCAAAGTTGTAATAGAACAGCGAACAGCGAACAGCGAAAAGTTAGGAGTTAAGAGTTAGGAGTTAGGAGTTAGAAGTTAGAAGTAGCAAGAGCCGTTATTGTCATAGGGCTGCGCTTATTCAAATATTTCTGACTCGCTACTTTAATAATGTCTCCCCCCTATCTTCCATCCCTCTATCTCATAAAAAGGTACTGGTATTGTTATGGTAGGGGCGTAAAATAAACATGGACGACTCTAGGGCAGCAATCAATATTGGGTTGGGTAAATAACATTGTTTTTGTTCAACTGTAGGTAAGCTGCCTAACCTAGCCTTGGGATAAATAACGCGCAGAGAATATTAGCTATGAACATGAAAGAAACACCGGACTTCGCGGAGAATATATTATCCGAGAAGGTAGAAGTTGCCATCCGCTTGGATTCTGAGTTGTTAGAGAAAATTAGTCATCTGAGTAACGATCCTTCTAAGGTTATTGAAGTGGCACTGCGTCAGTGGTTGCGCGGCGATATTCCTAGAGATGATGAACTGACACGCACCCCCCATAGAATTAAAGTTCCGCCTCGGGGTGAGTGGAACGATTAAAAAATTATATTTCTTGCTACTAATTCGAGTAATACAATAAAAATCCCAAACAAGTATGCTAAAGCTGTAAAAATTTATGCCACACTTTAAGCAGCTATTAGCACAACTTAGTTTGGGCTACACTGTTTCTATTTAACCCCAGTCATGAGTA
Organism: uncultured cyanobacterium; assembly: GCA_963838355.1. GTDB lineage: Bacteria > Cyanobacteriota > Cyanobacteriia > Cyanobacteriales > Nostocaceae > Rivularia. Next base: position 548,575 of record CAWIQQ010000001.1, on the reverse strand, counting down.
TTGCTGCGAATTCTGAACCACCGTATTTATTGTCCGATTGTGAGGAATCTGTTACTAAGCACACTGATGCATTAGCTTGTTTGGGAACTGAGTTAGTGTACGTTCAGGATAGTACGGGGCGTTTCCTCAATTTTTGTTGGCAGCAAGGCGAACGTTTGGAATTAAACTCAAAAGATATTCTTGACGGTAGCGCAAATCAAGAAAGCTTTACTCCTATTGATAAAGCTGGTTATTTGCAACGGTTAGAGCAAGTGCTAACAACTTTGGTTCCCCAAAAGTGTCAGTGTTGGTTTAATATTCCACAAGCAAGTGTAGAGTTAGAATTGCTGATAACTCCAATTATGCCTGCTTTAGGTAATGCTGCAACGTCAGTATTAGTAATGGGAAGATTATTACAAGTTGGAGCGAGCATAAATCAAATACAGATAACGGCTAAATCTAGAACTTTAAATGATGATATACTTTCGCAGCAATACCAAAAGCTGATTAACAATATCACCAGAAATATCCGGCGAACTCTGGATTTAAACATTATTTGGCAGCAGACTGTTGATAGTTTAGGCACAACATTACAGCCAAATTTTTGTATAATTTGCCCTTACTACGGTGAATCTAAAATACGTGTGATTGCCCAATCATGTCAGCCGAGCGTTAAGTCGATGTTGGGAACGGAAATAGATATAGCTTCTGAAATTGGGTTTACTCAAGCTTTAAGTACTCTCAAGCCTGTTATAGTAGACCAAACGAATAGTTCTTTATTTAACACCCAGAAACTTTTAATAGTTGCAACTTCTCATCAAGAGCAACCTAATAGCTTAATCGCTTTGAGTTTAAACGCCGAATGCTCCTATTTGTCAGCAAAAGAACTTGAATTAACTAAAGAAGCAGCAGATCAAATTGGTACGGCGATCGCCCATGCTACTTTATATAAAGAATTAGAATTAGCGCGTCAGCAAGCAGAAGACGCAAGTCGTCTCAAAAGTGAGTTTCTTGCCAACGTTTCTCATGAAATCCGCACGCCATTAAATGGCATGATTGGCTTTTTAAAGCTAATTTTGGACGGAATGGCAGATGATGAAGAGGAAAAAGCCCTTTTTCTTGAAGAAGCCCATAAATCATCCATACATCTGCTTGAAGTTATTAATGACATCTTAGACTTTGCCAAAATAGAAGCAGGCAAGATGGAGTTAGAACTTAGCCCCGTAAAACTGGATGAGTTATTTGGTGATGTAGAAAACTTTATGCGTCTGCAAGCAGAACATAAAAATCTCAGCTTTGGGATGCAGTTACCCGGAACAAACGATCAAATTCTCGTTTACAGCGATTACCTCCGCCTCAAACAGGTAATGATAAATCTAGTCGGTAACGCAATCAAATTCACCCATGAAGGACATATAACCGTTACCGCTGATGTAGTTCGTAAAAAAGTAACATTTAAAGAACAAGAATTTCCCGGCATGGTGAAAGTGCGGGTAGTAGACACGGGTATCGGTGTTTCTTTAGACCAGCAGGACAAATTATTTCAATTATTCTCTCAAGTAGATGGTTCTCGTACCCGTCAATACGGTGGTACTGGCTTGGGATTAACCATATCTCAGAAATTAGTAGAAGCAATGGGTGGTGAAGTTCATTTTTACAGCTTAGGTGAAGGGCTTGGTTCCACAGTTACCTTTACAGTACCCCTTTACCAGCAGCCCGTTTTGGTTTCGAGTAGTGACAGCGAGTCGGAAGGATGAGGGGATGGGGAGATATGATGATGGGGGGACAAAAGGATGGGGAGAAGATTATAGAAATTTCAAATAAAAAATAATGGTAGTGGGAGTCGGAATGCTCCCTAGTTGTTACCAATTGCCCAATTCCCAATCCCCAATTCCCTATAGCTGTTCCAAAAGCTGCTTGATATTTGGTAGCTGCTGGTGTTGAAATTTATCTGGGAATTTCAAGTCCATAGTGATTTTGCCAGTGCTATCTATTTCTACAGTTTGAACTTCAGCAATAAATCGACCGGATTGTCCAATATCAATTGTTTTGTTTTTGCTCAAAATCAAACCTACTAATGGTTTGATTGTTTGGATATTTACCAAATCATTTTGTTCAAGTTCTTTACTAGAAGATTTGGCTTTTGTACTATTTAATTCCATACTTAACCCCGTTACCCCTAATTCACTAATTACCCCATTGAAGCGATTGCCATCTAAATATAATTCACTGTAGGCAAATACTTGTTTGCGTACCTGCTTTTGTTGGATTAATTTAATTTCTTTTAACGAACGCAGCAAGCTGGTACTAAGAAATCCTAGAGATGCGACTGGTTGGTCTGCATATTTGCGCTTTTGGCAGTACCATTCTTCAACATCAGAATATAAGACTAAGCTTAAGTGATCTTTTTGAGATTGATTCAGATTGACAAAATCAATTGCAAGCTGGGTTCTTGTGTTGTTGATGGGAGTCACTCTGACAATTCTTGCTGTTAAAGATACTTTTTGACCAAAGTCTCCGCTGAGTTCGATGTCAATTTCATCGGGTAAATTCAACTTGGAATTGAATGCAATTAAAGCCCCACTTTCGGATACATTAATTGTTTCGCCGATTATGGTTGGTTGAATGTTGATAATTTCTGCTCGCAAACGACGTTGTAAGCGGTGTTGTCTGCGGATTTGCGGTTGTTCGTAAGCAACTAATAAAGCTGCTACGAGCAAAACCAAATTTAATACACACCAAATGGTGTTCACTAAAACAGCTTCCCAATCTTCTGGACGAAGTAACACCCAATAAGGAACCGCAAGTAAAGCTAGGATTACAAACGCCGTGACAACTGTCAAACCAATCATTGATTTGAAATCAAAGCTGCGTTTGGTGACGTTTACACCTTTATCGGTAACGTTAAATGTACCTAAGTTTGGGTTGACTAATGCAAGTAATGTTACCCATCCTACCTGGAAAGACATTACAAATTCAAAAATTTCATTCCAGAAGCTGAAACGAGCCTGTTTGTGAATGATGTAGTTGGTACTTAGGGAAAGAATAATATGAGGTATGGCATAGCTAAGAGTTTCCAAACCTAAACCTTCGACTGCATTAACACCAAACAGTAGAAACAGGGTGGGAATGATGGCATATACTATGCGGGGGAAACCATAAAAGAAGTGAGAAGTTGCGCTGAAATAACAAAGCCTTTGAGCTATTGTTAATTTGAGTTTTGAATTGAATAAGGGATTTTCCAAACGCAGAATTTGAGCCATTCCTCTGGCCCAGCGTATTTGTTGACCTAGGTAAGCGGGGTAAGTTTCAGGTGCTAATCCCGCAATCATGATTTTGTCGTAGTAGATAGATTTATAACCCCGTGAATGCAGACGCAATGCTGTATGACAATCTTCTGTCACCGTTTCTACAGCAATTCCACCGATTTCTAAGACATGAGATTTCCGGATTATCGCTGCCGAACCGCAGAAAAATGATGCGTTCCAAAAATCATTACCTTTTTGAATTACTTTATAAAATAGTTCGTTGTTGACGGGAATTTTACCTTTGGTAAGTAAGTTACGCTCGAAAGGATCGGGGTTATAAAACCAGTGGGGAGTTTGAACGAAAGATACTTTGGAGTCGTAGAAGAAGCCGACCGTTTCCATGAGAAAATTACAGGATGGAATGTGGTCGCAGTCCAAAATTAATACTAAATCTCCTTCTGTTTTCTCAAATGCATGGTTGATATTACCAGCTTTAGCGTAATTATTGTTATCGCGAGTTAGGTGGGTGCAACCCAGTTCGGCACACATTTCTCTCAATTTTTCCCGTCTAGCACGGATTTTTTCTCGACGGGGGTCGGTTGCTTTATACCTTTCGGGACGACCATCATCGAGAATATAAACCTTTTTTTTACCAGGAGCATATTCGCAAGCTAACGCTGCTAATGCGGTTTTACGAACAATCTCAACGTCCTCGTTGTAGGTGGGGATATAAATATCAACGTTAAACCATTCAGCTTGCGGAAATTGAGTTAGATCAATTGATTGACGTTCTTTGATTTCTAAGGTTTGAAAATATGACAGTACGAGAGTCAAAATAGCGTACAGTTCGGCGGTAAATAAAACTACACAAGCAATACTATTAACCCAGCTATCAAAGTTAAGAGTATAAGTAGTCCTGTAAAACAGATAACGCATCGTAGTTACCAAACTTAGCCACACCATAAATAAATGGTAATAATGGCTAATTTGTTTGGATGATTCGTTTTTTTCTGCTCTGACAATTAAATGACCTACAAGGATTAGAAATAGCGCGACTGCTCCTTGCTGCCATACTTCTATTGGTGTAACAATTAAAGGCACTGAAATTATCAGTGTTAATAATGCTAGCCATTTTAAGTTTTTCAGACCTACTTTATCTAAAAAGCGGTCAAAAAATCGGGGAGTAAGGTCTGTTAACCATACACTTGGATTAAATAGGTTGCGCTTAGTTTTTGATGAATATGGCATCTTCAAATTAGTCTAATTTAAATTTTGCGACTGTATTACATTGCAAGCTAAAGATTAATTCCACGAATATGTAAAGACGTAGCAATACTACGCCTCTACCGAATGGTTATATTTACTCAAATATTTCCACGGTTCCCGCAGCTATTAAACTAGAGCCGGAATTTTGCACGTAATTATTAGCTATTAGTCTCATCTCGACGCTTGAGATATAGCTGAACAATTCCATAAACTAAGAGCGCTATACCGATAATTCCCAGAGGTAGCAACAACCAATTTTCTTGTAGAAAACGAGACATCTGAGACAGTGGATTGCTTTTCTCTACGCGACGGGTTTTAGCAGCATTGTTAAAAAAGTCTAATTCAAAAGCATTCTCATCATCGGCTAATGGATTGTTTTGGTCGCTGCTAATTAATACAGTATCTTGCTTCAATTGGAAAAACCAAGGGTCGCTACTTAATACTTGTCGTACTCTATCCAAACCAAATTCTGTTTGAGCAGTTAAAGCCAAAACTACACGCTTGTCGTTCCAAGGGGAAATAATTTCTTTAATCATCCCTTGACTATCTATGGGTGCTTGGATTTTGGCTTGTTCTTTTTCCTCTTTGCTTCCAAATAGGCGCCCAAATGAATTTTGTAAATTCAACCCTTGAGTGTTTTCAAGTATTTCTGGTAACGGGAAATTCTTTTGGGTACCAATAGCTACTAAATGATTGTTATTTTTGATTTGCTGCTGGTTAGATAAAGTTTTTGGTGTATGAACTTTGAGTTCCACTGAAGAAGCTTCGGAAAGACTACCCAAACGTTCGCTAAACTCTAATAAAGTCAATACATTTGTTTCGGAAGGATTTTCAGGTACAACAATGATTGTTTTGGATAAATCCTGGGGAGATGCAAAGGGAAAACCATATTGCAACAATCGTAGGTCTGGCAATGTAGCGGAAGATTCACGCTTGAGGTTGAAGTTGGTTTCTTCGTGTACCGTACCTACAAGTTGCTCGGTGGGAGTAAAATGACATTCTCTTCTGTTGATATCTTCCCTCGGACTCATACGGAAGAAGACTTCAATTTTAGAGTTAGGTGCGATCAATTGTGGTGGTAAATCCACTTTTAGAGTTTTGCGATGTTCTCCCGATTCAGAAGACAAGCGTTCACCACCGATAAAGTTACCGTCAAGTAATACTTCAACGGTGGAGGTTCTGGGATTTAGTTGGGGTCCGTAACTGTAAACTAAATTCATCGAACTACCCCGTAAAAAGCGGTCGTTCGGTAATGCTTTAAAATCGATTGCTACGGGTCTAGCTCCATATCCCCGTACCGTTACATCTTGGAATTTTTCCTTGTTTTCAGTCTTGATGTCGCTGAGTTTAAAAGAGTTTTCTTTGGGTAAATAACGCGGCCATTCTCGTTCTTGTGGAGTAGTTAATTCTGGAACTTTATCTACAAAAACTACTGGGCCGGTACCTATTTTATTAGTTTTTGATTTTACTAAAAACTGAATGGCTTTCTCGACTGCTTCTTGTCCATTACCGCTGACAACTAAAACAGGAGAGCCATTTTTGGTACTGCTCAACATCAGAACTCCCCGGTCTTCTGGTAAGGGGTTGTTATCTGTATCAAGAATTTGATTCCCTTCTACGGTGAGTGGTAAATCTAGCTCTGCTAAAGCTGATTGTTGGCTGGGAGTACCAATAACAATTAATTTTTCCCCTGTTTTAACACTTGCGATATCCGATACTAGTTTTTCATCTAAGGAACGGAAATTGGATTTTCTCCCTAATGAAGCTTGTAATCGAGATGCAGCAGTTAACCATGTTGCAGTTGTCTGATTCGGTTGCAGGTAGTTAATCTGATTCGATTGCAAATTCAATTCGTCAATAATCGGATAAGGATAACTACTGAAGTTCTGGGAAAGTGGTTTAAGTTTATAGTTGAAAAGTAACTTGGAATCTAGCTGAATTTCCGTCCACAGGTTTGGATCGAAAGGATCTACACAATATTCATCAGTTCTTTGTCGAGCTACTAGTTTGAGTTCGTTATAATTTTGCAGTAATTTTGGTGGAATATTAACCAGGATTTGACCTGTTTTAGATCCTTGAGGCTGCAAAACTACGCTACCAACGGCTTTGTCATTAACCAAAACAGTTAGGTTGGAATGTTTGGGATTTAGCGCTATAGAATTTTGAAAGCGAATCAAAGCTTTCAGGTTGGTTACATCCCAATTACGGGGACGGGTAAAACCTAATTTATCTTCTGCATAAATACCTCTCAAACGCATTGTTTTACTGACGTTGGGAATTTGCTTAAATTCTAAGTTATAAGTTCCTCTTCCGGAAGTAGCATTATTAGAATTTGATTCTATATCTTCAGTTGATGTTGTTTCTTGTTCGGAATCGGTAGTATTTACTTGAGAGAGCAAGATTTCTGATTGTGTCTGACCTTGAATTGCTTGAGCAGTTAACAAGGAAGAAGGAGACATTAACAACCAACAGGAAAGAACAAAGACTTTAGTGCTAGCTTGGGACAGATTTAGTATTCGTTTCATGGTTCAATTTTCTAATTTCTAATTACGGGTTTAGTGGTTTAAAGCTAATTTGTGTGTGCAGGTTATTAAAACTTGGATTTTATTGGCTTGCTACTCTTTCTGAATCAGGTTCCTAGGTATATCAGAAGGATGTAGCAAACTTAACCAAGCGAGGTTTTGAGTATAATAGGCTGAGCGGTCGTCCCAAACACCTTTTTTATACTGAGATAATATTTTAGTTACCAAAACTTCTTGAGCAATATTAGGTTTTAGAAGCCTCATAGCTACGTAGAACATAGCGTATTGCGATGTTGCTTCGTAATCGACTAATGGCTTTCCTTGTAAATCAATACGTGCGGGTAAGTATGATTTTTTTCGCCACAATTTTTGAAGGTGTTGAGTAGATTTCTTCAGATAACTTTTAGCTGGAGATGAATTAAACCATGCTGCGTCGAGTGCTATTCGCCACCAAACTCGATAAGCATCAAAACTGTATATACTTTGAATTTTGCTTGATGAAGGTAAGGCTTGAATTTCTCCGCTGTTTATATTCAACGCTACCCAGTCACTTGGTAAATCTACAGCGGAAATCTCATTTGATTTTTCTAGCACCTCATAACTAGTATCTACCAAACTCAACCAATCGCGCTCCGGATAAACTTGAGAAAAAATCCGAAAAGCATAGGGAGCAAAATAAGAAGAATTGAGATAAATAGTTGATGAATTGGGAATAAATGCATCCTTTGGTCCGGGAAGTAAATAGCGCTTACCCTGGCTATCTGTAACAGTAGAAAATTTCCACAAATCCCGTAACTTAGTTTTAGCTAATTCTAGATATTTGGGATTATTCCACCGTCGATAGGCAAAAATCAAGGCTGTAATCGCATCAATATCCCCATCGCTAGCAAAATTATTGTCTATAGCACCCCAACTACCATCTGCTCTTTTTCCCCACTTCCAAGACCACAAATTATCTATTTTCTGACCATTATTTTGTCGTTTGAGATTGTTCTGTGCCCAGTTTAAAGTTTTAGCAAAAGTTGAGGGGTCGTTAATTAAAACTGCTCGCAACATTGCATAAGCTTGACCTTCGCTTGTGGAGCGATGTTTTGCTTGATAATCAATAACTCGACCATCGTTCTGGATAAATACGCTTCGATAGGTATTCCAACTTTGTATTAATAATTTTTGGTTCGATCTATGTTCCGCTGAAGCTGTAAGAAATCCGTTGTTATTGTTATTAAGATGCTGACTTAAGAATCTAGAACTAAGAATTGAGGAATTAAGAATAAAAGTATATAAGCCAAGCGAAATGATAATGGTAGTTAATACTGAAAAATATTTCATATTAAAGAGAACAGAAAATGTCGGTTGGTTTTTATATTTTTAGGAAATGCGCTCTCTAATGGTCTGTCCTATTAGTTTCGATGGGTTTTAGAAATGTTATACATAACGTCTCCCAAAGTTCACCGGGAAAACGAACCACTCAAATTAATGGGACAGACTACTATGGGGCTTAGCAACAAGAGCATCTAATTCTTAATCCGTCGATTTGGATCTTCCCAATAGGGTTGAAAACCACGTCTAAGAAGAAAATCTTCTTTAGTTCGTTGTATCCTGTTGGATAATTGTTTATCTTTTACACCCTCTCGAATTTTTTGAATCTGTAATTGCTCCATCTGTGAAAGTGCAGCTATTGGCCGATCTAAAATCGCATACAAATCGGCGATCGCCATGATTGCTTGTTCATCTTGGGGCTTTTGTGTCAATACCTGAAAATAAATTTTTTGAGCTGTTTCATATTGACGCTGTTCAAAACGTATTCCCCCTAAAGCAGTTAAAGCATCCATATCATCGGGTTGATTAGCCAAAATATTCTCATAGGCAATTCCTGCTAAATTTAATTCTCCAATCGCTTTTAATAACTGCCCCTCGACTCGATTGGATTTTTGCTGGTTATTTTTATTTGCAGCAAACTGCTTGACTAATGCTCTAGCTTGTGATGGGTCTCGTTGAGCGATAAGTTGCAACAAACGCTTTTGAATTTGCAAATTATTAGCTTCTAATTGCAAAAGATATTCATACAAAGGCTCCCATTCTGGGTCGGCAGGAAGTTGACCGATCAAACTATATAATTCTGGGGGGGTTGAGGTTGCTTTTTGCGTCTTTAACCAGTTATTAACTACTGTGGTAGCTTGTTGCTCCCCTATACGTTTGGCTTGATAGGCAACATTAATTAGTCCTAATTCGTAGACTAAATTTTGCGGTTGACGATTTCGCAGTTGATTGTAAGCCATTAAAGCTTCATCAAAACGTTTTTGTTGCGAGCGTATCCCTGCTAATGCTCTTAATGCACCATTAAAAATATCTTCGTTTTGGGGATTTTTATTTAATACACTTTGGTAGGTTTTAGCACTAGCTTCTAAATCCCCCTCTTGTAATTTTATTTCTGCTGCTAATAGCTGAGTAGCTAAATTATTTGCACCTTCAGAGGTTGCTTGATAAGCTGCTAAAGCTTTTCTAGCGGAAATTGTATCTTCTTGCCGTAAATACATTTGAGCAATACGAAAATTCAGAAAAGGAGCGTTGACACCTTTTTGCAAAATCCTTTGGTAATTAAGAATAAATTCTGGGTTACGAGTATTGATTTGTACTAATGCATTAGCAAATTTTTGTAATTCTATTGCATCTTGTGGCAGGTTTTCTAGTAAATCAGCTAACCTGTTTTTCAAATCATTTTGACTAATTAAATCTAGCTTGTCTTTTAGAGCCAATTGATACAGAACCAAAGATTTATCGTTTGGTAATTTTAAAGCAGCTTGCTGGTAAAGTTTTAAGGCTGTTTGTTCCTGTTGCGGCAAGCCAGAAAATACGTTAGCAACTTCCAGCAGTAAGGAAGTTGAAGAACTGGAATTATTACTAAGTGCTTGCTGGTATAAATTAGCTATTTCTTCTACTAAAGCAGAGTCATTGGTAAATTTGCGAATTTCATTTAATGCACGAGCTAAAGATAAACCAGCATTCGCTTTACCTCGTAAAGGTTGCAATACAGCCAAAGCTTCAGTTGGCTGACGATTGGCTATATAAGCTTGGGATAGTTCAGAACGGGTTGTTATTGCCAGGGAATCAAGACTATTTAAATCAGTTAATTGGGCTTTTAATACCTTAACCGCTCCTTGAGGATTACCTGTTTTTCGTAAAGTTCTAGCGTAAGCAACTGCTGGATATTTAGTAATACTATTTCCCGTAGAAAGATAGCGATTAAATAGTTCTAGTGCTTGCTTGTAATTGCTCGCGTAAGTAAAAGTCTCCGCTGCTGCTAATATAATTTTCGGTGTCGGATTTTTGCTAAGTAAAATTTGATAATCTGCAACTGAATCGTTAATTCTTCCTTGGTAATAGTAAAGTAGAGCCCGCAGACTCCTAGCTTCCAAATCCGATGGACTAAGATTTAACAAACGACTCAGTGCTTCTATACCTTGTAATTGCCACTCCATGCGATATGTTCCCAACAAACCAACAGTTTTAAGAGCAGGTTGATAGTTGGGGTCAATTTCTAATACACGTTGGTAAAAATTCCAAGCTTTATCAATATTTCCGGCACGATTGTAGGCAACCGCTAAACCTAAATTTGCCTTTATCGATTTTGGATTACGTTTGATTGCTTGCTGAAAAACTTTAATTGCATCGTTTACCCATCCTTTTATTAAAAGTCTATTACCTCGTTGCACTAAAGAATAATTTTTCTGTGCTTGAACGGGTATGATATCGTAAAAAATAGGTACCGTTATCAAAGAAGTTGTTAGCAAAAAGTAAAAAGGAACAATCAAAAATTTTTGAAATAATCGATTTTTTTTCTCTTTATTTTTATGTATTGATTGTTTGCTCATCGAGTGCTTCTCCTTGGAGTAATATCAAATTCAGATTTCACTCTTACACCTATAACCGAATCGTTAAAACTGTCTCTACCTTGTAAAGAAAAGCCTACACGGAGATGAGGATGTAATTTCACATCGTAAAAAAGTTCTACAACGTCTGGCTGCTTCCCTTGACGGAGACTATTGTTAGAAAGAGCGCGTCCGTAGGCTAAACCAAGTCGGTCATCGGGTGCGAATAAATCCAAGAAACTTAATCCCAAAGAATAAGTATTTGCACCTTCTCCTAAATCTTGGTTCTCGTAACGACCGTAACGTCCAAATAAACCTAGCTTATACTCCGGGATAAATACTTCAGCATTCAAACCATAAGCTTCTTCTTTATCGTCTTCTAAAGGACCGAACTGATTATTTCCTCTTGCGATTCCAAAGCTTTCGGCGAATGAATCGCGGTTTCCTGCATCTTTGGCTGTAGAATAAGTCCCGCGAATAATTGCATTACCGTAACGAACCCCAACTTCACCAGCAAACCCATCCAAACTAAAATCACTCAACTGTCTTGAAGAAGAAAATACCGCAGCTTTAGCAATGATATTATCCGTAGCGCTCCAGTTAACTAATAAACCAGGACGGGAACCAATACCCGTAGATGACAATGCTGGATTTGTCTGAAAAACTGGATTGAAGAAGTGACTTGCTCCATCTTTAGCAAAACTATTGCGGTCAAAATAAGAAGTTAAATCCATTTGTCCGACAACAAAGCGTAAATTAGGCAAATCTTTTAAAGAAGTTGCGAAATATAGTTCGTTGATATTTAAGCCTTCACCACGGGAGTCATCAAAGCTATTATTTTCACTAGTTAAATCTAAAGTCCCACCAAATAAAGATTGAGGGCTTAACGGATAGATTCCTGTTACTCTGGCTCGTGCAGAACTATCCCCACCTTGATTTATATAAACTCCCTCAAGCTTCAAAGATGCTTCTCTTAAAGGCTTCTGTTTAAAAGTACTAGTAGGTTGCTCCTCTTGTTCTGATTCGACTGGTTGAAAAACTGACGGTTCAATGCTTTCTGGGATTACAGTCTCTTGAGTTTCCCTTATGGTTGCATTATCTAGAGACTGTTGAGGAGGTTTTTGCAGGTTAAGTAATTGATTAAAAGTTGGTGTCGAAACTTGGCTAATTAGTTTTTCTTCAGTACAGTTACGATCGACTTTACATCCTTGAGAAACCTTAACTGGTCTTGATAATTCAAACTTAAGCTGCTGTAAATCTTCTGCTGTAGATGCTTGTAAATCCCTAAGTTTGTCACTATCTACCGGACAGTTATCACCCTGATTTTTGAGTTCACTTATCCTTGTTGAAAGCGCTTTTTCCCCAAAGATTCTACAGTCTGCTATCTGCTCAATGGGCTTATCTTCTAAATTCTGATTGACTTGATTTGTTGATGGTTTCGGGATAACCCTATCGTTTATAGATGGGTAGTCTATTTGTGCAATTGCCGAACTGCTAAATGCCATCATCCAGAAAATTGAAGAGGCCGAACAAAGCAGTGGATAAAACTTAGAACTAAGTTTCGAGTCGATGCATTTATAAAAATCCAACACTTTCTAGCTAATTACCTTATGAGATATTAAGTATTATTATTTACTTTTTTTTCAGATTGTCTAATGGATAACACGGTTACAATGTGAACATACCTTATAGCTTTTCTTTTTATAAATCAAGTAGGGAATTTATCAAAATACGAAAGCCTTTTTCCTAAACACACATCTTGCATCATTCAAGGGTAAGCATAAATAAATCCGGTTTCTTCTCTTGAAAACGCTATCCTGCTCGTTTAGCCATTTGCCTTCGTTCCCGGTTTTTGCTTTGGTGCAAGATATGAATAAACGAAACTTAACTGTTCTAGATATTTATAGAACGGTAGAATAATTTATTTTTTGAGAGTTAATCAAGAATTTGAGACGTTACAGTGTAACGTCTCAAAAAAGGTTTCGATTATCTAAAAAAATCAATTCATACTTTTTTTCAGAAATGCCGTTTGTTGGATTTCCCTATAGTGTATTAACCATTGAAACTCTCCCACTGTAGAAATTAGAAGATATTTTCAAGCTTAGACAGCATAGCTTAAAACATCTTCAAATTATAGTAGTTGTCGAACGGTCATATTTTTAACGTCTTATGCTGGGAATTAATCCGAAACAAGAAAGTTGGAATTGAAATGGGGATTTAAACCCCAACTTAATTTCTTTGTCGGTATGACAATAGGGAATTTAACTTATATGTGTAACGAAGAAAAAAAGTAATATTTACAAGTTCTTTCTAACTTCTTCGTCATTCAAAGCTAAACGAAGTTCGTTAAACTGTACCATTCCACGGGGCATGAATGCCCTACCTTCTCTACAATTATTGAACAACTGGGTTTTGAGGCTTTACAAGTTTCCCAGATTGACTAGGTAAATAACTTTCGAGTCCTGAAGCTTGAATACGAGAATCGGAAAGCTTAAATTCTTCAAGCAATTTGTCTTTAAGTTCTAAATCTTTCTCTAACAGAGCTAGCTTCTCTTGGTAATTGAAAGAATTTCTATTTGATTGCTTCCACCCCATAAGAGCTGCAACAGAAATTCCCGTACCAAGACTTATTAAAGTAGCGAATACGATATAAGGTGAAGATGCATCTCTTAATCTGCCGTAAAAAAAAGACTCTTCTTCAATCCTAATTCTGACTTGGTTGTCACCCATTATTGCCAGAGGAACAGTCATTACAGCAAATACGGCGCTACAAGCAATTAGAGATGATAAAATCAGCTTTCTGGGTAAAAATAAACTCATGTTTAACTCTTGAAAGGTAGATGTGATAAGCGAAAGATAGTATGCACCTATTGATATACATATAATGCTTTCAAAGACTCCCCTTTCTTGGAAAGACTGCAAAAGTTAGACCGAATCCGAAAGACTAAGAATCTATTATATAGGCAAAATAAGAAAATACGATTTGACTTCAGCTAAACGCTAAGACACAACGCCTAATGCCACAAAATGTGGGTTCTAGAACTTACTTTCACTATATCAAGAATCTTTCTCAGAATTTTATATGTGGTAATACTCAATAGCAAGATACATATATCACATTAAATATATCTTTAGTTTTTATTCGATCAAACTACTATTACAAAGTTTCGTATCTATATAATTTATTTATGATTAATATATAATAACTTTATATATCATCTTTATTAGGACTTACGCAAAGCCCCCCTTAGAAAAAAGGGGTTGGGGGATCTGTGTATCTAGAACACTATATTTTCCGTTATCGCTGCGTAAGTCCTGTTTATGAAATAAATAATTAACATCCCTCGATAAAAATTTTTATCGGAGCCTTATTCGAGTAGTGGGTTAACCAAGTGTCTCTTTGAAGCACGCCCAACCCACTAAAATAGATATTAATAAACGCAATTATTCATAAAGTTGTGAAACAACCCGCTTCCACGGTGGGTTTTGTCTGTGCAGCCAAGCCACTGCATTACGGTGAAGCATACCCTTTTCTCCTCTCCCTACCGCCCAATTGTTCTACTATGTAGTTAACAAGCTTTGAAAATAAACTTTGTCGCTTAACCGAGGTCAATAAGGATTATGGAATTAACAAACCAAAATGTAGAAACAGTTCTTGATGAGTTGCGTCCATATTTAATGTCTGATGGTGGCAATGTGGAACTTGTGGAACTTGATGGCCCTATTGTTAAATTACGTTTACAAGGTGCCTGCGGTTCTTGTCCTAGTTCTGCTATGACTCTAAGAATGGGTATTGAACGCCGTCTCAGAGAAATGATTCCTGAAATTGCAGAAGTGGAACAAGTGGTGTAAAAGTTAAAGTTGGGAATTAGGATAAAATCCTAATTTCTAACTCCTAATTCCTAACTCCTAACTCTTACCTCCATGTCCTGGCGGACACGCTCCGCTAACACTCATTTATGTCTCACCCTTTGCACGTCGCTTTTATCTGGCATCAACATCAGCCTTTATATAAGTCTCCTGAAGGAGGTTCGTCTTCGTATTTGGGTACTGGTAGATACCGCTTACCTTGGGTACGGTTACACGGAACAAAGGATTATTTAGATTTGATACTGATGTTGGAACGGTATCCGAAACTGCATCAAACAGTTAATTTGGTTCCATCTTTGATATTGCAGCTAGAAGATTATATTGCCGGTACTGCATTCGATCCTTATTTGGAAGTTAGTTTAACCCCTACAGAACAACTAACGAGCGGACAGTTAGAATTTATTCTCGAACATTTTTTTGATGCTAATTACGATACTTTAATTCAACCCCATACTCGCTACAGGGAACTTTACCAAATTCGTCAGGAAAAGGGAGAAGCTTGGTGTTTAGCAAATTGGGATTTACAAGATTACAGCGATTTATTAGCTTGGCATAATTTAGTGTGGATTGACCCTTTATTTTGGGATGATGGGGAAATTGCGACTTGGTTAAAGCAAGGCAGAGATTTTAGTTTGAGCGATCGCCAACGTATTTACTCGAAGCAACGGGAAATTTTGAGCCGAATTATACCGAAACATCGGCAAATGCAGGAAACTGGACAGTTGGAGGTGATGACTACCCCTTATACGCACCCAATTTTACCTTTACTTGCAGATACTGATGCGGGTAGAGTCGCGGTACCCAACATGACTTTGCCGCGATATCGTTTTTCTTGGCCAGAAGATATTCCCCGTCATTTAAGTAAGGGTTGGGAGTTTTATAAAGATAGATTTTTTCGAGAACCCCGTGGGTTGTGGCCTTCGGAGCAGTCAGTAAGTCCGGCTGTTTTACCGTATATCGTAGAACAGGGTTTTCAGTGGATATGCTCGGATGAAGCAGTTCTGGGATGGAGCTTACAACAGTTTTTTCACCGCGATGAAGCAGGAAATACTCAGCAACCAGAATTACTTTATCGTCCCTACCGCTTACAAACTTCTGCTGGGGATTTATCAATAGTTTTCCGCGACCATGCATTATCCGATCTAATTGGTTTTACCTATAGCGGAATGTCTGCGGCTGTTGCATCGCAAGATTTAATCGGACGATTGCTCCAAATCGCTCAAATGCAGCAAGATAGTCAAAGCGAGCAGCCTTGGTTAGTTACTATTGCTTTGGATGGTGAAAACTGTTGGGAATTTTACGAACAAGATGGTAAACCTTTCTTAGAAGCTTTGTACGACGGCTTTAGTAAAGAACCGCAGCTAAAATTAGTTACAGTTTCCGAATTCCTGCAACAGTTCCCGGCTAAAGCCACAATGAAGGCAGAGCAATTACATAGCGGTTCTTGGGTAGACGGTAGTTTTACTACTTGGATAGGCGACCCAGTAAAAAATAGAGCTTGGGACTACTTAACTCAAGCAAGACAAACATTAGCGAATCATCCAGAAGCAACAGAAGAAAACAATCCCGCAGCATGGGAAGCTTTATACGCTGCTGAAGGTTCCGACTGGTTTTGGTGGTTTGGCGAAGGACATTCATCAAATCAAGATGCTATTTTTGACCAACTATTCCGGCTGCATTTGCGAGGAATTTACCGAGCATTAAACGAACCCATACCGACTTATTTAAATCAACCTTTAGAAATTCATGAAGCTAGAACAAATCATCGAGCTACCGGATTTATTCACCCAAAAATTAACGGTAGCGGTGACGAAAAAGGCTGGGATAAAGCCGGACGTTTGGAAATTGGTGGTGCCCGAGGAACCATGCACAGCAGCAACCCCATTCAACGGTTGTGGTATGGTTTAGACCAATCCAATTTCTACTTACGTATAGATTTTAGAACCGGAATACAGCCTACTAAAGATTTACCACCCCAATTAAACCTGCTGTGGTTTTATCCCAACAAAATCATGCACAATAGTTCGTTACCCATAGCAGACACGCCCGATATTGCACCATTAAATTATTTATTTCACCATCATTTACAAATCAATTTCTCAACTCGCTCAATTAAATTTCAGCAAGCAGGTGAATATTCCCAATGGTATTCTCGCGAAACTCACGCTCAAGCAGCTTTAAATACTTGTTTAGAAATAGCAGTACCTTGGGAAGATTTACAGCAACCCCCAGAATCTCCCATCAGACTTGTTTTACTACTTTCCGATCGAGGGCATTTTCGCGATTATTTACCAGAAAACGGTTTGATAGCGATCGAGCAATGAAAAGTTAGGAGTTAGGAGTTAGGAGTTAGGAGTTAGGAGTTAGGAGTTGGGGATTGGGAGTTAGGAGTTAAGAGTTAAAAGTTCTACTTCTCCCTATTACCTATTACCTATTACCCATTACCCATTACCCATTACCCATCCAATTTTCATCCGGAGTGTTCAAGGAAAAGTTAGAGAAAAATTAGGTTTGTGCAAAGATACGGTAATTATACTGGCGACAAATACTGATAGTAGTTACATTGAAAAAATCGCAGAGTCTTACTGTCGCAATGTAAATAATATTGTTGATTATAATGAATCGTTTTTCTCGCAAAGTATCAAATTTTCATTCTGACCTTTTGATGAATACAAAGTTAGGACAATTATGTGGTTCTAAAACTTTATTTCGCGAACGTTATGCAATATTACGCATTTTAGGTAGGGGAGGTTTTGGAGTAACTTTTTTAGCTCGGAATGTAACTTTACCCGGACATCCTTTGTGCGTTATTAAGCAGCTTTGTCCTAAAGTTAGTAGCCCTAGAAGTTGGCAAAGGGCTAAGGAACGTTTTGAAAAGGAAGCTAAAACTTTAGGGCAATTAGGGAATCATTCTCAAATTCCGATGCTTTTAGATTATTTTGAAGTGGGAGAAGAATTTTTTCTGGTTCAAGAATATGTCCGTGGCTGTACTTTAACTCGTGAAGTTAGACGCAACGGTGCTTTGAGTGAAGATGCTGTGAAAAAGTTTTTACGTGAAATACTTCCGGTATTACAGTATATTCATAAAAATCACGTAATTCATCGCGATATTAAACCGCATAATTTACTTCGATGCGATGACGATGGACGTTTGGTATTGATTGATTTTGGTGCAGTCAGAGAAGAGTTGGCAAAAGCCAGCGAACTTGTGGATAAAACTGCTACTACTAATTTTGTTGGCACTATGGGATTTGCTCCTCCGGAACAATTTTCTCTTCGCCCGGTTTACAGTAGCGATATTTATGCATTAGGGGTAACTAGTCTTTATTTACTTAGTGGCAAAGCACCTTTAGAATTTGATTACGACGCTAATACGGGTGAAATCTGTTGGCAAAAACAGTTAACTGTGAGCGAAAACTTTGCCTCTGTCTTAAATAAAATGCTTAAAGTTAATGTAAGGGAGCGTTTTGCATCTGCTCACGAAGTCATGTTTGCTCTAGGCATAGAATCCCATTTACCTCATTTAACTAACTGTTTAGCTACCCAACCTTTAGGAAGTGAAAAAAAGTCAGTTAGTAATAGTTTTGAAGAAAATTACCATAGTTATGCTCCTCCGTTTGCACGAACTGCGATCGCCATTCGCGAATGGAAAGCTAAATTAGAAGCAAGAAAAACACGACGCAATTATAAACGTTATTCATCACTGGCATGATAGGTTTACAATGTAAAAAAACATCCCAATCTAAGTTAAGTATATTATTTATTGTGTACTCTAAAATAGATTATTAGTTTCAGAATAGGCAGTTTATATTAATACATTAATATCGGTAAACGTAATTACATCGCGAGGAAAATGATTTAATTAATTGAATTTAAATATTTTTCTACAAAGATTTTTGTATAATAATGAAATAGTTTTTCTATTACAAAGGAAAATTAGGGGCTTTTGTTAGCACAAACTATTACGCAGTCGCCCGAATTAAATGATGATCTGCTGCCTAAATCCCGATTGCCTAAATCCCCTTAACGATAAATCCTCTAAATTTTGCGTTAGCTGCGGGGCATCTTTATTACCATTATTACGAAATCGGTTCCGGGTTATCCGGGTGCTTTCACAAGAAGGTGGATTTGGTAAAACTTATTTAGCCCAAGATACAGATAAACTAAACGAACCTTGTGTTATCAAGCAATTAGCACCTAAAATTGAAGGAAATTGGGCGCTAAAGAAAGCAGTAGAGTTGTTTGAGAAAGAAGCACAACGACTACAGGAGTTAGGAGAACATTCCCAAATTCCTAAGCTTTTAGCTTATTTTGAACAAGACAGTTGTTTATATCTAGTACAGCAATTTATTGACGGGCAAAATTTGCTTGAAGAATTACAAATGCGGCGCGAAGGAGATATTTGGCTGCGCTGTTATAGCGAAGAAGAAATTAGAGAATTTCTGTTAAATTTACTACCAGTTCTTCATTTTGTCCACGAGCATGGAGTCGTTCATCGGGATATTAAACCCCAGAATATTATCCGTCGCAGTTCTCCTCAAGAGTTGATAGGCGATCTTGTATTAATAGATTTTGGTTCTTCTAAAGAGTTGAAGCCAGCAATCAATTTGAAAGTCGGAACTTCTATTGGCTCGCACGGTTATTCTGCAATAGAACAAATTAGAGACGGATTAGCTTATCCTGCTAGCGATTTGTTTAGCGTTGGAGCTACCTGTTTTCATTTAATTACGGGTATATCACCTTTTCAACTATGGGCGGAACATGGTTATGGCTGGATGAGTAATTGGGAAAAGTATTTAAACTATCCGCTCAGCGATGAACTTGCTAATATTATCGATAAATTGTTAAAAAAAGATATAAAACAGCGGTACTCTTGTGCTGTGGAAGTAATTGCAGATTTGAAAGAATCGCCACAATACCCTGTAGTTTCTCCTGGTTTTGCAGAGGTTTCCGAACAAATAGTACCACCAACCGAAATATTTCCCGAAAATAGATCTACAAAGTTAAAAAAAATATTATTAGCAGGTGCAGCAATCTCACTGTTTGTTGCTGGAGAATTTTGGTATTGGAAAACTCGTGAAACTCAAATTCGCAACAACACCAATACTCAACCAGCAGTTAAACGTGAGATTTTGAGCCAACCCGACTTTAAGCGAAGACAGTTTGCTTTAATCAAAACCTTTAATCTTGTTTACGACTCAGTTTCATCCCTTGCAATTAGTCCAGATAGCAAGACAATTTTGACAAACAGTATTTTCGGTGCAAAACTTTGGAGTCTAGTAACCAAACAGGAAATATCTGTTTTTGATGCTCATAATGGAAAAGTTAACGTAGTTGCCATAGATCCAGACGGTAGAAAATTTGTCACTGGTAGTGAAGATAAAACTATCAAAATATGGAATCTGGCAACAGGGCAAGAAATTCGCACGCTACAAAAACATAGCTTGGGAATTCATGCTTTAGCTATAAGCCCCGATGGGAAGCTACTCGCTTCCGGAGGCGATGATAAAACCGTTAAGCTGTGGAATCTTAATACTGGTGAAGAATTAGTTAATTTCGATCGTCATAATCAAAGAATTAGTTCTCTTGACTTCGACTCTGAAGGAAAGATGCTCGCGAGTGCTAGCTTCGACGGTACGATCAAGATTTGGGATATAAAGGCGAAAAAACTTTTACGCACCTTGCCAACAAACCATAGTCAAGTTTATTTCACTAACTTGATTCAAAAAGCTGGTAGCATAAGTAATAATTCGGTAATTGCTAGTTACAATAGCGATATACGGATGTGGAATCCAATTACCGGAGACAAAATACGTACATTTAGAGGACATTCTCAACCCATAACATCTACTGCTGTAAACTCAAAGAAAAATCTTCTTGCTTCAGCTAGTAGCGATAAAACTATTAAGTTATGGAATTTAAATACTGGGGAACTTTTAACCACTTTAAAAGGACATTCTGGAAAAGTTGAATCTCTTGCTTTTAATAAGGATGGAAATATTCTCGTAAGTTCCGCTCAAGATAGAAATATTAAAATTTGGCAAATATCTATTTTTTAATTGTTAAGAGAATGAAAATGCTGAATAAAGTCAATACAAAATACTTGTAGAGAATATGTATAACTCTTGGAAATTTATCCGAGATAATATTGAATTGATAAATGAACATATTTCTATCAAAGAATAAATTTAAGTATATTTTTTAAATTCGTGAAGTTAAGTCAAAAACTAAGCTTCATCCAAAATTTGTTTTTTTTATGAATATGACTAATTATATATTGAAAATTTTAATCACTTTCTCAGTGATGCTTTTGGTCTTTGCCAAAGTTTGGGGTTGGGAAGTTTCTTCTGCTACTAGTGGTATATCTTCTCGCTTGAAACAGCCAGTATCAAAGCCTTGGAAAACTGCTTCCTTGGGATTCACATTTACCGGACATTCCGATTCGGTTTGGGCGATCGCCATTAGTCCGCATCAAATAGAGGGAAGCAAAGGAAGAGTAATTGCTTCTGTTAGCGGAGATAAAACTATTAAATTATGGGATTTAGAAACTAAACAGCAGATCCGCACTTTAGAAGGGCATTCTGACTCGGTTAATACCGTTGTTTTTAGTCCAGACGGAAAAACATTGGCTTCTGCTGGTGCTGATAAAGTTATTCGGCTGTGGGATGTTGCAACAGGCGAGCAAATCCGGGTTATGAGAGGACATTCAGCCTCTGTCGGTTCCATTGCATTTAGTCCAGATGGAAACTTTATTATTAGTAGTAGTTGGGATCAAACCGTTACTTTATGGAATGCAGGTACGGGAACGAAAATTCGCACTATAAGGGGAGATTGTGACGTAGTAAATGTCGTAGCAGTCAGCCCAGATGGAAAGACTTTGGCGACGGGAAATCATTTTGAAGGGACGATTGACTTGTGGGATTTAGCTACGGGAACGAAATTTAATTCTTTGACAGGTCATTTAGATGCGATAAGTTCTTTAGCGTTTAGCCCGGATGGCAAAACTTTAGCAAGCGGTAGTTGGGATAAAACCATCAAGTTGTGGAATCCCCAGACTGGCGCTAATTTACGAGTTTTAAGCGGACATATTCATAGAATTTGGTCGGTTGCCTTTAGTCCAGATGGTAAAACTTTAGCAAGCGGTAGTTGGGATAAAACTATCAAGCTATGGAATCCGCAAACGGGAAAAGCAATTAGTACCCTCAGAGGACATTCTCAAAGAGTTTGGTCGGTTGCCTTTAGTCCAGATGGTAAAACCCTTGCTAGTAGTAGTTTTGATAAAACTGTTAAAATTTGGCAAACTTTGCAGTAGTGATGGAGAAAGGGGGGACAAGGGGACAAAGTAGAAATAAAATTCCCAACTCCTAACTCCCAACTCCTAACTCATCACTGTCTTTGACGTTCGATAGCGCGTCTAGTATTCCACCACATAAGTTTTGCTAGGTTGAGAGATTGATTCGTAGGTTGGGTTAAGCGAAGCGCAACCCAACGCGGATGTTGGGTTTCACTCCGTTCAACCCAACCTACAAATACCATTATGCTACCCCTCAGAATTAATGTGGTGAACTACTAGTATTCCACCACATAAGTTTTGCGGGGTAGCACATTCGTAGTGCGAGCATCTTGCTCGCTCGATAGCGCCAGCGAGCAAGATGCTCGCACTACGCAAACCCATCAAAATTAATGTGGTGAAGTACTAGAAGATTTAGGGCTAGTTAAAGTTTTCCATGCAGCTTTTACACCTACAAAAACACTGCGCGTACCTACTTGCACATTTTGAGCTTGCTTTTTAGCACTATTAAGACTTTGATCTACTTGTTTTACTACTCCAGAAGCACTTTGAACACCTTCGCTAACATCATCGGTTAAATCGGTAATTTCTAAGCCAGTTAAGCGCACGGCTTCTAAAGTCGGTGGTAACTCCCGTGAAAGCGTATCAAACAACTTTTCTGCACTGCGAGCAGCAGAAGCTAGCTGCTGCAAAGCTGGAATAGCGGCTACCAACAAAGCAGTTAAACTAACAGCAACTAATAAAATAGATAATCCTAGCCAAAATAGAGGTTCACTCACGCTAATATTGTCAATAGCTAACAGCATTGTAGAGAAAGTTGGGTGGGGAAATTTGATTAACTTGTCTTCAAGAAATTTCCAAGAACGGATTTACTTTAAAAGAATTTACCCCACCGATTAAAATAGTTAGGGATTTTAAATTTACGATTAACAATAGGGTTTCAGGTAGCGAAACAATATAGTTTAAACCATAATCTAAAATCTTGATTTTCACGCTTGTTCAGTTCACTAATTATTTAGATTCTGCGGTAGAGAATTAGAGCCGTCTTGAGTTTTTTGGCGCTTCAATATTTGATTCTCCTGCATAGAAGCATCTACCCCAGCATATAAGGCATCTCGCAATCGATCTAAAGTCTCATCCCAAGAACGTAACGCATTTTCAGAAATACGATCTGCTTGAATTTGAGCGCTTGTTGATAAATCCTCTGCTAAATCTGGCAAAGCATCAGCAGACTTTTTCAATAATTTACGTGTTTCGCGTCCCGTGCGTGGAGCAATAAGCAACCCGGTGAAGGCACCAATAGTAGCTCCTAACATTAAACCACCAATAAAATTTCCACTACGATTATTAGACATTTTATATATCTCTCTCCTTAAACCTATTTTAGGTGGCTTTGAGCGGCTTGCAAGACTCTCAAAGATTTTACTGTAGTTATAGATGATGACAATATATCAGCCACATAGGTTGCACTAACTTATTAAAGGTTATTCATTTGACATATTTTGCTACATCTTTGAAGAAATTTGTTGGAAGTTAGGAGTTAAGAATTAGGAGTCGGAAGTTATGAGTTAGAAGTTAAGAGTTATTAATTATCAATGTCTCATGCCCTATTAACCATTGATCTTTAACCTATTTTTTATTCCAGTTCTAATTCCAGGACGAGTCCATAGTATTTGTCTACCGAAAACTACGAGTGCTAAAATTTGCTTTATTTGACGTAGTTTTACTTGCAAACTTTGGTTGCTCTGCCGCAAATTATTTAAATTTTGCATACCTAGATAAATCGCTTCTGGTCTTCGATGCAGCAACGCATAAGAATTGCGATCGCACTTAATAAAAAAGTTGGTCAGTCTAAATAGTCGCTGTCTTAATTGCCACACTTTGTAAGTGCAATAAAAAAGTATCAGCGAAATAAGAATATTGATCGCGACAACAATAGTTACCATTGGTTGCAAAAAATAAGATTAGTTAATCAATTATTACAATTTGTGTTCGTAGGTTTTAGAACGTGGTTTTTTAGTACTAAAATACTACTTTAGATATGAAGTTAGATAATATCAGGACTTACGCAATTGTCATAACACTCGGCTGGTGCGTGACACTCAAAACCTTATAACTACGTTTAAAGTGAGTCAAAGTGTCACAGCACCCTACAACAAAGATGTGCCAGTTGCGTAAGTCCTAAATATAACTGAATTGCCATCGTATTTACGACCGGGATGTATTAAAACTATGCAAGCTGTTAATGCATCTCGGGAACGCTCTTATTACATTAACTCACTCCTATATTGGGGACAGCCAAAACGCGATGGTATTAGGTTAATAGTTATTGCAACATCGGATAAAGTTTATTATCAATCGCGTTCTCGAAAACTAAAGCGTCAGCCTTGCTTTGAAATCAATCAAGCATTACAGCAAGCTGCAATTGCCTCCGGGATGTTTATTTTGGATGGTGAATTATATTACCGTTCGGTAACAGGAAGCGAGCATCGTACTTCAGCACAGGCTGCTACTATTGATGCTACACGGAATCTGAACACAAAACCAACGCCTATATATGCAATTTTCAAAGCTTTATACAGCGAAACCGGGAAGCGTGAGAATTACGGTTAGATGTTTGGGGATAACAGAAAACGGTAATTTATGGCACGGACGATTTATTGGATTGTGCGAATAATGTAGAGACGCGTTAGCGCAAGCGCGGAGCGTACCGTAGGTATTGCGTGCCCGCCAGGGCATTATATCGCGTCTCTTAGTTTTGATAGATAATTTCAACTACCCTGCATTTGGTTAAATTTAGTTCTAATTGTTTCTATCCGTTTGCGGTTAACACCTAAATCGCTTTGCCCCAAACGAGAAGCAGAACGCACGTGGATAGTATTGCTACTGCTATCTAAATAAAATTCTACATCATCTACAAATCCCATCAAAGCGCTTTTAAATTCTGCGTACAAATAATCTGATGATTCATTGATTATCTTAGTTCTATCTTCCGACTCAATGACGTTTTTAAGGTCGGCTAAAGCTTTTTCTGTTGTGGAAGAGTACTTCAACGGTTGAATAAAATGAATTTCATCCGAAGTTGGACTCTGAGAAGAAACGCAGTTGGGGGAATTTGGGCAAGCTGCCAATTTACCGTTGTTAACGCCTAAATTATCCGGTTTTGTTCCTGAAAATATCATTGACTATTTTTGACCTAAAAGTAAAGTGGACTACTTTTTACTTTATAGGTCAAAGGTCAAAGGTCAAAGGTTAAAGATTCTAAATATACTGTTCCACTTTCCCTGTTCCCTACTCGTTACATTTCAAGCCGCTAATGAAGGATAAATAGTATGGAGCCACATTTATGAGGGGTGTCCGGTACGCTGGCTGCTCCAAGAGAGCGAGACGCTCCCATTAGGATTTTTTTAATCCATCAAAATTAATCTGGCTCCGTACTAATGCATAAAATATGCAACAGCACTAGCAAGTAAAAGTATTTAGTTGAAGTAAAAACTTTATATTGTTTTAATCTAGTTTCCACTAAGTTTCAGTAAAACCTCTTAGTTATAAATGTGAAATTGGCATGAAGAGATGATAAAGTAAAATTTACTCAGAGAAAAATAGTTGATAATGAAATAAATGAATATATTTTCTGTGTTTGGAGTATAAATCGAGGTAATGTCTCTTCGTATTTTAAAAGAGCGCTACGAAATTGTACGGCAACTTGCGAAAAAAGCGGGAAGAAAGACTCTTTTAGCAAGAGATTTGAAAACAAATAAATTAGTAGTAGTTAAGCTGCTAACTTTTAACAGTGAAGTTAGATGGGAAGAATTAAAGCTGTTTGAAAGAGAAGCTAAAACTCTGCGTAATCTTTGTTATTCTGCGATTCCAAGTTATATTGATTTCTTTGAAATCGAACTACCAAATCAAAAAGCTTTGGTTTTTGTACAAAGTTATATCAAAGCTGTTTCTTTAGAAGAGCAAATAGAAAAAATAGGAGTTTTTAGGGAAGCAGAGGTTAAACAGTTAGCTAAATCTGTGCTGCAAATTCTAATTTATTTGCACGAACAAAATCCATCGGTAATTCATCGCGATATTAAGCCGAGTAATATCCTTTTAACTAGCCGTTCGGGCAATAGTATTGGTAATGTTTACCTGGTTGATTTTGGTTCCGTACAAACTTTAGCTAGTAACGATGGTAGCTGTACGGTTGTTGGCACTTACGGTTATATGGCTCCAGAGCAATTTGGATCGCGTGCTGTTGCAGCAACGGATTTGTATAGTTTGGGTGCAACTTTAGTTTATCTTTTAACTGGGAAGCCACCCGCAGATTTGCCGCAGAAACAAGGCAAAATTCAGTTTGAATTAGCTGATTGTTCGCAAGATTTTTGTGAATGGCTCGAACAAATGATTGAACCATTGCAAGAAAAGCGTTTTAAGTCGGCAGATGAAGCTTTGAAAAATCTATATAACTTCTCATCTGTAACTTTATCAAATGTTTCTCAAACCTTCGCCAAAGTTTCTATAAAAAAATCAGCAGATGTAATTGAGATTGTGACTCCTTGTCAAAAAAATAAGCGAAGCTCAATGGTTCATTTCATGGGTGCGGTATATGCAGGGCTATTGTATGGCATACTTTCAATACCATTTTTTTCTCATTTAGAAGCAATTTTTCAATCAATTGTTTTTAATTACGGTTTTATCCATTATTACTCTTTCGCTGCTGTAGGTATTTTAATTCTGGTGTTGTATTTATATGTCAATATCTGGCTGAAAATAATTATAAATATGTTGTTTATTCCTTTTGGGAAAAATAAATTACAAATTGATAAACAACGGGTTTATTTTGCTTATAGGTTATTAGGCTTAGAGTATCGTTATCGTCGTTCAATACCGCGCCATGCAATTATAAAATTAGATAGCAATCAACAAAAAATACCAGAAGTAGTTATTTGGTTAGGAGTTTATAAATACAGCTTTGGTAAAGGTTTTTTAAATTTCAATCAAGCAGCATGGGTGAATCGCGAGCTAAATAAATGGTTGAATCTTGAAACGATTTAAGAGAGGGAACAGGAAACAGGGAACGGTAAACAGAATATGAACAAAAAAATAATTGGCGATCGCTATCAGGTAATTTACCTGCTGGGAAAGAAACCGGGGTACAGAACTGTACTTTGTAGCGATACTCAAACTCAGCAGTTAGTTGTAGTTAAACTGCTGGTTTGGGATGAAGATTTTGAATGGCAAAATTTAAAGTTATTTGAAAGAGAAGCGCAGGTTTTACAAAGTATTTGCCATCCTGCAATTCCTCGTTACTTAGACTATTTTGAAGTAAATCGACCTAATATAACAGGTTTTTGTTTAGTACAAACTTATATAAAAGCTGCTTCTCTAGAAAAACATTTACAAGCAGGAAGAATTTTCAGCATCGAAGAGGTTAAACAGCTAGCTTCGGCAGTTTTAAAAATTTTAATTTATCTGCATTCGCAACAACCACCAATAATTCATCGAGATATCAAACCAAGCAATATTCTTTTAACAAACCGCTCTGGAAATAGTATCGGAAACGTTTATTTAATTGATTTTGGTTCTGTAAAAAATGTAGCTGCTGATACATCCTCAATGACGGTAGTCGGGACTTATGGCTATATGTCACCAGAACACTTTGGTGGTAAAGTTGTTCCCACATCAGATTTATACAGTTTAGGAGCAACATTAATCTATCTGATGACGGGGATGCATCCTGCTAATTTACCTCGAAAAGATGGGCAGATTCAATTTGAAAAGCTAATTAACTGTTCTGAAGATTTTGCTAGTTGGTTAAAACGGATGGTTGAACCCCTAGAAGAATTGCGCTTTACTTCAGCTAAAACTGCATTGCAAAATTTGAAGCAACCTGCAAGCAATATTAACTATTTAGCTAAAAAATCTATTGAGAACAACTTATCTGGCAAAATAAATCTTAAAAAGCCTTTTGGCAGCAAAGTTTTTCTTCAAAAAAATAAACATGGGATAAAAATTATCTTTCCTCGACAAGGCATCGGCAAATTAAAAGACGATCTAATCTTTTTAGGGATAAAGCTGTATGCTTCTGCAATAATATTGCCTTTCTTATTACTTATAGTACTTTTACTGTTAAGTACTATTTTTTATGGCATTGGATATTCTATATCTATCTTTTCGTTTTTATTAGCATTGATATTATTGATTGTATGTTTGGGAATTTTTGGGTTTTGTATAGCTTTGATAGCAAATATACTAGATGATTTGATTAAAGCATTGGCTAATTTATTTAAAAGAGAAAGATTATGGATTGAAGGAAACAATCTCTGCTTATCTTTTGATTGGCTATGTTTCAAATCTTGCTTTATTCGTTCTATCTGTTTAACAAAGATTAATAAACTCGAAAAAATACCTATTAAAGAGAATAATTTAAAATGGCGGATTGTAGCTCATATTGGAAAAAATAAATATGATTTAGCCAGCAGAACTGATTTAACTGAAGTCGAAATTGATTGGCTTTGTAACGAGTTGAACGATTATTTAAAATGATTGATAGAGTGAGTGAGTAATTATCTATAAAAGTCAAAATTAATTTAATAAAAATTATTTTGTAGTTTTAAATACTTCAATATTTTCAATAAATGTAATATTTTTGTTTGAGTTCAAAAAGTTAAGTGTATCCACGTATTTTCTATACTTAATAAGTATTTTAAAAATTATATAATGAACTAGAACCACAATTAACCAAATCTAATATGGCTACAGTTCAAAACTTCGACCGTAGCGTAATAGAAAGCTATCTAACTAACAGAGGATTGCGATTTACGAGAGACGATGACGGTGATTTTGTGGTGCAATTTCCCTACCAAGAAGAATTAGGATGTGAAGTCATTCTAGTGTTTTGTGCAGAAGGGCCTCAAGAGGACGTTTATTCCGTTAGACTTATTTCTAATAAGCGCATTCCCAAGGATGAATGGGAACGTATCATGTCTTTATGTAATGACTGGAACAAAGAAAAGCGTTTTCCCAAAGCCTTTCTTGACATCAGAATTACTGCTGAAGAAACTCTAGCTATAGTAGTACTCGAACAACACTTGCATCTAAAGCCTGGCGTGCATCAAGACTTATTCGATGACTGGACTGATATTATGGTTTCTGGTGGATTTCAATTCTGGATTTGGGTACATCAACAGCATGGTTTGTAATACTAATTCTGTATGAGACTGCGCTCAAACACCCTCAACCTAAAAGGCTGGGGCTAATACTACAAAGCCTACCTATATAGGCTAGATTAAGCGCATCTTTATGCAGAAACGGTATAAGTAAAATTGTTATTTATAGTATTTATAGCTATTAACTGATGTTTTGGTTAATGGCTTTTTTATTCAAGACTTACGCAGCGATAACGGAAAATACAGTGTTCTAGATACTGAGATCCCCCCAACCTTAAAAAAGGGGGGCTTTAGGTAAGTCTTATTATTATTAAAATACGAATCAATATAAATTTGGTAGCATAAAGTAATTTTCAATATTAATCTCTTAACTTATCAACGGCTCCAACTACCATCACTCTTGCGAATTTTTTTTCCTTACTTTGTGCCCTCTGCGTCTAGTAAGGTTTATTATCCATATACAATATATACAATTTTAATCAATTTCAAACAACTGTCGCCGAGATAACACCCATTTGTTCTAAGACAGCCGCAACTTTTAAAATTGCTATTTCATTATAAGGAGCGGCGATTAATTGTACTCCTAAAGGTAAAGCATTTTTACGTTGAATTGGAACCGATAAAACGGGTAAACCAATAAATGACAGCGGTTGAGTAAATAATCCTAAATGGGGACGAACTAATATTTCTTCGCCGTCTAAAATCATAGTTTCTTGTCCAATTTCTGGTGCTGAAATTGGTGTAGTTGGAGCAATAATTACATCTATGTTTTTAAATATTTCTCGAAATTTTTCCTTATACCAAGTCCTAAATCTTTGAGCTTGAATATACCAACTGCTAGGAATAAATGCTCCAGCAATAAATCTATCTCTTGTAGCGAAATCGAAATCTTGGGGACGGGATTTTAATTTATCTAAGTGTAAATTTGCGCCTTCTGATGCAGTAATTATGTATGCAGCAGCACGAGCGCGATCGGCTTCTGGGATAGAAACGTATTTAGCAATATTTAAGGCATCGGCAACTTTTTGTACTGCTTCTAATGTTTCCGGTGCGCCTTTTTTGGTGAAATAATCGTCGGCGTTCAGCTTTGCTGTGCCGAAGGCAATCGCAATTTTTAAACCATTAATATCTTGTAAAGATGTTACATCAGTTAAATGAGACGTTAAATTTAACGTCTCTACATTTTCATCCTGCAAAACATCGAAAGCCGTTGCAATATCTCTTACAGAACGTGCAAATGGCCCAACATGGTCAAAACTGCTGGAAAATAGTACTACACCAGCCCGCGACAACCTGCCATAAGTTGGTTTTAAACCGAAAACCCCGCATAAAGCCGCAGGTACCCGAATCGAACCGTTAGTATCCGAACCCAAAGTTAAGGGTACCAAACCAGCAGCAACGGAAGCAGCCGAACCTCCAGATGAACCACCAGCTACACGGTTTAAGTCGTGGGGATTATGAGTAGCACCGTAATGTGAATTCTCGGTAACAAAACCATAAGCATATTCATCCATATTCAACGCTCCGACAAGAATTGCACCGGCATTTTTTAGCTTAGTTACAGCCGCTGCATCTTTAGTCGCTGGGGGATTTTCAGCATTGATTTTTGAACCAGCAAGCGTAGTTAAACCAGCGATATCGTAAAGATTTTTGACTGCGAAAGGTACACCAGCCAACAAACCGGGATTATTACCTTGAGCGATTTTTTCATCAATTCGGGCTGCATCTTTTAAAGCAGTTTCCGCAGTTATCGTTGTGAAACAGTTGAGTTGATTATCCCTGGCTGCAATTCTATCTAAAGCAGCTTTGACAACATCTACCGCTTTGATTTTTCCTTGTTTTACTGCGGTTGCGATTGAAACGGCATCGGCTGAGTCTAAATTCATGGTTCAGTTCAATATTACGGTTCAAATACTGGTGCTGCTTCAATATCTTCCGGTAAAGGAAACTCATTAACAAGCTTCGCTATAACTTGAATTCTCTCAAAATTTGCGACAACTCCATCGCGGTATTCGTCGGGTAAATTAAAACCAAGTAATAACGCTGTTTGCTCTACATATTCGGTTGCGTTGAATTTTTTATTGTTCATTTATTCTAAACTTATACTTTTTAAGATCATACTCCTGTGCGATACTTTCAAAGCGTTCTGTGATGTTTAATGATAGTAAATTATTCTAAGATACAATACCGAGGGTACGATTGGGGGAAAGTTTTGTCGTTATACTAGTGTTAAATCCATAGCAAATAATTTTATTTCACAAAATTAAAAACGAAGCTATTAAATGATTAGAACAAGTAATTAATTGGTTGAAGAAAGTCAAAATATCATTATGTAAGCGCAACAAATCAGAAATCGACGTATTGCCGATATCGAATCAGTGTTTGAACGGTTGCCAGAATAAAAAGTTAGTGTATAGCATTAAATTTTACTATCTAATTCTTATTATGTCAGAAGCTCCTAAATTTGATTTCAGCCGCATTAGGGTTGGTAATGCGATGGGTAAGTTTAAACCAAATGAAATAGCTCTTCCAAAAAATAATGCCTCAGATACAGTTAAAGCTGATAAACCAGCTAGTCAGAAAACTGAAACTCCAGAAACAGCTAAAACCGATCAAATAGCTAGTCAAAAAACTGAGACTCCAGATAAAGCTAAAAATGATCAAATAGCTAGCCAAAAAACTGAGACTCCAGACACAGCTAAAAATGATCAAATAGCTAGCCAAAAAACTGAAACTCCAGAAACAGCTAAAACCGATCAAATAGCTAGTCATAAAAGTGAGACTCCAGACACAGTTAAAACTGATCAAATAGCTAGTCATAAAACGCAATTTTCCAGCGGAAAGCAGAAAAATATTACAGAATCAACCAAAGAAATTCAAGAATTACTTGCACCATTAAAAGCAAATTACTCCATCTCATCTGCTTATGAAAAGCAAGTATTTGTTAATAAATTCAAGGAAGAAATCAGAAAAAATTCCCGCCTTCAAGAATTACTTATATCTGGAGGAACTGAGTTAATAAAAATTATCTGCGAACCCCTGGACATTCCCATTGATATGGGTGAAAAATGGCTAATAACAGCACAGCACTATCAATAAATCCTGAGAAACCTATTTTATCGAAAACCTCACCCCTTCCCCTCTACTAAGGAGAGGGGTGCCTTTAGGCGGGGTGAGGTTTTAATTTCCCCTCTTCCTTAACAAGGAGAGGGGTGCCTTTAGGCGGGGTGAGGTTTTAATTAATAATTGAAACCGCTCCCGGTCCCAAAGGCAACCCCAAAACAAACCAAATCACAAATAAAATCCCCCAACCTATCAAAAAAGCCACCGAATAAGGCAACATCAAAGAAATCAAAGTCCCTATTTTCAAACTTTTATCGTATTTTTGACCAAATGCCACCACTACAGGAAAATAAGGCATCAATGGGGTAATTATATTAGTAGAAGAATCGCCAATTCGATAAGCAGCTTGCGTCAACTCAGGTGAATATCCCACTAACATAAACATCGGGATAAATATTGGTGCCATTATTGCCCATTTAGCCGAAGCCGAACCGACAAATAAGTTAATTAACATACTGACAAAGATAAACATTAACATCAGCGGTACGCCAGTAAATCCCGTTGCTTTGAGAAAATTAGCTCCGTTAACCGCCAAAATTAAACCTAAATTACTCCAGCTAAAATAAGCGATAAATTGTGCTGCAATAAAAGCCAAAGCAATGTAATAACCCATTGAAGCCATAGAATCACCTAAAGCATTAGCAACATCTTTATCATTGGCAATACTTCCAGAAACTTTACCGTAAACAATTCCTGGAATTAGAAATGCTAAGGCAATGATTATAACTATGCTATCAATGAAAGGTGAAGGGATAATTGTAAAGGTTTCTGGATTGCGTAATATACCTTGTGGTGGTAAAACCAAAGCCCCTATGAATGCTGCTAATAATAAGAAAGAAAATCCCGCCCAACGCAAACCTTTTCTTTCCGATGGTGTCAGCGTTTGCATCGGTATATCTTCATCTTGACTATAACTTCCCAAACGCGGTTCGATAATTCTTTCGGTAACAAACCAGCCAATTAAGGTAATTAAAAAAGTTGAAACTACCATAAAATAGTAATTAGCAGTTGCATTTACCTGATAGTTTGGTTGAATTAACTGCGCTGCACTTTGAGATAATCCCGCAAGTAAAGGATCGAGAGGATTTACAATCAAATTAGCGCTAAATCCACCAGAAACCCCTGCAAAAGCCGCCGCTATACCTGCAAGGGGATGGCGACGAAAAGCGAGAAAAATCACCGCACCCAACGGTACAAGCACCACATAACCGGCATCAGCAGCAATATTACCCATCACACCCGCAAACACCACAACTGGACAGATAAACCTTCCTGGTGCAATTAGTACTATTCGTCTCAATAACGCAGAAAGCAAACCCGTAGATTCAGCCACACCTACACCCAACATGGCGACAAGTACAGTACCAAGGGGTTTGAATCCGGTAAAATTGTTAACTGACTCGGTAAAAATTTTGCGTATACCTTCGGGGGTAAGTAGAGATACCGCAGCAATCGTTTTATCGTCGCTGGGATTGACTACCGATACATTTAGAGAAGATGCGATCGCGCTAATCAAAACAACTAAAATAGACAGTATAAAAAATAGCGTTATCGGATCTGGTAGTTTATTCCCTACTGTTTCAATAAAAGCCAGAGATTTATCTATTAAATTGGGTTTATTTCGTTGAGTATGGTTTGTCATTAACAATTATCAATGAACAATTATCAATTATCAGCATTGTATGATTTTGATAGTTGTAATTCGTATTAGGCATTTTGTCAAATAGATATTTAATTTTTTGTGTTCCCTGTTCCCTGTTACCTGTTTCCTTACTCTATAAATAATTTATCTTTTAGAAACAATACCCATTGCTAAAATACCTAAAATTTTATCTACATCTCTTAAATAATATTCAGATAAATCAATATTAATAATACTTCCTTCTAACTTTAAAAATCTCCAGTTAGTTCCGGTAGTTACGGTTCCATAAATCGTCGGAATTTCATTGTTAGAACGTTCGTTAAAAATTTGTGCTGCTATCATTTCCGCGACACATTGCCCTAAACCAGCATTAATATTTTCTTTTTTTGCTTCCACAAGAGTAATAACTGGGGCACTAATAAACAATTGCTCTGGAGAATCGCTAATAATAAAATCGCATACACCAGCTAAACCCTTTTCTGATTCAACATTAAATTCAATACCCGAAAAAATATTTATTTTATCCTGTAATTGCTTTCTAAACTCAATTAAAATTGGAGAAATAATCATTTCCGAGCGGGCTTTTTCACTATTGCTAGCTAAAGCCAAAGGGAGATTGTAAGCTAATGTTTCTTTGAGAAACTGGCTTGGTTCTAGTATTGGCGTATCAATAAATAAATCAACCTTTTCGTTAGTTGTTAAATTAAATATATTTTTAACCTTTGATAAATTGAATTTGCTGTAAGAGGTAGGAGCATCGTTAGTAAACATAATTTTGTGACAATCAATAATATTTACTATATTAGTCATATTTTTTAATAGGACTTACGTAACTGCAATATTAGCGCAGCGTGTCCCGCAAGAAACATAAAATTAACTACCTCAGTCATTGAGATCCCCCCAACCCCCCTTCTCAAGGGGGGCTTTGCGTAAGTCATTTTTTAGTTTATTTTAATAGACTTATGCTATTAGCTCTTCCTTAACTGCTGACAATTCCACAACCCAAATATCAACCAAAAAGCTAAAATTCCAGATGTAAATAACAGCATCGGAATCGAACCATACCTAACAATTAAAGCAGGTGCGGCAGCAGTAAATAAACCTCCTCCTAAAATCGGTTCAAATAATAACTGTTTGTAAGCAAAACATTCAAAAGCCCCTGTACGATTATCAGGATCTACCATGCGTAAAAGTAAAATACCAGTAGCGGTAACTCCCATTGATTGCCCTAAATCTCCTAAACCTCTTTCATTGGGGAAAAAAGGAATTAAACGGGGTGCTAAAAATACATATACGCAAACATTCCATAGAATACCTGCGACAGCCAATATTAATAAAGGAACTAAATTTGCACCCAAAGCAGTTAAAGAAATACTAGCTAAAGCCGTGACAATAGTTACATCTAAAGCCAATCCACCGATACGTTCCATCAAAGGGCGACTTACCATATAGCTGCGATTTGTCCGCACTAACAGCAACTGTACCAAAATCCCGCCAATTAGTGCCATTGGGAACAACGGTACAAAAGCAATTAGCTTTAATCCGTCTCCGCTTCCCCAAGTAATTGATTCAATAAATCCCAAAACCTGTAAAATCAACCAACCAATAGCAACAGCCAATCCCACAAAACCAAAGTTAAGCGATATCGGATCGATTAGTAAATCTTTAAATAATTTATCTCTAGCTACTGCGATCGATGGATGCTCTTCTGTGTGAGTATGAATGCTATCTTCGTTACCCAAACTAATATCATCTCGGCTTTGCACCTGAATTCTTCCAGTGCGTCTTCCCCAATCTATCAACCAGGTACCGATAATAATCCCGGAAACCAGCCCTATTGTTGCTAAAGTCAAAGATAAATCTGCGGCTTCAGCAAATCCCAACTCAGTGAAAGTATCTGCCATCCCCGCCGATGTACCGTGTCCCCCTTCAAAAGCGACTTCAATTAACGAAGCTGCGATGGGTGGTAATTGAAAAATAGGGGTTAATACTGTAATTCCTAGTATCAAACCGATAACGTATTGTCCCCATCCCAATACTTGCCCAAAAGCCGCTTGCGGTGAAGCTTGCCGCCAAATAGTCCCCCAACCGGGAATCATTTGTCCTAGAAATAAAGTTGCAAAGACAATGTTTATGAATACTCCAGGGGATTTTGACCATACCGTTAAAATGGCTTCGGGAAAAATTCCGTTAACCAAAGGAGAATCTGCACCAATGGTAGCTTTAATCGCTGCACCTAAAGCACTAGGCCCCAACAATAAAGCGATCGCACCTGCTACAACCGAACTTGGAATGAATAAAGATTTCAATATGCCGATACGCTGTCTGATAAAACGCCCGACAAGAATTAAAATAGCAATTAGAGTGTAAGCCCAGAATACATCTATAAGTTGGAACATTGTGAATAGGTTTTCTTGAACATTTATTCTTATATCAGACAAACGGAAAAAATATTCAAAGTTACAATTGCTATTTACCTAAAATCACAATTATCTGGTATTTAATTTTGAAAAATTTACTCCACAGATTAATCGGTTTAGAAGTCAAACAAGAACCAACAATTTTACTGTTTGACTCATGTGAAGCAGCTTCTGAGATTGCCTTTATGTTACGTGGCGATTGGAATAATTGTAACGGCGTTGCAGTAGACAAAATTGATGAAATTGCCATCGATACAGCCGCAAATCTAATCCAAGCGAAATGGTGTTATCAAGGTGCATCTCAAACGCTTTTGGATCGATTAGAAACCGATCGGTTTTTACATCTTTATGCAATTGGAGATAGGTGTTTTTATAACGCTAATTTAAGATGTGCCGAACTTTCTTCTCTCGATCTAACTGGCGTTAATTTGAGTTACGCCTTTTTAAATTTAGCTAATTTGAGTCATACAAACTTGAGTAAAGCTGATTTGACAGCAGCAGATATTACCCAAGCAAACTTAAGCGATTGTAACTTAAATGAATCAATATTATTGAGAGCAAACTTGCAGAGTGTAGACTTATCTCGCGCAAATCTTAGAGGTGCAAATTTGAATTATGCTTGCTTAAATAACGCTAATTTAACCGAAGCAGATTTAAGAGGCGCAAAGCTATCTCGTACAGATTTAAAAAATGCTAACTTAGACAAAGCGATTTTCGATAATGAATATTCCTATCCTTGAAACTGAACGTTTAATTTTACGCGGATTTCGCGAATCAGATTTAGACGCTTATGCCGAAATGTCCGCCTCCGAAGAAGTTATGCGCTACATCGGTACCGGAAAAGTGTTATCCCGTGGGGAATCTTGGCGCAGTATGGCAGCAATAATAGGTCATTGGTACTTGCGGGGATATGGTTTGTGGGCAGTTGAGGAACAGCAAAGCGGTGAAATGATTGGTAGAGTCGGCTGTTGGAAACCCGAAGGTTGGATTGGTTTGGAAGTTGGTTGGAGTTTGCGACGGGCTTTTTGGGGACGTGGTTTTGCCACAGAAGCGGGGCTTGTTTCGATTGATTATGCTTTTACAAAATTGCAGCAATCTCACGTAATCAGTTTGATTCATCCAGATAATAAAGCATCGAGGAGA
This sequence comes from uncultured cyanobacterium, assembly GCA_963838355.1. Classification (GTDB taxonomy): domain Bacteria; phylum Cyanobacteriota; class Cyanobacteriia; order Cyanobacteriales; family Nostocaceae; genus Rivularia. The sequence continues at coordinate 511,045 of CAWIQQ010000001.1, read as the reverse complement.
GTTGCAGAGAAATTAGGAGAAAAGTTAGAAGCAGAAACAGAAGTTTTAGGTAATAAAGCTTTAGTTTATGGAATTAGTAGAGAAGAGTCGGAGAAAAATAGGAATTAGGAGTTATGAGTTAACAAATATTAATTATGACCTTTGACCTTTAACCTTTAACCTTTAACCTATAGTGATACTATGACTCAAGCACCAGATAAAATCCGCTGGACATATATAGTTAATTTTGCTTAAGCACTTATTACAGAAAGTTAATCACAATTAGATTTTATTCGTACTGTACATTTCCACAAAAATGATGCGTCACGGCAATATCAATCTTATCTTTAACTAACAAAAGTTGTAACGCCGTAACACACCCTACGATGTAACTATCTTTTCAGCCATTTTCCTTCTTCCGAGAGATTACAGTTTCAAGTTTTACAGCTAATGTATCGCAATATAAGGACGCAATAAAAAAAGGGTGACAAAAAAAATGGGAAACCTTAAGCAACAAAAATGCGATGCCTGCACGGGTGATTCACCTGCTGTCACAGAAGAAGAGATAAGCAAGCTCCATCCAGAGATTCCCGAATGGAATATCAAGGAAGAAAACGGGGAAAAGCGTTTAGAAAGAGTTTTCAAATTTAAAGACTTTAAATCAGCTTTGAATTTTACCAATAAAATCGGTGAAGAAGCCGAAAATCAAGAACATCACCCAGCTTTACTCACCGAATATGGCAAAGTTACCGTCATGTGGTGGACTCATGCAATCAATGGTTTACACCGCAACGACTTTATTATGGCAGCCAAAACAGACGAAATTGCATCAAAATCCAAATAAAATGGAAGAATTGCGCCAGGAATATTTACGTTTAACAAACGACGTGCTTCCAAATATCGCTAAACAGCGTAAATTTCCCGTGCGATTTAACCATTGTTTTCAAAGAATTATTCTTGATAATTTATTCGGATGCTGTTGGTACGATGTTCTCGATAAAAGCAAAGGAGCAGCATATCAACAGTTAAACGCAACTCAACTTGAACAAGCAATTTCTCTTGCTTCTTCAATAATTTCCCAACCAAACGAATATATTCACCAACTAAATCATAATAGCTTGCAGTGGCGAGGGAAACTCAAAAAGGAATTGTAGATAGATGACAAAATAAAGCATTAACTAGGTACAATTAACTGGTCACTTAATACTGGTCACTGATTACTGATTATGTCAAAAGCAACTTGGAATGGTGCAGTCTTAGCCGAAAGCGATAAAACAGTTGTTGTAGAAGGAAATCATTATTTTCCAGGAGATTCAATTAATAAAGAATATTTCAAGGAAAGCGATAAACATAGTATGTGTCCTTGGAAAGGTACCGCTAACTATTACAACATTGAAGTTAACGGAGAAGTCAACAAAGACGCTGCTTGGTATTATCCCAGTGCCAAAGAAAAAGCTAAACACTTTGAAAATTATGTTGCTTTTTGGCGTGGTGTAAAAGTCGAAGATTAAATGCATAAATCTTCTGAAGAAGACTAGATTAAAAAATTTATATAGTCATCTTTAGTCATCTTTAGATGACTTCTGTTATTAGCCAGGGAATTACATTCCCTGGTTGTTTTAATAATGGCAGAAAATGTTAGATTTAATCAAGCATCAAGAACAAGAAATAACCCATGTACGTCGTAATTTCCCCTCAAGACATTCAATTACCTCCCGGAACAGTAGTTCGGATACCCGGTACATGGCAAGATTATTGTCAACTGCGCGATCGCCGTGGTGATGGTTCTATTCCCAGGATTAAATACCGTAACGGCGAAATTTTACTTACGAGTCCTTTACCCAGACACGGGCGTGAAGCTAATATTCTGGCAGATATTGTCAAAGTTTTACTTGATAGCGAAAACCGCAATTACGAAGCCTTCACGCCGATTACAATGGATATCCCCGAAGAAGGGGGAATTGAACCAGATTACTGTTTTTAGATAGATAATTGGCAAGCAGTCGTGGGTAAAGATAGGATTAATTGGCAAATCGATCCACCACCCTTCGGGTTCGCAGTCGCACTCTGCGAGAAAGCCTCCGGCTCACATGGGGGAAACCCCCAAGATCGCGCTGTCTCACCCGATTTAGTAATTGAAATTGATGTCACTTCCTACACAGCTGCTGAGGATTTTCTTCCCTACAAAGTTCCAGAAGTTTGGTTATTGAAAGCCCTTGCGATGAGCCGCACCTTTGGGGTGAATGCTGAGTCCTTCGGACACGCTCCGCGAACGTTTCACTCCGTTCTACTCGCAATGACATTGTGTAATTAATTTTGTTTAATTACTTATGTTTTTATAGGAAGTATAGAAAAGCTCTTCCTTAAACAGTTGATATCTTAGCAACTAAAAGCTGAGATTGTTTCAAGGTCATCATTCTATGACACTAAATTTAGAAATATTAAAAGTAGAATTTCGGGAATTTTGTGTAACTCATTTATATAAAAGTAGCATCAATGATATTTTTAGTAATGCTGGAATTGAGCAAGGAAAATCAGACAAAAATTTACCTGGTGAACGTAGATCGCTTGTTGAAGATTAATTAATCGCTAATGTTTTCTCTTTATTTGTTTCCTCTGCGCTCTCTGCGGCTCTGCGGTTTTTTAATCATTAATCTTCTACCGGAAAGGAATTAAAGCAAAATATTTTCAAATCTTCCACACTCAACTCTCCATCAACATCAACCTTCCCGCTTCCAACCTCACATACCAAGGAAAAGCCCGTTCTTTAATACAAACCCATTTTTCCTTATAAATTTCCACCTGTAGATCGTAATCTTCTAAATCCTTACAAGGATAATTTAACTTTAAATAAACACTTACTCTATGCTGTGTTTCACTAATATCGGCAACCCAACAAGGAAAAGTATTTTCACTATTTGAGTCGTTAGAAAATCTCAAATGATGAGCGCGTATTCCTAAGTATTTCAAATTACTAGGAATCGGTTCTACTACTTTTAAATTACAGTTCCAATCTACAGCTTTTACCGTACAATTATCAACAATTTCAGCGCGAGAAATATTTTTACACTCAGTCACTTTCGCAACTACTAAATTTGGCGATCGCTCAAAAATATTTTCTTTGGTATCGTTAGCAATTACTTTCCCTTCTGACATCACTAAAATATTGCTGCTAACCCGATAAGCTTCTTCTAGTTTATGGGTAATAAATAAAGTTGCACCTTGATAAGACGAAAGCACTTTTCTCAACAGCTTTTCAATTTGGTTACGCAGATAAGTATCGAGTGCCGAAAGTGGTTCATCTAATAATATCGCTTCTGGTTCAATTACCAAAGCCCTTGCTAAAGCCACTCTTTGCTGTTGCCCGCCGGATATTTGATGCGGGTAACGGTTTTCTAAATCTTGTAACTGCATCATCTCAATATATTGCTGCACCCTTGATATCCGTTCGTGTTTTGGTAATTCTTGCAAACCAAAGCCAATATTTTGCGCTACAGTCATGTGTGGAAATAAAGCATAGTTTTGAAACAGAAAACCAATCCGACGCTTGCGGCTGGGAAGATTAATTTTGCGTTTGGCATCAAATAGAATTCTTCCATTTAAAACGATTCTTCCCCTACTTGGCTTTTCCAATCCAGCAATGCAGCGCAAAGTCAAACTTTTACCGGAGCCAGAAGCACCTAATAATCCTAAAGTATTTTGATCTGCAATAAAGTTAACTTCTAATTCAAAGCTTTTTAAATTCTTTTCAATGTTAACTATAAGTTCTTTTCTATGATTATGAGAAGATTGAATATTAGACGAATATAATAATTCCTGCGAAGATACTTCCCTTTGATAAACTTTTTCATGCAAAGAAGGAATACCACTAAAAGCAAAAATACCTCCACTAACCTTGTTAATTCCTAACCCGCGCAGGCGGGTTTCGCCTGTGTAGCCGCGACTTCCAGTCGCCAGGTATTGATTTCTTCTTTCAGGTATTTTATTATCAAAAAACTCAACATCCCCAAACCGCCCAAAAATCACAAAATTAATCAAACTTCTAATTAAATTTGCACTTCCATCTCTATTTTTAGAAATACTTTGCGATTCATCCCAAACGTGAATAGTAGCAATTACAGCTAAAGAAATTGCCACCATTATCAAAACCCAAATCAAAGCTTTAGGCATATCGCCAGCTTCAGCAGCAAAAAAAATTGCGATCGGCATCGTTTGCGTTTTTCCAGGTATACTTCCAGCTAACATCAAAGTTGCACCAAATTCACCCAAAGCTCTAGCAAAAGCCAAAATTGTCCCCGCGATAATTCCCGGATAAGCTAATGGTAAAATAATCAACCAAAATATTTTAAATTCAGAACTTCCTAAAGTACGAGCGCAATTAATTAGATCGCGATCGATATGTTCAAAAGAACTTAATACAGTCTTATACATCAAAGGAAAAGCAACTACTGTTGATGTAATAACAGTTGCTTGCCAAGAAAAGATAACGCTAATATCCAACTGCATTAAAAACTGTCCCACCGGGCTATTAATGCCAAATAATAATAGCAGTAAAAACCCAACTACAGTAGGCGGTAAAACCAAAGGAAGAGTTAAAATACCATCAATTATTCCTTTAGCTTTGCCTTTATATTGTTTCATCCAACCTGCTGCGGCAATTCCTGCAAAAAAGGCGAAAACAGTAGCGACTAAAGCAGTTTTTAGAGAAATCCACAAGGGAGATAAATCAAATTCCATAAGCAGAGCCTGATAAAAATGAGCGGTTTTATATTACTTATCTAATTAAGCCCCTCTTAAATAAGGGGGGTTGGGGGGATCTATATGTATGGAATATCTAAGTAGTGTTAACCAGCAATTTGAAATCCATACTTCTCAAAAATATCCTTCGCGCTGTTACTAAATAAAAACTGAATGAATTCCTTGGCTAATTCAGGATTTTTACTACGTTTAATCGCCGCTACTGGATAAACAATTGGTTTATGAGTATTATAGGCAGCAGTCGCCACAACCTTAATTTTATTTGATATTTTGGCATCTGTAGCATAAACAATTCCTGCATCAACATTACCCAACTCAACATAAGATAAAACTTGACGAACATCTTTAGCAAATACAGTTTTAGACTTAACCTGTTCGTAAATATTTAGATTACTTAAAATTTGTTTTGCATATTGTCCGGCAGGTACGCTTTCTGGTTCTCCGATAGAAAATCTTTTGATATTGGGATTTGTTAACTGTTGAAAGTTAGATATATTAATAACATTATCTTTTTTCGGTACAATTAAGACAACTTCATTTTGTAATAAGTCTTTGCGAGTTTCTGGAATTAAAAGATTTTGTCGATCTAACTCATCCATAAATTTCTCATTTGCTGATATAAAAACATCAACTGGTGCCCCTTGTTTAATCTGTTGAGTTAAAGTACCACTACCAGCAAAGTTATAAGTAATTTTAGTATTTGGCTGTTCTTCTTGATAAGCTTTTCCTACATTTTTCATCGCATCTTGCATACTTGCAGCAGCCGATACAGTCAATACAGCTTGTGAATTTCCAGTTTGATTATTTGGGGTGGTTGATGCAAGTTGATTGCAACCGACTACGGTTAAAAATGAAACAGCTATCCAACTAATCAAAACAATAAAACGTTTTTTATAATTTATCTTCATTCGAGTTTTGCTTGAGACGAACGATGAAAAATGCAACAAGCCGATAGTTGATATTCAGACATAAATTTTGAATTACATTCTGTAGCAGGGATAACTAAAACTTTCGACAAAAAAATATACCAGCTATCATCCGCCGCCACGTTATACGTACATAAAAAACTGTAGAGACAGCAAACCCATCTCTACAAATATTTTCTAATAGTTTTTACTATTTACTGCTCACTGCTCACTGCTAACTGTAAACGTACCTACGCTATCTTGAAGACGTTGGGAAACTTCCACAGTTTTTTGCAGTGAATGAGAAACTTCTTCAGAAGAAACTGTAGTACGCTGTGAAATGTCGGCAATATCTTTCATCAACTGACTAACTTCTTGAGATGTCTGTACTTGAGATGCGGTAGCTTGGGAAATCGATTTTACTAAGGTGTCTATTTGACGCGAAACCTGTAAAATCTCATTCAAAGAATATTTCGCATCTTCAACGACGCGGGTTCCTTCTACTACCTGAGAAACTCCAACTTCCATTGATTCTACTAATTCGCTGGTTTCTCGCTGGATATTTTCTACAACTAGCTCGATTTCTTTGGTAGCTCCAGCACTTCTGGCTGCAAGTTCCCCTACTTCTTCGGCAACTACCGCAAAACCTTGTCCTTCCTCACCCGCACGGGCTGCTTCAATTCCGGCATTAATTGCCAATAGGTTAGTTTGCGTGGAAATTTGGTTAATTAATGCTACCACTCTGCTAATTTCTTGAGTAGATTCTCCCAAGCGTTTGACTTTTTTCGCAGTGTCACCAACTGTTTCTCGTAAATGAATAATATTTTCTACTGTTAAATCCATTGCTTTACCACTTTTTGTCGCAGTATTAGCAGCAGTATTAGCGACTACAGCAGCTTCGTGAGCATTCTGTGCTACTGCTTTCATCGAATCAGTCATTCTATCAACAGCATTTAAAGTACGGTTGATTTCTGCTGATTGGGTTTTAGCTTCTTGTGCTAATCGACTTATAGCGGTGGAATTAGAACCCAAAGAATCATTTACTTGAGAAGCCGAGGTTTTGACTTCCGTAACAATTTCTCGCAAACTTTCCACAATCGAGTTGAAGAAATCCGCAACGGTACCTATTTCCCCTTCAATTACATCAGCCCGTACCGTTAAATCGCCAGATGCTGCACCTTCAATATCTTCAAGCAATTCCAGAAGTTGCATTTGCAATCTTTCTTTTTCTTCTCTTTCCTGCTCGGAAGTAGTTTCGGCTGTTTTACGTTTTTGCTGTATCTGTTGTAAAAGTTCTGCTTGCTCTAAAGCGTAACCAGTTTGAATCGCTACTTGTCTAAACAAGTTAACTTCTATCTCTCTCCAAGAGCGGGTAGCAGCGCAATCATGAGCCGCAAATAAACCATATAGTTGATTATTTACGAAAACTGGTGCTAACAAAAACGCTTTGATATCTAAATTTTTAAGCTGCTCTAAGTAAGATTCAGTCAAGCGTAAATCTTGAATATTTTCTACTGCTTTGATGCTACCAAATTCATATTCATCAGGATACTCGTTAACCTGATAGGGGTTATTAACTGTTGTCCCTAAAACAGCATTTAAAGAGTAATCAACCGATTCAGCAACTATCTCACCTTGCGATGCATTTAAGCGATAAAAAACAACTCGATTTACCCGTAAAGTTTCCTGCGTACTTGTTACTACTGTTCGGAGAATTGTTTCAATATCGAGAGTTTCTCGGATGCGACTGGTAATTTGGTTTAGCTGCAATGCAATTTTTGCTTCAGTTTCCTGACGACGCACTTGCTCTTCGATTTTCTCAGCCATCTGATTAAAACTAACTGCCAAATCGCCAATTTCATCGGTAGCAAAAACCTCAGCACGAGAAGCGCGATCGCCTGAAGCAAATTTCTGTGCGGTTTCTTGTAGGTTTTGGATGGGACGAATCATTGCTCTACGCAAAATTACTGCCCAAAAACCAATTAATAATAATGCTATTAATACAGTTAAAGCTTGTTCTAACAAACTTTCCGTCAGTAGATTATTAAGTGCAGTTTCAGGAGTTCCCCGCACCAAAATAGCGGGTGGTTGTTGTGAATAGTCGGGTTTTCGTCCTTCAATAATTTGGTTAGGAACAGCCTTCGCTGCGACTGTATAATTAATCCCTTCTACACTAATACGTCTGGTAATTACTTTACCTTCAGCTTTTGCGGCTGCTTCTAATAAAGAATTAGCGGAGGGGGGTAAAGGTATATTAGGTGTGGCTCGATTAATATTTCCTTCGGGACTATTCTTCAGAGATGTTGCTAAATCAAATTCTCCTGTCGGTTGCTTTAAGTAAACAGCGCTATAACCACCATCAAAAGCTTTCAAAGTTCCTTTGACAATAGCGTCTTTGCCATTAACAATATCCCCAGAAATCAAAGCACCTACAATTTCTTGAGTTTGAGGATTTCTTACAGGTGTCACCGTGTAGCGAATCAAAGCATCTTGATTGCCAACCCCTTCCGGTAAAAGTGGCTTTTCTTGACTTAATTCCGATGCTTCAAGAATCGCACTGGCTTTAATTTGTTGACCATTTTTTAAAACTTGATTAACCAATTGATTAGGGTTAAAAGTTTCACCTACACGGTCAGAATTAGCATTTACAATAATTTTTGCATCCTTGCCTACCAAAGTCGCATATTCTATATTTCTAGCTTTAATTTCATTCTGTAAAATTTGCTTGACAGAATTTCTCAAATTATTATTTAAAGCACCATTAGAATCATTCAGAATTGCCGCTCTAATAATTGCAGCATTATCTGATTGTCCCCGAAAACCAAAGCCCATTTGATCTATCTTGATATTGTATTTAATATCCGATACAGCTACTTCTGACTTGGCTTGTTCGAGTAACTGATTCCGCAAACCGTGCGTAATAATTAACGTACCTCCAATACCTATTCCTAAAATAGATACCAGTTGACAGAAAATTAAAGCAAATAATTGTTTGCGGCTAATCGGTAAGTTATAAAACTTTTTTAACCAAGGATTTCTTGTCTTCGATGAAGCTGTTTTAACTTGTTTCGTTTGTGGCGATACTTTGTAAGTATGATTCATTGCTTTGGCTGAGGATTTTTTCGGGTAAATATCTGAAGTTATCTGGTGATTTCTATTATCAGAATTATTAGCTATAAACTATATACGAAGAATTTAATAAGTTAAGTTAAAATCAAATTATGAGAATTTATACTTGTATGTAAACATTGCTATCTTTAACCTTTCCTTAAATAAAATTTATACTATGTTTGAAGCAATCTTAACTAAAGTTAAATTTTTCAATAGCATATTTCAATAAGCCCATCGCCATTAAATTAACTTAACAACAGTAGTTAAACTAAAATTGCTTTCCTAGATGATTTAAATGCTTATAATACAGTGTCCGCAATCGATAGAAAATCTTGCTTAACAACAATTATCTCAGACAATAGAAAAATCTTGCATTATGTTTGTTTTCATAATCAATTTACAATATTATTTAGGAAATCTATGTATATTAAGTAACCCACTGTCTTCAATAAGATAAACAGTTCTAAGAATAAATATTCATGTTACGTAGCTATACTTATTTAACTATCATTATGACTTAAAGATAAAGCAAATAGCTGTAAGTTTACTTTGAAGATATTCTTTTTTAAAGTAAATCTTTTAACAAGAAAATGTATGGATTAAAAACTAAATTATAAGCGTAAATCCTGCCTATCAAAGTCCGTAGTAGCGCTGTGCCCGCCAGGGCATAGGGCTACTACAAACCTTTTTTTAATAACGAAATGTAGAGACGTAGCATTGCTAGCTCTCCAAACAAAAAAACCGGCATCAATAATACCGAGTTTCTTTATTATTAAAAATCGTTCAAATAAAAAATAGGATTAAACCATCCAAATAAATATATTTTTGATACCAATAAACTTATACATTAAAACGAAGCTTCTTCAAAACTAAAGATCCAACATTACAAGCATGGTAAAACTAAGAAAAAACGGAGTTACAAGTTGTAATAAATTAACTTATAACTCATGCAATTCCATCATTTACTGTTACTGACTCCTGCTACAGAAAAAATAATATCGTCCAATGTTCGCAGTAATTCTTGTTCGTTGTAAGGTTTAGAGAAGTAAGCCCGCGCACCTAACTGCATTGCTAACTGCCGGTGTTTATCGCTACTACGAGAAGTAAGCATGGCAACGGGTATATTTTTCAAATCGCCATTTGATTTGACTCTACCTAAAAAGCCGTAACCATCTACACGAGGCATTTCTATATCGCAAATTACAGCCTGTACGCTCAAACCAGTTTGAAGTTTTTCTAAAGCATCTTGCCCATCTTTTGCTTGTTCGACTAGATACCCTCCCTTCTCCAAAGTTAATGCTAAGAAGCGGCGGACATTGATTGAATCATCTACGATTAAAATCGTACCTTTGCCTTTAGTTATATGTTCTACAGCTTGTTCTTCTGTTTGATTTAAGAAAGCTGTTTTTAACCTTGTTGATGGCAGTTGATTGTTTTTAGGAGTACGTTCGCTCGTAGCTATCGAGTAAAGTAATTCCCCGACGTTAACTAAAGCTACTACCCTTCCATCACCAAGAATTGTACAGTTGTTAAAGCCTTCGGGTAAAGGTATATCTCCTTCAACACGACGAATCGCAACTTCCATTTCTCCCCAACAGCGATCGATTTTGATTGCTACTAACTGATTGCTATTTTTGACAATCAACACGCTCTTCGCATTGATTGCTGGAGGAGTTTCTAAATCGGGGTTGTTGTAACGAGGACAGTTAAACTGTAAATAATTACTAAGTCCAATCAAAGGTAAAGTTTTTCCTTGCCAATTTAGAACTTGCCCACCACCTACAGGGGAAACAAGTTCATCATCGAGTAAGAATATTTCTTCAACAACATCTGTAGGGAAAGCTAGCAACATTCTACTGCTTTCTACCAATAGAACTCGGGAAACCGAGAGCGTGAAAGGCATTGACAGCGTGAAAGTGGTTCCGACTTCCGCTTCGGTATCAACTTTGATATCTCCTCGCACTTGTTTGAGGTTGTTACGAACCACATCCATACCTACACCGCGACCGGATAATGTTGTAACCTGGTCGGATGTTGTAAATCCAGGCTCAAAAATCAACGATAATATTTCTTCGTCGGTAGCTTGATTAATCAAAGATTCATCCAAGCCCATGCCGATAGCGCGATCGCGAATTTTGTCTAAGGAAATACCATTACCATCATCTTGCATGGTAATTATGGTGCGATTAGAGCGGTTAACGGCTTTGATTTCAATCAAACCTTGTTCTGGTTTACCTTTGTGTTTTCTCACTTCGGGTTTTTCAATCCCGTGATCGAAAGCATTTCTCAGCAAGTGCATCAAAGGATCGTTTAAAGCTTCTAAAATGCTCCTTTCAATAAGAATATTACCGCCTTCGATTTTTAATTGAGCATTTTTACCGTATTCTACGCATAAATCGCGCAAAGCCCTGGGAAAACGGTCGGTTAAATCGGATAGCGGACGCATCCGTACTTGAGTTAGCTTGCGCTGTAATTGCTTTGAAGTTTTATTTAATTTCCGTGAAATATTATCTGTATCGTCAAGGCTAATTTGGACATCTGTTGTCACCTCTTGCACCATGACGATGGTTTCCATCACTTCTTGTGAAAGCAGGTTCAACTCACTGTAGCGATCCATCTCCAAAGCATCAAATCCATTATTGATGTCATCTGAATCGTAATCGTTACGATCGATATTTCCACCATCTCCTGGAACTAATGCCAGAGTTTGAACTGTGGATTTTACTGTAGTTTGTGTAGATATTTTATCATATGCAGTACGCAGGTGTTGATTTTCGCGGTCGAGGACTTGCACTCTTTGACCGAGATTGCGAACTAATTTACGCAATCTTTCCATTTGCAAGTTTAGTCCGTTGCGTTGAATAATTAGTTCGCCGAATAAATCGTTGATTTCTTCGAGTTGCTTGCTCGGAACCCGGACTGTATTTTCAACCGATTCACTTTTAGCAGCCGCTGGTTCGGGTTTGCGTTCAACAAATGGTTGGGCTACGGTAGCAGGAGTTTCTTGAACGCTTGCGGGTGTATGAACCTCCACATCATCGAACTCAGAAGCAGCGCTTTCTTGAGCAAAAGCCGCTTCCAAAGCTTCAAAATCTGCCGTAATTACATCGTCAACAAGCCAATCTTCTTCTGTTGTATTTTCTACTAATTCTATTTCTTCTACCGTTTCTGCTTCTTCTATTCCTTCTATTTCTGGTATTTCTATTGTTTGTGTAGAATCCGATTCTAATTCTAATTCCACTGGTAGAATAACTCCCAAAGATTCAGTCTCACCTAGTTCCAACTGTGTAGGTAAACTTTCAATCTGAGAAGTTAGAACCAAAGCTTGAGAACGTCGCCAACCAGCAAGGGCTGCATTGGCAATTTCTTCAATTTGCTCGGGTGGTGCAACTTCTAAGTGATATTGAACTGATTCGCAATAACTGCTAAAAGCCTGTAGTTGCAGCATTTCACCCAAACCAGCCAGTTCTGCTGCCATAATAGCAACTTCTTCTTTTAGGCAAGGTTGCTCGCTGTCAGCCACTACAGATTCCAGACGCTGCAAACAGCCTTCCACTTCCGTTTCAAACAGCAGCGGAATAATATCTTGTCCATCTTCAGGAGAAAGCATCGAAGAAGCATCTTCCGGAGTCGGATCGCCCAAACGCTCGTGCAATTCCTCAAAAACCGGGTAGCAAAAACTTGCTAACCACTGCTCTTCTAATTCATGCCCTTCTGAATGCAGCTCTACTATTTGTCGCAGCCAATCAACACCAGAAAGAAGCAGACTCTGCAACTGGGTATCGACTTCCAGAGAACTTTTCCTAGTTTTGAGAACTTTGAACGAATCTTCCAGACGGTGAGCCAAATCGCTCAAAGAGCGAAATCCCATCATCGCCGCTCCTCCTTTGATGGAATGAGCGGCCCGAAGCGCACCATTTATCTTTTCCAAATCAATGCGGTTGCTGGTGTCGATTTCTAGCAATACCCCTTCAATAGTGTTGAGGTAGTCGCTAGCTTCCTCCAGAAACTGCATCTGGATTTCAAACTCTTTGTCCTGTGACATATTATTTGTCCCTAGCCATTAGTCATCAGTTATTAGTTGTTAGTTCTTAGCCCTTAGTCATTCAATTTTAGATTTATCTTGTTTGAATTTTGGATTGTTCCGCGCATTTAAATATGCATGGAGCCAGGTTACCTACGGAAACGGGTGCTTGCTGACTTTATGGTAAGGAAATTTTGTAATATCCCCATAACTAAAGTTAAAAGCATATTTTTTAAAATCCAAAAAATCTAAAGTCTAAAACCTAAAATCTAAAATCGGTTTAGTTATTAGTAATTAGTTATTTATAACCATAAACTGCCCGAGCTAGTCACCAATTACTCTTAACTGACCTTAAATGTACCGACACTTTCTTGTAATTGTTGGGAAATTGCAACAGTTTGTTGTAACGATTCGGAAACTTGACGAGAAGAACTACTAGTGCGTTGTGAAACAGCAGCAATTTCTTTCATCAAAACGCTAACCTGGTGAGATGTTTCTACACCGCGATTTGTAGTTGTCGAAATCGACTGTACCAAGTCATCTATTTGGCGCGAAACCTCTAAAATTTGACTTAATGACAGCTTAGCATCTTCCACAATATGCGTTCCTTCAACCACCTGCGATACTCCTACTTCCATTGCTTGGACAACATCGGTAGTTTCGCGCTGGATGTTTTCTACAATTTGTTCTATCTCGTTAGTAGCAGCAGCACTTCTTGCCGCTAGTTCGCCGACTTCTTCGGCAACCACAGCAAAGCCTTGACCTTCCTCACCAGCCCGTGCTGCTTCAATTCCAGCATTAATTGCCAATAAGTTGGTTTGCATGGAAATTTGGTTAATCAATGCTACCACACGCGAAATTTGCTGCGTGGATTCACCTAAACGTTTTACTTTTTTAGCAGTTTCGCCTACGGTTTCTCGTAAACCGAGAATATTTTGTACCGTCAATTCCATCGCTTTTCCAGAATTCGTAGCGGTACTTCTAGCGGTATTAGCGATTGTCGCTGCTTCTTGAGCATTGTGTGCAACTGCCTGCATTGATTGCGTCATCTCATCCACAGCATCCAAAGTGCTAGTAATTTCCGAAGCTTGAATCAGGGCTTGCTCTGCTAAGTCGTTAATTGCACCTGAGTTATCACCAATCGCTTGGTTTACCTTGATTGCTGAAGTTTGAACTTGGGTAACGATGTCGCGCAAACTTTCCACGATCGAGTTGAAAAAGTCGGCAACCGTTCCAATGTCCCCGGCAGTAACATCCGCACGTACCGTTAAGTCACCTTGGGCTGCACCTTCTACTTCACTGAGCAACTCAATCAACTGCATTTGCAGTTCTTCTTTCTGATGTCTTTCGTCATCGGAATCAGTTTGGGCTAATAGTCGCGCTTGCTCAACTTCCTCCAAAAGTTTGGCTTGTTCTAAAGCAAAACCGATTTGAGTTGCTAACTGTTTAAACAAATCAATTTCTTGCTGCTGCCATTCTCGGGGAGTTTCACAATTGTGAGCAATCAACAAACCCGTCAAATTCTCTTGAATCAAAATCGGTGCAACTAAGTTAGCCTTGACTGCAAACTGTTCCAACATTTGCACGTAGCAGTCGGCTTTTTTTAAACCAGCGTCGTCGTAAATATTGGCGATCGCCCGCACGCGACCGTTTTTATACATTTGTATTTGACGTTCGCGGAAACAAGGATCGTCAATATAAACCCCTTTCATTTTAGGGAATCCAGCGCTTACCGATTCGGCAACCACTGCTCCATCCCAATCGGGATTAAATTCGTAAATCACGACTCTATCAGTTTTCAAAGCTTGACGAATTTCTCTAACTGCTGTTTTTTGAATATCGTCTACTTTGAGGCTTCTACGGATACGTAGGGTAATATCTGCTTTTAGCTTTTCTCTTTCTGCTTCAGCTTCTTGTTCTTTAACCAGCAACTGTAGTTGTGATGCCATTTGATTGATGTTGGCATTTAGCAAGCCAATTTCATCTTCACCTTCCACATCCAAACGGGTATTAAATTGACCTTTACCCAGTTTTGCAACGGCTGCTGTTGCATCTAAAATCGGCTTTGTAGCGCGTTTTGCTAGCCAAGCTGCAATAAATGCCACAGAAGCAGCAGTTAATCCCGTTCCCAAAGCGATCGCTAAGAGTAAATTCCTTTGCGGTGTAAATGCAATATTAGCATCCGTCGCTAAAACTACATCCCAATTCAAAGGCTGTAAACCTTGTACCTGTATCTGTTCTGTTGATGGGATGTAACTTACCAATTCTGCTTCGGCACTATCTTTATGTTTGATAACATCTGTAAAAGCTTTTTGGGTATCAGCTTTTTGAGATACTTTTGGATATTCTTCCCCAAGCGCTTTGCTTATATATTCTGGTTCTGCACTGAGAAAAATATTATTTTGAGCATCTGCTATATGATATTCTTGCCCTGAACCAGCATAATTTTTAACTACATTTTCCAACGATTTAACCGGCATCCGAGCTATCACTACAGATGTAATTTGTTCGCTAGCAGGATCTATTATTGGAGCCGCAGTATAAATACTGTAGCTATTTGTAGACTTAGAAAATATTGGCTGACTAATAACAGCATTGCCACTACTTTTAGCATCCTGAAAATACTTTAAATTACCTTTATTGCCAAAATTATTTCCTTGAGACTGAACAATTGCATCTCCATTCAAATTAAAAACGCCAATGCCGTCGTATACTTTATATGTATCAACGTAATTGTCTAATACTGCTTTTTGTTGACCCGAACTTGCACTATTTCTAATTATTGGCAGATTGGATAAAACCTGGATATCCCCGTACCGTTCAAGCATAAAACGGTTTACTTTATCTGCAAAGCCTTTTGTCTCTGCCTGCTGTAAATCAAAAACTTTGTTCCTTAATGAATTACTCGCGACAATATAGCCTCCCAATCCAATCGCGAAAACTGGAACAGTCACCATTGCGATCGCCAAAATTGTCGTTTTGGTACTCAAGCTCAATCGTTTAAATCGAGCCATTAAACCATTAGAGGAAACAGTATTTCCTACAGTCATTTGTGTGGAAGATAGTTGTACTGCATTATCAGTCTTACTAGAAGATGAAATAAGTGATGCCTCCTGCCCCGGAGCATCACCACTAGACGCCGAATCAGTTTTATTAAGCATAAATTAATTGCCCGGTCGTGGTAAATTATTACACTAAACATCTAAAAAATTTGTCTTATACCCTACTCACTACGGAGATTAGAAGAATGCACTATCGCTTGTGCATCTAGTACCAGTAATATTTCTTGAGGTTGAACAATACATCCGCGTAAATAGGGAACTAAGCTAGATGCAACCTGCCCAATAGGAGAACCAATTTCATCACTGTTAAACCTAAGAGTGCCAATAATTTCATGCACTACTAAACCCAAAATCATCGATTGAGTCCGAACAACGATTACACTGTATTGTCGGGGCCGATTCTGAGCGGATTGTAGATTGAGTATCTTAGGTAAGTCAACTACCCAAACGATACGACTTCGCCAATTCATCAAACCCAAAATACCGAAAGGCATATTGGGCATAGCTGTTACAGATTCTACAGACACAACCATTGCTTCTTGCGTCTGCTCCATTGACAAAATCGCAGGTGTTTGGGGATTTATAAAAAACTTAAGATAACCGTCCCCTAAGCTATTTCGATCGTGGCCGTGTGTATTCGCTAACGTAATGCTTGAATTATTCATATTGCTACTGATTTTATCGCCCGTAAAAGTTCTTCACGTGTATAAGGCTTTGTCACATAAGCATCGGCACCTTGTCTCATTGCCCATAAACGGTCAATCTCTTGATTTTTAGAACTGCAAATAACTATCGGAAGTTTCTGAGTCTCTGGATTTTTTTTCAAAGAACGACAAAGTTCAAAACCACTCATTCCCGGCATAACTACATCCGTAATAATTGCATCGGGCTTTTCTAATTCCAACTTTTTTAATGCTTCCGTTCCACCTGTAGCTTTGATTACTTTATACCCACTTTCATTCAAAAAATGACTTATTAATTCCAATTCACTAGGTGAATCTTCCACAACTAAAATCGTTCCGAGTAAAGTAAGACTCATTTTTATATATCCCAAGATAGTTTAATCAACATCTATTAAATTAGGTTACTATTATTCGCGGTAAATATTGATATATTAACTGATATGTTTAAAGACTACCTTTAGCAAATCCGATTGTGTAAAAGGTTTAGTTAAATAGCCAGATGCCCTCACCATCTTTGCTTTAGCTCTATCTATAAATCCAGTCCTCCCTGTTACCATCACGATCGGTATATTTTTAAAAGCCGAATGTCTTCGTAGCAAAGAACACAACTCATAACCGTCTAAATTTGGCATTTCCACATCTAATAAAATTAAGTCCGGTTTACTACGAAGAATTTGCATCAATGCTTTTACAGGATCGTTGATCGTAACAACTGAGAATTGCTCTTCATCTAAAAAACGTTTAATAGATTTCAAGATCGTCAAACTATCATCAATGCAAGCAACTGTATATAATCGTTCTTTTGTACTTTTTGAAATATTTGTATTGCTGTTACCTTGACTATTTTCTACATTTGTTAAATCACTTTGTCGAGATATCTGTTGTTCAGGCTCTGATAATGGTTTTGCTTCAACAGATAGTTGATTTGCGTCTGACGCTACAGGTGATACAGCAACTTGCGCTTGACTAACACGCCGACTTCTCAACCGTTTTTGGACGCTTTCTATTACAGAACGTAAATCCAGATGACAGAATACAGGCAGGTTTAGTAAACAATGTTCGCTCCTAAATTCGTAACTTCCTTCTCTTATTGTAAGAAACGATTCTAATACTACATGGGCTAATTCATTTACTAAAGTTTGTGCTTGAGCATAAGTAATATAGTCTCCATCAAATAACCAGCAAATTGCTTGATAATCTGGTTGAGAAACTGATTCAAGTCGATCTTTTGTTTCAAAAATCATTCGCATTTGTACCCGTGCCGAGCTATTCAGAGTCGGGATTTGCTGGTTCAAACGTCGCAGGTGAGTATCAAGCCGTTCAAATAACTGATTTGAAGAAGAAGCATAGATAAGCTTACCTTCATCCATGTAGATTGACCAAGAATTGGACTTGGTAAATACTCTTAAGCAACCTGTAGCACGACGGCTGCTAATCTGTGCTAGCAAAGATAGCGGATGGAGTTTCTGGAATAATTTGTAACTATCTATAGGTGTTGTGTTCATTTTTCCTTACTACTATTAAATTTAATAAAATCTAGTCAAATTGTTACCGATTTGCCTTGCTATTTAAAAATATTGTTTAGATATATTGGTAATAAATTAAACCATGTATATTATCTATGTGCGTAATATAAATTTGGTAAATAAACGTTTATGGGCAGTTTAATTCTTTTTAAATACTTAATTGCAGCAACACGATGGACTTGTACCGAGATTAACAGAGATTTTTATATAACAAGTAAAAAAACTATGAAGACTACTTAAAGGTACTAAGTATTTTCCTTGGATAATTCAACTGGATAAGCAATAAATGCGGTTTCAAAATTGTATAATGCAATTATAATTTAAGTATTACCACTTAAGTATAGTACAGTTATTGGATTTAAGGCTTGTAGTAGCGATTGTTATACCTAATATGTTTTCTTTTTTTGATAATTTGTATAAAATTTTTCTCTATTATTAATCATTCATGAATAATTAAAAGCATTAGGAATTAGTTTAAATTCTGAAATATTGCAGCCTTTATATTAAAGTAGCCGTCGGTAAATATAAAGTTTAAGTTTATACATTACAAAACTTAATATTGTTCGCTTTGACTGTATTTATATATTTATAGAGTTAATTGCGAACATTAAGAGATTAATTATTGATAGTATTTCGCAACACACAGTATGTTTAAACTTTGATTTTTTATTCCGTTAAATTAAATTTAGTTAAACATATTGAATATAGATAATTTAGCTATACATTTATAAGATTAATCTAATTACTTCAATATTAGAGTTCGCTCTAAACTAGAATGTACTTAAAAAAAATACATTCATCTTAGTTTCAAATTAATTAAAATAATTTAGTGCTGCGTTTTAATGGATATTGCCTTCGGAGAGTTTACTTATCCAATTTTTACGCATGGTAAATGCGAAATTACTAGTGTTGCTAACTTCCTATTGATATCAAAATATGTTAATTTATGTAAAATTAGATTTTCTTATTGCAATATTACATATAATTAGTCACCTTTATTACATATATTGTATATTAACAAGGACAACCCCCCTTCGATCCAAGGGGGGTAAATTAAATAATCTAAATTGATAAGATACTAAATTTTCTGTTGTTCTAGCGTAAGTTGCATTACAAAAAACAAAAAATGCGGATGAAAGGACTTGAACCTTCACGCCCGGAGGCACTAGAACCTAAATCTAGCGCGTCTGCCAATTCCGCCACATCCGCATAATCGCTTATATACTATATCATAAAAAATATTTTTTAGATCGCTTAAATAACTATTTTTTTATTCGTTAAAGCATTAGGGAGTGGGAACAGGGGGACGGGGAATAATAAGAAGAAGTAAATACTGGGAATCGATCGGGAGTTAGGTTATATTCAAGCGAGGTAAACGATGTTTAAAAGAACAGAGAATTTCCCAAGAAATAGTATTTAATTGATTTGCCCAATCTTGTGCAGTAATTTGTTCTTTACCTTCACTTCCAAGAATTGTCACGATTTCCCCTTCTCGTACATCGGGAATCGCGCTAATATCTAACATTATCTGATCCATAGTAATAGCACCAACAGATGGTACTTTTACTCCTCTAATCAAAACTTGCATCTTATTAGAAAGATTCCGAGGTATTCCATCTGCATAACCAATTCCTACAACAGCCAAACGCATTTGCTCAGAAGCAATAAATGTATGTCCGTAACTAACACCAGCACCTTTTTCAATTGTCTTGACATGAGTGACTCGTGCTTTTACTTGTAAAACAGGCTGTAACTCAACAGTTGAGCGCAGATGATCTGACGGATAAAATCCATAAATAGCTAAACCTACCCGCACCATATCGTAATGTAGAGACTTATCGCTTAAAGTGCCAGCAGAATTTGCTAAATGCAAACGAGGTATTTCTATTCCCATGTTTTTAAGAATAGCGATCGCGCTTTCAAAACGCTGATGTTGCAAATCCATTACGGTTCGATCGGGGCTATCAGCAGTTGCTAAATGAGAATAAACGCTTTGTATACTAAGATGAGGCAAGCGTGCAACCAATTGAAAGAATTCGCCACAGTCTTGCCAATTGATACCTAACCGAGACATTCCAGTATCTAATTTGAGATGTACTCGTAGAGGAGAATCAAGATTTATAGTTTCTAAAATATCAGAAAAGATTAGAGCTTGTTTAGCACTGCAAAGCGTAGGTTCAAGCTGCCACCGTGCTATTGCTTCAACTTGTTCTGGAGTATAAGTTGCACCTAAAATTAAAATAGGCGCTTTAATGCCAGCTTCTCGTAATTCAATTCCTTCTGGAACTGTAGCTACACCCAAAGTGTTCGCTCCTACTTTTAATGCTGCCCGAGCAACGCTTACCGCTCCATGCCCGTAAGCATCAGCTTTCACCACAGCCATAAACTGAGTTCCCGCTCGCAGTAACTTCCGTATTTGAACTATGTTGTTAGATAATGCCGCTAAATTAATTTCAACCCAGGCACGTTGACTTACCCAAGCATAAGTATCGCAAGGAACAATCGAACCAGGACTTTTATTTTGTTCGTTACTTAACATCAATTCTCTCCAATTCACGCCACTTCCACACTGCAACACTTAACTGGATATTAATATATTCGTGCTATTCAAAAATACAACAGCATATTATGTTTCAAATATCCGAGTATCAACCGCATTTAAAATAAAAATGGTTCTTCAGTTGTTGTTATGGATAATTGCCTGTAAAAAACTCAGATAGCTCTACTTTAAAAGGATTATTTGCCTGCTTAGTAACATGATTCACATCTTAAGGGTATTTTTCCAACGTTCCCCCCAACCCTATTCCCCATTCCCTGTTTTTCAACTATTTAATTCGCATCTTTTTGTAGGCAAGAACCGAAAAATTCAACAAAAACCATTATCTTGTATAAATTCTGCTCGAAAAGGCAAATTGGATTCAATTTGTGTTAATATATGTAAAACTAATACCTTGAGCGACTATCAATGGGAAAGGTTTTAGTCCTAAACGCTTCTTACGAACCGCTCAATATAACGAGCTGGCGACGCGCTGCAATTTTGCTAATTAAGGGAAAAGCAGAGCGGGTAGAACACAACGGTAAATTTATTTACTCAGATTTCCCGCTTCCAACAGTTATAAGGTTGCGCTATTACGTGCGCGTTCCTTATAAAGAAATTCCCTTAACCCGTCGAAATATATTGCATCGCGATGGTCATACTTGTCAATACTGCGGCTACAAGGGCGATGACTTAACACTCGATCATGTAATACCGCGATCGCGTCGTGGAGGCGATAGCTGGGAAAACATAGTTACAGCTTGCGTTCGCTGTAACGTCAAGAAAGGCAATCGAACGCCAAAAGAAGCTCAGATGCCATTACACCATGCTCCACGCCGACCTTACAGTAGTCTCTATTTTGAGGTAAGCAAGCATCTTAAGAGTGGTTTGCACCAAGAGTGGCAAAAATACGTTATAGGACTTTGACGCTAACTTTTTTGTCATAATCAAGGCATGAAAATTGTTTTTGAGGAGCAGTTAAGATGCTTT
Organism: uncultured cyanobacterium; assembly: GCA_963838355.1. GTDB lineage: Bacteria > Cyanobacteriota > Cyanobacteriia > Cyanobacteriales > Nostocaceae > Rivularia. Next base: position 489,471 of record CAWIQQ010000001.1, on the reverse strand, counting down.
TTGAGGCAGACTTATGAGCTTATAATCCGAGCGACAATTTGAAAATTGCCGTTTAAGCTTTGTCGTAAAATAATTGAAACAGTTGGTAAAATTTGCTCGTTAGCTTTTGGGAAGAGTATTAGGACTGTTCCATAAAGTTATGCGACCTTGGATTTACCAAGTACTACTTTTCTCGCGACAAGAACTTTAATATTCTACATCATGATTAGAAAACGGCAAGTAGGGTGCATCTAAATTATTAAAAAATCTCAAATGAAAAATATAAATTGTATAAAATTAGCTTTAAAAAATCTACTTGACTATAAAGATAAATAATCACACGAATAAAAAAGATAATCTCTTATATAATATTGCGGACTATTTTTGCCAACTGTAGACGAGTGTAATGCTCTAAAGTAAAATCAATGCCTTGCTGCCATAAGGTAGTATGCTGCTGCGAAGACGCATTAAACAATCGCAATAGAAGAGAAAAAATTGGTAATATAATTTCTTCTCCCCTGCTTCTTGCTTCCCTGCTGTCTCAACAGCGATCGAATGGGTTCTTTCAAGAGTAACCTAGTTCAATTGGACAATAACAATTGTACGCAATATATTCGAGATATTGGCGCTTTGCTACATAGAGTGCGAAGATTGTAATCTGTGGCAGGTGAAGATATGCTCGTTTTTTAAAGCTTTTCAACCCGAACTGCTCACGCTACAATACACGTTCCCTATGCAAAGAAATTCTTCTGAAAAACAGGTTGAGGATTTGCAATTGCAACCAGACTCAACCCATGAAAATGTTGGAATTGACCGAGATTCTTTGGAAGCATCCTTTCCATCGAATAAATCTGTCGCGACAGCACCCGATGGTAATAATAATCGAGCAGGTTCTCGTGCTACTGCCTTAGCTGCTCAGAAATCAGAACAACTATTAAACACGCTCAACGCACACAAACACGAGCGTCAAATAATCATCTTACAAGATTTCCCAGATCCCGATGCTCTTTCTTCAGCTTGGACGTACCAGTTGATTGCTCAGCAATACGATATTAAATGCGATATCACTTATGCAGGAACTCTTTCCCATCAAGAAAATATTGCTTTAGTAAAGCTTACGAGTCTACCGGCAATTCGTACTCCCTTACAAAGTTTCAAAAATCGTGACTTATCGTCATATCAAGGTTACGTACTAATTGATAATCAAGGTACTACTTCCACTTTGGTTAATGAAGTTACTGATGCAAAAATTCCGCTAATAGCAATTGTGGATCACCACAACTTACAGGGCGACTTTAAGTCAGAGTTTGCTGACATACGTCCTGCGGTGAGAGCGACGGCAACTATTTTTACCCAGTATCTACAAGCAGGGTTGTTGCAGCTAGATAGTAGTATGAGCGAACACGTTAACTGTGCCACAGCGCTGATGCACGGCTTGCATTCAGATACAAATCGACTGATGCAGGCCAAAGAAGAAGATTTTATGGCAGCAGCTTATTTAAGCCGATTTTATGACGGTCAGTTGCTTAATACCATATTGCGAGCCACTCGTTCCAAGCGAGTAATGGACGTGATTGAACGCTCATTGAGAAATCGCATTGTACAAAATAATTTTTCCATTGCTGGCGTGGGTTACTTACGCTACGAAGATAGAGATGCAATTCCCCAAGCTGCTGATTTTTTAGTGACAGAAGATAATGTTCACACCGCAGTTGTTTACGGCATAGTTCATGATGAAGACGAAGAAGAAATAGAAGTAGTAATTGGTTCTTTAAGAACTAATAAATTGACTTTAGATCCCGATGAGTTTATCAAAGAAGCTTTTGGGCAAGATAGCGCGGGCCGCTTTTTTGGTGGTGGACGTACTAGCGCCGGTGGCTTTGAAATTCCCATGGGCTTTTTGTCTGGAAGCAACGAAAACTCACCTTATGCAAAAATGAAATGGGAAGTTTACGATGCTCAAATCAAGCAGAAGTTGTTGAAATTAGTCAATCCCAAAGATAATCTCATATCATCTGATGATGAATAATTATTAGTGGTTAGTAGTGAGTGGTTAGTAGAAAAATCATTAACTATCTTTATCAATTCGACGATTCAAAATCCAAAATCCAAAATCTGAAATTTAAAATTTGTGGAACTATATTTTATTCGTCATGGTATCGCCCAAGAAGCTAGCAGCGAAATCAAAGATGAGCAACGAAGTCTCACCGAACAGGGGCGAAAAAAAACGCAAAAAGTTGCTCAACGCTTAAAAGACTTAGATTTAAGTTTTGATTTAATTGCAACGAGTCCTTTAGTAAGAGCGCAACAAACGGCAGAAATATTAAGGAACATAGGACTAAGTTCGCAATTCGAACAATCTTCTCATCTTGCTCCCGGCGGTAGTGTAGAGGATTGGGTTGAAGAATGCTTGAAACCTAAAGACTATGCACCTTCCACGCGCTTGGCATTAGTCGGACATCAGCCCTGTCTAGGTAATTGGGCTGAAATTTTAACCTGGGGCGAAGCAAAAAACAGCTTGGTACTAAAAAAAGCAGGTATCATTGGAATAGAAATACCACACACTGCCTCTATTATGGGTCGCTGTCAAATGTTTTGGTTGACACCACCCAGATACTTGTTGTCTTGAGCTATCCAACTTTTCATCAAAGGCGTTTTGTAATAAAGGATACTGTTATGACAGTAAAACTTTCTGGTAAGTTAACTCTATAAAATCTTTCAAACATTCGTATGGTATTGCCATGATGGTTTGCGAATTTAAACCCGGATTGGATGGTGTTCCCGCAGCTCAATCCAGTATTAGCAATGTTGACGGGCAGAAGGGAATACTAGAATATCGTGGCATCCGAATTGAAGAACTCGCAAAAAAGAGTACTTTCTTAGAAACTGCTTATCTGTTAATTTGGGGTGAACTGCCGTCCAAGGAAGAATTAGCATTATTTGAACACGAAGTTCATCAAAATAGAAGGATAAAATACCGCATTAGGGACATGATGAAGTGTTTTCCCGAAAGCGGTCATCCAATGGATGTTTTGCAAGCTTCAGCAGCAGCATTGGGTTTGTTTTATTCGCGGCGCGATTTAAATAATCCAGTTTATGTCAGAAATGCGGTTGTTCGTCTGTTGGCAAGTATTCCTACAATGGTGGCAGCTTTTGAATTGATGCGGCGAGGTGACGATCCCGTGCGTCCTCACGATGATTTAGATTATGCTGCGAACTTTTTGTATATGCTGCATGAAGAAAAACCAGATCCGGTAGCTGCGCGGATATTTGATATCTGCTTGATACTTCATGCCGAACATACAATGAATGCCTCTACCTTTAGCGCTAGGGTAACGGCTTCAACTCTTACCGATCCCTACGCAGTTGTTGCCAGCGCAGTAGGAACTTTAGGAGGACCATTACACGGTGGTGCCAACGAAGAAGTGATTCGGATGCTAGAAGACATCGGTTCAACAAAAAATGTTCGTCCTTATGTTTTGGACTGCATTCAGCGAAAAGCCAAAATCATGGGTTTTGGTCATCGCGTTTACAAGGTAAAAGATCCGCGTGCTAAGATTCTGCAAAACTTAGCAGAAGAACTATTTGCCAAAGTTGGGTATGACAAGTACTATGACATTGCCCAAGAAATGGAACGAGTAGTAGAAGAAAAACTTGGGGAGAAAGGAATTTATGCCAACGTTGATTTCTACTCCGGGTTAGTTTATAGAAAATTAGGAATTTCTACAGACTTTTTTACACCAGTATTTGCGATGGCTCGCGTTGCTGGTTGGTTAGCGCATTGGAAAGAGCAGTTAGTACAAAACCGAATTTTCCGTCCCAGCCAGATTTACAACGGTCGCCACAACGTTGATTACCTGCATATAACCGAACGCGGTTAGGTTAGATGTTAGGAGTTGGCAGTTGGGAGTTAAGAGTTAGCAGTTAATAATTTGTTTCTCCTTGTCCCCTTGTCCCCCAATCTTCCATCTCCCCCCTTCTCCTCACAAAGGAAATCTTTATCCATGAGATAAGTAGAACCTCTCACTTAGGTAAGAGAACAGCAAGCCTTAGAACGATATACTAGGCATGGTCATTGCAAAAAATCTTAAACTTTGCCTTTTTTAGGTAAAGGTATTGCTGGGTTACTTTACAGTTATTAATAAGTATAAATAGTTGTAAATGACCGGCAAAAACATGGAGTATGAAGGGTTTTATGTAGCGCTTCTTACTTTATCATCTAAAGTTCAGACAAGTGTGAAAAGCGCCGACCGCAAGCAAGGTAGTTGGCACCGCCTGTCACTTTACGGTTGAATTCGGGTAAGCGATTTGACAAGTAGAAGCTTGAGTTATATCCGACAAATGTTAGATATTTCTTAAGTGATAAAGAATCCCGTGTTCGATCGCGGGTAGTGTCAAGCTTGAGTTAACTTCAAGAGTATAGAGATGAATTCAGGAATTGATCTGCAAGGAACTTTTATTCAAAGCTTGATGGATTTAGGACTGCCTGCGGGTACGGCTAAAGCCATTTGGATGCCCTTGCCTATGATTTTAATGCTCATTGGTGCCACAGTAGGGGTGCTGGTGTGTGTTTGGCAAGAGCGAAAAATTTCAGCAGCAGCCCAGCAGCGGATTTGCGCCAGAATTTATCGGACCTTTGGGTTTGCTAGCACCAGTCGCGGATGGTCTAAAATTAGTCTTTAAAGAAGATATAATACCGGCCAAATCCGATCGCTGGTTATTTACCATTGGCCCGATAATAGTTGTGCTGCCAGTATTTCTGTCCTATTTAATTGTGCCGTTTGGACAGAATTTATTAATAACCAATGTGGGAATGGGAGTTTTCTTATGGATTGCTCTTTCTTCAATTCAGCCAATCGGCTTGTTAATGGCTGGCTACGCATCTAATAACAAATATGCTCTCTTAGGGGGGTTGCGAGCCGCAGCGCAATCGATTAGCTATGAAATTCCTTTGGCGCTGGCAGTATTAGCAGTTGTCATGATGTCGAATAGCCTCAGCACAGTTGATATTGTCAATCAACAATCAGGTTACGGCATTTTGGGCTGGAACGTTTGGCGACAACCAGCAGGTTTCGTTATCTTCTGGATATCAGCTCTGGCAGAATGCGAACGTATGCCTTTCGATTTACCAGAAGCAGAAGAGGAACTGGTAGCAGGTTATCAAACCGAATATTCTGGAATGAAGTTCGCTTTGTTTTACTTGAGTTCCTACGTAAACTTAGTATTATCTGCTTTGCTGGTATCTGTTTTATATTTAGGTGGTTGGGATTTTCCGATTCCTATCAATCTAATTGCAGGTTGGTTGGGAGTCAGTGAAGTTAATCCCGTTTTGCAGATAGTCACGGCTTCATTAGGCATCACAATGACCGTACTAAAAGCTTACTTCTTAGTATTTCTAGCAATTTTGTTACGCTGGACAGTACCAAGAGTTCGCATCGACCAACTCTTAGATTTAGGTTGGAAATTTTTACTACCTATTGGTTTAGTTAACTTGCTGTTAACCGCAGCATTAAAATTAGCTTTTCCTTTTGCCTTTGGTGGATGAATCAATTTTAGATTTTGCGGAAAGTTGAGCCAGTCCGTTGCGGAGGTTCCCTCCGTTATAGGAACTGGCGTTGGGGTGTAGATTGTCTTCCCCCAAAACGCATCCTCGACAGATTTTAGATTTTGGATTAATTCTAAAATCTAAAATCTAAAATCCAAAATTTTAAGGAGAGACACAATGTTGAAGTTCCTCAAACAAGTAGTTGATTACGGTAAAGAAACTTGGGAAGCTACTCGATATATCGGTCAAGGTTTAGCTGTTACCTTCGACCATATGCAGCGTCGTCCGGTTACGGTACAGTATCCTTACGAAAAACTAATTCCTAGCGAACGCTTTCGGGGTAGAATTCATTTCGAGTTTGATAAGTGTATTGCTTGCGAGGTTTGCGTTCGAGTATGTCCGATAAACCTGCCTGTAGTGGACTGGGAATTTAACAAAGCTAGTAAAAAGAAAAAGCTTAATCACTATAGTATTGATTTCGGAGTTTGTATATTCTGCGGAAACTGTGTAGAGTATTGTCCGACTAACTGTCTATCAATGACGGAAGATTACGAGCTTTCTACATACGACCGTCACGAATTGAATTACGATAGCGTGGCTTTAGGTCGTCTGCCTTATAAAGTCACAAATGACCCAATGGTTACACCGTTACGCGAATTAATTTACCTTCCCGAAGGTGTAATGGAACCTCATGATGTACCACTTGATGCGCCTCGTGCGGGTAATTTCCCACAAGACTTAGTAGAAGAAAAACAAGAAGAAGCAAAAAGTTAAGAGTTAGGAGTGAAGAGTTAGGAGTTAGGAGTTAGAAATTAATAATTAATAATTAGAAAAACACTAACAACTAACAACTAACAATCAACAACTAACAACCAACAATCAACAACGAAGGACAAAAAAAGTGGATTTAGCGGGTGGAATACAGATAGTTTCGTTTGTCATACTGGCAGCGATGATGATTGGAGCAGCGCTGGGAGTTGTGCTGTTTAACAATATTGTTTACTCTGCTTTTATGCTAGCAGGCGTATTTGTTAGTATTGCAGGATTGTACCTATTGCTTAATGCTGACTTTGTAGCCGCAGCCCAACTGTTAGTTTATGTTGGGGCAATAAACGTATTAATTTTGTTTGCCATTATGTTGGTAAATAAGCAAGAAAATTATGTCCCTTTGCCAAATGCTTGGATCAGAAAAGCTTTAACAGGATTGGTTAGCTTAGGACTATTTGCACTTTTAAGTACGATGGTTCTGGCAACTCCTTGGAGTATCTCTACCGCAACTCCGGTTGAAAACTCTATAGTTCTAATTGGCGAGCATTTCTTCACTGACTTCTTGCTACCTTTTGAACTAGCTTCTGTTTTACTACTGATGGCAATGGTAGGAGCAATTATTTTAGCGCGTCGCGAATATTTACCTCCCGAAGAAACTTCCGACCAAATGCCACAAACTGTTTTACAGTTGCCCGAACGTCCGAGAGAATTGGTATCGGCGGTTAATGAAGACAAATAACAATGAACAATTATCAGTTAACAGTTATCAGTCAACAATGAACAATTTTCAAATTACTTAATCTAATCTTTTTGCTTAGAATAAGTAATTTATTATTAACACCCTTTGAGCGGTCGTTAATAATTGGTAATTGGTAATTGGTAATTGGTAATTGATAATCTATTTAAAATAGGAAGGAATAGTAAACAATCATGCAACTTCAGTACTTTTTATTACTAGCTGCCGCTTTATTTTGCATAGGTATTTATGGCATAGTTACCAGTCGTAATGCGGTACGAGTGTTAATGTCAATTGAACTGTTGTTAAACTCGGTTAACTTGAATTTAATGGCTTTTTCTAACTATTTAGATTCAACATTAATTAAAGGTCAAGTTTTCACCGTGTTTGTAATTACTGTAGCCGCAGCTGAAGCAGCAGTGGGCTTAGCGATTGTACTGGCAATATACCGCAATCGCGATACTGTTGATATGGAACAGTTTAACCTCCTAAAGTGGTAGTTTCGTGGAGCTTAAGCAAGTAATTATTGCCTATAAGGCACGAGATCCCCAAAGCAAACGCTGGGCTGAAATCTGTGCTAGCCAGTTAGAACGTCGTAAATGTCATGTATTAATGGGACCGAGCGGGCCAAAGGATAATCCATATCCGGTTTTCTTAGCTTCGGCAACCCAACAAATTGATTTAGCCATAGTACTTGGTGGTGATGGTACGGTTCTAACTGGTGCAAGACATTTAGCTCAGGCAGGCGTTCCTATTCTGGCTGTGAACGTGGGTGGTCATTTAGGATTCTTAACTGAGTCGGTAGAAGAGTTTCAGGATACCGAACAAGTTTGGGATAGACTTTTTGAAGACCGTTATGCCATACAGCGACGGATGATGTTGCAAGCTGCTGTATATGAGGGACATGGTTCTAATTTAGAACCGATAACCGAAAGCTACCTTGCTTTGAACGAAATGTGTATAAAACCTGCTTCCGCAGACCGCATGATCACGTCAATTTTGGAAATGGAAATTGATAATGAGGTCGTCGATCAATATCAGGGAGACGGGTTAATTATTTCCACCCCTACAGGTTCTACTGGTTATACGGTTTCTGCTAACGGTCCGATAATGCACGATGGGATGGAAGCGATTACCATCACTCCCATTTGTCCGATGAGTCTTTCAAGTCGTCCAATTGTATTACCTCCGGGTTCGGTAATTAGTATTTGGCCTTTAGGCGATTTTGACTTAAGTACTAAGCTGTGGACTGATGGTGTTTTAGCGACTTCTATATGGCCAGGACACCGCGTAGATGTACGTATGGCTGATTGTCGCTCTAAGTTTATTATTTTACGGGAAAACTATTCGTACTATCAGGTTTTACGCGAAAAATTACTCTGGGCGGGAACCAGAGTTAGGTATAACAGCAAACATAGTACTAATTAAAAATGTAGAGACGCGATATATAAGACGTAATATATAAGACGTAATATCCACCCGTCTCTACAAAAATCTGGGCTATCTAACTAATAATTGAAACAAACAGCATCCACTTCAACTTCAATTAACATTGCGGAATCGACAAAGGATTTAAATTTCAACATTGTGGAAGTTGTAGGTTGGGTTAGACACGAACACAAATTTAACTGATAGGAGAATTTTATGTTTATCGTGTCGTAACCCAACATCAGCACTTTGGATCGATAAAAATATCTTTGTTCAAGTTTAGGACGTAAATATAGACTATGAAGATGTTGGGTTACGACGCAAGCCCTAATTATCAGCTGAACTCTATATCATGGGTGCGTCTAACCCAACTTACTGGCTATTTGAAGAATGAAAAATCTAACAGGACTTATAAATCACAACTTACTCAGTCAACCGTTCTCAAAAAATAGTTAATTACGCTAGAAACTATTGCTAATACGATTGAACCTAATAAAGCAGCTAAAGGTCCGCTAATTGTAAATCCGTAACCGGGAGTAAAAATAGTTGCTAACCAAAGAGTAAATCCATTGACAACAAAGGTAAATAATCCAAAGGTAAGCAAGTTTATCGGCAGAGTTAAAATGCTAAGAATAGGTCTGATAATAGCATTAACCAATCCGACAACAACTGCTGCAATCAAAGCTGCAACAAAGCTTTTTATAACGAATCCAGGAACAATATGAGCGGTAATTAGCAATGACACCGCAGTGCCAAGCCAAGTTAATAAAAAGTGCATCATAGGCTTTGTTGAGGAAAAATATTGATTTGTAGGTAGGTAATTCACAATAAACTTTTCGGTATCTACTTACTCGCTCTCGCAGATAAATAACCCGAACCAAGGAATGGCATCTAATGATACCTTAGTTTTTTAGTATGTATATTATCCTATTCCGGGTTGTAGTTACGACTTTAATTTAGTTCAATACTTAAATATAGCCTTACTTAATAGCATTATGAATTGTTATGTACAGAAGTAACATTTTACGTCTTTATAAGGCTTTTAGTTATGGAAGTGGCAAATTTTATACAATTATAGGAATGGCCGCAACTGGCATATTTTTTTGTAGGGGAGGCAAATTGGGAGGACACTGCGTTGCGGTGAGACCACTTGCGTGCGGGGGTTCCCCCCGCCCTCGCAAAGTGGCGAACCCGAAGGGGGGAACACAGCCGTTGTAGCAAGTGTCCGGGTGTAGATTTTCTTCCCCCAATATTGCCGTTGCTGTGACACTTCGACTATTTTTGAACGTAGTAATAATGTTTTTAGTGTCACGCACCAACGGGACACTGTGACAATTGCGGCCATTCCTGAATTAAATACTTATGCTTTTGCTATGGGAGCATCCCAAATGTGTGATTTTATTTTTTTGTAGTGCGAGCATCTTGCTCGCTATGTATATCAAGCGAGCAAGATGCTCGCACTACCAAATTTTATTTTTGCAATATTGGGATGCTCCCTTTGCTATCGATCGCATTTTTCACATAAATAAAGCACTTTTCAACTAAATGAGGTACAAACTTAGATCCTAAAACTCTTGTGGAATGAGCATCCCTACCCGTCTAAATGTACCTTAATGAGATAAAATCTGCTGTAATGATTTGCGAAATAAAAAGGGTTAAAAAAATCCTTTGAATCAATCCCTCTTGTTATTACCTTAATAAGGCGATCGCTATCTACGAGATTACGTATCAATTAATTAAGTCGGCACAAATAAATCTAACTATATAACAAAATGTAAAGATAGCTCAAAACCTTGTGATGATCCACACCTTTCAGGTGAATGCTTCGTTTCACTCCGTTACACTCGCAATGACATACCTTGAATTTTTAACGCCCACTTACTTAGCTTGATATTAAAAATAATAATGGTGCATTGTCCCCTGGGACAACACACCTTACAAAAAATCGGATATTAAATTAATTCACCAAACAATTAACGTTTATCTAAAAGTTGCCAAGTAGCTCCTCCGACAACACCATCAGGTTCTAAACCATTACGCTTTTGAAAGGCTTTTACTGCTTCTAATGTTACCGGACCAAAATCTCCATCTACACTTTTAAGAAATCCCAAGTTAGATAGTTTTTCTTGTAATTTAACAACTTGGGAACCCCGCATTCCCGGACGCAAAATTGGTAATCCTTGGGCGGTATATTGAATTGCGGGAGTTTTTTTCCGAGTGGTTGTACTGTTTTGACGAGTACGTGTAGTTTGACGAGTGCGTGTAGTCGCAGCTTGTCTTTGTGCGGGTTTGCGCTGGGTGGTGGTATTACGAGGTTTTGGTTTTGCTGGTTTAGGTTCGGGATTGTTTCTAGGTGGCGTTGCTGGTTTTGGCTCTGGTGAAGGCGTAACAATTCTAAATGGACTATTTGCGGCAGTTGTTAATGTTCTTTGTTCCTGTGTAGAATTATTCACCACCCTAATGCTGCCGAATGACTCTGTGGGCATGGGGAAGCTATCTATAGAAGGCGGTGGTGTAGGAGTGCTAGTAACCTTTATTGATTCCGACTCGGCTATGTTAGGAAAAAGGGTTTGCCAAGTATTTGTATCTGCAACACCATCAGCTTTCAAACCTGCTGCTTGCTGAAAACCCGAAACTGCTTTTTTAGTTGCTTCGGTGAAAACACCATTGACTTCACCTCCGTAAAATCCTAAAAGTTTTAGAGCGCCTTGTAATTCTCTTACAGGTACTCCCTTGCTACCTAATTTAAGGGTAGGACGGTTCATGTTAGCTTCTACAACTACCTGAGCAATCTTTTGTTGCGGTGCAGCGATTGATACTCCAGCGCTCGCTCCAAATAGCAGAGGAGTAGAGGAAATCAACAGTAACCAATAAAACCTACTTCTCGGAAGGAAGCGAAACGATACGAGAGAGCGTAAGTACTCAACGATACTTAGTTTTCTTCTACCTATCATGGTTTGTGCCCCCGGCAAATCTCTTACAAAAACACTATCTATTAACCAGTATAAAATTAAATTGTAACAGCAGTGTAAATGCTTAAAAAAGCTACAAATAGTAAGCAATTTATGCTAAGTAAATGACTGAGACTGCCGCTACGCAATTACACGGTTAATCGCTTCTTCTTGACCGATTACAGACACAAATGGTTCCTTTAAATATTGGCGGGCTGTATTAATGGCATCTGCACTGGTTATGGCGGCGATATTTTCTTGAAATTTTCCATCGAAGGCTATTCCTAAACCTAAAATTTCATACCACCCATATATCTGGGCAATTTGTCCGTTGGTTTGTTTACCTAAAGCGTATTGTCCTAATATCTTGTTTTTTGCAGTTTGTAAGGCATTTTCTTCTAACTTACTACCCGAAAGTAAATCAACTTCTCTTCGCAATCCTTCTAAAGCTGTGGTGGTATTTTCCGGTGCGGTACCCATATAAACCACAAAGGAACTAGAGAACTGCCTTGTAGGGTAAAATGCCGATACATCGTAAGCTAAACCGAGCTTTTCTCGTAGCTCAATGAATAAGCGACTGGAAAGCCCATTTCCTAAATAAGTAGAAAGTAGTTTTAAAGCAGCGTAATCAGCCGAATGCACTGAAGCACCTAAATAACCCAACATAATTACTGATTGCTGTGTAGGTTGGGGGGTAATTACCTGTCGGGGTTTGGTTTGAGGAGCTGATACCTTCATCTGGGATAGCTGTGTATCTACCGGATGCCAATCACCAAAAAGTTTTTCAATTTGTTGCTCTGCATCTTCTTGGGAGATACGACCTGCAATGCTAATAACTATATTATCTGGCCGAAAATAGGTTTGATAAAAGTCAACTAAATCATCCCGAGTTAAACCACTAATAGTATTTTCATCACCCAACCCTGACGATGCATAAGGATGATTTTCGTACATAACTTTTCGTAATTGCTCAAATGCAACGCTAAAAGGCTGTTCTTTTTGCAAGCGTACATCTTGTAGAGCAATCCGCTTTTCCAACTCCACCTCAGCTTCTGGAAAAGTTGGCGATCGCAATAACCGGGTTGCCAATTCTAATATCTGGGTAAAATCAGCGGTAACGGTTTTCAAGGATAAAACAAAGTAATCCGTTGCAGTATCAGCACTCAAACTCGCTCCCACAGACTCCACCCTTTCGGCAATTTCCAAGCTTGAAAGTCCATCACATCCTTTAGTCAATAAAGCACCGAGCAAATTTGCTAACCCTGCTTTCTCTGGATTTTCATAACAACTTCCAGCACGGATAAAGATGCGAGTTGCAATCACATCAGCCGCAGAATTTTCTGTAACCAGCAGCACTATCCCATTTTTCAAGGTAGTACGATGAACATTCGATGATTTTGGCAAAGTTGTCATTAGCAAAATTTTGGATTTTAGATTTTGGATTTTGGATTAGGGAGTTAGAAGTTAGGAGTTAGAAGTTAGGAGTTATGAGTTGTTAGGAATGTAGTGTTCGCGTCTTGCTCCCTACTCTCTTATAACAATATGTCCCGTACCTGATTCCGCAGGAAATCGGCTATATAATATAAAACTAGTTAAATTACCTATAAATAAAAATGCGTTTTAGTTACGCTACTTTCTATTTTTTAAAGATACAAAAAACAAAGCTCTTTAAACCGAAAAGTGATTTAAAGAGCTTTGAAATTTTATTTCACCGCAACGCCGTTTTACCTAAGTTTATGACCTGGTTAAACCAGGGGGGAGCCTAATGCCTCGTTTAAAGTTTCCGGGTACATGCCCGGTTTACTGCCACGAAACTGTTCGGTTCCCATGTCATAAAAATCATAGATCACAAAACTGTATGGCAGTCACCAACGTTGCAGTGCAACAAACCCATTATAGCTTTCAAAAATGATGTTGTGTAGTAAATAAAAAAAAATATTTTTACTTGCTACATCAATTTATTAAGAATACCATATAGACTCTATATTTTCGGCAATTGTCATCGCCTCATCACGATTTAGTTTATCGAATAAAACTGTAATGTGTCCCAACTTGCGTCCGGGACGAGATTCTGATTTACCATACCAATGAACGTGCGCTCCGGGAATTTTTGCGAGTTTAGAGCGCTTATCAGTATAGTTGCTTTTTAGGGTTTCATAACCTAATAAATTTACCATAATAGCATAAGGTATTTTCATTGCAACGTTACCTAAAGGTAAATCTGATACAGTTCGCAAGTGCTGCTCGAACTGGGAAGTAAAGCAGGCATCAATAGAAAAATGCCCGGAGTTATGGGTTCGAGGTGCTATTTCATTTACTAATACTTCATCGCTATTCGTCAAAAATAATTCTATAGCAAAAACCCCAACTACCTGCAAATTGTCAAGCACTTTATAAGCAATATTTTTTATCGCTTTTTCTGTCTGGAGACTGATGTCAGCAGGAGCAATAACTCGCCGACAAACTTGTTGTTCTTGTTGGGTTTCTACTACTACAAAAGTAGAAATTTCGCCACTTGTCGAACGCGCTGCAATTACAGCTAATTCTTTTTGAAAAGGAATAAATTCTTCTAATAAAAAATGAGATTCAATTAAATTATTTCTTTGATTTGTTTCAAAATTTTCTTGATACAATTTTTGCTCTAAACTAACTAAATCTTTGATAATAAATGTTCCTTGACCATCATAACCATGACGGCGAGCTTTTAGTACAGCAGGGAAACTTAATTGCCACTCTTTTTCGCGTTCAATTTTTGTATATTGTGCCGATTGGGAAGATGATACAGCAAATAGTGATTCTGGTAATTTAAATTGAGGAACTGGTATACCCAAATCTTGTAAAAAACAGCGCTGATGATATTTATCTAACAGAGGAGACAGTGCCTCTATCCGAGGACGAAAACACACCTTTTCTGTAGCTAATTTAGATAAAGCTTCTAAGTCAATAAACTCATTCTCGAAAGTGATAACATCACATCGCTTTGCTAACTCAGCCGTAGCAGTAGCATCATCAACTTTAGCAAAAATAGTATCCTTAGCGATACTAACTGCTGGATCGTTAACATTAGGAGTTTGTACTATTAATTCTATACCCAGCTTTTGAGCCGCAGTACCCATCATTAATGCTAATTGTCCGCCACCAATTACACCAATACGCTTCATTTGTATCCCAAATAATAACGAGTTTCTACACCAATTTTAGAGTTCGTACCCCTAGCTTTTTCGCAAACTTTAACTTGCGCTCCGTTTAAAATTGCCCTGCTAAAATAGATACCTTCAATATTTGTATCAATAAATCTCGCAGGTCGAACAAAGCTTCTACAAGTACGATACACTCATATCTGCTCCCGTTAAGTTTACCCGATCTACAGCCTTTTATCGGATAATACAGCTTGACAAGAAACCAACTTTATCGATAAGGGATTGATAATCCAGGCATTGCCGTTCAAATATTAAAAATTTCTTTTTTTTGTTTCAATTGATTTGCATATCCAACAGCTTTACATTTCTTCAAGTAAATGTTGTTTATATTATCGAAATTGTTGAGAAAAATTTACTTTGGGGCAGATAGATAAAGTTTATTATCATTTGCTCGAAGAATTGGCTAAGTGCTGTTAATCTTGTAATTAGTAAAAGCTTTATTTTTGCTCTGTTGCAAGCAATAGTATTGTCTTTACAAAACTTCGCATTTTAGAGCTGCAATTCCAGATTTACAATTGTTAACTGTAAGTATTAATCTAGAAGATCCTATTTATTATTATCTGAAAAGTTATGTTGAAAAACTTAAATCGACTTGTTAGCAATCCTATGAGACATTACAAAGATGAATGGATTGACCAATGGTGTGAAGATAATGGTTGGACGGATCTATATATAGAGCGTTGTAATAACTTCTGGGCTTTTCCTCCAGGTGCGGTAATGCCGGAGCCAATTCCAGCAAAAGTACTCAGAACAATTAAAGCCGAAAGAGGATTAACTTGTGAAGAGCGCATTTGGTCAATTACAGCAGTAGTTGCCACAATGGTAGCCGCTGGTGTTACTTACTGGCTGAGATGCCCGATACCAATGGTTGCAGCCTTTGCTTTTAATGCTGTAACTGTTGCTCAATTGGAAGTTGAAGATGCATATTAAAGACTGTAAATGTAGAGTATTCATGGGGAAGTTTTTCCCTATGAATATTATAGATATTAATTTTTTATAATCTTATTTTTAATCCTTTTTTTAATAATTAAAGTAATCTTTTATTTAGGCAGTAGAAATTGTGTCACGTTAATGTCACATTATTAAGATTAAATTTATATATAAGGTTGAAAAAAAAGATTAGGCAAAACGGCTGATTGAAAATTTAATTGAGTACTTATCGCGGTTAAATTTCCCAAGCCCCCTTTCTCTAGGGGGCTTTCTCAATGGTGGGGAGTAGGAAAGGGAGGAACAGTAAATACTACTCCTGTCCCGATTTTTATGATTACCGAATGAGTTAGAGAAGGAAGAGGAGGAGTAATAAATAATAGAGATATAGTAGCGTAGGCTTCGGGTGCTTAAAGGATAGGGTTGACTAAAATCCAGCCATATTTCTTACTAACTATAGATTAACCATTATCTACTTAAGTATTTATATAGATGAATTTTTTACTTTTTAATATTAGTCTGTAAAACCTAAAGTAAACTTTTACGTAGTTTTTCGGTAGAGTATAACTTATAAATAAAGTTAAGCTTTTGTATAAATGATATCTCTTAGATAACAACAATTATTAATGCTTGAAGGGATATCGTCAATAGATTATGTCTTAAAAGTAATTTATAAATATCAAATTATATATATTATTTAACTCATTATGGAATCTAGAGAATCAGTAGATTTAGATTTACAAAAATTTTGGTACATAATTAAGCGACGCTGGATACCTGCGACATTTATATTTGCCATTTCAGTTGGAGCAGCAGCAGTACTAGGCTCTTTGAAAAAGCCAGTTTTTGAAGCTGAAGGTAAGCTTTTAATCAAAAAAGTAAACCAGACTTCTGCTTTGACGGGGTTGGGAGAGCCGATTGGACAGTTAGAAAGCTTAGATATAAAAAGTAGCCCTATAAATACAGAGATAGAAGTAATTAGTTCCAAACCGATTTTGATTAAAACAATCAAAAATTTAAACCTTAAAGATGATGATGGTGTACCGCTGCAACCAGAGAAACTTGCAGAATTGATTAATCTTAGAGCAATTCCGGCAACTGATGTTTTACAAGTTTCTTATGAAAGTAAAAGTCTTAAAGAAGCAGAAGCTGTTGTTAATGAGTTAATGAAACTGTATATGGAAAACAATATACAGACAAATAGAGCCGCTGCCGTTGCTGCCGGTGATTTTATTGCCAGACAGCTACCCGAAACAGCAGCTAACGTCCGTAAAATAGAAGAAGCTTTACGTCGCTTTCAGCAGCAGAATAATGTGATTTCGTTAGGAGAAGAATCAAGAAGCGCTGTAGCAATTCAGAAAGAATTAGAAACTAAAATAACTGAAACAAAAGTAGCTTTAGCAGAAGTAATGGCTCGGGTAGAAAGCCTTCAGAAAAAGGTGGGGATGAATTTTCAAGATGCTATCAATACAGATTCTCTAAAAAGTTCTACTGGAGTGCAACAGGTATTAAATAATTTACAAAAAGTAGAAGAGGATTTAGCATTAGCTCAAACTCGATTTTATCAAACACATCCCACAGTACAAAGTTTGATCGGTCAAAGAGATGCTCTAGAAAGCTTGTTAGATAAAAGAGTTGCAGAAGTTAGTAAGAATAATCCAAGTATAACTACGGCAAATTTGCAAATTGGTGAGGTAACGCAAAAGCTAACAGAAGACTTGACAAAATCTGAAGTAGAAAGTGTTGCTCTCAGAAATCGGCTAAATTCTTTATCAAATGTATTAGCAATTCATCAAAAAAGAATTAATATTTTACCTCAGCTAGAGCAAGAAGAAAAAAAATATGAACGACAATTGGAAACGGCTCGAACAACTCATGAAAATCTGTTAAAAAAGCTGCAAGAAGTAAGAGTTACGGAAAACCAGAATATTGGTAATGCTCGAATAATTGAACCTGCGTTTGTAACTAAAAAATCTGCGAAATCAACCAAAATTATGTTTTTGATTTTGGGAGGAGCTAATGGGACTTTAATTGCAACTGCGATGGTTGTATTACTTGAATTAAAAGATAGGTCTGTTAAAACTCTTAAGGAAATCAGAAAGTTATTTGGATATACCTTACTTAGTACTATACCTTCCTTAAAAAAGAAATCTTATCTTAATCTCAAGGAAACAGATACGGGTACCTTACCAGAGATACCTGTAAGAGATAATCCCGATTTACCAATTGCAGATGCATATCGAATGCTTCAAGCTAACTTGAAATTTATTAGTTCGGATAGATCGTTACAGGTAATTGTAGTTACAAGTTCAGTTCCTAAAGAAGGTAAGTCAACCGTCTCAGCTAATTTAGCTGCTGCGATCGCACAATTAGGACAAAGAGTATTGCTTGTAGATGCAGATATGCAAAATCCAATACAGCATCATTTATGGGGTGTAAATAATACCAAAGGATTA
Source organism: uncultured cyanobacterium (assembly GCA_963838355.1). Classification (GTDB taxonomy): domain Bacteria; phylum Cyanobacteriota; class Cyanobacteriia; order Cyanobacteriales; family Nostocaceae; genus Rivularia. Next base: position 471,481 of record CAWIQQ010000001.1, on the reverse strand, counting down.
AGCGATATTATTGTTGGGCAAGTTGAATTTGAAACAGTTGTAAGTGCAGGAATGCTTAGTTTGGATGTTTTGAGTGCAGGAGCAACTACTCCGAATCCTTTGTTCCTGCTAGATTCTCGAAAAATGGAAACTTTAATTAAAGATTTTAAAAATACCTATGATTTTGTGATTATTGACGCACCATCATTAATGATGAGAGCGGATGCTTTGGCTTTAGGCAAAATGGCTGATGGTATTTTGTTAATCGCACGCCCCGGAGTACTTACTTCTGGTGATGCTGCTACAGCTAGAGAAGCTTTAGAACGTTCTGGACAAAATGTACTAGGTATGGTGGTAAATGGTGTAATGCCGGAAAATGAATCCGATAGCTATTTCTATTATACTAAAAACCACTCTGATAAGGATAGTTCGCATCAAGAAGCTATCAAATCAAAAACATTTTAAATGAGTTTCAAATAAATTTCAAATAAATTTCAAATAAATAACTACATCTACTTTTTTCTGGTGCATTTTATCTATGAAAGGATTACAAAAACTTTTAGGAAATTCTTTTTCCTTACTTTTAAATCGTTTAGCCCAAAGTATTACAACTTTCATATTAGCTGCATCAATTGCTCGAATTTTGGGAGCTTATGAACTAGGGCAATATATGCTTGCCTTTAGTTTTTATTATGTCTTTATGACTTTGGCTTCCCAAGGATTCAAAACGCTGTTTACAAGAGAACTTGCACGAAATCCTCTAGAAACCCCTTCTTATTTAGTTAGTGGTACTTTTTTACAGCTTTTATTTAGCATCATTGCTTATGCAGTAATGGTGCTTGTAATATACATTCTTCCTTACAATCAAAATACTTCGATAGTTTGCTATGTTTTAGGTTTATCTATCATCCCATTTTCTCTTTCTAACGTTACTGAAGCTATCTTTCAAGCAGAAGAGAAGATGCACTTAATTGCTGTTAGTACGGTACCTGTTTATATCGTGCGCGTAATTGCGATTATTTGGGCTATGAATTTTAAATATGATATTGCCACTGTTTCAGCAATCATGGTGGCTTCGGAATGTTTAATATTTTTAATTGAATGGTGTTTAATAACGCAATTTGTTAAATTTGAATGGCGATTAAATTGGAAGTTTATGTTGAATACTACCAAGGCTTCGGGTTCATTTATAGTTATTGAAGGTATATCGGTTTTAGGTTATAGACTTCAGGTTTTTATTCTTTCTTTATTAGGTGGTGAATTAGTTGTAGGGCTATATGGTGCAGTTTTACAATTAATGCAGCCTTTTCAAATTATTTCTCATAGTGTTGTTTTGGCTGTCTTTCCTAAAATGTCTAAAGCCATCGATTCTGGTAAAGACAGTCAGCGTCAAATTACGCAAATCACTATAGAAATATTATTAATGGTTGCTTTACCTTTGCTTCTTGGAATTGTATTTTTCGGTAAAGAATTACTTATTTTACTTTATCAGGAAGAAAGCTTTGCTGAAGCACAATTTGCTCTGAATGTATTTGCTATTGGATTAATTTCTTCTTCATTTATTAGACCATTAAGTTACTTATTAGTAGCAAATGGCTTTGAAAAAGTTAATCTTTGGCAAGTATTTATTACGACTATTTTAGATTGTTTGATAAGTCTAATACTTGTTTCTCAATACAAGTTAAACGGTGCAGCAGTTACAGTAATTTTTACTGATTATGTAGCTTTATTTATTTATTATATTGAATCTTCTCGACGATTATTTAAATTAAATTTATGGTCTACAATTTATCGTCCTCTGATTGTAGGTGTTTCTATGTTACCTGTCTTTATAGCTTTAAAAAATTTAGAATTTAATATTTTATCAGTTTTGATTATATCTAGTTTTATTTATTTTATAATTATTGGAATTTTAGGATTTTACACAGTTTACTATTCAAATGATGAATGGGCAAAATTATTCTTGAAAAGAAAATAATATGAAAACTAAAATTTTAGCTTTTATAGTAAAGGTAAAATTATGAATCCAGAAGTCTCTGTAATTATTCTCGCTTACAACACTGAAAAATATGTTGCACAAGCAATAGATTCTGCATTAAAACAAACCCAACAAAATATTGAGGTTATTGTAGTAGATGATGGTTCTACGGATAAAACCTTAGAAGTTGTCAAAAGCTTTGATGATAAGCGCATAAAAATATTGGTTAATCAGCAAAATAAAGGACAAAGTTTTTGCACTAATCGAGCAATAAAAGAAGCTAAAGGAAATTGGATAACTAGACTTGATGCAGATGACTGGTATGCACCGGATAGGTTAGAAAAACTATTAAATATTGAGGATTTGCAAAATATAGAGATGATTGCTGATGATATATTTTTTATTCAAGATAGAAAAGCTGTTCCTTGGAGTACATTATTAGCTCAAAGTAAATTCAAAATCAAAGACAGTACGAAAATTTCTCCAATATATTTTGTAGAGAAAGATATACCTGGAACCTGGAGCTTACCTTTAGGTTTAACGAAACCATTAATTAAAAGAGACTTTATAATTAAACATAATATTCAAAACCAAGAAAATATTTTAATCGGTGGAGACTTTTGGTTATATTTAACTTGCTTGGCTCATGGAGCAAATTTTTTATTAGTACCAAAACCTTATTATTACTATCGTTCTCGTGCTGGTTCATTAGTTACACAAAGCAAAATTAAAAGACTTGAAGCATATTGTGAAGCAACAGAATATTATTTAAAGCAAGACTATATCAAAAATAATCAAAAATTACTAGCTGCTTTACAAAAACGTTTAGTTTTGCTTGATAAAACTAAACCATATTTTCAAGTTATAGACTCTCTTAAACAAGCTGATTATTTAAATGCTTTAAATAAAATGAAAGATAATCCCTATTTCTTTTGTCATTTATCCACACAACTACCAAGAATAATACACCGTCGATTATCTTTATATTTTAATCAAATAGCTCTAACAGACTTTAAGGGAGTAGCTAGCAAAAAGGAGTAGGAAGTAATAGTAAGGCTTTAAAATTAATTCACATACTGTTACATAGCGCAGGTTTAGTTGTACCGACTTGCTTAGTTAGAAATAGATAATTCTAAAAATTATAGTTTAATGTCTAATTTTTCATCAGGGAATAAACAAAAAAATGAAAGTCGCTCTATTACATTTTTGCTTTTACGAATACACGGTTCAATTAGCTAACGCTTTAGCTGCTACAAATGTTGATTTAACCTTAATTCATCCTCAACAATTAACTGCACAAACACGAGGTTTACTCGATTCAAGAATTAAAGTTATTACTTTTAATAAGTATCGCATTCGCGACCCGCGTAATTTATCTGCTATGGGTAAATTAATAAATATTATCCGTAAAATAGAGCCTGATGTATTGCACGTTCAGGAAACAAACGATCCTTGGTACGATTTAACGTTGTTGCTTAATAAAATGCCTCCTTTAGTAACGACTATTCACGATGTATTTCGTCATCCTGGAGATAAAGATAACGTTATCGGTTCGGAATATACTCGACAGATTGCATTTTGGCGATCGCAACAGTTAATAGTTCACGCAAATTTACTCAAAGATGCTTTGGTTGAGGAATTTGCAGTCCCAAAAGAAAGGGTATGCATTCTTCCACATGGAGAGTTGGGAAGTTTATATCAACGGTTGGCTAAAAACAATAATACAGTCAGAGAACCCTATACTCTTTTGTTTTACGGACGCATTTGGGCTTACAAAGGTTTAAATTACCTGCTTGAAGCAATGCCATCAATAATAGAACGCTTTCCTGAAGTTAAATTAATTATTGCTGGAAAGGGAGACAATTTAAAACAATATTTCCCTAATGGCTGCGATGAAAAGCATTATGAACTTATTAATCGTTACATTCCATCAGAAGATGTTGCAAGCCTTTTTCAACGCAGCACAGCAGTAATTTTACCTTATATAGAAGCATCTCAAAGCGGTGTTGCATCTCTAGCTTATGCAATGGGTACTCCTGTTATTGCTTCTGAAATCGGTGGTTTAGCTGAAATGATTTATTCGGAGCAAGATGGATTATTAGTTCCTCCTAGAGATGCTTCCGCTTTAGCTAATGCAATTATTCGTTTGTTAGGCGATAGTAACTTACAACATCAGATACAAACAGCAGCATTATATCGCTGTGAAGATGATTTAAACTGGTTAAACATTGCTACTCAAACTATTGAAATTTATCGTAAAGCAATTTATCTCAAAAATACTTGTCGGTGAAATTAATGAAAAAACTTTTATTGTTTACCGAGGAAGCATTTACAGTTATATCTTTACTGCTTTATTCAGGAGGCCCGCTAACTGTAATTTTATCAGGTGGAGCAAGTGAAGGCGATGATTCTGGAGAAACAAACACTTCTTTAATTTTGGTTTTCTTCTTCTTAAATTATTTGGTAACTCTTTTTCTACTTGTACTCAGATGGAAAAAAGTTATGCAGGTAATGAAGAAAGAGAAAATTATTTTCTTATTAGTAGGAATTGCTGTCTTTTCTTTCGTATGGTCTTCTCTTCCTAAAAAAACGTTAAGTCGGGGAATTGCCATAGCTGGTACTAGTTTATTTGGATTATATTTAGCTTCACGCTACACCATAAAAGAACAGTTAAAACTCTTGGGTTGGATGTATGGAATTGCTGTAATATTTAGCTTTGTATTCATCGGAGCATTACCAAAGTATGGAATCATGGGTGGAGTTCATGCGGGAAAATGGCGAGGCATTTATAACCATAAAAATACGCTTGGTAAAGTTATTGTTCCAGGAATTGCTGTGTTTTTACTATTGGCTTCTAGTTCAAAAAAATATAGTTGGCTGTTCTGGATGGCTTTTAGTTTAGCTTTTATCCTTTTAGTACGTTCTAGCTCGACAAGCTCTTTACTTAATGGAATAACTTTAATTGCTGCATCTATATCTTTTAGAGTTTTTCGCTGGAAAGATAATTTGATGGTTCCCAGTACAATTGCAATGGTCAGTTTTAGTGCAATTTTCTATGTAATTGTGTCTGTAGCGACAGAAGCCATTCTTACAGCACTTGGTAAAGATACCACTCTTACTGGGCGTGGGGATATGTGGCCCTATATCTTTGAAATGATTGGGGAAAAACCTATCTTAGGCTACGGATATGGTGCGTTTTGGTCTGGCCCTGATACTCCTTCTTTTTATATTTGGCAGGCTACAGGATGGACTCCTCCTAATTCCCATAATGGCTTTTTAGACTTATGGTTGCAAATAGGCTTAATAGGTTTATTAATATATATCTTTGGATTTTTAGCTGTAACTTTACCAAAAGCATTCTATTGGCTGCGAACAACAAAAACATCTGAAGGATTTTGGCCTTTGACATATATGACTTATATGTTGTTGGCAAATATTAGTGAAACTACATTGATGATTCAAAACGATCTATTTTGGGTAATTTATGTAGCAATTGCTTTTTCAGTACAAATGTCACCAGAAAGCTATAACTCAAAGTAAGTAAACAAAAATATTTACCGTCATTGTGCAATTAATTATGTTTAACTACATATATTAAAGACTTTAATGTTATTTGAAGCAAATCTCAATAAATAATTAAAATGTTAAGTATTTTTTCTAAAGGAATATATTATTTTGTTTGTTAAAAAAGATATATACGGATAATAAGTGCGTCTTTCAAAAGCTATATATCATGTTTGAGAAAAATCTAGAATATTGGCAAAATAAACTCAGCAGACTACCAGTTTTAGAACTAAATACAGACAAATTAAGAAGTTCTAATCAAGAATATCGGGTTGGCATAGAAACTTTTCTTTTTCCTCAAGAACTTTGCGAATCACTAAAAATTATTTCTCAAAGCTCCAATCATCCTATATTTACAATTTTATTAACTGCTTTTAAATGTTTGCTTTATAGATATACCGCTCAAGAAGATATTATTGTTGGTTCCTATATTCCTCAATCTAATTATTTATATTTTAATACATTACCTTTCAGAACTAATATATCGGGAAATATACAATTTATTGATTTATTAAAACAAGTAGATCGAGTTGTTACTGAGGACTTAAAACATCAAGATTTTGATTGGAAACAACTTGTAAATAAACTGAATGCTACAGATGCTCAAAATGATTCCGGCATTTTTCAAGTGATGTTAAACTTGCAAGATGCTGACGCAATAGAGACACCATTACCGATTAACGTTGATGAATATCAATTAGATTTATCTTTGTTTGTCATTGAATCAAAAGAAGGATTAAAAGGAACGGTAGCATACAACCAAGAACTATTTGAACCGCAAACTGTAAAGCGGATGATCGATCATTTAAAGAATTTGCTCGAAGCTATTGTCGAAAACCCTAAAACTAAAGTCAACGAACTGAGAATTTTAAGCGAAGCTGAACGAGATCAAATTTTGGTTGAATGGAATCAAACAGCATTATTATATCCCAAAGATAAATGCATTCATCAACTTTTTGAGCAACAAGTAACCAAAACACCGGATGCTGTAGCAGTAATATTTCAACAGCAGCAACTGACTTATCGAGAATTGGATAATCGAGCAAATCAACTTGCTAATTATCTGCAAACTTTAGGGGTAAAACCAGATACTTTGGTTGGTATTTGTATCAACCGCAGTTTAGAAATGATGGTAGGAATATTCGGGATACTCAAAGCAGGTGGTGCTTATGTACCTTTAGATCCAGTTTATCCCCAAGAGCGTTTATCTCATATGCTCTCGGATTCCGAGGTATCGGTTGTATTAACCACAGAAAATCTGCTACCTCAGCTACCAGAAAATAAAGCTACTTCAATCTGTTTAGATAGAGATTGGGATAATTTAATTGCTCCTCAAAGCCAAGAAGCTCCTTTAAGCAATGTAAGTTCTAATAATTTAGCTTACGTAATTTACACTTCTGGCTCCACAGGTAAATCCAAAGGAGTTGCGATCGAGCATAATTCTTTAGTGAATTTTACGACTACTGCCATTCGAGAATATGCAATAGATAATCGCGATCGCGTTCTACAATTTGCATCAATTAGTTTTGATATTGCGGTAGAAGAAATGTATCCGTGTTTAACTAGTGGTGCGACTTTAATACTGCGAACTGATGACTTTTTAACCAGCGGTTCCGGAATGTTGCAAAAGTGTCATGAATTGCAACTAACTGTATTAGATTTACCGACAGCATACTGGCATCAATTAGCTTCAGATTTAGCAACTGGAGAATGGGAAATACCTGCTTCATTACGATTAGTAATTATCGGTGGAGAAGCAGTAATTCCGGAAAAAGTTAGAACGTGGCAAACATCTTTTAAGGATAATAAATATCCAGAATTAATCAACACTTACGGACCAACTGAAGCAACTGTAGTTGTTACTAAATGTAAATTATCTGAGTCTGTAAAAGATACGGGACTCGCGGAAATGACAATTGGACGACCTTTCGGTAACGTCAAAATTTATATTTTAGATAGTTGTTTAAATCCCGTTCCTATAGGAGTTCCTGGAGAATTGCATATTGGTGGTGTATCTTTAGCAAGAGGTTATCTCAATAGACCAGAATTAACCGCAAAAAAATTCATTCTCGACCCCTTTAATCCGGGGCGAATGTATAAATCTGGAGATTTAGCCCGTTTCCTTCCCGACGGTAATATTGATTTTCTCGGACGTATCGATCATCAGGTTAAAATTCGCGGTTTTAGGGTTGAGTTAGGAGGAATAGAAACCGTTCTTAACCAACATCCTGCTGTTAAAGAAGCGATTGTTATTCCTCATGAATACGAAGCTGGTGATAAACGTTTAATCGCTTATATCGTTCCTAGAAATCAACCACCTACAAATAAACAATTAAAAGATTTTCTTAAAACCAGGCTACCCAAATACATGATACCGTCGGGATTTGTAATGCTAGACGCTTTACCTTTAACCCCAAACGATAAAGTAGACCGTAAAGCTCTTCCCAAACCTGATAAAAGCAATCTTAATTTAAAAGAAGAATATTTATCTGCTCGCAACGATGTAGAACAGAAATTAGTCACTATTTGGGAACAAGCTTTCCGCATTCAGCCAATTGGGATTAAAGATGACTTCTTTTCCTTGGGTGGTAATTCGCTGATGGCTACATCTATGGTGGCTGAGATTGAGAAAACTTTTGATAAAAATCTTTCTCAAGGAATCTTTTTTGAAGCATCGACAATTGAAGAATTAGCTACCATTATCGTTCAAGAAGAAATTGTCAGTCAAAGCATTGTCAAAATTAATCCTAATGGCAAAAAAACACCTTTATTTATCGTTGCGAACAACGGTTTTTTGTATCAACAAATGATAGACAATTTAGATACAGAACAGCCAGTATATATCGTACAGGAGTCGTTAGATAAAGCCCCAGAAATGGCATCTCGCTGCATTCAAAAAATACGTGATATTCAATTAAAAGGCCCATATAATTTAATGGGTCATTCTTACGAAGGTTTAGTTACTTACGAAATAGCTCGGCAATTATACGCACAAAACGAAAAAGTAGCTTTCTTAGGTTTGCTTGATACCCCTACTCCAGAAGTAGAAAACCGAGCAGAAAAAGCTAGATTATTGTTTAAACGTTGTCAGCGACTAAAAGTAGTTTTAGGTTTTTCTTGGAAAGATAAAACCAGCTTTTTTAAAGAACGAATAGAATACAAGCTTAGCGAATCATTCCAACCGTTAATGCCAACTCTTGATAAATTTATGGATGAATACAAAGTCAAACCATTTCCGGGTAAAATAAATATTTTTGTAGCCACATTTGAGTTTTATGGACTTGAAGATGCTAATTTTGGTTGGGATAAATGGGCTACTGAAGTGGAAATACATCAAATCCCCGGTACTCATCGTTCTATGTTATTAAAGCCAGAGAATGCCAAACTTTTAGCCCAACAACTTAGTGGTTGCTTAAAATAAAAGTTCGTAGTAAGGGCTTTAGCCATTTTTCTGTTTAAAAAGTACAAGCGAATTACGTGTTTACCGGCAATTATCAAATTGAGTATTAAGATCGATATAAATACTGGGTTTGCTTAAAGATAATTTTATATTCAATTGTGTAATTATCCTGATGCCAACAGATAATGTATTTTGCGATGGTTAGAGAATAATAAATTTAACAAAATTCTCCGGATTTAATTACAGGACAAAATTTTACAAGTCGCATTTTTTTTGATTAATTTTTTTAATTCATTTTAATATCAGAAATGAGCAAATTAAATATTCTCATGCTGGGTGCTAGCCTCGAACAAAATGGAGGAATAGCAACTGTAGAAAAACTCATGCTCAAGCACGCTGCTGAAGATATTGAGTTTCAGCATATAACTAGCCATGATGAAGGTACAGTTATCCATAGAATCAAAGTTTTTATCAAAGCTTTATTCGCTCTGTTGTGGAATTTGATCGCGAGCAAATCCGATCTAATACACGTCCATATTTCAGATGGTGGTAGCTTGGTAAGAAAAGCGATTATTACAATGATTGCTTTTATTTTTAATAAACCCGTATTAATGCACGCTCACGGTGCTGAATTCCATGTAACTTACTCAAAGCTTCCTAAATGGGCACAGTTGGTTTTTAGTAAAATATTTCGTTGCTGTGATGATTTTATTGTCCTTTCTAAAACTTGGGAAGACTACTACGTTAACAACTTGGGATTAAACAAAAAGCAAGTTGTAGTTTTACCAAATCCGACTGAATTACCCGCTCAAATTCCTAATAGAATAAGTACTTCATCGATAAAATTTGGCTTTTTTGGAAGAGTTGGTGCGCGTAAAGGAACCTTCGATTTAATTAAAGCTTTCGCTCAGATTCCAGATGCTTTAAAAGCAGATTCTGAGTTAATCGTTGCTGGAGATGGAGATATTGAAGAAGCACGTCGATTAGCTAAAAGTCTCAATTTGAATAAAATTCAATTTCTTGGTTGGATAGATTCTCAAACTAGAGATCAACTGCTTGCTAATATCGACGTATTTGTTTTACCTTCCTACAACGAAGGTTTACCGATGGCTCTTTTAGAAGCAATGGGCTGGGGTTTACCTGCAATAGTTACACCAGTAGGTGGCATCCCGGAATTAATTACTTCGACAGAGAATGGTTTATTGGTTAATCCAGGAGATATCCAAAAACTATCTGAAGCAATGCAGCAGTTAATTGAGAATCAGTCTTTAAGAGTCTCTTTAGGAAATGCAGCCAGAGAAACTGTTACTCCTTTCGATGTTAAAGTTTATTGCTCTCAACTCTATAAAATCTATAGTTCCGTATTAGAGTCTAGGTCAAAGAAATCTCTTTCACCTGCTGCTGTCGGACAGTAAATAAATTTTAGATTTTGGATTTTGGATTTTTAACATTCTAAATGAATTGGTATCTTGCACATCTATCAAAGATCGGAAATTAAATAATGAGAGTAAATATCTGCGGAGTCAAAATTGATAACTACAGCTTTAATGATGTTATCGAAAGGATTATAGACCATGCTCTTACAGGCGTTCTTCCTTCATATGTAGTAACTCCTAATGCTCAACACGTTTTAAGTCTTCAACGGGATGCTGAATTTCGCGACATTTACAATAAAGCATTTTTAGCCGTACCCGATGGTGTCTCGCTGTTATGGTCTGCTAAATTCTTGCAAACACCCTTAAATGGTCGCGTTAACGGAACTGATTTATTTGAAGAATTATCTGCTGTTGCTGAAAAAAAAGGACTAAAAATCTTTTTGCTGGGTGGTCGTCCCGGCGCTGCTGAAGCGGCTAAAAGAGTTTTACAAGCAAGGCATCCCGACCTTAAAATAGTTGGAACACACTGTCCACCTTATGGATTTGAATCTCAACCAGAAGAATTAGCATCAATCAATTCCAAAATTAAAGCAGCAGCACCAGATATTCTGTTTGTTGGATTGGGCGCTCCCAAACAGGAAAAGTGGATATATGACAATTATCAAGAATTAGGAGTACCCGTTTCTTTAGGGATTGGAGTTAGCTTTGAACTAGTTGCCAATATGGTACAACGAGCGCCTTTATGGATGCAAAAATGGGGATTAGAATGGTTGTTCCGCTTGATTGTTGAACCAAAACGTTTGTGGAAAAGGTATGTGATGGGAAATCCACAGTTTATGTGGTTGGTACTCAAGCAACGACTTGGTTTTTACAAGCTTGCTTAGGAATTATTGATGAAGATAAAAACATTAACTAGACGTAAATTCCTATTTAGTCTAGGTGCTTTAACAGCGATGGGTGCAGTAATTACGGGTAAAGACGAGTTAAAACGTCAACAAATTCTGGCTTTGGATGACCCCGATTGTGAATGTATAAAATATCCCGGAGATGAATCTTTAAAAGAACGTGCTGCAAAGAAAAACATTCTTTTTGGAACAGCCATACGTCATCCACTGCTTTTAAACGATAGAGAATATGCTCAAAGCTTAATTAAAGAATGCTCGATATTAGTTTCCGAATGGGGTTTTAAATGGCACGTCGATCCAAAACCATTACGTCCGACACCCGAATCTTTTGATTTTACCGCAGCAGATTTAATGTTTAATTTTGCTCGCAATCATGGAATGGAAGTTCGGGGACATACTTTAGTTTGGTATATGTCTTTACCTCCTTGGTTTGAAGATACAGTCAACCGCAACAATGCTAAGGATTTTCTCGAAAAACACATTAAAACTGTTGTCGGACGTTACCGAGGACAAATGCATTCTTGGGATGTAGTTAATGAAGCTATCGAACCAAGAGATAAACATCCCGAGGGTTTAAGAAAAACGCCGTGGTTGGAGTTTCTAGGAGAAGATTATATCGACCTTGCTTTTCGCTTTGCTCATGAAGCCGATCCAAAAGCAATGTTAGTTTATAACGATTATGGTTTGGTTTACGACACACCTGAAGATGAAACTAAGCGAAATGCCGTTATCAAACTTTTAAAACGTTTAAAATCTCAAGGTACTCCCATTCATGCTTTAGGTCTTCAAGCTCATTTAGATGGTAGCGAAAACAATTTTAATCCTCAGATATTGAAAGATTTTCTGGCTCAAGTTGCCGATCTAAATTTAAAAATATTAATAACAGAACTCGATGTTAAAGATAAAGATTTACCAAGAAACATAGAAATCCGCGACAGAATAGTTGCTAAAGCCTACAGCGACTATTTAAAAGTTGTTTTGGAACAACCAGCAGTAATTGCAGTTTTAACCTGGGGATTAAATGACAAACATAGTTGGTTGAATGAATTTCAACCGCGAAATGATGATGCACCCGTTCGTCCTCTACCACTCGATCTACATGGGAAGCGCAAGTTAGCTTGGAATGCGATCGCCCGTGCTTTTGATGCTGCACCAAGTCGTTGAATTGCAATTTTTCAATAGTCAGGCACGATTAAGTTTTAGTAAATAACTATTTTTAACTATTTTATTTAATTTTAATTTCATAATGTTTAGTAATCATTAATTGTTTTTACTAAAAGCAAATATGCTCGTATTTTTATTTTTTATAATTCATATATTGTTATTTGACTGTATTGATAAATAGCGTTTTAAAATTGATATTTATAGATATACTTAGAAAGAAAAAAGTTAATAGTAAGTTATGACATTTAATATTTTTATTATGTACAAACAAAGTTTTTTCAGGTTATTTTTAAAACATTTATGTCACAATGATGTCACGGCTTTAAATTATAGTTTGTATAGAGCTAACCAATAAGTTATCAAAAATTATGTCTTTTGTTAGTGAATTATCAGGGAATAATAGGCTCTTAGATTTACGCGCTCCATCTTTAACACAATTACGTAAAAGAGTTGGTGCAATATGGCTTCGCAGAATAACCCTTATTCTAGTAGACGCAATATGCTTAGGTTCAGCCTGGAAAATAGCCCAAGCAAGCAGTATAAACCCTAATGTTAATTGGATTGAACAAGATAACTTATTCTTTATCTTGTCAACTATTGCCATTCAAATCTGTCTAGTTGCAACTCAAGGATTATACGAAGCTGGAGACAAGCGCCGGGACTATTTTAGCCTGAGCAAAACAATAACATTCTCTTATTTATTACTATTACTTTTTAGATATCTCTATTTACAAAACGATTTATTTCCTAAAGCAACATTTATTACAGCATGGCTGTTGAGCATAGCGATTACTTGCTCTGGTAGATTTATGATAAATACTGCCATTATGCGGCTCAGAAAGTACAATTTGATTACTTGTCCAACCTATATCATTTGTTCTTTAGAAGAGAAAGAAAAAGCCGTGAAGCTATTAGAGAAACAGAATTGTTATAACCTTGTAGGTTGGAAAAACGTTAATACAATTTCAAACTCATTAGCTAATTTATCCGCCACTATAGAGGAAATAACTAGTTTAGGTGTAGCAGAAGTATTTGTCTGCTCTTGGCAATCAATTGGAATGAGAATGTTCCTTTATTGGAAGTTAAGAAATGCTGGGGTTATCTTACATATTTTACCGATTGAACTACAAGCTATGGAGCAAAGATTGGAATTAAAAATGCTTGGTGGTATCCCAATATTGAATTTCATGCCACCAACTATTACTGGAAGCGATTTCTGGGTAAAACGGTACTTCGATTTTTGTAGTTCGGCAATGTTTATTTTATTTGCATCACCAATTTATCTTTTGATTGCGTTACTAATCAAATTAGATTCTCCAGGCCCTATTTTTTACAAACAAACTCGCATCGGTTTGCATGGAAAATCTTTCAAAGTGTGGAAATTCCGCACAATGGTAACGAATGCCGATGAATTACAAAAACAGTTAGAAGCACATAACGAAACTAAAGATGGAATTCTGTTTAAAATCAAAGATGACCCACGCATTACCAAAGTAGGAAAGTTTCTCCGTCAGTATAGTTTAGATGAACTTCCTCAATTGTTTAACGTACTTTTAGGAGAAATGAGTTTAGTTGGTCCTCGTCCTTTACCTGTAAGAGATGTGCAAAAGTTTTCCGATCACCACTTCATCCGTCAGGAAGTTCTCCCCGGAATTACAGGTTTATGGCAAATTTCCGGTCGCTCAGATATTATCGACTTTGAGAAAGTGATTGACTTGGATAAAACCTATATGGAAAATTGGTCGCTTTCGTTGGATTTGCAGATTATCCTCCAAACACTCAAAGTTATTTTGGATAAAAAAGGAGCTTATTAAAAAAAGTGTTGTTGCTTTAAATCCCTTACCTTAAGTAATACAACTATCAAAAGAACTAATAATTTTAAATAAGTTTGTAGTAAAGATTTTAGTCCTAAAATAAAGAACTGAAGCCCTTACTACGAACCTTTTTTTTGTTTATAACGAATACGCTAATCACCCTGCGGATATTCATCCCATAAGCTTGTAATTTCGCGCAAGCTTTCAAAATCCCCATCACCAAGTATTAAATGGTCTATCAGAGGAATTTGCAAAAATTGCGCTCCACCTAATAATTGGCGAGTTAATTCGATGTCTTCTGGGCTGGGTTCAAGGTTTGCTGAAGGGTGGTTGTGAGCAACTATCAAGCGGGTTGCGCCTTGACGAATTACCTCCCGAAATATCTCGCGGGGGGGTGCTAAAGTTTCTGTTGCGGTTCCAATCGTAATTACTTGAGTTCCTAATAAACGATTTTTTACATCTAATAGCACTACTGCAAACCTTTCTTGCTGCTGCCACATCAAATCTTGACTCAGTGCAGCAGCCGCAGCTGCTGGACTATCAATTACTGTACCTTCTCCCGGACGGGCTTGAAAAGTGCGCTTGCCCAATTCTATCGCTGCTAAAATCGCTGTTGCTTTAGCTGGACCAATTCCGGGAATTTTGATCAGCTCAGCAGCGCTAATATCTCGTAAAACTACCAAAGGTTCGCGCTGATGCTTGCCTAATTCCTGCAAAATATATTGTCCCAAACCTACAGCAGATAATTTGCCAGCACCTTGATCCGTACCGAGTAGAATTGCAATTAACTCAGCAGTAGCTAGAACTTTTGCACCATGAGTTAACAAACGTTCTCGCGGACGCTCGTTTTCAGCCATATCGGCAATTCTAAGGCAGTAGGTCATAGATAAACTTGAGAATAACGATCGTAGGTGTACCTACTTTTAGTTATCCCAGTTTGACCTATAGAATTTACCAATATCGAAGTAAATATTTAAAATTTTGGCACGGGAGAGGGGGAAGAGGGGGGAAATGGGGAGAGTGGGGAAATGAAGAAGATAAGTAAGAGGCGAATAGCTAACTTACTATTAGGGAGCAAGATGCTCCCACTACGGAAAATAATTGGAAAAGAGATACTATCTTTCCCTATCTGCAATCTATTATCTAAACCTTGGCTGGCAAACCTTCTTGAGACATTTGTGTTGCTTTAAGCATATGGTAAGTGATTAATAATTGAGTCAGAGCTAAGGGGTAACTTTGGATACTTTCCCCGGTAGTTCCAGCGACTTTACCTAACTCTGGATTGCTTTCGCGATCGCAAATGTTTTTCAGGTTAGGCATATCGGAACAGATGATATGCTCTAATCTATTCACCTGCTCTAATGTAGCGTGTCCATCGACTTCTAAAACGTCAACGGGTTTGCTCATATCCCGATCTAAATCCAGGCGAATTGCTGACATGGAATCGCCATTACCAGAGTTGACAATTTGGGTAAAATCCGGGTGGGGTATTGTTGGACGTAATACCAAACGTACATTTAAATGCCCATTACTTTGGTCGGAATCATCCTCCGAAGGATAAAAACTTACAACAATATCCGACCATTGACGTTGGGGACGGATAAACTTTTCTGAATCTGGTTCCCGCCCTTGGAGTGCCTTTAAAACCTGTTCCTCAGTATATCCGCGTTTTAGAGTATCCCGCTTAACTTTCCACTTTGCACGTAGAGATTCGGGGGGAGCCAGATAAACTTTGACATCGTAACATTGTCTGGCTTGACGAGTCGAATAACCTAATAGTCCTTCTACTATCACAAATTTACCAGGCTTTATGTACTCAGGCGCATCTAAGTTACCTGTTGTATGGTTATATACCGGCTTCAGAATTGGTAGCCCCGATCGTAACTGTAAAAGATCCTGTTGCATAATATCTAAATAATTGCAGTCGGGATCTAAGGCAGTAATACCGATTTCCGCACGTTGCTTGCGGTCATATCTATGATAATCGTCCGTGCAAATAACGGTGACATCTTCCGGACCTAATACTTGTGCGATACCTTTAGTTAAAGTTGTTTTACCCGCAGCACTGTCACCTACGATACCCAATATAATCGGACGACTCATTTGACCCCCTTCTGCTAGCAGAAAATGTAACTTAAAGTTGTGTACTAATTTACTAATTGTAGGGATTAATGAGAAACAACTCAATAAGTATTAAGAGATGCTTCTGATTGAAACGACTTACTTAATACTCAAATCATTCAATATCAAGCTTGTTTATGATGTGCAAAGATTTT
Source organism: uncultured cyanobacterium (assembly GCA_963838355.1). Lineage (GTDB taxonomy): Bacteria > Cyanobacteriota > Cyanobacteriia > Cyanobacteriales > Nostocaceae > Rivularia. The sequence goes on along the minus strand of CAWIQQ010000001.1, from coordinate 455,025 downwards.
TGTCGAATTGTGTAAAAGCCTTAATATATAGACTTTTGAGACAATTTTAAATCCTTAACAAGCTTCCTTTTAACTTTTAACCTCATCCCTATATCCTCTTGGTGTTATCATCCATTCCCCATAACTACGGGTACTTTGATTGCCAATTAAAACGGTAGTTAACATATCCACCGGCACATCTAATAATTTGTCTAAAGTAGTTATAGTAATTTGTTCGTTTTCGCGGTAAACCGATCGCACTACTGCTACTGGGGTATCCGGATTGCGATGCTTAAGAAAGATTTCTCTTGCTACATCTAACTGTTGAGTACGAGTTTTAGATTTAGGATTATACAAAGCTGTAACAAAATCTGCTGCTGCTGCTGCTTCCAAACGCTTAACAATTACCTCCCAAGGAGTAAGCAAATCGCTTAAACTGACAGCGCAAAAATCATGCATCAAAGGTGTACCAACTCTTGCAGCAGCTGATTGAAAAGCGCTAACTCCCGGAAATACTTCAACGCTGGGACTTTTACCATCCCAACCGCTAGCCTGTAAATCTTCCATTACCAAGCCAGCCATACCGTAAATTCCACTATCTCCAGAAGATATAACTGCTACATTTAAACCCCAGGTTGCTAACTCAATTGCCCGAGTTGCGCGATCGCGTTCTTTAGTAATCGGCAAAGCTTCTACGATCTGGTGTTTTTGGAGAATAGGAGCAATCAGATCGATATACAAGTTATAACCAATGACTGCATCGGCGCTAGCTACTGCCGTTTGTGCTGCTGGGGTCATTTGGTCGAGGTTTCCCGGCCCCGTTCCTACCAGTAGTAATTTACCGATTCTACCGATGTATTCTTTTTCCGAAGCGGCGACTGCAACCGTTACTGCACCTTTTTGAGCCACTGCGTTGCGGAGATTCCCTCCGTTGAAGCAAGTAGCGTGATTTTGGTTTGATGAACGGTAAATTTGTTTGGGGACTTTTAGGGATGTGATATTCGGGGGAGACGCGATATTTTGGGGAGACGCGATATTTTGGGGAGACGCGATATTTTGGGGAGACGCGATATATCGCGTCTCTACATTGGCTGCGATAATTGCAGCAGCTTCTGCAACGCTGGGGGTTCCGACTTCTTTTTCCACAACTTGGGAAGGATTGGGTACCGTTACCGTATTAAGAATTTCAGATGAAAAGGTTATAATCGGTAAATTTCTTTCGCGACAAAGTTCTACTAAACCAACTTCATCAGCTTTTATATCAATAGTAGCGATACCTGCTATGGCAGAAAGTGCGAATTGATTTTCTTGAAAAACTTGAGCGATCGCCTCTGCAATTACCTGTTTTGAAGTACCTCTCTCGCAGCCAATTCCTACCCATAGTACTCGGGGATGCCAATGGATGATTGGCAGAGGAGGGGATGGGGAGATAGGGGGAGAATATTTTTTGTATGTGATAAAGATTTTGGCTTTTGTAGTTGGTGATTCTTTGAATTTAAAAGGATTTGCTTCGGGTAAACAATTTTGCCATAAGGTTGAACCAACTTCCTGAATTACTTCTACATCTTCAGCTTTAGCTACTGCTGCACTAACTGCATTCCAATCACCTTCACCGCGACACCATCCGAAGGGAACACCTAACATATCCACCGCAGGTAATTCCAAACCATTGGAAGCACCTGTTAAAACGGCTGTTGCACCAAGTTGTAAAGCAATCAATTTTGCTAATTTATCGGCACCACCTTGATGCCCACCACATAAACTAATAACGAATTTTCCAGTTTCATCTACTACCACTACTGCTGGATCTGTTGACTTGCTTTTTAATAATCCTGAAATCAGCCTAACTACTGCACCTGTAGCCAAACAGAAAACAAAAGCTTGATGATTATTCCACAAACTAGCTACGTGGTTTTTCAGGGAATCTTTGTATGTTTTTGAGTTACTAATTTCTGATAAAGATTCTGGAACCCATAATGTAGCAGACTCGTTTTGGCTCATGGGTTGAAGTTTCTTTGCACCAGTGGGAGTAGTGGCAATGAAGGCTATGGGAGAGAATTCTGTGAGGAGCAATTTGAGTTTCCTATTAGCTGGCATTTGATATTTTATCCCATATCATCATTTTTGATATCAGGTGATATGGTTTGCATTTGTTTCACATAAATTTCGTTTGCTAAATCATCATCTCGCAAACGAATAAAGTCTTCTCCAGTTCCATTAATTTAGTTATCGTTACTTATGCAAAAAACTAATGGTACGTTGCGCTCCACGATAATACACCCTACTAACTGCTCACTGCTAACTGTTAACTGAAAATCACCTCATTTCAGATTTTTGACGCGGGGGACTATTTTCCGGAGGTGTTTCTGGAGTTACAGCAATATCCCCAAGCGCACCTCGATAAATTAATGCACCCAAAGTATTTAATTTAAATCCCCAACCTTGAGGTAAGTTTCCATCATCGTCATTTTGTCCCAAATCTACATAAATGCGCGGTGGAATAAAGTATTTTGCATCGCTTGTACCTACTAACTCATCCGCTTGCTGCATAATTTTATCTATTACAAAATCAAGTTCGGCGTAGTTATCATAATTCTGTTGCAATCGATCTCGCGTAAAGTTGATAAACTTCTGCACCGCTTTGATTTTCTCGTCTCTTGTTGCGGTTGCTTCTTGCGAAAAGCCTTCTGCATAAGGGTTATCAAGCCCTAATTGTTTGATAATTAATGGTTCTAAATATTCAAAGAGCTTTACCTGTGCTTGGATAATTTTGGGGTTATTAACGTCATTATGACGCGGTAACAAGGTGCGAAAAGCGCGACGCAATATTTGAGAAAGTGTGAAAGGTGGAAAAGGAATGCTGTTGGAATCTACGTTGATTCCGTTGTTTACAATAAGTACGTCTAATGGTGGTAAATCTGATGGTACAACTGGCATCTGAATGTTAAAAGCTTGAAATTCTGGGTTTGCACTGCGATCGCTAAGAATATTTTCTTCTCTGCTATTTTGTTTTTCCTGAATTGCCAAGATTTCTCTGGCTTTGGCTTCATTATTTAGTAATGACGTTAAACCTTTGAGATTGAAGGGATAAACCGGAGTGTTGATGCTGATATAAACAAATTCAGAACAATAAGCTTTGTTATTTGGATCGTTGAGAAAGGCGATCGCGCTTTCATCACCAATACTAGCTAAAGCGCAGTTGGTGAGAAATTCTTTGAGACTAGCTTTATCAATAACCCGAGTTGGATCTCCTCCGTTAAAATCATTTTGGGAAAATTTCACAAACGGATTCATCAAAGCCATCCAACAGATAATGCTGTCGGTGTAACCTTTTTTAAATTTTAAAGTCACAAATTCAGGAAAAACTAAATTTTGGGCTACTGCCATAAATCCGCTTTCACCATACAGTCCATTATGATAAATATCTGGTTCGTTGAAGGATGCAAACGCTTTTGTTCCACCTTCTCTAATTGCTGGTACAATTACACCAGAATGATGACCCTCATTTTTAATAAAAACTTCCATCAATTCATTGATTTCGTAATTACTTTGGGGACTCCAACGTAAATCAATTACTTTACCGTAACGGTCTTTATTGTACTGATAGGTGCAAACTAGCAAACCGTATTCTTCGAGAAACTGGACAATATCTTCATGTCCCGAAACGCTTTTTCCTTGAGAGTTGGTAACTATTTCCTCATCTGCAATCCCAATAAAACCGGGCACTTTAATTGTTTGAATATCTAACAAAGTTTCATCATCAACAATTACTTGTTTGTTAAATAATCGTTTCATATCTTTTACAGGTTTTCCTTGTTTGTAATCGGGATCTTGGATAGAATTAAAAACTTCTAAATCTACATCTTCAGGGGAATACAAAGGTAAAACCGTATTTACCTGTAAATCATTATTTGCGTTCATTTAATAGGCTATAGTATAAAATATGAACGTATTATGCGATACTTTTATTTAATGTGCAATGTTTGTAATTAGATCAGAATTTTATATACAGAACTTTGCAATTAAATGTCCCCTTGTCCCCTTAATCCTTAGCTCCAGCAGCTTTCAATATTTTTACAATACTTGGATAACCGTTAAATTTTGCCAGCATTAAGGCAGTATAACCACCTCGATTTTTTAAATTTATTTCTGCACCAGCTTTTAATAATACTTCTACCACTTTTATATAACCGAGCGATGCTGCCCACATTAATGCTGTAGCGCTGTTTCCATCTTTAAAGTTGATATCAGCACCATGCGCTAATAATTCTTGAGTGATTGTTTTAAAATTGCGTTTTGTGGATTCAGTTAATAACGTTTTTCCGTCTTGCAATTGAGTATTAGCATCAGCGCCATTTTCTAATAAAATCTTTACCGTTTCTGCGTTTCCTTGTATTGTCGCTAAGGTTAAGGGTGTTTCAGCTAAGTTTGTGATTCCGACATCAGCACCTTGTCTTAAAAGTGCTTTAACAATGTTGCTATATCCTTGTAAAGCTGCGACAAGTAAAGGTGTATCCCCTAAATTATTTCTTTTATTAACATCCGCACCACCCTTAACAAGAACTTCTACAGCGTCGGCGAAACCTTCGACAACTGCAATATGTAGAGGAGTTTCTCCATCTTTATCTTGGGAATTTATATTAGCACCTTTATTCACCAAAGTCGTAACTACAGGAGTATGTCCCCCTGCTACAGCGATAGATAATGCTGTTTCTCCATCGTTGTTTTTTGTATCTACATCAATATTATTCGCAGTTAATAGTGCCTCAACTACTCCTAAATATCCTTTTTCTGCGGCTAACATCAATAAAGTTTCACCTTCTTTATCTAGGATATTTACATCAGCACCTGCTTTTACTAAAGTTTTGACTACCGCATAATGCCCTTCTTTTACTGCTAACTGTAAAGCTGTATCATTATCTTTATCTTTAAGATTTACATTAGCTCCAGCATCTACTAAAGCTTGGACTATAGAGTTATAACCTTTGAGAGCCGCTATCATCAAAGCCGTGCTGCCGTCTTCATTCACTGCATCAATGTCCGCACCTTTTGATATTAATATGCGTACAATGTCTACTTGATTTGCGGCGCAAGCTAACATTAAAGCCGTTAAACCATAACGTTTTCTTTTACAATCAATATCTGCACCCGAATCGAGGAGAATTTTGACAATTTCTGTATAGCCAGAATTTGCTGCAAACATTAACGCTGTAGTGCCATCTTTATCATTCACACTCGCGGAAGCACCCGTATTCAAAAAAGTTTGCACCCTTTTAATATCGCCACTTCTAGCCGCTTCTAGCAGCGAAACATTGTTTTGACTCATTTTTTAGTTGTTAGTGTTAATGGTTAGTTGTTAGTTGTTAGTGGTTAGTTATTAGTTGTTAGTTGTTAGTTGTTAGTTGTTGAAAAATTCCTAACTCTTAACTCCTCACTCCTAACTCCTAACTATTCATCCTATTCCCGTTGTTATTTTCCCATCCCCTACTCCCTATTCCCTCGACGCGCTATGCTAATTTTTATGAAGATTTAAGTATTAGGGGAGAACACAATGGAACTTTCGCCAGAAGTTAAATACTGGATGCAATTTTTTCATCCCGTGCTAATGTGGGCGCTGTTACTATGTACGCTTTATGCGGCTTATTTAGGTTTGCAGGTACAGCGTACTAGAAATGCTAGTGGTGAAGAGAAAAAAGAACTTATTAAAGGTAAGTACAATATCAAACACTTTCAAATAGGCTCTTTATTATTAGCACTAATGGTATCGGGTTCTATTGGTGGGATGGCTGTTACCTATATTAATAATGGTAAATTATTTGTCGGTCCCCATCTATTAGCTGGGCTGGGAATGACAGCTTTGATTGGTTTTTCTGCTTCTTTATCTCCTTTTATGCAAAAAGGAGCAAATTGGGCACGGATGACTCATATTCTATTAAACTTTACAATCTTAGGTCTTTTTACATGGCAGGCTATCAGTGGCGTGCAAATTGTCCAAAAAATTCTTAGTAAAGCTTAGTACTTTCGCAACCTCTTGTTTGTTGAGTGAAGGTGGGGAGTAGGGATTAGGGAGTAGAAGAAAAAATAAACCTGACAAAGTTAACGCAGGTGGACTACTAAATAAGGTATGAAGTATGAAGGAAGATTAATTTCATCCTTCATGCTTCATCCTTGGTTTCTCATGCTTTTTTTGCTTTGTCTGAAAAAGATATGCCTAAAGATTGATGAAATTCGTCTTGAACTTTGCGTGTTAAACGGCGAGATACCTGACGAACAATTTGGTTGAGCAGGCGATCGCCAGTTTTCTGAATTAAAGATTGAGGTAAGCGTTTAATAAAGTTAGGAAATTCAACATAAACGTTTAAATATAATTCCCATTCAACTCTAGTTATTGGAGTTTCTACGGAAGTATTTTCGCTTTCGACTAGCTGTAATGATGCGCGATAGTCTACATCGTAACCAGGAGGTTGATAGTCAGGAATCGGTATGGTGCGAATGCGGTAAATACCTTCTTCGGGAGGTAAAAGTTCTAAACCAATTTTCGGCTCTACTTCGTAATTAAAAGCGCCAAAACGACCGATTGTGATTTCATAACCATTTTTCCCCAAAGGTTCAACTTTCATTGGTTGAGCGCAACGAGAAAACCATTCTGAGTGATTATTTAGATATTCGGCAACAGTTTCGGCAGGTGCGGATAACTCCATGCAGTCGCTGAAAGTACCGTAAAACTTCGTTTCTTCCTGTAAATCTACCTCTAAGGGTAAATCTTGTGTATCGGATACAGTAGATGCCACAGATATAATTATTTCTCTTTTTTGATCGGATTTATACTCTCGATTGATTGAAACCATAAGTGCATTCCTGTATACTTTTTTATTTAACTAAAATAATAATTCCCATCCTAATTGAAATGTTTCGCAGGCTTAAGGTAAATTCATCGAAATATTAACAATCTGAAATAAAGTTCACCGAATCTCTACAATAGAGAACGAAAGATAGTGATATAAGTTTCCCAATCTGGGGGTAGGAATGAAAGCTTTTGTAGCAGGGGCAACAGGTGAAACGGGAAGGCGCATCGTGCAAGAATTGGTAGCGCGTAATATTCCGGTTCGTGCATTGGTAAGAGATTTAGAAAAAGCTAGAAGTATTTTGCCTGGTGATGTGGACTTAGTGCAAGGCGATGTTTTAAAACTAGAAACTTTGTCTGCTGCTTTAGCAGATAGCACGGTATTGTTATGTGCGACTGGTGCGGCACCAAGTTTTGACCCCACCGGGCCTTATAAAGTAGATTACGAAGGTACGAAAAATTTGGTGGATGTTGCCAAAGCTAAAGGAATCGAACATTTTACGTTTGTTTCGTCTTTGTGTACTTCTAAGCTGTTCCATCCATTAAATTTATTTTGGTTAATTTTAGTTTGGAAGAAACAAGCAGAAGAATACATTCAAAAAAGTGGTTTAACTTATACAATAGTACGTCCTGGTGGCTTAAAAAACGAAGACAACAGCAATCCTATTGTCATGAAATCAGCAGATACAATGTTTGACGGCAGTATTCCCCGTCAAAAAGTTGCTCAAGTTTGTGTAGAATCACTCTTTGAACCAGCTTCCCAAAATAAGATTGTAGAAATTATTTCTAAAGAAGACGCTACTGATAAAAGTTTTGCAGAATTATTTGCAGCAGTAGCGTAATGGGCATTGGGCATTGGGCATTGGGCATTGGGCATAGGGAATAGGGAATAGTTAGGAGTTGGGGGTTAGGAGTGATGAATATTATTTCTACCCCCTCTCCCCCCTCTACCCCCTCTACCCCCTCTCCCCCCTCTCCTCATCCTTTCTTACCTTGGCCGCACAAAAATAATCGTTGCTAGAATTAAACTTGTTCGGCAATCCGGTTTAATTAGTTAAAATTTTACCGGAATTGTTGGATTTATTTTTGTTGTTATTCGTTATGTGGCTATCTTAATTAATATCGATGAGTCAAACTTTTAAAGGTTTTCACTTCAAAGGCATTGAAAAACTTATCGGACCTGTAGCTGCTCTTCTGGCTTTTGTTTGTATGTTTCAATGGTACATTCATGGTAGTTTGGAACCGAATAGCGACCCGGTATTTCAAAAAAGACAACCGCCTTTAATTATGGAAGGGGGGGACCCATATATCCGCGCTTTGATGCGGACTATTTCGGCGAGTGAAGCTAATAGCAAACGTCCTTACTCAATTTTGTATGGTGGAGAACACGTTAGCGATTTAAGTCGCCATCCTGAAAAATGCGTCAGAATTCCCATCGGACCAAATACAGGAAACTGTTCTACTGCTGCCGGTAGATACCAAGTTATTAATACTACTTGGTTTAAAATTGCTGAGCGCTATCACCCCGAACAACCTATGCCGATGATGTTTTGGGCTAGCTATAGTTTTGAACCCGAATATCAAGATAGAGTGGTTCATAACTGGTTGAATGATTCTAAAGAATGGGGAGTTAGTATTCCTCAATTGTTGCGACAAGGAAAGGTTAACAAAGTTTTAAAAATACTTTCTCCTACCTGGACAAGTTTAGGATATGGCATCGAAACTAATTCGATAAGTAGTAGTTTGCCAAGAATTTATCAGAAAGTTTTGAAAGAAGAATTAAGCGCGGTGAATGTCAAGATTCAGGAATGATTCAGCTTGTTACTTGTAATGTTATGACATAAGTAAAGTGATGAAATATGCTGTATGTACCTTCAACTCAAAAAATCCTGAATATTTTCCACAAATACAGATGTATTCTCTAAATGAATATTGTGAGCAGTGTTTTCAATAATCTTTAAATTACATAACTCATTAACTTGAGTCATTTTCCTATTTATATCAATAAATTTTCGATCCTTTTCTCCTACCAACAAAAGCAAAGGAACTTTATTCTCTGGTAATTTTTTCCATAAAGACGGTTGAACTCCCGTACCCATAAACCGCAGCGATTTAGCTAACTCTAAGGGATTATTTTGTAACCGATTTTCTATCATCTGCTCAAATTGTGGATGATTTTTTATATTGCCAAAAATCGGTTGACTGTACCAATTATCTAAAAATTTTTTAAAATCTTCTGTTTGAGTGCTTCTTGCTAATTTTCTAGCTATTTGTTCGTCTCTTTTAGCTCTTTCTAATCGTTCTTTTTCCGTCGATAAACCAGGAGAAGCAGATTCTAAAATAACTTTGCGAAAACGTTGGGGAAAGTGCAGCGTTAAATATAAAGCTAATCTTCCACCCATTGAATACCCAACTAACAAACACCGATCAACTTTTAATTCATCTAAAAAATTGATTAATGCATCGGCAGTTTTCGCCATTGTATGGCAATTATCATCTAAAACTTGAGTTTTTCCATGTCCGGGAAGGTCAATATTTAAACAATAGAAACCATCAGCCAATAAAGATATAGCCTGGTTGAATTCAGAACGATTACCCATAAAACCATGCAAAAAAAGAATCAACGGTCGATCTGAATTACCACTGAAACTATAATGAAATCTATATTTTTCTAAGCTCACTCAGATTTATATTAGCTATTAAAAATATGAACACCACTAGAACGGCTTTTTGATTTACAACTTTGATTTTTAAGGCAAAAACCTATCCAAAGCCGCTTTTAATTCTTCCATCTCAGCATCAATATTGCCATCTTTTGCCGCTCTAGCAACGCACTCCGTTAGATGCTCGTCTAATACAATCCGGGCTACTTTATCAATTGCACCTCTTACCGCAGCAATTTGTAACAAAACATCAGGACAAGGAGTGTTTTGCTGCACCATAGATTTAATTCCTCTAATATGCCCCTCTATACGCGATAGCCGATTAACTATTTTTCGTAAAGACTCTTCGCTGTGGACATGATTGTGAGTTGAGTGCGGGCGATCGTGATTATGTTCTGGAATTGTAGTGTCTTTGCTGTAACTCAGTATCGGTTCGTTTTGCTTTGAAGTTCCATTCATGGGCTATTTTCGGATTGAGGCAGTACATATAATCCTAGCGCAAACGGCAAACAGTCACGATAGTATGAAAGCAATCCTCAGATTAGCTTATTACGAACGTATTAGCTTTCTCGGTAGAGAAAACGCAAACCTAATTTTTGCTAATATCATTAATAAATTGAACTGTAGGTAAAGTGTGTTTTATGACTTACAGATAAACATTAAGGCTCAAAATAGCCAAATTTCAGGGTGACGCAAAACGTCACAATATACGAATAAAACAAACAACCTGCTTTCAATAGTTTTAAACACAATTGTCAACAATAACTAACAATCAGGCTGAAGAACGGTCTTGGTAATGAAATTCACATATTTTTCTAAGTCTATAAGACAATTAAGTACCCATTTGTTAGCAATTATTATCGGGGTTTTGCTAAGTGTTAATACTCTTGGAGTATTGCCTTCCCAAGCAGAATCCGCACCAATATCGGATTCCCAATTGCTGGCTCAGAAGCCCTCAAGCGCTGCTGCTGCAATAGGAAGCAGTAGCTTTGTAACGGCCGCTGTTAATCAAGTCGGAAGTGCTGTAGTACGTATTGATACCGAACGTCAGATCAGCCGTCGTCTTCCTGAAGCTTTTTCGGAAGATCCGTTTTTTAGAAGGTTTTTCGGCGATTTACCTAGAAACTTACCACCTGAAGAATTACGTGGATTAGGTTCTGGTTTTATTATTGACAAGAGCGGGTTAGTTTTAACCAATGCTCATGTAGTTGATAAAGCTGATAAAGTAACTGTTCGTCTCAAGGATGGACGCAAGTTTGAAGGTGAAGTTCAAGGGGCTGATGAAGTCACCGACTTAGCAGTTGTTAAGATTAACGCCGGTACCGATTTACCAGTTGCTACCTTGGGTTCATCGAGTAATGTTCAAGTTGGAGACTGGGCGATCGCCGTAGGAAATCCTTTGGGTTTTGACAATACAGTAACTTTGGGAATCGTCAGTACTTTAAAACGTCCTAGTTCTCAAGTTGGTATTTCCTCAAAGCGTTTGGAGTTTATTCAAACTGATGCAGCGATTAACCCCGGAAACTCTGGTGGTCCTTTATTAAACGATAGAGGCGAAGTCATCGGTATAAATACGGCGATTCGTGCTGATGCAATGGGTATTGGTTTTGCCATTCCAATCGATAAAGCCAAGCAAATTACCAGCGAATTGCAGCGCAACGGCAGAGTTGCTCATCCATTTATAGGCATAGGAATGGATGATTTAACTCCCGAACAAGCACGACGTATCAACGCTAATCCCAATTCTCCCATTCAAGTACCCGAAATAAAAGGTATCTTGGTAGGAAGAGTTATTCCCGATTCCCCAGCAGCTAACGCGGGTATTCGTATAGGAGACGTGATTGTAGCAATTGATGGAAAACCTATTAGTAAAGGTGAAGAATTGCTAAATATTGTGGAAAATAGCGGTGTAGGTCAAAATTTACAGCTAAAAGTCCGAAGAGGTAATCGCATCCAGCAAATATCATTACGTACCGCTGATATGAAAGATTTTTCTTGATTAATTGGGAATTGGGGATGGGGCATGGGGAATTGGGAATTGGCGATTAGCTAGGAAAATTAAGGGTAGAAATAATCAGGGAGCAAGATGCTCCCACTACAAGATTTTTTTATAACTCCTAACTCTTAAGTTTCCCCTTGTCTCCCTGTCCCCTTGTCTCCCTGTCCCCTTGTCTCCCCATCTTCTTCAACTCCGTCGTACAAAGGGTTTCATGTCTTGCAGAATCACTTCATGATGATGTTCTTGGGCATAATGCGCTACATCATTGATTTGGACTATTTGAGCATCGGGTACGGAATCAGCAAATTTTTCTGCCATTTCTACGTTTAACCAGGGATCTGTTTTTCCCCATTGAATTAAAATCGGTTTTTCCCATTCTTTAAACCCAGATTCTATTTCTTCCATTGCAGTATTGAGCTGCAAATTCCGAATTGTTGCTAATAAACTTCTTCCAGTTGCGGAAGCTTTTAAAAACGGTTTGCGATAAACATCTAAATCTTTATCTTTATAAACGTAACGGCTACCACCTTCTAAGGTTCGATCGACTAATAAAGGATCTTGAGTCATCATTTCACCAGCTAAAGGTAAACCCATTTGTTTAATTTTCCAAGGCAATTTAGCTGTAGATGAAATTGGCGTATTAAGTATAATGATGCTGGCTATTTTATCGGGATTGCGTAGAGCATATTGCAAGCCAACTGAGCCTAAAAAGCCTTGAACTACTAAGGAAAAACGTTCAAGTTCTAATGCTTCTATAAAACCGTCTAAAGCTTTAATATATGCTTCTGGAGTGTAAGCAAAATCTGTTTTTTCTGGCTTGGCTGAGAAACCGCAACCAATCCAATCTGGGGCAATTACTTTGTTACCTTGCTCTGCTAATCCCGGCATGATATTACGCCAGCTATAACTTTGGGATGCTAAACCGTGCAGCAATAAAACTGGTAGTAAATCGCTTCTACCTATTGGTTCTACTTGTCGATAAAACCATTCTAGTGAATCTACTGTTATTTTGTGTTCTGTTATAGACATTATCAAAAAGCCTTACGCAAATATTTTTGTTATTAATTCCCGATCTGAATTAGAAACAAAGATGGTAGAAGCTGTAAAAAATCAACTCCTTCCATAACTAGCATAGGCTTTTTGATGCTTTTAACAAAATTAGATTATACAGACGTAGGATTATTAGACGTAGGATTATGAGACGTAGCATTGCTACGTCTCTACATTATGCTGCTTTAAAAAATCGAATTATTTCACGCACGTGTTCTAGGAATTGTCCGTCGGTAGAAAGTTGAGCGATCGCCTGTTGTGATTCTTGGGATAACCGTTGGTGTTCGACTTTGTTTGTTGCTCGTAATTCTTCTATGGTTGCCGCAATAGTCGCCAATTCTCTACGAGTTTCTTGTGAATAAGCTTTCTGTTTTGCTGCTAAAGAGTCGGGATTTTCTGGGTTAAGCTGTTCTTCCATGCGTCTAACTGTTTCTTCAACACTGGTAAAGCGATGGCGTAATTCTACAATGTCTTCGCGAGGATATTTTAATTCTCTGCCAATCGTTGTTAATCTTGCATATAAATATTCGTAAGCACTGATAGCTGGGCGCAAACCTGTTAATAATAATGCTGCACCGGAACTAATATACCCAACAGCACTGATACCAGTTGCAGCTAATGTGTAAAGACCTATTGTAGATAATATATGTAGAAAAATCGCAATTACTAACGAACGTCTAACTAATACTTTGACGTATTTTAATTGTTTTTCATCTACCGGAATTTCCTTTTCAATAGATTGCTCTGCATCAAATAATGTTTCTTTGGCTTTAAAATGAATGTTCCAAGGTACGGTAACAATTACCAAAAGCCACCAAAAACTAGCACCACCAATTACCCAATCAAGAAAGTTACCAGCAGGAACATGAAACCATTGCAGTACGCCAAATGCTAAAAGTGTCACAGTCACTATACCGATAGTGCTACTAAGAAATAAATTAAAATACATTTAAATACCAACTATTAAGCGTAAAAGTTATTATTTAGATAGTGATTGAGTATTAAAAAATAAACTTAAATGCTTGTGATAGTTTGTAGATTTACACAAGAATATTTGTATAATTTATTATCAAAATAGTAGTTTGAGAAAGTTTATTGCCGACAATCGTGTGATAGTTTTTTAACTTGCACGTGAATTTGAGAAATTTGCAAAATACTTATTAAAAATCTGAGCTTCATACTTTATTTAAACTATTGCAAAGTATTGATAAAGGTAAATGTAATAACATCTGAACATTAGACAATTTGGTATGACTAAATAATTGCTTAGGATATATAATGACCGTCTACCGACTTAAACTTTCATGTTTCATAAATTATAAAAACGGGGCAGAATCCCGATTTTGGTAAAGCGAATTATTTAAGTATAAAAAATTAGCATGGAAAAACAGTTCGAGCGATTAGAACGTAACGAAGTTATATCTGTTAGCGCGGAAAATTCCGGAAATCTGGAAATTTCTTCAACTTTTAAAGTTTTAGAATTGCTAGAAGTTATACAGAAATATATCAGTTTTCAGATGCCAGAAGCATCTTTATTTGATGAAGGGATTGATTGTGAAATTTTAAAGTTAGGTGCCAGAGGTTGGAAAAAGGGAAAGGTGAGAATCTGTGTTGAATTCTCTCCCGAAGAACCCGAATATCCGTTGGAAGACCTTGCTGAATTATTGGAATGAAAGGGGTAAAGTTAAAGGTTAAAGGCTTATTTTAAATTAATAATTTCTAACTCCTAACTCCTAACTCTTAACTCCTATTACCATTCGTCTTCATCATCATAAATACGTCTTCTTTCAATGTCTCTGCTTTTTCTAGGTGGACGTTCCCGTTCGTCATCATCGTAATATCTTTCAATCTCCCTACTTCCTTCTCGGGGGTAACGTTCCGGTTCATCATCGTAATCATCGTAATAGCGTTCAATTTCTCTATTTCTTTGTCTGGGTGGACGACGGCGACGGTTACGGGATCTTCTTCTCTATCATCGTAAATGCGGCGACTTATTTCTTTGAAATAATCTTGCCGTAAAAAAGGATAATCGCTAACCCATAAGTTCCGATTGGGAATATATATTTCAGTTATTTCTTCGATTCTGCTTAAATCGGGACTGCTCGACATTACCAACATTTCAGCTATCTGACCCCGATTTATTATTTTGTGAGAAACCTGTAACGGTGCTTTGAGTAAAGCGGTAAATCCAGTTTCGTCCCCTACTTCCAAATTAATCCGTTTTTCTCGGTTTTCTACAATTACTAAATCGCCTTTATTATTTACTGTTTCTTGTGTACCTATTAATTCTTCTGTAATCCACGAGTCCAACACTCGGCCGCGAAAAAAACCAGCGTATTTGTAACGACGAAATTTAGCATTTCGCAAACTGGCCCACAATACTGGTCCCCATAACCAGTAAAGTGCCCCCACAAGTCCGAGGCAAAATATAACTGGGCCTAAAGGAAGCCGTAAAATTACCTCTATTAGTAAAATTACAGTAGCAATAATTACAGATATTAATAAACGCTGTAAAAAATCGGAAAATTTCCCCCAATAGAATTTGTACTGCGAACCAGTAGCGATTAGGGGAATCAATTGTTCAAGCTTCTCGCGTGTCAATGGGACAAGCATTGTGGATTTTAGATTTTAGATTTTGGATTTTGGATTATGGATTACAGATTAAAGAATCTTTTCTAATCCATATACTAATGACTTTAGCTGAAGAACTTTGCGAATTGCTAACAATACTCCCGGCATATAACAAGTTCTATCGCTGGTATCGTGTCGTAAAGTATAAATTTGACCGGATGCGCCAAAAATAACTTCTTGATGGGCAATTAATCCCGGTAAGCGAACGCTATGAATTCTGATTCCTTCATCAGCTTGACTTCCCCGCGCTCCCGGTATGTGTTCCGTTTCATTTACTATAGCTTGATTATAAGTTTTACCTAATTCTCCCAACATTTGAGCAGTTTTAATCGCGGTACCGCTTGGTGCATCTGCTTTTTGGTTGTGATGAAGTTCGATAATTTCAACGTGGTCAAAGTATTGTGATGCTGTAACTGCTGCTTGTTGAAGCAATACCATACCAATAGAGAAATTAGGAATAATTAGGCATCCAGTAGAAGCTTTATCAGCAAAATCAGCCAAATCTCTCAACTTTTCCGGACTTAAGCCAGTGGTTCCCACAACAGGACGCACCCCATAGGCGATCGCACTACGAACATTGTCGTATACGCAATCTGGATGAGTAAAATCAACTACAACCCCAGGCTGCTTTCCTTGGGAAGCAAACGCCAGCATTCCTTCCATTTGGTCGGTAATCGGAACTTCCAGAGGTTCGCTTAAACCAGCCAACTCCCCCGCATCCTTATCTTGATGTTCGGGACTTGTATCAATAGCGCCGACCAAATCCATATCAGGAGCTTCCGACACAGCTTTTATCACCTCCCTACCCATCTTTCCCGCAGCACCATTAACAACAACTGGTATAAGTCCTTGATTAGTCATATTTCTACTTTTAAATCCACAAGGGAATTGTAGACCCTGTAGGCTTATTGGGGAAGATGGGATGGGAAGATGGGGAGACAAGAAGAAATAATTCCTAACTGCTCACTGCTCACTGCTCACTGCTCACTGCTCACTGCTCACTGTTCACTGCTCACTGCTCACTGCTCACTGCTCACTGCTCACTGCTCACTGCTCACTGTTCACTGATTATTCGGAACTTGGCTAATCTTTTAACAGTCAATGGCTTAAACTTAGGATAAAATTAATTTTCGTCTTGATTGGTTGTGTGATTTATGGTTATGTTTCCACTTCCAATTTGCCTGGTGACAGGTTAAAAAAGTATTCGGGGTGAAGCGTTTATGAAGATGAAGATTGTGACGACACTTTATTTGTTTTCCTTCTTCTAAGCTGATGTGCAGCTAAATTGTATAAAGCAAAATTTGGGAATTATTGTAGTGCGGGCATCTTGCCCGCTAGTACTATACAAATTAAGTGCATAACAGCTTATGCGGCTACCTTGTGTTTGGTTATCAATAAACGGCTATTTCTATGTCATATGGTAGATACGCACAGTATTGTATAAATTTTACTGAGCAACTACTAATGAGCGTGAAAAAATAAAAGCTATAAAGCTTCGCTAGTTACAACGGTTCTTTGATTAATAATGAACAAAAAATTCTTTCTCACATTACTTTCGAGTCCCATATTGTTTTCGTCTATGGTGTCAATGGCGGTTTTCACTCAACCAGCTAGCGCCAACGAAACAGCTAATCCTACTCCCAGCAGATTTTCCTGCGGAAGAAAAGCTACTGTAGCTGTGGCAACTCCTAGTGTGGGTTGTACTCGTATGCGTAGAAATTCTGCTGCACCAGATGCAAACGGAAATAAAGGTTTACGCCCTGACGAATTACCTGAATTGCAATTCACCGATGAGGAAAGCGATGCTTCTGTTGCTTTATTTGGTTGCGATTGTCCCGCTTGCTTAAATGCTTTGCGTCAAATACGCGGTTTGCCTCCGATGACATAATTAGTAGTTTTTAGTAAAAAAATAAAACTAAAGGCAGAAGTAATCTATCACGGTTGCTTCTGCTTTTTTGTTTGGCACGAGTGTGGTAATTGGTAGTCAATAATTGGTAACTGATAACTGCTCTAACCGCTTCGAGATATTCTAAACTCAAGTTAATAGGTTTTTGTAATTCATCTATGAACGATTCTTTACCGCCCGCTCTTGCCAAAATTGTTAAACGCTTTCAACGTGCTTCTGAACCTAAGCGACGCTACGAACAGCTAATTTGGTACGCACAAAAGCTTCCTGAATTTCCAGAAACTGATAAAACACCTGAAAATAAGGTTCCCGGTTGCGTTTCTCAAGTTTTTGTTACTGCTTCTTTAGATGAAGATAAAGTTAGCTATCAAGGTGATTCGGATTCACAATTGACTAAAGGCTTATTAGCACTTTTGATTGAAGGCTTGAATGGATTGACACCTGCTGAGATTGTTCAACTCACCCCAGATTTTATTCAAGAAACTGGTTTGAATGTCAGCTTAACTCCTTCCCGCGCTAATGGTTTTTATAATATTTTTAAAACTATGCAAAAAAAGGCATTAGAATCTCAAAAATCTGTATCAAATTAAACTTTTAGCATATTTGGAAAAAATGATACATTAAGGCTGAAGATTACAGCACGAAAACTGAAGTATTTACTAACTTTAACCTTTAACCTTTGACCTTCAACCTTCAACCTTTAACCTTTGACCTTTAAATTCATCAGGGAATAATTGCAGAATGACAACAGTTTCATCTACCTCTACTTCAGTTCGGATTGGCGGAGTTGTAGAACAATTTGTATGGAATAGGGAAGACCAAGATTTTCGCATAGTTTATGAATCTTTGGGTCAAGGTTCCCCTGTATTGCTTTTCCCTGCATTTAGTACCGTTTCCATGCGTTCGGAAATGAGTGGGATTGCCAAGCGACTTTCTTTTAAATATAAAGTAGTGGCGGTTGATTTTCCTGGTTTTGGAGATTCCAGTCGTCCTAAAGTCGATTATGGTCCGGCTTTATACAGAGATTTTATAGAAGATTTTGTCTTAACTACTTTTGAAAAAAAGCCAGTTACTGTAATCGCAGCAGGTCATAGTGCGCCTTACGTTTTATGGTTAGCTAGCAAATACAATACCGTATTTTCTCGGATAGTTCTGGTAGCACCAACTTGGCGCGGTCCCTTAGCTGTTATGGGGGTAAATGGAATATTACGGAATTCGGTTAAGCAGCTAGTTAGATTACCAATTATCGGTCAAATCCTTTATAAACTGAATACTTTACCATCCTTTTTAAAGTTCATGTATCGTCGTCACGTTTACGTCGATGCTGAAAAATTGACTGCGAATTTTATTCGGGATAAATGGGAAAACACCCAGCAACCCGGAGGAAGATTTGCTCCTGCCGCGTTTGTTACTGGTTGTCTCGATCTTGTAAGAAGAAGAAGCGATTTATTGGAATTAGTTAGACAAGTATCGGTACCAATTATGGTGGTGATTGCTGAATCTTCTCCTAAATCGTCGCGCCAAGAAATGGAGGCGATCGCCAATTTACCAAGAGTTGAGAGCGTGCTGCTTGAAGGTTCTTTGGGAATGCACGAGGAATACCCAGATACCATCGCTGAGGAGATTTTACCTTTTCTAGAAGCTACTGTAAGTTCTTAAGGTTTGTAGTCAGCGATTTATAGCTCATATGAGAGAAGGCAGCACTTACTACGAACTTTATATTTTTTTATTTTTGTACTGATTTAATTCTTTAGTTAATGACTATTTATTAAAGCAATGGAGACGTAGCAGTACGGAACTCTCTACATAGTTTTTATCTAATTAACAAATTTTATACAAGATTGAGAGCAACACTGAAAATATTTTGTATATTATTTGTGTCTGTAAACATTCATTAAATAAGCATCTGGAAATAATATGGTTAATACAGCAAGCGTGGTACCAGTAACAGTTTTGACTGGATACTTAGGAGCGGGTAAAACAACTTTGTTAAATCGGATTCTGACTTACGAACACGGTAAGAAAGTTGCGGTGATAGTTAATGAGTTTGGGGAAGTGGGTATTGATAATCAATTGGTTATCGATACTGATGAAGAAATTTTTGAAATGAACAACGGCTGTATTTGCTGTACCGTGCGCGGTGATTTAATGCGGATTATCGGTAATTTAATGAAGCGTCGCGATAAATTCGATCATTTAGTCATTGAAACCACGGGTTTGGCAGATCCAGCGCCGGTTATTCAAACATTCTTCGTTGATGAAGATATGCGCGAACAATTGTTACTTGATGCTGTAGTGACTGTAGTGGATGCTAAGCATATTTGGCAACATTGGGATGCGGAAGAAGCGCAAGAACAAATTGCTTTTGCCGACGTAATTCTGATTAATAAAACAGATTTAGTATCTTCCGAGCAGTTGGAAGAATTGGAAAATCGAATTCGGGGAATGAATGCGATCGCCAAAATTCATCGTACCCAAGATGCGAAGTTGGAAATGGATGCATTGCTTGGTGTGAAAGCATTTGACTTGAATCGCGCTCTGGAAATCGATCCAGAATTTTTAGGTGAAGATGCTCACGAGCATGATGAAAGCGTTTATTCTGTTGCTTTAGTAGAAGAAGGCGAACTTGATGGTGATAAATTAGATAAATGGTTGAGTAATTTATTGCAAACTCAAGGCCCCGATATCTTCCGCACCAAAGGAATTTTGAATATAGCTGGCGATGAAAACCGTTTTGTATTCCAAGGGGTACATATGTTATTAGATGGTAGAGCAGATCGACCTTGGAAGAAAGACGAAACCCGTAAAAATGAACTTGTGTTTATTGGGCGTAATTTAGATGAAGCGAAATTGAGAGAAGAGTTTAAGGCTTGTGTAGCTTAGAGGGGGAAGAGGGGGAAGAGGGGGTAGATAATTATTAATAACTTTCAACTCTTAACTCTTAACTCCTAACTCCTAACTCCTAACTACCAATCCAAAATCCAAAATCCAAAATCCGATGAGCCAATCTACCGTCAACTCACAAGAATTTTTACTGTTATCATCGCAAACTCTTTCAGATTACGTTACCGCCGTTACTTTTTCACCTGAAGGAGATATTTTAGCTGCGACTTCTGCTGCTGGGGAAGTTGTATTTTGGCAAAATGACGAAGAATTAAAAATTTTGCAATCTGGGAATGGTGAGTCTGTAGATTGCGTTGCTTTTTCCTCTAATGGTAAATTTTTAGCTGCTGCCGGACAAAATGGACAAGTTAAAATCTGGCAGGGAAAAGAGTTAATTACAACTTTAGAAAATTCTGCTTGGGTTGATAAATTGGCTTGGAGTCCCAAATGCAATCATTTGGCTTTTAGTTTAGGGCGTAAGGTACAAGTTTGGGATGCTGATTCTCGTAATTTAATTGTCAGTTTAGATTTTGATAATTCTTCCGCTTTGGGTATTGATTGGCGAAACGATGGTAAATATCTTGCTGTAGGGGGACATCGCGGAGTTAAAGTTTGGCATACTCAAAGCTGGGATGAGGAACCGTATATTTTAGATATTCCTTCCACAAGTTTAGCAATGGCTTGGTCTGCGGATGGAAGATATCTTGCTTCCGGTAACATGGACAAAACTATTGCGGTTGTAGAAAGTGAATTACTACTTTCGGGAGATGACTCGCAACCGTGGATTATGCATGGATTCCCTGGTAAAATTCGTCAAGTTGCATGGTCAGAAATAAATTCTGATACAGGTGCGCCTTTGCTTGCTTGTTCTAGCATTGACGGTATTGTGCTATGGGAAAAACAACCTGGTGAAGATTCCGATTGGGAAGGGGCTGTTTTAACAAATCACGCAGGTATTATTCAAGCGATCGCCTTTGCACCTGAAAGCTTTTTACTTGCTTCTGCTGCTAGCGATGGTTGGTTATGTTTGTGGCAAGATGCTCAAGAAGTCTCGCAAATTATTACAGGTGTTTCCGATGGTTTTACCTGCATGAATTGGCATCCTCAAAGTAGTAAAATTGCCGCAGGTGGGGAGAATGGTGAATTGTTGATTTGGGGAAAGGTTTTACAAAAGAGGGAACAAAATCATTAACTTTTAATTCCTGACTTTTAACTGCTTAATCTTTGAATCCAAAATTGCATTACCTGCCAAGTCAGCATTTATCAAGATATCATGGGTTTAAGTGACTCAATCTACACCATATAAACTATATAAATTATGATAATCGCGAAACTTGTTTTATTTTCATTACCAGTACTTGTTGCTTCGATGTTGTTTGTAGCAAATCCCGCAGCAGCATTTCCTGTTGATTCTGCATCTACAACACATATCAATTCAACATCGGTACAAGCAGTTGAAGGGTTGGCAACATTAAATCAGGTGGATAATTCTAATCCTATTATTGACCATCTTGGTTGCAATTGTGCTTATTGTGCTGGGGCTGAGTCGCCACTACAAGGTAAATTACCATTTTGAAATATTTTGTAATATAGCATATACATTTTAATACTTTTTGAAGCTCGTGCAGACGGGCTTTTTTTTGTGTTTGTATATAGCGGTTTTCACGCTTTAGGAGTACAAATAAACCTCACATTTATAAATTTAAGTAAGTAGAGTTAATCAAATATAAGATGATACCTCACCCTGCCTTCGGCTTCCCTCTCCTTATTAAGGAGAGGGATTGAGGGTGAGGTTTTATATTTCATTTGGCCCAGTTAATTATTACAGATTAATTAAGGACTGTAATATATTCTATTCTTTTATTCTAACTATTATCAAAAAAAATATTACGTACAAATAAAAATTAATCTATAAACAGAAATAAATAAGACGTTTTGTCATACATAAAAAAATATAATTAATACACCTCCTGTTACTAGTTACAACCAATTACGATACATTTTTTAACCAAAAATAATTAATAATTTTGTTGCAATATTACTTTTAGTTAACGTAGCGATAAATACTTTATGGATAATGATTATGATTGTTTGCGGCATTGATTTGTTAATCATCTTACTCAGGGAAATATTGCAATATGACATTACAAGCTACCGCAAATCCTCCACAGCAAGATTTTGCTACTAATTCTAAGAAATCATTATCCGTTGTCATAGAAGGGGAAAAAGCTACACCTGTAAATCAACTTCCTCAATCTTGGCAAGATATTTTTACGGGTAAATCTAATACGAAACTTTCTAATGCTGAAGATTATGTGAAAATGGCGCAGCTATTTTTTCACAAAATGTCTCGCGGTGATGTCGATTTATTTAATGAATCGGAAGACTTACAGCATTTAAAGCCTGCTTTTTGTGAAATTTTTGGTAGTTTAGCTTGGCAAGCTCTTGAGTTTTATGGTAAAGATTTTGATGTAAATAGATATCCTAATTTTAACTTAATTGAAAAAGAACTTTCTTCAGAAGATGAAGAGTATACCGAGCGCAAACAAATTGTCGAAATTGGTAAAGCTTTGTTTGCAGAGTTTGGTTACGATTTACCAGCTTCTTTTTATCACGTACATTTAGCCCCCGTTTACAGAGAAGAAGTTTCGGAAATTCGTCCTTTAAGATTTTCTGAAGAAGATAAAAATAATGCACGTGCTTGGGATGCTTCTTTACACGGACAAAAAGTATTTCCGATTCAGTTGATGGTACAAAGTATTTCTTCTAAACACGGGTTTTTTCAAGAACATGGTTGTGGTTGTAATCACGCTATGGCTAGAGTAGGTTCTACCGATACCTCTTTTAATTATCAAATCCGTCCAGAAATGCGTAATACCTGGATTCGTGACTTTATTTGGACTGTTTGGTATGAGTATGCTTTCTTTAAATTTACGCCTGTAACTCGTTTTTTAGTTGATTAAAAAGATACATAAATATCAAATTAAAAATTATTATTAGTCGGTTAAGAAAGTTTAAATATCTTAACCGACTTTTATTTTTGAAAAAAAAAGAATCAGGTTTAAATCCCACATTCCGCACCTCAACTGTCACAGAAGTGTTTTTACTGATATTTTCTTCAATGTAAAGAATAAAAACAGACTTGAGGTATTCGAGTAGTCGTATTATTGACCGAGCTTACATAGAATTTATATTCTCAATAAGAAGCAATAAGCTTTGATATTGAATTCATAGATAAAAACTTATTGTTCCTAGCTGAATATCTCCATAATACTTATGCTTCATAAATAAAAAGTTATTATAATTTGTGACTATTGATTAAATGAATAGTCTTGATTACAAATAAATTATTGTGGATTTGCTTCAGCATTTATAATAGTAACGACATCTCTCTGGTAAAAATTTCAAAATATATTCTCTTTCTGAAGTCCAATTTGAGATTGATATTTCCGAGTTAAATTTAACTAAATGTATAGATTGGAAACGTTGAAATATCAACCGCATAGTCGGATTATTTATAGCTTTACCAAGCTGATTTTTAATCGTAGATTTAGATGCTGATAAAGCTTTTCTTATTTCTCTTTGAGCCAACGTATATACTAATAGACACAAACCCATTATCATAGCCATAGCTTGAATTCTTTCCGGAGATTTCAGAAAAATACTATCAGCAAAAAATAAAGGGTCTTTAATAAATCCAAATCCTCTCTCACAACTTTGCTGCGCTTTATATTCGGAAAGCATTTCATCATTACTAAGAGATTCTTCCTCTAAAATATTTGTTGCTAATATAAAACGTCCGGCACTGTTATAAGCCATTTTAATAGCATTTATATTTTCACAGATTGATGCGTTTACTTGATAAAAAGTTTTCTGTTCTGTTTTATTTTTTGATTTTGTTATCTTGTATTCAATATTATCGATTTGATGATATTTCAGCTTTTTATTGAAATTGTTCACTGATTGAATTGCTTCTTGCTCAGACTTAAATTCTGAATTCAGTAGTTTTTTTAAATTATTTGATGCGTTAATTTTAGATTTAGATATTCTCTTTTCTAATTTCCGTAAATCAGAATTTTTACGTTCAGAGCTTTCTACAACTAACCATCGTTGTTCAATTCCGCCATAATTTACAATTCTTTTACAATAATGATATTCTGGCAATGAACTAACAATAAAATCAGTTGATAGTAATGTTGATACTAATTCTTTTGCTATTCCTATAGTCAAAGGTACTCTGCATAACCATCTCATTCCAGATAATAAATTTACATTTTTAGCACTATATAAAGCTGCGTCTGCAACCATTAAACTATCATTATCTTTGATTTTATTTTTATATTCTAAAAATATTTTAGGAAAATTAGAAGAATCTGATTGATTCCCAGATGCAGTTTCAAAAAATATTGGTATGTCTCCATCCCCTGACGATACTAATTCTATAATAAATTGTTTTAAATCAGGTCTGTGGTCACGAGAATAACCATGAGTAATTTCGATAGCTTCTGGCGATTTTATCTCACATTGTGCATCATTATTAATGATTACCGAAGGTAAACTCGTATTATATTCTCCGTGTAAATGTAGTGAAGTTGAATCTAAATGTGACGATTTTAAACTAATATTAAATTGTTTATTTACATTTAAACTAACAGCTAAAAATATCTCCGTCAAACCTTTTAAAAATAACTTATCCAATACTCTACCTAGCTTATCATCATTTAAATACTCAGCTTTTACTCCTTGTCCTATTAAATATTCACACGGTTTATCTTTAAAAAACTCTGAAAATAAATATAAAGGACTACTTACAAAGCCCAGTCCATTTAATATCATCGCCTTTACTACATGTCCGGAGCTTATTTTTTCTTCTGGCTCTTTTCCACAGTATTCGTTAATAATTTCTACTAAACCTATAGAATCAACAATTCCTGCAACTATGCCCAAGTGATCTATATTTTTAATTTCAATTTCTTCGATATTAGGCATGACAGCAGACCGGAATAACATCTGCTAAAATTTTCGCATTTTTTCTACTATAAAACTTATTTACAGCAAGAATATTCTTAGAGTACATCGCACTCTAATTATTCGTATACATTATTTATTAATGAAATAGATTCTTATTTAACTTAAAAATTAGGCTTCATTTACTAGTACTTATAGACTATTAATCTGATTTTTCTTTAGTACCCATGAACTTGTGACAGTTAAGGTGCGGAATGTGGGTATTAAGACAATCCATAATTAAATGCCACTTTTTGGCATGGCGTTACGCCCTTCAGGCGTTTAGCTCCGCTAATCGCTTTCAATAATTCGACTGATGTTGAGGAGAAAATCTGATTCGGTTCTGGAATCACCACAATTTGGCTGAATTATTTTACCAGTAGCAACATCGAAATTCGCAATTAAGGTCTGTGTTCCATGACGGATATATTCAAACTCTCTTCTTTCAACCTTTCCTGGTCGCATTGGCAAGTCTTTTTCTAGGCGTTCAGTTGCTTGAATACCAGTCATTTCATCAACAGAAATAGTCCGTTCTCCATTTTTATGACGTTCAATTGCACTTATGTATAAATCAGTGATATTTTCAACTTTTGCGTCAAACTCTTCGTCCACAGGGGGGGGTTAACCAGTAACGACTCTGGTGGGGTTTGAGATGTGCTTCCTCTAATAATCTTCCAACATGGCGGACAGATATGCTTTTTATAATCCCCTGCTTCATAACTTCATCAGCTAATTCTCTTGGTGTCCAATGACTAATTGGTCGTCCATAATCTTCAGGCGGTGAACAAGCTGTCTTCAAATAGTTCGATTACTTGTTCCATAGTAAATTTTACTGGTTTACCAGTACGCTCCAAATCTTCTAACCTCTGAAAAATAGACAATTCTTTATTGCTATTTTCTAACCATCTTTTTCGCCACAAACGAGCCATATCCAGGCTAATATCTAGTGTTCTAGCTATTTCACCATTGTTTTTACCAAGGTCAGCGAGAAGAATTATTTTTGCTCGCAACACTACTTGTTGTGGTGTATTGTGTCTACTAACCAACTGTTGAATTTCTAGGCGATCGCCATCACTAAGTTTTAATTTTTTCGGAGCTAGTCGTACCACACCCTGGTTCCCTAATTTTCAACTAAAACAATTTTTTATCTTGTTCATTATTATCCCATAATAATAGTTGGTTTATTTACGCCGACCTGTACTAGGTAATTATTATCCAATGCCCAATGCCCAATCCCCCATGCCCTATTATGCTTCTTGATAAACTATCTCTTGAAACTGAATCACATCTTTTTGCGGATCTGCATGAGTAACTTTGACTAAAATTTCTTCACCTAAATCTACAGCACGTTTGAAAAACATGGGTAACTGCAAACCTAAATCTTCTAATAAAATTAATGCTAAGTTACTATCTTCCCTCAACCACATTAAAACTGTTGTATCCCAAGCTTTATCCAAGTGACGGCGCAAGTATTCGAGTGCCCAATATCTATTAGTTTGACGTTCCACCATTACCACTTCTTGAGTAATGCTAGTTACCGTCATCATTACTTCTTTGAGTTCTTCTGCGGAGAAAGGCAAAACTTCACCTCGAAGATGAGCTTTGATTTGAAAGTGCGTTAATAAGTCGCTATAACGACGAATTGGTGAAGTTGCTTGTGTATAGGTTTCTAATCCTAAACCCGCATGGCGCAAGGGATTAATGCTCATTTCGCTCTTTGGCATACAGCGACGCATGGCACAGGAACGGACAAAACCTGCTGGTAATAACAGCAATTCTTCTTCTGGTGGTAATTCCGGTTGCGGTTGACCGCGAAAAGGTAAAGGGATATTATGAGTTTTACCATAACGAGCCGCGACTTCACCGGCAAGAATCATCATTTCGGCTACTAATTGTCGCGAACGAGAATCATCTAATAAATCTATATTAACTTCGTCATCTTTAACCTTAATGGTAGCCTCGGGCATATTTATGCTGATGGCTCCTTGCTCGTAGCGCCAAGATTTACGCTTCAAAGCCCATTTACCAAGGGCTGCAATTTCGGGTTCTTCTCGTACTCCCGATTCCAAAATATCGTTTACATCTTCATAAGTAAGACGATAAGTAGGCTTAATTAAACTTGCATGAATGCTGTAATCTTCGACTCCACCATTTTCATCTAAAATAATTCCGAAACTTAAAGCACAACAGATTTCTCCCTGTATCAAACTCATTGGCCCGGTTGCCAATATTTCAGGGAACATGGGAATCATCCCAGTGGGTAAATATACCGTACTGCCGCGCTTTCTTGCATCCAAATCTAACTCGTCTTCAGGTACAAGCCATCGAGTAGGATCTGCAATGTGTACCCATAATTTGTCTCGATTATCGGGAAGCATTTCCCAACTTAAACCATCATCAATTTCGGTCGTGGTTTCATCATCAACCGTATAAACTTTTAGATGAGTTAAATCTAAACGATTACGATCTGGATCTGGAGGAGGAGAGTTCAAGCGTTCATGGGCCACATCTGTTACCTTAGTAGGAAATTGAACCGGAATTGAGGAACGACGTAGAAACAGGTTTTCATTTGGACTCCACCAACCCAAATCAACGAGCAACTCGAACGCTCCTTGAGGAGTTGCGGTACGTCCGAGCATCGTCATCGTTTCTAAAACTTGTGCGGGTGGTGGATAAGCTTGAGCCAAGGAATCGTACTTAACTCCACCCCGCGTTACATCTGCTAGTAACGCCCCATATTTTTCTAAGGCTTCAAGCCTATGGCGATCGTGCTTTTGCCATTCTACAGCTTCACCATCGAGTGCCTGCTGTACCCTTGTCAAAAATTCTTGCTGTCCTTTGGCTTTGAGCGCTTCTACTTCTAGTTGGTGCTTGCGTTCTGCCACAGCACTAGCGCTTCGTGGTTCGTAAGCGTCACCTTTTTGCTTGAAATAAACTTTGTCATCCGATAACAAGCAGTGAGCCGCATAAACTTGAGGTGCTTCTGCTTGAGAAAATAGCAAATTCGCCATTTCTTCCGGAGTTACAGACGCGCCATCTTCTACCAGTAATTCCCAAGCCACCTCTAAGCTTGAGGGATCTAAATACGACTCTACCTGTTGCAGAAAATCCGGTATATCTGATGAATCGTAAGTTTGTCCGACAACTTTGTAGGTAAATTGTCTCGGCGCGAGACTAGTGGATTGTCCTCGTTCATCTATCACAATCAAACGATTTTTTCCGTCTGGACGCTCTACTACACCCAAACGGCGATCGCCTTGATTTTTAAATTCTACCAGCGTCCCCTTTTCCACAAGCCTTGTAATTGATTCAAGTTTTCAGTTCTGGCGATTTAGGATTATCTAATATCAAATCCTAAAATTCTACTCATCTTCAATACACGATAATTCAAAAATATTCGATGCCTTTGACGCTATAATAACCACCGATATCAAAGTTTTAAACTTAGATATAGCAGTGGTCTGGGAGGCAACCGACCGCTGTGATGCTTATTTGCCTCCCCTTTTACTTTGTCCTTGAAATACTCGATTTAAGCTTCGGCATTTACAAAAGGCAATAAAGCTAAAATTCTGGCACGTTTGATTGATGCAGTTAAAGCGCGTTGTTGCTGAGAAGTCAGACCAGTAATCCGACGTGGTAGTATTTTACCGCGTTCGGTAATAAATTTACGCAATAAATCAACGTCTTTATAATCTATAGGTTCCCCAGGTTTGATCGGAGAAAGACGGCGACGATAATAAGCCATTTTTACTTAATTTCCTTGTGAACGGTATGGGTGTTGCAGTGGGTACAGAACTTTTTAAGTTCCAAACGATTAGTTGTATTTCGACGATTTTTGGTACTCGTATAACGAGAAACACCAGGCGAACGCTTGTTAGCGTTGCTGCGACACTCAGTACATTCTAGTGTCACAATTATACGGACACCTTTACTTTTAGCCATAGTTAGATAAACAATTTAAGCCAGAAAATAATAACACAAATAGCCATTGTCTCATAGTCATTCGCCTAATTTCAACTATTTGCCCAAACCTGATGTAAGCAGAATATAGTTGTAAGGCGACGAAACTATAATAATTCCAGAATCGCGGTGATGCAGCGCGGTCTTGGGGAGGCAGTCCGTTGCGGAGGTTCCCGCAGTACGAGGAACTGGCGTGGTTTCCCCCATGTAAGCGTTCACGCGGAGCGTGCGGCTCAGCTTTCTCGCAGAGTGCGACTGCTGTTAGCGTTCACGCGGCTAGGGTCGCTACCGTAGGTATTGCGTGCGGCGAGCGCGTCTCCCGGAGGGAGATACCCAAAGGGTGATGCAAACTCTGTACCACTATCGATTGCGGTTAGTAATCACGCTTAAGTATAGCAGCCAGGGGAGCAAAAAATCTCATTAGGGTTTGCAAAACAAAAAACGGGCTGTTCGGCCCGCTCCACAAAAAATGTATATTAGATTAAGATTCGGAAAACATGAGAAATAAAATTATTAACTCTCAACTCCTCACTCCTAACTCTATTAAACTACCGCTTTGCAAATTTCTTCGACATCTTCCGCAAGCGAATTGATTCAGGTGTAATTTCTACCAATTCGTCGGGGCCAATATATTCCAAAGCCCTTTCCAAACTCATATCTACTGGCGATTGTAATTGAACTAATTCATCACCACTAGCAGCACGATGGTTTGTCAACTGCTTGGTTTTACACACGTTTAATTCCAAGTCTTGAGGACGATTATTTTCTCCAATAATCATGCCTTTATAAACTTTGGTACCCGGAGTAATAAAGTAAGAACCTCTGTCTTCTGCATTTTTCAAAGCGTAGAAAGTAGCAACACCTTCCTCAAAAGAGATTAGTACACCATTACGACGAGCAGAAATATCGCCAAGAATCGGACGGTAATCTAAGAAACTGTGGTTCATGATGCCGTCACCGCGAGTGATACGCATAAATTCACCACGGAAGCCAATCAAACCACGAGCAGGAATGATGAATTCCAACTGCGATCGCCCGTTACCACCCATTTGCATATCTTGCATTTCACCTTTGCGCTGTCCGAGTCTTTCGATACAGCCACCAACGGCTTCTTCGGAAACGTCTAAAGCCAAGAGTTCGTAAGGTTCGCAAGGTTGTCCGTTAACTTCGCGGTAAATTACCTGCGGCTGGGATACCTGAAACTCATAACCTTCACGGCGCATGGTTTCAATTAAGATACCCAAATGAAGTTCACCACGTCCGCAAACGCCAAATCTATCGGGAGAATCGGTTTCTTCGACGCGCAAAGCAACGTTAGTTTGCAACTCGCGCATCAAACGATCTCTTATCTGCCTAGAAGTAACGAAATCTCCTTCCTGACCGCAGAATGGCGAATCATTCACGGAGAAGGTCATTTGTAAAGTAGGTTCATCCACTTTAATCAGTGGCAATGCTTGGGGTTCGTTGGGACAGGTGATGGTTTCTCCAATATTGGCATCAGCAAAACCTGCAACTGCAACCAGATTACCGGCAGATGATTGTTCTAACTCAACTCGCGCTAAACCTTCAAAACCAAGTAACTTACTAATTTTGGATTTGACAATTTTGCCATCTTCCTTAATTAAAGCGGCTTGCTGTCCGGCGTTGATGGTACCGTTGTGAATTCTACCAATGACAATTCGTCCCAGATAATCGGAATAATCCAGAGTTGTAACTTGTAATTGTAATGGCTTCTCTGGATCGCCTACTGGTGGTGGAACGTGACGTAAAATTGCCTCAAACAAAGGCTGCATATCTTTGTCTTCATCTTCCAGTTTGTTTTTGGCGAAACCTGCTAAACCAGAAGCGAATAAATAGGGGAAATCACACTGATCGTCATCTGCCCCTAATTCCAAGAACAAATCCAATACCTTATCAACTGCGACATGGGGATCTGCTCGGGGACGGTCGATTTTGTTGACTACAACAATTGGACGCAATCCTTTTTCCAAAGCTTTCTTCAGCACAAAGCGCGTTTGGGGCATGGGGCCTTCATTTGCATCCACAATGAGGACGCAACCGTCCACCATACCCAATACTCGCTCAACTTCTCCACCGAAGTCAGCGTGTCCGGGAGTATCAACAATATTGATTAAAGTTTCTTTGTAGCGAACGGCAGTATTTTTGGAAAGAATCGTAATTCCTCGTTCTCTTTCCAAATCGTTTGAATCCATAACGCAATCCGGAACGTCTTCCCCTTCACGGAAAATGCCAGATTGTTTGAGTAGGGAATCAACGAGGGTTGTTTTGCCGTGGTCTACGTGAGCGATAATAGCGACGTTTCGGATTGGGAGCGTCATAAGTGCGTCCGGTTAACTGCGGGTTTATATATCTTAACTATTGTGTAAAGGCTGTATTAACAGAATTCGGAAAAAAATGCTAATTCTGTAAACATCCCTTAACAATTGTATCTTACTCTTTGCGTTTGAAAGAAGATTTGGTAATCGGTAATTACGAATTGAAAATTGGGAAAAGGGCATTGGGCATCGGGCATTGGGCATGGTACAAAGTTAAGAGTTAAGAGCTAGGAGCTAGGAGTTATGAGTTAGAAATTAAGAAATAATTATCTACCTTTTCTTTTAACGCCCTATGCCCTATGCCCAATCCCCTATGCCCAATCCCCTATGCCCCAGATAGTCTTACTCGGTGATTCGATTTTCGATAATGCTGCTTACGTTGGTGAAAACCCGGATGTAATTTCGCAGTTACAAACCAAGCTTCCTGAAAATTGGAATGCTAGTTTAAATGCGGTTGATGGGAATAAGGTTGATGATGTTTACGCTCAACTGGAAAAATTACCAAAAGATGCGACTCATTTAGTTCTAAGTATCGGAGGAAATAATGCGCTCAGTTGTATTGGTATTTTGAACGAAAAAGTTGCTTCTTCTGCTGAAGTTTTTATTAAGCTGGCTAACTTAAGAGAAGACTTTGAACAACAATACCAAAAACTATTACAGATAATTTTAAGCCTTGGTATTCCTACAACTATTTGCACTATTTATAATCCGAATTATCCAGAGTCAACTTATCAAAGAATTGGAGTTGCGGCTTTAGCTATTTTCAACGATGTAATTATTCGACAAGCTTTTCAAAATGGTATTCCGCTAATTGATTTGAGGTTAACCTGTAATGAAACGTCGGATTACGCAAATCCAATTGAACCTTCTTGTGCTGGTGGTGAAAAGATTGTGAATGCTATTGTTAATGGTGTTTTTGAGCATAATTTTGAAAAGCATTATACTCAGGTTTTTTATTGATTGGGTAAAACTTAAAGCGAACAATTGATGGCTATAGCCGTACTAAATATGCTAAAACAATATTCTAAATAAGGCAACAGGGAACGGGGAACAGGAAAAACTTAATTATTTATGATTAGCAAAGCTTATTATTTCATAAGAATACTTCTTCACCACTAAAGATATTTGCTTTTTCCGTATAAAGGGATGCGACATTAAATAGTTTAAAAGCAGTTTGCAAGTCTAAGAGGTACATTATTCTACCCCCTACTTGCTTATAACGATATGTCTTATACCTCATTCAAACGAAATCAACTGTATTATTTTTATGGTTATAGCCGTACATAGGGCTCGCTTAATTTTTATAAAAAAATGCTGAAACCCTTGCTGCGAAACAAAATATCCTGTTCAAATACAGAAGTTATTTAACAAAAGATGTTTTTCACTGTTCCCAGATCCGGCGTTCCCTATTCCCTTTTTTAGAATCTTTTTTTTTGCATACTTAGTACGGAAGAGCCACAATTATTCGCTGGCTGGATGAAGTTATCGCTTACTTTGATAACGGTACAACCAGTGGTGTAGTTGAGGGTATTAACAACAAATTAAAACTTATTAAACGTTCGGAATACGGATTCAGAAACTTTGATAACTTTAGAATTAGATGTTTGCTTCATTGGGATTTTGACTATTAGTTTAGCATACTAAGTACTGAAGAACCAAACTTTTTCTAAAAGTTATGATTGGTAAGAATGTAGTAAAGACCAATCATAATTTAACTTGTATTTATGACTCTGCGATTTGATGAATTAGAAAAACAACGTCAACTAAATCAAGATTTTATTCAAGAAAAATATGCAGAACAGATATTAGCAATCAAAAATTGCTTTAATGCACAATATGAGTATGCGAAATTATTTCATGGTTTTATCGGACAACAACATTTTACGAAGCATACAGACGCAGAAGCACCAATTTTATCCGCAGTATTTAAAAATGAAATCGCACTGTATTCAAGCTTTACTAATATAGTCGAAGGTCTTCCAGGTTCGGCTATGGTTCATTTACGTTCTGTATATGAAGCATTAATGATTGCAAAATTTTCATCTTTACGGGGAAATGATAAGGTTATCGATAAATGGAAGGCTGGAGAAACAATATATTTTTCTAAAGCTATTTTCAAGAAGATACTAAAGCCAGAATTAGCAGAATTAAGAAAGCTGTGGGAGCCATTATGCCAACACTCTCATGCTACGATTTATTCTTATCAAATCTTAACTAATGCTGAGGATTTAGAACAAGAAATTAGTTCTAGCTTGGCAATATTATCGATATTATTAGGCTGCCAATTTCATTTAATCAATAAACACTATATTACTAAATCAATGGTTTATATGATTAAAAGGTACTACCCTAAAAAAAGTGAATTTCAGCGTCGTAGAGATGCAGCCAAGATAGCAACAAAAGCCGCTACTCAGTTTATTTCAAAAGTAGGTCTGCAAGTTATCACAGAATATTCCAGAAAATGGGAATTGGCTCCTAAAATTGTTTGATAAATTTAAATAGTTCATTACAAAGGATAGTAATTTAATCTTCGCGATGACTGAAACCCAGTCTCTACAAAGGGTTTCAGTCGCTCAGCGGTAATAACAATTATCACAAGTGCAGAAATATTGTAACAATCACCGATAAGCGTTGTGTCAAATTTGCATTTTCTGCGTTAACATCATAAAGTGTTTACATCAATTGATGTAAAAAAATGATTTTTGACAATGTCCGAAACTGGCAAGGTAAAGCGGAAATTCTTGCAGAGCAGTTAAAGTACCAGATTGAACAGTTAGGTTTATCTGTCGAACCACCTACTGTTAGAACAATTCGTTTATGGCGATCGCGAAAAATTTTATCGCAGCCAAGGGGGGAAAAGTTCGGTTTTCGTCAGATATTGGAAGGATTAGCGACTTTGGTTTTGTTGAAAAAAGGTTGGACGTTAGTTGCGATTGTAGAA
Organism: uncultured cyanobacterium; assembly: GCA_963838355.1. Classification (GTDB taxonomy): domain Bacteria; phylum Cyanobacteriota; class Cyanobacteriia; order Cyanobacteriales; family Nostocaceae; genus Rivularia. The sequence continues at coordinate 420,826 of CAWIQQ010000001.1, read as the reverse complement.
GTTTTATCTTCTTGGAATGAGAAGGAATTGGAGCAGCAGATTCTAGCTGAAAGAAGTAGTGAAGGTAATTTCAGTAATAGTGCGTTATTGAAGCAAAAAGATAAGAAAAATCAGAATTTGGCTAAAGATGCTGCTATTTTGCTTGCTCAAGGAATATTACGTCAATATGATAGGGTGCTTACTGGTAGAGAGATTGTCAGACAGGATGAAAGATTACCTCCAGAATTACATTCAGCTATGTGTAAGCTTGGTCGTTTGTATTTAGAAGAGGGAAAACACGATGATGCTGCTTGCGTTCATGATTTATTGGAACGTTCTCGATATAGTTTTGAAGATGAAAAATGGGATTTGGAAATTTTTCGGGGTTGGAATTTGATTTTGGTAATGTCAAATTAATCGATTTTGATTTAAGGGTACCAACACCAGATTGTGGTGAAATTGCGAATAGTTCCGGTAGCTTTGGTGAAGATAATGTTGTGGAACATCGTCTGTATTCCGATTTGAAGAAAGCTACGGAACGGTTAGGAAAGAGAAAACAGCATCTGGCTTATAGTGCATTAAGGGAAATTATAGGAAGAAAATCGTTAATTAGTGAAAGAGAACTTTTAGACTATTTGGTAGATAAAAATCTCACCCCTTTACAAGAAACAGTAAGAGAATTTTTTGATTACGTTCCAGAAGCATGGTTAATTAATGGACATGCTTTACGGTGTTATCATTGCGGGACTTTAATACGACCGAATGCAGATAGACTAAGTTATCCCGAGGGATATTATTGTCCAATTCATCAGTGTAATAGTAAATACCCGCCACAGGAAGGGGAACGGTTGAATCCGCAAAAGGAACGGTTATTAATAGCCAAACCACAAATATTAGCTTATTGGACTGCTCCTGCTATTGATGAGTTGGCAATTTTTGACGAAGCAAAAACCTATGGTTTGGATGCTCAACTGTACCCAAAATCAGACCAGTGTGATGTTTCAATTAACGATTCCGCTATCGGAATAGATGCTAAATCTTATCGGAGTCCTGTACTACTAGCGTTAAAGCTCAATCGTAGTATTGGTGGATTAATTCATTACAGTCGAAGAATTATTGCTATTACCGACGAATTGATTGAAGACTGTCCCGGATATATCTCTACCGTTAACTCATTATTGAATCAAAAAAGTGATGCTAAAAGCTTAAAGATAATGTCGGTGTCATCGGTTATAGAAAATATACAGGAGGGAAATTATGCGAATTAAACCTAATTTTTGGTTGGGACACGACCGTATTTGTTGGTTATGCGTTCTTATGGAAGAATTTATCGGAGTTAAGTCTCTAGAATATGCTCCTGCGATTATGTCGGGAATGACAAGCGTTTTAAATGCACCAATATTAGCATCCGCACGACAAGCAATTTTTAATTCACGTCAGATGTCTTTGGCTTACGTAACTAAAAGTTCTTTAGAATATGCAGTAGCACTTTATAACGACCATTATTATCAGCTAAAAAGTAAAGGGGTTTATGAAATCGACGGTCAAACACTACAGTTTCAAAAAACCGACTTTTTAGAAGACCCTAATATTACTCTAGCGCGAGAGATTTTAGCTAAGCCGATGGATTATAAATTCCACGGTCGAAAAGTCGCGAATCCTCGACAGGATATGGCTATTACTTTAGGAGAAAGAAACTCCATAACTTGTTTACCAATTCCTCCCATTAATTTATCCCTAGCGACTCGCAAAACTCATAATATAAATCGACAACCACAAGGTAATATTTCTATTCCGCTGGAGGAACTGCGTCAGATTGCTGAAGAAATGGATGAAAGGGATAAACAACATCCCCAAAGACGACCTGGGAATTGGACTCAACGGTTTGAACATTTTGAGGTGCTAGTACCTGAAGTAAATCAAGGTTTGCGAAAAGAAACATTAACTATTGAATTATCTGGAATAAAGCATTTAATCGGTTTACCTGGTGCAGGAAAAACCACAATGTTGATGCTAATTGCGATTTGGTTAGGAAGGAATGGCTACAAAATTATGCTGGTGTTTCCTTCTATTGAAGTTTCCAGACAGTATATGGCTGATTTAAAATTTCATGGAATCAAGGTCGGAATGTTAGTCGGTCAAAATCCTACCACCAGACGTACTCATGCTGACCGGATTGCGGAAACTATAGCTGCTTCTGGAGGACAAGGAGGTTTTGCTTATACCCTCGATGGTGCAGATAATTTTGCTTCTAACTGTTTGCTTCCTGCTTTTTCGACTACAGAAACTTCTTTATGGGGTTTTGGTAATGCTCCATGTAGCAGTATTTTACAGAATTCCTTTGACGGTAAAACCAAAGAATACCTGTGTCCCTTATGGACAATGTGCGGACGGAATAAAGCACCACGAGACTTGATTGATGCTGATGTCTGGGTGGGACATATCAGGTCTATGGACACGACAGTACCCTACCAAGCAATTGATGAGGAAATTCGCTACTTTGAATTGATTGCGAGAAATTTCGACTTAGTTATCTTTGATGAAGCTGATATGGTTCAGTCGAATTTGGATGCTTACGGAGTCGCAAAATTAAATCTTTCAGGTGCAGATAACTCTATTCACAGAACTATTTTAGAGCAAGTCCATAATCCTTTATCGAGAAGAGAAAACTATCGATTAGCAGACCGTACCATCGAACTTTATAGTCGTAATATGGCTGAGTTTGGTAATCATAATACGAGTATTGTCAGCTTGTTACAGAATATTCATCCTCGAATAAAAAAAAGGTTTGAAGGTTGTTTGTTAACAGTGTCGCGGATAATTGGTGAAATATTAGAAGGATTTGACAACAATAAATCTTATTCTCAAAGAGATATTGCTAACACGGAAGAAATAAGAAAAGGTTTTACAAAAAATCATGCTTTGACCGAATATTGGACATCTGCTGCTTACAATGCATTTTATGACCGAACTGGTGCAGAAACAGCTTTAAAAAATTTCAAGCATGATTTATGTTCTCGTACTTTGGGTATTAATAAAAATCAGCTGACAGATGATTGGAAAAAACTAACAATACTTCTACGTCGTTATTTAGCAGAAAACTTAATTAAAAAGCGAGACGAAATTGTTGAAGAAATAGTCATACTATTCCTTAAAATTTGTTTTGCTGATGAAGAATCACCACATTTAACGAGTGAAGTAATTCCTTTATTAATAGCTATTACCTTCGTTATTCTGGGTTATCAACGCACGGTTTCCGAAACAAGAACAATGGTAGCAGAAGGTTTAATTAAAGAACCAATATTAAACCCTCCTCTTTCAGCACAATTACGACGTTTTACTCCCGAAAATCTTATCGGTTTACTTTCTGGAGTCAAATATAACTTAAAAAATGCTCAAACAAATCGCAACAATTCTAGTAATGTTGAAATTTCATACGTCACTTTTGTTGGCACTCCTAGAATGTTGATGCATAGATTTAACCGCTTATTAGAAGTAGACAATAGAGAAAAATCACCAGCAATTTTAATGACTTCTGCAACTTCTTATTTAGAAGCAAGTCCCGCTTATCATGTTGATGTTTATCCCAACTATCTTTTAAAACCAAAACCAAAAGGAAAAGAAGATAAATCTAATTCATCAAATGTAAGTCAATACTATTTTCAATATTTCTGCGACAAAAAAAGAAATAACGAACCATTACGCTATAGCGGAGCAGGAGAATTAAGAGACCGCAATCTATTAGAAATGGTTAGACAATTAGTTGAAAATGGTGATAATTCTGAAGTAAATAAATCTATTAGACATTTTGACGTAAAAGATGGTATTTATCGCAAAGCAGCTTTTGTAGTTAATGGTTATCAACAAGTAAGAGAAATTAAAGAATTTCTTGACCGTTATTATCCAGAAATTGGTAAACGTACCAAAGCTATTGTACGTTACCTCAAAGAAGGAGAGAAACCTGAAAATTATGTTACTACTTCTCAATGCGAATCATTAGGGGACGACGAAAATTGCGACTTAATCATCTTTCCAATGTTAGCAATTGGTCGTGGAGTTAACATCGTATTTACCAAAGGTCAGCGAGAAAGAGATGCTGCAATTGGTTCAATTTATTTCCTTACTCGTCCTCACCCTACCACCGACGACACCCAACTTTTATCTAGTTTAGCTGGTCGTGCTACTCAAAGATTTGATAGTCATGTATTTTCCTCAGAGCAAGGATTAACAGACATTTATCAAGCTTGGAATAGTGCTAGGTCAGATATTTACCGTGAAGGTAGACGATTGTTACAAGAACCGTTAATGGCTAGTCGATTAGGTGAAGAGCTATTTACACCGTTCACAGCCAATCAGATGGTAGCTATTTTACAAACAATTGGACGAGGAATGCGAAATAGTTGTCCTGTAAAAGTGTACTTTATTGATGCAGCTTGGGCACCACAATCAGCCAAAGGTAAAACAGATTCTCCTCGTGATAGTATGCTAGTTCAAATGCGAGTAATTCTCGAAGAATGTATGACACATCCCGATTCTGTGATTCGAGAAATATACAGAGAACTTTATGATGCTTTTCTCGAACCTTTAAGACGAATTGATAAAGTTAAATACCCAGCTAATTTATTTAAATCAGAAGATTCAGTATACGAAGAAGACGGTTTTGAAGATTATGATGATTTATACGAAATGTAAAAACAATTTTAACAATAATCTCTACATAAATCACAAATTGATAACATTATTAGGAGAATTTCACCATGAATACCAATAATCAAAATAATTCTGAAATCATGGACAATCAAGATAATCAAATTCTCTATGCTCAATTAGGTAAAGCCAAAACTTTAGGAACAATCACACAAGCTTTCAAAATTCCCGACAATCTAGAACATGTTGAAGTTGATGGTTGTACAATTTGTTGGAGTAAAGAAGCATTCGCTAAATTTAGTTTAATTTATAAAGAATTAGAAAATATCAGAAATCTACCTTACGCTTCTTTAAGGAGTTATTTAGAATTTAAATTATCTAACGTATGTACAGTACAACCCGACATGGGTCTTAGTAGACATTTAATCAATCAGCAAAAACAACAAAATTTTGCTTATATTGATGGTGGAGATAGAAATCAACTTATTATAGATTTAAAACCAATTCTCAACGATTGGCTAGAAAATAACTTTGTTGATTTTGCTAAAAAAGAAGGTGTTTCAGAAGAATTAATAGAATCACTCAGAGAATTACAAGAAAAAAACAAACTTTTATCTATCAACCCATTTCAATCTAAAATACTTCCTTGGTCACAATACGAAAATAGCGGTACAGCAAGACCAAATCGCTACTCATTCCCTGCATTAGCGAATTACTTAACTAGATTAATCGCAGGACATGAAATTTTTCAAGGATTAGGAGGAGTTAAACGAATTATTTCTAGCGGACAAACAAATCCTGTTGAGTTAGTTACTAATCTAATTAATATAGATGATAAAGGATTATTTAGTTTAGTTATCAAATTAGAACTTGTTACTTTTCCATCATTATCTCAGCCATTAATAAAGATAGATGTTTCTAAAAGACGTTGGCTAAGTGACATCAAAGAAAAAGCTTTTGACAATAAATCTATCAATGGCTTCGTTCTTTCTAAAAATCACGAAGACCGCATCTTTAACTTTAAACTCAACCGTCGTAAAAATAAAGACACTGGTGAATATGAATGGCAACCAGATGATGCTTTTTCGGTTTTACAGCGTGAATTGAATTTACCGTTAAATATATCTAATGCTGAGCAAATTCTCAGAGGAGAAGCTTCAACTGATGATTGTCAAGTCTTATTAACTTATCGTAATGGTCTTCAACAGAAAAAACATGGTATTGATGCAGGTGTTCCCGAAAAAGATAAGTTAGAAGCTATTAAAGCGATAGCTGAGATTTTTGCAACTAAAGGGATAGTACCCTTTAAAGATTTTTCTAAGGTTAATATAACCCATTCAACTGAGGAGAAAAAGAATATTGATGCTGCTTCTAAACAAATCAACAAGCCTACTTTGTTAAATGCTGTTTTAGAATGTTTAGAAAATAAAAAATTTTGTGATTTTACACCCAAATATCTCAAAGAAAATACACGCAAGCAAATTAATGATTTGTTGAGAAAGCATTTCAATTTTATATTGAGTGAGAAGGGAATTAAGCTATTTAGATTTAACAAACAAAATCCAGACCAATCTCAAGAGCTTGAAAAACTAATTCAACTGAATAAAGAAGCAGTTGACCGATTATATCCAAATGAAAAACCATTATTAATTATTTTCTATGAAAATAGCAATAGTAATGTAGTTAAGCTTTTACAAACAATTATTCAGATATTATGGGGAGATACATTAGAAATAAATCTACAGCGACTTCCTGAAAATACTCATGGTGGGAAAAATGCTTTACCTGGAAGTCATTTAAAAAATAAAGAAAGATTCCAAAAACGAATAAAAGCTTGGACACCTATAGCTGAACAAATAGCAACAATCAAACCTCCAAAATTCAGTTTAATCTTAGCAAGTGAATTTTATCCAAACCCTAACAATAGCAAAAAACCATTTCACGATGACCTAGTAAACAAACCAGCAACTCGTCAAGCATTAGCATCAATTGGTCGTAGCTGCGTTCAATTTATTGTTCCTCCTCAAACTTGGGAGCAAACAGGTGATATTAATATTTCAGATTTTATATTTCCCGCTCAATCATCAATTAAAGAACTGCTTTGGGCACATTCTGGTCGTATAGATAACGTGAAAGAAAAAGTCGATAAATGGTTTAGCGATACTGAACCCGAAAATAGACCAAAAGAAATAATTGATATTACCATTGTTCGTAAAAATGCTGGTCGTAGCACTGGTAGACTTGATAGAACTTTTCTACCAAAAGCTATTAGAACTAATGTTGAAACTGGACTTAGTGAAATGTGCTTTTGTTATGAAAATCCAGAAACTAAAAAATTCACTATAACCGATTGGCAACCTTTCACCGAAGCACTGTTTGATGTAGCAGCTATTTCTCCTATTTCTCTAGGAAAGACAGAAGCAGAGCGAAAACAACGCTTTCAAGAGTTTGTTGATGAAATCATTTCTGATTCAGTGAATGAGAAAAGTAATCCTTTTGTAATGATTGATTCTTCAAATTGTTCTCGTCTTTGGGAATGGTTGAGAGACAGTGATATCAATATTAGTAATATTAGTCTTAATAACAAACAATATATGCAAGATAATTGGAAAGGAGCAATAATTGTTCGTATCAGACAAGATTTAGCACCAGGAATGATTGAAGATAAAGTTAAAGTTTTAGCCAAAACATTTCCCGAAGATACTAGAACTCAAAAAGAATTAGAAGCAAATGAAAATGAACGAATAAAATTATCAGTTCCATCTGATTCAAAATGTTTATATAAGTTGAATTTAAAGAATGAAACTGGTTGTATGAATTATATTTCTATTGGCAAAAATACTTTACATCAAAATCAAAGGGGTATAAGTTGTTATCGTCAAGTAGAGCAAGATAGATTTTATAGCATTGAGAGAATAGATGAAAATGGTAAAAAAACTTATGAAAAAGTTGAAAATAAAGCAGGTCTTAAAATTAAATTTATAGACGAACAAAAGTCTTACACTGGACAATGGCCTACACCAAATCCTTTGGAAATTGTAGTTACACTACGTCAACAACAAAATAACCCAGATAATATTGCTGGTTTTGTCGAATCTCTCCGCTACGGATACGGACATTTTAATGAATGGACGAAATTACTTGCTCCTTTATTTTTTGAACGAGTGGTACGAGATTATATTAGTGCTTTCCATTTAGAAGAAGATGATGATGATGATGAAACTTGAACATTTTTGTCGTAGGTTATGTTTTTCAAATAGCTGACCAATAAATTTTTTTTCATTAGACAATAATTGGTATGTTGGATCTCCACTACTGGCGCTTTATTTTACCCCTGCGGCTTATTTATTGGTGAAAGGACGGAAGAAGAAGAAGCGGAAACAGCTTTTGCTTCCTCCGGCGGTTTATTGAATTTGATTGATAATTTTCAGTAAACTAAACTACCTGTTTTAAACAATAGTAACCCCGTTCGATTTCTTCAAGCAACCCACGTCCAGTAGGATTCCATCCCAACAGCTTACGAGCTTTAGTTGCGTCAACTCGGCTATTGGAACCAAATGCAAAGTGAGCGGCTTCGGGACTCCATTCTTGAATTGCTTCATTAATTGTGATGCTGCTAGTTTCTCTCATACCTAACATTCGGCTAATCGCTTCCACAACTGTTTTCATTGATGCTTCACCGTTTTCTACATAGAAAAACGAACCAGCAGGAGCATTTTCTATTGCTAGTAAATATAGCTCTGCGACATCATCAATATGAACGTGCGACCAAATATTTTCACCTTTGCCAATATAACTCGCTGTACCAGTTTTTTGAGCTAATTTAATTAAGCCAGGAATTTGAATACTTTCTGCATGAATTCCATGACCTTTACCGTAGATTAAACTGTGACATAAAACTACAGAATGTACGTTTTGTTGAGCAGCACTTAAAACTCTTTTGTTAATAGCAATACGTGCTACTTTTTCGATTTCTGGATTAAACGGCGTATCTTCGTTAAATACTAAGTCACTGTTGTTGCCAGCCGCTTTATCTCCTACAAGACTAGAACCGCTAGTTTGAATAAACAATTTATTAGTACCAGCTAACACTGGCAAAATTGTTGTTACTACCCAAGGATTATCGGAATCAGCAGCATTAATTACAGCATCAGATTTTTGTGTTGTCTCAATCAGAAGCTTGCTATCTGTAAGGCTACCAATAACAGGTTCGATGCCCATTTTTTCAAGTTGCTCTGCCTTTTCTTTTGAGCGTGTAAGTCCTAAAACTTGATGACCTGCATTGATTAATTTAACTGCAACAGATCCACCAATATATCCAGTTGCACCAGTTAGAAAAATTTTCATGACTAATACTCGTAAACCTAATTTTTTACTAAGTAGGTAGGCGTAATTAAATATAAGATGAGACCTCACCCTGCTTCCGGCTTCCCTCTCCTTACTAAGGAGAGGGATTGAGGGTGAGGTTTTATATTTAATTTGACCCACTTACTTATTAGTTAGTCTCATAAAAAGCTAATCTTAGTACCAGAGTTTACCTATACTGGTATAGAGAGTAATATGTTAAATCCAATGGACGAGCAAGAGCGACTAAAAGAGCTAGCTGATTTTCTTCGCACCCGCAGAGCGAAACTTTCACCCACTCAAGTTGGTTTACCACCAGGATTACGCCGTCGAGTTACTGGTTTGCGACGAGAGGAAGTAGCTGAGCTAGCCGAAATCAGCGTGACTTGGTACACATGGTTAGAACAAGCAAGATCGGTTAAGGTATCTCCCGAAACTCTTTTACGAATTACTCAAGCACTTCAATTAAATCGTCACGAACAAGAACATTTATTTTTTTTAGCTGGACATTCTCCACCTCCTTTACCTTTAGCTGAAAAGCAGATAAGGGAATCAACCCGACAGGTGCTAGAAAGTTTGGAGCCTAACCCTGCTTATCTTGTAAATTTACGTTGGAATTTAGTGGCATGGAATCAAGCGGCTATTTCAGTTTTTGGGGACTTTACTGTATTTCCACCATCAGAACGCAATTTAATGTGGTTGGCATTTACCAACTCAGCCATGAAAGAGCTTTTTGTAAACTGGGAAGAATTTGCACATTGTTTACTAGTTCACTTCCGAGCCGATTACGCCCAAAATACTAACGAGCAAAGTTGGACAGAATTAGCTGTAGCACTTCAAAAAATTAGTCCTCAGTTTCGCAAGTGGTGGAAAAGTCATGATGTTGCTCGTCCCCATGAAGTACAAGAACTAAATCATCCTATTGTCGGAAAATTGGTCTTAGATTCTGTTACTTTTCAAGTTTATCCAGCAGCTAATCTGCGGCTTACTGCTTATACACCGAAAGCAAATATAGATAAAGTCAAGTTAGAAGAGCTTTTGCAATGTTAGAAGATAACGGAGAAAAAACCCCAGAGACGCAGAGAGCGCTGAGGTAAGAAGTGAAAAAGAAGTAAAGAGAAATAGATAATTATATAGAGCGGAAAGAGGGTAAGCTAATATGCAGTTGAATTGTATAGGACAAAAAAGCAACACTATTGTAGTGCGGTCTTGGCAGCGTGTGCTAATGTAGTTTCTGAATATTTAGTTAATTCGCCGTCGGAATAATTTCAATAATCCTATCCCTGTAATTAAACTAGATAAAACAGTCGTTGTTATCACTCCAATTACAAAGCTAACAATCCAAGCAATTTCTCGATTCCAAACCTTGGATAACAATGAATTAACCATTAAACCTGTAAAAGAGCCTATAAACACGCTTATTAAAATACCTACTAAAGACAGTATCAACCATCCCACCGAATTGTCTATTTGTCGGCGTATAGTTAACCATTTAGCTATCGATGTTCCTCCAATTACTCCGATGACGGCACATAGCAACTCTCCCTTAAAACCGAATAATATACTGCCTGTAAAAGTTCCTATAAATAAACCTGTGAGAAAACCAAATAAAGTTTCTATCAAAGACCAAAAATTAAATAAAATTCGCTGCTTTAGCACCAACCATTGCATAATTTCAACTGGTACTAAAGTAATAATCGCCGCTAACATTGCGTAGTGATAACCTACATTTTGACCAAAGATAGAGTATACCGCTCCGCTAAAAATACTACGTATAAATAAACCAATGCCGATACCGACAATATTTGATAACATCCATTGATAGAAGAAACCAACGTTAATAGCTGTTATTGGAGGTGTTAAAGTATTAATTTGGCTTGTGTTCGGTGGATTAGTAACATTAAAATTCGCAGGTTGATTACTATTAGAAGGTATTTTACTTTGAAGCGTGGGCAAAAACGAAATTGGCTTGATCTCCAATAAACGTTGTAAAATTTCTTCAGTATTTGTGGGACGTTGAGAGGGCGTTAAGCGAAGCTCTACCGAAGGTAATCGCCGCATCATCTAATCGAGAAAGTCTGCAAACTCTGGCGAAATATTTGGTACTGCATCGCGCCATAATAATTCATCAGTTTGGGGATTATAAAATTGGGCGTTGCTGATTTGATGTATGAAACGGGTTGATTGGAAAACCGAAACGGTTGTAGAGACGCGATATATCGCGTCTCTACATTTAAATTCATACCCGGATTCAGCAACGCCTAAAATTGATTAGGGTCTTTTGCAGTGAGTAAAAAAACAAACGTGCGTCCCAAAGCAAAAAAATCAGACTGCTGCATAGCTTGACCGTTCATTTGCTCTGGTGGCGTGTATCCAGCGGAAATTTTTAAGAACTTTTGGCGTAGTGTTCCGTTCCGTTATCTCATAAGTCTTACCAAAACCCCCACCTCCTAAATATTTTACTACCTTGTAACGTCCTTGTAGCAGCAATTCCGAACCGCAACCCAGACAAAAAATGATCTTGTCAGGATTATCAGGTTTTGAACAGTGGGGATTTATACAAAGACTCATAATTAATGGGCATTGGGCATGGGGCATTGGGCATAGTATGATTATCGCCCAGGAGCTAAGGAACGACTTCTACTAATGTACCTATTTTTACGACCTTATATAACTCATCCACATCTTGATTTTTTAAAGATGGACAACCCCAAGTCCAATTTGTTCGATTATCTACCATTTCATCGCTTCCTTGTGGTACCCCATGAATACCAACCTCACCCCCAATAGAATCAAACCAAGAAATTTTACCTTGGGTTTTAGCTTGAAAATGCTTTCTCCAAGATGCAGCATTGGGATAATTTAACCACATAAATTTACTCCATGAAGGATGAGGATATAAATCTTTTATCTGATAAATACCTTCAGGGGTGCGTTTGTCACCTTCTTTTAACTTATCTCCTTTTGGACTGCTTCCGAAAACTACAGGATAAGATTTGATCGGCTTTTGATTATAGTAAAGCGTGATTCGATGCTTTGATTTTTCAATTAAAATAGAGGTTTTATGTTTATTTACAGTCTCTCCAATTAATTCTTCAACTGATTGACTGTAATTTAGTAACTCATTTCTAGAAATCGCAGAATGAATAGCTTGCGGTGATTTACAACCTTTAAAACATAAAACTTCCGGAATATCCCTAAGAGGAAAAATAAATCCCAAGCGAGCTAGTAGAAAATATATTGTAGATATGCTACAAACTAAAAGCAAAATTATTTTTATTTGATTTTGATATTTTAAATTCACTTGATTTAAAGTAAGAATAGTTACATTTAATTTTTGTAAATCAACTTTAACACTCCGAATAAAGGAACCTCACCCCGCCTCCGGCACCCCTCTCCTTATCAAGGAGAGGGGAAGGGGTGAGGTTATATTCCCAATCCCCAATCCCCAATGACTAACGAAATGCGCCGCGACTTTGACAACCGCGAAGAATTGATCGCTTACCTCAAACAAGAATTTCCTGAAGCAGCAAAACGAGATGAAAACATCAGTGAAACTGTAGGTGGAAGAAAAGCTGCTGAAAAAGCACTACAAAAAGTAGATCCAAAAAAATACGGGAAAACACGTAACTTTTTAACTGGAGGAGTGACCAGACTTTCTGCTTATTTGCGCTATGGCGTATTAAGTTTAGCAGAAGTGCGAGACTTCGCCTTAAATAGAGCTAGCAACGATAACGATGCGACAAAGCTAGTAAACGAACTAGGCTGGCGCGATTATTGGCAAAGGCTTTATGTAAAACTCGGCGATAAAATTTGGGAAGATAGAGAAGAATACAAAACGGGTTACGGTGTCGCCGAATATGCGTCGGAATTTCCAGAAGATATCGCACAAGGTACTACGGGATTAGTTTGCATCGATAACTTTAGTCAACAATTGCGCGAAACTGGTTATCTACACAATCATATTCGGATGTGGATTGCAGCTTATATAGTGCATTGGCGCAGAATTCGCTGGCAAGCTGGTGCAAAATGGTTTTTAGAGCATTTATTAGACGGAGATCCAGCTTCTAATAATATGTCATGGCAGTGGGTAGCGAGTACTTTTAGTCATAAGCCTTATTTCTTTAATCGTGAAAACTTAGAACGTTATACCGATGGAGTTTATTGCAAAGAATGTCCTTTATATGGAAAATGCGATTTTGAAGGAAGTTACGAACAGTTAGAAGAGAAATTGTTTCCGAAAAAAGAGTTTAGTAATAAGCCGAATAGTGGAAGTTATCAGAAAGGGAAGAGAAGAAAAGGTTAAAGGTTAAAGGTCAAAGGTAATATATTGTAGGTTGGGTTAGGCGCACGAAGATGTTATTTTTCAACAAGTAATTCAAATTGCGCCGTAACCCAACATTGCTTTATCGGTATTTTAGAAACTTTTGCATTTGAATAACAGTATGTATCTGCTTCAATCGAAATTGGAGGTTTGTTAATGAAGGTTAATTTTCAAACGATGACAATGGGAGAACTAAAAAAATATGTTCTAGAGAATCGAGATGATAATGTAGCATTTCAAGCATTAATGAAACGAATTGATGCTCAACCTCAAGAGCAAATTTATGGAGAGGTAAATCCCGAACAATTTTCTGAAATTCTAAAACAACATTGCGGCTTTCAGAAAGATTAAGATAGCTAACTCCAAATCTTTGTATCAGGAATATCGAGGTTTTGTATTGTAAAAATAGTAATGTATGTACTAAATGAATATACTTAGCCTAAATGACCTCACCTAGCCAATTCGATGTTTTTCTTTGTCACAATAGCAAGGACAAGCCGGAAGTTAAACAAATAGGACAACAATTGAAACAGCAAGGACTTAAACCTTGGTTAGATGAATGGGAATTTCGTCCGGGTTTACCTTGGCAACGTGAATTGGCAAGACAAATTGAACACATTAAATCTGCGGCGGTTTTTGTTGGTAGTAGTGGTTTTGGTCCTTGGCAAGAGCATGAGTTAGATGCTTTTCTTCGTGAGTTTGTAAAAAGGCAATGTCCGGTAATTCCTGTATTACTTCCTACCGCACCTCAACAGCCAATATTACCAATTTTTTTCTTAGTAGTTATATGTGGGTGGATTTTCGGCAGCAAGAACCGGAACCGATGGGACAATTAATTTGGGGAATTACGGGAATAAAGCCGCAATTTTATCAAGCTCCGATAATTCAGTTCAATTTAGAAACCATCCATTTTCAACGAAGCCTTGCAGGTTCCGGGATTCCGATACCTGAAGTTGAAATAATTTATTACCATTTATCTTTCTTTAAAATGTAGGTTGGGTTAGGCGCACGAATATATTCATTGCTTACGAAAAATTAAGATGCGCCGTAACCCAACATTGTATTATCGGTACTTGAGGGAATTCTACATTTTGATCGCAATATTTATCCGCAATGGCGATGTTGGGTTAGGACACGATTAATGTAGATTATCGTTAAAAATTCAATTTGGTTTTCGTGTCTAACCCAACCTACGAGCTAAAAAAAAATTAATCAACATTCTCATCCATCAAATAAATAAGTGAACAAAAATATTTACCGTCATTACGAGCGAAGCGAAGTAATCTCAGCTCTTGCGATTGCTTCGCTGTCGCTCGCAATGACATACGTAGTTTTTTAACGCTGACTTACTTATGCAATATTATTCCTATTAGCCCACGCAGGTGGTGAGAGCAGCCCTGTGCGGAGGTTCCCGCAGTACGAAGGGACTGCCGTTAGCGCAGCGTCTCCGGAGGAGATACCCGGAGGGGCTTTGCAATTGTAGCCCCACCCTTCGAGGGTGAGGGTACCATATTCAAAAAACACGAATCATTTAAAAATGCCTAAAAAAGATCAACCTAAATTAAGCAAAGTATCGGTAAATCTCCCCTTCGGAATCGGTGGAACCGAATGGGAACCCGACGATACAGAAAAAAGAGCCGCTTGGTCATTATTTGTAGAACTTGTCACCCGCGTTACCATCCAACCTTTAGAACCAAAAACAGACCAAGGATTATTACGAGAAGCACTCATATCTCTCCATAGTTTGTTCGCAACTACACGTAAAATCCTTAAACAAGCAGGCCCACATATCGGTGCTTCTCATAAATCTGTTGGAGGAATTGCTATCACCGTATTAAATAAAGGTTTACGTCCTTTTTTAGCTAAATGGCATCCTTTATTACAATCCTGGGAAGCACAACGTCCCCTTGATGTAAGTCCTTTTGAACACGAAAAAAACTGGAAACACCAAGCAAAATTAAGAAGCGAATTAGAACTACTCAGGCGCGATTTAGAAGAATATGCTATAGCTTTAGCAGTAATAGCGGGTGTAGATTATACCTTTTGAAATGAGTAAATACATTGAAGCATTAGAAGAATTTGATGGACAAGGTAATGCGATATTCTGTGCTGGTGGAATTTCTAATTGTCCAGATTGGCAATCGAAAATGGTGGAATTATTGAAACCTTCACCTTGGATTATTTTAAATCCCCGTCGTGCCAATTTCCCCATTGATAACCCCAATGCTTCTAAACAACAAATTGCATGGGAACATAGACATTTGCGACTTGCTTGTGCGATTTTATTTTGGTTTCCTCAAGAAACAATTTGTCCGATAGCACTTTACGAACTGGGTGCTTTCTCGATGACGGATAAACCTTTGTTTGTAGGAGTTCATCCTAATTATCCGAGAAGACAAGACGTAGAAATTCAAACTGGTTTAGTACGTCCCGATATTAATATAGTTTATTCCTTAGATGATTTAGCCAAACAAATTTTAAAATCAGGTTGTAAAAATACTTAAAAATAAAACACTCTTAAGATAGATTTTATATTTAAGTGAATCGATTGTATTATAACCAAAGTAAAAAAATCAGCCTAATCCAGCTTACTTAATCCAAGTTGGAGCGGAGGAACCACTATTACAGGGGCGTATTTTACTAAGAAAATTAATATATTCTTGGTAAGAAGGATACCTCTCAATCCTAGCCCGTCAGCTAACTTCGCAGGCATCGAGGGGAATTGATGATGAACGGAATTTTCTCGTATTTATCGTCACTATCCCAGGCTAATATTACTCGCGTCAGTTGTGTACTTAATTATTACCTGGTGAATTATTATGCATGATTTCTTTGATTGAATAAAATAAAAAATTTCAGGTTGTAAGCATTTGAAATTGTATAAATGTTAATTTTTTCCTGCTTCAAAATTAGCGGCGTTGCTAAATCGAAATATGAATTAGAAATTTCACATTATATGAGACGTAGCATTGCTACGTCTCTACACAAATATTGCATTTACTACAAAATGTAAACAAATATAATTCATTACTTAATATGGCTAACGCCACGCTCCGCTAACAGCAACGCCAAATTAGCTATCTCTTCTTACTTCTTCCCTCTGCGTACTCTGCGTCTCTGCGGTTTATAAATCGGTAATCTTGTGTAAAACAAGTAATTTTCTTTTCGTAGTGGGAGCATCTTGCTCCCTAGTAAAGCATCTTGCTCCCTAGTAAAGCATCTTGCTCCCTAGTAAAGCATCTTGCTTCCTAATAAAACATCTTGCTCCCTAGTAAAGCATCTTGCTTCCTAATAAAGCATCTTGCTTGGCATTAACGATAAGACATTTCAAAATACTCAATCAATACTATTAAATTCACAGGAGCTTGTTATGATGCTACATTGGCAAGCAATGTTAAGCGGTGCCATATTTATCGCTGTCATTGGTTTAATCATGACAGAGTGGATAAATTTGACGGTAGCAGCTTTACTCGGAGCATTACTATTAGTTTTTACTAATATAATGACTTTAGAAGAAGCAGTCGGATACATCGCTAAAAGTCACGGAACAATATCGTTATTTTTCGGGGTAATGATATTGGTTAGAGCGTTTCAACCAACAAAAGTCTTTGATTATTTAGCTGCACGCATATTATTACTGGTAAAAGGAGAAGGTAAGCGTTTACTACTAGGAATTATTGCAATAACTGTTCCAGTTTGTGCGTTTTTACCCAATGCTACAACTGTAATGCTATTAGCACCTTTAATTCCTCCAATAGCCAAAGAATTAAGCGTTAATTTTGTGCCGCTATTGATTTTAATGGTATTCGTTGCGAATGCTTCGGGATTATTAACTTTAGTCGGCGATCCAGTTACATTTTTAGTTAGCGATGCAATTAATTTAAGTTTTGCAGATTATTTATTACGTTTAAGTTTGGGGGGAGTAATTTCGATCGCAGTAGTTGCTCTGACATTACCCATACTTTTCCGCAAAATTTGGCGAACAAAGTTAGATGATTTAGAACACATACCCCATCCACAAATTAAGCACCCAGAAGCTTTAATCATGGGTGGATTAATATTTGCTTTTGTAATCCTCTTTTTTGTGATTGGAGATACTTTACCAGTCAAAATTTCACCTGCTGCGGTTGCTTTATTGGGTGCTGCTTTGTCAATGCTTGTATCTCATCAAAGTAAAGTTGATACCGTGGAAAATATTTTGCGCGATGTTGATTGGAGTACTTTAATATTTTTTATGAGTACTTTCGTGTTAATCGGAGGTTTGGAAAAAACAGGGGTAATTCAAAGTTTCGCAGGTATATTAGCAACATCTATCGGGACTAATATGATTTTTGGTTCGATAGTATTAGTTTTTGTCACTGGAATCCTATCAAGTATAGTTCCTAATATTCCTTTAGTGGTAGCAATGATACCTTTGTTAAAACAGTATTTAATTAATGTTGGTTTAGTGGGAGCAGAAGTATTAACACCAGATTTTCAAGGACAATTACCATCATCTGTATTACCTTTATTTTATGCGATGTTATTCGGTGCAAGTTTAGGAGGAAACGGTACTTTAGTAGGAGCATCTTCTAATATTGTCGCTGCTGGAATTGCTCAACAATATGGAAGACGTATTTCATTTAAAGGATTTCTTAAATACAGTATTCCCATAACGATATTACAGCTAGTTGCAGCCACAATTTATCTATTAATTCGCTTTTTTGGCTGATTTTTAGAGGTGATTTATAGAGTGTATGTTAAGAAGATATTTTAGAAATATCCGGCGGTTGAAACCGCTGCTACACAGGCAAAGTCCACCTCCGTGGACTTCATGAAATAACCCGCGCAGGCGGGTTTTGCTTGTGTAGCTGCGACTTCTAGTCGCCAGATTTCCTACATCTCCAACTTTTCTTTAATCGTCTCTTCCTTTGCTCGAAATCCCACTAAAACAGCCTCACCATCTTTAACAAATAAAGGACGTTTGAGCAACATAGCATCTTGAGAAAAAGCTTCTATCCATTGCTCATCACTCCAAGTGTTTCTTTCCTCACCCAAAGCGCGATAAGATTGTCCTGAAGTATTTCGCATCGGTTTTGAACCCAAATTCTGCACCCAGCTTGCAATCATTTCCTTACTGGGTGGATTTTCTTTGGTATTAACAAATTCATACTCAATATTGTGATTTTGCAGCCAAGCGAAAGCTTTTTTGCAAGTACCGCAGTTAGGAATACCGTAAACTTGGATTGACATTACTACCTGGAGGGGGATTGAGAAATTGACAGCTATAAAGGTAAGCTGAATTTATATAATTTATTTTCCCTTAATTTGTGACATGAGCCAAGAAGAAGATAAAAATACAATCAAAATAGATCCCGGAACTATTGTGTTTATTATATTTGCCTTAATTGCACTTCCGTTACTAATTACAGGTTTTATTGGTCAGTAAAACTTATCAAAAATAATTTATTAATTTGATTTAAATTAGCTCTGTTTTAAGCTTTGAGCAAACTTATGATGCTCATTTGTCTGCAATCCTTGTTGTAAGACTGTTAAAACTTCAGCTAAATTACCTTCTCGCAAAGCATCAACGGCTAACCATAAACCGGGAAAAACTTCGCTATGCATGATACTGTTGTTATCTGCTTCTAAAGAAATATAACGACCTTCTTTTAAAATAAACCAGTCCAAACGATTTTCATACATTTGCCAAACTATATATTCTTTAACGCCGTTGCGGCGGTAAGCAGTCTTTTTATCATTGAGATCGTAAGAAGCACTGCTAGCTGCAATTTCTACAATTAATTCTGGCGAACCTTCGATATAATCATCTTCACTAATACGAGAATTACCACCTACTTCCGGCTCTATTCTTAGTAAAGCATCTGGTTGGGGTTCGTTATCAGCATCTAAGCGTACAGTAGCATTATCTTGTACATCTACTTCAGGTGTAGCTGCTTTATAGGCTATTAACCAACCAATAATAGCAGCATGAGGTCTACCATGTTTTGTCGCACGTACAGGTGAAGCCACGTAAACAACTCCTTCGATTAATTCTGCTTTTTTAATCTGTATCATGGCTTGGTAGCGATGCTCAAACTCATAGCGCGTTAGGCGATCGCCATTTTCAAGGGGTGGTACGTTAACAATGGTGGATGTAACTGTCATAATCAATTACCAGTTATTAATTATCAATATCATCTGCTTTATTTTTATCTTAATATTGATTTTTAACTAATCTAAAATTTTATGTCTAACAAAATTATCTGGGTACACGGTGACTGTCTGAGTCCCAAAAACCCCGCACTTGATGAATATCCGAACACTCCCGCTATCTGGGTTTGGGATGATGCATTATTAGAAGAATGGCAAATTAGTCTTAAACGCATCGCTTTTATTTACGAATGCTTGCTAGAATTACCCGTCGTAATTCGTCGTGGTGATGTTGCGAAGGAAGTTTTAGCTTTTGCAAAAGAACATGATGCAAATAAAGTTGTTACTACAGATAGTCCAAGTCCGCATTTTGATAAAATTTGCGATCAAATTGAAGCTTCAAAAGAATTAGAAATATTTGAAGTCGAACCATTTTTTGAATACGACGGTTTTATCGACCTCAAACGCTTTTCTCGTTATTGGAAAGTCGCCCAAAAATACGTATTTGAACAGTGAACAGTTAGCAGCAATATTATTTGTAACAACTATAGCCCACGCAGGTGGTGAACCCACCCCCGTGCGGAGGTTCCCTCCGTTGAGGGGAGTGGTGAACCCGGAGGGGCTTCGCATTTGTAGCCCCAGACTTCTAGTCTGAGGGAGTTATTAATTGCAACTACCTAAAGTTATAAGTATCAAGAGGATACATTAATTAAATTATTTTGCTAACCTTGGGAAACAAAACTTTTATTAAAATTTTTCTGCTGGAGAATATATAGTGATTCAATCTCTGCCAATTGGTATTACTTTGTTTGCGATCGCTGCAATTGTTATTGGTTTAGTCGGTACCAAGATGTGTAAGGTTGCGGATCGATTGGCGGATGCAACTGGCTGGGGAGAAGCTGTAGTTGGTGCTGTTTTTCTGGGTGGTAGTACTTCTTTAGCGGGGATTGTCACTTCTGTGACAGCTGCTTTCGGTGGTCATGCTGAATTGGCTGTTAGTAATGCACTTGGAGGTATCGCCGCCCAAACTGCATTTTTAGCAGTTGCCGATATCTTTTATCGCAAAGCTAACTTGGAACACGCTGCTGCTTCGATCGCAAATCTGACACAGGGAACTTTGCTGATGACTTTTTTGACTATTCCCTTGCTTGCAACTTCTACTCCACAAGTTAGTTTTTGGGGAATTCATCCGGCATCTCTGGTTATTATTGCAGCTTATATATTTGGACTGCGTTTGGTTTCTCAAGCTGAAGAAAAACAGATGTGGAAACCGCGACAAACAGAAAAAACTGAATTAGATATACCATCGGAAACAACCGATATTAATGTTAATTTAACCTCACTTTGGTTAGAGTTTTTTTTATATGCGTTAATTTTAGCTTGTAGCGGTTATTTAATTGCTCAAACTGGTGTATTTATTGCAGTTCAAACCGGATTATCAGAATCTTTAGTTGGTGGTTTATTTACAGCTATATCAACATCTTTACCAGAGCTTGTAGTTACTGTCGCAGCGGTAAGACAGGGAGCATTAACTTTAGCTGTTGGCGGTATTATTGGCGGTAATTGTTTTGATATACTCTTGTTAGCTTTTTCCGATATTGCTTTTCGTAGTGGTTCTATTTATGCTATTATTTCCGATCGTCAGATTTTCGTTATTTCCTTAACAATCTTGATGACGGGGATATTATTATTAGGACTTCTCCAACGAGAGAAATACGGTATAGGTAATATTGGTTTTGAAAGTTTTCTAATTCTACTTCTTTATATAGGTGGAATTGGATTATTGATTTCACCCATTTAGGGTAGAGGGGAGAGAGGGGGTAGAGGGGGTAGATAATTTAGAAATAACCCTAACTCTTAACTCCTCACTCCTAACTCCTAACTTGCCCTATCCCCAATGCCCAATGCCCCATGCCCAATGCCCTAACTCAATTCTTCAATCAATTTAATTACCCTTTCTTTTACTTGCTCGCGAATGCGTCGATATGTCTCGATATCTCCTCCTTCTGGATCTTCTAATTGCCAATCTTCAAAGACTTCTCTTGTTACCCATTCAGGTGGTAAATTTACTCCACAACCGCATAAAGATATTACAGCATCGTAATCTTCGGGATTAAAATCGCTCAAAGCCTTCGATCCTTGATTGCTGATATCAATATCAATTTCAGACATAATTTCTACCGTTTTGGGATCTACAAAACTTGCTTCTAAACCCGAACTGGTAACGGCAATTTTTCCTTCTCCTAATTTACGAGCAAATGCTTCTGCCATCTGAGAACGGCGAGAATTCTTTTTACAGACAAACATAACTTTTTTCATTTTTATTTCCCCAATAAAGTTTGAATTATATAAGGCTTGTAGTTGCGCTTTAGCGCCTCCGATAAGAAGCGCTGTTAGCGGAGCGTGCCGCAAGCGGCATAGCGCAACTACGAACATATTTTTATTAGCGTTCTATCGAGCGTATCGCACCCTACCCACGTAAACTGATAAGATACCTAAATGTGGATTGAATAGCTTTTTACTAAAAAAAATAAGGAATTTAAAGCACCAGTGGAACAATTAAAGCGTTTGTTGTCAATGTCTCTTGATGAACTTACAGAATACAGCACCGATGCTCGTAAAATTGAAAAACTACGACGCAAGATTTGTTTATCTGTACCAATGGCAGAACAGCGAGAGGTGAAAGAAGAATTATTAACCCAAATGCCCTTAAAGGGTGAAATAAATAAAATTATTGAAGAACAACGACAAACAGTAGCTTTACCGTTTTGGGGAATCGCTGGCTTGGGTTTGTTATTTGGAATTTCGCTTCATCAACCCCTCGGTTTGTTGCCTGCTATCGGTGGTACTTATGCTGCCATCAAAATTCAGAAATTAGGTTGGCAAATGCAAGCCAAGCGTCTTTTGCTGCAAACACTTGAAGATATCGAAGTTCGTTCTAAGCAACCGAAGTAAAATTTCGGTAACATCAGAGGGTGATAAGCAGCCCAAAACCTTACCCAGAAAAAGGTTTTAAATTTAAGCTTAAGCATAATAAATATTTTAAGAATTATTTTTAATCAATCATTGACTTTGCCCGCTAATTTTTGTTTTCGTTCGCTATGACGGTCTGTAAGATAATCAACTTGATCGCGTAATAGCAAGGTAAACTTATACAATTCTTCCATAACATCAATCACCCGATCGCGGTAAGGTGAATCTTTCATGGTTCCATCTTCATCAAACTCTTGGTAAGCTTTAGCAACAGAAGACTGATTGGGAATTGTAAACATCCGCATCCAACGTCCTAAAAGTCTCATGGAATTTACAGCATTGAAAGACTGAGAACCTCCGCTTACCTGCATAACCGCTAAAGTTCTTCCTTGAGTTGGTCTAACTGCTCCTATATTTAAAGGAATCCAGTCAATCTGATTTTTCAAAATCCCAGTAATATTACCATGCATTTCTGGAGATGACCAAACTTGCCCTTCGGACCATTCGCTCAATTCTCTTAATTCTTGAACTTTGAAATGCGTCTCCGCAACGCTACCCCGAATCGGTAATTCACGGGGATCAAAAAACTTGACTTCTGCACCGAATCCTTCAATAATCCGCGCTGCTTCTTCTGCTAACAAACGGCTGTAGGAACGCTCTCGCAGCGAACCATATAAAAATAAAATTTTTGGTTTGTGTTCAAAATTTGTCATGTATTCAATTACCAATTACCAATTATCAATTACTAATTACTTCAAATCCCGAAACCCGTAAGAAAGATGTCGATAGACAACTACTGCTAGCTGCGCTCCCATAATTGGCGCTAACCAATAAACCCAGTGATGTTGCCAAATTCCGACCATCAAAGCAGGAGCAAAAGAACGGGCTGGATTCATACTTGCACCAGTTATAGGTCCCATGAAAGCAGCTTCTAAACAAACCGTTAAGCCAATTGCTAATCCTGCAAAACCTACGGGTGCGCGTCTATCGAGTCCAGAACCAAAAATAACGAACATCAAAATGAAAGTGAGTACTAACTCTAAAACAAAAGATTGCAACCAATTATCGTTCAATGGTAAAGTTGCGCCTAAATTGGCAACCTTTCCTAAGCTAATTAAAAGTAAAGCTGAAGCCGATACAGCACCAATTAACTGTGCCAATATATACGGTATAACTAAGCCTCTGGGAAAAAAGCCACTCGTCCAAAATGCTAACGTTACTGCTGGGTTTAAGTGTGCCCCGCTAATATGCCCCAAACAATAAATCATTGCTGCCACAACGGCACCGAAGACAAAACTTATACCCAAGTGTGTTACGCTACCATCGCTAATAGTATTTACCATAACTGCGCCGGTACCCGCAAATACCAAAGTAAAGGTACCAATACCCTCGGCGATCGCTTCTCTCTTACAAAGTCTGCTTAATAACTGTTGCCGCGAACGCTGCTTTACCCTTGTATCCATACCTATAATTGCGACGTTAGCGCCTCAAATTTGGAACACACTTCATACAGATAGGTTATTTCAATAAAAGTTGATATGTCAAGCAGTTAGGTGGATAGGTATTGAGCAAGTTTTACTACGGCTTAAAATCAAGGAGAATCTTCACAATAGGATGCTGGGATTATAATATTGGATTCGCTGTATCCAGCTAAATACTGCTGTAGAACTTTAAACTGAGATTGATTGAGGCTGTAGTAAATCCAGCGCCCTTCTTGACGAGCGCAAACTAAATTAGCTTCTTTAAGAGTTTTTAGATGAAAAGACAGCTTGGATTGACTGACATCTAAAATATCGCATAAATCGCAAACACAGATTTCACGATTTTTGAGTATTTGCAGTACTTTAACCCGTAATGGTTCGGATAAAGCATGAAAGCCGGAAGTAATAATATCTGGAATCGCAGCAGATAATTGCATCGATTTATAAGATTTAGAAGAAAGTTTAGAATTAACTATATTCATTTTGAACTAGAAATCGCCGGTTTGGAGTGATAGCGAATACCTGCTTGCTTAAATCTATGCAAAGCTTCATCAAGACGTTTAGTATCGGCAATTAAGCTAATACGCACATAATTTTCACCTCCAGTACCAAAAGCATTACCGGGAGTAACTACTACACCTGTTTGCTGCAATAGCTTCAAAGCAAAATCAGTGGAATTCATACCTACAGGAGAAGGAATCCACAAATACATTGTTGCTTTTGTTTTGGAAAGATTCCAACCCAAATCTGTCAAACCTTGGATAAGGAAATCGCGACGGGTAGAATAACGATGTTGAACTTGCTCTAGATAACTATCGGGCAATTCTAAAGCGGTTTGAGCGGCTGCTTGTAATGCTGAAAAAATA
Source organism: uncultured cyanobacterium (assembly GCA_963838355.1). Lineage (GTDB taxonomy): Bacteria > Cyanobacteriota > Cyanobacteriia > Cyanobacteriales > Nostocaceae > Rivularia. The sequence goes on along the minus strand of CAWIQQ010000001.1, from coordinate 396,080 downwards.
CCATAATCTAAATTTGTTTTCAACGTTCGTAAACCTTGGATGACGTGCCGATTACCTACCACAAAACCCACGCGCCAACCAGCCATATTGTAGGTTTTAGACATGGTATGAAATTCCACGCCAATATCTTTAGCACCAGGAATTTCCAATAAACTTGTAGGCTGATAGCCATCAAATGCTAGTTCGGCGTAACATAGATCGTGTACCAGCAGAATTTCATGCTTTCGAGCAAAAGCAACTATTTCTTCAAAAAATTCGCGGGGTGCGGTGGCAGCAGTAGGATTATTAGGATAATTAAAATAAAGTATTTTTGCTCGTTTAGCTATAGCATCGGGTATTTTTGTTAGATCGATCAACCAATCATTTTCGGGTTGCAAAATTAGACTGTAAATTTCACCACCAGCAATTACCGGACCTCGAAAATGAACCGGATAAGATGGCGAAGGTACTAAAACCAAATCGCCAGGATTAACGTAAGCTAACGCTAAATGTCCCAATCCTTCTTTAGAACCTAACAAAGGTAAAGCTTCGCTATCGGGATCTAAGTTGACTCCATAGCGGCGATGGTACCAAGTAGTAATCGCATTACGAAAATTGGCTGTTCCTTCAAAAGGAGGATAACCATGATTATCAGGATTTTTTAAAGCCTGTATCGCTGCATCAACCACAGCTTCTGGCGTTGCACCATCGGGGTTCCCCATTCCCAAATCAATCAAATCCAAACCTTGCTCCCGTGCCTTTGTCTTCAATTCATCTAAGCGAGCAAATGGATAAGCGGGTAGTTTTTGTATTCTTTGGGCTGGGATTATCCAGTCTAAACTCATTTTCAAATTTTGCTATTGAACTGTTACATTACCAAGAAATTACCACCACAAGCAATACACCTGCTATAAAAATCTATTTCCACAGCAGGTGTATTTCTAAAAATATATAATTCCTCTATATTTTTTTCTCGCTTGTAGAGCCAGAAAACTTTTTGGTTTGATTGCTTCGAGAATTTAAACCATTGGAAATTCCTGTTGCTTCTATTGGTGCTGTAGTAGAAACCATCGCCGCCATTAGTTGTTCCAAAGCAACCTTAAACGGTAATCTGTGAATATCTGAATTGGGTTTTAGCGCAAATTCTGCCGATAAATGCAACTGTTTGAGAGTTATATTACCCAAACCCAAATCATCCAGTTTTTGGGGCAATCCGATTTCTGCGTAAAATTTGAGCAACTGTTGTCTGGCGGCAGCAGCCAATTGGTTTCCCTGTAGCATTTCTTCCAAACGCAACTGTACCAAAATACCGTAAGCGACTTTTTCACCATGAATGCTACCGCGTCCGCAAACATGAGTTAAACCATTATGCACCGCATGAGCGGCAACAGTACGACATTGTGCGCCGCCAATTCCCCCAATTACTCCGGCAAGTAACACAGTAGCATCCACAACTTCTCGCCAAGCTTCGCTTCCAGGAGATTGCAAAGCAGCTACCGACTTTTGCAATAAAATATCGCGTAAAACTCGCGCTTGTTGAACTGCTGCAATAATTAAAGTCTGTTCTGAATTTCCGCTGCTTACCGATGCTTCATACCATTTCGCTATTGCATCTCCAATTCCCGCAACTAATGTACTTTGTGGCGCTGTTTGAATCAAATCGTAATCTAGTATTAGTAAGTCAGGGCAATTATTTAAAGCCACATCGTATAGAAACGCCCCTTCATCAGAATAAACGTTAGAAAGCGCAGTCCAAGCCGCACAAGTAGCCGCAGAAGTCGGAATTGTGACTACTGGTATTTCTAAGTGGTGGGCTAATAATTTCGCCGTATCAAGGGCTTTACCACCACCAATACCGATAATTACATCAGCTTCGTGGACTTTTGCCGTGTTTCGTAAAACCTCTAAACTGCTTTCACTGCAATCGGGAGCATAACTCTTTTGAATAAAATCTAATTCGCGAGATTTAAGCAATTCCAGATAATTTTGAGCAATATTTGCAGTGCGATCGCCAATGACAATTAAGGGACGATTTCCCTTTCGAGAGATAGCATCAACTGCTTGGTTGACGATTTGGGAACCGCGAATTACTTTTGCTGGAGCTACCGCGAGAGTCAATAACGAATTGGATGTCTGAGCCTTCGATTGATTAAACATATAACTTATTCAAGCAGCACCAAAAGATTGAGAAATCACTTATAAATTATTTTATCTAAGAATAATAATTGTAACGTTAGATGGACATTTAAAATTTATAAGTATATATGTCAGCTATATTACATTTTACACTGTAAAATGTCTATCTTAAGTATTATTGTCAACGAATAACTACTTAGCCGGTCGAATAATCAGCATAAATCTACTAACATGGAGATAGTATATTTACAAGTGATACCAGCTACATGATGCACTTACTGCGAAGAATTTGAAAACAATTAGTAATTTTGCTGAGTTTCAACGATAAAAGAATAAAGGCAAGAAAATTCTTTAATAAATAATTAAGGTAGTCATATGGAAACATTTGATAAGAATTCTCAACAAATAGACAAAAATGGTAAGGTTAAAACTTTTCAACAAAGAGTTTTTTCTGTAGAAGAGGACGCACCAAACAATAACTCACAGCAGCAAATGAATCAAAGCCAACCGATCGCATTGCCAGAATTAAGAAAAGGCAGCAAAGGAGAAATGGTAATGAAAGCACAGCGCATCCTCAAAACAACTTCCGATTACATCGGATATGTAGACGGTGACTTTGGCTGGGTTATGGAATCAGCAGTGCAAAGCTTTCAACGTCGGAGCAAAGTAGCAATAACTGGAATCATCAATGATGATACTTGGAATGCTCTAAACCAAATTCGTCGTTAGAGTAGGGAATGGGGAATAGGGAACAGGGAATAGGGAATGGGGAATAGGGAAAAATAACTATTCATAACTCCTAACTCTCAACTCTTAACTCCGGTGGTACTAACTCTTAACTCTTACTCTCAACATTTGACAACTTCTCTAAGTTCTTTTCGTAGATATCAATTTGCATTTCCTCATCATCACGACTCGAAAGAGAACGTTTAACTTGTCCTAAATACAGGGGAACGGAAATTCCGGGTTCGGGATGTACTATACTGCGAGCGCGAATAGTTAATTGGTTCTCTTCTCGGGTGCCTAATCTACCGTAGGAAAACAAGTCGCTAGCAGCTTGTCGTAAAGTTGCATCTAATTCTGAAGAGGTTATTTGAGGTGGGGTAGCAATTACAGCTTGCGATGAACCATTATCAAAAACTAACTTATAGCGAATTGCGCCAGGAATTACCGTGCGTGTCAAAGGAGTGAGAGAGAGAGGAAATAAACCCCCGGTTACTACTAGCATAAATCCCGTTGCACCTGCTAAGCGAAACCGGATACCCCATTTAAAGATAAAGCCTAAAACTGTAATAAAAGCAAATATTAATGTGGCAATACCCGACCATTGAGTGTAGCGTGCGAAATCATCTGTTGAGAACATAATGGTTTAACTGCCAAGTTAATTAATTTATCAATGAATTTATTTTACCTGGCAAATTGCCATCTTATCTAAGGTAATTCAAATTATTTCAAGCTGTTTCTCAATCGCATCACAAGCAACACCAACACCATCTTCGGCTTTAATTATGCATTGTATTTCCACTGCTTTTGCTGCATAGTTGGGATTTTCTAATAAAATGCTTAACTCTTTCACTACCCTTTTTGCAAAATATTGCTTGCGTGGAATTGTCTGGTTGCTCGTGGCTATAGGACATCACAAGGCTTGAGCAGTCGTTCTGTCTGATATCACCTTGATGCGCGATCGCAATTTTAGGATGAAGATCTCCAAGAGTTCCTAATGTGGTGACAACAATTCGACTCACTTTCTTAATTATAAATAAAATACCTGCTTAGTTTAACTAATGCAGGCATATCTAATTGATGGAACATTTTTGAATATATTAGGACTTACGCAAAGCCCCCCCAATGAATCGGTGGGTTGGGGGGATCTAAACGAGTGGAATAATTAATTTTATCGTTGCGGTTACGTAAGCCCTGTATACAATAATTCTAATTAATAGCGCCGACACTTTATATCTAAATCCTTACCGTCATTCAAAGTTGAAACCGAGACGATATAATCTTTTGGGCAAGTTCGCACGTAATTACTTTCCCTTATTTTGATATCTTCAGAAAGTGTACAGCTTTCAAACTGCGAATTTTCTTCAAAACTTATATAAGTTTTAGTTTTGCAAGGAAAAATAGAAGTACCAACTCGATTATTACTTATAGTTATTTTAGTGTCGAATGCTAATAGGCAATATTGTAAAGAGCCATTCGGATGGCGAATAATAGTACCTGCTTCACAAGAAATTGCTGAAAGTGCAGGCTGAGAAACAACTAAATTTATCGCGGAAATACTTAAAAAAGAACTAACCGCAGCTAACTTATAATTTAAAAATTTCATTCATTCAAATCCTTGTTTTTCTTATTACAGAGATTTTTCTATTTTCTAAAATAAATACTCAAAAAAATTATTAAAAAAACACCCCATAAGGGGTGTTTACATCTTCCCAACAATCAGCAACAGTGACAAATGTGGAACAAACCACATCAACAGTCACAGGCGTATATTGTTATGTTATTAATTTTTTGTGCCATACACCTCAGAATTTGCACTTAGAAGCGTAAATTCAAATTAGCGAAATTATTTATTAATTCCCTCGCTTAATATATGTACTAACATTACGAATAGCTTGAGATGCATAAGGGTCATTTGGACGTGTTTCTAAAGCTCTACGAAAATTAATTAAAGCAGTTTGATAGTCTTGATTATCGGTTGCAGCGTAACCTATTCGCATATGACGGTCGTAAGCTGCTAAAGGAGTATCTTTAGTCTCTGGCTTATTACCATCCAAAATATCTAACATATTGTAATAAGCAATTGTGGCATTACGGTCGTTAGGACGAACGTACAAAGCATTTCTAAAACGAATTAATGCTGTAGGGTAATCTTCTCTTTGAGCAGCTGCATAACCAAGCCTCATTTGAAAATCGTAACTGGTTTCTCCTTTTGCAGGTCTTGCAGCTACTGGGGTAGTATTTGTTTGTGCTGCAACCTGATGAATAGGCGCAATTAAAGTTAACCCTAATACTGCTGGCAAAGCTTTTATTAAAACAGATATATTCATTCAGTTCTCCTTGAATTATTTCTAAGTGACAATTATTAATATGAATTAATTATCTGTTAATAATATGACCTGTAATATACTTAAGTTACATCTATCAGGAGTTTGAATCGAAAGTGAAAATAATAGATCCGAATTATTTTTTGATATACTTCTATGGAATGATAATCGTTATTTCTACTTATTATTTTTAAATATTTTATAAAGTTAATATCAAGTAAATATATCGTTATTTCTATTAAGATAAAATTATGATGAAGACTACAAAATCGGTATCTGGTTTACTTGGTTTGTGTATTGGCGATGCATTAGGCGTACCAGTAGAATTTACTAACCGTGCTGAAAGAATTAAATCTCCGGTAACATCAATGTTCGGCTATGGAACCTGGGATGTGCCTGCTGGTACTTTCTCTGATGATAGTTCGTTAACTTTTTGTTTAACGGAATGTCTTTGCAACGGGTTTTCATTAGACAATATCGCGAACTCCTTTTATCGCTGGTATCACGAAGGTTATTGGACAGCTAGCGGTGAAGTTTTTGATATTGGCAATACGACATTTTTGGCAATTGCTGATTACAAACGAGGAGTTCCAACCTTACAAGCTGGTGGAAAAAGCGAAAACAGTAATGGCAATGGTTCTTTGATGAGAATTTTACCTATGGCTTACTGTTACAAAAAATGGAATTTTCCAGAATTAATTTCTCGTACACATCAAGTTTCCTGTATTACTCACGCGCATCTTAGATCGCAGATGGCTTGCGGGCTTTATACAGCTATTGCAATGTATTTGTTAGAAGGTGAAAAACCACAACAGGCTTATGAAAAAGGATTAGAAAAAATACAAACAATTTATTCAGCGTCTGAATATGCTGGTGAAATATTGCATTTCGATCGGATATTTAGCGCTGAAATTGCCAAATTACCTGTAGACGAGATTCAATCTAGCGGTTATGTAATACATACTCTTGAAGCGTCTTTATGGTGTTTACTCAATAGTTCGTCTTATACCGAAGCAGTATTAAAAGCAGTAAATTTAGGCGGAGATACCGATACCACAGCCGCAGTTACAGGTGGTTTAGCAGGAATTTATTACGGTGTAGATAATATTCCCAAAGAATGGATCGAGCAAATTGCCCGCAAACAAGAAATTGTGGATTTAGCAGAGCGTTTTGATAAAGCAGTTTTGAATTAGTTAGGAGTTAGGAGTTAGGAGTTGGGAGTTGAGAGTTAGGAGTTAGGAGTTGAGAGTTAGGAGTTAGGAATTAGGAATTAAAAACTTATACTGTTCACTGATAACTGTTCACTGTTCACTGTTCACTGTTCACTGATAACTGTCAACTAACCTGCTGTGCAATCCATTGCAAGTAAGGTTGATGACCTTGCAGAATGGGTATGGCAATAATTTCGGGCACTTCGTAGGAATGAAGTTCGAGGATTTTTGCTTCTAAAGTGGGAAATCTAGTTAAATCGGTTTTAATAAAAAGTTGCCATTCTTGGTCTTTGTTAACTTTCCCTTGCCAAGTGTAAATTGAGTTTATGGGGCTGAAACTGACGCAAGCAGCGAGTTTTGACTCTACTAAAACATGAGCAATTTTTTCTGCTTCTTCTTGAGAAGCAGTTGTAACCAATACTATACCGTAGCCGGTAAAGCTATCCATAAGATTAAAAAAAAGTAGATGGACACTATGGCTGAAACGATCCGTAGTCGATATTACTAATTTCAGGATTAGTAATTACGAATCAACGGGCATGGCTATGGCAAGGGAAAATGTTTAACATAGAATTGGGTTTTTTCGAGTGGGGCTGATGACAGTTAATTAAACGGAGGATAATGAATATACTTGTCCATCAATTAACAATCGGGTGATACCTTTGGCTTGCAATTGATAACGAGCCTTGTGTAACACTTTGCTATCGGGTACTTTGATCACGCGATCGCGTTTTGAGGAAAAGCGTTTTGCGACTCGATGGTTGTCGAAGACGGGTAAAGTTGTTTCCTGGGTTTCTGGACTGGGGATTTCTCCTAAGTCACCAAATTCCCTGAGCGGACGAGTAATTAGTTCTGCGGCTCTGTCAATGACTATGTAGCAGGTTCTGGGTAAAGGAGCTGCTGATAGCGGTAGAACTTGAACTAAGGGTTCGTTTGAGCTTCTTCTGGGAACAAAACGTGTAGGTTGCTCGAAATCTTCTTCCTCCTCGTCATCATCGTCATCATCGTCATCAAAATCATCTTCGAGTAAATCGTCTAAATCTTCCAAGTCATCGGAATCATCGATTTCCTCACCAAACATTTCCGCTATGACTTTGGCTTCAGTGCGGTCATTATCTAGTATTGGGCTGGGAATACTTTTGAGTTGGGGAGGACTCGGGATACTTTTAACTTCCTTGTGCTTTTCTTCAAGTAGTTCCAATTGTTCCGCAACTGGGAAAGCCTTGGGAGAAGGAACTGAAGTTGGTGCAGAAGAACGCCGTTTTACCCTTCTAGGAGCTTCGGTTGTTTTTGTTACCTTCCTTAGTATGGGTTGTTTTTTGACAACCACTTTTTCTTCTTGTTCGTCTTGTTGATCGTCGTCGTCTTGAAGGCTTTCTTCCTTAATTTTCGGCTTGGAAGTACGCTTAATTGTTTCCTTCTCTTCAACTTGTGTTTCTTCATCGCCATCAAAAGAAGGAATATTTTCGTAGCTAACTTGTGCCCTACCTTCAGGGGTTCTAGCTGCACGCTTTAAAGAAACCAAGTATTCGTACTCATCTTCGGGCAAAGTACTTTTGAGTAAGCGGCTGATAGTCGAATTGCTTACACCATAGCGTTCTGCCAAAGTAGAAGTGGTTTCGGCACTTTCCCGGTACAACTTGAGAATTTCTTTTTTGTCGGATTCTGTTAGTTTTCTCACGATAAATGTAGACCCCCAACATTGTTTTTTTTAAGTTCGTTTGCGTCCGCGTTCTCGTCGCGAACGACTTGATGAAGCTTCATGCTCTAGGGCTGCGCCCATACCGAATAAAACTCCGCTCAATACCCAACCTACTTCTAATACGCCTCCACTTTCATAATTAGGAACTCTATTCTCTGCCCATTTAAACCATATATCTGCAATGTAAAGCGAAAACGTTGCTACTGCAATCATTCGCCAAGGCAAAGAAGCGCGTCCACCCCAAAAAGCTAGTAGCAGACTCGTAGCAATAATTAATAGTAGTACGTCGCTGACTACGTAAAACCAATTTAAGATGTCTTTCAATTGGGATGCTCCTTCGACAGTAGCGGCAGCAGATGGATCTGGCTGACTAATTAACCATGCCAAAGCGCTACCAAAGGCGGCGATCGCCAATACAATTATCCACTGCCAACCTTCTAAATTGATTCGCCTTGACGCTACCGCTAAAATCATGCCGATGCCCACTAACAAATAAGTCACCACAAAAAATATATCGCCAACTGAAGGAAATGGGTCTTTTTTTAAGACGATTTCTATATAGCCAAAAATGATCCCTCCCAAGCAATAAGACAACATACCTATACCAAATAGCAGCCAAACATTTCTGCCGCTGACAATTTGGCGACTGCGCCAGTTTCTTAAACATAAAATTCCCGCACCCAGGTAAGCTAGCCCTTCAAAAATATTTGTTCCGGTAATGTACCAGCTAGCACGTTCTAGTTCACCATCTGCGCCCGGAACTTCAGCACTAAAAAGTAGAAAGTATAGCAGCGCTAAAACACCCCAAGCAATATTAGCCAGGATAATGTTCTGAGTGTTAAACCATGATTTGGAACCGTCGGACTTCTTGTAAATGCTACTCATTTATAATTTACCGTGTTTATGCATAATCGTTCATCATTTGCTTATAGATTGTGTACGTAAGATAAACCCGACTTTAAGTAGAGTGTATTCAACATCACAAACCTACACAATCTTAACTGCATAAAAATCCTGATGTGCTAATGCCACAGTTTACTCAGAGAAGAATCTTTTAGCCAATTAATAAATACGGTTCTTTCCGGCACGGACATATCGTGTAAAGTGTCCATTACCTGATGGGCAAAATCGGAACTACCGAAAAAGGCTTTACCCAATCTGTGTAAATCTTCCAAAAATACAGTTACATAATCTTCTTGCCAGAAAGGAATTTCAATCGGTTCTACAGGATTTATATTTAATAAGTAGTCAATAGCATTGGGTGAAGAAGCAGCAGGGAATTGCCATCTACTTAAAATGTTGGAAATCTCTTTTTTAAATGAACTCGCTTGTTTTGCGCCAAGAAGTTCTTCAATATCCATATAAACCGCTTGCAACAGCAAAATACTTGCAACAGTCAAAATTTTATTATTACCTTGATTGCTCGCTTCAGTGTCAAACTGGTCTAAACGAATTTTTCCCCAAACACTGAAACGATCTTCTTCCTCCAACAACACGCAGGCTTTGCCTCGGTTATCCGTCAACTCTCGCCACAAAGCTCTAGCTTCTTCCTCCTGGCTAGCTTTAAACAAGCTAATCAACCGAAACGTTTGTCCTTGATAATGAAGAACGGGAACCTGTTGGTCGCGTTTAGGATGTACAATGCTCGATATTTCAACGTCTTGCCGTTTCAAAATAAACATGAAATTTTCAGATGACTCCTCTGCGAGGCACTTTTAATATACGGGAGATATAATAACCGTCTTTGTAATAATTGACGCTTTTACACACGACAACACAATATACCTGAGTTATACCCTTTGTGTCCGGATTTTTATGTAACTTTATAGTCAATCAAATTACATTTTATCCCGACTCAATTAAAAAATCGTAATATCTGATTGCTTTTTATTCAGACCACAGATATAATATATAAGCTTACTTTTTTGAAAACCTAAATACGTTGTTTGGGCGCGTAGCTCAGATGGATAGAGCAACTGCCTTCTAAGCAGTCGGTCGCAGGTTCGAGTCCTGCCGCGCCCGTTTTTAAAGTTATAAAATAATTATTATTTGTAGTAAACGATTTATCGCTTTCTTCGGACTGCTTGTTCGTATTCTTCTAAATTAGTTAGGACTTTCTTAGAGGATGGAGAAATTATCACTATGTTGCCTGACTATTAATCATCTATTTTAGATAATTTTAAACAAAGCCAAATTACAAATGTTGGGTTATGGCGCGTCTATACTTTTCATAAATCATCAAATTATTCATGCGCCTTTAACCCAACCCACGTCTACTGCTAGTTAGAATTTGAAAATTTAATGCTGTCAATCATTTTATCGAGTACTTTTTTATTTCTTTGATAGTTTTGACTTTTTACCTGATAAGTAACCACAACCAAAGTTTGATCGTTGAAATCAATTAGATATTTATAAGATCGCACTCCTTTAGGCAAAAGTGTCAAACCTGTAGACTCAGTTTCAATAACTACGGCACGACGATTATTTACCATTGTTTCGCGACGAGAAACTTCTCGTAAACCTTTACTTGGTGCATTTAAAATTCGCTCAAATGAGACTTTCTCTAAGTCAAAGTACACTGCTTCATCGAAATCTTCGCTTCTTTCTCGCAGTTGAATCGAGCGGAAATCAAATACCTGACATTGCTTTAAAACATCCCCAGAATTAGTTTGCCATCCTATGGGGTAACTAACCGTATAACCTATGGCTTCGTTAATACAGGTTTGTCCTAAATTAATCGGAACATCTTCGGGTTGATTTTGTGGGGGATTATTATTAGGTTTGACTACATATTCATTGGCAACACCGGACAATTTTTTTATTTGACACAAAGCAGCCGCTATTTGTCCCCGTGTAGCAGGTTCAGATGGACTAATTAATCTTTTCTTAAACCGAGGTTTAGGACTAGTAATAAGAACTCCTTGCTGTGTAGCTGCGGCAATTAGTCCTCTTGCATAGTCTGGAATTTGATTCGCATCATCATAAAAAGCATTAAGAATTTGGTTTGGGAAAGAAGGAACAGAATAATTTAAACCAGTTGCTAAAGCTACAAAGGCTTCTACACGAGAAACTTTTTGAGTGGGATTAAAAACTTGATTGGGATAGCCAGAAAGAAATCGTTTTGTATAGGCATTGCGGATAGCTTCTTTAGCCCAATGAATAGATGAAACATCATTAAAATTTACCGCTGGACGTGTTTCCCGAATATAAGGAAAAGCTTTTGTTATTATCGCTGCATATTCAGCACGACTAATTACATTATTAGGTCGAAAAATACCGCTTGAATATCCCGATAAAATTCCTTGGGCGCTGAGTTTTTGAATACATTCTTCTGCCCAATGACCGTTGATATCAGAATAATTTTGGGCGCTAGCAGGACGAGATATAGTTAAGGGAATAACGCTGCTAAATATCCCGATTGATAAATAAGAAACTCCCTGTTTTATTCTTCTATAAAACTTATAATTTAACCTATTCATGCTAAATAATTATACATTTTTTTTTGCTATTGTATTTTTCCATCAAAGCAGCAATTATACATCTAACTCTTGAGATAATTTTAATTTATGAGTTCTATTCCTAAAGGAAAGTAACTTAAATAGTGTTATAGAAAACAAAATTATAAATATTAGGCCATGCCAGTTGCTTGTTTTTCCTGAACCATAAATCACGATTCGTAAGGTTGTATAGATAACTTAGAGCGAGATATAGAAGTATTTTTACATTTTATCGGTTACTTTTTTCCAGTTGCGACGACAGACAAATATTATGAACCAGAAGAAGAAAAGTTAGTTATGGTGATTGATTGGTTTATTGAAAAGTGGTTAAGTTGATTATTTTGATACCGCTTGTTTGCAATTCCCCGGAACTAATCAGCTTAGTTTTATTGAAATGGATTTCTTGCACGATTCGAGGGAAAGCTTAAAATAACCAGATTTTTTGCTGATTTCACAACGAAATATTCACGTGAAGTGCGGCGATGGCGTACTATGGAACGTTTTTCCACGAAAAGAAACCGGGCTTCTAGGTGGGAGATAATGTAGGAGTTACTGAGATTTTCGCAAGATATAAGTTTAAACCAACCTATATCTAAATTATTTAATAAATTCTCTTTATAGGTAAAACAGCAGGGTTAAGCTAAACTTATAGTGTATAAATGTTTTTTATATTTATAAGAGGTTTACATCCGTATGGCTTATAGATAAACTACAGATATACCTTAAAAGTTAGATAAATTTGGATGCAGTCATGTTGAACTTAATCAAACGTACTCCTCAAGCAACCTTTGTTTTAATAAATCCTCAAATGCCTTTATTTGGTGGATTAAATCCTATACGTCAGTGGCTAAATCAACTTGAGATTAACAACGTTGCACTAGCCCATTTTCTTTGCCGAATGATTCCCGTGCAGTGTCCTTTTGAACGAGACATTTGTTTATTTGGTCGTAAACTTATACATATTCCCCCCTTATGCAAACTTAATCCACTGTATGAAGAAGTGACAGGGTTACGCTTCCGAGCGCTTTGTTATTTAGCGGATGAATGTGGTGAAGATGTAGGCTGTTATTGCTGAAAATAGAACTTTTATTATTTTGTAGGTTAGGTTGAAGAATGTAATCCAACATAATCTAGATTAAACTAAATAATTCAAATCATTATTCAACAACCAACTAAACAATGCGCTTCTAAATTGTAATTGTATGTTGAGCAAATTTATATAGAAATAAAACCTTAATGTTGGGTTACGGTGCGTTTGTAGTTTTGATAAACCATAAAGTTATTTATGCACCTTTAACCCAACCTATGAACTTTTTATTGATCTCCGCAGAGTTTTTCACCTAATTTCTCGACACAAGCGGCTTTTTCTTCTGCTTTCAAATCTTCGTATTCTACGTCTCGGCGTAAAACTATACCGTTATGACCTGTTAAAAACCGGGGAAGTTGATTAAATTCAATTAGCTTTAAGGTTTTTATGTCGTAGGTGGTATATGTAGTTAATTCTGGGGAATCAAAGTTAATATCAACTACTGTAATTGTTTTGCTTGACGGCACTTTACTATCAATCAATGGACGGGGACCCGAACCTAAAATTCCCGTGTGGAGTAGCTGCAATTTACCGCGATGACCGGGATAATATGCGTGTTGATGCCCGCTAATGTACGTATGAACGTTGTATTTTTCTAACATCGTTCGCAATTCTTCGGGGTTTGCCATTACAGCACCAAATTTATTACGCCCTTCTGCGACTGCATATAAAGGTAAGTGACTTAATAAAATCCGCATTTTGGCTTGTTGGGCTTCCGGACTTGCTAACGCTTTTTCTACCCAAGCTAGTTTTTCGGGGGGAATTCTATGTGTTGAACCATCCCAAGCCATGAAGAAGATATCTTTATGTTTAAATGTGTAGAAAAATGGGAATTCGTTTTTATCGATGAATTCAATTCCGGAGTTATGTTCGGGATCGTTCCAATATTCGGAAGCTAAATCTCTTTCTTGTTGAAATTTAAACTTTCCTTCTTTTCCTTTAGCACCAGAAGCGTCATGATTACCGATGGTAAAGCCGAAAGGTATGTTTGCTTGACGTAAAGGTGCGGCTACATGGTCATCGAAAGCTGCCCACATCGCTTCAATTTGTGCTTCTGTAAGTGACGTTTTCTGACCAGCTACCATATCACCGCTACAAACTACCATATCTGGTTGCCAGAAAGGCAATAAATTTATTCCTTTATCTACCTCTGGGTCGTAGTCGGTGGAACCATAAGCAGCATTTAAATCGCTGATAACTGCCAGACGTACATCTCCACGAGGGGGATTAAATAAACCACTACTCCCAGCACTTTTAACAATTTCTTGTGTTTGTGGGGGCAAACTTGATATTTCTGTATCTGTTTGAGGTGTTTTCGTAGCTTCTCGATCCAGGTTTGTACAAGCGAAGCAGAAGATACTTAGGGCAAACCCAAGGATTATAAATAATGAAAAACGCCGCCAATGCATTTTTTTAGTCCCCAGTCAACTACACCGTAAATATAGCGGATAGTTGATTGATTTATTTTTATACCAGGATACAAATTTACATGGGGCATTGGGAATTGGGGATTGGGCATGGGGAAAGCTTACGCAAAGTCCCCCTTTTTTAAGGGGGGTTGGGGGGATCTAAATTTGTGGAATACTAGTTTTTTGTAGTTTTATTTAAATATTTTTTTAAACAAATGTATCTTGATTAAATAAAAATAGTATTGTTTTGAAGGAATTAAGATCAAGTTTAGATTAATGAAAAAAGTCATCAATGTATTGCCGTTTACTTCAGCTATTATATGTGCTAACTTATTAGTTTTATTTCCAGCTAAAGCTGAGAAAAAATATGTTGAAAATTCAATAGATTTACCTATAAATTATGAATTAATTGAGGAAGAAACTTTTACTACTTTAAATAAGCAAGATAATCCCGTTACAAATACAAATAATTTTACTCAAGAATATAGCCAAGGGCAAATATATTTAGATAAAGTTACCGATGTGGATCGATTAGAGGATGTTAGTCCAGACCATTGGGCTTATCAAGCATTACTTAGTTTAGTCGAAAAGTACCGCTGTTTAAGTATTTCAGGGAATGATTTTAATGGATCTCGCCCTATGACTCGTTATGAATTTGCAGCAGCTTTTAATGATTGTCTTTCAACTATTGAAGGTTTAATTGCTAATTCGAGTAACAATTTGCTCAAGTTGGAAGATTTAACTGTTTTGGATAGAGTACAGAAAGAATTTGTGAATGAATTACGGGAGGTAAGTAATAGAGTTAATAATTTAGAAGAACAAGTTACTGCTATTGAAAAAAATCAATTTAGCACTACTACAACTTTAAATGGTACGGTAGATTTTTATCTAATTAGAGCTTTTGGTGATGTGAAAGCAACTGCACCGGGAGAAAATCAAACAGATAGTATAGATAAAAATCTAATTTTATCGTCGCGAGCAGCTCTTGATTTTGATACTAGTTTTACGGGTAAGGATTTATTACGAACTAGTATCCAAGCAGGAAACATCACCAGTTTTGATCGAAGTGCTGTTGGTACGGATATGATTAGCTTAATTGGTGCAACTAATACTAATAATGAATTTGATTTAACTTCCCTTTATTACGAATCTCCTATAGGTAATAATCGCGGTACGGTTGTCATAGCACCGATTGCTGGTTTTCCAACTCGTATTTTCCCTTCACTAAATCCCGTTTCTTCAGTTTCTACTTTTGGTAGCGAAAATCCGATTTACGCTTTTGCGTTTGGTACGGGTGGAGTGGTTTACTACAAATTTACCGATGAATTAGCGGGTGGTGTAAGTTATTTCACCACTTCCGGTGACGATGTAAATGAAGGTTTATTTGGCGAGCAATTTAGTTCGCTATCCCAGTTAACTTATACCCCATCAGATAAAATAGCGATCGCCTTAACTTATGGACGCTATTACGCACCACAACCGGATTCGAGCATTAACGTGACTGGGGGGAAAGGTAGTAGATTTGCTCAATTACCTTTTGGAGATTCAGCAACTTCTACCAATGGTTTTGGTTTGCAGTTTACTTATAAATTAAGTAAAAAGTTTATTTTGGGAGGTTGGGGTAGCTATTTGAGTGCGAATGCAGAAGCTTTACCAAATGTTAATAACGTAAATGCTTCTCAAGGTGCCGATGCTGATATTTGGAGTTGGGCTGTGACGGCAGCTTTACCGGATTTAGGTAAACGAGGTTCTCAATTAAATTTTGTTTTTGGTATGCCTCCAAAAGTAACCAATAATGATATTTTGGAGCGCGAAGATAAAGATACTTCTTTACATTTTGAATTATCTTATAACTACCCTGTAAATGATAATATTTCTATCACTCCCGGAGTTGTAATGATTACTAATCCCGAACATAATGCAGAGAATGGTACTATTTTGGTGGGATTGATGAAGACTACTTTTAAATTTTAGGGAACGGAAAAAAATAACTAAAAAAAGTTTGTAGTTGCGCTATGCCGCAAGCGGCACGCTCCGCTAACAGCGCTTCCTATAAGAGGCGCTAAAGCGCAACTACGAACCTTTTTGAAAATATTTTTCCAAATTTGAGAAAAAAACACCTGAAATATTATTACAATGCTATATGCCCCATCCCCAATTACTCAGGCCTCAAAAACAATGTTGATTTGCTCTTTTCATCAATTTCGTTATTTTCCCAAGGCATGGAATGATATTTAATATTGCGCCAAGGTTCAATCATGTCGGTGTAGTGACGATTGAATGCGTGCCCCGATTGCCCGGTGCTGTGAATTGCTTGGGAATTATCGAATGAGGCTAAGTCTACAATCATCCGTAATGATGGAATATGGGTAACTTCAAAAGATGATTGATTGGCTTTCCAACGATTGGCATTGACGGTTTCTCCATTACCTGATGTTTGGTATGTGCCCCGATTAAATAGTCTTTCAATTAAAGCTACGCCGGATTTACCTAAAGTCACGTTGCGAAAGTTGATTTTATGCAGCTTTCCCCAAGTCCATTTTTCGGGGTTGCTACCGAAAGTATTTTCAAGTTCATCAACTGCTTCTACAAAAGCTAGCTTGAACATTTCATCCCGGTTTTCTACTTCCGCTGTATTGCGATTATCCCACCAGAAATTATTCGGTTGTTCGACTAAATTTTTCACCACAGCGTACCATCTGTCGCTACCACCCGGATAATAATCTTGGGGTAGTTCATCGTGAAATGTTGCCGCTAGTAATTTTTTCCAGAATGTTTCAAAAATGGCGGATGCTGGTGATTCTATTTGTAGTTTAAAATCCCAATCTAATAATAATTGACGAGCATTTTCAATCCGAGAATCATCAAAAGAAATCGATTTTAATATAGGTATCAAATCCCGCGCATTCAAGTTGAGTGTATCACCTTGCATTAATTCCACATCAGCCAAACTTAACGGTCGATCTGTATTAGAAATTAATTCTTCAATACGTTTTGCACGGTACCCATGAACCCAATCTTTGGTAATAACATAGGGATAGCTTTCGTCAACTACGGCATTATTCGCGGTAATAATATATCCTCGCGCTGGATTAAAACTATGAGGTAATTCTTCAAAATCAATATAGCCTTGCCATTCATATTCACTATTCCAACCCGGTACCGGATAGCGTCCATCTCCTTTTTGACGTATGGGAGTTTTACCTGGCATTTGATAGCCGATATTGCCATCAACGTCTGCGTATATTAGATTCTGAGCCGCAATATCAAATTTACTTGCAGCAGCGCGGAATTCCTGCCAATTTTGAGCGCGATTTATTTCTGGTATAGCAGCGATTAATGTGGAAGGTTCTAAAGCATTCCAGCGCAAGGAAACGGCATAATTATTAGGAATTTGAATTGATGAATTTTCACCGAATTTTTCTAATTGAGGAAGAACATCAGAAAGAATCGGACCGTGTTTAGTGTAGCGGATAATTTGATTTACTGTTTCGTCGCCAGCAACTTGAATTTCTTCTTTTACAAGCTGCATATCTACCCATTTACCATTGACTTCATATTGATTTGGGTTTTCAGGATTAATCTTTTCTATATACAAGTCCATCGTGTCGGACATTACGTTTGTTACACCCCAAGCAATCCGATTGTTGTGTCCGATAATTACCCCCGGTACCCCTGCAAAAGTAAAACCTGTGACGTTATAAGGACAGTTATTATTTATTGAATTGCTAGTTGAATTGTTGATTGAAATACAGTGCAAACCTAATTCATACCAAATCGAAGGCATTTGCACGGCTAGATGCGGGTCATCAGCTACAATCGGTTTACCCGTTAGAGTGCGTTTACCCGAAATTGTCCAACTGTTGGAACCCACGCCCATTCCCGTAGCACCAAGAATTTCTTCCATTGCATTTACGTTACTGGCAATAGATTTTAAGGAAGGAGTAATATCTTGTAGAGCGAGTAAATTAATATCTTCTGTTATGATACGTGCTTCTGCTGCTACTTTAAATTCAGGTACAATTACAGGGAATTCTTCCGGATAAACTGGGAAAAGTTCGTTTACTCGCGCTTTAGGAAAAGATTCTAACAGAATACTACGTTCAATTTCATCACCAAGATTTGTACTAAGATCGTAAGCCATTACTTTACCCCAAAGGATAGAGTGAATTGGCTGCCAAGGCTCCGGACGATAGTTGCGATTAAGAAGTTTTAATACAGCATATTCCAAACTTAAAGCGCTACCTTGATGATTTGCCAAGTAAGCATTTACACCTTCTGCATAAGCGTGTAAATTTTCTTTTGTTTGAGCATCTAAGGTTTCTGCAAATTCCTGCCGTGCTAGCTTTTCCCAGCCCATTGTTCGCAGGAACCGATCTTTATCTAGTTGCGACTTCCCAAACATTTCCGACAATCTTCCAGTACCGATATGTCGCCAAAAATCCATTTGCCAAAAGCGATCTTGAGCGTGAACGTAACCTTCTGCTAAAAACAAATCGTGGGAAGAAGCAGCATAAATTTGTGGGATTCCCCATTCGTCTCGTTGGACTTTTACCTCACTTTCAAGCCCCGGAATGGTAATTGTACCGCTTTGTTGGGGAAAAGATTTTCTAACCGTGTAAGTAGTTAGTCCCGCTAAAGTTATAACCAATACCAGAGTTATGATTCCAATATTCCTGAATACCGCCGCAAGTCTGCCTTTTTTCAAATTATCCATCTATTCCCTGGTAGCTGAAATTCCGGTTAAACAAACGACATTATAAAGCTTTGCGACAATTATTGAACGAAACAGAGAGGGAAAAGGGGGAGATGGGAGGATTATTTTCCTTTAGTGGTGAAAACTGTGGTGTACATCATTAACATTCCACCTAGAAAAATGAACAAGGCGATTCCGGCTGTAATTAAGTCGAGTGTGTTGGTGTTTTCCATGATTGGTTTTTTGGTGGTTTTTATTTTTGGTTGTTAGTTAATAGTTTATGGCTAGGAATCTCTGAAAAAACCGGGTTTTGATTAAAATTATCATTTGTCGCAATACTCTACCCACTTCCACCCAGAGGGTATGGCAGATCAACTATCAACTATCAACTAACCACTAGCAACTAACAACTAACTTAAAAATCAACCCCACGTTTGGGTTCTACTCCATGATTGGCGTAATGCTTATGACAGTAGACTTCGGAGTGAACGCTGGCTAGCTCAAAGTATTCTGGTTGATTTTGGCAACGTCCGGTGATAATGATTTCTGTATGGCGAGGTTTGCGAAGTAATGCTTCTACTATTGGCTCTACTGGAAGTAATTCTAAATCTACGGTGGGATTAAGTTCATCAAGAATAATTGTTTTATATAGTCCCGAAGCTATGGCTGTTTTGGCTATTTCCCAACCTCTTTCGGCTTCAATATAGTCCAATTCTTGCCGAGAATTTCGCCACACGATAGCATCCCCACCACAACGTTGATGATCTACCACTTCGGGATATGACTGCTGTAATGCGGCGATCGCTTCATCTTCGGTGTATCCAGTACCACCTTTGAGCCACTGCATAATTAATACGCGAGTGGAACCGGGATGATTGATTCCTCTACCTATGGCTTTTAAAGCTTTACCTAAAGCGCTGGTGGATTTTCCTTTACCCGAACCAGTATAGATTTCAATCCCTTCTAAACCATGTATTTGTGCTGCACAATGGTGTTGAGGCTTCATTTCTGAATGCAAATCGGCGATATCTAATAGCTCTTGCGGGGCACCTCTTCCGGTTGCAATCACTTCTAAATCTTCAGGTTTGGATTTTAAAGTTTTTACTACTTCGTCAACAACAAGTAAACCCAAGTCTAATACGGGGTTGATTTCATCTAATACAACAACCGAATACAATCCCGAAGCTATAGCACCCTTGGCAACATCCCAGCCTCTTGCAGCTTCGTGTTTATCAAACTCAATCACTTCATTTTTATCAAAGAATTCTGCCCTACCAGTACGTACCTGATCGATTAAGTGAGGAAAACCTCTTTGTAAAGCTGCGATCGCGCCATCTTCGTCATAATCTCTTTCTGGCCCTTTAAGAAACCGTAATAATAAGACGCGGTTGTAGTTATTTGAGTTCTTGATACCTAAACCAATTGAACGTAAAACTACTCCTAAAGCCGCTTGCGACTTACCTTTACCTGCGCCATCATAAACGTGAATTTGACCTTTAAGCCTTACCGGACGCAATTGTGCCGTGCGAATACCGATGCCGTTCCTTGTCATAAAAAATCTCGGTAGTTTGGATTAGTATTTTTAAAATTGAGAGGAAAAACGCTCTAATATGGCAGTCTTTTATCTTACCCAAATCCAGGTACCATCAGGAAGGGGTAATAAAAGTTTGTAGTGCGGTTTTGGTAGCGTGTCCGCAAGGACAAGCATCTCGCTCGCTGGTTGCAACGAGGGAGCGAAACGCTCCCACTACGAATGTATTACCCAGCAAAATTAATGTGGCGAAGTATTAGTACTCCACCTCATAAGTTATGTGGGGTTTAAGGTAGTGGAAGCATCTCGCTCGCTGGTTGTAACGAGGGAGCGAAACGCTCCCACTACGAATGTTTTACCCAGCAAAATTAATGTGGCGAAGTATTAGTACTCCACCTCATAACTTATGTGGGGTTTAAGGTAGTGCGAGCATCTTGCTCGCTGGTTGTCACGAGGGAGCGAGACGCTCCCACTACGAATGTTTTACCCAGCAAAATTAATGTGGCGAAGTACTAGTACTAAACCACATAAGTTTTGCTAGGTTGAGAGATTGATTCGTAGGTTGGGTTAAGCGAAGCGCAACCCAACGCGGATGTTGGGTTTCACTCCGTTCAACCCAACCTACAATTATAAATGTCATACCCATCAAAATTAATGTGGTGGAGTACTAGTACTCCACCACATTAATTTTGATGGGTTTGCGTAGTGCGAGCGTCCCGCTCGCTGGTTGTAACGAGGGAGCGAGACGCTCCCACTACGAATGTGTTACCCCTCATAACTTATGTGGTTGACTACTAGTTCTTACCCATTCCCCATTCCCTACTCCCCATTCTCCATTCCCTATTCCCAATTCCCCATTCCCTACCTTGCATTTAAGAATTATTTACCTTTATGCTAATTACTGTATAAAAAATGGTAAAAGACATAAATTCCGTTTAATATTATTTACTGTTAAAGACTTTAGATTACAAAAGTAGTGCGCTAAAATACATTGAGTGGGGTAACAATCAGATGTTAGATGGCTTTGACTTGTCCGCGCCGTTCCGAGTTTTTCCTTTTGGTGTAATCTTATTTGACTTTCTATTTTTATTAGTAGCAATTCCGGTAGAGGCATATATTCTCAATAAGAGATTGAAGTTTGATAAAAGAACAAGCTCTTTTTACGCTATTTCCATAAATATCTTTTCCAACGTTATCGGTTGGGTAGTTTTCTTTATTTTGGAGCCAAATAACTTCTTTAACAGTTACAAATCACAATTGATTAATTTCTTGCTATATAATCGCCTAAATAATCAAGTTTACGGTGCTATTGTGATGGCGGGGTTTACCACTTTCTTTGCGACTTTGGCGGTCAAGTTTGGATTATTAAAGCTGTTTATTTTAGCCTTGAGTAACCCTGGAGAAAAAAAGCCAGAACCAGAACCAGAAGATACTATTTTATTGCAGCGAAAATCGCGTCGGGCTAATAGAAAAGGATTCCAAAGTACAAGTTTGTTTACTACTACATTAATTGCTAATTCACTTAGCTATAGTGCAATTACTTTAGTTATAATATTTCGCTTATTTGCGAGAACAAATAGTGTTGTTCCATAACTAATATTTCGCGCTTAATATTCAATTTTTTACCTGTAATAATTTAATGGGGAGGAAAAAATGGGTCTAATAGATGACACTCTGAGTGTAATTGGCTTCGCAGCTATATTTGATTTTGTCAAAGACATTTTTAAACGGATTGTAGATTTCTTTATACCGGATAGAGCTTATTCTTGGCAGACATTAATTTATATGAGTCTCTTTTCTTGGTTGATGTCATCTTTAGCTAATGGCCCAATTCAAGATATCATTGCATTTTTCGGTTGGGTATTTTTAATAGCTGGAACTTCTTGGTATACCACGGATAAGCCTTTATATATTCCCGGTACTATTATGCCTGTTGGAGCAGTAATAACTGGAGGCATAGTCAGCGTTTTTGCCTTTCAGCAGGATGAAGAACTTATAACTAGAACAATTATTTTTTGGCCAACAATATCGGCTTTAATCACTGCGGTTCCCGAATTTTTTGAAGGAAGCGGTACCGATGTAAAAACTCAGTTACCAAAACTAGAAGATCGCGAAAGTGTGATAGTTTTAATTGGCAGTTGTATGTTGTTAAGTTGCTGGTTGAATCTCTACGGAGTTACAGATTCATGGTTAAACGAATATCCCAGTGCAAAATATCCAGTTTATAGAGATGAAGCTTCTCGGCAAAACGATTTATTGACGGTAATGGAACCTGAAAATAAAGTTCCTCAAAACGGGGTGGTAATTCTTAACAAGCTTCAGTCAGCAGTGGAAACTACTTTAGATGGAAAATCTTGGTCTGAAGTAGAATTATGGCTAAAAAATGCGAATCGAAGAGTTAGTCAGCTTGGTGAAAGAATTATAGAGATTAATTTGGCTAAGTTTGAGGAAAAAGAATTTTGGGAAGCCGAAGCTAATGTAGAAAATATCGTTCCAAAAGATATTAATTCCGGATACAGACTAAATTTATATAGTGTTTGGGAAGGATCCAAGTGCTTCAGATAATGGATATTATCTTAAAAAAACGTGTCAAATTGAACCTATCGCAGAGCGTGATGAATCAATTGGCTCTAAAGGCGAAATAATAACTGTAGCGGAATTAGAGTGTTTGCCAAAAATTTCCTATATTTCCGGGCAACCTCCCCGAAATTAAAGTTAAAAATTGACAATTAAGAATTGATAAATCATAACTAAGAAGTGAACTTGACCAAGTTTTAAATCAATATGAATGTCAACAGAGTAGTCGCGATCGCTAACAATTCTTTTCGAGAAGTAGTGCGCGATCGCATTTTGTATATTATCGGCTTTTACACAGTTATATTAGGTGCTGCTGCTATGTTGCTACCACAATTAGCAGCAGCTACAGAAGACAAAATGTTTTTAGACTTGGGTTTAGCTGTGATGAGTACCCTGAGTCTAATTATTACAGTATTTGTAGGTACGGGATTGGTTAACAAAGAAATAGAAAAACGCACCATTTTAATGTTAGTCGCTAAACCCGTAAGTAGAAATGAGTTTATTCTCGGTAAATATTTAGGTTTATCAACTGTTTTAGCTTTACTTGTCGTGGCGATGAGTGCAATTTATCTTATATTTTTACAAATAAATAATATTAGTTATTCAGCGACAAGTATTATCATAAATGCTATTTTTCTAATATTACAGCTATCGTTAATTAGCGCTATAGCGATTACTTTCGGTGTCTTTACAGGTTCTATATTAGCAACAGCCTTAACTTTCGCTGTATATTTAATGGGAAATATAACTCAAGATTTACTAAAAATTGCTCGTATTAGCGAAAATCCTGGTTTAGAAAGAATAACCCAAGGTTTATATTTACTTTTACCAGATTTATCGCGCTTAGATTTAAAAAACGAAGCTGTATATGGTTTATTAGCATTACCTGACTCTACTACATTATTTATAAATGCAGGCTACAGTTTACTTTACAGTGCGATGCTTTTAGCTACAGCTGCTTTTATCTTTTCACAAAAGGAGTTTTAATCGAAGTAAGGAGTTAGGAATTAGGAGTTAGGAATTAAGAGTTAGGAATTAGGAGTTAGGAATTAGGAGTTAGTAATTAAGAGTTAGTAATTAAGAGTTAGTAATTAAGAGTTAGTAATTAAGAGTTAGTAATTTACAAATTATCATTCTCTCTATCTCCGCACTCTTCCCCTTCTACTTCCAATTCCCAATGCCCCATCCCCAATTCCCAATTCCACCTTAAATATCAACTAAAACAGAAAATTTGAACTAGCTTAATTTTGCCATCAGGCATAATAGCTTGATCTAAATTAGTATTTTGAAAGTTTGTTCCCTGTAAATTTGCTTCTTTTAAATTTGCTTGTGTTAAATTCGCCCATGCTAAATCGGCATAAGTTAAATCTGCCTGATTCAAATTCGCTTCTAACAAATTTGCACCAGATAATCTTGCTTGTTGAAGATTCCCTTGAAACAAATTTGCTTCTATCAAAGATGTTTCTATAAACTGGGCTTTTTTTAAATTCGCTTTCTGTAAATCCGTATCGCACAATGAGGCTTCTTGTAAATTGCTACAGGAAAGGTTAGCACCCGAAAATGTTGCACCACATGCAGAAGCTCTTGTTAGATCGACATGGCTTAAATTAGCTTCTATCAAAGATGCTTCATGCATATGTACTTCTCGCAAAATAGCTTGAGTTAAATTTGCGCTATTTAATCTTGCATTAGTAAGAATCGCTCCGGTAAAGTTGGCATTACGTAAATCTGCTCCTGTAAAATTGACACCACTTAAATCGAGTTCTCTTAAATCGATTCCACTTAAAGCGTATCCACTAAAGTCTCTTTGTCCAAAACGATCGGTAATTTGACTTAATACAAATTCTTTTTTTTCAGCATGATTAATCATAATTTTTTTCTCACTCGTGTAATTTTTTTAAATCGCCATCCTGACAATTACTGTATTTTGAGGTTACACCCTAAAAGCAAATGATTCTATTAATCAAATTTAAAATTTTTGCAAAAAAATGATTAAAGTAACTATAAGTACTGGAAAACACCTAATTTATAGCAAATTTAATTGTCAAAACATCCTGATATAATTATCAAAACCTGATAAAAAAAGACATATAAATATAATAAGTTACGGAATAATGACTTTTTGTTGTCTAAATTTTAACCAATTAAATCTTAAATTGTGCTGTTACTTGAAGGTTAAAATTAAAGAATCAAAAACATATTGATACTTTTATAAAAAGTTACCAAAACTATAATCAAAATTTAATATTCTATTAAACAAAATATTATGAAAAATATGTGAATATAATTAGCACAAGCAAGCAAGGATATGCCAAATTGTTTTTTAACTATTTATCTTCATCCCAAGTGCGTAGTTGAAAATAAACTAGCACCATTGTGATTGCTAATAATACGGTTGCTGCTGCTGCTGCATAACCGAAATCAAACTGACCAAAAGCTTCTTGGTAAATGTAATAAACCAGCAAATTTGTAGAATTTAAAGGACCACCACCAGAAATTACGTAAACTTGTTCAAAACTACGTAAAGTGAAAATAACGGTGGTTATCGTCGAAAAGATCAAAGTTGGACGCAATCCTGGTAAAGTAACGTACCAAAACTGCTCCCAACCGTTAGCACCATCAAGCTCTGCTGCTTCATAACGACTAACCGGAATAGCTTGTAAACCAGCTAGAAACACCACCATATTAAAACCAAGTTGCTTCCAAACACTGAGTAAAATAATTACTGGCATTGCCCATACCGTACTGCTTAGCCAAGAGATAGACTCAATTCCAACACCATTTAAAAGTGCATTAACGGGGCCTTCATTTTGAAATAACCAGCGAAATCCCAAGCCAGCAGCAACTAAAGAAACAATTGAAGGTAAAAAATAAGAAGTTCGTAAAAATCCCCGCAAAATTATATTGCTGTTTAATAAGACTGCTAATAACAAAGGAAACACAATACTCGGTATAACCGTAGCCACAGTGAAATAAGCAGTATTCCACATGACTTGTGAAAAATCCGGATTAAGTATTAACCGCAGATAATTTTTTAAACCAACCCAGCTTACACCATCTTTAGTGAAACTACCATTCGTAAAGCTGAGGTAGAATAAATAGCCGATGGGACCAATAACAAAGACTCCCAGTAGAATCAGTGCCGGAGTTAGGAAAAACCAAGCTGCAAAGGTTTCGTTGTCTAATAGTTCTTTGAAAGAAGATTGGGGATTTTTAGTATTTTGCTGCATTAGATGGGGTGATGTTGAGCTTTTAGCGTACAGCTATTTTACCGAAATGCGGTTAATCAACCCAAATCAACGCTTCAACTAATTTACCGATATTTCCAAGTTCCGTTCCTATAGATAAGTACGATCGCGTTCTTGTGTATAGATAGTGACATTTATGAGTTGAGCGGTTACGATGATGCTGTCTAAAAAATACACGTTTCAAATCAATATTTTTTATACAGGATTATGAAAAAAGATTGGAAAGTATTTCAAAGCCTTACATAAATTTTGATATTCATCTGGTTTTAAATCATTAAAGTAGATTTTATATGAAAAAATTTTCACAGCTTTTTAATCCAACTTACATAATCACTACTATTGGATTATTGGTTTTAGCAGTTATTATAGCTCCCGCTTTTAAGAACGTACCAGGACCAGCACGTCAAAATGTAGGTAAAACTTTTGCTGGTTCTATGAATCGCGCTCAAGAAGCCTATTTTAAAGAAAACAATAGGTTAGCTACATTCAAAGAGATAATGACATACATAGGTTTTGAAAAAAAAATAGAGAATAAAGTTTTTCAAACAGGTAATTACTTGATTAAATCTGTATCACAATCAAATCCTGAAAGCGTAATGAATATTGGTCAATCCAAACGCAAAGGATCTAAAAGTTATGTTGGATTAGTTTATGTAGTAAAGGTTGGAGAAAATAAGACTACTATTAAGAGAATGTGTGAAAGTATTAAGGATTTACCTTTATCTAATATTCTTAAAATTCCTGAGTTACCTGAAAATGCAAGTACAATTGAAGATATTAAATGTCCATCTGGTTTTAAAGCTATCAGATAGAATGAAATGAATTTAATTATGAATTCAAAAAATTGTATTATTCACAGTTTTTAATAATTTATCAAATTCATATTATAGGTAATTTATCGTTGTTTTATCAGAAAATGGTGCGTTACGGCATTATGATAATAGTCGTTTATTAAGATAATTATTTCGTGCCGTAACACACCCTACAATAACCATGACTTCCGTTTACCCAAGTTTGGTATCTCCCGATATCCCTACAAATTCACAAGCATCAAGTAAGCCAATAAAATTGGGAATAATGGCTTCTGGTAGCGGTAGTAATTTTGAAGCTGTTGCCCAAGCTATCGAAAACGGACAATTAAACGCTGAAATTCAAGTTTTAATTTATAATAATCCCGATGCTTATGCGGCAGTACGTGCAGACAAGTGGAAAATTCCTGCCGTACTCATCAATCATCGCGACTACAAGCAACGAGAAGAATTAGATAAGCAAGTTGTCCAAACATTGCTTTCTCATGATGTGGAGTGGGTAATTATGGCTGGCTGGATGCGATTGGTAACTCAAGTATTAATCGATGCATTTCCACAAAAAATCATTAATATTCACCCCAGTTTATTACCTAGTTTTAAGGGAGTACGGGCGATAGAGCAAGCCATAGAAGCTCAAGTAAAGATAACTGGCTGTACCGTACATTTGGTTTCCTTAGAAATGGATAGCGGCAAAATTCTCATGCAGTCAGCAGTACCAGTACTACCTGAAGATACCCCCGAAACACTGCACAAAAGAATTCAAATTCAAGAACATCTTATTTTACCCAGTGCGATCGCTTTGGCAGTTAACAGTGAGCAGTGAGCAGTTAAGAGTTAGGAGTTAGGAGTTAGGAGTTAGGAGTTAGGAGTTATATAACTATCTGTAGTGGGAGCATCTTGCTCCCTTTTTTATATCTAATCCCAATGCCCAATCCCCCATTCCCAATGCCCAATCCCCCATTCCCAATGCCCAATCCCCCATTCCCAATCCCCCATTTCCAATGCCCAATCCCCCATTCCCAATCCCCCATTCCCAATCCCCCATTCCCAATGCCCAATCCCCCATTCCCAATGCCCAATCCCCCATGCCCAATGCCCAATCCCCAATTACGAATTACGAATTACGAATTACGAATTATGAAATGTCCTATTTTTGCTATAGGGGGGTACAATAAATGCCGATTGTCTTCCCATATATAGAAAGTTTCATGATTTCGAGTAACGATTTTCGTACTGGTGTCTCGATTGTATTAGATGGTTCGGTATGGCGAGTAGTAGAATTCCTTCACGTTAAGCCAGGTAAAGGTTCTGCTTTTGTACGCACTAAGCTGAAGAGTGTTACAAGTGGTAATACTGTAGAAAAAACTTTCCGGGCTGGGGAAACTGTACCTCAAGCTACTTTAGAAAAAAGTACCATGCAGCATACCTATAAAGAAGGTGATGATTTCGTCTTTATGGATATGGAAACCTATGAAGAAAGCCGTTTAAACTCCGAACAAATTGGCGATCGCGTTAAATATCTTTCCGAAGGTATGGAAGTGAATGTAGTTCGTTGGAACGAGGAAGTACTAGAGGTAGAATTACCGAATGCTGTGGTATTAGAAGTTGTAGAAACTGACCCCGGCGTTAAAGGTGATACTGCTACAGGTGGTACTAAACCCGCAAAGTTGGAAACTGGAGCAAGTGTTATGGTTCCTTTGTTTATTTCCCAAGGAGAACGTATTCGTATTGATACCCGTGACGATAAATATCTAGGTAGAGAAACTGGAAGTTAAATTTCCGTTAGAAGAAAACGCCATTTTGTCATCTTACTACGGGGGGATATCTATCCCTACCGTTTTAAGAAATTCTAATATATCGATTGATTATCTATAAATCTTACACATGAGGTCATTTTAACTGTGTCATTAGACTTTAACGAAATTCGCCAACTTTTAGCGACTATTGCACAAACAGATATTTCAGAAGTAAATCTTAAAAGCGAAAATTTTGAGCTAACGGTACGTAAGGGTGTTAATTTTGTCCATCAGCCTGTACCAGAAGTAGTTTCCTTACCAGCGGCGAATGTTGTTCCATCTTTAGATATTTCGCCAACGGCAGAAAATCTCAATCGGGGTGGTTCGGATAGTGCAAATGCAGGACAAGCTAACGCAAGTTCTACAGGCAAGGAATCAAAATTTGTAGAAATTTTTTCGCCAATGGTGGGAACCTTTTACCGCGCTCCCGCTCCAGGTGAGTCGGCATTTGTAGAAGTAGGCGATCGCATCCGTAAAAGCGATACGGTGTGTATCATTGAAGCCATGAAGTTGATGAACGAAATCGAGGCGGAATTGTCGGGTCAGGTGATGGAAATTTTGGTGGAAAATGGTTCTTCTGTAGAATATGGTCAAGCTTTGATGCGAATTAACCCCGATTAAGTATTAATCTATATAACGAATGTGTCATTGTTAAAAAAGTTAGTTCCATTCGTGGCGGGTCAATTCTGATGAAACAAATGTTGCCTGTACCCCATCCAGAAGTGGTGCAACAAGTAGCTGAATACTTCAGTCTGTTGAGCGAACCGATGCGTCTGCGGTTGCTGCATCTGCTTCGAGAAGAAGAAAAATGCGTGCAAGAATTGGTAGAGGCAACCCATACTTCCCAGGCTAATGTATCAAAACACCTTAAGGTAATGTGGCAAGCGGGAATTCTTAGTCGTCGTAGTGAAGGGACCTGTGCTTACTACCGAGTTGAAGACCACATGATTTTTGAACTGTGCAACCAAGTTTGCGACCGTCTCGCGACTAGGTTGGAACAGCAAGCCCGTAGCTTTCGGGTTGTAAATGAAAGATGATTCGATTTTAGTTTTTCGCTAACAGGATTTGGGATTTGGGATTTTACTAAGTTCTTACTCCTACTTCCTCTGTTCCCCGTTCCCCGTTCCCCGTTCCCTATATTCCTTCAAAATAGATTAAAACCCATAAATAGCCCCCCTTCTATGAGGGGGGTTTTGGGAATCTAAAGATAAAACTTAACTAAAAGGGCGCTGTTTAAAGTTCAAAGTTTTCAGTGAAGTTATCGCGAGTTAGTGGCTGCTCTAGCTCTAAGCCTTCACCACCAAGAACTTCGATTTGTTCGCCGTTCAATTGGAGGTAAACTTTAGCATTGGGATTCAAAGCTGTAGCCGTGTAGACAATTTGTCCAACGCGGCCAATCATCCCAGCGCTACCACCTCCAAACTGAAAGTCATCCGATAAATTAACTCTTACTTCGTCTCCTTCGGCTTTAATACCTAGTAATTTAGTATCTTTGGGTATCGCAGAAGAACCAGGACTTCCTTCTGTAGGCCCCGCTAATAAATTCTTAAAAGCAGCTTCTAAAAACTCTGAAGGATTATTAACATCTGCTTGTACTTGAATACCTTGAGGAACCAAATTAAAGCTGGTACCGCTAGGTTCAAGCCAATAGACTGTAGCTTGTTTCTCATTGGGTACTGCTGGTGGTGTTTCTGCTGGATTTGGTGCGGGTGAAACATTCTCTGGTACTGGATTTCGTGAGTCCGGAGGGTTTTTATCCATCGCGAAATAACCCGCAACACCAGCTACTGCAACTGTTGCCGCTGCAACTGCTGCCGCTACACCGGAAGATATACGATTATTGTTTCTTTGTTCTGTCATCTGACACCTTCGCTTATGGGCTGAGATAGTACCTGTAACTGTGTGAGGGGCTTGGTAGATAACGCGCTCTGATGGGGAAAGGGGCTTTTCCACTAAGAAAGGAAGACGGTTTTATTTGCACAAAAGCCGCAATTTCTAATTCGGACGCTCTTATATTCAATTCTAGAATTCGTATTAAAATTCCGTCACCTTCCTGCCTTACGTAAATCTAGTCATTGCTGCCAGGTTTTTGACAATTCCTTCAACGAATTGTGGCGCAACTTGTTCCTCATTTACAGTTACCGCTGTTTCAATTAGGTTAATTTGTCTGCCTTTGTTAATATTTATTTCCGTTTCTACCTTTATTAACAAAGGTTTTTCCTCCGAGTCCGAACGTAATTCAATTTGAAATTGGGGTCGATTGTTGTCTACAATTTTAAATTGCGGATTTGCGAATTTATATACAGCATTTTCATCTATATTTAGGTAATAAGAATGAATTAACATTTAGTTTCGGCAATAAAGCTAATATATCAGGCGATTGTAATAGTTTATTTATGTCTGATTGAGTAAAAACTAAACGAATACCGGCTTGTAAAGTTTTTTTTATTTAGGTTTTCCTTTTTGAACGCTACGGGGTAATAAAGCTATCTCCAAGGTTTCCAACTCCAAAGCATCAATCCGGAAATCGTACTGTTGGAGTTGCAAACCCCGACAGCAGAAAGGAAATGAATTCCATGTTTCTTATCAAAGATGAAACAATATGGCGTATTCGTAATGTAGAGACGCGATATTATGCCCTTGCGGGCACGCTGCGCTAACGCGTCTCTACACGGTTGCGGAAAAACGAACCGTTCAAAATTCAGATTTCAAAATTCACAATTCATCTTTCATCTTCTGCTTCAAAGTAGATACAACTTCATCAATGGCAATTTCGTATGACTCGCTACTTTTTCGCTCAACAACTTCAACTTTACCGTTAGTTATTGCCCTTCCGGTGACAATCCGATAAGGAATACCGATCAAATCGGCATCTTTAAATTTAGCTCCTGCACGTTCGGTTCGATCGTCGAGCAGGGTTTCAACTCCTGCTTGATTAAGTTCTGTATAAAGTTTTTCAGCAACTTCTACTTGAAGATCATCTTTAATATTCGGAATCGTCACAATTGCATGATAAGGAGCAATTGCTAGGGCCAGATAATTCCATCTTTATCGTAAGATTGCTCTACAGCAGCTTGAGCCATTCGCGAAACTCCCACACCATAACAACCCATCTCCAAAGGTTTATCTTTACCTTGTTCGGTGGTATAAGTGGCTCCCATTGCTTGAGAATATTTGCTGCCTAATTGAAAGATATGTCCAACTTCTATACCGCGAGCAGATTTAAGGGTTTGGGCTGGGTTGTGAATAGAGCGATCGCCAACTTTTGCGGTGCGTATATCTACTACTAATTCTGGTAACTGAAATTGTTCTCCCCAGTTAGCACCAACTACGTGATAACCAGATTCGTTGGCACCAGTGACAAAGTTTTTTAAATCGACTGCGGTTTTATCTACGAAGCGTAAAAATTTAGAATGAATTTCTTTGGAAGCTTTAATATAGTCATCACCTATATCTGGAGCAATATAACCCAAAGGTAAAGATTTAGCCGCCCATTTTTCCTGTGCTTCCGGACTGGGAACCTCTAAACCAAGAATAGAATTTGCTTTATAAGTAGAAGCTAATTTAGTTAACTCGTTATATAACTTAACTTCATTAACATCTTGGTCGCCACGAATATTTACCAAAACTAATACAGTAGTACCGTTATCGTAAACAGCTTGATAAAGAACGTTTTTGACAATTTGGGTAGGAGAACATTTGAGGGTTTTGCAAAGCTTCTCAATTGTCTGTGTTTCAGGAGTTTCAACTTTTTCGTAAGTAGTAAACTTAGAAGTTTCTGCATCAGCAGGTGAAGAAACCGCCTTTTCTACATTTGCAGCATATTTTCCGTCGTCGGTATAGAGGACTTCATCTTCCCCAGCTTCAGCCAAAACCATAAATTCCGTCGAACCAGAGCCACCAATTGCACCGGAATCTGCTTCTACAGCCCTAAATTCCAAGCCACAACGGCGCAGCATATTACTGTAAGCTTGGTACATATCCTGATAAGTTTGTTTGAGGCTTTCTTCCGAAGCATGGAAAGAATAGCCATCTTTCATAATAAATTCTCTGCCACGCATTAAACCGAAGCGGGGACGAATTTCATCGCGGAATTTAGTTTGAATTTGGTAGAGATGCACGGGTAATTGACGGTAAGAACGAATCGTATCCCGTGCAATAGTGGTAATTACTTCCTCATGAGTGGGGCCAAGTGCTAAATTTTGTTCTCGGCGGTCAATAAGGGAAAACATGATACCCTCAGCCTTAGTATAAGTATCCCAGCGTCCCGATTCCTTCCATAAATCGGCAGGCTGTAGTTGAGGTAAAAGACATTCCATTGCCCCAGTCGCATTCATTTCCTCACGGACAATCTGAGAAACCTTTTGCAAAACCCGCCACATCAAAGGCAGATAAGCATATACACCGCTACCGATGCGACGAATGTAACCAGCGCGAACCAATAATTTATGACTGGGAATTTCAGCATCGGCTGGATCGTCTCGAAGCGTAACAAATAACATTTTTGACAGTCGCATCGTGTCTCCTGTTTGCGGATTTGATAATGACAATTTTGATTTCATGCACTCAGGAAATATACTCAGAAAATAACTTTTGTGTAAACCCAAGTGCGATCGCGGTTTCACATACAAACTGAACTGGTTAAAGATTAAAGGTAAAGGTCAAACTTAAAAGATTTCGTATATAACTTGAATGTGCAGGATGCTTATTGTACAAGAGTTTTAGATTATAAATTTTTTTTTTACAAAATCATCGTGTCACCTGTCAATAGCTGTGACAAACTTAGACAACAAGATAAATAATTAACTGCTAACTGCTAACTGCTCACTGTTAACTGTTAACTGTTCACTACTCAAGGAGAAAATTAACTTTGTCCCTCAGTATTAATCAAGCACAAGCACCTCTCGAATTTATTCCTCCAGCGTTAAACCCATATGTATTACGAATTACTCAGCTATTATTACCAGCATGGATACGTTCGCAAACCATCCTTAGTCAAATTGAAGCAGAAAACGTCAAAACTTTAGTAAAATTCATCAACGAATTTCAGCAAAAAAAGATTCGTTTCTTAATCGCATTCCGTCATCCTCAAGTAGAAGATCCTTTTTCATTGGGTTATTTGTTATCTCATATCGTACCGAAAGTAGCTAAACAAGAAGGAATTAAATTAAATTATCCAGTTCATGCCCATTTTATTTATGATAGAGGAATTCCTCTTTGGGCTGGTTCCCATATTGGCTGGTTTTTATCGCGCATGGGTGGAACTTCAATACAGCGGGGTAAGGCAGATTGGGCGGGGTTAAGATCGGCACGTAATTTGTTTGCCCTCTCAGATTTTCCCATAGGTGCTGCACCAGAAGGAGGTACAAATGGACTTTCAGAAATAATTAGTCCAATGGAGCCGGGAATCGCCCAATTAGGCTTTTGGTGTGCTGAAGATTTACAAAAAGCCGGACGCAGCGAACAGGTTTTTATTTTACCAGTTGGAATCAAATATAGTTATGTGAATCCGCCTTGGGAATCGATAGAAAAATTATTAAGTGAATTAGAAGAAGTCAGCGGTTTACCTGTAGATGAAAACGGATTCGATCGAGCTTTACCGCAAGAAACGCTTTATCCGAGATTAATTCGTCTGGCAGAACATTTATTATCTGTTATGGAAGATTTTTATCAGCGTTTTTACCATTATTCACCAGAATTAAACATACCAGAAACAGAAACTAGCGACGGTAACGAAGCCATAGCTGCACGTTTAAAATCATTATTAGATAGTGCGTTGAAAGTATCTGAAGATTATTTTGATTTACTGCCAAAAGGTAACTTTAACGACCGCTGTCGTCGAGTAGAACAAGCAGGTTGGAACTATATTTTTCGGGAAGATTTAAAAGATAATAAAACATTATCTACCATTGAAAAAAGATTAGCCGATCGAGTTGCCGAAGAAGCTAGTTTACGAATGTGGCATATGCGTTTGGTAGAAAGCTTTGTGGCGGTGACTGGTAAATATGTTAGAGAAAAACCTACAGCAGAAAGATTTGCTGAAACTACTTTAATTTTATGGGATGTGGTAGCTAGAATTAAAGGTAGCAATCCTTTTAAGCGTCCGAAATTGGGGAAACAAAAAGCAAAAATTACTATCGGAGAACCGCTATCGATTTCTGAAAAGTTTGATGATTACAAAGCAAATCGTAAAGCTGCGAGAATTGCGGTTGCTGATTTTACGAGCGATTTGCAAAAGGCTATGGAAGAGTTGATATGAGGGGATTTGAGTTTTTTACAGCCTCGGTACGCAAAGTAAGGTGTTTACTCAGGAAATACTTTTGATAAATCTAAGATTATTTCTGGGAAATAAGGTAGAGTAACTGTTTCATTTGGAAGATAAATAACTTTGCGACGATAGCCAAATTTACCGATGTTATCTTGGTAAGGTTCGTTATAAGTTTCTAAGCAGTTTTCAATTGAATTAAATATCCAATAATCAGAAATACCCGCTTGAGCATAAAGCGGTAATTTCACTTCTTGGTCGTATTTTAAAGAAGAATCAGCTATTTCAATTAAAAGCAATACATCTTGTGGAGTTGGATGAGAATTTAGATAATCATCATCTTTATTTTTTAGAATTGCTACGTCGGGTTCGGGTTCGCTATTGGGAGGTATAATAATAGGATCTTGACTTTGTAAAGTACCAAGATTAGCAATCAATTTTGATAATTCTCTTATCAATCTCCTGCAAAAAGTTGAATGAAGTGTTCCTTTAGCTGCCATCGGAATAATTTCTCCCCTAATTAGCTCAACTCGGTCATCTTCATGAAAAAATCCGAGTTCTGCTAAACGGTTGTATTCATCTATAGTAAATCGTTTAGCTGTGGTTATAGTCATAGCTTTTAGGGGTGGGGTTATATATCAATTTTAGACAGAATTTTTTAATCTACTTGCACAAAGTTCTCTTGGTAGCGAAACATCTGTAGATTTGAGTCTTTACTATGGCGACTATAACAGTTACTAGCACCAACTTTCTGCAAAATCCAAAATTAGTGCAACCATCTATGATATATATAAAATACGGTATCTCCACCGACAAACCGTAGATTAGTCGCAGAGGATTTTTTAACAGTGGGCATAGTAGTTGAAAGCGCGTGCAAGCAGTTTGGCAGTTTTAAAGCCGTTGATAATGTCAGCTTGGAAATCAAAAGCGGTTCGCTGGTGGCTTTATTGGGACCTTCGGGATCGGGAAAGTCCACTCTGTTACGGCTAATTGCGGGTTTGGAAATGCCAGATAGCGGTAAAATTTTGCTCACTGGTAAGGATGCCACGTATCAAAGCGTACAAGAGCGAAACATTGGTTTTGTGTTTCAACATTACGCTTTGTTCAAGCATATGACGGTACGGAAAAATATTGCTTTCGGCTTAGAAATTCGTAAAGCTGCAAAAGCGAAAATCAAAGCCCGTGTAGATGAATTATTAGATTTAGTGCAATTAAGCGGGCTTGGAGATAGATATCCGTCACAGCTTTCCGGGGGACAAAGACAAAGGGTTGCATTAGCCAGAGCTTTAGCAGTCGAACCAAAAGTATTATTATTAGACGAACCCTTCGGAGCGCTAGATGCCAGAGTTCGTAAAGATTTACGCGCTTGGCTGCGGAGATTGCACGATGAAGTTCACGTTACCACCGTATTTGTCACCCACGATCAAGAAGAAGCAATGGAAGTCTCCGACGAAATTGTGGTAATGAATAAAGGGCAGGTAGAACAAACTGGTACGCCAGCAGAAATTTACGATCATCCCGCCACAGCCTTTGTAATGAGTTTTATTGGTCCGGTGAACGTGTTACCAAGTAGCTCCGGCATATTCCAGAGTAACGGGTTCGATTCCGCACAATCGGAAATGTTTTTGCGTCCCCAGGATGTGATTGTAGAAACTTCTCCTAATGGAACAACGGTTCCGGCTAGAATCAGTAGATTAATACATTTGGGTTGGGAAATTCAAGTCGAATTAACTTTAGATGACGGACAAGTTGTAAGCGCTCATTTAACCAGAGATCGATTTGATGAGTTGCATTTAGAACCCCAGCAAAGGGTATATGTTAAACCTAAAGATGCTAAATCTTTTCCGCTTTATTATTCGATTTAACCTCACCCTCTGTCCCTCTCCTTATTAAGGAGAGGGATGAAAAATAATAATTCTTTTCCCTCTCCGCTGACTTAGAGAGGGATGTCCGTTAGGACAGGGTGAGGTTATTTTTTATTTATTATTGAAATATCGTATAGTTAAATTCTTTATGAGAAAATCAAGATGTAGGGTGTGTTATGAACGGAACGTTTTAACGCACCCTACAGTTTTATTTAAATAAAGCATCATATTTTCAAAATTTTATATGTCACAATTAACAGATTCCCTAAACCAAATCAAAACTTGGTTAGAAGATAATTGTCCGTTAGATTATCAAATAGTTGAACCTTTGATAATTGCCCTGAAAGATGAAGATAAAAGAGTTAAAAGTTTGGCAAGATGGGGATTAGAAGAATTGGAATACAAGTTTAATTAACTATTTATAATTTTCAACCACTGGAGGTAAAATTTCCAAAATATTAATACTCAAATCGGGAAAATTCAAAGGTGAAATAATATCATTCTCTTTTAATACCACTTCACTTTTATAACCATTTCCCGAAGGTTCTCTAAATACATGAAGCTGACGATTAATTACATCTAAAACCCAATAATCAATAATACCTGCTGCTGCATAAGCTTTCCCTTTTGTTTCGCAATCTTTTTTAAAGGTAGTATCGGCAACTTCAATAACTAAATAAACTTCATCTGGGGTAGGATGGTGGTCTGCGTAGTCTAATGGGTCAATTTTTACAACTGCAATATCTGGTTCCGGTTCCGAATAATCATCTAATTTTATTGGGTCTTGAATTGATATCCAAGCCTTATTATTATCACCTAAATGCTTTTGCAAATACTTATTAGTTCTTCCCACAGCAGAACGATGGGCTGTTCCTATAGCACTCATCCAAATAATTTTTCCTTGTAAAAGCTCAACTCGTTCGTCTTCATCAAAAATACCAGCTTCTGCCATCCGATGGTATTCTTCAACCGTCCACAAACGAAGTTCGATTGTATTTTCTGTAGTTTGCATGGCTTTTATTACAAATGTAAATACCGGAAGACGTAGCAGTGCTACGTCTCTACATTATGATTGTAAATTAATAAATCCAATGCCCAATGCCCAATGCCCCATGCCCAAACTTAACTTAATTGCGCCACAATTTGATTTTCTAAAACGGTTTCATTAGTTAATAAATCTTCAACAGTAATTCTTAAAAACCTTTCACTATCAACTTCTAAAAAAACTTTGACTCGATCGCTTCCTGGAAATCCCCGTGGGTTCAATTGAGCAATGTTTCTTGCACTATCGCTATCGTTGAGGGGTTTTACGGTGGTTTCATTAGTTTCCGCACGACGGGTGATTAGGCGATCGCCATCAAAATAAACTTCGGTGCCCCCGGTTTCTGCTCCCAATTCTCCGATAATTAATTCTATGCTGGGTTGATTTTCTAAGGAAGCGCCTAAATATAGTTCTACTGGTTTATTCATTGGGTAGGGCTGCCCTTCTCTAATGATAGGATGCCAGCTATGAGAGCTTTGGCGGCGATTCCAGTAACGAATTCCGTAGCTGTGGTAGAGAAAATCTTTTATTTCCACACCTTGAGCTAATTGCAATGCTCCGTGGGCGATCGCCTCAAAAGCTTGTTCGCTACGAATTTTATCGGCATCGAAGTAGTTCTTTATCCATGTCTGCACTGCCGGAATTTGCGAAGTACCGCCAACTAACAAAACGGCGTTAATATCTGCAATTTCTATTCCTTGGCGGCGTGCTTGCTGCAATAATTGCGCCATCGATTCGTCAAGCATTGTAAAAAACGAATTTTCTTGCAAAATACTATCAAAAGCATCACGGTTTAATTCTAATT
The DNA here is from genome assembly GCA_963838355.1 of uncultured cyanobacterium. Classification (GTDB taxonomy): domain Bacteria; phylum Cyanobacteriota; class Cyanobacteriia; order Cyanobacteriales; family Nostocaceae; genus Rivularia. The sequence continues at coordinate 357,375 of CAWIQQ010000001.1, read as the reverse complement.
CGTAACTTTCAAATGTCTCGTCGTTGAAATAAACTTCGCTGGCTTGATGTTGCGTAGAAAGCTGAATTTTGACTTTTTCGGCGAGTCTTGTTGTTAAAGGACTTATTGTTAAACCTTGAGTTTTTGCAAAGTAATCCGTTAACCAATTATCAATATCCGTACCGCCCAAATTTTGACCGGCTTTCGCAAGTACGCGGGCAGTTTTGATCTTTTGTTTGGAATCTTCTGCTAATGACTTATTACCAAATTTGAGTAAAAATCCCAAAGGCTTCTTACTTTGTTGCTGTACGCTTTTATCCAAACGCACCAAAGATAAATCTAAAGTTCCACCGCCAAAGTCAACTACAAGTAACAAATCTTCTTCAGTTAAACCATAGCCCAAAGCCGCTGCCGTCGGTTCATCCAGCATCCGCACCTGTTCCACGGCTAGCGGTTCGCAAACTTTTCCCAACCAGTGACGGTAAGCCTCAAAACTGTCTACGGGAACGGTTAATACTAAAGAATCCAAACCACCTTCCATAGAAGATAATTGTTCAATTACTTTTTGTAAGTACCATTCCCCAACTTGTTCAAAAGTAATATTGCGTCCATCTAATTCCGGTAAAAAACCTTGAATATCAGCACCAATCCCGCGTTTAAAACTGCGAAAAAAACGCGAATCACCTTTAATATCAGCACCGCGATTTCTCACCTGTTGTCCAACTAAAACTCGTGTAATTGAAGCATCTTCCACATATAGCAAACTAGGAATTAGTGGAGGATTCAAACCTTGTTGAATAGATAACTCTGGTATATTTAAAGTTTCTGGCTGCTGAGTTACCGGATTCCAACGAGCAATGACGGTGTTACTAGTGCCAAAATCGATTGCTATTACCATTTTTTATTAATAATTAAATATTTGCATTAATCAATAATGTAGAGACGCGATATAATGCCCTATCGGGCACGCTTTGCTAACGCGTCTCTACAAGAATTTTGGATACCCCACGAAATTAATTCTACCTCCAAAGATGATTTTGGTATAGCTGCTATTCCTTGAGAAGATTATTGATTAAAAAAAACCGCAGTTCGTAGGTTGAGTTGAGGAACGGTCTTCGTAGCGTGCCCGGAGGGCATAACCCAACATAATCTGGAAAACTCAACTAAATAATTCAAATCAAAATAAATATTAAACATCCAACGAAACAACTCGCTTCATTTAAAAATCTACGTTGGATAATTTATAGGAAATCCAAATATTGATGTTGGGTTACGATGCAATACGAATTAATTAGTTTATCTTTTCATTTTTCGTGCATCTAACCCAACCTACCATTATCTTGTTTAATTATTGCAGCATCACAAAAAGCAAGCCATCAAATAGAATCTTAATTCCTAACTCTCAACTCCTAATTCCTAACTCCTAACTTTCTTTTTCCCACCAATCCCGCAAATGTGCGATCGCCTCTTCTTTTGTTTTAGTTCGTAGGTTGGGTTGAGGAACGTTAACGAAGTGTGCCGGAGGCATAACCCAACATAATCTGGAAAACTCAACTAAATAATTCAAATCAAAATAAATATTAAACATCCAACGAAACAACTCGCTTCATTTAAAAATCTACGTTGGATAATTCATAGGAAATCCAAATATTGATGTTGGGTTACGATGCAATACGAATTAATTAGTTTATCTTTTCATTTTTCGTGCATCTAACCCAACCTACCATTATCTTGTTTAATTATTGCAGCATCACAAAAAGCAAGCCATCAAATAGAATCTTAATTCCTAACTCTCAACTCCTAATTCCTAACTCCTAACTTTCTTTTTCCCACCAATCCCGCAAATGTGCGATCGCCTCTTCTTTTGTTTTAGCTTCGACTTCAATCCAAGGTGCTTCGCGGTAACAAGCAGGCATATCGGTAATTAAATCGCTATGCTTTCTATCGTTAAAAGCATCTTTCCCATTAGAAATATGCACTAACTGCCAATCTGGATTATCCCAAGTTTCTTTGGCTGCATAAAACATTTCGGCAACGCTTTTATCGTCATAACTATCAAGTTTTTCATGACAAATATGATGATGAGCATCAAATACCAAAGGAATACCAGCATTTTGACAAACTTCTAAAAGTTCGCTGCTGCTATAAGCATTTTCATCATTTTCTAAAGTCAAACGGCTTTTAATATTTTCCGGTAGCTGCGAAATTACCTCTACCAATTCCTTACCACGCCCAGATTTACCACCGTGAACATTCATCAAAGCCCAAGTCGAACGAGGTAAACCCAACATATCTAGAATGCGAGCATGGGTTTGTAAAATGTTGATGCTGTTTTCTACAACTTGCGGCTTTTCGGAACTCAACACTACAAATTGATCGGGATGCAGTACCATTCTAATACCCAATTTTGCCGCTCTTTGCCCAATTTTGGCTAAATCAGCGCTCATCTCCTCTAACAAATCCTTGCCAATTCCGTCTTCTATATCGCATAAAGGAAACAAGTTAGAAGTCATGCGATAAAGTTTAATCGAATGCTGGTGACAAAAAGTTAATGCAAAATTCAGTTTGTGTAAATTATCTATATAAATTGACTTGAGAGTAGTTTTACGTTCTTTTTCATCAAACTGCAAATAACGAGTTCGCGTCATTGTCCGAAAACGCACATCTTTAGAAACAGTAATGCAAACCAGCCCTAACTCCGGCAAAGTCGCTTCATGCTTCGATTGCGTTGATGCTGATTCAAGCTGGGTTGCAGTCATTTTTTTTACTTAATAATCAGTTACAATTAGTTACATATTTTTATTAGTTCTATTGAACTACTTAAACCTTAAAATCATCAGTATCCTAAGACGTAATCCTTCTAAGTCTAGAGACAGTTATCAGGTTAAAGGTTGAAGCCTAATAATTAGTAATTTTGTTAAGAAAACTAAATAATTGTAAACCGTTTAGTTATAAATGGCACAAAAAAACTTGAATGACTCGCTTAGAATAAACCAACTACATTTCTAAAAATGTATCAAGCGCCATCTGTCAAGTGCCGTAAATATTTATTAACATATAGTCACAAAGTTAAGAAGCGTAAAGATGTATCGGGGCACTCATACTCACTGCTTGCTATTTTTTTTAACAGAATAGGACATTATGAATAAGCAAAAATCGCCAGAAGCGAAAAGATTTATTGCAAATCTCAAAAATGGGATTTGGTTATTTGGCGTATCATCTTGGCTATTTGGGATTATAGACAGAAGTATTGCAACGTTGTCAGATGGTTATTTATCAGCATTAGATTTAACTCAACTGTTTACAGCAGCGACATTTTTTGTTGGATGGTTATTTCTCAAGCCATCATCAACTAAAGCTTGAAAGTTAGAAATCGGGGAACGCATTGAAATCAAAATATGACAAAAATCGAGGTAATTCTCTGGTAAACGCAGAATTACGTCGATTTTGTTTTTATACAAGTGTTTTATAGTTTTTTGTAGGGTGTGTTACGGCACAAGTCATGTTGGTGGGTAAACAAATATTTATTAAAAAGCCGTAACGCACCATTCTGCGAATAACGTGTTTTGAAGTTAACTAATTAGGTATTCTTGTAGTGCGAGCATCTTGCTCGCTATCAATAATATTTATCTCAATAAAAAAATCATGACTTCAGTTATTTCAGAAGATTTAGTATTAGTTGCTGGCGCTACAGGTGGAGTTGGACAATTAACGGTAGCAAAGTTACTCGATAAAAATTTGAAAGTTCGCGTTTTGACGCGCAATGCTTCCAAAGCTGAAAATATGTTTGCTAGTAAAGTAGAAATTGCTGTCGGGGATATTCGCAATCTTGAAACCTTACCGGCAGCAATGACAAATGTAACTCATATTATTTGCTGTAGCGGTACAACTGCTTTTCCTTCTGAAAGATGGGATTTTGAAAACAACCCTAATTTTTTAGATTATTTTGGATTATTTTTTAACCCTGAAGAAGCGAAAGCGAAAGCTAAAAATAGTCCGATGAAAGTTGATGCTCAAGGTGTAAGTAATTTAGTAGAAGTAGCACCGAAAAATTTAAAGCAATTTGTTTTTATCTCTTCTTGTGGAGTCGAACGCAAAAGCGATTTTCCTTACAGTATTTTAAATAGTTATGGCATTCTTGACGCAAAACAACAAGCAGAACAAACTATTAAAAATTCTAATTTACCTTATACAATAATTCGTCCCGGACGTTTAATAGATGGCCCTTTTACTTCCTACGATTTGAATACTTTATTAAGAGCAAAAACCGACGGTAAATTAGATGTAGTGATAGGAACTGGAGATAAACTTACAGGAGATACCAGCAGAATCGACGTTGCAAATGCTTGTGTTGAATGTTTGAATAATTCAAATTGCTATAACAAAGCTTTTGAAATAGTTAATAAGGGGCAAAGGGCTTCTGTAGTTGATTGGAATGCTTTATTTGAGCAGCTTTGAAAAAAGATAATTGTAAGATGTGTTAGCCGCGATAAAATATTTCAAGGTTCGTAGTAGCGCGGTGACTCGCATCATAATTCGGAATTCGGAAAACCTCTTTCATAAAAAAACGAGGTAACTCTAGAATATTCTAGAACTACCCCGCTTTATATTATTTAAAGAAGACGTAGCATTGCTACGTCTCTACAATTGGTAACTGAATTAAGCAAACGCTGCTGTTTTCACATCATTGCTTGCTAATAAGTCTTGCAATTCTTCAGCGTCTACGGTTTCTTTGTCAATTAACATTGCTGCTAATTTATCAAGAATTAAACGGTTATCTTGTAATACTTGCTTCGCACGGTTGTAAGCAACGTCTACTAAGTCGCGGACTTCGGTATCAATGGTAGCTGCGGTTTCTTCGGAGAAGTCGCGTTCTGACATGATGTCACGACCGAGGAACATATTACCTTGCTGACGACCTAGCGCAACTGGGCCAAGGTTATCGCTCATACCAAAGCGAGTGACCATTTGACGAGCTACGTTGGCTACTTGCTGTAAATCGTTGGAAGCACCTGTGGTAACTTCTTCTTGACCGTAAATTAATTCTTCAGCGATACGTCCACCCAAAGCTACAGCCATCTGGTTTTCCAAATAAGAGCGACTGTATAAACCGCTGTCCATGCGGTCTTCACTAGGAGTAAACCAGGTTAAACCACCGGCACGTCCGCGAGGAATAATGCTGATTTTTTGTACTGGATCGTAATCGGGCATCAAAGCACCAACTAAAGCGTGACCAGCTTCGTGGTATGCTACCAATTCTTTGCGTTTTTCGCTCATTACCCGATCTTTCTTTTCGGGGCCAGCTAATACGCGGTCGATGGCATCGTTGATTTCGTCCATCGAAATCTCTGTTAAGTTGCGACGTGCTGCTAAAATAGCGGCTTCGTTAAGCAGGTTGGATAAATCCGCACCTGTGAAACCGGGAGTACGACGAGCAATTCTATCTAGATCGACATCTTTTCCTAAAGTCTTACCGCGAGCGTGAACTTTAAGAATTTCCACTCTTCCAGCGTAGTCAGGACGGTCAACTACTACCTGACGGTCAAAACGTCCGGGACGTAATAATGCTGCATCGAGTACGTCTGGACGGTTGGTAGCAGCGATAATAATGATTCCAGTGTTACCTTCAAAACCATCCATTTCGGTAAGTAACTGGTTGAGGGTTTGTTCCCTTTCGTCGTTACCACCACCTAAACCTGCACCCCGCTGACGACCTACTGCGTCAATTTCATCGATAAATACGATACAGGGAGCATTGGCTTTTGCTTGCTCGAACAAATCGCGAACGCGGGAAGCACCCACACCCACAAACATTTCTACGAATTCAGAACCGGAGATGGAGAAGAAAGGAACCCCAGCTTCACCAGCTACCGCACGGGCTAACAAGGTTTTACCTGTTCCGGGAGGCCCTACTAAAAGTACACCTTTAGGAATTTTTGCACCAACAGCAGTAAAGCGATCGGCGTTTTTCAGAAAATCTACTACTTCGTTTAACTCAAGCTTGGCTTGGTCGATACCAGCAACATCACCAAATGTTACTTGAGTTTGCGGTTCCATTTGCACTCTGGCTTTTGACTTACCAAAGTTCATAGCTTGGCTGCCAGGCCCGCTTTGAGCGCGGCGTAGCAAAAAGAACAAGCCAACTAAAAGTAATATCGGGAAAAATAGGCTGCTGAGTGCCTTAAACCAAAAACCTTCATCGGTTTGAGGCATTACAGAAATATCAACGTTGTTTTCGGTAAGAGTATTAATTAAATCCGGATCGTTTACCAAAGTGACAAGTTTTTTATTCTCTTCGTTCGTCGTTGTCACCAAAGCTTTCGAGCGATCCGAACTCAAACTAACTTTTTGTACTTCGCGATTTTCAACTTTTTGGATAAACTCACTGTAGCGCCATGTATCTCTAGTTTGGGCTTGATTGTTATCAAAAAACGCCGTCCCTAAAGCGATAACAACAATAAAAAGCAGCGCGTACAGCCCCGCATTTCTCCATCTTTTATTATTCACCGAGGTCAATCCTCCTGTTGGTTTTTGTGTCGCGTCTCTAAAAGAGATTGAAATTTTAAGAATTATGTTAACTTATCTTAACGTATACCAGAATGCGTACACATCATGCTAGTAAATATCTTCGTAATTCCTTAAAAATATAGTGGCTAGGATCGTATTGTAGCTTTAGGACGGGGTGTATGACTTGGTGTATTGGTAGTATTTCCACTACACAATTTGTGTAGGCTAAGGCTGCAAATCCTTTGACTAATTCTGGAGTAAACAGTTCTTCCTTAACCCGATATTGATCGGTTTGCAACAAATTTAGAATTTTTTCTCTCATAATTCCCGGTAAGATTCCCGTACTTAATGGGGGAGTAAACCAACAGCGATCGCGCCATCCCCAAAGATTACCAGTAGTAGTTTCTAACCAATTTCCCGCAATGTCAGTTAATATCGCTTCTTGAGCATCTTGTTTTAAAGCATTTTTTTTCGCCAACCAAGGAGCTAGATAATTTCCCGTTTTGTGAATTGGTAAACTGCGGTATTCTTCTGCTTTAGCAAGAGTTACCTTTACACCATACTTTTGTTTTTCTATCAAACCATCGGGAATCAACCTACCAGTTATCCATTCCCTGCCATCGGGGAACAGGGTAATTCTGAGAATCGGATAATTATTTATGAGAATGGATGCACCACGGCGGATGTTTTCCCATGATGGTTGTTGAAAATCCAGGTTTTGTACTGAAGAAAGCAGACGTTGTTGATGCGCTTGCCAATTAGTTAAACGGCTATCAAGGGAGTTACCGTAAATCCGTAGAGTTGTAAAAATTGTTGCACCAAATAATAATCCCGGTTCGTTTATTGGCAATTGGATAGTTTCGGATTCAATTAATTCACCATCATACCAATACATATTTAGTTGATAGTTGTTAGTTGTTAGTTGTTGGTTGTTAGTTGTTAGTTGATAGTTGTTAGTTGTTAGTTGTTAGTTGGTAGTTGGTAGTTGGTAGTTGCTAATTGATAAATAAATAACTTCACCTCTCACCTTTAAACTTTGGGAGCATCCCGATTTTGCAAAAATACAATTTGGTAGTGCGAGCATCTTGCTCGCTATGTATATCAAGCGAGCAAGATGCTCGCACTACAAAAAATAAATTTACACCTGAAGGGATGCTCCCTTTAACCTCTAACCTTTAACCTCTAACCTTTAACCTTTAACCTCTAACCTTATTCTGATGCATATATTTATAAATAGCGGCAATATTCCGAGCATCATCAATACCGCGATGGTGAATCCCTTGTAATTCTATTCCTAATTTTTCCAAAGCCTGCGTCATACCAAATTTTTTATTATCTCCAAAATATATAGAAAATTCCTTTTTGATATTTCGATGTTCCGCTCCAAAAGGATAAGGCATATCATGAAATTCGCAATCTTGAATAAATTGTGTTTTATCGTAATTTCCCCAAGAACAAAAAGTATTTTTAGGATACGAATCAATCCATTGTCTAAACAGAGGAATCACATCCGTAAAACTTGGTGCTGTATCAACATTTTGCTGAGTAATAGTCGTTAATTGAGTACAAAAATTAGTTAATATTGGATGTCTTACAGGTTTAATAAACTGCTGATACTCTGAATCAATTTTCCAAGTAGAACGATTCAACATTACCACACCAATTTCAATAATTTCCATTTCCTCGCGGAAAATACTACCATCATCAGAACACGTCGCTTCTAAATCTACAATTAAAAAATAGCTAGACATTTTCAGTTATCAATTATCAATTATCAACTTGCTACTCCCTACTCATAACTCACAACTCTTAACTGCTAACTGCTAACTCTTAATTAATCCCTTTAAAAGGTTTAACCCAGCCAAATTTAATCGCGCTATCTAAACTAAAAGCTGCTATAGCAAAACCTAGGATACTTTCTGAGGCAAGCACTATTAAAGGAAAAATTGAGGTAGAAAAATTTAGTCCGATATCTACTTGAGCTAAACCTCTTACTAATCCGAAAGCAAATACGCCACCTTCTTTCAAGTGAGGATTTTTATCTTCGCGGATAATGTAGCGATAGGTAGCACCAAATAGAAAACCAGAAAAACCGGCAATTCCAGTACTTATCAACCATTGCCAATTAAGCGTAATTATACTGTCACTATATAGTTCGATAAAATACTCTTTCAATAGAAATTGATTAAAAATAGAACTCGAAATAAATACCAAAGAAAACGATACGGCAGATACAATCCCAGCCTTGAGGGATTCCAAACGTTCCGCCATTAAATCCGGTTTATAAGTTTGTTTCATCACAATGCCCAGTACCTAATACCCAATGCCCCATGCCCTATTACGCCACTTGCTACAACGGAGGAAACCTCCGCAACGCAGTGGCTCCCCTATTCCAACTAGTAACTGATGATTGTATGATAAAAATGGAGTTGTTAAAACAGGAAGTTTAAAAGTAGTATTATGGCGATTTTGACTTTAGGCTGGGTTTCTCTATTAGTAGTTTTTACTTGGTCGATTGCAATGGTAGTTTGGGGTCGTAACGGGCTATAAAATTATCGTGGAAGGTTCAATTCTCAACATTTTGGCTTTATCTGCCTTAGTATTACTCGTAGCTGTTACAGGCGGCGTGATTTATTTGACTCTGATGGAATGGCGCGATCGCCGTCTTCGAGAACAAGAAAAACGCGAAATGCGCCGCAGCACAACGAAGCAGCGATGATTTCATCGGTAATCTCTGGAAAAAATTCTACTGTTAATGTAGAGACTTCGCAATTGCGAAGTCTTTTAAAATATTGTTAGGAGTTAGGAGTTAGGAGTTAATAGTTGGGAATTAGGAGTTAGGAGTTAGGTGTTGTAATAATCTTTATAGCGTTTCTCAATAAGCGTGAAGTACAGTTTTCTTTATCTCCCCTCTCCTTAAGAAGGAGAGGGGTTGGGGTGAGGTTTTGAGATGTACCTCAATAGACCGGGAAGCGCTATAATGCTTCTTAATCTTATAAGTAGTGCGAGCATCTTGCTCGCTGGTAATAACGAGCGAGCAAGATGCTCGCACTACTATTTTTTAAGAGCTAAGAATTATCTCGCCCTCTCCCCATCTCCCCTTGTCTCGCCCTCTCCCCATCTCCCCTTGTCTCGCCCTCTCCCCATCTCCCCTTGTCTCGCCCTCTCCCCATCTCCCCTTGTCTCGCCCTCTCTCCATCTCTCCTTGTCTCGCCCTCTCTCCATCTCTCCATCTCCCCACCCCCCCCATCACCCCAGGGCTGATTCATTCGATAAAGAAGGTAAATTGTCAATATGATTTGAGCGCAATTTTAGGGGCTTAAGTCATAGATAATTAATAATTTGGGCAAGAAAACTTGAATATAATTCCAAAATTTAATTCTCAAGCCCTTGACTTTACAAGCTTTTGAGGGAATGAATCAGCCCTGCCCATCACCCCTCATCCTCTCGCAATCGATTCAAATTGCTTTCCACAGTCTTAGTGTAAGAATGCTCTTCGCCTAAAGCCTCGCGACAAATATCTAGAGCTTGCTGAAAAATCGGCTCGGCTTTTTCGCTAAGTTCAAGACATTGATACATTTGTGCTAAATTGTTTAAAGTTGTTGCCGTGTGGGGATGTATTTCTCCAAAGTTTTTTTGACAAATTTCCAATGCTTGCTCTAAAAGAGGCTTAGCTTTTTGGTATTTTCCCATGCAGCAGTATAAGGCAGCCAAGCTATTAAGACTATTAGCGGTTGTGGGATGTAGCTCGCCAAATATTTGACGGCGAATCTGGAGAGCTTGTTTAAAATACACTTCTGAGGTGTAATACCGTTTTTGAGTTTTGTAAATTAGTCCGAGGTTGTGGAAAGTTTCGGCTGTTTGAGGATGCTGTTCGCTTAAAAGTTTACAATTAATCTGTAGGGCTTGTTGTAATAACTGTTCTGAACATACAAAATTACCTTGTCGATAAAGCAAGGAACCGATTTTATTAAGCCTGTGGGCAGCATCAGGGGTTTCTTCAAAATTAGTAATTTCCATGTTGGCATGGCGGCGTTGTTTGAGAAAGTCTACTGTATCGTATTCGCCACGGATGCGGGAGAAATTTATTATAGCAGTATTCAGTTGTAAGGTTTGAGGATGTGTCAAACCAAGGTTAATTTCTGCGGTTTCTAAAGCTAATTTGTACTCTTCATAGGCTTCCTGATATTTAAAATAACCCATGTTTTCGTAGATATTGCCTAACATTCCATGACAATAAATAGTTAGAGGATGGGTTGCCGAATTTATATCTTCCAGAGTCTGTTTAAATAGCTTTTGCGCTATATCGTACTTTTTGCTATCGGCATTTAACCAGGCAATTGTAAATTTTGTTTGAGCAAGTTGAATTTGGACGTTTTGATGCGATTCAAATATCTGTAAGGCTTTTTGACTCAACTCTAATGCTTCAGAGTAGCATCCTTTTATAACAGCGATTTCTGCTTGAATGTTTAATGCTTCGGCTATTTCAATAGAATTGTTGCTTAGATAATTAGTACTAATGCTTAAGGATTTTTTCGCAGCGCTTTCGGCATCTGAAATACGTTGAAGTTTTAAATAACAAGCCGCAAGCTGTAAATGTAGTCTTGATGCAACTTCTTGGAGATTTTGTGCTTCCCACAACTTTTCTGCTGTTTCTAAGGCAATTACAGCTTGTTGATAATCTCCCAAAGCTAATAAAGATTTGCCTAGTAGACTAAAAGTTAAAGCATTTTGTTGGTACTTAAGCAAAAATTGCAGTGCAAAAACTGTAAGCTCATGTCTACCAGCTTGAGAAAATAGTGTTATTTGTTGCAAAAACCAATCGGTTATTTTTTGCTGCTGTTGACTCTTTAAACCATATTCTAGTAATTTAAGAAACGCACTCAAGTTGAATTGTGTTAAGCGAAGCTCTAACGAAGGTAATCGCTGATATTTTGCTTGATAATATTCAAACAACCAACTATTAACAGATTGCTGTAAATTATCTGGTTGATTTTTATATAAATACTCTTCCACAACTGGATGCAAGCGTAATCCTTGTGGATTTAATTCTACAAAAGGTGATTTGGCAATTTTGCGAAATAGTTTCTTCCAACAATCGCATATCCAATCGCAGCTAGAGATTTCAAATTTACTCATAATTTTTGCAAACAGCACTTCATCCCAACTGCGACAGTTAGATAAAATCTGCCAGATTTTTTGTTCATACCAATCCCAAGCTGCATTAAGTTTGGGTAAAATATCTTGTAGATTGCTGGCAAAATCTTTTATTTGTGGAACTTTTTGCTTTGTTAGAGTCAGGTAAGTTTCTACTCCTAAATGCAGATACAGAGGGATACCTTCAGATGCTTGAATAATAAGCTGTGAAATCTCCCCATTCTCAATGCCGAATTTTTTGATAATTGCTTGAGATTCAGCATCAGCCAAATTTTGTATCGGGATATTTTGGATATTACTTGTTAAATCAAGCGGATTTTCTGCAAAAATTACCCATAAGATAGAAGGATTAAGTTGAATTAAATCTTTCAACCAATTGCATTTACCTCCAGCACCAGGTAAAGATTCGTAATCATCAATGAAAACTACTGCCTTTTGACGAGTTTTCTGGAAGTGTAGCTGTAAATCTCTTGCTAAAAATAAAGGTAGTAATTCTTGAATTTCTTTTAGATTTTTACAATTTTTTAATTCTTGTAAATTTTGACTACCTTTTAATCTCCACCATTGTCGTATTTCTGCCGTTTGCTGAATAAAAAACCAGTTCAAACAGCCAAATATTTTATCGCCTAATAATAATGGCTCGTATTTTCGTTGACTTAGATAGTTATTTAAATTCTTAATAGCTTCCGATAATAATGGAAATTCGTATAGCCCTTTCTTGACTATTTTAATAATTTGCAAAATCTGGATTTTTTGTACTATTGCTTCTGACAATATATCTTCAGAAGCATTTGCAAAAGCCTCATACAGTAGGATTGCTATATCAAAAGAACTCAATTCATCATTTTTTTTAAGCAAATCCCGGCGTAATTTAAACAAAGTTGCGTTTATCGGATTTGATATTGCACAATTGTTAAGTATTTCTCTCCCATTCACAACTGTGATACTTGAGTAATATTGTGTTATCTTTTTGTATAAAGACTTAGAAAGACTTGATTTTCCGATTCCTGCTTGTCCGTAAAGAATTAGTGCATTAGTGGAATTGCTTTCACTATTTATAATTTCAACTAATAAATCTTCAGCGTACTTTTTCCCATCGATTCTTTCTTCGTACTTTCGCTGTAACATGATTGTGACTTACGAGTGACTTGTAACTACTAGTAAAATTCCGAAAATTAGAGACGCGAAAATTACGTTGCTTGCTTTAGAAAAAGAACGTTTTTACAATATTAATTGTTTACTTTTTAGATATAATTACTTAAAGTGTGAAAGCTTAATTCCAAAATTTAGGAATTCTGATTTAGACTGTTATTCGTGGAAAATAAACTAGCGATTAGGGAAATCAAGCAAACATTATTTTTACTTATAAACTTCAACAATCTAATTTTGGGAGTGGATTTTTATGTAATAAAATATCTGTTGAAGATCGTGTTAGACAAAAGTATTTGAGTTATCTTTTCTGTACGCTAATTCGACACAGATATTGCAACCCCGATTAACCAGAGTATAAATTGTTTCTCTCGTATTAGCTTGTATACCCGATAAACTTCATCTAATATAAATAAAAAAACATTATCATTAGGTATTAACTAAGGTTCTTCCGTACTTTTTATGCTAATTAAAATACTAAAAAAAGGGAATAGGGAATAGGGAATAGGGAACGGCGTATCTGTAAAAAAATATTTTATTAAATAATTTTTGTCTTTGATCGGGATGTTTTTCTTTGCAGCAAAAATTTCAAAATTGTTTTATACAAGTCAAGTATGCTATGTACTAAATAACCCATTTTTTAATTACAAAAATTTAATTATAAAAATTTAATTGTAGAAAATAATAAGACAAAAACCCGATTAAAAAAATCGGGTTTCTAAATGATTAAAATAGTTTGAGTTGTTGAATTAAGAAAAATGATTCTACAACTGCTTCACTTCAGCTACTAACTTACCTACCATGTCTTTAGCACTACCAAAAAGCATGGAAGTTTTATCTTTATAGAATAAGCCATTATCAACGCCAGCAAAACCTTTGCTCATACCGCGCTTAATTACAATTGCTTGCTTTGCGCGATCTACTTCTAAAATGGGCATACCATAAATCGGACTATTTTTATCGCTTCTTGCAGCTGGATTCACTACATCATTTGCCCCAATAATTAAAGCAACATCAGTTTGTTCAAATTGGGGGTTGACATCTTCCATATCGTGAAGCTGCTCGTAAGGTACGTTTGCTTCAGCAAGCAATACATTCATGTGCCCCGGCATTCTTCCAGCTACTGGGTGAATCGCATACTTGACATCTACACCCATACGTTCCAACTGATCGGCTAACTCGCGAACGCCATGCTGTGCTTGAGCTACCGCCATACCGTAACCGGGAACAATTACTACGGAACGAGCATAACCCAACATCATCGCACATTCTTCTGGATCGACGCTGCGAACAACCCCGCCATCTGCACTGTCACCAGCACCACCACCACCAGCAGTAGCTCCACCGAAAGCACCGAATAACACGCTAAACAAAGAGCGGTTCATTGCCTTACACATAATTTGTGTAAGAATCAAACCACTTGCTCCCACCAAAGCACCGGCAATGATTAACATATTGTTCATTACCACAAAACCAGCAGCAGCAGCAGCCAAACCAGAAAGCGAGTTCAACAGCGAAATTACTACCGGCATATCGCCACCACCGATAGGAATAACGAACAATACACCTAACAGTAATGAAACGCCAACTATCCCTAAAAATACGGGTAGATTATAAGGATTTACAATTAAAAGCCCGCTACCAACTACATAAGCAACTAACAGCAAAATATTAAAAGGTTGCTGTAAAGGATAAGTAATCGGCGAACCTTTGAGAATACCTTGCAGCTTAGCAAAGGCGATGGTACTACCTGTAAAAGTTATACCGCCGATAAATACATCCAGCAGCATCGAAATATTTACATCTAAACCAATCGGCTGATTCGATTCCAGCAACCGCCAAAACTCCGCAACCGCTACTAAAGCAGAAGCAGAACCCCCCAAACCATTAAGTAAACCTACCATTTGGGGCATTTGCGTCATCTGCACCGTATAAGCAGCGATCGCACCAATAGCGGAACCAATCGCCAAACCGATCAGAATCATTTGATAATTCAACACCTGCTGATTTAAAAGAGTTGCGACAATTGCCAACAACATCCCCACAGCAGCCATTACATTACCGTTTCGCGCAGTAGCAGGGGAACCTAACTTCTTTAACCCCAGAATAAACAAAGATGCAGCAACTAAATAAGTTATCTGAATTCCAGTTGGCAAAAAATCGCTCATAAAATTTGATAGTTGATGGATATTAGTTGTTAGTTGTTAGTTGATAGTTGTTAGTTGTTAGTTGTTAGTGGTTAGTTGTTAGTTCTTAGTAACTCCTAACTCCTAACTCCTAACTATTAACCCGCTTTCTTCTTAAACATTTGCAGCATTCTGTCGGTAACTAAAAAACCGCCGACAACATTAATAGTTGCAAGAGTTACGGCAATCAAACCAAGAGTTACCGATAAACTTGATTCCTTTGCACCAGCAGCAACAATTGCACCCAGTACGGCAATACCAGAAATAGCATTGGAACCAGACATCAAAGGTGTATGCAAAGTTGGAGGTACCTTATTAATCACCTCAAATCCAGTGAAGGAAGCCAAAACAAATACGAATAAAGCAGCAATTAATGCTTCTGTCATTTCAAAAAATCTCCCATAATCAGTGAACAGTTATCAGTGAACAGTTATCAGTTATCAGTGAACAGTAATTCAGTGAGCAGTTAAGAGTTATTAGTTAATAGTGGTATCAAGTCATGGTTGTAAATAAGTTGTGAATTAGATAATTCCGAATAACTTAAAACATGAATACGTACTTCTGAATCAAAACTAATATTCTTAACTCAACAACCAATTACCAACATGATTTTTACTGTTCACTGTTAACTGTTCACTGTTAACTGTTAACTGTTAACTGCGAAAGCTTGTAAAGCGTCTTTAACTCGTTGATTGCGAATTTCACCATCGTGGGTGACGCAAGCGGCGTTGACAATATCGTCTTCAAAATCCAGATTCAAAGCGTTGTCTTTTACCAGTAATTTCATCAGTGAAACTAGATTCTTAGAATACAACTGACTAGCGTGAACTGGTACTGATGAAGGTAAGTTAACTGGCCCGATGATTGTCACGCCGTTCTTAACTACATTTCCACCAGGTTCTGTATAAGCTGCGTTACCACCTTGATCTGCGGCTAAATCGACAATTACTGCACCGGGCTTCATTTGTGCAATCATTTCTTCTGTTACTAATCGAGGCGCTTTTCTACCCGGTACTTGAGCGGTGGTAATTACGACATCAGCATTTTTAACTCGTTCGTTAACGGCTTCTTGAGTTTTCTTCTTACTTTCCTCGGAAATTTCTTTCGCGTAACCGCCAGCGGTAGCTGTTTCTTCGTCTAATTTAACTTCAACAAATTTTGCGCCCAAACTTTGCACTTCTTCTTTAACAGCAGGGCGAATATCAAAGGCTTCTACCATTGCGCCCAAACGTCTGGCAGTGGCGATCGCCTGTAAACCAGCAACACCTGCACCCATGACAAATACTTTAGCAGGGGCAATGGTACCGGCAGCTGTTGTCAGCATGGGGAAATATTTTGGTAATGCTTCGGCGGCGATTAATACCGACTTATAGCCCGCGATGGAAGCTTGTGAAGATAAAGCATCCATACTTTGCGCTCTGGTGGTGCGGGGAATCATTTCCATACTAAAAGCAGTTACTTTACGTTGCGCTAACTGCTCGGCAAGGGATGGATTTGCTAAAGGATTGAGAAATCCGATATATACGCTGCCTTCCTTTAATAAATCAATTTCCGCGCTGCCATCTTCTTTTTGTTGTGGTGGACTTACCTTGAGTAGGATATCTGCTTCACGCCATAATGAGCCAGTATCAGAAATAATTTTTGCTCCAGCTGCTTCGTAATCAGAATCGTTGAATAATGCTTTTTCGCCAGCACCCGATTCTATCCATACCTCAAAACCTTCTTTAACCAGCTTTGAAACAACATCTGGAATTAATGCTACACGACGCTCGTTAGCTTCTATTTCTTTAGCGACTGCGATTCTCATGAATTCTCCCGATCGTTAGTTATTTTTTAGAAACAGTAAAAATATTGAAAATATCTTTAAGTAAGGAAGTAAGGTAATAAAGGCTGACTTACATCTCTTTAAGCAATTGAGACGAGGATTGCATTTGGTGGCAAACCAATGAAGCCTGCAATAAACTTATAAACCTATTTGCACTCAACAAAACTTAAGTACCGTTCATCCTATGTTAGTTCCTAACTAAAGCATTCCTATCTTTAACTTTTTTTTGGGATTGAACAGAACTAATTTTACTTGTTTACATAATTAAATTGTTGTTCCTTATATGAATATCTATAAATTGGTCAAACTTTAATAATTTAACAATAATTTAGCTACATCTTTGCCAGTTTACAAAATCAAAAATATGATTCAAGCAACTAAGCAGCAATTATATTGTCGAATCAGCCTCGTTAAATAAAACTTGTCTTTCTGAAGATAGCGTAATTCAATCAATAATTGTTCGGTTTATTATTTCAAATTTTAACAAAATACTTCATTCTCGAAACAGTTATACATATTTAGAAACACTATTAAATTTTCATCACATTCAACTTTCCTTAAACTGTATTTAATATTTTCTAGCGGTCGGTAAAAGCGTCTAAAGACTTATCTAGCTATTTCTAGCTTTTTTTTAAATTAGCCTGAGTAATAGCACTTATTATTTAGCTTTAAAAAACACTTACAAAATAATATTGTACATATTTATACGTAGAAAGACACTTTTTGTTAGTAACTTACGTCTAGGATTTGGGATTCAGTAGTAAAGTTTATTTACGAGCGTTAACTTCGTACTGTCTTTATACAACAATTTCTGTCATAGGAGCGATTACTATGCGACGTTTACTTTCTGCTGTAGCCGTAACTGGCTTTTTGCTCGCAGGAATGCCAGCTATCACCTCCGCGCAAGGTTTACCAGGATTAACTTTGTTTAGCGGTGTTAAAAGCGAAAATCAGCTATCATACCGATTGGACTTTGGTGGCCAAACCCGTGACTGGGATCGATACCGTTTAAGAATCCCCGCAAAAAAAATGAAGATGGCAGCGGAGAAATTTGTCATCGCTTACCCCGATTACTACGACGGAGTATTTGATACCGACGAAGTTGAAATCAAAGTCGGAAGGGGAAAAGGCAAAAAAATGGCCGTCTCGGAAGTTAAATGGGATAAAGAAGGAAAAGTAATTGAAATTTATCCCAAGGAACCCATCCCCGCAGGTAAAAGCGTTGAATTACAGTTATCCAACGTGCAAAATCCAGATTTTCCTGG
Source organism: uncultured cyanobacterium (assembly GCA_963838355.1). Classification (GTDB taxonomy): domain Bacteria; phylum Cyanobacteriota; class Cyanobacteriia; order Cyanobacteriales; family Nostocaceae; genus Rivularia. The sequence goes on along the minus strand of CAWIQQ010000001.1, from coordinate 339,307 downwards.
AACTTTCTACTTTAACTGCTTAATTCAATCTCCTGGCGATAAAACAGCGTTAACCCGCTATGTAGGAACTTGGATTATCGGGATTAATTAAAAGAGTTAGGCAACGGATGGAGTTAGGAGTTAAGAATTGATAATTTCTTGCCTTTCTCCTCATCTCCCCATCTCCTTGTCTCCCATCCGCCTCTTCCCCTTCTTTTGGATTTGACACTCCTCCATATTGGGTATAAGTATCTCGGATAAAATAAAGCCGTCCTTCAAGGATGGGGCTTTAAACCCATTATTTTCGGTAATACAGATTAACCTCACCCCTTGCCTCTGCAATCTTTTACAGAGGAATGTCCGAAAAAAGGACGGGGTGAGGTTTTGACTATTTAGTAGCAGCGATCGGTACGTCAAAGATATTCTGAAAATGTAGGCATATTTGTAGCCTCTGTTGTGTTTAATTATATTTATTGATAAAAAAGCAGCATCCCCATAAATTATGAAACTAGTTTGCAGCCAAAGCGATTTAAACACTCATCTTTCACTGACTTTCCGTGCTGTTCCTTCGCGCCCAACTCATCCCATACTTGCCAACGTGCTTCTGCAAGCAGATGCTGCAAATAGCCAAGTGAGTTTAACAGCTTTTGATTTAAGTTTGGGAATTCGTACCAGTTTTAACGCCGAAGTTCTAGAAGGAGGAACAATAACTCTTCCAGCAAAGCTACTTAATGATATAGTTTCTCGTTTACCAGAAGGAGAAATTATCCTTGATGACGCATTACCAGATAAAGAAGATCGTCCCGTAGGAGAAGGTTTAACCGTAACCCTTACCCCAAAAAGCGGACGCTATGAAGTAAGGGCAATGGGTGCAGAAGAGTTTCCCGAACTACCTGTAACAGAAAACGATAAAGCAATTCATCTTCCTGCGAGTGCATTAATTGAAGGTTTGGGTGGTTCTCTATTTGCCACCAGTGCAGACGAAAGCAAGCAAGTACTGACGGGAGTACATTTAACAGTTAAGCAAGACAGTTTGGAATTTGCAGCCACCGACGGGCATCGTTTAGCAGTAGTAGAAACTATAAATGAAAATTTAAATGATGATGAGGAACAGCCAGATTCCGTACAGGTAACGCTACCAAGCAAAGCTTTACGAGAATTGGAAAGAATGTTGGCTCATAGTTCAAAAGAAGATGAACCTGTTGCAATGTATTTTGATAGTGGGCAAGTCGTTTTTGAATGGCAAAATCAGCGCTTAACCAGCAGAACTTTAGAAGGGCAATATCCAGCTTACCGCCAACTCATACCTAATTCATTTGAACGAGAATTAATCTTAGATAGAAAACAATTGATTAGCGCCTTAGAAAGAATAGCAGTATTAGCCGATCAAAAAAACAATATAGCCAAAGTAAGTATCGATAGTGAATCTCAAGAAATTACCTTGTCAGTAGAAACCCAAGAAATTGGAAGTGGAATGGAATCCATGTCAGCGCAAATAAAAGGAGATGATATTGATATCGCTTTTAATATTAAATATTTAATGGAAGGTTTAAAAGCATTACCTTCAGCAGAAATTCAAATGCAGTTAAACAACAACTTAGCTCCCGTTATCTTTTCCCCCGTAGGAGGAATTAAGATGACCTATTTAGCAATGCCAGTGCAGTTGAGAAGTTAGTTATTGGGGATAGGGCATGGGGCATTGGGCATTGGAGAGATGGGAAGACAAGGAGATGTGGGGATGTGGGGATGGGGAGACAAGGAGAAGAATAACGAACTCGCTACTCTTAACTCCTAACTCCTAACTCCTAACTCTGATTTTCTAATCCCCACCTTTAACCTTTAACCTTTAACCTTTGACCTTGACTCACGCCTTTACAACTTCAGAGAAACGAATTTTCAAATAATCATCCTCCATCTTTGCACCTGATGGTTGGAGTGCTGCTAAGGCTTGCGGCAACACCAGATTGCGCCGATGGTTGCCGATGGTAATATTCAATTCATCGCCACTTTTACTTAGATTTACCTTGTCTTTAGGAATGCCGGGTAAATATAATTCTAAACTGTATTGATTTTGATTTTGAACAACTCTAATTGTATTTTCTTTGTAATAAACTTGAGTCGGATCTTCGTCTTTATAAAGCGTTTCCTTGAGTCTTTCTAAAGCTTCTAAACCACACATTTCTTCAGAATAAAGCGGAACTTCTTTGACGGGTAAAGGGTGAAAATTCTCATGAAGTTGCTGACGATATTGTTCTTGATTTTCTTTCCATCTTTGGAAAAATGGATCTTGCACTTCTTGAGGAATAATCCGATTTGCGATTACTAAATCTGTAGCGACATTGTACAAACTTAAATAAGCATGGGCGCGGAGAGATTCTTTAATCACCATCTTCTCAGGATTCGCAACCAGACGCACCGAAGTTTGAGTATTGTCAGTTAATACTTTTTCTAACGCTTCAATTTGCTGATAAAACTCATAAGGTGCATCCATTACCTCTCTATCTGGCAAAGAAAAACCAGCAATAGGTCTAAAAATCGGCTCTACCAAAGGACGCAACGCTACCGAAATATTTTGGAAAGGCTTATAAAAACGGCGCATATACCAACCGCCAACTTCCGGTAAACTCAACAACCGCAAAGCCGTTCCCGTAGGGGCAGAGTCAATAATTAAAACATCATATTCACCATCATCATAATGACGTTTCATTCTTACCAAACCGAAAATTTCATCCATCCCCGGCAAAATCGCTAATTCTTCAGCTTGGATTCCCTCCAATCCCCTAGCCTGCAAAACCTGAGTAATATAGCGCTTTACAGCACCCCAGTTTCCCTCAAGCTCCAACAGCGCATCCAATTCCGCACCCCATAAATTTGGTCGGACTTGTTGCGCTTCGTGTCCGAGTTCCATATCAAAACTGTCAGCTAGAGAATGAGCCGGATCTGTGCTTAAAACCAACGTGCGATAACCCAACTCAGCACAACGAAGTCCAGTAGCGGCAGCAACCGAAGTTTTACCCACACCGCCTTTACCCGTCATTAAAATTACGCGCATAAATAATCTTTATTTCCTAAGAAGCTTTTACATTTATTTACATATATTCATTATGACTTCTTTAAAGGAAAGAAATGCTGTTTAAGTACATCCAATCGGGAACATTTCCAATAATCGATGTGAGAAATTATCAACCCATCAGAATTGACTCCTAATTCGCTCCATCCAGGGATAGAAATTCGCGGTTTCCAGGGTAGAGGTGTATTCCAATTAAGCGTCCATTCGGTTTTAATCGTATCGCCTTCCTTGCGGATATCATGTACATCCATCTTCGGATTAATAAAAAAAGTTTCAATAAACTTAATCATTAACTTATAGCGTCCAACCCCATTAAACTCATTCATGGGATCTTTAAAATAAACCTCTTCTGCGTAAATACTATAAGTTTGATTTGCAGGAAAATGTTTGTAATCCTCTTTTAAAATTTCTAAAGCATCCATAAATTAGTTGTTAGTTGTTAGTTGTTAGTTGCTAGTTGCTCACTGTTAACTGCTCACTGCTCACTGTTAACTGCTCACTGCTCACTGTTAACTGCTCACTGCTTACTGCTCACTGCTCACTGTTCATTCCACAGCCTTTCTAATTGTCCTCGCCAAGCAGTTAAAACTCGTTCTCGCGACTCAGGGCTTTGATCCATTTCACCCATCAAACCTTCAGCATAAAAACGCTCAAGATTTTGCATTGTCGCTTCTAAAGTTTTTCCTTGTTGTTTTGAAGCTTGAACAATTTCCTTAATTTTGGTTTCAGTTAACCGACTAAAAGCATCATTCACACCCACTTCGTATAGAGAAATTAATCTGGCGATCGCATCGCGGAAATCTTCTACAACCAAGCTGGCGCAACTGTGCTGAAATACTCCCCATAGAACATCTTGATGCAATGCGTAGCGTACTTGTTGAGTATCATCAAAATTGGCTTCAAAAAATTGCTGTAAAAACGGTTGCGCTTGCTGTGCTGGCATAACTGGTAACAACACTCGCAACCAAGTTTGATCTTCGCTAAGTAGTATTAACAATCGAAAAGTAGGGGTTTCAACTTGCCAAGAACCAGGTGCAAGTACTTTTAATGCAGATGTACCAAATAAATCCGCAAGCGTATCGGCAATTTCATTATGTGTCATGTTAAGGCATTTGAGCTATTACTCCAGCCTACCGTTTACGGGTATCTAACTTTATCTTCCCAAAGACTTATGCCGTGTTTTGTAAATAGGGAATAGTTAGGAGTTAGGAGTGAGGAGTTAGGAATTTATAAATTTAGAAAAAATCCCGGCTTGTTTTAGAAACCGGGCTGTTATTTATGAAAATCGCAAAACAATATCTTAATGACGGGGATGAGAGTGCCGACGATAAATCATATCGTTGATCGGATAAGCCTCTTGTCGGTAATATGTCGGACGGTAGTTGCTTCTTCTACGACGATTATCGGGACAATCTTGGTAATTATCGCGGTAATTAACTCTTCGATAGTTTGGGTGGTAATTGCGTCGTTGATAATCACGGCGCTTGTAATGATAACGTTTGCGATCGCGTCTTTTATGATGACTAATTTTATAATCGTTTTGGTTGATTGCAGGTATAGCTTCCCCTGCATTAACCTCTTTTTTGCTTTGTATGGAAAGCAATTCTAATTGTTTAGACTCTGTGGGAATTTGAATCTCTCTCAATGCTGCTGAAGCCGTCTCAAGTCCCAAACAGCAAGGTAATACTAAAGTACCAACTACAAATTTCCAAAGCATTGTATTTTAATTATCCTCGTTATTATCAAAGCTGACTTCAGCTTGACAATGACTGGATCTATTTTGGATTTTGCGGAAACTTGACGCGGAGATGTTCTTCGCGTCAAAGTTTTCAAGACGGATTTTAGGTTTTAGATTATTGTTAATTATTAATTATTAATCTAAAACTCTTAAGCTCCCTGATTCATCCAAAATTGATCGATCTAATTCCCCTACCCTTTACTTAAAAAATTTACGCAACGTACAGCCACTACAATCAAAAGTCTCTATAAATGGTTTAGCACGAACATCACCCTCCAGAATGTTCTACACAAACGGATTTTCTGTATTTGTTTTCACAAAGGGGTTGCAAAACTTCATGAAGATTTACTAAGATACTTCTATAGATATAAAAAACTTGTTCCTTACGGCGGATGACTGCTAATGACTTTTTTGACGTTATCTCAACCATTCCTCCGCGATAAGCAGGAAGATTTAGATTACCAGGATTTACAAGGTATTTGGCGTATAAATGGCAAGATTGGAAATATAAGATTAATATCGGGCTTTTATACTCGAATAGACCAAGTTTTTATTGTTTGGGGCATAATATGTGCGGGAATGTTTATTACAGCGCAATATTTACCTATTAGCTGGACTACTCAAGCAATTCTTTGGACTACGCTTACTGCGATTGGGACAGCAATAATGATTGCATTTACCTGGTTTTGGGTAAGTGTAGAACGCTTGCGCTGGTTGATATATGCTTGGGTAGCTTTGATGTTGGCAGGTGTTTTGCTAACTGATTTAGGAATTTTTATTGGCTGGGGACAAGTTTTGATGCGTTTGTGTCCCTTATGGTTGGGATTAAGTGCAATTGGTTATGTAATCACAGCATGGGCTGTCAGATCCCGCACTTTTTTAATTACGGCAGTAATTCATATATTAGGGATTCTGCTTTTATCTTATTGTAGTGGTAAACAATTTTTAGTTACTGGTTTAGTGATGGGAGGAAGTTTACTACTTTTAGCTGAACTACAGTGGGAAATGCGTCCTCCAATTAACTACGATTTATTAACACCAGAGCAAAAGGAATTTAATCAACAGCAATATTTGCGTCGTCAATTAACTTGACAATAAATTAAATAAAAAATTCGGTGGTTTAAAGTTATCTTTAGCCACCGATTCTATTTGAAATTGATTCATCTTTATTTTTGCTTTTATCATTTACCAACTATCAACTGTGCTTCTCTTGTAAATTTCACCAGTAAATGGTTGAACCCCACTATTCGGATAAGCATCATCACTAGGACCAAAAATTCGCATTACCGCTTCAGAAATGTACTGAGCTATATTTGAAAGCATTTTGGAAATAAACATAAAGGTAGTCTCCTTCAGCTTTTATTCTTTTCTTTTAAAACTTGATATCTTTAATCTAATTCCAATATGGTAAATTAATTCTGCTTCTACACATATCGAAAATATTCGCAATGCTTATTCAATTTGCTTTGTAATTCTTTAGATTTATCAAGAACCATTACTTATGTGTAGATTTAGAACTATTCACTGTTAGTTAATACTTTATTTCATTAGTTTTTATTGATTCGTTTATCCCTAAAACCTTGTAGAGACGCAATACTGTGAGCGTCTCTACATATAATTTATAAAATTAATTAAACAGCTTACTGTTCACTGATTACTGTTCACTGCTCGCTGACAACGCTGTGGCTAAAGTTTCTGGTTGTCTCCCATACTAGTAAATTGTTATTTGCTGTCATTGATGGTGGTTGATGTAAAGCAATTAATTGTGTCAAAGTTTTCTTTAATTGAGTACGGGGAACGATTTCATCTACGAAGCCGTGCTTGAGTAAATCTTCGGCACTTTGAAAATCTTCGGGTAATTTCTCTCGCAGAGTTTGTTCAATTACTCGTCTACCTGCGAAACCAATAGTTGCTTTTGGCTCCGCCAAAATGATGTCGCCCAACATCGCAAAACTTGCAGTTACTCCACCAGTTGTAGGATTAGTCAAAACAGGAATGTACAGAAGTTTTTGTTGGCGATGGAGTTCTAATGCTGCTGAAATCTTTGCCATCTGCATCAAGGAGAGCAATCCTTCCTGCATTCTTGCTCCACCAGAAGTACAGATAATAACTACAGGGTAGCGTCGCTGGGTAGCTTGTTCGATCAAACGTGTCAGCTTTTCTCCGACAACAGAACCCATGCTAGCACCGATGAACCGAAAGTCCATTACACCCAAAGCAATAGGTAAACCATTTATTTCTCCCAAACCAGTTTTAACAGCATCTGTTAAACCAGTTTTTTCCTGCATATCTCGCAATCGATCGCTATAGGGTTTGCGATCGCGAAATTGCAAAGGATCTGAAGGAAGCAAATGTTCATCCATTTCCATCCAGGTATTAGCATCAATAATTTGACGAATGCGTTCATCGCTATTAACTCGATTATGATGTCCGCATTCACTACAAACCATTTGATTTGCTTTCAAGTCTTTCGTATAAGTTAATACACTACATTTAGTGCATTTGTGCCACAATCCATCAGCAATTTCGCGTTCTTGACGTTCAATACTAATAGATTCTGTTTTACGTCGGTTCGCAAACCAATCAAATAAAGATTTAAAACCGCGTGTTTCGTCGTTGTTTGCCATGTGTATCTTATGCGAGTGAATTATATGTCAAATTTAGTCAAGAATACAGGGAATGTTATATTCTGTCTTTTGTGTGAATGTTAAGAATATTAAAAAAATATAACTTTTCACACCAGACATTTATATTATTCCTCAATGTTTTTCTAAACAATGGAGACAAGAAGTTAGTTATCCGTGTTTGTCAGCTTAACGAAAATATGTAAAACAATTCAAGTCTTATAATATATGTTTGTATAACTGTTTCACTTGTAATGCAGTTCGCAACGGACGATGCAACACTTCATGCTTGTTATAAATATTTCCAGACACATTACCTAAAAATAAAGTTTCTTGATTTGCTGGCTTGAATATCGTAAATCCAAAAACAGTAATTACAATAGCGCGTAAAATTCAGAGAATTAAGCATTTTCCCAGCCACAAACAGATAATACCAAATCCTTAAAAGATTATGAGGTAATGAATTTTACAGTTAGGAGTTGGAGTTGGAGTTAGGAGTTAGGAGTTAGGAGTTAGGAGTGATGAATATTATTTCTCCCCCCTCTGCCCATCTCTCCCTCTCCCTCAGTTTCCTTGAAAAAATAATTGCAAATAAGTAGATAAAATTGCTTCACCACTGAAAAGGGCGATCGCCGAACCTAATGCTAAATAAGGGCCAAAAGGAAAGGGTTTATTTCTTTTTAAGTTTTTTTGTGTTAAGAGAATGAAGAAACTTTCTACTGCGACTCCTGCAATACAGGCAATAAAGCTGGCTAAAAGTAAATATTTCCAACCCAGCCAAGCTCCCATCATGGCTGCTAATTTAGCATCTCCTGCGCCCATTGCATCTTTACGAAAAATAATCGTACCTATACGGGCAATTCCATCAAACAACCACAATCCTAAAACTGCTGCTGCAATTGCTAACATCATTTGATTGACTAATCCCAACCAACCCGAATCTGACGTAAATCCTATTATCATTTGAAACAAAATACCTAGCACTACACCTGATTTTGTAAGTTCTCCAGGTAATGTCATTGTGTCCAGATCGATTATCGATAGTGCTAATAACCAACTACAAAAAAGCCAATAACCTATCGTCAATGGCGAAAATTGGAATATTACAAAAACTAGTACAAATATTGTCCCCGTAACCGCTTCTACAATTGGGTAACGAGGAGAGATTTTATTTTTGCAGTAACGACATCGCCCCTTCAACCACAGCCAACCTAATACCGGAACATTATCATAAGCTTTTAGCCGGTTCAAGCATTGGGGACATCGGGAAGGAGGATAAAGAATCGACAAACCAGCCGGTAGCCGATAAACTACAACGTTGATAAAGCTGCCAATAGATGCACCCAAACGCCAAAACAATTAAACTCGCCGGTACGACAATCCACTCATCCATCAAGTTATTCCAAAATCATTCGTCCAAAGTAATTCGTAATTCTTAATTAGTAATTAGTAATTACCCTTAAGTACGCGACTTTTATTGACGAAAAATTGGGAATGGGGAGAGGGGGTAGAGGGGGTAGAGTTTTTAACTCCTAACAACTAACCACTAACCACTAACAACTAACTCTTAATACATATGAGATTCGATTTGATTCAATGGAACGAAACATTCTTGGGGTAAAAGAACTGGTTGCTGTGTAAAAATTACTTTTCCTCGATGATTGCCGCGATTGATTGCTACTCCTGAAGGTTGTCCAGCGATTTCTGGATGCACCTCGCAGTATGTATAGTAAATTTGACCCGCAGCTCTGATGATAGAAGAGTCAATCAACGGAGATTGTGTTACGGGATTGGTGAAATTTTCTTGCCCTTGTCGTAATGCGTACACGAATTACTTTTGTTTTATGACTAGGTTTGCAATTAAGTTTATCCAAAAGTTTCCGGTAATGGGAGACTAATAAATTCCGACGGAAATTAGAAATTTAATTACTTTTCTAACTAATTTTCTAAAGCTTGAATTAGTGCTTCACCCATAGCTTGGCAACCCACATGATTCATTCCTTCGGACATAATATCTCCAGTACGGAAACCTGTTTCTAATACTTGAAACACTGCTTTTTCTATGTAATCTGCTGCATCCGCTTGGTTTAAGCCGTAGCGTAGCATCATTGCTGCACTCAAAATTTGTGCTAAAGGATTGGCTTTATCTTGTTTTGCAATATCGGGGGCCGAACCGTGGACTGGTTCAAATACTCCAGGGGCATTTGCTCCCAGACTAGCAGATGGTAACATACCTATACTGCCAGTCAACATGGCTGCCGCATCGGAAAGAATATCGCCGAATAAATTGCCGGTAACGATAGTATCAAACTGTTTGGGAGCGCGTAATAGCTGCATGGCGGCATTATCTACATAAAGGTGGCTTAATTCCACATCTTGGTATTCTTCAGCTAATTTAGCGATCGTGCTGCGCCACAGTTGAGATACTTCCAAAACGTTGGCTTTGTCTACAGAACAGAGTTTTCCTCCTCGTTTGCGGGCTGCGTCAAAAGCGACTTTACCAATGCGTTCAATTTCCGCTTCAGTATACGCCATTGTATTTATTCCACGCTTTTCACCAGTTTCCGTCTCAAAAACTCCTTTTGGTTTACCAAAATAAATTCCACCAGTCAGTTCGCGCACTACCATAATATCAACGCCTTCTACAACTTCTTTTTTCAAAGTTGAAGCGTCAATTAACTGGGGTATAATTTTCGCCGGACGTAAATTTGCAAATAATTCTAAGCCAGCACGCAATCCTAATAAACCTGCTTCGGGGCGTTTATCGGATGGTAATTCATCCCATTTATAACCACCGATCGCAGCGAGTAAAACTGCATCGCTATCTCGACAATTGTTTAATGTCGCTTCCGGTAAAGGTTCGCCAGTTGCATCAATTGCAGCACCACCAATTAAAGCTTCTTGAAATTCAAACTGTATATCAAATTTCTTTCCTACGACTTTGAGTACATTTACCGCTACTGCCATGATTTCGGGGCCAATGCCATCGCCGGGGAGTAGTGTAATACGGTAGTTCTTGGTCATAGTATTTTTACATATTTGTTAAATTGGGCAGATTTTATATCATACCGGGCAACTGTACTTATTTGTAGAGTGGTGTTGTCCCTTTTTATCTTGACTGATAGCAAGTCGCAGCAATATTGTTGTTGAATATCATAATCTGTTTATTTAACTTAAATTAACTTAATATTCTTTATTAAAAACAGAAAATATTTTCGAGTTAAACAGGATTTATATTTTTGAGTTTTAAGAAATAAATACAGTAAAAAAAACGAAGTTTTAGGAAAAATATTAGAAAGAATAATTATTAATGCCCGAAATTACTCATGTCAAAGCTGTAGGAAAAAGTTAAGTTAGTCGATAAACATCAAACTTAGCTTAAAAACAATGGTAACAGAATTAGCCATTCGTACTGATGGACTATATAAACAGTTTGACAAACATATAGCCGTTAACAATATTGATTTAGAAATCGGTGAAGGTGAGGTTTACGGACTTATAGGGCCAAACGGTGCTGGAAAAACATCGCTGATTCGGATGTTAGCAGCAGCAGAAGAACCTACCGCCGGAGAAATTTATTTAAACGGCGATCGCCTACGTCGGGATAAAACAAATCCTACTTTGAAGCGTCGTTTGGGTTATTTACCTGATGATTATCCTTTATATAAGGAATTAACAGTTTGGGATTATCTCGATTATTTTGCTAGGTTGTATCTTCTCAAAGAACCCAAACGCACCAAAAGGTTACACGAAGTTTTAGAGCTAATTCAACTAGAAAACAAACGCAACAGTTTAATTTCTACTCTATCAAGAGGGATGAAACAGCGGTTGTGTTTGGCTCGAACAATTATCCACGAACCAATTATACTGCTGCTTGATGAACCAGTTTCCGGACTAGATCCCATTGCCAGGATGCAATTCAGGGAAATCATCAAAGTATTGCAGGAAGCGGGAATGACAATCTTGATTTCTTCCCACGTTTTAAGCGATTTAGCCGAATTATGCACCTCCGTGGGAATTATGGAACTCGGTTTCTTAGTAGAAAGTACTTCACTCGAAGAACTTTATAAAAGTTGTGCTACCCAGCAGATAGTGATTTCAACTTTAGGAAAACAAGAAGCGTTATTAAGCGAACTGAAAAATAATCCATTAGTAGAAAATTGGGAAATATTAGCAAATCAAAATACTGTCAAAATCAACTTTACTGGTGAAGAAAAAGACTCAGCCGATTTATTGCGTTCTCTTATTACTGCTGGGATTCCTATAAATGAATTTCACTGTACCCAAGAGGATTTAGAAAGTATTTTCCTCAAACTCGATCATAAACAAGCCAGTTAACAGTGAACAGTTAACAGTGAACAGTGAGCAGTGAGCATGAATAGCATAACTGAAATTATTAATCTATAATTCCTAACTCCTCACTCCTAATAACTAACAACTAACAACTATCAACTATCTAATACCATGCTCAATTCAATTGATAAAATAGGCGATTGGAATCCCCAACTTTTAAGAGAATTAAAAGGTCGTTTGAAACCGTTTCCCGTTATTATCGCGTTTGTAACATCTCTAGCTACTCAATTAGTCATATTTCTATATCAATTACGAGAGTTTCCTAGTAATCCTGAAAACAAGAGTGAAATTTATCTTGATTTGAGATATTGCAAGGTAAGTAATATTGTCAAAGAGCAGTATAGAAGCTGGGGAGATTGTCCTATCAATCAAATTGATATGCAATTATGGTGGCAAGATCATTGGAAGTATATGTTTCTATCACTCAGCGTGATTTTTATTTTTACGCTTTTGGTAGCAGGAAGTTATTTGATAATTAATGATTTATCTCAAGAAGAACGTAAAGGTACTCTGAATTTTATTCGCCTCAGTCCGCAATCGGAAAGAAGTATCTTTACCGGAAAGATGTTGGGAGTTCCAGTTTTAATTTATCTTTTAGTTCTGGCAGCAATTCCTTTTCATGTTTTGACTGGAATAAGTGCAAATATTCCCTTTGGTAATATCTTATGTTTCTACTTAATGCTTTCAGCTAGCTGTATTTTCTTTTATAGCTTAGCTTGTTTATTCGGTATATTCGGTGGTTCCGTATTAAGTGGTTTTAAACCTTGGTTGGGTAGTGGTTTAGTTCTTCTATTTTTATGGATAAACGTGCCTATAACTTTCTCAGGTAATTATCATAATCACATTGCTTTTTTTCGATTGTTTAGCCCGACGGATATAACTCATTATCTTGTTTTCAACCTTTCTAATTCAAATGCAGAATTAGAAGGTTTAAAGTTTTTCAATTTCGCTGTAGGGAAAAGTTTTGTTGGTGTAGTAGCAATACATTTATTAAATTATGCATTATGGACATATTGGGCTTGGCAAGGATTAAAACGTTGTTTTCGCAATCCTAATGCAACGATTATCAGCAAACAGCAAAATTATTTGATTGTTGCAAGTTTTCAAGTGATGATTTTAGGATTTTATGTTTCCGAAGATTATACCCGCTGGAGCAGTTTTTATGAGGGTATCCTCAGTTTATATACATGGAATCTGCTTTTAATTGTGCCATTGTTCGCTCTTATGTTACCCCATCGTCAAGCGATACAAGACTGGGCGCGATTTCGATACCAGAAGGATGCAAATAGTGCAGATTCCTCTAAAAATTCTTTACTCTCAGAATTAATTTTCGGTGAAAAAAGCCCAGCTATTTTAGCAATCGCGATCGATCTATTAATCGCTGCAAGTACCTTTGTTGTCCTATTTTTTGAGGCAAAAGGTGAAAATTTATATACCAGCGAAAACATTCTCGGATTTGTAAGTTCCTTATTGCTGTTTATTAGTTTAATCACGATTTGCGCTACCGTTGCTCAAATCATGCTGATGTTGAAAAACTCTAAGCGTACTCTATGGGCAATGGGAACGGTAAGTGCTGCGATCATTTTACCGATAGTAGTTTTAGGGATTTTAAACGTTGAGCAATCAAATATTTTGTGGCTATTTACAATTGCTTTCTGGCTCACAGCCCAAAAGTCTACAGGATACATAATTTTGAGTGCTTTTGTTTGTCAAGTAGTTATTTTAGGGTTGTTGAACTGGTATTTAATTAAGCAAGTTAGATCGGCAGGAGAATCTGCTACTAAAGCAATGTTTTCTCAAGCAAAAGTTTAAGGTTTGAACTTGATAGAGAAGAATGTTTTACCGTAACGCAATGACTCTCCTTTTTAAAGGGGAGTTTTGCGTAAGTCTTCACCATACAAGTAGTGATGGCTGCCTACCGCTAGCTTTTACCAGTTAAAAACTATTAAGCTGGTAGATAACGCTTAAATACTTTGCTGGCTGACTAATAGTAATTGAATTATGTTTGACGCACTAGCCGATCGTTTAGAATCTACCTGGAAAAAACTCCGGGGACAAGGTAAAATTTCCCAATCCAATATTCAGGAAGCTTTGCGCGAAGTTCGTCGCTCCTTGTTGGAAGCGGATGTTAACCTTCAAGTAATTAAAGAATTTATTAGCGAAGTTGAAGCCAAGGCTCAAGGCGCTGAGGTGTTGAATGGAGTACGCCCCGGCGAGCAGTTTATCAAAATTGTTCATGATGAACTAGTGAATGTGATGGGGGAAACGAATGTTCCCTTGGTACAAGCCGAAGAATCACCGACTATTGTTTTGATGGCAGGTTTGCAAGGTACTGGTAAAACCACCGCTACGGCTAAATTAGCATTACACCTCAGAAAATTAGAGCGCAATTGTTTAATGGTGGCGACAGACGTTTATCGTCCTGCTGCGATCGACCAGTTAATAACTTTAGGTAAGCAAATTGACGTGCCGGTATTTGAACTGGGAAGCGACGCAAACCCAGTTGAGATTGCCCGTCAAGGTGTAGAGCGTGCTAAGGCAGAAGGAATCGATACCGTAATTATTGATACTGCCGGTCGTTTGCAAATTGACGAAGACATGATGGGGGAATTAGCCACCATCAAAGAAACCGTTAAGCCTGATGAAACATTGCTGGTAGTGGATGCAATGACTGGTCAAGAAGCAGCAAACTTGACCCGTACTTTCCACGAAAAAATTGGTATTAGCGGTGCTATTCTTACCAAGTTAGATGGTGATAGCCGTGGTGGTGCGGCCTTGTCGGTGCGGCGAATTTCCGGTGCGCCGATTAAGTTTGTTGGTGTTGGTGAAAAAGTCGAAGCTCTACAGCCGTTTTATCCCGATAGAATGGCATCGCGGATTTTGGGGATGGGAGATGTCTTAACTCTGGTAGAAAAAGCCCAGGAAGAATTTGACATCGCCGATGCCGAAAAAATGACAGAGAAAATGCTGTCAGCGCAGTTTGATTTTACCGATTTTCTCAAACAGTTACGTTTGTTGAAAAATATGGGTTCCCTTGGAGGCATCATGAAGATGATTCCGGGGATGAACAAAATTTCTAACGAACAACTCGAACAAGGGCAATCTCAGCTAAAGCGCTCCGAAGTCATGATTAATTCCATGACTAAGCAAGAACGGAAAGATCCCGATTTATTAGCAAGTTCTCCCAGCAGACGGCGACGAATTGCCAGTGGATGTGGTTACAAAGAAAAAGATGTCAGCAAACTGGTAAGCGATTTTCAGAAAATGCGGAGCATGATGCAGCAAATGGGGCAAGGTAACTTTCCAGGAATGCCCGGAGGAGGCGGAATGTTCGGCGGTGGAAATCCGATGGCTGCTGGGAATGCTCCTGGCCCAGGATGGCGTGGTAATGCTGGCGGTAAAAAGAAGCCGAAAAAAGCTAAGAAGAAAAAAGGTTTTGGCACGCTTTAGCAGTGAGCAGTGAACAGTGAACAGTGAACAGTTATCAGTTATCAGGTACTTGTGAAAAAAGGCATTGATGGTTAGTACTAACCTTTAACCTTTAACCTGACAAAATAGCACTTCATGCCGTGCAAGTGCTAAAATTATCATCTGCTACTTGTGGGAATTTTTTATTTTCCACGGGGAGAGGCATTACCTTTTTGGTGGAAATGCTTTCATAATGTTAGATGGATTTGTTACGAACTTTAGTTGTAAATCGATACCTTTCAAAGTAGGAGAATAACCTCTTAATCATGATTAAACTGCGCCTTAAGCGAATTGGCAAAAAACGAGAAGCAAGTTACCGTATAATTGCCATCAATAATCTTACTCGTCGTGATGGTCGTCCCCTCGAAGAATTGGGATTTTATAATCCTAGAACTAAAGAAGTAAAATTAGACGTTGATGGTATTGTCAAGCGACTACAGCAGGGCGCTCAACCAACTGACACCGTGCGTCGCATTTTAGAAAAAAATAATGTTTTTGAACAAGTCCGTGCAGCAACTGCATCCTGATACAGTAACAGATACCAATTCCGGTACAGATCCCGATTATATAGGTCTAGTAAATTTTTTGATGCAGCCGTTTTTGGAATCTCCAGACTCTCTAAGCGTTGATTGTGAAATTTCTCGTAGTACCAGACGAGCTTGGATTCGCATTGCCTTTGATAGTGCAGATAAAGGTAAAGTTTTTGGTCGTGGAGGACGCAACATCCAAGCTATTCGCACCGTGATTTCTATGGCTGCTCAAGCTGCCGGACAATCGGCATATCTAGATATTTACGGTAGTAACGATCGAATTGATGCACCCGCATCTAATAGCGAAGAACGGCATAGAGAATTACCAATGCCCAAGCCTAAAGTAAGACGTGGTGACGGACGTAGAGATTTCACCAAACCCCGGACTCGCATTTGATTGAAACAATATAAATTGTTTCGTATTTTATTCGCTATCAGCCCTACGGCTGATAGTAAATAGAAAAGATCGCAAATTATTAAGAAATATTGCTATTTTCACCAATCGGTCAGAAAATAAGTTTCATCTCCCTTCAAGGGAGTACTTTGTAAAAAATCACTGATTACTAAATAATAAATAATAAATACTATGGCAGATGCCATAACAATAGAACTGCCCGACATCCCAAGTGCTATGGCATTAGCGGGAAACCAAGAAGAAAACCTCAAGCTCCTAGCGCGACAAACTGGAGCTACTGTAGTGCTGCGAGGACAAGAATTATACGTTAGCGGTACTGAAAAACAAATCGACTTGGTTACTCGGTTAGTAAAATCTTTGGAAGATATTTGGACAAAGGGTAATACATTATCTGTCACCGATATATTGACAGCGCGTCAAGCCCTTGATACTCATCGAGAAGATGAACTGCAAACATTACAAAAAGATGTACTTGCTAAAACTCGTCGCGGCGAACAAATTCGTGCAAAAACATTTCGCCAGCGACAGTATATTGAAGCAATACGCAACCGTGACTTAACATTTTGTATTGGTCCTGCGGGAACTGGTAAAACGTTTTTGGCGGTTGTCGTTGCTGTTCAAGCATTGCTTGATAATAAGTACGAGAAACTAATTTTAACTCGTCCCGCCGTCGAAGCAGGTGAAAAACTCGGCTTTTTACCTGGAGACTTGCAGCAAAAAGTCAATCCTTACTTGCGCCCGCTTTACGATGCAATCAACGAATTTATCGATCCCGATAAGGTACCGTCGTTAATTGAAAGAGGCATAATCGAAGTTGCGCCACTAGCTTATATGCGGGGAAGAACTTTAAATAATGCGTTTGTGATTGTTGATGAAGCTCAAAACACCACACCAGCGCAGATGAAAATGCTGTTAACTCGTTTGGGTTTTCGTTCCCGCATGGTAGTAACAGGTGACATGACGCAAAGCGATTTACCATCACAGCAGAAATCGGGATTAGTAACAGCCTTTCAAATTTTAAAAAACGTAGAAGGTATAGCCTTTTGTGAATTTTCTCAAAAAGATGTCGTGCGTCATGCTTTAGTACAGCGTATTGTTGCTGCTTACGAGAAGTACGAGAAGTGAGGGGGAGATGGGGGAGAGGGGGTAGAGGGGGTAGAGGGAGTAGAAATAATATTCATCACTCCTAACTCCTAACTCCTAACTCCTAACTGCTCACTGTTAACTGCTCACTGTTAACTGTTTATTCCATTCGTCGAATGAGAATGGGGAATTTTGAATTGTAAGCTCCGCCTCCCTCACCAATTGCAATGGTTTTACCGTCGGGGCTGAATGCGGTACTTGTGGGATAAAGTTGGTCGTAGTTTTGAGGGTTATTGTCGGCTTCAACTAAAGTTTTTATCTGTTTTCCTGTAACTAAATCCCACATTGTTACCGCACCATCTAATGTGGTGGTGACAACGGTTTTACTATCGTTGCCTAAAGTTGTAGAAGTAACTCCTTCGATGTCGGATACTTGAAAACGATTCACTAATTTACCAGTACTTAAATCCCAAACGTTGATTTTTGGATCTGTGGAGTTGACAAGATATTTTCCGTCGGGAGTAAAGCCGATAAAGCTAATAACGTTATCGTTTCCCTTGATATTACTAGTTAATTCTCCCGTTTCCAGGTTCCATAATTTAACTGTTTTGTCGGAATCGTTTTTTAGTGAACCTCCACCGCTAGCAAGAGTTTTTCCATTTGGGCTAATTGCAACCGAACGCACGGGGCTAGTATGTCCGGTTAAAGTACGCTTTCGTATACCTTTATCTACATCCCATAATCTAATTGTTTTATCGTAACTACCGCTAATAAGAGTTTTACCATCCGGGGTTATTGCTAGGGAAGTCACTCCTAAAGAATGTCCTTTGAGGGTACGAAGTAATTTTTTGGTTTTCATATCCCATACCTTAATTACTGTACTCGTATTGGGTTCTGCGGTTCCTCCAGCAGTAAAAAATAGTTTTCCGTCGGGACTAATAAGAACATCATTCACCCCGTCTTTATGTCCGTCTAAAGTACTAATGAGCTTACCATTGTTCAAGTTCCAGACTTTTACGGTGTGGTCGTAACTACCGCTGACTAAAGTTTGCCCATCTGGACTAAAATCTAAAGATTCGATAGTCCATATGTGCCCCTGCAAGGTAAGAGCAGGTTTCGTTTGTGATACTGCCGACGATCGAGGTGCGGTTTGAGCAAAAGTGCCATCTAATTGACTTCCACCGATAATAACTGTCGCTGCTGCAACCGAAGCTATAAAGCTTTTGTGAAAAAATTGTTTATGAATCATGTTAACTAAACACACAATGACTAAATTGTTAAAATTGTGTTGATTTACTTAGCTTTTATCATATTAACTATACATATATATACATTTAATCCAAAAAAAAGATAAAATTTTGGGTTTATTTTTCCTCTACGGCAGAAGATAGAGGTGAATTAACATTAATAAATAAAGGATTATTATTTAATAAAAAAATAAATTTTGAAACCTAGAATCTAGGCTTAATTGCTTTTATACAGCCAAAACTAGATCAAACATGACTTTGAATCTGCTTATTTTCAATTTCTAATTATTAATACCTAATGCCCAATGCCCAATGCCCAATTCCCAATTCCCTTTGGTTAACGCTTTTAAAAAAACATCGCGTTATTGCCGTTATTCGCGCCCAAAAAAAAACCTCTGCTCGACAAATGGCTTTAGCAGTAGCTTCTGCTGGGATGCGGTTAATTGAAATAACTTGGAATACTCCTTGTTGTGCCGAGTTAATCCAACAATTACGCGGGGAACTACCTGAGTGTATTATCGGCGCGGGAACGCTGTTAAATATAGAACAAATGCAGCAGGCAGTGAACGCGGGTGCCCAATTCCTTTTCACTCCCCATATCGACTCAACAATAATTCAAGCGGCTGTCGAACAAAATGTACCAATTATACCGGGAGCGCTAACTCCTACTGAAATTGTTACAGCTTGGAATCAGGGTGCAACCTGTATCAAAGTCTTTCCCGTGCAGGCAGTTGGTGGTGCTGGATATATCAAAAGTTTGCAAGCACCTTTGGGACAAATTCCCTTGATTCCAACCGGGGGTGTGACTTTAGAAAACGCCGTTGAATTTCTTCGAGCAGGTGCGATCGCCATTGGGTTGAGCAGCGAGTTATTTCCTCAACATTTGGTTATGTCAGGAGATTGGAATTTAATAACTCGACAGGCAGAAGCCCTACTGCAAAACATCAAGTAGGATGAATTTAGAGAGATTTGTAGGTTATGACAGAAATAAGTTGTTAAGTGCAGCTATAAAGAAAAATAAACAAGCTTATGCTTACATTTGAGAGTATTTATCATGAAAGCCCCAGTTTTGCCTCAGTATATTCGCTATTTTAAAGTTGTTGTAGCAGGGATAGCACTGTCGGCTAGTTTTGTAAGTCTTCCTACGAGTAAGGCAGCAGCACACCACACGCAAAAGTCTCAGCAGAAAGTTAGTCAGAAAGTCAAAGAGCTTAAAAATTCCAATCAACGCTGGATTCAAGTAGATTTATCAGAACAAAGATTAATTACTTGGCAAGGGAATAAACCTGTATTTGGGGTAACTGTTTCGACGGGTAAAAAATCGACTCCTACACCAACTGGTGTATTTAAAATTTATACTAAGCTCGTGAAAACTCGGATGAAGGGTGAAGACTACGATATTCCTAACGTCCCCCACACGATGTATTATCAAGGTGGTTATGGAATTCACGGAGCATTCTGGCACAATAATTTTGGGACTCCAGTTAGTCACGGTTGCGTAAATGTAGCTCCAAATCATGCGAAAAGAATATTCAATTGGGCATCAGTAGGAACAACAGTAGTTGTGCAACAGTAAGAATTTATCAAATAATAGTTAAATTTAGAAACCCGCTATCTTCAAGATATTGGGTTTCTTTGTGTAAAAAAGTAATTATATTAAATTTGAATACATTGTCATGTTTATAGTTATTACATATAACGAGTTTCACTTGGGTGCAATACAAATCTACCTCACCCTCGTTCCCTCTCCTTAGTAAGGAGAGGGATGTCTGGAGGACAGGGTGAGGTTTTGAATTCAACTCAACCCAAAAGCGTTATTTTAATCGAAGAAACTCAAGAGGAGATGTTAGTTAAATTACAATAAAACAGATTGTAAAAGTTAATTTGATTATTTTCAGGCAAATATGACAAGCTGTCTTTTGTGCAAGCTATTTTTGATTTGATACTATATTCCTCTGTTAAATTACTTACCAACTAAGTTGAGGTTTATAAATTGAAGTTAAATAGCTATCAATCTAGTTTTATTATTACCAGCATTGTTTTAATTCCATTAACGGCTTTTGCAGAAACTAAGCCAGAATCAATCTCCAAAACTGAAAATATTATTATACACTCAAGTGTAGAAAATGACGTTAAAACCGAAAAAGGCAGCTTAGTCAAAAAATTAATTGAATCCAAGCAATTATCTAAACAGTCTCAACAAAAAACTCAAAAAAATGCAGTTATTTCAACTTCCGCTGCTGACTTAAATTTAAATAAACCAATTTTAAATCAACCAGATTTAAATAAATCTCCTGAGTCTTTTACAAATTTATCATTAACAGAAAATTCAAATAGCGATAAATTAATAGCAGATAGCGGTCATAATAGCGACCCCGATAAATGGTCTGCGGCTCGTCCCGACGGGCACGCGCCTATTGGTGTAATGGGAGATCATACTCACAAAAAAGGTGAGTTTATGTTTTCCTACCGCTATATGTTCATGGAGATGGACGGTAATCGCGACGGTACGAGTAGTGTTAGCGATCGCGAAGTTTTACAGGATTTTATGGTGACTCCTGTAGATATGAGCATGCAAATGCATATGCTTGGGGCAATGTACGCAGTTAGCGATGATGTTACTTTAATGGCTATGGTGCCTTATGTTTCCAAGGAAATGGAACATCTTACAGGTATGGGTACACGCTTCACGACAAATTCTGAAGGATTTGGGGATATTAAAACCTCAGCACTATATACAGTTTTCAACAAAGATAAACAGCGGGTACATTTAAACCTTGGGGTTAGTTTTCCCACGGGTTCAATTAACGAAAAAGATGACACTCCCGCAGGTGAAGATCAAATTCTTCCCTATCCAATGCAAATTGGTTCGGGTACTTTCGATTTGCTACCAGGAATCACTTACTTAGGTCAATCTGGAAAAGGTTCTTGGGGAGCGCAAGCTTTAACAACGCTGAGATTGGGAAAGAATGACAACGGTTATCGCTTAGGTAACAAATATCAGGTATCAGGTTGGGTTGCTCGTAATTGGACGGATTGGTTGAGTACTTCGCTGCGGTTAACTGGCACAACTTGGGGAGATATTGATGGTGCTGATGACAGATTAAATCCAATGATGATTCCTACCGCAGATCCAGAATTAAGAAATGGTACTCAAATTAATTTAGGTTTTGGTGTTAATTTATATGCTCCTGAAGGTAATTTACAAGGTTCTCGTTTAGCAATGGAATTTGAATTACCTATTTTGCGGGATTTAGATGGGCCACAATTAGAAACGGATTGGCAATTAACAGTGGGTTTGCAGTCGTCGTTTTGAAATACTTGGTAATTGGTGAAGCACTGCGTTGCGGAGATTCCCGCAGTACGTAGGGCTTGCTGTTAGCGCAGCGTCTCCGGAGGAGATACCCGTTCACGCGGCTAGCGTAGCGTACCGTAGGTATTGCGTGCGGCGAGCGGGTGATTGGTAATTAATTAATCAACTTGAATATCATCTAACTTATCAATCACCACATCCGCACCTCGAACATTATCTGATTTATTAATCCAAGTAATACCGATACAGCCAGCAGCTTTTGCATTACGCGCCATTTGCATATCGCCAACAGAATCTCCTACCATCAACGTATTGCTTGGCTCTACTTGCATTTTTTCACAAGCTTGGATAAACAAAGCTGGATCTGGTTTAAAAATATTACCGTCTACTCCCATTTCTAAGTTTAAATATTCACCCAGTTGATGAGCTTTTACAAATTGATTTACTTCTGGGGTTGTAGCTGCTGAAAGGATACCCAGTTTTAATCCCGATCGCGAAAGCTTTTGCAATATTTCTAAACTACCAGCAAATAAAGGTGAAGCAGAATCACCTAAATATTTTTCTGCCTCATTTAAACTTTCACGGGCTATATTTAATGATTCAATCCAGCCTCTTCCCGTTTCTGCAATATAAGCTGCTGCGGCAATTTCCGTTTCTCGACGACTTGCTACTGCTATTAATCCCGCAGCGTCTAAAGTATTGCTATTAACACCAAATGCCATTAATAAAGGTTCGCCAACACCCGGTATTCGTGCATCTATAATTCGCGCTGCTTTGTGAGCTAAATTACGTAAATTAACTTCTGAGTCTTCTAAAGTGCCATTTTTATCAAATAAAATTGCTTGTATATTGGAAAAAATTGTATCTTTACATTTAATAGTCGCCAAGAGATGCCATCCTGTTTTAGGTTAAAGGTCAAAGGTTAAAGGTTAGAGGTCAAAGGTACTAAATATATTATTATAGAAAGTATTGGATTACAATGATTTGTTGCTGCAAAAAAATATTTTAACGGGTTGCAGAATCAGTATAATAAATATTTTTTATTCGCAACAATATGATAAGAAATCATGTAATGTACGCGATACATCTATACTGATTATTATTAGTGTTTAACGCGGAGTTTTTCTATGACTATTAGCGAACTATTTAATATTGCCAATCTCTTTGTGTTACCTTTTTGGGCATTAATGATTTTTTTGCCAAAGTGGAAAGTGACGCAACGAGTGATGGAATCGTACATCCCGTTTGTACCTTTAGCTGGACTATATTTATATTTATTTATTAGCAGCATCACACCCGAAAATGCCGAAGCTCTATCCAATCCTCAATTAGCGGATATTGCGAGATTTTTTGCAGATGAAACTGCTGCTGCAACTGGATGGATTCATTTTTTGGTAATGGATTTATTTGTGGGACGTTACATTTATTTAGCTGGAGTCAAAACAGGTGTTTGGACTTTTCATTCCCTTGCACTTTGCTTATTTGCAGGTCCTTTAGGCTTACTTTCTCACATTTTTACCTACTGGATTTCTCAAAGATTTTTCCTAAAAGAATCAATACAAAATACAACTTCAGCTACTAGTACCTAAAAACCGTACTTTTGTATAGCGTTGTTTTCTCTTCCTACTGTTCCCTATTCCCTATTGCCTTTTTTTAATCCCGCCATAGTGCAATACCACCTAATAATCCAAAAACATTGGGAATAACTTTCACATTCGCGGGTAAATTCAGATTAATATTTTCTGCTTCACCTCCGCCAATATATAGATAATCATAATTAAACAGATGTTGTAAAGAATCTATTGCTTTCTCCAAACGTTTATTCCATTTTTCAGCGCCAATTTTTTCTAATGCAGCACGCCCTAATTGTTCTTCATAAGTCTCACTTTTACGAAAGCGATGATGTCCCATTTCCAGATTTGGAACCAATTTACCATTTACAAATAAAGCCGAACCAAATCCCGTTCCTAAAGTAATTACTAGTTCCACACCTTGACAAGAAATTGCTGCTAAACCCTGCATATCTGCATCATTAACTACTTTTACAGGCTTTTTAAGCAATAGAGATAAAGCTGTTGCTAAATCAAAGTCTATCCAGTCAGGGTGTAAATTAACAGCAGTATTAGTTATTCCATTTTTTACCACACCAGGAAATCCAACCGAAACCCGTTCAAATTCACCTGCCATTTCAGCTAACTCTAAAATCGCTTGAATAACTAACTTTTTAGAAGCAGGTTGAGGTGTTTGCACCCGCAATTTTTTGGTTAAAGGATTACCCTTAATATCCAAAACCATTACCTTTACACCGCTACCACCAATATCAACCGATAATGTACGGATATTTGGATTAGATTCCACCGAAATTTCTCCCCAACTGTAAAAAGCAATCTCTTATTGTGATTTTCTTATTTTTAGGTAAAGTACTGGTTAAGAGAGATGGGGAGATAAGGAAACATATAATATTAATTCCTAACTCTTAACTCCTCACTCTTGACTCGTAACTCCTAATCTTCAATCTAAAATCTAAAATTTAAAATCTAAAATTCAATTGATTGATTTGTTACTCTAGAGATAATAGCAGTACTTTGAGTATGCTTGAAAAATAAATTCTCGCTATAAATGTAATAGAAGAGATGATAAATATGACGAATTCGGGAGATAAAACTAGTCGTTGTTATAGCCAAGAGGATGTACAGCAGATTTTGCAGTTGGCGATCGCTCGTCAGGTGGATGACGATAAAGAATTTTCTCATGAGGTGCTTTTGGAAATCGCTGCGGAATTAGATATCTCACCGGAAACTCTACAATTAGCAGAAGTCGATTGGGCAACGAAACAAGGCGAAATTCAGCACAGACAAGCATTTAACCTCCATCGTCAAAGAAGATTCAAAAAGCGTGCTGGCAATTACGCGATTGTTAATACTTTTTTAGTATCGTTGGATCTGCTTACGGGTGGAGGTATAAACTGGGCGCTTTACATTGTGCTATTTTGGGGTTTGTTTTTAGGTTTGGATGGCTGGAATACTTTTCAACTGAAAGGTGAAGAATATGAAGCAGCTTTTCAAAGATGGTATCGCAAGAATCAGTTAAAACGTTCTGTAGATAATATTGTGAGTAAGTTTATAAAATTTGCTTCTAAATAAAATTTGTCTCTAATTACAAGTTACTAATTGATTATGTTGGTCAATTTATGTTGATTACTGCTTAATTTTTGACCGATCTTATGTGAATTTTTTATACATCAATTCAAAAACTTCAAGCTCAGAAACTCGATATATTTAATAATACCGGGTTCCCGAGGTTTACATTCGGAATTAATTAAAGTTTGCTATGAGAACCATCGCAATAAGGTGGATTGCTAGTATGCTTGCAGTTACATACTGCTACAGATTTTTTCTCAGTTACTTCAAAAGCAACTGGTGTAAATTCACTACCTTTATGAGAACCATCGCAAAAAGATTGGTTTTTAGACTTACCGCAGCTACACCAGTAATAAGTACCGGGTTTTAATTCCATTACGGCAGGTTTTTTATCAGCAATTACAGGTTGATTCATAGTGTTCTCCTCAAAAATTTAAATGAAATTTCTACGACTTTAAGAAACCTTTGATTCGGATCAATTATTTATTCACTTGATACTCGTTCAACTTTAAACGAAGTGACGGTATGATGAAAAGTACGCACTTAAAAGTCGGGTACTTACCGAAAAGTAACTATAAAAATGAAAGCGGAAAACCCTAAAAAGATGGTTAGCTGTGAAGTAGAAACCACACTTCAAATTATAGGAGGGCGCTGGAAAGTATTGATTATCAGAGAATTACTATTAGGTATAAGACGCTTTGGAGAATTGCAGCGTGCTTTACCAGGAATTACTCAAAAAATGCTAACTCAGCAATTAAGAGAAATGGAACAAGATGGAATTGTACATCGCAAAGTTTATGCTGAAGTTCCCCCGAAAGTAGAATATTCGCTGACACCTTTAGGAGAAAGTTTGCAGCCAATTCTCAAGGCAATGCATGAATGGGGAGCGAAGAGGTTGTCAGTTAACAGTGAGCAGTGAGCAGTGAGCAGTTAACAGTTATCAATTATCAGTATTTAGATGAAAATAGGGTTCGGTTGTAAGTAAGAATTTATTGAAAATATAACTATAAAAAAATAAATATATTTAAGAGATAGGGAGCATCCCAAATGTGTGATTTTATTTTTTGTAGTGCGAGCATCTTGCTCGCTATGTATATCAAGCGAGCAAGATGCTCGCACTACCAAATTTTATTTTTGCAATATTGGGATGCTCCCAAGAGATAAATATAGTATTCGCTATTTTTAGGAATTAATAAATTCGGTATTTTTTAGAAAAACGGGTTTATAAGCAACTTAAATTCAACTGATTTAAGATTGCTATAAAATAATTATGTATAGCAAAAATTTTATTTTTTACTATTAAATATTACCTGCTCACTGCTCACTGATTACTGCTCACTGTTCAAATACTCAATTGCTGCTTCTAATTTGGAAGAGTAGCTTTGAGCAAAACTCTCAAACCACATTCCTTCTGTGGATAATGGATCTAATTTATTTAACCATTCTTGAGCTTGAGCTTTTAACGCTTCTAATTGCTTTGCTTTAATTTTTTGTTGTCGAATTCGTTCATCTTCAAGTTCCTGCTGTTTTTGTTGTTCTTCTAAAACTTGTTTTTCTTCAATATCTTGTTTAACTTCAGCTAAAATATTATCAATTACATCTCCTTTTGATGATGATGTAAAAAGTGAGGAAGATGGAGATGAATCAAGCTTAACTTTCTTAATTTTCTTAACTTTCTTAACTTCCTCTGTTTTCCCAGGTTGGGAATTAGCTGATTGCTGATATTCAGCTTGAAGTTCGGATAATAATTTATCGATGGAATCCATATGTTTAATTGCGATTAATGGCAATAACTAATCAATAATTGCATTTAGCAACACTTCTGAAAGACTGTAATCTTCCATATCATCCATTGTAATCGTGTCACAGATATCAAACTTGGCTCCAGCACTTTGCATTTCGTCATCTAAGACTTTGAGAAAGCGAGTTGCATGAGGATCGGTGCCAACTTGAATAAAGGAAATTGCTAATTCTTCATCCCTATCCATGCGACGAGAAGTTTCGATAATTACTTTCATTACCGCTTTCCTATCGTCGGGTTCACCATCGGTAATTACTAAAATTGTCTCACCATTCTCTTTTGTTTCACCCGCAGCTTTGCGTTGAAAATAATTATCTGTAGCGTGTTTCAATACCGAAGCTAGATCGGTTGTTCCGGAAGGATCGTTTTCTTGAAAAACCTGCATCACTTTCTGGGATGTGACATTCTCATATCTTTTGAATCTTCCAGAAAATGTATAAATAGTAATACCATCTGGATCGAATTGCTCGCATTTACTCGCTAAAGCAAAAGTTGATTCTTCTGCTGCTACCCATCTGGTTCTACCACCTTTTTGATCCGGGGTTGCCATGCTACCACTTTTGTCAATAATTAAAGTATAATCGCGATTTTCTAACATACATTAATTCTCCTATTATTTATTGATTATTGATTATTGATTCATTGATGAGTATTAACTTTATTCCACCGTTCCCCATTCCCCATTCCCTACTCCCTATATTTAATCAGTAATTGCATTGGTCAATATTTCAACAAGACTCATATCTTCCATATCATCGAAAGTTACGGTGTCGCAAATATCAAACTTTGCACCAATTGATTCCATTTGATCGTCTAAAGCTTTGAGAAATTTCATTGCTTCAGCGTCTTTACCAACTTGAACCAGAGATATTCCTAATTCTTCATCTTTTTCCATCTGACGGGAAGCATTAACAATTACTTCAAAAACTGCTTTCCTATCATCCGGTTCACCATCAGTAACAACTAAAATTGTTTCCCCATTAGACTTAGTTTGACCTGCTGCTTTACGCTTAAAATAATTATCTGTAGCATCTTTAAGAACACCTGCTAAATTGGTAGTACCAGCAGGATCGTTTTCCATAAATATTTGCGCGACTTTATCCGAAGTCACATCGTCAAAACGCTTAAATTTACCGGAAAAAAGATAAAGCGTTATTCCATCAGGATCTAATTTTTCACATTTTCTAGCTAAAGCAAGGGTGGATTCTTGCATTACTTCCCATCTACTTTTACCACCTGCTTGATCGGGAGTTGACATGCTACCACTTTTATCAATAATTAATGTATAATCGCGGTTTTCTAACATAGATAAATTCTCCTATAATTGATTGATTATTGATTAATTGATGAGTATTAAGTTTATTCCACTGTTCGCCGTTCCCCGTTCCCCCTTCCCCATTCCCTACTCCCTTATTCAATCAGTAATTGCATTGGTTAATATCTCTGCAAGACTCATATCTTCCATATCATCGAAAGTTACGGTGTCGCAAATATCAAACTTTGCACCAATTGATTCCATTTGATCGTCTAAAGCTTTGAGAAATTTTGTTGCTTGAGCATCACTACCAACTTGAACAATAGAAATTCCTAACTCCTCATCTTTTTCCATCTGACGAGAAGCGTTAACTATTACTTCAAAAACTGCTTTCCTATCATCCGGTTCACCATCAGTAACAACTAAAATTGTTTCCCCGTTGGCTTTGGTTTGACCTGCTGCTTTACGCTTAAAATAATTATCTGTAGCATCTTTGAGAACACCTGCTAAATTGGTAGTACCAGCAGGATCGTTTTCCATAAATATTTGCGCGACTTTATCCGAAGTCACATCATCAAAACGCTTAAATTTACCGGAAAACAAGTAAACAGTCATCCCGTCTGGATCGAACTGCTCGCACTTTCTAGCTAAAGCAAGGGTGGATTCTTGCATAATCTCCCATCTACTTTTACCACCTGCTTGGTCGGGAGTTGACATACTACCGCTTTTATCAATAATCAACGTATAGTCACGCTCTTGAATCATTTTCTAACCTTTTTATTTCTGAATACGGTACTAGTTTAGCTTTTGATTTTTGACAACGCATCTAATACAAATAGTTTGTAATAATCATTTTATTAATTTATTGACTATCCAAGAGTCAAGTTGCTCAATTTACAATTACTGAATATTATTGGGACAATTAAATTACAGTTTATCTGCGTAAAAACCCAACTGATTAGCAACCGGACGTTCGCGCATTGGTAGTTTAGTATGAATTGGCGCATTTAACAGCTTTGGTTTATTATTCTTTGCCATAACTAAAGTGGTTGAACCCCTTCGCTATACCATCAAAGAAATTATCACTTATTCAGTAACATCCTTCCGACGCTTTGATTTCACGAATGCTAGCTTCAATAATGCAAAATTAGGACTTAGCGACTTTACTAATGCAGTTAGGAGTTAGGAGTTAGGAGTTAAATGATTTTAGATTTTAGATTTTGGATTCAAACAGTTATAAGTTGTAGATTTAGTATTAACTGGTAACTGTTAACTGGTAACTGCTTCTTGAGACATGATAAATGGTTCAGCGGAATTCAATACAGCTTCCAATAAGCCTGGAAATAATTCTTCTAAATCTTCAAAACGTAGGGTGTTTATGTGCTGGGTTCCTTCTTTTCTGGTTAATACTAACCCTGACTCTCGCAATATTTTAAAGTGATTGGACATTGTTGACTTAGCGATCGCAAAATCGAAGTCGCCACAGCATTGCTCTTTTTTCGTCGCCAACTGCCGGACAATCTCTAATCTAACAGGGTCCCCTAACGCATAAAGCACTCCCGCTAAAGATATATTTTTTTGCTCTGGATGATAAAGAAATCTCATTGTTGCAGGTTATCTTAAAAAGGTCTATATTTTAATTATTCGATTTTATCGAACTATAGAAATAATATTAATAGGAGGACAAA
Organism: uncultured cyanobacterium; assembly: GCA_963838355.1. GTDB lineage: Bacteria > Cyanobacteriota > Cyanobacteriia > Cyanobacteriales > Nostocaceae > Rivularia. The sequence goes on along the minus strand of CAWIQQ010000001.1, from coordinate 309,603 downwards.
TATGTCATCCATTATGAATGTGACAGAAGCCACCTTTAAGCAAGAAGTCCTCGAAAGCGAAGTTCCCGTACTGGTAGACTTCTGGGCACCTTGGTGCGGTCCTTGTCGGATGGTTGCTCCGGTGGTAGATGAAGTTGCTGGGGAATACGAAGGACAAGTTAAAGTGGTGAAATTAAACACAGACCAAAATCCCACTGTTGCCAGTCACTATGGCATTCGCAGCATTCCAACGCTGATAGTATTTAAAGGCGGTCGGCAAGTCGATACGGTTGTAGGTGCAGTACCAAAAACAACCTTGAGTAAAACTTTAACACAGTATCTCTGAGCTAGAAAGAGGAAGAAGAGAAACTCAAAGTTGAAAAGTAAAAGCTAAAAACTGTTTTGATTTTGCTTTTTATAAATCCTATGCTTGGAACCCTCTCCAAACCTCTCTCCCATAGGGAGAGAGGCTTTGACAATGATTGTAAAGATGATATTTTGGCATAGTTGGCGGCATCTAGCTTAAATGTATGAACGGTAAATTAATTGTCTTTGAAGGGGTAGAAGGCTGCGGTAAAACTACGCAAATCCAACTTTGTAGTGAATGGCTGCTTTCTTTGAGAATACCTGTGGTAACAACTCGCGAACCGGGAGGAACACAATTAGGATTGCATCTTCGTTCCTTGTTGTTGGAAAGTACTAAAAACAAAGCAATAAGCGCCACTACAGAACTATTATTGTATGCTGCCGACCGTTCTCAACACGTAGAACAAGAACTGCTTCCGAATCTAGAAGCGGGAAAAATCATATTGTGCGATCGCTATATTGATTCGACAATAGCCTATCAAGGTTATGGTCGTAATTTAGACATGAATTTAATCGATCGTCTTAACTCTATAGCGACATCTGGATTAAAAAGCGATTTAACCTTGTGGTTAGATTTAGACGTTGAACAAGGAATGGCACGGAAGAGAAAAACCGGCGAAAAAGCAGATAGAATCGAACAAGAAAAAATTGAATTTCATCGTCGCGTGCAGAAAGGATATAAAGAACAAGCAGCTTTGTTTCCCGAACGAAATTTTAGAATAGAAGCTGGTTTGGATCAAGAAGAAGTGCAAAAGCAAATTCAGCAAATATTAAATTTTAAGTTGGAAGAATGGGGGATTGGTAATTGGTAATAAGCTGTTACGCATTTTATTTTTATTTGACTAGCGGGCAAGATGCCCGCACTACAAGAATTTGATATTTTTGTTTTATATAATTTAGCTGCACACCAGCTTAGGGCATTGGGAATTGGGCATTGGGGATTGGTTGAATATCTAGCGGTTGAAACCGCACGGCATAATTGATAACTGATAATTGATAATTGCTAACTGCTAACTGAAAATGGATTTCTTCGCACCGCTTATAGGGCAAAACCAAGCTGTAGAATTACTAAAACAAGCTGTTGCAAAAGATAGAATTGCGCCAGCATATTTGTTTGTGGGTTCTCCTGGAATCGGACGAAGTTTAACTGCGCGATGCTTTTTAGAATTGGTGTTTACTCAAAATAATCGCGATATTACTGTTGTTAAAAGCAAAATAGAAAAAAGGAACCATCCCGATTTACTTTGGGTACAGCCAAGTTATCAACATCAAGGTAAATTATTCAGTGCTTCGGAAGCCGCAGAAAAAGGACTAAAGCGTAAAGCACCTCCTATCACTCGTTTGGAACAAATTCGTCAAATAACTGAATTCCTCAGTCGTCCACCTTTGGAAGCGTCGAGAAATATAGTTGTATTGGAGCAAGCTGAAACGATGGCAGAATCAGCTGCCAATGCTTTACTCAAAACCTTAGAAGAGCCGGGGAAAGCAACTATAATTTTGATTGCACCAACACCGGATTCTATATTGACAACATTGGTTTCTCGGTGTCAAAAAATTCCTTTTTATTGTTTAGATACAGCCGCAATGTCCCAAGTTTTGGCATTATCGGGACACAGTGAAATATTGAATCATCCTACAGTTTTGAATATAGCAGCAGGAAGTCCGGGGAAAGCAATTGAAGCTTACGAACAAATGCAAAATATTCCCTTGGATTTATTGCGCTCCTGTACTCAAGCACCTAAAACTTACCGCTCTGCATTGGAATTAGCGAAACAAGTTGATAAAGAATTAGATAACGAAGCACAGTTATGGTTAGTTGATTATTTGCAACAGTCATACTGGCAAAATTCACGACAACCAAACATTATTCAACAGCTTGAAAAAACCCGTAAAGCTTTACTTTGTTACGCGCAACCGCGTTTGGTGTGGGAATGTATGTTTTTGTCGTTGGTTGTTAATTGATAATTGTTAGTTGTTATACAATTAATAGTAGGTTTGACAAAGTGATTTAAATCATAGTCTAGGTAAGATGATTGTGGTAAATATACTCTGGGTAAATTTACCAATAAAGTACTGTGAATAAAACATTTATATTGACGTTAATTGCGCTGACTATTACCGCTTGCGGAACTTCAACTTCTCAAAACAAAACTATTGAATCGTCTCAATTACAGAATACGAAGTTGAAAGCCCTCCGTTTTTAAACGAGGGATGAAAACCAGAAGAGATAGTTTTAACTATCCAATGACATGGTAGAATATGTTTAGTTTTCAAATAGAAAAATGTATGGATGTCAACAAGTTTTAGTAAATCTTGATAAAGACTTGCTTGCAATATTAGAGTTTCTATGTTCAGAGTCTCATAAACTCACAAACATGGGAATATACTATGCAAGACAGTTGTACTTTAAGGTCAAAAAAGGAATTGGTAAGTATGATTTAGAAAAAGTATATAAAGACAACAATCATTATAAAGTATTGCACTCGCAGGCTGCACAACAGATACTAAGAACGGTAGCTGAATCTTTTAAATCTTTTTATGGCTTAGTTAAAGCATACCTTGAGGGAAAAATAACTAATAGACCTAAAATTCCTAATTATAGGAAAAAGGGCGGTATGGCTACGGTTAGTTATCCAAAACAAGCACTTAGACTAAAAGACGGTCAAATACGAATTCCTCTAGGCAATACTTGTAAACGATGGTTTGGAATAGATAGTTTTTATATTTCAATGCCAACAAATATCAACTTTGCAGAGATTAAAGAGTTAAGAATACTGCCCAGAAATAAATGTTTTTATTTTGAGTTTGTATATAATAAAGTTATAGACAAGCCTAAGTTAAATGAAGATAAAGTATTGGGAATAGACCCAGGATTAACCAACTGGTTAACTTGTGTATCTAACGTTGGTACTAGTTTTATTGTTGATGGTAGACAAATTAAATCTATGAACCGTTGGTACAACAAAAAAGTATCAACTATAAAAGATAATAAGCCACAAGGTTTTTGGAGCAAAAAACTAGCTGCTGTAACTGAAAAACGCAACCGTCAAATGAGAGATGGGATTAATAAATCAGCAAAAATAGTAATTAATCATTGTTTGAAAAACAATATAGGTACTATTGTTTTTGGATGGAATAAAGGTAATAAAAATGAAATAGAGTTAGGTAAAAAGAATAATTCCGAATTTGTTCCAATTCCTACGGCAAGACTCAAAGATTGAATATTTCAACTATGCGAACAATATGGAATTAGATTTATAGAGACTGAGGAAAGCTATACATCTGTTAGCAGCTTTTTAGATGGCGACGATTTGCCCAAATATGGTGAAAAACCCAACGATTGGAAGCCATCAGGAAAAAGAACAAAGCGTGGTTTGTATAGAACAGCTAGCAATTTTTATATCAATGCGGATGCAAATGCTTCTGCCAACATCATCCGCAAAGTAAGTAGAACGTTAGGGTTAAACCTTAATGGACTGTCTAGGGGCGTTTTGACTCGTCCCACCCGGATAAATCTCTGGGTGACAGCTAATAAAGATAAAAAGTGTAGTGAAGAGGATTTATCCCTTCACAGAACATCCTTATTAGAATCTCCTCGACTTTAGTCAGGAGAGAAGTCAAAAGAGCCAATTGCCGAAACTACTCCTGTATCTCGCATCGTACCTGAAGTAGCGCCCGAACTTGATTCAACTATTAAATCTGCTGAATCAACCAAACCATCATCAATCGAAACTCCGCGAGCAGTACCTCCAGCTAATCCGATTGTTAAATCTGCTGCGAAACCAAAAAATTCAACTCAAGAAATTAATCCCGTTACTAAATCTGTTGATAAACCAGTAAATTCAACTCAGAAGAAAGTCCAACAATCAGCTAAAGCAACGAATAATTCTGAAAAATCAGTTTCTGTTGATAAATTAGTTGCAAATATTAGTAGTAAAATTGGATGCGGTGAGGTAGATCAAAAATATAAAATTCAAGTCGCGACAATTGCCGTAGCAAACTACAATCCTCAAAGTTTGCAGGGTTTGAGCAAAAAGCAGATTAGACAAGCGGTGAAAAAAAGTATTGCTGATTATCCTGAAAGAGCGGAAGGTTTGGTAGCAGAGTATAGAAGTGAATATTGTACGGTGGCGAAAAATCCTACAGATGTAACTACCTCTATTGATAACAAACAGCAAGTTACTGCTAGCTCTAATGAAGTTATCCCGCAACAATCTGGTACTTGCAAAGAATTAAGAGCGCGAGGCATCAAAAATATTAGCGTTGCAGCTAATCCCTGGGCTAAGAAAAAGGATCGGGACAATGACGGGATTGCTTGCGAATCAAAGTAAAAAATCTTCTAACTAAAGATAGAATTTTGCAGAATTTGACAACTTTTTATTTACATTCACTTGGTTTGATGCATGGTCGCAGAATATTTGCTTATATTTAGTAAGTGACTGAGAATATGAGGTGATGGCTATGGGAATCAAAGATAGGTTTTTTAGAAAATCGAAACAGGAATCGGATGAAATAGAGAACCCAACAACGATAGATATCCAACCATCACCTCCAGACGAAACACCCTTGGAAGCCAAGAATGGATTTATGAAACAAATCTGGAATAAGTTTCGTAAAGACTCGCATTCTGAGGAAACAGTAAAAGTAGAAGCAGAAGCTAAAACAGAAGTTGCACCAGATATCAAACCAATTAATCCACAAGTAGAAACTGAAAATAACAAAGAAGTTGATCGAAAGAATAAATTGCAATCGATTATACAAAATGTATTCCAGAAAGATAAAGATGTTCCCGCGCAATCTTTAACTCAAAATAAAATTGAAGAAGTTGAAGCCCAGGTAGTTAGCGAACAACCCGTAAAAACAAATTCAAAAACTAGTTCAAATAAAATAAAAAAGCTATTTAGTCAGTTAACTCAAAAAGAAAAAGAACAAGTTAAAACAGAAGAAGCGATTGAAGAAGTTGATGAAAGATTAGAAACCGCGAGTAATTCCGATAAAATTAAAAATGTATTTAATAAACTGGTTAAATCTGTAAATCCGCAGAATATTCAGAAAGATATTCAGAAAATTACCGAAAAATTACCTTCAATGAATCGCGGCCCAATTAAAGAGATTTGGCCCAAAATTCAATCATTATTCCAGATGGTTTTAGATCCCAAAGCTGCTTGGACATCAAAAGCATTAGCAATAGGTTCCTTACTTTATCTGATTTCTCCCTTCGATGCCATTCCCGATATAATTCCCGTATTAGGACTTACAGATGATGCAGCCGTAATTATTTCTGTTGTCTCTACTTTAGCTGTCGAGGTAAGTAAATATGCCAAACAATCAGCAACTAAAGGAATTGAAGTTGCAGAAGAATTAGCCGATATAGAAGTGCGAAAATATAATCGCATCGTCAGAATTACACTAACAGGTAGTATCATCGCTGCAATATTGGCGATCGCCGTAAAAATCATCCTTAAACACATCTAATGGATAACTATTTTAATTTATACAGCATCTTCCGATTAGGGCTTTTTGGAATTACCCTTTACGGAACCGTTCAACTAATCGTAAATCTGTTACGTTATAAACCTTATTACGACAAAGTTCCCAAATCGATAAAAGGCTTCTTATTCACTACAGGAGGAGCTTTATTTGAAAGAAAATTTAGACAGCACAAACACGATTTTATAATCAATGGCATACTTTTAGCCGTTTTAATAACTTTGAATGCAATATTATTCTTTTTTACTTAATAGTTGTTGATTAAGGAACATAAAAGATTTTGATCGTTGAATCAATCGTTTGAATTATTTGTCATTATTACTATGGGAAACTTCCATTGACTCTGGTAGAGGAGCTAACTTTCCATCTTCCATGTAAATAATGCGATCGGCAATATCTAAAATACGATTATCATGAGTAACCATCAGAATCGTACAACCTTGCTCTTTAGCTAATTTCTGCATAATATCAACCACATCGCGTCCGGTTTTTTTATCAAGCGCAGCAGTTGGTTCATCTGCTAAAACAATTTTTGGTTGACTAACAAGCGCTCGTGCTATTGCAACCCTTTGTTTTTGTCCACCAGATAAATCATCGGGATAATAATCGACTCGGTTTCCCAATCCGACAATTTCTAACATTTCAATCGATGTTTTATACATTTCTTGAGGAGAAATATGGGGATGAACTTCTAAACCCATTCTGACATTTTGAAGTGCTGTTAGACTTTCATGTAAATTATGTGCTTGAAATATATAACCATGTTCTCTTCTAGCAACTGTTAATTGTTTTGCAGAAGCACCACATAATTCTTTTCCTAACACATTAACACTACCTTCTTGAGCCGAACGCAAACCACCACAAATTGTTAAAAGCGTAGTTTTCCCAGAACCAGAAGGTCCAGTCATAATAATAATTTCTCCTGTCTGTATTTCTAAGTTGATATCAAATAAAGCCTGTTTGCGAAGCTGACCTTTACCAAAATAATGATTCAAATTATGAATTGAAATAGCAGGTTCAGTAGTCATTAGTTAGTTGTTAGTTGTTAGTCGTTATTTGTTATAAGAGCGTTTTTAATCATCCGTGTAATCCGTGTCATCCATTTAATGCGTGGTAGTTCACTGATAACTGTCAAAACATATCCGCAGGGTCGGCAGATTGTAATCTTTTAGTAGCTAATACTCCAGAAATTGCACATACAATTATAGTTAATATAAAGACAGAAATTGCTCGTGCAGTGGTCATGTATATAGGTAAATTAGTTGCCGCTGCGGCTAAATTATATAAACCCAATGGAATAAAAAATCCGGGAATAAAACCAAATGTGGCAATGATAATTGCTTCCTCAAAAATTACTCCTAATAAATAATTATTTCCATAACCCATTGCTTTGAATGTCGCGTATTCTTTTAAATGTGAATTTACGTCTGTAGAAAGGATTTGATAAACAATAATTACACCAATAAAAAATCCCATTGCAACACCAAAAGTGAAAACAAAAGCAATCGGACTTTCTTTATTAAGGACATCTAATTCAAATTGTAAAAATCCTTCTTGTGTCAGGACTCTTACATCCGAAGGTAAATATTCTTCTAATCTTTTTACAACTTCTTCAGCCTCATATCCCGGTTCAAGATAAATTAAACCAATATTTACACTACTTGCACTTTGATTGGGAAACAAACGTAAATAATTATTATCGCTTGAAAGCAACATACCATCCGCAGCAAAAGAAGCACCAAACTTAAACAGTCCATTTACAGCAATTGTTCTTCTACCTATTTCTGTTGAAACTTCTTCTCCAGCTTTAACTTTTGCATAAACTTCGTCGTATTCTCCCCTAGCTGCTTCATCGAATAAAAATCTATCCGGTAACTGAATTTTATCAAGCTGCGCGTTAGCTTCGGGTATATCTAAAGCAGGTATTTCAGGATTAAATCCAATTGCTTGTACCTGAACTTTCTTCCTTGTCTGCGGATTTCTCCAAGACACGTTTCCTACATACATCGGTTCTGCTGTTTTGACTCCCGGAACATCTGATGATTCTAATAATCTATTCCGGGGAAACGTAGATACATTTTGGGTACTTTTAGCTTGAGAACTAATTAAAACAATATCGGCAAGTATGGCACGATTCAGCTTTGTATTACTTTCAAACAGCGAAGCTTGAAACCCTAACTGCATAAACATCAAAATATCAGCAAAAGCAATACCCGAAAGCGCAACTAGAAACCTTCCTTTATGACGCGAAAGTTGCAGCCAACCTAATGGAGTTCGACGTTGAAATTGTTGAATAAATCCCAGCATGATGATTTTGGATTTTAGATTTTAGATTTTGGATTGTACTTTAATTAGAAATATCTTTTACAATCACCAATTACCAACTACCAACTACCAACTACCAACTACCAATTACCAATTACCAATTACCAATTACCAATTACCAATTTTCACAATTCAAAAATTGCTTTAACCTGCAAATTAGTTAACTTTGCAGCTTTCTGACTCGATTCCTCATTCAAACGCACTTTGACTTCTATAACCCTCGCATCAATATTCTCACTAGGGTCTGCATTAATCACATTTTGTCGCTGTACTTGCCATCCGATAGAATCAACAGTACCTGTTAAATCAACACCCAGAGAATTACTAATTACCCGAACATTTTGACCTTCTTTTATCTTGTCAATATGAGCTTGATAAACTTCAGCCAAAACCATCATTTGTTGTACCTGTCCTAGCTCAACAATTCCATCATTAGAAGCTGTTTCCCCACTTCTGCTGTTAACTTTCAAAATCACACCATCTTTCGGTGCTTTAATTAAAGACTGCTCGAAATTAGCTCTTGCTTCTTTTTCTGCTGCTACTGCTTGTCTCAACTCAGCCTTTGCTGCTGTTACATCCACCGGACGAACTTCTGCAATTTTACTCAAAGTTCCTTGAGCGGAATTGATTTGCTCGCTACTAGCATTTTGAATTCGACTCAAAACAACTCTTGCTTCTCTAATTTGTCTGCTTCCAGTACTTTCTGTCCGTGCTAAAGTCGCTTTAGCTTCGTTTAGTTGCTGTAAAACAGTATCTACTCTTAAACGTCTGCTATCAAAATCAGATTGAGAAATCGCACCATTTTTATATAAACTTTCATATCGACGAAATTCTGAACGAGCATTGCTTAACTCAGCTTCCAACCTTCTAATAGTCGCTCTCTGAGTCGCTTTATCTCCTTCATATTGCGCTTCTAATCTTGAAATTGTTTCCCGCTGCGCTCTTTCTTCTCCTAAAGATTGCGCTCTAATTCTGGCAATTTCAGCTTTTTGCGCTTCAATTTCTCCAGTTTTCGCACCTGCTTGGACTTTCGCTAAATTTGCTTGAGCAATTGCAACAGCTTCCTTTGATTTCTCATAAGCTGCTTTTAACTTATCGCTATTGTCTAAAATTGCAATTACCTGTCCAGCTTTTACTTCTTCTCCTTCTTTAACCAATAACTCGTCTATTTTATTTCCCTGACCACCACCACCTTGTCCCGAAGATGCAGCAATTTTGATAACTTCTCCCTCTGGCTGAAGTTTCCCTAATGCTGTTACCGTTTTAATTTCAGGAATAACTACCTGCTGCTCTTTTTCTGCTTCTTTTATTCGTAATACATGGTTAGGAATGATTTGAGATAATAGCACTCCACCAATCAGTAAACTAGCACCAACGCCAAGTATCGCAGTATTTCGAGGCTTAATTTTGGGTAAATTGAAAAATGTACTGACCATCATAATTCCTCTCAAGAAAAATAAGAGTGTAGGACTTAGGCAGCGATAACGGGAAATATAGTGTTCCAGACATTCTAGATCCCCCCAACCCCCCTTTTAAAGGGGGGGCTTGCGTAAGTCCTAGAGTGAACTAAATCGTTTAGTTGTTTACGACTAAACTAAACTGTTTAGTTGTTTTTGTCAAGATGTTTTTGGTAAGTCTGGTTAGAAATCTAACTTATGGATGAATAAACCAAGGTGATAAAAAGCGTGCCGAAATCCCTGCAACAATTGGTAACACTAGAGACACGGTTACTCTTAAACTTGTTAATTGCCAGCCGCAAAAGCTAAGTTCGAGAGGAATCCTTAGAAGTGACATTGTTGTCATTGAAGTCATATAAGTAATCAGTACGCTAGCACCTACACCTGCTTTGTAAAATGTCGCGACTAAGGGTAGTCCAATTACACCTCCAGCAGGAGTTAAGACACCCGCTAAATAGGCTAAACCAATACCGTGCCATCCCGATGCATCGGATAGCCAACGTTCTACAAGTGCTTTTGGTAATAAAACATCAGTAAAACCACTTATTAACATTGCAACTATCAGTATGGGTAAAAAACTGATAAATTGCTGCCAAGATTTACTCAAACCGAAGGTAAAGGTATGCATTCCTTGAGACAAAGCTAGAACCATTAATCCAACAACGGTTCCAATCAAAATACCAAAAGTTATTTTCATCGCTTATGTATGAAGTCCGTTAAGAAATATTTGCACAATCAAACTACCAATTCGTTCGGTATCATCAAGCTCAATACCATGATGAACTGGAGCAAAAACAGTAAAAGAAATAATCATTCCCATAAATGCAAGAGCAAGTTCCTGTGGATTTGCTACATCCTGTAAATTACCTGCCTTAATCTGAGCTTGAAAATAATTAGCTAAAAGGTCAATTACTCTATCTGAACCTTTACGTAGTTTCTCTACATAGGCTTTTTCAGCTTGGTGATTAGCAAGAATGAGACGCATAATGTCTCGATTCTCGTAAAAAGATGGAAGGACAGTAATCGTAAAATTTTTCAGTTCGGAGGTAATATCATCGCTTACTTCAAGCAATAGGTTTTGAGCAATTGTCCGTGGAGACATCTCGTCAATGAAAGTCCATACAAGGTTATCTTTGTCACCAAAGTGACGGTAAACAGTTGCAACTCCAACTCCAGCTTCGTCGGCAATTTGCTCCATTGTGCAGTTAGAAAAACCGTGCTTACCAAAGACTTTTCGGGCAGCTTGTAAAATGCGCGTTCGCACATCTGTCAGTTGCTCAAAAGCTATACCCCGTACTTGAGCTAGGGATTTTAACAGCATTTCTTTGTTCCCTACATGCCGATAAATTGTTGCACGGGAAACATTAGTCTTACTAACCAATTCTTCCATAGTAAAAGAATCTCCAACTTCAGACAGCAAGGCTTCAGCAGCTTGAAAAATGTGTTCTTTAATTGAATCTGTTTTGTGAGATGACATGATAGATATGATAATCTATCGTCTCAAAAGCTGCAAGTAAATTTTTTAGTCTCGTTGCTGAATCCAATTGGGTAATACATGGTAACCTAGAAAATATCATCAGCCTGCAACTAATCCTTTAATCCTTGTAATTAACTAGCAGCTATAAGAACATAGAAGACGCAAGAGAATTATTCTCTTTATTGAAATATTCAAATATGCAAGCCAAGAAAAGAATTGTAAAAAAATCCAGTAAAAATGACAATTTAGATACTTCACAGTCAATAGAAAAAGTCGAAGCGATTTTGCAAGGTGCTATGCAAGAATTTTTGACTCATGGTTTCGCTGGAACCACAATGGACAAAGTTACAGCAGCAGCAGGAGTTTCAAAAACCACCGTTTACAGCTATTTCCAAGATAAAGAAAAATTATTTATTGCTTTAATTGAGCGTTTAATAAACAATCATGGAGTTGCTTTAAACAAACTAAACCCGGAGATGTTTCAAGGCAAACCTGCTGAAGTATTGAGTAATTTTGCAACTCATTTACTAAATCAATTTGCGAAAGACGCTAGCGAATCACCAGAATTTTTAGATTTTATGCGCTTGATGATAGCGGAATCTGGAAGATTTCCCATGCTCGCGCAATACATGGTTCGCAATATAGATAAAAATGTTGTTCGAGTTATAGCTAACTATTTACGTTCTCAATCCGAACTACAAATTGAAGATCCAGAAGCTACAACACGGGTATTTTTAGGTGCTTTGGTTCATTACACCATGATTGAATATATGCTTCAGGCTGGGGAAATTATGCCAATGGAGCGAGAAAGATTAATTAAATGTTTGGTTAACTTAATTATTCCTGAACAAAAAAGTGATGGGGATAAGTATGCTGCAATTCGAGAAAAAACTTCACGACGCAAGCGTTCTAGCTCTGGCAAATTCGAGCAGGATTATCAGGAACCCAAACAAGTGCGATCGCTACGACTTACCGATACTGCTTGGGAAAATTTAGATTTAATTGCTCAACAAAATAACTTGACTCGTAGCGAGTTTATTGAACTTCTGGCGAGGGGGGAGAAGTTTGATTAATTATCAGCTTGAGATATTGCAAGGCGTTTATAAGGCTTGTTAAGAATGTTGCGAATTGTAACAACGCTATGATATGCTTGCCTCACGTAATTATTCAATGGTAAATAGGTTCGGATAATGTCGCAGATTACTAACTCTTCGGTAGCTTCCAATAGCAGGAATTGTCAACCATTATCTCTAGCTTAAGTTTTGCATTCATCAAAATTATTTGCAATTACGGTTTAGTCTGCGGATTTGCCTGCTTTGCCATGAGTGTAAGCTATTTATTTACCTTTAGCTTTTGCATTTTGTCTTATCTTACAAGTTCTTCAAGGTAAGATCGGCTTTTTTATTACGAATTATTAATTACACAATTATCTTAACGAGTGGGCTATTTTGGGTAAGAATTACGCACTGATAATTTTACACGAACGGTGTTAGGAGAATAATTTGAATTTAACAACTTGGAAGCGAGAGTGGTTTTTTAATACCCGGCAAGATATTTTGGCTGGGGCTGTGGTGGGATTGGCGTTGATTCCAGAAGCGATCGCCTTTTCGATAATTGCTGGGGTAGATCCCAAGGTGGGGCTTTATGCTTCGTTTATTATTGCGGTAACGACGGCGTTTTTGGGGGCAGGTCAGCTTCAATCTCTGCTGCTACGGGAGCGATGGCTCTATTGATGATTGGTTTGGTTAAGGATTATGGATTGCAATTTTTGTTTGCAGCTACTTTTTTAACAGGAATTTTTCAAGTTTTATTTGGGGTGCTAAAACTTGGCCGCTACATGAGGTACGTTCCCAGAGCGGTGATGGTTGGCTATATTAATGCTTTGGCAATATTAATTTTTAAAGCTCAGTTACCGGAATTAATTAATGTTCCGATAACAGTATACGTTTTGACTGCCTTATCTTTGGCGATTATTTACATTTTGCCTCGCTTTACTAAAGTAGTTCCTTCACCCTTGGTAGCTTTGGTGGTGATGACTGCTTCGGCAATCAGTTTAAAACTGAACGTTCCCACGGTGGGGGATAAGGGAGAGTTACCAACTGCTTTACCTAGCTTTGCTTTACCACAAGTGCCGTTTAATCTGGAAACATTAAATATAATTTTGCCTTATTCCATAACTTTGGCGATCGTTGGTTTATTGGCTTCGTTTTTAACGGCTTCTTTGGTGGATGAGTTTACCGATACTCCTAGCGATAAAAACCAAGAGGCTAAAGGGCAAGGGATTGCAAATATGATAACCGGCTTCTTTGGTGGTATGGCTGGCTGCGGAATGATTGGACAATCGGTAATTAACGTGCAGTCTGGTGGCAGAGGGAGATTATCAACTCTTGCTGCTGGAATTTTTCTGTTAATTGCAATTTTAGGTTTGCAAGTTTGGGTAAAGCAGATGCCGATGGCGGCGTTAGTCGCGGTAATGATTATGGTGTCAATTGGGACATTCCGCTGGTCTTCATTTAAGAATATTCGTCGTATTCCCCGCACGGATACCGCCGTGATGTTAACTACGATGTTGGTGATAATATTTACAAATAATTTTGCCCTTGGTGTGGTTGTGGGCATTGTCATGAGTACTGTATTCTTCTCTCGTAAGATTGCTCAGTTGGTATTTGTGGACAAAACGTTGAGTCAAGATGGCTCTCACTGCACTTATAAAGTTGCCGGACAAATATTCTTTTTATCAAGAGATGAATTTTTAGAGTATTTTGATTTTACGGAGTTAGTGGAAAATGTCACAATCGATCTAACTCACGCTCACCTTTGGGATCAAGGGGCAGTAGAGGTACTTGATAAAGCGATACTTAAATTTCGCCGTAATGGAGCAGAAGTAGAACTAATTGGACTCAATGAAGCTAGTGCTACTTTGATGGATAAATTGACAGATTATCAAAAATCCGCAGCGCCTTCATAAGCTGCTCTGTTTATTAAAATTCCGTTACTACTTTCTACTCGCTACTCCCCATGCCAACAAAAAATTATTTCACTTACAGGTGCCCGAATTACCGTGAAAAATATTTTACTTTGTACCGATGGCTCAACTTTCGCTGAAAATATTTATAAATATGGGGCTTGGTTTGCGACTCAATTTAATTCGCATATTAACGTGTTATCCGTTACCGACATTCGCAGTCAACAAGTTGCAAGTACCGGCAATTTAAGCGGTAGTATCGGGCTTGGTGCTTCCGAAAAATTGCTGGATGAATTAGTAAATTTAGAACATGAAAGAGCCAAGATAAATAATCAAAGAGCAAGGTTAATTTTAGATAATGCAGCCCAAAGCTTGAAAGCTGAGGGTGTAGAAGGCTTTAATTTAATTCATAAAACAGGTTTTTTAGTAGATTGTTTGCATGAATTTGAAGATAATTCTGATTTGATTGTTTTGGGTAAGCGGGGAGAAGCAGCGGATTTTGCGCCGGGGCATTTAGGAGCAAATATAGACAGAATTGTTCGTAGCACTAGCAAACCTTGTTTAGTTACTTCTGCTGAATTTAAACCGATTGAGCGAATTTTATTAGCTTATGACGGTAGTTCGACTGGTAAAAAAATTCTGAAATTTTTAGCCAATTCTCAAGAACTAAAAAATTTAGAAATACATCTGCTGACGGTAGCTAAAGATAACTCCGATAAAACTGCAACAGCCAGACTTAATGAAGCTGAACAATCGTTAAAAAGAGCGAATTATCAGCCGATTTGTAACTTGTTATCAGGTGAAACAGAGAAAATAATTACTGAATACATTACCCAGCAAAATATTAGTCTTTTATTAATGGGAGCTTACGGACATAGCCGCATTCGTAACTTAGTAATTGGTAGTAACACCGCTCAACTACTTAGAAGTAGTGATATTCCCATATTGTTGTTTCGTTAGTTTTAAAAAGTAGTAGTAATTGTCACGATCGGAAGTTTTTTTAATTCCCGATTTTTTCGTTTTTGGCTATTTATCACTATGAAAACAATTCTGCTTTCAAGGATGGTTTATATTTTGCTGAAATAATTTACAGAAAGCTGAAAAATGATTGTAAAAAGCAAGGTTTGTTTAAATTCACACAAATTTAGCTTGATTTTTCAGTGGAGTAAATAGTTTTGAATGCAAATAACCAATCAAATCCATTTCCGTAACTTGCAAGGAGATATTCTTGGGGGTTTAACGGCGGCAGTGGTTGCTTTACCTATGGCTTTAGCTTTTGGTATCGCTTCTGGTGCGGGTGCTTCTGCGGGTTTGTGGGCAGCGATATTAGTAGGATTTTTTGCCGCTTTATTTGGTGGTGCCCCAAGTCTAATTTCCGAACCAACCGGACCGATGACGGTAATTGTTACCGCAGTTATTGCCGAGTTGACGGCTAATAATCCAGAGAATGGATTAGCAATGGCATTTACCGTAATCATGTTGGGGGGAGTATTTCAAATTATCTTTGGATTACTGAGGCTGGGACGGTATATTACGATGATGCCTTATAACGTGATTTCTGGATTTATGACAGGAATCGGCGTAATTCTGATTTTTATTCAAATAGCACCTTTTTTAGGACAAGAAACTCCTGAAGGTGGCGTGCTTGGCTTATTAAAAAATTTACCGACTTTAATTGTTAATATTAAACCTTGGGAAACTGGTTTAGGAATTCTAACTTTAGCAATTATTGGACTATACCCGAATAAATTAAAAAAGATAATTCCCTCACAACTGGTAGCTTTAGTTCTCGCTACCCTAATTTCAGTATTTTTCTTGAATAATATTGAAATTCGTACTATTGCCACTATTGGTGAAATTACTCCTGGTTTACCTCAACTACATTTACCTACTTTTAGTAGTGGCGATTTGAGGTTAATGTTTGTTGAGGGTTTGGTATTAGGTATGGTAGGTTCGATCGACTGTTTGTTAACTTGCTTGGTTGCTGACAGTCTTACCCGTACAGAACACAAATCTAATAAAGAATTAATCGCTCAAGGTATTGCTAATTTGGTTAGTGGCTTATGTGGTGGAATCGCTGGAAGTGGATCGACAACGACGACTGTAGTTAATATTCAGGCTGGCGGGCGTACTGCGTTATCTGGTATTAGTCGGGCAATAGTTCTTTTAATTGTGGTATTGTGGGCTGCCCCCTTAACTTCTGTAATTCCCCTGGCTGTATTAGCTGCAATTGTCTTAAAAGTAGGTTTTGATATTATTGATTGGAGTTTTCTGAAGCGGGTTCATAAAATATCTTTTAAGGCAGCCGTAATTCTGTATAGCGTGGTATTGCTAACGGTATTCGTGGATTTGATGGTAGCTGTAGCCGTAGGGGTGTTTATAGCTAATATTTTAACTATTGCTAGTCTTGATGAACTACAATCTAAATCTGTCAAAGCAATTACCGACGTTGACGATCGAATTATTCTTAGTAATGAAGAAAAGAAATTTTTAGATTTAGCAAACGGAAGAGTATTATTATTTCATCTTAGCGGACCGATGATTTTTGGTGTTGCCAAAGCTATATCCAGAGAACATGGTGCTATTAAGAATTACGATGTTTTGATAGTTGATTTAACTGAAGTGCCAGTTTTGGGAGTAACTTCTTCTTTAGCAATTGAGAACGCAATTCAAGAAGCGATCGACGCAGGTAGAGAAGTAATAGTTGTGGGAGCTACAGGAAAAGTAAAAAGACGTTTAGAAAAATTGGGTATTCAAGGTTTGATTCCCGAAAATCACTGGATGGATGAAAGATTGAATGCGTTAAAAGAAGGTTTTAATATAGTTAGCAACAGACAAGATGGTAATTGGGAATTGATAATTGATGATTGATGATTGGTAATTGTTAAAGTCTGGCGGTTGAAACCGCTGCTACACAAGCAAAACCCATATTTAGAATACTTTGATGATGAGAATGAGGGGGAAAAACATTTTTACATATCTCAGCAATTAGCACCCGGTAAATCTTTCAACACAAAGATTTCCCGATGCAGAAGTTGCATTAGCAGTATTGCAAGGTAAAGAATCTCTTGATAAATATTTTATTTGCAAAGCACGAAAGCCTAAAGATACTACTATCAGCTTGCACAAAACTGAAGAAAAATTGCAGATAGATATTCCAATAGTAAAATTTCGTAATAATTACAGACTTATTTTATCAATGCTTATTTTGTTCGGAAATGGATTATTATTGCTAACATTTTTCGTAATGCTTCTGTATTCTTCTGCAATTAATATTAAATCTGCTCTTTTTGTCATATTTTTTCTATTTCCCTGTTTAATTGTTGGATTAACAAAAATTAATAGTTTTGTAATTCACCCTTTATCGCGCATTAAATTTACTATTTTAAAAAAGAATGATTCTTATATATTTATCTGTAAAAAGTGGTTATCGTTTGTACTTTATCAAAATATTAAAGCAAAAGTACATGAAAAGTGCTTTAAAAATACGTTAAAATCAATCAAAAACAATCTCACTGTAAAAGAATATCAATGGTTAAAGGCAGAAATTGATAATTTTGTTAAAGATGACGTTGTGAAATAATTCTTAGTATGTAGTTGCGCTTCAGCGCCTCTTAATCCGGAAGCGCTAAAGCGCAACTACGAACAATTTAATCGTAATCCGCAGCGTGTTGCTTCAATTCATCCAAAGAAACATACTCTAATGTAGATGCATGAGTAGCCGCTAAATCCACTTTCGGTGCAACTCCATCATCGAGCGCTTCCTTCCAACGAGAAGCACACAAACACCATTTATCACCAGGTTTTAAACCAGGAAATTCATACATTGGTCTTGGCGTACTCAAATCGTTTCCCATAGACTTGGTATAGGTGAGAAACTCTTCCGTCATCTCCGCACAAACAGTATGTGCCCCGAAATCACCAGCACCCGTATCGCATACTCCATTCCGGTAATATCCAGTCATCGGAGAAGTACAGCAAATTTCAAGCTTTTCACCAAGTACATTTTTTGCGTCAGACATATCAGTTGTTAGTTGTTAGTTGTTAGTTGTTAGTTGTTAGTAAGCAATTAAAGATATATTTTGGCAATCAAGATAATGTTAACGCGGTTAAGGCGATTGGGAGTTAGGTTAAAGGTTATAAAATGTAGTGGGAGCATCTTGCTCCCTCGCTGTTTCTCAATGCCCAATGCCCTATTCCCAATGCCCAATCCCCTATTCCCAATCCCCTATTCCCAATTAACCTGCTTTCTCTCTTTAACAACCTGCTGATAAACTCTTTCTGTTTGCTTGGCAATTTTTGCCCAATTAAACCGCTCTTCTAAATCTTCGTAAGCATTATCTTTTAACCATTGACAATAATCGGGATTTTTCAATATTTCTAAAATTCCCCAAGCTAGGGAATTGGGATTATTAACGTAAGTGACGACACCTGTTTTTGTATGTTGAACAACTTCTGGTAAACCGCCTGTATTAGAAACTACTACTGGAACTTTAGCGGCGAAACTTTCTAATGCAACTATACCGAAGGGTTCGTAAAGACTGGGGAAAACCGCACAGTCAGCGATTGTTTGAAATTTATCTAAGTATTCATCAGCCATGAAGCCGGTAAAATAGCATTTATGCCAAATTCCTAAATCCCAAGCTTGTTTTTTTAGCTGATTGGTATTACCACCACCGATAATCACAAATTTAACTTTACCGCCCATTTGGGCAAGTACTTCGGGTGCGGCATTTAATAATACAGATATACCTTTTTCATAGGTCATACGACCAACATAATAAACTATTTTCTCGTCATCTTCAGCAAATTGACGACGGAAATCTTGTGTATGAAACTGTCCATCGTGCTGTTTTTTTTCAGCACGGATGCCATTATAAATAACATCAATTTTATCCCAAGGACTTTTCAGCGAATATTCGATTTCCCGACGCATATAGTTAGTACAAACAATAACTCGCCAAGCCTCGAAAGTAAGCTTGTTTTCTTTACGATGGATATACCTTTGGTTATTGTTGTGAATACCGTTGTTTCGTCCCGATTCCGTAGCGTGAATGGTAGCAATTAAAGGAACTTTGAAAGTATGCTTGAGGGCGATCGCCGCATCACCTACCAACCAATCGTGAGCGTGAATTAGATCGAAAGGACCTTCTTCCAACATTAATTTACCACCTTGTCGTCCCATGCTTTCATTCATATTGACTATCCAGTGGAAAAAGTCATTACTATCAGCTACGGGTACGCGATGTATTTTGATTCCTTCTACTTCCTCGTAAAGTGGAGCTTCCCCAAATTCCGGTGTTACTAAATAAATAGAATGCCCAGACTTAACTAACTCTGGATATAATTCACCAACATGGCGAGCAATCCCGCCAACAATACGAGGAGGAAATTCCCAACTAAGTACCAAAATTTTCATCTTTTACCCCCAATTATTTACAAATCGTTTAATTATGTGACTGATTAAAATAATTAAAAGTGCGATCGCTAATTTTTACGGGAGTATAATTACTCAATTTTGGCTAGTTATAACAATTTGGTGACAAAGACAGTGAGCAGTGAGCAGTAATCAGTAATCACTTCGAGTTTTTATTCCTAACTCCTAATTCCTAACTCCTAACTCCATCCGTTGCCTAACTCTCAACTCCTTGCCGAAACCTCAACCAGTCATCCACAGCTTTTTTCTCAGACATTGCGTCTTTTTTCAATAAAATAACGCCATCTTTAAAGCTAATTATTCCGTATTCTTGATTATTAGTGATTTGATCGATGAAATCTATTAATTGCTTTAATAATCTTCTATCGCCTCCAAAAGCTGGTGCATACTTTTGTAGCTGCCATAAATCGGCGATCGCATAATCCATTTTTACTACTTCCCGGTTGTCGTTTCGTAATTCCAACATCGGTAAGCGGAGAATTTGACGACGATTTGAAAGGTGCGGTACGAGATAAGTGGTTGCAGATACGCCCGCATCTGAGGGAATTTGCGCTAATAAAGGACGAATTGCTTTGTTTACGTGATGCCATTGTTCTGGTAAAGATACATATACCCAAGGTTTTACTGAATCGGGTATGGCAAAATAAAAGGTACGATTTGGATTTGATGTAAGGCTAAAAATCAAAGATAAAGTAATACAAAATATCCAAAAGCGACGAAATGATGGTTTAAATGTTTTAGGATGTTTTGCCCACCAAAGTATTGCACCGTAACACAATCCTGGAACCACACTTAATGCGTAGCGAATGGTGATTGCTAATACTGACTCACCTTTACCTAAAAGCAATTTTAGTAAAGGAAATCCAGCGATACTCCAAGAAGCTGGGGCAATTGCAGGTATAAATGCAAAAGGCAATAGCTGACCGAGTAAATACCGAATTGTTCTATCTACTGGGGTAACTAGTTCTACTACTAATCGAACCGGATTGCTAAGTATTCCCCAAATAATATCCAAAGTACTTGCTTGATCGCTATCAGTATATTGTCCGAATCTCTCTAACATAAACCGCTTAGAAATATCATCGGAAAACAGCGGCATAATTAAATTAGTTAGTAGCAGCATATAGCCAAAGCTAAAGATACAAACTGCCAATCCAGCCTTGGGAAAGCGTTTGCTCAAAACCATATAAACACCTACGCCAAATAAACTAACCCCCGCATCTTCTCGTACTATCACAATTAATCCAGCCATTAACCAAAATAGCCACCACCAGCGTTTCTCCATTGCCAAAAGCAAAGTAAAAATAAACAGCGGAATTTGACAGACATCGTGAAAATTGGATAATGTTGGCCCAATTACAGCATTTGCAGCGTAGTAGCTACCAGTAATCATCACTGCTAATCGAGGTTCTAAATATTGACGTGCTACTACGTAAAGCATCAAACCACCAGCAGTTATCAGCGTTACCAGCAAAACCGCTAAAGTTGCTGCATTAGGAAACAACGCATATATAGGTGCCCAAAGTAACAACGCTGGAGTAAAGTGCTGACCTAACCGATGATAATATACTGTAGGGATTTCCGAAGCATGGACAACATTAGTTGAAAGACTTGAAGACAAAGAACTTTGAAAAAATCTTCCGTGGATATTATTCCAAAAAACCTGATTAAAAATACCTTGGTCGAAAGATGCGTAAAAGCTAAAATATCTGTTTAATATCAGTACAAGACATATAAAAAAGAATACTCCCGCTATGGGGAGAACAGGTTTAATAAAAGTAAAAAAATTTGATGAACTAGATTTTGAATTACCAACTTTAGATATAGTTTCTTGCAATTGTCACTACCTCATTTTTCCGCTATGAAGATAAAAAATTCAACTGTCAATTTTAATTTAAGTATTATAAGGGGTTTTGCAGTGAACAGTGAGCAGTGAACAGTGAACAGTGAACAATTACCAATTAAGTATTTAGGCAAAATTAATTGTGCATTTGTCACAAATAATGAAGGCATACCCAGTTACTAATTACCAATTACCAAATTAAAACTCCTAACTCTTAACTCCTAACTCCCCTTTCTTCCGCCTCCCAATCTCGTGCTAGAAGTAAGATATAACTGACTTTCATTTCCCAGAATATGCCTAATTTAATTGCCGATACTCAAAATTTACTTGCTGAGTTAATAGCTCGCTACTCTAAGAAAGTTGATTATTTAATGATTCGCCTTGAGGAAGCCCAGGGGGCTGATATCTTGTTGCGCGGCGATAAGGTAGAAACTCTGAGCGAATGTATTTCAATTGGGGGACAGGTTCGAGCTTGTTATAAAGGTGGATGGGGATTGAGCAGTTTTAACAATCTTGCCACCATTGAAGACAGAATTCAAGAAGCGATCGCAGCTGCAAGAATTGTCGGGGATGAGGAGACTATATTAGCTCCGATAAATCCAGTTCAAGCAGTGTGTGAATTGCCTTTAACGGGTACCGATCCTAGAAATATATCTTTGAGTCAGAAAAAGCAGTTGTGCGACAAATACACCGATTTACTCAAAAGTATAGATAATCGCATTACCACTACTTCCGTGCGTTATGGCGACAGCGCCCAAAAAGTAATTATTGCTACTAGCGAAGGTACTTGTATAGAACAGTCTTGGGTAGATATGGAAATGCGTTTTGCTGCCACTGCTAGAAATGGCGAAACCGTGCAAACAGGAAGAGAAACTACAGGCTCTCGTAAAGCTTTTGAAGATTTGACCAGTTTAGACGAACAAGTAACCAGTGCCGCACGTAGGGCGATCGCAGCTTTATCGCTACCTTCAGTTAAAGGTAATACTTACACCGTAGTCATCGATCCAGTTCTGACTGGCTTATTTGTTCACGAAGCCTTCGGACATCTTTCTGAAGCTGATATGGCTTATGAAAACCCCGATGTCTTGGAAGTAATGAGTCTGGGAAGACGATTCGGTAATGAAGAATTACAGATATTTGATGGTGCAGCGCCAGAGGGACATCGCGGCAGCTATTATTATGACGATGAAGGAACCCCAGCAACTACCACTCAATTAATTAAAGATGGAGTTTTGGTAGGAAGATTGCATTCTCGGGAAACCGCAGGCAAATTAAACGAAGCCCCCACAGGAAATTCTCGCTGTCTTAGTTACCAGTATGCTCCGATAGTAAGAATGACGAATACCTGGATAGAAAGAGGTAACACTCCCGTAAATGATTTATTTTCCGGGATAAAAGAAGGAGTTTACGCCAAAAACTGGCTTGGTGGTATGACTAACGGGGAAATGTTCACTTTTGGTGCTGGTGAAGCATGGATGATTAGAAACGGTAAAATCGCCGAACCCGTCAAAGATGTAACTCTATCCGGTAACGTATTCCAAACTTTAAAAGATATCGAAGGCATCGGTGATGATTTTTACTGGGATGAATCCGGTGGTTGTGGAAAAGGCGGACAAAATGGTTTACCCGTAGGTTGCGGTGGCCCGAGTTTACGGATAAAGGATGTAGTTGTCGGAGGAGAAGCTGGGTAAGGAGATGGGGAGAAGGGGAGAGGGGGAGAGCGATAGATTTATACAACTAACAACTAACAACTAACCACTAACCACTAACAAAAAATGACTATTTCTGTAAGAAAAAATACAACTAGAATTCCACTTTTAGAAAGTGGAGATAGACTAACTCGCCATGAATTTGAACGACGTTATACCGCGATGCCTAATAATAAGAAGGCGGAATTAATTGAAGGAATCGTTTATATGGCATCACCGTTACGTGTAAGAAGTCATGGAGAACCACATGCTAACTTGATTGGTTGGCTATGGAGTTATAAGATTGCAACTCCAGGTTTAATTTTAGGTGACAATTCTACTGTACGCTTAGATTTAGATAACGAACCCCAACCCGATGCTGTATTGTTTATGGATGAAAAATTGGGTGGACAAGCGCGTATTAGTGAAGATGATTATATTGAAGGTGCGCCAGAGTTAGTTGCTGAAGTTGCTGCTAGTAGTGCATCTAATGATTTACACGACAAGAAAAATGCTTACCGTCGCAACGGTGTTTTAGAATATATTGTTTGGCAGGTTTTTGAAAATAAACTTGATTGGTTTTATTTACAAGATGGTGAATATATATTATTAGAAGCTGACGCGGAAGGAATTCTTAAAAGCAAAATATTTCCTGGTTTATGGTTATCTCAAGAAGCATTACTTGCAGGAGAGATGAACCAGGTTCTGAAAGTTCTACAACAAGGTTTAAATTCACAACAACACGCAGAATTTATCAATCAACTAACAACTAACAACTAACAACTAACAACTAACAACTAACAACTAACAACTAACCACTAACTATCTTTGAAATATCGCAATATCTACTTGTTGCAATAATTTTTCGACAGTTGAACCATTATCTAAAACGATGTCAGCTTTTTTATTTTTTTCAGTTAAAGGCATTTGACTGTTAATTCTTGCTTGTGCTTGTTCGAGGGTTAATTGATTTCTCTGCATTAATCTATTTAACTGCTGTTTTTGGGAACAACTTACTACCCAAATTTCCGTTACTAAGTCTATCATCCCGGCTTCAAATAATAAAGGCACAACCGCAACTAGAGTTTTTACTGATGTTTCCTTGATGTCTAGGGAAAGGCGATCGCCAACGTAGGGATGAATCAAGTTATCTACCCATAAGCGTTCTTGTTGATTGTTAAAGATGATCTCACCGAGTTTTTCTCGGTTGAGGCTGCCATCGGCTAGTAATATTTTTTCGCCGTGACGTTTGACTATTTGCTCCAAAAGCGGTGAATCAACATCAACGGCTTCTCTAGCATAAATATCTGCATCTAATACAGGTAAATTATAAGCATCTGCTAAATAATTAGCGACAGTTGTTTTACCTGTCGCTATACCACCAGTTAAACCGATTACACGTTTCATAAATTATAGGGAATTAGGAATGGGAGTTAATTGATAACTATCTATTATCTACTTCATATTAGCGATTGTCCCGTCATAGGTTTGTAGTAGCGCTTTAGCGCAAAAAATCAATTATGGTGCTAAAGCACAACTACAAACATATATTTTTACTTCTTTACCCAATCAACAATTGCTTGAGTCAATCCTTCCAAGGTATATTCAGAAGCTTCTACATCCACTCGTCCTAAATAAGTTTGGCAAGCTTTAGAAGTCTGAGGACCGATAGAAGCAATACAAACTTCTTCTAAATAATTTGAAACCACAGAAAATCGATTGTCTTGAGAATTATCCGCAAATAGTTTTTCTGCTAATTGATGAAAAAACTTTACCGTTTTAGAACTAGCAAAAGTGATTATATCAACAGTTCCATTTTGTAAAGCCAATTCAGCAAAAGGAGAAATATTACTAGGGCAACAAGATTGATATGCTGCAACTTCTACAACTTCTGCTTGTTGATTTCTAAATTCTTTAATTAAATCTTCTCTTCCACCACTTTCAACTCTAGGAAATAAAACTTTTTTACCAGCAAGTTGTTCTGGGAAATTTTCTATTAAAGAATCTGCAATAAAATTGGGCGGAATAAAATCCGGTTTTAAATTATGATTTTTAAGACTTTGAGCAGTTTTTTCACCTACAACAGCAATTTTTAGATTAGCCAAAGTACGTGCATCTTTTTCTAATACCATTAATCTTTCAAAAAAGTAATTAATACCGTTACTAGAAGTGAGAATCAACCAGTCAAATTCTGATAAACTAACAATTGCATTATCTAAAGCCTCCCAACTCGAAGGTGGACAGATTTCTAATGCAGGCATTTCGATTGCATTGGCACCTGCTTTTTCAATCAACTCAGTGAATTGACTCGATTGTCCCACAGAACGAGTAATCAGAACTGTTTTTCCACTTAAAGGTAAAGTAGGGGATACCGTTGCTGAAAGTTCGGAAGATGTATTTAGTGACATAGGTTTGGAGTGCAAAGCGTCTCTATGATAGGGAAGCATCTAACTACATTTTGTCAGAAAACCTGGCATACCCTACCACTTTCCCAATTACAATTACAGCGGGAGACAAACGCACCGTTTTTACTTGTTCCACAATTGTGGAAAGCGTACCAATCCATACCTGTTGCTCAACGGTACCGGCTTTACGAATAATTGCAACTGGGGTACATTTGTTTTTTCCATATCTAATTAATTGATGTACAATTTCGGAGAGATGTTGTCCACCCATTAGCAACACCAGGGTATCTAACCTCGAAAGCGCTTCCCAATCTAAATTATCCGGTTGATGGGCGCTCAATACAGCGAAGCATCTACTCATCACCGCATCCGTCAGGGGAATTCCTGCTAGCAGAGGTGCAGCTAAAGCCGAAGAAATCCCCGGAATCACTTCAAAATCACAATTAGCATTTGTTAAAGTTTGAATTTCTAAAATGCAGCGACCAAAAATAAACGGATCTCCGGATTTAAGTCTTATAACAAGCTTTCCTTGCTGACAATATTTAACTAATAAATGATTAATTTCATCTTGAGGGGTACTTGGCAAACCACCACGTTTTCCCACATGAATTTTTAAACAATTATCCGGTACTAATTCGGGCAATTGCTCGTTAACTAAAGCATCATAAATCAACACCTCAGCTTTTTTCAGCAATCGATAAGCCTTCACCGTTAGATAATCAACATCTCCTGGCCCGGCACCTACAAGATAAACTTTGCCATTAGCTTCTGTCATCGGATTTTAGATTTTAATAACGGATGCTTTTGTTTTAGATTTTGGATTAGCCAGTTACCAGTTACCAGTTAGGAATTTATATTTCCCTTTGTCCCCTTGTCTCCAATACCTAATCCCCTATTTATTCAATTTTTCCAACAACTGATTAACTTCTTTAGCTTTTTCCGGCTGACGTTTTTGTAATACTTCTTTAGCTTTTTGTAAATATTCTATAGCTTCCGATTGCTTATCTTGCTGCATATAAATTCGACTCAAACGTAAATAAGCATCAGCTTTTTTTGGTGCGCGTTCAATAACTTCTTTATACTTTTCAATTGCTTCCTCTACTTTTCCCTGTTTTAATATAGAATCCCCTAAAAGCAAACGAACTACATCATTACTAACATTAATAGAAGTTACCTGACGAAAAACAGCTTCTGCATTTTCATAATCTTTTTGCTGATAAAGTTCTAGTCCTTTTTGAAAAAGATTAGAAGTTTTCAAAGTTTTAACAGCAAAATAAATCAAAAGAGAAATACTCGAAATAACAACAACAGCAGGAATAATTGTATTTAGTTGAGGATTTTCTAACATAATAAGGAGTAGTTAGGAGTTAAGAATTAGGAATTAGGAATTAGGAATTAGGAGTTACAAATGAGATTATAGTTATTAGGACTTACGCAATCGCAACGGTATGTTAGGCATTCCAGAAGTTTATAACCCCCCAACCCCCCGCTAATTTGGGGGGCTTTGCGTAAGTACTGGTTATCTTCAGATGACTTTCGCTATTAGCCATTCGGTTTTCAACCCCAGGTAGGTGAGAAATAAATCAAATTTTATATATCTTCATCTGAAAAAACACCAAAATCTCTAACCCAACAAACAAGAAACAGGAAAAAGTAAATATTCCAAATAAAACAACTTCCAAATAAATTGGTAAGCATTTGCTATAGAGCTTTTATCTTGTAGATCGGTTTGTTGAGTGTACCACCACATTAAACCCAACATGACAAAATTAACCGCGATTAAAAAAATTGAGTTCACCTGCGTAAAACCCAGCAATCCCACCAAAATCATCCCAAGATAACAAGCACTTAACAACCAGCGAGAAAGATTAAAAACTTTTTCTTTGCCCAACTTGATCGTAAAAGTAGTAATATTGTACTGAAAATCGCCTTCCATATCGGGAATATCTTTAAAGATTGCGATCGCGACTGTGAATACCAGGATAAAACAGGTTAAAACCCAAACAGCAGGTGGAATCGATTGTTTAGTTTGCAGCACCCAAGAGAAATGCAAAAACAATCCTAAATTGACAATTGCTCCTCGTACAGAAAAAATACAAATTGCTGCCAAAAAAGGAAACCGTTTTAAACGAATTGGTGGTAAAGAATAAGCCGTACCGATAGCTAAACTAATAGCCACCATTCCAAACAAAAAAGGTCCGAGCAACCAAGACAAGGAGAGCGCAAAAACACCCGTAGTAATTACAATAATTTCTCCCGTGCGTTGGGTAAATTCTCCAGAAGCAACGGGTAAATGAGGCTTATTAATTTTGTCAATTTCTACATCTTGCAGTTGATTAAGTCCCACTATATAGACATTCCCTAACAAACAAGCAATCCAAGCACCTACAACAGACAAGAAGCAATAATAATTCGGAAATGGAAAATTACTATTAGTTAAAGCAATAGCAATCAAATACAACGCGAACACGCTTAAACTCGTACCATAAATCGTATGGGGACGAGAAAACTTCCAAAAAGCGTAAAGCCAACTACTTTGCAACCCCGTTTGTGAAACTTGACTCATGATAATTTTGGATTTTGGATTTTAGATTTTGGATTGAGAATTGGTAATTCGGCATTGGGCCGAGGGTCCAAGGGCATTGGGAGTTATTTCTAAATTATCTACCCCCTCTACCCCCTCTACCCCCTCTCCCCCTCACCCCTTACTCCCAGTTAACAAACCAAATTTAATCAAACCACTTTCATAGCCTTTACTCATTAAACCCAAAGACATTGCACCTTGAATTGTTTTCCAACCAGCACGTAGTAAACCGAAAAATGCCTGGGGAGTAAACGCGGAATCAATAACCACATTCCAAAAAGGGGCAACAGCTTGCGACCAATCCGCAGTCCGAATATTCTGTAAAGGTAGTAGATGGGCGATCGCCTGATAATCTGCTAAAGAAATTACGTATGGTAGGCAATAAACGTCATAAATCTGTTCTAAATGCTTTTTTTCCTCTGCACTCAAAGGTGATTCATCTGTAGAACGATGACACCATGTCACCAAAATAAACTTTCCCCCCGGTTTAAGTACTCGGTAGCACTCTTGCATAAATCTGTTTTTATCAGGCATATGCTCGCCGCTTTCTAAAGACCAAACTAAATCAAAACTATTGTCCTCGAAGGGCATATTTAAAGCATCTGCTACTTGAAAATTGGTTCTATCCTGTAAACCAAACTCAACGGCCCGCTCGGAAGCCCTTTTTGCCTGTACCGGACTCAAAGTTATACCAGTAGCCGCAGCGTTGAATTTCTCGGCTAAATATAAAGAACTTCCACCGATACCACAACCTACATCTAAAATGTTCTCCGCTTGCTGCACCTGTGCCCATTGCAACAACTCCTCAATCAAATCAATTTGTGCCTGACGGCGGTTTTTCTCTTCCCTACCATCCGCACCGTAATAACCGTGGTGCATATGCTCCCCCCATATGTCTTCCCAAAGTGAGGAAGAAGCATCGTAAAACTGTTGAATTTGCTGGCTTAGTGTTGCACTCATGAATAAAGCAATGTGTTAAGACTATCGCAGAATTAAAAAACATATATTGGTAGGCTACCATGAGTATTTTTAATTAGAACGGGGCATACCTGTTTTCTGAAATAAAAATATCAGTACCGCAATAAGATGGAATAATTTGTAATTAGAGTTTTTTAAAGGGAGTAGGGAACGGGGAACGGGGAACAGGGAACGGGGAATAAAAAATAGTAAAAATCTTTTTATTTTATTTATCGCTAATGGTACGCATGGTGTCCGCTAAGCGCTTTCAAGCAGGAGGTAATCCGAAATCCTTGCATAAATGCATCCGTTGTTAAAATCCAAAATCAAAAATTCAAAATCAAAAATCCAAATGACCGCTTCTCAAAAAATTTGCTTTGGCTTTTTCGCCGTAATCGCTGTAGGAACTATCCTATTAATGATGCCTTTTTCTACGGCTACAGGTACGTGGAATAATCCAATAGTTGCTTTATTTACGGCAACTTCAGCTGTTTGCGTGACGGGTTTGGCAGTAGTTGATACTGCTACTGATTTTTCCTTCTGGGGTCAGTTGTTTATCCTGTTGCTAGCACAAGTTGGCGGTTTGGGCTACATGACATTTACAACTTTTCTAATTATGTTGACTGGTCGTAGGTTCGACTTAAGACATAAAATGGCAATTCAACAAGCTTTAGATAGACGAGAAATGGAAGGTAGCGGCAATATTATTCGTTCCATCATCGCGGTAACGCTATTTTTTGAAATTACAGGAATCTTTTTATTACTTCTAGTATTTGTTCCCGATTTTGGATGGGATCGAGGGATGTGGCTGGCAATTTTTCATAGCATCAGTGCTTGGAACAATGCTGGTTTTAGCTTATTCTCAAATAGCTTAGTCGATTACAACTCTTCAGCCTTACTAGTATTTACTATTTCTGCCTTAGTTATCTTTGGTGGAATTGGATATCAAGTAATTCTAGAAATGTTTTTCTGGTTGCGCGATCGCCTACGCAGAAGATCGCGCAGTAATGTGCTATCTCTTGATTACAAAGTAGCTGTTAGTACGACAATATTTTTATTACTTTTAGGAACCTTAGCCTTCTTTTCCGTAGAGGTCAGAAATAGTGAAACTTTAAGAAACCTCAGTTTCCGCAGTCAATTTCTAGCAGCTTGGTTTCAATCAATGACTACCAGAACTGCTGGCTTTAACAGTATTGATATTGGCGGTATGACTAATGCGGGACTATTTATTACTATTGCTTTTATGTTTGTGGGAGCAAGCCCTGGGGGTACTGGCGGAGGAATGAAAACTACTACAATTCGAGTACTTACTAGTTGTACTAAATCTATTCTTCAAGGTAAACAAGAAGTTTTACTTTACGAACGTCGTATCGCCGTATCTTTGATATTGAAAGCTGTTGGCGTGATAGTTGGTTCTGTAACTGTTGTAATCATTTGTACTATTCTAATATCACTCACAGACCCAACATTTGACTTTATCCAAATATTGTTTGAAGTAGTTTCCGCTTATGCAACAGTAGGGCTTTCTACAGGCATAACTGCCGATTTTTCTCTTTTAGGTAAAGTAGTATTAATCCTGACTATGTATATGGGAAGAGTTGGTGTTTTACTGTTAATGTCTGCCGTACTTGGCGACCCCAAACCCACTCATATTCATTATCCCGAAGAAGATTTACTTGTGGGATAATTTAATTAGACAGTTAAGTAAGTGGGTCAAATTAAATATAAAACATTATCGTGCCGTATTGCTTCCCTCTCCAAAATAGCGGAGAGGGATTGAGAAGCCACTGCGTTGCGCGGGAACAAGCGCGTTATAGCAAGTGGCGTGGTGAGGTTTTATCTTATAGTTAATTATGCCTACCCACTTATCAGTTTATAGTTATCTAGAATTGGTAATTATTTATAACTGTAAACTGTTAAGTTACAATATTTGCTCATACTTAAATACCAAGAATAATAAATATTCGGATTTTACCCTTAACTTGAGTCTTTTAATATGTATTTAATAGTTTAACTTATATAAATATTTTATGCGAAATACATTATTTAAAAGCTGGTAAAGCAGATTATAGAAATAAAAAAATACTTGCCTTTATGAATATAATTTATTCAAACTGTATTTTTTCACTTTTCTCTATTCGGGCGTTATCAGTTGTTAGTGTTGACAAAATAAGTATCGTATTGCCAAATATATTCAATATAGATTCAATTAAGCACAAATGATAAAATAATTACAATCGGGCAAAAAGAGTACAACTTACATT
Organism: uncultured cyanobacterium; assembly: GCA_963838355.1. Lineage (GTDB taxonomy): Bacteria > Cyanobacteriota > Cyanobacteriia > Cyanobacteriales > Nostocaceae > Rivularia. The sequence continues at coordinate 278,366 of CAWIQQ010000001.1, read as the reverse complement.
TATAATTTATTCGTTATGACCGATTTTTTTAAACTATACAAAAGCTGTAATAATTAAGGATCAAAACAGTGAATCTGTCCTCATTAGGGTTTTTTCGTTCTTTAAATAAAACCAATCAGCAGTTCGCGGTGATTGGCTTAGGACGTTTTGGTCGTTCTGTTTGCTCAACCTTACATAGATTAGGCTATGAAGTATTAGCTACAGACATTGATGAAAAGCGGGTATCGCAAGCCTTGACAGAAGAAATAACTGGTCATGCTTTACAGCTAGACTCAACAGAACCAGCTGCACTCAAAGAAGCAGATCTTTTGAGTTTGACACCGTAATCGTTGCAATTGGCAATTATATTCAAGAAAGTATTATCACAACTTTAAATGTTAAAGAAGGTGGCGTAAAAAACGTAGTAGCCAAAGCTTCCAGCGAAGTTCACTGTAAGTTATTACGAAAAGTTGGCGCAGACAGAGTAGTTTTTCCCGAACATGAAGCCGGTTGTGCTTTAGCGCAAACACTCACAAAACCAGCGATATTAGATACATTCGACCTCGATCCCGATAACAGTATTGTTGAAATAGCTATACCCGACGAATTTGACGGTAAAACAGTTGCCGAACTACAGCTTCGCAACCGCTACGGCTTAAACGTATTAGCAATAAGCAATAAACATGATGGCATTGAGGATGAAAAATTTATCATTAATCCAGACCCCCATAAGCGCTTTGAAAAAGGTTCGACAATGGTAGTAATTGGTCATAATAAAGACATAGACCGCTTACCTATTTAGAATTTAAACTATCATATATATTGCATCAAACCCGGTTTACAAAAACTGGGTTTTTTAATGTATAGCGATTCCAAATAAAAAACGATTGATTTGTAGTGCGAGCATCTTGCTCGCTCGGTACTAGCGAGCAAGATGCTCGCACTACGGAAATAAATTGGAATGACTATAACAATCGGCAAATTGCACCGAAATTTACCAATTTCCAATGCCCAATCCTCAATGCCCAATCCCCTTCCAATTAACCATAAGCCTCCCAAGATAAATCTATCAATCCATCTAAAATGGCTGTTGCTACTGTCGCGCCACCTTTACGACTTTTGATTGTAATATTAGGTATTGAAAATTCTTTGAAGCCTTGTTTAATTAAATCCATATTAATAAACTGTGGTGGTGTGGCAATTATTAAAACTGGTCTAATTTTCTCCACTTTAATTAGATCCAATAACGTTGTTAAAGCTGTTGGTGCTTGCCCTACCACAAAAATGCCCTCTGGATAACGTTTTGCTAAAGTTTCCATACCCCAAGCAGCCAGAGTTTTATCTTTCTGAGGGCGGGTTTGAGCTTCTAGGGCACAATACACCGGATTAGCAAACGTATTTTGTACTTCTTGAGCAATACCAGCCTTTACTTTCGTATCATCTACAACAATACTACTCCGCGATGCTAGTGCCGCAGCTGAAGCTTGCAAAGCACGTTCGGAAAATTCAATTAAAGATTTATACTCAAAATCACCTGTTGCGTAAATAACTCTCCTGACAATTTCGTACTCTGCTGGTGAAAAATGACGATACGCACGTTCAGAGGTATCTTCATCTAAGTGTTTAAGAGCTAAAAAACCACCAACTTCTTTATCTATGGCGGCTAAACTTTGGGCATCAGTTACGTGCCATTCCATTATCTACTTCCCGGATATCAATTGATCAATTTTTGCACGTTTGCGATCAAGAATAATGCAAGTACAATTTACTAAACTTAAAAAGACGTTGCATTGCAACGTCTCTACAAAATTATTTTTTTTGATTTAAAAGTTTAGTTTAACAACTCCTAACTCTTAATTCCCAACTCCTAACTCAATTTAAGTTTCAGAAGGTGTAGAACCACTGAGAACAGGAGTCAAATAAGCAACCAAAACTCCAATTAAAAAACCGGATATATTGCGAACCAAAGGTAGCCACTCAGAAGTACGAGTTACTACCGGGCCAATTCCAAAAGCAATAAACAAAATTCCCCATAAAGGAGAAAATATTAATGCCCATTGCCAAGCAACTACTTGCCCTTCTTCTCTAGGCTGAGCTGCAAAACCGCAAATAACCCCTCCGATAACTGAAGTTATTAAAGTAAGAATCCACTGCTCCCGTGGTAATCCTGGAACAACATTACAGCCCCCTCGACGCAAACAACTTTCTACAGTTTGCAAAGCATCAATAATAGCTTTATCTTCACCTTTTTCCCGTACATAATATAGATTACCAAAACGAGTTTGTAATTCTATCCAAAAAGTACGGGGTAGCAATTCGTAAACATCATCCCCAACCGCAAAACTGAGAATATTACCACCACGAGAATCAGCAACAAGTAAAATACTATGGTCGTTCAAACCCCAAAACTTGATTACCGCTCTACCTGGAGTGCGATCGTACTGAGTGAGTACTCGCAACTGCCAGCCAGTTTCCTGTTCAAAATCGTTAAGTTCTTTAACTAAATTTTCTTCTTGAACAACGTTGAGAGATTTACCTAAATCTACAACTGGCGTAACTTCGTCGGGTAGCAATTCCGGATTATTGTAAGCATAAGCAGGACTCGAATGTGTCGTCCAAATCGAACCAACTAAAAATAATACTGTCAAAAAAGTAAAAAATCGTCGCCAAGAATTATTATGCATGTGGCTCTTTATATAAATTTCAACGTTTAAATTAAGCAGATTGTTTCAAAAGGTAAGAAAAATTATGATAGTTCTTTACACTTTGTAACCATATTCTAATTTATTTTACATTCATCTAGGCATAATTTTTGTTGATGATACAGCAAAAGTGGCTGGGAAAACCCTGAAATTGGCGCTAAAATCTTTTGAAAGCAGGCTTTGCGAGCTTATGTACTAATAAGATTTTGATTTTATAGTGATTCTCAGATAAGTCAGGTATGATAGCCGCGATGATTAAACCAAGCAATGAAGATATCGGGAATTATTAAACTAGTAGTCGATAAAATAATCTAGCGGTTTTCACAAAAGAAAAATGATTTTATTCCGTATCTTTTATTTTAAGTACAGGGGTTTGATTTTCTTTTAAACCAACTAGTTGACAACAACCTAATTCAAAAGCAAATTCTACATCTTCCCCAGCAGCTAAAGCATCGTAAAAAGCCACAGCAAAATTAATTGCTGCTTTATCCCCAATTGCTCGATTCATCCCAATTACATGGTTAATATGTTGGTGAATAGCGTCGGCTTGAACTTCTGAATAACAAGCATTTAGCACCACACATTCCACACCTTTTTTAGCGAAAAGCTTAAACAAACTTGCCAAAGTATCTGCTTGTACAAAAGCTGTTGTTCCGGTTTCATCTTCCAAGATGATGCCATCTTCCCCTGCACCATGTCCGCAGAAATGAACAATTTGGGGTTGAGTATCTAAAATTGCTCGGTAGAAGTCCCGTTGACGTACTGCTAATTTCATTTCTAGTTTGAATTGCTCTCGCTTGTTGGCACGTCGCAACCCTTCGTCAATTTCTCGGATTTCTTCTTCTAGTCGCAGTCTGGAGGTACTTTTGGGATTTGCTGCGAGAATTAAAATTGTTTTTATATCAGTTTTATTAATTATCTAAGAGGTGGGATTTTGTTGATTTAATTGGGCAATTTCTTGAGCTACTTTATCCCTTTCTCTTTCAGCTTTTGCAATGTCGCTACCTATTTTGAAGATGATTGCAGCATCAGTTTCAGTAACCTTAGCGGCTCGTAGGTGGAGTATTTTCTCTTCTATTAAATCTTGGGGTTTTTGTAGTTCCTGGAGTTGTTGCTGTGAGGACATTAGTTAATTTTTTATTGCCAATCTCTAAATACTATCAGGGTCAATATTTAATTCTCGCAACTTTGCAGCTAATTTTTCTGCTTGTTCTTCTGGTGTGGGAACTAACTTTCCTTCTGTTGTAAAATATCGCAATAGTCCTTCGTGAATACCCAGATATAACCCTAACTGTTTACTCCATAAATGTCCTTGCTCGTTAGGTTCTAATGGTTCGTATTCACCATCTAATAGATGAAATCCTGCAAATTCTAAGGTATAAGGATCGAACCAAAAATAGTCAGGGGTGCGGAAGGTATTTTGGTAAAGTTTTTTCTTGGCTTCTTTATCTGTATTCGCTGTTGATTCTGAAAGAATTTCTACTATTACATGAGGATATTTACCATCTTCTTCCCAAACTACCCAGCTTTTACGAAGTTTGCGTTCTGTGTCTCGCACCACAAAAAAATCTGGTCCCCGGAAGTCTTCGGTTTTACGTTTATTCTGGCTATAATAAATTGTTAAATTTCCCGCAGCGTAAAAATCGTTTCTGTCTCGCCACAACCATTCTAGGCATTTGAATAGTAAGATAATTTGTCTTAGATGCAGTTCGGTTTCCAAGGGAGGTTCGTCGCTGTATAGATCGCCTTTAGGAAAAATAACATCTTCTGTGTACGTTTGGGATATATCTACTTCTTTGGCTAGGGACATGGCTGGGGATGTGATTGGGAGGGCATTATCGATTTATTGTAACGCCCTCATGGTAGAGCGATCGCCAACATCGCTGGACAGTTAAATTCTAGAGACGCGATATATCGCGTCTCTACAGGATTTCGGGGATAACTCAACCATTCAGAATTAAGCGGATTGGGATAAAAACCTGTCAAAACTAATGCAAAGGACTACTAATATTTGAACACATTAATTTTACGGGGTAATCAATGTAATATTGTAGGTTGGGCTGAACGCAGTGAAGCCCAACACCCGCATTGGGTTGCGCTTCGCTTAACCCAACCTACGAAGAGGTATTTTAACTACAATCTAATAGTCCTTTACATTAAATATGCTCGGTTAATTTATTCACTAGCGAGCGAGACGCTTATCCTTACGGATACGCTTCGCGAACGCACTAAGAATTTACTACCCGTCAAAACTAATGCAAAGGACTACTAATTAAATACAAGATTAATCTTAAGAGCTTGAGCAACTGTTCGGCTGTTACACCTACCAAGCTACCCAAACCAGTTTTATTTTTGGATGCTGTCGCCAACATCACTCGAACAGATATGGACTCTTCTACTGTACGCCCGACAGATTCCCATCTGACAGTTCTGACAAACGAAGAGCGCTCGCACCCGAAACCCGACACCCTACGTACTATGGATAAAAGTATAAAGTTTATACCTTGACAAAATATTCATTATCTGATTTTACTCATTGAACGTATATTAAAAAGCTAATAATCCTCTCTTATTAATAGGTTGAGGTTCGATCTACTTATGCACTTAATAAAGAGATTTTGGCATTGCTGATTTGATGTATGAAACGGGTTTATTGGAAAACCGAAACGGTTGTAGAGACGCGATATATCGCGTCTCTACATTTAAATTCATACCCGGATTCAGCAACGCCGAGATTTTGAATTTCTAAATTGCAATAATTAAAACGGCTATTAATTTACGATCCACACCCTTTGGATAAAACTGCTCACTCCTAACTCCTAACTCCTAACTCAAAATTGATAACTCTTAACTCCTAACTGCTCACTACTCGCTGCTCATTCCCCGAAGTAAAATCACGGTACAATCAACGCCGGATGCGATCGCTTCTGGAATATTGCCTTTGATGGCTTGCTGTAACATTCCTTCGCGAGAAGCACCTAAAATAACTACATCAGACTCAGAAGTTTTTACTAGGTTAATTATTCCTTCAACTACCGAATCGGATTTAAGAGGTACGGCTGTTACTTGATTAGATAACTTATAGATATCAACAAGCTGGTGTCTAGCCGCTTGCAATACTTTTGTATCCGGTTTAGTTTCAGATAAAGCAAACACTTGTGTAAGATTAATTTTTAAGTTATTGTTTGCAGCAGCTAAAGCAGGCAATAATTTAAGCGCTATTTTTGAATTTGGTCCTCCAGCCATTGGTACTAAGCAACTATTAAAATTAGTTGGAATCAAAGCATTCTTGTGTAATTTGGTGTTTAAATCTTTTCCTAGCTTTACTAACATTACTTCACAGCTAGCTTGGCGGATTATAGTATCTACAACATTACCAAAGATACGACCGGGGGTAGAAGTACCACCTTTCCACCCCATTAAAACTGCATTTATATTTCTATCTTTTATAGTTTCTAAAGTTGCGTTGGCGACATTATGAGCAACTCGGATTTGCGTGTGTACGGGAACTTGCCATTTTTTACCCATTATCTCCGCAGATAATAATAATGCGCGACTATGTGCTGTTTTGACGGGGGTTTCTGCTGGTTTATTATGACCAGAAATGGTAATTACTTGCAAACACTCAATTTCGTAGCGGTTATATTTAGCGATTGTTGCTGCTAAATTCAATAATGTGTCTGCGGTTTCGGGATTAGCAACTAAAACTAATAATCTGCCTCGCCCAATACTCGGTGATTGAGTTTGATAAACCGTATAAGAAGGCTTTATTTTCGGTTGATTGGGAGCGCTTTTACAGTTAAGATAGTTTGCTTCGGCTCGAATAATATCTCCCCGACTAATCACTCCTACTAGTCTTCTTCCTTCTAAAACTGGTAAACGACTAATTTGATGTCGGTCTAACAAATATAGGACGTTGCTTAAATTGTGTTTAGCACTAATAGTTACCGGATCGGATGTCATGATTTCACTTACAGGTGCATCTCTAGATAACTTTCCTTCCCGTATTTTCATCAGATCGCTTTGGGTTATAATACCTACTAATTTAGTGTTATCTAATACAGGAAAACCGCGTTGGGTAGAATGAGAAAAAGCCTGTATTGCTTCATCTACCGTCATCTGTTCTTGCAGAGTTTCCACCTGACGCTGCATAACTTCTTGTGCGGTTAAATTAATGAATCTACTATTAACAGGCATTTCTGTATCAATATCAATACCTTTTAATTGTAAAAGCTGGGCATATAGCGAGCCTGGTATCAATTTATCGGCAACTAAATAAGATGTTACAGAACCAATCATTAACGGTAGTACTAGATTGAAATCTGTAGTAATCTCAAAAATAATCATAATTGCAGTAATTGGGACTTTAGAAACCGCGCTAAAGAATGCTCCCATGCCTACCAATGCGTAGGTATTAGGGGTACTGAACCCCAAAATTTGATTTTCGGCAACGCCAACTAAATATCCTAAGCAAGAACCTAGAATAAGACTGGGAGCAAATAAACCTCCCGGCGCTCCCGAGCCAAATGCTACTAATGTCAAAATAAATTGAGCTACAAATATTAGCGCGATTCTGTAAACGCTTGGCTCACCGTCAATAATAAATAGTCGCAAACCAGTATTATTGCGAAATCCTTCCGGTAGCATCGCGATCGCAATACCACTAATCAAGCCAGCTAAAGCTATTCTTAAGGGCAAACCTACACGCAATTTTTTATAATAGCTCAGGCTTAAAAGTAAACCTTTTCTGAATAATGCAGCTAGTAAACCGGCTATTATACCCAGAATCAGGTAAAAAGGAAGTTCTGTAATTATAAAACTGCTTTTTGACTCTATTAATTCCAGGTTGAGCTGCAAACTTCTGCCACCTAAAAGCCGAGAAAGCACCCCACCAATAAATGAAGCGATAATGGCAGTTCCCAGAGTCAATCCCGACAAATCCTGGAGTAATTCTTCTACAACGAATAATATACCTGTAATTGGAGCATTGAAAGCTGCCGCCAATCCCGCACCCGCACCTGCGGCGATCATTTGTCGCCGATGATCTGGGGAAGTGGGAAACACGCGACTCATTCCCGCAGCTAAAGCCGCACCAACGTGAACGGTAGGTCCTTGTCTCCCTAAAGTCATTCCCGAACCCAAGGTAAGAATAGTGCTAACCAACTTTACCAATGCTACTCGCCAACTTAATCTAATTGGTATATTAGCCAGAGAAGCTTTCACTTGAGGAACACCGCTACCACTTGCCTCTGGTGCTAAATTTTCGATCAAAAAACCAGCCAAAAAACCAAAGCTAGCACCGATGGCTGGTAAAGCTAGAAACGCTGGTATCGCATAGGAAGTGCTGACTCGAAAGGTTCCCAACCATCCCGAACTAAATCTGAGAAGTATTGCGGATAATGCCGCAACTATTCCGATAACACAAGCTTCTGCAATTGCTAAACCTCTTCTTGGCTGCCAGAAATCGCGAAAGTATTTATTCAGAAACATATTGCAGCATAACTAATTCGTAATTCCCATGTGACTGCACCTTGACGGATCGACGTAATTTATAATTATAAGAAAATATATTTATCCCAATAGCAGAGCCATTATTGTATGTATTTTGCCTATTTTGGCTAAAATCCAGAAAACACTGTTATTTATTAATTTACAATATTTTTTGATTGAATAAAAACAAAATTAATAATAGCATCGAAGAAGTTTAGTAATAGTAATATAAGCTAACATTTTCTTTTGTAAGCAAAAACAGTTGATAAATAACTAATTTGTTAATAATTTGTAACTTGAATAGGACTTACGCAAAGCCCCACTTTTTAAGGGGGGTTGGGGGGATCTTAACGGCTGAAATACTCAATTTATCGTTGTGGTTCCGTAAGTCCTGTTGAAATTATTTATACCTTTATATATGAGAAAGGCATATTGATAATTAAGAATAACCAATTACCAATTACCAATTATACTCACCCTAGCAAGGTAAAGTTATAAAACGAATTACGAACTATTTTTACCAGTGCTAGATAATCCATCAACTATCAAAGATGGAGTATAACAAGAGCCATTCCAATCAGCATCACCACCGAGTTTAATTAACTGTTTTAAAGCTGTATAAATGTTGCCAGATACCATAGTATCTTTGACTCGTCCGGTAACTTGACCATTTTGTACGCGATAACCCAAATCGATATTGATCGAAAAATCGCCGGAAATGCCGCCACCTCCACCAAGCATTTGGTCTACAATCAAACCGTTATCCATTTCTTTAATTAAATCTTGCAAGCTTCCACTGCCCGGTTTTATCAAAAAATTAAATAACCCTGGAGTCGGGTAACTACTTAAACTAGGGCGAAAACCATTACCAGTAGTCTCCATTCCTAACTGATTTCCCGTAGCGCGATCGCAATAAAAATGTTGCAATATTCCGTCTTCAATAAAAACTAAATGCGTCGTAGGTGTACCTTCATCATCGAAAGGGCAACTGTAAGGTCCAGCTTTGGGATCTTGGTAAAGTGTAAGTTCGGGTGAAATCACTGGTTTGTCGATACGTTCGGCCCAAGGAGAAGCACCTTCTAAAACCCGTTTACCGTTGAGTGCGGCTTGCAAAGTACCCCAAAGCATATCAGCAGCTTTAGAAGTGAACAAAACCGGAACCCGTGTGAACGGTGCTTCTACATTTGATTGCGCCCAATCCAAGCGCTGGATAATTTGTTGAGCTAATATATCCGGATTGAGTTTTCCTCGTTTGGTTTGTCCATCAGCAACGCTTAAAAAATCATCACCCCGTACCCATTCTGCGGAAGTATAACAGCTAAGAGTAGTATCAGTATAGTGAGAATCCAACCCTTTAGTATTCACCAATCGAGTAGTTTCAACATCGCATTCCCAATCACCATTACAGATCGCATCCGGGTAGACATCGCGAATCAAAGCAATAGTTTGCTTGCCCCACTCCACCAATGTTTCTGGTGGTACATCTTTACCCAAATTCGGATAAACAAGTTGAGAATTACCAGTTAGTTTGGCTTCTTCAGGCTGATTTAACTGACTCAAAGCGATCGCCCGTTCAACCATCGTCTTAGCTTCCACAGGTCCATTTGCGACAGTAAGTCCCGGACGGTTTTCATACCATAATCGTAATGCAGTTCCCGTACTTTGATTACTTTCAAGCTGCTTAAGACGATTTGCTTCAAAAAACACCGGCTTAGAAAGCGATCGCGATTGATAAACCTCCGCTTCAGTAGCACCAGCCTTCATCGCGGCTTCCAACAGTTGCTCCGCTAAATCATTCATTAGTAGTTAGTTAGTAGTTAGTAGTTAGTGGTTAGTAGTTAGCCAACAGGAAATAAGGATATCAGTGAACAGTCCCCAGTGAACAGTGAGCAGTGAGCAGTGAGCAGTGAACAGTTAGGAGTTAGGAGTTAGGAGTGAACAGTTAGGAGTTAGGAACTAATATCTCCCCATCTCCCCATCTCCCCCCAATACCCAATGCTCAAATTTCTCTCAACAACCAAAACCCAGCAAAGGATTCCGAGTTTGGATCAGACTGTACTCCAATAAAATGAACGCCGTTTGCCTGTTGTTTGGCTTGTTCAAAATTTTGTGCTTCTATTTGCATTTGAGGATTTTTGATATTTGCTAAAATCCAACTTTCAGTTGCACCTGTTTCTAGAAGCAATCTTGTTTGTTTGGAATTATCAATCTTTAACCAAGCTAATTCTAAACCTGACATCCAAGCAGCTATGGGTAATGCTCTATTTGAATAAATTAAAACTCCAGGTATCTTAGTTTCAGCAGAAATTCCGCCTAAATCTAGAGGAAAAGCTTCACCAAAGTCAATATCCCACTCTGGCATATCCGCAAAATCTCTACCGCTCAAGGTAACAAATTGTAGTTGCTCTCCTTCTAAAGCATCGGGTAAGCGTTGAGGTAAAGGAGAATCCAATCGTACCGAGGGGTTTGAACCTCCTTGAAAACCCGGCTCTTGGGGATAAACTTCTTCCATCCGCTGTTCGAGCCATTGATTAAGCACCAATGTTCGACGACTGGCTTGTGCTGGAATCCCAATTTCTTCGCAAGCTTTGGTTATCATATTGTTCATTTGACGGCGGAAAAAGCGGATTTTGACTGGTGCTTCTCCTGCTTTATCTATGGCTTCGAGCAAAGCGGTTTGCAACCATACTGAGTTTACCGTTGCACTGGAACAGTATTTAGCATAGCGAAATAAGGAATCAGTCCTGCTGCTTATATCTTTATGAGTTTCACAGATCAAGACTTCCCAAACTTTCTTGTTATTCTCATCCAAAATTGGACGCGAGTAGTAATCTAGTTCCCAAATGCTGCCCATATTATGTCGTAATCCTAAGTCGCACTTTATATCTATTTTTATGATACGAGTCTAAAGGCAACTATAGAACAAGCGGCTCCGAGGCTGATGGTAAATAGCTGGCACCTCTATGAGGAAACGCTTGAATCGAAATTATTAATTCGATGTTTTGAGTATCACCTAAGTATTTAAATATAAGTTGAAAACAGTTAATCGGCGTTGCATGATGTCGATTTTTGCTGCGATTTTGGGAACTATAAATAGTGGGCAACAATATTTAAAGGGTGGATTGATGCTTTCCTACAGCGCTAGTCAACTTTTTGACTTAACTACAGTCGTAAAAGCTTCAGAAGCGATACAAAGCGAAATTAATATCGAAAATTTACCTTTGAGGGTGCTAAATATTATTATAAAAAATGCTGGCGCTCAAAAAGGTTGTTTAATACTGAAAAAGAATAAAATTTTTTTTGTAGAGGCGATTGTAGAAACGATTGAGAATAGCGAAGATAAAAATGAAACGGTAAAATCAATCCCAGTCGCTGAATGTTTGAATATACCCCAACAAATCATCGATTATGTAATCAATTTTCAAGAAAGCCTGATAATTCCCAATGCAATTGATTCTATTTACGATGGAGACATTTACATTGAAAAACATAAATGTAAATCTATTGTATGCATTCCAATTAATTTTAAAAGCAAACTTATCGGTATTATTTATTTAGAGAATAATCTAAAGACAAACGCATTTACGCTCTTCAAATTAGAAATTATCAAAATACTTGTTTCTCAAGTTGCTATTGCAATTAGAAATGCTCGTTTATTTGCTAGCGAAGAAGAAAAAGCACGAATTCTTAAATTTAGAAGCGAAATCGATTCAACTTTAGCAAAAAGCCACAATTTGCAAGAAATGCTGCAACAATGCACGGAAATAATAGTATCTTACTTAAATGTAGCATTTGCTAGAATTTGGACTCATAATTCACAAGAAAAACTATTACATTTACAATCTAGTGCTGGTATTTATACCCATAGGGATGGCGCACACGGCCGCATACCTGTAGGTAAATTCAAAATCGGTTTAATAGCTCAAGAGCGTAAACCTCACATTACTAATTCCGTCCAAACTGATGAAAGAGTAAGCAATAAAGAATGGGCTATTCGTGAAGGAATGGTAGCTTTTGCTGGATATCCCTTGATTGCAGATTCAGAACTTGTGGGTGTAGTAGCAATGTTTTCTAAACAGCCACTAAATCAAAACACCCTTAATGTATTAAGTTTCATTGTAGAAGAAATTGCTATTGCGATTAAACGTAAAAGCATAGAAAAAGCCTTGCGGCAAAAAGAAGAACAATACCGCAGCATTTTTGAAACTGTAAATGATGGATTGTCAATATTTGATTTAGAAACTGGTAAATCTATTGCTGTAAATCCGACATGGAGTCAAATGTATGGCTATTCAAATGAAGAATTCATTAATTTAGAAGCCTCAGATTACATTCATCCAGACTTTCTGCATTTGTTTAATAATTTTATAGAAAATGTTAAAGCTGGTAAGGAATATTATTGTCAAGGTGTTTGTATTCACAAAAATGGGACTTTATTTGATGTAGAGGTTAAAGCCGCATCTTATATTTATAACGGTAAATCTCATGCGTTGACAATTGCGCGAGATATTAGTAAGCGCAAACAATCTGAAAAAGTTTTAAAGCAGCGCACTCAAGAATTAGAGCAAACTTTAGTAAAATTACAATCGACTCAATCGCAACTTATACACACTGAAAAAATTTCTCAACTCGGACAATTGGTTGCTGGTGTCGCACATGAAGTAAACAACCCAGTCAGTTTTATTTCGGGTAATTTATCTCATGCCGAAGAATATTTAAAAGACTTAATTTACTTACTTAATTCCTATCGACAAAAATTTCCCAGCCCTGGAGATGCCATCGAAGAAAAAATCGAAGCTATTGACTTAGAATACTTACTCGAAGATTTGCCAAAAATGATTTCTTCGATGAAACTAGGAACCGATTGCATCAAGAATATCATGCTGTCATTACGTAATTATTCACGTACAAGTTCTGATGAAAAGAAAGCAGTAAACTTACATGAAGGTATTGATACTACCTTAATGATTTTATCTCATCGTCTCAAAGCAAAACCCGAACACCCAGCAATTGAAATTGTGAAAAAATATGGGAATTTACCTTTATTTGAATGCTATTACGGTCAAATAAATCAGGTATTTATGAATTTGATTTCTAACGCTATCGATGCTTTGGAGGAATCAAATCAAAGTAAAAGCTATGAAGAAATTGAGGAAAATCCCAACACAATTACAATTACAACTTTCTCGGATGATAATTGGGCAACTATAATTATTGCAGATAATGGAACGGGAATTCCGGCTCAAGTAAAACCGAAATTATTTGATGCTTTTTTCACTACTAAGGTAGAAGGCAAAGGTACTGGTTTAGGATTATCAATTAGTTATCAAATCATCACAGAAAAGCATGGTGGAACTTTGGAGTGTATTTCTTCACCGGGAAATGGCGCTAAATTTGTAATTCGGATTCCGGTTTGATGTTGTTTGCTTGAAAAATCATCAATTCAATTTTGGATTTTAGATTTTAGATTATTGATTTTATGTTTTTTAAATTTATCTTGAGAAGAGTCTTAAAAGTATAAACTCTGTTCTAGGAAAGTTTGAGCATCTTTAATTTCTCCTTCCTCAACCTTCCTCAAAATACAAAATACATACGACTTACGCAAAGCCCCACTTTTTAAGGGGGGTTGGGGGGATCTAAATGTCTGGAACACTATATTTATTTTTTGTTATCGCTGCGTAAGTCCTGATAAACTATTATGTTATGCAGTACGTTAAAACTGCCGAGAATAAATGGTTATTAACAGAATTAGAAGGAAAAGAAAAAACTTTATCGCTGCAAACAGTCGATCTTTCAATTCAACTCAGCGAGCTTTACGAACAAGTTGATTTGACGAATCAAGAAGAATAAATTGAGAATTGGATATAGGAAAATATTTTATTTAGGTCTAAAATAACGCAGTGAAGGTAAAATAATTCAATATTTGCCCAGCATCACCATTTCTTATGATTATGAATTCTACACTTGAACGTGCATTTGCAAATCGTCGCGTGCTTAAAGTCATTAGCGGCTTGAACAACTTTGATACCAACCGCGTTGCTGCAACCGTCAAAGCAGCACATCACGGTGGTGCAACTTTTCTTGATATCGCTGCTGATGCCGATTTGGTAAAAATGGCGAAAGAATTGACCGATTTACCGATTTGTGTTTCGGCTGTAGAACCCCAAAAGTTTCTTAAAGCTGTTGCAGCTGGTGCCGATTTAATTGAAATAGGTAACTTTGATAGTTTCTACACTCAAGGAATCAGATTTGAAGCCGAAGAAGTTTTAGCGTTAACAAAACAAACCCGCGCTTTACTTCCCCGAATCACCCTTTCTGTTACCGTTCCCCATATCCTTACTTTAGACAAACAGGTACAGTTAGCAGAAGAATTAGTAGCATCGGGTGCAGATATTATTCAAACAGAAGGCGGTACCAGCAGCAAACCTCAAAATGCAGGTACTTTAGGATTAATCGAAAAAGCATCTCCCACCTTAGCCGCAGCTTACGAAATCTCTCGCGTTGTATCAGTACCAGTACTTTGCGCTTCCGGAATTTCCAACGTCACCGCACCCTTAGCGATCGCCAGTGGTGCTGCTGGTGTCGGAGTGGGTTCGGCAATTAACCAGCTTAATAGTGAAGTTGCGATGATTGCTGCTGTACGCGGTTTGGTTGAAGCGATTACAACGGCAGAGAAAGTTAGGAATTAAAAGGTGTAGAGACGTAGCAATGCTACGTCTCTTATTCAGTTTTTTAATTTGTTCAATTGTGGTGATTCCGATTCCAGTTATTATGAGTCTGGTTTTTAATCGGCGTTTGTAATCATAGTTGAAATTTTGATTATTAGTTGATAGGCGATATATATTTATATATTGTTGCATATGGAGTGAAGTAATCCTATGGAAAGCAAATCAACTTTGATTCAACTCGACTTGTCTAATTCTTCAAAATCTATGGATATTATAGAAAAAGAATTGGGAACAGAAAAAGGAACAAGAGCATTCGTTGACCATATTAAATTGTTTGTTGATAAAGCTATTGCTTCATTTAAAGGAAAGACTCCTAATTCTAATGATATTCAAGCTTTAGGTGGAGATGGCTATCGCATCTTTTTTGATGATGCTGTTGATGCCTATGAATTTGTCAAAAAATTTGGCGAAATTGTTCAAGAGTATAACAATAACCCTGGACGGGAGAAACGAACATTTCACATTGGTGCAGCAACCGGAGAAGTTGATTGGAATCAATCTCAAGATGACATTGGTGTTGATGGAATAGTGGGACAGTATGTCTGTGCAACAGCGAAACAGCTTTGTGAGGAAGCAGAAGCAGGCTACTTTTATGTTGATAAAAACACCTATGAGAAGATTCCTAAAACTGGTTTTGAGAACAAAAAAGTACTCCTGAAGCATGGAACATATATCGATGTTTGGTATATTCGATTTATTTCGGATATTTCTACATCCACTAATCAAGTAATTAGTACATCTAGAAATCGAAAAACTAGCAGAGAAGAAGTTTCCGAACTTTTAAATACACTAGACACCTTTGAAATTATAATGGTTGCACGAAATATAGATATAAATGAGAATTCATTGTCTCAAAACTATGTCGATAATCAACGGGGTAATGCAATCAATGCCTTATTAGATACTGCGAAAAGAAGAAGTATATTAGATGAACTCAAAAATGCTATTCAAGAACAGCTTGATAATCGTAACAAATGATTTAGGGTCTTATAGTTACTTCCAATAATGATAGACACAAAGCTATTTTATGAAAAATTAAATCAATTAGATACTTATATTATTATACGCATTGCACGAAATATAGGTATAGATGAGAATTCATTGTCTCAAAACTATGTCGATAATCAACGGGGTAATGCAATCAATGCCTTATTAGATACTGTAAGCAGAAGATGTAAAAACAATCCACAGATATTTGATGAATTCGTTAAGGCAGTTAATTCCGAATTAGAAAATTATAAGTTACCTCAAATCAAAATAGAATCTGAGCATAAATCTGGGACAATGAACTCACATTCAGAAAAGCCATCAGAGGCATTCTTTAAGCAGGAAGTCGCAGAATTATTCAAATTATTAAACTGCAAAGACCAGAAGCGTACATTGGAAGATGTGTTCGAGAATCATAAAGGAAAAGCTTTTCTACTTATAGAAGATGAACGAATTATTCAGAATTGGTTAGTTTCCTGTTTAGCAAAACCTTATTACAAAATACGGCTATTTCCAATTGATATTAGGTTTCACTATGATATAGTGACAAATTTTGAGCCTGCTTTTTATAAAGCATTTTTTAACGAGCATCTAACTTGTGAAGAGTTGATGCACAGATTGACTGATATATTAGTCAAGGAAAGAAGTTATGTATTTATTATTATTTATGGTCTTAAATATTTAGAATTAAATGGAGGGAAAGAAAAAATATTTGAGTTTTTCTCACAACTACTCCTAAATTTTCAAACTAAGGTTGAAGAGAATTCTGTCCTATCACGCCTTGGTCTTCTATTAGTAGAAACGAATAGTAATGCTGTGACTGAGGATTGCTTACATTTCAGTAATAGAGATGAAGGTAGTAATATTATTACACGTCTAAAATTTTTAGAAAAAATTCCAAACTATCATATAGAAAGTTGGATAGCTACAGAAACTATCTCTAAAAATATTCAAGAAATGGGTTGTAATTTATCATTAATTAGTAATAAAGCTTCATCTTGCTTAAAAAGCAGAGAAGAAATGCCACCTCTACCAAAACTTAACTATATTTGTACTGAAATATTTGATATTAAAGAAGGTGTTGAAGAACTTCAACAGTATTGGAAATTAGACAGGATTGGGAATTAGCAATATGAGCAACACCGAAGAATCCAAACAAGAAGGAACATCGTATTATAAATACACAGGAGAAACCCAACCTAAAAACGAAACTACAGACCCAAATGGACGAATTTATTATCCCTACTTACCCAGTCCTGATTTAATCGAAGCTGTTAACTTAGCGATCGCACTAAAGCGACCATTACTCTTGGAAGGAGAACCCGGTTGTGGTAAAACTCGTTTAGCTGGAGCAGTTGCTTACGAATTCACGCAAAAACAGCGGCAGAAATTCAAGGAAAATGGAGAGGATAAACAAAACTGGTGGTGGGATTATTATATCTGGAATGTTAAATCTACAACTCGCGCTCGTGATGGACTTTATCGATATGACGCTGTTGCGAGATTACGAGACGCTCAATTCATTGGAACTAATCCACAAGGCTTGGTAGTTTTTTTAGGAAAGGAATTAAAAGTAGAGGAATTAAAGAAACAATTTATAGATTCATTTAAAAGAGTGCAAGATAAGAAAAAATATAGAACAATTGAACCGTTAGGTAAAGCATTAGGTGCAGAGAAAGAAAACGATCTTCGTCCTATTTTATTGATCGATGAAATTGACAAAGCGGATAGTGATTTTGCTAATGATTTACTACTTGAGTTAGAAGAATTACGGTTTGAAATTCCTGAAACTGGAGAGTCATTTTCTACGCCACCTGATGAGCGTAAGCCGATTATTTTTATTACTAGTAATAATGAAAAACCTTTACCGGAAGCTTTCTTGCGTCGCTGCTTGTACTTTTATGTTGATTTTCCTAAAGAAGAGCGACTGGAAGAGATAATTAATCAGCGAGTTGGTGCTTTAAAAGATAAAAAAGAAATTGTTAACAAAGCTACAAACTATTTATATAAAATTCGCGAACATCTAAAACAATACCCTGGAAGTAAAGCACCCGGAACTAGCGAATTTATAGATTTTCTCGATGCTCTTGCAGAACGAGAGAAACCATTGGAAGATTTGGATAATTTATTCAACAGAACAGCATTACTAGGAATACTTCTCAAAACAAAGGAAGACCAGAAGTTTATATCAGAATTCTTAAAAAATCAGAAAAGTCAGGATACGTCTTCTTCTGAAGCTGATGAGTAATAGTTTTATGAGTAATCCCCAATTTATTTTACTTTTACTCGATGATTTATTAGATGATTTATTATATTGCTTGTCCCAGGAGTTGCTAAAAGCTGGAATTCCTTTAATCTTGGAACAGTATGAATCTTTATTATTAGATTTATTCCGAAAGTTACGCAAAGCAGGAATGGCTCTAACCCTGGATCAGTATGACTTATTGCGACAAGCGGTTGCTCAGGGTTATGGGTTAGGGGGATGGGAAGACCTCAAGCGTGTTTGTCGGTTATTGTGGGTCAAACCCTGCGATAATTATGATGGCAGTATTTTTGATCGCACTTTTGATGAGTATATCAAGCAGGATCGTTTCAATAAGCCTGTAGAATCGAAGAAAACCGAAGCACAACCAACAGAAGAAACTTCCTCAGAAGAAAAAACTCCTCCTCCAGAACCACCATCAAATCTTCCCCAAATTCCACCCAGGAAATGGAAATCACCATCAACTCAGGAACAAGGTAAAGAGAAAGTTCCGGTTGCGGTGAAAACTGAACCACCCACTACAATGTTTACTGATGTTGAGAAAGATTATCACCTCATCCCCAGGGATTTTCCCATTGGGTTGCAAGATATTCAAAGAGCTTGGCGATCGCTTAAAAAAACAGTGCGGATTAGTTCGCAGTATGAATTGGATATTGAGGCAACAATTGAGCAGATTGAGCAAGAAGGCATTTTTAATGATGTAGTAATGCGTCCTGTCAAGACTCGACGGATCCAAATGTTACTACTCATAGATGATAGTTTGGCTATGATACCATTTTTTCCTGCCTTTGAGCCTTTGATTCAAGCAATTAAAACAAATCGAATTACTCCCGCTCAAATCTATCGGTTTACCAGCTATCCCGACGAATATGTTTATCATTGGAACCGTCCAGCTACAGCAGAATGTCTGAGAAACCTCTTACCAAAATTACATCGTAACCGTACCATAGCCGTTATTTTAAGTGATGCTGGAGCCGCGACACACACTTTTAGTGAAGAACGAATTAAGGGAATATTGAACTTTTTAGTAGAATTATCCCCCAATATTCGCCTTCTGGTTTGGCTGAATCCTCTTCCTCCTGTTCGATGGGAGCAAACCTCGGCTTGGATAATTAACGACAAAATGAACTTCTATGCTTATGGTAAGATGTTCAGTTATGAGCCAGCCAGTCTACAAAGGGTAATACGAGAAATTCCACAGTAAGTACCTTGCTCTGATTCCCAGTCTCCAGCCTTCTTTTTCCCAGTTTCTTGTTCCCAGTCTCTGGCTGGGAACTCACGGCAAGAGGCAGAGCCTCCGAACACTGTGTTCCTTGCCAGAGACAAGGAATAAGTCAAAAACCTCACCCCGTCCTGTCGGACACCCCTCTCCTTGACAACGAGAGGGGAAGGGGGTGAGGTTACTTAAATACTTATCCCCATTACTGATGAAGTCTAGCAGCAAAGAAGATTTAGCAACTCGCCGCATTGAAGTTTTTGAAAGACTCTACGGAACGATTGCACTGCATTTAGCTTATCATGCTGCTTTTCCATTAACTCTCACCTCAGATTTACTCTACTGTCTGCGCGAGAATTTTGTCCCGAATTGTCCCTGGTATGTGGTAGCGGATGTTTTACTCTCAAGCTTATGTCAACCTGTAGGTTATGACCTGTATGAGATAGAAGCGAAAACAAGAGACTGTTTGCTGCGTGATTTATGCGATGAGTTTGGGGAAAAGCGACTCAAGGAACTAGCGGATTTTATGTCCCAGTATATTAATAGTCGCTTGAATAATTCCTTGCAATCTAACGATAACAATCGTGCTTTGGTTTTAGGACATCGCCCAGATTGGACAGCTTTAGCATACCTCAAAGATGATGAATCAGATCAAAGAGAACTAATTAATATTATCAAGCAAGAATTACTAAAATTGGCAACCTCCCCAGATGGGAAAGATCGTATCAGATGGGGAGTATTAGTAGAGAGTTATGCCGATCTGTTATCGGAGAAGGGTTTTAAGAATTGGCTTTCTGATTTGGCAGAAAAAATCTTCAATGGTGAACCCATCTTAGATGATGGTAAACCCATTCTGGATGATGAAGAAAAGTCTATTGAAAAATTAATGGGAATTTCCCTGGAACTTTTTGAATATGAGTTCGCAGTAATTAACCCAGATGGTGAACCAGAAGAAAAATTAAAAGCCTTTGAGTTTGAAACGGTAACAGTTAATGCTCGCGGAGAAGTAATTAACACCGAGCAAAACCAAGCATTCTATTATGTAGAGTACTTGGGAGAAGAAGCAGGGGAACCAGCGGAATTAAAACTGGAAATGGTAGCGATTCCTGGAGGAACATTTGAAATGGGTTCTCCAGAAGATGAACCAAAACGTGATGACATTGAAAGTCCCCAGCATACCGTTACCGTACCGCCTTTCTTTATGAGTAAATATCTTGTAACTCAATCCCAGTGGCGGTTTGTAGCTGCGTTACCCCAAATAAATCGGGAATTAAAACCAGAACCATCTGAATTCAAAGGCGATGATTTACCAGTAGAAACATTTGACTGGTACGAAGCCGTTGAATTTTGCGATCGCCTTTCTAAATTTACAGGTAGAACCTACTCTTTACCAACAGAAGCCCAATGGGAATACGCTTGTCGTGCTGGTACAACAACACCATTTCATTTTGGCGAGACTATCACTAGTGATTTAGCTAATTATCATGCTTCTTCAACTTATGCAAACGAAGCCAAAGGGGAATACCGGGAGAAAACAACCCCAGTAGGACAATTCCCTCCTAATGCCTTTGGATTATACGACATGCACGGGAATGTTGATGAATGGTGTCTTGACGACTATCACGATAATTACGAAGGAGCGCCAACGGATGGCAGTGCTTGGTTTGATGAAGAGAATGATAATCTTTCTCAAAAAACAGCAGATACCGTGCTGCGGGGCGGTTCGTGGTACGACGATCCTTGTTACTGCCGTTCCGCGTCTCGCTACTACGACCCTTCGCGCGATTACTACGTCAACTACTACGGTTTTCGTGTGGTGTGTGCGGTCGGGAGGACTTCATAGCCCTTTACTTTTTAGCACTTTTGTGCTTTGCTCTTTTTCCTTTTTACTTTTATTTGTCGCCTCTTGGCGACTCGATTTTTTTTTCGTTTTTGCCCTTCTCGCGTCTACTTGTCTCCGGCTCCCTCAGCCCCTCGTTCCCAGTCTCCAGCACTTAATGCATTCCCGGAGGCTTCAGCCTCCAATTTCTCTTCGTTATCTCGTTTCTGCTCGTTCCCATGTTCTGGGTTATTCTCGTTCCCATGCTCCGCGTGGGAACGCATTTCCCGGAGGCTCTGCCTTCAATCTAGGCGAGGCAGAGCCGGAGTGCAATGGCATTCCCAGGCTGGAGCCTGGGAACGAGAGTAGAAGAGTTAATTGTTAGTAGTTAGTGGTTAGCGGTTGGTTGCTCTATCAACTACCAACTACCAACTACCAACTACCAACTACCAACTACCAACTATCAACTAACAATCAACCCATAACTTCTTTAATGCTGTAAACTACCCTATTTTGCTGTTCTTCAGTAAGTTCTGGAAACATGGGTAAAGATAATACTTGGTTGCAAGCTTGCTCTGAAGAAGGTAATTGTCCGGGATGATAACCTAAGCTTTGATAAACTGGCTGTAAATGTAAAGGGCGGGGATAGTAAATTGCTGTATTTACGCCCATTTCTTTCAACTGGTTTTGCAATAAATCTCTTTTGCCATCCAATACGCTGATGGTGTATTGATTCCATACTCCGGTTCCTCCGGATAATTGCTGGGGAATTACAATACCCGGAACGTGCTTGAGAAATTCATCGTAACGAGCAGCTATTTTCTGTCTCTGAGTATTCCAAGTATCTAAATAACGTAATTTAATCAGTAAGATAGCTGCTTGAATAGAATCTAATCTGCTATTTACACCAATTTCTTCGTAGTGGTATTTAGTTTTTTGACCGTGATCTTTTAATACTCGGATTTTTTGAGCAATTTCTGCATCATTGATGGTAATTGCACCACCATCGCCACATCCACCCAAATTTTTTGTGGGGTAAAAGCTGAAGCAACCAATATGTCCGATGCTTCCTACTTTTTGTTTATCCCAAACCGCTCCTGTAGACTGAGCGCAATCTTCTATCACTATTAAATTTTTGGCTGAAGCTAATTCCATCAACGCTGTCATGTCAACGGGTTGTCCAAATAAATGAACTGGAATAATAGCTTTAGTATTAGGTGTTATGGCTGCTGCAACTTGCTGCAAATCCAAATTGTAAGTAGAAGCATCAATATCGACAAATACTGGCTTCGCACCAACTGCGCTGATTGTTTCACAGGTAGCCACGAAAGTAAAAGGTGTAGTAATTACCTCATCTCCGGCACCAATATTGTAAGCTCTTAAAGCTAAGTAAAGAGCATCCGTGCCTGAATTACAAGCCACGCATTCACTGACATTTGTATAAGCAGCAAGCCGTTGCTCCAAATCTTCCACCAAAGGGCCACCAATATAACGTCCCGAAGATAGAACTTCTAAAACAGCTTCACTCACCTCTGCGGCGATAGTAGAATATTGCTGTTTATTATCAAAAGCAGGAATAGAACTTACACTTTGTATCATGAGCTTTTCTTCTTATATGAATGTAGATGATAAGTAAGTCGGCGTTGAAAAATCGAGGTATGTCATTGCGAGTGGAACGGAGTGAAACGAAGCAATCGCAAGGGTTTGAGGACTAGTTACATTCTGTTACATAATTCGGTTTATTTGTGCCAACTTACTTAGTGCCTTCGGGACTTGTTAAATTTTTAATCGTATTTGCTATTTAAGACTGTCGCCCATAATACTCAATTAACAAGAGTTTCACTTAATTATCGGCAATATAACATCCGGGTTTTGCTGTTGTCGAAAATGTTTGACTTCGTATATTGATACGTCGTGTAGCTAGGTAGATCGGAAAAGAAATACAATTGATTGAGAATGAGGGAACAGAAAAAATGGGCGTTGCTGATTTTATGTATGAAACGGGTTCATTGCAAACCGAAACAGTTGTTCATTGCAAACCGAAACAGTTGTAGAGACGCGATATATCGCGTCTCTACATTCCCCATTCCCCATTCCCTATTCCCCATTCCCCATTCCCCATTGCCTTTATTAATTCAAATGTCAGAACTGATAGAACTAGATTTCTTAGACTTGGGTATTGCTTCGGGATTAATGGTTATAGCCATCGGTTTATCTTTTTGGCAAAAAATCGGACTGGAATTAAATTTAGCTCTCGCCACCGTCAGAACGATCCTACAGTTGGTGGTGTTGGGATATATTTTAGACTTCATTCTCGCTTTAGATAATTTTTGGGCAGTTTTGGCGATTTTAGCAGTAATGCTAACTCTTGCGGCGATTGTCGCCAAAAATCGGATTACTCAGAAAATGCCCGGAATTTTTCCTTTGGTGTGGGTTTCAATGCTGTTGAGTACCGCATTCACCTTGATTTATGCAAATTTTCTGATAATTCAACCCGATAGATTATTCCAGGCACAATACGTAATTCCCCTAGCCGGATTTGTATTAGGTAGCGCTATGAACGCCGCCGCGATCGCAGGAGAGCGTTTTGTCACCACAATCAATGCAAGTCATACAGAAATAGAAACTCACCTGAGTTTGGGTGCAACTCCGCAACAAGCAATTCAGCAGTATAAAAAAGATTCCATCCGTGCTGGTTTGATTCCCACCATCAATCAAATGATGATAATCGGAATGATTACAATACCCGGATTTATGAGTGGAATAATAATAAGCGGTGTGGATTACGACAAAAATCCTTTCCAAACCGCATCAGAAGCAGCATCCTATCAAATTCTACTTATGTTTATGGTGGCACTCAGCAACCTATTAACAACAATATTGCTGACTAAAGCCCTTTCACATCAGTTTTTCAACTCTAACGCCCAATTAATTAAGTAATTACCAATTACCAATTACCCATTATCAATTACCAACTTATCAATAAAAAGAATACCATTCAAATGATCGATTTCATGTTGAATAAGAATCGATAACATCCCTTCACCAGCAAGAGTAAAAGCTTGATTTTCTTGATTAAAAGCTTTTATGCTTATTTTATTAAAACGTTTTACAGTTTCTCTTCTTCCTGGAAAGCTCAAACATCCTTCACTTGAATCAATTAAATTCTCTTGCAATTCTATTTCAGGATTAACAATACATAATATATCTTCAGATTGATAATTTTTACTTTTGTCACCTGCAATACGTTTCTGATTTAAAACAAATACTCGTTTCAACTTGCCAATCTGAGGTGCAGCTAATCCCATCGAATCTTCAGCAAGCATTGTATCAATTAAATCTTTAACCAAAACTTGCAAATCTGAATCAAAAACATCAACTTTAGTTGATACTTCTCTTAACAAAGGATTGGGATACTCGACGAGAGATTTAACAACCATAAAATTATCGCCAATAATACGAACTTACCATTTACCATCCGGACATTCGGAAGTTTCAATATTTGCCTTTACCAACATAAAACATCCACATAAAGTACAACGCTTGGCTTCAGCATCATACTTTTCACAATTGGCACAAATTTCTAATCTTTTTTTTACCTTACTGTCTTCAGCGAGAACTTTATCTCCACATAATCCCTGTTTCGCAGTTTTATATGCTTCCGAAAACAGACTTTGCAGCATTTTCGGCTTACTCGGATAACTTGGTGGTGACGGATTAGCCATACTAAGACTCCTACCATTTGAAAACTAATTTCCAACAAATCATAACATCTCAAAATATTAATGGATGGAATTAGCAGTTAATTAACTAATTAAATAAATAGATAAATACAGGACTTACGCAAGTGTCACAATCAGTGGTTGGTGCGTGACACCACAAGTCTTATTACTACGTTCAGAATTTCTATAAGTGTCACAGCACCCTACAAGAAAATATGCCAGTGGCGTAAGTCCTAAAATAGATAAAAAATAGGTTCGTAGTATGTTGTGCATTTTATTTGTATATTGCAAGCGGGCAGGATGCCCGCACTACAATAACTCTAGTGGTTCACCACATAAGTTATGAGGGGTAGCACATTCGTAGTGCGAGCATCTTGCTCGCTGGCGCTATCGTAGTGCGAGCATCTTGCTCGCTGGCGCTATCGAGGGAGCGAGACGCTCCCACTACGAGCGCGTTACCCAGCAAAATTAATGTGGTGGAGTACTAGTACAGGTCGGCGTAAATAAACCAACTATTATTATGGGATAATAATGAACAAGATAAAAAATTGTTTTAGTTGAAAATTAGGGAACCAGGGTGTGGTACGACTAGCTCCGAAAAAATTAAAACTTAGTGATGGCGATCGCCTAGAAATTCAACAGTTGGTTAGTAGACACAATACACCACAACAAGTAGTGTTGCGAGCAAAAATAATTCTTCTCGCTGACCTTGGTAAAAACAATGGTGAAATAGCTAGAACACTAGATATTAGCCTGGATATGGCTCGTTTGTGGCGAAAAAGATGGTTAGAAAATAGCAATAAAGAATTGTCTATTTTTCAGAGGTTAGAAGATTTGGAGCGTACTGGTAAACCAGTAAAATTTACTATGGAACAAGTAATCGAACTATTTGAAGACAGCTTGTTCACCGCCTGAAGATTATGGACGACCAATTAGTCATTGGACACCAAGAGAATTAGCTGATGAAGTTATGAAGCAGGGGATTATAAAAAGCATATCTGTCCGCCATGTTGGAAGATTATTAGAGGAAGCACATCTCAAACCCCACCAGAGTCGTTACTGGTTAACCCCCCCCTGTGGACGAAGAGTTTGACGCAAAAGTTGAAAATATCACTGGTTTATACATAAGTGCAATTGAACGTCATAAAAATGGAGAACGGACTATTTCTGTTGATGAAATGACTGGTATTCAAGCAACTGAACGCCTAGAAAAAGACTTGCCAATGCGACCAGGAAAGGTTGAAAGAAGAGAGTTTGAATATATCCGTCATGGAACACAGACCTTAATTGCGAATTTCGATGTTGCTACTGGTAAAATAATTCAGCCAAATTGTGGTGATTCCAGAACCGAATCAGATTTTCTCCTCAACATCAGTCGAATTATTGAAAGCGATTAGCGGAGCTAAACGCCTGAAGGGCGTAACGCCATGCCAAAAAGTGGCATTTAATTATGGATTGTCTTAATACTCACCAATCCGAGTCACTGGTTCGTTTTGTTGCACAAAAAGAAGGTTTGAATATTGACCTGGGTACCAAAGGGAAAAGTGGTATCCTCAAATCTATGAAATCCCGTGCAGCTTTTTTGAGTGACCCAACCCATAAAATTGTTTGCCACTATACACCCAAACATTCTTCTTGGCTCAACCAAATTGAAATTTGGTTCAGCATTTTGGTTCGTAAGTTATTGAAGCGAGCTAGCTTTAAAAGCCAGCATGACCTCAAAACCCGAATTCTTGAATTTATTGACTACTTTAATATTACAATGGCTAAACCTTTCAAGTGGACATATAAGGGCAAAGTTTTAGCTGCTTAATACTTGGTTTATTTACGCCGTACTGTACTAGGGTGTGTGAGGGCTACGATAAATCATTATTAATAACGAAAAAGTGAATATTCCCGTCACGCATCATTATTATGAATCGAA
Source organism: uncultured cyanobacterium (assembly GCA_963838355.1). Classification (GTDB taxonomy): domain Bacteria; phylum Cyanobacteriota; class Cyanobacteriia; order Cyanobacteriales; family Nostocaceae; genus Rivularia. The sequence continues at coordinate 251,536 of CAWIQQ010000001.1, read as the reverse complement.
ATAAATATAACAAATTAAACATCATGTAGGGTGTGTGACGGTAACAGTAAATCATAAGCTATAATTACGGCAGTTTGATATTGCCGTCACGCACCATAATCAATTCACCAGTACTTAAATAATTGATAATTGTTTATTGATAACTGTCTTATGAACAAGAATAAAGTTATTATCTTCGATACAACAATGCGAGATGGAGAATTAATGCCCGGTGTTAAATTCAATTTACAGCAGAAAGTTTCTATTTCTAAATTATTAGAAGAGATAGGAGTAGATGTAATTGAAATTGGGTATCCAGCAAATTCGGCTTCAGATTTTGACCAAGTATTGCAGATATCTAAAATTATTAAAGATTCTACTATTTGCGGATTAGCAGGTGCAAAAAAAGCAGAAATTATCAGTGTTGCTGAGGCTATTAAACCAGCTAAAAGAGGTAGAATTCATACTTATAATAACGTAAATTTAAAAAATAAAAATAAACTTCAATTAAAAGACGAATTAGAAAGCATTAAAAATAATATATCTTTAGCAAGAAATCATTGTGGAGAAGTCGAATGGAGTGCTTTTGATGCACCCAGAAGCGAACCAGATTTTTTGTGTAAAACCATTGAAACAGCAATTAATAGCGGTGCTACAACCATTAATATTCCCGACAGCTTGGGTTTGACATCACCAGAAGAATTCTCTCAACTTTTGCTAATGATTTTTAACCGAGTACCAAATATTGATAAAGCGGTAATTTCCGTTCATTGTCATAATGATTTGGGTAAAGCGGTAGAAAATTCAATTGCCTCTTTAAACTGTGGAGTTAGACAAATAGAATGTGCAATTAATGGGTTAGGTGCGAGGACAGGTAATGCTGATTTAGAAGCAGTTGTACGAAAAGCTAAAAATTTAGAAAATTATCAAATTGATATTAATTCTTCTTTAATTGCTAAAGCTTCCAATTTAGTGACTGAAATTACTAACAACTAATAACTAATAACTAATAACTAACAGATGAAAACTATTTTCCATATCACTCCCCGTAAAGATTGGGAAAAAGCGAAAACGGCAGGATTTTACCAAGCTGAGTCACTTGAAACTGAAGGATTTATCCATTGTTCGACATCAGCACAAATAGTAAAAGTTGCAAATAATTTCTTTAAAAATCAAACAGATTTACTGCTTCTTTTCATCGATTCCGATAAAGTAAAACCAGAAATAATCTACGATTTTGTCACAGTGAACGAGACATTTCCCCATATTTATGGTGCTTTGAATAATGATGCGGTATTCAAAGTAATCAATTTTGAAGCTGCGGAAAACGGTTTATTTGAGCTACCATCAGAAATTCAATCGGAATAACTAGATTTATTCAATATACCCAACATATGTAGAATCTTTTCTTTATTGTCCATATCTCCAACGATTTTTTTTATTGGTTTAGGTAAAATTCTAACTAAAGTAGGAGTTGCGCTAACTTGATGTATTTCTGCCTGTTCGGGATGAGTTAATACATCAACCACTCTAAGAGTATAAGGGTTCCCCAAGTATTTTTCTAACAATTCATGCAGACTCTGAAGTATATTCTCAGTATTAGAAGTATGCCCTGCAACAAACAAACGAAGAATATAAGGCTGAGTTTGAGACGGCATTTTTCGTATGGTTAATAGCGGTTGAGAATTAATAAGAGGTTGTTCGGATACTTCTAAACGCACAATTAAATCATGATTTACCCACAACTGCTCAAAACTTGAACGATAAGTCGATAGCACTATGCTATCAAATAAACCATCGTTCCAAGGAGTTTTTTGCCAAGCTAAATTGCCAGTATTAAAAACGGCATTTAACAAAGCTTGATAACGGATTGCTGCTGGATGAGCCTCTGCGAAAGTTCTTACTTTTCCCGTGCGTGGATCTTGCCAGTGGTCAATTGTTGCTGTATATGATGGTACTAAAAAATGAGGTGGTTCTGGTAAATCTAAAATTTCCTGTAAAGCACTACATAAATGTGAATGCCATCTACCTTTTTTACTGGGATCGATACAGTAAATTAAATCTCCCCCTGGTGTAAATAATGCAATACCTTTGAATAACTTCGGTAAAGGTGACTTATTTAAATTCAACGGCTTATAGAATTTTAGATTTTGGATTTCTTTAATTTAACTTGCGAGTAGGGAAAAGGGAACGGGGAACAGGCAACAGGCAATAGAAAAGTTCATCAGCGATAGAACAGGTGTATTAAGCTCAACAGCAGAGTATGGGAACGAGATCGATAAAACAAATATATTTTCTTATTCTTCCCCGTTCCCTGTTCCCTATTGCCTATTGCCTATTACCTAAACCTATACTCTACCTCGAAGCATTTGCGCCATCTCGTTAGGAGTCGGTGACATTTCCAATGCAGTTTCTTCTGTAATCCGACCTTCTTGGTAAAGGTTGAATAGAGACTGATTCATGGTAATCATGCCGTCGAAACCCGCTTGTTTCATCAACTCGCTCATCTCATCGTATTTTGAGTCTTTAATCCAATCTTTAATTGCTTCGGTGTTTATTAGAATATCGTGGAAAGCGGCACGTTTACCATCTGTCGTGCGACACAAACCTTGGGAAATAACTGCTACTAAAGACTCAGATATCGCTACCCGCATTGGATCTTGTTCTTCTCCGGGGAAAAGATTAAGAATACGTTCGATGGTTTTTACCGCGCTGTTGGTGTGGAGTGTTCCCATTACTAAGTGACCTGTTTGGGCAGCTTTCATGGCAGTATTAACTGTTTCTTTATCCCGCATTTCTCCCACCAAAATCAAATCTGGATCTTCTCGCAAAGCTGCTTTCAAAGCATTGTCAAATTTGCGAGTGTGCATTCCGACTTCCCGCTGTTTAACCAAAGATTTTCGACTTTGATGAACGAATTCAACCGGATCTTCGATGGTAATAATATGTTTCGACATCTCTCGATTGATGTAGTCAATCATCGCCGCCATTGTAGTCGATTTACCGGAACCAGTGGGGCCTGTAACTAAAACCAATCCTTTGTGGTAGTGACAAATATCTCTAAAAACAGGAGGTAAATTCAACTGCTCCATTGACAGTATTTTCACTGGGATCAATCGCAATACCATCGCGTAACCTTTGAGAGAATCAAAAATATTGATCCGCACGCGAGCAAAATCGAACTGGGTTGCTCCATCAAAATCTAAGGTTTCTTGAAAACGCTTAATTTCTTCTTCTGTTAGCGTTTCGCGCAACCAACTCATAAAAGTTTCTCTATCCGTTTCTGGATAATCGGTTGTGTTTATTTCTCCTCGGTTGCGGAAGCGCGGTATTTCACCTACTCCTAAGTGGATATCGGAAAACCCTTTTTCATTGGCTTCGATAATTAATTGCTTAAAAGTTGGTTGCGAACTGCCTGTAGAAGGTATATTTCCAGCCATCGGCGGCGGCGCTCCCGGACGATGAGCCGCAGGATTCGTCAAACCACGGCTACCGTTGGGCATTTCTATAGTCTGTTGACTAGATTGACGCTGAGTACTTAATGTAGATGACGCTGGCGCTGGTGGCGGTGGTGGCATGGGAGGCGCACTTGGCGCACCTGCACCACGATTTGCAGCAGTGTTAGTTGGTGGACGCTGTGGAGTTTGTGTCATATATCCTCGGCGATACTAAAATTAGTTTTAATGGGTTAGGGAGTTGAATTAGTTAAAAGTTTTTCTCAGAAAGGGTTTTATTCTTTTACCGAAGAATGGCGATCGCCATAAATCATCAGGCTCGGTATCTGTAAAAATAAAAATAGAATTAATGCCGTCTTTGACAAAAATATTCTGCCGAAATAAACATTTGCAGCAGTTTTCACAATGTCCGGAATCAGTTCTTCGATCGACCACTTACTTGTATTACTTTTATCAATTGCTAATTCATCGCGTTCGGCGATATAAACATTTTCCCTGATATTACAATATTTAACACGCTTTTAGCCTTAAAACAGTTCAGTATTAAAACGTATTTTAGATATGTAAAATATCACATTTGTTTTTTAGAATTAGAAAATCATAATTTATAAAATTAAAATTTTTTTTAACTTTAGTGCAATTAATAAAGCAAATAAGACTCTAGGTAGATAAAATAAACAAATATGTAAGCCCTAAACAATATAGGATTTCTTTTATCCTCAAGAAGCTTACCGATCGTTGATAAATGACCGATAATATGTCTGTGTATCCCCACTTAGAAAACGCTCTCAAACATCACTTCGGTTATGACAGCTTTCGCTCACCGCAGCGGGAAATTATTGTTGAGGCATTAGAAAATCGCGATTTACTGGTAATTATGCCTACGGGTGGAGGAAAATCACTGTGTTTTCAACTCCCTGCATTAATGAAGGAAGGATTAACGATAGTGGTATCTCCGTTAATAGCCTTGATGCAAGATCAAGTCGATGGATTGCGAAAAAACGGAATTCCAGCAACTTTTCTAAATAGCAGTGTTAGCCCTCATAAAGTGAGGATGCGCGAGCAAGCCATTCTTAGTGGCAAAATAAAGTTACTTTATGTTGCGCCAGAACGTTTACTCAGCGAAAGATTTCTACCTTTATTGGATTTGGTACATCATCAAATTGGTATTTCTGCTTTCGCTATCGATGAAGCCCATTGTGTTTCTGAATGGGGACATGATTTTCGTCCGGAATATCGTCAAATGATATCCCTGCGACAGCGTTACCCAAATGTACCTATTTGGGGGCTTACCGCTACCGCTACAGAAAGAGTCCGTGCCGATATCATTAAACAATTAGGATTAAATCAACCTAGCGTTCATATAGCTTCTTTTAATCGTCAAAACCTTTATTACGAAGTTCGTCCCAAAAAGAAGAATTCTTATGCCGAACTTTTAGAACTTATCCGAGAAAATGAAGAATCGGGAATAATTTATTGTTTAACGCGCAAAAAGGTTGAAGAATTAGCTTTTAAATTACAACACGATAACATTTCTGCTTTACCGTATCATGCGGGTTTGAGCGATATAGAACGTAGCGAAAATCAAACTAAGTTCATTCGGGATGATGCGAGGATAATAGTCGCAACTATTGCTTTTGGCATGGGGATTAATAAACCCGACGTGCGTTTCGTTGTTCACTTTGACATTTCCCGAAATTTAGAAAGTTATTATCAAGAGTCGGGAAGGGCTGGTAGAGATGGTGAATCATCGAAATGTATGCTGTTTTTAAGCTACAGCGATGTCAAAACTATCGAATGGTTGATCGAGCAAAAAACTGACGATCAAGAGCAAATGATTGCCAAGCACCAACTGCGTCAAATGATCGATTATGCAGAAGGTACAGACTGCCGTCGCGCAATTCAGTTAAGTTATTTTGGAGAAAGATTTTCAGGTAATTGTGGTAATTGCGATAACTGTTGCAATCCTAAACCTGTTGAAGATTGGACTATTGAAGCAATGAAATTTTTGTCTTGCGTGGCACGTTGCAAGCAAAGATTTGGCATGAAACACGTTATAGATGTTTTGCAAGGAAGAAAAACTCAGAAAATTCTCAGCAAACAACACGATAAACTTTCTACTTACGGTATTGGTAAGGATCGAACTCTTGATGAATGGCGAAACTTAGGACGTTCTTTGTTACATCAGGGTTTACTCGAACAAACTACCGATGGTTATGGGGTATTAAAGCTAAATTCTTTGAGTTGGGAAGTAATGCGGAAACAGCGATCGGTTTCGATTGTTGTTACGCCCAAGGAGAAAGCGACTAGGAACTCTCGAAGCGAGAAAGCAGAACAAGCAGATGTACTATTTCAGAAATTGCGCGAACTTCGCAAACAGCTTGCTGATGCTCAATCCGTTCCCCCTTACGTAATTTTCGGTGATTCAACTTTAAGACTGATGACGCAGATGAAGCCCAAAACTAGAGAGGAATTTAGTAAACTTGCAGGAGTTGGTAGCCATAAACTTAATCAATACGGCGATAAATTTATTAACGTAATTAAAGCTTATTTACAAGAAAGTTCGGTTTCATCAAAGCCAATTTCTACAAATACCGATGTTTCATACACTGAATTGCAAACTTTTGAGTTGCATAAAGAAGGATTGAGTATCAAAGAAATCGCTCAAAAACGCAATCTTCGTTCCACTACAGTTACTCGTCATCTTTCCGACTTGATAGAAAAAGATAAACCTGTAGATTTAAATTTATTAGTCACAGTTGATAAGCAGAAAAAAATTATTCAAGTTCTAGATGCATTGGGAGATATAGCTTTAACACCCATCAAAGAGTATTTGGGTGATAGTTATAGCTTTGATGAAATCCGTTTGGTTCGAGGTCAATGGAGGAAACAATCAAATAATTCTGGGAAGAAATAGTTGTTAGTTATTAGTTATTAGTTGTTATTAAATATAAATTAACCTTACCCCATCGTATTGCTCCCCTCTCTTGGAATCACGAAAGGCGAAGGGGTGAGGTTTATTAAAGTCTATTGTATTTCACATCTTGCACTATTCTTAATAATGCCTTGGAATAAATGGGAACCGTGAGAAAACAAAGTCATCTAAAGATGATTGAGCAAGGTTCATGTCCTATGGACAGGCAATACCTGTGATACGCTCTGCTAGACGCTAAGAGAAAGTTAATTCTTCTTTGAATAGCAATACACAGTTGATGCATAAACACTCTTCACAATACTTAGATGCTTAAGTAGCATTTATTATGAGCATCAATACTCATTTATCATGATTTGATAACAAAACTCGTATAGTGGATGCCTTTGTTAAGCTGTTTGAGTCCCAATTATCAAGGAAGCATGACATTAAGATCCCCGAATAGCCTATAGCTTCGTAAATGACATAAAAAAGTCTTGCTAACCCCCTTGATCCCTACCAAGGACTTACAGTTAATATTGATGACAAGTGATTCTTGCGTTGTTGTAAATGCTTATCAATGACATAAGGAAAACTTGTAATTAGGTATGAAATTGTTAAAGCAGAAGAAATAGAAGGTAGAGGTTAAAAATTTTAGTTTTCTAACGAAAAAGAATGTTTAACCTTGAACCCTATATTCCAGTTAGTAATATTCTGACTGGGAATAGAGCAAAATGAAATTTGAAAGTTTGGCATAAACAGCAAGCAATTTCATACAAAAAGATTTGGGGTAGATGTAATTAGACCGACCTCTCCTTTAATCAAAATAAATTTCTTATTTAAACTTTAGGAGGTCTTTACTCATGGCAAAAGAACGCCCACCATTAGAAGAAATGACATTACGGCAACTACGCAAAGTTGCCAGTGAATACGGCATATCTCGCTATAGCCGGATGCGTAAATCTCAGTTACTCGCAGCAGTTCAAGAAGCAGAGAGTAAGAAATTATCCAGACAGGCAGAACGTTCATTGGAGGCACAAGAGACAGTGGAAGCAGCTAAATTCGAGTTGGGACAAGAAGACTATACTGGCGGTAATCTGGCTTCAGTTGATGAGGGGCTTGCTGATTTACCTAGTGGTTATGGCGAGAGTCGCATTGTACTAATGCCTCGCGATCCACAATGGGCTTATGCTTATTGGGATATTTCCAACGAACACAAAGAAAATGCACGCAGACAAGGTGGGCAACAATTAGCACTAAGGATCTATGATGTTACTGACATCAACTTAGAAAGTCAAAATGCTCACAACCTCCAAGAGTATCCTTGTGATGAACTTGCTAGAGAATGGTATTTACCGATTCCTGTTAGCGATCGCGATTATATAATTGACATTGGTTATCGTTGTGCTGATGGTCGCTGGTTGACCTTGGCTCGCAGTGCTAGAGTACACGTTCCTCCCGTGTATCCTTCAGACTGGATTGAAGATGTCTTTATTACAGTTGACTTTGAAGAAGATTTGCGCGGTGCAACTAAGTACGAATTAGTACCACCTGCGAAGAAAATGCCAGAAACCGCACAAGCAGCGAATGGCAATGGTAATGGTAATCCTATTTACGATCAAATATTTGGCATGGCTGAATCCGCAGAAGCAATGCGGGTAGCGGGTTCTATCTTCGGTTCTCAACATCAAGTTCCTGGTTCGATGTCTCCGGAGCAAACTATTAGTTCTTATATTTTCCCATCTGGCGTGGGTATGTGGGCGCTTCCGACAGCATCGGGTGTAAATATGTCAGGTGTTGGCATGGGAGCATCTCAACCTCCGGCACATCCTCGCAAATTCTGGTTAATTGCTGATGCTGAGTTGATTGTTTACGGTGCAACCGAACCAGACGCTACCGTTACAATTGGCGATCGCGAAATCAAACTAAATCCTGACGGTACATTCCGCTTCCAAATGTCCTTCCAAGATGGTTTGATTGATTATCCGATTAAAGCAGTTGCAGTAGACGGCGAACAAACCCGCTCGATTCAGATGAAGTTCAATCGCGAAACTCCATCACGCAATACCAATACTAAAGATGAAGCTGTTTTAGAATGGTTTTCCTAAATTTAGTATTTGACAATAGTAGCTTGAATTAACTCGAATTAATCTTAAATATCTCCCCGTAAAATAATTTATGCGGGGAGTTTTTTTATGTTAGATAAAATGCAGCGATCGAGAACAATAAATAGTTATCTTAGATAAAGTTTTAATCAATGATGGCTGAGCATATTAGATCGACAACTCTTCCTGAGAAAGATTCTTCTCCTCGGTAAGGGGATAAGAGGAGCTATTATCGCTCGTTCACTCCTTAGGGTGCAAGTAATATTTTATTAGTTAATTGTCAAGTTATGTTCAACAAGAATTTTCTCAGTTTATTATTAATAGCCGTCGGTGTATTCTTTTTCCGTTCTTATAAGCAAAGTAACGATAATTCACTGGATTTAACACAGAAGCCATCAATAATTACCCAAGAAGAAAATATATCAAAAAAGAATAAATTAGATAAAATAGTCAAAGAATCTTCAGTTGATTGTGCTGGCAAAAACATAAATTTTAGTATCGAGTTTTTTAAAACCAACAATTTGGGTGAAAAATTCGATCGAGGCATTAATCACGTAATTATTTTTAATCCTAAATCAGAAGAATTAGATTTTAAAGTAAATGTAGGTTTAGATCATAAAATTTACGCTAAAAAAGACAGTGGAAAATTTCGTAGAGAATACGTACCTAAATCATTTCGCGAAATAATCGGAGATGATAACGCTTTACTAAATGGAAAAAAACCTATAGCTGCAATTAATGCAGATTATATTGATGTAGATGATAAACCCCAGGGTTTAAATATTTCACGAGGAGTTGAATATTCGGGAGTTTTTAGAAATAAGCGCTCTTCTTTTGGGGTATCTGGAGGGGAACCGTTATCACGTCAAGCGACTATTAAAGTGGGTAGAAGAAATCGCGATATTCTTAATTACAACATTGTCGGAGGTAACGGTAGATTTTACCGAAATGGTGAATTCCAAGATATTTGTGAAGCTTTGGGGGAATTTGCCTGTAAAAGAGCCATAAATCGTTCAATGGCTGCTGTTACCGACAAAGGTTATGTAATTTTATTAGTAAATGATAATCGAGCAAATTCCGATATTGAAATAACCGAAGTTAATCGAGAACTTTTACCAGATATGTTTGATGATGTTTTAGAAGGTATTGCTCGGAATAACTGTTTGGGTGATATTCAAGAGGGAATATTGTTTGATGGAGGTGAATCTCCCGGATTATTTTACGATAATAAAACTTATCTAGAAAATTTTGGTGCAATTGGTTCGGTATTTTTGATTTATAAAAAATAATCAATGGGGATTGAGCATTGGGAAGAAATTAAGAATTAACAATTAACTACTCGTACAAAATTAATTAAATCAGGACTTACGCAGCGATAACGAAAAATATAGTGTTCCAAACATTCTAGATCCCCCCAACCCACGCCACTTCCTACAACGCGGCGGCACTTGCTACAACGGAGGGAACCTCCGCAACGCAGTGCCTTGGGAACCCGCGCAACGGAGTGGCTCCCCTTAAAAAGGTGGGCTTGCGTAAGTCCTATAAATATTACTTCTCTTTTAATCTAATATTTTGTTCGTAGTGGGGACTTTAGCCCTTCCAATTGAGGAAGCACATTCCTTACTACAAACCTAAAATAATTTGTTAGCTACTGCTTGTAGGATTATTAATTAAAAATTAACTGATTCAAAACAAAAGCTAAAGCCGCACTTCCCAAAGGAACGGTTAAATTATCGATACCAAGAAATGAAATTGCTTCTAAACCAGTAGCAACTATAGCTACAATCGCTGATATTGCCCAAGTTTCCCAAGTGTTACCTTGTACGCTTTGTAAAATTATAATACTGATAATAAAGCTAACTAATGTCATAGTAAGAGAGCCTTCTAAACTTTTTTGACCTCCTAATACGTTGTATTTATGCTTACCAAAACGCTGACCGATCAGTGCAGCTAATCCATCTCCCCATGCCATAATTAATATTCCTATTACGGCATAAAATGGTTGTTTCAAATACCAAAACCAAGCAACTAAAATACCAATACTGACAGAATAGAAAAAAGTTCCCAAACTTTTACGCCCTACACTATTAATACCGGGTAAAATCGGGAATCGATAAGACAATAAAGTAAATGCGCTCGCTAAAATCGAAGCAGCTATACCTATACTTGCAGGAATATCTAGCCACCAAGCAAGTAGAATCACATTACCAGTACCAATGTGAACTATCTTACGGATGATTTCCGAATCGCTTTTAGCAAAACGTTTGACTCCTCCGGCACTAAGAAGAATCAGCGACACCCAAATACCGACAGCTACAACTTGCAGCCACAGAGGCGGAATTGAATCTACAACAGTAAATGAACTCAATTTAAATATAATCAATTAGAAATTTTTTCTCTTACTACCAATTTATCGGATTTTCGATACCGTATGAAACTATGAAACTATTATTTATTTGGTTTATTCGGTTCTACCGGATGTTCATCTCACCACTATTTCCCCCAACTTGTCGCTTCCAACCTACTTGCTCGATGTACGCTATGCAAGCAATCGAACGCTTTGGAGTGTTGCGGGGTTCTTGGTTGGGTGTTCGTCGTATTTGCCGGTGTCATCCATTTCATCCTGGTGGTTACGATCCAGTTCCGGAAGAGGATGGGGGATAGGGGGATGGGGGGATGGGGAGATGGGGAGACAAGGGGAGAAGGGGACAAGGGGAGAAGGGGACAAGGAGAAATATAAACTTTCTAACTCCTAACTCTTAACTCCTAATTCCTAATTCCTAATTCCTAATTCCTAACTCCTAACTCCTAACTCCTAACTCCTAACTCTTAACTATTAATCCAAAAATGCGACCTTATCACTATATTGAAATTGTTGAATGTAACGAACCTTTAATTGAGATTCCGTTGTCAAATTTTGCGGTGGAATCTCCTCATCCTTATGAGAAGTTAGGCGCACCTTATGGAGAACATTCTCCTTATTTTCTTCGTGAAACTATTGTGGATTATTTGATAGAGGCTCAAAATTATCTGCAACAAATGCGTCCCGATTGGCACATTCAAATTTTTGATGCTTATCGCCCTGTAGCTGTACAGAAGTTTATGGTTAACTATACTTTTTCTCAAGCTGTAGAGGAAAAGGGATTAACTGAATCAATGTCAGAAACACAAAGTCAAGGTATTTGGAAAGAAGTTTATAAAATTTGGCCGAACCAAGTTTGGATGAAAAAACTCCTCCTCCTCATTCTACTGGTGGTGCAGTAGATGTAACTTTGGTTGATGAAATGGGACAAATAGTAGATATGGGTTCGCCAATTGACGAGCTTTCCGATTGATCGCTTCCCGATTACTATGCTGATATTCAACAAGAAGAAGCATTAAGCTATCAAGCTAATCGCTTGCTATTAAAAGATGTAATGGAAAAAGCCGGATTTGTACGCAATCCTAGAGAATGGTGGCATTTTTCATTTGGCGATCAAATGTGGGCTTGGTTGAATAATGAAGCCAATGGGAATAAGAAATGTGTTGCTTGTTATGGGAGAGTTAGTGGTTAGTGGTTAGTTGTTAGTTGTTAGTGGTTAGTGGTTAGTTGTTAGTGGTTAGTGGTTAGTTGTTAGTGGTTAGTTGATGGTTGTTAAATCAGCTGGCGATTAAATATGCCCTCCGGGCACGCTGCGCTAACACGGCTATACAAGCAAAGTAAATATGATTAAACCTGGCGATTAAATATGCCCTCCGGGCACGCTCCGTTAACACGGCTACACAAACAAAGTCCGCCTGCGCGGACTGGATAATCATTAATATCAACTATCAACTAACAACTATCAATACTATCAACTATCAACTTTTTGATAAACGCTTCACTTCTTCACCCCCAAGCATCTCATCTACTTCTGCAAGTATTTGAGGGATTTTATCGGCATGGGGACTGTTTTTCAAAGCTTGTTTGAAATCTAATTTATCAATTTGATTTGCTTTGTTACCGGGAAACCAATGTCCCCCGCTTCCTAAAAGGTTATAGCGCATTTTTGCGTATTCTGTCATATCGTAAGCAACGGCTAAATTCCGCAACCACAAAACTATCGGAATATTTACGCTTCCTGGTGTTTCTTCCTGTTTGGGTAAGCCGACGTGCCAAGTTTTCGCCCAATCTTCTCCTAATGTGGCGATCGCTTCTTGTTGTAACTTTTCTAAAATTGGCGGTAATATTTCCGAGGCTTTGTCTAATAAGTCTAAAGTTTTAAGATGTTCGTCAAAATCTGATGGTTTCGCCGCACCTAACGATAAAGTATGTACTTGAGGATGCGAGAGACAAAATAAGTCATTAAACACCATCGGTGACAAAGGAGCGCAAAGTTTAACTAACTTTTCTGGTGGATCGTAAAGTCTGCCGCCTTTGTCGGAAGGGCTAATTATAAATACTCCCATATCATGACGGGTAGCGGCTTCGATTGCAGCCCAATTACTTTGATTGATGTAATACCAATGCAGGTTGACATAATCAAATTGATTGGTATTAATTGCTTCAACTATAATATCGGTTGGCCCGTGAGTGGAAAAGCCGATAAATTTAACTTTTCCTTGGGCTTGGAATTTTCTGGCAATATCTAAACAACCACCTGGGCGAACTGTATTTTCTAAAGTTTCCGCGTTATTAATACCGTGAATTCCTAATAGATCGATATAGTCTAGTTGGAGATTTTTTAAAGATTGTTCTAAAGTTTTTTCAAATTGTTTCGCATCTGCCTTTGGACCGACTTTTGTTTGAACTATTAATTTATCGCGAGGAAATTTCGGTAAAATTTTTCCTAGCTGCACCTCGGAAGTGCCGTAACCGCGAGCAGTTTCAATATGATTGATACCGATTTCTAAAGATTTCTCGATCGTTGCTTCTAGATTTTCCTGATTTTTGCGAGGAATCTCCTTTTGGGGGACATCTTGCCATTTATACTGATATCTCATTCCACCGCAGGAGAAAACGGGTATTTGTAATTCGGTGCGTCCAAATCGTCTGTATTGCATTGGGGAAATTAAGTTTAAGAATAAAGTCTTAGCTAAAGTTAATAATAACTAGTATGGATGGGGATTTACGTATAGAAATTCATCTGAAAATGCAATTCTGGGCAATACTTAATCTCTTCTTCGAATTAGATTATTATCATTGCTTGCCCGCGCTGGTGCGACTCCTACCTACCTAGCTCAATTTTAAATGCGTTTGGAAGGCTTCCCACCCCCACAGCAGACTTCACAACTCCATCGGCGTGAGCCGAAAACGAAAGCTGCTGATAACAGATAATAGTTTCTCAAAATGAGTTCGGGTGATTGTAGAGTGCCTGCGAATTTTGGTGTGTTCCGAAATCATCAGACAGACTTTCAATAGAAGAAAAGTATTTTACCTTCATAATTTGAGCAAAACTGCATAAGTTAATTAAAGTGTCACCCATATCATAGATAACTATAAAAATGTCGAATTATCAATAAGTTCTTACGCATTTAATTTGTACAACATTAGCGAGCAAGATGCATATCCTGGACAGACTGAGCCGCACGCAATACCTACGGTACGCTACGCTAGCCGCGTGTATCGCGCCGTCCTATCGGACACGCTCCGCCCTCCAGGCGACGCAAGCCTTACTCGCGGCACGACTCGTTAGAGTAACGTTCACGCACTACAATGATTCCCAATTTTTGGATTATACAATTTAGCTGCACATCAACTTAAAACCGTAAATCATATCTAAAAAATTTGATTGAAACAGAAAAATATAGAAGAAACTGCATAAGTACTTAAAAGCTGCACCTAAAACCAAATATAGCTGAACTTGAATTAATTTCTTTCAATTTTAACCCTAGAACAAAAGGAACTTACCAGAAATATGGCAAATATTATTAGTGCAGCAGACAGAGATACTTTTTTCGGTGCGATCGACAGCGATTTTATCTGATCACGTAAATACAAGATAAATCAGTAACGCCGATTTATCTTGTATTTTTTTAGATTAAAATAATTCAAAATTAAAATAGATTTAATCAAATAATGTCGAGCCTATTCTACCGCAATACAAGACTGTTAATTCTTAGCATTTTCCTTATTTCAGTATGGGGATTTTCTTCCTTTCAAATGTTACCAAGAATGGAAGATCCAGTATTGAGTCAATGGCATGGCTTGATTACTACTCGTTTCCCAGGAGCCAGCGCAAAAAGAGTTGAATCCTTAGTTACCGATAAAATTGAGCAAGAATTATCTGGAATTGAAGAAGTTAAACGATTGGTTTCTGTTTCTAAATTAGGTAGTTCTACTGTTAGAATCAGCTTAGAAGATAGCGTTAAAAAGCACCATGAAGTTTGGTCTAAAGTTCGCGATCGCATATCTGATGTTACGCCAAAATTACCACCAGATGCGCGTTTGCCGCAATATGAAGAGATAGGAAACTCAAACACATTAATAATTACATTAACTTGGGATTTAAATACTCCTCCCAACTACAATATTCTCAATCGTCATGCAAAAGAATTAGAATCGGAACTTCGTACTTTAACCGGAACAGACAAAGTAGAATTATTTGGTATTCCCAATTCCGAAATTATAGTTGAAATTGATCCCGATAGCTTATCAGCACTCGGTCTGACTCCAGAAACACTTTCACAACAAATAAATCTGAGCGATGCAAAAGTATCGAGCGGTCAACTATACAGTCGTCAAAATAATTTATTGATGGAACTTGAAACCGAATTAGATTCAGTCGAACGCATCCGTCAAATACCTATTAAAATTAGCGATTCCGGACAGTTTTCTCGCTTGGGAGATATTGCTTTAATTAAAAAGACTATTCAACAACCACCAACAGAATCAGCAATTATCAACGGTAAACCAGCAATCGCCGTAGCTGTATTAATGAATTCAGAAACACGTATCGATCGGTGGAGAAAACGAAATTTAAAAGTATTAGAAAAATTTAAGTCAACATTACCAGATGGTATTACGCTACAAATAATTTTTGACCAAAGCTATTATGTTAATAATCAACTGAATAATTTATTTAAAAATCTGATTTTGGGAGCGGTATGTGTTGTTGCAGCCACCATTTTTATGATGGGATGGAAATCTGCTTTAGTAATCGCTTCATGCTTACCCCTTTCAATATTAATGGTATTTGGAAGCATGAGACTTTTATCGATTCCCTTGCATCAAATTTCAGTTACCGGATTAGTAATAGCTCTAGGTTTACTGATTGATAACGCAATTGTTATCGTTGATGAAATGCAAATTTTATTTAAAGCAGGTTATCAACCTCAAAAAGCTATTTCCAAAAGCGTTCGCTACCTATCCGTTCCTTTACTAGCATCTACCTTAACTACAGTTCTAACATTTACTCCTATTGTCTTACTTACCGGAAATCGAGGGGAGTTTTTAAGACCTCTAGGCTTATGCGTTATTTTATCGCTGTTGTCTTCTCTTCTTCTTTCATTGACAATAGTTCCTACCATCAATGGTTTAATTTTTAACTATCAAATTAACAGAAATATTCCTAATTTTGAACAAAAAGGATGGTGGAATACAGGTTTTTATCAACCTAGTTTAACTAGATTTTATCAACGCTGTTTAAATTCAATTTTATCCAAACCAATGTTAGGAGTAATATTCGCTTTAATTTTACCAATAACTGGTTTCTTAATGGCTGGCAATATTCCAGAACAGTTTTTCCCTCCAGCAGAACGAGATCAATTTTCAATCGAATTAGAATTACCACACTCTGCTTCCTTAAAAGAAACCAAGTTAGTAGCATATAGAGCAAGGGAAATTATCCTTAAACGTCCGGAAGTAGATAACGTACATTGGTTTTTCGCAAGAAATGCACCTTCGTTCTACTACAATATGCAGCAAACACGGAAAAACTCGCCAAATTATGCTCAAGCTTTAGTTCAATTAAAATCACCACAACATAGTCGTGAAGAAATTCGGATTATACAAAAAGAATTAGATAAAAATTTCCCCTCAGTTCGATTTTTAGCCAAGCAATTAGAACAAGGAAGCGCAGTAGATGCTCCAATTGAACTACATATATACGGTTCGAGTTTAAATACTTTAGAACAATTAGGACAACAAGTTCGTGAAATACTAGCTCAAATTACCGATGTAACGCATACCAAAACTAGTATGGGAGAAGCTTTACCCAAATTAGGTTTATATGTAAATGAAGAACAAGCAAGGCTTGCAGGTTTAAATAATACAGAAATTGCTCGACAAATCGATGCTAATTTAGAAGGAATTATCGGAGGTTCTATTTTAGAAGAAACTGAAGAATTAGCCGTAAGAGTTAGATTATCAAATCAAAATCGTGCCAACCTTGATGAAGTTGCTTCTTTAAATTTAATTTCAAACAATAGTAAGAGTAATAATCAAAATAATCCTCAAAATAATCCTCAAAATAGTCCTCAAATACCTTTATCAACTGTAAGTAAAATTCAACTGCTTCCCGAACTTTCAACAATTACCCGTAGAGATGCTAAAAGAGTTAATACCATTCAAGGTTTTGTTACTGCTGGTGTTCTACCTTCAAAAGTATTAACTGATTTTAAACAGCAATTACAAAGTAATTTCCAACTACCTCCCGGTTACAGAATAGAATTTGGTGGTGAATCAAATACACGTAATGAAGCAATAGCTAATTTAATGTCAACAGTCAGCGTTTTACTAATATTGATGTTGGCAACTTTAGTCTTATCTTTTTCTTCCTTTAAATCGGCATTCATTATCGCTATAGTTGGTATTTGTTCCGTCGGTTTGGGATTATTTTCTCTATGGATATTCGGCTATCCTTTAGGATTTATGGCAATTTTAGGAACCTTAAGTCTTATCGGTGTTGCTATCAACGACTCTATTGTTATTCTTGCAGCATTACAAGCCGATTCCCAAGCCAGTATTGGTAATATCAAGGCTGTTTGTCAAGTTGTAATTCGCTCTACTCGTCACGTCCTTACCACTACTCTCACCACGGTAGTTGGATTTATTCCTTTATTAATTGATGGTGGAGAATTTTGGCCTCCTCTAGCTATTTGTGTTGCTGGTGGGGTAATTGGTGCGACTATACTCGCCTTATTGTTTGTTCCTTGCGCTTATTTATTAATGCAAAATATTTCATTGTTAACTAAATCAAAGTATTCTTTAAAACATAATCCTACTGTTGTATATTCTCAAGGAGAAAGGTAAATGGATGATAAATTAAAAGAACATCAAGTACCATTATCCGAAAAAGATTTTATAAATAAGGATGATAATTCTCAAAAAAAAATATTAGAAGTAAGTCAAAATAAAGAATATACTCAACCAAAAAATATAATCAAAAAACCTTTAGCTTTACTTTTACCAATAGGTATATTAATTATTCTATTTACTCCTCCCGGTCGTTCTCTACTGAATAATATTTCTTCAACTCAAACTAAATCTCAGCAAAAATCAAATTCAATTATAAATTCTCCAGAAAATATTCTTTCCGTACAAACACAAAAAATACAGTCCGTAGATTCATATTTAGTAAAACGCTTCTACAGCGGAACAGTAGTTCCTCGTCGTACTAGCTCCTTCGGGTTTGAACGATCGGGGAAATTAGAATCAATAGTCGTTGATAAAGGAATGAGAGTTGAAGCCAATCAACCATTAGCTTTTTTAGATACCAAAACTCTTAGAGCTACACAAAGAGAATTACTTGCTCAACGCGCTCAACTGGTTGCAAAATTAAAAGAATTACAAGCGGGAGTGCGTTCTCAAACTATCGCAGCAGCAACAGCTAATGTAAATAAATTAAAATCTCAGCTCCAACTTGCTCGCACCAAAAATCAAAGAAGAAAACAGCTTTATATTCAAGGAGCAATCTCCAAAGAACAATTTGATGAAGCAACTTCTGACTTGAATAGCAAACAAGCTAATCTTGAAGAATCTCAAAGTCAATTAAATGAATTACTTGCGGGAACCCGTCCCGAACAAATCGAAGCACAAAAAGCATCTATCGAACAAATCGATGCAAAAGTTGCTTCGGTAGAAATTGAATTAGAAAAAAGTATTCTTAAAGCTCCTTTCAATGGAACCATTTCTACTCGTTTACTTGATGAAGGAACTGTAGTTACTATGGGTAATCCTGTATTCCGTTTGGTAGAAGATGGAATATTAGAAGCCCATATTGGTGTTCCGGTAACTACTGCTATGAAACTTAAAGTAAATACAACTTTACCAGTAAAGATTGGAGAACAAAATTATAGCGCTATAGTTAGATCGATATTACCGGAATTAGACCCTAGCACTCGTACTACTACAGTTGTCCTGAAATTGAATTCTCAAGTAACAGGTAAAGTAACTTCCGGTCAACTTGTCAGATTGCAACTTAATGAAACTATTTCCGATACCGGATTTTGGCTACCCACCATAGCTTTAGTTAAAGGAGTCAGGGGTTTATGGTCTTGTTACGTTTTAGGTGAAGCCGAACAATCAAATAAATCAAATTATTTTACCGTAAAAAGAAAAGATGTAGAAGTTTTACATAATATTGGCGATCGCGTTTTAGTTAAGGGTACTCTGCAAAACGGTGACAGAGTTATTGTGAATGGAACCCATCGTCTTGTCCCCGGTATGTTAGTTAAGCCAAAATTACGGTGATATTCCTAAACTTACTTAAATTAAACAACTTAAATTTTCGTTGCATTCAAAAAAACTCTCAAACAATCAGTTATTGAAAATGAAAATCACAATTGTTTATTTATAGGAATGGCCGCAACTAGCACATTTCTCTTGTAGTAATAATGTTTTCAGTGTCACGCACCAACCAGATATTATGATAATTGCGGCCATTCCTGATTTACTATAAGAATACTAATTAATTTTTTTTAGGGTTTCGGCGCGTTAAAATAAAGTCATAACGCATCTTACAAATACTTGTTTTTTTAAGTAGTTGTATTAAAGAATATAAATGGTGCGTTACGGCATTTTCTATCTACTAATAAAAACGAAATATTATCGTGCCGTAACACACCCTACAATGTATTATTTTGGTCGTAAATGTTAGTTAGCCAATAAAAAATAAACTACTAACAACTAACAACTAACAATCTTACATTTCCCTAACAACAGGCTTATTATCTTTAACTTCGCCAATTAAGACTTTATCTACACAGTTAACGAAGATACCGTTTTCTAAAACACCAGGAATATTGTTAAGTGTTTTTTCTAAGTTCTCTGGGTCGCTGATGTTATCAAATCTTACGTCTACAACCATGTTACCTTGATCGGTAATTACGGGGCCTGCTTTTTTTACTCCCATGCGGATTTCTGGTTTACCGCCAAGTTTGGTAATGGCTTGCATTGCGGGGGTAATTGCCATTGGGATGATTTCAACGGGTACCGCAAAAGTTTCACCCAAGCGGCTAACTAATTTACCGCTATCTACAACTACGATAAATTGATTGGCGAGGTAGTCTACAACTTTTTCGCGGGTATGGGCAGCACCACCACCTTTAATTAAATTTTTGGAAGGATCTACTTCGTCTGCGCCGTCAATGGCTATATCAATATGGTCGATCGCGTCTAAGGTGGTTAGAGGTACGCCGTATTGCTTGGCTAAAACTTCCGATTGAAAAGATGTGGGGATACCAACGATATCTTTCAACTCGCCGGATTTAAGGCGATCGCCCAGAAATTGAATGGTGAAAGCGGTGGTTGAACCCGTTCCCAATCCAACTATGGAACCGGATTTAACTAAATTTGCGGCAGCTTTACCGACTTCTTGCTTCATCAACTTTACAGGATCTGCTGTTGCCGTCATTCCCGAAACTCCTTTAATAAACTTTCATAAAAAGCCTTCCAATTAATCCATAGTATCGGTGAAGGGGCTTGATTTGATAGCTTATATTTGCAATCTTGATATTTAATTTTAGGAAATTACTTAAACTCAGAAACTAGTGAGTTGCCTTTTTTGTCAGTTAAAATTGGTAACATTTTCACAAAACTGTAATCATGGGTAAATTTATCGCTACACTTTCATTAATCTTTTTGATACCAGGCTTTTTCCTAACTGCTTATGCTCAACAACCATTATTGGTAAACATGGAAGAAGAGCAAAAGCAATTGCCACTACCCGATTTTAAGAATGTAGAAGAAAAACCACAAATACCACAATCTTCTAATGCTATTGAACAAGTAGTAACAGCCAAATTAATGACTAACTACTCCGATGGCAATTTTCACCCCGAAAGATTGTTGAGTCGCGCTCAATTAGCTACAATTATGGTCAAAACTTTTGGGCTTGATAAAAGAAATCTGCCCAAAGAAGATGTGGATGTGGCAGATGTTCCATCGTCTCATTGGGCATACAAAGATATTCAAACAGTTTTGAAAACACAGATAATGAAAGGCTATCGCGGAAATTTGTTTTTTCCCAACCAAAGAGTTACCAGAGCCGAAGCTTTGGCGATATTTGCTCAAGCTTACGGTGTATTTCAGTTTTCCGACGATACAGTAAACGAAATACTTTCTACATATTCGGATAAAGAATCAATTCCTAATTGGGCTAAAAAAGCTGTTGCTACGGTTATAACTGAAGGATTTATCGACAGTTGGCAGCCTGAACTTTCTCCGCTCAAACCCATGACTCGCGGAGATATGGCTTATGTATTAAGCCAGTATTTGTCAAGACAGCAGCCACAACCAGATACACCAGTTGTTCCTGGAGGCTCGGTAAATCCGCAACCAGCTTTTTAGTAGGTTTGTAGTAAGGATTTTAATCCTTTAATTTAGGGCTAAAACCCTTACTGCGAACCTTAAATAACTTTAAACCTTCATTTTCCGACAATATAATTCATAATTCGTAATTACTTGAATTAAATATCCTTCTTTCCCCCCTCTTCCCCCTCTTTCCCCTCTCCCTCCTCTCCCTCCTCTCCCACATTTTCCTCGTCTCCCCACCGCAAATTCCCCCCAATTTCCCGTTCCCGTGGGACAATCAATATACAAATAATTGTAGAGAGGAAAACCCAGTAAATATGCACCTGAGTGAAATTACTCATCCAAATCAGTTGCACGGGTTATCGATTCGGCAACTAGAGCAGATTGCCCGTCAAATTAGAGACAAGCATTTACAAACGGTAGCAGCTACCGGCGGACACCTTGGGCCTGGGTTGGGTGTTGTTGAGTTAACATTAGGGCTTTATCAAACCCTGGATTTAGATAGAGATAAAGTTATTTGGGATGTGGGACATCAAGCATATCCCCATAAATTGATTACTGGACGTTACAGTCATTTCCACACCTTACGGCAGAAGGATGGAGTGGCAGGCTATCTGAAACGCTGCGAGAACAAATTCGACCATTTTGGTGCGGGACACGCTTCCACCAGTATTTCGGCGGGGCTGGGAATGGCGATCGCCCGAGATATGAAGGGAGAAAATTTTAAAGTTGCTGCCATTATCGGCGATGGAGCGTTGACTGGTGGTATGGCTTTAGAAGCTATCAACCACGCCGGACATTTGCCCAATACTAATTTATTGGTTGTCCTCAATGACAACGAAATGTCAATATCTCCTAACGTTGGCGCAATTCCCCGCTATTTGAATAAAATGCGGTTGTCTCCGCCGATGCAGTTTATTAAGGATAATTTTGAGGAACAACTCAAGCAACTTCCTTTTGTTGGTGGGGATTCTATACCACCAGAACTCGAACGCATCAAAGAAGGGATGAAGCGATTAGCGGTTCCCAAGGTAGGTGCTGTGTTTGAAGAACTCGGATTCACCTATATGGGACCTGTTGATGGTCATAATTTAGAAGATTTGATTGCTACTTTCAAGCAAGCACATAAAATTCCAGGACCTGTTTTAGTCCATGTTGCGACTACGAAGGGTAAAGGTTATGAAATTGCTGAAAAAGACAAAGTAGGCTATCACGCTCAAAACCCGTTTAATTTAACAACTGGTAAAGCAGTTCCTTCGAGTAAACCCAAACCACCTAAATACTCGAAAGTTTTTGCTGAGACTTTGGTAAATCTTGCTGAACAAAATCCCAAAATTATCGGTATTACTGCCGCAATGGCTACGGGTACTTGTTTGGATAAGCTGCAAGCTAAGCTACCCAATCAGTATATAGATGTAGGAATTGCCGAACAACACGCAGTTACCCTTGCTGCCGGATTGGCTACTCAAGGAATGCGTCCCGTTGCCGATATTTATTCTACATTTTTGCAACGCGGTTACGATCAAATAATTCATGACGTTTGCATCCAAAATTTACCCGTATTCTTTTGTCTAGATAGAGCGGGAATCGTCGGTGATGATGGCCCCACCCACCAGGGAATGTACGATATTGCTTATATGCGTTGCATTCCGAATATGGTGATGATGGCACCCAAAGACGAAGCCGAACTTCAGCGAATGACGGTAACAGGTGTTAACTATACCAAAGGACCGATCGCCATGCGTTTCCCTCGCGGCAACGGTTATGGTGTCCCCTTGATGGAAGAAGGTTGGGAACCTTTAGAAATTGGTAAAGGCGAAATACTTCGCAACGGCGACGACGTATTAATGATTGGCTACGGTTCGATGGTGAATTCTACTTTGCAAGCAGCAGAGATTCTCAGCGAACATGGTATTGAAGCCACCGTAATTAATGCTCGTTTCTGTAAACCTTTGGATACGGAATTAATGTTCCCCCTAGCAAAGAAAATAGGGAAAGTAGTTACCTTAGAAGAAGGTTGTTTGATGGGCGGTTTTGGTTCCGCAGTCGCAGAAGCGCTATTAGATGCCGATATTTTGGTACCCATCAAGCGATTTGGCGTACCGGATATTTTAGTAGATCATGCAAAACCCGATCAAAACAAAGCCGAATTAGGTTTAACCAGTCCTCAAATTGCTCAAACAATTTTAAAAACTTTCTTCAGCAATCAACCATCTGCTGTAGTTTAATTACAATTGGTTGCAAGCGATTGGGGAATTGGGAATAGTTAAGAGTGAGGAGTTAGGAGTTGGGAGTTAGGAGTTAGGAGTTAGGAATAAGTAGCAAGTATTGAATTAATTTCTCCCCCTCTCCCCCTCTCCCCCCTCTTCCCCCTCTTCCCTTCTCCTCTCTTAGCAATTAAATTTATTTATCAAGATAAAGATGTCGCAAAATCATCCCGTATATCCTGTAATTTGGCATAACGATTCCGTTTCTTTAATCGACCAAACTCGTTTACCTACAGAGTATTCTTATGTAGAAATTCACCGTAGTGAAGATATGGCGCAGGCAATTAAAACTATGATTGTCCGTGGTGCGCCTGCTATTGGGGTTGCTGCTGCATACGGTATGTATCTAGGAGCGCGGGAAATTCAAACAGGCGATCGCCATGAATTTTTAAAATGTTTGGAGCAAGTTGCACAAATGTTGCGGGAAACTCGTCCTACGGCAGTGAACTTGTTTTGGGCAATTTCGCGGATGATGAAAACTGCTTATGAATCAATAGGCACTATAGATGAAATTAGAAAGACTCTTTTAGAAACCGCTCAAAATATAAATGCCGAAGACTTACAAACCTGTCATAAAATTGGCGACAATGGTTTGAAAGCATTACCCGAAACACCAGAAAAATTAACTCTGTTAACTCACTGCAATGCCGGAGCGTTAGCTACTGCGGGTTACGGTACTGCTTTGGGTATAGTACGTTCTGCTTGGCGAGAAGGACGTTTAGAAAAACTTTTTGCTGATGAAACCCGCCCTAGATTCCAGGGTGCGAAATTAACAACTTGGGAATGCGTTCAAGAAGGTATTCCGGTAACTTTAATTACCGATAGCATGGCAGCACACTGCATGAAACAGAATTTAATTCATGCTGTTGTTGTTGGTGCTGACAGAATTGCAGCGAATGGTGATGCAGCAAATAAAATTGGTACTTATAGTTTGGCGCTGATTGCCAAAGCTCATGATGTACCTTTCTTCGTTGCCGCACCTCTTTCAACTGTAGATTTTTCCATCGCTGATGGCGATCAAATTACGATTGAAGAACGCAATTCAGCGGAAATTTATCAAATAGGAGAAACTATCCTTACTCCAGAAGGTGTTGATTATTATAATCCGTCTTTTGATGTGACACCGGCAGAATTAATCGCAGCAATTATTACGGAAGAAGGTGTTTTTGCTCCTAGCGAGTTGAAGAGATTTCAGAATAAACAAATGGTTTAGTTATAGATTTTTACTTGAACGCATCTACCTATCATAATTGAATATTGTAAGAGGGAACGGGGAACGATATGAAGAGGTTAATTAATAATTAAAGCTAGAAAAATGACTATCAAAGAACAAATTCTTCAAGAATTAGAACAAATACCAGAATCACAATTAAGTGAATTGTTAGAAGTTGTACGCATTTTTAAAGAAAAATACCAAAACAATTCCGATGACAGCGAAGTTTGGCAAGCTTACCTAGCATCAAAACGAGAAAGAGAAGAGGTTTACCGTCGTCTTGCAGATTCCTAAATTTATTTCGGTATCCGAAGCAATAGAAATTCACTTAGATCAAGTTGCCAGTTTTGGTGGTACTGCTGGTGTTAGAGATGAAGGTTTATTAGAATCAGCTTTAGCACAACCGCAAGCAACATTTTTCGGAAAGTATTTACACGCAACAATTTACGAACAAGCTACCGCCTATCTATACCATATTGCCAAGAATCATCCTTTTATTGACGGTAATAAGCGCACTGCTTTTGCGGTGATGGATACTTTTTTAAGGATAAATGGCTATATTTTAAATACGGATAACGAAGAAACTTATATTTTAGTTTTGAAAGTTGCTGAAGGAAAGATGGATAAAAAAGAAATTGCCCAATCTCTTGAGCAAAATACAATAAATGCGATTACAGATAGTTGAGTTCAAAGCAACTTATAAACAATAGCTCCTGAATCTGGATGATTAGTAATTTCTAACAAGTGATCTTTACACATCTTTTCAATAGTCTGCTTAACCAGTACTGTTTCTTTACCAGTTGCAAGAACACAATCAGAAAGAGATACCATACCTCCGTTTTGCTTTGCTGCTTGCAAAATTGTTATAGTATCGGATACTTTTTTATTATTAGTAGTTTTATATGCATGAGTTTTGTGACCGTCAACATTTATAGTAACTTGGGGATTACCATTAATGTTAATATTTTGATAACCGTATAGTGCTTGATACTTAAGATTTTCCTCATCCACCATATTTGGAATAGTAAACAAATCTATAATCTGTCCTATACCGAAAACCCCAAAAGTGAGCAGGTAAATAGAACCGCTAATATATCTTTTGCAATAAAAACGTTGAGCGCCGCATATACTAAAAGCGCATAAAAACCATAAAATATATGCTAACCCTTTACTTTTCATATTCAAAATACTGATAATTTATATATATTATTTTTACTTAACTTATACAATAATCTGCTTGAGTGTTTACCCTTAACTTCGTCTGTATCAGCAACTTCTACAGCAAAAAAAATATTATTTGACAATTCTTTAATAAAGCTTGATTGAAATAAAATAAATTATTTACGATTGAAATGAATAAAATTGTTGTTCGTGTATTAGGTAATTAAAAATTGAAAATGATTAGTTAATAAAATTAGGATTGAATTGCAATGTTATCAGTAAGCCAAGCAGAAGATATTATCTTTAATTTAGCTAAACCCTTAAGTAATCAAACAGATATAGAAACTGTCGATTTATTCACAGCTACCGGAAGAATTTTAGCTTCACCTGTTACCAGTAAACTCGATTTTCCTCACTGGGATAATTCAGCGATGGATGGTTACGCTGTAATTTATCAAGATGTTCGAGAAGCTAGCGAGAAAAAGCCTGCGGTTTTAAAACTTGTTGAGGATATTCCCGCAGGCTATCAACCTCAATCTAACATTCTATCGGGACAAGCGGCGCGGATTTTCACGGGTGCGGTGATGCCGAAAGGTGCCGATACAGTAGTTATGCAGGAAAATACCCGGCGTGAAGATAATCAAGTATTCATTCTCAAAGCACCAGAATCTCAAGAGTTTGTTAGACATCGTGCTGCTTATTACCAAGCTGGAGCAGAATTATTACCAGCAGGAATTCAATTAAATGCTCCCGAAATAGCAGTTTTAGCTGCCGCACAATGTACAAAATTAAAAGTTTTTCGTCGTCCGCGTGTAGCAATTTTATCTACTGGCAACGAACTCATAACACCCGAACAAACTTTACAACCGGGACAAATTGTAGATTCAAATCAGTACGCTTTAGCTACCTTAGTCAAACAATCTGGTGGTGAACCCTTGATGTTGGGAATTATCAAAGACGAGCCAGAAGCAATCAAAAAGGCAATTGAAGAAGCGATCGCCAATGCGGATATTGTGCTTTCATCTGGTGGTGTCTCAGTAGGAGATTACGATTATGTTGAAAAAATTCTAGAATCTCTCGGCGGAGAAATCAAAGTAAGCTCCGTAGCAATGAAACCCGGTAAACCTTTAACTGTAGCCAGTTTGCCCATGCCCAATCCCCAATCCCCAATCCCCAATCCGCTAATATATTTCGGTTTACCGGGAAATCCCGTTTCAGCTTTAGTAAGTTATTGGCGTTTTGTGGAGCCAGTTATCAAAAAATGTTCCAGCATTGCGGAAGGTTGGCAGCCTAAATTTATCAAAGCCCAGACTCGTGACGATTTAAGTTCAAACGGTAAACGCGAAACTTACATTTGGGGAAAATTGAATTTAGTTGACGGTATTTACAAATTTAGTATTGCAGGTGGTAGTAAAAGTTCTGGTAATTTGATTAATTTAGCTCAAACCAATGCTTTGGCTGTTTTAGAAGTTGGTAAATCATCGGTTAAAGCTGGGGAAGAAGTGAAGGTTTTGCAAGTTTGATTTTTTTCAATTGGGCAATTAAGTTTCGTAGTAAGTGGTATGCCGTAAGCGGCACGCTTCGCTAACAGCACTGGGAATCATGAGGCGCTGAAGCGCGACTACAAGCCTTTTAAAAGTTGTGTAGCGAACTATTATTAATACTCCGTTTCATTTATTTTCTAGATATATAAACCAAATTTATCCCACCAAATAATTCATTAAACCATCCACCTAACCGTAATTTTTTCGGTAATTTCTCCGTATGTATTCGTAGAAAACCGATATTTCTATAAAGTTCTTGTTCTTCTTTTGTACAAGCGATAAACATCGGTTGAGCTATTAAATCAATAACTTGCTGAATAAAATAAGTCATTATTTCCGGCTCTAAGCTTGTAGGAAGATAGACATGATTTAAGATGAAATATTTACGTTGTTTCCAAAATCTTACATAGCCTATTATTTGGTTATCGTATTCCAGTAATATAAATAGTGAATATTTTTCTACTTGCTTGTTTTTGTTTGACTGAAATATAGCTAATATAAAAACAAAAATAGAACTGAAAAATATGTTTGAATAGAATAGAGAAATAATTGCATCGTAAGATTGATATAGCGTAGATAAACTAATTACTTCATAATTTAAAAAGATAAATTGCCAAAATAGAAAGCTAAAACCCCAGCCTCTTATCTTTCCTGCCCAAATAAAATTTATCCCAAATGGTAAGAAGTAATCCATAGTCTTATTTAAAAGATTTAGCTTACAAATACTTTCTATATCTTTCTTATTCGCATAGCGAATAGAACACTTATCAATTTTTTGTTTGAATAATTTTCTAGTTTCAGTAGCTGTTAACTCAATACTTTCCTTTGGAGAATACAGGGGAATTCTATTCTTTACTTTACCCCAAGCTAATTGCTGCTCGTTTTCCAAAATTTTTATAAAACCGATATGCTCAAAAAAATTAATTTGCTTTGCATCGCAAATAATAAAGATAGGTTTATTAAAATGCTTCTGTAGATATTTGATAAGATACGAAGCAATTCCTTGACGACGACACTGTGGTTTAACATAAAGATTGTCTAATCTCGATGTATAATAATTGAAACTGGCTGAAGCAATTATTTGATTATTTTTTTCTATAAACCAAACTTGTAAGTATAAACCATGTAACCAATAAATAGCGAAGATAATAATTGTTATTAAGATAAAAACAATCGCGGAAATATTACCGACACGTGATGCAATTTTATCTACTAATAAATTATAATCAATTTCACTTTCATATAGTTCTTTAAAAAAATTATAAAATATTTTTTCTAATAAAATTACTATTTTAGAGTTAAATGAATTCATGTCATAATATAAATTCTCAGTAAAATTAAAACCAATTCCATAACCTATAAATGCAGCCATAGCAAGAATCAAAAATAACCAATTCTTCATTTCTAGATAACCAACAAAACTTTTCGATTCAAATATCTGTAAAACAAGTTGCGATAAGTCTGCGAATTTAGCTTTTCGGATACGACAGCCAGGTGGTAAAGAGTAAGAAGACATAAGCGACGACGAAATCAACTACTTTCTACCAGCTTTCCCTTATTTCGTTAAATCAATATCATTCAGAAGCTTATTCGCAACTACTGCATTAAACGCTTTGAGTAATTACTACCACTAAAATATAAAGAAAATATAAAACTCTGTTACAATACCCTGACTTATTAAAAAAAATGTTACAGTAGTAACAGAAATTAAATGATTCGTTCATCTTTGTTTGTAGTTAACGTGAATCGTTAGTTAACTGATTTATAAAGACGGAAGTAGGAAAAAAGCCCGAAGGAACGCGCCTCACTTTGTTTGACGTTTGAGATGTAAAGAGGCAAGGAATATTATGAAACTTATTTATCGTGGAATTAAATACGAACACGCTCCTAAAGCAGTTGAAGTAATTACTGAAGGAGTTTGTGGAAAATATCGGGGTGCAGAGTGGAAGTGTCATTACTCCAAATATACTCCTGCAACTCACCATGCGACTGAGTTAAAGTATCGAGGTGCCAGTTATTATTCTGGGAATCCTCAAGAAGTGGAAGAATTAAAACAGCGCAAAAAATTAAATTTTATTTTTGCTAAAAACAATCAAATATTTCTTAATAAGCGCCGTAAAAATAATGAATTAGCCCAAATTCATACTGCAAATTTACGGCTTAACTTACAACGTCGTTTAGAGGTTGCCAAGCAAAAGGGAGATAAAAACTTGATTCTTATATTAGAAGAGGAAGCGAATCAGTTATCAATTAACAATTAACAATTAACAATTATCAATTAATGATTGTTGATTGATATAAAATTAATAAACCCGATTTTTCAAACAAACCGGGTTTATGTCAATTAAATACACAAATATTAATGTAAATTGATCGTCTAATATTGCGGTGCTAATTTTTCATTGATAATTGATAACTGTTCATTGATTTCTATTAAGCCAAATACCCCTAAGCCCAGCAGAAGAAGCACCTTCATAATCTTCTTTAATGCTATCGCCAATGTGCCATGCAGCCTCTGGTAGACAGTTGTGTTTTTCGAGCGCGATCGCAAATATTTTTTGGTTGGGTTTAGCTGCACCAGATTGGGTAGAAATGGTGATAGTACGAAAATAGTCTCTTAATTCTAAAGCTTGTAAAACTGAGTAGATTCGGGAATCGAAGTTAGATAATATCCCTAATTCGATTCCTTTATTTTGCCAATTTTTTAAAGCTTTGAGGACATCGGGATAAACAAACCAAGGATCTCCCGTGCCAAAGTGGATGTAGACTTCGCTAAAGAAAGCCGAAAAATCATCAAATTTGTGTAAAACACCAGCTTGTTCAAAAGTTGTTTGAGTTATGCGATGCCACCATGTAAACTCGCGTTGCGGAATATCTTGTTCTTGTATGTTAGGAAAAACTGGGGGTGGTGAAGCTTTAAAACTTTGAAAAAAGGTTTGATTCAAAGTAGCTGGTGATGTTTCCACGCCAAATTCTTGAGCTATTTGACTATAAACTTCACCAACACTACCTCTAATACCAAAGAGTGTTCCTACGGCATCTAAAAAAATGACTTTCGGCTGTTTCATCCACCTATAACAATTTTGGATTTTAGACTAAATTGGGCATTGGGCATTGGGAATAAGGAGTTATGAGTTAGAAGTAGCAAGTTAAGAATTTTTCTTCCCCCTCTTCCCCATCTACTCCAGACTCCCTACCTTCAAGAGAGTGCTTTAATAATAGGACGAGTTAGCCAATTAAAACCAACTTTCAATTTATGTTCTAAAGTTGGGAGACGGTAAAGATAAGCTGCACGACGAGCAACATATCCTAATGTTCCTTCCATTTTCATACCCAACCCCGTAAGCGTCGCATTATCAACTCCAAGTGACATAAATTCGCCTAAATGCTGATAGCGGAAAGGAAGTAAAGGGCGGTTGGTAAGGCTTGCCCAAATATTCCAACCAACATAATCTGCTTGCTGGAAAGCTGACTGTGCAGTTGTTGGTACTTGTTTTCCTTCTGCATCAAAGGTTTCTGCTAAATCTCCCAAAGCAAATATATCGGGATTATCTACTACCTGTAAAGTTGATGTAGTGGTGATTTTTCCCTGCTTATTGTGCTTAAGCGGAAGTTGTTCAACTAAAGGAGTTACCCGAGTTCCCACAGTCCAAATTACCAAGTCTACAGGAATCTCATCTACAACACCTTTGTATTCTAAAGAAATACTATCGGCAGCAATCGATTCGACTCTAGTTTCCAAATCAACAAATACACCTCGTTCATCTAAAGCTTTCTTTGCAGCTTCCCGGTTAAATTCTGGAGAATTACGGAGAATTGCATCAGCCATTTCCACCAATCGGAAACGTCCTTTTTCCCCAAGTCTGTCAGATAATTTACAAGCTAATTCAACACCGCTGTAACCACCACCAACAATTGCAACTCGAATTTTATCTTTATCGGATTCTTCGAGTATTCGCAATTTTTCTTCCAAAGCGAAAGCATCATCAAGGGTACGGAAAGCCCGAGCATGAGCTATAGCTCCAGGTACCATATCTAGCGGGGTTTCTCCACCCATAGCTAATACTAAACGGTCGTAGGGGATTTCTGGGCCATTTAATAACTCTACTCGTTTTTCCTCGGTATCGATGCCAGATACCGTTGCTTTATAAAAGCGGATACCAGTATTTTGCAAAAGTTCTTCATAGGGAGGAGCAATTTCCCAACTTTGCATTTCCCCCGTAAGCAATTCGTATAAAAGAGGGGTAAATAAGAAGCGATCGTTTTGATCGACTAGAGCAATTTCCGGTTTTTGGGACTCTTTCCAATCCAGTTTAACTAAGCGTAAAGCAGTGTAAAGTCCACCAAAACCACCACCAAGGATGCAAATTCGATTTTTTTCGGTCATCGGTTTTATAAGTCAGCAAGCGAATGGGAGTACTATTAGTGTAATTATTTGTGCCTGGATTGTGCCATTAACCGAGAATTACTATTTTTCCCATTTTCATCCCCTAGTGCATAAGTTGATGAAATATGAACCTATTAATAAGAAAGGAATTTTGGATTTTTAAGCTTAATATCCAATATCCGTGTAATTAACGTGTAAATACTAACTGTAGAATTGAGTAATATGAGTGGAAACTTGATAATCTCAGAAGCAAGAATAAAAAACAGATGATGTAGCTCGCTGTGGTGTTGTCAAATGGAATCGCAATGATTTACCAAGATTTTCAAATATTAGTTGATAAAAACAACAACATTCGCGCTTCCTCAGAACAAGGTGAAGTTTCGGGTGAATTACAATTAAATCTGAGAATAATTAAACCGATTGTACGTCTTATTGCAAAAGAGCAAGCAAATCAAGAATTACAAAAAGACTTAGGGAATGAACTTTACCAAGCACTATTTCCCAAGGAAGTTGACAAGCGATTTCACGCTACGATAGCAGCCGCACAAGCAAATCAAGAAAGTGTCCGGTTGCGCTTAATATTTGAATCTCCCGAATTAGCTTCCTTACCCTGGGAATTTCTCTACGACGAAGATACCAATATATTTTTAGGAAACAACACCGAAACTGTTGTCTCTCGTTATATTGATGTTCCTTTACAAAAGCGGGATATTAAAGCAGCGAGTTTACCCCTCAAGGTATTGTTAGTTATCTCAACTCCGAATGATTTAGCCACCTTAGACGCTGCTGGTGAAGAAAAATTAATCCGCGAAGCACTATGGAAGCATATAGAAACTGGTGACATTGAATTAGATATATTGCAAGAAGCTACTATTCGCAATATTAACCAAAAATTCCGGGAAAAGCCTTACAATATTTTCCACTTTATCGGACATGGTGTATTTGAAAATAATCAAGGTTTCATTGCTCTTGAAGATAATAATGGTAAATCCAAGTTGCTGGATGATGAGAGTTTCGCTAATTTCTTTTTAGGCGATCGCCATGTCGATTTAGTTATTTTAAATTCCTGCCAAGGTGCGACGGTATCTTCAAGTCAAGCTATGAGCGGCACAGCACCAAACTTAGTTCGTCGTGGAATTCCCGCAGTTGTAGCCATGCAATATACGATACTTGATTCTACTGCCAAACTTTTTACAGACGAATTTTACCGTACTCTAGCGCTAGGTTATCCGGTAGATACAGCTATTCAATCAACTCGGAATGCGATTTCGATGGAAGTTGGACTTGATAAGCGCGACTTTGCCGCACCAGTACTTTATATGCGGGCTAAAGATGGGATTATTTTGGATGGTATCAACGAAAAATCTTTAGAATCACAATCGCAAAATCAAAAATCTATAATTAATAGTACTTTTATGCAGTCGTTGGAATATCCCGATGGTGCTGTACCGCTTGATTCTCCTTTTTATTTAGAAAGGGATGGGATTGAATCTCTTTGTTATCAAACTTTAGAAAAACCGGCTGCCTTAATTCGGATTAAAGCACCAAAGTTAATGGGTAAAACAACTCTTGCGAGACGGATTATTGCTCAGGGAGAAAAGCTGAATTATCAAGCAGTGTATTTGGATTTGGGTGGTGTGAATAAGGAATTCATTACCAATTTGGATAAATTTCTCCGCTGGTTGTGTAGTAAAGTTTCTTTGGATCTTGAACTTGAAAATCAAGTCGATAGTGCTTGGAATACTTCATTTTTAGGTAGTAACGACAACTGTACGGCTTATTTTAAAAAGCACGTATTAAAACAAATCAATTCTCCTTTAGTACTGGTGTTAGATGAAGTAGATCGATTATTTCCCTATAGCGAAGTAGTAGAAGATTTCTTGGGGATGTTGCGCTCTTGGCATGAAAAAGGAAAGATTTCTGAAGTTTGGAAACGACTGCGGTTGGTGTTAGCTCATTCGACGGAAGTTTATATTCCCTTGGATTACCATCAATCACCTTTTAATGCTGGTGTTCCCATAGAATTACAAGAGTTTAATCGAGAGCAAGTAGAAGATTTAGCGATAAGACATGGTATTAATTCCCAAGATAGTATGCTCCCAGAATTAATCAGAATGGTAGGAGGACATCCTTACTTGTTACGGTTGGCAATGTATGATGTGGCGATCGCCAAGACAACTTTTGAAGATTTATTACAATCAGCAAATACAGAAGCTGGAATTTATCGCAATCACCTGCGTTATTTATTAGATATATTACGTAAAGCACCGGATTTAGTACAAGCTTTTAAACAAGTAGTTAACTCAGCTGCGGGGGTGGAATTAGATTCTATGGAAATTTATAAATTACACAGTTTAGGATTGGTAATTCGTGAAAATAATCACGTTACACCAAGGTGTCAGCTATATCGCGATTATTTTCGGAGGGTGTTGTAAGCAACTTTCCTCAAAATGATTATCCGCCAGGGGTTGAAAACCCCTGTCTAATAGCAAAAGTCCATTAAAATGGACTGAAAATATCACAAGATTTAAATAGAAAAATTATTAACTATAAAATTTATGATTTGTAGGAATTGCCGCAACTGGCACATTTTTCTTGTAGGGTGTGTGACACTTGAAATACTTGTAGAACCTAACAATAAGGCTTCTGGTGTCACGCACCAACCCGCGTATTATGACAATATTGTAAGTCCTAATTTAATCAATTACCTGTCAACCGCAAGATATGTGGAATTGTAATCATGACAGCAACCAATTCCAATTTCTACCAAATAGGAGCCAGTCTCCCGGTTGATGCTCCCAGTTACGTACAGCGACAAGCGGATGAAGAATTTTACCAAAAGTTGCGGGCTGGTAAATTTTGTTACGTCCTCAATTCGCGGCAGATGGGTAAGTCTAGTTTGCGGGTGCAGACTATGCAGCGGTTACAAAAACAAGGAACTATCTGTGCTGCAATTGATTTGACGGGAATTGGGAAGGTAAGTCAACAACAGTGGTATGGGGGAATTGTTTACAATTTATCAGAAAGCTGTCAATTAGAAGATAAATTTGATTTTGATTGGCAGGAATGGTGGCAAAAACATCAAACTGTTCTTTCACCAGTGCAATGTTTGAATCTATTTATTGAAAAGGTTTTATTAGCCAAAATTCAGCAACCAATAGTTATTTTTGTAGATGAAATTGATAAGGTTTTGAGTCAAGATTTCTCCTTAGATGATTTTTTTGCACTAATTCGCTTCTTCCAGAATCAACGGGTTGATAATCCCATTTTTCAACGGTTAACTTTTGCTTTATTGGGAGTAGCAACTCCTGGTGACTTGATTCGGAATAAAACCCAAACTCCTTTTAATATTGGGGAAGCAATCGAATTACATGGTTTTCAAATTAATGAAGTTGAACCATTAATTAACGGCTTGCGAGGAAGATTTGATCATCCTCAACGGATAATAGAAGCAATATTAGATTGGACGGGAGGACAACCATTTCTTACTCAAAAGTTGTGTAAGTTTATGGTGGAGGAGTCAGCCGCTTCGCGGAAGTCAAAAGTCAAAAGTCAAAAGTCAAAAGTCGATGAAGATTATTCTGTTTTGGTAAGTGAGATAGTAAATAAGCGGATTATTGACAATTGGGAATCCCAGGATGATCCGGAACATTTACGAACTATCAGAGATAGAATTCTTTCCTCAGAGCAACGAGCGGGATATTTGTTGGAATTGTACCAGCAGATTCAACAACAGGGAGAAGTTGCTGCTAATAAGAATCTTGAATCTAGCGAATTAAGATTATCTGGTTTAGTTGTTCAAAGAGAAGGCAAGTTAAGAGTTTATAATCGAGTTTATCAACAGGTTTTTAATCAAAATTGGGTAGAAACTCAATTAAAGAATCTGCGTCCATATTCGGAAGCTTTTCGATTTTGGGTAGCTTCTGGATATAGTGATGAATCTCGGCTTTTACAAGGAAAGGCTTTAGTAGATGCTGAGGAATGGGCAAAAGATAAGAATTTGGGTTATGAAGATAAACAGTTTTTAGCAGCTAGTAGAGAGAAGGAAATAGCTGTTAGGAATAAAGAAGCGGAATTAGAAAGGGAAAGGAAGGATAAGGAAGCAGCGGAAGAGAGAAATCAGGTATTGAGTGAAGCGAATATTAAAGCGAAACGACGGATTCGGAATGGGACTGTTGTTTTAGTTTTGGCTTTATTGGGTGCAGTGAGTTTAGGGGTATTTGCAGCAACGGAAGGGAATAAAGCATTTCAAGCGCAAGATAAAGCATTAAAAGCGCAAGAAATGTTTAAAGATGCGAATACAAAAGCCGAAGAAGCTAATAAAAAAGCCGAAGTAGAGCGGAAGAAAGTTGTAGATTTTGAACAGCGAACTCAAAAATTACAAATAGTTGCTAACAACGCTCAACAGAAAGCACAAAAAGCAACAGAAAAAGCTAAAGCTGAACAACAAAAAGTTAATGATGCCAATCAAAAAGCTCAACAAGCACAAAAAAACGCTGATGATGCTAACCAAAAAGTCACAGAAGCCAAAAAAAAAGCTGGAGTTGAACAGCAAAAAGCTAAAGAATCACAAAAAATTGCTGATGATGCTAATCGAAAAGCTATAGAAGCTGGAGAGAAAGCTAAAGCTGAAGAACAAAAAGCTGCTCAAGCACAAGAAAGTGCTACATTAGCTATTCAACAATCACGAAAAGCAAAGCAAGAAGCAGAAAGTTTAGAAAAAGAGCTTGCTTCGGCAAAGGAAGAGTTTAAAATTGCCAAGATAGATATTGAAACTGTCCAACAACTATCTAAACTAGCCGGAGATTTACGCAATGAAAATCTCACCGATGAGTCAGATGATGCTTTAAGACAAGCTGGTTTATCCTTTAGAGTAAATGACCATCACCTCAAACAAGCCATGCTATTGGCTTCTATATCCCAAGCCTATCAAAATCTTGCAAAGGAACAAAAAGATGAAACTAAAGAACAAAAAGATAAAAATCTTGAATATCAAAAATTAGCCGAAGCAAAGATTCAAGAAAGTCTGGAATATTTAAAGAATAAAGGAAATAATACTACCTCTCTAGAAGGATTACAAATCAAAGTATTGGTGAAAGGTAATCAAGGAAAATTACTCGCTAGTAAATCAAATCAACAAAATCAACAAGCAATAAATGCTTATACAGAAGCATATAAAACTCTGAAAAATCATCCCGAAAAAACTAACCCTTTTCAAAAGGATCAAATTCTTACAACTGAAGATATTGAATCAGTTCATCGAGGACTACTACAACAAAATCGGAATCAAGAGGTTTGGGATTCTCTCAAAGAACATTTTTATGACAGACTAGAAAACTCTTTAAAATCAAAAAATTGGAGAGTAGCCGACATCACAACTGATACACTTATGCTCTTTATTGCCGATTGAGAAGAAGCAAGATATCTCGATATCCCACAAATTGAGAAATTTTCCTGTGCTGAACTCAAAAAAATGGATGACTTATGGGTAAATAATTCCAATAGAAATTTTGGTTTCAGCGTGCAAAAGGAAATTTGGGTTAAAACAGGAAATAGACTGGGTATTAATCCAAATGATTGGAATGACTCGGATTATAAGAATTATTTGCTTTTCGCGAGCGCTGTTGGGTGGTACAATAATGACGGAAACAAGAATGAAAGAGAGTCCGGTTTTGTGCAGTACAATGACTACATAAAGACAGTTAAAGATGACCCTCTTAGCCCATTGATACGAGGAGGGCTACCCAGAATACCCACTTGGGGGATGCGATACATAGACAAAAGTAGTGAGACAGAAGAAGGATACTTCTTTTCTCGCGCTGCGACTTGTAAACTGTAACATATAAGCGTCCCAGTTCTTTATTAAAATTTGTAAATAGAAGTTTTTTTACGAAATCATAGGCTTTTCAAGAATCCGATACCTGGCACCGCCAGAAAAGGTCAAAGGTCAAAATTATTAAACTTGTGACTCAATTACTCAAGCATCATCGAAAAACTGAGCTGCAATTTTGGGGTCATAACAATTAGCCATCACAAACTTTTCTGCTACCTGGCTCACTTCTGAATCTACAACTTCCCAATCATCCCAAGGTAGTCGCATTTGTCCTGGTGATGTTTTATTCTTCTTCTTACCCTTGGCTACTTTTGGCAGCAACTTACTTCCCCAGTGATAGGATTTTTCAGGTTTGGGTTTGGGCTTGTACTTTTTGCAAAATCCCCGATACCTCGCTGCACATTCTTCCAGGGATTTACCCAAAGAGAAAAAAGCTGGATGCCATTGAGTAATACCATCATCCGTCAATCTGTCGTGAGTACCATAATTACTAAAATCGTAGAACAAACCTTGTTGCATTCCCGCAGCTTTGGGGTTTGCGTGGATGTAACGTAGAGTGTTTAAAGCTCGTCGTTTATCGGTATTAGCAAATCCCGTACTGTGATATCGCTTTTCCCAAAAGTGACCAGTTCTGTTGAGCATCCGGTTAAAACACATAGCAGTGTACCAGTTGAGCCAGTGCATGATTTTGGATAAATCTTCTGGTTGATTTGGTTCGAGCAAGTAATGAACGTGATTCGACATTATGCACAAACCATAAAGCTTAAATTTGAACTTTTCTATTGCTTTTTTCAGCGCATAGAGGAACACTTGACGACATTCGTGACGAGTTAATCTAAACTCACGATTATTACAGCGAGTGGTAATGTGGTAGCAGTATCCGGGTTTAATATCGCGGGGTTTTCTGGACATGAGTCAAAATCAAAAACGTAACACAGCGGAACGTTTGGAGACTTTATTACTAGATGGCTTAAATTCTGGAAATGCAACACTATTAACCGAGCAAAATTGGAATTGTATTCGTCAAGCAGTGCGGTTGAAAGTTAGTAGGTTGGGTTGAGGAACGAAACCCAACATTATTCGGATTTTGTTGGGTTTTGCTACCGCTCAACCCAACCTACAAATTCTTACTTCCCCTGTGATAGGACTTTTCAGGTTTAGGTTTTGGCTTGTAATTAGGCATGGCAGCAAATGGCATAAACTGCCATAATAAAGTCAAATAGTTTGAAAAAGCGATGAAAAGTATTAATATTTCCCTACCAGATATGATGCGTGCTTACGTAGAAGAACAGGTTGCGGATGGTTGCTATAGCAGCATTAGCGAATATTTCCGCGAGTTAGTGCGTCAAGATCAAAAACGTAAAGCCAAGGAACATTTAGAGACTTTATTGTTAGAAGGGCTGAATTCAGGAAGTGCAACACCGTTAACCGAGCAAGATTGGGATGATATTCGTCAAGCAGTGCGTTCAAAAGTTCAAGGGAACAAAGGTTTAACATCTAATGGGTAATGTTTATAAGCATCCCCAGGTTATCCGTGACTTAATTGATTTGGCGACTTATATTGCTCGGGATAATATGAATGTTTCAGACAACTTTTTGGCTGTTGAAGAAATTTTTAAACAATTAGCTCAAACTCCAAAAATGGGCAAGGTGCGTAAATTTGATAATCCGAATTTAGCTGATGTTCGTCAACAAGCAATTAAGGGATTTAAAAATTATTTAGTTTTTTATATGACAAAAGATAGTGATGTAGAAATTTTGAGAGTTTTGCACGGTCGGAGAGATATTGATGCTATTTTAAATGAAGATTTGGGAGAAGAAAGTTAGTCGTATTGTGTTGAGTTTCGCTGTCGCTTAACCCAACCTACAAAAGTAATTTCATTCTCAATTTCAAAAACTCACCCTTTCTTCCAACTTCACCCGCATCTTACCCCCAATCCCCTTCACTCTCTCCAAATCCTCCAAAGAATCAAAACGTTTTTCTTGACGTGCTTTAACAATCCGCTGCGCTAATTTCTTTCCTACTCCAGGAAGAGTGACTAATTCTTCCACCGTAGCTGTATTTATATCAATTTTAGTAATAACCTTTTCTGCAAAAGTCGATGGAGCTTTAATTTCCTCACAAACATTTTCTTCCTGCTTAACCTTCTTCTCAATCCTTCCAGGTATATTAAATTCAGCATTAACATAAAGTCTTTCAAATTCCCTTGCATAATGAGCCGCAACTTGGGGATTTTCAATTACTAAAACCGTTTCATCGTTGCCAATATTTGCAGCTTCCGTCCAATTATGCGAACCTGTGATTACAATAGTTTTATCAACAACAGCGTACTTATGATGTAGTAAATCGCCGCTGGTTAATAAAGGTACACCTACAGTATTAATTGGATTTGACCAAGGTTGATTATTGAGTTCGTATTTACAATTATTGCTCAAAGCAACACCCATCATATCTAAACCTTCGCTATAGAAACGGAAAGCAAAATCTGGTTCTAACAAAGTTCTAATTTTCACCTTTTCTTTGTGACGTGTTTCAAGAATATTGCTCAAACGCTGGGCTGAAAAGACAAATAATGCAGAATCAATAGAATTAACTGCTGATTTCAACGTTTTACCAATTAATCCATTACTGCTGTCAATCCAAAGTTTTGTAGGAGAAGTAGGAGAAAAATTTACTGTTACCTTATTATTCCCGAAAGTAACTTGCTGAAATTCTCTTGTAGGTTTTTGTAAGCCGAATTTACTATCAAATTTACCTCCGACACCATCACCCCACATAATATTAAATTCTTTGGTAAAAATATCAGCTAATTCAACGCTATCGATTTTGATTAAATTATTAACATTACCTAAACTATCATAATTACTATAATCACCGTGAATCCCGGATAAAGTAAAAT
This sequence comes from uncultured cyanobacterium, assembly GCA_963838355.1. Lineage (GTDB taxonomy): Bacteria > Cyanobacteriota > Cyanobacteriia > Cyanobacteriales > Nostocaceae > Rivularia. The sequence continues at coordinate 211,069 of CAWIQQ010000001.1, read as the reverse complement.
TTGCGGAAGTGACAATTACAAAGCGATTATCTATAACAAGGAATTTATGATGCATCAAACCGCTACCTTTAGAACCATCAGCTGTATCATCAATTAAAGGTATTTTGGCATTGCGAATTATTTTTAAAGCATCTCTTTGATTTATTTCTTCTTCCGATAGTTTCCCATCTTCGTTAATATCGACAAATTTTTGAAAATCTTGATATTTTTGTTGCTCTCTTTTAGTTAACTCAGTTAATTCATCCGTTGCCAAATCACTCCAAGCACGATTATAGTTATTTTCGAGAATTACTCTTACTTTGACTCCCGCTAGATGTTTCTCAGCTAGTGCTTGAGCAATTAAAGGTAAACGTAATTCTTGTACGGCAACATCTATCGTAAATTCGGCTTGAGAAATTGCCTCAATAATTATTTTTTCTAAATTATCTCCTTTACGAATTTTTTGACGGTAAGGCTCTTGATATTCAGAACTTTGAGAATGATTAAAATAAACCTGTATTGAAGAATCTTGCGGAAGTGGCTTTAAAGCTTTATCGTCAGATTTTGCTTGTTGACAAGCAGTTAGAGGAAATAAGAATAAAAATAAAAATAAATTTAGTAATTTTATATAGTTAATTAAAAGTCGAGATGTTGAGAAACCCGGTTTGTTGAAAAAACCAGGTTTCTTTATTTTCAGCAACACTTCAATAGCTTTCGAGAAAATTTGCACGGTAGTCTGCTCGGAGATACTAAACGAACAAACTTATTTTTCCCATTTTTCCCAAAAATTTATCCTCGCTTTTCGGTAATTGCTTCTATCCCATCAGAAGATTACTGATAAAAAAACCGCAGAGACGTAGAGAGCGCACAGAGATAAAAAGAGTTAGGTAATCTGATAAGCGGGAAGGGAGTAGACAAAAGATGTTGCCTGTTGCCCATTCCCTGTTCCCTTAATCAATTTTCACCCGAAACCGAATAAACCCAAAATTATTACCAAGAGTATGGTTGATAGTACCCAAATTGCCAATTACTGCACCCGTGGGATTATCTTGGTTAGGACAGAAATTATCGGCAGGAAGTTGTGTTCCTGGAGCAAAAAAGCTACCGTTATCTGCATCATTATTATTAGTATTGGCTGCAACTGTATTTGAAAGATTCACAGAAATACCGCTACCCGAACCAAAACTATCAGGAACAAAACTGGTTCCTTGAGGTATTGGATCGCAAAATCTCACGTTTTCTACTGGTCGATTCCCATCAGCAAGGAAATACATCGTGTATTCAACTTCATCACCTATTTGTAAGGGTAATTGCGGACTAATATCAAATACTCCTACTGGTGAAATTTGAAACCAACCGGGTAAATTGTCGATGGGGTCGTTGGGGTCATCGATAAAGGAATTAAAGTTGATTCCGCTGATGGGAACTCCGTTTCTAAATACATTAGTAATTCTTTTCAGACCGCGCAAACGTTCGGGGTCGCTGGGAACTGGGGAACCTACTACTACTTCTTCACCAACTGTTGCAGCATCATAATTTACGCTTGTCGTTCCATCTGGTGTGGTGCGGGTAGGGTCGAGATAAGTAGCGGTTGCTGGATTGTTATATTCACCGTTGGGAACGTTTTCATTAATATTGGTGGTAAATGTAATTTCAACACTACCACCACTAGCAATATCAAAAGTACCAAAGTCGGGAATTGTTGCACCGTCGGATGGATTGCTAACGCTAGTACGAGTTGAACCTCCGTTTAAAGTAATCGTAGGATTAATAGAAGCATCAAAAGTAAAACCGCTAGGTAAGGGGTCAGATATATTAACGTTAGTTGCCGCAGCTAAATTTGCGGCATTGGCAACAGTGATTGTATAAGTAGCTTTTCCGGGCTTGATAATCGGACCTGGGGTAGAAGTAGTTTTAGTAATAGTTAATTGTGGCAGACATTCCGCACCGGAACTGACACCATTAATATTACTGACATTGGAAGTAGCTCCATTACTACCAGCAGTTGCACCAAAAGGTTCTAAAGGGTTGCTTGTCTGACCTGATGCACCACCATTTGCACTGACATTAGCACCTGGACTGGTGAAGATAACACCACCACCACCACCACCACCAGGACCGTGAGGTTCATTGGCTAGTGCATTACCACCTCTACCACCGTTGGCAGTTACTGCAAGACCTGTGAGGTTATTATTGGCAGACGATACTACTACAGTACCACCAGCACCACCACCACCGGCTCCATCAACTCTGGTATCGAAAGCATCTAGACCATTGGCATTAATAGCACCGCTACCGCTAACGCTACCAGTACGAATAAATGCCATACCACCACCCGCAGTACCGCTACTTGCTAAACCATTGCGAAGTGGTCTACTTTGGTCGTCATTAGTTGTTCCCGCACCTCCACCTCCTCCTAATACTAGACGGTTGCCTGTAGCAGGAAAGCTAGCACCAGCAAAACCACCGATATACTCTTGCGAACTGAAACTTCTACCACCCAAACCACCAGCACCACCATTTCCACCACCACCACCACCAGTATTCTCGCCGTTAGGAAATCTGAAGTCCCCGAGGGGGTCGCCGTCTGTACCACCACCTCCAGCATTTCCTGGGGCACCACGACCTGATGAACCTTCTGGATAACCTTCAGCACCATTATCTTCTAAAGCATTAGTAGTAGAATTAAATATGAATCTTGGGGTACCAGCAATACCTTCACCTTTAGAACCGTTAGTATTAAAAGTTGATAAACTTCGGAAATCAGTTTCAAGTAAAGGTGATGGGACAATACCTCTTAAACTTGTTTCTCCCTGAAGTCTTCGTCCAGCACCACCACGGAAACCTTTTCCGCTAACATCTACGTTAGCACCAGCTAAGTTTAAGTTCCCAGCAACATCGTATACTAAAACACCACCAGTTGAGCCGTTCCAAGAATTTGCTGTCAATCCTGAAGTAATGGTAGCGCTAGAATACTGCGGTACGCGGATTACCTGATAAGTTCTTTGTCCTTGAGTACTAAAAGGAGCATTGCTATAAGAATTAATTAATCCTCCCCCGCTACCTGTGCCTCGAATTGTCACCGAACCAGCAGTAACAGCTTCAGCAGTAACGTATTCATAATTACCAGCAGTAAAGTTAGCATTATCAAGATTACCGCTAGCACCAGTTGGTAGTGGAGCTATGAAGGATCTGAGGGGAGTAGAACCACCAGGGACACCATCACCGTAGGCATCGGTATTAGTTGAATTAATATCTGCTCCCTGCATTTGAATAACTAGCAGCAAATCCCCTGCTTGAATTGGTGTTGATGCACCAGTAGAACTTCCTACAGGGATGGAAGTTGCACCAGCATTCACATTTGCGGTGCCGGGGAAATAAGTATTAACAACACCGCTTATATTAATCCCAGGCCCATCTTTACCAGGAGCCGCACATAATCTTGCTGTAGTTTGTGCTGCAACTTGAGAAAAATTTGCCTCAGCGAGTAACAGCAAACCTTGGTAGCTACAGGTTGTAAACAATAAAGCGAAACAACGAATTAATTTAGATTTAATATATGATTTCATGATCGATAATTCGGGAAGAGGGGGAAGAGGGGGGAAGAGGGGGAGAGGGGGGAGATTAACTCCTAACTCCTAACCTATAACCTTTGACCTTTGACTGATTCTTGCTCCTGTGGTGGTGCTACTTTTTGTCTGCCGAATCCACCGAATAATTCGTTAACCTTAAAGCTGACGTTAAGATAAGGACCACCGGCAGAACGATAGCCTGTAAAATCACGGTCATCTGCACTTCCGAAGGCATAACCTACACCTATACGAAAGTCTGGCGTTAGATAATATCCAGCTTCTACTGCTACACCAAATTCGTTGTAATCTTGGGTAAGTTGACCGATCCAACGTCCTTCTACTGCTAAATCTGTGCGATAGCCTAATTGATAATTTGCCCGTAATTGCGCTAAGTTAATGCTGCTTTTACTAGTAAAATTATTGGCTAAATAACTATTGCTGTTGCGGAAAGCGTATTTTCCGTAGAATTCCCATCGCCAACTTGGTGCGTAAATTGCTTCTGCTGAGAAAAGATGATCGATCGCCCCATTTCCGCTACCAAATAACAAAGTATCTGGTGTTGTTGAAGGGTTTTGTCGATATTCGTATTTGAGTAAGGCGTTTAATTTATCACTTTTGATATCGCGATATGCTAAACCGACGCGAAGATTTGCTGTATCTGCTAATCCTTCTAATAGTTGGTTTGCTCCACCAGCTTGTTTGTAACGTACTGCTGCTGTTAAAGCAGGTGAAATTTTACCTGCTGCGGCTGCGGTAATTACTGTATTATTGCCTTGGTTCCCATCGCGATATTCAAAACGAGCGTTGGCATTAAAATTGGGATTATCTGTATATGCCATGCCGATACTGTAGGTACTTCCTGCAAATAAACCCAAGGAAGAAGCACTTTGTCCGGTGGTATAGGGTTGAGCAAATCTAATACCTGTTGCGGTGCTGCTAAAAATATCTTTAAATACTCTTTCGTAACCCAAATCTAGCTTTAATCCAGGTGCCAAACGAATACCCTGATTTAACCCTATGGAGCCTCGATCGTTGATACCGTCGATACCTGAAAGAACCGAGTAACGTCCGCTGATAGTGGTGTCTTCGGAAAATTTATGTTCAACCAGAGTATCTAAACTGGTGATGTTATTACCTCTCAATAAACCGCCATCAAAAAACTGATGCGCTAATCGCATGGTTACGCCGGGATACAAAGCCCAATCTAAACCCAAGGTTGTACGGTTGGGATAAAGAGCATCGCTATCTTCCAGATTTAGTTCATTTTGAGCGCGGAATTTTAAAGACTCAGTTAGGGGTACGTTGAGACTGGATACTAATTGACTGGCAGTTCCCTCAAATACGTTATTAACTCTGTCTTCGCGAGAACGGTTAACGTATTCAAATTTTAAATCTGACTCTCCAATTTTTTGCTGAATACCCGCTCTAACTGTAGTTAATGAGTTATCAACTTGACTTCCTGGTGTAGGTAGAGGTTGGGGATTAAATAGATCGAATAATTCGGTTCTTTGCGCTGGAGCTATACCAAAATTTTCTTCATGGTCGTAACCAGCCTGTAAACTAGTCGTACTGCCAATTTTTGCCGAAATATCTGCACCATATCTAGTTTGTCCAGGAGCAAAACTCCAGGTAGCATTATTAGCAAAATTTTCTGTCACCGAACGATAATAAGCTTGTGATTTAAAACCACTACCAATGTTCGCATTAGCTTCTATACGGTAAGCAGAACCACTGACATCGCCAAAATTGAGAGTATTGTGTTGCGATCGCGCATATTCACCAAGAATAAATCCCGATCCAAGAGGTGCATAGAAATCGACTCCGTAAAGTTCAAAGTCTTGCGCTCCCTGCTCTTCTTTTAAATAACTACCTCCTAAAAATGCAGTTTTATCTGGGTTTTGATTACCATTCCTCAAATTTAATTGCAGTCTACCTCCATAAAGCTGACTATCCTCACCAGCTTCGTTTTGATAAGTAACTACAATTCGATTTACCAAAGTCGCATCAAAAGGATTTAATTCGGTAGCTAAAATTGGACTGCGGAATAAAATTGTCCCTCTGTCGTAATCAATTTCATAATCAGCACCTCTATACAAACGCTCGCGTTTAATTACCGTACCCGGACGATTTATTTCTTCAGATTCGATAAATATACTTTCACTACCAGGTATTACCAGCCGACGAGAAACAAAATAGTAACCGCTAGTTCCATCTGGAGTAATAGTATCTCGTTGAAAACCTTGGATATTATTGGCAAATAATCCAGTTACCTGCAAATTACCTAAATTAAAATTGCCCTTAAAACCATGCAGTTGTCTGGTGGTAGCACTGTAAAGCTGAGATTGTCGGGAAAATTCTTGAGTATTGTAATCACCCCACATAAAATAATCGGGTTCCGCTCCTGTAATATCGGGAGTACGTTCGATGCGAGCATAAACGCTATCTATAGAAGGAGCAGTACTAGTTACCGTAGAATCATCACCGTAAACCGGATATTGTTTTTCACAAGATTGAATGCCACCGAAAAGACGATTGTCACCATTACAATCTTGATTCAAAGGGCGATCGCTGTTATAAGCTCCGGTAAATAACCATTCTCCGACTTTACCTGTCGCAAATACCGCCGCATCCAAATCCACAACTGTATCTTTATCAATTTCTTCAGGATTAACAAAATCGCGGAAACTACCCCAGTAGTCAGTACCACCGGCTCCAATTCTTAGATTTACAACCCCGGTTGCTAGAGAAGGGCGCAAATTAGTCACAAATTCAACATAGCTAACTGCTCCTAAATCCAGATGGGGAGAAGTCTTTTTACCGTAGATAGTCGCGCTAACTTTTACGCTCTTAGCCTCTTCTCCCGCTTGTAAAGTAGCAGTAAACTCACCACCACGAGCCAAAACCTGAAAGCCGGGTGCATCTGGTTTGTAGTCTGCACCAATAAATCTACCGCCATTACTAGCTAAAGTAACGATGACATCTTTCTCGATCGATTCACCGTTTTCGTTGGTAATTCTACCTTGAAAATCTATATTTGAACGTCCGTCAGCAGGGATTCTCGGTTCCCCAACTGGGTTAATAGAAACTTTAGTTTTTTGTTGTTGAACAATAACTTTAACGCTAACGGGATTACCTGCTGGAGTTTGAGCCGTAATCGTGTTTTCACCCGATAATAAAGGAACGTTGTACCAAATCGTAGTGTGCAGCTTTTGCTCTTCGTCTTTATGAACGAAACTGCTAACATCCTTATCTATTGGTTTACCATTTATCCTTACCTGAATTTTGGCACTGGGATGATGCCCAATCGCTATATTAGTAGTCTCATCATTAATAACTCCAGCTTGAGGAGTAATTATACTAACTTCGTTAACAAGAGATAAGGGAGTAGAAGAATTTTGTTTTTTTTGCTTATCTTCTTCAGAAATGATATTCGAGGTTTTCTCATCAGAAGCATTATTAATTAAAACTTCTTGTTTATTTTCTTCTTCCCCTACTTCCTTTTCTGTAATAACTTCTTGCTGACTTAATTCTTCTGGTTGACTAATCGGTGGTGAAAATAATGCTTCAGTATCATCTTCTACTGCTAAATTTAATTTGGGTAAATCCGAATTATTCTCTGTATTTTCTTTAATAACTATACTTTGTGCCGATACGCTGACTGTAGGTGATACTATTATTGCGCTACAAGCAGTAAATATTAAATCTCTCTTGTTCAAAGTTAAATTTTTCATATTATTAACGCTCCCCTCCAAAAGCTGGAGTGACAGCAAAATTGATTTTCGCCATACTTCCAGGTGCTAAACGCACTAAGCGAGACTGACTATTATTCTTAATTTTGTAAAGATTCGGAGCTTGAATATAGCCTGGTAAACTTGTATAGTCCAACGTTGCAGTACGATTACCTGAAATCACGTTAGCTACCGAATACATTCCATTTGCATCAGTGAGAATGCGGTTGCCATCATCCATAAAAATTACCGCGTTGGGTACGCCAGGTTCTCCCGCTTGTTGTTCGCCATCAAAGTTTTTATCAACAAAAACACGTCCAATTAAAGTTGCACAATCGGAAACAATACCCGGACGAATTCTTAACAAATGGCTTGCAGTATTACTCCTGAGATTTCCAGTAGTAGCAACAGCCAAGTTTCTGCCGCTTCCGCGCATTCCATCAGGCGTAACCGTCACAGCATAAACCACACTTAAAGTTCCTTGGGGTAGAATGCTACCGGCATAATTAATTGCAACCGTCCGATTTTGGGTTGGAGTAGTTGATACTGTAACTTCAGTTGTCGTACTTCCATTAGTTAAAGAAGCCTGTACCGATTTTTCCGCTAATCTCAAACCCAAAGGCAGGGTATCGTTAAGAGTTAAATTGCTAGCCGATACCGAGCCAGTATTACGAATTGCAACTCGGTAAATTACAGTATCTCCAGGTTCAGCAGCACTTTTGTTTGCTGTTTTGGTTATCTGTAAAGCTGCATCTCCGGCCGTGAAAGTTGTACTGTTAGTGTTGAAAGAGCCAATATTGCTGCCTCCAAACACTGCTGTATTGGTAAATTCATCGGCAGCGACGGGTATAGCTCCTAAAACGATAGCTCCAGGAAGCAATAATGATAGTAGAAGGTGACAATACCTCCACCGCTTTATTCTTAATCTCATATTTAATTAGAAATTATTAAGTTGGGAAGGTTTTTTCGTTTCAAAATTAAAATTACTGACTCAAAAACTGTCCCCTGACAAAATTCGATAATTCCAGCCCGAATCACTCATACTTTCAGAGCATGAGAGTAGCGCTGCATATTTTTGGTTTTTTTACGGTAAATGCTTTATCAACTTTTTTAGGTAGATGCAGAGAATACCTAAAGATAAATAGTCTCTTTTCGTTTGAAACTAAATATAACAAGTTATTATTACAGCGGAAACAGGTATTATACGGAGATATAGATTAAGAATCAATTATTTAACTGGTATAAATTCAGTAAAAAGCCGGTAAATTACTTATGAAGGGAAATAGAGAGCAGAAAATAGGAAATTATTCCAGCTGTATTCATTTTTGCACTACTTACTTACAACTCGATTGCGTCCTTTTCTCTTGGCTTGATTAAGTGCTTGCTCCGCCATGTCAACTAAACTTGTAGGTTCGACTTCAATACTAGGTATGATAGTAGCAACCCCTACGCTAACTGTAATTACTTCTGCTGGTAAACCACCGATACCCGGATATTGGCAACTTATTGCTAAAGCTTGAACTTTTTCTCTAATATTTTGAGCTGCTGCCCATGCTATTTTTTGATTCACCGACATCAATACGGCAAATTCTTCTCCTCCATAACGAGTAACTACAGATTTGTTGGCTTGATTCGCAGTATTTAATGAAGAAACGCACTCACCAATAGTATGAGCTATTTTTTGCAAACAGTTATCCCCTGCTGCATTACCATAAGTCTTGTTGTAAAACTTGAAATAATCAATATCGCACAAAATTAACGATAATTCGCCTTTGTGATTTGCACAATTGCGCCATAACTCTTGCAAGCAGATTTCAAAAGAATGACGGTTTATTAATTGAGTTAGTGGATCTAAGTTAGAATTTGAACTTAATTCCTCAAGGGAATCATTTGCATTGCACAATTGCTCTCGAAAATATAAGCGATATAATTCACAATCAACATAAGCATAATCTCCGTCTAACTTAATTAAACCCATACTTTGCAACTTATAAGTTACCAAAGCTTCCAACTTGATGGGAGAATCTGCTTCAATCAATTCACAAAATACAGATTTAACCTGTGAATCTGCTTGTAAAATTGGTATGTATCGTCTCAAATGTGAATTATAAATTCCAGATTTTGTGGGTGCTTGCCCCAACAGCAATTCTAAACTTTTAGCTTCACCTCCATCGATCGCTAGATGGTATAAAGCCAACCTTAGTAAATAAGGATGTCCCCCTACCATTCCCATTAATCGATCGATATTGAACCCATCCATCCAATCCAAACCATGCCGGTGCGCTAAATCTTGCACCTGCTCTTTAGTAAATGGGGATAATCTTAAAGGTAAACCCACATTAAATGGAGATTGATATAATTTTAAAGGAACAATAATTTCAGTCGAGTAAGTTAGCACTAAGCGTAGTTTTTGCCAAATATCTACCCGTTTGGCTTGTTCGTACCAAGAACGTAATAATGGTAAAAAGTCACTAGCAATTTCTGGATATTCAAACACCAAATCAACTTCATTCAAAACTATAACTATTGGACTTTCTAAAGATGAAAGCAAGTAAGCTTCAAAATAAAGGGAACAACTGACTTTTGTACCCATCTCTTCATCTCAATAATCATCCAATCGTGCTTCTAACCCTAATTCGCGACTCACATTAGCACAAAACCAACGCAAAAACTTATCAAGGCTAGTAAATACGGCCTTATCCGCTTGCTGAAAATCTAAATTAATATTCTTATAACCAAGACTTGCTGCACGAGCTAAAATGCGTAAATTAAGCGAAGTTTTTCCCATTTTTCTAGGAGCTTTTACACAAATAAAGCTACCAGGTTGGGCTATTTCTGCATAGGCTAACTCTTCAACAGGTGGACGAAGTATATATAAATTTGAATCGATTGGTACCGGACCACTGGGAAATTCCGAACTGACTTGTATACTTTTTTTATTAGCAGCAGCGTTTTGAATTTGACTCAAATTTAAATCAAACAAGGAACGAAAATTTGATTGGTTAATGGGTTGCTTTTTTATATTGCTGAGTATTTGCCATAGGTTAGAAGCAATTGTTCTAATTTGCTCTTCTTCGTAATCTGTTTCTGCTGCTATAGCTTTATAACTTTTTCCTTCCCAACAACAACGTAATATTTTTTTTTGCAACAAATTCAAACCGTTTTGAAAATAAGGTTCTAACAGTTGCACTAATTCATCCAGACTCATAGCAATTTTATATACAGCTTGCAATGTACTTTAACATACTATTGCATCTGGCTTTTTACTAGGATCGATATTTATATGTTTACATAGCAATATAATATTATCTAAAAAATAAAAAATTATATTTGTATTATTGACTATGTTTTAATGCATACTCTTATACATTTAACCAAAGCCTACGAAGATTTATTCGCAACTAATAGTTAAGTAAAAAGATAAATTTAATAGTTACATACCTTCCAAGAACCATCAGATAAAGCTCCAAATGCTATTTTTTTCCGTGAAGTTACAGCATAATTTCTAAACATTTGACAAAATTATTACTTCGACTGACGTTAAATAATATGCTGAGGATCGGGTAGCAATTATTTGGAAATAATCTAATTAAAAAAAACAGAATAAGATAAGGGGTTTAGCCCCCCCACATTCCTTACAGTGTTATGATTTATAAATAATTAAGAGGATATACTAACATTATCGATTCCATAACCATTAAAGTCTTTGACTATCATTGATGAAAAACAATATTTACAACATATACTTCTTAGGAAAACTAGCTTTAATACAATTATGTGACAAAAATCATCTTAACCTTTGCATAAGTTAAAATTTAAATCAAATTATACGTAGGGTTAATAATATTACAGAAATAATAGAAGATATGTATAAAAAAGAATACATATTTTTCACTAGATTAATCTAATTATTACCATCTAAAAATACTTTGATGGTGTTAATTAATCTAATTATTTAGGTAGATGACTGTTTGAAAAGCAATAAAAAATTGATTTACAATATTATTTTAATTAAATGATTGCAATTTATTTTCATCAAAACAGTATAATTATTATGAAGTTTAAATAAAGATTATAAAAAATAGCGAATTAATATTGCGAGAAAAATATAAACTTTGTAATAGAAAGATTTATTTTAAAAGTGTTCCCTTTGATTCAAAAGTATCTTCTATTAGCTGTTAGCACAATTGAAGGCAATGAATAATAAACAAGTTGAAGAAGTTGTTAAAGCGATTTTAGCCAGGAAATATTCGTGGGCTTGTGTTTTAATACTACGTTTTCATGGATACGATCCCGTAGATTATATACCCTATCGTACTTACATCCGATTACTCAAAGAAAATTATCGGATTCAAAGCAATGATGTAAAAGATAATGCGAATAAAACAGTAGAAGTTCGGAGATTTAAACCTAATGGAATGCATTTGGTCAACCAAGAAAAGGGTTAATAACCGCTTGTTTCAAAAATTAAGACCATTTAAGGTTCTGTGAATACAAATATATTGTTTGTTGTCTTTGTATTTAGTTTAGATGATTAAAAAGAGTAAATTTTCTTGATGAAAGAACAAGCTAGTCAATTAGAACAAGCATTTGCTTGAAAACTTCGATCCATCGCATAGGTGATTACAAAAAAACTAATTTACGAAACGCCGAACTGTACGGAGTAACAAACTAACGTATAAGAAAGCAAATAAAGCTTATACCGTTAAAAATTAGCTAAAAAACAGTATTTGAGTCACGGAATATAAATCGCAAATAATTTACTTTATAGCGGGTATCCAACCCGCTTTTTTGTAAGTTAACAAACAATCAAGCAGTCTGATATCCTAAGTATATTAGAAATAAATTACTGTCTTCTAAATATGACTTCCACAAATAATGGTTTAAAAAGGAAGTTTCCAACTCAAGCAATACCAGCCAAGATTTTTCACTGGATTAACATTATAAGTTTATTCGTTATGCTTACTAGCGGACTACAAATTTACAATGCTAACCCAGTTTTTGGTGGGCGTGGGGGTTTACATATTCCGCCAATATTTACTTTAGGAGGTTGGCTTGCTGGAGGTAGACATTGGCATTTTGCTGCAATGTGGCTGTTCTCCCTGAATCTTTTATGGTATGGAATTTACGTTTTAATTAGCCGTAGATGGCGACACAGATTTGTCAGCAGTAAAGATTTAAAAGCTTTACAGAAAACCAAAAACTCCAAACGTTTGGTTTATGCTTGGCATCGCATCGTATATACAAGCATTATTCCGATTTTATTATTAGCTTTATTTACTGGAATCGGAATGTATAAACCTGCCCAATTCCCTTGGGTAGTCAGCGTATTTGGTAGTTGGCAAGCGCTGCGGATTGTTCACTTTTCCTCAGTACCATTAGTAGTTTTATTTGCAGCAGTTCACTCTTGGTTAGGAATAAAAGCAGGTGGGGAAGAACTTACCGAATCTATGTTTTGGTAATTGGTGAGATTATGATATTTCTCAAAGCACTTGCGAAAGGCGATTGCACTGGTATTTCACCACTTTAATTATGATGTATAAATCTACTTCTCTCTTAACTCTCTTTTCTTTTCGTTTGTCCCCTCTGCCCCCTCTGCGGTTATATTACTTAAGCCCTTAAAATAGATGAGATAATCCCATCAAAGCACTAGTAGGAAGTGGCGCGTTGCCCTCTTTTAAGACGCGATATATCGCGTCTCTACAATGCCCAATGCCCCATTCCCTATTCCCTATTTCTTAGCTTGTAGCTTGGGATAAGCAATTCGCTTGTGATGGAACTGCTGCCAGACTCTAACGAATATTTCGGCTATTTTTGACATTTCTTGACGTGTTAAGCCGGAATCTAAGAGTTGATCGTCTTTCCATCTTGCCCGTAGAATATTGTTAACCATATTTAAGGCTTTTTCTGGCGTAGCATCTCGAAGCGATCGCAATGCCGCTTCGCAGGAATCAGCTAACATGACAATCGCAGTTTCCCGTGATTGAGGAGTTGGTCCTTCGTAACGAAAGTCTTCGTCTTTAATCTGTAAGGTTGGATTATCCTTAGCAAGCTGTTGAGCTTGATGGTAGAAGTAAGCAATTTGCATTGTTCCTTGATGTTCTGGAATAAATGCCTGTATTGCTGTTGGTAAACTATGCTTTCTTGCCATAGCTAACCCGGCGCTGACGTGCTTTTTAATAATATCGGCGCTTATCCAAGGATCGTTTATTTCTGTTTCATGCTTGTTAGGACCACCCATCTGATTTTCGATAAATCCCATTGGGTCGTGCATTTTCCCAACATCATGGTATAATGTGCCTGCTCTAACTAATTCTACGTTGCATTTAAGTTCTTTAGCAGCAGCTTCAGCAAGGGTCGCGACAAACAAGGTATGCTGAAATGTGCCGGGAGCTTCTGTTGCAAGGCGTTTGAGTAGGGGACGATTAGGAGAAGCAAGTTCTGCCAATCGTATGGGAGTCACTAAGTCAAACAGTTTTTCTAGATAAGGACTTAATCCCAAAGCGACAATGCTCCAACCCAAACCCGATAAAGCTAATAATCCTGCTTCTTGAAACACAAGATGGGAAGTAGAAGTGAATGCAGTACCTAACAATACCTTTAGTAATAAATAAACACCACCTTCAGTCAAAGAAATTCCAAATCCTAATACTGCCAATTCTTCACGGGAACGCAGTCGTTGTGCCATGCAGGAACCGAGAATTCCTCCGGCTGCACCAGCTATAATCGCTGTTTTGCCTACTTCTAAGCTCATGGGTAACAATAATGCAGTCAACAATCCAATAACCGTTATGCCTAAAGTAGGGCCGTAGAAACTGCCTAAAAGTAAGCCTATTGCACTCCAGGTTGTAAAAGGGATGCCAAGTACTAATAAAGATGGACACGATAAAGTCAGTAATAATACTAACAATCTATCGCTTTGACGTAATCCCATTTTTAAACGCTTTTCTACTAGCGCATAAATACCAATGGCTGCTGCAACAATGCTTCCTAGGTAGCTTAAACCCAGCCAATTAATCTCTCGACGAATTAAACGGTAATTTTCTAGTACGGCTAAATTCCAAGGTGTAATATCTTGTCCTTTCCTAACAATTAATTCGCCTTTTTTAACCGTCACCATTACTGGATCTATTTTGGCTGCTGCTTCTGAAGCTTGTAGTTCTGTTTGTTGTTCGTCTTTCTTCAGATTTGGCTGTAAAACGGTTACTAATAATTTGGTTGCCCAAAATTTACTGTAGGAGGGTACTAAGGATTCCGATTTCTGTAAATGCAGATTAATTACGTATTCTAAATTCTCAGAAGGTAATCCTGGATGAATGCCTTGGGCTAAAATTAGTTGGGCACTTTGTACTATACCCATTTGAATTTTAGACCATGCTTCATCGCTAAAATCAAGTATGCTAGTGTCTTCGTATACTATTCCCGCTGGCTTCTGGTTGCTAAGTTCTGCTAGCTTCGCTTTGGCTTGAGCATAAAGTTCTCGTTTCGATTCTATTGTCTTAATTAGCGATCGCAAATTTGTTAGGGAAGTTTCAGCCCGATATAGCTGTAATTGATTTAACGCCTGCTTAAAATTAGGGTTTTGAGTAGTTGTATCAACACGAGGAGAATCTCGAAGAGTAGTATCAGTAGTATTTTCTACAACTATAGGTTTTGGTTTTTGCTTCCTAGCAACGTTTTGATAGCCGTCTTGTAAGGAAATCTTTAATTGATTCCATTCTTCTTCGGAGGTGGAGCGTAGATAACTTTGTGTGGAAGGATCTAATACCTCAGTATCAAAAAACGGAAAATCACCAGCAGTTTTGCGAATTTCGTTTCCTTGTTGTAGCAGTTGTTCTAAATTCTGCTCGACTGCTTCGTTAACTCGCTTATCCACCATTAACCATTGCCCAGAATTGTCTCTAGCAGCTTCGCGAAGTAGTTCTGTTTTTTCTTTATCTTCTACTTGAGCAGTATATGGCGCAACAATCGTCTCGCGGGCTGTTGTTCCCTCTTGCAATTGCGGTTGGTTGTATAACTTATGTCCCATAACTCCTGTCATGGTAATTAAAGCTATCGCAAACACAACCAAGGAATTCTGAGGAATCAAGCCCCAAAAAGTTGCGTAAATACCATATTTACCTTTAGCCGAATTTACCATTGAACTGGAGCCGAAGGGTTTTTTATACCGATTTTTCTCGCCTGTTTTAGACATATACCAGCGACGTAATGCTTTGTATCGTCTTCCCCAGTGAGCTAAACCTTGAGTTAAGGACTTAAAAAATGGCTGCGTTTTCATTGCCTATGACCGCAGTTGCCTATAAGAATAGTTGAATACCAGACAATTCTGAACAGAAGTTTCAAGCTTCAAATCTGCCATCATAGTTACCATTTAATTTAAAATCCAGGGTTTACTCCGTACTAAGTATAGTTTTTCGATCGAAAAAGTATAACTATCTTAATGACGGTTAACGTGCAGGCGGCGGACAAAGAGTTGAACTATAAATGTAGTCAACGCAAACGGATGATGTATGGGGCTGCAATTGCCTCCAACGGAGAAATTAAATCTCGATCTACCTCCTTTGCTTCTATAGATTCTGGTAATACATCATACGCTCCCGACCAAACAGCCACTAGTGCATCAGCTAATTTTACCATTTGGGAAAAGCTAGTTAGTCCCCATTGTGCTAATTTTGCCTCATCTAACCCTAAGTGCCAAGTTACAGGTATACCAGCCATGCTGTTATAAGCTCCAGAAATTGCACCGGCGATCGCCCCACAAACCTTTGAATTATGTTGATTTTTGATAGCTTGCAAACAAGTAACACGAAAATCTTCCTTTGTGTTTAAAAAGCAATAAAAAGCGGAGGCAATGATATTACTTATACTATTTTCTTTATCCAAGTGATTTTGTAATTCAGAATATCCACCATTCTCAGCTTGATGGTTATTGACTTGTTGCAGTTTTATGGGTAAATCAGTTGTAGTTTCGCCAATAAAGAAATTGATTTCCCAAATCAATGTATTTGGGTTAATTTTTCCATTTAATGATTGAGCGATGAGATAACATACAGCTAAAACTGCGTCTCTAACTAAGGGATTATCACTTTGTATAGTTAGAAGTAAGTTTTGGCGTAGTTTTAAATGGTTTTCGTGAAAAAACAAGGCTATAGGTAAAGCCGTACAAATTGAATTTAATAATATCAAGTCGGCTGTGAGTTCGGAATTCCAAGTTGAAGATTGAAATTTATTCCATTCCTGTTTTTCAAAGCTACCCCGTGCAATTAGCATTTTGATACCTTGAACTGCTGCCGTACTAAGAAATGGTTCTTCGTCTTTTGTAGTGGCTAAAAGTTGTCCGAGCAAACCTCCTATTAAAGTACCTTGAATTCTACTTGTAAGTGAATAGCGCATACAGTGAATAAAAATTGATTTAAATATCCTCTTATGTTATAACTACCATCTGCACAAATGCTAATTCGGGATAAGACTAAATTTTTTTTCAATATGTTTCATAGGTTGAAAGATAAGGTTATAGCCGTACATAGTATGCTTAATTTTTATAAAAAAATGCTGAAACCCTTGCTGCCAAACAAAATATCCTGTTCAAATACAGAAGTTATTTAACAAAAGATGTTTTTCACTGTTCCCAGGTTGGGCGTTCCCTATTCCCTTTTTTAGAATCTTTTTTTTGCATACTTAGTACGGAAGAGCCAAAGATAATATCTACGAAAAACTAATATAATTGCTTTTATCCTGTCGCTAAACAACCTTACTGGGAATAACACAAAGTAGATAAGCGACTAAGTTTTAACACAATAAAAATCTGCCACATTAGCGGGTGATATCGAGTTTGCTTAATGACTGCGAATAAAAATTATATGTTCGTAGTAGCGCTTCAGCACCTCCGAGAAGAGGCGCTAAAGCGCTACTACGAACCACTAAATTATAAGTATTCATCCGAATTTACCGGATGCCGATCTTATGTAAATAATGATGCCTAATATAATTTATTAACATTATTTACTAAAATTATTTCTTCTCACAGTTCTCTGCTAATTTCTTAAAAACCGTCAGTTCAACAAAAAAATTATGTAAAACCTCAATTAATCAATAATCTTATCTCCGATCGGATAATTTAAATATTTCTGAGGTGATACACTAAAGCTTGCAATCCTAAAAGATAGCTTTTCGCGCCAAAGCCACTAATTTGACCAATTGCCACTGGTGCAATGTATGAATGATGTCTAAATTCTTCCCTACGGTATATATTGCTCAAATGTACTTCTATTGTAGGTAGATTTACACCAGCAATGGCATCTCGTAGTGCTACACTCGTATGGGTGTAAGCTCCAGCATTTATTATGATGCCTTGATAATGAAATAAAGCATCATGAATCGCATCAACTAAAACACCTTCATGATTAGACTGCACGGCAGATACTTTAGCTGACAAAGAACGTCCTTCTTCTACTAACAGACGGTTAATGTCATCCAAACGAAGCGAACCATAAATTTCCGGCTCTCTTTGTCCTAATAAATTCAGATTCGGACCGTGCAGTACTAAAATGCTCAAAGAAGGTTCATTGCCTTCCCTAACATTTGAGCTATCTACCACGACGAGAACGCCCATCTACAGGAATTGGAATTAATTCTGCTTCTGGCTCAGCTTCTGGCCCTAAAAGAGCATCAATCAGCTCGCGTGCTAATTCCTTAAGCTTTTCGAGCACCTTTTCGATATAATCCATTTAACTGAACGCTCCTGAGATACTAACTCAAAGTCAACTATCGACTACGGAGAAAATAAACCTTCAAACAGTATCGCTGGTTGATAAATGGGTTAATTCCAACTCCCCTTTGCCGGGGAGCAAGTTATTACCGATAACCGCGATTTCTCCCTTTATTATTTTAGGTTATCACATCCGCCATGAGTAGGTCGGTACTGATTTTCTTAAGAAGTATTTTAGGAAGGGGGATAATCAACCAATGGTTGGAGAACGATTAAAAATCAATAGCCCAAAAATATTAAAGCATCTTAAGTATTACGCACATTTTACACTATTCTCAACAAGCATAAAGAAACACGGTTTTTCCGATGAAAACACTATGTTTTGGTTTAACCATTGGCAATAAACAGAGAATAGGGTCGAGGTTTAAGTTTGGTATCAATATTACGATCTAAACAACCAAAACCCGCCGTGGCAGCGGGTTATAAGTTGCTGGTTTAGGTCGCCGCTGCGTCATCGCGGTAAGACGGTTGTTGCCTTCCGAATCACAGAAACATTCCCCAAGCATTTCTGAATCAACTTGTTTCCGTTTTCTTTTTAGACTTAGTACCCGAAGTCTTACTATTCGTTTTAGCTTTAGTAGTAGATTTTTTGGTAGTTGAAGTTTTCGACTTAGCTGTTTTACGAGTTGATTTACCTTTTGGTGCTTTACTTGCTAATAACTCCAATGCTTTCTCTAAAGTGATGCTTTCAACAGTTTCACCTTCTGGAATGCCAACATTGGTTTTACCATGCTTAATGTAAACTCCATAAGGTCCTTCATAGACATTTATTGGTTCTTCACTGTCTGGATGAGAACCCAATTCCCGCAATGGCTTTTTCGATTTACTTCTGCTACCGCGTCCTTTTTTAGGTTCGGATAATAATTCTAATGCTCTTTCAAAAGTAATGCTGAGTACATCGTCACCCGCTTTTAAGGAACGATAGTCTTTAGCATCTTTAGCATTGTGAACTACGTAAGGTCCGAAACGTCCGAGATTTGCTTGGATGCTAGCACCAGTTTCGGGATGTTCTCCTAATTTTCTAGGAAGTGCCAATAAACCAACAGCCATTTCTACTGTTACGTCTTCTGGATTTACCTTTTTAGGTAGTGACGCTTGTTTTGGCTTGGGATTTTCTTCAGATTTTTCGCCCAACTGTACGTAAGGGCCGTAAGGGCCAATCAACATGAAAATCGGCTGTGCGGTTTCTGGATGAATCCCTACTTGATCGGGGCCTTCGGTTTTTTGCTTAAGTAGTTTTTCTACTTTTGCCGGATCGAGGTCAGCTGGAGTCAAGTCTCTAGGAATAGAAGCTGTAACTACATCATCACCATTTTCGGCTTCTAAATAAGCGCCAAATTTACCAATGCGGATTTTGACATTTGGGATGTTCAAATCTACCGTTCTGGATGTACTGATATCGATTTGGCTTTCTCGTTCCTTAACCAAGGTATCTAAACCTTGTTCCCCTAAATAGAATTTTTGCAGGTAAGGTAGCCATTCCGCTTCCCCTCTGGAAATATCATCAAGAGTTTGCTCCATTTTAGAGGTAAAGCTGGGATCAATGATTTCCGAGAAGTGAGTTTCCAGTAACTTGGTAACGGCGAAAGCTGTAAATGTTGGAATCAAGGCATTACCAGTTAACTGCGCGTAACCTTTATCAATAATGGTACCGATAATGCTGGCATAGGTACTGGGACGACCGATTCCTTCACTTTCTAAAGTTTTTACTAAAGTAGCTTCGGTGTATCTTGCCGGAGGTTGAGTTTCGTGACCTACAGTTTCAAGTTGTTTACAATTTGGATTATCGCCAACTTTCAGGTTGGGTAAAATTACTTCCTTATCTTCGAGCGCAGCGTCGGGATCGTCGGAACCTTCTACATAAGCGCGTAAAAATCCTGGAAAATCAATTCGCTTACCCGAAGAACGAAAACCGGCATCTTCCACCTGCAAATGCATGGTGATTTGAGTTTGTCTCGCATCTGCCATCTGACAGGCAACGGTACGTTTCCAAATCAAATCGTACAACTGCATTTCTCTACCGCTCAAACCAGTTTCTTGAGGGGTGCGGAAGCTGCTTCCAGCCGGACGAATAGCTTCGTGTGCTTCTTGGGCGCTCTTAGATTTTGTGGTGTATTTCCTCGGTTGTGGCGACAAAAATTCTTTGCCGTAAAGTTTTTGCACGCATTCTCGGGCAGCAGTTACAGCTTGTTCGGACAAATGCACCGAGTCGGTACGCATATAGGTAATATACCCCTGCTCGTAAAGGTTTTGAGCAACTCGCATTGTATCCCGTGCAGAAAGCCGCAATTTACGGTTGGATTCCTGTTGCAAAGTCGAAGTGGTAAACGGAGGGGCTGGTTTGCGCGTTACCGGACGTTCCTCAAGGTTGGCAACCTTCCAAGTTTTGTCAGCTAGACGTGCTTTAAGAGCTTCGGCTTCCTCTCGATCGAGTAGAACAACATTACGACCTTCAGTAATTCGTCCGGTTGCGGCATCGAAATCGCTACCAGTCGCTAGCTTGGTTCCTCCTAAAGTGACTAATACGGAACTAAATGATTGCTCCTTATTAGATGCAGGAGCTAAAACCGCTTTCAAATCCCAATAGGAACCTTGATTAAAAGCACGACGTTCCCGTTCTCGCTGCACTAACAACCGCACAGCTACAGACTGTACCCTTCCGGCAGACAAACCCCAAGCGATTTTCTTCCACAACAAAGGTGAAAGAGTATAACCTACCAATCGGTCTAAAATTCGTCGCGTTTCTTGGGCACGAACCAGTTGTTCATCTACAGTACGGGTATTTTTCAGCGCCTTTTTAATCGCTTCAGAGGTAATCTCGTGAAATACCATGCGCTTTGTAGGAACTTTCGGTTTTAGCAATTGGTATAAATGCCAACTGATACTTTCCCCTTCACGATCTTCATCAGTCGCCAAAATCAATTCAGTTGCTTCCTTAAGCGCTTGTTTAAGCTGGGTAACAACCTGCTTTTTGGTTTTGGGAACTACATATAGCGGTTCAAAATTCGATTCTACGTTTACTCCCAACTTCGCCCATTCTTCTCCTTTGACAGCGGCGGGAATTTCACTAGCGGACTGTGGTAAGTCACGGACATGACCCATCGAAGCTTCTACTCGATAATCTGATGGTAAGTAGTTACGAATAGTTTTAGCTTTGGTCGGAGATTCGACAATAACGAGAGTTGACATGGAAATTTCAAGAAAAATATAGCTGCTAGGCTAAACAGTCAAAGTGAGACAATTGATAGAATTATGGAGATTAAACTACTGCTTCTTCTAGGCAATAACTTTTATATAAAATGCCCAGCTTTATTAAAAAACCCGTTTTAATAGGGGTTTCAAACCCCGAGTTCTTTTTAAAAGGCGATTGTATTTGCCCCTCAAATGTAAGATAGTCTAAATCGGGTTATCAACAAAGGCAGTCCTGTTCAATCTTTAACTTATATTGGACGTAATTGGCGACTACCATTTTATTTATTTCTGTTTTAAGTCATACAAACAAAGCCAAATGACACGAGGCAAATCCTTACTAGACGAGTGAAACAGGGATTTTTTACAAGCATATTTTACAATTTTTCATAATTTGCGATCTGTTGCCAATATTTAGCATTGTGCCAAAATAAAATTTAAACAAGTATTGTATTCCAAACAGATTATTTCACTACCAAGCAAGGAAAATCATGAAACCCTACCGTCAAGGCGATGTCATTCTACTTCCCGTCAAGCAAGCTGAAGGTAAAAAGCTGATCCATCTGACTTTAGCCCAAGGAGAAGTTACCGGACACAAGCACCGCATCTCAGAAGGAGATGCACAGCTCTATGCAGAAAATAGCGATTTATATTTAAGTATTTTTTCAGAAAAAGCAGCGCTAGTTCATGAAGAACATGGTTCGATTTCCATCCCTCAAGGAAACTGGAAGGTGTTAATTCAGCGCGAATATGAACCCGAAGGATGGCGATTCGTTGCCGATTAAATTGCCTTTTATGAACAATTTATGACGGTTGTAGTCTAGAAGTTTTCTTTGTTGGCTTTTGCTAATATAACTCTACTCATGTTAAATAAACTTTTTTATCTATTAATCGAATATTGCCGCTTGTTAATCGTCAATCGATTAGTTTAAACCAATCGTTGTATTTATATCTTGAGTAATTATGCCCTATAGCCACCCGAGCAATTTAGAAGCAAGTGCTGCTTAGTATCCTTCTCTAAACTCGAATAAGAGATTATCTAAAGCATTTATTCAATTAAGCAAAGTTATTACCAAAAAATCAATTAAATTAAGCTATCAAAAATATAGTCAAAACTAATACTTCTTTTTACCTTGCGTAATTAGCGAAAAAGATTTTACATTGTGGCGATTAATAATAAGCCAATAACTGTAAAAAAGTTGTGGTAGGATAATCCAGGAGAAGTACGTTCGGTAATTGTGTTCTTGTTATTAAGTAAAAGTCGCAATCAGCTTTCCGGATGTCCCCTCTGCACGGTTGGATTCTGGAGAGTCTCATGTCAATATACGTTGGAAATTTGTCATACGATGTTACTCAGGAAGACCTTAGTCAGGTGTTTGCCGAGTACGGTGGTGTGAAACGCGTTCAGTTACCTACTGATAGGGAAACTGGTAGACCTAGAGGTTTTGGTTTTGTAGAAATGGAATCTGAAGACGCAGAAAGTTCAGCTATTCAAGCTTTAGATGGGGCTGAATGGATGGGTCGCGTAATGAAGGTTAATAAAGCAAGACCGCGAGAAGACCGAGGTAATAGACGCTCTGGTGGTGGTGGAAGTTGGGGTTAACGATTGTTCGCACGGCGGCTACACCGAATCTAAACTAATAGTTCGGAAATGATAATACAACATTGGTCGCGATAATTTGCTTTTTCCAACAATACTTATCTGCACTCAGAAAATATTATTGGTAACAGGTAGTGAATTTAAATCGTAAAACCAAGATTAACAGCGTTTCTGTAGTATTTTTGTTAGCGTTTATGTGAAGCAGTAGCGTCATTATTAATTAAAATATACCGCAGACGTTGCATTGCAACGTCTTTATATAATTTATCTATCGTTTTGATGTTAAATGCGGTAAAAACTTTGTTTGTCTTAACCGATCGAGTTTAAGAAACCATTGATGTTTTGCAATTCCTCAATTAGATAATTGTTAACATTCTTTTTTTAGTTAGGGGCAAGCTACAAGCGTAATGCTCCTAACTATTCTTTTAACTGTTGAGTACTAATAAAGCTTTGAATACTAAGTTAAATACGGATTATTTTTTTGTGGGAACATCCTAAACAAATTTTAGTAATTGAAGAAAAATAGCGAATAGTGCAATCTATTTATTTCACGATCTTAAATACTATAAAATGCTATTAATTTAGTATTTTTACCTAGTCATTACGATAATTTAAAATTCAACTAATCGTATTTTTATCTAAGTAAGCATCTTAAATTTATACTTTTCCTACAAATAAAGGATATGGTTGATTAAATAAACAAATTATTTGATATTAATCGACTAGGAACTATGTCATATCCGCAAGTAACGCTTATAGTTGTGCCAAATCAATGTTTTAATTATACGCAACGGTCGCTAGAAAGTATTTATAAACATACAAATATTCCTTTTAAATTAATTTATGTAGATGGTTACTCGCCAAAAAAAGTGAAGCAGTATCTTGAAGCACAATCTCAAGAGAAAGGATTCCGCTTAATACGTACAGATAAATATGTATCTCCCAATCAAGCTCGTAATATTGGTTTACAACACGTAGATACCGAATATGTTGTTTTGATGAATAACGATGTTTTAGTTACTGCTGATTGGTTAAATAACTTAATAGGATGCGCTCAAAATACCGGCTCTTCAGTAGTTAGTCCAGTTTGTTTACAGGGAACAGTGGAAAATCTTGCTATCCATTCCGCTGGAGGTTGTTTAGAGTTTCAATACAAAGATGGAAATTTAGACTTATTTGAGCAAAGATCGTTTGTCAAGAATTCTTTTGATAAAGTGCAACCTTTGATAACCAGAAAACCTACACAAATAGTAGATTTTAGTTGCGTTTTGGTACATACACCCATTTTAAATAAAATAGGCAATTTAGATAATAATTTAATTAATTTTGGTCAAAATATTGATTTTGCTTTGTCAGTATTTGCAGTAGGTGGAAGTATTTATTTGGAACCAGAGAGTATTGTTAATTATCTTCCGGTTACAGAATTAGATTTTTCAGATATGCCTTATTATTTATTAATTTGGAATTATGTTTGGAAACGCAAAAGTATAAATTATTTTCAGGAAAAATGGGGTTTAACCAAGAATGCAAAATTTATAAATGATGCCCTTGCACAAGTAAACCAGAATACGAGTTTACCACTGCGATCGCTAAAGGAATTAATTAAACCGTTTTATGTGAATGAAAATTATTACATAAATCCTAGAATGTTGAAACGCTCTTAAAAGATATCAGAAAAATCTATTTTATTGCTTTACCTATCGCTTGAAACCGCACGCCAGTTGCTACCTATTCCGAGAACTTATCTTAAGGCACTAGCATATCTATATGGGCAAAGTCTACCTAGGCGAACTATCAGATTCAACATCTTTAAAAGCTACCACTTCAAAAATGCTGCTTCAACTCCGTCTTGTCGTCTAATTTTGCCATCTTTTTCAAACCAAGCAATAATTTCCTGTGTTGTTAATTTTTCAATAGCAATATTGTTTTCTTTAGCGATCTGTTGCAATACTCTTAATGAAGAAATTGTCAATCTAGTTAAAAACTTCTCTGGAGAAGAAAGCAAAGCAGCATCAACCTTTGCCGATTCTTCCGCAGATAAAAATTGTGTTGTTGGTTGCTGTTGAAATTCCATAATCTATATCAATAAAGGGCATTGGGCATTGGGCATTAGAAATTAGGAATTGGTAAAACATTAACTCCTAAATCTTAACTCCTAACTCTTAACTCCTAACTCCTAACTACTAACCACTAACTACTTTTTTGCCTGTATTAAATAACCACACCTGTGTTCGCCATTAATTATCCAATGAGTACGTTCTACCGTACAATCGGGTAAAATGGCGGCGAACATCTCTAATTCATGCCCGCAAACGCTGGGGAATGATTCTGCAACGTTGGAAATTGCACAATTATGCTCTAAAAAAATAAATTGATCTTCTTTTTCTGAGTCTGAAGCTTCTACAGGACAATATTCTGCCATAAAACCTTCAGCTTTTCTCAATTCCACCAATGTAGCTACTCTTTGCTGAAGGGAACCCTTAGCTAAATGTTGCTGATATTCTTCGGCTTTACGCTGCCATTGTTTCTGTAGAATTGAACTTACTTGGTCTCGTCCTACTGTTTCTGTTAAAGTATCTAATAAGGAAACGGTAAATTTACCATAGCTATCGCCAATTTCTCGACGCAGGCGCTCTTTACCCTTGTCGCTCAATCGATAAACGTGTTGAGGTCGTCCCATCCCTATTTGTTCGGAGGAAAAAACTATTAACTCTTCACCCTCCAAATCTTTCAGATGGCGACGAATCGCTTGGGGACTAACTTTTAAAGCTGTAGAAAGCTGTAAAGCTGTAGCCTGAACTTCCTTGAGCAGATATTTCAAGATATCTTGTTTGGTTGAGGACTGGTGGGTAGTTTCCATCGTCGTCCTAAAAATATTAAAGAAATTTTCACTTTGACAACATTATTGTTGTTAATCTAGCGTAAAATGAAGATACATTAAAACAACTTAGCTGTTGTTTTAGTCTTCATCATTATTGTAACAGTCGCGTGGCTTACAGTCACGCAATATGGGAAATAGCTATTTTATAGTTCGTCTCCCAGCCTTAAAGAGAGAACAAGCGAAGCGAACGCGAGAGATATAAGCGATGAGTGCCACTGCAAAAACCTTAGTCAACCAGCCTTACAAGTACGGTTTCGTTACCGACATTGAGACAGATACCATACCTCGCGGACTTAGCGAGGACGTGATTCGTGTAATTAGTGCGAAGAAAAATGAGCCAGAATTTATGCTGGAGTTTCGCCTCAAAGCTTACCGCCAGTGGCTCAAAATGACGGAACCCGATTGGGCTAGCGTTGGCTATCCTGCGATTGATTATCAAAATATTATTTATTATTCAGCACCTAAGCAAAGTGCGAAGAAAAAAAGTTTAGATGAAGTAGATCCAACTTTATTGGAAACCTTTGAGAAATTAGGTATTCCTTTATCGGAACAAAAACGTTTGGCGAATGTCGCTGTAGATGCGATTTTCGATAGTGTTTCTGTAGCAACTACTTTTAAAGAAAAGCTGGCAGAAGAAGGTGTTATTTTCTGCTCGATTTCCGAAGCTTTGCAGGAACATCCAGAATTAATTCAAAAGTACCTTGGTAGCGTAGTTCCCGTTGCTGATAATTACTTCGCGGCTTTGAATGCTGCGGTTTTCAGCGATGGTTCTTTCGTCTTTATTCCTAAAGACGTAAAATGTCCGATGGAATTATCTACTTATTTTCGGATTAATAATGGCGATACCGGACAATTTGAACGAACTTTAATTGTTGCCGAAGAAGATAGTTACGTTTCTTATCTCGAAGGCTGTACCGCGCCGATGTATGATAGCAACCAGCTACACGCTGCGGTTGTGGAATTAGTAACTCTGGATAATGCCGAAATCAAATACTCTACCGTACAAAACTGGTATGCAGGAGATGAAAACGGTAAAGGTGGTATTTACAACTTTGTGACAAAACGCGGTTTGTGTAAAGGGAAAAATTCCAAAATATCTTGGACTCAGGTAGAAACTGGTTCAGCTATTACTTGGAAGTATCCAAGTTGCGTTTTAGTCGGCGATAATTCGGTTGGTGAATTTTATTCAGTAGCGCTGACTAATAATATGCAGCAAGCCGACACCGGAACCAAAATGGTTCACGTTGGTAAGAATACACGTTCTACAATTATTTCTAAAGGAATTTCTGCGGGTAAATCCAGCAATAGCTATCGGGGTTTAGTGAAAGTTAATCCTACAGCTGATGGGGCAAGAAATTATTCTCAATGCGACTCAATGTTAATTGGAGATAATGCCCATGCCAACACTTTCCCTTATATTCAAGTGCAGAATAACAAAGGAAAAGTAGAACATGAAGCTTCAACTTCCAAGATTGGGGAAGATCAACTATTTTACTTTTCTCAGCGAGGTATTTCTACAGAAGATGCGATCGCGATGATGATTAGTGGCTTTTGCAAAGATGTGTTTAATCAGCTACCAATGGAGTTTGCTGTCGAAGCCGATAAATTGTTGAGTTTGAAGTTAGAAGGAAGTGTTGGTTAGTTTGTAGTTGCGCTTAAGCGCCTCCGAATTTTGTTTAGGTTTTAACAATGGATACATCTATTTTTAATTTTGAATTCAATCAGAATTTCGATGAAATCCTTTTGAGTGAAATTAAGTTGTAAGTAGCTAACAGCACTTGCTTGAAAATCTAAAATCTAAAACTGAAATCTTTTGACGGATGCGCTGAAGCGCTACTACGTACCTTTAAAAATAGAGAGTAAAAAGAGATGATTAACGAAAATAGCAAAGTGGTGCTGTCAGTCAAAGATTTGACAGCTAACGTTGATGGAAATCAAATCCTCAAGGGTGTAAATCTTGAGGTGCGTGCTGGTGAAATCCATGCGATTATGGGGCCGAATGGTTCTGGTAAAAGCACGTTTTCTAAAGTTTTGGCGGGACACCCTAGTTATGAAGTGACTGGTGGTAAAGTGGTTTTTCAAGAAGAAAATCTTTTGGAACTCGAACCCGAAGAACGTGCTAGAAATGGTGTATTCTTAGCCTTTCAATATCCTTTAGAAATACCTGGTGTTAGTAATTTAGACTTTTTACGAGTAGCTTATAATTCTCGACGCAAAGCTCAAGGTTTAGAAGAAATTGATGCTTTTGATTTCGATGATTTGGTAGAGGAAAAGTTAGAAGTTGTAAAAATGGACTCTGCTTTTCTTAACCGCAGTTTAAATGAAGGGTTTTCCGGTGGTGAGAAAAAGCGCAATGAAATTTTGCAGATGGCGCTGTTGGAACCAGATTTAGCAATTTTGGATGAAACTGATTCTGGCTTAGATATCGACGCGCTGAAAATCGTAGCGAATGGGGTAAATCAGCTAGCGAATCAAGAAAACGCCACAATTATGATTACCCACTACCAGCGTTTGCTTGATTATATTGTGCCAGATTACGTTCACGTAATGGCAAAAGGGCGAATTATCAAATCTGGTGGTAAAGAATTAGCGTTGGAATTGGAGTCTCGCGGTTACGATTGGATTTTAGAAGAAGCTGGTGTTGAGGTGGGAGTATGAATATAGAAGTTTCCCCTAGCCCAATTCCCAATTCTACGGAAGCTAGCTTATCGAATGCGCTGTTAAACAAAGATGCTTATTTAAGTGGTTTGGTAGATAAAGTAAGCAGCGTAAAGAGTGAAGGCTGGTTGCAAGAATTAAAAGATAATGCTGCTAATTGGGTGCGTCATTCAACATTACCTACCAAAAAAGATGAAGAATGGCGATTTACTGATGTATCGGCTTTGCGTCAATTCGATTTTGATGTAGATACGAAAACTGTACCTCCAGATTTTGCCGGTTTAACAGCAATTAGCGAAACCCGTTTAGTATTTGTAAACGGTGTATTTGTCAAAGAATTATCGGCAACAGCCAATTTACCCGAAGGAGTCGTAGTTAGTAATTTAGCTAGCTTGCCCAATTTAGATGGGGAGTTAGTTAAAGAATATTTAGCGCAGTCTGAAGGAGCTAAAGAAGTATTTACGGCTTTGAATACAGCCGGAATTAGCGATTTAGCGGTAATTTGGCTATCTCGTAATGTGGTAGTAGAAACACCGATACATTTAGTCTTTATCACTGCTGGGGATAAAATAGTTGCTCAACCGCGCTGTTTGGTAGTAGCGAAGAAAGGCTCTGAAGTTACATTAGTAGAAGAATTTATCAATTCTGGTAGCGAGAAACAGCCAGATAAAGATAAAGTAGTTTATTTAAATAACGCTGTTACAGAAATCTGGGTTGATGAGAATGCGAGTGTAAATCATACCAGAGTTGAACGCGATAGTATAGAAGCGTTTCACATTGGTAAAACAGCGGTAACTCAAGCGCGTAACAGTCGCTACACCTGTAATGCAATCACTTTGGGTGGAAAATTATCGCGACACAATCTAGAAATTTTGCAAACTGGCGAGCAAACCGAAACAACGCTTAACGGCTTGACAATAATTTCTGGCAATCAATTATCAGATACTCATAGCGCCCTTGCTCTTAATTATCCCCACAGTAACAGCAAGCAATTGCAGAAAAACATCATCGCGGATAAGGCGCACGGCGTATTTAACGGTAAAATCTTCGTTCCTAAACCCGCACAGCTAACAGATGCATCGCAGTTAAATCGAAACTTACTGCTATCTTCTCAAGCTAGAGTAGACACCAAACCGCAATTGGAAATCACCGCAGATAATGTTAAATGTGCTCATGGTGCTACAGTTAGTCAATTAGAAGATGATGAAATTTTCTATTTGCAAAGTCGAGGGATTGATGAAAATAGCTCTCGTCATTTATTAATTAATGCCTTTGCTGCGGAGATAATTAATCAGATACCCGTTCCTTCCCTGCATCAAAATCTAACTCAAATAGTCAATGAATTTTAGATTTTAGATTTTGGATTTTAGATTGAATAAGTAATAGAGCTATAAATAACTTACTTTATTACTAATATATTACTTGTTTTATCTGTCTCTTTATTCTCTGCGTACTTATTGCTTCTAGATTTTTTTAACAATAGTTTTTGAGCATGATAAAAGTAATTTTTATTCCGTAACTAAAATTCAATCTTTAATCCAAAACTACAAAGCTAAAATCCGCAATCCAAAATCCAAATTAGTATGACTTTCATTCAGGAAAAAACTCTTGTAGATAGAGTTCGCCAAGACTTTCCAATATTACACCAGGTAGTTAATGGTAAACCTTTAGTTTATTTAGATAACGCTGCCACATCTCAAAAACCTTTATTTGTACTCGATGCTATTCGTAACTATTACGAAGAGTACAATGCTAACGTACATCGCGGCGCACATCATCTGAGTGCAAAAGCTACCGATGCATACGAAGCAGCAAGAGATAAAGTTACTAAATTTATTAATGCTGCGTCTCGTCAAGAAATCGTTTTTACCCGTAACGCTACCGAAGCGATAAACTTGGTTGCTTATAGTTGGGGAATGAATAACCTACAGCCGGGAGATGAAATTATTCTTTCGGTAATGGAACATCACAGCAATATTATCCCCTGGCAGTTAATCGCTCAAAAAACAGGTGCGGTGTTGAAGTATGTTGAATTGACACCGGAAGAAACGTTTGATTTAGAACAGTTTAAAAAGCTGCTTGGCGATAAAACAAAATTAGTATCGGTTGTTCATGTTTCTAACACCTTGGGCTGTATCAATCCGGTAAAAGAAATTTGTCAATTAGCTCATGAGAAGCAAGTAAAAGTGTTAATTGATGCTTGCCAGAGCGTGCCTCATATGCCCGTTGACGTGCAGGAAATAGACTGCGATTGGTTGGTAGCATCCGGGCATAAAATGTGCGCTCCAACTGGTATTGGTTTCCTATATGGAAAATTAGAGAACTTGCAAGCAATGCCGCCATTTATGGGTGGTGGAGAAATGATTGCTGATGTGTTTTTAGACCATTCAACCTACGCTGAATTACCAGGAAAATTTGAAGCAGGTACTCCGGCGATCGCCGAGGCTATAGCTTTAGGTGCTGCGGTAGATTATCTCTCAAGTATTGGCATGGATAAAATCTATGCTTACGAATCAGAATTAACTGGTTATTTATTCGAGCAATTAGCAAAAATACCGGAACTAAAAATTTACGGCCCCAAACCAGATGCTAAAGGTTTTGGTAGAGCAGCACTAGCTTCATTTACCGCCGGAGAAGTTCATCCCAACGACTTATCAACTCTGTTAGATAATGAAGGTGTAGCAATTCGTTCGGGACATCATTGTACGCAACCTTTACACCGTATTTTAAATGCTCCCGGTACAGCAAGAGTAAGTTTATCTTTTTACAATACTCGTGAAGAAATCGATCTTTTTATCAAAGCGTTGAAAGAAACTTTGGATTTCTTTAGCAGTATGATTGGTTAAATTGATGCTAGAAAAGTCTCATTTTTAACAATAATTTGAATATAGATTTTATAATAAATAGGACTTGTTTAAAATTGTATGTGATTACATCATTTTAGATAAGTCCTTTTGATTTATAATTTAGGAGAGATTGTAAAAATGAATAAAGCTATTCCCTTGGGAGTTTTAGCTGTATCAATAGCCTTTCTACCCATAATCTGTAATAAAAAAGCGATTGGTAAAGCTGAATCAGTTTCTCAGCCAAATAATCAAGTAACTGTTTCAGAATTTACTGGTTTTGGTTATATTGAAACCAGAAACGGACGGATTAAAGTTAATGCAAATCAAACTTATACAGTATACGGTAAAGACGGAAAAACTGTAGCAGAAAATATAACTTTAGAGGAATTGCAAGCTAAAAATCCCGAATTGCACGAGATGATGAAAGACTCTATTGCAAAACCAATTCTGATGATGGATGCAGGTATTGGTATTGATAGATAAACAGTTAAAAAAAGTTGAAAAAAAAGAGATTTTTCAGAAATTATTTGTGCCAATTTTCAGATTTTTTGATGCTGAAGATTGGCACTATTTATTTTAGACTGAATTATAATCATGTTTGTAACATATATATCGATAGAAAACTGGATCGATCGCTTTAGCCAAGAATCAATAGAAACTCTAACTAAGAAAGTATTTAAAAAATCAAGTAAGTTTATTTTCAGGTGTTGATTTTACAGTAGACTCAAGTCAAGGTTTGAATGGGAATTGCGACTTTATTATTAGTAGTTCGCCAGAATTACTGATTTTAAATGCTCCTGTTATTACTATTGTAGAAGCTAAAAAAGAAAATATTAATGCAGGTTTAGGTCAATGCGTTGCAGAAATGTATGCAGCTAAAATATTTAACGTAAAAGAAGAAAATAATATTCCGATTATTTATGGAACTGTTACGACTGGAACTAGCTGGAAGTTTTTAAAACTTATTGAAAATATAGTAGAGATTGACTTAAAGGAATACTATATTAATAATGCGAGTAAAATATTCGGAATACTATGTCATATCCTTTCTGAAAAATAGGTTATTTGAAGCAAACAATGGTTGTAACTTATACTATCGCCGAACAGCGAACCGTACTACATAACATTAGTTGGGAAACTTTTGAAACTTTAATCAGAGAAACTGGTGAAGATAGAGGTTCTCGATTTGCATATGACGGTAGTACTTTAGAAATTATGACTCCCCTTTTTGAACACGAAAATCCGAAAATCAATTTCGATCGCTTTATATTTATCTTGGCAGAAGAATTAAATATAGAAATTAAAAGCGCTAGCTCAACAACTTTAAAAAAAAAGATTGCGAGAAAAGGAATAGAACCAGATAATTGTTACTACATTCAAAATGAATTAGCTGTCAGAGGAAGAGAAACACTCAATTTAACAAATTCTCCCCCTCCTGACTTAGCAATTGAAATTGATATTACCAGCACTTCAGTAGATAAATTTGATATTTACTCGGCTTTAGGAGTAGGTGAATTGTGGAGGTATGACGGTAACAATTTAAAATTCTATCAGTTAATTAAAGGTCAATACGCTGAATGTGAATTTAGTATTGCTTTTTCTTTAGTATCTGTCAAAGATATATCTAGATTTATTGAGCAAAGTAAAACTATGGGAGAAATCGCTTTGCTCAAGTCATTTCGGAATTGGGTAAAAAATGTTTAGAGGATAATCGCTAATGTCAGTAGAAGCATATTTTAAGCAAGTATCTCCTTCTTTATTAGAAAAGTTCAAAAAATATCCCGATTTTTTTGAATTATTTGATGATGCTCAATATTTACCTGATTCACATTTTTGGCAAGAAGCAAATCTCGATTTAAATAATCCCGAAGATGCTGAATGGTTTGACGAAGCTACTAACTACGTACCACAAACCTTGGAAAAATTAAAATATGAGCAGCCAAAAGAGTTTGAAAAGCTCAAATCTGATATTCCGACAATGCTTGCTGAAGGTAAAAACTCAGAGTTTGATATTGGCAAAAAATGGAATACTCTTCACTTTATTTTGACTGGTACCAGTTATTCAACTCCCGTACCGTTTCTTATCGGTAAGAATAAACAAGATCAATTACCTTCGATAAATGCCATTTTAGGAGGTAAAACAATAGATTACGAAACAGATAATGGACTGTTGCGATACCTAAGTGCCTCGGAAGTTACACAAGTTGCTGAAGCTTTATCAAAATTTTCTCAGAGTGATTTTCAGCAGCGGTTTACTTTGAAAGGCTTAGAAAATGGTTTTGATAGTCTCTATGATGCTTATAAAAAGCTTTTAAACTACTACCAAAATGTCGCTTATCAGAAAGATGCGATGTTTTTATACTTTGGTTAATGCAAAATAGTTAGGGATGAGGAGTTAGGAAGGAGTTAGGAGTTAGGAGTTACTTAAATTTAGATTTTAGATTTCAATAACGGATACTTTTGTTTTGGATTAGGAGTTAAAAGTTTTTTATTATTTATTCTTCCCCCTCTTCCCCTCTCTTCCTCTTCTACCCCCTCTTGCCATCCAAAAATTAAAATATCCTATGCTTTTCTCAGAAAAGATGTTCCCTGGGGAGTGTGAATGCGATAATTCCCAGAGGAAGCTTGTTAATTGAGAGGTATAGATGACACTTAAGCGGATATTTTTATTTTTACTTACCTTAGTAACTATTTTATTTTCTGGCTCGACTTTGATAGGAAGCTTGAATAAGCCTCAATTCCAAAGCGAGTTGGAGTTATACCAAACTAATATTGTATTGCTAGCAACTGAATGGCAACCTTCAGATGACGAAATGCAAAGTGTGAAAAAAGCCATACTAGGCGTGAAACCTCTTGATGGTGCGTTGAAGCAATATGAAGAAGCACGCACTTCAGCAAAAACTAATTTAGAAAAAGCTCAAAGCCAACTGGCGCAATTACGCTCTCAATCAACCGAAGTCATTCCTGCATCGAAACCTCAGTCGGATATTCCTCCCGTTACCAATGTCTCTTCACTAGCAAAACAAAAACAATTACAGCAAACTTCTAATCAATTACAAGAATCACTCGCACAACTAAACTTACGTATAGGGATTATTCAAGCACGCCAAGATAAAAGCGATGCAGCGATCGAAACCTGGCAGCAAGTACAAAAAAGTTCCAGTATAAATCCTCAGCTTCGCGAGACGAGTCAGACTTTAATTAAACTTTGGGGAAAATCTTCTCAAACCTCAGAAGATGCAGAATTATTAATTAAAGATAATCTTCAAGCTTGGTTTCGCTATACCGCTCTAGAAAAAATATATCAAATTCAACAAAATTCAGAATATTTAAATAATCTTAAAATTACAAAGCAAAGAGCAGCAGAAAACGCCTTACTCAAGTTAACCGCTATAGCTATTCTCCCTGTATTGGGAGGCTTTATTGGTATAGGATTGCTCCTAATCACTTTTGCACAGTGGATAATCAAAAGAAAAGAAGCGCTACTAGCTAGAAACGCTGAGGCTAGGTGGATAACCCCTTGGGATGGTGAAACAGTTTTACAAGTTTTTGTAGTAGGCTTTTTCTTGATGGGACAATTGCTTGTACCCTTACTCTGGCAGTTTCTTCCTATACCGCATCCCAATGCAAACGTTAGGCTTCAAGCATTATACATTTTACTTCGCTATATACTCCTAGCCAGTGGTTCTTTATTAGTTTTATATTTTTCTATCAAGCAATTTCTACCACTTTCCGAAGATTGGTTTCGCTTTCGCTTGCGAGATGGCTGGTTGCTTTGGGGAATTGGCGGCTATTGCGCGGTAATACCAATTTTTATTGTAGTTTCTTTGATTAATCAGCAACTTTGGCAGGGGCAAGGTGGTAGCAATCCCCTATTACAAACTGTCTTGGAAAGTCAAGATAATCTTGCATTATTGATATTTTTCTCTACAGCTGCGATCGCCGCACCATTATTTGAAGAATTTTTATTTCGTGGATTTTTACTCCCTTCTTTAACTCGGTATATACCAGTATGGGGATCGATACTCGTTTCAAGCTTCTTGTTTGCTGCCGTTCATCTGAGCTTATCCGAAGTTCTACCCCTTACAGTACTGGGGATCGTACTTGGGGTGGTTTATACGCGATCGCGCAATCTTCTTGCTCCTATGCTTCTTCACAGCCTTTGGAATAGTGGTACATTGCTGAGCCTATTTCTCTTGGGTAGTAGTACTAATTGACACTTACACATACTGTTGTCAGAATAAAAAATATCTGCATTAATTATGTGTAATAATTTTTCAATCAGTATTCACTATAGTGAGTGTAGATAATTTTTAGTTGAAAGCATAAATGCTTAACACGATAGCAAACTTAAAGGTTATGTTAGATATATAACCGATTATTTAAGTAAGCTTATAGTTTTTATTGATTAGTTTCAGCCCTTGTAGGGATGCTAACTATTTTCAATTATTTTAAAATTGAAAATATAACGGGGCATTTACTACGTAAATCAATAGAGTTTCAGAGCGAGAATGCACGATATACTCAGTTCTGTTTCTACGCATCCATTTTTACTGGTGATTTCACTGGTAAAGGCTGGGAGCATACAGTATCTGGGTAGTTGTAGCGCCCTGAATTAGTCCGGAATTTCTCAAGAAGGACTTGTACAACTGAATATTGCATCGTCATTGAATGACAATTATTGTAATTAATTATTAATGAAATATTGTCTGTCATGAAATGACAGAATACAGCGATTTTAAATTCGCGCTCAATCAATACATACAGAAAAATATTAATCACTGTAAACCTGGGCAAAGTCAAAACATCTTTGGGACTTTCTGACTTAGAGGTTTATCGACTTTAGCAAACAGTAATTTCACTAGGATCGCAGTAGAACATTATTGACTGATACTGCTAACAAAAATAAAGTAGTTAATTTTATATTTTTATTCTTAAGGAGCAGCAATATGGCAAAACTTACTCCCTCTCACGCTACTAAGCAATTACTAGCTGGTTACTGCGGAATTATTTTGGGAGGATTCGGTATTCATAAGTTCGTTCTTGGGTATAGCCCAGAAGGTTTAATTACCTTAATTATTTCTTTAGTCGGTGGTTACTTCACTTACGGATTGACTTTTATAATTATGCAGCTTGTAGGTTTAATTGAGGGAATGATTTATCTGAATAAAAGCCATGACGATTTCGTCGGCACTTATTTTATGAACAAACAAGGCTGGTTTTAAGATCCGATACAAAGTATCACAAAGCTTTTATTTTTGTTCAATATTAAGGGTGCGTAATTATTGCACTTATAATATCAACTTAACTTGCATTTTTATTTAAAAATTAAGTTGAGTTATAAATTAGATCCTAGCTGTGAAATAACTATATTTAAGACAGAAGCTAAAGTATACAGCTAGGATTTATGAAATATTGCTTAGTTCACCTAAGTTATTGTTACAAATCAAATAACTAGCCAAAACATAATTGTATAACTAAATTCTCTCAGCCGGAATATAGCTATATTTATCAATAATTTAAAAAAAAATCTAACATAAAAGTTAAATTATTCTTTTAAATTATCTCCTGAATACATCTAAATAAACAACACAATATTTATATCTGGTACGGGTTGATGTTCAAACGTAAAAATCTCACATTTATAATACTTACCTGCTTCGGTATGGGTTACTTCTTGGCAATGTCGAGTTTGTCAATAAATCCGTTCCTAAAAACTCAAGCTGCCATACTTCCACTACAGTTAAGTTTAGTTATTTATTTTACTTATCTGCGTTGGAATCGACACAAAGAATTCAGTTAAATATCTAGCTATAAAAAAGTTCATACCTGAGATATTCGGTCATAAGTCTAGATTTCGCTTACCCTCGAAGTAGGGACAAAAATAATTTTATGTCCTGTGAATGGCATTTTTATTTTTATAGCGAATCCGAACAATTTTCATGCAACTGGTACCTAAAGAAAACAAAACCGAAACTTCACCAGCCATCAAAAACAAAATTACCCTTGATGTTGAGGGAATGAAATGTGCTGGCTGCGTGAGAGCGGTAGAAAAGCAATTGACACAATTCCCAGGAGTTGATAATGCCTGTGTGAACCTAGCAACTGGGGTAGCAGTGGTAGACTCGGAGGAATTTACTATAAATGTTGATGCTTTAGTCAAGGAATTGACCGCAGCAGGATTTCCCAGCAAGCCCCGCAAGGCTTTCGCGGAAGCACATAGCGCTCAGGCTTTAAAGGAAGCTGAAGAGAAAAATCTTCAAGAAATGCAATCTGCCCGAAGGCAGTTGATAATTGCTGTATTGCTACTGATATTTTCAGGAATCGGACATTTAAGTAATATTGGCGGTTTGAAACTGCCGCTTTTGCAAAATATCTGGTTTCACTTTGGATTGGCAACAATTGCAATATTAATACCCGGTCGCCCCATTCTCATAGATGGTTGGTTGGGTTTGCGCCGAAATGCCCCCAACATGAACACTTTAGTTGCTTTGGGAACGGTTAGTGCATATGTTGCTAGCGTAGTCGCCTTAATATTTCCCCAATTAGGTTGGGAATGTTTCTTTGACGAACCCGTGATGATATTAGGGTTTATCCTGTTGGGGCGTACCTTAGAGAAACGAGCTAGAAATCGGGCTTCTGCTTCATTCCAGGAATTACTATCTCTGAGGCCATCAATCGCCCGATTAGTAGCTAAGCCTAACAGTAATAACAATGATTCTCAAGCAGTAGAAATTGTTGAAATACCAGCCGAACAAGTTCATACTGGCGAATGGTTGCAAGTACTTCCGGGAGACAAAATTCCCGTTGATGGTGAAGTAGTAGAAGGGAAAACAACTGTTGATGAGTCCATGCTTACCGGAGAATCAGCACCAGTTGTTAAACGAATAGAAGATACCGTAAGTGCGGGAACCATCAACCAGTCTGGAGCAATTATCATCCAAGCAACCCGTACTGGGGGCGATACAACAGTAGCAAAAATTGTCGGTTTAGTCGAATCAGCGCAAATTCGTAAAGCTCCAGTTCAGAAATTAGCCGATACTGTAGCCGGTTACTTCACCTACGGCGTATTAACTACTGCTTTACTAACATTTGTATTTTGGTATTTTATCGGCACTCACATCTGGCACGATATCGCTGCATCAACAGTACTTAACTCCTCCCCACATTCGCAGCACTTAACCGGCTACCAACATTTGCAAACTCCGACTCATTACTCCCCGATTTTAATTAGTTTAAAATTGGCGATCGCCGTAATGGTTGTTGCTTGCCCTTGTGCTTTAGGACTTGCTACTCCTACAGCAATTTTAGTCGGAACTGCTATTGGTGCGGAACGGGGTTTATTAATTAAAGGTGGCGATGTTTTAGAAAAGGTACATCAATTAAAGACAATAGTCTTTGATAAAACTGGAACCTTAACTACTGGTAGTCCCACTGTAACTGACTGTATTAACATATCAGATAGCAGCAGTACGGACACTTCCTTAATTCAGCTAGCAGCAGCAGTAGAAAGCGGCAGTCAACATCCTTTAGCAAAAGCAATTTTAAAGTCGGCAGCGCAACAAAAGTTATCTATACCAGCAGCTACTGATTTTCATACAGAACCAGGATTTGGCGTTTCGGCGGTAGTAAAAGAAACTACAGTACTCTTGGGCAGTTGGGAATGGCTAAATTTGAACGGCATTAATATTGATGAAACCATTCAAAAACAAATTCAAAATTTAGGCAAAGCTGGTAAAACAGTAGTTGGTGTAGCAACTAACGGTACTTTGCTAGGATTGATTGCCGTTCAAGATACTATACGAGAAGATGCTCGTTCAACTGTAGAAAAACTTCGTTCTTTAGGCTTACGAATAATCTTACTTAGTGGCGATACCCAAGAAGCCGCTTTGGCTACAGCAGAACAACTAGGATTAAATAGCTCGGATGCCATAGCAGGCATTCCCCCAGCTAAAAAAGCAGCAGTTATCGAATCATTGCAAAATACGCATCCCAAATCTTTAGTAGCAATGGTAGGAGATGGGATCAACGATGCACCAGCTTTATCTCAAGCAGATGTAGGTATTTCCTTGCATTCGGGAACCGATGTAGCGATGGAAGCTGCGGAAATTGTACTGATGCGAGATCAATTAAAAGATGTTGTAGAAGCGATTGCTCTTAGTCGAGCTACTTTCAATAAAATCCGTCAAAATTTATTTTGGGCATTCGCATACAATATATTCGGAATTCCTTTAGCTGCTGGTGTATTATTACCGAGCCTCGGTTTTATTCTGAATCCTGGAGGCGCTGCTGCTTTAATGGCTTTTAGTTCCGTTAGCGTAGTAACTAATTCCCTTTTATTAAGAAGGTTTGCCTTAGATTCCTAATATCCTCCTTTGGAGGTATTATTTACGAGCAAAAATATTCGTTTAGCTCATCTCAGGTTAAACTAAGTCAGTAGTATTGTGTTACGTTTCTCACATATATTGTAGAAACGCTATCTCAATTTGCATAAATATTCCAGAGTAAAACATTCCGATTTTACTCAAGGATCGAAATCGATTTTATAGATAGCAGCTTCTGACCACTGAGGAATGATTCGACAATGGCAACAAACTATACCAAACGAATCTTGATTGCTGACAGTTCAACCGATTGTAGCAACGATAAGTCTATGGCAGTACAATCGAATGAGACTCATATCTTGATTATAGAAGACGACCAGGGACGTAAAGAATTTACTTTAGATAACTCCCTTTATTCTATCGGTAGAGATCGTGATTGCGATATTCATTTGGTATCGCAATTTGTGTCGCGTCGTCATGCAACGTTAGTTAAACTACCAAGAAATGGTGACGATGACGAGCGATTTTATTACCGTATTGTAGATGGTGATGTTAAGGGCAAACCTAGTTCCAATGGTTTGATGATTAACGGACGTAGCAAAATACCAGCCCACGACTTAAAAAATGAAGATGAGGTTGTATTCGGACCGCAAGTACGCGCTATTTATTATTTGCTGCAAAGGGATGTGACTCAAACAGGGCAAACAGATGCTACCGAATATGACATTACCTTAATAAATCCCAGTATGACTGAAGATACTGAGGATTAGAAAGTTGTCACTAACTTCTCGGAGAGGAATTTTTTAGGTACTTCTGCCATATTCCTCTCCGTACAATTCAAGATAGTTAAAGTTGAAATTAAAATCAGTGTTTGTATATTTATTAGTTTAACATTTTGTTGGGATAGGGAATGGGAAATAGAAAATATATCCTCGTCTTTTATGCTATATGAGCAGTCATCTTATAATAGCTATTTGTTGCGGCGAAGTTGTTGTATCCAACCGCAACCAATGCTTAAACAATTGCAAAACCAACTATCCGGCAAGAGTCTCAGTTAAATGCCAGTGACGGCAATCCTCAATCACTTGCTTAATAATTTCAAAAACTTGTCGGCAATGATTATCAATTTGAAGTGGTAATTCCTCATTTTTAAATACTAAATTCATTTTGGTTTCTGTTTCAGTCGCCGTACTTTTATCAATTAGTACCTCTATGGTGACAAATTTTGAGAAAGGAACGCTACCAGGAACCTCTCGTGCCAAAATATAATCTGATGTATAGTATTGCACATCTAAATTACATTCTTGTAAAAGCTCTATAAGCAACGGTTGCAGATGGTCTATGGGAAGAGAAACAATATATGAACAGGTATAGCGAGCCATAGTAGCCCCACGCCTTATAATAATTTGTCCATCTTATAATACCTAAATACGTATTTTCGGGCAGAATTGCAGATAATAAATTTTTTATTGTTTTGGCTTGGGTAATTTTTCTTAGAGGCATTTACTTTAAAGTTCTCAAACCTTGTAAAATAGTGGTTTGGTGCAGGAAAAAAAAAGATGAAAGTCGCAATTACTGGAGCAACGGGATTTGTTGGTAGTCGTTTGGTAGAAAGGCTGCAAAAACAAGGTATGAAAATACTGATACTAACCCGCGATACCGAACGCGCTCGAAAGCTTTTCCCAACCTTAGATTATCCTGATGTGGAAATTACCGCTTATACGCCAACAGAACCTGGTTCTTGGCAGAACGATCTAGCTTCCACAGAAGCTATAGTTAATCTTGCAGGAGCACCTATTAGCGAAGGGCGTTGGACAACCGAACGTAAACGGGAAATTCTGAATAGTCGTAAGCTAACTACGCAAAAAATTGTTGAAGCTATTGCTAAAAGCCCAACAAAACCAAAGGTATTGGTAAATGCTTCTGCCGTTGGTTATTACGGTACCAGCGAAACCGCCACTTTTGATGAAAACAGTCCCTCTGGTAGCGATTTCCTGGCTCAAGTTTGTCAAGATTGGGAAGCAGAAGCTCAGAAAGTTAGGGATAGCGATGTGCGATTGGTAATTCTGCGATTTGGAATTGTCCTGGGAATGGGTGGTGCCCTCGGTAAAATGATTACCCCATTCAAGTTATTTGCAGGTGGTCCTATAGGTAGTGGCGAACAGTGGTTTTCGTGGATTCACCTAGACGATATAGTTAGTTTAATATTGCAAGCTTTAACTACACCAGAAATGTCAGGAGTATACAATGCCACTGCGCCTCATCCCGTTCGCATGGCAGAATTATCGACAACAATGGGTGAAGTTATGAATCGTCCTTCCTGGCTACCCGTTCCAGCTTTTGCTATTGAGGCGATGTTAGGTGATGGTGCCGTAGTTGTTCTGGAAGGTCAAAAAGTTTCACCTCAACGCACGCTAAAAAGTGGTTTTACATACAGTTACCCAGACTTGAAGCCAGCTTTAAAAGAAATTCTTGAATAATTTTAGTTTTTGAAGGGAACGGGGAACGGTGTAAGACATATGTTGTGAGGAGCAACGCACCATTCCCGAAAATATTTTGGTAGTCAGTCTGTATTAATGCTATTGACGAACTTCTAATTTACGGGAAATCCAGCTAATAATCCCACTGAGAAGCGCACCAGCCATCAAGATCCCTATTGCTGGAGTAAATACAGGTTCCCATAGTTTGTACCATAAATCAAAACCAAGTGGTATTCCAGTACTACGACCGATTACTGCTACAGCAAACCAGCCAAAGCTAATTAAAACAAAAAAAACATTAACTACTAAAACTGTATTTAGTAAATTTAATAATTTATCTTTCATATATCGAATGCCAAATAGGGAATTGGGAAAAAAGTATGAAAAATCTGTGGATTGACTCCACAGATGAAAGCAAATCTTGTTTCACTTTGATTAGAATAGCCAGTTTTTAACTTTTTCCAAACTTTTCCAATCTGGTTTTCTAGTTAAGCCGTCTTCAATGCTATTTTTTATTTCGTCTTGCCATTCTTCATTAACCATCATTAACTGTGAAGCAACCTCCACATGATCCCGCAAACCTTTTTGACCTGTTTCCAACATGGCTGTAGCCAGATTAACCCTTGCTTGGGGATCTTGGGGGTTTAATTTTACAGCCTTTAGTGCAGCTTTTGAAGCAAGCTTTGGTTTGCTATCGAGCATATACAACCAAGACAAACAAGTCCACGCAGCACTATTTTGAGGTGCGCGATCGCAAATGTCTTTGAAAACTGGAATCAATTCGGCTGCATCGGTTCCAGCCTTATAACGTTCTAGCGCTTCGTCAAATATAGATTCAACTGTTTGAGTCATAGTAAAACAAAAATCATTCCAATCGGTCAAAAGTCCTTTGTATTAAATAACTATTTACGAAAAAATACAAAGGACTTCCAACAATTATTCTTAGACTCCAAAGGACTTACCACAACCGCAAGTGGTGTTAGCGTTAGGATTGGTGAACTGGAAACCTCCGCCAATCAACGAATTGCTATAATCAAGCATCAAACCATAAAGATATAATAAACTTTTACGGTCGCAAACTATTTTAAAGCCATCGTAATCAAAGGTGTCATCGTTATCGCTAATTTTACTAGCGTCTTCAAAGTCCATCATGTAGGACATTCCAGAACAGCCACCTTGACGTACTCCTACCCGCAGACAAAGTTCTTTTCCTTGCTGTTGTTGCAATAATTTAACTTGTTGCAATGCGGCTTCGCTTAGTAGAATTCCTTGCTTTTTAGACTCAGTTGCTTGTGTCATCCGGCTTTATACTCCAATAATATGGTTTAAGCATAGCGAATACGGCTCTGAGAGTGAATTATGAGCGGGAACTATAACAATTGAGTAGTTCCATCTTTGTTCGCAATCGCCATTTTTTGTTCTTGTATTCATTCTAGCGACATTGATGGAGCTAATAAATGTTTAAATTCAGATTCAAAAATGTAGTGAATACAGGGTTTATATTAAATTTTATTCTCAATCGAATTTATAAAGGGGGTAGATAGAATAATTATTGCAGTATTCCTATGTGTTTTTATTCTAAAATTGAACAACCATAGGCATATATCGGCATATATTATATAACTATCTATTTTCGGGGTTCGGCTTTCCACGAAGGCAAAGTCTTCAAGCTTTTTAATACAGGAGAATTACAATCAATTTTTACCATTACCTGTTCTCCTAAAAATATTTGCACAGAATGCGTTCAAGTTAAAAAATCTACTCTATGACAAGTTTAAGTCGCTCTACCATTCGTCGTTTGAAGAAATTACCCCAAATTCCTTCTGTATGGGAAGGCGATCGCCGTCCATTTTCATCACCCATGAGTGGGGAAGATTCACAAGAGCAAAATGAATGCATTCTTTGGGTTGACGCTCACGAGGGAGTTGTCCGCTCTATGGATGTTGTAAATTACAAGGCAGGGCCAGAAGCGGTTGTTCGTACTTTGATGCGAGCAATAGAAAGTCCACATAATCGGGCAAAACCAGCACGTCCCCAGAAAATTGTAGTCCAAGATAGGGAAATTCAATTTTATTTACGCGGAGTATTGCAGGATGTGGATATTGTTATCGATCGCATACCTGAATTACCGTTAATTGATGAACTGTTTCGCGGTTTTTCAGAAGTT
This sequence comes from uncultured cyanobacterium, assembly GCA_963838355.1. Lineage (GTDB taxonomy): Bacteria > Cyanobacteriota > Cyanobacteriia > Cyanobacteriales > Nostocaceae > Rivularia. The sequence goes on along the minus strand of CAWIQQ010000001.1, from coordinate 166,877 downwards.
ATTGACAATCAAATTCCCGATCTACCTCCACAATACGCAAGCTTATTAAGAGATAAGGCTTTTGCTATTTGGAAATTAGCGCCTTGGGAATTTTTAGAAGAACAGCAGATTTTATCAATAGAAATTAATAAATGGGATATCGGCACCTTATATGCTTCAGTAATGGGGATGCTTGGTATGGAGTATGGAATTTTACTTTATCGCTCAGAAGAATCTCTGAAGTTTTTTCGGGCCACGGTTTTAAAAGAAGATTCTTCACAGGAGTATTTAGAAGAAGCTTTTCTCAAGCAAGATTGTTTATTTTTGACTTTTGAACGTGCGACGATTGCTGATGGAGAAGAAGATATATTTACCGATTTAGCAGATTATCCGTTATCGGAAATCAATCCTACTTTTGGTAACATTCATCCTCTTGAAGGTGTGCGCTCTATTTTATATGAAGAAGAAGCCCTGATTTCCTTAGTGGCTTATTCAGCTTTATATCGTTTTATTCGCGACCAACGTGTCAAATTAAACAGTGGCTTGTTTCCATCTTTGAGCCATCGTTATCGTATATCTTTACCATCTTCTTTGGAATCAACAACCAAATCAGTATCAGTTACTGTGGCGACTCAAACGCAGTTAGCTTCTGAATTAGAGCAAATGTCAAGCTTTGAGGATGATGAGATGATTCTGAATCCTTCAGATGCAAGTCTTTCGCTACGGGATGATTTAATACCGGAAGACTGTTTTCTTAGCTTGGGCATGATTTCATGGGAAATGTCGGAATATTTACAGGAAACATCTAAGTATCACAAAGTTGGTGAAGTCGCGCAAGCCGGTGAAGGTTTACCAGTAATATTAGTTCAAACTTCTCGTCCAAAGGCAAAAACTATAATTGAATGCATTAAAAAAGACGGTGGACTTAGTGCAATTTGTTTTAATCCTGGTGCAGATCCTTTCAATGGCACTCATTACGATCTTGGTTTACTACAAACTCAAAATCAAGAACTATTCCTCTTTGGTGAATTTGAAGATGACGATCGAGATCATGTTGAAGCAAGAAAAAAGTGGAATCAGCGCTGTAAACATACTAAGGGATATTGCGGTCTAATCATTGCTAAAGGATTAACGGGGGCTTCTTGTGGTAATCCGCAGCTACGAGACATGATGGCTTTATTTGAGGCACGCTATTTGTCACCGAAGGAATTAGGTGTTGGTACGCTTCAACTGATATCTCAGTTATAATTCAATATCTTTGATAAAGGGTTTCAAATATTCGTAGTACTTCGGATCGTGTCTTTGAAAAATTTTCTTTCCTCCTATGTAGGCTCTTACAAGTTCATCCTTAGCGCGATGGAAATTTCCTAACTTAAATTGAGCTTGTCCTAAAATTAAATGACGGGAATGGATTTTCAATTGCATCTGGACAATGCATCGCTTGTTGAAGTACCTAAGCTTTGTTAATATTCTAATTTTGTTTTTTTGTCCATAAACACTTATATATAAAAACAAATTTGCGTGCATAGTAATTTTTAAATCTAAATTCTTATCAATATGAAAGTATTCTATTGATAGATAATTTATATTGCGGCAGATTTATATATTCGCCACCGCAAGCAAGATATTTAAGATTGCTACCTGGATTAATATGACTATAATCCCGTTCTCTATACGTAAGTGTGTTAAATATGGTTGTATCTTTTAGATAATTAATAACATTTTTTCAAAGATACATATCAAGTTTAATTTTAAGTTTTTTTGTCAATATATAATCAGCTAAGATATCCAATTTGTTTTTGATCCCTGATTTTAGTTTAAAGAGTTTACATAAATATTGTAATTACTTCATAAAGAAAAATTTATTTAATATTTTTTTATTTCATTAAAGATTAAGTAAAGAGAAATTTTATTTAAAAAAAATAGATATACAATCGAGAAATCAGTAGATTGATAGTTTTATAGAAAATATGTTTATAAATATTTATTCATATGTACAAATACTTAGAGAATAATTTAAGCTCATATAAAAAGCCAATAAATAATGGCACTATTGAATCATTGCGACTGCAATGGGCAAAAAAATATTTGCAGAACCTTGATGTTGATTTTAACGATGATGAATCTTCTGATACCCAAGATTTCGATCGGGTAATGTCTCAAGCTAGACGAAAAATAACAGCGCAAAAACTTAGAGCATCAATGCGAAATGTTAGTCTGCAAGCTTGGAACAAAACTGAACAATTGGTAGTTAAGTTGCCAGCTAAAGAGGAATCTTTATGCTCCGGTGTTCCTCTAAGATATACCGAACAGCTTGCTCCCAATCAGTTAACAAATCCTGTTGGTTTTCCTCTGGGAGGCTTAAAACGGAAATATACGCAAAAAGATCTGAAAGTAATCGGCTTTGTAAGTATGCAGTTTCACTACACCAGCCAAATGCTGTTGCAGTTACTTTCTCATAACGAGCAAAAATTACTTAGCAATTACTCTAAGGTAATTAATGACCATTTATATATGCCGTTGCAGCGTGCCTACACCGCAGCAGCTAAACTTGATTGCGATTCCTTAGCTTTAAGTGCTGTACAGCATCTATTACCTATTAGCACCGATATTGCTAAAAGCATTACTCAAAAAGTTGTTAAGCTATGTCCGGCTTACCATTCATATTCTGGCAACCTTAATCACAAGAAAGTGATTACTTCCAGTATCCGTGATGTGGAAATGTTTCAAGTCTACTTGTGGGTATATGCTGATAAAGGAAATATTTCTGCTATTCAACAAGAATTATTTCCCTTATGCGTGATGCTTTATCCAACTTTAAAAATAAGTTGGGAAATAATTCGTCAAATGCTGTACCTATTAGATATTGTAATTAGCGAGCGCCTCAATACCGAACAAGCTAATACGAAGAATGCCATATTTTCAAGTTATGAAGGCATATGTTTTCTCAGCAAAGTATTTGGCGAAAACAATTGTGGTATGGAATTAAATGCTTATGACGGTGGAAAAAGTTGTAAACCGTTATTTGCTTAACAGTAAATCTCTCTAATAAATTTATAAAATTTACTTCTACCAACCGATTGGATGAGAGCTTTATTGAGTTTGTCTGAAGTCGGCAAGCAATCTACTTCAATTACCGTCACCAAACTAATTGATAAATGATGATATCGATATTTCGTTGCTTCCAAAAACAATACAAGGACATTAAACTTTACTTTTTGTACTAGCATCCATCCTTGTTTACTTTTAGCAACTTTGATAGGATTATCGCTCTCATTATTTATTTGGATTTCTTTCATGATGTCAATATACAGCAGATAACACCACAAAATGACCAATAAGAAATGGGCTGTAAAACGTATAACAGTAAATCTTGCGGCACAAGAAGCAGACAAACTGGAAAAATATTGCCAGCAAACTGGCAAACTATGCTACGGATGTGATTAGAGAATTAATTCGAGGCTTATCCGTCTCCGCTGAAAATCCAGATATAGCAGGGTAAGGACTTTATGTAGAGGATATATTCTAGAAAACCATCGAGTTTAAAGCAGGAAACTTGTTAAAACACAGGACAAAATAAACAGTATTTTCTAGCCCGAAAGTTTTATCAATGGCAAATTCGGGCATTAATTCAGTTACAATCTGTAAAAGATACTGAAATATTGAAAAACGGAATGCGAGTAGCAATCGTAGGTGCGGGACTAGCCGGTTTATCATGTGCTGTAGATTTAGCCGATGCCGGTTGTGAAATCCAGATTTTCGAGTCTCGCCCATTTATCGGTGGGAAAGTTGGTAGTTGGGTTGATAGCGATGGCAATCACATGGAGATGGGATTGCACGTATTTTTTGGGTGCTACTATCAGCTATTTGATTTGATGAAAAAGGTGGGTGCATTTGAGAATTTACGTCCGAAAGATCACGTTCATAACTTTATAAATCGGGATGGACGAACTGGTGCTTTAGATTTTCGTTTCCTTACTGGTGCCCCCTTCAATGGATTAAAAGCTTTCTTCACTACTTCTCAACTCTCATTGCAGGATAAGTTGCAAAATTCTCTTGCATTAGCAACAAGTCCGGTTGTACGAGGTTTAGTTGACTTTGACGGTGCAATGAAAACCATCCGCGACTTAGATAAGGTTAGCTTCGCCGATTGGTTTCGCAGTCACGGTGGTAACAACGGAAGTATCGAACGGATGTGGAACCCCATCGCTTACGCTTTGGGTTTTATTGATTGTGAAAATATGTCAGCCCGCTGCATGTTGACTATATTCCAGCTATTTGCGGCAAGAACCGAAGCTTCACAATTGCGGATGCTCGAAGGTTCTCCCCAAGAGTATCTGCACCAGCCAATTTTGAATTATTTGCAAGCTAGGGGAACCCAAATTCATACTCGTCGGCAGGTAAGAGAAATTAAGTTCAGCCAAAAAGATGGTGCAACGCGGGTAGATGAATTAGTCGTTGCTAACGGTGACAACCAGGAACATATAAATGCCGATGCTTACATCGCAGCTTGTGATGTACCTGGAATTACTCGCTTGTTACCTTCAGAATGGCGTAAATGGTCTGAATTTGACAACATTTACAAATTGGATGCTGTACCAGTTGCCACTGTGCAGCTACGCTTTGATGGTTGGGTAACAGAAATGCAGGATGCCCAAAAACGCACTTCATTGCAGCAGGCTTCGGGTATAGATAATTTGCTATATACTCCTGATGCGGACTTTTCTTGCTTTGCCGATTTGGCTTTAACTAGTCCTTCTGATTATTACCGGGAAGGAAGTGGCTCTTTAATGCAACTGGTACTAACACCAGGAGATCCTTTTATTAAGAAAAGTAACGAAGAAATAGCCAAACACGTGTTGGCTCAGGTACATGAATTGTTCCCTTCATCGCGGGAGCTAAATATGACCTGGTATAGTGTTGTTAAACTTGCTCAATCTTTATATCGGGAAGCGCCAGGAATGGATATTTATCGTCCTTCCCAGAAAACCCCGGTAGAAAATTTCTTTCTTGCGGGTAGTTACACTCAGCAAGATTATATCGATAGTATGGAAGGTGCAACAATTTCGGGAAGGCGTGCTGCAAAGGTTGTTTTGGAAAATGTAAAGAAAGGGGAATAGTAAACGGGGAATGGGGAATAGGGAATAGATAATTTTACAGCTAATTGAAAAGACTATTTAGATATAAACGGTTTCAAGACTGTGAAGAAAAAAAGTAGGATAACAATAAAGAATGGCTAACTGGTTGGAGCATACCGTACAAGTAGAGGTAGATGCTCCTATTGATGTTGTATGGGGTATGTGGGCGGATTTAGAGCAGATGCCTCGCTGGATGAAATGGATTGATTCAGTAACTGTTCTTGAAGACAATCCGGAATTATCCCTATGGAAATTAGATACTGGCGGATTTAACTTTAGTTGGCGATCGCGAATTCTTAAGGTGGTTGAGCATCAAATAATTCAATGGGAATCGGTTGATGGTTTACCCAATAGAGGGGCGATAAGATTTTACGACCGTCAAAATAGTAGTATTGTCAAACTAACTGTTGGTTATGCGATACCCGGTATTATTGGCAGACTAATGGATAACTTATTTTTAGGGCGAGTCGTAGAGTCAACTTTGCAAGAGAATTTAGAAAGGTTTAAGCAATATGCTCAAACTGGAGTTAGTCCTCTTGAATAGCTAAAAGCTGATTACCAGGTAGGATCGCTGAATATATTAATTGTCAATTCTTCCTTTCCTGCTGGTACGGAACTAATGCAAGCGCGGATAATGTCTCCACCTTTCACTTCTACCGTGCAAGCGTGGCAGGAACCCATTAAACAACCCGTAGGAATCAATACTCCTGCTCTGTCAGCAACATCGAGTAAAGGTTCTCCCACTTCGGCATCAATTTTAATGTCATCTGGTAAAAAGTGAACTTTAACGCTCATATTTTTATTAGTTAGTGGTTAGTGGTTAGTGGTTAGTAGTTAGTTGATAAGCCGTATTGTGCAGGTTGAAAGTAGTTAATTATGTACTATTATAAGATTTGATTTTTAGTGAAATGTCGCATCTTCTCTAATAGCCCTAATTATTTCAAAGTCACTCCGCGAACGCTGACTCACATCTTGCAATAATCTTAATACTGCCGAGGAATTGATTCCAAGGTGCTTGTCAAAGCTTGACGGAAATAATGCAAGATGCCAGTTGAAGTAATAACAGTTATTAAATAAACATGACATTACTTGGTAAATTAAAAACTATTAAGTGTTTTTTATCAACTAACAACTAACCACTAACTATTAACTAAGATAACAAAACACTCAAATCCAAGTAGCGTTCTACATTTACCGCTAAAGAATCTAATAATTTCTCCCTTTGTTCGCGGTAATTAGGAACACCTGTAGGTAGAGATTTCAAACCACGCTGCTGACGTAGACGATTTAACCAAGCACGTCGCCAGGGGCCGTTGTCAAACATACCGTGAAGATAAGTACCCCATACGGATTGACACTTATCTACTAAACCTAAATTAACATCGTCAAACAAAGCCTCAAAACCTTGAGCGGCAGGACCTTGTGTTTCAATTCGCGAACGTCCTTGATGAATTTCAAAGCCGTGAACTGGTAAGCCAGCTTGAGGGAAATTAGAGGTTACTTGCCGCTGTCGAGCGATTTTTTGTCCTGTAATTACGCTTTTAACGGGTAATAATCCCAAACCTCCAAATCTACCAGCTTGCCCTTCTATCCCTTCTGGATCGGCTATCATCTGCCCTAAAATTTGAAAACCACCACAAATTCCTAATACGGTACCACCAGCAGCAGCATAATTTTGAATCTGTTCGGCCATTCCGGTTCTTTGCAGTAGTAATAGATCGGGTATTGTAGTTTTTGTACCTGGAAGGATTACCGCATCTGGGTGTCCTAAATCATGCTTGGGACTTACGTATTTTACCCCAACGCTAGGTTCTGATTCGAGAGGATCGAAATCGGTAAAATTGGCTATTCGCGGTAATTTAACCACTGAAATATTTAGTTCGCCATTAAATTTACGGGGTTTTCTTTCCAGTAAATCGAGCGAATCTTCAGCAGGAAATACCTGTTCTAAATAAGGAATAACTCCTATAACCGGAATACCAGTCTTTTCTTCCAACCATTTAATTCCTGGTTCCAATATCGAACGCTGTCCCCGGAATTTATTAATTACGATACCTTTTATTAAAGCTACTTCGTCTGGTTCTAATAATTCCAAAGTACCTACCACGTGAGCAAATGCTCCACCACGTTCTATATCAACTACTAATAGAGTCATAGCATTTAAATGTTTGGCAACTCTCATATTAGTTAAGTCGCGGTGTTTGAGATTGATTTCCGCAGGGCTGCCAGCACCTTCGCAAACTATTAAATCAAATTCTGTTCCTAAATTATGTAAGGATTCTTCAATAGCTCGCCATCCGATATCAAAATATTGCTCGTAGTAATCTGTAGCGCTTACCTTTCCTACAGCCTTACCCTTGATAATTACTTGGGAAGTCATATCTCCTTGGGGCTTGAGCAAAACTGGATTCATTTCTATCCAAGGAACTACTCCCGCAGCCCAAGCCTGTACCGCTTGTGCATAACCAATTTCTCCACCGTTGGCCGTCACATAAGCGTTATTCGCCATATTTTGACCTTTAAAGGGAGCCACTCGCCAACCACGTCGTGATAATATACGGCATATTGCAGCGCATAAGAGTGATTTTCCCGCGTGGGATGTTGTTCCCACTACCATAATTGATTTCATAATTAGCTATTATCTTTTCTTTATCGGACTTATTGAGTTAAAGGATGAAGCCAAGGAAAATATGATTGGCGACTTCATGGTAGTTTGTACCATTACTCCACCGTGGAATCCCGGTGCAAATGAGCGATAGGTTTATATTCTCGCTGATAAACACTTCATAAAGGGAGTATCGGCTTCAGTATTTATTGTTCCCTTCTTAACCTCACTCCTAACTTTCCTGCAATTAATTAAATCAAAATCAATTCAAAAAGGTAATCTAAATATACGGGTTAATGTATTCAATAGGCGATCGCCTATTGTTGGAGCAGCCCAAGCATTGGATGATGCGCTTTCTACCAGTTGACGACCTAAAGGAGTTAATCTAAAACTATCTGTAATCCCTTGCCCGTCAACTTCTCGTCGTAACAAACCAACTTCAATCAACCATACTAAAGCGTTATCTGCTGCGAGTTCAGATAAAGAACGTTTTGTATAGTTGTTTTTTAGACCATTTGAACCAGAAATTTCACCCATAGCTACATGTTGTGAAAGCATCCGTTCAAATAAGCTTAACTTAAAAGGAGAGCATCTCAGCGCTCGGGAAGCTCGTTTGTGGGTAGAATAGGTGTAGGTAAAACTTTTTTGAGTCTGTGAATTAACAGCAGGCATTTTGGGTATATTGATATTGCTTTAAGTTACTATATTAATAGGAATATTTATTTAATTTGCACAAAAATCCTAAATTAAAACTATATTGGGCGATTAGTAGATATATTTGATTTTAAGGTTATTCCTATTTTTGCAAAAAAATTACCTAGAATTAAATCTTACAGGGTAGCGAAAAGTAAGGAAATCTCTAGGAGTAACTTGTCAAAACGTAGCGAGTATTTCTCTTAACTGTAATCAGCCATTAATCTAATATAACCAAGACTGCTTTAAACCTTATTTTTCTCTACAAGATATATATAATATTGTTCTTCAGCAACTATACTTTTGCTGAATTCGCCTATAGGAGTAATATTTAATAGATTGCTTTTAACGTTAAGTGGATAACTCAGTATTAAGACGTTCTTTTTTGAGTTATTTTTGATAATATTATTTATTCTATCAATTAATTCCGATTGATTTTTTATAATTTTTTTCTGAGGGTTTTGAAAAAAGCTTCCTAATCGATTGTATTCTATATAAAATATTTTTTTATCTATATAAGCAGAAATTGGTGATACCTTTGCATCTTTATTCCCAAGAATAAATTCTTCACTCAACCCTTTCTGTTGAATAAACTGTGCTGCCGCCTTACTTTGAGAAAATGGATAAATTAAATCCATACTATAAGCATATAAACCTGAAAACATCTGAATCAATAAAATTAACGTTATAATTTTTTTCTGATGTTTTTTAAAAGAATTAGAAAGTTTTTGAAGAGTTTTAGGGATATTGTACGATTTATCAAAAAAATTACTAATCCAGATGCAGGTTAATAAAATTATAAATAAATGACCGTGATGTCTTAAAGTTCCCAGGAATTTCAACCAAGAAAATAAGAATATTCCCAATGTTGCTGATAAATACAAAAAGAGAACAATTGGTTTATCAATAAAAATAAATATTGCAAAAGCAAATAAATACAATGACATAAACATGACAAAAAATGACATGAAATCAGAAATAGTCATTATATTATTGCTCCAAAAATGATATTTAAAAAAATTAGGAATTGGAATGTAGCTGTACCAAATTCCTCTGAAAACATATGCTAAATCCTTCAACCTAGTCAATATATAATCAAATTTTGATATAACTTCTTTTTCCGTATTTTGCTGGATATTGTAACCTGTATCTTGAAGTGCTACTGGCAGTAATTGAAATATGCATAAGCCTACACCTAAAAATAAAATTAATAAACCTATAATTATATTCTTTACCTGTTTGCGATTTAATTTTTTATTATTAGCTCTATATGTTTTGAATATATCTATCATTAAGGTGGCACTCAAGCATAAACAAATAATTAAACTGTAAACATTTGTATTTGCTAAAAGAGCTAGAACAGAAAATAAACAAATATAATTTCTGCTTTTTCGAGTGAATAAATAACAAAACAGAAAAATTAATAATAATCCCAAATTGTAATTTCTGCTAATAAGATTATATTCAAATAGGGGAAAATAGCTAAAAGTGAAAAGCGTTTTTTGTACAATATTAAAGGGAGATACTTTAACAAATAGGTAGACAATAGCAGTAGAAATCAGTATATGAAAAAACTGCATTGCAAAAGGATTGTGAGTAAACTTAGTAATTAAAAATAAACATAAATGCCACAGTCCTGGATGTCCTTCAAATTTCAAATTTTCATATAAATCAGTGAGTGTTGAAGCGTCTTTGGCAATTAACCATGCTTGAGTTTCATCTCGCCACATCTCGTGATTGAGAATGCCGATAAAACTGAGAACAAAGAAACTTAAAACAAGACAATTAGAATAAGTAATATATTTTGAAAAAAAACTATTATCTTGATTAAGCCGTTTTATAGTAATTACCATTGCTTGTTTAAACCGATTTTAGATTAATTATTTGTTTGATGAGTTCTTTCCCAGAAAAAGCCTGCGACACCGGCAACCTGCGAGACAAATAACAATGCAGATACTAATATCTTTGGTTGAGGTGTTGGTTGCGATAGAGGAAATTTTAGTAAATTAAGATAAAATGACATTGGCTCAACTTTAATTTCTGTATGAGCGCGTTTGGCGCGGACTTGATGAAAGCAGAAAGCACCACGTCCATAAAAAAAGTGTTGTCGCCAATAGCTTGATAATGTCAAATTATGAGCGTGATCGACTTGAACTTCCGGTGCGTAAATCATTTTATTACCGTATTGCAGCCAGCGATCGCAAAATTCCCTATCTTCTGCTGCTGCCCGAGGATAAGTTGTATCAAAGCCTCCGATTTGATGAAAACGTTCTGTTGATATAGCAATATTATTAGAAGCAAAGAAGGTTGCTTTCTGGGGGTTAGCGTTGTAATAGCTGTAGAGATAGTTGATTAATTCTTGAGATGCAGTAGAAAAAGGATTGTGGGAAAGTATGTTGATTGTTTTTCCTCCAATCAAACAATCTGGTGAGGCTTCAAAGCAAGCAGCTATTTGGTTTAACCAATTTGGTGCGGGTTTGCAATCATCGTCGGTAAAAGCCAGAAATTCTCCTTTTGCTTGTTTGGCACCAGTATTGCGAGCAGTCGCAGGTCCGGCATTTTCTTGTTTGAGCAGTGTAATGTCTAACTGATTATTGAAAAGTTCTATAACTGGTTCTAATGACATTTTACTACCGTCATCAACCACTACAACTTCAAAGCGATCGCGGGGATATTCTAAGTTAGTCAGAGATTCAAGACAGTCTCTTAGTCTTTCGGGACGGTTGTAGGTTGGGATAACGATAGAAATCAAAGACACTTGTTGTTCCATTGTCTCCAAAAGTAAAAATATAAAAGTACTTGATTACAGAATTCTCAGAAATGAAAATTTTGAGCGAGTTTCTAGAGTAGTTCTAATTTTAGATGTCTTAACTAGTGTGCTTTCAGTCGAACAATTAATTACTTCTTAAGTTCGTTTATGTCTCTTCAAAGCTATACCCTTCTAAAAAAGGAAATAGTTTGATTTGACGCTCAACTTCTTGGCGTAAAACTTTATTCCATTCCAACTTATATCTACTTTTGCGTGGAGAATCAAAGACAATACTGGCACAAGCTTCTAAATATTCTTGTGAAGGCTCCAAACCAAGCCAAATACATAGAGATTTTAGCTGTTTAATGGGGTCTTGCACAAATGCTTCATGACAAAAGTCAAAAACTTCAGTATCGGCTGCTCGTGCTTTAACGTCCTTTACCGCTTCGCAGACTCGGAAATACCGTACAATCGCTGCTTCTAAATGAGAAGTATTAATATTGTTACTACCCTCTGCCATGCGAATTGCCATTGTCGTAATATTGTCAAAGGGGTTGCGAACCACATGAACAAAACGAATCGGAACTTGTACCACATTTCTTAGTCGCTGTAGTAACCAGGGGTCAGACTGCAAGACGACAAACGGTATCTTCTCCATGCTTGTCTCCAATCACGCGGATATTTTGATAAGAACCCTGCCACTGATTCGGCACATCGTATTTATAATTACCTCTACGTTGCTGTGAATGTCCTTTAATCTGAGTGTTTCGCAGTAGTAAATGATAAAGTCTCATTCGGTCGTAACCCACATAAATATATTTCATAACCCCTTGCTCGTGTGCCATCACAGCATTGGGATGTGCGTCGAGTAAAGCAGCAACAAGACTGTGACCACTACGGGAATAGCCAATAAACGTACAAAAGGTTTCTATATTTTCAAATAAACTAGCTTGTTTGCGACTTTCTTGCGTAGTAGACAAATAAGTCCAAGCCAAATTCACGCCTAATTGTAGTTTTTGCAGAGTTTTCATGATAAAAGTTATTCTTGATGTATTTATTTATTTGTTTATGGTTAATCTTCTTGTCTAATCTTTGCGCTTCACACGCAGTATCTGTAAGTTTTTTAATGACTCAGCTAATGCTTGTTGACCACCAGGAAGAATAATCCAAATTAGAACATAAGCAAGTACAAAAACTATCAATCCTCCTAACAACTCTAAAAAAACATTACCCCTACCTGGTAAAATGGTACGGCTAACAAACAAAATTCCTGCTGCTGCCAAAGAAGCAAATGCAGGTTTCCAGACAACCCCCCAGAAATCTCTCAGAGATAGAGGCATCGTTTTCAAACAAAAAGCAATCGAAGGATAAGTAAGCAAGCAAGTAGCTATAGTAAAGCCCATAGCTACACCATAAGCTCCCCATTTAGTACCTACTGCAACAGCAAGTATCATTACTGGAGTCGAGATTAAACCCCAACGGAATTGACGTTGAGTCTGACCTCCGGACAAATAAAACCACTTTGTGACTCTATTCATGCTGCCGACAAAAACAGCGATCGCTAATAGTTGAAATAGAGGTACTGCATCTAACCATTGATTTCCCAAAAGTACTAAAATCACATTGCGAGCTTCGACAAAGGAAAATGCAAGTGCTGGCATACACAAAGCAAATAGTGGTAACATTCCTTTTCTACAGTAAGCACGGTACATCTTCGGGTCATGCTGGGCACGGCTCAAACTAGATACCGCTACATCAAAAAGAGGAATATAAACTTTATCAAAGGAAAAATAAGCCCAGCGCTGAGCAACAGAGTAAAGACCAAGAGCTGTTGCACCACTGAAGTAACCAATTAAAATTTGGTCAAGCTGTGTACCAATGCGGTTAATAAACCGGAAGCCTGTCAAGTGTGCGCCGTAAGAAACCATTGTACGCAGGTTAGTATCTAATTTGGAATTTCTGACATATTTATCAGGTCGCCAACCGCAAACTAGCCAAAAAGATACACTTTGAGTAAGCTGCATTACAACTACCTGAAGGACTAACGCCCAGTAACCAGCACCAACAAAAGCTGCTCCAATTGCTACCATTGCTCCCGCAAGGATCGCCCCCATTTCAATTAGAGTAAGTGCGCCAAAGCGCATCTGTCGCTTTAGTAACGATTCATGCTGGACTGCCAAACATAAACTGAGAATGCCAACAGCCATAGCCACAGTAATTCCCATAACGCGCCATTCACCATAAAACCACGCTAAAACAGGAGCCATCAGCACCATAAATGTCACCACCACAGCGTTAATTTTTAGTGACAACCAAAATAGAGCGCTGACTTGCTCGTGATCTAAGTCTTCCCGCTGAATTAGTGCTGTCTCCAGTCCAAAGTTTCTTAAACTATTAATTAGTACAATCAACGGGGTTACCATTGCTAGCAGACCAAAGTCGGCAGGGTTAAGTAGTCGGGCTAGCACGACAGTAGAGCCGATGCCAATAGTAAGTTTAATCGGCTGGGAAGCAAATGTGATAAAACCAGACTGTACCGCTCGCTCTTCTAAATCCTTAGTAAGAGAATTAGTATAAATATACTGGTTATAATTAGAATTCACATTTTTATCATTTGAGGAAGGATCGTCGCTCATAGAGAATAGGGAATGGTTAACAAGAAAAGATAAAAATAATTCATTATTCAAGTCTTCTTATATAGGTAAATCAATCACTAATGGTTTAGTACAATCTAGGCAATCACCTGTAGCCAAGTGTAGATAATAAGTAGAGGGTTCGGTGAACTGCATATATTGATAAAAAATTAGTTCCTTAAAAAAAAAGTTTTTTCATAGGTGAACCCATGCGAGCAAGAGTATGCAATGGATTCACTCGTAATGCCCAAGCGAGGTTTTTAAAAGCTGCTTGTTTCTGACCTAGTTTATAGGAGATAAGAGCATGATTGTAAATAAAATCAGCGAACATTTTTGGGTGAGCTAGAAAAAGTTCTTCATGCTTATGTATTAAACGGTAAAAGTCAGGTTGACGCAGAACAGGGTTTTGAGAAAGCCGCGCACCAGAGTGTTTCAACTGGCGATAAGTAACAATGGGCAAACCAACAATTGAGCAGACTGCATTAAGTCGGAAAAACATTTCTGTGTGTTCGCGGGAGCTAAAAGACTCATCATATCCTCCAATCTCTAGCAGTAGTTGACGCTCTACCACTAAAGTTTGTTTAGAAAAAAAAGATTTTCCGGGTTCAATTTCTTCAAGGTGAAAGTGGCAGCCTCGCGGTAAGGTTGGTGGTAAATGGGTTGCAAGCTTTTTACCGTCGCAACTGACCATTTCGAGTCCAGCAATTACAGCTACGGGTGGAGGTAGGTTTGTTTCCTTGAGTCCATTGAAGGATATTTTTGCCATATCGGGTAGCAACTCATCGTCATCATCAAGGAATGTAAGCCAGCGTCCTTTTGCTGTCTTTGCTCCAGCATTACGAGTGGCAGAAATACCTCTATGTTCTGGCAACCGAACTATTCTAAGTTGGGGATGTTCGGGTAAATCTACTGTCTCTGTAGAAGCATCATCAATAACAACTACCTCAAAATCTTTTATTGTCTGTGCCAGAGCGCTTTTTACCGCACGTGACAGAAGCTGAGGACGATTGTAAGTAGGAATAATAATACTTAGCAGTGGCTCGTTCATGTTTAATGATTGGCTTTGATATTTTAATTACTAGCCTTAATTGTCCGAGCAATTTCTAAACCTTGCTTGCTTTGCAATAAATTCTTATATATCTCAGTAAACCTTTCAACAAAGGCAGTTTCACTAAAATACATTTGAGCGCGATTACGTCCTTCTTTGCCCATTTTTTCTGCTAAATCGCGATTATTTAACACTTGCATTAACCTATCGGCTAAAGGTTCCACTTCTCCCGGTGGCACTGAAAAACCTGTTTTTTTATCTAAGACAATTTCTCCTAAACCACCAGAGGAAGAGGCTATTACAGCAGTACCCCTCATCATTGCCTCTGTAGCAACGATTCCAAAAGGTTCTGCCCATCGGGAAGGAACAACCTGAACCCATGCACAAGAAAAGTTTTCTTCCATCTGGT
This sequence comes from uncultured cyanobacterium, assembly GCA_963838355.1. Lineage (GTDB taxonomy): Bacteria > Cyanobacteriota > Cyanobacteriia > Cyanobacteriales > Nostocaceae > Rivularia. The sequence goes on along the minus strand of CAWIQQ010000001.1, from coordinate 151,623 downwards.
TGCGAGAAAGATGACCTAAAAATTTTACGCTTTCATCCAGTCCTAATTCATTAGTCAATGAAAGCAAGTATTCGCGTTCGTTGCCTTTACCTGCTATTAATAGCTGCGCTTGCGGAATTTGCTTTTTTACCCGAGCAAATGCATTTAACAACACATCTACGCCTTTTGAAGGAGCAAGTTGTCCGGCGTAAACTACTGTAGGTAAAGAAGTCAAAGGTGGACGTGAAGGTTTTAGAGGAACTCCATTCCATACTACGGTATTCGAGTCAATACCTTCGGCTTTTAAACGCTCCTCTACCCAAAAGCTGTTAGAGACAACTACATCAAATACATTTCTCCATTCATTCCAAAGTTTCATTTGGAACATTAACGGTAGCCAATCATGGATTGGTAAGCAGCCTTGTTGCAAACAAGGCAAACCTACTTGATGCTCGCAACTCGTTTCGTTAGGTAACATTTTTGTTCCAATCGGACAAATAGGACGATACCAAGCAACATGAAAAATACTTGGTATATCCCGTAGCAATGGCAATATCAAGGGAGATAGTTGTGTCAGTAATACACGAGCGTGTACTATATCGGGCTGCCATTCTCGAATAACTTGATGCATCTTGCGAACTGCCCAAGGATTAGCCGATTGAAGCAAGGTACGAAAACTAGAAGTAGTGCCGAAGCATTCATAGTCTGCGATACTTTCCGTTTCCCCTTTCCGAGCAGAAGTAGAAAATAGACGCACTTCGTAGCCACGAGCGATTAAACCCTTTTTCAAAGCCAGCATCATCATTTCTGCACCGCCCGTTAAGGTAGCATAGTCATTAACGAGCAAAATTTTCATCTCTTATCTCCGTAGTAGCGCTTGCGGCACGATGTTGCCATAGAGATTGACGAGAGGTTGAATCATCTTTTAAACGTCGATCTCTTGCATAACGAGCAGTAAGATAGCGATTTAATAACTTTTCAATAGGTGCAAACAAACCGTACATCAGCACTTTTTGCAGAAACTCATTCTGGATACCGAAGGTTAAAGTACTGATTATGGGCATCAGAATTGTATTTCTACGTCTCCAACCCAAACCTTTGTATTTATGCAGAAAATATCCGTCTTCGGCTATATCCCATTTTTGACGCAAGCGTGATAAGCTTCCTAGTTCCCAGGCATCGCTCCAACGCAACATATAATAATGCAGGTCGCTCAATTTTATTGATGATGTAGCAACGTAGGTAACGAAACTTGTTGGTTCAAAGTATACGCTACCTCCAGATTGTGCAATGTTCATACAAAAGTCCACATGTTCTTTTGTATTCAACATTTGTTCGTCTAGCAAACCTAATTTTTTAAAGATGTCGGTGCGAGCTAACATACAGTGAAACTCACACAATTCGGTTTCTGTACGTTCTAATTTGACTCGCGGATCAGTAATTTTCTTGCCTTGCTTGTACATTTTCTCACGCAAACGCCGTCTACCTCTTTTATCAACGACGATGTGCGATTCTCCACCTGCAAAATGGATCTCTTCATGTAAAGGCAAATATTGAAACATTAACGGTCCAACCACCGTGGCTTCGGTGTCTTCCGCACAATCTATCAACGCTTTCAGCCATCCAGACGCAGGAATAATATCGTTGTCCACAAAGACCACATATTTGGTGTCTACTTCGGTTAAACCAATATTTCTAGCACTGTTGGGAGTCAGGTAATAATCAGTACGAATCAGCTTAAAACCTTTTTCCTGAGCTTGATTTTGTAAATATTCGCGTATTTTCTTAGGAGAATTTCCGTCTACATATACTAATTTGAACGGAATTTGAGTATTTTCATAAATACTTTCTAATGACTCGCGAGTATAGCTAAAGCGTTCGCGAGGGGAAACAATAATTGTTACTTGAGGTTCGCTCATAACTGATTAGATTTCAAAAATAAAGGTTGAATAAATTGGTTCTGAGGGAATGGGGAACAGCAGAAGAAGACGATACGATCGCTTATTACTATTAGCTTTTTAAGGTAAATATTAAAAAGTAGGTTGGTGTTGAAGATTGTAATTATGATAAGCAGCAAATACGGAGTAGGTAAAAATTCCAAAACTGTTCCCTGTTTCCTGTTTCCCATTCCCTATTTATTAGAAGCTACAGCAGTCAAATCATTATCTTCTTCTGATGAAGACACTTGCTTCCATTCTTCTTTAGTAAAATCTTCGTGATATGAACGTTCAACATTCACGTTCCACAAATCGTGTTTCTCTCCTAACAGATTTTTCGCTGCTAATAAAGCTGTAAGCATCGAGTGGTCTTGGTTATTATAACAATGCATTCCATTTCGACCACTAGTTTGCAGATTTTCAAATTGTTGCAAATAATCTTGAATTACGTCCAAATGCTGGCGATAATCGCGGTCGTAGACTGGATAGGCTTTTGGTTGACGAATTACAGTTCCATCTTCCACAGTTGCATCTTTAGCTAATCCCAAGGTTTGTAATTCTTCTGTAGCTAATTCAATTAGTTCTTCATCACTCTTCGACCATAAAGAGTCGCCAATATTAGCGAAATATTCCATACCTAAACAGGTTTTACTAGAATCGGGAACCATTTCGGCGCTCCAATTCTTGAAATTTTGAATCCGACCAACTTTTACCTGTGGAGAGTGAATATAAATCCAGTTATCGGGGAATAAATCTGGTGCATCTACAATCAAAGAGACAATCAGAAAATCGCGGTATTTCAAACCTTTTGCAGCTTGTACTACTTTGGTTGGTAATGCTGGGTCCATTTTCTTAACTAACTTATTAAGAGGCATAGTCGAAATAAAATTATCAGCCTCATACTTAATCAGATTATCATCGCGTTCGGCAATAACTTTAGTAATACGCTGCCCATCACGCTCCATTCCCAAAACTTTTGTATTCATATGCACTTCACCGCCAGCTTCTTCTATTTTTTCGGCGAAGCGTTCCCACATCATCCCCGGCCCCAATCTGGGATAATCAAATTCTTTAATTAATGTTTTGGTATCGTTTTTGCCAAACAAAGCATTTAAAACTGCTGTTTTTACCGATAAACCTTTAATGCGCTGTGCTGCCCATTCTGCTTGAATCTGATTGCAGGGAATACCCCACACTTTCTCGGTATAGGTTTTGAAAAATGTTTTATAAAGGCGATCGCCAAATCGATTCGTTACCCACTGCTCTAAATTTTCTTCTACAGGAAGCGGTTGACGCTTTGCTTGCAGGTACGACCATATAATCAGAAAACTTTCAGAAATTCCTAACTTCTGAAGAGTATCAAACGCACTCAAGGGATATTGAAAAAACTTGCCTTGATAATAAATCCGCGACATACGCGGAGTCTTGATAAAATCATCCTCTAAAACCTCATACCAAAGGTCTTGTACTTCTTGAACTTTGGTAAAAAATCTATGTCCACCAATATCAAAGTGATACCCTTTGTACTTTTCAGTCCGAGATATTCCACCTACTTGATCTGATTGTTCCAAAACTATAGGCTTAATACCATTTTTGACTAAATGGTAGGCTGCTGTAAGCCCTGCTGGACCTGCTCCGATAACTACAACTTGATTATTTTTCATAAACTCAATAAGGGGTGTATTTATTTGCAGTGCTGTAAATATCAAATGGTAGAGGTATCTAATTTTGATAAGAACCATTTATGCCATAAATAGTTACTCGTACCAACTGCAAAGGCTAAACCACCATAAAAGTAATAAAACCAATGCCAAGGAATAACACGTAATGTAAAACCTAAACCACGTTTTGCATAGAAGAAACGATAAACAGCGAAATTAAGCCATAGCATTATCAAACTTAAAACCGCAGTCAGAACCACAAATCCAGACCATCTAAAACTTAAAATTAAAGATGTCAATATTGCATAAATTAAAATTACGCTTAAGCGACTGGATGTTCCCAAATTCAGGTCGTTATCTAATTGGCGTTGACGCAAAATCAACTCCGTCCAAGGTAAAGCGCGATAGAAAATTTCTGCTTTTAATAAAGACACAAAACCCCAGTTTTTCAAATGCTTGACGTGCAAATCCTTGAAAAGCTTAATTTTGTAACCAGCACGCCCGATACGGTATCCCAGTTCTATATCTTCTATACTAGGTCGGCGATAAGTTTCATCAAATCCACCTAGAGAGAGAAAAATCTGACGACGAATAGCTCCACAAGCACCCCAAAACGTAAAAGCTTCTTCATTCCCTATCTGATGAGTGTAATGATGAAACAAATTTTTATACTGCGATAAAAAGTTGCTTGCTCCAGGTTCGTCATCATAGGAACCAATTAGAGCGGCTAATTCAGAATTATTCTCAAAAGCTTTCTTAACTTGACTAATGGCATTTCGGGAAATAACTACATCAGCATCTATAAAATACAGAATATCACTACTAGCGACACTTGCACCTAAATTACGTGCTTTAGCAGGACCTCTATTAACAGGCATTCTAATTACTTTTGCACCGAACTCTTGCGCTACCAACCAAGAACCATCTGTATCTGCATCCGAAACTACTATTATTTCATCTGGAGCAATTGCTGATTCTGCAAGACTTAACAAACATTGACGAAAACTTTCTCCTCCATTGTGTACTGGGATAATTACTGAAATACTCATTTTATTAGGAGTAAGCATTATAATTTAGTTCCTCATTCCTAAGTGAAAATCAATATTTATCTAATTAGTTATTCAGTAAATACGAAATAAAAATGTATATTCCATATAGAGTATTTTTACTTTCAAACTTATCATAATTATTAAAAAACAATAAGATGCTGTTTAAACCAGATTCAAGAAAAATTCGTCTCAGCTTTATAAATATAAAGTTATGATAAATTTTAAATATATGTAGAGAAAAATAAATATATCAATACCGATACTATATACGGTAAAAAGTATCTGATTGTACAATAAATATTGTGTCTATAATTACTTTGTAATCTAGCCTACAGTTTTAAGAATATTTGCTATATCCTAGGAATAAGCATCTGTACCAACATCCAATTTGATATGTATTTTGGATGGGGAACAGGTAACAGGCAACAGTTATATAACCCAGAAGTAATTGTATAAATAATGCAGGATTAATTACTTAGTCTAAAATAATTAATTTTTAATTTTATTAAAATTTCAGTTTTAACGGATTTCGTCTATCTAATAGTTTTCTTGATTTCAAATACCAAAGTATAATCAATACCGGAAGAATATATTTATCCCAAGGATATGCTTTAAGCATTAAACCACAATGCATTAACACAATCCAGAATGTAAGATTAATGCGATAAGAAAATCTTAAAAAAGCTAGCAAACCAAGAGAATAAAGTAGAATTAATTGAATCAATTCATGGGGTAATAAACGCAGAAATCTAATTAAAATCCCTTGAGCTTCAGTCAAAGGAAAGCTAATAAAAAGTACTAATAAAATAGCTGCAAACGAATAATTTTTTGCTGTGAAAATATTATGCCATTTGAGTTTGGGACGAAATAAAATTAATTCTGGAATAACAAAGTACAAGCCTATGCAACTAAGAGCAAAACAACTATTACTAAGGTCTATTGACCATAATTTTTGTTGGACTTGAGGTAAATCGCGTGCTAGCTTGCTGGCTTGAGGAGCTATATCATCAAAAAATAGTATCCATCCTACAATTGATAGTGAGGCAATTAATGGCATTATCCAAGAAATAGCATTTATCTGTTTTTTAGCTATTTTGACTTTTTGTTCCGTTAAATATGAATTATAGTTTTTTGATAAGCGATATATCTTTATTTTATTTATTAAATAATTGACTAATTCAAAAGCAGTAATAGCCACGGGAAAAGCCAACATAAATTGACGCGATGCTATTGCTAAAATAAATGCAACACTACTTAATATATGTCGAGAGCGAATATAAAGGCAAAATCCTAATAATACAAAAAAAGCGGCAATAATATCAGTATAAAGACGACCGCTTAAAATTAAGTAGTAAGGAAATATTAATAAACCAATTACACTGAAAGCAGATTCTTTAGTCACTTTGCCTTTTGGAAAGCCGATTAGACAAGTCATAAAAAAGGAAACAATTAGAGTGAAAAGTCTTCCAGCAAAAATTCCTCCTTTAAACAGATATTCTAAAATCCCAAATATAATAAATGGTAAAGGCGTATTAAGTTCATTATAATTTCTCAGCAATTCTAGGCTAGGAATTAAACTATGGCTAAATAGTAAACTTGTTTGCCAAAAGTTTGGCTCGTCTGTTCTTGGAGGGTACTGAAGTTTATCTAAAGCAATAAATAGTGTAAAATAAATAACAAATAAGAATATAAAAAAAATTATATTAAGTTGATGCCTTTTTTGTAAACTCATATATATAAAGTATTATTTGTTTCAACAAGCAATTAAATGTTTAGGAATAAAAATATATTATCTTATTTATAGGCGTATGATTCTATGTCCATGTGAATAAATATGGATAAAGTAATTTCCTGTAGGAAAAACCTAAAAAATAAACATTTTTCTTCAGTACTATTGATGCAAAAGCTGTTATTAGATTAACTAGATAAAAATCTCTATCTTTTCCAGCTAGATAGTGTTTGTATAGACTATTGTTTTGGCATAATTAGCAAAGATAATTGCTATATCTTTATTGGCTTGTTGAATGGTAGTCCAATCAAGCATATTATTAATAAATAATAAAATTTTATAGCCCCGCTACAAATATTCCTTCTTTAAATATAGGAATACTATTTGATTTGTGAAAAAAAATCAGTACACTTTCTGTTCCCTATTCCCTGTTCCCTGTTCCCTACCTCCAAGAATAATTTCAATAATTAAACCGGATTCCTATAGATATTTTATAAATTCAAATGCGATTGATGGCAATGGTATATTTAGTTCTTTTAATAAACTAATATCTAATAACTTTAATGAATTATTTAGATATTTTTCAATATTTATATATTTTTATATATATTTATATATGTTTTGAGATACTTTGGATTTAATATGAATTAAATTATCAAAACAGTTTACAAAATGTTGATAATATCAAAATGCTTATAAAAACTATTTAAAATTAACATCAAAGATAATTTATTAAGAACCCAATATATAGGATAAAATACTCATTGCAATAGATTTAACTAAATTTGACTAAAATTATGCCTCTATCAGTTGGAACCGAAGCCCCAAGTTTTACAGCGAAAGATACTAACGGTAATACAGTTTCCTTGTCAGATTTTAAAGGAAAGACAGTAGTTATGTACTTCTACCCGAAAGACGATACCCCTGGATGTACCAAACAAGCCTGTAGCTTCCGAGATGCTCAATCCCAGTATCAAAGCAAAGATATCGCAGTTTTGGGTGTAAGTGCAGATGATGAAGCTTCTCACCAAGCATTTACGCAAAAGTTTAATTTGAATTTTCCTTTACTAGTTGATACCGATAAAAGCTTGATCAAAGCTTACGATGTTGATGGTGGCGGCTATGCGAAGCGCGTTACCTACGTCATTGGTGGTGATGGTAAAATTTCCAAAGTTGACTCTGATGTTAACACCAGCACCCATGCTGAAGATGTCTTAAAATCTTTGGGATTGTAAATTCGACATTCGCGAAAAATACCAAAAAATAGAGACGCGGCCTTCCCACCATGCCCGCAAGGGCATTATATCGCGTCTCTACGATTGTTAGTTAGAATTTGTTAATTAGATTTACTTAGAAGCAGGTGTGGTTTGCGCTGGAGTATAAATTGGGAATACGAAATCAAAATTGCTTTGTTGCCGCGTGTTCAAAGGTTGTTGCTGCTGACGTTGTTGAAGCAGTTTTTTTTGTCTTTCACGAAATGAACCAGCTTCAGAATTTATTTGCTTTCTATTTTGACTAGAAAAGCCTTGCCAATCCAAAGGACCGCCAAGTTGCGATTGATGAATCAAACTAAACGGGTCGAAATTACCATTTTCAACTCCGTTAAAAGAATTATTATCACCTTGCTTTGAATCAAAAACATCATTTTGCAAACTAGATGGTACGGAAAGATCCTGACTAGTTTGAGCAAAGCTTGCCGATGGAGCAGCTATAAAGCTAATTCCAAGCCCGGTAACGGTTGCGACAACCAACTTATTAAATCTTGATGATATTTTCACTGCTATTTTCCCCTCTTATTATTCAAATTAGTGCTTCTATTCTACGCAAGAGTACGACGTAAACGGGTAGAAATGCTTAACAATGCTACAAACGCAAAGCCCAACAATACTAGTATTGCACCGCCGAAAGTTACATCACCCCAAAAAGCGTGCATTACTACACTATTAAATCCCCAACTTTCATGGGTATATAAATAGCGAATTGGTTCGATCGCATAGCTTAGAGGATTGAGTGTTGCCACAATCTGCAACCACTTGGGCATAAATGATAACGGAGCTAAAGCAGTACTTGCGAATAACAGCGGTAAATTAGTCACAAAAATTACAGCTATTAACTCAATATGTCCGGGTAAAGTAAAGGCTAAACCCAATGAAAGAGCTGTTACACCTAAAGCTAAGAGAAAAACTATTAAAGCGATCGCGCTCAAACCTGCGGCATTAGGAATACCTGCACCTAAAAACGACGCAGCAACCACAATTATTGCTGCTTGCAATAAAGTTTGACTGATAATAAAGATTGCTGAAGCAAAGACAATAGAAAAGCGCGACGCTAAAGGAGCAACCAATAATCGATTTAAAAAGCCGAATTCTCGGTCAAACATAACGGGTAAACCAGCATTAAGCGCTCCAGCAAATGCTGTAAACACGATAATTCCAGCAGTTAAAAACTGACCGTAATTTGTAGTATTGCCGAAAATTCCTTGTGGTGCATTTTGAAACAGTGCGCCAAATAAAACCAGCCACATTACAGGTTGAATAATGCTAGCCACTAAAGTTGAAGGGCGACGCTTTAACTGAATAAATAGACGACGAGTCAAAGCCAAAGTTTCTTGCACCAACTCGCCGAAAGCACTTTGATTAGCATCGCTATACAGTTGCGGCGATGCGATTTTCTGCAAGTTAAGATCCGATTTGGAAGAAAAAACAGTACCACTCATAATAATTTTGGATTTTAGATTTTAGATTTTGGATTAAAAGTTAGGAGTTAGGAATTAGGAGTTAGGAGTTAGGAGTTACCAATTATCAATTACCAATTACCAATTACCAATGCCCCATGCCCTATTCCCTATTCCCTATTCCCTACTTCATACTTTGTTTCTTCTCAGCTTTCATATCTCTGGTACCTACCGCAGCTAGTTCGGCATCCATCAAAGTACGTCCTGTTGCTGCTAGATACACATCATCCAAACTAGGGCGGGATTGTGCAATACCGAAAGTTGGTAAACCAGCATTATTTAAAGCTTGCTGTATAGTAATCAAAGCATCATTTTGCTGAGAAACTACCAAATTTAATGAATTACCTTGAGCGCCGTTAATGATTACTTCTTGAACAAAAGGTAAAGTAGTAAGTAAACTTTTGGCTTTTTCTGCTTCATCATCAGAAGTAAACTCTCGAATGCGAAGAGTAACTCTATCTCCCCCTACTTTATCTTTTAATTGTGATGGTGTTCCTGTAGCAATTACCTCACCGCGATCGATTATTGCAACTCGATCGGCCAAAGCATCAATTTCTTCTAAATAATGGCTGGTAATTAATACTGTTGTTCCTGCTTCTCGCAATTTCCGCAGAAATTCCCATACCACATAACGACTTTCGATATCAAGCCCCGCAGTTGGTTCATCCAAAACCAGTACGGTAGGTGCGTGAAGCAATCCGGCTGCTAAATCCAAGCGTTTAAGTAAACCACCCGAATATGTCCCCGTTTTTTTATTCGCGTATTCTTGTAAACCAAGTAAATCTAAAACCGTATCAATACGCTCTTTTGAAACCTTTGAAGGTATATGGTAGAGCGCTGCTTGGAGTTGCAACAGTTCTTTTCCAGTCAGCACCTTATCTGGAGCAACCTCTTGAGCAACGTAGCCAAGAAGTTTTCTGGCATCTCTAGGATTATCTACGCACGAGATACCACTTACTTGGATTTTACCCGCATCAGGTGTAGTCAAAGTACACAAAGCACGCAGAGTAGTAGTTTTTCCCGCACCATTAGGCCCAAGTAAACCAAAAATTTCCCCTTGCTCAACCTGAAAGGAAATGTTCTTAACGGCTTCGGTATTGCCGTAAGACTTCTTTAAATTTTCGACTAAAACGGCAGGAGCCATTGGACATTAACTCTTAAATATACAAAACTCAACAAATTCTATCTTCATTTTAGAAGCGAAGCGACAGTTTTGAATTAGGTCTTAGGGAATAGGTAATTAGAAGTTAGGAGTTAGGAGTTAGGAGTTGGGGATGGGGCATAGGGCATAGGGCATTGGTAATTGGGGATTGTAAATAGTTAGGAGTTAGGAGTTGGTTATTGCCAGGGATTTCCAATTAAAAAAATATGGTGTCGGTGCGCGATCGGGGAAGTAGTTAGAGGAAGTAGTCTTAACTTATACAAGCGTTGCTACGTCTAAATACTTAGTGCGAGCATCTTGCTCGCTTGGGATATACGGTCAGAAAGATACAGCATCTTGCAGGTAAATGAGGTAAAACCATAAATTAAAAAACCCTTGTAGGGTGGACATCCTTGTCCACCCAAATGCACCTTAAAAAGATCAGATATGCTGTTATGTCCTTACGGACACACTGCGTTTACGCACTAATTTGAATGAATTATTTGTTGAAAGTTTCTTATAAGACTGCTGTTAAAAAATATTTGTTACTTGCTACTCGCTACTTTAAAAATGTCCCCTTATCCCGCCATATCCCATTACCCATTAACCATGCCCCATGCCCAATCCCCAAATCTGTCATCTACATAAAGTACCAACAAATGTATCAAGGCACTTAAGAAAGGTATTTATATCGATTACGGAGCCAGGTGTGAAGTGTAAAAATCAACTTAAACATTACGGAGATTCACCCTAATGGATGAACGCCGTCTGCGAGAGTATGTTGCTCTGATTAAACAACTTTTGAATTGTCCAAATGGAGAGGAATTTCTAATCTTAAAAGCCAATACTCAATTGGTTGACGAAGATTTAATTATGGTGATGGAACAGATAGCCATCAAAGCTCAAGACCAAGGTGCAACTGGAACTGCTGAGTTTTTAAGGCATCTGGCTGACGAACTAAAAGGTATGTTAGCACAAACAACAAAGACCTTCAATTCTGAAGATAATGAACGTCCTTCTGCTTATTTAGAATTGATTGAAACATTAATGAGTTGCCCATCGGGAACTGAAGCGGAAATATTGCGAAATAATCAAGACTTAATTGATACGCAATTCGTTTTAACTTTGGGACAAGTCGCGGGAATCATGGCAGAAATTGGCGAACAAAAAGTTTCGGAATTTCTTAAAAGTATTGCTAAACCTCTAGCTAATGGAATCAAAAATTCTTTACCACCAGCTAAGTCTTCCCAAAACTACATCGATTTTTTAGCTGAAGTATTGCGGACTATTTCTAAAACTAATGGCAATGCAAAAGTGCTGTATCCACTATTTGCTGCGAATTTAGATAAGCTAAATAAGCATTTTGCCGCCATTATGGAAGATTGGGCACAAGAAACTCTAGAAAAAGTACAGCCATCAATAGCTCATAGCGTTGTAGTAGATATTGTAAATTTTAGTGTATTGATTCAGCAGTTCTCATTAGGTAATAAAGCTGAGAACTTAGAAATAGCTATTAAGGGTTATCAGATTGCATTAACTTACTTCAATCGCAATAATTACCCAGAAGAATGGGCTGGAACCCAAAACAATCTTGGCAATGCTTTGGTTGAACGCATGACTGGGAACAGTGCAGATAATTTGGATAAAGGTATTGATTGTTACAATAGTGCTTTAGAAATCTACCAGCGCGATATATTCCCCGAAGATTGGGCTATGACTCAAAATAATTTGGGTACGGCCTATAAAAGTCGCGAAAATGGCGATAAATTGGAAAATATTGAAATCGCAATTCAACATTATTTTGCCGCACTTGATGTATACCAACGTTCGATATTTCCGTATCAATGGGCGACAATTCAATATAACTTGGGTAATGTATATTGCGATCGCGTTACTGGTGAAAAGGCTGAGAATATGGAAATTGCTATATTATCTTACAATGCAGCCTTGGAAGTGTATCAACCAGATCTAGTTCCCCAGCAATGGGCAATGACTCAATATAATTTGGGTAATGCTTATAAACAGCGTATTCGGGGTGAAAAGAATGAAAACTTGCAAAAAGCTGACGAATGTTATTTAGCTGCAATGGAAATCTATAAGCGATATCGCAATCCTGAAGAAGAATAAGTAATTGTTTTCTTAGGCATACAATCAAGAAACCCGGCTTTTCTTTTTAAAAGTCGGGTTTGTTGTGTTTAAGGGAATAGGGAATTGGGAATGGGGAATAGAAAATATTTGAAACTTATTCTCTATGTTCGCGATGACTCATTTCACTTATTTCTTCCTACTCCCTGCTTCCTTTTTACAACTTCTCGAACATTAAGTTTTGATATTCTTGCTCGGTAACAATATCTAAACTGCTTTCAAGTTTGTCTAAAAATACTAATCCGCTCATATGATCGTATTCATGTTGAAAAATACGAGCAACAAAATCTGTTAATTGTTGACTTCTTAAATTACCGTGTCTATCGGTATATTCAACTTTAATAGTCCGATATCTTGGAACTAATCCTCTAATACCTGGAATACTTAAGCAACCTTCCCAATCTTTCGCCAATTCATCAGAACAATCAACAATTTGAGGATTAATCATTGCTGTAGGTTCCATCAAAGGAGCATTTGGATATCTAAGATTAGGACGAGAAGCAACAATAAAAATGCGATCGCTTATGCCAACTTGTGGCGCTGCAATACCAACACCGTTAGCATCTGCCACAGTTACAAGCAAATCATCAATCAGCTTTTGAATCCGATCGCAATGAATGTCTTCAACAAATTCTGCTTTCTGTCGCAGAATCGGATTACCTAATTGAATAATAGAAATTTCTTCAGACATAAGACAAATACAGTTAGCAGTGAGCAGTGAGCAGTTAAGAGTTAGGAGTTAGGAGTTAGGAGTTTTCATAGGCAGCGAAGGCTGTAGTGACTCACCCTTGTTTCCTTGTCCCCTTATCTCCCCCTCTCCCCATCTTCTAACTGCCTGTAGCGGCTGGTAAAGGTGCAGGTCTAACACTTAAGTTTACAGTCCTTCCGTTACGCTTTACCTGTATGCTTAATTGCTGACCAATTTTACTTTGTTCTACTAACTTTTGTACGTCTTCGTTGCGTTTGACGGACTGGTTATTAATACTGACAATAACATCTCCTGCTTTTAATCCACCTTGAGATGCTGGAGAACCACTCATGATACGTATTAACAAAACGCCTTGATCTGCTGAAATACTTGGATTTCCGATTTCGCTGTTGAGTTTTTCTTTGACTTCTGGTGTCAGCGTTACCATCTGAATTCCTAAATAGGGATGATCTACTCTACCTTTAGAAATCAATTCTTGAGAAATTCTCTTAACTGTATTTACAGGAATAGCAAATCCTAAACCTTGAGCGCCTCGAATAATAGCAGTATTCATACCTATCACTCGTCCCTGAGCGCTTAATAAAGGTCCACCAGAATTACCGGGGTTGATTGCAGCATCAGTTTGAATATAGTCAACTCGCTTATCAGAAGCACCAATATCGCTGCTAGAACGTCCTGTAGCGCTAATAATTCCAGAAGTTACCGTGTAGTTTAAACCTAGAGGATTACCAATGGCAATTACAGCTTCTCCTGGCTGTAGTTTTTCGGAGTCTCCTAATTTAACTACAGGTAGTTGATCGGCATCAATTTTAATTACAGCAACATCTGTTACCGGGTCTTCACCTAATACTTGACCGTCAAATTTACGACCATCTTTCAATTCAACAGTTACTCGATCGGCACCGTCTACTACGTGAGCATTGGTTAATATTTCACCACTAGAACTAATGATAAATCCAGAACCGTTTCCTCTTTGCATTCTTTCTCTGGGTTGTGTTGGAACTCCACTTCCAAAAAACCTGCGGAAAAATGGGTCGTTAAATTGATCTGGAACGCGAGAAGTTACTGTTCTCGAAGTATCAATACGAACTACTGCCGGACCTACTTCTTGGACTACAGAAACCACGAAGTTAGGGTCTCTTGACTCTCTAAAGATTGGGGGCGGAGCTATTTTAGCAACATCATCATTTTGATCTTGAGCCTGCGCTGCCTGTTGTGGTGTTCTGCGACTCATAATATTACCGGGCAAAGAACAACCAGTAACAAAAGCTGCGCTAATCGTAACAATAAAAGTTAATATAAAGTTTTTTGCCCAAGATTCTTGAATTGGCTTTTTGATATAAATATTACTTAATTGGGGTGAATGCTCTTTTTTATTCATGTGATTTTATTTCTCCGTGTGATTGCGTGAATGGTAGGATATTGCCTACCGGATGAATCTAAAAATAATTACAGTGTAAAACCTAGTTTCCGGTATGGATTGCCGGAGTTGTCATATTTTCGGCAAGGCTACTTTTACAAATATCTTCTCCAAACGACGATTACCTAACAATCGGTGGTTGATAATGTCTGACAAGATAGAAAATTTATGGCCTCAAGTATTGGAACGCTTACAGTTAGAACTTTCGCGTCCCACCTTTGAAACTTGGATTAAAACAGCGATCGCTGAAAAACTGGATCGGGACTGTTTGGTAATTCGTACTCCCAATCCCTTTGCTCGTAATTGGTTACAAAAGTATTACATAAAAACTATTGCGTCGGTAGTCCAAGATATTCTTGGTCATCCGGTAGGTATTTATTTTACGGTGACGAGCGGCGATAGTGTTGTTAATATCAATGACAATCAAGCAGGGATTCAAACTCCCGATCGGAATATTCCTGAAAATATGGACATAAACGGACAAAAAACTTCAATTTTAAATCTAAAATATGTATTTTCCCGTTTTGTAGTTGGTGCAAACAATCGCTTGGCTCATGCTGCGTCTCTAGCAGTCGCGGAATCTCCCGGCAGGGAATTTAATCCTTTATTTTTATATGGTGGTGTAGGATTGGGAAAAACCCATCTAATGCAGGCTATAGGTAATTATCGCTTAGAAATTTTCCCTTCGGCAAAAATCTTTTATGTTTCTACCGAACAGTTTACAAATGATGTAATCGGCGCTATTCGTAATGACAGCAGACAAAGCCTGCGAGAACATTACAGGGCTGCTGATGTACTTTTAGTAGATGATATTCAGTTTATTGAAGGCAAAGAATCTACTCAAGAAGAGTTTTTCCACACTTTCAACAGTTTATATCAAGCAGGTAAACAAGTAGTTATCGCATCAGATCGTCCGCCGAATCAAATACCTCGCTTGCAAGAAAGATTATCTTCACGTTTCTCAATGGGATTAATTGCTGATATCCAAGCACCAGATTTGGAAACCAGAATGGCTATTTTGCAGAAAAAAGCCGAATATGAAAATCTTAACTTGCCTAAAGATGTTATAGAATACATCGCTTCTAACTATACTTCTAATATTCGGGAACTAGAAGGGGCATTAATTCGGGCAATGGCCTATATTTCCATCTGGGGCTTACCCATGACTGTAGAAAATATCGGCTCGGTTTTAGAACCACAAATTGAGAAGGTGGAAGCAACTCCAGTCGCAATTTTAAGTATAGTAGCCGATACCTTCAACCTTTCGATTGAAGACCTCAAAAGCAATTCGCGACGGAGAGAAATTAGTTGGGCAAGGCAAATAGGAATGTATCTGATGCGGCAATACACGGATTTGAGTTTACCTAGAATCGGTGAAGAATTTGGTGGCAAAGACCACACTACGGTTATCTACAGTTGTGAAAAAATTGCTCAACTCAAAGAAACCGACCATAGCTTACAACAAACCCTGCGGCAACTTGGCGATCGCATCGGCATGAGCAACCCTAAATAGAAACAACTAATTGATATTGAGCAACTTACAACAAGGCATTGAAAAAACCATTTACTTAAAAACTCAACTCTCTTAATTATGAAAAATTATCTAACGGCAATATATAGGTTAAGCACTGTATAAAAAGTAATTAACAACGAATAATATTGTGGAAAAAACACAATTTATTGTGGAAAACTTTCAGCAAAACTGTGGAAAACCCGAGCAAATGTAAACTGCCTGTGGAAAAAGAGCTAGTTTTTCCACAGGTTTTTCCACAATTAGTCGTTTATACAACCTTCTTTGAGAAAGGATATGGTAAGTTTTCCACAACTTCCACAAATATGACTATAAAAAAAGCAATAATGTTTTTCTGGCTACAAATGTACGACTTCGGACTTAGTACAGCAAGTTTCAATAAATAGTCTTTTTTTTTGATATTGGACGAGAAAAAGACAGCAAAATACAATTTAGAGCTTCTAATTATTTATAAAAATAAAGTTTTGGGCAAGGAAGAAGAACTAGGTTGCGGCAAAATTGTGGTGAAGGCAGCTTTTAGGAAGGCTAAAAAAAACCCAGTCAGAAACGATTGAAATTACGGTAGAATTAACGCCGGATAATTAACGCAAAATTGACCTCCTCACCCAGAAACCAACCCTATACACCAACCTCAAACAATCTCTCATCAACGAAACCGTAACACGCGGGCTTGATAAATCTGTAAAATATTACACAGGGTTTCAAAAAAATCTGTGATATCCGCGTTCAAGATGTCTTCCACGTAATGTGCTTATCCGTATTATCTATGGTTTAATTTATATGATCGAATTGCACTTACAAGACAAATTTCTCATCCCATTTTTCCATTAAGAATTAGGCATTTGAAAAACATATACAGGACTTACGCAATTGTCACAATGTACGGCTGGTGCGTGACACTAAAAAGCTTGTTACTACGTTCATAATTAATCAAAGTGTCACAGCACCCTACAAAAAAAATGTGCCGCTTGCGTAAGTCCTAATATATTTTCTGTCGTTTAAGAATTACCTTATAAATATAAATGTCAAGATAAACAAATTTTTCTTTCCGCCCCGATTTTTCTCTCTTTGTTAACGGTATCGATCTTGGTTACAGCGAACTAAAATCTAACTTTAGTAACCAAACAGCCCCGATAGTATAAAACATTATATCCCCAGAAAATCGGAGATTATTTTTTCAAGGAAATGGAAAACTTAGTTAATAAACTTGGTGACGATTTTGAAGGTACAGTACGTCAGGACTTACGCAAGTGTCACAATCAGTGGTTGGTGCGTGACACCACAAGTCTTATTACTACGTTCAGAATTTCTATAAGTGTCACAGCACCCTACAAGAAAATATGCTAGTTGCGTAAGTCCTATACGTAATAGTTAAAAACAAACTACTAATAGTTATTTATTTTTTATAAATTCGATGGTATAATAACGGATTGTAATTTTTGAAAAGTGCCAGGAAATAAAATTATGAAAAGAACGTTAGGCGGCACTAGCCGTAAGAGAAAGAGAACTTCGGGATTTCGTGCCAGAATGCGGACACCTGATGGTAGAAACGTGATTCGAGCTAGAAGAAAAAAAGGTCGTCATCGTTTAAGTGTTTAAGCGCTTGGCATTGTTTGGTAGGAGTATTTGATATTGGCTTTGCCGTCTTCAAATCGACTCAAGTCCCGACATGATTTTAGGGCAGTTTTCCGGGAAGGATTTCGCACTCACGGTTATTACATGACTTTGAGAGCATTACAACCGCGTAATGAAAAGTTACCTTCTTCGGATACTCCCAGCGATCTGGAACCAGAAAAAACGGCAACAAGCCTCACTCCAGCGCGAATTGGGATATCAATTAGTACCAAAGTTAGTAAAAAAGCTGTAGTACGCAACCGATTGAAACGGCAAATAGCAGCTGTTTTATATGAATTATTACCGAAACTAGCCCCCGAATGGCGATTAGTGGTAGTTGTAAAACCAACAGCCGCACAACAAGAGTGCGGAAGCAAACAATTTCTGCAAGAATTAGAGCAGTTGTTGGTAAAAGCCGAGGTCATAAATGGGCATTCGTGAAGAAGTTTATTATGAAGGTGGTCCTCATATCGGGGATTTAATTATAGGTATACTAATTGGTCTTACTATCGTTGGTTTACCGTTAGCTGTTGGGGCTATTGTGAGAGCATTGTGGCTGCGTTACCGGATCACTGATAGACGTATATCAGTCACTGGTGGTTGGATGGGACGCGATCGCTCGGACATAATTTACTCGGAAATCGTAAAAATTGCGAAGGTTCCCCGTGGTATTGGCTTATGGGGTGATATGGTACTAACTCTTAGAGATGGTAGCCGTTTAGAATTAAGAGCGGTTCCTAAATTCCGGGAAACTTACAATTATATTTCTCAACAGGTAACTGCTAGAAATCCCAAGTTTGCCGATGCTGAAAAAAAGTAAGTCGATCGTTGCATGATGAATCAATTCAAAATACAAATTTAAAAAGAACTAAAAATAATTAAAAACAATTTTTAATTTTTAGTTTTGAATTGGTGGCATCTCTATCTATTTCACCGATTGGACTATCGGTACTTGAAAAAATGTGCGGCTATCCGTAGGATAGCTAGTCGCATTTTTAATATGGATTTAGATAAATTAGATTCAGTTAATTTAGTGTCTATAGGGTTGAATTCAAAATAATGGACTTTGGTATTGGGTTCCTCTCGAACAATGTAATGCTGCCAATCATAGACTTGTTCTATAGCATTGTGCCGAGTTATGGATTGGCGATTATTGCTCTAACATTAATCATCCGCTTGTCACTCTATCCTTTGAGTGCAGGATCGATACGCAATATGCGGAAGATGAAGATTGTGCAGCCGGTGATGCAGAAGCGGATGGCGGAAGTCAAAGAAAAATATAAAGACGATCCGCAGAAGCAGCAAGAAGAAATGATGAATACTCAAAAGGAATTTGGCAATCCACTTGCTGGTTGCGCTCCTTTGCTTTTGCAAATGCCCGTACTGCTAGCACTTTTCGCAACATTACGGGGTTCGCCTTTCGCTACTGCAAACTACAACGTCAATTTACAGATTTTGCCTAGCGAACAAATCGAACGAATTCAACCAGCTGCATTCGCGACAAAGCCTTCAAGTATTTATGTTGATGAAGGCGATCGCATAAAAGTAGCTGCGATTCTTCCCGGTGGAAACAAGCTAGCGGTGGGAGAACACACCAAGCTTCAATATCAAACAGTTGATGGTAAACCGTTTGAAGAGGTTTTAGAGCAGCACCCAGAAAATAAGGATAAGTTACTTCCGCAGTGGAAAGTAACCAAGGGAGCAGAACGGATAAGCATTGATTCTGAAGGTAATATAGAAGCGTTACAGCCCGGAGATGTAACTATTCAAGGAAACATTCCTGGATTAGCAGCAGACACGGGATTTTTGTTTATCGACGCTTTGGGTAGAGTAGGCGCATACGATGACGATGGTACAATTCATTGGGATATCGTCTCGATGATTGGACTGTTTGGCGTTTCGCTTTATGTGAGCCAGTTAATTTCCGGACAAGGCAATGCAACTGATAATCCACAGCAGAATACTGTAGCTAAACTTACCCCAATTTTATTTTCCGGGATGTTTTTATTCTTCCCCTTACCTGCTGGGGTATTGATGTATATGGTAATTGGTAACGTTTTCCAAACCCTACAAACCTACATCCTTTCTAAAGAACCTTTATCGGAAGATTTGCAAAAGATTATCGACGCGCAGGAAAAAGAAACCCTAAGCGCAGAAGCAAAAGCGCTACCGTTTGAACCAAAAAGTACTAAAAAGAAAGCAACAAGCTGATGATGAGCGATACTCGGATGCAACGCGGGGAGCAGTGGTTAAAGAAACTGCTGCAATTATCTGGGTTCTCTGTGGAGATTAAAAGCGACAAAGAGGAAAATACTTTGGGAGAAAAAGATCCACTTTCTCTTAATAGCTATTGGTTGACAATTGATGAATCCAACTTAACCCAAAATCAAATCCAAACTTTGATTGGACGCGATGGTAAAGCGCTAGATGCAATTCAGTATCTAGCAAATTCTATTCTTAACTTGAACCAAGAAACCCAGGAACAAGCATCTTATACAGTCGAACTAAACGGCTACCGGGTTCAAAGGTTAGCCGAGATTAGCGACATGATAGAACAAGTAATCGATCGAGTCCGTAACACCGGACAAGAAGTGGAAGTAAAATCCCTCAGTTCAGCCGAACGTCGTCAAGTTCACACTTTGTTAAAGGGCTTTGAAGATTTAGAAAGCTTCAGTCAAGGTAAAGAACCACATCGCCATCTGGTTGTACGTCCAGCAGCATGGTAAGCAGATTTGAGGGTTTGGGATATATAGAAATATACAGAAATATATTCCCTTACCTTCTTCCTTTTAATATTATTTGAAATAAATAAACTTTGAAATAAATAAACGGTGAATAATATGGACGCAATTTATATTCCCCAGCTTGCTCAAGCGTCAAAACCGATAGAAGATATAGTTGTTAAAGAATTTCTACCGGGTTTAAATACTTTAACCCCAGTTCGTGGCAATATTCGCGTCGAGCATCGCGGTAATTTCTTAGAAGTATCCGCACAAGCTGAAGCAATTATGACCTTAAGCTGCAACCGTTGTTTGCAACAATACAACCATCGCGTTCGACTTGATACTTCTGAAATTATTTGGTTAGACGAAGAAGCCGACGTTGAAGAAGAATTTCTAGCCGAAAGAGAAGTTGCTCTAGATGAATTAGTAGAAAGCGTCTCACCACATGGATACTTTCATCCCAGTGCTTGGTTATACGAACAAATGTGTTTGGAGATTCCCCAGCGGCAATTATGCGAAGAAAAATGTCCCGGAATACAGCCAAATCAAAATATTGAAGCAGAAGATAAGCCAATCGATCGGCGTTGGGCTTCTTTGCAGTCTTTGAAAAAGCAGTTGTAATTGAGGATGATGGAGTAAAACAAACCTATGAAAAATACTTTGTAATACATAAAATATAGTTTGAGTTAATATTTAGGCATGGAGTTTGAGTGGGATGAGTCGAAAGCAGCAGCTAACTTAAGTAAGCATAGTGTCAGCTTTGAAGAAGCCAAAACCGTCTTTGATAATGTACTGGCAGTTATTTTTGATGATGAAGCCCATTCAGTGGGTGAGAAACGGGAGATTATTATTGGATACTCCCGAAACAATCGCTTGCTGTTGATTTCTTTTACCGAACGCCCTTATGCCATTCGCATTATCAGCGCCCGTTTAGCCACTCCAAGGGAACGTAAAGATTATGAGCAAAACGCCTTTTGAAGAATCAGACAATTCAGATGATGAGCTTCTAGCTGAGTACCAATTTGATTACAACAAGGCTAAGCCGAATCGCTTTGCAAATCGTGGCGAAAAGCAACCGTTAAAAGTTGTGGTATTAGATGAAGATGTAGCTCAAGTTTTTACAACAACGGAGTCGGTTAATAAAGTATTAAGAGCGTTAATTGAGTCGATGCCTCAACCTACAAATGGCGATACAGCTAAATAATTTTAATGCACAGAGTTCAAGGTTGCTTTATAATCGCTATTTGAGTGAAAATCCTTTATATAAATTAGGTTTTGGTATTAAAAGCTTCCCAAACCCGATTCGTCCGATCCATTTTGGTAACAGAAGCAATGCCGAGGCAAAGTTAGCATTAATATGCGATCAATTTCCTAGAGAGCGATCGCAGTGAAATCTTTTTTATATAGCTGTGTGAAAGTTAAGTTTGACTTTATATTATTTATCGAATTTTCAATTACTGCCTTTATTCTTGATGAATACTTGGGTAATTTCTCTTTTTGAGAAAACACAGAAACATCTGAATCATCACTTAGATAAGTACGTTGTTCAATCGCAACTCGATATTGTGGAGGAATATTAACTTCAATTGCATCGGCGATCGCCGTAATCAATCGATGGTGAACTTCCGACCAAAATATATTACTTTCTAAGTAAGGATTCATTCCTGGAAACGGAGAATTCATGATTTTTACTCCCCACAAACAAGTGATTCTTTGATTCTACCTACTTAATCTTCTTATCCCCCCTCTCCCTATAGCAATCCGAATTGAAATGTGAGAAAATACGTAAACTCAAGTTTGCAGTATAGGTAAAATTTTGCTCACTCCTGGCGACTCTAAGTCGCGCGCCACTTGCTACAACGCGCTTGTTCCCGCGCAACGCAGTGGCTTGGCTACACAAGCAAAACCCGCCTGCGCGGGTTATTTTACTAAGTCCACGGAGGTGGACTTAGCTTGTGTAGTAGCGGTTTTAACCGCCGGATTATACATGATTTTCTTACAAGTGATTTAGGATTGCTATATCTCCCTATCTCCTCATCTTCCCCTCTCCCCATCTCTTTGCTCAAAACCGATAAGCCAAAAACGGAATCAACATTTCAGCACTACTTAAACCAGCATGAACTCCAAGATGTCCTTTGTAACGTTCTTCATTAGTTATATGCTGACGACATATCCAGTCTTTATGGGAAATAAGTAGTAAATCGCCGATTCTATCTTCAGCTTCTCTACTCAAAGGTTTACCCGGAATTCCAAATAATCCTAATTCCATCGCTTCAGATTTGGTAATGGTAAAAAAGTTATCGCTAAAATGCTGCTTAATATAATCTGTGACAGCAGCTTGTTTATCGTGCTTAATATGTAAATAACGAATTCGCGATTCACCTGTTATCGGAGCAAATAAATTTTGAGTTAACTTAGAATGTTCTTCTAACCAAAGTGTGTTTTCTAAGGGATTATACCTTTGTCCGTGGTCGGCTGTTAGTAACAAAACTGTATCATTACGACCTGCTAAAGGTTCGATAAGTTGTTTTTTTAAAGCAAAATCTAATGTCGCTACTTCCGCTTTATAAGAAGAACTTAGCGGCCCGTAACGATGAGAAACCGCATCTATTGTAGGTACGTATAAATAAGTAAAACTTTTTTGGTTACTGCTTTTTGCTAGCAAGCTTTCGCGTAATTGAGAAAAAGCATCCGAAGGTGTGCGATAACCTTTGAAACCATCATTGCCAGCATCCGAGCCAGCGCTGGTAAATCTGCTAATACTTGTTTGTTTAAAATACTCAAAATTAATAATTTCTACATCTATCCCCGCTTTTTCCATGCGTAAATAAATATTAGGAACGGGAACAAGATTATCAGGATTAAATATAGTATCGGGAAAAGAACTTCTACTAGCAGCAATCTGGGGACGAAAGCCAATGAAATTTACTATAGTGCCAATTTCGCGCATATAAAGATTAGTCGCCATCATCCCGTGTTGTGCGGGAGCGTAACCAGTTGCTGCCGAAGTTAAAGCTGTGACGGTAGTGCTAGGGTAAACCGAAGTTGCAGGCATGAAAAAGCCTTGCTGACTTTCGCACGCTTGGGCTATGTTCGGAGCATCGTTGGAATTTGCAAGGGTTTGTAATTGTTCGTAACCAAATCCATCTAGAATTAACAACACCACATGATTTATAGGTGCTTGATTTTGCCAAGATTCCCAAGCTTCTGTTACTTCAGGTGCTGCTAATAATTCCGGATTGAAAGCCGGTGTAGCAGATTCCTCGCTCAAAGTCGGAGCATCGGGAGCTAATAAATCAATTGCCAACGAAGCAATATTACTCAAACCAAGTCCGTCGTAACTGGGTTTTACTGCTTCACTACCGAAGAAATCGGGTAGCTTTTGACGAGCAAGTAATTTTTCTCTGGCTATAGCTGATATTCCCATTATTTTGAAGTTTGCGAAACGACGCAATTATTCTATCTTTTAGTTTTTAGAGTGGTGTGGAATATTGTATTTTTCTTTATATATTTCGTCTTTTTGAATTTAATTACCACCAGTTTTCTTAAGCCGTAAAACTACGCCGTAACCAGCAATAAAGAATAGAAAAAGCATAGAAGATGGTTCGGGTACGGATACAGGTGATGTGGTATTTTTAAATTGTTCAAATAGTGTTGTTGCTGTTGCTGTTGATAACATAGCGATTTCTGCTGCTACTTGTTGTCGCGATATATCATCTGGAGCATCTCGTAATCTTTGATAATTTTGCCATGTTAGTTCGCGCC
This sequence comes from uncultured cyanobacterium, assembly GCA_963838355.1. Classification (GTDB taxonomy): domain Bacteria; phylum Cyanobacteriota; class Cyanobacteriia; order Cyanobacteriales; family Nostocaceae; genus Rivularia. The sequence goes on along the minus strand of CAWIQQ010000001.1, from coordinate 127,486 downwards.
ATAATGCTATAACTTGAAATCTTTCTAAATCATCAGCAGTACCTGGTAAATCGTCATCATCAATTGTTGGATCGAATTTTTGTGCTAATTCTCCTAATACATCTACCTGTAGAAGGATTTCGTTAAAAAGGTCGTGGTCTGCTTTACTTATAGGAGTTCCTTTTTGGTCGAGTTCATATAATACAAAAGGTAAATCGCGTAAAATGTGGGCACTCGTCCCTAAAACCAAATTCCCCGTACCAGATACCGACTCATTTTCTGCTGCATCAAAAGCTATTTGCCAAGCAGTTGGAACATTAGCCGTACCAAGGTGATAATTATCGTAAGCTTCAAAATAATAATCTGCAAAAAGTGCATCTTCTCTAACTATTGATGCCGGATTTTCAAAACCAACAGTATCAAACAATTGCTGCAATTTTTCAGTAGTTCGTAGATAGCTAAGAGCGAAAATACCATCTCTATCTTGTTGTGCTTCTAATGGTTCGTATCTACGCTCCATCTCCTGAATAACAAGTTCCAGACATTCTGGTTTCCCTTGCTGACAAACCTCTGTAGCCGATAATCTTTGAGAAACAGCTAGAGCCGAATTTTGTACTGAAAGCAAAATCGCAGCAGTTCCTACTAAAAGCTTTTTCCTCAACATTAATATCATCCATAGTTTTAAATGTCTTTAGTATACGTATAATTACAGAAATTAGATATAATGATTTGCAGTAGTTTCATAAATATATGTTTAAATTACAGCACAAAAATTAAAGTTATCTAACGCTAAGCTAGACTTATAGCACTTCTACACTTGCTAATATGTCTGTCGCCAAAGAATTAAAAACTCCAGATTTAGAAACCGTAGAATTAGAAACTGCAAATGATGTAATATTTCCTCCAGGAGATTTATATAGCGACGAGCCACCTTTGGAAAGCGATTTACATTTAAAGCAGATTATTCTGCTGATACAGTGCTTAGAATTATTTTGGCAAAACCGCAATGACTTTTATGTTGCTGGTAATTTAACGATTTATTATAGTAATCGTCAGCTTAAGTCAGAAAAGTTTCGCGGGCCAGATTTTTTTGCAGTATTGGGAACCGAACGCAAACCGCGTAAAAGCTGGGTAGTTTGGAATGAAGACGGCAAGTATCCAAATGTAATTGTAGAAATACTTTCCGATTCCACAGCTTCAACAGATAGAAATTTAAAAAAGCAAATTTATCAAGATACCTTTCGCACTCCAGATTATTTCTGGTTCGATCCTGTAAGTTTAGAATTCAAAGGATTTCATTTAGTTGATGGTGAATATCAACCACTAGAAGCAAACGATCGAGGTTGGTTATGGAGCGAGCAGTTAAATTTATTCTTAGGAATTGAAAACGGACAATTACGCTATTTCACTCCTGAAGGTGAATTACTTCCGACTCCACAAGAATTAGCACAACAAGAAACTAAAAGAGCCGAGCAAGAAACCCAACGGGCAAACCGAGAAGCCCAAAGAGCCGAACGTTTAGCAGCAAAATTAAGAGAATTAAATATAGATATAGATGATTTATAAGATTAAATTTTTTGCTCCGCCATAAGTACTTTTCAAAAGTAGAAACACCAATTAAGATGCTTTGGATACCATAAGTATTAATATTAAAGTCATCCAACGCTAAGCTAGACTTATAGCACTTCAATACTTGCTACCATGTCTGTTGCCAAAGAAATTAAAACTCAAGAATTAGAAACTCCAGAAGAAACCGTAGAATTAGACATCCAAAATGATGTTATATTTCCTCCAGGGGATTTATATAGCGACGAGCCACCTTTGGAAAGCGATTTACATTTAAAGCAGATGATTCTGCTGATACAGTGCTTAGAGTTATTTTGGCAAAACCGCAATGACTTTTATGTTGCTGGTAATTTGACGATTTATTACAGTAACCGTCAGCTTAAGTCAGAAAAGTTTCGCGGGCCAGATTTTTTCGCAGTATTGGGAACCGAACGCAAACCACGTAAAAGCTGGGTAGTCTGGGAAGAAGAAGGTAAGTATCCTAATATCATTGTAGAAGTACTTTCCAACTCCACCGCAGCAACAGATAGAGATTTAAAAAAGCAAATTTATCAAGATACTTTTCGGACTCCAGATTATTTTTGGTTCGATCCAAATAGTTTAGAATTCAAAGGATTTTACTTATCTAATGGTGAATATCAGCCATTAGAAGCAAACGATCGAGGTTGGTTATGGAGCGAGCAGTTAGGTTTATTTTTGGGAATTTATGAAGAACAATTACGCTATTTCACTCCTGAAGGAGAATTACTTCCGACTCCACAAGAATTAGCACAACAAGAAACCCAAAGAGCCGAGCAAGAAGCCCAAAGAGCCGATAGAGAAGCTCAAAGAGCCGAGCAACAAACCCAAAGAGCCGAGCAAGAAGCCCAAAGAGCCGAACGCTTGGCAGCAAAATTAAGGGAATTAAATATAGATATAGATGATTTATAGAAAAAAAATTTAAAATGAAAATTTTGGAATTAAGACAGCCACTTTGGGCTGCCCTATAATTTGTCCTATAATTAAACAAATTTTAATCAAATTTCATCGGGAATCACCCATTTAGGCGGCTCCGACAACTTTTTCATTCTGGCGATTTCAGCCATTTCGAGCATTTTGTCCAAAGAAGTATCTTGAACAAACTGTGATGCTTGTTGCCCATACTCTTTATTCGGACATTTATCTCCTAAAACACAGCCATTAACGCAGGCTTCAGCGCAATTGATTTTTTGTTCTTCCATAGTGACTCCCCTCTTAACTAATACTTTTATCAAGCAGATATTAGCTTCTGGATAAATATTAACGCGCATTCCAATTGTAGAGACGTAATATCCACACGTCTCTCCAGGAGTTAGGAGTTAGGAGTTAGGAGTTATAAATTTCTCCTTGTCTTCTAATCTTCCAATGCCCAATGCCCAATGCCCAATGCCCCATGCCCAATTAAATAATGCCAATTAAATAATGCCTCAAACCTTTGCTACAACCGGAACCATCGCGGCGATCGCCACTGCTGTTGTCCCTCAACAGGGTAGTGTGGGAATTGTGCGGGTTTCTGGAGAAGAAGCTTTACAAATTGCTGAATCTATTTTCCACGCACCTGGGAAACAAGCTGTAGAATCGCATCGGATTATTTACGGTTATATTCGTCATCCGCAAACGCAAAAGTTAGTAGATGAAGCGCTGTTGTTAGTTATGAAAGCTCCTCGTTCTTACACCCGTGAAGATGTTGTAGAATTTCACTGTCATGGGGGAATTATGGCAGTGCAGCAGGTATTAAAATTATGCCTGGAAGGCGGTGCAAGACTTGCTCAGCCGGGAGAATTTACGTTAAGAGCTTTTTTGAACGGACGCATCGATCTATCTCAAGCAGAGAGCATTTCCGATCTAGTTGGTGCAAAATCTCCTCAAGCTGCTCAAACTGCATTAGCTGGTTTGCAGGGAAAGCTAGCTGATTCTATCCGTCAGCTACGCGCTAAATGTTTGGATATTGTCGCCGAAATTGAAGCGAGGATAGATTTTGAAGAAGATTTACCGCCTTTAGATGTTGAAGCGATAATCTCGGATGTTAAAAATGTTTTAGCAGAGATTGCTTTCTTATTAACAACTGCCGATAAAGGCGAACTTTTACGCACGGGTTTGAAAGTGGCTATTGTTGGTCGTCCGAATGTGGGAAAATCAAGTTTATTAAACGCTTGGAGTCGTAGCGATCGCGCAATTGTTACAGATTTACCGGGAACCACCCGCGATGTCGTTGAATCTCAGTTAGTTGTAGGTGGCATACCAGTACAAGTACTAGATACCGCAGGCATCCGCGATACAGAAGATCGAGTAGAAAAGATTGGTGTCGAGCGTTCCCGGAATGCCGCACAAGCAGCCGATTTAGTATTATTTACCATTGATGCAACAACAGGATGGACGAAAGATGATCAGATTATTTACGAACAAGTAAAGCATCGTCCTGTGATATTAGTAATTAATAAAATTGATTTAGTAGAAGAAAATCAAATAAAATTACTTCGATCTAAAATCGTTAATATAAAATCAGAAATTCTGACAGCAGCAGCCAAAAATCAAGGTATTGAAGCATTAGAAACGGCAATTTTAGAACAGGTAGAAATTGGTAATTTAGAAGCTTCAGATATGGATTTGGCAATTAATCAACGTCAAGCTGCTGCCTTAATCCAAGCGAAAACATCTTTAGAACAAGTTGAATTAACCATTGAGGAAGAATTACCCTTTGATTTCTGGACAATTGACTTACGGGGTGCAATTAACGCTTTAGGGGAAATTACTGGAGAAGAAGTAACAGAATCTGTTTTAGATCGGATTTTTAGTAAATTTTGTATTGGGAAATGAATTTTCTCAAAAAATTTCTCCTCAATTGTTAGGAGTTGCAAATCCTGCCGCTAACAGCAAAAGGCAATTAAAATGAACCGTTGGTTATCTTTAAAGCGATGTCATATTATTTACTTTAATATATATTTACTAAGTATTTGCTTGTAAACTGGATTCCGATGATATAAGGCAAATCAACGAATTTAACAAAAGCAGGAGAACTCCTATATGTGACCTGAAACATAGGTAGGATATTAATCGTAGGTAAGTCATGAGAAGATTTTTTCTATAAATTGTTAAAAGCAGTCAAATATTGGGAATACTTGAATTAAAAGTAATTTGATACATATGTAATCATTTTTTCATATTAGTTATCTGTGCTTTTGGAGAGTTTCCACATTCTCCGAAAATTCACAGTGCTGACTTTGCTTTGATATCACACATCAAAACTTTCATAATATGTCTGATTCCAAACCAATTTTCGATACCAATTATTCAGAAAAAATTGATAGTCAATTCTTGAGTGCATTTCAAAGAAAATTTCTACTCAAAAATTTATACACTGATTTACCTAATTCTTACCGTCAGCGCATCCAAATCATGCTACTAGCGGATGAAGGAAAATCTCAAACTGAAATTTGTCGAACTTTGGGGTGTTCTCCAGCTACGGTACGCTATTGGATGCATATAGCGCGTTCTGGGATGGCTCATCAATGGCAAGATTGTCCCATCGGTCGTCCGAAAGTTGTCAATGACGAATATTTAGAACGTTTGCGAGAACTGCTCAAGGGTAGTCCCCGTGACTATGGTTATAGCTTTCAAAGATGGACAGCTAACTGGTTGAGCAAACATTTAGCTAAAGAATTAGGCATTCAAGTTAGCGATCGCCACATTAAACGATTGCTCAAACAACTGGGTTTATCCACTCGTCCAAAATCTAATAGTTGTGTTGATACTACGACTGACGCTAAAAGTAGCAAAATCTTGATTCGCGAACTTAAATCGGCTTCTTTAACTGATAGCGTCGAATTTTTACCCCTTCACTTCACTAAATTAGAAACAGAGCAGGGAAGTTAATTATGGAAAATGAACCGTTAATTTCCCCTGAACAGCTTAATAATACTTTGGGGTACTCTTTATCCGAAGATGAATTTCAAACCTGTCTGCAACAAGCTAAATTTTTACAGCCCAAAGTTGGAAAGTTCTGGCAGGGAACTGAGGTTAAAGCCGGTATTTACATTGTCATTGCTGGTAAAGTCAGATTACTCGATGATACTGATGAGTTAATTGCTACTCTTGAGGCCGGTTCTTCGTTTGGAGAATTTACTTTATTTCCCGATGCTAATTTTAGTGCTTATGGTGCCAGAGCATCAGTAAAATTACAGTTATGCTTTATTCCGGCTGAATCTTTATCACTATTAGTTGATAAGTATCCTCAAATTAGGGAACACTTATCGGAAAAAGCGCGTTCTCAAAATTCTCTGTTGTCTAATTCCGAAGAAACAACTGTTGCTCAAACTGATATACCAGAAACTCAACTAAACGATGTTTGGTTAACAGCAGAGCCACATTTCGAGCCTCAAAAAAAGATTAGTAAAGCCTACTTACCCCAGCCAACTCAGCGAGTCGGACATTTATTACAAAAAATAACTCATCGCTATCCGTATTTTGCTCAACAGAGTTCATCAGACTGCGGTGCTGCTTGTTTGGTGATGGTGTCTCGCTATTGGGGAAAACGGTTTAGCGTCAATCGTTTGCGAGATGTTGCTAATGTTGACCGTAATGGAGCATCTTTACGGGGTTTAGCAGCGGCAGCAGAAAGTATAGGTTTTAACACCAAGCCTGTAAAAGCAAGTTTAGATAAATTAGCACAGCAAGATTTACCTGCAATTGTGCATTGGGAAGGAAAACATTACATAGTTGTGTATGAAATTACGCAGAAACACGTAATTGTAGCCGATCCTGCAATCGGTCAACTTAGCCTCACTCATGAAGAATTTAAGGATAAGTGGACTAACTATGCGTTGCTAATTCAACCCACAGCCTTTTTAAAGGATGCAAAAGAAGCAACAACTCCGTTTTGGCAATTCTTTGAGTTAATGAAACCTCATTCTTTAGTAATGTTTGAGGTGTTTGTTGCTTCTTTATTCATTCAGATTTTTGGATTAATTACACCCTTATTTACTCAGTTAATTTTAGATCGGGTGGTGGTACAGCGTTCGGAATTAACTTTATTTGCAGTTGGTTTAGGATTGCTGATATTTAGTTTATTTCGGGTAGCAATTACGGGGTTACGGCAATATTTATTAGATCATACGGCGAATAAGGTTGACTTAGCATTAATTGTTGCTTTTGTTCGTCATACATTGCGTTTACCGTTGAGTTATTTCGAGAATCGCTATGTAGGAGATATTATTTCTCGGGTTCAAGAAAATCGGAAAATACAAAGGTTCTTATCGGGGGAAGCTTTAGCAATTCTACTAGATTTAATGACGGTATTTATCTATGTAGGACTGATGTTTTGGTACAGTTGGAAAATGGCGTTACTGACATTAGTAATTGTACCTCCTTTTGCATTGCTAGCGTTGATTGCTACACCATTTTTACAGCGCAAATCTAGAGAAATATTTAATGCTATTGCGAGTGAAAGTAGTTATTTAATTGAAGCCCTTAGCGGGGTACGAACAATTAAATCAACTGCGGTTGAACAGACAGTACGTTGGCATTGGGAAGATTTATTAAGTAAAGAAGTTAAAACCAACTTTTCGTTACAAATTATCAGTAATCGGCTGCAAATTTTTAGTAACACAATTGAAGCTGTAATAACTACCGCTTTATTGTGGTTTGGAGCGCATTTAGTAATTAATAATCAGTTAACTATTGGGCAATTAGTGGCATTTAATATGCTACTTGGTAATATAATTCAGCCTTTTCAAAGACTAATTGTATTGTGGAATCAATTACAGGAAGTAGTAATTGCAGTAGAACGGATTAATGATGTATTAGATTCCGAACCAGAGGAAGATTTACAGCAACAAGTACGGCAGAATTTACCAGAAATAAAAGGTAATATTCGTTTTGAAAAAGTGACATTTCGCTATCATGCAGAAGGAGATTCTAACGTTATTGAAAATCTCAGCTTTGAAGTGAAACCCGGACAAATGGTCGCTTTGGTAGGACGTAGTGGTTCGGGTAAAACGACCATTTCTAAATTAGTTTTAGGATTGTATCCCCCTACAGATGGGAATATTTTTATTGATGGACAAGATATTAATAGTATTTCCCTACGTTCCTTACGTCAGCAGATAGGAGTAGTCGATCAAGATACGTTTTTATTTGGTGGAACAATTAGGGAAAACATTAGTTTAAGCCATCCCGGTGTAAATTTATCAGAAATTATCGAAGCAGCCACATTAGCTGGTGCGGATGAGTTTATAAAGAAATTACCAATGGGATATGAAACCCAAATTGGTGAAGGTGGGGGAATGCTTTCGGGTGGACAAAGACAAAGAATTGCTATTGCCAGAGCATTATTAGGTAATCCTAAATTGCTGATTTTTGATGAAGCTACTTCTCATTTAGATACGGAATCAGAAAGAATTATTCAGAAGAATTTAAACACAATTCTTAAAGATAAAACTTCTTTAGTAATTGCCCATCGTCTTTCTACCGTTAGAAATGCCGATCTAATTTTGGTATTAGATAAAGGTGTATTAATTGAAACTGGAAGCCACGAAGAATTAATGGCAAAAAAAGGACATTTTTATTATTTAAATCATCAGCAATTAAATGTTGCAGCATGAATTTATGGTTCCCATGCTGAGCCTGGAAGTAGTTTCTCCTATTAAATATGATGGGTTTGCTATCACACCCGACTGAGGTTGAAAACCTCCGCAGTCGCTACAACGGAGGGAACCTCCGCAACGCGCTTGCTCTCCAGTCTAATAGCTAAAGTCCTATAAATAGGACTGGAAAAAAGCCATCAAAATTAATGTGACAGAGTATTAGATTCAACTGTTCCACCCAAGCCTATTCTCTGTATTCTGGGAGCCTAATAAGCAATTTAAAAAAAATAGGACTTAGGCACCAACAACAGAAAAAATAGTGTTCCGGACATTTTCAATCCCCCCAACCCCCCTTTTTAAGGGGGGCTTGCGTAAGTCCTAAATAAATTAATAATAAATCAATAATAAAGCAATAATAAATCGGAATAAACCATGCCAAATCCATTAAACCAACAGATTGATAATTCAATAATTGAAGAAACAGTTCAAGAACCAGATGTTAATAGTGTTAATAATGAAAATGAAATTAATTCTATCAATCCATCTATAACCTCTGATGATTGGTCTAATACTACAAAAGAATTACTTGATAGTTTACCTAAAGTTTGGACAAGAGGATTACTATATTTTTTAGTAGTATTTATATCGATAATTCTACCTTGGGCAATGCTATCAAAAGTCGATGAAACTGGTGCAGCGAGGGGAAGACTGGAACCAAAAGGAAATACAGTTAAATTGGATTCTGCGGTGTCGGGTACTGTGGCTGAAATTCGTGTAAAAGAAGGCGATGTAGTACAAGCAGGACAAACATTATTAGTCTTGGAATCGGAATTAGTTAAAGCAGAATTACAACAGGCTCAACAAAGATTGGAAGGACAATTAAATCGACTTTCTCAATTGAATCTATTAAAAAATCAGTTAGTAGTTACATTAGCGACTCAAAGACAACAAAATCAAGCTCAAGAATTAGAAAAACAGGCTCAAATTGACCAAGCGAAGCAGAATGTTCGAGCAATCAATAATTCTTCTAATTTACAAGAAGAAGAAAAAAAATCTCAAGTAAATCAAGCCCGACAAACTCTGGAACATAGTTTAACTACTAATAAATTAATGCAAAGTAGTTTAAGAAGCAGTCAAAGAGAAGTAACAAGATACCAAAAACTTTTAAAGCAAGGAGCAATTCCAGAAATTAATGTTGTAGATAAGCAAGATATCGCAAAAGATAAACAAAGGTTGTACGAACAAAGTCAGTCAGATATCGAGCAAGCGAGATTACGTTTAGCAGAGCAACAAAGTAGCTATCAGCGAACAATTCGTCAAACACAAGCAGATATTGAACAAGCAAAATTACGATTGAAAGAGCAGGAAATAAGCTATCAGACATTAACTCATTCTGGTAAACTTGCCATCTTAAAAACTGAAGAGCAGTTGAAAAACTTAGAAACACAAGTTACAACCGTAAAAGCAGAAACTGCTCAGAGCAAAAGTAAAATTGAAGCCTTAGAATTTCAGATAAGTCAACGAGATGTCAAAGCAACCGTTAACGGAATATTATTTCAGCTACCGATTGGAACATCTGGCTCTGTAGTCCAGCCAGGAACAATGATAGCGGAAATTGCACCCAAAGATTCACCGCTAATTGTTCGGGCACAAATGGCTACAAGTCAAAGTGGTTCATTGCGAAAAGGATTGGCTGTCAAGCTTAAATTTGATGCTTATCCTTTTCAAGATTATGGAGTTATTGAAGGTAAGCTTTTGAAAATATCTCCTACTACATTGGAGGTAGATACACCGAGTGGGAAAGTCGCCGCTTATGACTTAGAAATTGCTTTGAATAAAAATTGTATTCCCAGCGGTAATAAATGTATTGCTTTGCGTCCGGGAGATACAGCAACCGCTGAAGTTATAGTTCGTCAACGACGGATTATTGATTTTCTGCTCGATCCGTTTAAGCAACTACAAAAGGGAGGAGTTAAATTGTAGATAATTTCCGGTATTATACCGTTTTCAATTTAAATAAATCTTGTTTATAAATAAGATATATTTTGCAAATAAAACAAATCATAAGAATTAGGAGATAAATCATGTCACAAACTATCACTATTACAAACGAAGATATTCTCGAACAAGTTAAATTATCTTGTAAAATTCCAGAAATAGTTGATGAAATTATTGCACGCAAAATTATGCAGCAATATATATTAGAAGTGGGTCTAAATATAGAAGATGAAGAACTTCAGCAAGCAGCAGATAATTACAGATTAATTTATAAACTTGAAAGTGTTGAAGAGACTTGGAAATGGCTAGAAAAATATGGTCTTTCTATAGATGATTTTCAAACAATGGTTAATAACAATTTGATTTTTGGAAAATTATCATCTCATCTTTTTACTGATAAAATTGCAGCGTATTTTTATGAGAATCAGCTAGATTATACAGATGTAGCGATGTATGAGGTATTGCTGGATGATGAAGATTTAGCAATGGAACTATTCTATGCTGTTAAAGAAGGTGAGATGAGTTTTTATCAAGTTGCTCGCGAATATATCAAAGATACAGAGCTAAATCGTAAATGTGGATATTTAGGAAAATTGAAGCGTAAGGATTTGAAACCTGAAGTTTCTGCTGCCATTTTTGCTGCTAATTCCCCACAGCTTTTGAAACCAATTGTAACTTCTAAAGGAGTACATTTGATTTTAGTAGAGGAAATTCTAGAACCGAAATTGGATGAAAAATTGGGGTATCAAATTCTTTCAGATTTATATGCTCAATGGTTGGAGCAGCAAAAACATGAAGTTGAAGTTTCTACCGAGTTCGTATCAAGCAACTAAACCATACATTTATATATATATATGGTTATTCAGTAGATGGTATGCGTGCATATTTGACTAAAAAGCTTGAAATCCTGACTATATAAAGACAATTGGATTTTTAACTCGATATTAGAGATAAATATTGCTTCTTATTATTGTTCCCTATTTTAAACTATTTAGTTAGTATATCAACTACGGAAGAGGCATATATATATACTAATTAGTCCCCTGATAATTATCAGGAAACTAGTTTTAATTATTAGCACCAATTAGTTTAAATTGGTGCATATTTTTCTCTTATTTTGTTTTATTAGCTACCTTTTCACCGATACAATAACCGAGATACAAAGCTGCAATTATTGGAAAGATCCCTCCACGAGTAATTTCAGATTCTCTAGGAGTCAATTCATTAAAGTAGCTCGATTCAGCTTCCTTTGAATTAAGTTCTTCGATACGAATAACTGTCATTTATCAAATCTCCAACTTACGAATTTAAAAAGGTTATTTTGTGAATAAAGACTATTTGTTGAGTTTTACATCTCTTTAGGAGTTTGCTATATAACCAACAGCAGCACCGACTGCTACAGCGCATGTTCTACTACTTCTTATAGCCAACCCTACTAGTACTGCTGGAGTACCCCCACCAGTAACTTCGAGTTCGTCGTCAGACAATTCCATCATAAAGCTCTCAGAACCATCAAACAAATCAGCACCAGCGGGACGTAATTCAGAGATTGCAATTGTAGCCATTTTTAATTTGTTCCTAGTTAAATGTGTTTTTCAAATTGCGATTGGGTTTTTCTTTCCCTCTCACATTTATATAATGTCTCATCTCATCTACGATTGCCAAGAGGTTTGAGAATAGACTACGTGACATAAATAATGCTTTATTTTGCGAAGAATAAATATAAAATATCAAGTTATGTATAGCCTTAATTAAGGAACAATGAGGTTAAATTAAAGTAGCCCGTTTTTCGTGACATAATATTGTTAGTTCTGTCATTTTTTGTTTTGAATTTTCCTATTTTCAAAAGCAAAAACCCGGACTTATAAGATAAATCCGGGTTCTAACTAAACTTATTTCATTATTGTTTGCTACTCTCGTGGAGACGTAGCACTGCTACGTCTCTACATCGCTACTTTCTAAAAAGAATCCAACGAAAGATAAATATCCTCAGAATTAGCATTTAAATAAGGATGTTCCACATCAATCCCCAAATGCGAAAATTGCTCGTGAATAGCTTTCATCCGCGCTTCTGGTGAATTATCCCCTTCCAACCAAGCCTGTAACAACCCATTAGCGACGATTTGACAGCGATTCATCCCAAAACTTTCCTGTTGAGCAAATTTACTATCTGGCTCTTCTGCTAATCCCAAACCCGGTGCTAACTGCTTGGTAAATAAGGGAATTTCCGATTTAAAATGAGATTTATTTTCCAAGTAAACAGTCTCAAGTACTTTTCTGAGTGCTTCATAGTTGGGTTTCTCAATGTACAATACCCCTGAATCATGACGGTTGTATTCTGCTGGGTTATATAGCACTTTAAAGTGGAAGAAAATCGGAATATTGTTGAGCATTTGTGTCAAACGATGCATCACTGCCACAGCACCTTCAGGAGTTAAATTGAAATATACCCTAACTGTATTGTCATGGCTTTCCACTTCTGTATTACTAACCGCTAAATAAAAGCCATTTTGAATCAAGTTTTTTGGCATTCGGATAGCAACACCATCGCCAGTTGTAGCATTTCGCTCGCAGTCTTGAAGATGCTTTTCTCGCTCAATATGTAACGTTAAACTACCTTTTTTAACTGCCAAACTTCCATCAGTTTCTTCCCGCAAAATTAACCAGCCAGCATCAAAATATCCTTTCCCGCAATTACTTTGATGTAGTTGTGAATAAAAATCTACATCTATCCCTAAAACACTATTGTTGTCTAAATCTATGGGTAAATTCTTTTCTTGATTATCTAGTGCTAGCTGACTTCGTAAGAAACCGTTATAGTAAATACCGTAGATAAAATTTTGCAATTGTAAACTCAGATATTTCTGCTGCATCTGATTAGATAAAGTTTGAAAGCGAGCAACAGTTTCCTCTGGAAGTTCTAAAGGTTGATAATTAGGATGTGAAATACAAAAATTAGATTTAATTTCGACATTGCGAGCAATATCTTGTAAAACCTCTATTAATTGTCTGTTCTCTTGATTAATTACCTGAGCTTGGTTAGAATCTAGTAATTGTGACATGGAATTTTTTATTTATTGTTATTTTATTAAGCAGGAATTTTAATTTTTTTAGGGTTCAATTCCGCCGCAGTAACACCAAAAATAGTTGGTACTGATTGTTCGGGACGACACAATAATGTTTTTGCTACTTGAAGCATCGCAACACCAGTATTACTAAAATTTTTCTGATACTGAATCATCGCTTCAATCTGTTGAATTAAGCCAAAACCTATAAACTGGACAACTCTTTGTAAAAAGTCAGGACGCTGTTCTAAAATATCTGGAAAAGTCTTTAAATAAGCTTTCGTTAATGATGCAATTGAAGGCTGAAGTTCTTCTAAAGGTGTCATTGCAAAACGTAAAGATTCTTCTATAGTCAATAATTTACTAACAACCAAACTACTTAACCAAAGTTGCACGTAGCTGCTAATAAGCCTTCCTAAATCATAAGCTGGATCTCCCCAACTTGAACGCTCCCAATCTATTAATCTGACTATATTATTACTAGATTCTTGCCAATTTTTATATAAGATAATATTATCTAGCTTCAAATCATTATGGGTAACGCAAGTAGGTATAAAAGCATCACCTAAACTTGTCAATGCTTCCCCTAAACTTTCAAACTTTTGATAAAGCGAATAAAACTTTAAACCATCAACAGGTACTACACTAAAAACGTCTGGACTAATTCTTTCTAAACCATGAATTAGATACTTTACCGTAATATCCGCATTTGTATCGGAATTTTGCAAGAATAATTCCTCATATTCTCGACGCTGAAAAGTACAACGATGAATAGTTCCAAGAATAGTACCAATTGCTGTAGAAATTTTTGGATGAAAATTCTTTTCTTTTGTATAGAAATCCATCACATCTCGATAATCATCCAAGTACCGAAACACAATGATCGAATTTTCTTCATCAAAATGCAGCAACTCTGGTAAAAATTTGCGTAGGTGATTTAATTGTGAAAACTTTTGCAATAAATTTTGAATTCGCCACTCACTTAAAAATTCACCCGCTGCTTCACCTTTATGATTGTGTCGTTCTTGTTTTACTAGCAGTTTAGTAGCATCAGCCAAAGTTACTAATAAATTAAAATTTTTGGCTGCAATTGGTTCTATATTATTTAGTATTTGCTGTGATGATTTGCATATTTCATGCTCCACTAAATAATCAAAAACATTATCGCGATTCAATCTTAATGTCATATTTTATCCAACTTAAAAAGGAACAATATGTTTATGTTCAAATACATTTTAAGCAACAATAAATTTATTTACCTGCTTTTTAGAAAGATTGAAAAGACATAACTAAATTTTTTTTGTCCCTAAGATGGAACAGATATTGTTAAACCACTTCTTTAGAGAAATTTAGTTTGACAACAAATTAATTAATATATCGTTAGGAGCAACGTCAGAAAATTCCCTTCACTCTGCGCTACTGTAATAGTTGAAGTCTTATTAATAATTTCCCGTGTTGCACTGCAAAACGAAAGGTGTATTTTTAACTTTCGCTGTCTTATTCTCAACCTTAACGGGTTGTGCAAACACTCCCTTTGCGGAAAATCTGGAGAAATCCCTACAAGCTGACTCTAGACTCGAAGATAACCCAGCTATTTTCAGTGCGAAGCAAGTAAATAACACTCCCTCACCGTCTGCAAAAAGCTTACCAGCAGATTTTCCTAAAGAAATTCCGATATATCCCAATGCACAATTACAGTCAGTTACTCCAAGTAGCGATAATACAGGAAAAATATCCGCTCGCTGGAATAGTTCAGATCCTAGTAATTTTATAGCTGATTTTTATCGCAAAGAATTTAGATCGAATAAATGGGAAGTTATAGAATCACCTACAGATGGGCAAGGTGAATTTGAAGCTGAGCGTAATAATTCAGAAATTAAAGTTGCTATCGAACCGAAAACTGTTACAAACCCACAACCAAATCAACCGCAAACTACTACTGAATTAATAATTGAATACTTACCCAGTACTACTGCTTCTCAAACTACTCCGAATTCAACTCCTTCAAACACAACAAATCCGGATTTTATCGGTCCCATACAACCTAGAAATACAGCCCAAAATACTCCTCAAACTAATTTTGAGTCGCAAGAATTTGACGATTTAAATAAAGCACCCCAAGAATTACAGCCGTATATCCAAGATTTAGCAACATTAGGTGTTGTTAACGCTCCAACTGATACTGCTAAATCTAATAGTGATGCCAATCAGTTTCAACCGAATACAAATATTACTCGTCGGGAATATGCTCGCTGGTTAGTAACTGCAAATAACGCAATACACGCCAACTCACCATCTAAGCAAATTCGCTTAGCGGGAGCCAGCAATAAAAGTGCTTTTAGCGACGTGAAAAATACAGACCCCGATTTTGCTGCAATTCAAGGATTAGCCGAAGCTGGATTAATTCCTAGTACCTTATCTGGTGATTCTACACAAGTTTTATTTCGTCCCGATGCACCGTTAACAAGAGAACAAATGCTTTTGTGGAAAATTTCTCTTGATACCCGTCAAGGTTTACCATCAGCTTCCTTAGATGCAGTCAAACAAACTTGGGGTTTTCAAGATACAGCAAAAATCGACCCCAAAGCCTTACGAGCAGTGTTAGCAGATTATCAATTTGGCGAAAATTCAAACATTCGTAGAGTATTCGGCTACACAACCTTATTTCAACCAAAAAAAGCTATAACTCGCGCCGAAGCTGCTGCTGCTTTATGGTATTTCGGTAGCGAAAGTGAAGGAATATCGGCAAAAGAAGCTTTGAAATTAAAGCAGTAGCAAGTTACTAAAAATTTATATTGTAATTACCTAATAAGGTGTGAGGGTTGCGTTACAAGAGTTTTATGCAACCCTCGTAATTTATGCAGAAAATATAAATATTTAACCATATCTTCATAAAAATTTTATTAATTATAAAATATTTGTAAGAATGCAATAGCAAATTCATTTGACCGCAATCTATATGTTATTTGTAATAAAAGCTTTAAATAAGTAAAAATAATTAGAAAGCGCTTCAAAAATTATTCCTTTACTAAGGGAATTTGCGTAATATATTAAGGATTTAAGTTACTATGAAAAAAGCATTAACAGCAGCAGGATTTGTTCTCTTTTCATTTATGCTGCCTTGTAAAGCAATAGCTAGCAATTTTAGTCAATTCTACGTATTTGGCGATAGTCTCTCAGATACAGGTAATTTATTTAATGCTGCCGGAGGTTTAATAAGTCCCGAAACTGCAATTCCTCCCAGCCCTCCTTACGCTCCAGGGCGTTTTTCCAATAGCGATATCTGGGTAGATTTTGTTGGAGACGAAATCGGATTAACTCCAACTACATTTATACCGCCACAATCAAGTATTCCTACAGATGGCGTTAACTTCGCTGTAAGTGGTTCTTCCTCTGGTTTGGATAATGCTTTGGTTTCCGATTCAGGTTTACCAGGAGTTTTAGGGCAAGTTAGTTTATTTACTCAAACCTTACAGGCAAATAATCAACAAGCAGATCCAAATGCACTTTATACCGTGTGGGGAGGTGCTAATGATTACTTATTTGGTGGCGTTACAGATCCTAATCAAACAGTCAGCAATTTATCAAATGCAATCGGAGCATTAACTCAAGCAGGTGCTAAAAATATCGCCGTATTTAACTTAACAGATTTAGGTCAACTCCCATCTGCGATTGCAACAAACACTTCTGCTCAATTAACTCAACTTACCCAAAGTCATAACGCTTTATTAGAGCAAACTTTAGATGGTTTTGATGGGAATTCAGATGTTAATATCATTCCCATTGACGTTAATTCTTTATTTAATCAAGTAGTAGCCAATTCAGAAGAATTTGGTTTTACGCAAAATCCAGCTAGCTCTTGTGTGGTAGGGGTTGTAGGTGACATTATCGATGACTGCCAAAACCCCCAAGGAATTGTTTTCTCTGAAGCTATAAATCCCAACGAATTTATCTTCTTTGATACTTTCCATCCAACTTCAAAAAGTCATCGTTTAGTAGCCGATTTAACCTTGAGTGCAATTAAACATGAAACCGTTCCCGAACCTTCTACAGTGTTGAGTACGTTGGCGATTGGTGCAATAGGTACGATAGGAATATTGAAGCGCAAAGGTAAAAAAGTATCAAAATTAAGTAAATAAATCTAATAATAATGTTCGTAGTAAGGGCTTAAGCCCTTAATCTGAGGACTAAAGTCCTTACTACAAACTGATGATAATTTTGAGTGACTACACGATATTATTGTTTTTATGTCTAATCCAAGCTACAAAATTTATTATCTAATTAAAAATCAATAATGCCCGATTACGAGCAATTATTTCAAACAATTGAAGAATTAGTTATGCATCATTCTCCTAGTGGTGCAGAAACTGAAATTAACCAATATTTAATGCAGCGATTTTCGGCTTTAGGAGTAGAAGTATGGCAAGATAGAGCCGATAATATTATTGCTAAAATTCCGGGAAAAAGCAGCGAATATCCCATTGCAATTACCGCTCATAAAGATGAAATTGGCGCAATTGTCAAGACTGTTGGTGAAGCAGGTAGAGTGGAAGTTCGTAAATTGGGAGGTGCTTATCCCTGGGTTTACGGTGAAGGAGTTGTAGATTTATTAGGTGACAAAGAAACTATTCACGGTGTTCTCAGCTTTGGCTCTCGTCACGTATCCCACGAATCACCGCAAAAAGTTTTTCAGCAAGACGTTGCATTGAAATGGGAAGATGCTTGGATTGAAACCAAGTGTAGCAGCTTAGAGTTAGAAAATGCTGGTATTCGTCCGGGAACCAGAATGGTTATAGGTAAACACCGTAAGCATCCCATCCGTTTAAAAGATCATATTGCCAGCTACACTTTAGATAATAAAGCTTCGGTTGCCATATTGTTAGCTTTGGCAGAAGAAATTAAACAGCCAGCGGTAGACATATATTTAGTAGCTTCAGCAAAAGAAGAAGTCGGAGCAATCGGAGCGCTTTATTTTTCGCAAAATCAGCGATTAGATGCAATCATTGCTTTAGAAATTTGTCCGCTTGCAGAAGAATATCCCATAGAAGACGGTGAAAACCCGGTCATACTTTCCCAAGATAGCTACAGTATTTACGATGAAAACCTTAACCAACAACTACGCGATTGTGCGGAAAGAATAAATATGCCAGTACAATTGGCAACCTTAAGTCAGTTCGGTAGCGATGCTTCAATTGCCATGAAATTCGGTCATGTGCCCCGTGGTGCCTGTTTAAGCTTTCCGACTCAAAACACCCACGGTTATGAAATTGCACATTTAGGGGCGATCGCCAACTGTATCGATTTATTGAAAGAGTTTTGCGAAAGTGAGTTTGAGCAGTGAGCAGCGAGCAGTGAGCAGTTATCAATTAAGTAGGTGGTTGAAAAAATTTATAACTACGTCATTGCGAACGAAACGAAGTGGAGTAAAGCATTCACCTGAAAGGTGTGGATCATCGCAAGGTGTTCGGCGTTTTTACTTTTCGTTACATAGTTCGGTTTATTTGTGTCTACCTACTTACCAATTACCAGGATATAAGGCAGGGATTGTAAGATTTGAAAGTAACGATGTATTAACCGTGGGAGCTTAAGAGCCGCAATTACTTACAATAAAGTGCAGGATATATAAAAAAAACCAACCTATATGTTAAAAAGTGTTGCTGAAGTAATGACTCGCGAGCCAATAACCGTTAAGGCTGAAACTCCTTTGCGCGAAGCAATTAAAATTCTTGCCGAAAAACGGATTAGCGGTTTACCTGTTGTAGATGATGCAAATCAGTTAATAGGCATTATTTCGGAAACTGACTTAATGTGGCAGCAAGCTGGTGTTACCCCACCGGCATACTTTATGATTTTTGATAGCGTTATTTATTTAAAAAATCCTGTTGAATACGAACGCGAGTTACATAAAGCTTTGGGACAAACCGTTGGGGAAGTCATGAGTGAAAAACCCGTTACTACCTCACCCGACAAACCTTTGAGAGAGGCTGCGAAAATAATGCGCGATCGCAAAATTCACCGTCTACCAGTTATCAATGATTCTGAGAAAATAATTGGAATGTTGTCATTAAGTGACATTATTCGTGATATGGCGCAATCTCAAGCATAGTTAGTGGATAGTGGTTAGTGGATAGTAGATAGTAGATAGTTGAAAAATTAGCAACTAACAACTAATAACTAAGAACTAACAGCTAATAATTAATAACTAATAATTTAATAACCGAGAATAACTAATATGAGTATTACTCCCGATTCCGTGAAAAAACAGTTAGAAAGCGAAGATTTAGGCGATCGATTGCGGGGAGTGAATGAAATTCGAGAATTAGAACCAGCAATTGGTTTCGAGTTAATTCAAAGTGCGATTACAGATGAAAATGCTCGCGTGCGATATTCTGCTGTAAGTCAGTTTGATACTTTGGGTACGCAAGATTTAGATAAATCTCTCAATATATTACGAGGATTGCTTCAAGATCCGGAAGCTGATGTAAAAGCAGCAGCAGCAGACTGTTTGGGAGGTTTGAAGTTAGTAGCCGCTTTTGACGATTTGCAACAACTTTATCAATCTACGAGTGATTGGATTATCAAATTAAGCGTGATTGCTGCTTTAGGGGAATTGGGCGAGCCACGGGGTTTTGAAATGCTCAAGCAAGCGCTTTCGGAAGATAACGATTTGGTGAAAACTGCTGCAATTAGCTCTATGGGGGAGTTGGGGAATACTCAAGCAGTATCAATTTTAGCCCCCTATGCTTCAGATTCTGATTGGCAAATTCGTTATAGAGTGGCTCAAGCTTTGAATCGGTTAGGTACTTCTGAAGCTAAACCTATTTTAGAAAGTTTGGCGAATGATGAGGTTGAAGCAGTTGCAGAAGAAGCGAATAAAACTAAAGGTTAGTGGTTAGTTGAAGAATAGGAAATAGGGAATAGGCAAGATTAAATTCTTTTGTTAGAGCATTGGTTTTTGCACTTGTTGACGCTAACAACTAACCACTAACCACTAACAACCAACAACCAACAACTAATTTTGCTTCGATTTTAAATACTGTCGCAAACTAAATAAACTTGCTGTTTGACTCAAAGAAAGAGGCAGCATAGATATTCCTTCCAAACGAGATTGTACCCAGCCTTCTCCCCAATACCACTCATGGAAGCCGTCAATTCCCTGACTCAATAGTAAACGTAAGCTGTTCGGAGAAACTACATCTACTTGGCTTAGAATTGTAATAGGCCCAATATGGGTGGTAAACTCAAATCCAGAGTCTAATTGTTCTGGCATTCCAGTAGGAAATTTACCGCTAGGCAACCATTTTCCTAATTGCATTGGATACAACAGGCTTTCACCAATTGCTTGTTGCGATGCATCGACTTCTATCCGCAGTTGACTTGTTTGAAAACTACCGAGCATTTTTGATCCTCCGAGTTCAGCAGTTACTCCACTTGGGGAAACCTCAAGTCTGTACTGCTTCACCTTCATTATTTGAATTATTAATATAGTATGGCAAATCCAACCAATACCTGGCACAAAAACTTATTTAATGCTTTGGTATCAAAAAAAATTGCTTTCTGTGTAGAGAATTTTATTTTGTATTTGATGAGCGTTTCAATAATATTTCATCCTCTGAAAATAAACATCTTACAATATAAAGAGTTTGTATATTAAGAAGTGTAAGGTTGATTAATGGCGGATCAATTAATTCGCGCCACAGCAGCGGACGGTGGAATTCGTGCAGTAGGTGCTATTACTACAAAATTGACATCTGTTGCACGAGAACGTCACAAACTTTCCTATGTGGCCACAGCAGCTTTAGGTCGGGCAATGACGGCAGGCTTGTTAATGGCTTCTAGTATGAAGCGGGTAGACTCAAGGGTCAATGTCCGGATTAAAGGTGATGGTCCGTTGGGCGGTCTTTTGGTTGATGCAGGATTAGATGGAACTGTACGCGGCTATGTCGGAAATCCCAGTGTAGAATTACCTCCGAATCCTCAAGGTAAACTAGATGTTGGGGGTGCCGTTGGTAAAGGTTTTCTATACGTAGTTCGCGATGTTGGTTACGGCTATCCTTATTCGAGTACGGTAGAACTCGTTTCTGGGGAAGTGGGAGAGGATATAGCTCATTATTTAGTAACTTCGGAGCAAACACCTTCTGCTATTGTTTTAGGTGTATTTGTAGGAGCGCAAGGAGTAACCGCATCAGGAGGTTTGCTAGTTCAAGTTTTACCTAAAGCAGCTAGAGATGAAGCTTTAGTAGAAACATTAGAATCGCGTGTTTGTGCTCTTCAAGGATTTACGCCTTTGTTACAAGCTGGAAAAAATCTCACAGAAATCTTTCAAAATTTATTAGGAGACATGGGGCTGCATATATTTCCAGAAACCCAAATTCTACGGTTTAATTGTAGCTGCTCTTTTGAGAGAATGTTAGGAGCTTTAAAAATATTTGGAGAAACTGAACTGCAAGATATGATTGCTAAAGACGATGGTGCAGAAGCAAAGTGTGAATTTTGTGGCGAGGTATACCAAGCTAGTAGCGATCAATTAGCCCAGCTAATTGCCGATTTACAAGCTGAGTCTTCTGTTTCGCAGTAGACGTATAAAAAAGTACTGATATTTTTTGGGAAGTAATGGTATCTATGGAGATATAATGCTGTAAAAATAGCTTTTTCTATTTAAAGAAAATTACTATACTAACAGCGATTTTCGCTTCCTCAAGTCAACAAACCCCTGTTAATATAATTTGGTGTGAGAGATGGCAGAACGGGATATTCCAGATGGCTGGTCATCAGCTAGAAGAACTCAGTCAGATGAAATGGCTCGATTATTCAATACGGAACAATCCGCTAATCATGAGTATGGTGTCCCGGCTACTGGTTCTAGCTCTAAATCGGTGTCAAGTAAAAACAAAAGTAATTCAAAAAAATCGACTTTAAAAAGTCATTCAAAAGAAGATTTACAGGCATTGGGTAGTTCCAAAAAATTACCGCGCTGGCTTACAAGTTGGGTTTTATGGGCGTTTTTGCTCGCTTTCGTACCCGGTACGATCGGATTTATGGCAATGGCGATTCTGTTGAAGTTGCCTACAGCACCCAATTGTCCTTCTATTTTCTGGCCTTTGGCCAGTGCCTCTGTACGGATACACTGCGCTCAGGTAGCGGCTTCTAAAGAAACGGTAAAAGATTTACTCCAAGCAATTGAGTTAGTCAAGAATTTGCCGCCAAATCATCCATTACGCTCTGAGATTGACCGTAATGTGGAAGATTGGTCTCGTAGTGTATTGCAGCTTGCCGACCAAAGTTTCCAAGCAGGTAGATTAGAGGAAGCGATTGAAATTGCTCGCAAGCTACCTGAAGATGTTTCGGCTTTTAAATTAGTAGAAGACCAAATTGATAGTTGGAAATTAACTTGGGCAAAAGCTACTGATATTTACAAGGAAGCAGAAGGTGAATTGCGCGAACAGCGATGGCAATCTGCTTTCATGCAATCGGCGAAGCTGCTACGTGTAAATAATAGATTTTGGGCTAGTACGAAGTACGAAGAGTTAAATAACCTGATTATTACAGCTAGAGAAGATGGCGAAAAGTTAGCAAAAGCTGAAGATTTATCTAAGAGTAGAAATGTAGACAAAATACTTCAAGGGATTAAGCTAGCCCAATCTATAGGCAAGAGTAGCTACGTTTATCAGAAAGCTCAAGAAGCAATTCCAGATTTTGGACTTAGAATGCTGGAATTAGCTGAAAATAAATTAGAGCAAAGGGATGCAGACGAAGCTATATACATTGCTCAAAGAATTCCACCAATTTCTGCAATAGAACCGGAAACTACAGATTTTATATCTTTAGCTGAAGCGCAAAGAAATGCTTGGACAGGTACAATTTCTGGTTTAGAGGCTGCAATTGCTTCCGCACAGCAAATAGATTCCAATCGACCAATTTACCAAAAAGCGCAAAAACTGATTGCTACTTGGCAATTAGAAATAGAAGACGTATCTCGTTTAGAAAGAGCGCGAATCCTTGCTTCTCAAGGTTCAATCGGCGATTTATCCGCCGCGATCGCCGAAGCAAAAATGATTCCGAAGAACAATCCCCGCGCTAAAGAAGCCAGAAAAGAAATTAATGGTTGGGCTTCTCAAGTACAGACGATTGAAGATAGACCATATTTAGAACGTGCCGAAGAACTCGCGCTATTTGGGGATACTTCTTCCTTGAAAGCTGCGATCGCCGAAGCAAGTAGAATTCGTCGCGGACGTTCTTTGTATCGAGAAGCACAGCAAAAGATAGCTACTTGGAGCCGTAGGGTGCAAAGAGCAGAAGACCAGCCTTACTTAGACCAAGCACGTTCGCTGGCTTCGAGCGGTGACTTGAGTGCTGCAATTAGCACGGCAAGACAGATTAAACCGGGAAGAGTACTCTCGCGACAAGCTCAAAGAGACATAAATGAATGGCAAGCTGAAGTCTCTGCTACAAGCAATTGGAGAAAAGCGCGAGAAGTCGCATTAGGTGGAACTCCAAACGCCTTGTCGCAGGCTATTAGGTTAGCTGGGCGCGTACCTAGAGGTACTGCCTTACGTTCTGATGCAAGGATTGCAATGGATCAATGGAGTCAACAGCTATTCGATATTGCTCGCACTCAAAGTCAATCCGATCTTGTTCGGGCTATTGAAACAGCCAAGTTGGTGCCCAAAGGTACCCAAGCTTACAATGCAGCGCAACAGCAAATTAGTAGCTGGCGCGATTATCTTAATCCCCCCGAACCAGAACCATTACTAGAACCAGAACCACAGATTGAGCCATCAGCCCCCGAACCTCTACCAATAACTGGTAATACTTTGTGATCGGTGAGCAGTTAGCAGTTAGCAGTTAGCAGTTAAGAACATTAGTTCTACAATTTAATTAACTTACAGATAATGCCTCCTTTTTTTTAGGAGGTTTTTTGTTGTTTGTATGATTTAGTTTTGAAAAACTGTTGCTAAATGTCTGTAGAAGAGAATAAAGAGAATCAAGAATTTTATCTAGAAATTGACGATCTAAGTTACTCAAAAATTTTAGAATTATCTAAACAAGGAGATAATTATGCACAACGGCATGAGTTTACCAAAGCAATTGATAGCTATTATGACGCTTTGGACTTAGTACCAGATCCTTTAGAAGCATACTCCGCAACAACTTGGCTTTTGACAGCTATTGGAGAATCATATTTATTATCAAATGACTATGAAAATGCACGTGAAGTACTTCAACAAGCTATGCATTGCCCTGATGCAATTGGAAATCCATTTATTCACTTGATTTTAGGACAAGCTCAATTTGAGTTAGGAAATTTTGACCGAGCAAAGGATGAACTTGCAAGGGCTTACATGGGGGGAGGAAAAGAAATTTTTGCAGGAGACGATCCAAAGTACTACGAATATTTGAAAGCTTTAATGAGAGGTCTTGATTAGTACATTACTCCCTTCCCGGCAGAAGATTACTGATTAAAAAAAACCGCAGAGGTGCAGAAGATAGTGAGAAAAGAGTTTAATGATAGGTAATCTGAGAGCGGTTAGAGGAGTAATACTTTGATTATTGGAGAAAAGTGGCGGTTTATGTTGGGTTTCGCTTCGCTCAACCCAACCTACGAGAATTACTGCTAACTGCTAACGCTAATTTGTCTTACCACCGTTAAAGCCGAATAACTTACTCCCGCAGTGCCTTCACCCGGATGAGTTGAATCACCTACCAGCCACAAATTATCTATCGGTGTACGATTGGCAAAACCAAAAGGGCCAAAGTTGGGACTCTTTGCCCTATACCGCCGACAATACCTTTATCTCTAGCGGTGAAAGTGTAAAAAGTACGGGGTGTTGCTGCTTCTACATGAATGATGGTTTCTGGTTTTAGGTAGAAAAATGTACTTAATTTAGTTAAAGCGGATTGTGTAAACTGCTGTTTTAATTCATCGTATTTTTCAATATCCCACCATTTGTCTACATCTACGAAAGAAGAGGCAATAATAGTAGCTTTTCCGACAGGTGCGCGTCCATCGTTAGGACGACTCACGGAAACAAATAGGGAATTATTTTCGCCAATCGGGCCGTTTGCATCATAGAGAAACTGTAGATGTGGCGGACATTCGGCAGGAATAGCGCTTTGATCAACGCCCAAATAAATTACAAAGGCACCGGATGAAGGAGATAATTTTTCAACTCGTTTTTTGTAACCTTTGGGAGCTTTTTCTCCTAATAGCTGCATCAAATTTTGAACTGTGACATTAGCAACTACGTGGTCTGTAGGTTCAGTCCAAGTTTCTCCTGTTTTCTGGTTGCGAATGGTAACAGCACTAACTCGATTATTCTCTACCTTAATCTGCTCTACCGTGTGACGCATTAATAATTTACCGCCATCTCTTTTCAAAGATTCAACTAGGCGATCGCTTAATACCTGCATACTTCCTTCAAGATGGTACAATCCTTGCGGTTCTTGGGATACGCTCAATGCAGTTGCCGCATAAAGTAACGCCGTTTCCTCTGCATTCACCTGGGAATACAGCTTTAACTGTAAATCTAAAAATGTTCTTAGACGTGTATTGTTTCCTTGCCCGGTGAAACGCAAAGCATCCCCGACAGTAGATAAAGTATAGGGAACCGTCACCAAAGTATCCGGACGCACGGCAGTAGTTAGCTGTAGTAAATCCCACCAGTTACGCGGTGGCAATACGGGGTCGCGTGCTTGAAATCTCCAGCTTGCTTTGAATAAAGTTGATAATAAATTCCAAAAAGGTTCGCTACCCGGAAACTGTCGCAAACGCTCTTGGTGCCATTTCTCCGGGTTACGCCAAACATTAATAGGAGTACTTTCTCCAGGTAAATATACCGCACAAGCAGGGTCGCAAGGTGTAGCGCGTGGTAAATCGATTTCCAACTCCGAAAAAATCCGATGGTGAATTCCTCCGGGTTCCAAACCTGCTACTTGAGTTGCACCGACATCAAAAGTAAAACCTTTGCGTTTGAAAGTAGAAGCACAGCCTCCCGGTACAAGCGCTTGGTCTAAAATTAATATTTCGTAATTTTTCTTTGCAAGTAAAGCGCCAGCAGTAAGTCCTCCAATCCCAGCCCCGACAACAACTATACGGGGTTTCCCCAACGCATTTGACATTGATATTTTGTTTATGTTTCTTAATATATATTTATTATTTTATAACTTTTTTCATAACTTTTGGGGCGTTATTGGGGGTTGGGGTTATTTAGCGAGATCGGAAGACGCAGCATTACTATGTTTCTACAACATGAAAATATTTGTTAGAAACATAGCAAGCTAATTAAAAGAGGGACAAATAGTATGGCGATCGCCTTGTTGAGTGACAACACAACCTGTATACTTTACCACTGGCTTATTTGATGTTGTGAAAACCAGTAATGCTTCTGAATTGTGGAAATCTGTATGTTTAATTAATAAATTACCATCTATAAATCCGATTCTTTTAATTGTTCCTAGAGGATAGGTAGAAAATCTATTATTGATTTGCGTTTTTCCGGGAACTGCTACCCGATGAACAAGATAATTATTCCAATTGGGTTGAGGTTGGAAGATAAATGCTGCACTAATAACTTGTTTTGAGCAACTTTGTAGCAACACTCCAACAGCTAAATTACCAGTTTCTTTGTCTAACTTTATTGCTTGGGAAGAGAATTTTTGACCGGATAATGTTCGCCGTTTAACGAATTTTCCTTGACAAGTTAGTGAGTCTAATACCCTTACTTTTAAACTATTAGCTTGAATGGTTTTAATAATTTTTCCATCGTAAATTCTCAGTTTGGCTCCATTTCTCACAATACGCACTTTTGGAACGCTGCGATTTTCTATTTTTATAGGAATAGGCTGAATTAATTGAGCAGTAGCTGAAGTTGCTAACGATAAACTTGCAATAGTCGTAATAATAGGTAAAAGTTTCATTTATATTTAGGTTTGATTATTAAGTGATGGAGATAGCTACCCTTAATAAAAACCAAATTCCAGATAAGTCAGATTTTAGTTTGGTTTTTCAAATTTTTTATTCACAAAGATAATTTATTATACAAGCTAAACCATTGAGCTAAAATTGCTTTTACAAACTATTTAAATAAAATTTAAAACAACACTTAATTAAACAATAAAAATTTATCTGTATAGATTCGGTAACAGTAATTTCTCTGACAAAAACATCTGGAATCGATTAGGCGATAAGCAAAGCTTCATGCCTTAAAAATTACGCCCAAGGTTCGGTTTTGGTATCGCAGCTGACTTTAAATCTGCTGTAGCATTACAATTACGAAAAATGAGCTTCAATCCAAATCCCACATAAAATCTGACAATGAAGCATTATTTTCGGTAAATAAATAAGACCTAGTTATCATAAAGAAGTAAGATGCTCCGATCGATAACAACAAATGTCCTCAACTCTGCTAAAATTCCCTCGTCTAAATGCGCCGAAGCTACGACAATTACCCAACGGGTTGACGATAGTAGTAGAGCAAATGCCAGTAGAAGCTGTTAACCTAAATTTATGGATTGACGTAGGTTCAACAGCCGAAAGTGATGCAATTAACGGGATGGCTCACTTTTTGGAGCATATGATTTTCAAAGGAACCAAGCGACTGGCAAGCGGAGAGTTTGAACGTAGAATTGAAGAGCGTGGTGCCGTAACAAATGCCGCTACTAGCCAAGACTATACTCATTATTACGTAACTGCGGCTCCTAAAGATTTTGCAAAACTCGCACCTTTGCAAATTGATATAGTAATGAATGCTTGCATTCCCGATGATGCTTTTGAACGGGAACGTTTGGTGGTACTTGAAGAAATTAGGCGCAGTGAAGATAATGCCCAACGTCGCACTTTTGCAAGCGCAATGGAAACTGCTTTTGAAAAATTACCATATCGTCGTCCGGTATTAGGGCCAGAAGCGGTAATTTCTCAACTTCAAGTAGAGCAAATGCGCTGTTTCCACGCTCAAAATTATCAACCAAAGTCTGTTACTGCTGTTGCTGTTGGTAATTTACCCGAAGAAGAGTTGATTGAAATTATTGCCCAAGGGTTTGCTAATGTTGAAACGCGAGATAATGGTAAAATAGAAACCCAAGATATAACTTCTTTACAACTTGAACCAGCATTTACAGAAATTGTTCGTAAAGAATCTGTTGATGAAAGCCTCCAGCAAGCAAGATTAATTATGCTGTGGCGAGTTCCTGGATTAATGCAGCTAAGTCAAACTTACGCATTAGATGTACTTTCAGCGATTTTAGGACACGGACGTACATCTAGATTGTGGCGGGATTTACGGGAAGAACGCGAATTAGTTAACTATATTTCTGTAAGCAATATGACCAATCAGCTACAGGGTACTTTTTTGATTGCAGCCCATTGTGAGGTAGAAAATTTAGCTGCTGCGGAAAGTGCAATAGTCCAACATATTCGTAATATTCAAACAGAAATAGAAGAATCAGAAATCACCCGAATTCGCAAACGTGTAGCCAACAGGTTTATTTTCGCAAACGAAAGACCTAGCGATCGCGCTAATCTATACGGTTACTATCAAACTTTAATTGGCGATTTAGAGCCAGCTTTTGATTTCCCCCATCATATTCAATCACAAGATAAAGAAACTTTAATACAAGCTGCGAGAAAATATCTTTCCCCTGATGCTTATGGGGTAGTGGTGATGAAACCGGCAAAAAGTTAGGAGTTAGGAGTTAGGAGTTATTTCTAGTATTTATTTAGTAAAATTGGGCTTGCCCTGATACCTGTACCATAAGAGTTTTAATTAAATATGATGTTTAGTTTGGTTGTAAAATACTTTAAATTCCCAATTTCTAATTACTAACTTTCAACTCACAACTCCTAACTCATAACTCCAAACTCCTAACTTATCCTATGGTGTGGACTGAAATTGACGCGCAAATCAGCCAAGCTACTGGCGAAAAATTCCAAACCCAGCAGCGAAAAAGTGTTTCTGGTGGGTGTATTAATCAAGGTTATTCTTTAAGTGATGGTAATAAGACATATTTTGTGAAGTTAAACCAAGCTTCTCAGGTGGCAATGTTTGAAGCGGAAGCTTTGGGTGTAAAGCAAATGTACGATACTAATACCATCCGCGTACCCAAACCTATTTGTTATGGTGTTACGGGAAATTCTTGCTATATCGTTTTGGAATGGCTGGATATGGGTAGGGGTGATAGTAAAGCTTCTGAGGAGATGGGTAGGAAGTTAGCCCAAATGCATAAAAAATCCCTTAACGAAAAATTTGGCTGGGATATTAACAATACCATCGGCTCAACTCCACAAATTAATACTTGGGCTGATGATTGGGTGGAATTCTGGACTAAACATCGGTTGGGATATCAGTTTGAATTAGGAAAGCGTCGCGGTGGTAGTTTTCCTCAAGCTGATGATTTACTAAATGCCATTCCCGAGTTATTAGCAGGGCATGAAGTGCAGCCATCTTTGGTACATGGGGATTTATGGGGAGGTAATGCTGGGTTTACCGTTGAAGGAGAACCGATAATTTTCGATCCGGCAACTTATTTTGGGGATAGGGAAGTTGATATTGCGATGACAGAAGTTTTCGGGGGTTTCCCAGCAGCTTTTTATCAAGGTTATAACGAGGCGTTTCCGCTGGATAATGGGTACGAAAAGCGGAAGACTTTGTATAATCTTTATCATATCTTGAATCATTTTAATTTGTTTGGTGGCGGTTATGGTTCGCAGGCTAATGGGATGATTGGGAGGATTTTGAGGGGGTGATTCAAGATGTTCGTTCCAACCTTCATATTTGGAGACGTAGCATTGCTACGTCTCTACATAATTAGTCCTGTTGTTTAATTTCTAAATCGTAGGCTTGGCAGAGAGATTTTAGGTTTTGTTTGAATTGCGATCGCACTTGATCTGGTTTGATAATCACGCAGTCTTTGCCATATCTAATAATTTCTCGGAAGAACCAAAATGTCCCTGATATATTTCTCACAACTCTTCTGATTGGTGGCTCATCTTCTAATTCACTGACAAATATATCTTCAGTTTTACGTTGGTAAGCAAAAGCTAAACCGCTAGATAAATGAAATTCTACTGCTATTCTTTCTAAATCTTTTTCCCAAGGTTTATCGATAGAAACCACGGCAGCTTCTTGAATTCTATCTAAACGCAACGTCCAATTATGCTGCAATCCTTCTACGTCTTGATTCCCTTCGGATTCTTCAGCACGACACAGTAAATATTGACGCTTTTCTATCGGTACAACTCTAGCGTGTAAAACGGTGTAACTCCACATCCGCTCTGCTGCATCTTGATAGGATAACCGAAACGGTTGCTGTCGGTGAATCAAGTTATCTACCTGTTGCCTCCAAGCTGGTAAGGGATTATTTAGAAAGATTTCTATTTCTTCTCGGAAAGGAAGGGTTAATTCGCTTCTGGATTTCAACAACTCTGCTATTTGCTTTGCTTCATCGGTTTTACCTAAGTCTATGAGCGCTTTACGAGCTGTTTCTAAAGCCTTGATGCGTTCGTTTGTCCAATCATTGTTAGGAGCAATAATTAGCTGGCGACGCGCTATTGATTCTACCAGCTTCGAGATGTTAGGGCGATCGCCCCAATTACAGCCAAACTCTAGCGCTAGACTTTCCAACTCTGCTTTATCTCTTTCTGAAACCGAAAGTGTTATTGACTTACCTTTTCTGCTCATTAATCTATACGGACACTTTCATAAGTACATCTCTTGTCAATCTTTATTTTGAATGTAATGATGTGAATTAACAACAACTTACGGACACTGTTTAATAATATGTCCAGTTATAGTATTCAACTTCAATCTGTATATTCTTGCCCTGCCGATGAAATACCTTCATGTGTTAATCTACCTGATGGTTGGACACTTGCGTGGCATCAGTTAGAGACACTCAAAGCATTACGCAATCCGCAAATAGACGTTGTGATTAATACCGCGATGACGGGTGATGGTAAGAGTTTGGCTGCTTATTTAGAAGTGCTTCAGGGCAAGGCTTACGCTATTGGTTTATATCCTACTAACGAACTTGCTCGCGACCAGGAAACGCAGACAAAAGGATACATTGAAACATTTAAACCCAGAAACGAACCTCGGGTTACAAGGTTGAGCGGTGCTGATTTAGAAATTTATGCTGAGAATGAAGGTTTAAAGAAAAGTAGTGCAATTTCAACTCGTACCCATCAATCGGAAGTTGTTTTAACTAACCCAGATATTTTTCATTATCTACATCGTGGTGCTTATTTAACTCCTGATGACAGTCCAGATAAATTATGGGGAAAGATTGATAAGGATTTCGATTTATTTATCTTAGATGAATTTCACGTTTTTGCAGCGCCTCAAATCGCTAGCGTTATCAATATGATGCTGTTGATTCGGTTTACAAACCGTCGCAAGAAGTTTCTATTTCTTTCTGCCACACCGGATGAAAATTTAATTGGGAAGTTGCAAAAAGCAGGTTTTAGCTGCAAGGTGATTAATCCACTGGAGGAGAATAAATATAGATTTCCAGACACTTTAGCAGAATCTCTGGAGTTAAAAAATCAAAATTGGCGACAGGTTTCGCGTCCGATAGATTTAAATTTTATATCTTTAGAACCAACTTTTAAAGCTTCGGAAAACTGGTTAAAAGACAATAGTAATTTAATTTTAGAATATTTTCAAAATCATCCCGGTAGTAAAGGTGCAATTATTCTAAATTCAATTGCAGCAGTTAAAAGATTGGTACCATTTTTTGAGGAGTTATTACAACCATATAATTTAACAGTTGGTGAAAACACAGGTTTATCTGGAAGGACTCAAAAAGAACTTTCCTTAGCAGCAGATTTGGTTTTAGGTACGAGTACGATTGATGTTGGTGTAGATTTTAAAATTAATTTTTTGATATTTGAATCAGCCGATGCGGGTAATTTTATTCAGCGTTTGGGAAGATTAGGAAGACATGGTGGTTATAAGAAAAATGGTGAAGATATTGAGTTTAAAAATTATACAGCTTATGCGTTAATTCCTAACTTTTTAGTAGAGCGTTTATTTCAAGGAGATTCACCACCGCTACAAGCAAACGGTATTTATAATCGTCCTTTTTTCCACAATACAATAATTGAAAAATATCGTCAGATTAACGATTTTAGCGGATATTATCGTCGTTGGGCTGGAGTTCAGTCAGTTCAACTTACTTGGAAACTCCAACATAAAACGATTAAACAACAATATGCTGAAACTGCAAAAGAATTTGGTAAAACTTGCGAATCTGTTTTTGATACAAAATTAAAACCAGTCTTCGGATGTATTAAAGGATGGGAGAAAACATGGAACGAAATTTCAGGTAATAAAGGAAATCCCATTGCTGAGGATGCAGGGAGTTTTCGAGGTTCGAGTACTTTGCAATGTGGAATATATGATTTAACAGAACAAAACGAAGCAGATAGGTTTAAAACCTACGATTTACCGGGAATTGTCGCTAATTTAGATATTGAAATGTGGACGGAAGCGGGATTCATCAGAACTTTGAAAGATACTGCTTCTCGAATTAAACAACCGATTCCCAAAGGTAGATTTAATTACTGTTTGGGATTTATGAAATTGCGTAACTATCGTGAGGAAAGATTGAATTGGAAATTTATTTATTCTGGAGATTTACAACCGATAGCTGATGCTTGGAAAGTACAGGTATTAAAAGGTATTGAAATTTGGCAACCCGATAACCCTTGGATTGATGAGATTAACAAAAGGTTGAAGAAACAGGGTTTGGTTTGTTATGTCTTGCGTAATCCGGTTACAGAAATAAGTATGCGATTGCGATTACCGATGCATTTTCAGATTTATCCGATTTGCGATAAGTACAGTATTAATGATGCAACAGCACCATTATCTATAGCTTTTAGTCAGTCAGCGCTGTTGTTGGATACTTTAGCTTATAGGTTTAAGGGTAAGGGAGATGAGACTTGGATTTGCTAGGGGTTTCAATAAGACAAAAATCAATATTGCTTTTGCTGCTCTTCAAGTAATAGTTGCTCGTATTCCTGTGCTGATTTCAGTTTTTTCAAAAGCTTTGCTTTATGAGCGCGAACTTTCTCAAGCTGGTTAGCAACAAAATCAGTATGTAAAAACTCTTTTACAAGTTTAGCTTGTTCTTCTTCAGGTGGTAATAGTCCTGCAATAGCTCCTGATTCAAGCTCATCTATTTCTTTCCATCTTACCAATTGTTCTGGTGTAGGTTGATAATTTTTGGACTCTCCCATATTTGGTAATTCTTGTGACATAAGCTGAAACCTTCTAATCAAAAGCTGCGGAATTTCGTTTCTGCTCAACGTCTAGGAGAAGCATTGATGCTGCAATTGAATCAAGTATCATCTCGCCAGAGCCGTTTGTCTCATTAAATCCTATTTTCTGATAAAATCTCTTCGCTGCTGGAATTGTCATCAACTTAAATATGTTGCTTAATCCTCTTTCCTGGCTTTCTTTGATTATACCTTCGATTAAAGATGTAGCTGCGCCTTTCCTTTTTTCTGGTAGTGGGTAATCTATCGTATTCCAAGGGCTATTTGTAAGACTTTCAATTTCGATACAATCTGTTAATTGCTCATCAATCAAAATTGAAGTTTCTTCGATTATACAAACAGAGGCTAATAAACCTTGGTCATCAATTACACTTCTAAAACCATCTTCTTTCTCCAGCAGACTGTCTACAATTTGTCTCGATTTTAAAATACTTTGGTAAAATTTAGTTCCTTTGGCGTTCTGTTCATCTCCTCGATAATAAGTATCAGTATATTGCTTAGCTGTCCTAGCCCAAAAAATCAAACCTTGTCGCACTTCCCCACTCACCCCAACAATATATCTAAACTCATTCATTCAATTTTTTGAATTAATTACATTGATTTGATTATTTTAAAATTTAACCAGTCACATTCTACTAAGAAATGCGCTTCAGATATTCGAGGAGCAAAGTTCTTATTCCTTATAGGTTTAAGGGTAATGGGGATTCAGTAATAGGGTTATATAAATAGTTAATGGATCAATTCAATATTTTATTGATGCACAAATTCTTATTACATACTTTGCCACAATCACGCCTTGGGATCAATTCTAAGGCTCATAGCCAAAGTCTACTAAAGTAGACTAAAAAACTTACTTAGTCGTCTTTAGACGACTTTTGCTATTAGACGGGGAATTGCATTCCCCGATGGGTTAGTTCATACCATTTGTATAGTTCAATTTGCAATATTAAATTTGCACGGACACTTTATCCGGATATTCCTTGCCAATTTAAATTTTGAATGTCATGATGTAGCTAATCAATAGTTACGGACATTATTTACAGATATGTCCGAATACAGCAATAGAGTTTAAACAAAATTAAATATAGCAATTATTCAGTGGGTGTATGAGAGATAGAAATAATGTTTAACAAAACAAAAGATTCAGAGATAAATAAACAATTATCATTATTTGACATGGAAGATAATTCTCAGTCAGAAGAATCAGATTATGATTGGTTAAATAATGAAGATGTAGATTTTGGCTTTGAAACTTCAGAAAGAACGATTGAAACCGCGCAAGAATTACTTACATACAAGCTATTACGAGAAGCTATTGAAGCGCAAAATCCCGATGATGAAGTGATGGCTGATTTTGCAAAGTATGTATTACCGAATCTTTTACAGATAGCGATTGGTGTTACTGCAAAAGGTGGTAAATATTTTGATAAATTAGACCAGAAAAAAGAACAGGAAGGAAAAGCTAAAGTTAGAAGAGATAATGCTGCGGATCAATCTTTAAATACTCATCTACTTAATGGGTTATTTCCTGCTAATTTAATAGAAAGGCGATTAGTAAAACTTAATACTACTGTCAGACGGGTGGTAGGAGAAGTAGAACGTCGATTGGTGGTTGCTGGATTTATTCTCCACGACTTTGAAAAATTCCCCGATGTACCAAAAGACTGTCGCAAGTTACCTATAAAAGAACATCGTCGAATTATTGATGAAAAGGTTCGTCAGTTGGGTTTGGATAAGTTTATCAATCCGAATCAACCGGAAGCTTATCAAGAGTATCTCGATGATTTGTTGTGTATGGCTTACAATGCTCAACGACGCTGGGATACAAACTGGAATTTTTCGGAGTTTGGGTTAAATCCACTATTGCGCGATCGCACTCTTCGCTGTCTCTCGGAATTAACCTGTTTGGCTGATTCTTTGGCTTCTATTATCAAGCATCCTCAAGATGCAGAAAGCTATAAGTTTAAGGAGTTACTTTCGGTTTTAAGCGATGGGGAATTGAAGTTTACTTATCACAGTATTGCTGAAAATAGAGGGGTGTTAACAAATGTTGTAAATAATGCTTTAATCGCTGCTCATAGTAGTTTAAATACTGAAGCAAAAACTTATTATGAGCCGTTGCTTTATTTACCGACAGGGGTAATTTATTTAGCTTTGCGAAATGCTCCTTCTATATCACAAGAAGATTTGCCGGATAGAGTTATTAATACTATTAAATCACTTTGCGCGGGTCAATTACGATTGCGACAAACTGGTTTTGGTAGAGATGGCAAAGGAATGAAGTATGCTGACTATTACAACTTGTTTTTTGATGATGTTGGTTTAATGCAGGTTGGTTTAGATGCCACTTTAAGAATTTTACATCCTAAAAAAGATTCTGTTGCTAAAAGTCGTAGCGATAATTTAGTCAAGTTTCAGGAGAAGGGTGTTTTACCGTCAGATTTTGATTTAAAGTTTGTTGATGATATTAGAATTGATCAAATAGCAGAATTTGGCGATCTAATTAGTAGAAAAATTTGGGGTGAGAAAGTTAAGCAAATTGAAGTTTTACGGAAGAAAGATAAACAATTACCGGAATTACTTCAATTAGATTTAATTCACAAAGTTGTAGAATTTTGGAATTTAAATGAATATTTACCTGAAGTTAGAGCCATTCAACGAATTAATGAAAGTCTCAAGGAGAATAAATTAAAAGGTAATACCGGAGGTGTTCCTTATGAATGGTATTATCTTGCGGCGAAATATTTAGAAAATCATCCTGGAATTGAAAATGTAAAGGAAATTTGTCAACCAGTAATTATTTTTGTACAAAGTTTAATTGAGCCGATTGTTTCTCAATACGAAATTGCTGACGGTTGGGATGATTTACGGTTGTGGGTAAAACGGGTGGTGATGTTACCGGGTAGCAATCAAAAAATTGATTTAGAAAATCAAGTTGAAACGTTTCTTTCGGAGTTGAGTAATTACAATACTGCGAAAAAATCAGGTAGAGGAAAGCAATTAATCTGTTCAATTTCTCATTCTGCTTATACTGTTACCGAGCAAATGGAATCAGCGGTTTTATTTACACCCCAAGTTTATACGAATAAACAAATGTTGGGAGGTTCAAATGCTAAACGCAATATTTCTAGTATTGCGGGTGTAGAAATGATGCTCAGGCAAATTTTGATGAATCAAACTCAAGCTGTTGGTAAACGGTTTGAAGATGGGAAATATCGCTATCTCTATTTTTATCCGACTTACTACTTTACTCCGGAAACCAATAAGTTTTTACAGATAGCTTATAGCGGTATTGCTCAAACTCGTTTTGATACCAGCATTCGCAATCATTTTATTCCCAAGAATTTACAAGCAAACTTGAGTAAAGATAAATATCAAAGTGTAGATAGTTTCTTAATTGATCAAGATTTGCAGCATCAGAAAAACCTACTGGAAGATGACCCAAATTATAAAAAAGACCGTACTTTTAAATTATCTTATCCAGAAGACCAACCGTTAACATTTTACTTCATGGCTTTACCTCCGGGAAGGGATTCAAGCGATACTGAATCATGGATAATGCCAAGTTGGTTAGCTTTTGCTTTCACGATGATTTTAGATGTTAAAACTGTAGTTTCCGAGTCTCCTATTCCACCTTTCAATGATGGTGCTGAATTTGAAGAAAGTGTATTTTTAGATAGCGCTCCTCATGCATTTCTGGCTTTACTTAAACAAGATAAGTTTCGTTTAGATTACATTCTTGAAGGTTGGGAAGATAATAATAAAACTTATTCTGCACCATTAAATGTTTTGACTGCTGCTTATGCGATTCATCTTGATGTTAATGCCAAACAAGGTAAATCTGGTTACGATGCAAATTGGAGTAAATTTACCGAGCTAGCAAAAGACTTTGAAACCAGTCCGCTGTATGTATTTAGCTATCTTAACCGTTGGGTAAGAAAGCAAGGAGTTGAAACAGCAAGAATTGAAAAAATCAAACTTTATGCTTATAACTTTTATCCGTGTTTTGATGCTTACGTTAAATATGATGAAAATCTGGAGAAATTAATTGTGGAATCAGAATCAAGTTTGAATCATCCTCAAAAATTAACTGAGCTTTATAGGAGGTTTTATAGAGCTAATAAGAAATATAATCCCAAATCGAATGCAGTACTAAAACCGATTGATATTGCAGCCGAAACTATTCTCAAAGCTGAATTAAGCGTATTTAGAGGAGAAAGTTTAGTTATGGCAGTAGCAGCCGAAGTTTTCAAATTAATGGATAGAGTTCATGCTTCCACTGCTGAAGGACGCTGGGTATTTAATAATAAGGAACGAGAACAAGAAAGACAAGCCGTGCTTGAATTTGCAAGATACTTTGTAGAGGATATCTTTGAAAAATCATTCGCTGGCGATCGCGCTCGTTTAGCTGGTAGACAAATCAACTTAATTCGAGATACCTGTGAATTTCTTTATTGTCTGGAAAATGACAAAGAAAATCAGCTACAAGGTAATGATTCTAAGAAAGAAGATGATTCAGAAACACTTACTAGTTCGTAGTCAGGAATTTATTCCTTAAAATAATTAAAACTCTCACTACAAACTCAAAAAATCCAAAATCCAAAACAAAAGCATCCGTTGTTAAAATCTAAAATCCAAAATCAAATGACCTTCCTGAAATCCATCGACTCCAAATTATTCCACACCGAAATTCCCTACAAACCAATGGGAAAATACGTTCACTTCTTAACAATTCGCGTTACCGAATCTTATCCTTTATTCCAAACAGACGGAGAATTAAATAAATCGCGAGTAAAAGCAGGTAAGAAAGATAAAAATACAATCAGTCGTCTTTCCATGTTCAAACGTAAACAATCAACACCAGAACGTTTAGTTGGTAGAGAATTAATGCGTAATTATGGTTTAGTAAAAGATGATGAATGCGAATATAACGTCAAGTTTGCGATGGATAATGCTGACTGTATTATCTACGGTTTTGCAATTGGTGATTCTGGTTCGGAAAAATCCAAAGTTGTTGTAGATACGGCTTTTTCAATTACCGCTTTTGATGAATCTCACGAAACTTTTACGTTAAATGCTCCCTTTGAAAATGGTACGATGACATCTAAAGGTGAAAACGGTTCTAAACCTGGTGAAGTTACTAGTAGAATCAATCAACAAGATCATATTAAACCGCAAGTTTTCTTCCCTAGTATTGTGACATTAAAAGACCCTACTGAAGCTAGTTTTCTCTACGTTTTTAATAATATTTTACGTACACGTCATTACGGAGCGCAAACAACCCGCACGGGAAGAGTAAGAAATGAATTAATTGGGGTAATTTTTGCAGATGGTGAAATTATAAGTAACTTACGTTGGACTCAAGCAATTTACGATGAGATGAAAGCCAATAATACTATCAATTCTCCCGAACCTTTGGATGAAGAGGATGTAATTACAGCCGCGAAAACAGCGATAGAATCACAAATTGCTGATGAATTTATTGTTCATAAAGATTATCTCAATGATGAATTTACAGCACTACTTAAAGAAGTAAAAGCAATTACTTCAAACGAAGACGAATTAAAAAAGCTACTAGAAAAAGCTGATGAAGAAGCTAAACAATACGCTAAAGCTCATATCAAAGTAAAGGCTAAGAAAGAAACAGCAGCAAAATAACAGCCATGACTATAATTTACTGCTGCCAGCTAGAATTACATGACAGCGTTTATTTCGCCACCCGCGAAATCGGCAGACTCTACGAAACCGAACCAGTAATCCACAATTACGCATTGTGTTACGCATTAGGTTTAATAGACAGCGAAATTTACGCTACTACCGTCTCTGAAGAACATTCCTATCGTTACTTTTGTGCCGAACAAGTACCCAAATACGAAGAGCATTTAACACCATTAAATCAACAAGGAATTTACATTACACCAGCCCATTCAATTCATCACACATCTGTTCTCAACACTTGGAAATATGCTAATAATAACTACCATGTTGAGATGCAGAAAACCCAAAAGAATATTCCCAGTTTTGGTAGAGCAAAGGAAATTGCACCGGAAAGCCAGTTTGAGTTTTTTATTATTTCTCAAAAAGATATTGAGCTAAAAGGTAAATTGCCAAAATGGATTCGTTTAGGTAAATGGATGAGTAAAGCTGAAGTTGAAATTCAAGCAATAAACAAATTTGAATTGAAAACAGGTGATTTTACTTTTTCTTATCCTTTAAATCCCTTGGATGTAATGTTTACCCATCAAGTTGTCAGCTACGACGTTGTAAATATGCCTCCCGTAAGCTTGATTCAAAATGTCACTATTAGGAAAGGACAATTTTACCAACTCGAAAATCCCTTCAATTCCGAAAAATTGAAAATTCCTGCAAAAATGGAATACCGATTTAAAGGTTAATAAAATAGCTTGAAGATTGTAGATCCCCCTAAATCCCCCTTAAGAAGGGGGACTTCAGATAAACTTATTCGATAAAATTCTTAGCTTGTAAAGAGGGACTTCAGTTAATTGGTGCGTGACGCTAAAAAATTTATTTATTACTTCGTTCAAATTATTTCATAGCGTCACACACCCTACAAAATTAGCCAATCCAAAATCCAAAATCTAAAATCCAAAATCGAATAATGCCTCACAGCCTCATCCTCAACCTCAGCTCAAAATCTCCCATTTACCCGCAATTCCTCACCGGGAGACATCTACACGCTTTATTCCTCACCCTCGTAAGTTCCGTTGACAAAGAATTAGGAAGCTACTTACACGACTCAAAAGCCGATAAAGCTTTTACTCTCTCACCCTTACAAATAACCAGAAATTCTCCTATTCACAAGAGACATCAATTAAAATTCCAACATCAAGAAGCGATTTCTACAGGTACCCCTTGTTGGTGGCGAATTTCTCTACTTGATGATGCGCTATTTAGTAAATTAACCCAACTTTGGCTAAATCTGAATCCACAACAGCCTTGGCATTTAGGCTCTGCCGATTTGTATATTACCAGCATTCAAGGTACTCCCCAATCTACGCAACCTTGGGCTAATGCTTGCACCTATACACAACTTTACCAACAAGCCAGCGACTCGGAACGAATTATTTCTATCAACTTCGCAACTCCTACCGCTTGGAGACAAGGTAAATACGATACTACGCTGCCGACAAGAGAATCTGTTTTCAAATCTTTGCTTTCTCGTTGGAATAAATATAGCAAAATTGAATTTGAAAATCTGGATTTTGATTCTATTTTTCCCAGCTTTATCAACATCCATACTGAAATAGTTCCCGATTCTCGCAGCAAGTTTATCGGTGTAGTTGGTGAAGTTAGCTATCGAATTATGGGTGATGTTGAAGCAATTCAGATTAAAAAAATTAACGCTTTAGCTGACTTTGCTTTGTATGCGGGAATTGGTAGGAAAACCACGATGGGAATGGGGATGGGGAGAAGAGTTAGGAATTAGTAGTGTAGAGACGTAGCAGTGCTACGTCTCTACAGGAGTTAGGAGTTAAGAATCAATAAAATATACCCCTCTCCTTGACAAGGAGAGGGGAAAGGGGTGAGGTTTACGAAATTTTCTATATTCACAAAAAAATGAACAATACAGATTACATCACAATCGCTTCTTTAAATCAATTTTCATTCTGTCCCCATCGCTGCTGGAGGATGTTTTGTTTGGGAGAGTTTACGGATAATCAATATACGATTGAAGGAACTAGTTTACATGAGAGAGTTCACACCGTTGGTGATGGAAATCAAGCCGAAACTTGGCAGGTTCGCGCTATTTGGTTGAAGTCGGAGAAATATAAGTTGATTGGAAAATCAGATTTAATTGAGTTGGAAAATGGTGAATGGTATCCGGTGGAATATAAACGAGGACGTAAGGGTGAATGGGATAATGATGAATTACAGGTGTGCGCTCAAGCTCTGTGTTTGGAGGAAATGACGGGGAAGAATATTAGTACTGGTTATGTTTATTATGCTCAAACTCATCAGCGTCAATTGGTAGAGATAAACGATGATTTGAGAAAGGAAACTATAGCGACAATTGCTGATGTTATTAAATTATTA
This sequence comes from uncultured cyanobacterium, assembly GCA_963838355.1. Classification (GTDB taxonomy): domain Bacteria; phylum Cyanobacteriota; class Cyanobacteriia; order Cyanobacteriales; family Nostocaceae; genus Rivularia. Next base: position 85,949 of record CAWIQQ010000001.1, on the reverse strand, counting down.
GAAACAGGAAAAATGCCAGCAGCTATTTATAGTAAACGTTGTAAAGGATGCAGTCTTTACTCCCAATGTTTACCGATGGCTGTTCATAAGGTGAAGCGATATCAGGAAGTCAGTTAGGCAACGGATGAAGTTAGGCAACGGATAAGTTTGATTTGTTTTGGTTTTAATTTAATAATTTTTCACTGCTCACTGTTCACTGTTCACTGATAACTGATTAATCATGGGTACAGTTTACGTTACACAAATGGATTCTTTTGTCGGTAAAGTTGATGAACGTCTTACCATAAAGTTTGAAAAAAAGACTATTTTAGATGTTCCTTTACTTAAAGTTGATGGTATTGTTGTTTTAGGACGAGCAACTATATCACCTGCGCTAGTTTACGAACTATTAGAACGCCATATTCCTCTGACATTTCTGACAGAAAATGGTCGTTATTTAGGAAGATTAGAACCGGAAGTTACTAAAAATATTTTTGTCCGCAAAGCTCAATGGCAAGCTTCTGAAAATTCACAGATGGCTGTTGGTGCAGTGCAAAGCTTTGTACGCGGTAAACTCAAAAATTACCGTAATATTATGGTTCGTCGTCAAAGAGAATCAGCTACACTCGATTTATCTAAAAACATTACACAGTTAGAAAACAGCATTGCACCAATCGACAACACCCATAATGTTGATTCTTTGCGAGGTTTAGAAGGTGCCGGTAGTGCTGCTTATTTCGGTGGTTTTGACCAAATGATTCGCGCATCGCAGTTTAAATTTACTCGTCGGGTTCGTCGTCCGCCAACAGATCCGGTGAATTCTTTACTCAGTTTTGGTTATTCCCTGCTACGTCACGATGTACAAGGTGCAGCGAACATTGTTGGATTCGATCCATATCTAGGATATCTACATTGCGATCGCTATGGAAAACCTTCGCTAGCTTTGGATTTGATGGAAGAATTTCGTCCCTTGGTTGTAGATGCGATGGTGTTATCTACTTTAAATAAGGGGTTATTGAAACAAAAAGATTTTGAAACCGAACCCTTAAGCGGTGCTGTTTCTCTAACCAAAGAAGGACGAAAAACATTTCTCAAACTATACACCCAGAAGAAACAAACTCGATTTACCCATCCGGTAATGGGGCGCAAATGTAGTTATCAAGAGGCTTTTGAAATTCAAGCCAGATTATTAGGGAAATATTTAATCGGCGAAACCGAGAAATATCCACCATTGGTAATGAAATAAAATCAATTAAACCCTCCTAGGAGGGTTTAGGAGGATCTATGAACGTTGTTGTTAGTTACGATATTTCAGAAGATAAACGCCGCACAAAAATCCACAAAGTCCTCAAATCCTACGGACAATGGGTACAATACAGTATTTTCGAGTGTCAACTTACCGATACTCAATATGCTAAATTAAGAAGTCGCTTGAATAAATTAATTAAACCCGATACCGATAGCATTCTCTTTTATCCTTTATGCGCTTGCTGCTTTGGTAAAGTAGAACGTATCGGTGGAGAACTGCCTCGTGACTATAGCATTTTCTTTGCTGAATGCGCGGATGGGTAGGTCTTGAAAAATTGGGTTTAAAAAAAATGGCTGAATCCCAGAGCAGATCGGCTTTTCAGGCTCAAAATACTCATAACCCATCCGCGCCCCTTATCCAGCCTGGGTTTCAGCCATTTACTCTCTTCCCATTTTAATTTCCCCATGCTATTATTAGCTCATCCGCGAATCCGTACCTTGAAAACTTTATATTTAAAGGCTTCTAGATGCCCGCTGTTGAAATTCACCTTAATCCCTATTAGGGATTGAAACCAACAGGTTTAACAACATACAACCACTACTTAAGGTTGAAATTCACCTTAATCCCTATTAGGGATTGAAACATTTTGCAGCCGACTCTTCTGATCAGGATATTAGTGTTGAAATTCACCTTAATCCCTATTAGGGATTGAAACTGAGGAAGGAGAAGCAGACCGCAGCGCCTATTTAGTTGAAATTCACCTTAATCCCTATTAGGGATTGAAACCGGTATCTCCACCACCAAAAACTGAAGATAACAAAGTTGAAATTCACCTTAATCCCTATTAGGGATTGAAACCTGGTTTGTGGGTGTCTTTTCCGGCTTCTGGTTGGTTGAAATTCACCTTAATCCCTATTAGGGATTGAAACAACCTTAGCAACATTTCTAATCGACTTTCTCAAGTGTTGAAATTCACCTTAATCCCTATTAGGGATTGAAACAATCCCACACGCTCGCGTAGCTTCATCGGCGTAAGGTTGAAATTCACCTTAATCCCTATTAGGGATTGAAACTTAGTGATACCAATCGTGATTAAAAGTACTGTAACGTTGAAATTCACCTTAATCCCTATTAGGGATTGAAACGCTGCAAACTAAAAGATTCCGGCTTTTCCGATCGCTCGTTGAAATTCACCTTAATCCCTATTAGGGATTGAAACCAACTTCTTTGAGTCTGGATATTAGAACTTTTCAGTTGAAATTCACCTTAATCCCTATTAGGGATTGAAACGTTGCGTTGGCTGATGATATTCTTCCTGCCGTAAGTTGAAATTCACCTTAATCCCTATTAGGGATTGAAACATCTCCTCCGGCACTGAAACTTGTATCGCCCAGTAGTTGAAATTCACCTTAATCCCTATTAGGGATTGAAACGGAGAAATTTTATTAAGCGAGGAATCAGCTTTTATTGTTGAAATTCACCTTAATCCCTATTAGGGATTGAAACTATACTGATATTTATCATCATCAAAAATAGTTCGTTGAAATTCACCTTAATCCCTATTAGGGATTGAAACCTGATAAATGCCGGGTAGTCGGTTTACCCGAAACATTGAAATTCACCTTAATCCCTATTAGGGATTGAAACAAATACAGAAGCAATTAATGGTGCGGCTGGTGACGTTGAAATTCACCTTAATCCCTATTAGGGATTGAAACAATTTTACGATTGATGCATATAAACCGAGTGCGGGTTGAAATTCACCTTAATCCCTATTAGGGATTGAAACAGAGTAAAAAACATCATTTACTTGTAATTGAATAACGTTGAAATTCACCTTAATCCCTATTAGGGATTGAAACGAGGCTCTCCAGTTTCCGGATCTACTCCTCTTAGTTGAAATTCACCTTAATCCCTATTAGGGATTGAAACAAATTGAGTGCTATTATCAAATTCAATCAAAAATGTTGAAATTCACCTTAATCCCTATTAGGGATTGAAACAATTAATTAGTGCAATGACAAAGGAAAATGAATAGTTGAAATTCACCTTAATCCCTATTAGGGATTGAAACGTTTGCAACCACTGCATCCAATAAGTTTGTTGTTGTTGAAATTCACCTTAATCCCTATTAGGGATTGAAACCTTCTGCTGGCATCGGAAATGCTGCTGGCAGTACTGTTGAAATTCACCTTAATCCCTATTAGGGATTGAAACTCCAAAAAATCTTAATGCTGAGAGGGGCGTTATTGCGTTGAAATTCACCTTAATCCCTATTAGGGATTGAAACAACAGGAACAAAAAAACTTTATTTTGCAAAGCTATGATGTTGAAATTCACCTTAATCCCTATTAGGGATTGAAACTTCATTTCATTGATTATTCGCTGCTGAATTAAATCGTTGAAATTCACCTTAATCCCTATTAGGGATTGAAACATACAAATAAGAACAAATTATGCTTTTTTTTATCTTAACCTGATAAGTTATTAGTCCACGGAGGTGGACTTCGCTTGTGTAGCAGTGAATTACATTCGCCAGATTCACTTTTTGGCGAGCAGGGACCAAAGATAAAATAGATTGACATACTTACGAGCTGCGGGTTATGCTTAGTGTCTTATGTAACAAATAGTCAGATGATTATAAATGTTGTCTCCGATATAGCAATAAAGAGGTAATTACACTAATATTTATAATTAAATCCGACAAATGCAACTAAAACTACTGTTTTGTAGACTTCATTTAATTAGAAAAATGCCATATGTCTAATTATTAAATATTCGTCTATATAAATAATTATCTAAATAAGAAAATTTTTATTAAAGATATTAAAGGTTTACAAATCATTTATTATATTTATTTTGTATTTTTCTTGTAATCAGAAAGCATATTTATAACCTATCAGCTTGTAATGCTGCTCCTTGTGCAGAAATTATGATTAAAGAATTTTAACTTGATATAGTAAATATAATAGTTTGCAAGTCCAGGAGGTGCATTTCTCTACTTGCTACTACTTCCTTATAATGATATGTCTTGTATCTTACTCAAATGAAATTAGTTGTATATGAGCCAGTTTTGAATTATTGCAAAGTATATGTATCATCTACCATTTAGTTAATACTTCTTGATTTTTTTAACCTGTAAAGTTAACTAGCATAAAATTTTATCGAAAATATATGAAACTGGCAGATACATTTTCAATGAATAAAAATCAAGCTTCTGGGGCACCTTTAATTCTAGTTGTAGAAGATAACGAAGATAATTTGCTACTAATTACTTATATTCTTGAATCTTTAGGTTGTAGATTAATTACTCAAAAATATGGGGGCAAAACAACTGTAAATTTAGCGAAAGAGCATTATCCTGATTTGATACTCCTTGATATCGTTTTACCAAAAGTTAGCGGTATCGAAATCTTAAAATATTTAAGAGAGGAGCCTTTGACTTGTGATGTTCCTGCTATTGCGCTAACAGCTTTAGCTACTGAAGCAAATCGCGAAAATATTATCAGAGCCGGATTTAATAATTATATTATTAAACCGTTTTTAATTGAAGAGTTAGAGGAAATGATTGTTCCTTACATTAGTTATAAATTAAATTATTCATCAAATATGACTGTCGGTCAAAATAATTTTTAAGTGGTTATGCAAAATTATTTGTGTCATTGCGTTCGCGTAAGCGTGCGCGCAAGCGCTTACGAAGTGAAGCAATCTCAAACCCCTGCGATTGCTTCGTTTCGCTGAGCCGCACGCAATACCTACGGTACGCTTCGCTAGCCGCGTGAACGCTGCACTCGCAATGACAATATACAATTAATTTTGCGCGAGTACTTATTGATAGGCTGCTTTATTATCTTTTATAAACTTATTAACATTATGTCCTATCGGACACGCTCGGTTAACAGGCGACGCAAGCCTTACTCGCGGCACGACTCGTTAGAGTAACGGGTAAGGCTAACGCCTCGCTCCGCTAACGCTACTTCCCTCGTACTGCGGGAACCTCCGTAGGGGAGTAGACTCACCAACTGCTTTTTAAAAGGGGGGCTTGCGTAAGTCCTATATTTTATGCCCTAGGTAATAATACGGTAAACAAACTACCTTTACCGAGTTCGGAAGAAAACTCGATTTTCCCATCATGTGTTTGTGCAATCCAATTAGATAGATAAAGTCCCAAACCGCTACCAGAACGTTTATTTTTCCCAGAACGAAAACGTTCAAATATAGTTTTTTTATCTTCTTCTGCTATTCCATACCCGGTATCTTCTACGTCTAATTTTACCAAGTATTGTCCTGTATCGGATGTAAATTCTGATAGACGAACTTCTATTTTGCCTTCGTCGGTAAATTTAATTGCATTTCCAATCAAGTTGCTAACAACGCGCCGTAATTCTAAACAATCGCCATTAACTGTAGTAGCATCTTTGTTTTCTTCCGAAAAACTACTTTTAAATTCAAGATTTAAGTCTCTTTCTTGCGCTAACGGACTTAATTCTTGAACTACTTCCTCAACTATAGAATACAGATCGCAGTTTTCAAAATTCATGGTTTTTTTCCCTGCTTCAATGCGCGATACTTCTAACAGGGTATTTACCATTTCCAGTAAATTATTATTACTGCGTACCATTGCGGCGATCGCCTTTTTCATTTCTGGTGAAATTTTGCAGAATGTTTCTTGTAAAAACAGATTTAACATTCTGTCGGCAGCTACCAAAGGGGTTCGTAAATCGTGAGTTAAACGCGATACAAAGTCTTCACGCTGACGGGCCATTTGTTTCTGTGCGTCGATGCTATGCTTAAGACGCAAAAGACTTCGCACTCTTGCAAGTAACTCATCTGTATCAAAGGGTTTGCGGATAAAATCATCTGCACCTGCATCTAAACCTTCAACAACGCTGGCATCGTCAAAGGCTGTAACTAATAATATTGGAATATAGTTATCGTCAGCAATATTACGGATGCGGCGGGTGACTTCATAGCCATCTATTTCCGGCATCATAACATCTAAAAGTATCAAACTTGGTGGTAATTCTTCTACTTCTTTTAATGCTGATTCACCATCGGTGACTAACTTTACTTCATATCCTTCGCTTTCTAAAAGTGCCTGCACTAAAAATAGATTGTCAGGTATATCGTCAACCGCTAATATACGATCTAGCATCTGCGAATCTTGAAGTGACATAACGATTTTTACAAATATTAACGTTAAAAAAGCTTATAGTTAATTTCATAGATATAGTTAGAAACTAACATCTAATACTTTTTACTTTTTAGAATACAATTCTTATGATTATAGCCGTAGATAGTATGCTTAATTTTTAGAAAAATGTTGAAACTGTTGTAAATAATATCTGGCTCAACAACACAAATTATGTAAGAGGATATTTTTTCTCCTGTTTCATGTTCCCTGTTCCCTTTTGTAAAATATTTTTTAGTATACTTAGCACCGAAAAGCCTTTCTTATCTGTAATCTCCTTGCTTATTTTCATTCATAAGTATTTTTGATGAAAAATCACGATTTACTTTGGCAATTTCTTTATCTGAAACAAATGACACTTGCCGTGGTAATTGTATACGAAACAGCGTACCTTTTTCTAATTCACTTTCAACACTAATTTTACCGTTCATCATATTTACTAGTGCTTTAACTATAGATAACCCTAAACCCGTACCCTCAAATTTACGGTTGGTACCTTGATCAAGTTGCCTGAAAGGTTCAAAAATATCTCGTATTTTATCATCGGCAATTCCAATTCCGGTATCTTCAACTGTTAATTCAATGTTGTTTGCCGAATATTCTGATATTTTTACCTGAATGCTTCCATCATGGGTAAATTTAATTGCGTTTGAAAGTAGCTCCTTTAAAATTTGTCGCACGCGCTGCGAATCGTTATATAAAATAGGATTTTGTAAGTTAATATCAATCGTTACCGGCAGTTTTTTTGCATCTACTAAAGAATGCATTTCGGCAACGGTAATTTTTACCAGTTTCGCGACATCAAACACTTCTGGTTTTAAATCTAGCTTTCCTACTTGTAGCTTAGAATAATCTAAAACTTCATTTACAAGCATTAATAAATTTTTCCCATTATTAAGGATACGTTCTACCATATCCTTTTGTGGTTTAGACATTATACCGCACTTTGGACGTAGCAATAATTGAGAAAACCCTATAATTGCATTCATGGGAGTCCGTAATTCGTGAGATATAGTTGCCAAAAATTGCGATTTTAACTGTAATGCTTCAACCAACTTCAGATTTTGTTCTTCTATTTGTTGTTTTTGCCGAGCTATTTGTTGATTTTGCTCAAAAAGCAATGCGTTTTTTTGTTGGAGTTTTAAATCAAGTTCAGCTAATTGTACTTGTATTTCGTAAACTCGCATAGCATTCCGTAGCGCTAAATCTAAAGTTTTTGGTGACAATATCGATTTGTAAATATAGTCTGTAGCGCCAGCTTCAATAAATTCTTCTGCTTTGTCTTCATCACTTTTTTCAAGAATAACTAATACAGGGATCGATTTTTTACAATCATGTATTTGTTTTAATAAATTTATGGCTTCACTATTAGATACAGAATTTAATAATACAAAGTCATAGGAATTATTCTTAAAAGTATCGATGGCTTTCTTGCTTTCAACAACTTTTAGCTGTTTTTTATTTAGATCGTATTTATTAAAAGCATGACAGAGTGTCATCCTTTCTACTTCATCATCTTCAATAATTAAAACCTTCAACTTTTTATCCATTGCTGTTTCGCCTCAATCACTGCTTAGGCTATCAGATTCTATTTAACCAAGATTTATATCAATAATTTTTATTCCTACCTATCTTTTTAATTAAGAGCATAATATTTGTAATAAAATAACAGTCTATTTTATAATTTAGGAGATTATATAATTATATTCTGCCATGATATGAAACAAACTTTTTCATTCATCAATATTTCATATGAATTTGATTTTTGATTAGTAATTGGTACGATTTTTATAGTATAAACTTGTTTGAAAAGTTGATTTTGTATTCTTTTATTCAATTTCTATAACCAGATACTAAAAATACTTTAATTCTCATTTATTAAGAGATTATATTATTGATTAATAATTGTTTCACTATTTTAGATTAAATACCTACTGTTCATTCCTCACTAATAATTAATATATTTATCTATATTACGTTTTTTGGATACATACAAAACTTGACGAACGAGTATAATTTTTGTGCCGTTAACTTTAAAAATAAGATAAAAAGTATATAAAACTAAACAGTAAAATAAGATGTCCAAAAAAGAACTGACATCTTATCAAATGTTAAGGCTTATACATTTACCTAACTATATACTTATTTTATGCAACCATATTTTTTTTCGTCGTCAGTCTTTAGTATGAATTTATTTAGGAGAAATATGTTTGATTTGTATAACTCATGAAAAATAACTCTTAACTTAGATAGATGATGAATTTAGTAAAAGCCTTTGGAATGATTTACCAAAAATTTAGAGACTCAATTTAATTAATCCGGTCTTGTTAAGTTATCGCCCTATCATCAGAGGAATTTCAGCCTTGTTTTAAATTAATAAAAATAGGTGAAATCACAGTCAGATTTACAAAGGCATTTTATCAATTAATGCCTAACTAATATAAATTATAATTAAATCAATAAATGAACAAAAAGTTAACAATTATTTTATAAATGATTTTTTACATAAAGAAAGTAAAAAAATATAGTCAATAATATAATTGAAATTATCGCATATATCTTAAGCTATATTTTAAACTGTATCGAAAGGCTAAAAAATAATAATAAGACAGTTTCTATCGATGGATGTATTGTTGACATAATAAAATCTATCTTTAGTTTTTGTAGAACTTAGATGCTCCCTTAGAAAAGCTTAACCTTAAAGAAGCGTTTTGAGATATATTGAAAAATAAACAATATGAGTGTACCGATGAATGAAATTAGTATTGTTTTAATTGAAGATCACGATTTGACCCGAATGGGGATAAAGACTGCATTGCAGGCAAGCAGCGAATTACAGATAGTAGGAGAGGCAGCGAATGGTAGTAGAGGGTTGAAAATTTTAGAAAGTATGAAGCCAGATGTAGCACTTGTAGACATCGGCTTACCTGATATTGATGGAATTGAACTTACCCGCAAATTTAGAGAATATCAAAGTCATACCGGAGATACTTCTACAAAAATCCTCGTTTTGACAATGAATCATACCGATGATACCGTACTTGCAGCTTTCGCAGCAGGAGCTGATTCATATTATATGAAAGATACAAGCATTGATAAGCTTACCGAAGCAATTCATGCAACCTACTCCGGCAACTCTTGGATAGATCCGGCGATCGCCAACGTAGTATTACACCAGATAAGACAGGAAATCTCCGACAATCACAAATCCGTACAGGCTAAGACAGTCAAAATTGAAGCGCTTTCTTCCGAATACGAGCAAGTCTTAGAAACCTATCCTTTAACTCAAAGAGAATTAGAAATTCTTGAATTAATTGTAGCTGGAAAAAGCAATGGAGAAATTGCCGAGCAGTTGTATATCACAGTTGGTACCGTAAAAACCCACGTTCGCAATATTCTTAACAAACTTTGTGCAGACGATCGCACCCAAGCAGCAGTTAGAGCATTGCGTTCGGGATTAGTAGCCTAAAATTAATCTAACAATCTAAACCCAACAAATTTACACTTAAATATTTGTTTGCACTGAGAAGAATGCCACTGTCACTGCTAAATGTAGCTTTTTTCACTAAAGCCATATTCTAAATACAGAATTAATTTCCTTCAAATGTCAAATTTATAACTGCTAACTCCTAACTGCTAACTCCTAACTCTATAATCGTAACTTTGCTATAGTGTCGATTTACCTTCTTCCAATATCTACCATACGCGCTCAGTAATGAATTACGAAACTGCTCATCAATTGCTTTTAAACCAAACTATAGCAAGCGAAAAAAATTCAGATGCGTTACTAACTCGAATGCGACAAGGGAAACCGCCGATTCCCGGTCAAATTACCTCAATTTTACTAGCATTAAAAGTAGTATTTGAAGCTCTTAAAGATTGTAATACCCTTGAGAGAGAACTTATTTATGCTTTGTATTTGTTAAGTATAAAAGCTCAACAATTATTTGCAGCAGGGTTAAAAGCTGGTGTAGATTGGCCTCCCATGCTTAAAGAGGATTTATTACGAATAGCAAACGCAACCGAAAGTATTTTTTCTGGTGAATGGCATAATATTCATCAATAGTTGGTGGTTAGTTGTTAGTAGATAGTAGTTAGTAAATAGTTGTGATTTAAGCTATTTGCCATTGATAAGCTGATGTGTAGCTAAGGCTTCTGTAAACCCGGTTTCAATAATATTTTATAACAAGATATTGACCCTTTCAATACAAGAAACTGGGTTTCTTTTGGCTTAAAGAGAATAATGCAAGAAGTCAGTTGCTAATCAAAATTAATCTGGCAGAATACTAATATAGATTACTACTATTCCTTGCTTCGCTACTATCAACTAACAACTATCAACTAACAACTAATTAACGATTTCGTAATTCTTCTTCCAATTTATCTAGATCGGATTTAAGAAAAACCGTCATCTGCCCGGTAAAAGCTTTACCGTTTTTAGCTTGTGCAACTTCTACCCAATAAGCATAACGCGAACCTACGCGTAATTCTCCTGTCAAACCTTCTCGCACTGGATTTTTTGCAAAACGTGCTGCGTTAATTGCGCTTTGGTTGGGATATTCGTAAATGACTTGAGCGCCTTTATAATCTTGATAAATATCCAATCCGTAAATTATCCGCAAAGACTCTTTTAATCTATCCAAACTCATACCGTTGATTGCATCATACATAGAAATGCGTTCGGCGCGACTTTGACTGCGGTTGTTGGAAAAGGTTAATTTACCTGGCGCTGAAACCATTGCTTGGAAACTGAATCTTTGCGCTGCTGTATCGGTTTTCGTCACCAGAAAGCGTTCGCCACTCCTAGGGCTTAATGTAGGATGTGCTTTAATCCAAGTTTCCACATCTTCCATAGGTTGTCCCGGTAAAGCTCTTGCCATACCGTGGTTAGAGATAAACAATGCTAAGGGTAAAATGAAAATTTGCAATAGAGATTTGTTTAACATTTTTCAGTTTTGAAAGTTTCTATATATAGAATTCCCCTTTTTTTCAATTAATTAACGTTAGTTTGAGAATTGGCAGGAAACAGGGAACAGGGAACAGTCAACAGTTTTAACTTATTAACTCCTAACTCCTAACTCCTAACTCCTAACTCCTAACTCTCTATCTTGCCAAAAACTAACTCCACCCGATTCGGGTAGAGTTGGTAATTTTTCAAAAGTGATTTGGTTTTGGTTTATTAGCGACTACGATTTTACTATTTAGGAAGGAACAGCAGTCTTAGTTCTAGCTTCAGTATGAACGGCAACGGTACTTAATAATGGAACTTCTTGCCCACAATTTTGACATAACCAGTAAAGTTCATTTTGACGAACGTGTCGCAGCAGAGAACCACTGCAACAAGGACAATTGTTAGTTTTGATGCTCACGAATCTTGTCCTCCTTTAAAAAAGTTAAAAAAGCTGTCGATTAAGACGCAATTTTATCTCTGGATTAACGTTTGATTTTTGTAGAGTGAATAAAACCATTCTTTTGAATGCGATTTTCCAGAATTTTTCTGTAAATCTCTTCGTACCCATCTACCATTTTGCTGACAGTAAATCTATCTTCTACATATTTGCGACAGCTATTGCGGTTGAGTTCTAAAGCTTTGGGAATCATTGATGCCATATCTTCGTGACTTTTACAGATAAAACCACTTACGCCCTGACTAACAACTTCGGGAACCGAACCCATATTAGTTGCAATCACTGGTGTACCTGTAGCCATTGATTCAATCATTACTAGACCAAAAGGCTCTTCCCAGGTAATAGGAAAGAGAGTTACGGCAGCATTTCCAAGCAGCTTGGCTTTCTCCGAGTGATTAACTTCACCAAGGTATTGAATCTGTTTTCCATCAATATGAGGAGCTACTTCTTGCTCAAAAAATTTACGATCGATATCATCAATCTTTCCTGCCATTTTTAAACGCCAACCTGTTTGTTTGGCAATAGAAATAGCATGGTGAGGCCCCTTTTGTGGAGAAAATCTTCCTAAAAATGCTAGATAGGCTGGATTTTCAGGCTCGACAATGAATGGATAATTGTTTTCGTCAATGCCGTTATAAACAGTTCTAACGTAGTTTAGGTCTATCTTTCGTTGAGCATCACTGATACTAACGTATGCCTGTTTATAGTGGTGAGTGTATATCTTAGCAGTATCCGGATTAAAGCTGTGATGCAAAGTATGTACCGTTGGTGTCGTTACCAAACCAGCCATTGCCAAAGTCAAAACACCTAAATGGGAATGAATTATGTCGAATTCCGCCGCTCGTTGGTAAACTTGGCTTAGTTCGAGCAATTCGTAGGCATCGCAATTGACTACATTCGGATCTAAGCGTAAAGCGCGATCGCAAACAGCTTCTAACTTTGCCCTCGTGAGCGAGTCACCAGAAGCAAACAAAGTAACTTCATGTCCCCGACGAACTAATTCATCGGTTAAGTGACTAACTACTAACTCTATCCCTCCATATGAAGGAGGCGGAACTCTTTCCCTTAAAGGGGCTACTTGAGCGATTCTCATAAGTTATGTATTTTTGTGCAATTGAAGAAGTCCATATCTTAGTAAGGACTTCGTTTTCCACTGGGCAGAGAATAATATCTTCACCCATCTCAAATTTGATTAACCGCAATGACTTAAAAAAGTCGAGAACGAGAAGGCGATAAGCAAAGCGGCGTTACGCTCTAACTTGGACGCATATTCCAAATTATTATCAGATTGTCAACAATTTACTATCAAGCAACTACATTTACAAATTACAGGTTATTTGTTTTCCCTATCATCTATCCAGGGGATCATACATAATATTTTTTTTGGTATATCAAAATACAGATTTTTTATGTTTTTTGATATTTCTAGCGGCTTTCGGAGTTTTACGAGCTTTTCCGAGGTTGTTATATAAGTAAACAAGAGGGCGATGGGGAGAGGGGGAGGTAAGAGGTAAAAGGCAAGAAGATATTTACCCATTACCTTCTTCAACTCCTAACTCCTAACTCTTTACAATGCCCAATTCCCAATTCCCAATTATTAAACTTTCACTGTGTCAATTGTTGTAACGTTTTCTTCCGGGTATTCTTCTTTAGAGTAGTAATTAATATGACGTTCATTGTTGGACACAACTCCATTAACTACCTGGCCTAATACATTTTGACCGGATTTTTCTAACATCTCACAAGCAAAAGTCGCGTTGACAGAATCTACTACTCCCGGACGTACTACTAACAACACGCCGTCGGCCATTTGACCTAAAGTTGCAGCGTCTGCGGCAAGATTTAATGAAGGTGCATCAATAATTACGTAGTCGTAATATGACCTAAAACTTTGAATTAATGAAGCCATGCGCTTAGAATCTAACAAGGATGCGGGGGAAGGAGGTACAGCCCCACAAGTTAATACGTCTAAATTATCCATCCCCTTCTTGATGGCTGACATTACCTCTACCTGTCCCACAATCACATTGCTCAAACCTTGGGCGTTGGGCAGTTCCCATATATGATGTTGGGATGGACGGTGCAAGTCTCCATCTATTAATAATACTCTACGCTCCATTTGCGCCATCGAACTAGCTAAATTAGCAGCCACAGTGGATTTACCTTCTTGAGGTACGGAACTGGTAACAACAATAACTTTTAATTCTTTGTCCGCACTCATAAATTTCAAGTTAGCTCGCAGCATCCGGAAAGCTTCACTGATTGGGGAACGGGGAGCGTCACGCACCATCAAGGTGGGATATACTGCTTCTAAATCTTGTTTGCCTAAAATAGACTTTTTCGGCTTGCTAAAGTCGGGAATGATACCCAATAAAGTCAATCCAGTTAATTCTTTGGCTTCTTCTATAGTCTTGATAGATTTATCTTGTGATTCCAAAAGATACATCGTTGCCAAGGAAACTAACATTCCCAACAAGCTGGCTGAAAGATAATTAGTTAATGGAGAAGAAACAGGTTCTTTAGGAATTAAGGCTTCGGAAACCTTACTAGCATTGCCAATATTCTGATTTTCTGCAATGCTAGTTTCTTGTAGTTTTTTCAATAACAGCGAATAAGTTGACTGTGCTGCTTCTACTTTGCGCTCCAACTCGCGCTGTTGTTGCTCTAGTCTTGGCAGATTTTCCAGCCTTTGTTTATAAGATGTTTGCAACTCCGATAAAACTGCAAGTTGATCGGTTAAACCTAAAGAAGTAGATTCTAAATTTACTAATTCTCCTGCAAGCTGTTGTTTTAATTCTCCTTCTTGCAATCTGTCATTTAGCTCTTGTCCGTTGCTTCCTACAGTTCGACGAATTCTATCTTGCAGCAATCTTTTTAAAGCATTATATTTGCTTTCTAAAGCTACGATCTCTGGATGGGTATTAGTGAGAACTGTACGTCTTAATGCTAACTGCGACTCTACCTGTTGCACTTCTTTAAGAACATCCTGAACTCCACCAGCCTGATTCAAAGAAGTCATGTTCAACGCTTGTTGGGGATTTACATCCAACTGTTTGCGAATCTGTTGACTCCGAGCGCCGATATCAGCTAACTTAGTTTTTATCTCACCAATTTGGTTTTGTAAATTACCTAATGCTTGTATTGAATTAGTTGCTTCTTCTTGTAAGGCATAGACTTTATTTTTTTCTCTAAATCTAGCTAGTTCGGCTTCTGCTTTACTTACAACTGCTTCTGCTTTGGGAAGCTGTTCTTCAATAAATTTCCTAGCTGATGAGGCGGCTTTTCTACGAGAAGATACGTTATGTTCTAAATAAGCTGTCATTAAAGTATTCACAACTTTCGCTGCTGTTTGAGGTTCTGAATCTTTATAGCTAACTGTTAAAACGTCTGTCTTCTTAATGTCGCTTACAGTTAATTTTTCTAAAAAATCTTCATATTCTATAAGAGTTCCATCTTTATCTTTAAGATTCAGTTGTTTTATAGTTTTCTGCACCACTGGAACCGAACGTATTATTTCAGCTTCCGTTTGCAAGGGGCTAGTTGTATTGTCCTGAGCTACAGATTCTAATTTACCAATATCGCTACCAAATTCTGTCAAAGAAGAAGTGGCATTTATTCTTTGAAACTGTAATTTACCCTCGGCAATAAAAGTAGGCTTTTTTAAAGAGGAAGACAATAACGAAAGCAGAAAAACTGGGAAAAACGCCGCTAATCCGGGTACCCAGCGACGTTTAAGGACTTGCCAATACTTATCAATAGATAAGCTAGATTCTTGAGATTCCATAAATATATTTTATTTTTTACTTTTTACTTTTGACCGACCGATAAATAATTCATAAAGCATCTAGTTTGATTCTTTTAGCTTAGAAGAATCAGTTAACTGTTAATTGCTTATTTTGTTTAATTTATACCAACGATTAGATGCACCAATCCAAAAGAGTATTATTTTTCGCTTATAAAAATATAATATATGATATACGGATTCTTAGTTGAATTTACTCCTACACTATTTACACCATAAATAAGCTACTTTGAGATTTTTCCTTGCTTTGATGAACTTCCTTGACTCCTTGGATCGCTCTTTCTAAATCCTCATCTGTGAGGTTGGAACCGGAAGGTAAACATAATCCTCGCGTAAATAAATCAGATGCTACCTCACCACCAATACTTTCGCATTCGGCAAATACCGGCTGCATATGTAGGGGCTTCCATACCGGACGAGATTCTATTTTCTTTTCTGCTAACCCAAGACGTACTTCTTCTCTATCCGCACCAAAGGCTTGGGGATTAATTGTTAAACAAGTTAACCAACGAGTAGCGCGTCCAAATTCCGCTTCCGGCATGAATTCAATTCCAGGAAGATCGGCCAAAGCTTTTTCGTAAATTTCAAAGTTACGTCTTCTGGCTTCTACTCGCTCTTTCAAAACCTGTAACTGTCCTCTACCAATGCCAGCTAAGACGTTACTCAGGCGGTAATTATAGCCAATCTGCGAATGCTGATAGTGAGGAGCGGGATCTCTAGCTTGAGTTGCCAGAAAACGAGCTTTTTTAACTAACATTTCATCATCCGAAACTAACATCCCACCACCAGAAGTAGTGATAATTTTATTACCGTTGAATGAGTAAATTCCGATAGTCCCAAAGGTGCCTGGACAGCGCCCTTTGTAACTAGCTCCTAATGCTTCAGCAGCATCTTCAATTAAAGGAACATTATACTTTTGACAAATTTCTACAATCGGATCGATGTCAGCACATTGTCCGTAAAGATGCACCAATAATACTGCTTTGGGCAATTTACCGATCTTGGCACGCTTTTCCAAAGCTTCTCGTAGCAATTCCGGATTCATGTTCCAAGAAGTGCGATCGCTATCGATGAAAACTGGCTTTGCACCTTGATAAATAATCGGATTGGCGCTAGCAATAAACGTTAGAGTCGAGCAAAATATTTCGTCTCCTCGTCCAACATCGAGCAACCGCAAAGCCAAATGAATTGCGGCGGTACCGGAACTTACAGCAGCTGCATAACCCGCACCCGTAATCTGGCAAAATTCTTCTTCAAAAGCATCTACATGGGGACCTACAGGGGCGATCCAGTTAGTCTCAAAAGCTTCTTTAACGAACTTTAATTCTTGCTCGCCCATATGGGGCGTGGAAAGTAGAATTTGTTTTTTCATTTTAGTGATGCTTGGGGAGAGCGATATGCAGGAAAAAACTTAGAGTCAAGCAAATCTTCTACAGGAACATTCAATGATTTTGCTTTCATTTCCACAAGATAGCGATATTTCTGCTCCGATACTATCAGTCTAAGGGTATAAAAACTATGTCTAAGCTTGGAAAACCCAGCTTTAAAGTTAAAAACTGAGTCTTTTGAAGCACCTACTCCACTACCCAAGTGCAGGAATTGATTTCCGCGTTGATGCGCCCAATAGCGAGCGTAATCTGTTTCTAAGCTACTTGGAGATAAATCGACGAATTTATCTTTGGTTCCACCCAAAGTGCTTTGAACTATACCGCAAGATTCCGTATATAAACCTGCACAAGCTATTTCAGAATCACATTCAACAATACAAAGGTGCAGTTTATCGCCTAAAGCTTTCCACATTTCTTGATAGTATGCAAAATCAAAGAAATAATATCTGTCTGCTGCTTCTACTCGAACCATTGTTTCTTGATAAATATGATTGAATTCTTCTAAATATTCATCTACAGGAACAAATTTTGCTTGCATTCCTAAACGTTTACACTTATTAATTGTGCTTTTATGTCCTTTTCTCGTATGCGATCATAATTGATATTCAGGTATTCTTAAATCGACGGAAACCGTTTCGCCATTTTCGGTAAATAATCCCGGCTCAAAAATTTCATTTAAGTTTTCATTAAGTATTGGATGCATTTTTAAAAAGGCAGAACATACACCTTTCTCAACTAATACTTGTTTAAATTCAGCCATTGCGGTATCTGGAAAACCGTCTGTATTTGCTGCCGCTTCATTCAATAATATTCCCGTATAACCGTAGGGAGATTTAATATCAAATATTTCTTCCATCATCAATTCAGAATTAGCTATTTTATCGCATCTTGATATTAGATAAGGTACAAAAAAGATCCGACCTTTATCAGTTATTAAAATAGCTTCGGGTGTTTGATTTGTCCGAGTTGATTCTATGGATATATAGTTTGGTAAATGATAAACATCATGATTTATTTTCTCCAAGGTTTCCATCCATAAAGGGTTTGATAAATCGATGATTTGCGTATCCATTAATTTAATTTTTGAATTAATCTGCTACAAATATAGCGATTTATTTGATTAATTTTTATGCTTTACCAGCTAATAAATACGAACTGGTTGCTATAATATAACCAATAATCATTTTAAGCTGAAATTCTATAAGCAGGAAAAAACGAAGATTTTGAAAATATCTCAGATGGCAAATCTAAATTCTCCTTTCTAATATCGATCAAATCTTGATATTTCTCTTCGTCTGCGATCAAACGTAAAGTGAAAAAACTATGTCTTTGTTTAGAAAAACCTGACTTAAATTTGTAAAGACTATCTTCCGGTGAACCACCAACTCCTCCTCCTATATGTAAAAACTCATTACCTCTTTCTTTTGCCCATAGTCGGACATAATGTAGTAAATAGTTAAAAGGAGATTGACTAATATATTTATCTGTAGTTCCCCCTAAGTGAGCTTGGACTATACCGCATGATTCAAAGAATAAACTAGTACAAGCAATTTCATCTTCCATTTCTACAATACCTAAATGTAGATGATCTCCTAATTTTAGAAGCTGATGAAAATAATCTTCACCAAAATAATATGAATCTTTGGCTTGAACTCGATTCATAGTTTCTGCATAAATTGCCATAAATTCATGCATATATTCTTTGAAGGGAACCATTCTTCCAGTAAAACCAAGTCGCTTACACTTATTAATTGTACTTTGATGACCTTTCCGAGTCTTTGCCCATATTTGTCTTTCTGAAAGTGTTAAATCTATAGAGACAGTTTGACCATTTTCAGTAAAAGTATCCTTCGGAAATATTTCCGTAAATTTATTACTAAGTAAAGGATGTAAGCGAAAGAATGCAGAACAGATATTTCTTTCACGAAACAAATATTTTAGTTTGCTAAAAGCTGTATCTATAAATTCTGGACTATTTGTTGCAGCTTCATTGACTAAAATACCAGGATACCCATAAGGAGAAATAACATCAAAGATTTCCTCATGTATTTTTCCGGCTGATATGTCATTACAACTACGTAACAAATAGGGTACAAAAAAAATTTTATCATTCTCAGTAAATACAAAAGCTTCACTTTTGGTATGATTTCTTTCGGCTTCTAATTGTACATATTCAGGTAAATGATAAACATCGTGGCGCAATTTTTGCAAAGTTTCTCGCCATAAATCATTTTGTGAATCGATTACTTGTCCGCTCATCAGATTTTATCTCCGATTACATTATTTGCTTCTGACCATATAAGAGGAAATGTTTCTGGATCGCTAAAGTCTGCATATCCATTAGCTAATTTACGACACAAAAATTCATCAGCAATATGAATTTCTTTTCCTTGTTTATTAGAAAAAGGTTGATAATGATTATCTCCATCTTGCAAATGTACAGCCATTGCTAAACGAAAGGAATCACTGTAATTTGGTAAGCTGCCGTGAATTGTCCAACAATGGTGAAAGCTAATTTGACCTTTTTTTAGAATTATGGGAACTCTCACAACTTCTTTGCCAGACAAACGATACTTTTCCTCTATTTCTTGTAAATTATGATTATTAAAGTAACGGCTATCTTGAATATTCGACCATTTATGGCTTTTATCTAGCACTATTAAAGGTCCTTGCACTTCATCGCAATCATGAAAGGGAATCCAAGCGGTAAGTAAGTTATGGGAACTACAAGTAGACCAGTATGCGCGATCGGCGTGCCACCCCACAGCGCTTTTACCATTCCGATCTTGGGCTGGTTTGTAAACTAATTGGTCATCGAGCAGTCTAATTTGTCTGCTTCCGCTTAACCGAGCTGCGATCGCGCCAATTACAGGTTGCAATGCTAATTTTCGCAGTTCCTGATTTTGTAGTGAGACAAATTCATTATTACGAACGACATCATAACCATCCTCGGGCTTCCAATCAGAATAGCCTATACCTTTGGGTAGTACTCTATCTCGTTCTCCACGATAAAACCGTTCGCTACCTAAAATAGCTTGGTCAATCATTTCATTGCTAAGCACTTTGGGAGAGATATACCAACCATGCTCTTGATAGAAAGCTATATCTTCCTCGCTAGGAAGGAAATTTTGTTTAACTAGCTCAATTGGATTAGAAGCAAATACCATTTTGTGAAAACCTCCTATTCGCGCCTCGTCTCAATCAACATTAATTTTTTTGAAGTTTACCAGTGAAGTATTCTGACGTTGTATAACCTTCTTGATTTATTCCTTCCTGCGTTACAACCTTAAATACTGTTAAAAAAATGATTTTCAAATCTAGTAATAAGCTCCAATTATCGATATACCAAACATCGAGTTGAAACTTTTCTTCCCAGCTAATAGAATTGCGTCCTTTTACCTGAGCCAAACCTGTAATACCTGGTTTCACTTCATGACGACGTGCTTGTTCTGGACTATAACTCTTTAAATAATCCACTAATAACGGTCGAGGTCCGATAAAACTCATATCACCCTTAAGAATATTCCATAACTGAGGAAGTTCATCCAGACTAGTTTTACGTAGAAAAAGACCAAATGGAATAATACGCTGTTCATCAGGTAGTAAATTACCCAAAGCATCGCGCTCGTTAGTCATTGTGCGAAATTTGTAAAAATCAAAAATTTTCTCATCCTTCCCAGGACGAGGTTGACTAAAAATAACAGAGCCGCCCATTTGAAAATATACTGCGATCGCCACTATTAATATCAGAGGAGAAAATACTAATAGAACTATGGCTGCAACAACTTTATCGAAGACAGACTTAATGATGCGACTGCCTTTATTCTTATACTCACCCCGTACATATGCAATCATTTATACAACCCTCTTTGTTATAATTCAAAAAAATTTTGTTGCAATTGACTATTGTTGAACGTTTAGTTCTAAGCATCCAACTGCAATGCAAGTATACATTTCTACTTAACGTAATAAATTAGCGAAGTCAAAGGAAACAAGCATTAAAAACTAGAGAAAGCATCTGATCCCGTTCGGCTTTTCATTTTAGTTAATGTATTCTTTTTGACTTTGATATTGCTATTAAAGATGAATGATTATCTAACTAGAATTAAAAGATAAATTTTCATTCCATAATAAACATAAACAAAATAAGTTAATTTTTGTTGCCAATTTGGCAGTAATTTTATCTCATCAGATTTATTATTAAGGGCTTTGTGTTGAGTACTGATTAATTAGCTCAGATTTTGGGGATAAAGCTTCTGCATATAAAGTTTCGTGAAGCTTGATTATGTGATGTAGGTCAAAACTAGTCATGCGCTTTCGTCCTTGTTTACCCATCATAAAGGCAGTTTGAGGATGATTGAGCAAATGTTTAATGGCATGAGCAAGTTTCTCTACATCCCCTACAGGGAAAAGAATCCCACTATCTGATGAAACTAAATCTCTAGTTCCACGAATATCGCTACCAATTACAGGAGTTTCTAAACACAAAGACTCCATGACACTCCGAGGAAGTCCTTCTTGTTCGGAAGCGAGGATAGTAACAAAAGCCGCCATCATCAAAGTTGGAATATCATTGCGGTGTCCGAGGAAACGCACTTTTTCTTCTATTCCAAGTTGAGTTGCTAACTGCTGCATTTCTTCAAGTAAATCTCCATTTCCAGCAAAAGCCAAACAAGCATTTGTCGGATTTATACTAGCGAATGCTCTCAAAATATCTTGTGGATGCTTGCGCGGAATAAATTCAGCTACCGATAGTAATAGTTTGGTGTTAGTATCTAAATCCAATTCCCTGCGTACTTCTTCAACTTTAGCTTCCGAGGTAGTATTTGAACTGTAATAATCTAAATCTACGCCTATTCCAGGCATATAGCGAATTTTTTCTGGAGAAATCAAGCGATCGTGCTTTGCTGCGGCTTCATCCTCGCGATTAATTGTAACCAAATAATCAGTCCAATTCCCTGCGACTTTTTCTAAAACAAGAAAAACAGTATTTTTGAAAATGCTTCCACCACTATGGAAGTGAAAGCCGTGAGCTGTATAGATGACTTTAGTTTTTCCCTGTTTTCTGTAACTTTTGAGAGCGTAACGGGTAACAAACGCAGCTACTGGAGTATGAACGTGAACTATGTCGTATTTCCTTTGCTGCATAGCTGCTTTAATTTGACGGGGTGCTGCAAGCAAGTTTTGAGGATTTAAAGGATTGCGCGACCATTGAACTTCCCATACACGATCAAATTCTTCTTTGCATTCATTGTAAGCAGAAATTCCACAAGCCATTGCATCGACTTGCCAACCGTGGGTACGGAAATGGCGTGCAAAGGGAAGTAGAAAGCTTGTGATAGTATCTGGAATGGTAGTGATGATTAAAAGATTTTTCATATTTAGTAATTATTTTTTTTAGTAACTATCAAAATTAGGTTAGTAAATTAATAGAAAAGACTGAAATTATTGTGTATTAATTTCCATTTATTCTTAAAGGATGTTTAAAAAGTATCGGTTTTAGGATAATTCTCGGATTATTCCTCCTTTCATAGGGGGGTAAATTCCCCCTAATTTAGCGGGGGATAATGGAGGATATGAAAAGTTTCGAGTTATATTAATTGCTTTCTAAACATCCTCTTAGAAAGAATACTTTCGTACAGTTCTTCGTATTGAGATACAATCGAGTCCAAAGAAAATAACTCAATATTTTTTTTCCGTGTTGCTTGCCCTAAAGCGTTCCTAGCTTCTTGTCCTAATTCGATTAATTCTTTCCAAGCATTAGCTAATCCTTCTGAATCTCGTGGAGTTACAACTTTACCTGTATTACCAACAATCCATCCTGAATCACCCACATCTGTGACTACACAAGGTACGGCACAAGACATTGCTTCTCCTAAAACTAAAGGAAAAGCCTCTCCATAAGCGGAAGCTACAGTCATAATATCTAAGGCAGCAGTTAGACGAGGCATATCATTACGTTCTCCTAATAAGTGAACTTGATTAGATAATCCTAATTTCTGGATCAATTCAAGCAAAACTTGATTATCTTTATCTACTTGTGTTCCTGCTAAAATAAAGTGTACGTTTTTAGGTATTTTTTGTAACAATAATGCAGCCGCATTAAGAAAATTTGCATGGTCTTTCATTGGATGAAAGCGAGCAAAGTGTCCGATCAAGAAGTCATCTTCAGCTAAACCCAACTCAAAACGAACATCTTGTTTGGCTTGCTGTGAAGGTACGAATAAAGAACTATCAGTTGCATTGGGAATCACGCAGCCATTATTACTGGAATAACCAATTTCTTCGTGTTGGGACTTACCTGTTTGAGAAACATAAACAATACTATTAGGAGATTGAGAAAGCTTTGCTCCTGACTGAATCACTAATCGAGACATTAGTTTTTCATATTTCAATGAATACATTGAATGCTGAATATTCCATAAAACCGGAATGTTTCTTCCATTAAATATTTTGGCGAACTGCGCTGCTAAGTTGCCATGATACATCCAGCCTTGAAGCAAGTCTGGTTGAATTTTACGTACCGTGCGAATCAAACGCAAAATAACTTCTGGTGTCGGTGCCTTACCTTGTTTCATGCCTATTGTGTAGATAGGTATATCTAAAGCATCAATCCGCGTACCCCAACTACCCCGATCCATCAAAGAAATAACTACTGGTTTAAAACGCTGTCTATCAATTTTAGATAATAAATTGTAAAGCATTCTTTCTGCACCACCTGTATAAAGTCCGGTCGTCATAAAGGCTAATACAAAACTGTTAGTAGAATTCATCTTCAGTTCCTATATTTATGTTTTTTTATTATTTGATATCGAAACTTAAAAAAAATGCGTAAAGTATTGTGATTTCATTATTATCGTATTGTCTTTTGAGGTATATTTTTATTTTCAAAAGAACTTTTCAAAGGATAAACTTTTGCTCCGAATGAAAGCATAATTAAACTAGAAATTAATAATATAAAATTACTTTGAAAAAATGTTTCTGGGTCTGCGCTCTGTGCTAATACCCATATCTGAGCAACTAAGGGATAAAAAAACGGCATCCAAAATACATCTTTCAAATGCTTTTCTAATAAACATTGTAAATAGCCACCTACCCAACCATAGACTAAACAAACTATTATTAATCCAGACCAAGACATACTATATATACCAAAAGCAAGAAAACCTGTTGGAATGTTAACTTCAGAACCACCTGTTAAAAATACGCTGTTGTAATACAATATTGTATGTACCTCTTCTATTCCAAGTAGGCGACTGGGAAGTAGAGAAATAAATCCATAATATAAATCAGTAAATAATCGTAATTCGTAATCTTGATGTAAAGCCATGTCTAAGGAAAAAACTGTATAATTGAAACTATCCATGAGGCTAAATAAATTTAATCCCTCATTTGCCGAACCTCCTTCAACAGACCTGTTATAAGTATCTACAACAGCATCAATTCCTTGCGGAAGTGCCGATAAACTAAAAAACAGGTTTTTCCCAAAGAACAAAAATAATGAAGCTAATATCAAACACAAGCTAGTTGTAAGTAAAGATATTTTTTTTGATTTAATTGTGTAAATTTGATAAAAACCTAGACAGTAAAAAATTACGTTTGTTCTTCCGGCTCTTAACATAAAAGATAGAAGAGTGATAATTACTGAAATAAAGAATACAACTATTTTGAATATTTTTCCTTTTCTACTATTTTTTGTAAATACAAAAGCGGCTAATAAATATGACGCAAAGCTAGCCCCGGAAAAAAATCTTTGAAAAAAACCAAAACTACCAGTATTAACTCTACCCGAGCGAATTTCTAAACCTCTGGAAATTGCATTAGACACACCACCTAATGGCGCACTAAATATCAGAATCGATATATAAACAAATAAAAGTAATAATAAGGCATATCTGAACACACTCGTACTACTGCGGGATTTGATAATTAGTTTTTTACCTAATTTTTGAGCAGAGGAAGAATAAAAACCAGCAACTACAAGAAAATAGCCCAAGAATATTGCTAATGCAGTTTGCACATTATTTGTATAATAATTTAAGTTTATTATCCAATGGCCTGAGAGGTATTCTCTATTCAAAGCTGTAAGAAAAGCTGGAAATGGGTACCATAATATATATCCAATGTTGAAAAGAGTCAGAAAATCTATAGGAGTTTTTTTCTTCCTTTTAAACTCTATTAATAATATTAGTACCAGCAAGCATAAATAAATAATTTCTAGCATATATAATCATCCCTGTATAACTGTTTTTAATACCGTTGCAGTTTTTTCATACAGAGTTTGATTGCTAAAATTCTTCTCAATACGTTCTCTAGCATTTGTAACTTTGTTACTGTATTCCCCAGCGATCGCCAACGAACTTTTCTTAGTGTTTTCCAAAGTTTTTAACCATGCATTAGCTAAAGCTTGAGGGTTTTTAGGAGGTACAACTATTCCTGTATCTCCAACAATCATCCTTGAATCTCCAACATCTGTGACTACACAAGGTACGCTACAAGCCATTGCTTCTCCAATTACATTACCAAATCCTTCTCCATAAGCAGAAGCTGAGGTAGCAATATCAAAAGCATTAAATACGGAGGTCATATCTCCTCTTGTGTGTGACCAGATTACCTTGTCCCTAAGACCTAATTTATCTGTAAGTTCCTGCAATTCTTGTGCATAGATTTCAGGTCCGGTTCCAATACATAAAAACCGTATATCTTGTCTTGTTTGACATATTATTGCTGCTGCTTTTAAAAATGTTGGATGGTCTTTCATCGGGTCTAACCTACCCACCTTACCAATTAAAATGACATCCTCTGAAATTCCCCACTCCTTTCTTATCTTTTTCCCCGCTTCTCGTAACGGTACAAAACGTTCTATATTTATACCATTAGGAATTACTACCATCTTTTGCGAGGGAAATCCATACTTTTGGTAATAAGTTTTGCCTGCATAAGAGTTTACAATAATTAAATCGGCAAAGCGAGATAATTTACATTCTAAATAGCTTAACAAACGTCCCAACCAACCATAAAGGCTTGGGTCTGTATCAGATTCACGTATTCCCCAAATCATCCGAGTTTTCGGAAAAAGGGGTTTCAAAAAAATACAAAGGAGATTTGATTCCCCCAGGTATCCATGTAAAACATTAGGTTTTATTTCTCTAATATGTCCTACCAAACGTTTTAACAAAGGTATTATATCCCAACGTTCTTGCTTGTCTAAGCAGATTGCTTTAATTCCATCAATTTCTAACTCTTTGGCAAGCGGACCACCGGCATAAAAATATAAGACTGTAACATCAAAATATTGTTTATCAAGACCTTTAGCTAAAGTTACTAATTGCCTTTGAGCGCCAGCATAATTTAAGTCTCGGATTAAAAAAACTACTTTTGCGTTCATAAAGTCTAAATTCCCAAAAATTTGTTGATATTTATGTACACTTTTTCATAAATAAATTTTAACTTTATCCTCATTGTAATTATTACTAAATTAGTATTTAATTATTGTTTTATCAAAAATGGAAATAAGATAACCAAAAGGTAATAATATGACCTTTAATAGTTGATACTTACGATTGTCTAAAGGATTTTGACCACTATGAAATGAAAATCGAATATAATTCAGTAACAGTTTGATTTTATCCTTTATTGGTAAACTGGCTGAAAGATATTCTTCATAATACAATCTAGAACCTTGAGGATTTTGAACGCGAGTCTTTACTGAAAACTTAGTTAGACTATCTGAACTTTCTTCATGATAAATCCTTAATTTCTCATTCACATATCTAGTCTTGTATTTTTTCGCGATTCTATTCC
Organism: uncultured cyanobacterium; assembly: GCA_963838355.1. Taxonomy (GTDB): domain Bacteria; phylum Cyanobacteriota; class Cyanobacteriia; order Cyanobacteriales; family Nostocaceae; genus Rivularia. The sequence continues at coordinate 59,128 of CAWIQQ010000001.1, read as the reverse complement.
ATACAATAGCCTCTGTAATAAATTTTTCACCAGCCAATTCAGGGAAAGGAAATTCTTTTAAAATATCTGTTTTCTGAAAACCCCATTTTTCTCCATAGACATTATGTTTTGTTTTAATTTCAATTGAATTTGAATCAGTAATATCAAATGGGAATAAATCTCCTACCAGGTTACCATGTTGATTTACGCACAGAGCGGTTACTGCTGAAAAATGGTTTTTTAGATTATTTGGAATAGAATCCCAATAATATTTAAATCTTTCTAAAGCATTAGGTAAGCAAGCATCGTCAGAGTCAAAAGTCAAAAATAATTTGCCTTTGGCTTCTTTAACTCCTCGATTAAATGCTACGTGTTTTCCGGAATTATCTTGTAATATATAACGAATCACAAACTTACTTTCTTTTTGCCAAGCTTTGACTATTTCATGAGTATTATCTGTTGATCCATCATCAATAATCAACCATTCAAAATCTCTGTATGTTTGTACTTCTAAGCTTTGGTAAACTCGATGAAGTGTATGAGCGCGATTATAAGTGGGAGTAAAAACAGTAAATAAGTATTGGTAGTTTTGATTATATTTAGACATAATTATTTTTTTCTTGAACTAACTCATTAATTAATACTTCCCATTGGGTTATTATTTTCTCTAAACCAAAGCGTTCCTTCACTTCCGGCGCACGGATAGCCAGACGTTTTCGTTGTTCTTCATCAGACATCAGCCGATCCATCGCTGTAGTTAATGCAGATACATCTTCATTTGGAACTAAAATTCCATCAATTCCATCACGAATTATCTCTAATGGACCACTTGGACAATCAGTAGAAACAATTGGTAGTCCGCAAGCCATCGCTTCTAATAAAACCATTGCTAAACCTTCATAACGAGAAGAAAGCACAAACAGTTCTGATTTTTTTAATATGGGAAAAGGATTATTTATACGTCCAGGAAAAAACACTTGTTGGGTTAATCCTAATTTATCTCTTAATTCTTCTAATTGACAACGAAGTTCTCCTTCTCCAATTATTAACAATTGCCAATCTGGGTATTTATCTGCAATTTTATGAAATGCTGATAGTAGTAGTTGAAAGTTTTTCTGCTCAACTAATCTACCCATAGCAACAAGCCACTTTTTATTTCGATCAATATCTAATGGTAAGTTAACTATCTTTTGTTCATTTTTTATAGATGTAAGCGGATTGTATATAACTCTTTTTTTACTTTCTGGCAACCAATCAAAGTAAGCATTCACTCCTTTGCTAATACTAACAACTTTAGATGCTTTAGGATAAGTAAATCGTTGTAATATTTTCCATAAATTATTTAGACTAGCAGCCGGATTGTTTTGCTCGTTAGCAATCACTATAAATTCTGTTTGACTTAAAGATAATAGAGTTAATATATTCGCTGTATAGAGTACTGATATAACTAAATCAGGTTTTAGCGAACAAATTGTTTTTCTCAAAATTTTAAGACGATATAAGTTATTTCCAATAGCATGAACTAGAGTAGCTGATTTACCAGTAACATCTAACGCAACCCTATTTACATCATTAGATAATGTATAAAAATCATCATCTTTTCCTGCTAATGTAATTACGTCTACATTTATCCCTTTCTTAGTAAAACCTTCCGCTAACGAAACAACTGCTCGCTCTGCTCCTCCACATGATAAAGAAGTTGTCACAAAACTGAGTCGCATATTTTATCTATCCTTCAATTTAATAATTGGCGTTTCTTTAATAAATAAAAAAGTGAAGAATATGTCATACATAAGCAAACAACATACACTCCACTTGTAGATAAGGCAATACCTGATATGCCTAAAAATTTGCTCAAAATCAGATTAAAAACTATGTTCGCACTCAAATTAACTGCTGATACCCACATCAAAATTTGATTTGCTTGTAAAGCAGATATCATCCTTACTACTAAAATATTGGCAATATAAAAAGGAATCTGTAATGCGTAAAATTTCTGAATATCACTTACTACAATAGTATCTTTAAAACCAAATTCTCCTCTTTGAAAAATTATTTGAGTAATTTGTTCAGAAAAAAAATATAAACAAATTGTTAAAGGAACTGTGGAAATAATAATTAAAGTAAGATAGCGCTTAAGAGTGCGATTAATATCTTGCCAATTATTATTAGCAACCATCTTGGAAAAATAGGGAATCACAGCAGTACTTAACGCAGTGGTAGTTAAACCTAGTACAAATGCAATTATCCTATTACCGTAATTGAGCGCGGCAACGCTACCAGGAGATAACATTGCTGCCATTGATTGGTCTATAAGACCTGTAGTATTGATTAAACAAGAACCTGCAATCATTGGAACATATTGAGAAGTCACTTGACGCAAGTGATTGTCGAAACCATACCATTTTGGCAGCAATGAAATACCTTGCCTATTTAATGCTACTCCCAAGAGGATTAGTTCTAAAAATGCCCCACCAGCTAATCCTCCAGCTAAGGCAAATATTCCCCAATCATCAAATGCAAATAGTAAAAAAATAGTAATAGCTGGAGTTAAAATTGGAACGATTGCTGCTAGTGCAAAACGCTCTGTGGCATTCAATACTGCACTCCAAATAGTGACAATACTATTAAGTAAAATGACAGGCGCAAGTGCATATAGCAATTTGTATGTCAGTTCTAACTTTTGGGTACTAAAACCAGATGCAATCAAAGGTAGATAGAGTGGCGCTGTAACTACCATTAATATCGTTGTACCTCCTAATAATCCCAGACTCCAAATCGTAACGTTAGAGAACAGTTTTTGAGCCGAAGCTTTACCATCTGTTTCTCTAACTCGAATATAAGTTGGAATTAATGCAGCATCAAAAGAACTCGCTACCACATTAATAATAAAAAAAGGTACTATTAAAGCTATTAAAAAGGCATCTACAGCATCACCTGTACCAAAATTCCAAGCCACTACTAATTCTTTTCCCACAGCCGCGATTTTAACTAACCCCGTTCCCAAGCCAACCGTAAGGGCTGCTGCAAAAATCTTTTTGTTGATTGAACTAGTTGTCAGTTGCTTCCAATAAGCACGCAAGTTTTGTGGGAGAAACATTTTCATGATTGACTTGGGAAATTAATTAACGTGATTGAAAATAATTGTTGCCAGAATATTCTTCTCCCCCTGCATTTTCATCTACAACCAGACTCCTTAATAAGGAGTTATATCCTGTAGACTGTTGCCAAACATCTGCATTTGCTAACCTGATTGAATATTCTGGGCGATTATACAATCTAGGTGCAGGATCTGGAAGATTTATTAATACATCATATTTTCCAGGAGTAATACTTTTAGGTAAACCAGCTTCTACATTTACAACATTGCTGCTACCAGGCAACCACACTCGGGGATCTTCATTCACCCGTAAATAGTATTCTTTGTTCGTTTCAGGATTCCGTAAAATGACTTCTAATAAACGCGGATTGTATGGGCTAGCCCAACCATCATTCTCTACTTCAAACTTGGCAAAAAACTTCCCACCTGGTTTTAAATTGTCAGAAATCTCTGAATTTACAAGCTTGAATCGATAGCCCAAACGACGTTTTATCTCCTCCATACAACCTTGGTTTTCCCAAGTATTCAATACACCTTTCTCAAAGCGAGAATTCAAATCACTCCAATGCATACGCTCTAGTTCTTTTAAAGCATTGTCGCAACCTATATACGGTTGGGCTTGGCGATTGGAATTACAGGTTTCGCCTCCTTGTACAACATATTGATTATCTTGACTTAAAAATTTTTTCTGTGCTTCGATAGTACTTGCATTTGTACTTTTATAAGTACCCCAATCGTCTGTACTAGCTAAAAAGCACTGGTTTACCGCACCAGTTCTAGAACGCTTACTGCCAGTAAACGCTTCAGAAGAAATTAGCGGATTCTGATTATCGTAAATACGAGTTTTATCGTGGGGATAACGTAAAGCTACCATTCTTTCAGATGGAACTACAGATAATAATTTAAACAAGATATCTCTCTTATCTGTAGTGTTGAGCAAACCATTTGTCGAGCGATTCCACTCTCCCCAATATCCGATAAAACCTGCCTGAAGGTATGCAATAGCATCATAGTTTTTCCGCAATACAGGTTCTAACTGTTCAATATGAGAAAGGATTATATCTTTTGAAGCATCCTCACCACCTCCGATCCAATTGTAGGTAAAGCGGATAATTAGCTTTACTCCCCCCTCTCTGGCTGTTTGCAAATCTTGCGATACCAAATCTAGAAAAGACTCAGGTAGCGGTGCAAATCGATCGGGTATTAGATAAAACCTACGAACTAAACTAATATTTTCATTTCTATATTTTTCTAAATCAGAAAGTTGTAAAGGAGTAAAAGCTCTATATGGTTCTGGATTAAACGGTACATAAAATCCTCTTTCTGGATTAGGAAAATTCTCAAAACTTTCGGAATAGAAAGTGTTTACCGTAGAAGCAGTTAAAGGCATGATACGACATCCATAGCTCAAACCAGCAATCGCAATTAAAGATAAACTACTGACGCACTTTTTGAAGCTCATTTTCATACCTTTAGTGTTTAAAAAACACATCTCGTAAATGTAAACTTTTACAAAGATACTAATATCACAGAATCAGTCTTTTTTTCTTCCTCCAAGAGATTTACGCTCTTCTCGGTTCAACTTTTTTCAACATCTTACCATTTGAAGTATTATTAACCTCTCCATTTTTGATTGCCTCTTTCTGCCCCCAATCATCCAAATACTTTGGCTTATACCCCGGAACTAATTGCTCTAATAAAAACTTGATAGAGTTAGTATCATTTTTATCGGCAGCCTGACAAAGTTCTTCTACTGATACACTTAAATGAGAGGGTATAATCCGACTCGAATTCTTCACCATAAACAGCTTTTCATGTTCTGTCGGGTCGTACTCCTCTCCTTCTATAAACAACTCTTCAAACAATTTCTCTCCCGGTCTTAAGCCTGTAAAAACTATATCTATGTCTTTGTTCACTCTGTAACCAGAAAGTCTAATCAACTCTGAAGCTAAATCGACAATTTTTACAGGCTCGCCCATATTGAGCATCAGTACTTCGCCACCTCTACCCAAAACTGCTGCTTGTAAAACTAGCTGCACTGCTTCGGGAATAGTCATAAAGTAACGGCAGATATCTGGATGAGTAACGGTAATTGGACCACCTGCGGCAATCTGTCTCTTAAAGGTTGGAACAACGCTGCCGCGACTACCTAAAACATTACCAAAACGTACTACAAGGTAAGATTTCTGGTTTTCTTTCGCCGCTTGCAGTACTACCATTTCCGCAACTCTCTTACTAGCACCCATGATGTTGGTGGGATTTACAGCTTTATCGGTGGAAATCATCACGAAATGTTTGACGTTACATCGCAATGCTTCTTCAACTAAGTTCTTAGTACCAATTACATTGTTAGTGATTGCTTCTGGAGAATTCATTTCCATCAAGGGCACGTGCTTATGTGCTGCTGCATGAAAAACCACGTCTGGTTGAAATTTATCAAAAGCGTGTTTGAGTCTATCCTTAAACCGGATATCAGCTATAAATCCATCAATCCGAGTCGCATTTCCCGTATTTATGCTTTCATCCTTTAAGACTTGTACAAGCTGATTCAATTCTTGTTGAATATTAAAAACAGAATTTTCGCCATGCCCCACCAACATTATTTCTTTGGGACGACACGAGCAAATTTGACGGCAAAGTTCGCTACCAATCGAACCACCCGCACCCGTAATTAACACTCTTTTTCCATTGATAAATTCAGCGACTTTTTCAATTTCTGTCTGTACGGGTTCGCGTCTAAGTAAATCCTCGATTCTTACATCTCGAATACTGTTTAAACTCACTTTACCGTTGAGGATTTCGTTTATCCCCGGTAAGGTACAGGTTTGTATGCCGGTAGATTTACAAATATCGACGATTTCCCGAATCACTTCTCCTCCTACCGAGGGCATCGCGATAATTACTTTATCCACATTTAAAGGTTCTAAAAGATCCGGAATCGAATAGCGATCGCCAACTACCTGAACTCCCCGAATGCGTGCGTTTAACTTGGTTTTATCGTCGTCAATAAATCCAACAGCACGAAAACCCAAATGATAGTTTTTCTGCATTTGTTCTAGGAGACTTACTCCTGCACTTCCCGCACCGACTATAAGTACTCGTTCTCCCTGATGGTGAAATCCAGGGCTAAAAGCTATACGGGAGCGTCTACTTCTCTCAACAACCCGAACGCTAAAACGTAACCCACCAATAAAAATACATGAAAGCAATCCATCAATATATGGTAGCGACTGGGGTAATCTATCTACAGCCAGAGGTATGGTAAAATCCACAACATTGAATAACAAAACTTGGATGACTACCGCAGCCACTATTAACATGGCTACATAAGTCAATTCTTCTACACCCGCGTATCGCCAATAACGACGATAAAAACCGAAACTATAAAAAACACCAATTTTAACTGCTAAAAAAAGCAATGTTGCCGTTACTAAATCGGATGCATATGTTTGAAGAGCTAAATTGCCATCTAGACGCAATATCAATGCTAAAAGCGGCGTAATAGCGAAAACACCAATATCAAATATTAATAAATGGCGGTTTCTCAGCTTTAATAAATTCCTTAATAGAACCTTTGTGGATTTATCAAGCAGCCAATGAGAAAACATGAATAAACTATTCATAGCTATGAATACCTCCTGGGAAATTAGCCACAAGCATACCCTTGAGTACAGTCATCAGAGCTTGAATGGGTAATACAATTAATTTAGATTATTCGCATCCAGCACTATAAATCCCGATCCTAGAATCATCGATACAGCAATATAAGATCGGGGAGAGCAAACAACCTATTAATGGAATTAACTATTGCACTGACAACTACCCAAAAAGCATATTTACTTTGTAAAAATAGGCTTAATCAATTATCTAAATATTTCCTATTTAATTTGGTAGATACATTCCCTCTCCTTCTTTGATAAACATTCTGAACTACAACCTCTTTAACTTCCATGCACCAAATGGAAAATTGCTCTTACAACTACTAATTATCTTAAATAAAATGTTCGGAATAATTCTTATATCATCCGATTTACTTAATATTCAACTAAGGTATTACCAAACTTAGGCTACTACTACATCTTTCTTCAAAAGCAATGGCTCGCGACCTTAAAATTAAGTTAAACCTGTACTGTAAACCATGAAAAAATTTACAAATATAACAAGCTTCGTATTTTAGCGTCGTTTTATCCTAACTTTTACATTGCCACTTAGCACCAAAAAAATAATTTTTTTATAAAAGTCAGTCGCTTTACAACGGCATACTATTTAGCAGTCATAAAGAATACAGATTAAACCACATACCCCTCACAAACAACATAAACACCTAAGCAAATAACAACAAAAAATTAATACTCGCTGTAAGTAAGTCGGCGGGAAAAAACCAAACTATGTAAAGATAAATAAATACGGAAAATGCATCTACCGAGGTTATTAAAATATGGGCGCTCGTTTAAGGGTATTTCTGACGCGTGAGCAAGATAAAACCTTGTTAAACCTGAGAACAGAAGATGTACCACAGAAAGTTAAAGACCGAGCAGAGGTAATCAGGTTAAATGCACATGGCTGGTATGTTGAAAAAATAGCTGCCCATTTTAACTGGACTCCACAAACAGTAAGAGAAGTTTTGCATAAATGGCAAAATCTCGGTACAGAAGGACTTTGGGAATTACCAGGTTGAGGGGGAAAACCAAAGTGCAAGGAGGAAGACATCGTTTTTTTAGAAGAATGCCTCAAAAAAGAACCACGAACGTATAACAGTCTTCAATTAGCTCAAAAATTAGAACGCGATCGCTTAATTAAACTGAGTCCCGACAGATTAAGACGGGTACTCAAAAAAAGGGGATCATTTGGAAACGAGCTAGAAAAAGCCATAAAGGAAAACAAGACCCCGTAATACGGGAAAAAAAGCAAGCAGACTTAGATATGCTGCAATTAGCTGCTGCTGCCGGAGAAATAGACCTAAAATATTTGGATGAATCAGGGTTTTGTGCTTGGAGCGAACCTAGCTATACCTATTACCAGCGAGGGGAGCAAAAGCACTTAGAACAAACAAAGCGCCGTGGTCGTAGATTAAGTATTATTGGTTTTCTTCAACCTTTAATCAGTTTTATTTACGGTCTGGTCATCGGAGGTGTTAGTCGTAAATCTTACATCCAGATGATGGAATACGAAGCCCTTGATGCTGAGAAAGTTGGCAGGATGAGAGTAATAGTACAGGACAACGGTTCCATACATAGATGTCGGGAAGTTCAACAGTTATGGCCTAAGTGGGAACGAATGGGCTTATACATCTTCTTTTTACCCGAATATTGCTCGGAAATGAACCCGATTGAATTGGAATGGCAACACCTTAAAAAAGATGAACTAGCAGGAAAAATGTTTGATGACGAGCTAGAGCTTGCCTATGCTGTAATTGATGGTGTCCAAGCTAGAGGGGAAAAAGGAAACTATAGTACACAACGTATTAAATTTAACTCTAATAGCTCTGGTTAAGCTTTCGTTACATACTTATAAATTTCCCCACTGACTTACTTAACTGATTTATCTGTTTTTTTATTCTCAATACAATATGTAACAGCTTTTGCGAACTGAGTCATGCCAATTTGGCATTAATTTGATGCTTACGTAAATCAATAAACAATTTTTGATTAAATATGAGCAGATTAGGGAAAAGCGGAATTAGGTAGTATTTTTTATTAATTATAGTGAAGCATTCGTAGTGGTAAGTAGATGGACATAAATAAACCTCACTATGTAACAGAATGTAAATAACACTTAAAGCCTTGCGATGAACCGCACCTTTCAGGTGAATGCTTCATTTCACTTCGTTACACTCGCAATGACGTAGTTATAATTTTTTCCACTTACCTACTTAACATCTCGCTCCCTTATGTGCCAGAAAAAGCGAGACGCTTTGATTTGCTCAACTAATGATAATAATTATTCCGAGTTGCAATACGTCAAATCTATCTGACTTCTTATACCATTCTCAACAAACTCAAAAAACCCAGTTTCTTGATGAAACCGGGCTTCTAAAAGAGGTGTAAAATTTATCAGGTAGGGGACAAAGCTTTTAATACGTTTCCAGCCTGCTTTAGCCGCTAATTGCTCGTGGTGTAAGATGTTCAGCTAAACTTTTGCTTGCAGAGACTTAAGCCATTCTGTATTTACACCAGATTCGCGAGTTAATGCAATTCTTCCTGTACGCGCAATTTCTCGCAAACCAAATTTTTGAAGCACCTGCACGATCGCAACTATTTTTCCTGGATCTCCAACAACTTCCACAGTTAAGGAATCTTCAGCAACATCTACCACTCGCGCTCGGAAAATTTGAGCTAATTCGACAATCTCCGACCGATTAGTGCTAGTAGCATTCACCTTAATTAACATCAATTCTCGTTCCACACAAGGAATTTCAGTTATGTCCTGAACCTTGAGAACGTTAATTAACTTATATAATTGCTTAGTTAGCTGTTCAATAATACGGTCATCACCAGGTACAACCATCGTAATTCTGGAAATTCCCTGTTGTTCGGCAGGACCTACCGCAAGACTTTCTATATTAAAGCCACGACGCGCAAACAAACTCGAAATTCGCGAGAGAACTCCAGCTTCATCTTCTACAAGTACCGAAAGCGTATGTTTCATCAGTGAGCAGTAAGCAGTAACCAGTGAGCAGTAACCAGTTAGCAGTAACCAGTTAGCAATAAATAGTTGTTCTAAGTACTTAGGCAAAATTAATTGTGTATTTGTCATTGCGAGTGGAACGAAGTGAAATGAAGCATTCACCTGAAAGGTGCGGTTCATCGCAACACTTTGAGATTACTATCTCCCTCCGGGAGACGCTTCGCTAACGCTGTCGCTCGTAATGACACAATTAATTTTGCACACCCACTTATTAGATTATAGGTTTGAGGGTACAGGTGTCAAAGGGGAGAGTATTTTAGATTTTGGATTTTAGATTTTGGATTGGAGTTAGGAATTTGAAACTCTTTATCTTCCAATTACCAATACCCAATCCCCAATGCCCAATTCCCCAATCCTTTAATTCCCTCTTTTATAACTAGAAACTACCTGCTCTAATAATTTCTCTTCACTTTGGGCAGGTGCGAGACATTTCAACCCTTGGCAAACTAAGCCAATGCTATTTTGAGGTAAATCGGATTGTTCGACAAACATTGCTACGGGCAAAAATTTGGATATAAGCGAGTTTATCCGCTGTTTTTGGGTACGAATTAAAGTACAGTTTCTATACCAATCTAAGGCAACGAATAAACTGGGACAAGCTTGAGTTGCGTTATCCATAACGCTGCGAAATGCTTTTAATCCCTGTTCTGCCAGATTCAAGTATTGAAGATTATCTGTAACTAAAGTCAGTCGTACCAAATTCGATAAAGCGATTCCGTTGGCAGAAGGTGTAGCACTATCTATATAATTGCGTTCTCTAACAATCAATTCTTGGCTGGCATCGCTTGCTGTATTAAAGTAGCCTCCGAGTTCGACACTCCATAAATATTCCTCAAATTCTTCAGATAGGGAAACTGCTTTTTCTAACCATAAAGAAGATTGATTCATGGTTTTAAAAGATGCTTGATGTAAGTCCAGCAAAGCTTTGATAAATAAAGCATAATCCTCCGATTGTGCCAATACACTCGGTTTACCTTCGTAATTCAATCTGTGAAATCTTCCATCAACAAATTGATTTTCTAAGATAAACTTGGTTGCTTTAGTTGCTAGTTCAAGATATTCTGGCTTTGAAAATACTGCGTAAGCTCTCGCCAAACCGGAAATCATTAAACTATTCCAAGCTACAATCATTTTAGTGTCTGTAACGGGTGGAATTCGACCTTGCCAATTATGAGATTTTGCTTCAGTGTTGTTACGAGCAGGAGTGAATGTCTTTATTGCGCTGCTATTATTACCATAACGAGCAACGAATAACTTTTCTAAGATAGCTTCAACCGAATCGCTTAATTGTTCGGAGTTCAGCTTTTGCAAAACATTTTGATTTTCAAAGTTACCCTTGGGTGTAACTGTAAAAGTTTGTTGCAGTTGGGTTAATTCGTTATTAGTTAACAGTTTTTCTAATTCGCTGTAATTCCAAACGTAAAACGCACCTTCTTCCGGTTCAACATCTTCCTGGGTGATAAAACTATCAGCATCTTGAGCAGCATAGAAATAACCATTGGGTGCTGTCATTTCTCTTTGCAGCCACTGTACGGTTTTGGCGATCGCCTGATTAAAAACTGGTTCTTCGATCCCCGCACTCCACAAGTTAGCCAAATATTCGACTATCTGACCGTTATCATAAAGCATCTTCTCAAAATGGGGCACAGTCCAGGTGGGATCGACTGTATAACGATGAAAGCCACCGGCAACATGGTCAAAAATTCCGCCGAGCGCTAAATCCAATCCTCGCTTTTTACAAATTTGTTCGCCTTTCTGACTCGATTTAAAATCAAATCTGTTTCCTTGTAATGCCATCTGTGCATAGGGAATCGTAGGAAAACTATTACCCTGCTGGTTGCGAGTAATGATTCCAGTAAAAGTTTCCCAACCTTTGTTTAATAGTTGATTGTATAAAGTTTCTGCGGTTGTTTCAGTTTGCAATACAGCAGATTCGAGCAGCGATTCTAAAATAACTGCTTTACGTTTTTGTAAGTCTTGTTTTTCTGTATCATAATAATGGCGAATTGCTTGCAGTACCTGTAAAAAACCCGGACGACCGTAACGTTCTTCTAAAGGAAAATAGGTTCCGGCATAAAATGGTACTAAGTCATCAGGAGAAAGAAAAACATTTAACGGCCAACCTCCTTGACCGCTCATCATCTGTAATGATTGCATATAAATGCTGTCAATATCAGGTCTTTCTTCTCGATCGACTTTAATCGGAAGAAAATTAGCATTCATATATTCAGCTATTTCTAAATCAGAAAAAGCTTCTCCTTCCATCACGGTACACCAGTGACAGCTTGAATAACCGATGGAGAGAAATATAGGTTTATTTTGCAATTTAGCTGTTTGATGCGCTTCATCGCACCAACTCCACCAATCAATGGGATTTTCAGCGTGTTTGCGGAGGTAAAGACTTTGAGCAGACGCGAGGCGATTAGTCATAATTCCAAAAAGATGAAAAGCCTTCTCTCCACCTAGTTTATCGTTTAACTTCAATCCGATACGAATTTGCGATTGTCATGGGACTATATTGGTTACTACTACCAAGATGTTCGGCTCCCACTACAGAGATTAATTAAAACGACTATAGATTTATAAATAAAAAAAGAAGAAACCCATCTTTCAAATAAAGCTGGGTTAACAAAAATATAATTAGTATAAAAAAATACTGTAAATATAATATACAAAAAACATAGCTAGAACGGCAATTTAACCGTAGTATTAGCGAAAAATAGTCAGATATTTAGCAAAATATGAGGCTGTACCCGCACAATATAAAGCTAAACTACATGAGTGAGATTGTTTATAAAATATACGGTGACATTGACCGCAATTAAAGCAAAAAGCTAATTATCTACAAGCTTTTTACTCATTTGTATCAATATTTTTACTAATGCTAATTATGACTACCTTACTACTAATTGCCAATAGGGCTAATCTATTTCAAAGAACGAACTAGTAAGCTGACCATTGGTTCTGAGTATGTATCTATAGGAGATTTAACTTGTGAACTTAAAACCTGGTCGGTATTGGAACTTAATCCAAATATTAAATTAAGTAACAAAGTTATGATTGTTGCTTGTACTAATCTTCTCAACATGACGTTTTCCTGGAACTCTAAATTAATGGCATTTGAAGTTTAAATAGAAGGGCGAATATGCCTCTCGTACTATTGTTTTACCTGCAATGATACTTTTATCCGGACACCCAACAGTAAAAATATATTCCATGTTACATTTATATCTATTACTGTTGCGTCAAATTACTTAACAAACTTGTTAATAAATATTATGTTTAATAATCAATATTGTTGCAAACGTACTGTTGATGACAACAAACCGCTTAGTAATCGATAAAATGTATGTAAACTAACTATGAACTAGGCTGCATGATTCCTATCGTTATTGAGCAATCGGGTCGCGGCGAACGCGCCTTTGATATTTACTCGCGACTACTGCGCGACCGTATCATCTTCTTAGGACAACCTATCGATAGCAATGTAGCTAACTTGATAGTTGCTCAGATGCTACTGTTGGATGCTGAAGATGCGGAGAAAGATATTTATATGTATATCAATTCTCCTGGTGGTTCGGTAACTGCTGGCATGGGTATTTTTGATACCATGAGACATATCCGTCCGGATATTTGTACTATTTGCACCGGACTCGCTGCGAGCATGGGTGCTTTCTTGCTTACTGCTGGCACCAAAGGTAAGCGGATGAGTTTACCTCATTCTCGAATTATGATTCACCAACCTTTAGGTGGGGCACAAGGGCAAGCAACCGATATTGAAATTCAAGCGAAAGAAATTCTTTATCATAAGAGACAGCTAAATAATTATTTAGCTGAAAACACTGGTCAACCCATTGAACGCATTGCAGAAGATACTGAAAGAGATTTCTTTATGTCACCCTTGGAAGCCAAAGATTATGGCTTAATTGACCAGGTGATAGATCGTCACGCTGCCGGTAGCCGTCCGATGGCTATCGTCTAATCAATATTCACGCTATCAACAGTTGATTATTAAATTGACCATCAATTGCTGAATATTGACTTGCAAAGACTCCCAAAACGCCAGTTATGATTTTCGCAATGGAATTCCTCTTCTGAAGGGGAATTCCTTTTGTACTTATTCAACAAGTAGCAATGGAAATTGTTGATGATTATCTTAGATTATTTTTCCCAATATCTACTTATTGTCAAGTATTGCAGGTAGTATTTTATTATCAGTTTTACTTATTATATCAGAATAATCAAGTAGTTTTATAAGTTTTGTAACGAATTCGGTTTTAGTAAGCTAAAAAAAAGCTGTTGATAGTTCAAATATTTTAGGAGTGGTCGCAACTGAGATATTTGTTTGTAGGATGCTTATACACTGTTCCCTGCACAAGAGTGGCTGCCCTCGAAAGCGCACTTTTAGCTGTTTAACCTCTAATTTCTAACTTCTAACTTTTTCTCCTCATCCCACTATGGGCGATCGCTAATATTGGCAATCGCATCGAATTGTTAATTACTATGTGAATAATTAAATTGATTTTGAAGCTTGCTATATTGTTGATAAATTAACAGTTAGGAGTTGGGAGTTAATAATTAGCAATAACCAATTAGCAATTATCAATTTTATAGCTATCACTTAACTTAGCAATTTCATCAAATTGATAGTTATCGGCTAAATCTTCAAGTTGTAGTTTGAGGACTTGATGATGTTCGGGGATTTCAGATAATAGTTGTAAGACTGAATCTTGATTGCAGTTAGTTGCTTTTTCGTGAAGAGATTTACACTATTTTTCTGGCATCACTTTTAAAGCTTCGGGAGTCAACTGCTTGAAATAATTTTGTTCGGCAGAAGCAATATTATTGTCACCTTCGTCGGATTCATAGATATATTCAACTCCTAAATGCTTAGCAATTACATTTAGAAGAATCTCTTCTTGAAATGGTTTGCGGATAAAATCATTGCAACCCAATTCCAACATAAATTCTCTATCTTCATTAAATGCTGTTGCTGTCAAGGCAATAATCGCAGTCTTGTTTAAATTTTGATTTTCGATAATTTTTTGTTTAATAATTTTAGTAGCTTCATAACCGTTCATTACTGGCATTCGCATATCCATTAAGATCAGATTAGGTTGTTCTTTTTCCCAAATTTCTATTGCTTCTTGTCCGTTAGTTGCTTCAATAATTTGAAATCCTAAAGGCAGAAGAATCTGTAGTAATAACTGACGGTTATCCCAGTTATCTTCAACTACGAGAATGGGATTATTATTTTGATTTGGTTTTAAACCGATAACGCGCCCTTTAGATAAAGATGGAGTAATTTGTAAAGGTTTTTCATCTAAATTAACCAAAATATGAAATTGAACTTTTGTTCCTTTCTTTACAGTACTTTCTATTTCAATATCTCCACCCATTAAACTTACGAAACGCTTGCAAATTGCCAAGCCCAAACCAGTTCCGTCTTCAGCTTGATAAGTGGGGTTGCTTTGCACGAAAGCATCAAAAATACGATCTAATTCTTTCGGTACGATTCCTTTTCCGGTATCTTCTATTTGAAATTCTAAACGTAAAAGAGAGGGTAAAGAGAAAGTCGAATTTTCTATATTGACTTCCTTAAGAAATCCGACTCGCAAAACTACGCTACCGGAATCGGTAAATTTGATGGCGTTTCCTAAAAGGTTGATTAATACTTGGCGCAGCTTACTTTCATCAGTTTGCACGTATTGGGGAAGTTCTGGATTTAGCTCAAATTTCAACTGTAATCTTTTCGCTCTGGCTTTGAGGTGTAACATTGCTTCGATACCGTCAAGCAGCTGATAAAGATCGAAACTAGTAACGTTAACTTCTGCCATCCCGGCTTCAATTTTAGAAATATCTAAGATATCGTTGATTAATTCTAATAAATGCTTGCCGCTGCGAAGAATTGTTTCTAAATACTGCTTTTGTTTATTTTCTAATTTGGGATTTCTACTTAAGATTTGGGTAAAACCTAAAATTGCATTCAGGGGAGTTCGCAATTCATGAGTCATTCTAGCGAGAAATTCGCTTTTGGCGTAGTTAGCTGCTTCTGCTATTTCCTTTGCGCGAACTAATTCGGTATTAGTTTGGTTTAATTTGTCTTGAATAGAAGTTTGCTTGGTTATATCAGTAGAAATACCGCAAACTGCATAAGGTTTCCCTTGCTCATCGCATAAAGGTGCTTTGATAGAAATATAAGTGTGATTTTCGCCGTCAGGTTGGTGAAGTATTTCTTCAAATTCCAAAACAGTGTTTTCTGCTATGACTTTTTGGTCATTATCTTCAAATATTTGAGAAATTTCTGGGGGAAATAGTTCGCTATCTTTCTTACCTAAAAATTCTTCTAACTGCAAACCAGTTACTGTACTTAACTGTTTATTTGTTAGTAAGTAACGTCCTTCCACATCTTTAATGTATATTACCGATGTAGTATTATCTAAAACTGCCTGTAGCTGTTGCTCTTTTTTCTCTAATACGTTGTAAGTTTGTTGAAGTTCTTCTTGGACTTGTTTAATTTCATCTACATCTACAAAAGTTAGTACTACCCCATTGCAACATTCTTCTTTTTGCCAGTAAGGATAAATCCGCATTAACAAATGTTTTCCTGTAGAACTCAATTTGACTTCTCGCTGCTTTGGTTTTCCGCAGTTGAGAATTGATTGCAGCAGTTCTGTAAATTCGCTAAAGTTGATGTTATTAGTAATATGCCCAATGGGACGACCAATATCTGCATCAACTAAATTAATTGCTATTGTTGCTGCTGGAGTAAACTTACGAATTCTTAAATCTTTATCTAGAAAAACGACACCAATATCGGTACTTTGCAGCAAGTTATCGACATCAGCATTTAACTCAGTTAGTTCGTTAATTTTTGATTGATATTCGGCATTAACGGTAAAAAGTTCTTCATTTACCGAATGCAGTTCCTCATTAGTGCTTTGCAATTCCTCGTTGGAAGCAATTAATTCTTCGTTAGTCGCTTGCTGCTCTTCATTGGTAGTTTCTAATTCTTCAATAGTTGATTGTAAATTTTCGCGGCTTTGCTGCAATTCGTATTCTAAATCCAATATCCGATGGGATACTTCACTATCTGCTTCAAAATGACGTGCTTGTGGTGCAACTTCAACTTCTACATCTTCGGCAATTGTCACCATCAAGAAGTCACCAGCGATTTTACTTGCTTGTTCGTAGCTTACTTTTAAGCTGAGAATGCGTTGCTTATCGCCTTCCCCAACCTTAATTCCCGTATATGCAACGGGATTACGCTCTTTTTGGGCGCGACGCAATGCAGTATTTAGGGGAAGTTGTAGCGGGGGAATAACTAATTTAATTGCTTCTGTAGTCGGATTACCTGTGGGGAACTTGAGTACTTTTGCTAAATCCTCAAACATATAAACTATGTGATTATTTTTATCTACTAGCAGACAAGTTGCTTTTTGCTGCCCTAACAAATTATTTAAAGCAGCTTCGAGCATTGGCTCTTTAGTCGATCTAGGTGCTTGTTTAACTGAAGGCTGCGATAAAAAATGTTTGGAAAAGTTTTCTACACCTCTTACAGGTAGAGGAAGCCGCAAATCTCTGGCTTTTTGATAAATTTTATGCTTTTTCTCAACAGGCACAAGTTCATCTTCAAAATATGCAACAGTTTCTGCTTCTCCCAGCAATAAAAAGCCTTTTGGAACCAAGGAAAAATGAAAATTGCGTAATACCTGCTGCTGTAGCTGCGGCTGCATATAAATCAGCACGTTGCGGCAAGTTATAATATGCATCCGAGTAAAATTAGCATCCTTCGTCAAGTTGTGAGGTGCAAAAATTAACTTTTCTCGCAGTTCCTTCGACACTTGAAAACTTTGCTCTTGACGAATAAAGTAACGCTCCAAACGTTCGGGATTGAGATCCTTAGCAATACTTTCTGGGTAAATTCCAATAGCGGCTTTTTCTAAAGCGATTCGATCGATATCGGTAGCAAAAATTTTGACTTTGATTTGTTTATCACATTCGGCGATCGCTTCATCGATCAAAATTGCCAAGGTGTAAGCTTCTTCTCCTGTAGCGCAAGCACTTACCCAACATCTGAGTTCCCCACCCCACTCGATTTTTTCAATAACTTGAGGAATTACATTTGTTTCCAGATATTCCCAAGCCCCTGAATCGCGGAAAAATTTTGTCACGCTAATTAGCAAATCTTGACAAAGAATTTCTCTTTCTTTGCGCTCGATTTGCAAGCGCCCAATATAATCATCTATATTGTGATATCCCGTAATCAAGCAGCGGCGATGAATGCGTCTTGAAAGAGTTGAAGGTTTGTAGTGCGTAAAATTAATCTGCTGATGACGGTTAAGAATATTAGTAATTTGTCCCAACCGAAAAGAATCTAACGCCAACTTGGAACGCGGTTCGTTATTTCTTTCTTCATTCGCAGGTGCTTTGACAAAATCATATATCACTTCTGCTAACTCTTGCGGCGAACCGATACTGTCTACAATTCGGGTAGCGATCGCACTGTGAGGCATTCCATCAAACTCAGCCGTAGCAGGATCTTGCGCCATGCCAATCCCACCAGATTCGTTGAGCATCCGCAAACCTTCCGAACCATCGCTACCAGTACCTGAAAGCACCACACCAATAGCGCGATCGCCCGCATCTTCACCCAAAGACTGTAAAAATATATCAATGGGAAAATTAAGTCCGGGACGCTCTCTATCCTGACGCTGTAGCTGCAAGCAGCAGTTTCTAACTTCTAAATTTTGACCGGGAGGAATCAAATAAACGCAGTTGGGCTTAATCTCCATCCCATCTTCTACCCGATAAATCTCCATTCTGGTAGTTCGTCCCAGCAATTCCTTCATCAAACTTTTAAAATCAGGTGATAAATGCTGGATGACAACATACGTAGCCCCACTATCAGCAGGCATATTCGCAAAAAATTCTTCCAAAGCACGCAGCCCTCCAGCCGACGCACCAATCCCTACAACGAAAAAGTCGTAGTTTTGCTTGCGATAAGTTTGGGGATTTTCGGAGATAGAACTCATGAGATATTTTACTATTGATTAATTTGCTCTGGGGGATTTACCGGAACTGCCTAAATACAGGATATATATTTAAATCTTAAAAAAAAATAAGTATTAAATAATCTTTTAATTCGTAAAGTATCTAATTAAAGTTTAAAAAATTAATTTACTGCGCTTATGTTGTAAGTAAACAAAATTATACTAAAACAGTCTAGATTATAGCTGTATGATTATTTACCTGCTTGTTGAATGTGTAAATATTATTATTAACATCAAAATTTCGGGAACCGTGCGCCCCCTGCCTCTTCCCTACCAGGGCTACCATGTACACACATCTCGCCTCTAAGTGGGTGTGCCTTCATTATTTGTGTCAAAGTGTTGCGTTCACGCTCCGCTAACGCAACACTTTGAGATTGCTTCGTTTCACTCCGTTCCACTCGCAATGACAAATCCACAATTAATTTTGCCTAAGTACTTATCCCCCCTAACTCCCCTTGAGAAAGCAGGGAATCAAAGTTCAAGTCCCCCTTTCTAAGGGGGATTTAGGGGGATCTTACGATTGATAGTTAAACCGTTTCCATCCACTCAATGCATTTTTTTAATTCTTACTGCATAGCTTCAGCATCAGCATAATATCTCCGTCCGTGACCCGGTAAAATCCATTCAAAAGAATAATTAGTTAATTTCAGCATTGATTCTTTTAATTCATCTAGAGAAACAACCATTTATATCTTTAGGTGCAAATACTTTAGTCTTTAAATATCTCTTATGTTAGTTTACTTGGCAAATTTAATCCGCGAAAATAAAACCAGCAAAGTTTTCAGCAAAATGAAATGGGTAAATATTTGATTATGAAAACGTCTGAGGTGTCTATAGACCACCTTTACAAGCAGTCCCAAGAACTTCAGAAACGCTCTAAGCTGCTTCAAAAACGCTCGCAATTACATAGAAATATCTTTCAGCAATGTATAGAAAAGTCGAAACTGCATTCAAAAATCTGCTATAGATGATCTGATTCCAAGCTTGGATTTTAAATATTGGATTTTAAATATTGGATTTTAAATATTGGATTTTAAATATTGGATTCTAAATATTATAGCAGTGCTAAATTATTCGTGAAATATAAATAAGTAGTGCGAGCAAGATGCTCCCTGCCAGTAGCGAGCAAGATGCTTCTTGCCAGTAGCGAGCAAGATGCTTCTTGCCAGTAGCGAGCAAGATGCTCGCACTACTATTTTAAATATTAATAACAACTATGATTTTTCACAAAAGATTTAGGGTTGCTATATGTCATTTTAAAAGTTTTTTTAAACTCTTACAAATAAAATAACCACTATACTTATATATTTGGCGATCCAAATATTAGTAACAACAAAGTTATTGTTTGAGAATGAAGCAAGTGGGATAAGTGTAGTAGGATGTTCGATACCCACCTTGCTTCGAGCCAATGCTGATAAACGACACGAGCAGACAAAAAAAGCAATACGCTCTTTTGATGCAACCCAATTTATTTTTGATGTAAGTCAATTCCCACAAAATAGGTAGATTGTCCTAATACCCAATTTAAGCCTCGGTCAGTTTTTATCTATTATTAAGGAAAAAATAGCAAGTAATTTACCCTTCAATATCACGCAACATTGCATCTATCCGAGCAACAGCATCCCATTTTTTCTGGCTCTCGTATAAATTTAGCGCTTTCTTTAAAGCCCCTGCTGCTTCTTTCGACTGACCTTTTTTCATCAAGATTCTACCCCGTAACTCGTAAGCTTGAGGATTTTTTGGATCTAACTCTACAACTTTCTCGTATGCCCATTTAG
Source organism: uncultured cyanobacterium (assembly GCA_963838355.1). Taxonomy (GTDB): domain Bacteria; phylum Cyanobacteriota; class Cyanobacteriia; order Cyanobacteriales; family Nostocaceae; genus Rivularia. The sequence continues at coordinate 38,531 of CAWIQQ010000001.1, read as the reverse complement.
CGTTTTCGTATTCCCCTAAGCGCAACAGGATTAAAGCTAATCCGATATAGGCATTAACGTTTTCACGATTGATTTGAATGGACTTACGGTAAGCTGTTTTAGCAGTTTTATTATCACCCATGCTACCGCTAACGTAAGCTAAAGCATATTGATAATCAGCATTATTAGGATTTAAGGAGACAGCACGACGGTAAGATGCTAATGCTGCACTATAATTTCCTTGCTGAGCATACAAGTAGCCAATACCAGAATAAATACTGCCGTTTTTTGGTTCTAAGCTCGAAGCTTCTTGATAAACTCTGATTGCGCCATTAAAGTCACCAGATTTTACCAGCCTGCGCCCTTCATCCAGCAGTATTTTAACCTGCTGAGTGCTTTTTTGCGCTAGTTTTACTTCAGCCCGAGCCGCAGAAGGCATTGCAGAAGCAATACTTCCTATCAAGAGAACACTGATGAGAGAATATGTTCGATTGTACACAGTTGAATACCTGAAAGTTTTCGCAACTTTACCACAACTTAAATTTATGCTTGTCCATTAAAACAAAAATATTGAATTTTGAAAACTCTATTAGCTTACTTTTTTTGAACTTTACAATTAATTTATCGTTACTGCTATATAAAAGCCTTTTTTCTAAGTAATTATTCGGTGATTGGGTGTTTTTCTGTTATCTTAGTCAGTAAACTTATAAATTAAGTAATTTTGCTGATTGAAACTAGTTTATTGAAGAGTATGTATATCTAAATGTATTTTGTTTAGTATTGTTTAAATGTATTACTGCCTACAATTAAGTTACACAATATTATTTTAGGAAGCGAAGCAAAAGCGTCTAAGTAGATCGCAAGCACACTTATTTACTTTCCAAATATCTTCTCACAGAGATAGATTCATTCGATTGTATAATCATTCACAATTGAAATTATAAACCAGTTGTGAAGGCAGATTTCTTATGATTATTACTACTACTGATGTCATTCAAGGAGCTATTGTCGAATCCTATTTAGGGGTTGTAACGGCCGAAGTTGTTTATGGCAGTAATTTCATGCGAGATTTTTTCGCCGGTTTGAGAGATATTATCGGCGGACGGACGGGTAGTTACGAACGTTTATTTGAAGAAGGTCAACAAAAAGCACTTTCGGAATTAGAAAAACGAGCGCAGCGTTTAGGAGCAAATGCTGTTGTAGGCATTGAAATTGATACCGGCACAATCAATGTCGATCAGTCTGGTGTTTTATTACTAATTACTGCTGTAGGTACTGCTGTCAGAATACATGAATAACATCAAGCAGCTAAAGATAACTTAAGCCGAATTCCTCTCAAGCTTTTTCATAAGTTATAGGCATTTTGGAGGCAGTATTCTAATAACTCTTTTAATAATTATTATGTCTTCAGAATGTCATTTTAGAGGATATTAAATTTGTTTGCTAGTACAGCGAATAACTTTTTAGAGGATATATAATTAAATATATTTTTGGCGCTCAAAGGTCTTTGTAGTATAGCATTAAAACATATAGTGTTTAAGTCATTTTTGGTTTTAGAATTTACCTTTATGAAGAGAACATCAAGAAATCATCAAATTACTTCTTAATAAAAGTTAACTTTTATTGAAAAATAAACACAATATTTTATAGCTAAAGATAGAGCTTATAATTATACCGTTGGATAGATTTGCATCACTAAAAATTATCATTTAATGATTAATTATAAACAGTAGTATTACTCAAAAAGTTTTTAGTTATAAAGTCAGGAGAAATCTAAATAATGTCTTATGTAAATAGAGTCGGTGAAGAAGTAATTAATGAACCTGTTGTAGCAAGTAGAGTAGTAGATTATCACGATCGCGTTCGTTGGGGTCCGATTATTTCCGGCTTGTTGGTTGGTTTAGCTACTCAATTAATTTTGAGTGCGTTATTTGGTGCGATTGGAGCCACCTTCGTTTCCGACTCTGCTACACCCGGAAGCATTGCACCCAATATTGCGGGTAACGTAGGCATTTGGTCAACAATAGCTTTGTTAATCTCTTTATTTGTTGCTGGTTGGATTACAACTCGTGCTTGCGGTCCGATGAATCGTAGTACAGCTTTACTAAATGGTGCTATTCTTTGGGCTACAACTTTAGCCGTTAGTTCTTGGTTGCTAGCAAGTGGTGTCTCTGGAGCTTTTGGTGTTGCAGCTTATAATGCCGGAGAAGTAATCAATCAGATTCAGGTACAAGGTGCTGATATTCCGCAAAATGTACCTAATATTAGTACCCAACAAGCCAGTCAAATTGCTGATGCAACTTCCAAAGGTTTATGGTGGTTTGTATTCGGCTCTTTACTAGGTTTAATCGCATCAATGATTGGAGCAGCAACTGGGGCACGTACTCCTCGCGTTCGCCACGAAGGTTAAAAACTTTTTTATGAAGCTGGCTCTTCCGTGCTTAGCATATTAATAAAATAGTCGTTTAAAAGGGAACAGGGAATGGGGAACAGAAAAAAAACTTTATTAGTTCCCTTAATTTTGGTTTTAGAGAATAATCTCTGTATAGTGTTTGAGCGATTTTTAGAGATATTTAAGCAAGCCCCATGTACTGAAGAGTCATAAAAGTTAAATTTAATAACTCCGAAAGCACCCGATCGTAGGTGCTTTTTAATTGAAGTAAATATAGTACAGATGTTTAGCTATAGAAATTGAAACGTAGAATTTAACTTTCATCTTTAATGATTTTGGTGAAATAACAGTAAAAAACAATAGAATTAACACAGTTAGTGTGAAAGTCTAATAGTCGAAACCTGTATATCTCATGGATTTTGTTAACCTTGCATCCCAGTTAAATGCTGGAACGATAATACCAGAGGGGATTGTAATTATCACCTTTTTAGGGGTTTTGATCGTAGACTTGATTTTGGGACGTTCGTCCTCACGCTGGATTGGGTATCTAGCTATTGCAGGTTTACTTGCTTCTTTGGTCGCTTTGTATCTTCAATGGGATAATGTCAATCCCATCTCATTTATTGGTGCCTTCAATGGCGATGACCTTAGTATCGTATTTCGCGGTATTATTGCTCTAAGTGCCGCTATCACTATTTTGATGTCAATTCGCTACGTTGAACAAAGTGGTACGGCTTTAGCTGAGTTTGTCGCTATTTTGCTTACTGCCACCCTTGGAGCAATGTTTCTCTCGGGCGCTAACGAGTTGGTGATGATTTTCATCTCCTTAGAAACTCTTAGTATTTCCTCTTATTTATTGACAGGTTATACCAAGCGCGATCCGCGTTCTAACGAAGCCGCACTTAAATATTTGTTGATTGGAGCTTCGAGTACGGCTGTATTTCTGTATGGTGTTTCCCTGCTTTACGGATTATCTGGTGGACAAACTGAACTAAGCGCGATCGCCACTGGCATCGAAACTGCAAACCTCGGTCAATCCTTGGGTGTAGTAATTGCTTTAGTATTTGTAATTGCTGGTATCGGCTTTAAAATATCTGCCGCACCTTTTCACCAGTGGACACCAGATGTATATGAAGGGGCACCAACTCCGGTAATTGCATTTTTATCTGTAGGTTCCAAAGCTGCGGGCTTTGCTTTAGCTATCCGTTTGCTAACAACAGTATTTCCTCTTGTTGCAGATGAGTGGAGATTCGTATTTACCGCTTTAGCCGTATTAAGTATGATATTGGGTAACGTCGTTGCCCTTGCCCAAACTAGTATGAAACGGATGCTGGCTTATTCATCTATTGCTCAAGCTGGCTTTGTGATGATTGGCTTAATAGCTGGCACCGAAGCAGGATATTCCAGCATGATATTCTACTTGCTAGTTTACTTATTTATGAACCTTTGCGGTTTTACCTGCGTAATACTGTTCTCCTTACGAACGGGAACCGACCAAATTACCGAATACTCTGGTTTATATCAGAAAGATCCGCTCTTGACTTTGGGATTAAGCCTTTCTTTGCTTTCCTTGGGAGGAATTCCTCCTTTAGCCGGATTCTTTGGTAAAATCTACCTATTCTGGGCAGGTTGGCAAGCAGGTCTTTATGGCTTAGTTTTACTGGGTTTAGTTACTAGCGTGGTATCTATTTACTATTACATCCGCGTCGTCAAGATGATGGTAGTAAAAGAACCGCAAGAAATGTCCGACGTAGTGAAGAACTATCCCCCAATCAGTTGGAATTTGCCTGGATTAAGACCATTGCAAATAGGTTTGGTAACTACTTTAATAGCCACTTCTATTGCAGGAATTCTTTCCAACCCATTATTTACTTTGGCAAATAATTCAGTTGCCAATACCTCTATGTTGCAGAAATCAATAGTTTCTACCCCTCGGGCTAATGTAGCTATAAATCAGCAACCATAAAGGAAATTACTTTTTAGCTCCTCGCGAGGAGTTTGAAGATAGTTTTTCATTAACGATACTTAAGTATCTAGGACTTACGCAACTGGCATATTTTCTTGTAGGGTGCTGTGACACTTATAGAAATTCTGAACGTGGTAATAAGACTTATGGTATCACGCACCAACCACTGATTGTGACACTTGCGTAAGTCCTGGTATCGTCAAAAGAATTATTTCTTATTAATAGTAGATGGCTGTTCCAAATTCAAGCGAGCAGCCATTTTTATTTGCCGATCCAGAGTAAACAAGCAGTTTGGAAGTGTATAAGTTACATTCTTCTAATCTCTGCTCAAACACCAAAAATCATCTTCCCAAAGATGGATATTAACAATATAATTTTCTGTCTTCAGGGATATACTATATTAAGTGAAAAAAAACATCTATCAACTTGAGTGTCATCAACTGCTTATTCACTGCTTATTAACTTGATGTGCTTTATAGTACTTAGTTTGTGAATTGATATATCCATACCCTATATAAAAGGTTGCTTAAGGCTTTTGACCGCTTACCAAGTTTTATGAATTAATTAAAAAGTAGCTATTAAGCTAATAAGTAAAGTCACTATTTGTTGACATATCACTAATAATACGTAAGTATATAGTGCTAAAAATAACTCATTTATTTTTATAGATTTATTAACTATGTGTAATATTTAGTTCGTACAAATAATAATTAAAGGCTTTATATTAGGCTTTTATAGGATTATCTTTATAAAACAGCATTAAAATATACTGATTTTTTTATACATAAATTATTAGATAATTATCTATATCGTGTGTATATATTTTTTATGACGACTATATTAATACTCGGTAATCTTTTAAAAAAATACAAATCTACATTTAAGTGTATTTACGGGTATTTGATTTTAGAAATCATTAAATAATAATTTAGAAAGTTAAATATAGAAAATCAAAGTTAATAAGTAAACATCGAATAGAAACTAGTAATAGTTATTTCTATGAGCTTTAAATAACGATGTTTTCTTTTGATTTTTTGCAGTCAAGTAATCAATATAAGGAATGTTGAAAATGAAAGAAGTTCTTGCACATATTGAGAAGAAAAAGCAAGAGTTTGCTAAATTGCCCTTATTTGAGTATATGCGAGATACGAGTATAGATCCTCGACAAAGGCTGGCTTGGGTTCCTTGTGCTGCTCCTTTTGTAATGGGTTTCAGGGATTTAAATAGGTATGATCTAAGAAAAGAACCAACAGCAGATGTAATTCAAGAACTAATTAACAGACATTCTTATGAAGATGAAAGCCATTGGATATGGTTCCTAGAGGATTTAGAAAAGTTAGGGTTAAATAAACCAATGAAATTAAATGAATCAATAAAGTTTTTATGGGGTAAAGAAACGTATAGAGTAAGACAAGTTTGTCATCAAATAGCATTACATACTTTTGATAAAGAGCCTATTGTTGTACTTGCAGGTATTGAGGCAATAGAAGAAACGGGAAATATTGCTTTCGGTTTAACGGCGCAAGTAGTAGAAGAACTGCAAAACATTACAAACGACAGCTATTCATATTTTGGTCGCAAACATTTTGATGTAGAAAATGGTCATGCAATGGGTACTGATAATATTGAGGAACTTTTAAATCAAATAATATTAACAGACAATCAAAAAATAAAATCTTTTGAATTAGTTGAAAAAGTATTTAATCTATTTACGTTAGCAGTTAATGAATTTATGGACTATACACAAAAAAAGTCTGGTAAATATCAAGCCGCATCAGTATAAAAATTTTGTATCTGAAAGTACAAAATAATTCAGAATACATCGTCCAAAAAAAAGAAAAATTTGTTTTGACAATGAAAAATATCAACAAACCTGTAGACTTTGAGTACTTAATTATTGGTGCAGGTCCTGCTGGATTACAGCTTGGTTATTATCTAGAAAAAGCCAATCATAACTATCTTATTCTTGAAGGTGGAAATAAAGCTGGAAACTTCTTCGATACATTTCCTAGACACAAAAAGCTAATTTCAATTAATAAAGTATATACAGGCTATGAGGACACAGAAATAAATTTTCGTTGGGATTGGAATTCGTTATTAAGCGATAGTGAAGAGATGCTGTTTAAAAATTACAGCAGAGAATATTTTCCTCATACAGATGATTTAGTTAAATATTTTGGTGATTTTGCTAACCACTTTAACCTCAAGATCAAATATAATTGCCAAGTTGTAAGAATCGCCAAAAACGATAAATTTATGGTGATAGACAACAGTGGTAATGTTTTTTCAGCGGCTCGTTTAATCGTAGCTACTGGTTTTAGCAAACCATACATTCCAGAAATTCCTGGAATAGATTTAGCAGAAAACTATACAGATGTATCGGTAGATCCAGAAGACTTTGCCAATCAACGGGTATTAATTATTGGTAAAGGCAATTCAGGTTTTGAAACAGCGGATAATATAGTTGGAACAGCTTCACTTATCCATATAGCTAGTCCTACACCTGTTGAAATGGCATGGAAAACAAAATATGTTGGACATTTGCGAGGTATCAACAATAATTTTCTTGATACTTACCAGTTGAAATCACAGAATGTAGTGTTAGACGCTAATGTAGAAAAAATTGAATTTAAACAAGGTAAATATATTGTTACCTTTTGCTATGGACATGCAGATGGAGAAGTTGAAGATTTAGTTTACGACCGTGTGATAGTGTGTACTGGTTTCCGTTTCGATAACTCTATTTTTGACGAATCTTGTCAGCCTGAGCTAACTATTAATAATCGCTACCCTAATCAAACAAGTGAGTGGGAGTCAACCAACGTCAAAGACTTGTATTTTGCTGGAGTTTTAACTCATATGCGGGATTATAAAAAGAAACAATCCGGCTTTATTCATGGATTCCGCTATAATATTCGGGCACTACATCAAATATTAGATTATAAGTATCACAATCAACAACTACCTTGTGAGAAGATCGATAGTACTGCTGCAAATTTAATGCAAACTATCATTAAACGAGTAAACCAAACTTCGGGTTTATGGCAGCAAACCGGATACTTATGCGACCTTATTGTAATATCTCAAGATGATAAAAAAGCACGATATTACAAAGACATTCCTACTGACTATGTACATGATAGCGATTTAGGTCAGGAAGACCATTACTATATTGTAACTTTAGAATTTGGACTTGATATCATCTTTGCGAGTGCAGATCCATTTGCAGTTGAGCGAATTCACAAAGATGATGTTGAGCGAGCTTCATTAAGTTCGGGTATACATCCTATAATTCGTCGTTTCTGCGGTAATGAATTGATCGCAGAACATCACGTTATTGAAGATATAGATAGTGAATGGTTAGAAGACGTGCATACTAGTCCATTACTAAAGTTTTTGCATTTTCAACTATTAAATGAAAGTGAAAAGATTAAATTAAAAGTAGCGTAATATACTCAAAAATAAACCTATTTATGTATAGACGTAGAATTGCTACGTCTATACACTATTAAATCGAGATATAAATTAAAAATTCAGTTCCCTCTCCTACTTCAGAATTGCAAATCAACTGACCTTTGTGCTTTTCAACAATAATTTGATAGCTAATCGATAAACCTAATCCCGTTCCACTTCCTACAGGTTTAGTAGTGAAAAACGGATCAAATATTTTTTGCTGCACTTTTTGTTCAATTCCGGGGCCATTATCTGCAATCATGATTCTTACTGTATTTGAGTCTACTAATTGTGTCGAAATACGAATTGTAGGGTTTTCAGTTAATTGACATTTTTTATGTGACTCTTCTAAAGCATCGATTCCATTGCTTAAAATATTCATAAACACTTGGTTAAGCTGACTTGGGTAACAGGTAATTTTAGGTATTTGTGCATATTCTTTGACAACTTGAATTTCTTGATGGCTATCTTTTGCTTTAAATCTGTGTTGCAAAATCATCAAAGTATTTTCTATCCCTTCATGAATATCTACAGACTTCATTTCTGCTTCATCTAAACGAGAGAAGTTACGTAAGCCTAAAATAATATTACGAATACGTGAAGTTCCTATTTCTATAGAATTTAAAAGTTTAGGTAAGTCTTCGAGTACAAAATCTAAATCTATTTCAGAAGCTTTCTTTTCAATAATCGAGTTGCTATTGCTATACTCTTGCTGATAAATAGCTATCAAATCTAGTAAATCTTGAACGTATTGATTTGCGTGATTAATATTGCCATGAATAAAATTGACGGGATTATTAATTTCATGGGCGATTCCTGCTACCATTTGCCCTAAACTCGACATTTTTTCAGTTTGAATTAATTGAGCCTGTGTACTTTGTAGTTTTTTCAAAGCCGTTTTTAAATTTTGATTCTTATCATTGATTTCTTGCGTTCTTTGTGCGACTTTTTTCTCTAAACTTTGATTGTACTTTTCTAAATCTTGTTTTGCTTCAACTAAATTATCGTAAAGTATTGCATTATTAAGAGAAATTGCAGCTTGATTAGTAATTAAATTTATAAGATTTATCCGATTGCGAGTAAATACTCCTACTGTTAGTTTATTTTCAAGATAAATAATTCCGAAGAATTTACCTTGATTAATGATTGGGATACATAATATGCTTTTCGGTTTTTGATGAAGAATATAGTTATCAGCAGCTAAGTCATTTTGAGTCTCAACATCGTCTATTATAATAGTTTCTTTTATACGCTTAACATAATTGATTAAACGTACCGGAATATTATTATTGGATTCTAAAGGAGTAAAAAGTAATTCCGTAGAAATAGAAGATATATTATCATTGCAACTAATTGCAGTGAACTCTAAGTCTAAATTTGCGTTTTTACTTAAAATTAAAGCACATTTAGAAGCTCCTGCATTTTCCATAATCACTTTCATCAAAGTTGAAAGTAAGTCCTCTAATTGTATTTGTTCGGAAAGTGCTTGAGAAGCTTTTATTACTGATTCTAAATCTAAATATGTTGAGATGGTGCTATTAGTACCTGATATAGTTTTATGATTACTAATTCTAGATAGTTCTTGAGCTTCACTTAAAGAAGTTTTATCATCGGAGTTTAAACTAGTTTCTTCATGTAAAAGAACATGAGTAAGTAATTGAGGATAGCGTTTTTGCAAATCTTTAACCTTAGCTTTTGCACCCCAACGAAGGTAGCCATAATAAGCATCATCCAGATAAGCTTTCGCTATTTTTTGCTTACCCCATTTTAGATAGAATTTAGCAGCAAGCTCGTTGGCAAGTGCTTCTTCATGAAGATATTCATTTTCTTTTGCTCCAGCAATGGCTAAATCGAATAGTTCCATTGCTTGCATATTTTGTCCTAAAACGCTATAACGTTCGGCTTCTACTAAATAAAATTTATGCAGAAAATTCATTGGAGCATGATTTGCCCAGTGCTGCATTTTTTCTTGATTAGCTTCGACTTTTTGTAGAAATTCTTTTTGTTCGGATTCAGAAGCTTCAGAGTATAATGCTAGCCGTGTAAGTGAATCGTAAAAATAGAATTGAGGAGTGATTAATGTTCCGATTGCACCATATAAAAATTTTTGTATTTTCGCTGCATACTCAATACTTTGTGCGTATTCTTCAAACAAATAAGATAATTGTAATTTGCAAAAATATAAATATAAAATTCCAACGCCATCATTATCCTCAGTAAGTAATAGTATTAATTCTTTTTCGTTATATGTGACATTATTTATCTCATATATATTTTTGAGTGAACTTTGTAAATTACAAATATTTTTTTTATAAATTTGCATCCAATAAATAACTCTTTTTTGCTTGATTTCATAGATGGCATTACTGTAATCTGTAACTATCTTTTCAAGCCTGTTTAATTCTTTACCCGTGAAGTATGCATGGTAACTATAAGTTATTAAAGCATAAGCTGCAAATTCAAAGTTTCCACTTTCTAAACCATCTGGGTAAATTTCTATCAGAGTTTGTAATGTATTTTTTACCGGCTCTTTCCAAAGTCTTATAAATTGATTAAAGGTTTCATCAACTTTTACACAGACTTCCTTTATGGAAAACTTATTTGCTAAGCTTTTAGCTAGATTTCCAAATTTATAACCAGTTTCTATATCTCCTACTATTCCGCACATAATTAATCCGTAGGTAATATATGTTAAGGCTGACAAGGGAGCATTACCATATCTAAGGGATAAGCCGATTTGTTTAAAGCAAAAAAGCGGCATCAGTTCTGGAAAACTTTGATAAGCAAGCGTAATTGCACTCGAAAGGATACCCATAGCTGCTAAAGGTTCTGCTTCCGTCATTTCTGGTAAATCGGCTAACTCTTCTATTTCTCTTCCTGCAAGATTTGATGCTGTTTGCGCCATAGCTTTTTCAACATCGGATTGAGTCGGATTCTCGGGAAATTCTATTCCTAACTGTTTGAGAACATTAACTGCTGTATTAACTGCTTCTATTGCTTTACCTTGCGCTCCATAAGCTTGAATTCTAATTTCATAAACTTTGATTTTTTCCAACAGCGTTTTAGCTTGAGCTAATACTACCTCTACAAAGTCTTCCGAACCCTGAAAATCGCCGGTTAAATATGTAACTTCTGCTAATGCTTCATACAAAGCTAAACTCAATTCATATTCTGTTTCCCAGCTATCTGGACTAAGTAGCTGTCTTCCGGTAGTTAAATACTTTAACGCTGCTTGATAAGCTGTTGATGAGATAGCTTTTTGTCCGGCAAGTAAGTTCATTTTTGCTAATTCGTAACGTTCTTGTTGAACGGTAATTAATTCTAGAGCTTTATTAAACTGATTAACAGTCTCAAAAATATCATCTTGCCAAGATTTAGCAGAAGTTTTTTCTAATAGCTTTTTTCCTAAATCTAAATGAATTTTCTGCTTTTCAGATTCAGGAATTAGAGAATAAGCAGCTTGTTGAACCCGGTCATGTATAAACTTAAATTTACTAGTTATATAACGTTCTAGAGGTAACTCATTTTGAGAATCACTGTCAATTATTAATGCTGTTCTCTCATCATGTTTATTCGATGAAAAGGTATCTTTATCTATAGGCAAGACTAACCCTTGTAATACTGATTCCCACAATTCCGTTATTGTATCTTCAGCAGATTTTTCATTCATTTTAGAAAGAGTTTCCAAGTCAAATCTACTGCCAATACAAGCAGCGATTTTTAGTAATTTTTGATTGTAGCTTGGTAGTTTTTTTATTTGAAGCGCCATATATTCTACTACATCATCTGTAAGAGCTAATTTTCTTACATCAGCAACATCGCATTCCCAGCGACCACTTTCATAATTAAATTTGATAGCTTTGTCTTGATGTAAGTTTTTTAGAAATTGATGAATGAAGAATGGATTACCTTTAGTTTTCGCAAATATTATTTGACTCAATGAAATAACGCTGTCTACTTCACATTTAAAAGTATCGGCAATCATAAAAGCTAAATCAGTTTCATGTAAAGGTTCTAATTTTATAGTACTAATGCTTACATTCTCTTTTTTAATTTCTTTGATAGTTAAATTAAGTAAATGTGTTACATCAATTTCATTATCTCTATAAGAGCCAATCAATAATAGAGCATCATCATTATCATTGATATTGTCTTGATTAAAATTAGGCATCTGTATACCTAAGTTTTTATTTTTATGCAGTATATGCGGATCATTTACTACAGTACTTTCAGTCATCAACAATTCTACAAAATTCAAAGATGCTGCATCTGCCCATTGCAAATCATCTAAAAATATTACTAAGGGGTGCTTCCTAATTGCAAAAATTTTGATAAATCTATGAAATAAAAACTTCAGCCTATTTTGAGCCGCAATACCAGATAAGTCTGCTGCTTTGGGTTGTTTTCCAATAATTAGTTCTAGTTGGGGAATTAAATCAACCATTACTTGAGCTTGATCGCCTAAACTAGCGATAATTTTAGTTCTCCATTGCTTAATTTGCGTATCGCTTTCACTCAGCAGTTGATCGATTAAACTGGTTAAAGCTTGTACCCATCCCAAAAAGGGAATATCTCTTTGAAATTGATTAAATTTTCCTTTGATGAAATAACCTTTTTCTCTAATAACAGGCTTGTGAATTTCATTTATAACTACGGTTTTTCCCATTCCGGAATAACCTTTTACAAAAACTATTTCCACACCTTCACGTACCTTTTTTTCTTTTATAATGTGATGTTTATAAGGGTTTATGACTCTTTCAAAAGCAGCAAGTAATTCTTGTATTTCAACTTCTCTGCCATAAAGTTTATCAGGTATTGAAAAACGGTCTGAGATATCTTTAGTTGCTAATTCAAAAGGCTCTGTTTGTTGATTTTCTTGTAGATGATGCAAGCATAATTCTAAATCATATTTTAATCCAAAAGCGCTTTGATAGCGGTCTTCGGCATTTTTTGCCATCAACTTACAAATTATGTTTGATATTATTAAAGGGATATTAGAGTTAATAAGTTTTTTAATTGGTGGCTGTTTAGATATATGAGAGTAAATTAACTCTAAAGGATCGTTATTGCTAAAAGGTAACTCTCCGCTTAACAACTCAAACAAAGTTATCCCTAGGGAATAATAATCGCTACGATAGTCAATACCTCGATTCATCCTTCCAGTTTGTTCGGGGGAAATATAAGCAAGCGTCCCTTCTAAAACGTTAGGATTGGTAAGGAATTGAACTTCTCTAGGTAAAATAGTAGAAATACTAAAATCTGTTATTTTTATTTCTTTAGTATTAGGGTTAATTAAAATATTGTCCGGTTTTATATCTTTATGAATTATCTGATGACGATGTAACTCATCGATAGCAGATACTATTTTGAGCGAAATATCGAGGAAATAATTTATAAAATCAGAACTTTGACGTATCCCATTAATAGTGCAGTTTTCTATTTCATTACTTAGTGCAATTCCCCCAAAGTCTTCCATTATAAGGGCATAGCTTTTATTATAATTTTCCAAACTATAAGATTTGACAATACTAGCTATATTCAAATTTTTCCCGATCGAGTACTGATTGCGAAACTGAGCAATTTCTTGAGAAGTGGGATATTCTTTTCGCATCAATTTAATGACTACAGGTTTGTGGTCTTTTTCTCTAACTCCTCTATAAATAACAGTTTGGTTACTTAGGTAAATTTGTTCAATGACACGATATCCAGAAATCATAAATAAATTTGGGGATGATAAAACCATTTTTGCTATTTCCATTTATTGCATATGTTAGTTTTATTATTCCCATCAAACAGCTAACTGTATCAAAATCAGGATAAAAGTTACCAGCTGTATTCAGTATTAGGAAAAAGTTAATATATTCGCAGCTAAAAATTGTTTCAATTTTCTATATTGTATTGGTGAAATTACTTAAATAATACTGAAATTCATATTTACAGCATATAGTCGCCATCATGCGATAGGCGAAGCCGATGCCAAAGCCGTATTTCTGAGTTCAAATGATAAATTTGAGCAAATAAAAAAAGCCCGTTGATGCAGGCTTTAAGAATCCGATCTATTTTAAGTTGACGAAGAAAACTATTTCATTTTTTGTTTGATAAAAGCAACAACTTGAGATAACTGTTTTTTCAAACCGTCAATCTCTGACTGCATTTTCGCCATTTTTTGATTCAGTGCCTCTACTTCTGCCACAGAATTAGGAAATTCAGCAGTCATAGTTCCATTGGTTCCGTTGGTTCCATTGGTTCCGTTGGTTCCATTGCTTCCATTTTTATGAGCTGCTACAACCGCAGGTTGAGTTCGAGGTTGTTTAGCTTTCGCCATCGCTGCTTTAATGGAACTAATCAGTTGTTTTTGGTCAAAAGGCTTGTTAAGAAATTCAAAATGTTCAAACGGTTCGGAAATTTTTTCAGTAACTTCCTCTTTACGTCCTGACATTACAACTAAAGGAGTTTTTCTTAAATCTGGCTGTGCTTGGATTTCCTGATAAACTTCCCAGCCACTCATTTTTGGTAACAGAAAATCCAGCATGATTAAACTAAATTTTTCCTTACGGATTAAGTTAAGTCCCTCTAAGCCGTCTTTTGCTTCTAGCACCTGGAAGTTCCCCGGAGGTAACATTTCCCGTACCTTTACCCTAACCACCGTAGTATCGTCAATAACTAAAATTTTATTATTTGCCACGTTGTTCTGCTCTAAAAGATAATTTAGGTTTAAATGACGTTATCGCCCATAGCTGAATACTAGAGTTATCCCACTATATCCAACATATATATAGATTGGGGGAGAGTAATTTCCGAGAAAATAGCATTTACATAGGTGTTTTATACAACATCAGAATATAGTTATTACTGGTGCAGCTATATTGCTAAATTAAAAGCTTTCTCTAGTTGTATGAAGGCTTTTGAGCATTAATAAGGAATGCTTATCATCTCGCGAGGATTAACCACATACTAGTAACTTAAATAAAAATAGTCTATATTGTCTGCTATTTATCGATAAATATAAGTATTAAGACTTACGCACGCAAGACCAATTTCGTCTCTCTTTAAATATATTCTTGATTCAAAATATGTTTTTTAAGCTATTTATTAAATTAAGGTAAAAATTGCAGTTTGTTGTATGTTGAACTTAGCTACTTAATCTGTAAACATACACATAGATCGCGGATGTCCATGACTTCCTCAAAACAAACTTCTATTAAATCCGAAATTACGGCAATGCCAGCGTGGTTACGTCCTGGTATTGGTAAAGCCAGCCAACTCTCAACAGTTCAACGCATTATTAAGCAGCGTCAGATTCATACTATTTGTGAAGAAGGGCGCTGTCCAAACCGTGGAGAGTGCTATTCACAGAAAACTGCCAGCTTTTTATTAATGGGACCTACTTGCACTAGATCCTGTGCTTTTTGTCAAGTAGATAAAGGTCATGCACCAATGCCTTTAGATCCAGAAGAACCACAAAAAGTAGCACGAGCAATACAGCTTTTAGGATTGCGCTATGTGGTTTTAACCTCCGTAGCCCGCGATGATTTATCAGATGGTGGTGCAAGTTGGTTTGTAAAAACAATGGAAACCATTCGTCAGCTGAATCCAGAAACTAAAATCGAAGTGCTTACACCAGATTTTTATGGCAAAACTGAGCCGATCGCAATAATTACCTCAGCAAAACCAGCTTGCTATAACCACAATATTGAGACAGTAAGACGATTACAAGATCCCGTGCGTCGAGGTGCAAAGTACGATCGTTCCTTAAAAGTACTGCGATTAGTAAAAGAAACCGACTCTACAATTCCTACCAAATCAGGCTTGATGTTGGGACATGGTGAAACAGCCGAAGAAGTCATCGAGACTATGAAAGATTTACGTAATGTCGAGTGCGATCGCCTGACAATCGGTCAATATATGCGACCTTCATTAGAGCATCTTCCCGTGCAAAAATATTGGACACCAGAAGAATTTGAGAAATTAGGCACAATCGCACGTAATTTAGGTTTCTCTCATGTTCGTTCTGGCCCTTTAGTTCGTAGTTCATATCACGCTGATGTTTCGTAGTCAACTATCTACAGAATAATCCTAGAATAAAAATCTCACGAATTGGAGCTTTTAATTATTTTATGAAAATCTTTCTAACGAATTTCACGAAAAACGACAGCTTGAATGGTATTTGTTAAGAAGTCCTTAAATTAGGAGAAACGATTATGGCTAAAGTTGGTGTAGATGTTCCTCAGACAGATGCTAAAGCACCTTTCCCTTACCGCACTTTAATCAGCGCTATTTTGCTGGCTGGTAATTTCTTGGTGGCCGCAATGTATTTTCACATTATTAATCCTTAAATTGCAGCAAAGCTTTCGCGGTTTAGCATCTAATGTAAGCATATGCTACTACGAGATTAGAGTTGGAGGTTGCCAGAAATCAGTCCCGATTGCACTATATAAAAATACAGTGTAAAAAAGATGGGCTGAATCTGGAGTATAAAGATGTTTATGTTTGTAAATCATCTCACCTAACATCTTTACTTTTTGCTTTTAACTTTTATCGAAGTGTGTTGCTCGCTAGTTCTTCTTAGAAATTAACTTAGAGGAACAACGAGCAACACTCAATTTTTACAAAAATCTAAAATCATAATTTAGCTGTATTGTTTCTCAGAAAAGTTTATCAATTCCGAAATAAATAATACATTAAAAAATAATTTTTTTAAATAAATAGGACTTACGCAAGCCCCCCTTAAAAAGGGGGGTTGGGGGGATCTATAATGTTTGGAACACTATATTTTTCCTTATCGCTGCGTAAGTTTTAATAAAATACCTATAAAAAATTAGTGTACGATCGGTAAATTTTTCATTATCTATCTTTTGGTGTGTATAATTTTTGCTTATACGACCTTTATACTAGATAAAAATAGCAATCTACTATCTTACAAAAATAGTATTTATAATAGATAAATCTATAAAAAAAGAAACCGAAGCTTTGATCGTTAGTAATAGATTTTTTGACAAATTTCTCAAAAAATATTAAGGGATTGTAAAAAATAGATTGAACGTAGGTAGAATTTAAACTGACATCAAGTTTACTTTTTACTTTAAATTCTGATGGAGGTCTATTGTCGTCATAGTTTGAGGCATATTAATTAGAAAAAATATTCTCAGTATGTTTCAAAGGGAGTGTAAATTAGTGACCGTATTATTAGAATAGGATAGGCTATAGTTTTGGGGTGACATTTGACACTACAAGTTTTAGTTTATATATATAGAAGGGATTGTGCGCTAATATACTCAGGTTTATTTTGCGCCGATTAAATAAAGATATCAAAATTATTTAGCGGTCGAGTTGACCATGCAGCAGTATTCAAGCTTACCAGAGCAAAACTCACAACTAGATGCCAATTCATCGACAGTTTTGACAACAATCGAGCAACTTCGAGCCGAATTGTGGCTGGAACGCAGTGTGAATCAACTGCAAAGTCGGCTCAACCATTGTCTGGCTTTAGCTTTGTCCTTAGAAGAAGCTCCCCAAAAGACCAAAGATCCGCAAAACATTCAAACAGCCATTACAAAAACAGAAATTTTTCAAACAGTAGTCAACGAACTTAAAATTGCACTTGATTTTAATGTGGTAGCGATCGCCATTGTTCAACCACAGGAAAGTGTTTGTAAAATTTGCTATGTCTCTTCTCATTCAACTACCCATTCACAACCCTCACCCTTTGCTGTAATGGTAAGGAAAGGTAAAAAGTTGCGGTTGAAATTAAAAGATGAAATACACTTTGAAGATTTGCAACAACTAGAAAAACAACAGCCCCAAGCAGCTTGGTGTATAGCGAATGAAGCTTTAGGAATTGTTGGTTGGTTAATTACTTCGGTGAAATCTTCTACAGATTCCTTTCCAGGTGTAAATGTAATAGAAAAATTACCAGAATTAATGTCAAAGTCTGCTGCAATGTGTGCGGCAGCTTTAAGTCAACTTGAACAAATCGATTCATTACAGCAAGAAGCTCAGCAGTCTAATAACCGCAATCAAGAGCTACAGCGTACCAATCAATTAAAAAACCAATTTTTAGCGAATACAAGTCATGAAATTCGCACCCCCTTAAGTTCGATTATTGGTTTTACTCATTTGCTATTAGCTCAAGGTTATGACCCTTCCAAGCAGCGTCATCATGAATATTTAAACATTATTCAGTCGAGCGGTAAACATCTATTAGCTTTAATTAACGATATTCTGGACTTATCTAAAATTGAAGCAAATCAGTTGGAAGTTAATTGGGAAACAATTGATGTACGGCAACTTTGTCGTAATGTACTAGCACTGGTAAAGGAGAAAGCTGCTAATAAAGGCTTGCAAATGCGGCTTGATATAGATTCCAATATTGAGAATATGGTAGCCGATCCTTTACGGCTTAAGCAGATACTTTTGAATTTACTTTTTAACGCCATAAAGTTCACTAAAACAGGAACAGTAGGTTTAGAAGTTAAATCCCAAGATAAATTAATGTATTTTACGGTTTGGGACACTGGGATAGGTATTAGTCAAGAAAATCAAAGCGAACTTTTTCAACCATATTTCCAAATTTTTAACGAGAGACACGTTAACGGTGAAGAAGGTACGGGTTTAGGCTTGACGGTGACTCGTAAACTTGCTGAAATCCACGGTGGTTGGGTTGAAGTAGATTCAGTTGTGGATAAAGGTTCGCATTTTACTATAGTAATTCCTGTAGAACAAAATTTGGATACCCCAGAACAAACCTCTTCACTAAAGGAAAGTCAAACTAAAACTTTAAAAAATCACAGCATACCTATTTCTGCTAAAGGTACTTCAGATATTTTGTTAGTAGAAGACGATGTAGCTAATGCTGAGTTGATCAAAACTTATTTAGAAAGATTGGAATATCAACTTACTTGGGTAAAAAGCGCCTCTCAAATGTGGGATGCTTTAGACAAACAAGATTTTTCGGTTATTTTGATAGATATTATTTTGCCAGATGCCAACGGTATTACATTAGTCAAACAGCTTCGAGGCGATCGCCGATATTCCAAGACTTGTATTATTGCTCAAACGGCAATGGCAATGAAAGGCGATCGCGATATTTGTCTTGCAGCAGGAGTCAACGATTATATTTGTAAACCGATTGATTTACCGCTTTTAGCAACAATGTTATCTCGATATATTACAGCTTCTTGACGAATAAGCTTTTTGTTGATTCATTTCATTTTGCTTTTAAAATAGAATAAATAAATCCGATTTTGGATTTTGGATTAATAAGGTAATAGGCAGTAGAGATAGAATATATGCCATAGCAAGTAATGTTAACTTAGCCAAATGGATAACTCTCTGTGTAAAAGGTTTACAGCATTCTATCTTAAGTATTTCAGCATACTAGGTACGGCTATAACCATTTATATTTAATCTAAAATCTAAAATCTAAAATCTAAAATCCAAATTATTATACTTTTGCGTTGGGATTGGGAAATGATGCAGATTGAAAAACTAGAGCAATTAAAAGCTTTATTTAAACAGATGGAGCAAGCAATAATTGCTTATTCCGGTGGTGTTGATAGTACTTTAGTTGCAAAGATTGCTTATGATATCTTGGGCGATAGGGCTTTAGCTGTAACTGCGATGTCACCGAGCTTGTTACCCGAAGAATTAGAAGATGCCAAAATTCAAGCAGCAACAATAGGTATTCGTCATCAGATTGTAGAAACCAATGAGATGGAAAATCCTAATTACACTTCTAATCCAATTAATCGCTGCTATTTTTGCAAAAGCGAGTTACACGATACGCTGAAACCTTTGGCAAACAAATTAGGTTATCCTTACGTAATTGATGGGGTAAATGCAGACGATTTAAACGACTATCGTCCCGGTATTCAAGCTGCAAAAGAAAGAGGTGCGCGTTCTCCTTTAGCAGAAATTTGTGTAAGTAAAGCAGAAGTTCGTCAAATTTCTCAATATTTAGGTTTATCTTGGTGGGATAAACCCGCACAACCTTGTCTTAGTTCGCGTTTTCCTTACGGTGAAGAGATTACCGTAACTAAATTACAGCGAGTAGGAAGAGCAGAAATCTATTTACGTAAATTAGGATGGAATAACTTACGAGTTCGTTCTGAAAACGATACAGCACGTATTGAACTACCACCAGAACAAATTCAGGATTTTATGTTAAGTACAGATTTAAAATCATTAGTATCTGCTTTTCAAGAATTTGGTTTTATCTATGTAACTTTAGATTTAGAAGGTTATCGTAGCGGTAAATTAAACCAGATTTTAGATAAAAAAGTTTTGGAAACTGTAAAAATTAATTAATTATCAAAAGCCCCCCTTAAAAAAGGGGGGTTGGGGGGATTTGAATGTTAGAAATTTATAAAAATTGTTTTACTTTTGGTATTGCTTAATTTCTACTTTGCTAACCAATCGTTGTCAATTATTCGTAGATAATTTTTCTGCAAGTACCAATTCTCCTTTTCGATTAATCTCTACAGTTGAATTAGGGAAATCAGATTTATTTAAATAACGTACCAGTTGCACGGTATTAAAATTTTGATCGATGTAAGGAATTCCTTGTTTATTCATTCGCACGGGAATAATTTTTGCATTCTCCACACTTCCTTGAGGACTCATTTGGACTTCTAATATCATCGAGTAACCCGCTTGTGCAACCGTTGATAAAGTCCTATATCCTAAAAAATTTCCTAAAGAATAAGCAATCAGTTTTCCTTTGTACATTTCCATTGCTCTAGGAACGTGAGGTCCATGCCCAAGTACCAAATCTGCTCCTTCATCAATCATTGTCCGAGCAAATGCAATCGAATTTCCTCTATTTTCTCCATAGAAATATTCTGTTCTATTTTTGGTATGTAGTGCGCCAGTCCCCTCAGCACCAACGTGCATAGATATGATTACTATATTTGCTTGTTTTCGGGCTTTTCTTACAAGTGCTTTAGCTGCCTCTAAATCGTGAATAGAATTATAAAATTCATAGGGAGCAAATCCTATCATTGCAATTTTATTATTATTATTTTCTAAAAATAGAATTTGATTTTTATGACCTAATGTTTCAATGCCAACGTCTTTGAGATTTTTCATAGTGTCATTGAAACCTACCATGCCAAAGTCTCTTGCATGATTGTTAGCTATGTTAAATACATCAAATCCTACATCAGAAAATAATTTGGCATATTCTGGGGGAGAACGAAAAGCAAACACCTGTCCTCTACTAACATCTTTTGCCGAATAACGATGATTAGTTAAGGTAGTTTCAAAGTTACCAAATAAAACATCAGCCTCACTTAAATAAGCTCTAACGGATTTTGGTATTAATTGGTTGGAATTAGCTGGAAGCCTGTAATTAGGATAGTTCGTACCTGGGATAACATCTCCAACCGCTTTAATCACAATAGATTTCGCAGTATTTTGCTTATTAGCCTTTGAAAATCCTTCTTTTTTAGAATCTTTGGATTCTAACGATGCTATTGCTGTTTTTACTAAAGTTTCATTTTGTTGTAATGTTTGCGCTTGAAACCTAGTCAGTAAACTCGCGCCAAAACCAATTGCAAAACAACAACCGACAAAGCCAACTGAAAGCGATGCCCTCAGCTTTTGATTCAACATATTTTGACTCCTCACACTATGATTTTAATTTAACTAAGTGCTTATTCCAACGGTTCAGTAAGATAACTGCTTTTTATACTTAATAAGCAATACAATGCATATATTTACTTATGCAATTGATTATTGTTAAATATGGTGAATAGCTTTTTTTCTCGAACTTTAATGCTTGCAGTAGATATAGAATAATTACAACCCTAACAATATATTTTAGGTATACTTTGCTGCTTTTTAATACCTATATGCTTGTAGATGTAAAACTTAAAACAAACCGATTTACCCTGAAAATATTAGTTTGAACAGCATCCTACATCATTCGCTTTAAAACTTATTTCTACTTAAACTACATCAGTTTATTAAAGGTCAATTACGGATAAATGCCAGAACATTAATGTTTATGCAATGCATTGCCCTGCCAGTTGGATATATTTGCTCAAAAAAGGTTAATTCTCTTCTAAGCATCATATAAGTAATTAAACAAAATTAATTACACATTGTCATTGCGAGTTGAACGGAGTAAAACGTTCGCGGGGCGTGTCCGAAGGACTCAGCATTCACCCCAAAGGTGCGGCTCAATGTCCTATCGGACACGCTCCGAAGACCGCAAGGGTTGGTATTACTATCTCCCTCCGGGAGACGCTACGAAGACCGCGCAGCGAATAATCACGGTAAATATTTTTGTTCACCTACTTATGTACCAAAATCTACATAAAATTATTTATTGTGAAACTAATTAAACTTAAATCTTCATTTCAGAATCTTACAGCAGAGTCGATCCAAACGCTGTTGTCTAAAATTCAATATCTGATTAAACGGAGAGGGGGGGATTCGAACCCCCGATACCCGTAAAGGTATAACGCATTTCGAGTGCGCCGCATTCAACCGCTCTGCCACCTCTCCAAAGGGCATATTATCCCTAACTTAGATAAAATATCATATCTTAGTTGAATTTATCAATAAACTAGAATTAGACACAATATCACAGTAAAGAAGTGATATCTTCTGTATTGCCAACAAATGTCTCAAATTGTCTCTGAGGTGTCCATTGAATTGCACCATCTGTTCCTGTAAAGAATATTTGCGTTTTACTTTGATTGAGTACCGATAAGTCCTTGGTTTCAAGGTTGGCATTAGGTGCGATGGCCACTTGTGGTTGTAGAGCGGGAACTAGTTCTTTCAAAGAATTGGTTGGACACCAAAGAACTTGCGCTAGGGGTAAGCTTTGGGTTTTGATTAGCTCGCGAAGTTCTTCTGGTTTCTGGTTTCCAACAAACAACCAAGATTTATCGCTTATTTGCATCTGTATTATGGGCAGTTGGTTATTAATCAGGCGTATAGCCGCAGAACTAGTATTTACAGTTTGACCTAAAGACAAAATTTGGTATATTCCTTTATTCTCACGTACTTCTGCTTGAATTGCTTTTTGAGTTAAAGCGTAATTCGGATTAGGAGAATAATCATAGAAAGTTTTTACAGCTAAACGTTCTATTATCTCTAACCAGCCATTGCTACCATCATTTTGGAAATCCGTAGCGATCGCCCAATCAATATTATTTACGCCTTGCTGTTGTAAAAACGGTACTATCGTAAAATTGCCAATGTCTTCATCTGCGCTATTAATTACAGTTGTTTTTCCTCTATCTTGAATTACCACAACGGGTTCTCTTCCCGCAGCTAAGAGGGTGACGCGAAATAAACTAGTTGCTGAATACCAAGCAGGAATGAATACTAAACTAATACATATTAAAGCTGCAATAAACCAGCGTTTTTGCCACCAGCGTATTTGCCAAGTACAGAAAAGCAGTCCGTAAATAATAATTACTTGCCAAATTGCT
Organism: uncultured cyanobacterium; assembly: GCA_963838355.1. Classification (GTDB taxonomy): domain Bacteria; phylum Cyanobacteriota; class Cyanobacteriia; order Cyanobacteriales; family Nostocaceae; genus Rivularia. The sequence goes on along the minus strand of CAWIQQ010000001.1, from coordinate 15,298 downwards.
ATACTACCAACTGCAACTGAGTTTCCTGGTAAACTGCTAAAAAATTCTACTATTTTAATTAAAAAATTGGTTGGATAATGCAAAACGCTGGCCAAAAAGCTTCCTGCAAAAGGCAAGATTAAAGCGGTTACAGCACTGATAATTCCGCCAATACTGATTACAGATATTAAAGGTGTAACAATAATATTTAGTAAAATGGAGTAAGGTGGTACTACACCAAATACATAAAGCTGTAAAGGCAAAGTCCAAATCGTTGCAGCTAAGGGAACTGCGATTAAAGATGCAATAGTTGGTGGTAGCCATCCCAAACGTTTTGTAATAGCAGGTACTGTAAGAATTAATCCCAAAGTTGCTAAAAAACTCAGTTGAAATCCCAAGTCCCAAATCCATAAAGGATTAAATAGTAATAGTAGAGTTGCTGCAACTACCAACGAACCCAACTGTTTCACCTTTCGTTTCAACCCGATACCAATTAAAGCTGCAAATCCCATAATTACCGCTCTAAGAACGGAAGGTTGGAAGCCAGTTAAACTTAAGAACAAGATTAATCCCAAACAACCGCAAATAAATTGAGTTTTTCTGCTAAAACGCTTTGTGAATCCTAAAACTAAACCTAAAACAAGCGAAACATGAAATCCGGAAGCAGCTATAGAATGAGCTAATCCCGCCTGTACAAATAAATCACGAGTCGAGTATGGCAAATCAACTGCTTTGCTTCCTAAAACCATAGCACTGACAAGCGGGCCTTCTGGAACACCCAGCCAACGAACTTGCGATTTGATTATTTTCTGTCGTAACTTCCACCATCCCCATTCATATTCTTTGTCAAAATCTTTTAATTGCCTTCCATTTAAGCCAGCAAAAGCACCTTGTTTTTGCAGATAGTCTTTGAAGTCAAAACCCCCAGGGTTAAATGCGGTTTTAGGTTTATACAAAACTCCAGTTACTTCAACTTGTTGCTTTGGGTATAAACCAGTGGATTTAAGGATGGGTACCGTTACATATAACTTTCCACTAACTCCTTTGCTAACTCCTTCCTCACTTTTATTGGTTACTTCAAAGAGTTGAGTTGCCTTCAACCAAAATTGTCCCTTTCCCGAACGAGTCAAGCGGGGTGTGCTTGCTACATCACCTCTAACAATTACTAGTTGTTCTTGATTTTTACTATTCCCAGGGGGAACAAACTTACTAATATCCTTATCTCCTGGTTGTGGAAGACGCGCTTGAAAATAAAATGTTGCGAGCAATCCTATTAAACCTGCAACCAACAATATTCTCGGATGGGGAATAGTTCGTAGAGTATGTGCAACCTTCTTAGCAGTTTGAGGGTTCGTTTTTTGGAAACCAATTTTCTTAGAAACAATACGCTGTCTTTGAAACACAACAGCGATCGCCACGCTTAAAAATAATATGAATAATCCACCCCAAGGAATCGCACTTAGTAGCAACCCTAAAATATAACCAAGACAAATAATTAAACCAGGAGCTTGAATCATTAAGCTTTGAACGATAATTTAGAAAAAAACTTCCTTCCCTTTATGCAAGGAAGGATATCAAGTGACAAAAATTATAGTTAATCAATTAGTTAGATTGATATACCCAATCTGAAACCAAGTACTGCGTGTAAAACCATTACACAAAGTGCAGTGCTACCTAAATAAGCGTGAAGCGCTCGTAATCCTGGTTTATTTCCTCCAAATTTTGTTAAAGAGATTGTGGCATTTATTCCTAGCAGTACCAATATAATCGAGGCAGTCCAGAAATGAGAGCTTTCTAAAATTGGTTTATCTTGCATTACCAACGATAAAACTCCACCAATAGCACCCAGCATCATAAATAAAAACATCCACGGTGCTAGTTTACGATGACCGCTACGACTTTCAACGGCAACTTCTTTGTTTTCTGTAATTCGCGATCGCCAACCAGTGAATCCTACAAAGGTACCCATTACAAAAATTACAATCGCCATCATAGCTGGATGTCCCCAATGTACTATTGGTTCAGGAACACCCAAAGACGCAAACCAATTAGCAATAGGTTTTAGTATTTCAGTCAAATTAGTCATCTGTTAAATAAGTTCGCATATCCGCAACATTAGAATTATTGCAGAGGATTGAGCAATTTATAGCACTATTAATCCTTCACAGGAAAAGTCAAACATGATGTTTTCTTTGTGCCATGAGCAATATTGAGATATCACATCTGAAATTCCTGTCTTCATAACCTGCGGAGGCAGGTTTAGTTTGTGTAGCCGTGACTTACAGTCGCCAGGTAACTCAATAAAATATCCCGCTTGTTTAGTTAAGATTAGCGGGACACTATATATATATGACTGAAAATTTTTGATTTTTTGACGTTGCAGAATCAATATTGCTTCACACAGCTAGTTTTTTCAACAACGGAAAACCTAACTTTTCTCGCTGCTCTACATAAAGCTGTGCTACCTTCCTTGCCAAACTTCTAATTCTGCCAATGTAGCGAGTCCTTTCTGTGACAGCAATCACACCTCTTGCGTCAAGCAAGTTAAAAGTATGAGAACACTTCATAATATAGTCCAAGCTTGGTAAAACTAAACCTTTCTGAGTTAATTGCTTGGCTTCTTCCTCATACATATTAAATAGTGTCAGCAGCATCTGAGGATTTGAAGCTTCAAAATTATAGGTACACTGCTCAATCTCGCCTTGCAGGTGAATATCTCCATATTTAATATTGTCCGTCCAATCAATCTTGGTAATTGCTTCTACTTCTTGTAGATACATTACCAATCGTTCCAACCCATAAGTCATTTCAATTGACACTGGACGACAATCAATTCCTCCACATTGCTGGAAGTAGGTGAATTGAGTAACTTCCATCCCATCAAGCCAAACTTCCCAACCAGTACCCCAAGCACCTACGGTTGCATCTTCCCAGTTATCCTCCACAAACCTAATATCGTGTTCTTCTGGACGAATACCTAAAGCCTTTAACGAATCCAAATAAACTTCTTGGATATTGTCAGGTGAAGGTTTTATTAGAACTTGGTACTGGTAATAGTATTGAAAACGGTTCGGGTTTTCTCCATAACGCCCATCAGTAGGACGACGACAAGGTTCTACATAAGCCACAGCCCAAGGTTCGGGACCCAATGCTCTTAAAAAAGTATGCGGATTCTTAGTCCCTGCTCCCTTCTCTATATCGTAGGCTTGAGCAATCAAACAACCTTGACTGCTCCAAAATTCATTTAAGACGGCGATCGCTGATTGAAAATTCACACTTATTCTCCATTAAGTCAACAATGCATTAACCATTGTTGCTCAAACTTGAAACGTAGAGGAGACTTTAATCGATTCTTCTGAGTAAATAATTCTGCTTATAGGACTACTTCCGATCCACTTGAAAAGAAATTTCCGACCCTCGAAGGGGAAATGCTGTCCAAAAGCGCCATCAAGGAAACTTTTTTTATCGCTTAAAAGCATTGATGGGTAAGGCTTATAGCGACGGCGAAAAAACTTTTTTCAAAAAACTTGGAAAAAAGTGTTGACACGAATAGGTTCTCTCGGTACTATGTATAAGTGCCTGAGAGAGAGAAACGCGAAACGCCGACTCCTCAAGGGTTCCGAACCAAGAAAATCATATATTTGTTTGAAAGCCAGCATACCATAAAAGGTCTGCGTTAGTAAAGTAATTAACCAAGACTAAGGTTTAAAAATAGTCAGTCAAGGACAAAAGAGTACTTTGAATGTTGCAAATGTGACCTTCATATATATAGTACTCAACTTATCCAAAACGGAGAGTTTGATCCTGGCTCAGGATGAACGCTGGCGGCGTGCCTAACACATGCAAGTCGAACGGAATCTTCGGATTTAGTGGCGGACGGGTGAGTAACGCGTGAGAATCTGCCTTTAGGTTCGGGACAACAGTTGGAAACGACTGCTAATACCGAATGTGTCGCAAGATGAAAGATTAATTGCCTAAAGATGAGCTCGCGTCCGATTAGCTAGTTGGAGTGGTAAAAGCACACCAAGGCGACGATCGGTAGCTGGTCTGAGAGGATGATCAGCCACACTGGGACTGAGACACGGCCCAGACTCCTACGGGAGGCAGCAGTGGGGAATTTTCCGCAATGGGCGAAAGCCTGACGGAGCAACGCCGCGTGAGGGAGGAAGGCTCTTGGGTTGTAAACCTCTTTTCTCAAGGAAGATAATGACGGTACTTGAGGAATCAGCATCGGCTAACTCCGTGCCAGCAGCCGCGGTAATACGGAGGATGCAAGCGTTATCCGGAATAATTGGGCGTAAAGCGTTCGTAGGTGGTTCTGTAAGTCTGCTGTTAAAGCGTGTAGCTCAACTACATATAGGCGGTGGAAACTACAAAACTTGAGTGCGTTCGGGGTAGAGGGAATTCCTGGTGTAGCGGTGAAATGCGTAGAGATCAGGAAGAACACCGGTGGCGAAGGCGCTCTACTAGACCGCAACTGACACTGAGGGACGAAAGCTAGGGGAGCGAATGGGATTAGATACCCCAGTAGTCCTAGCTGTAAACGATGGATACTAGGCGTTGTCTGTATCGACCCGGACAGTGCCGTAGCTAACGCGTTAAGTATCCCGCCTGGGGAGTACGCACGCAAGTGTGAAACTCAAAGGAATTGACGGGGGCCCGCACAAGCGGTGGAGTATGTGGTTTAATTCGATGCAACGCGAAGAACCTTACCAAGGCTTGACATGTCCGGAAGTTCTGGGAAACTAGAATGTGCCTTCGGGAACCGGAACACAGGTGGTGCATGGCTGTCGTCAGCTCGTGTCGTGAGATGTTGGGTTAAGTCCCGCAACGAGCGCAACCCTCGTCCTTAGTTGCCATCATTAAGTTGGGCACTTTAGGGAGACTGCCGGTGACAAACCGGAGGAAGGTGGGGATGACGTCAAGTCATCATGCCCCTTACGTCTTGGGCTACACACGTACTACAATGCTATGGACAAAGAGCAGCCAACTAGCGATAGTGCGCTAATCTCATAAACCATGGCTCAGTTCAGATCGCAGGCTGCAACTCGCCTGCGTGAAGTAGGAATCGCTAGTAATTGCAGGTCAGCATACTGCAGTGAATTCGTTCCCGGGCCTTGTACACACCGCCCGTCACACCATGGAAGTTGGTCACGCCCGAAGTCGTTACCCTAACCGTTCGCGGAGGGGGACGCCGAAGGTAGGACTGATGACTGGGGTGAAGTCGTAACAAGGTAGCCGTACCGGAAGGTGTGGCTGGATCACCTCCTTTTCAGGGAGACCTAACCACTCATACATTGAAAGCATTATGCAATTAAGTGATGAGAAGGTACATCCCAGGTCGTGACGTAGATTTTGGTAATATTTTTGGCTTTCAAACAATTATAGGTTCGGTTCGCAAGAACTCATAACTTATGGGCTATTAGCTCAGGTGGTTAGAGCGCACCCCTGATAAGGGTGAGGTCCCTGGTTCGAGTCCAGGATGGCCCACCTGAAACAGTGAACAGTGAACAGTGAGCAGTATTGAGTAAAATTGATAACTGTTAGCTGATAACTGAAAACTGTAGATGGGGGTATAGCTCAGTTGGTAGAGCGCTGCCTTTGCAAGGCAGATGTCAGCGGTTCGAGTCCGCTTACCTCCACCAAATTCTTCTTATTAACTATAAGTAGAGTAATTTAGGAAATATTTCAGCACCCAGACTGATAAAGTCGGAATGCTGGATTGTTATCCAGTCAGAACCTTGAAAACTGCATATTCACGCGAAATGATTTAGGTAGTCTTTAATTGATTATTTAATTTTTAATTAATTAGTTAAAGAAAGTATCTAGATATCCTATTTTGTAACCGATGATTGTATTGGAATATCTTTGTGGTCAAGCTACAAAGGGCTAATGGTGGATACCTAGGCACGTAGAGGCGATGAAGGACGTGGCTACCGACGAAACGTTCCGGGGAGCTGGAAGCAAGCGATGAGCCGGAAATATCCGAATGGGACAACCCTAAATACGACCTGTTGAATATATAGACAGGAACGAGCCAACCGAGCGAATTGAAACATCTTAGTAGCTCGAGGAAAAGAAAACAAAAGTGATTCCCCTAGTAGCGGTGAGCGGACGGGGAATAGCCTAAACTATATTGCTTGCAATATAGGGTTGTGGGACAGCGACATGGAATCCATAGATTAGATGAAGCAGCGAAATACTGCACCAGAGAAGGTGAAAGTCCTGTAGTCGAAAATTGATTGGATACTAGCTGTATCCCGAGTAGGTAGGGGCACGTGAAATCCCTATTGAATCAGCGAGGACCATCTCGTAAGGCTAAATACTACTACGTGACCGATAGCGAAAAGTACCGCGAGGGAAAGGTGAAAAGAACCCCGGAAGGGGAGTGAAATAGAACATGAAACCATTAGCCTACAAGCAGTTGAAGCACGATTAAACGTGTGACAGCGTGCCTGTTGAAGAATGAGCCGGCGACTTATAGGTACTGGTAGGTTAAGGCGGGAATGCCGGAGCCAAAGAGAAATCGAGTCTGAAAAGGGCGTTAATCAGTATTTATAGACCCGAACCCTGGCGATCTAACCATGCCCAGGATGAAGCTTGGGTAACACCAAGTGGAGGTCCGAACCGACTGATGTTGAAAAATCAGCGGATGAGGTGTGGTTAGCGGTGAAATGCCAATCGAGCCAGGAGCTAGCTGGTTCTCCCCGAAATGTGTTGAGGCGCAGCGGTAATGATTATATCTGGGGGGTAAAGCACTGTTTCGGTGCGGGCTGCGAGAGCGGTACCAAATCGATGCAAACTCAGAATACCCAGAGAACACATTGCCAGTGAGACGGTGGGGGATAAGCTTCATCGTCAAGAGGGAAACAGCCCAGACCGCCAGCTAAGGTCCCAAAATCATTACTAAGTGGCAAAGGAGGTGGGAGTGCATAGACAACCAGGAGGTTTGCCTAGAAGCAGCCATCCTTGAAAGAGTGCGTAATAGCTCACTGGTCAAGCGCTCCTGCGCCGAAAATGAACGGGACTAAGTAATGTACCGAAGCTGCGGACTTACATTGTAAGTGGTAGGGGAGCGTTCTATACGGGTAGAAGCAATAGCGGCGAGCAGTTGTGGACTGTATAGAAGTGAGAATGTCGGCTTGAGTAGCGAAAATATATGTGAGAATCATATACCCCGAAACCCTAAGGGTTCCTCCGCCAGGTTCGTCCTCGGAGGGTTAGTCGGGACCTAAGGCGAGGCTGAAAAGCGTAGTCGATGGACATAGGGTCAATAATCCCTAACTATTAAGTGGGAGCATAGTCAGGACGCATCAAGGATAGCTACACCCTGATTGGATTGGGAGTTTTCCACGGAGAACGCGTAGTGAAGAATAGTGCCAAGAAAAGCCGACTATGTGTTGAAAACTTAGTACCCGTACCCGAAACCGACACAGGTAGGGAGGTTGAGTAAACTAAGGGGCGCGAGATAACTCTCTCTAAGGAACTCGGCAAAATGACCCCGTAACTTCGGAAGAAGGGGTGCCTGCGAGAGCAGGTCACAGTAAAGAGGCCCAGGCGACTGTTTACCAAAAACACAGGTCTCTGCAAACTCGTAAGAGGACGTATAGGGGCTGACGCCTGCCCAGTGCCGGAAGGTTAAGGAAGTCGGTCAGTCCTTCGGGATAAAGCTGACGACTGAAGCCCCGGTGAACGGCGGCCGTAACTATAACGGTCCTAAGGTAGCGAAATTCCTTGTCGGGTAAGTTCCGACCCGCACGAAAGGCGTAACGATCTGGGCACTGTCTCGGAGAGAGGCTCGGCGAAATAGGATTGTCTGTGAAGATACGGACTACCTGCACCCGGACAGAAAGACCCTATGAAGCTTTACTGTAGTCTGGAATTGGGTTCGGGCTTGGCTTGCGCAGTATAGGTGGGAGGCGTTGAAGCATTCCTTGTGGGGAATGTGGAGCCAACAGTGAGATACCACTCTGGCGAAGCTAGAATTCTAACCTACTTCCGTAAGCCGGAAGAGGAACAGTTTCAGATGGGCAGTTTGACTGGGGCGGTCGCCTCCTAAAAGGTAACGGAGGCGCGCAAAGGTTCTCTCAGCACGCTTGGAAACCGTGCGTCGAGTGTAAAGGCAATAAGAGAGCTTGACTGCAAGACCTACAAGTCGAGCAGGGTGGAAACACGGCCTTAGTGATCCGACGGCTCAGAATGGAATGGCCGTCGCTCAACGGATAAAAGTTACTCTAGGGATAACAGGCTGATCTCCCCCAAGAGTCCACATCGACGGGGAGGTTTGGCACCTCGATGTCGGCTCATCGCAACCTGGGGCGGAAGTACGTCCCAAGGGTTGGGCTGTTCGCCCATTAAAGCGGTACGTGAGCTGGGTTCAGAACGTCGTGAGACAGTTCGGTCCATATCCGGTGCAGGCGCAAGAACATTGAGAGGAGTCCTCCTTAGTACGAGAGGACCGGGAGGGACGCACCGCTGGTGTACCAGTTATCGTGCCAACGGTAAACGCTGGGTAGCCAAGTGCGGAGCGGATAACCGCTGAAAGCATCTAAGTGGGAAGCCCACCTCAAGATGAGTGTTCTCACTACATAAGTAGGTAAGGTCACGGAAAGAATATCCGTTAATAGGTGGTAGGTGGAAGTGCAGTAATGTATGTAGCCGAGCCATGCTAACAGACCGAGGGCTTGACCTCATCAAATTGATGTTCTACTTAAAGATATTAATCATTTTTACAAATAGCGCGTGAATGTGCAGCCTTCAGGGACTCTGTATTCCCTACAAGTTTCCTGGTGCCTATGGCACGGTGGAACCACACTGATTCCATCCCGAACTCAGAGGTGAAACGCTGTTGCGGCGACGATAGTTGGAGGGTTGCCTCCTGTGAAAATAGCTCGGTGCCAGGTTTTTAATTTAAGTAAAGTCTCCTTCGTTATATTTGAAGGGGACTTTATTTTTGCAATATTGTTTGTCAATTTTGTATTTTTCAACATACAATCAAAGTAAAATAGAAGTTTACGGAAGTTTCTAAGGAACAAAAATTTTGACTCTTTTAAACTAGATTGTCTGTTAACCACCTAAGTTTGACAAACAATTACTACTTCAAAAATGGTAAATCAGATCAATGATATTGCTTCGCAAGCTAGTCAAGGCAGCATTGCGGCAATTATTCAAGTTTTGAATGAAAAGTTGGCTAATTCTGGCGTAAGAACCAGAGCAGTATTTGATGGTGGAGTTTTACAACTTCTATGTGAAGCTCGCACAATAGAAAATCTGGAAAAATCGACTTTAGTACAAAAAATCAAGCAGATATTAGAATCTATTGCACCTCGTAACGTCCATAGGGTAAATATAAATAGTCGTATTGTTCGAGAGCAGCAATTATTGTGGTTGGAAGAAATCAATCGCGACCCAGAAAATCAGTTACTATGGTCAGAACAAATCACTTTAAAAAAACCAAATGTTTTAAAGCAAATAATTAGGGATTTTAAAGAGAATAAAAAAGAATCGCAAAAACCGTTACTACCTCAGCCTCAATCTTCTCGTTTAATAGTTAGCAATAAAAGTAAACCGAAGAAATCACTCTTAGCAGGGATGATGAACGCACTCGGTTTATGTTTGCTATTATTATCAGCAAGTTGGTTAGCATATTATTTTTTAGGTAGTAAAATTCGGAATTCAATTGAGACAGCAACTTTAAAATACAAAGTACCAAATGAATCTAAGATAAAATCTTTAAAGCCTATAGATATTAAAAATAAATTACAGACACCTGCACTCAACGCTTCTCCAACAGATTCTCAAGCACCTTATCAACAATTAGAAGATGACATATTTTACATTGCTATACGAATTGCTAACCAAGCAGTAGAAGACAGAAAAACAGCTAATACTTCTGCTAAATGGTTAGATGTAGCTGAAAAATGGCAATATGCATCCGATTTAATGGCTGAAGTTCCATCTAGTCATAGTCGCTTCAAAGAAGCACAATCAAGAATTCAACTATACAAAGAATATAGCGATTTAGCAAAGGAAAAAGCTAATAAAAATTAGTTTTAGGTTAGATGTACTAATGCGTCATTTATATTTTCTTAAGTGAAGCGGAAATTTCATTATGAACGACAAAACTTTTGTTGCTCTAAGACGCAGCCATTTTCAAAAACCCCAACCTTTGAATAAACAGATATTAGATTTAACTCTAAATGTAGAGAGTCATAATTTTTTAAGCAATCCTGCTTGTCAAAATATTTACCTTTACCTAATAAACTATGTAAAAGCGTTTTCTGAGTATTGGTTTAATAAAAGGTTGATTGAATTTGAAATACTTGACTGGGGATGTGGAAAAGGACATATTTCTTATCTGATGCGGGAAATTGGTGCGGATATTACAGCCTGTGACGTGCGTGGTACAGATGATTCAAGTTTTGGTCAAAATACACCTATTATTGAAAAAGCATTTATAAATGTTGTTCCTTTAGAACATCCTTATATACTTCCTTTTAAAGATACAAGCTTCGATATTGTCTTGAGTTTTGGAGTACTCGAACACGTATCAAATCATCTTGAATCACTTCAGGAAATTTATCGAATATTAAAACCATCGGGGCTAATATTTTGTTTCTTTCTTCCCTACCACTTTTCATGGACTCAGCGTCTAGCCCATCTTCGGGGAGACTTTTATCATGACCGATTGTATAGTAAAAAAATGGTGAAAGAGCTTCTTAAACAAAGCAAGTTCCAACTCTTAGATATTTGGCATCGGCAATTTTTCCCTAAAAATAGTATTTCCTATACTCATTATCATACTTTTGAATTAATAGACCAATGGTTAACCGAAAATACTCTTTTGAAATATACTGCGACTAATATTGAGTTTGTTGCTTGTAAAAGGTAAATATGTGTTGATACTCAATAATTAAATATTAGTCATCAACGTCAGAAGTAATTTGCTGTGAACCCTGTATAACAGCAAGTACCTCTATCTGCTCGGATTTAATATAGTAAATAATTCTATATGAACCTTCAATAACTTCTCTAATTTGCTCAGTCTCAAACTCCGGTACAGTTCGACCAGATAAAGGAAAGCTTATAATTTGTTCCGAACGCTTTGTAATACGATCAACTAATCTAGAAGCATACTGTGGTGAAGTTTGAGCCACATAAGTATAGATGGCTGAAAGATTATCTATAGCTGTTTGCGTCCAATAAACTTTCACTCGTTAAGTCCAAATTTTCTTCTTACTTCCTCTACAGAAGTAATTTTACCAGCTTTGCTATCTGCTAATCCAGCTTCAATCGTTTGTCGGACATATATTTGGTACATTAAATCGTCCCATGTTGAGTTTTCTGGTAATTTGTCAATCAATTTGCGGGCTTCTTGCTTGATGTTTTCCATAGTTGTTTAGTCAAATATTATTTATGCTCTATATATTGTAGTCTTGAGTTTCTTAGAGAGTGGCAAAGGCGATCGCACTTTGATAAAACATACGAAACGTGCAACTACTAACTCTATCCAAAGTCAATTCTGTAGTAGCTTGATTACAGCAAAACTTAACCCGTACAAACCAGATTTTTTTAACTAGATGTAACTGGGCTTGAACAACAGTTGTGCAAAACGTCACGTTTACGAAAACTTTCTTACTAATTTATATTTTAGCTTTTCTATATCTTTACATTAACTACCGTAAGATTTCTGTTACCTTTACTTCCTAAATTAAGCCAGATTGAAACTGGTACAAATCATCTGAGATCAAAGTTAGTAAATATTTGCTAGCAGTACATAGAGGTAATAATAGATGAAAGAGATATTGGATTTTTTTCTGAGTGATACATCAGCTAAAAGAGGTGACAGAAAGCTAAAAAGAGGAAACTTTCAAGAAGCAATTAATGAATATAATCAGGCATTGTCTCTCAATCCTAATGATGCTATGTCTTATGGGCACCGAGGTTTTGCATTTGCTCAACTGGGAAATAATCACAGAGCAATAGAAGATTACAACCAAGCACTTCGTTTAGATTCATCTGCTGCTGCTTTTTATAATAATAGAGGTATATCTCATGAAGCACTTGGAAATACAAAAGCTGCTATTGAGGATTATAAGCGGGTGATATATATAGATTCTTCAATACCTCAAGCTCATTTCCAACTTGGAGTTTGTTATGTAAAGTGAAGAATTACGAATATGCAGTTAGAGTCTTGAGTCGTGCTATAGCAATTAACCAAAAATATATTGCCGCATATGTTTTTAGAGTTATTGCCTATGCGGGATTAAAAAAACTTCATGAGGCTTTTAAAGATTATAATCAAGCAATTCGTCTTAAACCTGACTATGCAAAAGCTTATAAGTCTCGTGGTTTGGCTTGTATAGAAATAGGCAATAATATAGAAGCAATGGAAGATTTACAGAAAGCTGCCGGATTATTTTTTAGTCAAGGACAAATTACAGAACATCAAGAAGTTTTGGCTTTAACTAAAAAAATTAAAGCGATACATTAGCTTAGGCAAAAAAATTAAAACAACTGTTTATTTCTGTCTTCATCCAACCCAATCAAAACATATAGAGACGCAGTTGCATCACCACGTCTCTACTGAAATATACCTAAACACTCATCTCCAACATCCGCTGCATTGGACGCAAAGCCTTAACCCTCGTCTCTTCACTCATCGTAATTTCCGGCTCGCGATTCTTCATCGCCAAATACAGCTTTTCCAAAGTATTCAACCGCATAAACGGACATTCATTACAATTACAGTTATTCGTTGGAGGTGCGGGAATAAATTGTTTTGTAGGTGCTTGTTTTTGCATTTGGTGAATGATTCCTGGTTCAGTAGCAACAATAAATTCATCACTCGAACTCTGCTGACAATATTTTAATAAAGCCGCTGTCGAACCAATAAAATCAGCGTGCTGCAATACGGTTGTTTCGCATTCAGGGTGGGCAATTACCTCAGCTTCAGGATGTGCAATTTTTAACTGCACAATTTTCTTCTCGGAAAAAGTTTCATGAACAATACAGCTGCCTTGCCACAATAGTAAATCGCGTCCAGTTTGCTCCATAACGTAACGCCCCAAATTTCTATCTGGAGCAAAAATAATCGGCTGTTCTTGAGGTATCTGCTGCACAATTTTAACGGCATTGGAACTGGTACAGATAATATCGCTCATCGCTTTAATTTCCGCTGTACAGTTGATGTAAGAAATTACTAAATGCTCTGGATGGGCGGCTTTAAATGCTGCAAATTCACTCGGAGGACAACTATCTGCTAACGAACAACCAGCTTCTAAATCTGGTAGCAAAACTAACTTATCAGGGTTAAGAATCTTTGCCGTTTCTGCCATGAAGTGAACGCCAGCAAAGACAATAACATCAGCATTTGTATCGGCTGCTGCTCTAGAAAGCTGCAACGAATCACCGATAAAGTCTGCAATATCTTGAATATCCGGTTCTTGATAGTAGTGCGCCAAGATAACAGCATTAAGTTCTTTTTTTAGATTCTCAATGGCTGTAAATAAATCTAGTGGTAATGCACCCGGTTGGGTTGTTTCAGGTCTTCGCAGTGCGGTAGTAAACACAGTAGGATCTTGTTTAATGTTCTTTTTTTAATTCAAAATCTTGCATTTATGTACAAAAGCTTACCTTGCCCCTCGTCGCTTTTACAGTCATAGGGCTTGGCAATCAAACAATACGTATATGCAAGATACAATTCTTAATCTTGAGAATAATTATAGTACTTTTTACCAAAATTGCTAAGGGGGGTAATACGACTTTAAAGAAATTGTGCCAAAATCGGTTTGAGTTTCCTATCCTGGAAACATATGGAAAGGAAAGTGGTATGACAAGCAGTCAGATAACAAACTCAAAAAAGTTAAGAATTGCTGTAGTAGGAGACGTTCACGACCAGTGGGAAAATGAAGATGGTATTGCACTCAAGAATCTGGGCGTTGATTTAGTGCTATTCGTTGGGGATTTTGGTAATGAATCGGTGGAAGTTGTCAGAAAAATAGCTGACCTCGATATCCCCAAAGCTGTTGTGATGGGCAATCACGATGCATGGTACACTGCCACGGAATGGGGACGTAAAAAGTGTCCCTACGACCGCACCAAAGAAGATTGGGTACAGCAACAACTCGATTTTTTGGGCAAAGCTCAAGTTGGTTTCGGTAAATTGGATTTTCCCGATTTCAACTTAACCGTGGTGGGAGGTCGTCCTTTTACTTGGGGTGGCCCGAAATGGAAATTTGCCGATTTATGTAAAGAACGATTTGGAGTTGCAACTCTCGAAGAATCAACTTCCCGGATTATGGAAGCAGTAAATAGCGCTGCTCATGAAACAATAATTTTTCTCGGTCATAACGGACCTTTCGGATTAGGAGATAAAGCAGAAGATCCCTGCGGCAAAGATTGGCATCCCATCGGTGGCGATTATGGCGACCCAGACTTTGCGGAAGCAATTTCTCAAACTATCACCACAAATAAAAATATTCCTTTGGTGACATTTGGACATATGCATCATACCTTACGACATACAAAAGTATTGCGAAAGCGGATTTTTAGAAGTCCAGAAGGAATTATTTATTTAAATGCAGCCAGCGTACCGCGAATTATTGAAAAGCCTCAAGATAAATGGCGTAATTTCTCAATTGTGGAACTTGAAGATGGTAAGGTAGCAAAAGCTTCACTCGTATGGATTGGTAATGATTTCACGATTAAATCCGAGGAAATTCTTTATCAAAAATCCACGACCATAGTGCAACCAGCATAGAAGTATAGTATAATCTGTAATTGGTCAGCCATTATCTAAGCTTCATGCTCAAGATTAATCGCTGACAGCCTACTTGGAGAGGTGGCAGAGTGGTCGAATGCGCTCGACTTGAAATCGAGTGTACCGAAAGGTACCGTGGGTTCGAATCCCACCCTCTCCGTTTTATTTTTATTATTGTCCATACTCGTTTGCGGGTGAGTGAATCAAGGCTTGCCTACTCATCTGCATAAATTTGTGATTTAGCATTACTCATGAAAGTGGTTTATGGGGTAGCAGGATAATTAAAAAGTATTTACTATAAGAAATTTATTAACAGCGAATACTGAAAAATCTTCCACTGAGCTAATTCAAGAAGACAGCAATCGATAGTAAAAAATTAGTAAAAGCTGTCTTTTGCGAAGTCTTACAGTATTTGCTTTTTCAACTAATTTGAAATACCACTTTTAGTTTTAATATAATAAATACTATACGTCAATTAGCACTATTTATCACAAATATTTAAAAAAAAAATCCGCATCATTCCTGATATTAAAAACTGCGTAAAAATCACCTTTAATC